>NZ_JBHRZS010000007.1:0-2046047 GCF_042649705.1 Algoriphagus namhaensis
CCACCTCTTCCCATCCCGAACAGAGAAGTTAAGCCCTGCAGCGCCGATGGTACTGGGGTTACACCTGGGAGAGTAGGTCGCCGCCACATTATTTAAAAGCCAGCTATCTAGCTGGCTTTTTTGCGTTCATAATATTTTTGTTTTCCTAATTATTAGCAAGGAATATCCTAATTATAGGATTGACCATATTTTGATCTGTACTTTCATTTTATTGAATATTATTGCAGTTTTACGACAAAATTTTCCTGCATGTCCACACTGTTCAAAAATCTGAGGCTAATTCAAAATTCAAAAATTCAAGCGCCTAAAGATTATTTGTTTCATAATGAAAATCTCACTGAAGTACCAAGCAATTGGAATGGGGAATATGATTCTGAAGTCGATGCCACGAATTTATTTTTGACCGAAGGCTGGCTCGATCTGAGATGTGGCTCAGGTGATCCCGGGTTGGAATATAAGGAGACTCTTGAAAGCTTGTCAAAAGCTCTTCAACTTAGTGGATTTAGTGGGGGTGTCCTTCTCCCAAATACTCAACCGGTAATTCAATCAAAAAATGATGTGGATTATATCCACAGAAAGGCTCAATCATTTTTGCCTGAAATCCATATTCAGGCTGCTGTCACTCGGGATACCCGGGGAGAAGATCTGACAGAGATTCTCGATATCCATTATCAGTCAGGTGTTTCAATTTTCGGAGATGGCACTGAGACTTTAGCTAATAGTGATCGTTTGATGAAAATCCTTCAATATTTGCAGCGCTTTAATGGGGTTCTGTTCGATCATTCTTATGATCCGTTATTGGCGCTCTTTGGCAAAATGCATGAGGGAGAAATCAGTACCCACCTTGGTATGAAGGGTATTCCAAACCTTGCTGAGGACTTGGCTGTTCATCGGAATCTCGAAATTTTGCGATATACAGGAGGGAGGATGCATTTTCAAACAATTAGTACTGCTAAAAGCGTGCAGCTAATTCGTGAAGCCAAGGCTGAAGGACTCCAAGTTTCCTGTGACATTTCTGTTTATCAATTAATTTTTTCAGATCAAGATTTGAAATCCTTCGATGCTAACTATAAGGTTTTACCACCTTTCAGGGGAGCAAAGGATAGAGAAGCTTTGATTCAAGGCATACAAGATGGGACGATTGATGCGATTGTGTCAAACCATCAACCTCAGGATTATGATTCAAAGTTCATGGAGTTTGATTTGGCTAGTTTTGGCATGGCTGGGTTAATCACTTTTCTTCCAGCTCTTGTTCATTTGGAAAAGGAGCTTTCCTGGCCACTCCTTATTGAAAAAATAACCCGTGGACCTAGAAGGGTGATTTTGGATGAAAAAGATCCAGGTTGGACTATTTTCGACCCACAAGAGGAGTGGGTCTATGACAGATCCGTCAATCTTTCTAAAGCTTCGAATAATCCGTGGTTTGGGGAAAAACTTCAAGGACGAGTAAAATATGTAGTGCAGAAAGGGCAACTAGTTCGCTTGTGATGGGAAAATATTTTCAGTCTGCATATAGGTTTGGCACCTTAGGTGGTGTCCTAAGTGTAGTCTCTTTCTTGGCTCTTGCCTGGTTTTACGGCGATCCTACGAACTTGAATTTGGTGTTTGGTTACATCATCGTGCCCATAGCCATATTTTTGACTATAAAATTCTACAAAGATTATAACAATGATGGCTACCTTTCATTTTCCGAAGGTATGACGGTTGGCTTCGTAGCGTATATGATCCTTGGACTTATCTCTGGTTTAGGTATCTGGCTGATCCTTAGTCTTTCTCCAGATCTTTTTGAATTGATTTTGGATACGAAACTCAAAGTACTGGCTGATAATAAAGAATTGATTTTGGGACAGGTTGGAGAAAAATCCTTTGAAACGACTTTGATGAGCGTCCAAGCAATGACTCCTTTTGATGTGGGCTTGAACGATACGCTGTGGAAAATCATCCCCGGCCTTTTTTTTAGTATTATTATTTCCATTATTTTACGTAGAAACTCTAACTAACTCCATTATGGAAGAACAACAATCTCCCCTGAAAGCGGCCATTCAACCTGGTCTCACCATAGGTCTCGTTTCACTTGCGATTACCTTTATTGTTTATTTTATTGATTCATCCATGCTGATCAGCGGTTGGTTTGGATTGATCGCAATTGTCATTTTCTTTACCCTAATCATTTATTTTGGTCGTCAGTATCGTTCTGAATTGGGTGGATTTATGGACTTTGGGACAGCTTTCCAGTTTAGTTTTATAGCAATTGTTATTTCTGGCCTTGTTGGCTTAGTTGGCCAAATTTTGCTGTATCAAGTAATTGATCCTACGCTAGGCCAAGTTTTAGCTGATCAGTCTGTAGAAAACACCCTAGCTATGATGGAGCGTTTTGGTGCTCCAGCGGATTCAATGGGTGCTGAGCAAATTGAGGAAATGAGACAGGCAACATTAGATGGATTTACTCTAGGTGGCCAATTGAAAGCCTTTGGGATTGCCCTAGTGGTTTATGCCATAATAGCCTTAATTTTGGGAGCAATCCTGAAGAAAAAAGACAAGTCTCTAGAATATTAATATGATTCAAATTTCTGTAGTAATTCCCGTTTTTAATGAAGACGAATCTATTACGGAATTGACCCAATGGATTAGCCGTGTGATGCAAACACACGGCTTTTCTTATGAGGTTATTTTGGTGAATGATGGAAGTACAGATCGCTCCTGGAGCGTCATGGAAGAACTCAGTGCAAACTTCAAGGAGATTAAGGGGCTGAATTTCACCCGAAATTTTGGTAAATCGGCTGCTTTGGATGCTGGATTTGTTAAGGCTACAGGAGAGGTGGTGATTACCATGGATGCGGATCTTCAAGATAGTCCCGAGGAGATTCCAGAGTTATATCGAATGATTACAGAAGAGGGATTCGATGTGGTTTCAGGCTGGAAAAAGGAAAGACATGATCCAATTACCAAGACCATTCCTTCCAGGTTTTTTAATGGGGTCACACGCTGGATTTCAGGTATTCCACTTCACGATTTCAATTGTGGGCTTAAGGCTTACAAAAAAAAGGTGGTCAAAAATATTCATATCTATGGGGAGATGCACCGCTATATCCCCTTATTGGCTAAGTGGAGCGGGTTTTCTAAGATAGGTGAAAAAGTGGTCCAACATCAAGCCCGTAAATATGGTGAGTCTAAGTTTGGGTTGGAGCGCTTCCTCAATGGATTTTTAGATCTAATTTCTGTTTCATTCGTCCATCGATATAAGAAAAAGCCGATGCATTTTTTTGGATTGCTTGGGACACTATCCTTTTTGACTGGGTTTTTCATCACATGTTGGTTGGTAGGAGAAAAGATTTATGGGTTGAGCAAAGGGCTTAAGGTTCGTGAGGTTGTGGATCAGCCCTTGTTTTTCTTGGCACTTGTTGCATTGATTGTGGGAGTTCAACTGTTTTTAACCGGTTTTATTGCGGAGCTGATGACTTCAAATCAATCGAAGGAACCTGAATATAAAGTGGATGAGGAGCTGAACTTTTGAAAATGAAGTTTTCCATCATTATCCCAGTATTCAATAGACCAGATGAAATTCAAGATTTATTAACAAGTCTGCTTAGCCAAACTTATCGAGACTTTGAGGTGATTATAGTGGAAGATGGTTCTGAAGTTACTTGCGAGGCTGTAGTTTCCAGATTTTCTAAAAATTTCTCTATTCGTTATTTTTTTCAGGAAAATTCTGGTCAGGGCTTTGCTAGAAATTTCGGTATGAGCCAGGCGAGTGGCGATTTTTTTGTGATTTTAGATTCAGATGTCGTATTACCACCCATGTATTTGGAGGTCTTGGCTCTGGAAATAAAAAATAGAAGCTTGGATGCCTTTGGAGGGCCAGATCGATCTGGAGAAGATTTTTCACCACTTCAAAAAGCTATGGATTTTGCAATGACTTCTTTTTGGACCACTGGAGGGATTCGTGGCAAGCTAAAAGACCCTTCGAAGTATCAGGCTAGAGGCTTCAATATGGGAGTAAGCAAGCAGGTGTTTGAGCAGACTAAGGGGTTTTTGGATCCTAACCGCGGTGAGGATATAGAATGGAGCTTACGGATTAAAAAATCTGGGTTTAGGCTTGAGCTAGTTGAAGAAGCTTATGTTTTTCACAAGCGAAAAAACACTCTCTTGAACTTTATGAAGCAATCCTTCTCTTTTGGACAAAACCGTGTGAATGTCTCAAGATTTCACCCGGGAGCCATACAACTGATTCACCTTTTGCCATTGTTTTTTTTACTTTTTTTAATTTCTATTGCCTTCGCTTTTTTCTTGTGGCCTCAGCTGTTTTATGCTCAACTCCTAATTTTTGGACTTTGGTCTTTAGGCGTTCTGGTTGGAGCTCTTATTCAATATCGTTCTTTGCTGGTGATGGGCTTGAGTTGGATTTGTGCAGTACTTCAGCTTTCAGGGTATGGTGCCGGATTACTCTATGAACTGAGTGTGAAAGCGATTAAAGGCTAGCCTTTCTTGCACATAAAGATGATCTCCTCTTTCGGCAGAGCATATTTTTCAACCTCTTCAGCAGCTAACTCTTTCACAAAGGAGTTTTCCTCGATCAAAATTCCGGACTTTCTCAATCGTGCTGCATAATCTAATCCATATTTTCGCACGTGATCTCTTTGACCAAAAACGCGCTCTCGTTCTGCAGCATCGGTGATCGAATCATCCTGTAACGTGGTAGGGATGTTGTACACAGGAGATTGCAAGATCCCCCACCCGTCTTGTCTCAGAACTCGATTGAACTCAGCACAGACTTTTAAATCGTCTGTGACATGCTCCAAAACATGATTACAAAAGATTACATCAAAAGAATTATCCGGAAATGGGATGTCGTGCACATCCATTTTCACCTTGGCGAGTGGCGACTCAATATCAGCCGTGACGTATTCTAGATTAGGTAATTTTTCAAATCGATCAATGAAACAATGTTCTGGTGCAATATGTAAAACCTTCAATTTTTTGCTAAAAAAAGTGGTCCTTTGTTTCAGAAAAAGCCACATCAGCCTATGACGTTCTAGTGCAAGACAGCTTGGACAAAGGGCGTTTGCTCGTGCCTTGCGACCATAGGGAAGAAATTTCGAATAACTGTTGCCGCATACTGGACAGCTCACAGCATCACCTTTATTCATTCTTGCAAAAAATGACATGACCAGAGGACTGATGGTCTGCAATAACGGTCTTGGAACGAACCTGATGACGAAACTGATGACTTTTTTCATGCAATTATTTTATGCTGCAAGTTAAAAAGGATCAGGGCTAATCCCTTTATTTTTTAGATTTTAGTCACTAGTAAGGGAATTTAACAATTCACTGTTTGTACAATTGGAATCAATAGTTACTTTAGTTATTCAGTGTGTCCACTAAACCAACTTATAGAAGGATGAAATTTTCATTTTACCCTAAAATCTTTATTTCGGGATTCTTCTCATTGATCCTTTCAGCTTCTCACGGGCAAGAAGTTACCACTTACACCCTTAGCGAGATGGTGAATCGAGCCAAGGAAATTTCTCCTGCCTCCTTGAGTGTCAAAACCAAAAAGGAAAATCGGTATTGGCAATACAGGTTATTTAGATCAAATTATAATCCTCAGCTACGTTTGAATGGTACTTTGCCGAGTTATTCTCAATCATTCAATAGTATCACCCAGCCAGATGGAAGTATTGAGTTTTTGCAAGTCCAGCAAAATTTACTTGATTTGGAGCTGGGGCTTCAGCAGGTAATTGCTCCTACTGGTGGAGTAATCTCCGTGAATTCATCAACCAATCGTTTTGATAACTTTCTCTCAGACGGGACGGATCCACAAACTCAATACTCAGGTGTTCCGGTGAACGTCAGACTTCAGCAGCCAATTTTCGCCTACAATCCTTTCAAGTGGGATAAAAAGATTCAGCCACTCATCTACGAAGAAAGCAAGCGGGAATTTGTTCAAGAAATGGAAATGGTGTCCATGCAAGTGACTTCTTTGTTTTTTGATTATCTCCTAGCTCAAGTCAATCATGATATCGCGACATATAACTTGGCGAATTCTCAGCAGATTTTTGAAATAGAGAAAAAGCGATACGAACTAGGGACCGCTTATGAGGATGCACTTTTACAGGTAGAACTTCAAGTTTTGCAGGCCCAACAAGACTTGGCTCAAGCCAAAATGGATTTAGAGGGAAGTACATTTGGAGTAAATGCATTTATAGGGTTGAGTCAATATGACGAAATCAGACTGATCTCCCCGACAGAAATCCCACAATTTGATGTTGACGTCAATCGTGCGATTGAATTGGCTTTTGAAAATAGGGCAGAAGCCTTAGGATTCGTTCGTCAGGAGTTAGAAGCAGAAGCTTTAATCGCCCAGGCGAAAGGAGAGCGAATTTCTATGCAACTCAATGCGAGTTATGGATATAATAACGCTGCTTTTACCTTTCCTGAGATTTATCAAAATCCCAATACCCAAGCCTTAGTCAATCTTGGCCTATCAGTTCCAATTTTAGATTGGGGAAGAAACAAAGCGCGGGTCTCTCAGGCTCAGGCAAATCAAAGACTAGTGGAGTATACAGTTGAGCAGGAACGGATCAATTTTGAGCAAGAAATATTTACTAAAGTGAAAAACTTTATCATGATGCGGGAGCGCCTAGGTGTCACTCGTGTATCAGACGAAGTAGCTCAAAAAAGATATGATATTGCACTCAAGCGATACCAAACAGGCAATGTGACAATCACGGATTTGAATATCGCACAGGGAGAAAAAGATTCGAATAAGCGGGCGTATTTTTCCTCACTCAAGGACTTCTGGATGGCTTATTATGAGCTCAGGGCCCTTACACTATATGACTTTGAAAATAATATCTTACTGTATACACCAGATGAGGAATAAAAAAAAAGGCGACCCTAGGTCGCCCATAAATTAACCGGCTTCAGCCAGTAGTTCTTCTAACTTCTCGATATCTTTTTCCAGTTTCTCGATAGCCTTGGCTTGTTTACCCAAGTCCTTTGTGATTTTGGCTACATCATTAGGAGTTAGTTTCCCGGAGGCATTTTTCTTTTGAAAATTATCTAAGTCCTTCTGGTATCGATTGTTGATTTTTTCTAATTTCTCTCTGTTTTTTTCGAGTTGAGCCTCAGCTTTTTCTAGCTTTGCAGCGGTTTTGGCTGCTTTTTTCTGCTCCTTGGTCATTTCAGTTGCGACTTCCTGAGCCAAGGTTTCTGCAGGATTGGCCAAGTAAAAAGCTCCAAAAAATAGAGCTATAGCTATTAGTTTTTTCATGACGATGTTAGGTTAACTACCTCAATATCATGATTTTTTCTAAGGGATCAAAAGGCTATGTCAGGAGTAATTAGTCTTTGTCGGTACTTGTCGATTTACCAAGACGTCCAGATTTTTTGAGTGCTTCACGTACGATCCATTCCAATTGTCCATTGGTACTACGGAATTCATCAGCGGCCCATTTTTCCACTTCTTTCATCATTTTTTCGTCTAAGCGTAATGCAAAAGGCTTCTTAGCTGCCATGATTACCCTCCCTCCAATTCTCTATAAATTCTTTGAGCTCTTTGGCCTTCATCGTGCCAATCATTATTTTTTTCTTTTCCCCTACGTCCAGAAGCAAGCCTTCATCTCCCAGAATACTATAGGCTTTGGTTGTTTTATTTCCTTTGAGCCCCCATCCACCATAATCCGTGATTGGACTATAGTTAATTACTTGAATAGATTGAATCTGCTCTGGTGTATATTTTCTCCACGAATTAATGAATGGGAAAAACCGAAAGGATACTCCAGCTTCGTCAATCCGGGTTTCCAGCTTTAGGTTGAAAATAAATAGGAAAATCCCCCCCATGACTACGATCATAACGCTAAGCGCTATTCCCATTTCAGATTTGTCCTCGGCGGTGAAAAAGAAGAACAAAAGCAAAAGGAGGGTGGGTAGCTCCACCAAAAGTAAAAAGTAAGCTACCCATGTTCCTCGATATGTCTGAGATTCATTAAATACTCGATAAGCCATGATTACTGATGCAATGTTCCGACATTTAATACAGGGCTAGCACTCTTATCAGAACAAAGAACGACCATCAAATTTGAAACCATTACCGCCTTTTTTTCATCGTCAAACTCAATGATATCTTTCATCTTCAGATCTTCCAACGCCATTTCCACCATACCCACAGCGCCTTCAACAATTTTTTGTCTGGCGGCTACAATAGCCGTGGCCTGCTGACGCTGAAGCATGGCTGATGCAATTTCTGAGGCGTAAGCCAGGTGGGAAATTCTTGCCTCGATTACTTTAATTCCAGCATGATTTAATCGATCTCTAATCTCTTTTTCTAAGGCGTCATTCACTTCTTCTACTCCCGAGCGAAGCGTTACTTCTTCGTCTTCATCTTCAAAATTGTCATAGGAGAATAATCCTGCCATTTTTCGAACCGCAGCATCAGCCTGGAGGTGGACAAAATTCTCATAGTCATTGACATCAAAAGAGGCTTTAAAAGTATCTTCTACTTGCCAAACCACAATTGTCCCGATCATGACGGGATTACCGATTTTGTCATTGACTTTTACAGGCTTGTTTTCAAAGTTCCTTACCCTCAAAGAGATTTTCTTTTTGGTCATAAAGGGATTTACCCAGAAAAACCCACTTTTCTTTACGGTACCTTTGTAATCACCAAAAAGTAAAAGTACCATCGCCTTATTTGGTTCTACAATAAAGAATCCAAAAATGGAGATTATGAATGCAAGCAATACAGGGATGGCAACCACGAACAGTCCAAGTACAATTGAGGAAACTGCACTGGCAATCAAAAGTAGTACGACCAGGAGAAAGGTATATCCTGATGCTGGTTTTGTTATTTTTTCCATGTCAATATGATGTTATAATGATATCATAATAAATTACGGAAATTTTTTTCAAAGGGTTGCGCATAAGGCAAAAAAAAATCCCGATTTCTCGGGATTATATGTGATCAAATCAGATGGATTATTTCTTTTTGAATAAGGAATCTACAAATTCCTTTCTGTTAAAAAGCTGAAGGTCAGTCATTTTTTCGCCAACACCTATGTATTTGACAGGGATTTTCATTTGGTCTGAAATTCCTATGACAACTCCGCCCTTTGCGGTTCCATCTAGTTTGGTGACGGCAAGTGCTGAAATTTCTGTGACCTTGGAAAATTCCTTTGCTTGAATAAATGCATTCTGGCCAGTCGAACCATCCAAAACAAGTAATATCTCGTGTGGCGCATCTGGGATAAATTTTTGCATCACTCGCTTTATCTTACCAAGCTCATTCATCAGGTTGACCTTTGTGTGCAAGCGGCCAGCAGTATCGATGATGACTACATCTACTTTTTGGTCCACTGCCTGTTTTACGGCATCAAATGCTACCGATGCGGGATCAGTATTCATTCCGTGTGAAACAACTGGGACATCCACTCTTTTGCCCCATAGAATCAACTGATCCACTGCAGCCGCTCGAAAGGTGTCCGCCGCTCCCAAAACCACAGACTTACCAGCATTTTTAAAGAGGCTAGCTAGTTTTCCAATGGTAGTGGTTTTCCCCACTCCATTGACTCCCACCACCATAATGACATATGGCTTTTTATCCGCTGGAAGTTCAAAGTCCAGAAGATCTTGTGTATTATTTTCAGCAAGAAGGTTAATAATTTCCTCTCGCAGGAGCTTATCTAGCTCTTGAGTATTGACGTATTTATCTCGAGCCACTCGATCTTCGATACGGTTGATAATTTTGATGGTGGTATCCACACCTACATCCGATGTGATTAGGATTTCTTCCAGTTCATCAAGAACCTCTTCATCCACGGTGGATTTACCGACAACTGCCTTGCTTAGCTTTGAAAAAATAGTTTCGCTGGACTTCTGAAGGCCCTGATCTAAGCTTTCTTTTTTGTCTTTAGAGAAAAAACCAAAAATTCCCATGTTGAATTGTTTATCGGCCAAAAATAACGAAAAAGTCCCTGCTGACCGAAATCAGAGGGACTTAAATAATTTGAATTGCGACTGCAATTTATTTTTTCAAGGTGTCCTGTACCAGAGTTGAAGGAACCATTTCTTCTCTAAAGGTGTAAGCACCAGTCTTGTCAGACTTAATAGCTCTGATAACTTTTGAATAGGTTACGCCACCTTCTTTCTTCAGGGTTGCTACTACTTTCTTAGCCATATCTTTTTTCTTTTAACAGAGCGAGCTCTGATTGAAATTATTTGATCTCTTTGTGAACAGTCACTTTCTTCAAGATAGGATTGAATTTTTTCAACTCCAATCTCTCAGTGGTGTTCTTTCTGTTTTTGGTCGTGATGTATCGAGACGTACCTGGCATGCCAGAAGCTTTGTGCTCTGTGCACTCCATGATTACCTGTACTCTATTTCCTTTCTTAGCCATCTTCGTATTGATTATAGGGTCGTGACTGAATTATTTGATCACAATCATCCCGGAATCCTGCGCTTTTTTCAAAACTGCTGAAATACCGTTCTTATTGATAGTTTTCAATGCCTTGGTAGACACTTTCAAAGTGATCCATGCGTCCTCTTCGGGTACGTAGAAAGTCTTCTTGTGAAGATTTGGGTAAAATCTACGCTTAGTCTTATTGTTTGCATGGGACACGTTGTTACCTACGCGAGGTCTTTTTCCGGTGATGTCACAAACTTTTGCCATGATATATTATCGTCTAATGAATGCGTTCCTGTAATGAGTTTGCAAATATCGCAACTTTTTATGAATTAACAACTGCTGCTCCAAAAATTTATACCCTTTATTCACTCAGTGGGTAAGGACAATGCTTGCAGCCACTGCCGCAGCAATAACCACGTTTCAGGTGGTACTTTTCTGTAAAGACCATGAGGCCTTGTTCATTGAAGTAATAATCCCCTGCACCTAACTCCACTGGTGTTTTATCCTTCTTCTTCGAATCCATAGATTGACGGGTGCGATTTCTTATATTTGTAACTTAATGTCCTGAGAAATAAATCCAAAATTACGAGAAAGATGCAATCTATTCAGTCCAGTCAAGAAGCAATTGCTTTAGAAAATAAATATGGTGCACATAACTACCATCCACTCCCAGTTGTTTTAGCAAAGGGTGAAGGAGTCTTCCTTTGGGATGTAGAGGGAAAAAGATACTATGATTTTTTATCTGCATATTCTGCAGTCAATCAAGGGCACTGTCATCCCCGAATCAAAAATGCACTGATCGAGCAAGCAGGTACTTTAACTTTGACCTCACGTGCTTTTTATAATGATGTCTTAGGCCCCTTTGAAAAATATCTGACGGAATATTTTGGCTTTGATAAGGTACTTCCAATGAATACCGGGGCTGAAGGAGTAGAGACTGCAATCAAAATAGCCCGAAAGTGGGGGTATGAGAAAAAAGGTATTCCAGAAAATAAGGCCAAAATCATTGTTGCAGAGAATAATTTCCACGGAAGAACAACCACCATTATCTCGTTTTCTAACGATGAAAATGCAAGGAAAAATTTCGGACCTTACACAGCTGGCTTTGCCAAAATCGCCTATGATGATATTTCTGCATTGAAGGAGGCGCTAAAGGACCCTGAAGTAGTAGCTTTCTTAGTGGAGCCAATTCAGGGAGAAGCCGGTGTTTATGTACCTTCGGAGGATTATATCCGAAAGGCCAAAGAAGCTTGTAGCGAAAAGGGTGTTCTCTTCATTGCAGATGAAATCCAAACAGGGATTGCTAGAACAGGATCTCTTTTGGCTGTTTGCGGTAATTGTACTTGCGCAGGGCATTGCGAGCGGCAGGCAAGCTATACCAAACCAGATATGCTTATTCTTGGTAAAGCCATTTCAGGTGGGTTTTATCCTGTTTCAGCTGTTTTAGCCGATGATGATATTATGAACGTGATCAAGCCTGGTCAACATGGATCTACTTTTGGAGGCAATCCGTTGGGTACCCAAGTGGCAATGACAGCTTTAGAGGTGGTGAGAGATGAGCACTTAGCCCAGAATGCCCGAAAGCTAGGAGCAATCTTCAGAGATCGAATGAATGTTTTGGTAGGAAAGTATGATATCATCAAACTGGTGCGAGGCAAAGGTTTGCTGAATGCCGTGGTGATTAATGACTCCGAGGAAAGCAGCACGGCATGGGACATCTGCGTAGCGTTAAAGGATAATGGACTTTTGGCTAAGCCCACTCACGGTAATATTATTCGTTTTGCACCCCCCTTGGTAATGACAGAAGAGCAACTTCACGAATGTTGCGATATAATAGAAAAAACCATCAAGGGTTTTAATTAAGATAAAAGAGCCATTTGGCTCTTTTTCTTTGGAATACTTAATTATTCAGGATGCTCAAAGCAGTTATTTTTGATATGGATGGTGTGATCAGTCATACCAATCCTTTCCACTCAGTGGCTTTCAAGGAGTTTTTCGCCAAGCGCAACATTTATCCCACCGAAGAAGAATTCAAGCTCCACATGTATGGCAAAAACAATGGGTACATACTTAGCCATTTTTTGGGAAGGAAGATAGAAGGCAAGGAATTGAAGAAATTGGAATTCGAGAAAGAAAGTCTATTCCGTGAGATTTATAGAGACCAGGTGGCTGATATTTCTGGATTCATAGGGTTTCTGAGTAAAATCATTCAGGCCAATCTGAAGGTAGGTGTAGCCACCTCTGCTCCTCGAGCTAATATGGATTTGATTTTGGGGCAATTAGGAATACTACAGAAATTCGAATCCTTGTTGGCCGAGGAGGATGTGCAAAAACATAAGCCTGATCCAGAGGTTTATAAGGAGTCGGCCCAGAACCTAGGAGTCGAGCCAAAAGATTGCTTGGTTTTCGAGGACTCCTTTTCAGGAGTCATGGCCGCAAAAAATGCCGGGATGAAAGTGGTCGGCGTATTGTCCACCCATACTATCGAGGAGCTTCCCCCATGTGATCTTTATTTACATAATTATTTAGATTTGGATCTCAAAAGGATTCAAGACCTCTTTTAACCATGCAAATCAGACCCAGAAGAAATCGTAAATCGGAGGCTATTCGTAGCCTTGTGGAGGAGACAAGTCTTTCGGTAAAGGATTTTATTTTCCCAATGTTTCTCATTGATGGGAGACAGCAGAAAGTGGAAGTCGCTTCGATGCCGGGTATCTACAGATACTCTGTGGACTTGATGCTGAAAGAAATTGAGGAATGCATGAAGCTTGGAATTATGGCTTTCGATGTATTTCCGGCTTACCCGGAGTCACTTAAGGATAAAATGGCAACGGAGAGTTACAACCCTGAGACTTTTTATCTCAAAGCACTGCGCGAGATCAAAAAGACTTTCCCTGAACTCTGTCTAATGTCGGATGTGGCTATGGATCCTTATAGCAGTGATGGTCATGATGGGATTGTGAAAGATGGCAAAATCATGAATGATGAAACCTTAGAGGTTTTGGCTAGAATGTCTTTAGCTCAGGCTGATGCTGGGGTGGATATTTTGGGGCCTTCAGATATGATGGACGGGCGTGTGGGTTTTATCCGAGCTGCCTTAGACGATCAAGGCTTTACAGAGACTTCGATCATGTCTTACACTGCCAAATATGCGAGTTCCTTTTATGGCCCTTTCCGAGATGCCTTAGATTCAGCTCCAAAGTTTGGGGATAAAAAAACTTACCAAATGAATCCGGCTAATTCAAAAGAAGCCCTGATCGAAGCCGAATTGGATTTGGCCGAGGGGGCAGACTTTTTGATGGTCAAGCCGGCATTAGCATACTTGGACATCATCAAGTTGTTGAATGACAATTTTGCACTTCCTATAGCTGCCTATAACGTCTCTGGAGAATACAGCATGATCAAAGCTTCGGCAGAGAGGGGCTGGCTTGACGGTGAACGAGCAATGCTAGAGTCTTTACTGAGCATTAAACGTGCTGGAGCCAAGGTGATTCTCACCTATTTTGCTAAAGAATTTGCCTTGATCAAGGGTCGATAATTTAGATGAACGAAATAATTTAGTGAAGGCCGGTGATCGGCCTTTTTTTGTGAATCACACTTAACTCACATGGATTTGGGTGATATTTTTTTATTTTTTTGGGGTAAAAAGAAAAAAAATACTGAATTCGATAAAATTTTTTTTGGCCAGAGTTAAATTTTCGGTATTTCCATTCATTCAAAATTTTTTAATCAGAATTAAATTCTGATAAATCTTTTTATTCCTTATAAACCTCACGTAAATGAATTTTCGGAATCGATTGAGAAAAATATTCAGTAGAATTTTAGATTTTTCAACTTTTCTCAAATCTGGTTTAAAATGAGCCTTATTGATTAGAAAAAAATGTAATTTTTAGCTAAATGGGTTTAAAAATGATAGTAAAACCTATAAAAAATTGCTTTAGTATCAATAAATGATTTGAATTATTGCAGAGAATATAATTAACTTCGGCAGAAGCATTTGCTGTCAGACCTATCAAAAATTCTGAAAACGTTCAAAATTTTAATCAAAACCTATGAAGTATTTCGTACCATTACTGGCTAATGAGCCTGTGACCGAACTAGAATTATCGGTTGGCTTAGCTGAAGGATTGTTCACCACTAATAACGTGTGGATGATGCTGTCTACCGCTCTGGTGTTTATTATGCACCTTGGGTTTGCTGGAGTTGAAACTGGCTTTGGACAAGCCAAAAACACAGTCAACATTTTATTTAAGAATACCATTACTCCAATTTTGGGCTTGCTGTCCTACGCGGTTGTAGGATTTTTTTTAATGTATCCTGGCTTTGAGACTCCAGGATGGTTTGCTTTTGACCTTTCTGGTTGGAAAATGTTTTGGTTCTCTCCTGCGGATGCAGACGTTTCGTCTGGTTATTCGGATGGAGGATATACCTATTGGACAGACTTCCTTTTCCAAGGCATGTTTGCTGCTACGGCTGCGACTATTGTGTCTGGCGCCATTGCGGAGCGGGTGAAATTATCAGCCTATCTGGTTTTCACACTGTTTTTTGTTGGATTGGTATATCCAATCATTGGCAGTTGGAAATGGGGAGGTGGAGCTTTGGATGATATGGGTTTTTATGACTTCGCTGGAAGTACCCTTGTACATTCTGTAGGTGGATGGGGGGCCTTGGCAGGAGTGATCCTTGTAGGCCCGAGAATAGGTAAATATGTCAATGGTAAAACTGTTGATAAGCCTGGAGCGAGTGTTCCACTTGCTGTAATTGGAGTATTCTTATTATGGTTGGGATGGTTTGGATTCAATGGCGGGTCGGTACTTTCTGCAGATCCTGCTCTAGTTTCTTATGTGTTGGTTATTACCTCACTCGGAGCTTGTGCAGGAGGACTTGGTGGATTTTTGGCCGGTAATTTTGTGTTCAAGCGCTTAGACTTGGGTATGATGTTGAATGGTATTCTTGCCGGTCTGGTCGGTGTCACTGCGGGTGCAGATGTTTTTACCCCAGCATCGGCATTATTTATAGGGCTTGTGGCTGGAATGCTTGTGGTTTTCTCTGCAGTTCTCCTAGATCGATTCAAACTCGATGATGTGGTAGGAGCAGTCTCTGTCCATTTAACATGTGGAATCTGGGGTACTTTGGCTGTAGGTATTTTCTCGACCAACCCGGAACACAGTTTCTTAACTCAACTTGCTGGAGTAGCAGTTTGTGGTGCTATGGCTTTTGCTTCCGCCTTTATCATTTTCTACGTACTGAAAATCACTGTTGGTGTCAGGGTTTCAGAAGAGCATGAACGAACAGGTTTGGATTCCCACGAACATGGAATCCGAGGCTATACAATCGTCTATGACGAATAGCCAATAAAAAAGGAATCCCCACCTAGGAAAAAAATGCGACTCTCTTTCCTGGTGAGGACTATTGATCAATTCTCTCATCAATCAACATTTAAAATTAAAATGAAATATCTATTCATAATAATCCTATGCCTATCTTTTTCTCTAATTTCTGATATAAAGGCTCAAGAAACCACCGAAGAAACATCTAAATTAACACTCTCAGGCTCGGTGGATGCTTATTTTCGAACAAATCTTAATGCTACGAATAGCGGAGAAAACTTTACAGCTCCTGCTACATCTTTTGGTAATCTTCCTGGATTTTCTTTAGGTATGGCTAATATAATTGCCACATATGAAGGCCAAAAAGTTGGCGCAGTGGTTGATTTGGTATTTGGTCCAAGGGGCGAAGATGCTGTATTCGGCTCTCCACTTTATGCAGGGGGCATGGCTGGCAGCTCTCAAATTTTAAATCAGCTGTATGTCTATTGGAATGTCAATGATGCGGTAACCTTGAGTATAGGTAATTTTAATACTTTCCTTGGCTATGAAGTGATTTCTCCAACTGGAAACTTCAATTACTCCACGTCCTATATGTTTTCCTATGGTCCATTTTCCCACACAGGAATCAAGGCCGATATCGCTCTTTCTGATAAATTCTCATTTATGGCCTCCTTAATGAATCCTACGGATATGACGGAATTTAACCTAATGGGGACTTATACACTTGGTGCACAACTCGGGTATGCCACCGATGCGGGAAGTACTTTTCTTAACTTCGTGTATGGTGACCAAGACGGCAAACTCCAAAATGACGGGTCTTTAATCCCAGAACAAAGCTCTGCTGGAAAGACTTTACAGGTCGATTTGACCACTGGTTTTAATCTGACCGAGTCACTTTATGTAGGTGTCAACACTACCTACAACACCACTTCTTCAGGAGAAATTTTCTCAGGATCTGATATTCAGGATTATGATGGTGATGGCTCAGGATTTTATGGATTCGCAGGGTATCTCCAGGCAACGACCTCTGAAAAATTTGCGCTGGGACTGAGAGGTGAGTACTTCAGCGTATTCAATGGAGGCCTGGAGGGAGTAGTGGGAATGAATGGAGAGGGTGATGGAAACGTATTTGCATTGACATTATCTGGAAATGCCAAAATCACGAAAAATCTCACCTTGATTCCTGAGTTTAGATTGGACTCAATGAGCGAAAATTTCTTTGTTGATAATGATCTCAATCCGAGTAAAAATCTTTCGTCATTCCTGCTTGCAGCAGTATTTGCCTTTTAATTCCAACAATCAATTCCATATCCATAGCCGGTGCGATTTTGCACCGGCTTTGTCATTTTTATACCTTTTGTAAAAAGATATTCTATTGAGAAAGGGGTATTTTTCCGATTTTTTAGTTTGGAAGGGATTTTGGGGTTTCAGTGATGGTGTGTTGGTATAAATGAAGCTAATGTCAGATTTTTCTATTCTTTATCTGAACTGAAAAAAAATTGAATCGTGGAAACATTTTTCAGTTTTTTGAGATTACTTTAACTGAACCCAAGTATAGCATCATGAAAAAACTGATTGGATTTCTTTTTGCATTTCTCGTCTTTCATTCCGGATTTTCTCAAGATTTTTTTAAAGGGCCAAAGGCGAAAAATGCAGTACTTACCAAGTCTCAAGTCACTGACTTTTCTTTCGTTTTTAACCCTAACCCTGAACACCCGAAAGGTGCTGCTGCTAAAAGCTATAAAGTATGGAATAAGGAGAGTTCGAAACTCCAAATTCGTACACGCAAGGAAATCAATAATCCAAAAGGGTTAAATGCCAAAAATCATAAGGTTTGGGAAAAAGAAGAACCTAAAGTGGACTCCAGGGCGGTCTACGAACTCCCGAAAAGTATGAAGAGACGCAAAAGTTGGTGGCATTAAAAAAACAGCTCGGAAAATTTTCGAGCTATTTTTTTATAAGTCTTGCTCACGTTCTAACATCAAAATCGAGTGTTGAGAAACAATAAAGTATTTTTCTCCTTCGTAAATCACTTCATGTGCTCCCGAAAGTAAGAAGATAGCGAGGTCTCCCTCTTTCGCTTGAAGAGGGACGTATTTTACTTTTTCGTCAGTGTCCATCCAAGGTTCTTGATCATCAGTGGGCATAGGAATGGGATAGCCCGGTCCTGCTTTGATAATGTAGCCTTGTTGTACCTTCTCTTTTTCTTGGACTCCTGGTGGAAGATAAAGACCTGATCCAGTTTTTTCATTAGGCTTTTTTAATCGGATGAGTACCCGATCTCCCACAACGATTAGTTTTTTCAATTTATTATCTGCCGTAAGCTGCATTTGATTTTGAATTTTAGCCTTAAAAGTGTTGCAAAACAACAACGGCATCTGGTATGCAGATGCCGTTGGTCTTATATAGACTTAGAATTACTTCTTGTCTTCGCTTACTTCTTCGTAATCCACGTCGGAAACTCCATCGTTTTCTTCAGCAGCTGAAGCTCCTGGATCAGGATTAGCTCCTGCGCCAGCCTCAGCACCTTGAGTTGCGTTGTAGATTTCTTGAGAAGCAGCTTCCCAAGCTTTATTCAATCCTTCCATACCAGCATCTACGCCAGCAAGGTCTTGTGATTGGTGAGCAGCTTTTAAAGTTTCTAGAGCAGCTGAGATCGCAGTTTTATTATCTTCAGAAAGCTTGTCTCCGTACTCTTTCAATTGCTTCTCTGTGGAGAAGATCAAACTGTCCGCTTGGTTAAGCTTGTCGATTTTCTCTTTTTCCACCTTATCTGCTTCAGCATTTGCTTCGGCTTCAGCTTTCATTCTTTTGATTTCCTCTTCAGTCAATCCAGAAGAAGCCTCAATCTTCACTTTTTGCTCTTTACCAGTTCCCTTATCCTTTGCAGACACGTTCATGATACCATTCGCATCAATGTCGAATGTCACTTCGATTTGAGGTACACCTCGTGGTGCTGGTGGGATATCAGAAAGCTGGAATCGTCCAATGGTTCTGTTGTCCTTAGCCAAAGATCTTTCACCTTGAAGTACGTGGATATCTACTGCAGGCTGGTTGTCAGCAGCTGTAGAGAATACCTCTGACTTCTTGGTTGGGATCGTGGTATTTGCTTCGATCAATTTGGTCATCACACCTCCCATTGTTTCGATACCAAGAGAAAGTGGAGTCACATCCAAAAGAAGTACATCTTTTACTTCTCCAGTCAATACACCACCTTGGATAGCAGCACCAATGGCCACAACTTCATCAGGATTTACACCCTTGGATGGCTTCTTTCCGAAGAATTTCTCAACCTCTTCCTGGATTTTTGGGATTCGAGTAGAACCACCCACCAAGATTACCTCATCAATGTCTGATGGAGAAAGCCCAGCGTCCTTGAGTGCTTTTTTGCAAGGCTCCATTGAGCGTTTTACCAAGTCTTCTGACAATTGCTCGAATTTCGCTCTGCTCAAAGTTCTAACCAAGTGCTTTGGTCCTGACTGAGTAGCGGTGATGTAAGGCAAGTTGATCTCTGTAGAATTAGAGCTTGAAAGCTCAATTTTAGCTTTTTCTGCTGCTTCTTTTAATCTCTGAAGAGCCATCGGATCTTGTCTCAAATCCATATTTTCTTCGGCATTAAACTCGTCAGCTAGCCAGTTGATGATTACTTGATCAAAGTCGTCTCCACCCAGATGAACGTCACCGTTGGTAGATAATACTTCAAAAACACCATCACCTAGTTCAAGAACTGAGATATCGAATGTACCACCACCAAGGTCATACACAGCAATCTTCATGTCTTGATTTTTCTTATCCATACCATAAGCCAAAGCAGCTGCAGTAGGCTCATTGATGATTCGCTTTACTTCAAGACCAGCGATCTGACCAGCTTCCTTTGTAGCTTGTCTTTCGGAGTCATTGAAATATGCTGGTACGGTAATTACGGCCTCTGTAACTTCCTGACCTAGGAAATCCTCGGCTGTGCTCTTCATTTTCTGAAGGATCATTGCTGAAAGTTCCTGTGGAGTGTAAGATCTGTCACCGATTTTCACAGCCACAGTGTCATTTGGACCTTTTTCTACTTTGTAAGAAGCATGCTTTTTCTCTTCAGAAACCTCAGAAAACTTCTTACCCATAAATCTTTTTACAGAAGAAATTGTGTTAGCAGGGTTTGTAATTGCCTGTCTTTTCGCAGGGTCTCCTACTTTTCTCTCTCCATTCCCATTGTCCAAAAAGGCAACAATGGATGGAGTGGTTCTTCTTCCTTCGCTATTTTGAATGACTACAGGTTCATTACCCTCCATTACGGCTACGCAGGAGTTGGTGGTACCCAAGTCTATCCCGATAATTTTTCCCATGATTATATCTGTTTATTTAAGTTTCGATTTTTTTACTACAACTCCCTTTCTTCAACTCATGTGCCATAGACGAATCACAGTTTTTTTGTGTCACAATGTCAGATGAATTGACAATTATCAAGCATTTGTAGTCCCAGATTGTCATTCAAGCCTTCAATTGATCTAAATATTTGTCAGGATTTTCATGTCATTGCAACCTTCTCCCGCAAGAATGCATCCTCTAATTGTGGGCAATTCAAGTTTAAAGCGTCTAAAAACCGAAAGGCTGAAATGGTTAATAATTTTAGTAGTCGGATTTCTTTTGATCCAAATGGAGGTCAATTTCCAACTTTTGCCAAAGTTGATGAACCTAGCTGAGGTTAAATTGACCCAGCTCAATAAACTTTTTGTACTCACTTTGCTGATATAACTTTTTATAAGTTTTACTTTTGATGCATGGCAAGTTTGCTGACGGTCCAAGCATTATACATTTACCCAATCAAGTCACTTGGAGGTATTTCTGTCTCAGAGGCTTTAGCGCAAGAGCGCGGTTTTCAGTTTGATCGACGATGGATGCTGGTGGATAAGGGGGGGCTATTTATGAGTCAGCGAAAACATCCAAAAATGGCTTTATTACAGGTAGCTCTTACAAGTGATGGTTTAGAAGTTTTCCCTAAAAATGATCCCACGGATCGACTCAAGATTCCTTTTGAAGCGGGTACTGGTCAATACGAGGAAGTTCAAATCTGGGATGATGAAGTAAGAGCGGAGCGAGTGGGCAAAATCTATGATTTGTGGTTTTCAAATGCCCTGAACGATCAAGTTACTTTGGTCAAAATGCCGGAATTCCCAAGCCGGCCTGTAGATCCGAGGTACGCTCATGCATCCGAAGAAGTGAGTTTTGCTGATGGAATGCCCTATCTCATCATTGGCAATGAGTCCTTAAACGACTTGAATTCTAAACTTGAAGAGTTGGTACCCATGGATCGATTCCGACCTAATATTGTTTTCGATGGAGGTATGGCCTTTGAAGAGGACACATGGGAGTTTTTGGAAATAGGAGAGGTGAGATTCAAAGGAGTTAAGCCTTGTGCACGATGCATATTGACGACGGTGGATCAGGAGACAGCCATCACAAGCGCAGAACCTTTGAAGACTCTTTCATCTTATCGAAAAGTGGGAAATAAAGTGCTTTTTGGTCAGAATGCTCTGGCGCTGGAGAGTGGAAAAGTGAGGGTAGGAGACTCCATTAGAAAAGGATGATTAGCAAACGATATTATAGGCTGATAGCCTTGTGGGTATTGGCCGAGACCTTCCTTGGTGGATTACTTCATGCATTCCGAATCCCGCTCACCGGAGTTTTTATCGCTTGTTTTTCAGCGCTGTTTATATCTCTGATCTATTCTACGACGCGCAGTTCAAAGAAACTGATCCATGCGACTCTTATTGTTTTGGTATTTAAAATGCTGCTTAGTCCTCATGCTCCCTTGGGTGCTTTTTTATCCGTTGCTTTGCAGGGTTCATTTGGGGCATTCATATTTGCTCTTGTTCCTTCCCAAAAGCTCGGAAGAACGCTCGTGACGGTTTTTGCTTATATGCAGTCCGCCACAATGAAACTACTTAGTCTTACCATCATTTTTGGGATTGGGTTCTGGGATGCTTTGGATGAATTTATGCTCTCCATTGTGGCTTATTTTCCTTTTTTGTCTACGGTTCTCAGTGCAAAAAACCTAGTGCTTAGCTATCTCGGAATCTATTTGATTACAGGGCTTATTGCCGGTTGGATGATCGGAAAAGTTTCCCTCGAGTCAAGGCGTGGCTCCTTGGATATAGAAGGTAATACGCCACAAGGAGAGAAGAAAAAATCATCCAAAATGAGTCTAGAATGGCCGGTCATTCTGCTACTTTTTCTGATTTATTTTCTACCCATTTTTCCAGATTCCTTTCGGGAAATGAGTTTGAGAGCAGCTATTATTCTTACGTTGTGGCAGCTTTTCCTTGGTCCTCTAGTGAAGAAGCTATTGTTTAAATTTTTAGGCTCAAAAAGATCTGGGATGATTAGAGAGATTAACTTGATCGAAGGGATTCTCCCCGAAATGAGGGATAATTTAAAAATTTCTTGGCGTGCGGCTTCTACTCAAAAAGGCCTGCTTCGAATTCCATTTTTTGTGAAAACATGGGTGCAAATCAGTCTTTAGAAATCACCTTACTCACAGGGCCGAAACGAGCCGGGAAGACTACCTGGCTTCATAAGAATAAATCTGCTTCGGCGGGATTTCTGAGTCCCATAGTTTCCGAAAAGCGTCAGTTTCTGCTGCTGCCTAGCTCAGAAACTTTCCCCATGGAAGAGCCGGCAGGTCAGCTTCAGGTCGGGAAATATTCATTTTCAGCCGGGGCCTTTGCACGAGTGGAGGCACATATTCACCAGCATTTCCACGATGAGGAATTGATTATCGATGAGATTGGTCCCTTGGAAATCCGCGGTGAGGGTTTTTCTGACTTGCTTCGCCTCATCCTTGAGCAGTATGGAGGGAAACTTCTGATCGTACTCCGTACCGAAATCGTTCAGGAAGCGATCGAGGCTTTTCAGCTCGATCGCTTTCCACTTACTCGAATTGAATTTAAAGACTTGTAGGAACCTACTGCCCCCGTGAATTATCGAAAGTTTTTCACCGTTTCGATGAAGACTTTCACTTTTTCGGGATCTATGTCAGGATATACTCCATGGCCAAGGTTAGCGATGTGTCGCGTACCCTTGAACTGTTCCATCATCTTTCTTGTGGCAGTTCTAACCTGATCCTCATTTCCATAAAGTGCAGCAGGGTCTAGATTCCCTTGCAGGGTTTTATTCATACCGATCAAGGACCTTGACGTCGAAATTTCCATATTCCAATCCAGCCCTATCGTTTCACAATTCAGATTAGCCATAGCTCCTAGTGCAAAGGAAGCCCCTTTGGCAAAAACCGTTTTTGGGACATCATCAATGGTATCACAGATCTGTCGAATATAGCTAAGTGAAAACTCTTCGTATTGCTCTGGACCTAGGATTCCGGCCCAGCTGTCGAATATTTGAACTAGATCTGCTCCAGCTTCTATTTGTGCTTTCAGATAGTTGATGGTACTATCGGTGATCATCTGGAGTAGTCGGTGGGAGAGCGCTGGCTCCGTGTAAAGCATAGCTCTCGCTTTGGAAAAAGTCTTACTACCGCTGCCTTCGATCATATAAGCAAAAATAGTCCAAGGTGCACCTGCAAACCCAATTAGCGGTACACGACCTGCGAGATTTTTCTTGGTGATTTTGATCGCATCAATGACATAGCTGAGATCATTGACACCATCAGCGATTCGAAGTTTTTTAAGGTCTGATTCTGATTTTACAGTTTCTGGAAACCATGGCCCCCGCTTTTCAACCATCTCATAAGGAAGTCCCATTGCTTCTGGGATCACCAAAATATCGGAAAAAATGATCGCAGCATCCACTTCCAAAATATCTACAGGTTGGATAGTCACTTCTGCGGCTAGCTCAGGAGTCTGTGCCAATTCGATAAACCCTGAAACTGAGGCACGAACTGCTCGGTATTCAGGCAAAATACGCCCAGCTTGTCTCATGAGCCATACTGGGGTTCGCTCTACTTTTTCTCCTTTGGCTGCTCGTAGCAACAAATCATTTTCCAATTGCATGGCACAAAGATAGTAGCCAAATTTTATTTGCTTCGAAAAATCAAAACATAAAAAAACAGGAATTGAAACATGCTCAATTCCTGTGGGGGGGTAGTTAGTTGGTTTAGTAATATGTATTTATTTCGAGGTGATCTTGACGAAGTCCTCTTCTTTGATATTTAGCCAAGTGGTCACTGCTTCATAGTCTGAGAAATCTATTCTTCCTGAAGGGAAGTCGGATGGGACCACTACTATCCTAAAAATTTGCTCGTCCGTCCATTCTGGTCCAAGAAGCGAGAAATCTGTTGTTCCATCTAGAAAAACTGCGAAATCCAAAACCGTAAAATCGAAATTGTACATAAGAATGCCATCCTCTAAAAAGACGGTTTGGGGCAATTGCCTCCAGATAGGCCTATCTTCAAAAACTCCAACAAGCCTGTAAACCAGAACTACATCCCCTTCGAAGAGCTCTTCTGGAAAGTCAAAAACTTCTCCATATTCGTTTTCAGCACTGAAATTAGCCTCCGCTTCATAAGTTGTCCCGACTATATTGACACCATCCTGGCCAGGTGTACCTTGAATCCCTTGAGGACCCTGTGGTCCAATTGGGCCTTCTGGACCTACGGGTCCTTCACATGCTTGGAAGACAACTAAAGCTAGCAAGCTGAAAATTGAGAGTAATCTTTTCATAGAATAAAATTTGGTGATTTTTTTAGAAAACGATAAAAGCTTCAAATAGGTTGGCTAAATAAAATATTGTATTCAATAGTCAATTAAACCTCTGATAGGCTATTTTGATCGGGCAATTGGTGCGATTACTTGCACCTTATCTTCTGAAAGAATCTTATCGATAAATACCCCGGTCAAGGCTATGTTATTGGCTTCAGCATACTCTTTCAGCTTTTGCTGAACCTTCGCAGGACCTGGCATTACCCATCGGTTTGCCTCCAAGGAGGCGATCAAAAACGAATCTTCCGTAAATCTTCTGACTTCCAAAGAGTCCACCTGAATACCTTCCAATCCCACAAAAACACGCATGGTGTCTAGTTTTCCAGCAGGCTCCACTTCGTAAATGGTGTGGAGTTTTTTACCGGGTTGGGTACTCAAGATGGCTTCTATTTTTGCAAATGTTTCTCCTAATCCTTCATCCTGTGGAGTCCCTTCGTAGGTCATGCCAATTAAAGTAGGTGGATTTGTATTTACCACGGATATCTGGATCGGATTTGTACCGCCTAGCCTATCGTAAAGCCAGTAGCCAAGCCCCGCTAGGATTGCTAGAGCAATCGCAATGACAGTCAGTCTTTTTTTCATAATCAGAAAATATAGCGCACTCCGATGCCGCCTTGTCCCTTCAAATGCCCTACACGATCCAATAACTCCAGAAAAATTCCCCCCTCGACAAAAACATTGAGAGGTACATCGTCAAAATAGTATTCTAGGCCTGCAAATACTTCCGGTCCGAAATCAACATTGGTTCGGTCCTCTTGCTTGGGTACGGCTCCGGTATTCACCGTTTGTACAGTGTATAGATAGGTGACTCTATTCGACCGGAATTGTGCGCCAGCTCCTCCATACACCAAAAGATAACCCTGAGTAATACCAAAGGCATCGGTAAAGTCTTCATGATAAGCCATCCGGGCATTGATTGAAAGCCCTTTTTTTGCGGAATTGCTTTGATGAAAAGAGTTGGCTTCAGGCGGATTGTTTTCAAAATCTCGAAGATAATACGAGCTGCTATTCACTCCGGCGCTACCGATCATCGCCTCAAAAGAAACATAGTCACTAATGAAATCCTTATAGGTAACAGAAAAAGGTTCTCCTAATCGGAGACCAATTCCTCTTTCTTGAGCGAAGGATACAAGGGGGAATACTAAAAAAAATATGATACTAATTCTTTTCACAATATGTATTTTTTGAGGGGTACAAAAGCAAGAATCAGGCTAGATTGCCAAACTCTTGAGTTGCATTTGATGGAGCTGGGTGTAATAGCCACCTAAATCGAGTAAATCTTCATGAGTGCCAGATTCTACGATTTCACCCTTGTGCAGCACAATGATTTTGTCTGCTTTTTGAATAGTGGAAAGCCTGTGAGCAATTACAATTGAGGTACGGCCTTTCATCATTTTTTCAATAGACTCTTGGATTAGCTCCTCGGTCTCAGTGTCCACCGAGCTAGTAGCCTCATCCAGAATGATTATTTCAGGATTGTAAACCATTGCTCGAACAAAGGAGACAAGTTGCCTCTGGCCTACTGAAAGCGTTGCGCCTCTTTCCATCACATTGTAATCCAAACCTCCTGGCAGTCGCTCAATGAATTTCTTGGCTCCGACCATTTCAGCAGCCTGCATCACTTGTTCCCGTGTGATAGACGGATTACCCAAGGTGATATTGTAGTAAATTGTATTTGAGAAAAGAAAAACGTCTTGAAGTACTACTCCAATGTGCTTTCTCAATACTTCCAACTCATACTTTCGGATGTCCACCCCGTCCATAAGTATGGATCCTTTATTGATCTCATAAAACCTCGAGAGCAAATTGATAATGGATGATTTTCCAGCTCCTGTTGCGCCAACCAGTGCAACGGTCTCTCCGGGTTTTACCTCGAAGTTGATATTCCGCAGGACGTATTGATCATCCACGTAAGCGAACCAAACATTCTCTAGCTTGATAGAGCCTGAAATCTTTTCTGGATTATGATGTCCATTGTCTGCAATGTGTTCATTACTATCCAGTAGCTTAAAAATTCTTGAAGAACTCACCACACCCATTTGTAGGGTATTAAACCTGTCAGCGATCATCCGGATAGGTCTGAAAAAAAGCTGCAGATACATGATAAAGGAAATCAATACTCCGATCTGAAGCTCCATTCTTAAAACCTCAACGGCTCCATACCACACTACTAATCCGATTCCAATGGCCTGGATGATTTCTGCTACGGGGAAATAGATTGAATAATAGAGTACTGATTTGATGTGAGCGTTCCGGTGCTCTCGATTTATTTCTTGGAATTTTTCATATTCCCGTTGTTCGCGGTTGAAGATCTGAACGATATTCATTCCGGTAATATGCTCTTGCAAAAAGGAGTTTAGATTGGAAACCGCATTTCGCACGTCGTTAAAGGTGACCTTAATTTTCTCCTTAAAGACATATGTGGATATGACCATAAGAGGTAAGGTGCAAAGGCTGACCAAGGTTAACTTCCAATCGATGTAGAACATCACTCCCAAAATCGTGACTAACTGCAGCAAATCGCCGATAATGGCGGCTAAACCTTCACTAAATACATCAGCAAGCGTTTCTATATCTGAAATATTCCGGGTTACGAGTCTGCCAATCGGCGTATTGTCAAAAAACTGGAGCTTTAACTTAAGTAGGTGACGATATAACATCGTCCGAATATCTCGAATGATTACCTGGCCAATCCACCCTGAATAGAAGGTATGCGCCCACTGCACAAATGCCTGCAAAATCATCAGTCCAACCAGCACTAGCATAATCTGATAGAGCCCAGCGGTGTCGCCCACTGCTACGTAGTCATCAATTGCGACTTGGATGAAATAGGGGCGTGTTGGAGCTAGAATAGCGAGAAACACCGTCAAAAAAATCAAAGAATAGAATTGAAACTGATAGGGCTTTACAAAGGAGTAGAGCTTCTTCAGTACTTGGGTGTCGACTATCTCGCCGGTGGATGTTTTTTCTTTTTCTAAACTCAAAGTGTTCTAATCTAGATAGATTTCGTCTGGGTATGTCACATTACTTAAAAAAAGTCCTGAAGCGGGTGCGGCTTTACCGGCTTGGCTTCGACTTTTTGATTCGATGATTTTTGGCATTTCTTCCAGGGATCGTTTCCCTTGGCCAATTTCCAACAATGTCCCGACTATTGCACGAACCATTCCACGAAGGAATCGATTGGCAGTTATATGAAATAACAATTCGCCCTCCTTTTGTTCCCAAAATGCAGAGAATATTTGACAACGGAAATGCTTCACCTCGGTGTGTACTTTGCTAAAGCACTCAAAGTCATCGTATTCCAAAAGATACGCTGCAGCCTGATTCATCAGCTCTACATTTGGAGGAGCGGTGAAGTTGAGCCATGCTTGATTTTCCAAAAATGGATTTTTACGGAAAATAATTCGATACGTATAAGACCGCTTTATAGCATCAAAACGGGCATGCGCATCAGGCTTGACCTGTCGTATCGCGTGAATGGCTATTTCTTTGGGCAAAATACCATTCAAGCCTCGGATGAGTCTTTCTTTTTCAAACTCAACGTGAGTCTCGAAGTGACAAACTTGAAAACTTGCATTTACCCCAGTATCCGTACGCCCACTGCCTTGGATAGTAGTTTTTTCCTTGAGGTAGGTCGTCAATGCCTCCTCAATAAAACCCTGAATGGACACGGCATTTTCCTGAACTTGCCATCCATGAAAGGGCTTCCCCAAGTAGCTTAATTCTAAGAAATACCTTTTGTGTGTGGACATCGGCCACAAAGATACACTTCATCTTCAATTGTGAGTGGCATTCCCTTCACTTGGTATTGATGGAATTAGGTCTTTTCTTTGCAAAAAAAATATCCCTATGCTTCAGCGAATTCAATCTGTATTTCTCTTTCTAGTGGGTGTAGCCATGGTGCTTACACTAATTTTACCTCTTTGGACTTTACCAGTCATTCCAGGAGTGGAGGGATCTTATGAACTGACCGCCTTTACCATGGATCGCTATTCTGTGGATGGTGAAATCACTGAAACTACCGTAAAATGGTACATCGGCGCCATTGCGGCGATAGTAATGACTTTGGCTTTTGTTTCTATTTTTCAGTATAAAAACAGAGGTAAACAGATGATGATCAATATGATCAATTCCCTTTTGATGGTAGGTCTGGTTGCCGCCATTTTTATTACTACCAATGGAATGGTCACTGCGCTTGGAGTACAGGAGTCTGGTAGTTATGGAGTAGGCTTTTGGGCTATTTTGGGAGCGATGGTGATGAATATGCTGGCTAATCGATTTATCCGAAAGGATGAAGCTCTGGTCCGATCAGTCGATAGAATCAGATAAAAAAGAAAAAGGCTGGATTTCTAAAAAAGATCCAGCCTCTTTTTATTACCAGAATCGAACTCCAATAGTAGGATAGAAAGTTTTGAAATTTTCTGTTGCGATGACACCTACTTGAATGGAGATATTTTTACTAAGCTTTCGATTGTAAAAAGCTCGCATTGTAGTGCCAGAGAATAATTGACTGTTTCCTTCATTGAGTAGATACCCGACTCCAATTGTGTTTCTTCGGTCCTTTTGCACATTGCCAAACTCCCAAGCGAACTCGGCATCAACAAACCAGTTGCTATTCACCTTCACATTGCCATCAATTCGTTCCGGGAAAAACACCGTATTGCTGATGGCTCCTCCAATGGAAAATTGGCGCAAATTGAGATGCGTTCGCAATCCCACTGTAGGTGTGAAATCACCGCCCGTAAAGTCTATGCCCACGGGAAAAGTCAGCTCAATACTTTCCAGATAGGGTACATAATTTGCCTCAATGTCGTAAGTCACGTTTTTTAAGCTTGTTCCAGCATAGTTTTCATTTAGTCGATAGGCCAGTGATTTGAATTCAGGGAAGTCGGTTGCTTTTTCTAAAATAGGCCCGATCACCTTCGTCAAAGACTCATCTGAATGTTCCTCATTGTTGTAATAAAGGACAAGAGAGCCCTCATTTGGCAAATCGAAAACCAGGGTATCGGTGATTGGATAATAGGTGTCAGCCCAGATTAGATCATTTCCTTTTAAGGGGTTTTTTAAGTCCTGTGCGAAAGAATTCATTGCTAAGGCGAGGAATAAAATAAAGGTGGTGGTTAGATTTTTCATTTGATAATGAATTTAAGTGGGTTTTTAGTTGGTTTAGTTTTCTCTTGTGCTGTTAGTGCTTTATCGTCGTTCAGCCATTCACCGGATTGCGACCCTAATTTGAGTTTGGTTTTTTCTTTGAGTCCCCATGAGATTGCCACGCGATGGTAGGTTTCTCTTGGATCTGATTCACTTGGGATATACTGATTTCGCGGTTCGAGATGTAGTGGTGTGGGAGTTAGTTTTCGGCTGATCGTTAAATCAGCGTTTGGTACTTGAATGGGTTTCACGGGCTCACGATTCAATGATTTTTTCACCTGCTGTACCGGTTTGGATTCATTCACAAAAGACTGTACCTCTTTCAGCTCGTCTTGGACCCTTGGCTCCTTCTGCTCTATCATCGGGCCTTCAGCCAAAATCTCCCGGGGAATTTGCTCTGAGTCCAAGACTACAGCTCCTTGCCGGATTAGATAGAAAGCCAAAAGAAACAATCCAGTCAGGGAGGCTGCAATCAAGAAAGGTGGCCAGATTAGACCGCGTTTTTTCTTTTCAAGCGTTTGCTCGATTCTGCCCCAAACAAAATCTGAAGGATTATGCTTCGGGAGCTTTTTTAAGTTTTGCTCCAGTTGGGCGTCAAAGTCCTGCTTTTGCATGATTTTCTCCCAAGCATTGTCTTTAGGGCTATATTCTTTCCAGTTCTTTTTCATGCCTGCAAGAGTTTAGTAATTCTTGTTCGAAGCAAACCTTTTGCATAGCTATATTGAGACTTGGAAGTGCTTTCGCTGATTCCAAGAATTTCCCCACATTCTTTATGTGCATAGCCTTCCACGGCTACTAGTACAAAGACGGCTCGTGCTCCATCTGGGAGACTAAGTATGGCTTGCTCGAGTATCTCGGCATCAAACCAAGACTCAAAATCGTCGGATGAATTTTCGGCCTGATCTAAAGTCTCGAAGTTCAATCGCCTTTTATTTCGCTGAATGGCCTTCCTCGCTGTGATCGTTTTCATCCATGAGACCAATGCCTCCGGATGGGATAGTTTTTGAATATTCTGAAAAACCTCGACATACGTATCTTGCAATACATCGTGCGCTTCGTCTTCATCATTCAATACTCGATAGGCCAGTGAGTAAACCATTTTTTTGGTGAGTTCAAACAACTGAAACTGGGCTTGTCGATCGTTAAGAATCACTTGGCTAATCAGTTTTGAGTTGAGTGGAGTTTGTTTCATTTTTCTGGCTATCTATTCAAAAGAGTAGACTCAAGGTGTAAAAGTTGGAAAGGGAATAAAAAAAACCGGAAATAACTCCGGTTTTAACTTTACTTCACAATTCAATCTCGGCCACAATTCTCTCTGGTTGTATTAAAACAATGGAAATTAGCAATTCTATCTCATTTTAATCTGCGAGAAAATAGTGGTATTTTTCCTACACAAGAAAAAAGAAATCAGCAAATAATATGCGATTAGAAACCCTCGCGATTCATGGTGGCAATGTAGTAACCGACTCAGAGAAGCCGGCGATTCAACCCATCACTTTAAGTACCACTTTTGTTCATCAGGAGGATTCTATGATCTATTCCAGAGCGAATAATCCCAATCGTGCCGCGCTGGAAGGCTTACTGGCTAAACTTGAAGGAGGTGAGGATGCGGCGGCTTTTTCTTCGGGCAACGCTGCTGGGGTTTCTGTTTTTCAGGCTTTGGAGCCGGGCTCGCATCTGATCGCCCCGGATGACATGTACCATGGTCTGCGCAATGCCATCACCCAGCTTTTTGCCGGAGTCTTGGAGGTCACTTTTGTGGATATGACCAACCTTGATGAAGTAGAGTCAGCCTTTCGGTCAAACACAAGACTAGTTTGGATAGAAACTCCTTCTAATCCTCTGCTCAAAATTTCTGATATCGCAGAAATTGCCCGTTTGGCACATGATAAAAAAGCAATGGTGGCTTGTGACAATACATTTGCCACACCAGTGTTTCAGAATCCTCTTCGATTGGGGGCTGACCTAGTGATGCACAGCAGTACCAAATATTTTGGAGGACATAGTGATATTTTGGGCGGAGCCCTAATCACCAAAACCAAAAATGCTTTTTGGGAAAAAATCCGTAATGTCCAAAAAGTAGGAGGGGCAGTGCCATCTCCAATGGATTGCTATTATTTGTGCCGGAGTATCAAGACTTTGCCCTATCGAATGAAAGGCCATGCGGACCATGCGGGTCAGTTGGCGACCTATCTTGCTCAGCACCCCGCTGTAGAGGGCGTATATTATCCAGGTCTAATCGCTCATCCCGGACATCATATCGCGGCAAAGCAAATGAGTGGCTTTGGAGGGATTTTATCTTTTTTGGTGAAAGATGGTGCAGAGGCTGCCGATCGAGTAATTTCCAAACTCCACTATTTCACTAATGCCACAAGCCTCGGTGGTGTGGAGAGCTTGATAGAACGTCGTGCAGCTTCTGAGGGTCCAGATACCAAAACCCCACCAAACCTCATTCGGGTATCGGTGGGACTGGAACATTTGGAGGATCTATTGGAGGACCTAGATCAAGCTTTAAAGGATTAGGATCAATCTCTTATTTCACGAGTTCGTATCCTGAAGCGGTCCAGCTGCCTATACCCTTTTCTAGATTGTAGACTTTGGTAAAACCAAGCTCTTCCATAATTTGGGCAGCGCTTTGACTGCGCATTCCTGCTGCACAATAGACCAAAACTGGTTGCTTAGGGTCTAGGGAACTGAGTTTATCCTTGAAATCAGGGCTTTGTAAATCAATGTTTACAGCACCCTCGATATAGCCTTGATCTACTTCTGGGCCAGTTCGCACATCGAGTAAGATGACAGTATTTTGGTCCAGAAGTGCTTTAAATTGCTCCGGATTTACATTTTCGATTACACCCGCTGGAGCGGTGCTTTCGGTCTGAACTTCTGTCTGGTTTGAAGTTTTTGAGTTGCAGGCTACAGCAAAAACGAGGACCAAGGAAAATAGAATCAGCTTTTTCATAGTTTTCAGTTTAAGTCGAAGATATGCTTCAATTTCCCGAAACTTTGTGATTTATGTCTCATAGGGATCAATTTATTTTGAAATCAACTTAAACAATTCCATGATTGTGCTGGGAATGGACTCGTCTTCATCGTAGAAGATGGGCCCATTTGCCAAAAGTGAAATAACATGTTGGCCATCAGGCTAGTAAATTAACTAAGTTTCTTCACAATCTTTCCGATCGGGCAAAATGCCTAATAATGAAGATGGTCATAGCTCAATACTCTTTTTGGTGACTGATAATTGTCATATTTTAAATGGCCATCAAATTGTATCCTTGCATGACTAAAATTTAGAAAAATGCCAAAACGACCCGAAAAATCCAGCATTATTCATGCTTGCATAATTAAGCAGCAATTGGAAATTGAAGATTTTGAGAAAGAAATCTCTGCACTCAAAAAAGAAATCTATTCTCACAATGAGACACCAAGTCAAGGAGATTCAAGTGCTGCTGAGCGGACAGAAGTACTTCAGCGATATGAGAGTGAAGTGGGATTTTTGAAGGAAGAGCTTGAGATTTTACAAGGGATAGACCCAAACTCAGAGATTTCGCAGGTAGCTCCAGGAGCAGTGGTGGTTACCAATCAGCGGACTTTTTTCATCAGCGTTTCGATTGAGCAGGTTGAGGTGAATGGTCAAGACATTTTTGGATTATCCACCAAGGCGCCCATTTTTCAGAGCCTAAGAGGAAAAAAGGTTGGGGATAAGTTTGATTTTAACGGAATTCACTACGAGATTCAAGACGTATATTAAGCCTTGATAAAAAAAAGAGGTCGTCCCATAAATAGTTTTTTTGTCAGCCTGAGCGAAGTAGAAGCCGGTTTCCATCTTTCTGGATAACATGTCGACTTCGTACCACCGTCGGGATCAATATGACAAACCTTACTTTTGAGACAACCTCTTTAATCTTAGTTTTCTGGATACCAATTACGAAGTCGCACCTCGGTTGCTTGTGCCTCAGAGTTCACGAGGCTCTCAAATTTGCTCACATCACTTAAGCCGTCAGTACCACGGTAATGATACGGGTAAACGATAGATGGTTGAAATTCAGCTACCGCATTTGCTGCCTGCTCCACACTCATCGTATAAGGCAGATTCATACACACAAAGGCAACGTCTATATTTTTTAAGGCTCTCATTTCCGGAATATCTTCCGTATCTCCAGAAATGTAAAGTGTGCGGTCTGCCATCTTCAACACATAGCCATTTCCTCGGCCTTTTGGATGACGGCTGTCGTCGGTTTCTGGGAGATTGTACATGGGTATGGCTTGCACAGCAAAAGATTTAAGATTCCTTTCTTCACCGTTTCCTAAAGTGATGATTGTAGAGTACCTATCTTTCGGAAGTTTATCCACTACAGCCTGAGGCGCAATAATGGTTGCATTAGACAGATCTAGGGCATCCAACGTATTCTGATTGTGATGATCTCCATGGATATCCGTGATTAAGACAAAATCTGGTTTTTTTTGTCCTTCGAAAACTTCAGCCCCTCCATAAGGGTCCACATAGATGACACTCCCATTAAACTCCAGCACTAAAGTACCATGTAGAATAGGATGAATCACAATATCTCCTGATGATGTAGGGATTTTATCTTGTGAGAAAACGGTCATAGGAATTAGAAACAAGAGCATTAAAAGGTATTTCATAGCTAATATTTTGTAGTTTAATATGATTAATTGAAAGTTAGTTTTTTCAAATGAGTAAACTTTTCTTTGGCTATAACATTCAAAAACCAAATAGTGATTATGAATTAATTAAATAATTACTAACTTCTCATACTTTTCAATCAAATCCGTGTAAATAATGGCAGTACAGCCCATAGAGTTAATTCTTGCGAGGCAATTTGGGGATTCGATGAGTCTCCCCGTTTTTTTGGTCGATCCAGAAGGGAATTTGTTGTATTACAATGAACCAGCAGAAAACATTCTTGGTGTTAGATTCAGTGAAACTGGAGCAATGAGCCAAGATGAATGGACCACCATGTTTAAGCCCAAAGATGAGCAAGGCAATGTATTGAGCGCTCATGACTTGCCTTTGGTAAAAACTCTAACCGACCACATGCCCGCGCATGGGTCCTTTTTTATCGAAAGTTTCAAGGGTGAGAGTCATCTCATTCATGTGACATCGATACCAGTGGAGGGTAGACCCAAGCGCTTTTTAGGGGCAATGGCATTATTTTGGAACTCAATGCCATTATGAAAGTAAAAGTTTGGGGTTGTAGAGGATCATTGCCTTCCCCAGGGCCTGAAAATATTGTATATGGTGGCAACACATCTTGTGTTCAGATCATCAAAGATGACTTGTGTGTTATTTTGGATGGGGGCTCTGGAATCCAACGATTAGGAAAGATTATTGGACCAGAGGTCAAGGAGATTCATATTCTCCTGACGCATTTGCACATCGATCATACCATGGGTTTGGGTTTTTTTCAGCCACTCTATAATCCAAATGTGAAGGTTCATTTTTGGGGTCCGGCTGGAAGTGTCGAACCACTTTTGTTTCGATTGCGTCGATACTTTTCTCCACCGCTTTTTCCGGTACGTTTAAACGAGCTAGCGAACCATCCCGAAATTCATGAAATTGGTAATTCCGAATTCTCGATTGGAAGCCTGAATTTTAAAAGTGGATACATCTGTCACGCAGGTCCTACTTTGGGTTTTAGAGTGATGGATGAACATGGGACCTTTGTGTACATGCCGGATCATGAACCAGCTTTAGGCTCTGTGGATTTCCCAAATTCACCCGAGTGGACCAGTGGCTTTGACCTCGCTCAGGGTGCAGATCTTCTTTTTCATGACGGAGAATATACTCAAGAAGAGTATAGGACGAAGGTAGGCTGGGGACATAGTTCTATGGAAGATGCGATCAGTTTTGGTCAAATATGCCATGTGAAAAAATTGGCAGTTTTTCATCATGACCCACTCAATTCAGACGCCAAGCTGGAGCAAATTTTTTCAGAAACAATAGAAAAAGTACAACCCAACTATAAAGTCATCCTCTGTAAAGAAGGAGACATTTATAATGTCGGATAAGCCATCCAAATTGGAATCTCTAGATCCGATAGTCACACTTACCCATTAAATTTTCACCCCGCCCATCCTTCGCGATCGAGGCTTCTATATTGAATAGCTTCGGCTAGATGCTCCACCTTGATGTCCTCAGATCCAGAGATGTCTGCGATCGTCCGAGCCACTTTCAATATTCTGTCATAAGCTCGAGCAGAAAGTCCAAGTCGCTCCATGGCAGTTTTTAAAAGTGTCTTGCCAGCATCATTGATTTCGCAGACTTGCTTGACCATGTGAGAGGGCATCATGGCATTGCAGAAGACCTCTGGGTTGTTTTTGAACCGTTCGGCTTGCCGTTTTCTACCTTGTTCTACGCGCTCTCGAATAGCCTTGCTGGATTCCGTTTTACGGGTGGAAGTCATCTCGTCAAACTTCACAGGTGTCACTTCCACATGAAGATCGATCCGATCAAGAAGTGGGCCTGATACTTTGTTTAAATAGCGCTGGACGATTCCTGGGCCACAAACACACTCTTTTTCCGGGTGATTGTAGTAGCCGCATGGACAAGGGTTCATACTTGCGATCAGCATAAAATTCGCCGGATAATCTACGGACACTTTGGCCCGAGAAATCGTGACTTTTCGCTCTTCCAGAGGCTGTCTCATGACTTCTAAAACCGTCCGCTTAAATTCTGGTAGTTCGTCTAGAAATAACACACCGTTGTGAGCCAAAGAGATTTCTCCGGGCTGAGGATTTCCTCCTCCACCTACTAATGCGACATCGCTGATCGTGTGATGAGGAGAGCGAAATGGCCTGCGTGCAAGAAGGGAACTATCTCCTCCTAGCTTTCCAGCCACGGAATGAATTTTTGTCGATTCCAATGCCTCTTGAAGGGTAAGCGCGGGTAAGATAGATGGCAGACGCTTCGCAAGCATGGTTTTTCCTGCCCCCGGAGGACCTATCATGATCACATTATGTCCGCCAGCAGCCGCGATCTCCATGGCACGCTTGATGTTTTCTTGTCCTTGAACATCGGCAAAGTCAAAGGCTGGGTCTTCCTGAGAATGATAGAAAATATCTCGAGTATCGGTCACTAGCGGTTCGATGGCGAGCTCGCCTAAAAGAAACAGAACTGCTTCCTGAATGGTAGTCACCCCAATGATATCTAGATTATTGACTATGGAGGCTTCTTTGGCATTTTCTTGAGGAAGAATAAAGCCTTTGAATCCTTTAGTACGTGCTTCGATCGCAATCGGCAAGACTCCTTTGATGGGTCTGAGTTTTCCGTCTAGTGCGAGTTCTCCCATGATAACATACTGCTCGAGCTCCGGAAAAAAAACCTGCTCAGATGCTTGCAGGATCCCCATGGCAATGGGTAAATCGTAGGCCGACCCTTCTTTACGAATGTCTGCGGGTGCCAAATTGACCACAACCTTTTGCCTTGGCATGCGGTAGTTATAATATTTCAGGGCACTCTCTACCCTTTGCTGACTTTCTTTGACAGCACTATCTGGCAAACCCACCATGAAAAAACTGGTGCCTTGGCCCACATTTACCTCTACTGTGATCAAATTGGCATTCACACCTGAGACGGCACTGCCAAAAGTTTTTGCTACCATAATCAAAAAAAAAGGAAACCTAAGGTCTCCTTGAATATACTAAACTTGAAAATTAATTCTTTATCTCGCTCCGATAAATTATTCTGAAGGGCTTGGATTTGCTGTAGGTTCGGAACCTTCTTTCTTTTGTTCGGGCTTCTTTTGGGGAATATCTGGATGCTCGAGGTCATAGAGTTTGGCCTTCAGTTTATTCATTTCAATTTCCTTTTTTGTTAAGCTGTCTGACAGTCCTTTGATCGTCAAATAGGCTGAAAGCCAGGTGATCAAAAATATAATAAGACCCGTAAGCATGATTTTGACCATCTGATCAGAGCTGATTTCGGCAGTACCGAAAAGCCCACCCAAAGTGTCAAACGCAACGAAAAAGATCGTCATTGCGGCAAAGAAAACCAGTAAAACGATCTGTAGAACTTGAGTGAATTTTTTCATCTATTTGCGATTCAATGTTCGAATATACTAAACCGACTGAATACTAGAAAGCTTCTGATAAAGCCCCTCAGTTTTTATCAAATCAGCGTGGGTTCCTCGCTGGATGATTCGACCTTTTTCGATGACTAGGATTTCGTCTGCATGCTGAATAGTGCTCAGTCTATGAGCAATCACTAGCGTGGTGCGGTTTTGCATGAGTTTGGTTAAGGCCTCTTGTACTAGGAGCTCAGATTCGCTATCCAAGGCAGAGGTGGCCTCGTCCAGAATAAGAATGGCAGGGTTTTTCAACACTGCCCGGGCAATACTCAGTCGCTGTCTCTGCCCACCAGAAAGTTTGGTACCACGCTCGCCAATATTGGTCTGATAGCCATTCTCCATTTCTGATATGAATTGATGGGCATTCGCGATTTTAGCTGCGGCGATCACCTGCTCTTCAGTTACTCCTTTGGATCCAAAAACGATGTTGTTGTAAACTGTGTCATTAAAGAGGATAGACTCTTGGGTGACTATACCCATTTGACTGCGGAGGTCTGCTAGATCCAAGTCCTTTAGATTTTTTCCATCGATCAGCAAATCTCCACTTGTAGGGTCATAAAATCGTGGAACGAGATCTGCCAAGGTGGATTTTCCTCCTCCAGAGGGACCTACCAGTGCGATGGTTTTTCCTTTGAATAAAGTGAAACTGACGTCTCGGATCACTAACTCTTCCCCATATCCAAAGCTAACATTCTTAAATTCGATCTCCTTTTCAAATGAGCTAAACTCCAATGGTGAAACAGCGGATTTGATTTCCGAAGGCGTGTCGATCACTTCAAAAATTCGCTCTGCCGAGGCAATACCTCTCTGAATGCTGCTCACAGCTCTACTGATTTCTTTTGCTGGATTCAAGACCTGAGTGAAGATGATGATGTATGTAATGAAATCACTTGCACTCAAATTAGATTCGCCGGAGAGAACTAGACTTCCCCCGTAGACCAAGATCCCCGCAACCACGCTTACACCTAAAAATTGGGAAATGGGTGAAGCTAGCTCGTTTTTACGAGCCATGTTCACATTGACTTCTGCGTATTGATTGGTCTCTTGGTCAAACTTTTTGCCCATAAACCATTCGGCATTAAAGGCCTTGATCACCCGCATTCCGCCAAGAGTTTCATCTAGAATATTGACTATCCTTCCCAAGGACTGCTGGCTTTCTACGGCCTTTTTCTTCAATCTTCGTGTAATTCCCCCGATAATCGCTCCAGAGATAGGAATGATCATAATAGTAAAGATTGTAAGCTTTACAGACATGAAGAATAACACCGAGAAATAAAGGATAATCGTGACGGGTTCTCGAAAGACCACGCGAAGTGACTGTACAATGGTGTTTTCCACCTCCTGTACATCATTAGTCATTTTGGACATCAGATCACCTTTGCGTTCATTGGAAAAATACCCAATATGTAACAAACTGACTTGGTCAAAAATATCTGTTCGCATGCCTTTGATCACTACTGCTCTCACTTTGGCAAGAACAACTCCAGATAGGTAGGTAAATAAATTAGCCAAAAAGACGGATATGACGATAATGATACAGACATAAAACAATGTTCCCAGTTTGCCATATTCATCAGCAACTTGTAGAAAGTAGTAATTGAAAAGATGCGTGAAATACCCAATAGAGAAGGAAAAATCAGGCTTTTCCTGAAAGGAAGCAATCAGCCCGGCATCAGCCTGATCAAAGATAACATCGAAAAGGGGCTTGAGTAATGTAAAATTAAGTAAGCCAAAAATGATGGCTAGTAGGGCGTAAAGTATGTACACCGGAACAAATCGCCTGTACGGTTTGGCGTAAGATAAAATCCGGAGGTAAGTCTTCATTCTGGGGTAAAATCAATGGATGCGCAAGGTACGCAAAAATTGTTCTTTAGGTTTTTTAGAAATTGTAATCTGGACGTACAAAATTCCAACGTAAAGCCAGCTGGATATAGTTGCTCGATGCAGGCGAGTCTAAATCTTCGGCCGTTCTACGGCGGTAGGTAAAACCGCCGTCGATAAAGAAGTTGTGCTTCAACATGTACGAAGCATTCAGATTTGCCTGCACCAGTTGGTTTTCAATTCCCTGCCCGATTACATTATCAAAAAGACCCGTTGGGCTTCCAACCAATCTGTTTTTCAGCACGTCGCCACCCCAGTTGGTTTCCGCATCAGGATCTGCACCATAAAGTTGGTACATCGCCAGTAATGTCATGTTTAGTCTTGGGAGTGGTTGATATCTGATGACAGATAGGAATTCCCTGAAATTCGCACCTCGAGGATGTGTGAGTGGGTTTCTCCAGTTGCTGTAGGATTGGAAATCTTGCTTTTCTTGGAAAGTATAGGGTCTAGCAGCGTTGAATTCCAGTTGTAAGTCTAGATTAGAAATCTTGAACATGTCAATGTATTTAAACCCAGCTTGGACACCGTATTTATTGCGTTTGGAGTTTTTGCCATCGATCCCAAAAAACTCATTAAATACAAATTCGTCCAACGCAAACTGTCCATAGAGCTGCATCCCAGGATAAAAATTCCATTTGGCATCCGTTCCAAGCATCACCTTATCCGGAGTGCCTAAGGATTGCTCCACCCATCGAAAAAAGATGATTGGATTGAAATAGTTGAAATTAGCCTGGTCGGTCATGACGGATTCAAAAAAGCCAATATTCAATTTTTTACCCACGTCCAGTCCAAGGCGGTGCATGGAAAACCACTTTTGGGGGTATCGTCCATCCGTGGGTCGGCCTCGATCGTAAAAGACGTCAGCTGTCATTTGAGTCCAGAGGTTCGTGAGCTGAAACTTCCAGACTTTGGTGTTTAGCTTCACAAACATGTAAGGAGTAGAGAAATCCGAGAGCAAAAAAGATCGATAGCCTTCTCCTATGAAATTCCGATCGTGTCCGATTTGGGCTTGGATATTTTTGGTGAAATGGAAATTCACATGGCCCTGAGCGGAAAAGTAGCTATATCCGTCGGTTTGGTATTCTTTCCAGAATGCCTCTCCAGGGACAGCTCCATTATATTCGGCAAAGTCCTTGACCCATGAAGGGAAAAAGGCTTCCGATGAAGTGAATTGGGTATAAAAGCTCACTTTCCTGTCGATGGCTCCTCTCACTACCACGCCACGCGTCAAGCGATTGGGATTTTGATCATTGTCTGATTCAAATCCCCCATTGAGATAAAAAACTGGGCTAAGGTGAATATCAAACTCATCCGAGTAATAATGCGCAAAATCTCCAGGGCGTCTATATAAAGTGTTGAAAAGGGGTTTCTTTGACTCGGGAGTTTCTTGAGTGACAAATTCCCAATTGTCTTGGCTCAGGTACTCGATATTATATCGATCTGATCTGGATTTAATCACCGGACTGGTAGAAAGACTATCCAGGTATTTTGCTAAAATATCTCTACGCACAGGCTTGAATCCCGTCATGAAAAAAGGATTGTTGCCGCCCTGCAGAATCTCATACCGCTCAAATCTGTGATAATAATCTCGATCAAAAGGGACGTAGCTTCCTTGAGCCGAAGCTAAAAATGGGGTGAAAAGTAGGAGAACTAGTCCCCAAGCCTTCATAAAGCTGAAGTTGTGTTGCATCGTGGAAAACTAAATAAAGGATACAAGAAAGAAAATACTGTGCCTGATTTAGCTATTTTGCGAGACTTTTTATTCTCAGAAAGTTATCTGAAGAAATAGCGAACAAACATTTGGTCATTTTTAGGAAAAAGAATAACTTTGCACTCTCATTTTACAAAAGGGATTAAACACATAGCCATATGAAAAGCGATATTCACCCAAACTACAGAGACGTAATATTTTACGATACTTCTAGCGAGTTTAAGTTTTTGACTAGATCAACTATCGAGACTTCTGAGACCATGGAGTGGGAAGACGGTAAAGAATACCCAGTGTATAAGATCGAAGTTAGCTCTCAGTCTCACCCGTTCTACACAGGTAAGAAAATGTTGCTCGATACTGCAGGTAGAGTGGAGAAATTCAACAGACGATACGCAAAGAAATAATTCTTTACTATTTGGTCATAAAAGTCTTCTGGAGCATAGATTCCGGAAGACTTTTTTATTTTTACCCCATGGAGGAATTTGTACTGTTTGACGATCCGGCAATTAGAGGATCCTTGCTCCCTTTCACCTTTACTAGACCGGTGGCGGATATACGTGTGGGCATTTTAAAAATTTCGGAGAAATGGGAAAAAGTCCTCGAGAAACAGGCTCGTTTTCATACCCAGAATTATTTGCAGGCCAAATTCCCTGGCACTGATTCTTCCGCTTTATGGATCAATGGGGCCTGGCTTCCAGATGAGCAGTCTACTAAAGCTCTTGCGGCGCTGAGGGGAACTGAAGCGCTTTACTTTGGCAAGACCCTGATGGCCTGCTACATCGGCGAGACTGAGAAGAACTTGTCTGAGGTAAGTAAGAAAATTCCAGTGGAGCTCGGTTTTGAGCCGGTTTTGGTTCAGAAGGTTTGGAATATTTTCCAATTTAATGGATCCCAAATCCGTCAGGATTTTAAGCTTTTGACAAAAGGGAGAAAATCTGCTGAAATTTCTGATCCATTTACTAAGGTCTATGCACCCGAAAATATATTTATCGAAGAGGGAGTGAAAATCCGTGCTGCAATTTTGAATGCTGAAGATGGGCCAATCTATATCGGTGCCAATGCTGAAATTCAGGAAGGTGCTGTGATCCGGGGCCCTTTTTCATTGGGTGAAAGCTCAGTGGTAAATATGGGGGCAAAAATCAGAGGCGATACGACAGTAGGACCACATTCTAAAGTAGGAGGAGAGGTCGGGAACTCAGTGATTTTTGGGTATAGCAACAAAGGCCATGAAGGATACTTAGGGAATTCAGTTTTGGGAGAGTGGTGCAATCTCGGAGCAGATACTAACACAAGTAATTTGAAGAATAATTACGCGCCTGTGAAGGTTTGGGAATATACCAAGGGCGGCTTTGCAAATACAGGATTGCAATTTTGTGGACTGATGATGGGGGATCACTCGAAGTGTGGGATCAATACCATGTTCAATACGGGGACGGTTGTAGGAGTGGGAGCTAATATTTTTGGCCCAGGTTTTCCCAGGAATTTCGTCCCTTCATTCTCTTGGGGTGGGGCTGCTGGATTTACGACTTTCCAGTTTCCGAAATTTGCCCAAACCGCCCAGGCCGTAATGGGTAGACGATCAATTGAGTGGACCGATGTCGAGAAGGAAATGCTAGAGACGGTTTACGATTACACTAAAATTTACAGGATTTGGGAGAAAAACTCCTAATCGATACTATGCGCTTTTCTACGATCCCAGGTCTTGAGGAGACCAAACAGAAGCTTGTCAATTCGGTTAAAAACAACCATTTGGCACATGCTTTACTTTTTCATGGCCCAGAAGGTTCTGCCACACTACCCATGGCACTTGGCCTAGCTAGTTACATGTATTGTGAAAATCCTGAAGAGTTTGATTCTTGTGGAACCTGCGCCTCATGCCAGCGTATGGCCAAACTTATTTTGCCGGATTTAAATTTTGCATTTCCCCAGATCACCCGAACGAAGGAGGAGCTGAAAGATGATAAAATAGATGATTTAGCCGGTTGGAGGAAATTTGCTACGCTGCATCCTTACGGAAATATTCACGACTACATCGTGCATAATTCTATGCAAAAAAAGCAATTGAATATTTCTAAAGATGCCGCAAGACAGATAATTCAGACTCTTTCGCTCAAATCATTTGAAGGAGGATTTAAGACCATGATGATCTGGGGAGTGGAATACATGAATGCGGCTGCTGCAAACGCTCTTTTGAAAATCATCGAAGAACCGCCGGAAAAGACACTTTTTCTTTTAATTACCTCTGACCCAGAGAAGCTTTTGACCACTATCCTTTCGAGGACTCAAAAAGTTTTCGTGAGGGGTTTTACAGATCAGGAGATATCTAAGCACATGCAGCAGACCTTTCAGATGGACCCCGAAAAGGCAAATGAGCTTGCGGTGCTATCGGATGGAAGCATGCGTGAGGCATACAAGTTACGAGACGAAGTCGAGGACAAGCAGGTCTTAACTATCCGTGACTGGTTTAGAAAATGCGCTACTAGAGATTTGAAAGGGGTTTTTGACCTCGTGAATGATTTGTCAAAATCGGATATCGAAACGCAAAAGTCACTTTTACTCACCGGCATGTTCGTGTTACGCGAAATCTTACTCAAAAATCTATCCCTTGAATCCCTTCTCAGGACACAGGATGAGGAGCGAGATTTTATTGATAAAATTAGTGGAGCAGTTCTTTCAGAGGAAGATGTCAGTGTGATTTATGAGAAATTTAATGAGGCATATTATCACCTCGAGCGAAACATCAATGCCAAGATGGTCTTCACGGTTTTATTGATGGATATTCTTAAACTTATTTGGAGGAAAAGAAATGGGTAAAATAATAATTGGACGGCGGGAAAAGATATCCTTTCCGTCCTTTGGGCCCGATCTGATTTGGGCCAAAATCGATACCGGTGCCTATACCAGTACGCTCCATGCTGAAGATGTTCGTGTGGAGATGGAGAATGACAAAGAAGTGCTTAAGTTTGTTCCGTTCAAAAGCTCAGATAAAACCTACACTGGCAAAACCCAAAAAGCTGAGAATTTTAGAAAAAAGATTGTCAAAAATTCGTTTGGGGATGATGAAGAACGATTTTTGATCACCATTCGAGTAATGATAGCTGGAGAGGTATTCGATACCGAGTTTACCCTTTCCAACAGATCCAAGATGAGGAATTCTATTCTTCTAGGGAGGCAAACCATACGAGGAAAATACCTGATCGACGTAGAGCGGGTAAATCTTTCCAAATCATATAGAAAAAATCAAGCAATTCGCTGAGCTTGTACTTATTGAAGTATCAAAAAATTTATCCATCACCATGAGAATTGCAGTATTATCCAGAAACCCTAGTTTGTATTCCACTCGAAGACTAATGGAGGCCATAAACCAGGCTGGACACGAAGGACTGATCGTCGATCATAGCATTTGTGACTTGGTCATCGAGCAAGACGGCCCTTCTATTATTTACAAGGGAAAAACGCTCGAAAATATTGATGCGATTATCCCAAGAATTGGTGCTTCAGTTACCTTTTATGGAACGGCGGTAGTTCGTCAGTTTGAGCTAATGGGCACTTTTTCCGCGGTTAATTCTCAAGCTATTGTAAGGAGCCGAGACAAATTGCGCAGTTTGCAAATTCTCTCAAGCGCTGGATTGGGTATGCCAAAGACGGCATTTACTAATTTTTCCAAAGGAGGAGAAAAACAGATTATAGAGCATGTGGGTGGCGCACCTCTGATTATCAAATTACTTGAAGGTACCCAAGGTCTAGGTGTGGTGCTAGCTGAAACCAAAAAAGCCGGACAGTCAGTGATTGAAGCTTTCAATGGTCTTAAGGCTCGAGTGATTATCCAAGAATTCATCAAAGAGGCGAAGGGTGCAGATATTCGAGCATTTGTGGTGAATGGCAAAGTGGTAGGTGCCATGAAGCGACAGGGAGCCGAAGGTGAATTCCGTTCCAACCTTCACCGTGGAGGGAGAGCCACCTTGATCAAACTTAGCCGGGCTGAAAAGTCAGCCGCACTTGGTGCAGCAAAGGCAATGGGGCTTGAAATTGCAGGGGTGGATATGCTTCAATCTTCTCGTGGCCCCTTGATTTTGGAAGTGAATAGCTCTCCAGGACTAGAAGGGATCGAGAAGGCCACAGGAGTGGATGTAGCCATGGCCATTGTCGAATACATTGAAAGTAATGCAAACAAAGTAAAAAGGACACGGAAAATAGAGCAGTGAGTAGAATTATAAAAATCGGTACACGAGGGAGTAAATTAGCACTGTGGCAAGCTTATCATGTGGAGGATTTGCTGGCAGCCGCTGATATTAAATCTGAAATCGTAATTATCGATACCAAGGGAGATCAAATTCTTGATGTTTCCATTTCAAAAATTGGGAGCAAGGGTGTATTTACACAAGAGCTCGAGGATCAATTGGCTGATGGGAGAATAGATATTGCGGTGCACAGTGCTAAGGACATGCAATCTATTTTGCCTGAAGGTTTTGAAATCATTGCATTTACCCAGCGCGAGCAGGTGAATGATGTGATCCTTTCTCATAAGCAAGGAATAGACCTTTCGGATTCATCCAAACCATTGATTTTGGGTACATCTTCAACACGTCGTGTAGCTACTTTAAAGCATTTTTACCCAAATGTTCAGACGGTGGAAGTTCGAGGAAATTTGCAGACTCGAATTCGTAAAATGGAAGAAGGACTTTGTGATGGTTTGCTTTTGGCTTATGCTGGTGTTCATCGAATGGGCTATGACCAACAGGTACAATCCATGCTTTCTCTAGAGGAATTTACCCCAGCGGTGGGTCAAGGTTCAGTAGCCATCGAGGTGTCCACTGGACTGGATTCGGCCATGAAAAACGCCATTTATTCTGCCTGTAATCATACGTCGACATCTCAGGAATTACGGGCAGAGCGAGCTTATTTGAGAGTTTTAGAGGGTGGGTGTAGTATTCCTGTTTTTGCTTTAGCGAGAGAAAATGAGGGGCATTTGACCTTAACCGGAGGGATTGTAAGTCTAGATGGGAGCGAGCGCATCAGTATAGAGGTACAAGGAAAGGCGGATGAACCAGAAAAATTGGGAGGGCTTTTATCAGAGAAGGTTTTTGCCGCAGGCGGAAAGAGAATTCTAGACGAAATCAAATCGAATCTAGGATCATGAAAAGGTATTTGATTTTTCTTTTCATTCTGTCTGGCATGGCTCTCGGAGGATGTGATTCGGATCAGGATTACCTCATTCGAATTGAGACCAGGCATGGAGAGATGGTGGGTATTTTGTACGACGATACACCCATACATAAGAAGAATTTTATAGAATTGGCACAATCAGGACGATTTGATTCTACCGAATTTCAGCGAGTGATGAAAGGCTTTATGATCCAAGGGGGTGATGTGTTTACCAAAGAAAACCTACCTCCTCAAGAATGGCCAACGCTAGAACAAGAAATCCGCACCAATCACATTCATAAAAGGGGGGCAATGGGCGCTCCTCGACAACCGGATCCAGTGAATCCCCGAAAGGAATCGAATGGCTCGCAATTTTATATTGTGGATGGGAGGGACTACACTGAATTAGAGGTGACCACCGATACGCAGGCGCTCCAAAAGGCTATCTTAAAATATATGGAGCTAGGCAGTCAGGCCCAACTGCGATCAGAATATTCTCGACTTTATGAAGAAGGTAAGTTTGATAGCCTCACTGCTTTGGTGGTGTCAAAAAGAGAAGAAATCGAGTCCTTTCTGAATGTGAATCTCTCGAAAGATTACACAAAAGAACAGATCAAAGATTACACGACTATGGGCGGCTCAGCTCATCTTGATCGAGAGTATACCGTTTTTGGAGAGATTTTGAGTGGATTTGAAGTGATCGATCAAATCGCATCTGAGTCGGTAAATTCAAATAATCGGCCTTTTGATCCAGTTTACATGAAAGTGAGTGTGGAAAAAGTGAGTAAGAAAAAGATCCAACAAGACTATAATTACACCTATCCAGATGGCAACTAAAGAGAAAATATTTATCACTGGAGCAAATGGGCTTTTGGGTCAAAAGCTCGTTGCCCAACTAGTGGAGGAAGGAAAGTTTGAAGTTTTAGCCAGTGGAAGAGGGGAGTGTAGACTTCCTGGAGATGGATTCACCTATGTGTCTTTGGATATCACTGATCGGGAGTCGGTAGAGGAGGTGTTTCAAAAATATCAACCGAATACGGTCATTCACGGAGCAGCAATGACTCAGGTGGATGATTGTGAAAAAGACCGAGAAGCTTGTTATCTGGCTAATGTGACAGCTACAGAAAATTTGATCGGGGCAGCTGAGAGGGTTAAATCGCATTTTATTTTCGTTTCGACGGATTTTATTTTTTCGGGAGAAAAAGGGCCTCTTACCGAAGATGAAGAGCCAAATCCTGTGAATTATTATGGCGAGTCAAAATTGATTGCGGAGCAAAAGCTCATAGCTTCATCCTTAAAATGGGCCATAGCGAGGACTGTTTTGGTTTATGGAATTGCGCATGACATGTCTCGAACGAATATCATTCTTTGGGTGAAGAAGTCCCTAGAGGAGGGAAAGACTATCCAAGTAGTGGATGATCAATTTCGTACGCCTACACTAGCCGAGGATCTGGCGGCTGGCTGTATTTTGATTGCAAATCAGAAAGCTGAGGGAGTATACAATATTTCTGGAGAGGATTTTCTGACTCCACTGGACATGGCCTTGATGACTGCAGATTATTTTGGGCTGGACAAAAGCCTGATCAAAAAAGCGGACTCCAGTACCTTTACACAGCCAGCTAAGCGACCAGCAAAAACTGGCTTTATTATCGAAAAAGCGAAGAATGAGTTAGGCTTTCAGCCCAAAACTTTTCGAGCGGGGATTGCTATATTGGCAAAACAAATTATCTTAGCCCGCTAATAAATTTGAGTTAAATCACCACCTAAATCATAACACATCAATAATGGCAGCAAGTGCAAATACTGAAGGTAGAGGCCAATGGGGCTCGAGTCTAGGATTTATTATGGCAGCCGCAGGTTCGGCTGTGGGTCTTGGAAATATCTGGAGATTCCCCTACTTGGTAGGAGAAAATGGAGGCGGAGCTTTCGTCTTCGTTTACATCATCTGCGTCCTTTTTATCGGGATACCTTTGCTTTTCAATGAAATTGCACTCGGTCGACGATCGGGGAAAAATCCGATTGGAGCAATCCGAGATACCGGAGGAAATAAGTTTTGGCAGTTAGCAGGCGTACTTTGTGTGATGGTCTGCTTTTTTGTTTTTAGCTACTACTCTGTGATCGCAGGCTGGACCGTGGGCTATATTTTTACTGAGATTATCAATATACCAGTGGATTTTGAGGAGTTTGTTCAGACGCCATTGTATGTGATTCCATTGACTTTCTCCTTTATATTATTCACCATCCTCATCGTTTTGGGAGGTGTATCAGGAGGTATTGAGAAGGCAGCGAAGTTTTTGATGCCTATTCTCTTTATCATTATCATCTTTATTGCTGGTCGTTCTGTGACACTCGAAGGAGCTGAAGCTGGTATTCAATACTATCTCAATCCGGATTTCTCTAAAATCAATGGTACAGTAATCCTACAAGCTTTAGGACAAGCGTTTTTCTCCATGTCAGTAGGTTGGGGATTGATGATCACCTTCGGTTCTTACCTTCCGAAAAGCTCTAACATCATCCAGTCATCAGGCTGGATTGCTACCATGGATACTGCGGTAGCACTATTGGGAGGATTGATGGTGTTTCCAGCCTTGTTTGCCCTTTTGCCAGGCAAAGATCCAGCAGCAGGGCCAGCATTGGTTTTTGACGTTCTTCCAAGAGTTTTTGACGTGATGCCAGGTGGTTCGATCATCGGGGCACTTTTCTTCTTGTTGCTAATGGTTGCAGCTTTGACTTCGACTATTTCTATGTTGGAGGTTCCGGTTGCATACTTGATTGACGATAGAAAATGGAATAGAAAGAAGGCTACGTGGATAGTAGGTATTGCGGCGATGTTGATGTCCGTTCCATCAGCTCTTTCCTCGATCGAGGGTAATTTCTTTGCCAATATCGAGTTCACCTTCTTGAGTAATCCGATCCAAGGTTTCTTCGGGGCAATGGACTTTATCTTTGGAACATTCGCAGTGATTGTGATTTGTTTGATGCTGGCACTTTATACCGGCTGGGCATCTAAAATCTCCGATTATGCAGACGAACTAGCCTCAGGGGCACCTATGTTTAAGGGTCCATTTAGAACTGGTTGGATCTTCTTTATTAAGTGGGTTTGTCCAATTGTGATCATCCTTTTGATATTGAACATGGTCGGTATCTTCGGAGCTCCTCAAGCGGCCTAAATAGGAATGAAAGAAAAGAAAAGGGATCAGAAATGATCCCTTTTTTTATGGTATGGTTATTGGATTAGTTCAAATTGGACTGTTTTAAATTCATTAAATTATGAGGGTACTAGTTGTAGAAGATGATTCGGTTCATCGATTTATTCTCAAGACGATTTTTGAGAAATCCTCTGATCAAGTTACTGCTGTCTGCAACGGCAGAGAGGCTATGGAGGTGTTGGATATAGATCAATCTTTTAATGTTATCCTTACTGATATCCAAATGCCTGAAATGAACGGTTTGGAATTACTCAGCAGAATAAAGCAAAACCACTGTACTCAAACCATTCCCGTAATTGGCTTTACAGCCGGAGATGTCAATCACTACCGAGGAATTTCCCAAACTCCCTTCGATGCTCTCGTTGCTAAACCTATGGATTTTTGGGACCTCTATTCCCTCGCAAAAAAATATGTAGACACGCCCTTGAATTAAAGCGTTCTATACTTATTCCGCCTTCATGAGCGTTGAAAAAAGTGAACTAAACTAATTACCATGAAACAGTTTCTTATCCTCACTTTACTTGTTTTATCCATTGGGGTAGCGAGCGCCCAGAATTTTGCCATAGGTCCACGCGCCGGAATCAGTCAAACCAAACTTAGTCTTGAAAAAGGAAACTTTACACCGGGTGATGCCGAGGTAGGCTATCACTTGGGACTTTTTGCTCGATTCGGAGGAGCAGGATTTTACGTACAGCCCGAATTTCTTTATTCTCAAACTAGCGGAACGTTTACTTTTGACGGGCCTACTCCTGGGGGAAACAGCAAGTTTACCGCAGAATTTAATCGGCTAGATATTCCTGTGATGGTTGGCTTCAAATTATTTAAGCTATTTAGGATACAGGCAGGTCCAATAGCGAGTATTGATATCAATTCGGAATTGAAAGACGCAGTGAGCGTGGTAGAGGAAGTGGATTTCAAACAAGCGAGTATTGGCTATCAGGCAGGTATAGGCTTGGATATTGGAAACCTATATTTAGACGCAAAATATGAAGGAGGTCTAGGACCCATCACGGATAATATTGGCGAATTTCAAACAGATCAAAGGATGAACCAATGGGTGTTTTCCGTAGGATTTAAACTCTTCTAATAGACATAAAAAAGCCCGATTGAAATTTCAATCGGGCTTTTTGTTGTTTACTGCATTACTTTTTTATCCGGTTTGGCCAATTCATGTATTGGACCTAATTCCACCACATACACACTTCGGCCGTGGGTACCTACTACTAGGTGGTTTTCTCTTTTTTGGATTACCATATCATAGATAGCGACATTTGGAATGGAGCCTTGGAAAAGATTCCAATTATTTCCTCCATCCATGGTTACATACAATCCGTGATCGGTTCCCAAGTACAAAATGCCAGGATTGACATGGTCTTCAATAATGATATTGGACGATTCATTTGGTAGGTTGCCCTTGATGGATGTCCAGGTATTACCATAGTCGCTGCTTTTATATACCATGGTGGTAAATTCATCATAGCGATATCCATTCAGGGTCACATATACCACGCCTTCTGTATACTGAGAGGGGCTGATACTGCTCACCCAGCGATTTTGTGGAAGCCCCGTGTCTATTCTTTTCCAGGAGGACCCTCCATTTCTAGTCACCCATATATTTCCATCATCTGAGCCTGCATAGAGTGTTCCAAATTCCAATGGAGACTCCTCTACTACGGAAAGTGTAGCGTAAGGAACATTTCCACTTTTCTCGTTTTTCGTGAGGTCATCTGAGATTCGCTTCCAAGTACTTCCTTGGTCCATGCTTTGATAGACATACTGCGAACCCATATACACGATATCCTGATTGTGATAGCTTAATTCTGCAGGAGTTCTCCAATTCCATCTATTTGGGGTAGTCCCAATTTCATGCCCAGGAGTGATCATTTTTCGCTCTCCTGTCTCTTTGTTGATTCTAAAGTAGGCGCCAAATTGAAATCCGGTATAAACGATATTATTATCACGAGTATCCACTGCCACTACCATTCCATCTCCACCCATAAGCGACTGCCAAGGCTTGTCCGGTGTGTCTGTGGACTTTCCAAACCATACTCCGTTGTCCTGCATGCCTCCGTAGATATTGTAGGGTTGTGCATTGTCCACCATGATGGAGTAGAATTGCGAGATTGGCATTTGAGTATTCAAGTGATCCCAACGTGCGCCGCCACCATAGCTTCTATATAGACCGCCGTCATTTCCAAGAAGGATGTGCTTTGAGTCATTCGGATTGATCCACATAGATTGATGATCTGAATGAGGTCGACCTATAGAGTCGGTCCGGTCAAAGTTTTTGCCTCCATCTCTCGATACCATTAAAGGAACTCCAAGAATAAAAACTTCATTCTCATCTTCGGTACTTACCCGGATTTCTCCAAAGTAGTATCCATAAGAATTGTAGACCCTACGGATATCTGACTCACTTACTTTACTCCAGCTTTTACCAGTATCTGTGGATCTATACACTTCAGCTCCAATGACAGGGGCATCAAATAGCGCAGCATTGGCATCGACTTGCTCGCCGTTGTAGTTCTTGATTTGAGTTGTGGTGATCTTACCGGTCTTGAGCTGTCTTTTGACTTCTTTGGCAGAATAAATACTAGCAAATCTATTTCTACGAAGAAATGTCTCTAGCCTTTTGTCATCAAGAGCCAATGCTTCATCTAGGCTCATTCCGTCAAAATCCTCAAATTTCAACGCGTCCTTATCTTCCTGCTGATTTCCGCGTCTTCGGGTTTCGGGTTCCTGATCAGACTTCGCTTGATTATCGAGCAACGCATAGACCACGTCTGGATTACTCATCGCAAAATCAAAACCAATTCTTCCTACAAATTCGTCCTGAGGAAAGCCATCAACAGCTTTTTTCCAAGTATCGCCGCCATCCTCAGATCTCCAAATTGCAGAACCTTTTCCCTGTCCAATGAAGTCATGCGCCTGCCGAAATCGCTCCCAGCTTGCTGCCAAAAGCACATCTGGATTGCTGGGATGAACTTTGATATCGATGATGCCGGTATTGTCATCAATAAAAAGTGTTTTTTTCCAGGTTTTACCTCCGTCAGTGGTTTTGTAAAGACCCCGGTCTTTATTTTGGGAATAAAGTGAGCCCATACTTCCTACCCATACGATGTCTGGATTTGTAGGATGAATCTGAATCTGTCCGATGTGTTGTGAGTGTAAAAGCCCCATCATCTCGAAGGTCTTACCTCCATCCACAGATTTATAAACGCCCGCACCTGCGTAAGTCGATCTACTGGAGTTGTTTTCACCAGTACCCACCCAGAGTATGTTATTGTCAGAAGGAGAAAGCGCCATATCTCCAATACCTAGAGCAGCGTGATTGTCAAAAATAGGCGTGAAAGACTGTCCGTTGTCTTCTGTCTTCCAAACTCCTCCCGAAGCTGCCGCGATATAGTAGGTTTTCCGATCTTGGGCTACTTCTATATCCACGATACGCCCAGACATATTTGTTGGGCCAACGTTTCTGGCTTCAAAATCTTTTAAGGGGGATTGAGCGAATAGGGCTGCATGCTGCTCAATGGAGGACTTCAGGTCCTTTTCCGAAGTAGGATTGATTTTTTGGGCAGTAACTTCACTGAGGCTCATCATGCCGAGTGCTATCGCTGCGATACTAAGTTGAATTTTTTTCATGCTTTAAGGATGAGTGGGTTGGGTAAATACGTCCATTCTCAGGCTATGTCGATCATAGAATGCCTAGGAAGGTTGGAATATACTAAGAAGCGGGTAAATTCATTCAAAATTGCCCTCCAAAGGAAGCTCTGCTCGATAAGTGGTTTTACTTTTCTATCAAGCGGGTTTTGTAAATTACGCTGTAGTCATTTTCGGCTTCTGAAAAATTTAAAGCAAACCATATTTCTTCCTGAGAAACAAATTTGGTTAAAGAACCCAATAGCTTTGGTTTGTGGATGATTGGACTGATAGATTTGCCATCAAATATCACTCGTCCCGCAGTATTGATCTTGTTTGCTTCTTCAAATATTTTGCTGAAATCCCCACTCATTTCACTCAAAATGGGATTGATCTCTTCATCCTTTAGTCCCGATAAATAGTCAATCATATACTGTCCATCACCAATAGGAATGACTGAATTTATTGTACCCACGAATAGATCTCTCATCCTGAAACCAGACTGATCCTCATCCTCAGCTGGCTCGGAAAGGATAAAATTTCCGAAAGGAACATCCATCACACGAGCGGGTGAATCCAATTGAGTATAATGATAGCTGTAAATCGTGGGTTCATTCCTAAAGCTGATAAAAACTGAATCTCCATTCACCGCCACATTTGCATAATATGCCAGGCTTGTATGACTCTCCGTTTCTGAACTAAATCTTGACATCCTCGGAAAAGGAGTTGTGGGGGTATATTCCCCTGTTTCCAAATCCAAAATCTCTAAAACATTTGCCACCTTTTGGTACTCAATACCCATTTTTCCTTCCTCCATGGCCCTTCCAGACATGGTCGTGTAAACTTTATTTTCTCTCAGGCCCAGATTATCACCATTGCTGACGATAAGCATAATATTTGGGCTAAACCCGAGCTCATATTTTTCACCTAATTTGCCGTCAAGATTGTAGCGGTAAATCGCCGTTGACGTAGGCAAGAGATATTCCTCTGGAGAAATGAATTTCGCAAGTCCGGATCGACTTTCGGTATAGTTTTCAGGTCCATCTCCTGCTAGTTTGTATTTGTTGAGGATATTTCCTTCAGGATTAGTGACAAAAATGCTATCCGTATTTTGATCAATGAGCAAGAAGCTCTCACCATCAGGACTTATGTCCATCAGAATCAAATTGCCCAAATAATCGACCACCAGAGAATCGTAAATTTCAAATTCTAGATTTCGATCTGATAGGGGAGTTTGGGGTATCTCTTCAGGTTCTGATGTACAGGCCAGCAGAAAGAATGCTAGGCTCCATACAGGTAATAGTTGGTTTTTCATTTTTGGATCAGTTGGAGTTTGTACAAAGTCAAATAGTCCTGCTCTTCTTCTAGATATTCATCATTTCTTAGAGCGAAAAATGGCTGATCTATGCTAGGAAGGGCAAAAACTTTATCCACTTTTTTCGGGATAAGAATTGGATTGGACCAACCTGACTCTGAATCATAAATCTGAAAATAGTGATCATCTAATTTTATGATCTTCGGGAAATTTTCGGGATTGTCAAATTCGTAGGAAGTAAAAACCTCCTCATTTACACCATTGGAATAATGCACGACCAGGTGGCCTTTATCGGCAAAAACACCCATTATACGTCCACTGATCATGGTACTGAAATCATACCATTCGGTTTCGTCCTTTAATTCTGGTGTTTGAAGGAAATCACTACTCGGAATCTCTAAGCTTTTGATAAATTCCCCTCCTTGGTTCAGCTCATAGATATGTACCATGGGCTCATTGTCAAAATAAAGATACAGGCTATCGCCCGAAAGGCTAAAAGAAGGAGTAGGTCTTTCGTACAAGAGGTCCGAGGCGAATTTCGAACTAGCAGGAGTGCGAATCATTGCCATGCTTTCACCTGTTCGAGGATTTAGTTTTTCGACCAAGGGATTATCCCGAAAATAAAACTGAGTGTAGGGACTAACTTCGTCTCTCCCGGCATAAATCATCAAGATATCGTCCTTCCAAAATTCTAGATCTCTTGAATCCATCCGTCCATCGTATGAGAGCGAAGGAAAGGGAGGTTCAATTTTTTCTTTGATACTCAAGTCGGGATTCAAGTTGTAAAACTGCCCCCGATAGTTCATGATATGTGGTGTTCCTGTGGGGTCGATTTTGACCGTGGTGATAAACTGCATGGGGTTCACCCCATCTGCCGAGTAGCTCTGACTGGCTAAAACATGGCCTGTCTCATCGATTTTATACAAAGTATTACTGGTGTAGTCGAACAAAAGACCTACTCCATTTTGGAAATCTCCCGTAGAGATATCTCCGAGAATATCCACCTGAACAGAATCTAAAATCACTAAATCCCAATCATTAATGGAAAGGGTTTTTGCGTTTTCCTCGGTCGTTTTTCCGCAGGAAAGGAGAAGCAGTGTGAAAGCTCCAATTAGAAGATTTTGTTTATTCATTTCTGTACGAGTTTCACCTGATAGATACGGACGAAATCTTCCTCCACTTCCTCTGAAGCGGGTTTTTCCATCCATAAAAAATTACCTGAGGAAGCAAAAGCAGGTGAAGGTGCTTTTACTGGCATATCTAACCTTCCTAAATAAGCAAGGGTTTCTAGATCAAAAATCAAGGCTCCTTTTGGAATTTCTCTTTCAGCTTCTGCATAGGCAAGCTCGGCCTCTTCTTCAGCTCCCGACATCCATAGTTCTTCAAGCTCTTGCGATTTTTGAGCTTCCATACCTGCATAGTAAGGGAGCACTAGTTTATCCTCGACGATGTGAATATTCCGGATGCTGGCAACACCACCTTCTATGGTAATGCTTCCTTCTTGGAAAGAGGAGAGGTCATTTCCTTCAATGGGTTGGAAATTTGGAATGGTGAGTTGGATGGCGGTATCCAATACAGCCCTGCCATTTTCCATGTCATAAACTCGTAAGACTCCCTCACCACCCATTGCGATGTAAATCTTTTCATCCTTTGCCTCAAAAGCAGGCATGTAATCACTTTCCCAATAGCCCAGTCCGTTTTTGAATAGACTTCCTTCCTCGAATGGGATCATTTCGGCGCTTTCGCCTGACTCAATGTCAATGAGTTCTAGCGTTCGGTACAGGTCATAAAATCTAGGTTCGCCTGGGAAAGTTTCTCGACCTCTTACGGATTTGGAAAGAATGTAGTCCTTACCACCAAGGTTGATTTTTTCCATGGATTTGCCTGCCAAAGCCATAAAAGCCGCGCCTCCTATCGATTCGGGGTGTTTGATTCGGGTGATCATATTCCCTTCCAAGTCATAGAGGAAGATGCCAGCCATACCCATTACGCTAATCTGATTTTGATCAAAAAATCCAGGCAAGTTCATCATAAATCCATAGCTGTCGGGAGTGTCTTCTGTCTTATTGAATTCGCTAACTAGGTTCCCTTCTAGATCTGTGATCAGGATATTGGAACTCGCAAAATCATAAAACACGGCCTTATCTCCAACCATATGGATGTCTGCTAGGATTGGGTTACCGAGATATTCGAAATCCAAGGAATCCACAAACTCCCATTCAAAAGTAAGTTCTTCGGTCTGCTCTACTTTTTCTTCGGATGAGCAGGAAATAATCAAAGAGGCAAGGAGCGAAACAAATAGATAATGAACTGTTTTTTTCATAGCTGTTGGTTTAGTAGGTGAAATATACTAGGCTTCAGCAAAAGAAAAAACCCTTGAAATTGATCTTCAAGGGTTTAATGAAAGTTTTTTTAGGCGATGAGATTTCCATCGTCATCCCATTCGGCTACTTTGCCGCGATCTTCCGGCTTGAGGTATACGCTCAAGTATTTTTCAGGAAGGCTTACTCCGTGTTTGCGCATGACTTCTTCAGGCACTCCATCCCAAGCATTGGGCTTATTGCCCTGATAGTCCATGTATTTCCATCCGGCTTCTGTAGAGAAAAAGGCCGTAGCCGCGAAGTTTCTAACCATATTAAACCACTTGACGCCGCCTTCATATTCTGGTTTGGCTGTATCTGGCCAAGCAACTTCATCTACGATCTGCATGATTTCGTCTTGGGAAAGATCTAAAAACGCTTTACCAAATTTTTCATCGGCTTCGTAGTCTAGCCACATTAGTCCACCTCTCATAGGAGTTTGATTGTATGGCTGATCAATCATCATAAAATCTATAAAATCAATCGCTCCAACTTCTGATGCGGATGGACTTTCCTCGTCTGCTGGCATCACGATGTCAACCATGATTTTCAATTTCTTTTTTTCTTCTTCAGTGAAAAAAGTCTCGGCCATCAGCTTTTGATCCCGAAGCTTTTCTTCTTCTGTTCGTCCGCCGATCGTCCCACTACGGGCAACAGGGGCTGGTGGGATTTTCTGAGCATCTGGTGCACAGTTGGTCAAAAGCAATCCCGTACCGATAGAGCCTGTAAAGAGCAGTTTTAGGTTTTCTCGTCTATTCATGGCTTAGATATTTTTCTTTTTCAACTCGGAAATAATGAAGTCTGATGCTCTCCAGCTCAGAGCCAAAATGGTCCAAGTTGGATTCTTATCCGCTTGAGATACGAACGTGCCGGCATCTACTACAAAGACATTTTTGCAGTCATGAACTTGAGAATTGGAGTTACAGACCGAGGTTCTGGGATCATTTCCCATTCGGCTAGTTCCTACTTCGTGAATAATTCTACCTGGTGCTGCAAGGCCATATTTAGTTTCTGGTCCTGGCTTACTGCCAAGCAAGGTGGCGCCTGCATTCGTCAGGATTTCTTCAAATGTGTCTTGCATGTGCTTGGCCTGAAGGATTTCCTGATCAGTCCAATTATAATTGAATCTCAAGACAGGAATACCATACTTGTCTACCGTATTCGGGTCGATTTCGCAATAGTTATCATATCTAGGAATACTTTCTCCACGTCCAGACATTCCGAGAGTCGATCCATAAAGGGTACGAATATCTTTCTTCAATCCTGTGCCATATCCGCCATTTGGACTTGGTTTACCAAATTCATCAATAATGTATTTCCGCATGGAATCCATTCCCATTCCTGTTCCATAGGATGGCTGACCCATACCTCCCCAATATTCGATGTGATAACCTCGGGCAAAATCAAGTTTCTTGTTGTCTAGCCACCATGGAGTGTACATGTGCATTCCGCCTACTCCATCTTCATTGTATCGCTCCCGATTCATCAGATCTGGGATAATTCCCATGCGATCTGCTCCTGTGGAGTCATGTAGGTATCTACCAAGTGTACCCGAACTGGCTCCGATACCATCAGGAAAAGCCTGAGATTTGGAGTTCATTAGGATTCGTGAAGATTCACAGGCTGAGGCGCCGAGTACAACTACTCGAGATTTTAGCTTGTACTCTTTCATGTCCATTTTGGAAACAAAAGAAACTCCGGTGGCCTTGCCGCTGGCATCCGTAGTGACCTTTCGAACCATAGAATGGGTATAAAGGTCCACTTTCCCCTTTTTCATAGCAGGATGCACCAGACAAGTCCCTGCCGAAAAATCGGCATAAGCCTGACAGGCGCGGTTACATTGATTACAGAAAAAGCAAACTCCTCGCTCATTATTGATTGGACGAGTGAGCATGGAAAGGCGAGAAGGAATCATGGGGATCGCCGCCTTGTCTGCACCTTTTTTGATATATAATTCGTGAAGTCGTGGTTTTGGGGGAGGAAGAAAAAAACCATCTGGTTCGTTGTAGATTCCCTCTTTGGAGCCAAAAACCCCTATCAGTTTATCCACCTTATCATAGTATGGCTTTACGTCCTCGTATCCAATGGGCCAATCATCACCCATTCCATCTATACTGGCTCGCTTGAAATCGTTAGGTCCAAATCTTAAAGAAATTCTGCCCCAGTGGTTGGTTCGGCCGCCCACCATTCTGGATCTAAACCAGTCGAATTGGGTTCCGTTTTTTCGAGTGTAAGGCTCACCTTCTATATCCCAGCCACCGATAGCGGCATCAAAATCTCCAAAAGGTCTGATTCTGGTCCCAGCACCCCTTCTGATGGATTCCCATGGTGGCCTCAATTGAGTTCGATCTTCTTCTTTGGCAGGATCAAAATCCCCACCTGCTTCCACTACTGCTACAGACAATCCTGCCTCTGACAGTACCTTTGAAGCCATTCCTCCCCCTGCACCTGAGCCCACGATAATGACGTCATAGGCTTCTCCAGAATTTTTTATTTGAAAGCTCATTCTTTAAAATTTTTAATAATGATTTTAAGATAGAACAAAAATTTTAATCAAGGAAGGGCAAAAAAATAAATCCAATCAGAAATGACTGGATTTATTATAAATGGTTTGAAATGGGTTTTTGACTAGGCCCCGATCTTCTCCTTTATGTAAGGCCAAATCGTCTCAAAAACAATCTGATGTCCCTCCTCAGTAGGGTGGATTCCGTCGGGCAGATTCAACTCAGGAATACCCCCGACATTTTCTAAAAGAAATGGAATGAGCGTCACACCAGTCTCTTCAGCAACGGAGGGATAAATTTTGGTAAACCCGCTGGCATATTCCTGACCCATATTTGGTGGGATCTGCATTCCAGCAAGTATAATCTTTGTCTCGGGGTATTTGGTTTGGACCTTATCGATTATGTCGAGTAGATTACTCTTGGTTTCAGTGATTTCGATTCCCCGTAGTCCGTCATTTCCTCCAAGTTCTAGAATGAAAATCTCAGGCTGATCCTCTAAAAACCAGTCTAGTCTACTCAATCCTCCTGCCGTGGTCTCTCCAGAAAGGCCTCCATTGATCACCCGGTAATCTAGCCCAAGTGAATCCAGTCTCTTTTGGGTGAGACCTGCAAAGGAGTCATCGGCATCGATGCCGTAGCCTGCAGTGAGACTATTGCCAAAGAATAGAATGGTTTTCTGCTTTTCTTCTTCTTTTGGGGCTTCTTCAGAGACTGTCTCAGTTTCCACTGCAGTCTCCGTCGGAGCTGAGCAAAAGCTTAAAGAAACCACCAGAAAGGAAAACAGGAAGAGGTGTATGCTATTTTTGATGTATTCTTGCATAGGGTCAAAGTTAAACAGGAATATTTCCGAACGTATAAAAGAATTTAATATCTCCTTTGATTTGGTTTACTTGGGATTTGATTAGCGGATTGAGATAATCAAATTCACCAATGTAAAGTTAATTGGTGAGCTCAATTCTTATCCTTAGAAACTGATGTACTTCAACAAAGTTGGGTTCAGGTCGTTTCATTTATCATGTTTTTGCAAATAACACCACATAATGAACATATTATCAATTAAAAATCTCACCAAGACTTATTCCAGCGGAAGTCGGAAACTCACTGTACTCGACGACGTGACTTTTGATATTTCCGAGGGAGAAATCATCTCCATAGTGGGTCCATCTGGTTCTGGAAAGACCACGCTTCTCGGCCTTTGCGCCGGATTGGATTCTGGAAGTACGGGTAGTGTGACTTTGGCGGGTAAAGATCTTCAAAACCTATCGGAAGACCAGCGTGCCGCGATTCGAAATCAAAGTGTTGGATTTATTTTTCAAAATTTCCAATTGCTACCTACTTTGACAGCCTTGGAAAATGTGATGGTTCCTTTGGAATTGAAAAAACGAAAAGACGCTAGAGCCAAGGCCCAAGAGCTTTTGGATAAAGTGGGACTTGGAGATCGGGCGACGCATTACCCTACTCAACTCTCAGGTGGAGAGCAGCAAAGAGTTTCTATTGCAAGGGCTTTTGCCAATGAACCAAAAATTCTTTTTGCCGATGAGCCGACGGGTAATCTGGATACCGAGACCGGAGAGATGATTGAGAAATTGATTTTTGATCTCAACAAAGAAGAAGGAACCACCTTGGTACTCGTTACTCACGACCTAGACTTGGCCGCCAAAACACAACGCATCATCCACATTAAAGGTGGCAAAATACAGGAGGATGCTCATGCCTGATTTTTCATGGATTATTAAAATGGCTTTTCGGGATTTCCGGAAAAACATTTCAAGGCTGCTTCTTTTTGTTTCGTCAATCGTGGTGGGTATTGCTGCGCTGGTGGCGATCAGTAGTTTCGGTGAAAATTTAACTGCAGATATTGATAGCCAGGCCAAAGAATTGCTAGGAGCCGACTTAGTGCTGGAAAACAACCAGCCTCTAGGAGACCAGCCTTTGGATAGCTTGGCTTCCAAACAGGCCGCAGAGGTGAATTTCGCCAGTATGGTGGCATTTCCAGAGACCGGAGCCAGCAGACTGACCCAAGTAAGAGCACTATCTGGAGAATTTCCGTTTTATGGTAGTCTCGAGACTATACCCGTTGAGGGAGATGCTTCTTTTCGGCAAGGAGGAAAAAAAGCCCTGGTAGAAGGTGCTTTGCTTGCGCAATTTGAGGCGCAAGTCGGGGACTATATTAAGGTCGGTGAAGTAGAATTTGAAGTGGTGGGAGAACTTCAGCAGGTACCAGGACAAACAGGGATCACTGCCACCGTGGCTCCCACGGTTTACATTCCGATGGAATACCTCGAAGAAACGGGTTTAGTTCAATATGGTAGTAGAGTAAACTATAGCCAATACTACCTCTTTGATGAGGGAACTGACGTGGAGCTTCTTATAGAGCCTTTCAAAGATCAATGGGAAATTGATCGCGTAGATGCTGATACGGTAGAAGATAAAAAGAGACAAACCGGTAGATCCTTTGCCAATCTTTCCAACTTCCTGAGCTTAGTGGCCTTTATCGCGCTACTTTTGGGATGTGTTGGTGTGGCAAGCGCTGTGAATGTTTTTGTGAAAGAAAAACTTGCTTCAGTCGCTGTGCTTAGATGCCTTGGCGTTTCATCCCGAGATGTTTTGCTGATTTATCTTACAGAGATCAAAATCATGGGGATGGCTGGTGCGATTTTAGGCGCTTTCTTCGGTACCATTCTCCAATATATTCTGCCTTTGGTATTTGAGGACTTCCTGCCCGTGGAGGTGAACTTAGGAGTATCTTGGATCTCGGTGGGTTTTGGTCTGGTGACTGGACTTTTGGTGTCGGTTCTTTTTGCGCTTCTGCCCCTTTTAAAAGTGAGAAACGTATCTCCCATGGCGACCTTAAGGCCAGAAACGGCAGATACAAGCCTACTCAAAGATCCACTCCGCTGGGCAGTGATCGCAGGGATTCTTCTCTTTATTTGGGGATTTAGCTTCTATTTATTGAATTCTTGGCAGTTGGCGCTCGGGTTTACTGGGTTCGTGGTATTTGCTTTTGGAATACTATGGTTGGTTGGCCAGCTGATCATGTGGGCAGTTCGAAGATTTTTGCCGATTTCGCTTCGATATACCTTGAGGCAGTCTCTGGCCAATTTGTATAGACCAAACAACCAAACCATCTCGCTGATTGCTACAATAGGGCTAGGCACGGCAATGATCAGTACGCTCTTTTTTCTCCAAAATTTACTTCTCGACGAGGTTCGATTTGCGGACAAAGACGATCAGCCCAATCTCCTGATGTTTGATATTCAGACAGCTCAGCTTGAAGATGTGAAGCAGCGGGTTTTGGACAAAGGCCTACCCATCATGCAGGAAGTACCTATTGTCACCATGCAAATCAATGAGATCAATGGCGTGGATAAGCAAGAAAATAGTGAGCTTCCTGATGAGGAACGAATGGGTCGTTGGTTGTACAATCGGGAGTTTCGTGTGACCTATCGTGACAGCTTGATTGATACAGAAACCCTAGTAGAAGGTGAGCTTCGCAAATTTGAAAATCCCGGAGACTCGATTTTTGTGTCTTTTTCAAGGGATTTTGCCGAAGGACAAGACATCAAACTGGGTGACGAAATCGAATTCAATGTGCAAGGCCGTCCTTTGAAAACCTACGTTGGAAGCTTTAGAAATGTGGATTTTGGGCAGGTGAGTACCAATTTTATTGTACTGTTTCCTGACGGCGTTTTGGATGCAGCTCCCAAATTTCACGTGCTGATCACCAAAACCCAAACAGATCAAGAGTCTGCAGCGGTACAGGCGGAGATTGTCCGAGTCTTTCCAAATATTTCCATTATCAATTTGGGAACTATCGTGAAGACTTTAGAAGAAATCCTAGACAAGATCAGCTTTGTGATTCAATTTATGGCCTTGTTTTCTATTGCGACAGGTATTTTGGTTTTGATAAGTTCTTTGATCATTAGCAAGTATCAACGAATGCGAGAAAGTATTTTACTCCGTACGCTAGGAGCAAGCTCTGCGACCGTTGGCAAAATCAATACCTTAGAATATTTCTTTTTGGGAAGTCTGGCCTCGCTTTCGGGAATCATTCTTTCATTTGCTGCCACTTGGTTGCTCTGTGAGTTTGTCTTTGAGATACAATTCCGAGGTGCATGGTTGGAGGGACTTGTGCTTTACCTAGGAATAACGGGGATCACCATTTTGCTAGGTTGGCTGAATGGGCGAAAAATTATCAATCAGCCTCCAATGGATATTCTGAGAGGAAATTAATTAAAAGATGAAGGCTGAATTTTGAAGTCTGAAAGACCTGCAGATATGCGGGTCTTTTTTCTTGTACCCCAGAAACAAAAAAAGCTCCTTCTTTTCAGAAAGAGCTTTTGTACCCAGAGCCGGAGTCGAACCGGCACGCCCGAAGGCATTGGTGTTTGAGACCAACGCGTCTACCAATTCCGCCATCTGGGCTTGGTGAGATTAGATCTCGTCCGCTACTGCTGTAACGGGTTGCAAATATGAGTAAAGATTTTTTTTCCTACAACATCAACCTTCCACTTCTTGGATTTTTTTTGAGCTGAAAGCAATGGGCTTCGCAGCAAAGAGAGTTTTGGTATAAGCCCAAACTGATTTAAAAAGCTCAGAGTCACGATATTGATTCAGTGCCGCTTCATCTGTCCAATGGCTGTAAGTGAGGAAAATATTTTTGTCATTTTCATCCTGCCAAAGCTCCAAATGTAGGCAGCCCGGAAAACTTCGAATCGCTTCTTTATTTTTCTCGAAATTTTCTAAAAATGCTCCAACCTTTTCAGTTTGGAAAGTCATTCTTACAGTTCGGATCAGCATGGCTTACGTTTCAAAGTTTATATATACAATACTGTCCATTTTCATTCCGAGCAAACCAGCACCATCTCCATGGTAAATCCCAATCTCTAGCAATCCGAGGCTATTGAAAAAAGCAAAGCAATCTCCGGGTTCTACTTCATCGTACCCATGATTCAACCTATTGAGTTGTTCACGATTGAAATCTATGGTGTACTTGCCCGGATTGAGCTTGTCAAAGTCCGCCTTCCGAATATTGGTGATCAGATTGCCATAAACATCCACATGCACCACATGACCTAAGATTTGGTCCTTGGTCACTTTGGACTGGCGAGATATCATCTTTTTAAATCCTTGAAGTGGTCCGCCAAAATCATGGATCGCTGCTCCACTCGCTACTTTGGCAGCAATGGGCGCCAAAATATCCTTGGCAGGAAAGGTGGTCTCCTTCAAGTGGAGGTCAGCAAACTTGACCATGATTCCCGGCTCGTGATCCGCGAGTAGGCTCAAAATCCCATTATTTGGACCAATAAAAATATGCTCTTCTAATTTTACCCCGATATATCCCTCCGCCATTCCACCGGTGGTATTAATAGCCACCAAATGCACAGTGCCTTTTGGGAAATCCCGAAAAGTGGACCTAAGGATAAAGGCTGCCTGAGCAATATCGAAGGATCGAATCTGATTGGAAATATCGATGATATTCAATTGTGGATTGATCGACAACATGCTGGCTTTCACCGCGGGTAAGTAATAATCATTATCCCCAAAATCTGAGAGGATTGTCACTAATGCCATAGAAAAGGGTAATTTTATTTGTGTACTTTTGTACTAGGGGTTTGAACAAAAATAGAAATTTTATTCTTTAGCCTTCAAGGATATTTTAAATCAACAGAACAAGTTTGGTCGAAAAAGTAATCACCTTAGAAAACGTACCACTTGCCGAATTTTTAGGGACGGCAAATGAGAATATTAAGCAGCTATCTGTGGCCTTTCCTCAGAGCAAAATTGTCTCAAGGGGAAATGAAGTCAGAATTCAAGGAGGAGCACCAGAAATACTTCGTATAAACGAAGTATTCAACCAGTTGCTTAATCATTTTGATCGCTATGGGAAAATAACTCCGGAAATCGTCAAAGATTATATTGATGTGGATGGCACTGCTCAGGAGGAAATCCTCCGAAACCAGGTCATCGTCTTTGGAAACAAGGGTCTTGTAATCAAACCCAAATCCCCAAATCAGCGCAAGCTCGTAGAAGCCATGACCAAGAATGACTTGGTTTTTGCCCTAGGCCCTGCTGGTACCGGAAAAACCTACATTGCGGTGGCTTTGGCAGTGAAAGCTCTGAAAAATCGGGAGGTGAAGCGGATCATTATTACAAGACCGGCAGTGGAAGCAGGTGAAAATCTTGGCTTTCTTCCGGGTGATTTGCAAGAGAAGCTAGATCCATACCTTCGGCCTATCTACGATGCACTTCAAGATATGGTTCCCCCGGAAAAACTCAAGTATTATCAGGAAACCCGAGTAATTGAAATAGCTCCACTTGCATATATGCGAGGACGAACGCTTCACGATGCGTTCGTGATTTTGGATGAAGCACAAAACACCACCAGCGAGCAAATCAAGATGTTTTTGACCCGAATGGGACCTAATTCTAAAGTGATGATCACAGGTGATCAGACTCAGGTGGATTTGCCCGTTAGGCAAAAATCCGGTTTGATCGAAGCCCTTCGAATATTGAAGGGAGTGAAAGGGATCAGCATGATTAATCTGAGTGGAAAAGATGTAATCCGTCACAAGTTGGTAAAAAGCATTATTGAGGCTTACGAAAAAAACCAACTCCCAAAAGATTCATCCAATGGGAATCGAGGTCAATAAAATTACGTCAAAGGAAGATTTTGAGGCTGCTTTTGCCATTCGAAGAGAAGTCTTTGTAGATGAGCAGGGAGTGGACGCGAATATGGAGTACGATCAATTTGAATCGAGTGCTTCTCATTTTCTAGCCAGACTAGATGGAGTGCCGGTGGGTGCTGCCCGATGGAGGGTTACTTCCTCAGGAGTGAAGCTGGAGCGATTTGCCGTTACAAAAGAAAATAGGGGGAAGGGAATAGGGCAGAAATTGGTCAAAGCAGTGTTGGAGGATATCGATTCTGACCCAAAGATGTCCAAAATGAAGAAATACTTACATGCTCAGATCAAGGCAGTCTCTCTTTATACCAATTTTGGCTTCGAAAAGGTTGGCAATATCTTTGAAGAATGTAATATCTTGCATTATCAAATGGAAATGAACAATTCTTAATCTAACAGATATGAAAAAAATTTTTAGTGTCGTAATCCTGATCGTAGCAATGAGCTTCGGGGCAAATGCTCAAGACGTGATCTCCAGTAGTGGGAGTGGAGGACCCGGAGCCGGCTCCAATGAAGTAAAAATAAACTTCCTAAATCTGATTTTATTGGGTTCTGTAGAAGTGGGGTATGAGAAATTTTTGAGTGAGAATCACTCTCTTGATCTTCAGGTTCACTTGAATGATCGATTCGGATTTAATTCACAAAAAGATGGTAAAACCTATAAGACCAACTCGGTTCAGGCATCGATGAATTTCTATTTTGGGGATAATACCAATGGAAGATTTTATCTTTATCCACTTGCTAAATTGAGATTTGGAGACTTCGAAGAAACGATTGATGGCGATGTGGTAACTACGAATATGAACGCTTTCATCTTCGGTGCAGGTGTGGGATATAAGTGGGAAGTCTCCGAAAATTTTGCCTTTGGTCCCTATGCAAGCGTGGTCCGTGGCTTTAGCCAAGAAGTATCTGACCGTTTTGCTACGATTGAAGTCAACGGGGGATTTAGTCTAGGTTATCGCTTTTAAGTCAAGTAATTAAAAATTTTAAAGGAGCCTTTTGGCTCTTTTTTTTTGCTTTTTTTGTATTTTGAGGAGTATGATTTTTTAATATGCAATTCTCCAACTTTCCCTTTCTCAGGTATTTACCTTTTTTTGTTGGCGGTGTTCTGTTATCCGAAGCCCTAGCAGATCGCTCGTGGATCATCTTGCTTCTTTGTTCAGCCTCGGCATGGTTGATCTATCTCGTTTTCCTCTACAAATCCAATCGCAAGTCAACCTTCAAACTCAGTCTCTGGGCCTATCTACTTTTATTTTTAATCGGAGCTGGCCTAGCTCTGCATCAGCAAGAATATCAATCCAAACGTCTTTCAGTGGAATTTCTAAATAATCCAAAGGGATATCTGGGTGAGGTGCAGGAATATGATTTGGAAAAACCCAATTCATGGGAAAATCTGATTCATGTTACTCATGTCTTTCAAGAAGATGATTGGATTCCTACAGACAGAAAGATCTTAATCTATCATACACTTGGCGATTCCCTGATCCCAGGTAATGTGGTTTTGGTTCAGGGTGAATTTGATCCGATTCCACCGACAAATGGACCTAAGCAATTTGACTACAAAGGATGGTTAGGTCGACAAGGAGTCTCGGGTCGTCATTTTGCCCGTCAAGACGTGAAAGTCTTGGCAAAAGGAGGCGAAGACCATCTAGCCTTTTTTGTAAAAAGGGTAAGGCATGATCTAGCATCCGAGATCGAGGAAGTCTTTACTAAACCTGAAACGATAGCCATTGCCAAGGCCTTGCTTTTGGGTGAGAAGAGGTCGCTGGATCCCGAAACTCGCAGCGCTTATGGGCAAGCTGGAGTGATGCATATTTTGGCTGTTTCGGGTCTTCACGTGGGGATTGTATATGCCTTATTTCTCTTTCTCGCTAATTCAGTCAAACTCAAAGGGATGGTAAGAAAATTCTACTTTTTTGGGGTGGTCTTGTTCCTATGGTTTTATGCGGCGCTGACCGGATTTTCTCCTTCCGTAATCCGGGCGAGCTGTATGTTCAGCTTATTGATTTTTGGACAAATCCAAAACCGAAAGCCACCGACTTTTAATATCCTTGCTTTCTCTGCAATGCTGATGATCGCCGTGAATCCAAGCGTAATTTTTGATGTTGGCTTTCAGCTTTCATATTTAGCTGTAGGTGGAATCGTCTTGCTTCAGCCTTTGATTCTGGATTTTTGTTTACCAAAAAATCGAGTATTAGAATATATATGGCAATTGATGACCGTAAGCATTGCCGCTCAGCTGGCGACTTTCCCACTTTCAGTGTACTATTTCCATTATTTTCCAACCTATTTTCTTTTGGGAAATCTGATCGTTTTGCCTTTGGCATTTGTAATTATGCAGATTGGCGTTCCTTGGCTGATCCTGATGAAAATCCCCTTTTTGGGAAAAGCAATGGCTTGGTTTCTCAATTTGCTGATAGACATGCAAAATGGTGTCATCGAGTACTTGACTATGATTCCTGGTGGTAAGCTTGACAGATTGACGATCTCTCCACCTTTGATGCTTTTGATCTGGATTTTATTGCTCCTGTGGGCAGGGTGGAAGGAATTGCCGAAACGAGCCCTTATACGAACAGGACTTTATTCCTCTACCCTCTTACTCAGTTGGTATTTGTTAATGACTGGGCTTGAACCTAAAGAAGAAATCTTGATTTATCCAGATGCTAAAGGTGTGTTGGTGGATCATTACCACTCGGGTGGCTTAAATTCTTTCAACGCAGGATTCGCAGAAGAACAGATTAGCTTTGTGGCTGATCCGTATCGGCTGGCGAAAGGTGTGGGACTTGTCCCAGAGACCATGAAAGCTTTAAAAAATGGGAATGGAGAATTATATTTTCATGATTTGGATCTTTTGATTCTCAACGATTCTTCGCAAAGTCAGATTGTGATTAACCCATCTCATAGAACTGAGGCTTGGGAAAATGGAGAATGGTCACCAAATCTTTCGGACCAAGAGATCACTTTGGGCAGCAGAGCCATCCGGATTCTGCCTTGATCTATTTTGGCGTTCACCGCCGAAAGTATAAATTCAACTCTTGTTAACTCATCACCCATGGTACTTACTGAAATCCTAAATAAAATCGGCTACATCACACTCAATAGACCTGAAAAGCGTAATGCACTCGGACCTGACTTGATTCGAGCCTTGGATGAGGCTTTCCAGCAATTTGAAAGTGATGATCAGGTAAAAGTTATCGTGCTTCGAGCCAATGGCAAAGCATTTTGTGCTGGAGCAGATTTGGCTTATTTGCAAGATCTTCAAGGATTTTCCTATGAAGAAAATCTTGAGGATAGCCTTCGGCTAAAGCAGCTATTTGCAAGGATTTATGCCCTGCCAAAGGTCGTGATTGCCGAGGTTCAGGGACATGCCATTGCTGGAGGTTGCGGTTTGATGAGCGTTTGCGATTTTGCTTTTACCGTTCCTGAGGCACTTTTTGGTTATACGGAAGTTCGAATTGGCTTTATCCCAGCATTGGTATCGGTTTTTTTGCAGGAGCAAATCGGCGGGGCTAAAACCCAGGAGTTACTTCTTTCAGGAGAGTTGGTAAGTGCGGAGAAAGCCAAGGAGCTTGGACTTGTGAATGAGATAGTTTCACCTGAAGAATTGACTGATCGAGTAGCCGAATTTGCTGGCAACTTAATTCAAAATAATTCCTCAAACTCCATGGCCCAAACCAAAACTCTACTGAGGAAATTGGATGAAGAAAATCGAGAGAAAAATCTGCTACTCGCAGCAGAAATGAATGCTAGAGGAAGAGCGCACCACGACTGCGTTCATGGCATTTCTTCTTTTCTCAACAAGCAAAAACCCCAGTGGTAAGTGGGCGCTTCCCCACGACATATTCTCAAACAAGTCTTTGGATTTGACGGTTTTCGCCCGCTTCAGGAAGAGATCATCGCAAGTGTGCTTTCCGGAAATGATACTCTGGCCCTTTTACCCACAGGCGCTGGAAAATCTCTTTGCTACCAAATCCCAGGATTGGCAATGGAGGGGATTTGCTTGGTAGTCAGTCCTTTGATTGCCTTGATGAAGGATCAGGTCGATGGACTTCATGCCAAGGGGATTAAAGCTCATGCAGTCTATTCAGGGATGCATAAGCGAGAGGTAGACCGAACTTTGGATAATTCCATTTATGGAGATTATAAGTTTTTGTTCGTTTCACCTGAGCGGCTGAAAAGCGAACTTTTTATCGAGCGCTTTAAGCAAATGAACGTGGCAATGATTGTCGTTGATGAGGCTCATTGTATCTCCCAGTGGGGCTATGATTTTCGCCCGCAGTATCTCGAGATAGCATCGATTCGGGAGTTTCATCCCAAAGTTCCTGTCTTGGCTTTGACAGCTACGGCTACGCCCAAAGTGGCAGAGGATATCCAAGTCAAGTTGGAAATGAAAAATCAAGCGGTTTTCACTTCGACTTTCGCGCGAGCAAATCTCAGTTTCAGTGTACGCCTGGTAGAAAACATGCTAGAAAAAGGTGTGGAAGTACTTTCTCGGATTCCAGGATCGGCGATTTGGTATGTGCGAAGTAGGCAGATGACACATCAAATCAGTAAATCTCTGGCTCAATTGGGATTTACGGCTGGAGCGTATCATGCCGGAATTCCTGTCAAGGAAAGGGATCTCGTACAAAAAAAGTGGATGGATGGCCTCGTACGCGTGATGGTTTGCACCAATGCCTTTGGCATGGGAATAGACAAGTCGGATGTTCGAATTGTGCTGCATAGTGACTTACCTGAAAACTTAGAAAGCTATTATCAGGAAGCGGGTAGAGCGGGTAGAGATGGAAAGAAATCCTTTGCTGTACTGATGAGCAATGAGCAGGATTTTGAAAAGCTGATGAACCGTGCGGCATTGGTCTATCCGCCGATTGACTTTGTAAAAAGAGTCTACCAGTGCTTGGCAAACCATTTTCAATTGGCAGTGGGGAGTAAGGTGAATGAAAGCTTGGATTTCGATTGGGGAAATTTCGCGAGAATCTACAATTTGGGGGTTTTGGAGGCCTTTTATGGATTAAAGGTATTGGAAGAGGAGGGCTTTATTGCCATGAGTGAAAGCTATTATTCTCCCTCTCGGGTTCATTTTTTGGTAGAGTCTCACGCACTTTACCAAATTCAGATCGCCTATGTCAAACTTGATCCAGTGATTAAAATTCTGCTTCGCACCTATGGCGGAAATCTTTTCGCAGAGTACATCAAAATCAATGAGGCAGCATTGGCAAAGGCACTTTCTATTTCTGAGGAAGAACTGATTAGACGTCTCAATCAACTGGACGAAATGGACTTGCTGGACTATGACAAACGAAAAGACAAACCGCAGATATTTTTTCTCACACCCAGATACGATGCGGGCAGGCTTCCTTTGAATATTAGCCGAATCAACGAAAGAAGGGCTCAGACCCTCGAAAATGCCCAAGTCATCCTGAAGTATGCTCATCAGCAGGAGCTGTGCCGTATGGAGTTTGTGCAACAATACTTTGGAGAGAAGGAAACCCAGCCTTGTGGCTTTTGTGATATTTGCTTGAAGCGAAAGAAAAATGAAAACCCCATTCGTTCGGAAAACAAATTCAAATCCAGGATTTTGAAAACTTTAGAAGAATCAGGGGAGTTAACCAAAGAGGAATTGCTTGCCAAGATTAATTCCCCTAACTCTACCGAAGCCTTTGACATCATCCGAGAGATGATTGATTTGGCCGAGCTCATTGAACTCCCAGGAGGCAAAATTAAAATTAATGGCTAACTACTTTGACGGTCTTCTTAATAAGGTTTTTGGAAACGCATCCAAGCTAGGGGTGAGTCATAAGGAAAACTTTGCCTTGACTTCTGAGCGGATTCAGGAAGTTAACGAATGGCTTGATGAGTCAGAAGGAGAGGATTTGCTGAACCGGTTGTATAATAATTATTACTTCAAAAAGAATCAGATCAATGAGCGTCCTCAGGTGCATCTTTTTTCTACCAAATATGCCAATGGCTTTGCTATCACCTTTGAGGATCCACTGACTCCGGAAAGCTTCAATAATGTCTTTCACGCATTTTCAGCTCGGATTTTGGACATGGGGTATAAGCAAGTGAGTTTGGATCGGAAGATTGAGGAAAAAGTGGGTAAGGTCCTTGAGGTAGAAAAATTTTACTTCAAACCACCTTTGCAAATGCCTGAGGAAGGCCAATTAATTTCTCAGCTTTTTGGAAATGTGGCTTTGGAAAAAGTAATTACAGATAATCAACCCAGCTATCTTAAATTGCTGGCCACGGTGTACTCTGATCGGTTGTATCAGGATGCGTGGCCGTTTGATGATTTTATGGATCGCCTTTTCAAAAAATAAAATGAAGGACAGAGAAAGCTTAAAAGACCAATTAAAGAAATACAGAACTCCCTATGAGGAGGAGTCGCAGTATGTTGAAGATTTTCTGAACCTTCTGGAAGATGAGGATGCTTTTCTCCGTTCTAGATTGGAGGGGCACTTTACGGCTTCGGCTTGGATAGTCAATAAACGGCGAACCCATACCTTGCTCACTTTGCATCGAAAATTGAATCGATGGCTCCAGCTTGGTGGTCATGCCGATGGAGTAGAAAATCTCGCTGAAGTGGCGATGAAAGAGGCTTTTGAAGAGAGCGGTTTGAAGACGTTGGAATTAGTGGACTCCTCTATTTTTGATATTGATAAGCACATTATTCCTGCGCATAATGGAATCCCAGAACATCATCATTACGATGTCCGCTATTTGATTCAAGGTGATATCCAAGAGCCTTTGGTGCTGAGTAATGAAAGTATTTCGCTTGCATGGATTACCTTTGACTCCGTACAAGATATGATCGGCTACAACCCTTCGATTCTTCGAATGCTTGAAAAGACCAGTCGATCGGAAATATTGAATTAATGACCCCAAAACTCACCCCTCCTAATCTAGATTTATTCTCTTTTTCCTGCGATCTCCAAATTCGATTTTCAGATATCGATGGATATATGCATGTGAATAATGGCGTGTATTATAGCTATTTTGAACACGCTCGCGCACTTTACCTGTATCAAACCTGCGGATGGAATGTGATGGAAATCGGTACGGTTGTAGGTAAAACTACCATTGAGTATATCAAACCCATACATCTGGATGATGAACTCTCCTGTATGGTGCGTTGTACTCGATTGGGTAATTCATCCTTTGACTTAGAGCAGCTCATTATGAGTAAAAAGGGAGATGGAACCACCATCTTGTCCAAGTGCAATACCGTGATGGTTTCGGTAGATATGAAAACCATGAAGCCCACTCCGATTCCGGAGGCTTATCGATCAAAGCTTCTGCCACAAGGCTGAAAAAAGGATTGAAGCCCTATCTTTGCCAAAAAATTACTTACTCGTGAAAAAAATCTGGATTTTCATTGCCCTTTTAGGCCTTGTCGCCTGTGGTCCTAGTGAAGAAGAACTCGTGTCCGAAGGCATCTCAAATATGGATAGCCAAAACTGGGATAAAGCGATCACTTACCTAGACCGGGCCCTGGATAAAAACCCTGCCAATGCCAGAGCGCTTAATGCCAAAGGTGTAGCACTTTTTCAATTGGAGAAGTACAAGGAGGCTATTCCAGTATTTACCCTTTCGATTCAGGCTGACTCGATTAGTTATAAACCTTGGTTTAATAGAGCGAATGCGAATCTAGAGTTGGGAAATTTCAAAGAGGCTGTTTCAGATTATAATCTGGCCAATGGACTAGATCCATCACAGACGGATATTTATTACAATAGGGGCTTAGCACTTTTGGGACTAGAGGAATATGAAGATGCTTTGCTGGATTTCGATGCGGCTCTTCAGGTAAATCCAAACCAAGCTTTGGTTCATTTCAATCGAGGAAAGGCACTTTTGGGTAATAATAATCCCGTGGCGGCTATTGAATCTTTGACCCAGTCGGTGAATTTGGATAATAACAATGGCCCTGCGTACTACCTTTTGGGTGTGACACGTATGAGCGCTCTGGGTCAAAAGGAAGAGGGCTGTGTTGACTTGAAGATGGCTTTGAGCCTCGGGTATGAGGAAGCACAATCTTGGCTGAATGATTTCTGTGAATAGATGGCAGTTATTTCTCCGGATATTTTTAGCGCAGCCGAATTTCTAAAGAAAGGCGATCTGGTGGGTATTCCTACCGAGACGGTCTATGGGCTGGCGGGAAATGCGCTGGATGGCTCTGCTGTCGCAAAGATCTTCGAAGTAAAAAATCGACCTTCATTTGATCCTTTGATCATGCATATCTCAGGGATCGACCAAGTTGAAAACTATGCGAGTAATTTTCCTGAAAAGCTAAAAAAACTGGCTGAAGAGTTTTGGCCAGGTCCATTGACCTTGCTTTTGCCAAAGAAGGAGATTGTGCCTGATATTGTCACTTCAGGCTTATCTAGGGTAGCCTTACGGGTTCCTGCTCATCCGCTTACGCATTCACTATTGGGCCTGCTTGATTTTCCTTTGGCGGCTCCCAGTGCCAACCCTTTTGGATACATCAGTCCCACTCGAGCCAGTCATGTATCCGAGCAATTGGGAGAGAAGATCCCTTTGATCCTTGATGGCGGACCCTGTACGGTGGGTTTGGAAAGTACCATAGTCGGGATGGAAGATGGTGAAGTTGTCATTTACCGAATGGGTGGACTGTCTATTGATGCTGTCGAAGAAGTGGTTGGAAAGGTGACAGTTCGTACGCAGAGTAGCTCAAGACCAGATGCGCCTGGTCTTTTACTCAGCCATTATGCTCCTCGAGTTCCTTTTTTGGTTGGTAATCTGTATGAATTGATTGCTGAAGCTTCCAAAAGCAAAAAAGACTTTGCGGTTTTGAGTCTGTCTCGACAATTTGAAGAAATTGATGCTTCTCGTAAATACATTTTGAGCAAGGATGAAAACCTGAATGAGGCGGCTCAAAATCTTTTTGCGGCCATGCGCCAACTGGATTCCTCCGGTGCAGAAGTGATTTTAGCCGAATATATGCCGGAAGTCGGATTGGGTCGCGCGATGAACGATAGGCTGCGCCGTGCCGCAGCAAAAGGTTAAGCACTGGCTAGATTTACTTTTGCTTTCTCCTTATCTTGGGCGAAACTTTATACATTCACTTTTTATTTAACGCTAAATTATCATTTAAGCCAATCCTATGAATCCTAGAATTAAACACGTAGACAATCTTAGTTTTGTTAATAAAAAAGCTTTGATCCGAGTGGATTTCAATGTTCCGCTTGACGATCACTTCAATGTAACCGATGACACCCGAATTCAGGCGGCTGTTCCGACCATTCAGAAGATATTGAAGGATGGAGGATCTGCTATTTTAATGTCACACTTGGGAAGACCAAAAGGAGGGCCTGAAGATAGATTTTCCTTGAAACATATAGTCTTAGATCTAGAAAAAGCCCTTGGAGTACCGGTAAAGTTTTCTCCGGATTGTATTGGTCAGGAGGCTGAATTACTTTCTGCCGGCTTAAAGCCAGGTGAAGTTCTTTTGCTCGAAAATCTTCGGTTTTACAAGGAAGAAACGGCTGGAGATAAGGACTTTGCACAGAAACTTTCTCGTCTTGGTGACATTTATGTAAATGATGCCTTCGGTACAGCCCATAGAGCCCATGCCTCTACGGCAGTGATCGCAGACTTTTTTATAGATAAAGTTTGTGGCTATCTCATGCTCTCTGAGCTGAAAAATGCAGATATGGTTTTGGGTAATCCGAATAAGCCTTACACTGCTATCATGGGTGGAGCGAAAATCGCGGATAAAATTTTGATCATTGAGCGTCTGCTTGATAAGGTCGATAACCTCATCATTGGCGGGGGAATGTCTTATACTTTCGCGAAAGCGCTAGGAGGGACTATTGGAGACTCTTTGCTGGAAGAAGATAAACTGGACTTTGTGCTGGAATTGATGGCTAAGGCCAAAGCCAAAGGAGTAAACCTTGTGCTGCCTGTGGATACGGTGATTTCTAAGGCTTTTGCCAATGATGCGGAGCAAGGAATGGCTAACAAAGGTGAAATTCCTGATGGCTGGATGGGTTTGGATATTGGTCCAAAAACCAGAGAGCTTTTTGCAGGCGTGATCGCGGAATCTAAAACCATCCTTTGGAATGGTCCCATGGGTGTTTTTGAAATGGAGTCTTTTGACAAAGGAACCAAAGCAGTGGCTGAAGCCGTGGTCGCCGCAACTAAAAATGGGGCATTTTCACTGATCGGTGGAGGTGATTCCGCTGCTGCCGTGAATAAATTCGGATTGGGAGATGAAGTTTCATTCGTGTCTACAGGTGGCGGTGCCCTTTTGGAATATATGGAAGGTAAAGTGCTTCCTGGAGTTGCAGCTTTAGAACCGTAAGATAAAGTACTTTAATTTTGAAAGCCTTCGAAAATTCAATTTCGAAGGCTTTTTGCTTTGGGGGAATTATAGGGATAATGTCATAAATATATTTTTCTCAGAGATTTTTCCCTTCGTTCAAATTGACGATACCCTACTTAAGTGAATTCGTAAACTCCACTTCAGCCATTACTGGAAAATGATCGGACGGATATTTTTGGCCATAATGATCATCCAAAATCACATGTCGAGATACTTGCACACCAGAATTGACGAAAATATGATCGATGATTCGATTTGTTTTTACTTTCCATTCGAAGCCCGTAAAGGTACCTCTTGGTCCTTTGGAAGGTCTTTGACTCACTAGTCTCGCATCTTTCCAGTTGGAGTCCTGCAGGATCACCGTATACGCCTCATCTTCAGGAGCAACATTGAAATCCCCCATCCAAACTGCCGGTAATTGTGAAGGGTTGATTTTTTTTATTTGCTGGAGAACCAACTTACTGCTTTCGATGCGTGCTTGCTCGCCTATATGGTCGTAGTGAATGTTGAACACGAAAAATGCCATACCGGAATTGTCCTGAAACTTGGCCCAAGTGCAAACACGATTTAATGCGGCATCCCAGCCTTTACTAGGTGTCTCAGGGGTGGGGGAAAGCCAAAATGTGCCTTCATCGAGCAATTCGTATTCGTCTGCCTCGTACAAAATAGCAGAGAATTCTCCTGCCTTTTTTCCGTCATCTCTTCCTACTCCTACAAAATCATAGCCTAGACCTTCTGAAAGTTGATTCAGCTGATGTTCTAGCGCTTCCTGAACTCCAACGATTTTTAGCTCGTGCTTCTGGATCAAAGCGATGACGTGAGGGAGTCTATCCTTCCAGAGATTACCGACATCGTTTGGGTTATCCCAACGGATATTGAAAGTAGCCAGTTTATGGGACTGGGCATGGATGGGGCTTCCAAAGGACAGAATCAGAAAACTTGCGAATGTAAAGAGCGCAACACGGAGTATTTTTGGAGCAAATTGTGTCATGGATAAGAACCTTTTTCGATAAAAAGTATTTTGATTAAAACTGAATCGTAATTTCAAGATATGAAAACCTTTTATCCCGAATCGCTAAAAACCGCAGAATTTCACGCCCTTCTCCAAGGAAGTGTGGCCCCAAGGCCTATAGCCTTTGCCAGCACTATCGATAAAGAAGGTAAGGTAAACCTGAGTCCATTCAGTTTTTTCAATCTTTTCAGTACCAATCCACCTATTGTGATTTTTTCTCCATCTAGGCGTGTTCGCGATAATACCACGAAGCATACGCTGGAGAATGTTCTGGAAGTACCGGAAGTGGTTATTCATGTGGTGAGTTTTGATTTGGTGGAGCAAATGTCTCTTGCCAGCACCGAATATCCCAAAGGTGTGAATGAGTTTGAAAAAGCGGGATTAACTTCAATTCCATCAGAGAAAGTAAAGCCCCCAAGGGTGAAAGAAGCTCAGATTGCGATGGAATGTAGAGTGAATGAAGTTAAGGCTCTAGGGGATAAAGGAGGAGCTGGGAATCTCGTTATTTGCGAAGTATTGGCCTTGCATGTGAGTGAAACGGTGCTGGATGAGGATGGAACCATAGATCCCAACAAGCTTGATGCCGTTGCTCGATTGGGAGGTAATTGGTACAGCCGTGCAAGTGGAGATGCACTATTTCAAATCCCAAAACCGCTCCGTACCATGGGCATAGGTGTGGATCAGTTGCCTGATACAGTGAGAAACAGCACGGTGCTAACTGGGAATAATTTAGGTCGTTTGGGGAATGTGGAAGAACTGCCCAGTGCTGCAGAAATTCAAGAAATGTCGCATCATCCGGAGGTAGCAGAGATCAAGCGTCGCTTTGTAAATGATCCCGAATCACTGGTCAATCATCTCCACGAGTTAGCGAAAAGCTATTTAGAAAAAGGGGAGTTGGAGATGGCTTGGCGGGTCTTACTTCAGGAATGAGAATAAAAAAACCGGCCTAGGCCGGTTTTTTTTATTTGATAATGATCTCCTGAGGCATTCGAGCTTGAATACCCTGCAGATACTCCAGGTCTTGCGTTTGCTTAAAGTAGGGATAGGCATCACCCAGTTGAGACTTGATGATTCGAGTACTTACATTGTTTTCCAAGTCACTCATCAGCATCTCAAACCATGGCTTCTGAGCTGGGTAATAGATCACGCGATAGTCATCACCGGCATCTACTTTAGCAGCAGCAATAGCGACGGCATCTTCAAGTCCACCGAGCACATCCACTAGTCCGCGCTCTTTGGCTTGTGTTCCAGTCCATACCCGGCCGGAGGCCACTTCCTTCACTTGTTCAGGAGTCATATTTCTTCCTTCTGCCACGCGTGAGATAAAAGTTTCATACCCCTCCTCTATGCTTGCCTGTACAATAGATCGCTCCACTTCTGTTAGGGCTCTTCCAGGATTCATAAAGTCAGATAGCTCACCTGTCTCCACCACATCAGTGGTGATTCCCAGCTTGTCATTGATCAATTCCTCTACTGTGAAAAATAATCCGAAAATACCGATGGATCCGGTGATTGTATTTGGCTGTGCCACGATAGTATCTGCAGGAGCTGCGATGTAATATCCACCAGATGCAGCTACCTCGCCCATGGAAACGATGAGGGGTTTGGCTTTTTTGGCTTCCATCATTTCTCTCCAGATTACTTCTGAGGCAAGCACGGATCCCCCGGGGGAATTCACCCGAAGCACAATAGCTTTGATATCATCGTTTTTTCTCGCCTTTCGGATTTCAGCAGCAAACTTGTCTGAACTGATCATCCCTTCAGCGTTGCCGCTTACGATTTGTCCTTCAGCTAGGATTACAGCGATTCGATTCTTTGCGGATAGATTTTTGGTAGAAACAGTTTTATTGTATTCGGTGACTTTGATGGTTGAGATTTTGGCATCCTCATCGAGTCCCAATTTTTCTCTAAGCTTCGCATCCACCTCGTCTTCATAAGCCAAACTGGTCATCAATCCATAATTTACTGCATCCTTTGGATTGCGGACGAGCATCTCATTATTGATTCGGGTCAGGCTATCCAAAGGAATTCCCCGGCTTTCTGCTATTCCAGCAAGAGCCTGAGAATTGATTTCATTCAGGAAGGAAGTGGTTTGGAGCCTATTTTCAGGGCTCATTTTATCCAGGATAAATGGCTCAACGGCACTTTTGAAATCCCCGACTCTAAAGATTTCTGGTTTGATTCCGACTTTTTCGAAGAAACCTTTCATGAAGATGGTTTCAGAAGCGAAGCCATTGAAATCCATCCCACCCAGTGGATTGATGTATAATTCATCCGCTACAGAAGCGAGATAATAGCCACCTTCAGAGTATGCCTCATCATAGGCAAGGATAAACTTCCCGGACTCTTTGAAGTCTAAAAGTGTATTTCGAAGTTCGAGTAAATTGGCCTGACCGGCAAAAACGAAGCCGACGTTTAGATAGATTCCTTTGATATTTTCATCATCAGCAGCGGCATTGATGGCTTTTTTCAAATTCACCATTCCGGCTGTCATCGGAGTGCTAAATACGCTGCCAAATCCACCCAGACTGAGGTCATCATCATTAGTCCGCTCCACGATCGTCCGACCGTTTAGATTAATGTGCAGAACTGTATTTTCTTTGACGGTCACTTCTTTGTCTCCAGAGGCCACTAGCGCTCCGAGTATGGCAAATGAAATGAGAATAGAAAGAATACTAAATGCAAATAGACCCACAATTACGGCCAGTACATTACCTAGAAATTTCATAGTCTTTGATTAAATGGAAGGCAAATTAACTTAATTTGAACCTCGAATACAAAATGAATTCCACACATCAATTGTTTAAGGAGGCGGTTCTTTTAATAGGAGGAAATAAGGGAGATAGAGAATTCCTAATCAATTCCGCCAAAACGGAGCTTTCCAAAAAGATGACCCTGCTCGCAGAGTCCTCGATTTATGAAAGTGAGGCTTGGGGTCATGTGGCGAAAGGTGACTTTTTGAATCAGGTCTTACTTGTTTCCACAACGCTGTCCGCTCTAGAATTGCTTCAATACAATCAATCTGTAGAGTCCAAGCTCGGTAGAAAGCGAAGCGATCACTGGGGTGACCGGACCATGGACATAGATATTCTGTATTTCGGCGAAGAAATTATTCAAACAGATGAGTTGAAAATTCCGCATCCATTCATTGCCGAGCGTAGATTTACCTTGATGCCTTTGGTTGAACTACTTCCGGATAAATTGCATCCAAATGGGCTTACCCATCTTGAGATGCTTTCTAAATGCGAGGATAAAGGAAGGGTTTGGAAGTATGCTCCCAAACCCGAAAACCTTTAAATACTTGAAGTTGCCGCTTCTGGGCTGATCTTCTTGACCAGACCTTGCAAGACTTTTCCAGGTCCACATTCCACAAATTCTGTTGCTCCATCCGCTACCATATTTTGAACGGATTGAGTCCATTTTACAGGGGCAGTGAGCTGGGCGATGAGGTTGTTTTTTATTTCTTCCACATCAGTGACTGCAGTGGTGCTTACATTCTGATAAACTGGACAGGAAGGTTGGGAAAATGGTGTGGCAAGGATTGCGTCCTGAAGCTTCTGTCGAGCTGGCTCCATCAGGGGAGAATGAAATGCTCCACCCACAGGTAATGGTAAAGCTCTTTTGGCGCCAGCCTCCTTCATTTTTTCACAAGCGATTTCTATTCCTGCATTCGAGCCTGAAATCACCAATTGACCTGGACAATTATAATTTGCTGGCACCACCACTTCCTCAGAGATGGATTCGCAAATTTCTTCTACTTTTTCATCCGCCAGGCCAAGGATAGCGGCCATGGTTGAAGGATTGATTTCGCAGGCTTCTTGCATCGCAAGTGCTCTTTGGGATACCAGTCGTAGACCATCTTCAAAAGTCAAAACTCCATTGGCTACTAAGCCGGAAAACTCTCCCAAAGAATGACCAGCCACCATGTCTGGCTTGAAATTTTCAGAAGTGAGTGCAAGAATTACTGAATGTAAAAAGATAGCTGGTTGGGTAACTTTGGTTTCCTTCAGTTCTTCGGCTGTGCCGTCAAACATGATGTCCGTAATTCGAAACCCAAGCACCTCATTCGCTTTTTCAAAGAGTTCTTTTGCTTTTGGGTTTTGCTCGTACAGGTCTTTTCCCATTCCAGGGAATTGGGCTCCTTGGCCCGGAAAAACAATTGCCTTCATTTGGATTTATCTTTTGAGAGGCCAAATATAGTTTTTTCCCTCCTTTGGAGAAAACGCTACTCTTTTTCGGGGAAGTGCTTTGCAAACAATCTTTCTTTGTTTTCAGCGATCCAGCGGATAAAGGCTAATACAGCCGGAGAGTGTTTCTTTTGCTTTAACCAAACCAAATCCCAATTGCCTAAAATCGGTAATCCAGGGTATTTCAAAACAACAATTCTTCCATCTTCTATTTCCTGATGCATGGAGAAGTTGGATAAAATTGATGCGCCCAACCCCGCCATAATTGCCTGCTTCACCGCTTCGTTGGTTGCAAATTCCATTTTACTTTTTACCGAAATATTTCTGGATTTAAAAAATTTCTCCATCATGACTCGGGTGCCAGATCCTGCTTCTCTTAGCACAAAAGGCACCTTGTCCCAATGACCATTTTTGATTTGACTTTCGTAATAAGCGGCATTTTCAGGCGAGGTGGCGAGTTGCCATTTATTTGTAGCCAAGGTTACTTTTTCCAGATCAAACTCCTCAGGCATCACTGAGACTAGTGCAAGATCGGTGGCGTTTTCCTGAAGGTGCGCCAAAACAGTTCGGCGATTGGATACTTCTAGACTGATTTCCACCTGTGGGTGGAGTTTCATAAAATCAGACATCAAATAGGGGACAATATACTTTCCTGTGGACACCGCAGAAATACGGATTTTACCTGCCAAAAGCCCTTTCATTTCCTGCATTCTTTGCTCGATCTGTTCGAGTTCTGCAAAGATTCGTTCGGCGGTTTCTACTAATTCCTGACCGAATTCGGTAACATAGATTTTCTTCCCCACCACCTCTGTCAAGGGCACGTCAAAAAGCTCCTGAAGATTTTTGAGCTGAATCGAAATGGCCGGCTGAGTCATTCCAATGGATTTTGCTGCTTTGGTGATGCTGTTGTATTCAGCCACCAACTGCAGTGCTCGGAGGTGTTGGATGGATATATTCATAAGGAAATTATATATAAAAATCCTTACGGATAAAGAATTGTTATGTTTAAAATTTTTTTATTCGTGATTATCGAAGAATATTTGCCCCATGGATTTTCAATTACTGATCAATAACCTGGGTAATCCCAGTCTTTTATTCTTCGTGCTTGGAGTATTGGCAGTGAAGTTGAAAAGCGATCTTCAGATTCCAAGTTCAAGTTCAAAATTCATCGCGCTCTATCTGATGCTTTCCATTGGATTTAAAGGCGGGCAAGAGTTGTCACACTCGAGTTTTGACCTGACCATACTTTGGGCCTTACTTTTTGGTGTGTTTCTATCCGCAGCTGTTCCTTTTTATACTTTTTACATCCTAAAGCGAAAGCTTGGGACAGCTGATTCGGCTGCGATTGCGGCGGCTTATGGATCCATATCAGCAGTAACTTTTGTGACGGCGGTTTCCTACCTCGAGCTTCAAGGCGTAACCTTCGGAGGGCATATGGTCGCTGTGATGGCCTTGATGGAGGCACCGGCGATTATTTCAGGCGTGATCCTTTTGGACAAATACAGTGAGAGAAAATCCGAAGGAAGTCTGAAAAGTATTATTGTTCATGCCTTTACCAATGGCAGCGTTCTTTTGATTCTCGGTAGTTTGTTGATCGGCTTGATAGCAGATGAAAAACAAGCGGAGGGGATTAAGCCTTTTGTTACTGATATTTTCAAAGGCTTTCTGGCTGTATTCCTTTTGGATATGGGGATCAGTTCGGGAAGAAAGCTCAAGACTTTTTTCAAGTATGGAAGCTTTGCATTCTTCTTTGCTATTTTGATTCCATTGATCAATGGCTGCGTCGTAGCTTTGGTAAGCGCTTGGATTGCCCCTGAATTTGGAGATCGTTTTATATTTTCAATCCTGGCAGCTAGTGCCTCTTATATCGCCGTACCAGCCGCTATGAAATTGGCCAATCCCGAGGCCGATGAAGGGCTTTATATTCCTATGGCTTTGGCCATTACTTTTCCATTCAACATCACGCTAGGCTTTCCGATTTACTGGATGATCATCCAAAGCACCTAATAGGGGTAGTTTTCGGGTGAAAGAAATTTAGAAGCTTCCTTTGGGCTGGGAAGTCTGCATGTATTTTTTTTTCCAAACCATTTGTATCGGTTTCTGGCAATCCAATCATACACCGAGTCTCTCAATCCTTTCGGGAAATAAATGAGGGGGTAAAATACCGGCCAAAGTCCTGAGAGATCTTTGGCTATGCGTAAGGCTGCGGTACTTTTGTAATACACTTGATCATTTTGGACCAAAACCAAAGAGTCTAGATATTTGGGGTCTACGTCGAATAAGGTCATCAGCTTTTTACCTTCATTTTCCTGCAAAGGACCAACCAAAAACTTGTCCTTGTGGTCTCTTTTGATAATGAAGTCGATGGAAGAATTACAAAGGTTGCAAACTCCATCAAAGAGAATGATGGAGGGTTTTTGTGTCATCGTAAAACTTGGATAGTACCTTTTAAACTTTGCTCCCTTTTAGTCTCATCGAGCACGTCAAATCGAACCGTTCCAGAGTAGAAGTATGTCCCTGCGGGCAAATCATTTCCGTTTTTGTCCTTCCCATCCCAGCGAATATAAATGTCATTTTCAGCAGATTCTAGGCTGTTGTAGGAAAATACTTCCACACCCCAACGGTTGACGATAAAGATTTCAACAGCTGTTACAAATCTTGGACATTGAGAGAATGGGTTGTCGAAAGCCTGGAAAGTGTCATTGACGCTATCACCATTTGGAGTGAATGCATTGGGCAAATTATAGGCAGGACAATTCTCTACACAAACCACATTACTTGGTTCACTTTCATTACCAGATCGATCCACCGCAGTGATGTAATAGCAACCTCTGTAGGTGGGTAGATTATTAATGGTAGCCTCAAACTCAATAGCACTGAATTCGCGGATCATCTCAAATTCACTATTCTCACCTTCATTGGTATAATATAGTCTAAACGCGCTCAGCTCATCGTCGCAGACACCAGATACATCCGGAGTCCAGCTCAGGTCATGCTCGTAGATGTTCACGTTACAAGGTTGCTCTGAAAGATATGCTTCGCAAGTAGGGCCTTCAAAAACCAATACTGGTGGACAAGGCAATCTATCGTCATCCGGCTTCGCACAGATGATTTGCGATTTATTTTCAAGAGGATAATCAAGCCCATCGACATTGTATGCACCCTTGGTGATTACATAATAGCAGTATTCAACTTCTCGCTCCAATGGAATTCCATTAAAGGTACCATCGTCAAGGAAGGTGAAGCCATTTTGCGTCACATTAACATCTGCAATTTTGACGAAATTGTCTTCATCTGCAGCGTTTGCATCCGTGCGATTTCGGTATACTTCATGTTCGAATTGGCTGATCGAATTATTCCATGGCACATCAAAGGTCCAATTCAGCTCGATAGCTTCATTGATAATGGTGGGCTCGAGACGAACGGATGATGCGGAAGAAGAGGTGTCAACTTTGGTGTCTCCATCGTACAAAATGACACGGTAATTATGAACCAGATCTTCAGTGTTGATGCCCGTGTCTGTGAAAACAGTATCCGAAGTTATGATCAATGAGGTTCTTCCTTCCGTTCCGGAAAAACCATCATTTCTCAGAAGTTCATATTGATAAGGACCGGGAAATTGGGTTTGGTCGATATCATAGGGAGGAGTCCACTTGATAAAAATTTCTCCCTGTTCCGTATCAGTATTTTCAATGCTGACATTGGTGATAATCGGCACGTCAACATCAATCGTGATACAAATCTCATCGGAAACTACACTTTCTCCTGCTCTTGGCTCAGGGAAACCTGCTACGAGTCTGTAGCAATAAGTGTTTCCTGGCGCTAAGCCAGTCCCTCCATTGAGATCTTCAAAGGAGAATGTTTCCATGTCAGTGGTGCCGACAAGTTCGTATCCTGCTCGTATTCCAGTTTCGCAACTGTCTGGTTCGTAGGGATCCGAATTGATTCTTCTCCAAATCTGCATTTCGCTTGCCGAATTGGCACAGACGTATGGATCCCAGCTTACTTCTACTTTTCGACCCGTTTGCTGCTCGAGCTGATCAAAGACTGGAGGCGGACCGATGACCTTGATTCTCCAGGTTTTGACATCTACTAGTGCAGGTCCTGAACGTGGCTGATCTGTGATCCGCACTCGTACGTCGTATTCTCTGGCTCGGACGTGATTACAAACCGTCTGCCACTCGAAATTAACTACAGTAGGAGAAGCCTGAAATTCACTTTCTGGAAAATAGGTGGCCGGTGAGGTGGTGATTTCGATAGGTTCGCCGAAGACTTCAATTTTCACCGGGTCTCCATCTGGATCCGAACCTTGGATAATTTCTTCAATCAGTGTACCGGCTTCCACACATAGGTCTGGTGGTAAAATCAATTCAGGTCTTCGATTATTGGAGTTCTCGATAATGATCTGCATATCCCGGACTACATAGCCGATTTGCTCCCATTTCCCATCGAGCTTTCTATATTCCTTTATTCGGAAGGCCACGTTAAACTGCCCCACGGTACCAGGAGCGTCCCAAACGAGATCGCCAAAAATAGGATCCAGCGTCAAGAAAGGTGGAGTACTTCCATCCTCTCGGTTGAAGCTGAATTCTGAAGTTGCAGGACTTCTATAATTATTTACTGGTCTTTGGAAAGCCTGCTTAGGTATGTCCATTTCATAGGCGAGGCTATCTCCATCTGGATCAAAAGCTCCTGGATTATGAATGTATCGTACATTAACCGCTCCATTATCCACCGGTGGAATGGTTAACACAGGCGAATTATTTACACCAATGAAAGGATCAATCGTAATTTGAGTCTCTACATAGAAGGGAGTGTCCACCGAATTATCCATATTCAGAGTCCGATCATTTCTATTGAATTCCTGAAAGCGGATGGTGTAGGTGCCTGGACCTTGGAAAGTATGGGTAATTACAAAAGTGTTTTTTTCGATTTGATTCCCGAGAGGTTCTACGAGTGAGAAATCGCTTTCTGTGTTGAGTTGCTCTTCTCTTCCGTCTCCAAAGTTGATCGTACCTGGGCCAAATACTACACTAGATCTTGTGTCCGTATAACCAACCACAGTAATTCTATAGGTCAGGGCCTGAACTGAGATTCGTTCAGCAATAATTTCACCTGCTCTAATGTGGGTAGCATATGCGTTTGAAATCCCTGCTAGAAAAAGAATTAAAAAAAATCCCCAGGAATATTTCAGAAGAGTACTCATTCTTGATTGATGTTTGGTTTAGAAACGGAATGCCAAATAAATAGTTAAGTAAACAGCGGGTCAAATTTTGTTCAGCACATGACTAATAAGGAAAGTAAGCGCAAAATCCCCATAATGTCAAACAATAAAATTCAACAGAAGGTTGACAAGATGTGAATTAAGCACGAAAGACAAGAAATTATTTAGAACCTTTTAAAATAACAAAGAGACCAAACTTCAAATTGTTTGCTAGTCAATGCCAACGTAAATTTGACTACAAATTATTGAATTTATCGTTCTCATTTAATCTTATAATTTATGAGCTGGGTTACTAAAACCTTGAGTAGTACACTAGGAAGAAAACTAATTATGGCCTTAACTGGTCTGTTTTTGATCCTGTTTTTGACCGGACATGTTTCCGGTAATTTGCTCCTATTTAAAGGAGATGGAGGTGAGGCATTTAATATCTATGCCAAATTCATGACTACCAATCCTGCAGTGAAGTTGCTGTCGTACCTCACTTACATTTCGGTGATTGGCCACGTGATTTACTCGATCTGGCTTTCTCGTCAAAATAAGGCAGCCAGACCTGTAGGTTATGCGCTTTCCAAAGAGGGTGCCAGTAGTTCCGTTGCCTCTCGAAATATGGGGGTTTTAGGAACTATCATCCTTATTTTCTTGGTGGTACATATGCAGTCCTTTTGGTATCAGATGCATTGGGGCGACGTTCCTTTTGTGACTTACGAAGGGGAGCAATTCAAAGATCTGTTCAGCATTGTCACCTTTGCATTTCAAAATGAACTGATGGTTCTTGGGTACGTAGTGGCGATGGGCTTCTTAGGCTTCCATTTGTCGCACGGGTTTGCTAGCGCATTTCAGACCCTAGGATTAAATCACAAAAAATATTCTCCGGCAATAGAGACGTTGGGTAAGTTGTATAGTGTTGTTGTACCTCTACTATTCGCCAGCATGCCGATTTATATCTATTTCACTTATCAGAGCTAATCAATAGTCAATATGATTCTAGATTCAAAAATACCCGCTGGTTCGATTGAGGAAAAGTGGACCAAGCACAAATTCAGTAGCAAGCTGGTGAATCCAGCAAACAAGAGGAAGTACGAGGTTATCGTGGTGGGGACAGGTTTAGCTGGAGCTTCAGCTGCGGCATCTCTTGCTGAACTTGGGTACAATGTGAAGGCTTTTTGTTTTCAAGATAGTCCAAGAAGGGCGCACTCGATTGCGGCTCAAGGTGGAATTAATGCTGCCAAAAACTATCAAAACGACGGAGATTCTGTTTTTAGACTCTTCTACGATACTGTAAAAGGAGGGGATTATCGCGCCAGGGAGGCCAATGTGTACCGACTTGCAGAAGTATCTGTAAATATAATTGACCAGTGTGTGGCCCAAGGTGTTCCTTTTGCTAGAGAGTACGGAGGGCTTTTGGCCAATCGTTCCTTTGGTGGTGCGCAAGTTTCTCGGACTTTCTATGCTCGTGGCCAAACAGGACAGCAATTGCTTCTGGGTGCCTACTCAGCATTGAGTAGACAAGTGGCTAATGGTAAAGTGAAGCTTTATCCACGTACTGAGATGATGGATCTTGTGAAGATCGATGGCGAAGCCAAAGGTATTGTCACTCGAAATCTAATCACCGGAGCTATTGAAACTCATGCAGCCCATGCGGTATTGCTTTGTACTGGTGGATATGGAAACGTGTTCTTCCTTTCTACCAATGCGATGGGATCAAACGTGACGGCAGCATGGAGAGCTCATAAGCGAGGAGCTTTTTTTGCAAATCCATGTTACACACAGATTCACCCGACTTGTATCCCGGTGTCAGGAGATCATCAGTCCAAGTTGACTTTGATGTCTGAGTCTTTGAGAAATGATGGGCGTGTATGGGTACCACGAACTGTGGAGATGGCTGAGAAACTCAGAAAGGGTCAAATCAAAGCCAATGACATCCCAGAGGAGGAAAGAGATTATTACTTGGAGAGAAAGTATCCATCTTTTGGAAACTTGGTACCAAGAGACGTTGCATCCAGAAATGCGAAATACGTTTGTGATGAAGGCAGAGGAGTGAACGAAACTGGTGAGGCTGTATTCTTGGACTTTAGAGACGCCATCAACAGAGATTCTGAAGATACCATCAGAGCTCGATATGGTAACCTTTTCGACATGTATGCCCAAATCACCGGAGAAAATCCTTACAAAACTCCGATGATGATTTATCCGGCGGTTCACTATACCATGGGTGGACTTTGGGTAGATTATAACTTAATGACGACTGTTCCCGGACTTTACGCTCTTGGAGAAGCTAACTTCTCCGACCATGGAGCGAATAGACTCGGAGCCTCAGCTTTGATGCAAGGGCTAGCAGATGGTTACTTCGTAATTCCATATACTTTGGGAGACTATCTTGCGAAAATCGGTCCTGCGCCAGTTGATGAAAATCATCCTGAATTTGCTAAGGTTACCAAAGAAGTGAAGGAGCGAATTCAAAAGCTCTTGAGTATCAATGGTAGCAAGACAGTAGATCATTTCCACAAGAGACTAGGTAAGATCATGTGGAATGAGTGTGGAATGGCTCGTACAGGCGAAGGACTCAGAAAGGCGAAAGCTGAAATTAAAGCTCTAAAGAAAGAGTTTTGGGAGAATGTGAAAGTCGTGGGATCGAACGAAGAATTGAATCAATCTCTTGAAAAAGCTAATCGTGTGGCCGATTTCATTGAACTCGGTGAGCTAATGGTAGATGATGCACTCAATAGAGAAGAGTCTTGTGGAGGTCACTTCCGAGAGGAATATCAAACACCAGAAGGAGAGGCTTTGAGAGACGATGAGAATTTTGCTTACGTAGCAGCTTGGAAATACATGGGAGAGGGTGAAGAAGAAGCGCTTGAGAAAGAGCCTTTGGTATTTGAAAATGTGAAGTTGACCCAGCGCTCGTACAAATAAAAGCTTGAAAAATCACAGATTATGAAATTAACATTAAAAGTTTGGAGACAGAAAAACGCATCCGATAAGGGTGGTTTTGTAAGCTATCCAGTAGACGGTATTTCTAAAGATATGTCCTTCCTAGAAATGATGGACGTGATGAACGAAGAGTTATCTGAAAAGGGTGAAGATCCTGTTCACTTCGATCATGATTGTAGAGAGGGAATCTGCGGTATGTGCTCCTTATATATCAACGGAAAACCACATGGTCCGCAGCAGACTACTACCTGTCAGTTGCACATGCGATCTTTCTCAGATGGAGACACCATCACAATTGAACCTTGGAGAGCTAAGGCCTTCCCTGTAGTCAAAGATTTGGTGGTAGATCGTTCTGCTTTTGATCGAATTATTCAAGCAGGTGGATATGTATCTGTAAATACAGGCGGAGTACCCGATGCCAATGAAATTCCAATCCCGAAAGTGGTGGCAGACGAAGCATTTGATGCTGCGACTTGTATCGGATGTGGTGCATGTGTAGCTGCTTGTAAAAATGCGTCCGCTATGCTCTTCACATCTGCAAAAGTCTCTCAGTTGGCCATGCTGCCACAAGGACAAGTGGAGCGTAAAAATCGAGTTGAGAAAATGATTGCTCAGATGGATGCTGAAGGTTTCGGTGCGTGTACCAATACAGGAGCTTGTTCGGCAGAATGTCCTAAAGGAATCAGTTTGACCAACATTGCTCGAATGAACCGAGAGTACTTCTCAGCGGTGGTGAGTAGCGAAAACGTTTAAACTAGCCTAGTATAAAAAAAGGGGATCGAATTCAATCGATCCCCTTTTTTATGCTTTAATTTTTATTCACTAGGCATGGAGTCAATCCACTTGCGAATCAGTTCTACCCCTTCTTTGTGGATGGAGGTTCTCCCAATTTCTGGCATAGCTATTCCGACCTCTGTACTATTCATCCGATACGTCATAATTGACTCTGAACCTTTCCCAGGATGGACATCAAACATATATGACCCGGCTCCATTACCAGCAGCCACCGGAGTTTTGTTGATTCCGAGTTTCATTGGGTCTTTCTGATCAAATGTCAAAAACAAACCTGAGGTACTTGCAGGGCCTTCTGCACTATGGCAATGAGAGCAATTGATGTCCAAATATGCCATGGCTCTTTGATCCAGCGGGAAAGATTGCGTTTCGTAGTTGATCATTTTTGGATGGGCTTCTGCTCCTTCAAATCCAGAGAGATACTTATTTTCAGTCCAGTATTCAAGCTGGTTCTTCTTCGAAGTGCCGTAGTCCAATTCATTATTTAAGTGCTTCACCTGCACACCAATTGGAGCCAACACTTCATTTTTGTTATGGCAGCTCTTACATTGATTTTTGTTGGGCACGATGTAGTCAATTAATTGCTCCTCACCGGAATAGTCGATAAAACTCACTTCAGTAGTTCCGCCGACGACCTTGAGAACTGCGTCAGTTTGTTCCTCATTCCAGATGTAGGGCCAGGCTTCCCAGCCTTTTGCACCATTGATCATCAAACGAGTTTCGATTATTCGCTTACCTTTTTCAGGATTTCTGAAATCTGAGGGATAGTAGAAGTTCTTGATGATTACCGTTCCTTCCGGGAAATCAATTCGCTGATCATCTTGAATTTCGGCAACTTCTCCATCCGGAAAGTAGACGAATCTACTTTTCCATGCATAATCTGTAAATAGGGAGGAGGCTGGTTGGTACAATATCACATTTTCGACCGCCTCAAGATTTTGAACATCTCCATTAAAAAAGCCGTAGGTCGACAATCTTTTATAAGGGAATTGACCATCTGCTACCTCGTCAGCTAGCGGGGCACTTACTTTTTTTGATTCTACAGGGGTTTGTTCGCAGGCGAAAATCAAAATGCTCGCCAGCAAAATTGTATTGGCTCCCCAAAACCATCTCTGCTTCTTCATTGCTCCTTCAATTAATTACATACTAGCCAAGCTTTCCACCGAGGTTTTTACCTGTACTTGACAATTCTGAAAGGGGGTGTGATCGCTTGATGATTTGATGTTGTCTTCGCCTTCAGAAAGGTCAAAAAGGGTAAAGTGCATGTCGGTCATGTCGCCTTCTGAAATACAAACACGCATTGGATTGCTGGCGATATTGGAGCCTAGCTGCTCATCGAAGATCCCGTCGTAGATAATGTCTTGGGTTTTGGCTTTGCCATGCGCATTATGCACACTGATGAGCTGTCCCAATTCTCTGGTCAAATCAGGAAAAGCCAGCGTACGCTCGTACTCATTGTCATGCAGATAAACATCTGTGGTGTATGGAGACCAGTTTGGTGCCTCGCTCGGATATCCCGTGATTTGATAGCTGGCGATTGATACGCCTGAGGTTTTATTTCTCAGTATTTTGTTATTGTACACTTCGACTTCTTTTGCGGCTAGCAAGACCACGCCTGATCCAGGAGGGATCATAGTAACTGTGTTTCCATTTGGTCCCTCACCAATAGGTGTTGCAAAATTCTCGTGATTGTTTTCGATGATCTCGTTGTTGTAAATTTTGGTTCCTTTCCCATCAGATTTCGGAAGCCCAGGCAGATTAAACACCAAAATTCCAGCAGCGTTATTTCTTGCGACATTATCAAATACTTCGGCGTTATCACAATTCTCGATTTCTATTCCAGCCACATTTCCGAAGGCAAGAGAATTTTTAACCACGATATTTTCCGACTGGCCCACGTAAATTCCTGCATCTCGAGAATGTGAAGCAATCACTCCATCTATCATTACATTTTTGCATTGAACTGGATAGATGGCATAGGTTCCATTTTTGGACTTGTCACCATTTGTCCAAGTCACATTGATGTTTCTGAAGGTAATTCCATCGGTGTGTTGAGCTTTTACTCCATCTCCTGGCGCATCCTCTACAGATAGATCTTCTAGAATGATATTATTACCCACGATTTTGATTCCTTCACCACCTGCTTTCAAATTTCTAAAAGACAGAACAGTTTGCTCCATACCTTGGCCTTTGATGGTGATATTGCTTTTGTTATCAATGATAAGCTGGGTATTGAAAGCATAGAAACCACCTGGGATTTCTATGGTTGCTCCATCCTCGGCCATGATAAATGCCTCAATGATTTGCTCGACTTCCGCCTCTGAGGCTCTTGGAAGGTTCGATGAGTCGAAAGTTTGTTCATTAGAGCTGGAGTTGCAGGAAGCCATAAATTGTAGGCCTGCAAGTGCTGGGATAATCCAAAATTTCTTCATTAGTATGCTTGGGGATATGATCTTCTGCAAAAGTACCGACTGGCCATATCAAAGCCATTGACTAAAATCAAATTAACTAAATTTTAGCTCTCACCCTTGAGAGGGTCTCGATACTCATGTCAAGATAGGAGGCGATTTGTCCCACTGAGGCTTTTTGAATGATTCTAGGTCGGTTTTCGATCAACTCTAGGTATCGATCTTTTGCAGATTTGAATTTAGTAAAGACGAGTTGATCCTCCAAGGCGATATAATACCGCTCTAAAATTAGCCTGTACACATGTTCAATTTCTGGATAGCTAAGAAATAATTTTTGTAAATCCTCGTGAGAAATCTTCAAGCAGGAACATTTCTCAATACATTCAATATTTTCATAAGAACCTTTGCGAGTCACGAATGAATACATCGAAGTTACAAATTCTCCGTCAAGGCTGAACGAAATAGTGATGTCCCTTTTGTCTCGGACATAAAAGCTTCTGGCGGCCCCTTCTTGAATGAAATAAAGATAATTAGCTACTTGTCCTTCTTTTTCTAGGAGGTCGCCACGTTGAAAGGTTGCTGATTCAAACTTACTTTTGAAAGCTTCAATAGCCTCTAGGCTTACATTAGGATATGCGCCTAAGATCTCTTCAAATTTTTTCATTCTCTCACAAAAAATAAAGCCTCAATCACGAAATTTCAAAAACCTTCCACTAGATTTAATCTTCAATTTAAATAATTGCCTCAGATGAAAAAAATTTTCTTTTTGCTTCTATCAGTTCTTTTTATTCAAGGTGCTCAAGCTCAGTTTGGTGTTAGAGCAGGTTATAGTTCCGGTAATTTCGAACAAACGAATTATAGAAATAAGTCTGGTTTTCATATAGGAGCCTATTATCGAGCTGATGCTGATTTTTTTTCAGTGGAGCCTGGAATTCAATTTTCCCAAAAAGGATATGAAACCAATAATGGGCAAACAGGTGCTAAAATAGATGAGTCCTTGAGCTATGTTGATGTTCCTTTGCTTTTTAGATTGAATTTTTTGCCAAGGCTGAATGTTTTTGCTGGTCCGCAGGGCTCTGTATTAATTTCGAGAAAATATTCAGATGGGACTGATACGGTGACTAGTACAGATATAATTCGAGGCTATGATATTGCTGGTGTGGTGGGTTTAGGTGTCAATCTGCCCTTAGGTATTAATGCACAAGTGAGTTATGATTTTGGCTTGACTAGTCTCAATTATTTTGATACAGATGTTAAGTCTAGAGTCTTTAAATTATCGGTAGGCTACGATTTTTATTGATCATTTTAGCGGGCAATGTCCGCTATTTTTTTACCCGTTCAGGGTTTTCCTCAATAAATGATTTCCAGCCCTTGCTTCTTCCTCTGGACTGTACTCGTCCCTCATGGAAGTGATGGCACAGTGCGACGGCCAAGGCATCCGTAGCGTCTAATTGTTTGGGTAATTCTTTGAGATTAAAGAGGGTTTGCAGCATAGCCGCCACTTGCTCTTTGGATGCATTTCCATTTCCAGTGACGGATTGCTTTACTTTTTTGGGAGAATACTCAGTAATTGGGATTTCTCTGGAAAGTGCGGCAGCCATGGCCACCCCCTGAGCACGACCGAGTTTTAGCATGGATTGGACATTTGCGCCATAAAATGGTGCTTCTAATGCCACGGAGTCCGGGACAAACTCCTCAATGATTCCGGATACTCGTTCAAAAATCTTCTTCAATTTCAGCTCATGGGTCTCGTATTTTTTGAGCTGAATTACACCATATTGGATTATTTCATAGGCCTTACCTGTCGTGTGAATGAGCCCATATCCCATAATATTGGTACCTGGATCGATCCCAAGAATAATTTTTTCCTTTGGCGCTTTTTTAGGTTCTTTACTCACCCTCGCAAGATAGCCTAAAAGATGCTAAGTTTTTATTTGATCTGTACGGTCTGCTACATTCTAGCATTGATTTTCTTGGCTAAACCTTGGCCGAAAGAATCGAAGCCAAATCCTGTAAAACTACCTCAGGAGTCAGTTTCGTTAATCATTTCTTGTAGAAACGAATCAGAAAATATTCCAACTCTGCTTCAAGAATTGACCGCACAATTACCCTATTTAAGAGAGGTTATTTTGGTAGATGATGGAAGCGAGGATGATACTTATGCTTTGCTTGCGGCAGGTGGTGCAGGCCATCCCAAAATCGTTGTACTCAAGAATCCTGGCATTGGTAAAAAGCCTGCGATTAGTGCTGCAGTTCTTCAGGCAAAAGGAGAATTAATTATTACCTCGGATGCTGATTGCATCTGGCAGAACGGCTGGATCAAAGAGCTGGTTGCAGAATTTTCAAACCCAAAAATCCAACTGGTCGCAGGGCCTGTTATTCCATTTCGACCCGCATCGAAAAAGCCGTTTTTCGAGTTGATTGATTGGGCAAGCATTCTGTTGGTCACCCAGTTTTCCTTCGCCCAAAAAAAACCGCTGATGTGTAGTGGGGCGAATTTGGCCTATAGAAAATCTGCGTTTGAAAAAGTGGAGGGATATAAGGGGAATCAGGAGTTTCTTTCTGGGGATGATGAGTTTTTACTTAAAAAGGTCTTAAAGAAATTCTCTGCCGAGGCAGTTTCTTATCGCAATAACACCACTAGTTTGGTTCTCACTTTGGCACAGCCGAGTATCAAAGCGCTAGTAAATCAAAGGATTCGCTGGTCTGGAAAATGGCGGCTTCATGAGGAATGGGCTCATTCCATTTCGGCCCTAGGAGCATTTTTTGTCCAGATTTTTTGGATTTCTTCCTTCCTTTTGCTCTTGCAAGGATTGAATGGTGTTTTAGTATTTGTTTTCATTTGGCTTCTGAAAATCGGTATAGAAGCCACCGTCCTCGGGCGAGTTCTTCGTTTTTATAGGGTCAATAGCCACTTGCCCACTTTCGTTTTCACTTCATTTTTTCATCCCGTTTTTGTTATCCGGGTTGCCCTTGGATCCTTGGGAGGAAAGTTTGTATGGAAGGGGAGGAGTATGGTAAGAAATAGTATTTTTGCCTGACTTATGATGACAGATGAAGAATTTGATTTGATCGATGAGCTGTACTTTGTTCAGCCCTTCAGCTACTTAGTGGATTCACTAGGTTGGGAAGAAGTTCAAATTTTGAAACTATTAGAAAGCCTTCATAAAAAAGGCTGGGTGAAATGTTTGAGGGGTCCCGATGAGGAGATTTTTGACGAGCCCGCTATTTTGGAAAGAGGTCAGAGTTACTTTTTTTTGGCGACCAAAGAAGGGTTGATGAAACATAATTTGGGATAATCTTGAACTCGGACAATTTCAAATATCAGCGGAAGGAATTAGAGCTTAAAGCTCTTTTAGAAATCACGCAAGCCATCAATGAAAACCAATCGGAATCGGTTTTATGTGAGATTTTTAAGTTTACCTGCCTCGTCCACCTCAATATCAAAAGCCTTCTTTTGTATGTGGCTAAAGACGGTGATTTCGAGAAAAGGATTCAGCATGGAGTTAAGGCTTCCATCCCAACGATCATTCCTGCATCACAGGTCAAGGATGAGAAATCGAACGGAAAATTAAGATTAGAACTAGCCGAAGGTTTTTCTTTTGAAGAGCTGGAAACGTATCTGCCGGTTTATCACAAAGAGAGAATTCTTGCCATTCTATTGCTGAAGCGGAAAGATACTAGTGAGGAGTTGGATCTTAATTTCACACAGGCGCTTTCCAATATTTTGGTTGTGGCATTGGAGAACAAGCGCTTTGCCAGAAAGCAGCTCGAGCAGGAGGTACTTAATCGAGAAGTGGCTATTGCGAGCAATGTGCAGCAAATGCTTTTTCCTGCTTCCTTGCCCTATACAGAGCATTTGAAGGCAAAGGTGACTTATTTTCCATTCCGACAGGTAGGCGGGGATTATTACGATCTCATTATCAAAAATGATAAAACCTACTTTTGTATTGCTGATGTATCGGGAAAGGGTATTTCTGCTTCGCTCTTGATGTCCAATTTCCAAGCAGCCTTACGTACGCTACTTCGGAGCAATGCCTCAATGGAGACAGTCATTCACCAGTTGAATTCGACCCTTTATGAAAATACAAAAGGGGACAGATTTATAACCTTTTTCCTAGGTTGTTACCGAGCATCTACCGGTACCCTGACTTATGCCAATGCTGGGCATAATCCTCCATTACTTTGTCTTCCTAATACAAAAGATTGTCAAGAGCTCAACGCAGGTACCACGATTTTAGGCGGATTCGAAAAGCTACCCTTTTTGGAAATTGAGACCTTAGAAAATGTAGATGATTTTTACCTTCATATGTATACTGATGGCCTGACCGAGGCGCTCGATGCAGATGACCAAGAGTATGGAGAGGAGCGATTAAAAGCATTTGTCACTCAAAATCGTGAGCTCGACCCAAAAGAATTTCATACGAAATTTATGAAAGAGGTGAAGTCATTTACAGGAAATATTCCTCTTAGAGATGATCTCACGATGCTAAGCTTAAAAATCCAATAATGGTCTGGCATGCCGTTCCTTGGTGGGTACAAAATCTTTTTCCAGAGAGAGTTTGGAAAAATAATGAGACTGAGAATTCAGTTCATCTCACATTTGATGATGGACCGGTACCTGGGGCTACGGACTATGTGTTGAAGGAGCTAGAAGTGAGAAAAATGAAAGCCACTTTTTTCATGGTGGGTGACAACGTCCGAAAATATCCGAACCTCGCGAAGGAGGTATTAGCCAATGGGCACGCTATAGGAAATCACACCTTTCATCATCTGAATGGCTGGAAAACGGCTAAAGATATTTACATGGAAGATATCACTGAATGTGATAGAATTATCCAAGGTATTTTGGGTATCACGCCGCGACTCTTTCGTCCTCCATATGGTTTGATGAGTCCTAATCAGGCCAGATTAGTCTTGAAACAAAAGAAAGTCATCATGTGGGATGTGCTAAGCGGAGATTATGATTCATCTCTTTCTTCTGACCTGATTCTCAAGGAAACGATGAAATTGACCAAACCAGGTTCTGTTATCCTTTTTCATGATCAGGAGAAAACGAAGAAGATGTTACGGGATATTTTGCCTCCGTTTTTGGATCATGTATTGGAAATGAATTGGAGAACTAAATCATTATGATTTGGATGTTAGTGGTACTTTCAGTTTATGCTATACTCCAATTTTTGGTATTGACCTTTTGTATCCAATTTAAATGGAAGAATTGGGGAAGGCAGGGAATAAACGAGTGTACCGCCTCTATTCTTATTCCATGCAGAAATGAATCACGAGATTTACCCTATTTGTTGGCTTCTCTTGAAAAATTGGATTTTCCGTCTGAAAAATTAGATGTCTGGCTGGCGGATGATCAGAGTTCTGATAATACCGCTAAGATTCTTTCTGAATGGTGTAGCAAAGCTGAAAATCGACACTTTATCCAAATCAGTGCAGATGAGGAAGCTAAATATCATATCAACGGGAAGGCGAATGCTCTGGCTATTCTCAGTCGAAAATGTGAAGGAGAGATACTCTTTTTCACCGATGCAGACTGTGAAGTTCCAAGCAAATGGTTACAAGAGGGGGTGCGATCTTTTCCATCAGATGCTGGGATGTTGCTTGGAGTCACCCAAGTGAAGAGTAAAGGGCTATTCGGCAAAATGCAAGAGGTGGAATGGTGGCATACATTGGCAATCGTGAAAGTCACCAGCGATCTTGGAATGGGCCTGACCGGGCTTGGAAACAACATGATGGTGAGGAAGGCAGCATTAATTCAAAGTGGAGGGTTTGAAAGTCTTCCAGACTCCCTCACTGAAGATTTAGCCCTCAGCAGACAGCTTGTAAGTCAGGGTTATAAAGTTGTGCAGCAAGTGAGTCCGGAGATTTTGGCCAAAACCAAGGCCGAAAGAGGGATCAAAAATTTCCTAGAACAACGAAAAAGGTGGATTTCGGGAGTGGTTTCTCTTCCTTGGTATTTCCAGCTTTTGCTGGCCTTAGAACTATCCTTTTATCCAGCAATCATAAGTTTGACTATTTTGAAATTGTCACTTGGGCTTAGTATTTGGGGGTTAAAATTGCTGGTTCAGAGTATATTTATCCAAGTATTTGCCTCCAAAGCAGGTCAAAAAGTGAGATTGTATCAGCTTTACTTATTCGACTTTCATCAAATTGTCACTGCTCCCCTCAGTATCCTTTACTATTTTTGGCCCAGCAAAATCTCCTGGAAATCCAGAACCTATCCATGACCTATATCGATACCCACGCTCATATTTACTCCCGAAAGTTTCAGCATGACATTGAAGATGTGATGAAGAGGATTGAAGAGTCAGGTGTATCTCGGGTCTACATGCCAAATATAGACGTAGAGTCTATTGAGAGCATGCTCGATATGGAAAGAGACTACCCTGGAATTTGTATTCCGATGATGGGGCTTCACCCATGTGATGTAAAAGAAGATTTCAAAGAGCAGCTGAAAATAATGGAAGCCTGGTTCGAAAAAAGAGCCTTTGCCGCCGTGGGAGAGATTGGTTTGGATTTGTATTGGGACAAAACACGTTTAGCAGAGCAAACAGAAGCACTTCGAATCCAAATTAATTGGGCGAAAAGGCTACAATTACCTATCGTTTTGCATTGTAGAGAATCCATGGACGAGACCATTGAGGTGGTATTGGATGAATTGGACTCCGGGCTTTCCGGTATTTTTCACTGCTTCACAGGAAACTTAGAACAAGCCAAAAGAATCATTGATATGGGCTTTTACCTTGGTATAGGAGGTGTAGCTACCTTTAAGAATGGTGGTTTGGATCAGGTTTTGCCCCATTTGTCTTTGGATCATATAGTGTTGGAAACAGACGCACCATATTTGGCCCCAGTACCACATAGAGGAAAAAGAAACTCTCCGGAGTATCTTGATATCATAGCTGAAAAAGTTGGAGATTTCTTTGGGGTATCAAAAGAAATCGTCGCTAAAAAAACGACCGAAAATGCGCTTAAAGTGTTTGCTGCTTACGAAAGTCAACTGTAATTTACAGCGTATTATTGGTACTGAGGATTGAACAGAAGAATGAATTATAAAATCGTAAGGCTCAAAACGGGGCAAGACTCTACACATACTTCCTCGGTCTTAATCATCTATACTGGAGGAACGCTCGGTATGGCATATGACGATACAGGAGCTTTGGTGCCCTTTAACTTTGGGAAGATTCTGGAAAAGATTCCGATCCTCTACACCATGAATATTGCCATAACGGTGATTTCATTCCCCGAGCCTATAGACTCTTCTAATGTCACCACGGTCCAATGGGCAGACATGGCCTATATTATTCAAGAAAACTACGATAGTTATGATGGTTTTGTAGTGCTGCATGGTACGGATACTATGGCCTACTCAGCATCTATGCTGAGCTATATGCTCCATGATCTTAATAAACCGGTGATTTTTACAGGAGCTCAATTGCCTATTTCAGCCATGCGATCTGATGCCCGAGAAAATCTCGTAACCTCCTTAGAAATTGCCACAGCAAAGCTGAACAATCAACCCATAATCCCAGAAGTATGCGTATTTTTTAATCATATGCTGCTGAGAGGCAATCGAGCCAAAAAAGTACAGAGCCTTCACTTTGATGCTTTTGAATCGGAAAACTACCCGCCTTTGGCAGAAGCAGGAATTGTAATCGACTACAATACTGCCTATATCCGACCAGTGGAAATGGGTAAAAAATTACAAACCCGGAATACACTTGATAATCATGTGATGATTTTAAAGCTATTTCCAGGCATTACTGAGGATATTCTGGATGCTTGCTTCTCTATTAAAGGGCTACGTGGCGTGGTGATGGAAACGTATGGATCGGGTAATTCTCCGAGTGACGATTGGTTTATGAACTCTCTCGAAAGGGGATTAAAGAAGGGATTGATCATTCTCAATGTTTCTCAATGTAACGGGGGCCGTGTGATCCAAGGAAGATATGAAACAAGCAAAGAGCTACTCAATCTGGGCGTGATCAGCGGTGCCGACATGACCACTGAAGCGGCAGTGACCAAACTAATGTTCTTATTAGGCCAAGAAAAAGATCCAGAAATCGTTAGAAAAAGGCTGAAAATCCCACTTGCGGGAGAAATGACAGCTTGACATCAGGTTATTTTTCTATAGCACTTGGAAAGGGGAGGATTAATTTTTTTCTTTGCACTCCGATTTGGCAGAAGTCGGAAAAATCAAACATAGAGAGGTGTCCGAGTGGTTGAAGGAGCACGCCTGGAAAGCGTGTATACCCCTAAAGGGTATCGAGGGTTCGAATCCCTTCCTCTCTGCAACAACCGACTTTAGAAATAGAGTCGGTTTTTTTGTTTAATACTCAATAATTAAAAATATGGGATGAGAATCCTCGGGTTCGCAATCGACCAAAGGGAGATTCACGAGGGGCTGTGTGGCATGCATGCGCGTACGAGCAATCCCTTCCTCTCTGCAAAACAAGCCTTTTCGCAAAGCGAAAAGACTTGTTGCTTTTTAGCCGCCAAACTCGCTTGAGTGGCCAATAATCAAAAAGACCAAAACACACAAAGTTAGTAGGCTAATAGGCTTGGTTTTCAACTTTCCCTAAAGCGAAAGGGCATGTTTTACTATACAAGTAGGTCAACTGAAGGGGAAATCTTCTTGATTAAGGGATGCTAAACTCAGGATTATCCTTGCTTTTAGTTTACCTTATTTTGCGAAAAGCCATACCAATTGCTTCGTATTTAAGAAGTTTATACGGTAAACGATAAATGACCAATTCTTTTTCTTTTGGGTTGAAGAATTTTTTTTGAAAAACTTTTTTGAGAAAAAATCACATGTTTCAAAAGTTTTAAAAATCCATGTAAAAAGTCCAAATGGACAGGGAAGTGGCTAAGCAAATCCTCTAACATGCTGACTGAAGTAACCTTAGAAGAAATACTGATTTATAAATAGTGTGATTATTCAAGCCTGAAACGCCAAGTATGGCTATTAAAAGCTTCGGCAAAAGCTCAAGAAATAACCCCGTTCGTGTAAAAACTGCCGAATTTCGATTTTTAATCCCTCATTTTTCACAAAAATCTAAAGAGGGTAATTGTTTTTTGAATTTAAAAAATGATAACTTTAAAGCTCGATTTTATTGTAGAAACCATTTAACCTTTATCTAAAGTCTATTTAAATTTCACATTATGAGAAAGTTTATCGCTTTGTTCATGCTTGCAGGAATCCTATTCGTACCTGCTTTCGCTAACGCACAAGAAGCAGCAGCTGATTCCGCAGCGCAAGAAGAAACCACACCTGTAGCAGAGGAGCCTGCTGCGTCTCCCACAATTGTTGACGATGAGATCGTTGCAGAGGAGCAAAGCTTCCACCAAGTAGTAAAAGAGAAATTCATCGAAGGTGATCCAGTGTACATGACACCAGTATTGATCTGTTTGATCTTGGGTCTTGCTGTAGCTTTGGAGAGAATCATCACTTTGAACCTTTCTACTACCAACACCAAAAAACTTCTTCTTAAAGTTGAAGATGCTTTGGCTTCAGGTGGTGTAGAGGCTGCTAAGGATGTTACTAAAGGAACTAAGGGTCCTGTAGCTTCTATCTTTACTCAAGGTCTAATGAGATACTCTGAGGGTATTGAAATGGTAGAAAAATCTATCATCGCTTACGGATCTGTGGAAATGGGACGTTTGGAAAAAGGTCTTGTCTGGATCTCTCTATTCATCTCTCTTGCACCGATGCTTGGTTTCATGGGTACGGTAATTGGTATGATTGGTGCATTCGACTCGATCGAGGCAGCTGGTGATATCTCTCCATCTCTTGTAGCAGGTGGTATCAAAATCGCCCTTTTGACAACAGTAGCAGGTTTGATCGTTGCGATTATCCTTCAGTTGTTCTACAACTACTGCGTAGCTAAAATTGATTCTTTGGTTAATGACATGGAAGATGCTTCTATCACATTGGTAGACATCTTGGTGAAGCACAAGTTGACTGGTAAGTAATCCAGGATTCCTGTTTCATTTCAATTTATTAACCCCAAAGAAAAATATTATGGATACTTATGACATTTTATTATACGGCTCTTACATACTGATTATCGTAGGTGCGGCAGTTGGTATCTTAATGCCACTGATCAAGTCTTTGGATAATCCAAAAAGCTTGCTTAAGACGGCAGTAGGAATCATCGGTGTTGCGGTACTTTTCTTTATTGCTTACTCTATGTCTAGCAATGAGGTACTACCAAAATTCGAGGCCGAGCCATTCAATTTGACTCCTGAGCTTTCTCAAGCTGTAGGAGGTGTATTGATCACTACATATGTGTTGGCTATCATAGCACTAGTAGGAATTGTATTTACAGAACTCAACAAAGCGATAAAGTAATATGGCTAGAAAGAAAAATAGAATGAGTCAGGAGGTCAACGCAGGATCTATGGCAGATATTGCTTTCCTGCTCCTGATCTTCTTTCTCGTCACCACGACCATCGCGTCTGATAAGGGTATCTTGAATATCCTTCCGCCAAAGATTGATCCAAATCAACCACCACCGGAAATTGACAAAAACGAGCGTAACATTTTCAACATTTTGATCAACGCTAATGATGATCTTCTTGTAGAAGGTGACTACCGTGAGTCTTCCGATGGATTGGATGAGGATGTTAAAGCCTTCGTATTGAACTTTGCCATCCCTGATGAGGAGACCCTTCCTTTGTATAATAGCCTACCAGCTTCACTCAAGGCACTTAGTGCCAAGGATCCAGCTTCGTCTGACAATCCGAAAGAGGCTGTAGTTTCTATCAAGACGAACAGAGGAACAAGTTATGAAACCTATCTTGAAGTGTTTGACCAAGTTAAAAAGGCATACTTCGATATCTACGCAGCGCGAGTTAATCTGACAACAGATGAGTACAGAGCGCTTACAGGTAAAGATGATGCTGAGAAGGCATTGCAAGATCGTGGAAAAGAAGGAATCCCTATGGCGATTTCAATTGCAGAACCAGATAAAATAGGAAGCTGATATGGGAAAGTTTGGAAAGAAAAACAAGGTTTCGGAAAATATTCCAACCTCCGCACTGCCTGATATTATCTTCATGCTTCTATTCTTCTTTATGGTGACCACCGTATTGAGAGATCAGGAGATCTTGGTAGAGCAGAAGCTTCCACAAGCTACACAGCTTCAGAAGCTTCAGAAAAAATCTCTTATTTCTTACATTTTCATTGGAAAGCCTAAGAACACAGCCCTATACGGTACTGAGCCAAGAGTGCAAGCAAACGATGCCCTTTTGAATACTGATGATATCGTGCAGTGGGTGAATAGAGAGCGTGATGCCTTGGCCGAAGCAGATAGAGGCTTAATCACTATCTCTATGAAGGCAGACCGTGAAGTGAAAATGGGTCCAATTTCTGATGTGCAAACAGAACTTCGAGAGGCAGATGCTAGAAGGGTTCTTTATGCTTCGGTTGGAAAATTGGTGAAAAACTAAATAAAACAATTCTGTATATTGAAAGCTATTCCGATTATCGGGATAGCTTTTTTTATTGCCTATGTTTCAATCTTCCCTTCAAAAGCGTCGAGTCCAAAATGGATGGGCTATGTACGATTGGGCCAATTCTGTTTACAGTCTAGTTATTACCTCAACCATTTTTCCAGTCTATTATAACAGTGTGACGAAGTCTGCTGAAGGTTCTGATTTGGTAGACTTTTTTGGTTTTGAGATGATCAATACAGTCTTGTATTCGTATTCCATTTCTTTTTCCTTTTTATTGATAGCCTTAATTTCTCCTTTACTTTCCGGGATAGCGGATACTGGAGGTAAAAAACTCGAGTTTATGAAGTTTTTCTGCTATCTGGGCTCTATTTCATGTATTGGACTTTTCTTTTTTGAGGGGGATAATCTGGAATGGGGAATTCTTTGCAGTGTAATGGCCTCCGTTGGCTATGCTGGCAGTATCGTATTTTATAATGCCTATTTGCCTGAAATATCAGAAGAAAATGAGTACGATTTATTGAGTGCGAAAGGCTTCTCATTAGGGTATATTGGTTCTGTCATATTACTTGTTGTGAATCTAATGATGATTCAAAAACCGGAATGGTTTTTCATTGCAGATGACGGCGTGGCTGCTCGTCTATCCTTTTTGGTGACTGGTCTTTGGTGGGCGGGATTTGCACAAATCACATTCAGGGTACTTCCTAAGAATCCTTTTGGAAAGAGAATTACTACTCAAATTCTTTATAAAGGCTATAATGAAATCAGGTCTGTGTGGAATGAAGTGAAGAAGATGAAAGTGATGAATAAATTTCTTCCTGCTTTTTTCTTTTATTCTATGGGAGTACAAACCGTGATGTACCTTGCTGCATCATTTGGAGACAAGGAGTTGGGCTTACCTGGTGATCAATTGATCTTGACCGTGCTGATTATTCAATTTGTCGCCATAGGTGGGAGTTACTTTTTTGCTTATTTATCTAAAAAATTCGGAAATAAAGTCAGTTTGATGATTATGGTATTCATCTGGATCGTGATCTGTGGTGCTGCCTATTTCGTCTATTCGCTTTATGAGTTTTATGCTTTAGCCTTCGTCGTTGGGCTTGTGATGGGAGGGATCCAATCCCTTTCTAGATCTACGTTTTCCAAGCTTATTCCAAAGACTACAACCGATCATGCTTCCTATTTCAGTTTCTATGATGTCACAGAAAAATTAGCTATTGTAATTGGGACTTTTTCTTATGGAGTGATTGAGCAGCTTACGGGTAGTATGAGAAATAGCTCCTTGTCTTTAGGTATTTTCTTTATTGTTGGGTTAGGGTTTTTGACTTTAGTTACCATTCCCAAGAGTGACTTGTCGACAAAGAATGCCAACTAATGATGATTAAGATTGTAAAAGGGGACCAGATAAAAGCCCTAGATCGACTGCATCTCAGTCTTTCTGGTCAGTCCAGTATAGAGTTGATGGAAAGAGCTGCGCAGTCATTTTGCGATTGGTTTATTCCCAATCATGCGCAGACCGAGGTAGTTTCAATTTGGTGTGGGGCAGGGAATAATGGTGGGGATGGATTCGCCATTGCAAGGATTTTATCTCGTAAAGGGTTCACTGTGGAGGTAAAATGCTGTTTTGAAAACTCTACAAAACTAAGTGATGATGCACAGCGCAATTTTGAAAGACTTCCTGAAATCATCCGGGTAAGGCCTTTGGATGACCATGTCAATAAATCAACTGTATTAATTGATGCCTTTCTTGGTGTTGGATTCAGAGGGGCTCTTAAAGAATCAGCTGTTGAAATCATTGAGAAAATGAATCGGCATTCTGCCAAAAAAATAAGCGTGGATATCCCTAGCGGGCTCCCTTCGGAAGAACTTCCTTCGGGTGCTGTTTTTCTAGCGGATGTCACGGTTAGTTTTGCTCAGCCAAAATTATCACTCTTGCTGCCAGAGAATGAAGCAGTAGTTGGTGAATTGGTGGTTTTAGATATTGGGGTTTTCTTAGAGGTCTATGAAGGATTTGATACAGACTTTTATTATATCACTCGGAAGGATATTCCTGAAAAACACCATCGTTTCGGGAGGTTTAGCCATAAAGGAGACTTCGGGAAAGTGATGCTTATGGGGGGTAGCCTTGGGAAAATGGGGGCAATTCTCCTCACTGGTAAAAGTGCACTGCGGACAGGTTCTGGTTTACTTCAACTAAATATCGATAAGGATCAAAATTTGATTGCTCAAGTCGGGCTTACAGAAGCCATGACCACCGTTGATGAAAAACCTGATCTAAGTGGAATCGATGCTTTGGGAATAGGCCCAGGATGGGGTACTGAAAACCGCTTGGAGAAACTTGAATATGTTCTTGAGAATTTTTCGCGTGGAATTGTACTCGATGCTGATGCGCTTAATTTGATTTCGAAAAATGAGAAACTTCTTCTAAAGCTCCCAGCCAACACAATCCTTACCCCACATTTGAAGGAATTTGATCGCTTAGTGGGGTCTAGTGAAAATCAACTCGAACGATGGCAAAAGGCCAAGGAGTTAGCTATGGAATTAAGAATAATTATCGTTTTGAAGGGTGCAAATACTTTGATCAATTTGCCTGATGGCAGGCAGCTATTTAATTCTACTGGGAACCATTATATGGCTACGGCTGGTTCGGGTGATGTTCTGACAGGAATGATTACTTCCTTTCTTGGGCAGGGGTATTCGCCTGAAAATGCCGCAATTTGTGGTGTTTATCATCACGGTCTTGCCGGAGAAATAGCCTCTAAAAGTAAAAGAAGAGGATTGATCGCTGGAGATTTAATACAGACCATTCCAGATACATATATTGAGCTTGGGATCAAATAGTCTTTCTCAAGTAGTATTTTTAATTCTGATTGCAGTGTTGCACTAATGAAAAACGAAAAACTTTTACTCTGGACCCTTGCTGCAATCAATTTCATCCACATTGTGGATTTTATGATTTTAATGCCATTGGGGCCGCAATTGATGCGAATATTCGATATTTCGCCGCGTGAATTTGGGCTTTTGGTTTCATCATACACCTTCAGTGCAGGGACGTCGAGTTTTTTTGGAGCGTTCTTTTTAGATCGATTTGATCGCAAAAAAATTCTTCTCTGGGTATATGTAGGTTTTTCTATTGCAACACTTGGTTGTGCTTTGTCACCTAGTTATCCCATTCTATTGGCAGCTCGCGTACTTTCGGGAGTTTTTGGCGGCCTTACATCTGCTTTGATCTTGGCTATAATAGGAGATGTGATACCTGACGCTAGACGAGGAAGGGCAATGGGGCTGGTCATGGCAGCTTTTTCTGTAGCATCGGTTTTAGGAGTGCCAATGGGGCTGTTTTTAGCAAGCCTTTCGGATTGGCATAGCCCATTCTATGTGCTCACCGGCTTGTCTGTTTTGAGTTTAGGAATGATCATTCGCTACATCCCGTCGATCAGTGCGCATTTGAAAAATGAAATTGTAAGGCCAAATCCACTGGTAGTAATCAGACGAGTCACGAGTAACTCCAACCAGATGCGAGCAATTGCTCTCTCTGTGATGATGATGTTTGGGCAATTCATGATTATTCCCTTTTTGAGTCCTTATACGGTTGCCAATGTGGGCTTTACTGAGATGCAGCTAGCTTACATCTATATGGCAGGTGGAGCATTCACGATCTTTACATCTCCATGGGTAGGTAAAATGGCCGACAAATATGGGAAGCTGAAAGTGTTCACCATTTTTATGTTTTTAAATATTATCCCAATTGCTGTGATTACTAACCTGGGAGTGACTCCAATTTACTTCGTTTTGATGATTTCAACGATGTTTTTTGTGACTTCCAATGGTCGCTATGTGCCGGCAGCTGCGATCATTACTGGTACCGCTAAGCCTGAAAATCGAGGAAGTTTTCTCAGTTTTAATTCCGCTGTGCAGCAAATTGCTACAGGGGTGGCTTCACTTATCGCAGGAATTATCATTGGAGAAAATGCTGCTGGGGAATTAACCAATTTCAATCTGGTAGGGTACATCGCAATATTCTTCAGTCTCCTTTGTATTCCCTTAGCCAGACGTGTGAAAATTGTGAGCTGATTAAGTTTCGTAATGTGCTAATTATTTGCCATTCGGTGTTTAGGGCTTAACTTATGACAGAAAGTTAAGAGGCTTGTGAAGAACCAAACATACTATTGTGCCAATTGTAATGCTGAGCTAAAAGGTCTTTATTGTTCGGAATGTGGGGAAAAGCGAATAGAAAATAAGGACAAAAGGGTTCAGCATTTTTTAGAAGAGGCTATTTCATCTGTATTTGTAGCCGATGGTAAGTTTTTTAAAACCATTAAGCTTTTGGTCACTCAGCCAGGTGAGTTGACGAGAAGTTTTGTACTGGGGATTCGTAAAAAATATCTCACCCCGCTCCAGCTTTTCTTCTTTGCCAACCTAGTTTATTTCATTTTTCCCTTCATCTCCGCCTTCAATACCACGCTTGAGATACAATTGACTCAGCTTCCGTACAGTGACTATATAGAGCCTATGGTCACTGAATATTTAGAAGCTAATGAGCTAACGATGGAAACTTTCAAGATTGATTATGAGCGGGTATCAAATTCCAATGGGAAGCTCTTATTGATTATACTAGTCATTTTGCAAGGGCTTTTCTTAAAGGCCTTATTCTTAAAGAGGAAGGATTTATTCCTCTTGGATTTTCTTGCTGGGTCAGCATACTTCTACGGCTTTTATATTTTGTTTCTATTGGTACTTCTTCCAGCCCTTTTCACATTCCTGATTGAGTCTTTGGGTGGTTCGCTTTACGGAGTAATGAACGAAGGCGTTATAACGGTTATCCTACTTTTCGGGATTGTTATTTACATGTATTTTTTGATCAAAAGGGCATATGATACAAGTCCAAAGGGCGCTATTTGGCGAAGTGTACTTTTGGGTTTATTTATTGTTCCGACGTTTATTATTTATCGTTTTATTCTTTTCTGGATCACTTTCTGGATGGTGACTTAAAAAAATCCCCGACGAAAGACCGGGGATTAGTTTAGAATTCTGCGTTTCCTGGTGTCCTTGGGAATGCAATCACATCCCGGATATTTCCCATCCCTGTAACGAATTGGACCATGCGCTCAAAGCCAAGTCCAAATCCAGCATGTGGGGTACTTCCGAATCTTCGCGTATCCAGAAACCACCACATTTCCTCTTTAGGGATGTTCATTTCGTCCATTCTGGCGGTCAATACATCTAATCGCTCTTCACGCTGAGATCCACCGACTATTTCACCAATACCCGGAAAGAGGATATCCATTGCTGCCACGGTTCTGCCGTCTTCATTTTGGCGCATGTAGAAGGATTTGATTTCCTTCGGATAATCTGTTAGGATCACAGGTTTGTTAAAATGTTTTTCGACCAAATAGCGCTCGTGCTCTGATTGAAGGTCTGCTCCCCATTCATCAATAAGAAATTGGAATTTCTTCTTCTTGTTAGGCTTAGAATTTCTTAAAATCTCGATGGACTCGGTATAGGTAATTCGTACAAACTCATTTTCTGCTACAAATCGAAGTTTTTCCAAAAGTGCCATTTCAGATCTCTGATCTGCAGGTTTTACCTTTTCCTCTTCGAGAAGTCTATTTTCCAAAAAAGCCAAGTCATCTTGACAATGCTCCAAAACGTAGCGGATCAAGTATTTCAGAAAATCTTCAGCAAGGTCAGCATTATCCTCTGCGTCGTAAAATGCCATTTCAGGCTCGATCATCCAAAACTCCGCCAAATGGCGTGTAGTGTTGGAATTCTCAGCTCTAAATGTTGGACCAAATGTATAAATCTCTGAAAGAGCCATAGCGGCAAGTTCACCTTCAAGTTGTCCGGAAACGGTTAGATTTGCCTCTCTTTCGAAGAAATCTTCATTGAAATTAATACTGCCATCCTCGTTTTTGGGAGGGTTTTGGAGGTCCAAAGTGGTCACTTTGAACGTTTCTCCAGCACCTTCTGCATCTGAAGCGGTAATTATGGGCGTGTGGATGTAGAAAAAACCTTTGTCATTGAAATACTTGTTTACCGCAAAGGCTAGCGCATGTCGCACACGAAATACCGCGCTGAAAGTATTAGTGCGCATTCTGAGATGGGCGATTTCACGAAGAAATTCAAGCGAATGCTTTTTAGGCTGAAGTGGGTACTTTTCAGGATCAGCTTCACCCAGCACTTCAATTTTCTCTGCATTTAATTCAGAGCTTTGACCTGAGCCTTGGGACTCGACCACCTTGCCCGTGACTTTGATACAGGATCCAGTCGTACATTTCTTTAGGATGTCGTCAGGAATAAGGTTTGGATCAGCCACAATTTGATAATTGGTGATCGTCGATCCATCATTCAATGCAATAAAACTTACATTTTTATTTCCTCTTTTGGTTCGAACCCAGCCCATTAAGGTCGCTGTTTCTCCAATTGGACTTTGCGCAAGCAAAGCCTTGATTTTTACCCTTTTGTTGAATGCCATCTTGGAATTTTTGTTTGCCGAGAATGTAGGTCGTCCACATTGTTATCGGTTTGCAAAAAAACGATTAAATAAGCTTTTTATCAAAAAATTGCTTGTTTTTCCTAACTTTGATCAGAGTCCTTTGGGCCGAAAAAAACTCTTTCTTTTAGCGCTACATGGTGTTATATTGATCTGAATGCAAAAGCTTAATTTAAGTCAGTCTCTTTCCCAAAAGTTATCTCCACAGCAGATACAGTTTATCAAGTTATTGCAGGTGCCCACCGCAGAATTAGATACTCGAATCGAAGAAGAGTTAGAAATTAATCCTGCCCTCGAAGAAGGTAAAGATGAGGATCCTGCCAAGGATGATTTGGATGATAACTACGATGAGGAGCCTATAGCTGAGGATCGAGACGTAAATCTAGATGACTACCTGGGAGATGATTACGGAGGTTATAAAATGCAAGGGGATGGAAATTATAGTCCAGATGAAGAAAATCGTGAGATTCCCATCTCAAGTCAGGCTTCACTCCATGAACTTTTAATGGGCCAATTGAACTTTTTAAAGCTTGATGAAAGACAAAAATTAATTGGGACTCAGTTAATTGGCAGTATAGAAAATGACGGGTACATCAGGCGTGACTTAGATGCCATTATTAACGATTTAGCTTTTAGCCAAAATATAGAAACTGACCTGGATGAACTGGAAGAGATTCTGCGGAAAATCCAAAACTTTGATCCGGCAGGTATAGCATCTCGCAATCTTCAGGAGTGTCTTTTACTCCAGCTGGAGCGGAAGGAGCACCCAGATGATCCGACAGTCCAAAATGCGATCATGATCATTCAGGATTGTTTTGAGGAGTTCACTAAAAAGCATTACTCCAAAATTCAAAAGAAATGTGATCTCACGGATGAAGAAACCAAAGATGCAGTTCATCTGATTACTAAATTGAACCCTAAGCCGGGGGGAGTTTCTGATGGGCTTGTCAAGACACAATACATAATCCCGGACTTTATTCTTAACTCTAGCGGAGGGAAGATGGAAGTGACTTTGAATTCGAGGAATGCTCCAGAGCTGCGTATATCCAGGTCTTATTCTGAGATGTTTGATGCCTATGACAAGAGTGATAAAAAGGACAAAAAACTAAAGGAAACCGTCACTTTTGTGAAGCAGAAACTAGACGCAGCCAAGTGGTTTATTGATGCCATTAAGCAGCGCCAAAATACGCTTTTGAGGACTATGGAAGCTATTTTGAGTTATCAGAAAGAGTTTTTTGTGGATGGAGATGAAACACGCCTTCGTCCGATGATTTTGAAAGATATCGCAGAGAAGATCGATATGGATATTTCCACCGTATCCAGAGTGGCTAATAGCAAAGCAATTCAAACAGAATTCGGAGTGTATCCACTTAAGTATTTCTTTTCTGAGGGGATTTCAACAGATAGTGGAGAAGATGTTAGTAACCGAGAGGTGAAATCTGTACTTCAGAGTATGGTAGATGAGGAAGATAAGCGCCGACCACTTTCAGATGATAAATTGGTAAAGCTTTTGAATCTCCGTGGATATAATATAGCGAGGAGAACAGTCGCAAAATATCGAGAGCAACTTCAAATTCCTGTTGCTAGACTAAGAAAAGAATTGTAGTGCTGAGGCAAATTGCTCTAGTTATTTCCGTGGTTTTTCAGCCCTTACTAATTCCTTCCTTGGTCTATGGTTTGGTCTTTTTTATTGTGCCTGAGGCCAGTAGTATTCCCTATGAACTTAAGGGCCGTTTTTATTCTCTCATTGTTTTATCCACCTTATTGATTCCTTTGATCACGATCATTGGGTTTCGCCTTGCGGGAGCAGTGAAAAGCTTACATATGGCTACTCTGGGCGAGCGGTATATTCCTTTCACAGTAATTTGTATTTACTTTGCTTTGACTACTTATTTTTTGAGAGAAAAGGTTGAGTTTGACCCAATTTTGTGGCAAATACTATTGGTCATCACCGCTGTCATAATCGGACTTACCGTAGTCACCTTTTTTTGGAAAATGTCTGCTCATATGACTGGGTTGGGTGGTCTGCTTGCAATGGTTGTTGTGATGGCGGCTGTTTTTCCCACATTCAGACCATTATATCCTTTACTCGGAAGCATCATTCTTTCAGGAGTTGTAGCTTCTTCGCGTCTTTACCTAAATGCTCATCGCCCAGTTGAGATTTATGCCGGGTTTTTGTACGGCTTTATCTGCTGTTATTTTGGCTTTCACTACATTTGGACATAAAAAAACCGGAGCTATCCTCCGGCTTGATTTTTTTGATTTTGTCCTTAGAAAAGGGTCACGGCTACGCCAAAATTGATTTGGTTTGCTTGTGTACCAGAGGGGCCTAAGCCTTTTTGGAAAAGTTGGTTTAACCCAAAATATCCCCAGGCATAAAATCCAGGTGTGCCCGCTTTTACTGAGATGCCATAGCGCACTTTTTCTAAACCATAGTTTTGTGCGTCCTTCACTGATCTTTTCAGTCTATTGGAGTCTTCGTATCGGATTTTGGTGTGAGCATTATAAAGGAATCCTACTTTTCCCCCAACGCTCATTCTGAAGCCTTTCAGGTAGTTAGACTTATTCAAATGATAGACAATGTCAATTGGAATATCGATGTAATTAGCGGCAAAGGTATTTTTGTTTACCACAATGTTGTCTCCATACACTTCTTGCACCTCCAGAAGCTCACTTGACTCTGGCCCTAAATCAGGATTGTTGAAAAGGTTTTGTTCGTCCTGAAAAGCCATTTTATCAGTACCAAATCCAAAACCTGGCTTGATTACAAACCCAGAGTTCTCACCGAGAATTTTCACTGGATACTGATAGTAAATATTTAGGGTACGCGACTGGAAAAAGCCAACGCTAAGTTCTTCACTGCGATTATTCAGTTGATTAAACCCAAATTCAATTGACAGATCACTTGGGATATTTGGTCTTCCACCGATAGGTGTTTTTGGTTTTTTGATAGGTTGATCTTGTGCTTGCACAACCTGAAATAAACAAAGGGTAACGAGTAAGAGGTATATTTTTTTCATCAAAAGGGTGATGCTTTTTTGTAATTCAATGCGGGCAAAAATAGGAAATATCGAAGGATATATCCCTGTTTTGATCTTAATTATTCTTAAGGCTAGTCTTGATAAAACGTAGGAATATAATAAAGAGTGTTTGTTGTAAATGGAATTTTAAATACCTTTGCACACGCAAAAGGCCTCGTAGCTCAACTGAATAGAGCACCTGATTACGGCTCAGGAGGTTTCAGGTTTGAATCCTGACGAGGTCACAAAGGTAAAAAACCCAGCCATTCGGTTGGGTTTTTTTATGTCTTGATCATAGGGCTCAGGAGTTTTTAGCCCACGATGGCTATCGGGGTGAACCCGTTATCTTGAAAGAACTTGGTGGCAAGTTTAGTTGAAACAATTGTTTTGGGCTTATAATTTCTTTAAACCATGCTCTTGCTATTAGCAACGATTGTTCAATTACCATTTAATCTGCCTAAGTGGCTTGTTGGTGAATTTTGGTTTCTCTTCCCTTTTTGGAGATTTGGGAAAGGGGGAGTAGCCTTTTGGGAAAATAACCCGTTCACTAAAGTCTAGGGATTTCACTCATCACTGTATGGTATTGTATCCCAAAGCCTGAAGTTGAAGCATTCGTATGGTGGCAGTTTCTACCACGGTCAGGCCTGGGAAGAGATCCTCTTCAGCTACGCCTTGCCGTTTCATAGCAATATTACAAATACTTATTCGCACCTTTTCGCGGTATTTTTCCAGGTCTTTTTCCAGTTGTGAGCCTTTGATCATGGTTTTAACCACAGGGCCTTTTACGATGATTTCAAAATTTTCTACTTGTACCCCATTAGAGATGAGGACCTCGTACATCCCCAAGGCTCCACGAAGACCATCTTCATCCGAGACGCCAAAGGCATAGTTTGGAGTTTTGTTGAGATCAGTGACTGTTTGATTTTCGAGGCGGGTTTGCGCTAGGAGATTTTGGATCGATGTGAGGCAAAAAAAAATGAGAGCGAGTCGTAGTGTATTTTTAATCATGAGAAATGAATCCAAGTGAAGTTTGTCTAGGTGGTTAAAAGTATAAAATTATATTTTGGGATTCCCGCTTTTCTACTCATACCAAAATAATTCCCCTTAAAATCAGCAAGGAGGATCAACCCCGAAAATGTCCTTGACTCCTACAGTTGATTTGGTGAATTTTTATTCGGTTTTCTTCCCTCATTATTTTTACAGATATTTCCACCTGAGAAAATGATCACATGAGAAAACTCGGTTTGATATTCATCTTAATTCTTTCCTTTTCCTGTTCTCTGCTTGAGGTGGAAGAGTTTACAGGTGGTTGTACCATTATTTTGGCTGATGGAAGCTCCATACAGGTAGATGGGATAGAAATTTTGGAGCCCACACAAACCATTACCTATCGCGATGAAGACGGTAAGCTTTGGTCCCTATTTAAGGAGGACTATAGAAGCTATTCCTGCAATTAAAAAAAGCAGCCCGAGGCTGCTTTCAAATCAATGAGCGGCTGCTGCTGTCGCAGGTTTTGAGCCTTTTTGCCAGAAGAAAAAGATTATAAATAGAATAATCAAAGTTCCTGGGAACAAAAGCATTTTCTCTAAAGTATCTTGTCCAGCGGCTAATTCTAGATCAGTTCCAGACAGGCCTGCAGCTGCATTGGTGGCATTAGCATCATCAATCCAGCTACCAATGATAGGCTGGAAGATAGCCGTCGAAAACATCCCTACACCTCCGATAATTGACATTCCTAGGGCGCCACTAAGTGGTACTCTTTGGGCTACAGCTCCAACCATCACCGGCCAGAAATAACCAACGCCCAGAGCGAAGATTACAGCTGCCACATAGGCCATGGGTCCTGTTACTGTACTGAAGAGATACACGCCTATGGTAGCTAGAATAGATCCGGTCAGCAAGACACCTGTTTGTCCGAGTTTTGAGACTACTGGACCGGCAAAGAATCGTGCTACTGCCATTACCCCAGTGGTCAAAGCCAGTATCAACATTGGGCTAGCTCCACTAGATCCCATGATCAAACCTACCCATTGCTGAGGGCCAAATTCTGAGATGGCAGTAAGTGCCATTGCGCAGAACAAGAAAATAAATACTGGGGAAAACATTGCCTTAACATTCTCCAAAAGAGAAGTGGCTCCTTCTACCTTCGGTTGAGGGAAGGTTTTTCCGAAAAAAAGAACTGCATAAATGATAGTTGGCACCATCATAATCCAAATCTGCGCTTCCCAGCCCATATTTAGATCGGTCATGAATTTCGAAATCAAGGAACCCAATACAATTCCCCCGGGGAACCACATGTGGAATCTATTGAGCATTTTATTCATTTTCACGCCTGTGTACATATCCGCGATCATAGGATTACAAGCAGCTTCCGTACAGCCATTGCCAAATCCAATGAAAAGTGTGGAGATCAAAAGTGTGCTATATCCATCAGCGAAAATTGTCAATAAAATACCTAAGGTATGGGTCACAAATGCAATTCTCATAATGTTTGCCGGCCCAACTTTGTGATAAAAAATTCCCCCTAGGATCATGGAAATTGGAAATCCTAAGAACCACATGGAGTTGATAAAGCCAAGTTGCTCAGCGCTGAGGCCGAACTCGTCCCCAAGTTGAGGTAGGATCCCAGCCCTGATCGCAAAGGTAAAAGCGGTGGTAATCAGCGCAAAGCAGCTCGCATTGAAGAGCGCTGTCTTGTTAATAGATTGAGTCATAGAATAGATAGGTTACGGGTTTTGGTAAGCATTTCAATCGTTTGAATGGATTGAAAATAGGAAAAATATCCGATTTCAACTTTCCCGTAAATAAAATTTCTAAAACTGGATGGAATCTATTCCAATACTAAGAGGGATCCAGTGACTTTTTCATTGAAGCCATACTCGGTGTTTCGAAGGAAGAGTACAACCGCATAGGTGCCTAAGGGGATTTTTCGACCTTGACTAGTGCCATTCCACCTTAAAATTGGAACTCTAGGCTCGAATCCAATAGCCAAATCTCTATGAATCAGTGCTCCTTGTCTGTTTATAATCAAAAGTTCTGCTTCGGTCACACCCTCGCTTACGAGGACCCTGAAATCCTTATCCGGATTGTCTAGGACCATGGCATTGGGAAAAACGTGGTCAAAGTCGCAAACTTCGAAAGTCTCAAATGGCTTCGAAAATTCACATCCGTCCACTGTGGTCACAAAAAGGGTATAATCCCCAACTTGTTTAGGCTTAAAAAGCCGTGAAGTGGAAACCAAATTTTCCTCGAAATACCAGGCATACTCTAAATATTCCCCAGGATCTAACGGGGGAAGCGTGTTTTCTTTGGAACAGACGGCAACTTTATCAGCTATTTCAGGCAAATCTAAAAGTGCACTCAACTCTACATTGATGAAGTTTCTGCCAATTTCACATCCCAACTTATTGAAAACGACGGCTTCATATGCGCCCACTTCAAAGACTTGAATTTCAAAAAGGTCTTTAAATTCATCGAGGTCTTGACGCTGGTTTTGAGTGTCGTAATAAATCCATTCTATAGATACCACTTCCTCTTCATCTGTTTCTAGACTGACCATGGCAAAATTTGGATCAGGGCAAATTTTAGTTGCGGTCAGTTCCACATCAACCTGTAAAATCGGCGGCTCTATTTCGAATTCAACTGGATTTACCGGGCAGAAGCCACTCTCTAAAGGTTGAACTACCAAACTATATTTGCCTATGGCTGTGGGATAAAATATAGGATTTCTCCCTACGATTTCCCCCTCTTCATTAAGCCATCGAAGGCTAGCTTGGCTATTGTCAATTCCTTTGAGCTGGGCTTCAAAAACTTTGTTCCCGAAACAATCCTCTTCAATTAAGACGACCTCATATTGTATGGCTTGTGAAAGAGTGGCGGTAAAGGTGGACTGCTTTGGACATTCTCCTGAGGAGCTATCTCTATTTCTCGCCTCCAACACATATTCACCTGCCGTTGTCAATGTAAAAGCCTGACCTGCATTACGATTTTCCACACGTCCATCAGGAAACGTCAGGGTGAAAGCTAGATTTTGACCTGTTTCAGGGATAAATTGAAAAGTCTCACAAATGTTGATTTGATCCGGGATACTGAAATCCACTTGATCCTGATTTTCTATGGTAAATTCCTGAACAGGGTAGGTGCATCCATCGATTTTCAGCTCAAAAAAGTAGGTCCCATCAGGTAAGTCTACACGTAAGGAATTTTGGCTATCGATGGTTCCTTCTTTAACAGTTCCCGAATTTAGGGCAAGGATTCTATATTCTCCTAAAGCTGGTCCCTCAGGAAAATCAAGATTTATCCACCCAGGTTTTACTGAAAATCCATCACAGGTTTCTTTTCCGAGTGTGTAGTTCACCTCCACTTGCGCAGGAGGATTTGGGCTCGTAGGCGGATCTTCAGCTTCAAGAATCATTAATGTGGTAAACTCACATCCGTTGCTGTATCCCGAAACGGTATAAATCTGTGGCTTTAGATCTTCGAAAAGTCTTTCTTGGCCAGAAGGAATATTGGATTGAAAAAAATTCAATTCCGGGATGACAAGCGAATCAATAGGACTTTGGGTACTCACAGAAAAGATTCCTGTGGGTTCTGCGCAATCTCTTGGTTCGTTGATTTTTCTGAGTTCAATTTTCGGTGCTTCTGAAACTTCAAATGTCACACTTCTTTCTGAAGGACAGTCTGGGAACAAAGGGTCTGTTGCGACAAACGAAGCAGTATAAAATCCTGGTTCCGTCAAATCAGAGCGATCAAGATTGATAGAGAAAGCGCTTCCAATGTCTTCTTTTTGTGTAGCCCCAGGTTTTTGTAAAAACCATTGCCCTGAGATTGGGGTATCGGTACTTAGACGGATTCCTTGACCCTCACAAATTCGAGTAGCTGAAGCCCTCACCTCAAAGTCCAAACTTGGGCCCACATAGGTGTTTCCAGTGATCAGGCAGTTTTGACTTCCGTCTGATCCGGAGAGAAAAAGCTCTACAAAGTACCGGCCTTCAGCTAGGGTGTAAAATTTATTTTGATCACCGACAATATTGCCGGCTCCGTCTCGCCAAATAAATGAATATTGATTTAAGTTTGGAGAATCTTCATCAAGTGCGATAAGTTCCACTGGTTCAGTTCCACACAGCAAATAATCGGGAAGCAAGGCTATCTCTGGACCTTTGGTGACTTCACCTTCAAGTGTACTTTCATAAATAATTTCTGTTCCTCGACGTACGGATAAGGCTACGGTGAATGTACCTATCGAATTAAAGGAAACTTTGATTTCATTGAATTGTCGACCACCTGTACGATCAAATAATACTTCGCCTGAGCCCGTGGTCACCAGCCAAGAATAAATATCCGTATCGGGATTTCCTCCTCCAGAAAAAGTCCCAATCACCCCTCCAAAAACAATACAGAGGCTTTCGGGCCCATTCAGCTCTGGATCAGCTCTAAAGGTTTCGGATTCAGTAGAATAGGCATAGGTATTCCCCAATTTACCAAAGGCAAAAAAAAGAAAAAGGGCAATGAAAGGAATTCCAATCTTCCCAAATGGAAATTGGTCAAAACCGGACAAAAAGAGGTAATTTTAAGGGTGTGGGACAAAGTTAAGCACCTTGTCGATTCGCTGCACAATTGTTCAAAAAATGTTCCAGTTTTTATTCAATGACCAAAATCGTCCCCAATCTGTATTGGTGAATATTTTGCCCGTAGTTTTTTAAGTTTAGCCTTACGGCATAGGAGCCATTTGGAATGGCTTTACCTTCAAAAGTTCCATCCCAAGAACAAGTAGCTTCTTCGCTTAATAAGTCAAATTCTTGACAATAAAATATTAATTGTCCCCATTGATTAAAAATAGAAACTTCGAGTTCATCGATAAGGTAATTGGTGTAAACCAGAAACTGTTTATCCGGGTTGCTTGGTTGTATCGCATTGGGAAGGCTCACTCGTAATTCACACTCTTCTTCAGCTAAGAATGAACCAGAGTATAGACAGCCCTCAGGGCTCGTCACATGTAAGGTGTACTGGCCAGGATTGATAGGTTTGTAAATTCTAGATGTGGATACCAATACATCCTCTAAATACCATTCATAGCTTGCAAACGAACCAGGATCGATGCTTGGGCCGATTTCATAGCGAGAACAGACTTGATAGCTTTCTGCAAGTTCGGGCCTTTCTGGGTTAGTAACTCTAATTACTAGGGCAAGATCAGAACCGAGAAAGCAACCGATATCATTAAAGGCTCTTACCTCGTAGGTACCTTCGTCGCTTACTTGAATAGATTCTTGATTTCTCAAATTCACCAATTCAGATTCATTTCCATCAAAATCCGTAAACCACCATTGAATTTGTGCCAAATCATCCAAATTCGCTTCTGTGGTCAAAGTTGTAGAAGGAGAGTCGGGACAAAATGGATCCACCAGCAAATTTACTTCAGCGACTAAAATCAATTCTTCTATTTCAAAATCAATTGCTTCTATATCGCAGGCAATGCTATTTAAGGGCTGCACCTCAAGACTATATAGTCCATTTGAACTAGTGGAAAATATTGCTTCGTCAGCGACAGTCACACCTGAAGGATCTCTCCAAATGTAAGTAACTTCATTGGGAGAATAATTATCTACTTCTGCAAGGAAAGTCTGATTTCCATCACAATCCTTGCTTTGATAAACTGTTCTGAAAATTGGAAAAGGGTTCACGGTTACATTCAGAGTTTGAATGTTTGGACATAATGTGTCAGAATTTGGGTCAAAAGCATAAAAGCTGTAATCTCCTGTCTGATTAAGGAGGAAGGCTTCTCCAGCAGGTTTCTCTTCCACGCTACCATCAGGCGCCGTTACTTGGAAAATTAAAGCTTGAGTAGTTTCCGGGGTGAATTCAAATTCCTCGCAAATGGATAATGAATCAGGAACTGTGAAAGAAATTAAATCTGGATTTACAACTAGTGTGATGGTTTCTCTTCCAAGTTCGCAATTCTTACCGATGGCCGGGATTCTACTAAATACCGAAGCTTCGTAGACCCCAGCTTCTGTTACCGTTATTTCAGTTTGATCCTTGAATTGGGGTAAGGGCTCTATAGTTCTGTCTGAATCATATCTTCTCCATTCGATGTCTGTAATTTCTTCTGGAAAAGTACTGGTCAAGCTTATAATCGCTCCGGGCCCAAGCTCACAAAGCTGGGTGCTTTCCAGGCTTAGATCAACTGAGAGAATTGGCTCTTCGATTAAGAACTCCACTGGAGGTATCGGACAGGCTTGACTTCCTCTTGGTTGAACATCTAGCTTGAAGAGTCCATTGGTTACCGGGATCAAGAATTCACCTTGACTGACAATATTGTCATTTTCATCAAGCCAGGTGAAAATAGCATCATCCGGATCAGCCTCCTTTATATCGGCTTGGTAGATTCTGTTTCCAAAGCAATCCTGTTCAATCAGGATGGGCTCAAAGTCAATGGGGTCTACCAGAAATACTTCAAAAGTTTGAAGTTGGGGGCAAATTAGGTTTTGATCGGGAATCGCTCCTAATATTTCATAGACTCCAGCTTGATCCAGCGTGAACGCTTCACCGGCATCTTTGACCTCTATTTCACCATTTGGCTTTGTTAGCGTAAATTCTAGGGGTTGAGAGGTAATGGGGATGTAGTCAAAAGTTTGGCAAACAGATATTTGCTGTTGGATAAAAAATTGAGTCTGTTCTAGCGCATCAATAAAAATCTCCTCTCCATTGGGTAAACTACAGCTCTCAAGGTCAAAAACTTCAACAAAATATTTACCTCCGGAAATTTCGACGGGGTAGGAGTCACTTCCATCAAAGTCTCCATTTCTCACTATGGATCCTCGTTCATTGATTACTCTATATCCACCTTCTACAGCACCATTGATCAGTCGTATCAAAAATGAGCCTTCATTTTTCCCAGTGGCTGTGCATTCTTCTCCTTTCATATCCAGTATTTCGAATGCAAGACTTTGAGGAGCATCCTCCAAACTTACTACCGTAGCTAATCGGAATACACAATCGCCCAAAGTTCCAAGTCCAGTGTAGGTACCGGATTTTAAGCCAGTAAACTCAAAGGTATCTCCTGGCAATAGTGGAGGACTTACTTGGCCAGATCCTGCAATAGTAACTTGATCAAGTGCTGTTACTGCTTCGATTATTATACTTCCATCAGGTACCTGGCAGCCCGTGGAACTTAGGCTAGAAACCACTCGAAACTCTGGGTTGGGATTATAAGTCAGGGGAGTGCGAGCCTCTAAGGAACAATTAGGGTCTTCCTCGTTGTCTACTCTGAAGATTATTTCGTATTCACCTGGACCAGCTAAAGCGAAGCTCGGCTCAAGAAAAATGGAAGTTGAAGTCGTAATTAAAACCTCTTGCGGATCCCCATCCTTTAGATAATACCAATCTCCAAGAACCCCTAAATCTGTGGTAAAATCTACAGGCTCGCCTGGACAAGTTGTAGTGGCACTTGCAAGGATTGAAACCTGGTCTGCTAAGGCAACCGAAGTGGAAAGCGTTCTTTCACAGGCTTTCTCACCTTGACTATCTTCAAGATAAAAAGTTACGGAATAGTCGCCAGGGCTCACAATGTTAAGGTCATTGGAAGTGCTGATGACGGTTCCTGATTCATCTTGCCATTCAAAAATGTATTCATCAAATCGGGAACTGGCTGGATCAATAGCTGAAATGATCAGGTTTTGGCTACTACATGTGGTGTAATCCGGCCTGAGAGAGATTATGGCGCCAGGGATGATTTCTACGTTTTGGCTTTCAGTATAAATTATCTCTGAACCCCTTGACACTGATAAGTTCACCACGTGTGCACCAGTTAGAGAAAATGTATAGCTTAAAGTTTGGAAACCGGCACCGCCCGCCCCGTCAAATAAAATTTGCCCAGAAGGCCCCAAAATTTCCCAAGAGTACACATCGGTGATAGGATCTCCAGCTCCAAAAAAATCGCCAATCACTGATCCGAAGACTATACAAAGCCTTTCCGGTCCACTCAGTGAAGGATCGTTGAAGCTTGAAGTAGTCCCTGTGTTTTTTTGGTTTTTAAAATATGTAAAATTCTTCCCTGCCAAAGTCCCAAACAGAACCAAGCTTAAGGCCAAAAGAAGGCTTATGCTAAAGAAGAAGAGTTTAAGATTTTGAGCCAAAATATTCTAAGGAATGGGAAATAGATAGTAAAAATACCATAATTCCCATTCATCCAAGAATAAATCTGAGTCTTAAACTTCTGAAAACAATTAGATTACCGAATGAAGGTCCAATCTTTCTCAGTGCTCAGGGGTGCAGAAAACTCATACCCTCCTTCATTGAAGGTTTTAAGATTTTCCGGGTCACTGATTTGATTTTTGATTGCAAAATTGGTCATCATGCCACGAGCTTGTTTTGCAAAAAAACCGATGATTTTATACTCTCCGTCCTTATGCTCCTTAAAGTGAATAGTGATCACCTTGCTTTTAAGTGTCGGTTGATGAACTGCCTTAAAATATTCCTGAGAGGCTAGATTGACGACTGGTTTCCCTAGGGCAACGCTATTGATAGCCTTGGCAATTTTTTTATCCCAATACTCATACAAATTCTTCCCCTGTTTATTCTCGACTTTGGTCCCCATCTCCAATCTATAAGGCTGTATCAAGTCCAAGGGCTTTAGCAATCCATAAAGACCAGAAAGAATCCGTAAGTGTTCCTGTGCGAACTCAAAATCTTCCTGGGTATAATTGTCCACATCAATTTTAGTGTAAACGTCACCTTTGAAGGCTAGCAAAGCCTGCTTTGAGTTTTCAAAGCTAAAATTCTTCTGAAAAGTCTTGAAGCGCTCCTCATTCAATGTAGCTAGATTCTCACTGATGCCCATTAATTTACTGAGTTCAGGGGCGGTCTTCTTTTTCATCACAGACACTAGGGAGCGAATGTCTTTTTGGAATTCCGGAAGCGTGTGATCTTGAATGGAAGGTGTACTGTAATCTAGCGTTTTCGCAGGTGAAATTAAAATAAGCATACTATTGAATGACTGTAATTGCCTTGGTTAAGGTTTGGGTTAAACTTTGGTCTCTACTGGTAAACTCAACGACCACCGCATATGTTCCGTTTGGAACAAATTCTCCACCAACGGTCCCATCCCAAGGACAGAAAGGCTGACGTGGTTCGATATTTTGATGCTCGCAATAAAAGATCAATTCTCCCCATCGGTTGAATATATGCACATTGACATCATCAATGTATTCATTTGCATAAAGGATGAAATTCCTATTGGGGTCATCAAGAACTATGGCATCTGGGAACACAATCCGCAAAGCGCAGTCTTCTAAGACTTCAAAGCTGGTTACAAATTCGCAACCAAGATTATCCGAAACTGTCAATTCATAAATGCCTGGCAACAATGGCGTGAAAACAGCAGCAGTCGATATTTCCTCTCCGTTTAGAATCCAAGAATAATTATCATAGACACCGGGATCTATGCTAGTGGTGACTCCTTCTACAGCACATATGGTAAAACCTGATGGAACGACGGGAGGAATTATGGTTGATCGCACCACCTGACCATTTGCTCTACCGAGATCACATCCAGCAGCACTTCTTAGTAATGCCTCGTAGGTCCCTTCTTGTGCCACTTCAATAATCGGTTGGTCGTCGTACTGAGGAAGTCTGGTGCGTGTCCCACCTTGCACTTCATACCATTCGATATTTGCTACGGTGGTCAAATCAGCCTCAATACTGATCAATGTTGAGCTTTGATCTCCGCAGAAGGGTGTTACATCTAGGCTCACATCCACACTTTCAACAAGATTTTCGGCGAAGAAATCAATACGATTTACCGGGCAAAGTCCTCCTGTCCGTGGTTGTACCTGAAGGGAATAATTTCCATCTCTAGGTGGGGTGAAAGATTGCGATCTTCCCACAATGATTCCCGCTTCATCTTCCCATAAGAAAACTACATCAGCCGGATCTGCATTATTCAAGACGGCCTCGTATCTCGTTCCCACTTGACAATCCACAATTGGGGGTGATAATTCGAAATCAATTTCTTGAGAAATATTGGCTGTTAAAGTCAACTCGCGTGGACACTCTATTCCTGCTGGATCCTCACCTAGAAGGGTATACACCCCGCTTTGATCGATGGTGAAGTTGCCATCGGTATCAGGCGGAATCACAGTACCATTGGCATTGGTCAGTGTAAAGTCCAATGGATTGGGTGCACTCGGTGTAAAAACAAACTCACCACAAGCGGTAAAATCACTCGGTGCTGAGAAGACTACCTGATTTTGCTCTATAATTGTATACAGATTTGGATCTGGTATAGGGCAATTGGACGGATCAAGGATTTCAACCGCATACTCACCAGCAGGTACTGGGATTTGCACAAAATCCACGGAAGTGAAAGTTCCTGTGACCTCTTGACCATCTCCTTGGCGAGTGATTATATAGCTGCCAGACACGGGGCCATTGGTGAAAGTAACAGTTAAGCTCCCTTCACCTACACCATTTGGTAGACATACCTCATCATTGACAGATACCGTGTTTTCATAACCAGCAGGTGGGTTGAGATTCTCCACCGTAACTGTAGCTGTGTAGAAGCAGCCTGTGCTATTTTCGGCTTCAATACTGTAGACTCCAGGATTCAGATTAGCCACAGAAAGCACATCACCTGCATTTACATTAGTAAAGACTTCTGATGTCTCTAATATGGTGACGGTACTAGCATTCCCTTGCATAATAATCTCAAATGATCCATCAGCAGAAGTACAATCAGTCGCTGGTGTGGTTTGATTAGCTACCAACAATGGTAATTCATTGACAAGCAAATCCAATCGTTTTTCTACTGTACAGCCCTCTAAAATTGGGTCTTGAGTCACAAATATAATTTCATACTGACCGGGGCTAGGTAGATCAAGTATATTCAGATCGAGCTCGAAAAATGTTCCTAGCGATACTCGATTCGGGTCTCCATCCAGTTCATAGAAATATTCACCTTCAATAGGCGTATTTGGCGCGAAGATTACATTGGTGTCTTCATAACAAACCTCCTCGGCAGTTTGGGTGAGATCAAACTCAAATGCCGGCCCTACGAAAATTTCAGCCGTTGAAGGACAAGTTTCATAAAGTAAGGCCTCATCATCTGACAGACCATCTGGAATTCTGTAGCTGACATTGACTGTGTAGATACTTTCTTCAGTCACGGTGATAGAGTTGGAATTTTCATCTCCGAAAACTTGCCCAGCGGCGTTGGTCCATTCAAAATCATAAAGTCCCTCCGCTGGATCGTATCCATCGATGGCGGTGAGTGTCACAGGTGTCTCTGCACAAAGAGTGGCTGCATCAGGAAGTGTGAGCGTAGGAGGTGCTTCCACCAATATTTCTCCTTCTGCTCTGAAATATTCTGGATCTCCACAACGATCTACTCGCAGTTCTACGGTGTAGGTTCCAGGAGCATCAAAAATCTGCTCCAGAGTTTGGAACTGATCACCCGGACCACCAAAATCATTTTGTAAAAAGGTTCCGTCTTCTGCTGTAATCGTCCAGAAATAGGAATCTATATCAGGTTCTCCTCCACCTTCCAATAGAGCTCCAGCTCCAAGATCCGGATCCAGACAAAGTCTGGCAGGGATAGCCAATGCAGGCTCGGGAATGGAACTCCCGGAGTTTTGTACAAAGGATGGTAGCCCCAAATTCGTTGTCCCTGGCATGGGCTCTACAGCGTCCTGCGTAAAGGTGGAATTCGCAGTACAGCCAGTCCCTACGTTGATTTGACCGATCTGATTTGATCCTACCACTGCCACATATATCTGGCCGTCTGGGCCGATCTGCAATGCACCAAGGTCCAGTCCCGAAGTTTGACTGACCGTGTTTCTTGTGCTGAGTATACAGGCTTCGATCTGCGGTCGAGTAGAAGCAGTGCCAAAGCAAGCAGGACAGGCGGAGGCATCTGGGTCATCGTTTTCTACGGCACGAATGATAAATTCTTCTACGCCAGGGCCTCCATTTCTGTAAGAGACGAGGACACGATCACTTTCATCTGAAAATTCTAATCCATACACGTCCCCGTCACAGCCTAGATCAATCCGAGCATATTCTGTCAATTCCCCAGTACTGGAGTCAAAATCAAAAATCTCTAATTTATTGCATCCCCCTTCAGAAATAGTCACTGCGAGCTTTTCCCCATCAGGACTGAATTTCATGGCTCCGACACCTGAGTTAAATCCATGGTTGCTTCCAACAGAGCTCAAAACAGGTTCACCTATACCATTCAAGGTAACAGGATATGCTCGGAAGGTATTGTTGCCTAGCTCATGGAACATCACCCATGTGGTATCGCCTGCATTCAATGCAGCACTGTGTTCGGTGGAGGGACTGAAAAGGAAGTTATCTTTTGTGGTGACATTCCCCACACCATTCTGGTTTTCAGCTTTGATATCAACCAAGGAGAATTTGACTTCATTTTCTCCGTTTGCTGATTGTTGAGTGGTGAATAAATAAAATAGCGTACGGTCTTCGGGAACGGGAACAGCGATTACTCCTTGGCTGGATCCATTGTCGCCGCCAATATCGTCCCCATTTTCCATCAAGTTTCCATTCAAATCCCAGACAGATTGCCCGTCGGTAAAGAATAATACCTCTCCATTCTGATCAGATATGGTGGTGGTCCCTGCAGGAATATTCTGCGGATGCCGCTGAGCAATAGGCCGAGGCGTAGGTGCCTCGGGATCATCAGGGTCTGGATTGAAGTCCAAACCTGCACCGTCACCGAAGTACCAAATATTATTCGACTGATCTGGGAGGTCCCAGACCTTCACTGTCATTTGAGCGTAAGCATAGCACTCTGACCCAGGCTCACGGACTAGCACCCAGTAAGTACCCGGTAGGCATACTTCATTTTCTTGGCGAGTGGTCCAGCCCTCGTCACGATAGTTGGACCAGAAGTATTCGTAATTATCTCCTCCGCCTCCGCCGGGAGTTTCACCTCCCTGTTCACCACTCATGGATTGAGCTTCGAGCAGAGCTCCAATATCCACACATTGTCCTTCGCATATGGTGGTGTCTTGTGGAGTGAAATTAGCCTCAAGGTTATTTTCAGTAAGTGTGATTGAATTCGTGGCTGTACGAGTGACTCCGTCTGCAAAGGTTACGGTTAAGGTTACTTTTATGCTTTGTCCAGTGGCAGCATCGGCAGGAATCAAGAAATGCTCTTGAGTGTAGTCACTATCCACTGGATTTCCCAAGGAGTCTACTAATGGAGGATCAAATTCCCAATTGAAGCTGACAGGTCTATAGTTTTCTGGAGTGATCTCACTGGTAAGCTGGATAGGGTTATTGGCACAAGGCATATCTGGTGCCCATGTAAAGCTGACCGTAGGCTCAATATCCGCATTGGGAGCAAATACAGGGAATATAGTTCCACAAAAGTCAACTCCCATAAATGGATCTTCCTCAAGGTTAATGGCAGCAAGATCGGGTTCATTTGGATTGGTTACCCTTCCAATAAGCTGAGGTCCGCCTGCTACTTCTTCGTAGATATAATAAAGATTTCCGTCGGGACCTACTTTCAGGTCATAAACACCGTTTAGGTTGTCTGCCAAGGGAATGACCTCTGGAGTTGCACTTAAATCATCTGCAGGCACGCGGACAAGTTCATTTCCTCTTGAAAAATAAACAAAAGCTCCATCTGGAGAAAAAGCTGCACCGCCGAATGGTTCTCCATTTCCGGATTGATCAATAGGCTGAGGACTTCCAAAGGTCCCACTACTCGTATCAAAATCCAGAACTACTATCTCCCCGCCAGTACCTGGAGGAATCAGAATTAATTTTTGTTGATCCGCATCAAATACTATCGCTTCAGGGGTAAAACCGAGCGCTTCAGTATCTGTGGTTGTAAAGTTTCCTTCTCCAGAATCTAAGCGTCGAGAGACGATATTTCCATTATCGAAACTGATCAGATATGAAGGAGAGGAAGGAGTTTTAACTACTAAAAGCGCACCCTCTGCAGATCCAATGGTCACGTCTTTGGAAATTACCTCCCCTAGTGGGCGCTCATTTCCCACGGCCTGACCCGGGGCATTCATATCCACCACTGAGTACAATAGCTGTCCTCCAGGCGAGATATAGAAAATGTAAAAGAGCTTATTTCCGTCTGGGTCGTACTCCAGAAAACCAGTAGCCACCTTTTGCCTGCCATCGATATCTCCGTTTAGCCCGGGAGCAGATCCTTGTAGGGGATTGGAGCTATTGTCATACACCAATTCTCCATTGGTTAAGAAAAGCGGCTGCCCAGTGATAGGATCGATCGCAATGGCATTGTTATTGGAGCCAACAAGTACGGTGCCGGGAAGGGTCTGTACCGTGGGTGTTTCGCCTTTTCCAAAAGAAAGATAATTGTTTGGAGTACCTGCTCCACAATAACCAAAAATCCACTCGTTATCATTGAAGCCTTGGGCTTTTGACGCAGATGGAAGACAAAAGACAATTAATAGGGCGCAACAAGCAAAAATAAACTTCAACCTTATGGATTTAAAGGGGCTTTTCATACTTTTCGAACTGCTTACTAAAACAAGAAGAAGGACTAATCGTTTTAAAAGCTGACTGAATATTCAAATTAACGAACAAATACTTGTTACGGTCTTCGATTCACATTGTTTTTTTTGTAATGGCCTGCTTTTGCAGCATCACCTCTGCATTTGCTCAGGATCCGCAATATAGTCAATACTATGCGGCGCCTCTTTATCTCAATCCAGCTATGGCGGGAGGAGAGTTGACGGGTCGGATTGGCTTCAACTATAGAAACCAATGGCCAAGCATAGATGCACAGTTTACGACTTTCTCAGCTTATTATGACACGTACTTGCCTGATTACAACAGCGGGGTAGGTATTATGGTCATGCAGGATACGGAAGGTGCAGCAAAATTGCGGTCGACCACTATCTCTGCACTTTATTCATACGAATTGAGATTGGGAGAAAATTCATATTTCCGTCCAGGTTTTCAAGCCAGTTATATTCGCAGAGAAATCGGTTTCTATGAAAACCTTGTTTTCGCAAATCAAATCAATCCTAGCGATCCTTTTGGGCCGATTTTACCTGGAACGGATATTCCGGGTCTCGGTGATCCGGTGAATATGCTCTCTTTGTCCTTTGGCGGACTTTTCTTTACTGAGGATTTTTGGATCGGAGGATCTGCGCATCATGTGAATACTCCGAATCAGTCTTTTTTGGACGGAGTGAGTCCACTTCCTGCCAAATTCTCTTTGCATGCCGGTTATAGGATCTCACTCGGTGAGGGATCCATGCGACAGGATTTCACACATATGAGAAAAGAGAGATATCTTACGCCTACGATCAATTATAAGCGTCAAGGACCTTTCGAGCAGTTGGATGTGGGAGCGTATTTCTATGTGGAACCTCTCGTTTTTGGATTATGGTATCGAGGCCTTCCTTACAAACCAGTGGAGGATCAAAGCAACAGGGATGCAATCGTCATGATGGTCGGGGTAAATCTGCTCAGTGGCCTCAATGTGGGCTACAGCTTTGACTATACGGTATCACAACTTGGAATTCAGTCCGGTGGGGCGCACGAGCTCAGCGTCTCCTGGACACTTCCAAATAAATATCAGGGAAAACCCAATCGAAGAGACACTATTCTTCCCTGTCCTAAGTTTTAAAATTTAATGCAAGCGGAAAACCTAACCTATTTGTTAGTAGGGGTTTTGGTTTTTGGATTCCTTTGGGAAAAGACGCTAAGTTTTCTCAATAACCGACAGCCAGTACCCGCTATTCCTGATACCCTTGAGCAGTATCTTGGAAAAGATAAACTGAAGGAGTCAAAAGCCTACCAGCAAACTAATTTTCGATTTGGATTAGTAGCCGGCACAGTTTCTTTCTTGATTACTTTTTGCTTTATCTGCTTTGGTTGGTTTGGCGCAATAGATCAATGGGTGGCAGGCTTTCATATTCCCCCACTAGCGCAGTCGGTGGTATTTTTTGCTTTGATATTTATAGGATCTGACGTGCTCAGTCTACCCTTTGACTACTACAGCACCTTTGTGATTGAGGAAAAATTTGGGTTCAACAAAACCACCATCAAGACTTTTTTTACGGATAAAGTGAAAGGGTATATTCTTTCCATGATTATCGGAGGGGGGCTTTTGGTGCTTTTTCTTTGGCTGATCCATCAGATGGGTAGAAATTTCTGGTGGCAGTTTTGGTTGATTGCTTCAGTATTTATGGTCTTCGTGAATCTCTTTTATACCTCGGTCATCCTCCCGCTCTTCAATACACTCAGGCCTCTGGAAGATGGGGAGCTCAAGGAAAGTATCGTGCGCTATGCCAAATCTGTGAATTTTCCTCTGGACAATATTTTGGTGATGGATGGCAGTAAGCGATCCGCCAAGGCAAATGCTTTTTTCTCCGGTTTTGGGAAAAGGAAAAAAGTAGTGCTGTACGACACACTAATTGATCAACATACGCCAGAAGAGCTAGTCGCAGTTCTGGCACATGAGGTGGGACATTATAAGAAAAAGCATATCATTTGGGGGATGATGGCTTCTATCCTCCAAATAGGTCTTCTTCTTTTTGTTCTTGCCCAGTTTATCTTCAATGAGCCGATGAGTCTGGCACTTGGTGGATCAGAATGGTCTGTGGAGCTAAATCTAATTGGATTCATTATGCTATTTGCCCCGATTTCCATGATTATAGGAATAGGGATGAATTGGCTAAGTCGGAAAAATGAATTCGAAGCTGATGCATTTGCAAAAGAGACCTTTGCGGGCAAACCTTTGGCAGAGGCTTTGAAAACTCTTTCTATTAGTTCTCTCAGTAATATCAATCCACATCCTTGGTACGTCTTTGTAAATTATTCTCATCCACCACTTTTGGAGCGGTTGCAAAAGCTTGAAGCTTAATCAATCTTAGGTTGTAAGTAACTTTTTGATTTTTGCTTATCTTTCTTTTACCAAAAGCCTTTTACTTGATATGAATGATCTGGCAGAATTCCACGCATCTATTTCCGACCTTTTTCCACAGCCCAAGACCAAAGCCGATTGGGAGCAGTACCGCTTAAGCGAAGAACAGCTCGATTTTTTCAATGAAGAGGGCTATCTCGCTGATGTGAAACTGCTCAATGAGGATCAAATTGAAGCCCTGAAAAATGCCTTGGACGAAGTAATGGATCCTACACATCCGTTACATTCTTTATTTCATGAGTTTCATAGCAATGAGTCTGGTGATCCAAATAAGGTCCTTTTTCATTCCCTGGGACATTGGAGAATCCATCCGGCCTTTCATGATGTGATCTGGAATCCTGCTTTCCGCATGGCTGCCTCTCAATTATTGGGAGATCGAGCAGTACGCTTTTGGCATGATCAGCTTTTTTGCAAGCCGGCGCATCATGGAGGAAATGTGGCCTGGCATCAGGATTACAGCTACTGGACCAGGACGATCGAGATGCAGCACCTAACTTGCTGGTGCGGGCTGGATGATGCCAATGAGGAAAATGGCTGTCTGCAATATGTGCCTCGATCCCATCGATGGGGCCTATTGGAGAAGCCTGCCCTAGCTGGTGAAATGGATGGACTGATGCAAATGATGAGCGAAGAGCAAAAAGCGAACTTTAAGCCCGTACCTATTCCATTGAAGGCAGGTCATGGAGCATTTCACCATCCACTTTTGGTGCACGGAAGCTTTGCAAATTTTTCTGATCGTTCGCGGAAGGCTTTTGTATTGAACGTCTTTGCAGATGGGACAGTATCGGATACGGATGAGCCTCTTTTGGAGGGAATTCCAGCCATAAAAAAAGGATTGAAACTCGAAGGGAAATTCTTCCCGCTTATTTTCAACCCTTCAGAAATCTGATTTCTTTACTTCAAATGCTTTTGGATAAAAGCGACACTCTGTGGAATCTGACTCACTGATCTGGAGCTCTCGTCCTCGATGACCAAAAAGGCCGTACCTTGTTTCTTTGCCTCTTTGATGATGGCTGCGATACCTACATCACCCGTACCTAGGACTACATTATCTTCCACGTCGGCCCGGCCATCTAAGGAGTTTTTCGTGCCTTTTCTTCGATCTTTCATGTGAAGCATAGGAAATTTACCAGGATAGGTTTTCATAATTTTCAAAGGATCTCCACCCCCTTGTTTCACCCAAAATACATCCATATTGAAGGCAAAGTTTTTTGCATTTTCAAACATGTAGTCCATCAATTGACCGTCTGCTGTGGGACTGAATTCATAGCCGTGGGGATGATAGAGTAGGGTGAGGCCTTCTTTTTGCAACTTTGCACCAGCATCATTAAAGAGTGCGGTGGCATCGATTAATTCTTCTGCTGAGATAGGTCCTTCCGCATGAGGGATCCAATAGCAGGTCACATATTTTGCACCAAATTTTTTAGCATTGGCAATAATTGGGGAGAGGTCTTGGCTGAGTTGCCCGTAATCTGCGCCCACCCCAATGATCCTGAGCTGATTATCCTTTAGCATGGATTGAAATTCACTGTCCGAGTAGCCATATCCACCTCCTCCTTCGAGGGCGTTGATTCCCCAGCTCGGAATCATTTCGAAGTATTTACCGGGGTTATCTTTAAGTTCATTTCTCAAGCTGTAAAGCTGAAGGGCAATTTCCTGGGCTGCGAGAGAAAAAGTCATGAGTAGGGCGAAAGTTAATAAGGTGAATCGTTTCATTTTCCTTTGAATTAGGTAATCAATAGTCTAAAATAACAAAAACTATTTGGCTTAGGGATGAAATCCTTAAATTGGTACAGATCTAAATTATTCCATGAAAACATCTCGAAGAGACTTTCTCAAAACCACCTCAACCCTCGGACTTGCTATGAGTATTTCACCTGCTTTTTCCTTTGATTTTAAAAATGCACCACTTATCGGACACGGAGATTTTCAATATCGTGTGGATGAAAAATGGGGGATGCTCGACCCGAGTAAGGTTCCTGTAGTGAATTGCCATGAAATGGTCATGGATAGCAAAGGCCGGATGATTATGCTTACAGATGAAGCTAAAAACAATGTGATCATTTACGATCAGTCAGGAAAGCTTCTTAAAACTTGGACCCTTGGCCTAGGTCAAGCACATGGACTGACGTTAGTAGACGAAGGAGATGCCGAATACCTCTGGGTGGTGGATAATGGAGGGCGTGTGGTGAAGACTACCTTGGACGGAGTAGTGGTGTCTGAAATCCCTTTTCCAAAGAAAGAAGGGATTTATACCGAAGAAATGAGATGGGTGCCAACGGAAACGGCTGTGGCTCCAAATGGTGATCTTTACATTGCAGATGGATATGGTTCCCAGTATTTTTTGCAGTACGATAAGGATGGGAATTTTATCCGGAAATTTGGTGGGCCAGGAAATGAAGATGCACAGTTCAGTACTGCACATGGCATTGCCATCGATCAGCGTGGAGGCAAGGCTCCAACTCTGATGTGTACCTCGAGAGGGCATAATTCCTTCAAACGTTTTAGTATGGATGGCAAGTACATGGAGACCATCTTTCTTCCTGGAGCCTTCGTTTGTAGACCGGTGATCCACGGGGATCATTTGTATGCGGGCGTTTGCTGGTCAAGATTGAAATACCTGAACCAGACGGACAATTCTGGTTTTGTGACTATTCTCGATCAAGACAATAAAGTCATATCAAATCCAGGTGGAACTGCTCCAGAATATAAAAATGGAGAGCTCCAGCTTATGGTACAATCTGAGCCTATTTTCAAGCATTGCCATGATGTGTGTATCGATCAGGATGAAAATATCTACGTGTGTCAGTGGAATGCTGGCAAAACCTACCCGATTAAGTTAATTCGAAGTTAAATATTCACTAAACCCCTAATGCTATGAAACCTGTTCACGTTGCTTGGTTCGAGATTCCGACTTCCGATTTGGATCGGGCGATTACTTTTTATCAGACCGTATTCGATTGCAAACTAGAAAAACTGGATATGGGAGAATTTAAAATGGCCATGTTTCCATCAGACCAAAAGAGTCATGGCGCGGGTGGGAGCCTAGTTTATCACAAGGACTTTTACGAGTGTAGCTCAAGTGCAGGAACACTGGTGTATTTTCATTCGGAAGATTGCGATACCGAGCTGGCTCGTGTGGCGAAGGCTGGTGGCAGCGTGCAGATTCCAAAGCAGCAAATTTCTCCTGAATATGGCTACATGGCAGTTTTTATGGATTCTGAGGGGAATAGAATAGCACTACACTCCAACAAGTAAGGTCTTAGAATAATTTGTCGGGATATTTGCACTTTTAGCAGAAAGAGTAGTTTATTATTAGATAAGTCTTAATATTTCAAGGAATAGTAATTTTTTTTCTTTTTCTCCTCGGGTATTTCTCTATTTTTACGAGTCAAATGAAAAATAATATTTTTATCTATGGGGGCTTTAAAAGAGGAGCCAATTAAGAGCACATTTATTTTTGGTTTCGAAAAGCTCCAGGAAAAGACGGCGTTGCTTTTTAGCCTTTTGGCCTCAATGCTTATGGTATTGCTGGCAGTCTCAGATTATATTCTTGGACTGAATAGTTTTATTGTATTCCTTAAATTGGGAATGACCATTCCATTTTTTGTAGGGTATCTGGTGATCCGAAAGTATGGGCTCAAGCCTTACCTTATTCATATTTTACTGCTATTCGCTATTGCTGGGATTTATTTTAATTTCATGAATAATGATGGTTATCGAGGTCCGACCATCTATACATTTTTTATTTTCATCATTATCTACTCTGTTTTGTTAAGAGGCTGGGAGAGGTTGGTTTGGTTTGTAGGGTCATTATTTTTTTATATCGCCATCTTCTACCTGGATGTAAATGGGAAGTTGGATGTGATTTCCAATTATACGGATGAATCCAGCCTGTTTTGGGATCATTTTGTAACGATCCTATGGTGCAGCGTTTTTGTGTTTATATGCCTTTACGTTTTCATCACCCAATATAAAAATCAGACGAATGCCTTGAATCGACTCCGTACGAAACAGCAGGAGAATATCGTGGAAATTAGGCGTGTGAATGATCAGAAAGACCGGCTACTTGCTTTACTTTCTCATGATTTGAAAAACCCAATTGGGACGCTTACTACCACCCTTTCTTTAATGGATCAGGGAGTTTTCGAAACGAAAGAAATCGAGCGAATACTCTCGAGCTTGAAAGAGCAGTCCTATCATTTGAATAAAGTACTCAATAATACTCTGAGCTATGTGCTGACGGAACTTCAAAGTGAAAGCCAAAACAAGGAAGCGCGTAGGGTAGTGGAGTTTTCTTCAGAGATTCGGCAGGTGATGCAAGTGCAGGCCAAGCAGAAGGATCAAAACATCGATTTTGTGGTCAAAGGCACGGATAGAGAGGTGGTGCTGGAGATTAATGAAATCAGCATCATTTTGAAAAATCTATTGGATAATGCGATTAAGTTTTCTCAAATAGGAGCAACAGTCACCTTTATCCTCGAAATCGAAGACGCGCTGATTCGATGGATGATTATCAATGAGGGAGTGGAAATTCCTGAGTCTGAACATTCGGAGATTTTTAAATTTCGAGTGAAGCCCTCGTACGGCACCAGTAAAGAAAAAGGAACAGGTCTGGGACTTCCTCTTTCGAAAAAAATAGCCGATTCAAATGGCTTGATTCTGGGTTTCGAATCAAGTTCATTTAAGACCGTTTTCTATCTAGAGAAGGAATTTTAAGTACCCTTCGATCGAAGGTCCGACTTTCATTTGGAATCGTTGGGCTTTTTTTATTTCTTCTAGAAAATTAGAGCCCATGAAGACCTTCCTGCAACGCGTACATTTTTTATTCATGTTTTTTCTGTTGCCTGTCATGCTCCAAGCGCAAAATGGGGTGACATTTCTGGAATTTTCCGGAGGAGAAGGACCAGGAAATGGAAAACACATCGTCTTGGTGGCAGCAGATGATGAATACCGCTCAGAGGAATCCATGCCCATGCTTGCAAAAATTTTGTCCACCCGTTTTGGATTCAAAACCACGGTGCTGTTTGCCATTGAGCCTGAGAGTGGAGATGTAGTTCCCAACTACCAGCAGAATATTCCCAACCTTTCCGCGCTTCAGTCTGCGGATCTGATGATTATGCTCATTAGATTCCGTGATCTTCCTAACGATCAGATGGATCATTTTGAGAGCTTTTTTCGATCTGGAAAACCATTTATTGCGCTACGAACTTCCACCCATCCTTTCGCAATCAAAGATCCTGAATCTCCCTATGCAAGCTGGAATTGGAATAGTAAGATTCCCGGATGGGAGGGTGGTTTTGGACAGCAGGTGATCGGGGAGACTTGGGTCGCACATCATGGGATTCATGGCAAAGAAGGGACTCGGGCGCTGATCGAGGGGGTCAACCAATTGGCCAATCATCCTATCCTCACAGGAGTAAACGATATCTGGGGGCCTTCGGATGTGTATTCGGTGAAGAATCTTCCGGCTAGCGCAAATGTATTGCTTATGGGACAGTCTACTGCTGGCATGACAGATACCGCACCTTTGATGTGGGAAAAGTCGCTAATGCCCATTGCCTGGACCAAGGAATATCAAATGCCGGGAGAGAAAAAAGGAAAGCTTTTCGCATCCACCATGGGTGCATCGTTAGATTTTCAAAGCACCGATCTCAGACGCTTAATTGTAAATGCCACCTTTTGGCTCTTGGAAATGGAAGATGTGATTTCTCCTGACTGGTCCATGGATATTGTAGGGAACTATTCACCCACACCCTTTGGATTTGATACCTTTAGAAAGGGGATGAAAGTGTCGGATTTTAACTAATGGCAGCATGAATAAAATAGGATTTAACGTACTCGCTTGGTCGGCAGAAGTCTCTGAAAACCTCTTTCCAATTCTTGATCGACTCAAAGAAATCGGATATGATGGGGCTGAATTTTTTGTGGGGCCTTGGGAGGAAAAGGCATTCAAACTTGTTGGGAACCATTGTGCGGATATAGGTCTACAAGTGACCACTGTTACCGTGATGGGCCCGGATGAAAACCCTATTTCCCCTGATGCCGCAGTTCGAAACAAGGCAAAACAAAAATTGAAGTGGATTTTGGATCGCTCGGCAGAATTGGGTTCTCAAGTTCTTTGCGGTCCTTACCATTCTGCATTTGCGACTTTCGAAGAGCGGGCGCCGGTGGAGGTGGACTATGATCGATCTGCTGAAGTGCTTCATGCTACCGCAGAATATGCCGAATCACTTGGGATCCTCTGTACTCCTGAGGCATTAAATCGTTTCGAGTGCTTCTTGTGCAATACGATGGAGCAGTTGGATTATTTGCTCGCCAAGGTCAACCATCCCAATGCCAAAGCCATGTTTGACACCCATCATGCGAATATGGAGGAGAAAAAAATGGATCAAGCCATCGAGTTTATAGCTCCAAAACTCGGGCATTTTCATATCTCCGAAAACGATCGAGGGACTCCAGGATCTGGTCATGTGGATTTTGATCAGACTTTTTCCACATTGAAAAAAATAGGTTATCAAGGCTGGCTAACGATCGAAGGATTTACACGAAATGACCCAGCCTTTGCCAATTCTATCGGGGTTTGGCGAAATTTTTCCGAGCCTTGGGATATGGCTGAAAAAGGCTATGAATTGATTAAAAGCCAGCTCGAAAAGCATCGAATTTAGATTTTTTTCTATCCAGGCAAACATGAGTTGGCCTCTGAGGTTAATTAAAAAAGACCTTATGCAAAAACGCCTTTTCATCCTGCTAGTACTACCCTTATTGGGATTTCATTTTTCTTGTGATGCTCAAAACTCCACGAAAGAGACATCCGAAAGCTATTCCTATACCAACCCCACAAGAGATGGTACTGGGAAAATCTACATGGGCCGGGAAATATCGCAGGTAATGGGCTTTGCTGGAAGAGCATGGCTAGAGCGCCAAAGTAGGGAACAAGAGGAAAGTGTGTCCCTCGCTATCCAGAATTTACCGGTGACCCAGTCTAGTGTCGTGGCAGATGTCGGTGCAGGTTCCGGTTATTATACCTTTCGGGTTGCGACAAAAGTGCCAAATGGAAAAGTGTATGCCGTGGAGATTCAGCAGGATGCGATTGATTATCTGAATGAGCGAAGTACTCAAGAGGGAGTTGAAAATGTGGAAACGGTATTGGGTACAGAGAAATCCCCAAACCTACCGGAGAATTCAGTGGATTTGGCCTTTATGGTGGATGTGTATCATGAGTTGGCTTTTCCAGAGGAAATGCTGCAAGAAATCAGAAAGTCCCTCAAGCCTGGAGGTAAGCTTCTGCTGATCGAATATAGAGGGGAGGACCCTACAATCATGATTAAGCCTTTACACAAAATGACGGCAGCACAAGTCAAAAAGGAGCTAAAAGCCAATGGATTCAAATTTGTAGAAAATGGGACTTTTATGAAAATCCAGCATTTTTTAGTGTTTGAGAAGGATTCAAAATTTGATTAGAGAATCAATATCTCATAAAAAGCTCGTCTTCATAGCAATACAACCATCGCTCGCCCTGCTCAGCCGAGGCGATCACAGGATGTTTGCTTTCAGCAAAATGTGCGCTGGCATGTTGGTTTTTTGAGCTATCACAGCATAAGGTAATGCCGCAGCTTTGACAAGTGCGGAGATGGACCCATTCGTCACCAGTTTTGACGCATTCAGCACATTCTTGGCTTTTGGGATTTTTTACCTCATCGGCAAGGGCTTGATCTAGATGAGAGCAGGATTTCATTTTCATGGTTTTGTGGGTTTTCTTCGGTAAGTGAGGCTTACAGCTCCAGTTTCAAAAGATTGTGTTTTTATTAAATCCAGGCTGGTTTCCTTTGGTGAGTTAGGAAAAAGGGGGATTCCATTTCCTAAGATTATAGGGATGATGGTAAGGATAATTTCGTCGATTTCATCCCAATTCAGCAATTCTGTAATGATTTGTCCTCCTCCTACTATCCAAATAGATTTTTTGCTTTGAGCTTTAATTTTCTCTAGGGAGAATGAGGTTAACTCGACAGCTTGCGTTTTTGCTGTTTTGGTCTGGTAGTCTCTTTGCCGGCTGAGTACGTAGGTTTCCGAATCGCTGTAAGGCCAGTCCACTCCAAAGCCCAGAATCTCCTCATAGGTTTGTCTACCCATCAAAATGGTATCAATTCCTTCTAGAAATTCTCCATATCCATAATCCAGTTGGTTTGGGTTGGGTAGATTCATCAGCCAGTCCAGTTCACCATTCTCTCTGGCTATAAATCCATCCAGGCTTTGGGCGATGTAGAGTTTGATTGCGGGAGATTTGCTCATTCCATTAATTTAGCGATTTCTTGCGTAGCCTACAGCACAGGTTACTTCTCACTTTCTTTTTGTAATTTGATTTTGTATGATCCTTCGAGCCCTAATACTTTTTTTTCTCCTTGCTCAAATACCATTTGCGCAAGCTCAGCAAAAGCCCAATCTGATTTTTATACTCACGGATGATCAGCGCTGGGATGCTTTGGGTTTTGCTGGGAATGAGATTATTCAAACCCCTGAAATGGATCGCTTGGCGAGGGAGGGTGTTTATTTCGAAAATGCCTTTGTGACCACTCCCATTTGTGCAGCCAGTCGAGCGAGTATACTCACAGGTCTCTACGAACGAACTCATGGATACACCTTTGGGCAGGAGTTTCAGGAGCGCTTCGCGCAAAGCTCCTATCCGACTTTACTTCGCGAAGCGGGGTATAACACTGCCTTTTTTGGGAAATTTGGTATTAATTATCCAGGTTTTGGAAATCTTTTTGATACAGGTGATAGCTACGATCGGAATGGTAAATTCGACGATAGACGTGGCTATTTTTATAAAACCATAGGTGAGGACACGGTGCATCTGACCAAATACACCTCCTATCAAGTGCAAGAATTTATCAAGGCTCAACCCAGTGATCAGCCCTTTGCTCTTTCGCTCAGTTTTTCTGCACCTCATGCACATGACCCGTCCAAGGAACAGTATTTCTGGTCGGAGGATGTGGATGCGCTCTATGCTGAAGTGACTTTTCCTGACCCACTTTTGAAGGAAGAAAAATATTTTCTTGATCAGCCTGAATATGTGCGAACTGGAGAGAATAGAACCCGCTGGTACTGGCGATTTGAAACTCCAGAGAAGTACCAACAAAGCATGAAGGGCTATTATCGGATGATCTCGGAAGTGGATCGGGAGATTGGTAGAATCCGGAAGGTGCTTGAGGAAAAGAGATTGGCAGATAATACGGTGATTATCGTGATGGGCGACAATGGGTATTTTCAGGGTGAGCGTCAGATGGCCGGAAAATGGCTAATGTATGAAAATTCCCTTCGGGTGCCATTAATCATCTATGATCCAAGAAATCCAAGGCAACGCACTGTTTCGGATTTCGCTCTAAATATTGATATAGCGCCTACTTTAGTGGATCTCGCGGGAGTTCGCGTACCGAAGAGCATGCAGGGGCTTAGTTTGGTCTCGAGTGATCTTGGCAGTAGGAAGGACTTTATCGCAGAGCATCTTTGGCAGGTGAAAATCATTCCGCCAAGTGAAGGGATCCGTACTGAGAAATGGAAATACTTCCGCTACATCAATGATCCTAGTCATGAGGAGCTGTATGACCTTTTAGCGGACCCATTGGAAATGAACAATCTTGCTACTGATCCAGCTTACAAGAAGCAGTTAAAATCTTTGAGAAAAAAGTTCGAGAAAAGGGCAGGGTTAATCTCTCGGTCCTCACCCCAATAAGCTTTATTTTTCAGTCGAAATCGGGATTAGCTTATTCTTTTATTCCCTTAAGCATCCGAAAACATAAAACATCTCACTCGCGATCTGTAGAGATCTTTCCTGATATTTTGAAGATTCAAATGGGGTATTGTCAAAGGCTTTGGGGTCCTCATAGCGAAGTGGGGTTCTTGCTTCGCTACCTGGGATAAAAGGGCAATTTTCATCCGCGTCCGCACAAGTCATCACAGCAGCAAATGCTTCCGAGGGATTGGCGATATCATCGTATAGCTTCGAAAAAGCAAGAATCAGTTCTTCTCCTTCGTTAAATTTGATTTCATATCTAGGGTTTCGTCTCCCAAAAGAAGCTATTTGAAAACCTTGTCGCTTCAATGTTTCCACGGCTCTAGAATTAAACTCAGTAACTTCCACACCTCCAGAAAATGCCTTTAAAGGTATTCCGAAATAGGCTGCGGCAGTTTGAGCCCAGATTTGAGCGAATTGTGACCTTCTAGAATTGTGGGTACAAATAAAATTCAATTGAGGGGTATGGCCTTGCTTCAGTATGCTCGCTACATAGTCTATGAGGGTTTGCAAAACGGCCTTCCTCTCTTCATTAATGGGCTGAGAAATGGCTAGCTGTATAGTCTCCTCCAGTTTTGGGAAAAGTATCATTTCGGGCACCTTAACAACAACCAGATCCTGGAGCGCAACAGTTTTCTGCTTGTAGACTTGAAAGTCTCACTCTTGGTTTTTGTTGCGGAATGCCGCATGATTCTCTGGCGAGACAGTCGGTATGCTTACTGGTGAGTAGGAAATTTTTTCCTTCATAATCCAATCCGTATTTCTCAATCGAGTTTCCTTGGTATTCCACTTCGATCTCCAGATCTGGAATCTCAAGGACTTTTTCCGACAGCTCAATGATCTTCAAAAGTTTTCTTGGATGAAGGCGATGATCGTAATCATCGGCATTCCAAAGTTGGAAGTTAACGACCTCTTCATTTCTTACCGTTCCACCGCAATCGATGAAATGTTTGGTGATTTTGCCCACTTCTGTCACATGGAAATGCTTGGGCACCAAGGTGCCATCTGGTAATTCAAAAGCGATAGTTTGGAGATCCTTTAGAGTGGTTTTGATTTCTGATAGTTTCATGTGCTAGGTTTTTAAGATTGTGAGCGCTATGATTTTGAAGAGGAATATTTTCGAAGAATATACGGCGAAAATAGATTTAGCAACAGTTATTTATCGCCAGGTCTTGGTCCAGAAAGTCATTCATGACTTTTTTCATTTTTGCCCAATTTTCCAGATCGATGCAATAACAAACGCTAGTACCTTCCACGGATCCTTTAATCAGTCCAAGTTGCTTGAGCTCTTTGAGATGCTGGGAGATGGTAGGTTGGGCTAGTCCGATTTCATTCACCAAATCCCCACAAACGCAGGCGTTAAGATCAAACAGATGCTGTAAAATGGCCACGCGAGCAGGATGCCCAAAAACTTTAGCAAATAAGGCTATTTGGTTTTGGCTGTCTGTAAAGATTTCAGTTTTAGCTAGTCCCATAAGATGAATCGGTTCATTGCAATATTACGATTAATTGAATCGCTTTCCAAACCCATCTTATTTTTTGTCATTAATTTCAGAGAAACATTAGAGCTTTTCCGTTTGCTTGGAGATCACGTTGAATACTTCCAATCCTTTGATCAATTCTAGCCTTTTTTCTCCACTCAGGAGGGAAAGGGAGTGGTCTTCAGCCCGACTTTCTCGGAATTTACTTTCGACAAATGCTTCTTTTGCCGTAAGTGCCTTAAACCGATCGGTCATCAAATCTTCTCGGATAAAATAGGCATTATTGCCTGCTAGATTACAAGCTACTAGTTTATAGCCTTTTCGTTCTGCCTCATGAGTTAATGCAGGTAAAGATGCACCAAAGTACAAGTTGCTATAGTGTTTTTTGGTTCGAACAAAAGTCGGGTCATACGGAACGGAAATAGCTCTTTCCTTTCCGAAAACAGCGTTATATTCCAGGACTAGGATGGAAGGATTGTATCGCTCAAAATCAATGGTCTCGAGAATATAGTAGTCATTTCCATCCAGATCGATGTGGAGAAGGCCGAGGTTTGAGAAGCCACTATATGAGAGCAGTTCATTGATATTGTTTTTATCTATAAATGCAGCTTTCTTTTCTAAAGCATGTTTCCAATACCAGCTTTGACCTCCAAGACGATTCATAGCATTCGCAGATCCATCCATCACATAGCCCGACCAATTGTTATTCAGCAATAAGAATCGCGTGTTTGACTCCATGTAATCCTCAACACCAAACTCAATGAATGTTTCATTTTCGATTTCCACATGTTTAATCAAGTACTGAATGATCCCATCGTCGCCAAATTGACTGAAAATCTTGAACTCATAGTCATGAATGTTTGATGAATTCATCAGGTATTGCTGCTTGGACAGCAATGCACCCGTCGCTAGGAGTTGCTCATCGTGGTAGTCTCTAGCCCAGTGAGCTAAACTCGAAAATAGACTCTTGAAACCCCTTCTTAATTTATTGATCATTTGAATTCTAGATATAGCTTTCAAAAATATTTATTAGTGATTGTTAGATGCTCAAAAACTTCAATTGATTCTTCCACAATATTCACCAAGCCAAAACTCCGATGTCCACAATACTTGCCAGCCAACCAATTAGTCCAACGACGTATATCATGGCAATAATTAAATTAAATCTCTCTGAGTTGATTTTCAGTCCAAGGATGAAAAAAACTAGCCACACACCTAGGGTGCCATATTGTCCAATATCCCATGGGACTGCTGCATAATAATGCTCGAAAACTCCATCCAAAGCATCCACAATGACAAAAAATATACCCAGCAGATAAAACTTTTTACGGTTGTCCCAAAAATGAATTTTGAAGTCAGTCACTTCCTCGCCCCGTACAGGAAAAAGCAATCCACACATCAAATTTGTCACTGTGGCATAGGCGATAAGATTGAGAAAGTGCAGGGTGCTCATGTTATTCAAAGGAGCCAAAGCAAAGCTACTCAGCCAAACCAAAGTAACAGTGATTAGCATATTTGCAACCCATATCAAGTGGATCGGATAGATTTTGGTTTTTACACGGGCATCTAAAATCAGCGATACTCCACCCAGTAAATGGACAATGGCCATACCTAAAATAATGGAGATAAAAACGGCCGCATGTGAAAAAATATTCATCGCTTATTTTCTGACATAGAATGGAAAGTACAAAATAAAAAATATTGTAAGACCTGATCCTCGAAAGTTGCCGAAAGGAAATCGATTAATTAAAAAACATCGCTGTCAAATAATAGGGTTTCGAGACGAATTTGGTCCTTCTGCTAGCATATAATCCATGTTTTTGCCAATTCTGTTTTTATACGACCAATCTTAAAGGACTATCCCAGACATATCTTGCAGCAAGTGGATCAAGTTTTTCTGATAAATAGAATCCTTCACCACCTCATGACTTTGCCGAATTCGTTTATGCTTAAAATACTCCCCAGAGACTTTGGTTGAAGGAGAATCGATGCCCGCTAGCCAAACCTGAGTTTCGGCGCCTGCATCCAAATCTTCTGGGGCATTTGCTCCACCCATTTTTGTGGGCACCCAGCCTGGATCTACTGCATTTACATAACTATTTGGAAATTTATCCGCCACGATTCGCATCAAGGTGGTTAGCATGAGCTTCGAGTCTGAATAGGTCAATTGGTTTAGTGATTCAGGTTTGAAAACGGGCTTTCCTCCCTTGTGCATCCCAGAACTAAGATAAATCAAGTGCTCAGGCATTTCAATCAAGGCTGTAAGGACGTAAGGAGCTAGCACATTAATTTGAAAAAGGGAAGGAGCTTCTGCATGATATACTCCGGCATTATGAATAATCGTATCCATTTTCCCCAACTCATTGACTTGGTTTGCCAAGGATTTTACTTGATCCATTTCAGCTAAATCTGCAATGCAAATTCCTTTGGATCCTCTGATTTTTTCAAGGGTGGCGGTAGCTCTTGCCTCATTTCTCGCATGCAAAAAGACCTCGTGCCCTTGAGTGATTAGCTTTTCAGCTGCTAGTTTACCTAAGCCATCAGAGCTCCCAGTGATGAAGATTTTGGACATGCTCTAGTCTATTTTTCCAAAGGATGTATTTCCAGTAATTCCTTGGCCGTCCAAAATCCTTCTTTATTTGCCGTTTCGGCCCGAACTTGCTTCACAAGTTCCGGGGTAACAGCTGAAGCTTCATTGCCGAAAGAATTCCGCACATAGGTGACCACGGCAGCCACCTCCGTGTCGTCTAGCATTCCTTTGTAAGGCGTCATGGGCACCTGACCTGGGTAGGTTTTGTCTCCAACCGTAATAGGTCCAATCAGACCATTTAATACGATCTTGATCATTCGCTCCGCACTGCCAGTTACCCAAGGAGTACCTCGAAGTGGTGGAAACTGTGAGGCGGAAAGCCCTCCTCCATCTGATTGGTGGCAGGTGCTACAAAATCCATCTCGAGCATAGATTTCTTTACCAAGAATATACAGCTCGCGTTCTGATCCTTTGAGATTGGATTTGATATCCTCTTCTTTTTTCTCAGTCACGGATAGGCCGCTTAAGTGTGCGACTGCTGTTTCAAAGGTTCCTCGAAGCCAAGTTTCGTCCAATGGCTGCGATTCTGCAACCTGCAGCACCTCCAAACCATCAGCCTGGGGTAGCCAGCTGGCAGCAACTACAGCCTCCATTCTGACATGTCCATTGAGGTCTTTGGCAGCCGCCTTGAGGAGTTCGGTTTGATTATTTAGCTGATGACCTGTGTATCTCACCACTCTCGTAGCAGCAGCTCGAACTTTGTGATCCTCTGATTTTAGCAATTCAGCCAATAGATTTTGGTTTACCAAATTATTTCCCCAACTGACCCAAAGGGCTTCCAAGCGATGATGCTCATAGTCAGGATCATTGGGATCGAGGTCTGCAAGCCAGTTTTTGGTTGCTTGATCCACTTCTTGCTGATCTCGTCCTCTTAGTTCGCGACGTGTTCTGTAGCGCGTACGATATTCCGGTAATTTCAGGTTGTCCAAAAGTTCTGGGACACTAGCTCCGTCAATTTTAGCTGGCGTCACCAAAGGCCTGCTGGGATAGGTCACTCGGTAGATTCGACCATGCACATGATCTCTAAGTGGATCTCGTGCATTGTGCTGCATATGCCCAATCAGGATATTGTGCCAATCCACAATATAGAGCGATCCATCCGGAGCGAATTCCATGTCCACAGGTCGGAAATTTCTATCTGTGGAGTACACCAAATCTTGTCTCCATTTGCTATGAAATCCCACTTCATCCTCGATCATTTGATGCTGCTTAGTGCCGAGGAAACCAATGGTGTTATTGATGATCATATCGCCCTGCACTTCATCCGGAAAGTGTCTGCTGGAGATAAACTCCAAGCCTGATGTAGGCCGTACCATCTGGGCTTTCTCAATCAGGTTTGGACCTTTATAATTCGCATTTCCATAGCGGGGTAAGGTCGATCCAGGAAGCATCCAATTGACATTAGGTCCTGAAGTTTCAGCATAAAAATTCTGTCCCCATCGGTCAAAGGCAATTCCCCAAGGATTCGGAATATTCACTTGATTGACTCGCTCAAGCTGATGTCTTTGAGGCTGATAGCGGTAAAATCCGCCATTTGTGGCTCGAACTGGCCCGTACGAAGTTTCGACATTGGTGTGTAAGAAAACACCTTCTGCCATATAAATAGCGCCCGATTCATCGGTCGTAAATGCTGAAATGGCATGATGTGTATCGTGATCATCAAATCCACTGAGCAGGATTTCCTTGCGGTCGGCCTTGTCGTCCCCATTTTCATCGATGAGAAGGATAAGGTCATTTCCCTGAGAAACATAAACACCCTCTGCCGCCAATTCAAAACCTACTGGAATATGTAAATCTTCAGAGAATGTGGTTTGCTTATCTGCTTTCCCATCATTGTCAGTGTCTTCCAAAATGATCAGTTTATCCTTAGGCCGTGGATCTCCTGGCTTGTAATGCGGATAGCTGGGCATAGTCGCGACCCAAAGTCTTCCCTTGTTGTCAAAAGAAAGTTGTACAGGATTGGCCAAATCTGGAAATTCAGCTTCTGAGGCGAACAGCTCAATTTTATAGCCTGGTGCGGTTTTGATTTCCGCTAGTGCGTCTTCTCCATAAAGATATTCCAAAGATCCATTTGCCTCTGGATTATAGTTGGTTTCTACCTCCGGTAAAGTTCTTGTCTTTGCATCTGCAGCAGCCAAATCCATGCTCTCTCCATTAGTCGCCATCCAGATTGCAGTATCCCGAATGGCTGTCATTTGTCTGATTTTTTCTAGTTCAAAGGGATAATTATCCGGTCCAAAAGGGTCATATCTCCGTCCAAAGACATGAACTCCATTTGGGATTTTGTAGTCATTGTGCCAAAGCCAGTTTTTCTCTTTTACCGCTTCTGCCACCATCGCGCGATCTATAGATGGAGATGGATTTCCTCCAAAAAGTTCATCAGCCAAAAGTTCGGCAAGAAGCTCATATCCTTTGGCATTCAGTTGTGATCCGTCAATGGTTAGCGGTTCGTCGTTTGATTCGTACCATTTCTGACTTGCGGTGAAGGCGTCTACCCATGGGATGTTGTTGTTTTTCGCGACTTCTTTAATTACTTCTGTGTAGTCTTGAAGCAATTCATTTTGTGTGTCTCCGCTAGGCACATCGAGATCAGCAGAGCGATCCTCCATGGCGATTGGAGATACTAAGGCCAGTTTTGGAATCGTGTCACCGTTGTATTTTTGTCTAGAACTGTGTTTTACCCATGCATCCAACTCAGCCTTAAAGTTTTCAAGTCCAGCTTTTCCTTGAAAGGATTCATTAAACCCAAAAAAACCAATTATAACATCTGCCTCAAGTCTGGTCAACCACTCGTCCGGCTTCTCTAAAAAGCCCTGACTGCCAGAAGGAGTGGCGTATTCGTCTTGAAACTGCTCCGCTCCAGGGAAGGCCCAAGGGTCATTCGTGCCAGATCGAGGTCTAAATCCAGGCGTATCTCCAGGGTCACACATGTTTCGGATGATTAAGTCTTGTTCAGGAAATCGCGTGTACAATTCCGTTTCAAAATCCCCATAGTGCATCATCCGTGAGCCTAGATTATTCCCCACTAATGCGATGGTGGTGTTTTTTTCAAGGGATAGCTTCTCGGGCTGGCTACATCCGAAGGCAAGACCAATGATGATTAGTAAGCTTAACTTTTTCCAAAGGGTGGGGTTCATGTCAATTTTTTTAAGCGATAATTTAAAAAAGCGAGTTTTCTAAATGAGAAATATCCTGTCGCATCCTGATTTGTTGTGTTTGTCGGGACAGAACAGGATTGATTTCCTTAAAATATCGAGTTTATTTCTTTCCATATCAATTCATAGATAGGATTTCATTCAAAACCACTCTATTCTGTTGTACATTTTTTTTGGACGGTAGAATCTTTGGAAGCTTTTTACTATAGATTTTCTATTTTAACAAGATCAAAACTATTTTCTCCCTATGCATATTTTAAAGTACAGTCTCCAGTCCTTCTTAGCACTTGCGTTGATTTTCGTAGCGTTTTCCTGTACGACTGACAGTCCAGAAAAGCCACTTGACCCTAAGGTGGCCAAGCTTAAACTACCGGAAGGATTCAAAGCAGAGCATATTTATAGCCCTGGTGATTTGGATCAAGGGAGTTGGGTGGCCATGACCTTTGATGATAAAAATCGGCTGATCACAGCGGATCAGTATGGATTTCTCTATCGACTCGAGATCCCTGAGATTGGTTCAGACTCTTTAGCTCCGAAAATAGAGCGTCTAATCGTTGGTAATGTAGAAGCACCTCAAGTGGGAATGGGCTATGCACAGGGTTTGCTTTATGCATTCAATAGCATCTATGTGATGGTGAATCACAATGGAAATGAGACCTTCAAAGAAAGTACAGGACTCTATAGAATTCAAGATTTAGACGGGGATGACCAATACGAAACGGTCACTACCATCAAACTTTTTAGCGGAGAGCCCGGAGAGCATGGGCCGCATAGCATCAAGCTTTCACCTGACGGCAAATCGCTCTATATGGTGGCTGGAAATCACGTGGATGTTCCCGAAATGGATGCTTATCGACTGCCTCCAGTCTGGGAGGAGGATAATCTTTTTCCAGAAATCAAGGATCCTCGAGGCCATGCTAATTCACGAATGGCTCCAGGTGGCTGGGTGGCCAATTTTAGCCCAGATGGATCTTATTTTGAGTTGATTTCGGCCGGGTATAGAAATCCTTTTGATATCGCATTCAATGAAGCTGGTGACCTCTTTACCTATGATTCGGATATGGAATGGGATTTTGGGATGCCATGGTATAGACCCACTCGGATCTGTCATGTGACTAGTGGATCAGAATATGGCTGGAGAACAGGGAATCAGAAATGGTCTCCTCTTTTCCCAGATAATCTTCCTGCGACTCTAAATATCGGGCAAGGTTCGCCAACTAATGTGATGTTTGGGACAGGAGCAGCTTTTCCTGAAAAATATCAAAATGCGCTTTATGCATTTGACTGGAGTTTTGGGATTATTTATGCCTTCGAACTCACTCCAAATGGGGCAACTTACGACGCAAAGGCCGAAGAATTTATTTCAGGTTCTCCACTTCCTCTGACTGACGGGATTATAGGTCCGGACGGGGCAATGTATTTTATGACTGGAGGACGTAGACTTGAATCGGACCTTTACCGAGTGTATTATGATGGAGAAACTTCCACTACGAAAAACACACTCAAAGCAGAAGATCTTCCGGAAGAAAACAAGCTTAGACGTCAACTTGAGAAGTTCCACAAAGCGGGTGGAGGTTCGGAGGGGCTAGAATTAGCCTGGGCTAATTTGGATCATCCAGATCGCTTTGTTCAATATGCGGCACGGATCGCACTAGAACATCAGCCTATGGATTCATGGAAATTGAAAGCTCTAGAAGAACAAAATCCTACGAAGCTTACACAGGCTATAATTGCGATGTCACGGCACAGCGAAAAAGGCTCAGGGACTCCCATGCTTCAGGTCTTGATGGGAATTGACTATGCTGCATTGACTGATAAGGAAAAGCAAGATTTGCTTCGAGCATTTGAGTTGATCCTATACAGACAAGGAGAGCCAAGCGGAGCTGTTAAATCTCAATTAATCGCCTACTTGGATCAAAATTTCCCGGCAAACAACAATAACTTGGATAGGGAGCTAAGCAAGTTGCTGGTTTATCTCGATGCACCAAATGCTGTTGAAAAAACATTGGCATTACTTAAGAATGCCAAAGATGATCCAGACTACCAAAAAACCTTTACTTCCTCCTCGGATTTGATCATGAGAAATCCTCAATACGGATTGGATATCGCGAATATGCTTGCCAATGTGCCACCGGCACAGCAGACCTATTTGGCCACGGTTTTAGGAGGAGCAAAGACAGGCTGGAATGATGAGTTACGCACGGAGTATTTCTCTTGGATTCAGGATGCCTTCAAATATAAGGGAGGAAGAAGTTATGTGGGCTTTATCGATCGAGCTAGAAAAATGGCGTTGGCAAAGGTGCCACAGTCGGAATTTGATAAATACAATGAACTGTCTGGTGCTGCAATGCTGACTAGCAGTGGTAATGATCTTGTCAATTCAGATATCCAACCAGAAGGTCCGGGTAGAAGTTGGACCGTGGAAGAGGCCTTGCCAGTTGTGGGAAATCTAACTGGGCGTGATTTAGCTCGAGGAAAAGCTATGTATGCGGCGACTCTTTGTCTTTCTTGCCATACTATGCAAGGGGAGGGTGGTAATATAGGTCCGGATTTAACTCAGCTCGGAACTCGGTTTTCTCCAAAGGATATTTTGAATGCCACCATCAATCCTAGCGATGAGATCTCAGAGCAATATGAAGCCACCATTTTGGAATTGAAAGCCGGAGGTTCTGTGGTTGGGAGATTGACCAATGAAGATGACAGCAATTACTATGTATCACAAAACCCCTTCGCTCCAGATGACATTCGAACCGTCGCAAAAGCGGATGTGAAAAGTACAAAAGTCAGCGAAGTTTCGATTATGCTTCCAGGTATGATCAATCGACTGAATGAGGAAGAGCTCAAGGATTTGATGGCTTATCTTATTTCTGGAGGAAACCCCGATCATGAAGTATATCAGAACAATACTTTAAGTCAGAAATAATGAAAGGGATTTTGGGTAAGTACTTACTCCTTGAGCTGGTGGCCTTAATAATGGGTTTGGGGTATTTTGGATTAAAAAATTTCCATGCCCCCGAGTCATCATCGGGGACACAAACTGCCAAACCGAGCTTTGAGCCGAATCAGGATGGTTTCAAATCTATTTTTGATGGAAAAACATTGGAGGGTTGGGAAGGTGATCCGACCTACTGGTCTGTGAAAGATGGCGTGATTGTAGGTGAAATCACACCAGAGACTAAGCTGGAAGCCAATACATTTTTGATTTATCAGGAAGTACTGAGAGACTTTGAACTGAAAGCTGAATTCCGCATTTCCGAAAACGGGAATTCTGGAATTCAATACAGAAGCGAGCGTGTAGAGGGAGTGCCTTTTGCCTTACGAGGCTATCAAGCAGATATAGATGGGAAAAACACTTATACAGGTCAAAATTACGAGGAACGGAAACGGACTACTTTGGCCTACAGAGGCCAAAAAACTAGAATTAATTCGCAGCCCGATGGCATGAGTATTGACGACTACGAGGAGAGAAATGCCTGGAAAGGACTGAATTTAGAGTCTGAGTTGGGAGATCGTGATGAGCTGGGTACCAAGATCAAAAAGCAAGACTGGAATGAAATGCACTTGATCATCAAAGGTAATGTACTCAAGCATTATGTAAATGGTATCCTAATGAGCGAGGTTCATGACGAAGATGCCAAAAATCGAATGATGTCTGGGCTACTCGGAATGCAGGTGCATGTTGGTCCACCGATGAAGGTGGAGTATAGGAATTTGATGCTAAAGAAGATGTGAATAAGCCTTATGTCAAGGCCATCTCTCAAGACTTTTGAATTAAATTTTTTCTATTTAATGAGATCTGAAACCTTCCAAAAAGTAATATCAGGTGGTCCTGCCAAGAAATTCACGGAATTGGCCTGGAAATCCTTGATATAGGCTGTATTCATGTGCTCGGTATTGTAATAGTTTTCGTCCTCCCATTCTTCGTAAAGCAAAATGTTGCTGCTGTCTTTGGGATCAACGTGAATTTTAATAGAGACAAAGTGGGGTTCTTCTTTCACTTGATTGGCAAGCTTTGTTAATTCTGAGACGGCATAAGAACCCTTATCTGGTTGACTCTTGAATCTCAGAAGTACGATTACATTTTCATTCATAACTAGTTTAGTTTTTTTTGAAAGAGAATACTTTTTCGGGTATGGGTGTCATCCCTCTACCAATTGATAGAGAAATGACTTGAGCATTTATTGAAAGATGCATTAGCACCTACTACAAACCTGTTTTTTCTAGATCGATTCGTCTGTTCTGTTTTTCCAAAGCCTCGTTAAATTCCTTGATATCTGTATTGATGAGTTCGTTAAATTGCTTCACGGCAGCTTTTAGACGTTCGTCCAAAATTTCATAAACCTCACCCTGCTGATTGGTTGGTTTGAAATCAATACCACTCGAATTGATATCGGATGCCAAAGCACTAAGTCTTCCATAAAGTTTAATAGGAGAGCGGAAGGCGTCTTCTCTTGCACCTGTTAATTGAATATCATAAAGCTTGGAAGCGATGTCCTCGGCTGAAGATTTCAATCTGACTGCTTCTTGAATAGTGACTTTGTCTCCACCTTCTGCGATAATATCTTCTAGTTCTTTTCGCAGCAATTCCACAGTATTGATGTTGCTAACAGCAAGATTCATTGCATCTCTGAGTTGAAGAGAAAACTCTACCTGTGCTTGAATATCATCAATTGTACCCTCTGCTTCTGGATCTTTGAGTACATTGAAATATTCGCTTGTTCGTGTTGTTTCTTTTCCCTCCATATCAGAAAGCACCAAGGTAGCTTCATATCGCCCAGGGACAACTCGTGGACCATTTTGCCCTGCCATCAAGTCAAGGTCCCATTGCACGAGTGGACGCCAGCCTTCTCCGTTCAATTGCACCCAGGGTCTTCCAGGAGGCTGTACTCGTAACTTAGGCTGGAAAGTGGGCTCATATCGTAAATCCCATGTAGCTCTGTTGGCTCCTTCATTTGTTCTCGCGTCCAGCGTCCTGACCAGATCACCATTGCTATCTCTAATTTCTATACTGGCTTTTCCTTCATGAGTCTGAGGGATATAATAATTTAAACTTGCTCCATATTGAGGGTTTCTGCCCGAATTAAAGCTCTGACCATCTGTTTTGATGTTTTCTTTATCGTTAAATCGCCAAGCATCTCGGATATCGAAAAAGGCAACATCATTTTTTCGATCTAAGCTTCTAACTGCTGAGAGATCATCTAAGATGTAATATCCTCTGCCATACGTGCCCACAACCAAATCATCGAAACGCTCTTGAATTTCAAGCCAATAAACAGGTGCCGGAGGCAAATTTAGCTTGAGTTGATTCCAACTTGATCCATCATCATGTGAGACGAAGATACCATTGTCTACACCTACATAAAGCATCCCTTGTCTTTTGGGGTCCTCTTTTACCACATGAACAAAACTTGACTCGGAACTGGGTATGCTATTCGAAATTTTAGTCCAGGTTTGCCCATAGTCGGAGGTTTTGAAAATGTAGGGATCGAAATCACCCATTTGGTGTAAGTCTACGGTAATGTAAGCTGTAGCCTTATCATATCGGGAAGGCTCAATATTCGCAATTGTACCCCATTCAGGAAGATTTGGGATGTTTTTCGTCAAGTTTACCCAGTCTTCACCTCCATTTCTGGTGAGTTGGACTTGACCGTCATTGGTACCCACCCAGATTACTCCGGCTTCAAACTTCGACTCTTCGATCGCAAATAAAGTAGAGCCATCAAAGGTCATCAGGTTATCAATAGCCACACCGCCCGAATTTTGCTGGTGACTTTTCAGATTTAAGGTCAAATCAGGTGAAATCACTTGCCAGCTTTGCCCACCGTCGTCAGTTTTGTGCACAAATTGACTTCCTACATAGACTCTTCCTCGGGTATGTGGTGAGTGGCTCAAAGGAAAATTCCAATGCCATCGGTACTTCATATCCGCAGGAGCCCAGCCATACCCAGCTTCTGGCCATACTCGCACATCACGAGAGTGACCGGTTCGAAGATCGTGACGATCTAGACCACCATCATAGCATCCTGACCAAATGATATGATTATCAACTGGGTCAGGTTTAGCAAAACCACTTTCACAGCCTCCAACCCCTTTCCAAAGTCCCAATGGAATATAGCCGGCGAGTGAATTACTTGGCCCCATGTAGGACCATCCATCTTGCCTGTTTCCAAAGACATTGTAGGGAATCTGATCATCCACTGCTACATGGTACATCTGCGCAATGGGTAGAACCACTCGCTGAAAAGATTTCCCATGGTTGTAAGTGATACTTACTCCTCCATCATGAGCCACCATGTAATGGTCGGGATTAGTAGGATTGATCCAGATGTCGTGATTATCTCCTCCGCCTCGTGGCGGACGGCTATTACGGGTTTTCCCTCCGTCCAAAGAATGAGTGAATCGAACGGTCATGGAGTATATTTCATCAGGATCTCCTGTATTCACTCTTAGTCGAGTGTAATAGGGTGCTCTCTCATTCCAGTCATGATCCTGACTCATCAGTGTCCAACTCATTCCCTTATCTTCCGAGCGCCAAACTTCAGGACTTTCGGCTTCAAATAGAGCATAAATAATGTTTGGGTTGCTATAAGAAACATCAACAGAGGTTTTGCCTACTGGACGATCCTTGCCAAAGGGTAAACCGTATTTATTCAAAGGCTCCCAACTATCTCCGCCATCGGTGGATTTATAAATACCACTTCCTTCTCCACCAGATCTCAGCCCCCAAGTATTGATGTGAATGGACCACATCGCCGCATATATGATGTCTGGATTGGATGGATCAATAGCCAAATCCGATACTCCTGTTCCTTCATCGATAAATAGAACTTGCTCCCAAGTATCACCTCCATCCTTTGTTCGATACACACCTCTTTCCTGTTGAGGACCATACGTGTGACCTAGCGCACCAGCGAAGACGGTTTTAGGATCTTTCGGATGAACAATGACTCGGCCGATTCTTCCTGTTTTTTCTAATCCTTTATGTTCCCATGTTTCACCGCCGTCCGGTGAAAAATAGATTCCATTGCCCATGGCATGCGCGGGTCGGATCACAAAAGTTTCTCCTGTTCCAACCCAGACTTGTTTTGGGTCCGATGGTGCTAGATCAATCGCAGCGACCGAGGACACGTTTTGATCATCAAAAATGGGTCGCCAATTGATTCCCATGTCGTCAGTTTTCCAAAGACCTCCTGAAGCAGCACCAATGTATGCAACTTCTGGATTATCTCGCTCTGCAATGACTGCAATAGCACGATTTCCCTCAGGTCCGATAAATCTAAAATTGTGGCCGTTGAGCTGAGCGTCAAGTGATTGCTGAGCTTGGGTCGTTTCGAAGAAAAGCAATAAGGTGAGGACGAAAAAAAATATGTTTTTCATGGTGAAGGGTTTGGGTGGTGAATAAAGAAAGGGTTGAATTAGATTTCAAATCAAAATACTACTTTTTCTTCAATACGAATATTCTCTGGAAGTACTTCCATTGCCCTTCTTTTGAAAAAAGGAGATGATCTAAGAAGTGGTTCGAGATAAAGATTAAGGTATAGGTCAACACTTTTTGACGGATAGCTTAAAATGCTTCCCTTTTTTTTTCTAACTTATTGATGAAGCTTTTCGGCAACCCTTATACCGCAGGATAGTCTGCAAAGGCCTTTTTTTTAGATTGATTTCCTTTAAAAACCCAAAATGAACCCAAAAGATCTTTCCAGCTGGAAGTCCAAAATCTCTAACTCACATCAATTGGGTGGAATCGAAACTTCGATTGTAGATAATGGAGGAGGAAAGGGAACACGAATCGCATGGATAAATACGGGCTCGGGTTTGAGATTCAAGGTGGTTTTGGATCGTGGGATGGACATAGTGGACGCATTTTTCAATGAAAACAGCCTGGCTTGGATTTCTCATGCCGGTATCACTTCTCATCAACCTTTTTCTGACCAAGGAATCAATTGGCTCAAAACATTCGCTGGCGGATTATTAACTACCTGCGGACTTTCATCTATGGGTCCTCCAAATGGGGATCACGGCCTACACGGGCGATACGCTAATTTGCCGGCTGAATTGATCAGTGTGAAGCAGCCTGACATTTTCTCGGGAGATTTGACCTTTGAGTTGGTAGGTAAAATAATGGAAACCAGTACGTTTGGTCCTAGTCTGGAACTTATCCGGAAAATTTCTGGACGATTGGGTTCTCCTGAAATTCATGTTTCCGATTCGGTTAGAAATCTCGGGAATACCGCTGCTCCACTGATGCTGCTTTATCATATCAATTGTGGCTGGCCATTGATCGATGAGGGAACGCGGATTGTGTGGAAGGGAGAATTAAGGCCTACAGGGCATGAAGCGAAAACTTCTGATTTCAATCGGAAACATCAATTCAAAGTTTGTCCTCCTCCCCTGGACGAGCACGCTGGTTTTGGGGAAGACGTCGCTTTTATTGATCCCCAGACCGATTTAGACGAGCTGTTGACTTGTGGCTACGCCAATGATGAGGCCAAAATCGCCTTGAAAATCCAATTTTCTAAAAAGCAATTGCCTTGGCTTATCCATTGGCAGCACATGGCTAAAGGAGAATATGTAACCGCTTTAGAACCAGCCACACATCCACCCATTGGCCAAGCAAATGCTCAGGAAGATGGAAGCTTGATCTTGCTCCAGCCAGGTGAAAAAAGAGAGTTCGAGCTGAAAATGGAAGTGTTGACGGGGGAAAAAGTGAAAGAATTTAACATGTAAAATGAAGAATATAAAATGGTCGAAGAAGCTAAGGCTCCTGACTATCCATTTTAGTATTAAAATAAACCTGACATAATAATTCATAAACGAAAATGAGCCTATCAAAAAAAGCCTTCGAGCAAGGAGAAGGAATCCTCAGACTAACCCCCACCTGGGTACCACGATCCTTTTGTGTGCCTGGTCGCCGAATTAAATTACACCCTGATGACTATTATGCTCTGGGTGGAAATCGTGGAGGCATAGACGAGCGTTGGTTTTCATCCACGACCCCAGCTCAGAATGGTCCTCTGACCAGTAAGGACGAAGGTTTGAGCCATGTTGCTTTTGAAGAAAATGGGGTGACTGAGCTATTCTTGCTGAGAGATGCTATTGATGAATTGGGAGCCAAAATCATAGGGTCCAGACTCTGGGATAAGTACAAATCTTGGCCAATGTATTCTAAGTTTTTTGATAATATGGGGCCACTCCCTCACCACATTCACCCGAGTGACGAATACGGAAAGCTTACCGGTCAAAATGGAAAACCAGAAGCCTATTATTTTCCACCTCAAGTGAATAATCATGGAGGAGACTTTCCATACACCTTCTTCGGAATCGCTCCGGGGACAAGCAAAGAAACCATTCTAGAATGTCTCAAAAATTTCAACAAGGGAGATAATAAAATCACCAATTATTCCCAGGCATTTAAACTTCAGCCTGGTACAGGCTGGGATGTGCCACCAGGAATGTTGCACGCGCCCGGGTCACTTTGTACCTATGAGCCACAGAAGGCCTCAGATATTTTTGCCATGTATCAGTCTTTGGTGAATGAGGCTATCATTCCAGATGAATTGCTTTGGAATGCCACACCAAAGGATAGAATTGGGGATTATGATTTGCTTTTGGAGATGATCGACTGGGATCTAAATGTGAATCCCAACTTGATGGATAATCATTATATGGAACCAAAACCCGTAGAAGATGAGGATGAAATGCACGAAAAAGGCTATCACGACGCTTGGATTTGTTATCGCTCGCATGACTATTCGGCTAAGGAACTGACGGTTTTCCCGGGAGAAACAGTCACCATAAAAGACAGTGCAGCTTATGGAATGATCATGATGCAAGGTCATGGGACTATGGGTGTGTGGGACATAGAAACTCCTTCGCTCATCCGCTTTGGACAATTGACTCATGACGAGTATTTTGTTTCTGAGACTGCCGCCAAAGCTGGGGTAAAAATCACTAACCTCTCTAAAACAGATCCCATTGTGATGCTAAAGCATTTTGGTCCGGATAATCCTGATTTGGTCATAAAATAATTGTCAAGAGACCGCGGATCACAGTCCACAGAACTCAGAAATGGTGGACTGTTGACGATGGACCCTTGACCATTCCATAACCAATAACCTAATAACCAAAACCATGAACAATTACCCAAAATTACACAATGCCACCTGGCCGGGATTGGTCGGGAAAGGCCCAGACTCAGAACCTATTATTCCATTTGATTCACTACTCGAAATGACCGCTACTGCCGAAGTGGATGGGGTGAAATTCGATGGGCTTGATATTGGGCTTTTGGAACCACATTTTGATCTAAATGATCCTGATGAAGCGAAAAAACTTGCTGAAAAAGTTTCAAAATATAATCTCAAAGTAGGCTCCTTGGTAGCACCGATTTGGGCAGGATCAGCCATGGGTACCGCAGATCAGCGAAAGATTTTTGTGGAAATGGTCCGAAAATCCTGCGAATTTGGACAGAAGCTGAAGGAGTTAGGAGTGAGGGATTATGGAGTGGTGAGAATTGATTCGGCAGCTGGTGTAGGGGATTGGGCGAAGGACCCTGTTGGAAACACCAAACAAATCGTGGCCACATTTAAGGAGGCCTGCGATGTAGCCGCAGAGTTTGGAGAGAAGCTTGCCGCAGAGGGGGAAATTTGCTGGGGGGCCATGCATAGTTGGAAGCATATGGTGGACACCCTTGAAGCAGTGGATCGACCGAATATTGGGTTCCAAGCCGATATGTCCCATACTTTCTTATACACTTTAGGTTACAATGCTCCAGAGCACAGAATTATTCCAGAAGGTGCTGATTTACACGACCGGGAGGTGGTAAAGGCTGCCCTGAAAACGGTGACCGATGCGCTCCGGCCTTGGACCATTGATTTTCACGTCGCCCAAAACGATGGAAGCGTTTTTGGTTCTGGTTCGCACGACAAAACAGGAAGACACTGCCAAGCTACCGATCCAAACGGTTTACTTGATATTTCCCATGACGCTGGCTATTGGCTACGCGATGAAAATGGAAACCTGACTAAAGCCATGCAGCATATCTGCTGGGATGGCTGTATGTTCCCAAATGCGGTAATGGAAAATCAACAAACTTGGAATGATATACTCGCAGCCATGATCAAAGTAAGGGACGCACATGGGTGGGGGGCTTAAAACTTCATCAGTTAACATTCAAAATTCATCATTCGATATTAAAACCATTTCATAATAATGAATGATAAATGCCAAATGATGACCGTCCAAGTGAATTAGAACCATAAATAATAGACAATATGAGCGATAAGAAAAAAGTACGAATAGGACTCATCGGAACAGGTTTGATGGGTCGAATCCACACTAACGGCTACAAGCGCCTAGCTGATTTTTTTCCAGAATATGAATACCAGCCTGTTCTTCAGACTTGTTGCTCCCGCAAAGCTGAGCGAGCTGAGGCATTTATGAAACAGTGGGATTATGCTTCCTATGAAACAGACTGGCGAAAGGTGATCGCAAGAGAGGACATTGACGCTGTGGATATTTGTACCCCAAATGATATGCATGCCGAAATTGCCATTGCGGCAGCGGAAGCAGGCAAAATGATTCTTTGTGAAAAGCCTTTGGCACGAACTGTAGCAGAAGCCAAAAAGATGTTGCATGCAGTGGAGAAAGCAGGCGTGAAAAATACAGTTTGGTATAACTACCGGCGGGTTCCAGCAGTGACTTTGGCCAAAAATATTGTAGCCTCCGGCAAATTGGGTAAGATTTTTCACTACCGAGCCAATTTTCTCCAAGATTGGACTATCAATCCCGACTTGCCACAAGGAGGAGATGCCTTGTGGAGACTTGATGTGGAGGCTGCGGGTTCTGGTGTGACAGGAGATCTTTTGGCGCACTGTATAGATACAGCCATGTGGATCAACGGTGGCATCAAAGACGTGTCAGCTATGACTGAGACTTTTATCAAAGAACGCGTTCACCAGCATACTGGCGAAAAGCAAAAAGTCGGTATTGACGATGCCTGCGTGTTTCATTGCCACTTTGACAATGGATCTTTAGGGCTTTTTGAGGCTACGCGCTATGCTCGCGGACATAAAGCACTTTATACGCTAGAGATCAACGGAGAGCATGCATCCATTCGTTGGGATTTGCATGACTTGACTCGACTAGAATATTTTGATCATAGCGACGAAGGGATTGTACGAGGCTGGAGATCCATTCACGTGACGGATGGGGATCATCCTTACATGAGCCGCTGGTGGATACCGGGAACGTCCATTGGATATGAGCATTCTTTCATTCATCAGGTCGCGGATTTCTTTCACAGTTTGGAGACAGGTGAGTCCTGTCATCCTACCTTTAGGGATGCCTTCGAAACCCAGAAAGTATGCGAGGCAGTGATCAATTCAGCCAATGAAAGAGCCTGGAAAGATACTGGAGTAGATTGGGTAGAGAAAGTCTGAAATTAGAGGTTTGAAGTATAAAAAAAACCGGGTTGGAAGGCTCGGTTTTTTCTTTGCCAAGTCTTGGAAATGATTCAAAGTTCCTTTCGATGTTCCATTTTCCTCAGGGGTATTTTTAATTGAAAACAAAAAATCCGAGGAGCTTAGGCCCCCCGGAGTTCTGAAAGTTGAAAAAATCACCCTGATTAATTGATAGTAACCACTTTCGAGTCAACTGTTTCATTGATAAAATAGACTTTCTTTCCTCCAAAAGTCTGACTTTCTGTATTGAAAGCAGCTGCCTGTACCAAACCGGTAGAAGTAGCCTTAAGCGTACCGACCTCTGAAGCTGAGAAGGTCACCGATGTAGTTCGAGATTCCTTAGTCAATACCCGTGAGCCATCGCTCAAAACCCATAGAATATTATCTGAATTGGCCGGGATAGACTGAACTGTCAATGTAATCTCGCCACCCTTGCTGAAGGTGTCGCCTACACTTGCTGCAAATTTCACTTGTTGAGGCATTACTTTGGTGGTAGTATGGTTGAAAGCTGCGAAGCCATTTGCTCCCGCTACTGCCCAAGTATTTTTCTGTCCAGAGTTTATTCCTGAGTCCACGTCTTGTGGATTAGTGATATAGGTGTTGCCGGATAGGTTCTGAAGTTGCTTTGTATTCAGACTCACCGTACCCACATTTACTAGGCTGGAACCCAATCCAGAGGAATAGAAGTTGGCATTTGCTACATCAAATGATATATCAGATACTCCAGGAATATTTGGTGTGCCAGGAGGTAAAGCTGCAATTACTTCAATTGCTGCCAACACAGCATCCGCATCACTTGGAATGTCGGGCGTCGGATTGGTTTGAGTTACTTGATCTGGCTCATCATCTCCACTCGAGTCACAGGCAGTGAACGTGAGCATTGCGCCAAAAAGTACAATCCAAAATTTTGATCTTAACGTTTTCATGGTGTTTGATTTTAAAAGTTTTTCAAACCTAGCACCAATCATATTTTAAAGACATACGGCAAATGGCGTATTCTCAATCATTGAGATTAAACCCCTTTTAGTGATTTTTAAAGAGTGTGGACTGGACAAAAACTAAAAGCCACTGACGATCATGGCAATGGCTATGAAATGGGATAGGGTGCCCATTAGCACAAAAAGATGCCAAATCGCATGGAAATAGAATCGATTGCTATTTACGTAAAAATAAACACCAGCAGTGTACCCGAGTCCTCCTAAGGCTATCCAGGTTAAAATTTCTCCACTGAGATTTTGCCACATGGACCGGAGAAGAAAGACCGAGATCCAGCCCATCATGAGGTATAGTCCTACGGATACAAATTTGAATCTTCCGATAAAGAATACTTTAAAAATTGTCCCCACGAGTACAAATGCCCACAAAAGGCTCAGCCAAATGATTGCCTTTTCTCGAGGCAAAACGGAAATCAACATGGGTGAATAGGAACCGGCAATCAAGAAATAAATAGAAATATGGTCAGCCTTTTGAAGTTTTTGCTTGAGCTGACGATCTTTGGCGAGATGATAAAAGGTCGAACTTGCATAAACCATCAGTATCCCAAGGCAAAAGGAAAGTGACGCCAGATTCAAGTCGAAATCTCCGCGTTCAAAAGCTTTAGCGAGTAAAAAGGGGCTTCCTATCAAAGCGAGTAAAAGTCCGAAGCCGTGAGTTAGCGCATTAAATTTTTCTTCCCGAGGGGTCTGGATACGCTTCGGGAGCTTGGTTGGCATGGCTTGATACTTCATTGACCCAAAGGTAGGTATCTGTGTAATTACAAAAGAAAAGTCACCCTGATTTTTCAAGGTGACTTTTTTAATTTAACTGAGGTTTTGATTAATTGAAAGCAGCCTTCATTGCTTCCATCTTCGCATCTACCTGAGTATCCACATCGAAGGATAATCTAGCTTTGTCCCAACCCATTGACACCTTTGCTACTTTATTGTCATGAGCGGAGATCCAATAGGTCAAACGCTCCATGCTTTCTTCAGCCATCATTGGGCTAACCTTGATGGCTACAATATCATCCTTGGCAAGGGCTTCCTCATCGATTTTCCCATCCTTCATATAGGCATATACATAAACGCCTTTAGGATTGAAGTGAACTGTCCAGTCACCAGACTCCATTGGAGTAATGTGAATAGAGTAAGTTCCTGCAGGAATGTTTTTGCCGCCGATGCTTACTGGAGTGCTGAATGTGATCTTAGTTGCTGCATTGGCTCCAGCTCTCCAAGTCACTCCGTAAGGAATTAGATCTCCAAAGATGGTTCTGCCTTTGACAGCAGGAGAAGAATAATCCATGCTGATTTTAGTGAAACCAACCACTTGAGAAACAGTGGAAGCCGGGCTAGGTGCTGGTGCTTCCATTTGAGCAAAAGCAACAGTGCTAGATAATATCATTGCCAAGGCAAGAAAAGAGTTGTAAATGGTTTTCATAATTCTATTGTTTTTTTGCAAAAGTAAACCCAAAATCGACTTTTGAGTTTTATTCATTTATTTAAATGGAACAGAAGTTCTCAATCGAATAGGCTAATCCGCTAATAATAATAGTCTTATGTCTTAATTCAACTGAGCAAAGTTTTTTAAAAGGGTATCGAAATTTGGAAGAGTTTTGTCTTCATAAACTTTTATAAACTGTCCAAATTGAAGAAAACCGTAGATGTAAGGGTTTGATGATACCTTGTCATAATTTTTATTGAAGTATTCCTCTACGGTTTCTCCCTTTGGTACAGGATTCGGAAGGATGCTCATAATGTGCTTGGCAAATCCGTAGCAATTTTCAAGGTCCGAATCTTGATGATGTTTGCGCCACCACTGCATTCCTATTTGATTTGCAAAAAGCTCATTGGCATAGGAGCCTTTTTGGTCTCCTTTGACAAAAAACTGTACCCCGTGACCCAGCTCATGAGGAAGATAGAATCCATTAAAAAACAACCCAAAAAGTCTTTTCCCTTCATCAGGCGAGCCTGCCATTTTATCAAAGAAGCCTATGGCAGGGGCTTGGAGTTGATCCCAAAAGGGTAAATTAACCGTCTTGGTAGCGGGGTCAAAAAACACTAAAGCGGGAGTGGTGTTGATGACTACCTTAGCATCAAATTCAATGTGCGGAAGAATAGCCGAAAAATCTTGAATAAACTGGTGCGTGATGGCTCTACCATCTGAAAGTAGGACTTCTTGGGAAGAGTAGGTATGAAACCAGTTTGAATAAGGGTTAGTCATAGTATATGTTGTTAGGTTAAAAATAATTTTTCATTTGAGAATGACCATTAAGCTTCTCGCTCCATGTGCTCCGATGACTAGGGACTGCTCGATATCTGCGGTCTTCGATGGTCCTGCGATAAAAAGCCCAAAGCCCGAAGGACCATTTCCTATTCTCTCATAAGCCTCATGCATGGTAGCTACCATATTTCCCGAAGAAAGTACCACTGCGAGATGCTGCGTGATAAAAGGCATGGCCCGCAACTGCAAGTCCTCATCTTCGAACCAGATCGCCCCATTTTCGGCCACGCCAAATTGACCTTTCAAAATCGCCAAATCGAGTGATTGCAGTTCGTGGGAATCTTCGGGAAGTGGCTGATTCGAAACCGAGCTGAATTCCGGGAGATTAGAATACACTTTGGGATAAACTCCTTCTTCAATTTCCTGAATCAATTGATCTTGGCTGATAATTTCTCCTTTGTTTCCGGAAATAGCGGTAAAAAACTGCTCGACCAGGTTTCCTTCGAATTCAAATTTCGGAATCTCTGGAAGCGGATTTGGGGATAATTTCAACGCTCGGATTTTGGATTGTATGTGATTTTTCGAGCTCATCCTCTATGCTTTTTGTACCACTCTTTAAAACTTTCCTTGGGCACCTTAGGTAGATCGCGCTGCTTTCCCCAGACATTCTGCGCATGATAAATCAGTCCATGAGGAAGTTTTTGAAGTACCTTTCGCATCACTTTGCCGGAAATTTTATAGGTCAGTGGGTTTTGGAAAACGCGGTTGGCAAAGAGCATACTAAGGCTTTTGAAGGAAGTGCCCTCCGCTTTGGTCACTTCCTGCCTCCAGAGATAGAGCTGTTCGTGGATATTGATCTTTACCGGGCAGACATCCGTGCAGCTGCCGCAAAGGGTGGAGGCAAAGGGAAGGCTGCCATGCTTTTTCAAATCTAAACCTGGCGAAAGTATCGAGCCAATCGGCCCGGGAACCGTGCTTTTGTAGCTAAAGCCACCACTTCGCCGGTAGATCGGGCAGGTATTCATACAGGCTCCACAACGGATACATTTGAGGGAATTTCGGAAGTTTTCTCTGCCCAATTGGGCCGTACGTCCGTTGTCCACCAGGATAAGATGAATTTCTTTTCCCTTTTCGGGACTTCTGAAGTGGGAATTGTAATTGGTAATATTTTGTCCTGTGGCGGAACGAGCGAGCAAGCGCAAAAATACCCCGAGATGCTCCCGTTTTGGGATGATTTTTTCTACACCCATGCAGGCGATGTGCGTATCGGCTAGATGCACGCCCATATCGGCATTACCTTCATTGGTGCAGACGACAAATTCTCCTGTTTCGGCTACGCCAAAGTTTACTCCAGTGATGGCGACTTGGGCTGCCAAAAACTTTTCGCGCAAATGCGCTCGAGCCGCTTGAGTGAGATAGTAGGGGTCCTCATTTCCTTTTTCGGTTTGTAGCTTTTGGTGAAAAAGCTCGGAAATTTCACCTTTTTTCAGATGTATAGCAGGCAAAACAATATGACTGGGAGGCTGATCGAGAAACTGCACAATTCGCTCTCCCAAGTCAGTATCGACTACTTCCACACCGTTTTTTTCCAAGAAAGGATTTAAATGACATTCCTCTGTCAGGATAGACTTACTCTTTACAATGGCCTTGCAGTCCTTCTTTTTCAAGATGGAAAGCACGATTTCGTTATGCTCTTTTGCGTCAGCAGCCCAGTGCACCTGAATTCCGTTTTTTTGAGCGTTCTGTTCAAATTGCTCCAAGTAGTCGGCCAGATTACCGAGTACATTGTCTTTGATCCGTGAGGCCAATTCACGGAGTTCTTCCCATTCGGGTACTGTTTCCCGGATTTTGTCCCGCTTGTCCCGGACAAACCACAGGGTTTCATCATGCCATTTGGCTTTGGCCTGATCTTTCAAAAATTCTGAAGCTGCTTCTGGATGACTCATGGTAAAACCTCATTGATGATTTCTGCAATATGCTTAAACTGGATCTTTTGCTTTTGCCGTGAGGCGATACCCTGCAAATGCATGATGCATGACATATCTCCACCCGTGAGGATTTCGACTTGATGTGAGAGATGATCGGCTAGTCGATCCTTACCCATCTGTACGGAGAGCGCCTCCTCGCTGACGGCAAAAGTTCCCCCAAAACCGCAACATTCATCCTGTCGACTCAGCTCCACCCAATCTAGCCCCTCCAGATTTTCTAGGAGTTGTTTGGCTTTGTTGAAGGGTTTGATCTTCAACTCCGAACTCGATGCAAGTCGCAATCCCCGCTGTCCATGGCAGGAGGCATGATAGCCCACTCGATGGGGGAAGGCGCCGGAAAAGGAATCCACTTTCAGGACATCGGTCAGAAACTCAGAAAACTCAAAGATCTTATCGTGTAGAGCCTTTTGGGCTTGCTCCATTCCAAGAACTTTTGGAGAATGCTCTTTGATATGGAGCACGCAGCTTCCTGAGGGGCAGACTACGTAGTCAAAGTCTTTGAACGTTTCTATAAAATGCCGGGTCGTGCCTACTGTATCCCGCACGTATCCGGCATTGGCCATGGGCTGTCCGCAGCAGGTTTGATCCAAGGGATAGCTGACTTGGCACCCCAGTTTTTCCAGTACTTCCAGCGATGCAATGCCCACCTGCGGATAAAACTGATCCACGTAGCAGGGGATAAAGAGGGCGATATTTAGTCCTTTTTTATTCATTAAGCTTGATTGCCTCATTAATCAACATCGCCGCTCCTAAAGCAGAGCCATTTGGGAAATCACTCGGAATTATCTCCAGCTCCGGTAGTTTTTTGCGAAGCATCTCCAAAAAAATGGGGTTTGCATTAAACCCACCATCGATAAAAATCTGCTTGACCGAACTTCCTTCCAAGACCAAATTTAAGGAGCTAAGTTGCAGATCGGTCAGCTCATTCATAAAAGTATAATAGGCCTCCTCGAAATTTTCAAAACTTGCCCAATCGGTTTTTTCTGCGCTTTCCAGGTCAAAATCCCCCGGCTTTAAATAGTGAAAAGCTATTCGTTTTTCGCTCTTGGCCCTTACCTTCTGACATATGGCATCATCAAAAGTCAGTTTTTTATAGGTTCCTCTTTCCAGATGGAAATGTGCATACATGGCTTCGATCTGAAACTTGTGTTCTTCCCCGATAAAAAGCCGACTGATTTTGATCGGTTCGCCCAATACACTCAGAAATTGCAAGCAGTCTCGCTTCAACTCCTTTTTGGTCAAAGGGCTTTTGTTGAACGGATTAATGGCTATGGCCCAAGTACCGGTGGAAAGCAAGACAAAGGGTTCTGACTCCTGCTTCAGGTAGGGCAAAAGAGCTGCGGATGAATCATGAATGCCAATACCGCAGGGAATGTTTCCCAGTTCGGGCTTGGTCCTGATTACCGTTTTGCCGGATTTGATGGGAGGAAGGAGGCATCGGAAGCCTTCCCGATCAACCCAGGGATGGTAATCCTTTTTTTCAAAGTCCCAAAGCCCGGTATGGCAACCTAGGCTTGTGAAATCCGATGTCTTTTCTCCCGTAAACAAAAAGCTTACATACTGAGGCAGGTGGAAGGAATGTTTGATGTTTTTGAATTTCTCTGGTTTGGCATATTTCAGAAAATAAAGCTGTAATCCCGAATTCAGCATAGCCAGAGGAGGAGAGCTAGTCGATCTGCAGAAATTCATTTTGCCTCCATTCTCTTGATAAAAGCGATCCAACAATTCTTCAGGACAGGGTTTGAGGTAATCGTAAAGGGGAGTGGCCGGATCGCCTAGTTCATCCACATGCACAAAACTCGCCCCATGGGTAGAGAAGTTTAGGGCTTTGATCTCAAACTCTTCCAGCTTTAATGCATCTAGAAAGGTAGTCAGCATCCATTCACTCATAGCTTGGAGCGCCTCAGCCGGGAATCCATCCTCATCGGGGATAGGCTCAAATCGCTCGTAGCTTTGGTGCACTTCCTTCAATTGCTCATTGAATAGGAAAAACTTTTTGTTCGTCCTTCCGATATCAAAAATGGCCGTTACAGGAAGTTTTGCCATGGAATCAATAGGTTCGCTGATAGATATGATCTCGCTTGGGATAGCTAATCCGTTTGAGTGGAATCTGCTCTCCGCCTGTAGTCTCTAGCCAAGTAAAAACGGCATCACGAAGATCTCTGGCAATTTCCTGATGTGCTTCAGACCGAATCAGGTTATTCATCTCGTAGGGATCATTTTCGAGGTCATACAGCTCATTAATGTCCCAAACACCTTGATTAAAGATATACTTGTATCGATCAGTTCGCACCGCAAAAATGGTTGGTGTGCTTGGATAAGCCATCTCCCAATAGTACTCATAGAATACTTTGTCTCTCCATTCCTGATTTGGATTGGAGAAGATGGGAAGGAGAGATTGTCCCTGCACATCCGGCTTGGAGTCTGGCAACCCCGCTAGTTCCAAAAAGGTAGGTGCCAAGTCTATATTCATGACGATATTTTCATTTGTGCTACCCGCCTGAATCATTTTAGGGTATTGGGCTAGGAAAGGCACTTTCATGGACTCTTCGTAGGCATGTCGCTTATCAATCAGTCCATGCTCGCCAAAGCTGAATCCATTATCGCCCATGTACACAATCAGTGTATTTTCGGTCAAGCCGTTTTCTTCCACCCAATCCAAGATACGGCCCACACTTTCATCTACCCCGAGTAGCGTTTCGAGGTAGAGTCTATAAAACTTGTCAAATGGAATGGCACCATGATACATGTAATCCACTCCATGCCAAGAGTAGCGCTGCTTGCGAACCCATTCGGGGATGTCTTGATAGTTTACGGGGCTGGTGATGGGTTTTTCTCTATCTGAAAAATAAGGACTATCCTTAGTGGCTGTGAGGTACATACTCGGAGGAGTCACAATGGGTGTATTCGCATGTACTCCTTCATGCCGCTTGGCTGGGGTGAATTCGGCATGTACGGCTTTATGTGAAAGGTACATAAAGAATGGCTTTTCATCTTCCCGATCTTCAAGCCACTCAAGGGCATAATCCGTCAATCGATCCGAGGTGTAACTTCCATCCGGCTGTTTGACTTGTTCTCCATTGATGTTGAAAGTGGGATCATTATAGACTCCCTGACCCTTAAAACTGAGCCAATAATCGAACCCTTCTTGAGGCATATCGTCTCCATCTCCCATATGCCATTTCCCAAAAAAGCCGGTTTGATAGCCGTTTTTCTGAAGAATCTCTGGGAAAAACTTCGTGCCCTCAGGTACCGGTGCGGAATTGTCCACGATGGTATGGGCATGGGCGTATTGTCCGGTGAGGATCGAGGCTCGACTTGGGGAGCAAAGAGCTGTGGTGACAAAGGCATTGGGAAAATGCGCTCCATTTCGGGCCATGCGGTCTAGATTGGGAGTTTCTAGCCCTTCTACCGCTCCAGTGAATCCCATGAAATCATAGCGATGGTCATCGGAAAGAATAAAAATGATATTAGGTCGATCTTCTTGTGAAAAAGCCTGAAAGATCAGGCCTGAGAAAAGAAGTAGGAGAGTAAGTTTTTTCATTTTGGGTTTTTAGGTATTGAGATACTAGTGATCATGTATTAACAACTACGTTGGATGAAGCGATCAGTTCGGCATGCGGCTTTGTTCATTTTTCCTCAGATCATTGAAATTGTCAAATTGACTTTCTAAGATAAAGTTTAAAGGGGTTTTTCAAGGGGATTTTATCTTCCTTTCCCAAAATTTGGGCTGCGATGGATTTACCCATGTGAACGAAATCGGTTGAAATGGTGGTGATGCCTTCGGCCAAAATTTCTTTCAGAGGAGTCTCATTGTAGGAAATCACCCCAATATCTTGTCCAAGCTTTAGATTCTGCTCCCTGCTTTTTTTGACAATACTGGCTAGATCGGTTTCTGCCAAAACAATAAATGAATCTCCCGGATAAAGTGGCTCATCATCAATGCCATCGAGTATGAGATTTTTAAAATTATGGAAATAACAAAAGCGCTTGAATCCATCGATAATCTCCCAAGGATAAAGCTCTCCTTTAGGGAAAACCAGAATCAGACGCTGATATTTTCTCAGATGTGAAATCCCCGTTTCCAAAGCTTCTAGAATATCTCGGGAAAAGTCCTGATAAACTCCTGGAAACTCATTTTCGTGGTCTTTAACTGCCCTGTCGATGATGAGTAGTTTCTCCTTTGGGATTTTTTTGATTAAATCGTATGCGGTGGTAGGATGGGAGTTTTCATCAAAGAAATGGGGAGCCACCACGTAATAGTGATACTCGCCTAGATAGCGATCCAGCAGATTTTCGAAGAGCGTCATATTGTAATGATGAATCTGCAGGTCCACTCGGGCCTCATCTCCTAGTGTTTCGACAATGGAATAGTAGATGTACTTCTTGTACGAACTCAGTTTGTTGAAAAGCAAGAGCACCTTGATCTTGTTTTCCATATTGGTGGAACTCACATAAAAGCCCTTGCCTCTCACAGAAGTGATAATCCCGCGATCACGTAGTTCATTGTATGCTTTTTCCACCGTGTCCCTTGATAGGAGAAAGTCAAAGCTGGTCTCATTGATCGATGGGATTCGATCACCAATTTTTAATTTGCCTTGGTCTATTTCTTCTAAAATCAGATTGACCACCTGCATGTATTTTGGTGTCCGGGAGTGACTACTGATTTTTTCAGATTTATCGCTGAGCATAGAGATTTATGTTTTGGATTTGAAATTCTATCGAGGGAAGGCTGCAGCAAGTCCGCCATCCACGTTAAGCATATTTCCTGTACTCTTGGAGAGTTGTCCACTGACAAATAAAAAGGCTGCTTCAGCGATATCGGTGGTTTTCACACTTTCCTTCAGGAGAGTCCGATTTGCATAGTATTTTGGCAAGTCCTTGAGCTCGACCCCGTAGGCTTTCGCTCGATTTTCAGCCCATCCTCCTTCCCAAATGTTGGAGTTTTCGATCACGGCATCTGGATTTACGACGTTGACTCGAATTTTGTCTTCGGCCAGTTCCGCAGCCATTAGGCGTGACATATGCAATTGAGCGGCTTTTGCAGTGCCATAGGCTACGTTTTTTGGTCCGGCAACAAGCGCATTTTTACTGACGATGTTAACTATATCACCGCCTAGGCCTTGGGCTTTCATCAGCTCCACGCCGGCCTTGGACACATGGTATTGCCCCATCACCAGGATATCGTTGAGTCGAGCCCAATCCTGATCAGTATGCTCCTCGAAAGTACGACTGATCGATATTCCTGCATTATTTACGATGATATCCACCCCGCCGAATTTCAGGCAAGTGGCCTGAATAGCTTGGGCAAGACTTTTTGTATCTGTCACGTTTAATTCCACGACCAAAAAGGCGTCTTTCCCGTATTTTGCTGTGAATTCTTCTTCTGTTTGTTTTAGTCTCGAGGCATCTATATCGGTCACCACGACGCATGCGCCTTCCTGCATATATTTCTCAGCGATCGCTTTACCGATCCCACCGCCACTTCCAGTGACTAGGGCGATTTTTCGTGAGAGGGCTTGTTCTTTGGGCATTCGCTGAAGTTTGGCCTCCTCGAGAAGCCAGTATTCGATGTCAAAAGCTTCTTGGAGTGGAAGGGAAACATACTCAGAAACTGCCTCAGCACCTCGCATCACATTGATTGCATTGATGTAAAATTCACTGGCAACTCGGCTGGTTTGTTTGTTCTTTGCGTAGCTAAACATCCCAACACCCGGCCAAATAATGACCACTGGGTTTGGGTCTCGCATGGCTGGACTATTCGAGCGTTTATGCTTTTGATAGTAGTTCGCATACATTTCACGATAAGTGGCAAAAGCCGAACTGATCCTTTCTTTGATTGCTTCACGATTGCTCAAATCTTGATCTGCCGGTAAATCTAAAACGAGCGGGCTGATTTTGGTGCGTAAAAAGTGATCTGGGCAACTGGTGCCCATTGGAGCCAGCTTAGTAAGATCATGGCTATTTGCAAACTGCAAGACTTCTGGAGCATCTGTGAAGGTGCCCACCATTAAGTTTTCTGATGAGGCTAATCCCCTTAAAATAGGAGCAAGGCTTGCCGCTTGGCTTTTTCGCTTTTCCGCAGGAAGTGATTCTATTTTTACTCCGCCAAAAACAGGTTTCTTTTCACCATAGTTTTCAGCCAAAAATTCAGAAGCCATCTCTATGACTTCGAGACTATTGATGTAGCATTCATAGGCCGTATCTCCCCAGGTGAAAAGCCCGTGGCCACCGAGCATAATACCTCGGATTCCGGGGTTAGCGTTGAGTGAATCTCTTAATTGAAGCCCAAGATCGAAGCCGGGTCGCTGCCAAGGTACCCAAGCAATTTGCCCATTCCAGAGCTCCTTCGTGATCCGTTCCCCTTCTTTTGAGGCAGCGATGGCAATAGCTGCATCAGGGTGCAAATGATCAATGTGTCGAAATGGCAAATAAGCGTGAAGCGGAGTGTCTATGGAAGGGGCTTTGGACTTCAGGTCATAAATACAATGATTGAAAAGCTCCACCATCTCATCCTCAAATTCCAAACCTCTATAAATGCCTTCTAAGGCTCTCAGCTTTTCAACATAAAGCCCGGCAAGTCCAGATTTTTTCAAGGTACCAATGTCTCCACCAGATCCTTTGACCCACATGACTTCAACTTGTTTTCCTGTAAGCGGGTCTTTTTCAAAAGTTTTGCAGCTGGTGTTACCTCCTCCATAATTGGTGATGCGGAGGTCAGCGCCTAGAATATTGGAACGGTAAATCAAAAGGTCGACTTCCTTTCCTTCTAGTTTTGCGGCAATTTGATCATCCCACAAATAATTGACATGCTTAAAATTCTTGGTCACTTGGCTCATTGAAATTGAATATTTTTCTGAATTGAATTTGCCTGAAATGAATGCGTTTTGCATCCTGTGCTGTCTTGAGTTCGGGTTACCGATTCCAAAAATTGCGTTTGAATCAGAAATGTTTTAGTCACTAAAAGCTAGCTTAAAATTTTCCCGATTCAAATATTTACGCAGCTTCAATTATAGTTTTTGAATGCTAAAACAGGCAATGGAAATCTGATTTTGTGTTCGCTTTCAAAAATGTGAGTATGCCATTGGTAGTATATTCACCTGTTAGTAAAAATCTGGGTTAATGATTTTTCAGGATGGTCACTTTTAGTTTTTCATCCGAATTATTTTATCCTTGACGGCAAAACTCTATTTTGAAGAATGAATCCAAAATCCCGCTACATCCATTTGGTAGCATTTCTTTTTGTCTCGTTTTTTATTTTTTCCTGTGAAAAAGCTGAAGAACAAAAAACCGGTAATCCTCAGCCAAACATCATTTTCATTTTAGCAGATGACTTGGGTTGGGGCGATTTGCGGTTTCTCGGGCAACAATACATCGAAACACCAGCAATAGATCGCTTAGCAAAAGAGGGAATGTTTTTTAGCAATTTTTACTCGGGAGCGACGGTTTGTGCTCCGTCGAGATCGGCTTTTATGACCGGCCTGCACACCGGGCATACGCCTATCCGAGGAAATACCGAGGTGGAGCCAGAGGGGCAAAGACCAATGCCTGATTCGGTAATGAATGTGGCTAAAATTCTCAAGGCTGCTGGATATACCACGGGTGCATTTGGTAAATGGGGGCTTGGTTTTCCAGGTTCTGAAGGCGATCCAGTCAATCAGGGTTTTGATCAGTTCTTTGGATACAACTGCCAGCGATATGCCCATCGCTACTATCCGGATTACCTTTGGGATAATTTTGAAAAGGTGGATTTGCCGGGAAATGACTGGACTACCAAGGGCGATTTTGCACCTGATTTGATTCAAGAACAAACTCTGGAATTCATCACAGCAAATCAAATGAATCCATTCTTTCTATTTATGCCAATCGTGATGCCACATGCGGAATTGGCGGCGCCCGATGATGAAATTCTAGCGAAATACAGAGCGAAATTTCCCGATGAAACCCCTTATCTAGCTACTCGTGCAGGATCGGATTATGGATTGAATATGTCTATTCCAGGATACCAGTCCCAGCCTTATCCCCATGCAACCTTTGCGGCAATGGTGGAGCGCGTCGATCGCTATGTGGCAGAGGTAGTAAGTAAACTAGAGGAATTGGGCCTAGCGGAAAATACCCTGATCATTTTTGCATCAGATAATGGTGCTCATAAAGAAGGTGGAGCCGATCCGGAATTTTTCGATAGCAATGGAATATTTAGAGGACATAAGCGGGACTTGTACGAGGGAGGAATACGAACTCCGATGATTGCTTATTGGCCAGGAAAAGTGAAGGCAGGATCTGAAAATGATACGCCGTTTGCCTTTTGGGACTTGCTTCCCACTTTCGAGGAGTTGGCTGGCAAAAAGACCGAAAGGGGCCTTGATGGGATTTCTTTTGTGCCTGCGCTCCTGGGTACAGGCGAGCAAAAAAACCATGACTACTTGTATTGGGAATTTCATGAACAAGGAGGCAAACAGGCTATCCGTGAGGGGAATTGGAAACTGGTGAAGTTGCAGGTTTTTGGTGGTGAGGGACCTGTATTTGAGCTGTATGACCTTTCGACCGATCCATCCGAAACTACTGATCTGTCTGCCAAAAATCCTGAGAAATTGGCTGAATTGATTGCTTTGATGGATCAAGCGCGAACACCAAATTCAAAATTCCCATTGCTTAAATCAGAAAGAAATGCAAGAGAGTAAAGGGTGGGTTGTTTTGGTGACGTTCCTTGGATTTTGCCTATCAGCGAAAAGCTTTGCGCAACAAGAGCGACTCAATATACTTTTTATACCCACCGATGACCTAGACTATATGGATTTGGGAGCCTATGGCAATCTGTATAATGAAACGCCTCATCTGGATTCATTGACTAAGAATGAGATAAATTGAAATTTAATAGACAAGGCCATGAAAATAAAGTCGATAGCAATACCATATTTAAGTATATGTCTTTTAGCTGCATGCACCTTTTCGGTTAAAAAATCAGAAAAACTTATACCTGAAATGAATTATCAAACTACTGGAAGTATCGAGCGCTTAGATCCAAGAATCAACGATTTGATCGCGGAGGATGCTCAAATTGAAATCTTGGCTTCAGGTTTTGATTGGTCGGAAGGGCCACTCTGGTTGGAAGATCAGCAGGCTTTGATTTTTTCGGATGTTCCAGCTAATAAGATCTATCGCTGGTCTGAGAAGGATAGTCTATCGGTTTTCCTGGAGCCTTCGGGCTATTTCGGAGAGCGAACAGACAAAAAAGAACCTGGTTCGAATGGCTTGACTTTGGATCGGGATGGAAATCTGCTGCTTTGCCAGCATGGCCTTAGGCAAGTGGGAAGAATTATGAAGCCTTTGACTAATCCCAAGCCAGAATACGAAAACCTAGCTTCTGAGTGGGAGGGCAAGAAATTCAATAGTCCCAATGACCTGGTCGTTCATTCCAATGGAGGAATTTATTTTACCGATCCACCTTACGGTTTGGATGATTGGGATGTGAAGGAGCTGGATTTTCAGGGTGTTTATCGCTTGATGGAGGAAGAGCTTACCTTGCAAATTGATAGTCTTTATCGTCCAAATGGTGTGGCTTTAAGTCCAGATGAGAAGATTCTCTATGTGGCCCAATCTGATTTTGAGGCAGCTCGGTATTACGCCTATGATTTGGATGAAAATGGAGAAGTCATAGCTGGGAAGATTTTATTGGATGTCACTTATCTTTTGGCTGAGGGAAAAAAGGGTTTACCTGACGGGCTCAAAGTGCATTCCTCAGGAACCATTTTCGCCACAGGTCCTGGAGGCGTTCTTGTGATTTCCAAAGAGGGAGAAATCTTAGGCACTATTCGTACGGGTGAGTCTACAGCTAATTGCGCATTTGATAATGACGAAAACTATCTATACATGACTGCTGATATGCATTTGATGCGAATTGCTTTGAAGTGAGAAGTATGAAGTCAAAATGCTGAAAGATAGGAAAGACAAAAGCTAGAAAGCCTGTTAACTTCAAGTAGCGTAACTACTAGGAGCCAAATTTGAGTATTGGAAATTTATTTGGCCATAGAGGTCACGGAGGATTCTAGGTGTTAGTATGCCTATCTAAAGATTGCTTCGGGGAATTGCAGTTTTTTTATTCCGAAAGTCCAGATCAAACCCCTCGCAATTACGATCAAAGTTTTGGCAAAACCCACGGCTCACGATAGTTTGGCCAAATCAGTTCGTTGGCAGCCATATTTCCTTTAAAGGTTCTTTTTTCCTCCTCCCAAATCAATTCCTCCGCACCCACGCGTGCAGCGATATTGGGAATGTGCGCATGAAGTGCTGCGATTCTACCGTCTTCTGGAGGGCAAATGGGCTGATTTCGAGTTTTGATGCATTCTACAAAGTTGGCCACATGGGCATTGTGCGATTCCTTCATTCCTTCCAGTTTCTTAGCTTCAATTTTTGGGGCTTTTGCCTCGCCGTCCCATTCAGGATAGATTTCATACCCACCCCGATTTACCACAAGTGTCCCTTTTTCTGCAACGTAGCCAATGCCGTAGGGCTTCCCGTAAGGTCCGGTCTGAAGGCCGCCATTCATATCATAATTGATCAAAAAGTCCTTTTTTGGATAGAGCACATTCATGGTGTCAAAGGTGTCTCGATCTCGGTTTTCCATATTCACGTTCGCTGCATAGGTCAAAACTCGAGAGGGTACTGCAGGTTGCTCCTCTACCCAGATGGCCATATCAAGAAGGTGCACGCCCCAATCTGACATCAATCCTCCTCCATAGTCCCAAAAATGCCTCCAGCTACCATGAAAACGGTTTGGATTAAAGTCCCGCTGAGGGGCTGGTCCGAGCCAAAAATCATAATTCACTCCCTCTGGAATTTCCTGTGGAGGCTTTACCAGATTACCCAAACCATAATTGAAATTTGACCAGATGTTTACCTTTCTGATTTTGCCTAAATACCCACTTTTCACCAGATCGCGTGACTCGATAAAAGCCTGACCTGAACGTTGCTGTTGACCTACTTGCATAATGCGTTGGTATCTGTTTTTGGCATTAACCATCAGATCGCATTCGCCTATGGTATTTGCCATGGGTTTCTCCACGTACACATCTTTCCCTGCTTGGCAGGCGGCAACTGCTATCATACAATGCCAGTGGTCGGGAGTTCCTATGATGACTGCGTCCAGATCTGTTTTTTCCAAAAGCTTTCTGAAATCGCTATAAGCTTCGGGCTTTTTGCCCGTGGCAGTTTCTACCTCACTGATTCGACGTTCGAGTACATTTTGATCCACATCACAAATTGCAACACAGTCTACTTCAGGCAAGGCCAGGTGATGGCGAAGGATACCAAACCCCATGTTATTCGCTCCTATCAACGCAACACGAATTTTATCGCTTGCGGCGATTTTATTTCTGGCTTGAAGGAGGGCGGGGCTGAGGTATAGGCCTGCGGCCAAAGTAGTAGAAGATTTTAAGAAATGACGTCTGTCCAGCATAGTTCTCGAGGTTAGCCTTGGAATTTCTATTTACTTTGGCAGAATATAGGAAATGGAGACGAATTGAGAGATAAAATCCTGATAAATGTGTATAAGTCAAATAATTGTGTTGATATCTTGTGTTTTAAAGCATAAATCTTTGGGGAAAAGTTGTTAATAAAAAATTAGTTAAAATATTGGATTCAGTGATTTAAAAGTGCAATTTTAACATATCAAGTAAGAGATAAAAGGTCGGGAGTACGATCCCGATTACAGTTTTGAAAGTTTGAGATCGGGCATAAAGGGGGATTCATTTTCGAATGGGTTTCTGAGACGGGAAACCGCAGAAGTGCCAAAAACGATAAGATTGAGTTGGATAGATTCTTCGGATGAAATCTAATTTTTCACGCATGAAAGACGGGCCTGAAATAGTGGTTTGTTGAAAGGGTTTACCCCAAAAATGCATCAAGTGGATTAATCAGTCGGCCAAAGCCCCTCGGGGTGGAAGCAATCGGGCACAAAGGAGTGAACGGTTAGTTCCGGGAACTTGCAACGGTAAGCCGCAGACGTGCAAAAATAGATCGGCCCAAGATGGATCGCCCTTCGGGATGGTTCGAGACTGCTGGTATGAAAGGCCTTATCCTCCGGGAGCGGGTTGAGACAGGCAACTGCAAAAGTGCACTACAGTAGATTTCAATTGGGACATAGCTCCTACGGGATGCGACTTCATGTACTGTAAGTGATTCTGGGCAACTGGATCAAACCTTTAACTGTAGCTTGGCACAAGTTGAGGATTACGGTTTTCAGTTTGTGAAACGGGAAGTATTCGAAAGAATTGCTTCCCGTTTTTGTTTTTTTAGCCTGGAAGACGTACAGAAAACACCTAATAATTCTATTCTTTAGGTTTTTCATTACCTTTCTTTCCTTCAGGATTTGGGACATGCACCGGAGGGATTGTCAATGAGCCTTCTCTATTTTCCTGATAATGAGGAGACATGATTTCTACCCCAGCCTCAGCAAAGGCATCCTGAATATTCGAGTGTAAATCTGAGTAGATCACGGCAGATTTTTTCGGGTTTTTGGTATAGGCATTAATTTGATAACTCACATAAAAATCGTCCAAACTGGTCTGCAGTACAAAAGGCTTCGGTTCGGCTAGAATGAGATTAGTTTTTTGGGCTGCACTGATGAGAAGTTCATGCACTTTTCTCCAAGGGACGTCATATCCGATCGTGATCGCGGTATTGAGGATCAAACCAGGTCCATTGTCCTCTACAGAGTAATTGATCGTATTCCCCGCCAAAATGGTCGCGTTTGGTATAGTTACCTCTTCATTTTTGATGGTACGAATCCGAGTGACCAGCATTGTTTTTTCAATCACGTCTCCAACCGTATTTCCTATTTTGACTCGATCCCCTTTTTTAAAGGCACGCATGTAGATGATCACTAATCCTGCTACGATATTACTGATGGCAGAAGTAGAGCCCAAGGAAATCAAAACACCAAGAAAGACACTGACTCCTTGAAAGGCGGGAGAGTCCGACCCAGGTAAATAAGGGAAGATTACAATAAATGCGAAGGCATAGAGAATGATTTTTATTAGATTGAAGGTAGGGATGGCCCATTCGGGATAGAACCCAGGAAGTTTTAGCCTTTCTCTGGTAATCTCATTGGTAAAAAACTCAAGCCCCTTCACTATAAATCGTGTGATCACCACAATCACTACAATTGTGAAAAGTTCAGGGATGTAATTGATAAATCCTTTGCCGATGTATAACAAAGGATCCATGATATAGCCTACTAGCGTTTCGCCGATCCCTTCAGTAGAAGGAAATATTCGAAGGGATAGCGGGAGGGCTATGTTAACAAAAATCAGAAGGAAAATTACCTTGATGACCTTAAGGAAAAAACCCGTCACTCGTATGGAGTTTGCTCTCGTGAGCACATGGTAATTCTTTATTTTGATCTCCGGGATTCGTTTTTCGACAACAACCTTAAGCTTGTCAACCAATTTGTTGAGCTGTGTATTTAGAAACCGAACGATAAGTAATAAGACTAGCAGGATTCCAAGGAAAATCCCTCCTCGGGTAATTTGATTCAATAAGGATCGTTCTTCAGCGTGCTCAGGCACTTGTTTCCTAAAGCTCTTTAAATAGTTTTCTGAGAGGATTTTACCATTAAGCCCCGAAAACTCAATGTCTTCGGAAGTTATGGCCATCAAAATCTGGTCACGGTACTGTAGATGGTAACCGTCTTTGTGTGCAGTGATAGTGAAGTCCAGACTATCGATCACTTCCTCTGAGTCCATGATGGCTATCAGGCGATCCGTCAAAGATTGAGCTCTTTCTTTTGCAGACACTGGGCCTGAGGGCTGCGATATCAAGAGCAGCGTGTCCGAATCCAAAAGGACTGGATATCCTTTTGGTATGCTTATCGATACCGAATCTTGAATTTCAATACCTGTTGAATCTTGTCTCGCCTCAACTTTTGAATGAAAAAGAAAACCTAATACAATTAGGAAATAGATTGCCTTGAGCTTAAAAGTCATATGTTGATTGAGCTGTACTCTTCAAATATAGTATTATTATCCTTTTTTGATTTTTTCTTTGTTCTCAAGCTGTTCTATCCATAGATTATTTTTCAGAACTTAATTTTGTATGTTTGTTTAAACCTGCTTTCATGAAATTCAATCAATACTACTTTGGGCTATGGCTGATCCTTTTTGGGTTATTTGCCTTCTGGCAATTCAATGATCCCGACCCAGAAATATGGGTTAGTGTGTATGGAGTGGCCATGATTTTTTGTCTGTTTGGGATTAGAGGAATCTTCCCAAAGCTACCACTTACAATTTTGACTTTGGCTTGCCTAGTTGGTGCGGTATATTTTTATCCTGGGGAAATCGGAGGGTGGATCTCACAAGAATTAGAGCAAAAAGATCTCACGATGAAGACCCCTCAAATGGAGGAAGCTCGTGAGACCTTTGGCCTTCTTATAATCGCTATTGCATTAAGCCCTGCTTTGGTCAAAGCATGGAAGAAATAATTTAAACCCAAAATCATGATTAAACGACTTTTATTTACCCTGACATTTATCCTGACTTGTGCTATCACAGCACAGACTTTTGCGCAAAGCGCACAAGGTTACACCTCCACCTATTTTGAAATCAGAAAATACTACGCCCACGATGGAAAGCTGGAAGATTTGATCAAGCGATTTAATGATCATACCGTAGGGTTATTCGAGAAAAATGGGATGGAAAATATCGCTTATTTTCTTCCTGTAGAAAATGAGGATAATTCGATGACCTATATTCTGGGCTATCCAGATAAGGCCTCTAGAGATCGAATGTGGGAAAAATTCATCAATGATCCAGAGTGGCAAAAGGCTTATGCCGCATCCACTGAGAATGGCGCTTTGGTGAAGACAATTGAGCAGACCTTTATGGTTTTAGCGCCAGGTTTGAATGAGTTGCCGAAACCTATGCCAAGCGGAGTGATCCAAATGCGTACCTATACCATGTTTGATGGAAAAATCTACGATATTCAGCGGAGGTTTAAGGATCATACTCAGGCTTTATTTGCAAAGCAAGGCTTAAGAAATTATCCATATTGGGTGACTGTGGAAGAAGATGGAAGCCAAGCGCAATTGGTTTATTTATTAGGACATCGAGATCAAGCGGCTTTTGATTTTGCCTTTCAAAGTTTCCTGAAAGATCCAGAATGGATCAAAGCTCGTGATGCTTCGGAAGCCTCTGGTAAAATCGTGGAAAAAGTGGATGCAGTGATGTTTAAGACTTTGCCATTTTCTCCTTTAAAATAGAAATTGGAAGAATGGGCAGGAATTAAAAAGTAGTGTTAATATTATTAGATCATCTTGAAACCTAGCCAATCTTAAAACTAGATATCAACAAAGTAATGTGCCCCCATCAAGTGATTCACTTAATGGGGGCACATCTTTTTAAGCCCTTTTGGCTAGTTTATTTTGATTTAATTAATTGGGATTAAAGGTAATCCCTGCAATTATGAAGGTGCCTAGATCAGAACCTTGAGGTTTGCTTATGAAATAGATTGGCTCTTTCTCTGCTCCTGCGTTTTTATTTAATGTAATAGTTGCTTGACCATACATCACCGGCATATTTGGGTCTTTTACAGCTTGTCCTTGCTCATAAGTGCCGGATCCTATCAATTCACCACTTGGACTTCCTATTCGAATTTCAAAGTCAACTGGAACAGTGATAGGTTCTTGCGAAGCCACAGTTAAGGTGACCGATCCTATCCCTGTCATGTCCAAGGCGGGAAGTGAGAAATGACCTTCCTCTCCTGGCACGGTCAGCAGATTTCTTCCGCCAAAGGCCATAGCTGCATATCCGTTGAAGTCTCCGGCTAATCCTGGATCTACAGAATTAGGAATTAAAACCACAGAGTTACTTCCTGTCAAAGGCTTCACGCTAGTGCCTCCTGCATCGGTGTAGGATGCATTGATCATTAAGGCTCCATTTGGTGATGCTGGCTTGCCCATGGTTGGATCAATAGTACCTGACGCAGGTAGACTTGGTTTTTGCTCACCTTTTAAAGAGAAAATATAGGCTATCAAGGCATTCAAGTCAGACTCTTTCAAATCCGGGTTGGCAGGCATGGCTGTTTCACCCCAGACGCCTCCACCACCATTCTTGATTTTGTCCATCAAGTATCCGCGATCTCTATTTCTATATTTTGCGGCCACAGCGCTATATGCTGGTCCTATAGAGGTTTCATTTTCCTTATGACATGTTTTACACGTTAGTGACTGTACCAGGGCCTTTCCTGTCATGGCTTCACTCATGATTTTGTGTCCCATATCAGCTTCAGCCTGATCAAATCCTTCGATATAGTCAGCAGCAATATAAAGCTGGCTTAAATCTTCAGTAGAATGATCAGCGTCTGTTACACTAACTTCATAAGCTACACGCTTGCCTGGGAAGTAGAAGGATTGATTTCCTTGAATAGTTATATTGACCTCTGGCGCACTGTTACCAGCGTAGACTATGGCTTTTGGGCTTGTTCCAGCAAGTCCAGAAGGATCTGAAGCACTTACGGTAACCTCATATTCACCAATCGTATCAAAAGTGGAGGTTAAAGTTGGTTCGCTGGTAGTTTCTGTCTTGCCATTTCCAAGATCCCAGGTATAAGAAATAGGGTCTCCTTCAGGGTCTTCTGCTACTGCCGTGAACGTTACAGTCAATGGCAATACTCCAGATGTTTTATCGGAAGTAACCTCTGTGACAACTGGCGCACGATTTCCACCATTAAAATCAATTCTTCCTAGACCAGAATCTGCATTTTTGCTGAACCAGCCTGTGCCATATTCAAGGATGTATATTTTACCATCAGGCCCCATTTCCATGTCGATCAGAGAGTTGAATTTTGTGTCTCCCATAAATGGTTCCATTTTGGAAAAGTCTCCGTTATCATCCATAGTCACCACTTTTACCCAACCTCTTATCCAATCATAGATGAAGAGTTTCCCGTCAAAATAATCAGGGAATCTAGTCGCTGAAGGATACATATCTGAGTAGTATACTGGACCAGCCATGGCATTTCTTCCTCCCGTACCTACTTGAGGGAAATCAGGGGGATTATCATAAGGATACCAAATAAATGCAGGCTGAGCCGGGGGCAGCTCATTGATTCCCGTATTGTGTGGCGAATTATTCACAGGCTTTGCAGGATCAAATGCGGTACCTGTTTGGCCTGTTTCGTAATTAAATTCTCTGTATGGGTAGTTGTTACCCACGAAGTAAGGCCATCCGAAATTACCAGCCTTTTTGGCTTGATTGACTTCATCATAGCCTTTAGGTCCTTTGACTCCGAGTGAGTCTGCACGGGCATCTGGCCCAACTTCACCCCAATAGAGAAACCCTGTTTTTTGATCCACTGAAATACGATATGGGTTTCGGTTACCCTGAACGTAGATCTCGGGGCGAGTTCCTTCTGTTCCTGGAGCGTATAAATTTCCTTCAGGAATGGTATAGCTTCCGTCTTCTGCTACTTTAATTCGAAGAATTTTGCCTCGAAGATCATTTGCGTTTCCAGAGCTTCGACGAGCATCCCACTGCTTTCTCCCTGTTCGAGGATCTAGAGGAGCGTACCCGTTGAGAGTATATTGTGAGTTGTTTTGATTGAAAGGGGTGGAGTTATCTCCCAAAGAAAGAAAGAGGTTTCCATCTTTATCGAAAGTAATTGAACCACCTGTATGGCAACAAATGTATCGATCTGAAGGTACATCCAAAATCACTTTTTCGGAAGCCATATCCCAAACTCCATCCTTGAAGGTGAATCGAGAAAGTCTATTGATTTCCGCATCTCCTGTCGGAGAGTAGTACACAAACACGAAATTGTTTTGTGCATAATTAGGGTCTTTTTGAATTCCCATCAGACCCTCTTCGGCGTTTACCCCCTGAACTCCACTTTGCCAATAGACATCCAGTTTAGCTACTTCACTCAAGCTTTGCTCTGCTTCATTCCAAAAGAGAATTTCGCCTCTTCTTTGCGAAATAAGGATATCCAAATTCGGAAGTACGGTCAATTCTGTGGGTTCTGTAAAGTCACCAACCGCTAGCATGGTCTTCGTAAATCGATTCTCCTCAGGAGTACGTTTTTGCTTTGCCATTGAATAGTCCAAAGCTAAATTTTCACCTATGGCGAATTGAATTCCAGCAAGGAGGTGCTTTAGGAAGTTTTCCTCTTGATAAGATTCTTTGGTATGTCCGCCTCCGGTGTAAAATGCTCTTCCGCCATCGAACTCGTGGTACCATGCAATTGGGTGTTCACCCATATCTAATCCTCCCTGATAGGATGATTCGTCGAGCATCAGGAGCTTTTTGGTGTCTGGATTGACTTGCTTATAGGAGTACCATTCGTCAGTTCGCTCCCAAGAATCAGGTAAAAAGTCAACTGATGGGTGCTTTTCTCCAGTTTTTGTAATTACTCCAGGTTGAACGTTTGGATGAGGGTCATTAATTCCTGGATGGTCTGCAAAATATCCGCCTACTAGCTTATTGTACCAACCCCACTCATACTCCGTATCAGCTGCGGCATGAATCCCAACATAGCCTCCTCCAGATTGAATATATCGCTCAAAATCGGCTTCTTGATAGTGATCCAAAACATTACCTGTCGTACTCAGCCAAATGACAGCAGCATACTTTTCAAGGTTTTCTTCATTGATGTCTGATGCATTGTCAGTGGCATCTACTTCAAATCCATTTTCAGTACCAAGTTTTTGGATTGCAGCCAAACCGTCCGGGATGGACTCATGATAGAATCCGGCTGTCTTGTGAAAGACCAAAACTTTGGGTGTTCCTTCTCGTTTTTTCGAGCAGGAGCTGAACATGAGTCCCGTAACTAGAATCAGGACAAACAAGCTCAATAGGGTTTTTAGGTTTTTTGAAAATTGCATAGGGTAAATATTTGGGGGAAAAATAATGAAAAATCCCCAAAAACACCTGAATTCGGTATAGTCGGCCAGTATCAGGTATGAGCTGATGAATTTTGTAAAAAACTGTAAAAACTAAGAAACTCCTTTTGCGCCAGCAGATAATTCTACTGGGATAAATTCCGGTGATAGCTGGAATCGATTCAGGTAGCTTTCTCTTATTTTAGATTCAAAGTCAGGAAGATGACTGGTCTCTACAAGGTTGAGTGTGCAGCCTCCAAATCCTCCTCCCATCATTCGCGCTCCCAATACTCCATCCATGGTTTTGGCGGTATTCACTAAAAAGTCTAACTCCTCACAGCTTACTTCGTAGTCTTCTCTCAGACTTTGATGCGAGAGATACATGTGCTGCCCAAGAGCTTCTAGGTTTCCTCTTTCTATAGCCACTTTTGCGTCCAAAACACGTTGATTTTCGGTTATGATATGTTTAGCCTTTGGCCAAAGTTTAGCAGGCAAAAGTTTTTTAACTCGGTCAAGTTGTGAGAATGGAATATCCCTCAATGTTTTGATTCCCAGATAATCTTTCTCTAGGATTCTCACACTGTCTTCACATGCTGCCCTGCGATCATTGTATGCGGTATCTGCCAGACTGTGCTTCACCTTGGTATTCACCAAAAGGAGTTGGTGATTAGTCAAGGTGAGTGAGATGGATTGATGGGTATTGCTGCGGCAGTCGAGGAGCAATGCATGACCTTTTTCTCCGAAAATTGAAGCATATGGATCCATGATCCCACACTTCAGACCTGCAAAGAGTTGTTCTGATTTTTGGCTGTATCTGGCCAGAGATTTCTTGTCAACAGACAGATTGAAAAGATGCGAAATTGCTGTTCCCACTGCGACAGAGAGTGCTGCTGAGGATGAAAGCCCGGCACCGACAGGAATATTTCCACCAATCACCATGTCAAATGCCCCGAGCGAAAATCCCGCCTGCTGCAATTGACTGACCATTCCCATGACATAGGTGCTCCAGTGCCCTTTTTTGGGTGAAAATGAGGTGGGGTCAAAGGTGTAGGATTCTTGGAAATCTATTGAAAATAGGCGGCAGTGAGCAATTTCATTTCGCTGAATTCCGATATAAATACCCTGTTCCACTGCGGCTGGGAATACAAACCCTTCTTGATAATCAGTGTGTTCTCCAATCAGGTTGATTCTCCCCGGAGCAAAAAAAAGCAGAGGTTCGCCGTCAAATTGACTCTCAAATTCTGCTCTAAGTAGGGCTTTCATCATCCCGTGTAGCCTGTCGATTTTCGAGGAACGAGAGTGGTATCGAGTACGATGGATATAGGTTCATCCGAAGCCAGTCCTTCCAATTGATCCAAAAGATGGCTCACGGAAAGTTTGCCCATTTCATATCCTGGCTGTGAGACGGTGGTCAATGGCGGTTCGACTACGGCAGAGGTAGGGTTGTTTGTGAATCCTGCGAGTGACATGTCTTCAGGCACTTTGATGCCTTTACTTTTCCAATGCGTGAGGACATCCACGGCCAAGGGATCGATCATACAAAAGACACCATCGGGCCTTGGATTCATATCAATGATTTCTTGGGCTACCTTGATGTTTTGTTCCTGTGTCAAGTCTGTAACCTTGATCAGACTTGGGTCTTCTTTGATCCCAAACTCCTTCAAGGCTTGGAGATAGCCTTTTTTTCTTTTTTTGGAAATGTACAAATCCTCAGGACCTGAGACGTACATTACCCTTTTACAACCCATTTCGATCAAATGTTTGGTCACTTGATATGCGCCATTTTGATCGTTGAAAGTGATTTTGGTGACTGGCATATCTTCTTGTACCCGGTCAAAAAGTACGAAGGGGATCTCACGCTGGTACAATTCATCTAAGTGCTCGAAGTGGTTTGTTTCACGACTTAGGGAAATCAAAAGCGCATCGACTTGCGTAGCTACAAGGGTCTTGATATTGGCTTTTTCCAACTCAATAGATTCATTGGACTGGCAAATCATGACATTATAGCCTCTTTTGTTGGCAAAATCCTGAATGCCACTGATACAGGAAGCAAAAAAGTGAGAAGTGATTTCTGGTACGATTACGCCGAGGGTTTTGGTTCGGCTGATCCTTAAGCTTTGCGCGAGCAAGTTTGGCTGATAATTCATCTCCTTAGCCATTTCTGCGATTTTTCGCTTAGTCTCTGGATGCAATTCCGGAGAATCCTTCAGTGCTCGAGAAACTGTCGAGACAGATACACCAAGTCTCTTGGCGATCTCTTTCATCGTTACCTGATGCCCTTTTTTCATTTTCTAGTTTTGCGTAAACTTTCTGTAATCGTGTGCATAATGATACGCAACTTTTGTCAAAATGTGTTTTTTACTCCTGATAAAGTGTAAATAATATGGTCTCTCCCACAGCTTTGAGTGGTCTTTTGTCAATTAGGGTCATATTATCACCGTGGGTGTGGTGATATGAGCCAAAACCATAATCAGGTGAAAACTCAATAATATTGATCATCGGAATTCCTGCTTGTCCATTAACGAAAAGATGATCATCTAATATTTCAGGTGAATCTTTACTTACAAAGAAATCCCCTTGTCCAGCTCGGGCAGCATTGTCCCAAACTTTTTTCAAAATGCCAGAAGCATACTGTCTAGAAAATCCTTCTCGGTAGAATCTAGCTCCTTTTGCACCTACCAAATCAATCAAAATGCCGTAATAGGCAGAGTAATTAGGTTTATGTTTGTTTTGCGACCAGTACTGTGATCCTAGGCACCACCAGACTTGCTCATTGCTTCGGATGCTGGAATATTCCGGCTCGCCATCATCTTCTCCGTCGAAAAAGATAATATCCACTCCCACATCTGGCTTTAAATCCCCAGTACCGATCACCCGGGCTACTTCCAAAAGTACTCCGACTCCCGAGCCTCCGTCATTAGCTCCGTCTATAGCCTCTTCGAGTCTCTCGGTATCCTTATCGGCAATTCTTCTGGTATCATAGTGTGCCGCCAATAGAATTCTTTTGCTGGCTTCAGGATTATAAGAAGCGATGATATTGGTTAGGTCCCAAGTAAGCCCGTCGTAAGTTTTTGATTCAAAATCCTGCTCCTGTACGGCAAAACCATAGCTCGTTAGCTTTTGGATCAACCATTCTTGAGTCGCGGCATGTCCCGGTGTCTCAGGAACTCTCGGTCCAAAGTTCACTTGGGTCTGAATGTATGCATAAGCCGAATCCGCATTAAAACTTGGATACGGTTTGGCGACGAGTTCGTCAACTTTGGCACTGGACTTTTCTTCAGGACTGCTACAACCTATGGCTAGGGCAAAGACAAAACCTATAATCAGTAATCTACTCTTCATATGCCCAATCAATTTTATCTTTCATGTCCTTAACCACAAAGCCCATTCCTTTCAATCCAGCCCGAATTTGATCGACTTTGTCATAATTTCGAGCAGTTTTTGCCTCTGAATAAAGCTTCAGCATAAGTTCAAGCATTTGATCTTGTACATCACTTTTCTCCTCGGTTAGGCCTAAAATGTCAACCACAAATTTGGTGAAGGTTTCGATTAATTTATTGAAAACCGTTTCTCCAAGAGAAGCAGACTGCAGCTGTCCTGTAAACATAGAGTTGATTTTTTTTAGCAAATTGAAAAGATGACCGATAGCCTGAGCGGTATTGAAATCGTCATCCATGGCCCGATAAGCACTTTGTATGCTAGATTCAATCTGTCTGATCTGGTCCTCATCTAGGGTCACATCCGCATTACCTTCAAACTTTAGCTCGCGCGCAATTCTCAATCCATTGATGATTTTTTTGTACCCCTTTTGGGCAGCTTGTAAAGCATCATTGGAAAAATCCAAGGTAGATCGATAGTGCGCCGTAAGGATAAAATATCGAATGGTCATTGGGCTATAGGCCTGCTCGAGCAAGTCATGCTTTCCTTGGAATAGCTCTTGGAGAGTAATGAAATTCCCTAAAGACTTGCCCATTTTCTGCCCATTGATAGTGATCATATTGTTATGCATCCAATAGTTCACAGGGTCTTTGTGGTTGCATGCATTGCCTTGTGCAATTTCACACTCATGGTGAGGGAACATCAAGTCCATTCCGCCTCCATGAATATCGAAATGGGTTCCCAAGTATTTGGAGCTCATGGCAGTACACTCTAGGTGCCAGCCTGGGAAGCCCATTCCCCATGGTGAATCCCACTTCATCAGGTGTTCCGGAGCAGCATTTTTCCAAAGGGCAAAATCCACGGAATTACGCTTTTCGCTTTGACCGTCAAGGTCTCTGCTACCACTCATCAGTTCGTCTATTACTCTTCCGGAAAGGCGTCCGTAAGGCGTCCGCTCATTGTATTTCAAGGTGTCGAAGTATACTGAGCCATTCACCTCATATGCAAGACCTTCTTTGAGGATAGCCTCTACTAAAGCTATCTGCTCAGGGATATGTCCCGTGGCCCTAGGTTCTATATTTGGTTTCCAAGTATTCAGCAAAGCCATATCTCTATGGTATGAATCCGTGTATTGCTGTGCAATTTCCATGGGTTCCAATTGCTCAAGCTTGGCCTTTTTGGCGATTTTATCCTCTCCCTCGTCTGCATCCCCTTGCAGGTGGCCCACATCCGTGATGTTTCGAACATATCGAACGCGAAAGCCCAGATGAGTGAGGTATCGATTTACCGTGTCAAAGGTGATCGCAGGACGTGCATGGCCAAGATGTGCATCTCCATAAACGGTAGGCCCGCAGACGTAAAGTCCAACAAATGGTGGGTTAATCGCTTGAAAATCTTCCTTTTGACGGGAAAGTGTGTTGTATAGTTTGAGGTTATGCGACTTCATAAGTATTCAAAAGTACGAAATACGAAATACCAAACGTGGTTTTAGCCCTGCTTGGTTTAAAACAGTTTGCAAATTAAGCGTTTGGTCCGGGAATGGAAAAGCTTAATGAAGGAAAGCTAAAAGGTAGCGAGGTGAAGTCTAAAATCTAAAGTAAGAGGGCTGAAGTCTTGGTTTTTGCCTCTTGATACTTATTTCTCGATACTAAATGGCAAGAAAAAACCTTTGAGGAGATTTTGACTTCGTTTCTCAGCCAAAAATAGCACCTCAAAGGTTTTTCAAATTTTAAGTATAAAATCTCTATACCAAGATCTTAATGCTTAAAGTGTCTTACTCCCGTCATGACCATGCTCATTCCGTGTGCGTCACAGAAGTCGATGCTGTCCTGATCTTTGATGGATCCGCCTGGCTGCACCACCGCAGTGATTCCCGCCTGATGAGCAATCTCCACACAGTCAGGGAAGGGGAAAAAGGCATCTGAAGCCATCACTGCTCCATTCAAGTCAAAACCGAAAGCTTTTGCTTTTTCAATGGCTTGACGAAGGGCGTCCACTCTAGAAGTCTGGCCTACACCACTGGAGAAAAGCTGATTGGAGTTGGAAAGAACGATGGTATTTGATTTGGTATGCTTACAAATTTTTGCAGCAAACACTAAGGCATCTTGCTCCTGATCGCTAGGTGCTTTTTTAGTGGCAACTGTAAATTCGGCTTTAGTTTCTGTGGCTAAATCTTTGTCTTGTTCAATGACTCCGTTGAGAAGGGTTTTCATCATTTTGGTACCTGGAAGGTCCATTTTTTGAACTAGGAGAATTCGATTTTTCTTTTTCATCAATATCTCCAAAGCCTCATCTTTAAATGCAGGAGCGATCAAAACCTCAAAGAAAAGCGAATGCATTTCCTCAGCAGCATCCTTGTCCACCGTTTGGTTGGTCACCAAAACGCCGCCAAATGCTGAAGTTGTATCAGCTGCGAATGCCTTCTGATAAGCCTCTTTCACTGTAGGTGCCAAAGCAACTCCACAGGCATTGGTATGCTTTAGAATAGCGAAAGCTGTTTCACCTTTGAATTCGGCAATCAAATTTACCGCCGCATCAACATCCACGAGGTTGTTGTAGGAAAGTTCTTTTCCATTCAACTGGTCAAAAAGGGCCTGCATATCACCAAAGAAATGGGCAGATTGATGCGGGTTTTCGCCATATCGAAGCGCTTTGGCTTTCGTTTCGGAAACCTTCAAAGCTGGAATTTCTTCGGTCTGATTGAAATAATTGAAAATATGTGTGTCATAATTGGATGACACATTGAAGGCCTGAGCGGCAAAGTACTTTCGGTCAGCTAGGGTAGTGCCGCCATCCTGTTCAGCTAATTTTGCCTCTAATTCAGCATACTGATCTTTGGAAGCGATGATGGTTACATCTTTGAAATTCTTCGCGGCAGCTCGAATCAAAGAAATACCCCCGATATCAATTTTCTCAATGATGTTCGCTTCAGAAGCACCTGAAGCCACGGTTTCCTCAAATGGATATAGATCCACAATCACTAAGTCTATGGCTGGAATTTCAAATTCAGCAGCTTGGCTTACGTCTCCTTCATTTTCTCTTCTGTATAGAATTCCTCCAAATACTTTTGGGTGCAAGGTTTTTACTCGTCCACCAAAAATAGATGGATAGCTAGTCAACTCTTCAACTGGAATGACTTCAGCTCCTTGTTCTTCAATAAATTTTTGTGTGCCTCCGGTGGAGTAGATTTTGACTCCGTGCTTTTTAAGTAGGGCAATGATAGGTTCGAGATTGTCTTTGTAGAAGACAGAAATGAGGGCGGATTGGATTTTTTTTACAGCCATTTTTGGAATGGGATGATTGAAATTTCAATAAGTGGCAAAGGTAAGAATTTGACGCTAGTAATTTGAAATTGAGTAATGGAGAATTTAAAATTGGGCAAAAGAGAATATTTGCACTGGTAGTTTGCAGTCTACAGGACAGCCAAGTTGACAACCTACTTCCGAAAGGCTGGCTCCCAACCGACAACAGACAACCGAAAACCAACAAACTGCCTTAGTTCGAATTAGCCGCCTTATAGATCGCGTCTAGCAAACTTCCTTCTTCCTTAGTGTCGTTGCCGAGCTCCCAGAACATAATTCCCCCTAGACCTTTATCCATCGTGTATTTGGTTTTTAATGCCACAGAAACCGTGTCATCATAGGATACGAAGAGTCCTTCTTGAGCATTGTACATAAATGGAGCTTTCGCTTTTTCATCCCAAAAACGCTCGAAATTAGAGTCTTGCTCGTATTTTTCTCGGATTTGGTGATAGGCCATCCAGCCTATGTGCATCCTACCACTAAGCTGATAGAGTCCATTATTATCTGCAGGAACTCCTCCCCAAACTCGTCCATAAAAGGCACTTCCGATCACTATTTGATTCGGCTTAACTCCCCTAGCCAGTAAAAAATCCACAATCTTCTCTGCCGAACGAGGATGCGGATCCTGACTTCTGCCAGACTGATAGATGCTATCTAGGTGTGCATGAAAAGGAGTACCTTGGATTTCCTCACTTTTCACACCTCCCAGTGGGGTATGATGCCCTGTATAAATGGAATTGCCAGATACCTGATCGTAGGTCATAACATTGGTGTAATCGGCATATTTCATCACCTCATCCATATCCACAAAGTCAAAATATCTCTTCCAGCCTGCTGAGGCAAAGGTCAAAGTTTGGGGTGTATCCAGGCTGTCTAGCATTTCTCTTAAGCCTTTCATCAATGCCGTGAAATTATCTTTATCCTCGGGTCGAGCCATCGTCCCGGCTCCAGATATGCCAGGGTATTCCCAGTCCATGTCCATTCCATCGAGTTGGTATTTCTGGATAAAATCCTTAGCACTTGCAATAAATCTTGCTCTGCTCTCTACCGTCAAAGCCATATCCGAGAATCCATCCGCTCCCCATCCTCCACATGCGATCATGACCTTTAGGTCTGGATGTCGTTCTTTTTGCTGAACCAAAGCCGCCAATTTAGGTCCTGTACTTTCTTCATCCTGAAACTTCATTTCTCCATCAATCACCTTGGTAAATGAGAAAATGATATGCGTGAGTTTTTCTACAGGAATTTTCTCGGGTTGATAGTCTCGCTCCGGTACATAGTAGGCCATAATCACAGGGCCTGAAGGTTCTGGGCTGGGTTCGATCTCGGTGCTTTGCTGGGACTCCTCGGGGGAGGAGCAACTCCAAATCAAACAAAGCGAAAGCAATAACAGGATAGGGAAGGAGGTCTTGAACATGAGGAATTGGCTTGACTTATTAAATATTTTTAATAAAGTATTAATTACTTGATTAAAATCTTTAATTACAATTCCAGTCCCAAAGTTTTGATGGTATGTTGGGATAATTTTTAGCCGCAATAGATGAAAATTGATAATCTAAAAAAGATTGTTTCATCCTTACGTCCTCGTAAGGACTCAAACTTTCAACTACAACTAGGATAAAAGTCCAAGAGAAAAGTTTTAAGTGGTAGTTGAAGTGGGTAGTCCACTTGATTTCGGCGGGCAAGCGGACAACCCATTACTGTCAACCACTTTACTTCGAAGTATCCATGGCTTTAAATTTTTCTAAACCATAAATCAGATCATCTGTAAGTCTTTCAGTGATCTTGGGAAGCCCATCGGTATACCACTGGGTGATTTGGCCAGTACCCTTGTCCATGTCTCCTAAGGGGATCTGTTCTACTTCAAAGAAAGCTGTACTATACATCATACCTCCACGGTAGATATTAACAGTTTTAGCACCGATGACTCCTGAATAATCTATCGATTCATCATCAGCAATAGGTCCAAAAAGTCCCATTTCTACTCCATTGCAGACTAAAAGTTTTCCACCCTTCTCTATACTGACTCGAACTGCAATGACCAACACGGCATCGACTCCAAGTTCTTCAGCCAATAATCCCAAGGTAGAAGGAGCCTTAAAATCGCTAGACAGAATAGATGGAGTAATTGGGTAGAAGGCATAGCCATCTGCAGATACTGAGCCCTGTCCTTCGGTTTTGCCTTGCAATCTGCTGAGTAGGCCACCACTAAAAGCTTTTAATACTCCACTGAGCTCAATGGTTTCAGCACCTTCGTCATAGATTTTTTGTTCTTCCGCATTATCGATGAATTCGCTAGGCTCCTGTACTGCGATTCCCTGTTGCGAAAATTGATTTTCTATTACAGGAAGCATTTGTGAAAGTAGCTCATTAGAAATCACGTTACTTCCAGTTTCGGTAAGAAAGTTTTTTTCATAATACTCCCAGTTCCCAGCTTTGGACGAACTCCACGTGGATTCGTCCCATAGTTGAAAAGTCAAGACCCCTATCTTTTTGGGATCAGGCATATTTTCTTTTTCAAATAACTCAGCTCCGATCAGCCCTTCCACCGCATAGATATGGTTCAATCCAGTCTTATGGGATTTGACAAGTTTATCCCATTGTTTGTCATTCATTTCAGCGATGTCTGATAGACTTTTTTGAGCAAAACTGGCTTGATTAGGAAGAGAAATTAAACTCGAAAAGACAAACAGAAAAAAGGTAAAAATTGGACTTCTAAAAAAAGATATGTTTCTGTTTGAATTGAAAATAATTGTGTTCATGGTTAAAGAATTTTGTTTGATGAGGCATAAGTATAAAAAAAAATAAAATTCAAAACGAACTGAAATCTATTTAAAATGCATATTAATGTATTCGAAGTGCATTTGTAAAAGCATCTCTACATACTTTTGCGGCTGTTTGGGTCAAAGAAATGAACTAATGCCCTTAATATGAGAGGTTAGTGCCCTTTTGGATTTATGAAAAGAAATCTAGATCTAGCCAGCTTTCTTAGTAGGATGGGATAAGGGTTGATTTGGTCATGTTTTGGTGGCTATTATTTTCAGTCACTTCCTTTTCGCAGCCAAAACATAAACGGATGGACTTTTTATTTACCCCTGGTTAAAACCCGTAGTTATTTATAGTTAAATCCAAGCGGCATTACTCATCCTTCCTCTTCGACCCTTAGATTATGAAATTTAAACTTCCACATGAAAAGGACAAGAGAACAGTTGTCAGTGGTAATTGCAGTTGGTAATCCACCTGCATTCGGTAGGCAATTGGGGAACCAAAGTCCCTCCAACCTCCTAAATTCCAATCTTCCGACTACTTTACTTCCTCGCTTCCATCAGCGTGTAGTGCAAAGCGCCCTTTGTCTCGAGGGTGTGCCACCTCTCTAGCTTGCCAAGGCCAGCCACCGAATTGTGTTCGTCCATATTCCCTCATGGTTTGCTGGATTTCTTCCACCGTATTCATTACAAATGGTCCATGCTGAACCACCGGTTCTCCAATGGGCTTTCCTTCCAAAATCAAGAAATAAGCTTCTTTGTCTCCGTTTTTGATGATGATATCTTCGTCAGCTTTTGCCTCTACGATGCTTTTCACTCCGATTTGTTTTCCTTCGATGCCTATGGAATCACCTTGATAAAAGAAGATGGATCGATTGGCCGCTGAGAGCGTGGCCGGTAAAGTCCAAGTGGAATTTGCCTCCATTTTCACGGTGTAGACTCCTACTGCATTATCTGGATTTGCAGCCCATGAATCGGGTGTAGGTTCCAAAGCTTTTGTTCCTTCAATGGAACCTGCCACGATATCTACCTGAGTGATTTTACCATTTTCATCAGTATGGGTATGCACTGGAATGTCCTCCTTCCAGAGCATTTTGAAGTGTGGTTCCACCAGTTTCGATACTCGGGGAAGATTGAGCCAGATCTGAAAAATTTCTAGTGTGTTTTCCTTGTCCTCATGTAGAAGTGGAAACATCTCAGAGTGCTGTACACCTCTGCCAGCGGTCATCCACTGCACATCCCCAGCCATAAATCGGCCCGCTGCGCCTAGCGAATCGGTATGATCCACGACACCTTGCTTATTGATCGTGATAGTCTCAAACCCTCGGTGTGGATGAAAGGGGAATCCTGGCATACTTTGGCCATGATACATGCTCCAGCCATCTTTTCCTTGGAAATCCTGACCGATATTCCTTCCTCGAAGATGCTCTGGTTTAGCTCCCATTTGGGGGTTGCCCTCTGGGAAATAATCCATATGATAAGCACAAAAAAGAAATGGGTCCTGAGTTTGCCAAGGAAAACCTAGTGGCTTGATAGTTTTGATCTTGCTCATGAGTATATGTTTGGTCAATAAATCACTTGATACATTAAACCCTTTGTCCTTCCATAAAATTCCATTGACTCCTGTCAATTTGATTTTTTGCTCAGAGCAAGCTGTCAATCACCTCGGGGAAATATCGATGCTCCAGAGCATGAACTTTTGTGGCAATATCTTCTGGGCTATCGTCAGGGTTGACAGGAGTGGCGGCTTGAAAAATGATTTTGCCTTCATCGTAGTTTTCATTCACCAAGTGAATGGTAATGCCTGTTTCTGAATCTCCGGCTGCCTTAACAGCTTCATGCACATGAGCTCCGTACATTCCCTTTCCTCCGTATTTTGGAAGTAAAGCAGGATGAATATTAACCATTCGGTCTGGAAATGCCCGAATAAGCTCTGCGGGAATCTTTAAAAGGAAGCCTGCCAAGATTACCCAATCGATTTTTTCAGTCTTGAGTTTTTCAAGTAAAAAGCCCTCCTCCAGTTCTTTTTTGGAGAAAGTAAAAGAGGAAACGTTAAATTTCTTCGCTCGCTCTAGAACAAAAGCTTCTGCTTTATTGGAAGCAACTAACGCGATTTGGCCTTTCTCAGAGTTTTTGAAATGCTCCATTATTTTTTCGGCATTACTTCCACTTCCGGAGGCGAGGATGGCTAGACGTTTCAATTTGAGTGGATTTTATTTGGAGTTTAAAATTAAACCATTCTAAAGGCGAGATCAAAAAAACGGGAATGATTTAGGAGAATGAAAGCACCCTGAAAAACTTTTTTCTGACTGTAATAGTCTTGCGCTTTAAATTTATTTCCCTGAATAGCGACGCTTTAAAAAGAGGGACTTTATGGCTTTCTGTCTGGAAAGAAATAAATGAAGGCCTAGGTATTAAGCTTACCCCAAAAGCAAGCTGGTGTTTGAGGACTCCACTAATACCTAGGCTTTATAGCTTCTGTTGAGATTAGTATTTCAATTGCTCATTCTTATCCCAAACTCCCCAGAAAGCACCCACATCCCCTTCGTTGCCTACTTTCCATGATTCGTCGAAGGACGAGAAATAAAACAACTCTATGCCATCCTCTTTAGACCATTGCTGGGCATTGATGAAATATTTGATAGCATTTTCAGTAGAGGGTTCTGCGCCACGTAAATTGGAACCTTGGTCTGGCCAGCCTGTTTCCGTGATGATCACTCGCTTTCCTTTGCCTGCCTCAGTAGCTATTCTGAACATTTCTTTCATGTACAGTAGAGAGTGTTCAAGTGGACAACCTTCCCAAAAAGGATAGCAATTGGCTAGGATTACATCACATGCATCAGCGACGGCTGGATGATCATGAAATTCATAATATGCATCTACATACCCTACGTGCACATCCTTTTGGATTTTACTTTTTACTTCGTGAATATATTCAAGAAGCTCAGCCTCGGTAAGATCTCCCCGATAAAGTACTTCATTGCCAACAGCAGCTATATCAACTAGGCCTTGATTCACCAATTCAATCAAATTAGCTACTTCTTTTCGGTTGGTCTCTGGGTCATCACCTAGCCAAGCTCCAACCATGGTCTTGATGCCTAGTTCTCTTGCGACTTTTGGGATGAGCTCATTGCCTTCGGTGGTAGAAAAAGACCGGATCCATTTGGTGTGTGGTTTCAATACCTCCAATCTTTTTCGGATTTGTTCTTCGGTAAGTTGATCACCTGGTTTTTGACCTTCCAAATAGGGGCTAGCACAAAAACCATGGACACCGCTGGTCAAATGTTGTTTTAAAATTTCTTTCAAATCAGCTAATGGCTTTTCTGCTAAGTCTGAGGAAGCGAGAGAAAGAAATCGCTCTTGTCTAAATGATGGCATGAAATAGTTATTAATTAAGAGGCTGAAATTACAATTCGACTTGGCCTGGTACAAGTCATTTCTTCTTCTTTTTCAAAGACAGTAAATTAGTTATTTGAGGGGATCAAAATGGTTTGAATAGCTTGGGGACTGATGGAAATCAATTGTTTTTCTTCTCCAAGCTTCAATTCAAATACTTTTTTTTCCATGTCTTGGTTTAAAATAACCACTGCAATGGATTTGTCAGGGTTTTTTGCTGCAGTAACCAATAGGGAATCGTCTTCTTTTTCTACCCCAATTACTTTGGCTCTTGGTCTGATGTATTTGCTGAAATGGACTAAAGTGTAATAAATAGGAGTATAATAGACTTCATCCGAAGCGGGGTCTACGATTACAGGTGCGACACACCAATTTTTAAACCAATTTGGTCCGCCTTGTCGATCCAGTACTATATTCCAATCAATCCAGCCATCCACCCAATTATTCAAACAGCCAATGATATCTCTGGCATAGCGGTAGGTCGGGACATATTTTGGGTGTAAATATTTTTCATCCTCAGGAGCCCAGTCCCATCCCCAATCGGTAGCTTCTTTGCTCCAATACCAAGCATCATCTTTCCACTTTGGAACTTCTGCATCCACACAAGCTTCAGTTTGGATCAGGTATTTATCAGGAGCGATAGCATGCGCATAGTTCAAGGCTTCCGGGAAAACCTCATAAGTGCTTTCATACCAATGAATGGCCGTTCCGGCAAAATATTTTGAGGACTCCCCGGTGGCAAACATGACGTCGACCCAATCCTTTAGACCAGCTCTATTTTGATCATAGCCGAATATTTTTATGGCTGCCTGACCATTATTTTCGAGAGTTGGTCCTAGATGATGCTGCACAAACTCGGTCATCTCTTCAGGTGAATAATGCATGCTCTCCCAATTATTTCCGTTGCCATGGGGTTCGTTTTCGACCGTAACTCCCCAGATCGGAATGCCCTCAGCTTGATAAGCAGCTAGGTATTTCGCGAAAAACAAAGCCCAAGTGGGATAGTGTTCTTTGAGCAATTTACCACCAACCCAGTCTTGGTTATCCTTCATCCAAGGGGGAGCTGTCCAAGGTGAGGAAATGAGTTTAAACCCATCGCTGGAAATAGTCATGGCGTCCTTGATCAATGGGATAAGTAATTCTCGATCCTTGTCGATCGAAAAATTTTCCAAATGAATATCTCCTGGAACTGGAGCATAGGAATATTGACTCAAGGAAAAATCACAGGAATTAATATGTGTTCGAGTCAAGGAATACTTGGCGCCGGAATCACCAAAATAGGCCTCTAGGATTTCACTTCGTTTTTCTGGACTTAATTGACTTAAGACATGAGCAGAGGATTCGGTAAATGATCCCCCAAAGCCTGTGATAGTCTGAAACTCCTTGGAAGAATGGATTTCTATCAAAGAACTTTCCCCACTAAGGTCAAAAACCTCAAGTTTCTGGAGCTTCTTTCCATCAGCCGAAGTTTCAATTATTTCAGTATTCAAGTGAAATGGTTTTAAGTGCTGCAGACTTGCTAATCGAAATTAAGTAAGTATGGACAGGTAATTCCAGACTAGTTTATATTAGTTTTTTATTTCAAATGATGATTTAAAGGAGGAATCATCGCTTTTTCAAGGACTAATTTCTCATTTCCATCGAAGGACTTGGTTATTGGGCGACCATCCCGAGTCAATCCATCAAAGATACCCTGATCTACTTTTTCCCAAAGGGCGTACTTGGCTTTTCCGTCGACAGTAATCAATCCAAAGTGATTTTCAGAACCAACCGAATTTGCAGCATCCTTCCAAGGCTCGTCAAAGGCTTCAAAATAAAAACAGGAAATACCATTTTCATTGGACCAATTTCGCATGGATTCATAGTAGAGTTTTTCTTTGTACTCATCACAAGCCTTAGAACCATCTGGACCGTAAAATCCATCCGAAGTCGTAGCCCATCCGGTCTCTCCGATATGAACCGGCTTTCCTGGAGCGATACGCTGCACATAAGCCTTGACTTGCTCATATTGATCTGTTGCAAAATCAACTGCGCGTTTCATGGCTAAGGAAAGTGATTTTTTCTTAGGTAATTTTTTTTCCTCTGGAGTAAGGCCCCAAAAGAAAGGATTGTAGTGAGTGTTGTGCATCGGGTAGGTGTGCATCGATACAAAATCAACCGCTTTGATAAGTTGCTCTAACTCCGGCACATGATACATGGGATCACCACCTCCCCAGGAAGAGAAATCATCAGATGAGGTAATCCAAAGATCTTTTGGAAGTTCGTTTTTGGCTTTGAGTTTCTGGAGGTGCAAAACCCACTTCAGGATAACCCCTGGCTGCACATAGTAGGACTCGGCCCACTTCACCATTGCTTCATTTCCGACGGCGATCACCTTGATTATTGATGGGTATTCCTTTGCAAGGGCGATCGCTCGGTTAATTTCACCTTCATTTTGCTCGCTCTCTTGATGATGATCTGGAGTTAATTCCGTCCAAGCATGTTTACAATCAATCCAGGCTCCCAGCATCACATACATTTCAAAATCAGGTTGTTCTTTTTTCAACTCTGAAATTGCTTTGACCACATTGGGTGCATGGGGAAGTTGCACGTTGTAGGTTCGTAGGATCCGAATGCCCATGGCATAGAGAATTTTTAAATCCTCCTTAAGCTGGGTAAGCGTAGGCTGCTTTTTTCTTGTGGTGTCGCGATAGCCTCCAAAAGAAATGGCGAGGTAATCGGGATTCCCTAAGATGTCTTTAGCGGTCATGGTTTGTTAGTTGATTTGTTGGCTGGGCTTGCAATTATATTATTTAATTTTCTTTTTTCTGCAGTTTATCGTACTGCCTTCCGGCAATAATTCGAGGTTTGGTTCCTAATACTTAAGTAAATTTTCCTCTCGGAAAACTCAAAATAGCCCATGGCTTCAATTGTAATTTCTTGGGTTTTTTCGAGACAAGTCAATTACACAAGTTTCGGCTAAGCTTCATAACCGTAAGCCTAAAGCCTTAAGTATGGGGTGGTATTTTTGACGCCTTCCTTTTTATCGGAAGCTGCGAAATGTATACGCTCTACCCCCTGATTTTTTTACCCGTTGTATTTTAACCTTTCATCTAGAGATAAGGATGAATAAAAGTTTCATTTTGAGTCTATCGTAAACCATTCAGTTGGGAGGTTTAAAAAACCATGAACAGATGGATTTCTAGTGAACTATTCTTTATTGCTTCTTGTGAGGCCATGCTACTTGAGAAGAAATTAAATCTTCCGGCATTTGAATTATTCAATCTAATTCTTCAAAGACTTTTTAGGTTCTCACTTGACCATTTCCTCGAACGATCCATTTATAACTGGTCAATTCTTTGAGTCCCATAGGACCTCGGGCATGGAGTTTTTGTGTGCTGATCCCTATTTCTGCCCCAAGACCAAACTGAGCCCCGTCAGTAAAAGCAGTTGAGGCATTTACATAGACTGCAGCAGCGTCCACCGCCAATAGAAACTGATCGATTTCTGAAGGATTTTCAGACAAAATCGCCTCTGAATGTTGAGAAGAATAGCGCTGAATGTGTTCAATTGCTTCCTCAATCGAATCCACAGTTTTAATTGCCAATTTGAGGCTGAGAAACTCTGTCCCGAAATGCTGTGACTGAGCTGGAGAGATCAGCGGATGTGTAGCTAAACTGCCAAAAGCTCTTTGATCTGCAAATATTTCTACCTGATGTTCTAAAAGCGGCTCAAGTATTTCGTTCAATTTTTCCAGATGGCTGGAATGGATAATCAGACAATCCAAAGAATTGCAAACGCTGGGCCTTCTTGTTTTTGCGTTTAGGATGATTTTTTTGGCTTTTGCTATATCCGCAGAAGGTGAAATGTACGTGTGGACAATTCCGGCTCCCGTTTCTATCACGGGAACTTTCGCGTTTTCTCGGACAAATGAAATCAAACTTTGGGAGCCACGAGGGATAATGACATCTACCAAGCCCACAGCTTCAAGAAGTGCCTTGGTCGCAGATCTATCTGTAGGTAAAAGCTGAAAGGCTTCTTGAGGTATATTGTTTTTTTCGAGTACTCGGTGGATCAGTAGCATAATGGCCAAATTGGAAAATTCAGCGTCAGAACCACCTTTCAAAATCAGACCGTTCCCTGATTTAATGGCAAGTGCAAAAACATCAAAGGTGACATTAGGTCGGGCTTCATAAATCACGCCAATCACTCCAAGCGGAACACTCACCTTTTTGAGCTCTAGTCCATTGTCTAGGGTTTTACTTTCCAAGACCTCATGTAGGGGACTTGGTAAATTAAGCACTTGATGAATCTCATCGCAAATATTTTGGATTCGATTCTCATCCAGAAGCAAGCGATCATACATTGGGTTCGTCGGAACCATGCGATCGAGATCTTTTCTGTTTTCAGCGATCAAAAACTCAGATTGGTCAGAAGCTAATTCTGCCAAATCTGACAAAACCTTTTTGATTGTTTCATTCGAAACCCCGAGTAGCTTATGGCTGGCATTTTTAACATCTTCAAAGATGTATTGGTACTCATTCATGATCAAAAAGATAGAGGTAATTGTAGTGAATTAGTGCTTTTTGTTGGCTGAGACCGATTCGTTCCTTGGCCAGCTTGTCATTGTATTCCGCCCGGCCCAGCCCAATCGGCTCACTCTTTTCATCCGTAATGAGGAGGATGTCTCCCTTAGAAAACTCACCCTCTATAGCTAAAATCCCAATGGGCAAAAGACTTCGAATTACGCTGGAGGTTAAGGATGCCTTGGCACCTGCATTGATTTTAACCTGACCTTTGTAGTAGGCCGTTCCGTGTGCCAACCATTTTTTCACACCATGTTTCAAAGCTTTTGGCTCAAACCAAGTGTGAGGTAAATCTTCTCCTTCCAAAAGGCCTAGCACACCATCTCTTTTCCCATTCGCGATCACAACCTGAATTCCGAGGTTAGCCGACTTTTTTGCCATGGCATATTTGGTCAGCATACCGCCTCGACCAAAGGAGGATTTACTAGCGCTAATGAATTCTTTGACTGAAGAAGTTTTAGAATTGATTGTTGATACCAATTCAGAACTGGGCTTATTTGGGTCTCCTGTGAAAATTCCGTCGACGTTCGTGAGAAGCATCAGCGTGTCAGCATTAATCATGGCAGCGGTTAAGCCAGCTAGTTCGTCATTGTCGGTAAACATGAGCTCTGTTACGGTCACCGTGTCATTTTCATTGATAATAGGAATAATACCCTGATCCAGTAACGCCTCGATGCATCCTTTCATATTCAAGAAGTGCTTTCTATCTCGAAAATCTTCTTTGGTAACTAGGATTTGTGCACAATATGATTGGTGCTTGCCAAAGAGTTTTTGGTATTCATGAATGAGGGAGATCTGACCGGTGGCCGCCCAAATTTGTTTTTTGAGGATTGGATTGAGTTTTTTAGAAAAGCTGATTTTTTGTCTACCAAATGCCACTGCACCTGAGCTCACGAGCACTATTTTTTTACCCTTGGTCTTGAGGTTTTGAATCTGCGAGACAAGGCTTGCCATCCGATCTAGATCTGGACTTCCATCGGACCTGGTGAGTACATTTGACCCAATTTTGACGACGATAAGTTTGCTCGCGTTCATTTTTGATACAATCGATATTTAAAGAGATCCTCTACTAAAGATGGATGAAGAATTTTCTTTTGTAATGTTTGCTAACAAACTCGTGTTTAAAATTCAACAGTCTGTGAAACGGTGGACCCTGCCAAATCCCCTTCAGGCAGTTTGAAAGTCACCGTTTTATCCACTCCTTCCAGACGAATACTTACAACGAGGTTTCCTTTGAGCGTTTGGGTAGGTTCAGCAGCATGGATTTTCCATGTTTTTTCATCCACACGCTGAAGTTGAATTAACGAAGGTTGATTAACGCTGACTTTGTTATTATCCCACTCAAAGCTGGCTTTTTCGTAGAAAACCATTCCGTAGAGATCCTTTCGCTCGTCCTTTACGACTTGTGCAAAGGTCTTGTTGCTCAAGATTTTGATTTTATCTACGGGCTTAGATGATGCTGTCTGGTAGTCTGCTACGCCAGGTGTAAGCATGTATTCATAGCTTTTGTACTTGGGGTTGCTTCCATGGTCAATCCAAAGATTGAAAATCTCCGCCTCGATGGTTTTGGCTGATGAATTGGAATTGATCTCTGACCAGGAGCCCTTTTGGACTTGTGCAGAAAGGACAACATTTTGGGCAGAAGGAAAGTAGTAACCCACACCGTCATGATAGACCCACTTCACCCCATCTTTATACTCTTGTAATCCCTTGGGTATTTTGTCAAAGTTTGAATCTTTTGCTACCCAAACATCTCCCCGGAGATGCACCTGATTTAATGTAGTGCCTATTTTTTCGCTTCTATCACCAAAAATTCCTGTGCCTAAACAAACTATGATATCATCGAAAAAGAACCAGGATTTCTGGGCCTTAGTCTCATAATCATTCATTTTATAAACGGAAACGCCATTTAGGCCGTCACTTACACCCCCGACGAAACTTGCATTTCCGCTCTTCGCATGCCAATTGGTTCGCTTCTTTAGATTTTTATTCTCTGGGGTAGTAGTGCCCGGAATCCTGTACCACTGCCAGTTTGGGAAAATATTGTAATATTCATTTCCCCGCATGGCGATAAACATGGCTCCTTCCGTAAGCCAATGGCCTTTGAGATTTTCTCCGTTACCTGACTCGGTGCGAATGCTTCTTGAGGAAGCGTTGTTTACACTGACCATAAACTCTGGTCGGTTGTGAACCATGTAATCAGATCTCCAATAGTTAGTATTGGAAGGCTTAACTCCGGCCCCAGGGTCAGCATCTTCATTTATTCTGGCGATGGCCTGATCATATTCGGCTCGATGCTCGTCGATATCTATATCCCTGATCTGCTCTACAAGGCTAGCATTGGTTCTTGTATTATTAGATCGTGCTATGCCACGTCCGATCACAGCATAGTCGATGTATTTACCACGAATTACATTGAGGTATCCTTTTCTCATAAAATTGGAAATGAGAGCAATTTGATCTTTGCTAAACTCAAACTGCGTATCCTTGACATAGACGGCTACATTCCGTATTCCTAGAAGGTACTCGCGGCCGTACCCATGGATGTATAGTTCCGGCCCATGGGCGTGAAAAGAAAAATCACGTTGGATACCTTCCCCGTTTGATATTTTGATGGATTTGGAAGTTACATCTACTGCCTCCTTCAAGAGATCACTATTCTCCGTCAATACCGCCTGCATAATCATGTGCTGGGCAATGTCAGTGAGGTTTGATCCATCCGAGCCTGGTGTTTTGTAAATGGAGACATATTTGTTCATCCACTCCAGCATCTTGTTCTCAAGTGGCTTACAGATTCCTTCCTTGCCTCTCCGCATGAGAATCAGGATTCCGCCCACTTCCTTCGGAACGCTGATGCTGGTCCACCACCAATTATCAGAGGTAGGTTCTGGGCTCAAGGAAGTCCAATATTCCAGCCCTTTGACGATTTTGGCATGTACTTCAGGGTCTTGGAAATACTTGCTTTTGGATTTAATGTAGGATCTTGAAATGATGCCAAGGCGTTTCAAATGCTTATCAGCGGGCCATCCAGTCATAGATTTAGAGGCGTAATTTAAGTCTGGCCAGCTGCCATTATCGGCCATTGAGGCCAAGTAGTTGCTTGATTCCTTGTCGGCAGCTCCAGTATTATATTGGCTATGGTACTCACTGAATATCCTGCCTTCGATGACTTTAAAATCTTCCTGCTGAGCAAAAAGTGGAGAGACAAAAAGTGTGAGACAGCAAGCAAAAAAGAAGGAAAAGCTTTTCATGGATAACAAAATAAGGGTATGAGGATTTGCGCTTAAGATGAAAATTAACAAAACCGAGAGGTTTTTGAAACAATATCCTAGAGAAATGCCATACTCAAGGTGCCAACTAGCATCAATAGTTTCGCATACAAACTGAGTCTAGTAAAATGCTCTTTGCGGTCTCCTTGATAGATTTTTAGCATAAAATAAATGAAAAAGACTGCCAGCACCCCAAAGTAGTAGAAAAGCTCAGGTTGGTTTAAGGATAGGGAAATTAGGACTATAGAAATCACAAAACAGGCTGCAATGATAAAAATTACTTGTTTTGTTCGGCGAAAGCCAAAAACAATGGGGAGCGTTCTACATCCATGCTTTCTATCACCCGGTCGATCTTCTATGTCTTTAATTATTTCTCGAATGAGGTTGAGGTAAAAAGCAAACACCGCATAGGTAAAGATCAAAAGTTCTGATTTTCTATAGTAGATCGCAACCAGGTAAATAGCCAATCCGGTAAGGAATGCTACAGTAAGATTCCCTATGAAAGGTCGTCTTTTGAGTTCATTGCTGTAGAGCCAAAGCAAAAATGCCGCAAAGAAATTGAACAAGGCAATTCTTGGAGAAACCAGATATCCCAACCCGATTCCAGCAAAATTGAAAATACTATGCAATACGATAACCACTCGTCGCTTGATACCCTTGCCAACAACCACTTCATGAGGACGGTTGACATAGTCTATTTTTACATCGTAATAGTCATTGATCATGTACCCGGCAGCGGTGATGATCACAGTAGAAAGAACAAGGATATAAAGCTTGTAATCTTGAAGAACGGGCAATCCTAAGTCGTTGGTTTCCACCAAAAAATGAGCTGCCATCAGCTGCGCCAACGCGACAATCAACAAATTGATCGGACGGCTGATCCTGAATAGACCTTTTAGCGAAAGGGAGGAATTCATTAAAATAGGTTTGAGCCTTAAAAATACTTCAAAACCATGGGTATTTCACTTTTTTATGCCATTTATCCTTGAGGTTCTCCAAAAGCTCAAAATAGGACCTTTGTCTAGCAGGATTTCATTATATTTCTACAAACGCTAAAACCTATTTTGTATGACCTCTGATCAAAAGCAATCACGCAGAGATTTTATTGCCACAACAGGATCCTTGCTCGCCGGTTCATTTTTTGTCCACCCCATTGCAGAAGCTTTGACTCTTCACGATAAGCCCGCAGCAAAATTAAGAATTGCCCTAGTTGGCACAGGTATCAGAGGCTGTGGCATGTTTGGACGAGATGTAATGCGGGTGTACAAAGATCAAGTGGAATTTGTCGGACTTAGTGATATAAATGAAGGTAGGCTTGCTTACGGGAAAGAGTATATTGGTACAGATTGTCCGACCTATTTGGATGCGGATGAAATGATCAATGAGACAAAGCCAGATGTATTGATCGTTACCACGATGGATAGTACCCATCACGAATACATTATCAAAGGCTTGGATTCCGGAATGAATGTGATCTCCGAAAAACCCATGACCACGGATGAATTCAAATGCCAAGCAATTTTGGATGCCGAAAAGCGATCTGGTAAAAAACTTATCGTCACCTTCAACTATCGCTATTCTCCACATCGACAAAAACTTTATGAGCTACTTCGGAATGGGTCGATCGGTGACTTGACCTCGGTGGATTTCCATTGGTATTTAGACGTTTACCATGGAGCTGATTACTTCCGTAGATGGCATAGGAAAAAAGAGTTTGGTGGATCACTTCTCGTTCACAAATCCACACATCATTTTGATTTATTAAACTGGTGGATTAATTCCGATCCGGAAGAAGTTTTCGCGTATGGGAAGTTGGAGTTTTATGGTAAAAATGGTCCCTTCCGTGGCACCACTTGTAGAGGGTGTGTGCATGCCCAAACCTGTGACTTCCACTGGGATATTACACGAAATGAACATTTGATGAAGCTTTATGCCGAAAACGAAAAGTATGACGGCTATCATCGAGATGGCTGTGTTTTCAGAGAGGACATTGACATCTATGATAAAATGGCTGTGCAGATCAAATACAAAAATGAAGTGCAGGTTAGTTACTCCTTAACGACCTATTCTCCTTATGAAGGCTATAGAATCGCATTCAATGGCACCAAAGGCAGACTAGAGGCCTGGATCAAAGAGCGCCAGCCTTGGGAGGAAAAAGCTGAAGATGAGATTCATTTGACTTCAAATTTTGGGGAACGCGAGATCATCACTATCCCTCACGGTGGGGGAGGACATGGTGGAGGAGACACTCGACTAAAAGATAAACTTTTCAAGGATCCCAGCATGGCCGATCCCTATCGACAGTCCGCAGGTAGTCGTGATGGAGCTATGTCCATTTTAGTAGGAATTGCTGCGCGAAATAGCATTGAAACCGGTAAACCGGTGAAGGTTCAGGGTTTGACAGATATTCAACTTGAGACCTTTGGTCTAGGGATAAACAGTTAGAATAGCCTGATTTCTGAGCTTAAGATTTCAGCCTGATTTCTACGGGTGAACCTTGAGTTTTCACTTCCAGTTTGAGTTGGCTGTCTTCATTTTGTGTTTCGAAAGTGCCATCTATTACAATTGTATTTTCGCCTGATCTCACTTCGAAAAGAGAAGGATCCGTATCCATTTCTTTGATGACGTTCCAGTTTTCATCTAGGAGGACCATTTTATTTCCCCCCTCATAGCGCAAAATTTGTCCAGAATCTAAGTACAAAGGAATTTCGATTTTCTTGAAATTATTCAGTTCAATTGTAATTTGATTTACTGAACTATTCTCAGCTTTGAGATCAAAGTTGATGAGCTGATCAGCGCTAGGATTTTCAAAAGTAAAGGAGGAAGAAAGAGGTTCTCCAGGCTGTCTGACTTTGTGTTTGTGATAAAAGATGTCGGCGTATATTTCGCGCCAGTTCCAAGTGTCGGAATCTTTTCTGCTGATGGCAAACTCACTTTCAGTATCCCTCATGAGCATTTTTTGCTCTTCTGAAAACGAACCAGAAAGTCGTAATTTTTCCCAATCTCCAATAAGGGCCAAAATTTGTTCAGAATTTCCATTTTTATTGACATCAGGAAGGTCTGCCACAAGTGCATATCCGGCATCATACCCTGCGGACTTGGCTAGCATCCATTGAATGTCCTCAATGCTCGTTTGGGGAGTCAGCTTAAACCATCCTAGCATTCCTGGCATATAATTTCGTTGAAAATATGCCTGATTATTAAATCGGTATTCGGTCTGGCTTTCCCGAAAACCTGCATACCAAGGCTCTCCCCAATTCATTCGTGTGTAAATGTGCCAGAAAAAGTGAGTGGTACGACTTGCATCGATAATGAGATGCTCTTTTAGTTCGTCAGAAAGGGAATTATACCAAGTATAAGGCATCAGGCTTTCACCGTAGGTTCCTAGACCGGTGGATCGATTTCCTTCGAGGCCATCAAATGAAATTTGGCGAAGTCCAGTCTCATTGTATAATTCTGCCAGTGTTTCTGACATCTCTTCGGTCAATGAAGCTTCAGTCAGAAAGACTTTGTACCCATGATCTAGTAGTTTACCGATCTGGCTATTGGCTTCGTGAGCGATTGCTTGGGTACCAAAAGCACCGCGTTGACAGTCTAGAAGTTTCCAAGGTGCAGTCTTAGAAACAGAGCCGTACCGAATCAATTCTTCGCCTATCATCACGGTTTGAAGGTTGTTGTTCTTCATTTGATTGAAAAAATCTGCTGAGGCGATAGGAATTTCACGATCACTTGCTTCGACTCTTGAGGTGATTGTGGATGTTCCTACTTTGGCAAGTCTCGGATCAGGGATGGGAGTGACGTATGGGTCGTTGGTTTGCACAAAATTTGAGAGACAATGTGTGCCTATTTTTACTCCTTGAGCTTCCGCCAATTCTACACAATTGCGAAGGCTGGCCCTTCCATTTGGAAATTCTCCTTTGTACAATTCAAAATGTCCCCAGCTTTCAAATGTCTTGCCATAATGGTATAAATATTCTAGCCCAGCTTTTTTCGTGAGTGCAATGGCATCCTCAACATTAGCTTCGGTAAATGAGGTGATTAAATAGGCAGAACTAGCCTTCTTCGATGTTTTTGCCCATTCGCCATCGATCATGGGGTGAGGAAGTCCTTCGACGATTTCGATGGTCCCTATAGTTTGCAAAGCCAAGTCGACATGAGACCCGAAAATGGCGATTTTGGATCCAACTACTCCTCCGTCATCGTAGGCTGGAGCAAGGATTTTTTCATGATTAAAATCCTCAAAAACTCTTTCTTTGGATCGATTTCGAGTGTAGGCCTGAAGGCTGCTTCCACCGTTCATTGGTTTTGCGGCTTCCACTCGATAAAGTACGGAGCCATCGGATTCCGGCCTCATGTTATTCGAGTCCCCCTCACGGAAAATATCGAAAGCAGGCATGCGGTCACTTTCATTCCAAGGGTAGCCTCCAAGGGTTTTGATATTCAAGGATTGAATACCTAGCGCAAATTCATCATTTCGAACCACCCCCACAGTCTCGCCAATCACCCCGTCGATTGTACTTCCATACGGACCCCATTGGGCAATATCTACTCGATCGATCTCGCTAAGAGACAGGAGTTCTAGGGTGAAATAATCTTCCTTTGTTTCTAACTTGACTTTGGCGACAAGGCCCTCATCAAAGTCCAATTCTATAATTTCTGACTCATACCTCGCTGAATTTGGAGTCTGAAATTTACCGTCAATTCTTAATGACAGCACAGGACTGAGGGTATCCACCGAAATGTACTCCTTGCCCGTATTAGAGTCAGTAAAACTTACAAAAGCCCCCTTATCATTAATTTGGGCCTGAAGCGCTCCCGAATTTATTTCGGCAATGACCTTATCTTGACTACACGACCAAAGGGGAACTATCAAAATAAAACTGAGGATGAAGGAGTATCGCATGCTATCAGGTTAAAGGGTTCGGGATAATTCACACTATTAGTGCCTCATTAGTCTTTGAATCTAACTGAATGTTGGCGTTGTCGATTGACTGTCAATTCAAGCACATCGGGCCTGGAATAATGACCAACAGGATCAAAGTTTTGGCGCTCTTCCAAGACACGATTGTAATCCAAAGTGGCATAATAAAGGCCCTCTTGGTCAGCCTTGGGCTCCATCACCCAGTTCCCATCCGGCCCTGCAATGCAGCTACCCCCATTTGCCAGTACGTCTGGCGAATTTTTAAGAATCAGTTCGAGGTGAGGGGTGTCTGCAGGGAAGTCCGTTTTACGCATCAGGCTAGAGACCGAAATAACAAAAGAGCGACTTTCCTGAGCAATCATCCGTGTAATGTTTTCTGTATTTCTGACTGCACCTGGCCATACTGCAATGTGGAGATTTTCCCCTTGGCCATACAGCGCCGTTCGAGCTAGAGGCATCCAGTTTTCCCAGCAATTCAACCCTCCAACAGTAAAATTTTTCAAAGAATGCACTTGAAGACCATTTCCGTCGCCGGGAGACCAAGTCAAGCGCTCGTCATAAGTGGGCTGAAGTTTTCTATGTACTGAGCGAATCTCGCCATTTGCTGAGATATAAACCAAGCTACAATACAAACTATGGCCACCTCGATCGCTTGGTCTCTCGATGATCCCGAGGTAGACTGCGAGTTTGAGTTTTTTAGCTAGTGAACAGACTTGGACCAAATCTCCCTTTTCGATCTGCACAGATTGCCTTGCATAATGTGCGTGAATCTCTTTTTGTATTTGATCGTCCCAAGCTGTGCCATGGGTGATGGGAAGCCAAAAGGGATATCCTGGGACTAAACCCTCTCCAAAAACGATGAGCTCTGCCTGCTCGTTAGCTGCACTTTCCATTGAGTCCAATACTTTTTGAAGAGTGCGGTCTTTGTCTAGCCAAACGGCGGAAATTTGTGCAAGGGCTACTTTGAGGGTGGATGGTGCGGTCATAGGCAATTATTTTTCATCAAGAAAAGCAATTGCAGTCAAAAAAGTATAGCAAACAGAGCTAAATCCTCCCTAGATCTATCTCAGGGTACCAACAATTTCTAACTCATCTTCCACCAAAGCAACGGCGCCATGAATTGCCGTTTCGTCCAGTTCAGAAAGTAAAATCTGTAGACCTTCAATAACCTTTGGGTACCGGAAACTTTCGAGAGATTTATGAAGAGAATTTTTAAAAAGAGGGTAAGTCTTGCGGATGGATCCTCCCAAAACGATGGCCTCAGGGGCAAGTCCATACAAAATATGCTTGATCAATTCTCCTAAATGATGGCCATATTCTTCAAAAGCTTTGATCGCTGCAGGATCGCCTGCAATGGCTTTTTTAGCCAAATTCTTTGGTTTGCTGCCATGCTCATGGATGAAAAACTTTCCACTGCAATAGTATTCAAAATCTTGATCTAGGTAGGGCGCACTGCACCATTCTCCAGCAGCCGAATAGGCGCCAGAATAGAGGTGTCCATTGATCACTATTCCACCTCCGACACCAGTCCCAAGCGTAATCCCGACTAGGGAAGAAAAGGGTTTGCCAACTCCATATTTTTGGACGCCGAGTGCAAAGCAGTTTGCGTCATTATTTATAGAAACTGGCTTGCCAAAACGATTGACTAGAAATTCGCGAAGCAATACATGCTGAAATGATGGGATATTTGAGAGATTGAGCACAATGCCATTTTTCACATCTACAAGTCCTGGGATACCAATCCCAATCCCAAAAAGATCATGGTGTAAATAGGTTTGAATGAACTCAGCAATAGTTTCTAATACGAACTCTTGCGATTCTTTGGCCGGGGTCGGGATATGGCGAACATCTTCTAGGTGACCGTCAATAAGTACACCCGCGGTGATTCCTGTTCCTCCGATGTCTAATCCCAAAATGGCCTGCTTCATTCTGCAAAAATAGGTTAATAGGTTTGAAAGTTGAGAATCAGCTTTTTCAAGCCGATTCTCTTTGTTATAAGGGTGATTTACAACATTCCTTCGATTGATTTTTCTAATTCTCTTGCCGTAGACAAAAACTCGTCCACATTCATGTCTCGGAAGAAGATCAAGCCATGACTAGCTCTCACTTCTGCACGCTCGTGAAGATAAAAGAAGTTTTTACCAAGTAGCAATTGCACATTGTCCAATTGTTCTACCCAAGTTCTTTTGGCGACGGTACTGAATTTCCCATTGTGTGAATAACTTGGGAAAGACGCATTCACTTGACTGAGATAGCAATTTGCAAATGAGTCTTCCATGACGGATAAGTCACCAAGGGACACGGGTACGATTACATTTGCCTCATAAGGCTGGAATTTAAACCAAACGTTCCTGTAGCCGATGATTCGCAAATCACTCGTGTCATGCTCTTCGCCCCATTTCTTCACAGCGGCGGCGGTAGCTTGAAGTACTTTGTAATGCGTGTCTGGCCCTGACCCTTCCGGATCCAATGTCAAACTGATTTTTGTCGGTTTCACTTTTCGGAACATTTCTACGATTGGCTCCACATCCCGGTCCTTGTCTGGTTGCTCGGTGAAAATATCTCCTGTGTAAAAACCAAGTCTCAAGTGGTGTACATTCTTCACTTGTACACCAAAATGAGCCCAAACCAATTCTTCCTCAAACTCTCTGATCATCCCCTTCAATTTCTGAATCTTTGAAGGGTTCTTTTCTCCGTCGTAGCTATTCTTCAAGATACTGATCACATCATTGATCGTTTCTCTAAGCTTGACCTTGTTTTGGATTTCGAAAACAATAACCAAAGCACGTACCACGCGGTGGCAAAGTCCGCGAAGCCTTTCCTCAGGCTCTTCGGAAGCCACATTAGTAAGGAAATGATAGACATCTTTGTCCGTTTTCAGGGAGTAACCTACAGTGAAAAAGTCACTGTAATTCACCATTTGGATTTTGTCCAAATCAAGCAACTTTTTGGTGTGCTGCAAGGTGTCGATCACAAAGGAATTTGTAACCGCTGTAAAACCAGATGTCAGTACCGAGAAATGAGCTTCATTACTCGGCTCGTTCAGTTGACGAGTGATATGAGGCAGAATTCCCAAAGAAATATCATCGTGATGCGGTCCAGTGTGCAGCAATACTTCATCTTTTTCTTGCTCTAGACCTTTGGCAATTTTAGCATCTATGCTTTTGATTACCTGATTAACCGTATCCTCAGAAAGATCCGGAATCAGGCGTGTATATTTGTCGTTTTTAAGATCGGAAAGTGTGAGTCGATGTCCGTACTTTTTAATCTTTTTACAAAGATCCATGACGGATCTTTCGGTTTTAGCCCAGGTCCATTCTCCCTTTTCATAAAAAGCATCCACAGAGTCTGTGAGCTGTACTCCTGCACCTCTCGTGAGGTAAAAACGACCGTTTTTGAGTTTCTGAAGCACCGTAGCAGGATAGACATTTGTCATTTTGGTCTCTAGTGAGTCCTTCACGATTCCTGCCTTGGCTTCTCCAGCTGCGATAATTATTCCCACTGCATCCTTATTGTACACAATGGTGTCCAGTCCAATGGTGATCACCAGTCGATTTGCCGATACTTCTATGCCTCCCAAATCTCCAGCGGCGACAGCTTGAGTTTCAAAATTAGTCTCTGTGAGTCGAGTGACGGAGAAAAGGTGAGAGCCTCGAGTGTTGAATGCGATGTGTCCATCTGGGCCAATTCCTCCCAAAAAGAAACCTATGCCTCCTGCATCTCGAATTTTTTGCTCGTATTCCCCACACCACTGATCGATCTTGTAAATAGACTCTTGTTGTAATTTTTCAAGTGGGGTGTTGGGATCTCTGAATCTTAAGGAAAGGTCCACTTTCAAATCAGGAAAAACCTCGGAGTAGGATAGACCCTGTGCCAATGGGATTTCATCTGAGTTGATTAAAATAGCTTTCTCTTTGGAGAGGCCAAAACCCTCGAGATAAAATTTGTTCACATAGTCGTAGAAACTATTGGCTTGCTTGGAGGAAATGGGGTAAAATTCATCGATTTGTACAAAAGTCAAATCCTTTAAAATAGGCTTGCTAGTTTGAGCTAGCCCATATTTTTCACGGATTTCCTTCCCCTTTTTATTATCCCAATTTTCTAGAAGAAACTTGGTCCACTTGATGAAAAATTCAGGCGTTCTTCCTGTAGGTAATGAGATAACTCCATTTGGGTTTGCTGCGGCCCATTCCAAGAATCTACAGGCAGTCAATAACCCCAGTTTCGGGAAATTGTCTACCATCAGATATGGGATGAGTGTAGTGATTTTGTCTACTCCTGATTCCTTGAGGAATGCTTTTTCTACTTCTGAAAGCGGATAATTTGTGAGCATACGATTTAAATCGGTTTAAGTCTGTTTTGCCAGGGTGAAATCAAATAACATTTCAGGTCTAGGGTTCTAATTATGGAATTAGAAGTTCATTCTAGATATAATTAAAATATTATTTTGATTAAATCAGTTTTACTATGTTTTTCTACTTCTTGACAAATGTAAAAAAAGTTTTCAAATAAATAATACTTTTATAAAAAATTTAATAAAGTGTCTGATGAAATTCGTTTTCCTCAAAAAAGTCTGAATCTCATTTTTGCAAAAGTTTTAGTCGGTCTTTACGTTTTTGGAAATTTTGGTAATTTCCGCATATGCTAATCATCATCACCGGTGTGTCAGGTACTGGGAAAACTACTATGGGGGTACTCATCAGCCGAGAATTAGGAATTCCTTTTTACGATGCAGATGATTTTCACCCAAAATCAAACATTGAAAAAATGAGCCAAGGTCAGCCTCTCAATGACCAGGATCGACAGCCTTGGCTCGAAAAACTGGCCGAAAAATTAACGAAATCTCAAAAGTTTGGAGGAGCTGTACTAGGATGCTCGGCACTCAAAGAGTCCTATCGCCGCATCCTTCAAGTGGACCCGAATATCAAATGGATTCATTTGAAAGGTCATCGGGATCTGATTTGGGAACGGATGCTAGCTCGAAAAAACCATTACATGAAAGCAGAAATGCTGGACTCACAATTTGCCACCTGGGAGGAACCTACTTATGGATTGAAACTCTCCATTGAAGATTCGCCTGGAGAAATGCTCAAACATGCTATGAAGTTTATCTTTGACTCAAGTGAATCGCAGATTACTTCCTAATCTTTGTCTTGCTTTTATTTTCACTGGGCCATTGTATTAAAGGGATGAAAGGGCGAAATTCAGAAATGAACAAATCATAATTGTTATGAAACTTCTTAAAGTATATTGGTTTTGCATGATTCTCCTTGGTTCTCTATCCGTTCAGGGTCAAGAATTACTCATTACCAATGTCAATATTGTGACTATGGATGGTGAGGAAGTGCTTTCCAATCACGCCATCTACGTAGTTGATGGGAAAATCGATAAAATCATTCCACTTAATGCCCAAACACCGCGCATGGCTAGCCCAAATCTGGTCGATGGTAAAGGTGCCTACGTCTTTCCGGGTCTTGCGGAGTTTCATGCGCATTTGCCTGTGGCGAATGATGGGAGCACCCAACTTCAGCAGGAATCCATGTGGCTTTATCTCGCTAATGGAGTATTGAGAATCCGAAGTATGCTGGGGCATCCTACGCATATTGATCTCAGGAGCCGAGTAAATTCTGGCGAAACAGATGGGCCGAGGGTATTCATTTCAGGACCTTCCTTCAATGGAAATTCGGTGAGCAGTCCGGATCAAGCAGCAGAAATGGTTCGTGAACAGAAAGCTGCTGGTTTTGATCATCTCAAAATACACCCCGGTGTGGAGCTAGACGAGATGTGGGAAATCTCAAAAACGGCCAAATCTGTAGACATTCCCTTTGGGGGGCATGTGCCTTTGGCAGTAGGTTTGGACAATGCTCTTTCCAGTGGTTTTAAATCTGTAGAGCACATGGATGGATATTTAGAGGCTTTGTTGCCCAATGATTTGGTTATTGATCCCACGACTTCAGGTCCTTTTAATCTAAAACTAGTGGGTGAAGTGGAGCTTGAAAAACTCCCAGGCCTAATTGAACAAACTCTCCAAACAGGCACCTACATCGCACCAACTTTGACGCTATTTGATCGCTATTTCGGGTACATACCTGCAGAAGAATTTCGAAAGGCCCCTGAGATGAAATATCTGCCAGGCCCATTAATTCAGCAATGGGTGAATACCAAGTCCCAACTGGAAAGAGCGGGAATGCTTGATGAGGAGTATGTGGCGCCTTATTTAGCTTTCCGAAGAAAGCTTTTCCTTGCGCTGCACGAGTCGGGCGTACCCATGATCATGTCTTCTGACTCACCGCAGGTTTTCAATGTTCCTGGCTTTTCTATTCATCACGAGATCAAATTGATGTCAGATGCCGGGATGTCGAATTATGAAATTCTCAAAACAGGTTCCGTGGTACCCGCCCAATACATGAGTAAAGAGTCGGAGTGGGGAATGATCAAGGAAGGAATGGCAGCTGATTTTGTTTTAGTTTCAAAAAATCCGCTAGAAAATCTCGAGACCATGCAGCAGCCCATTGGAGTAGTGATGCGAGGAAAGTTTTTTGACCAAAATCGACTTCAAGAGGAGCTTGAAAAAATAGAGATCAATCATCTCCGAAAGTAGTTTTCTAAAAACACGACAATGAAAAATTCAAAAGTAATCCTCGCCTTGTGTTTCCTCCTTGGATGGATAAACATGGGGTGCGAACCAGCAGAAACTCAAAAAGAAGAAATGACTGAAGAAGTGAAACTGACTATAAAAGTAGAAAAGGTCGCTCAGATCGGAGAGCAAGAAGTCTTCAGCTATCTGCTGGATAATGGCAAAATGCAAGTGGAGATGAGTAATTATGGGGGATTAATTTCCCGAATCTGGACTGCAGACAAATCTGGTAAGGTTGAAAATATTGCTTTGACTCTTGATAATGTTGCCGATTACTTGACTAAACCAAATCCCTTCTTTGGTGCCACTGCCGGCCGAGTAGCTAATCGGATAGCGGATGGGAGTTTTACCCTTGATGGCAAAACATATACCCTCGCCAAAAATAATGGAGAAAATACGCTCCATGGTGGTTTGGAAGGTTTCAACAAAAAGGTTTGGGATTCGGAGCCCTATTCGAATGACTCCATTATTGGTGTAAAAATGACTTACCTGAGCCAAAATGGGGAGGAAGGGTTTCCCGGCAATCTCAACACCACATTATGGATGGAGCTAACTTTGGATGATGTATTGCGGATTCGATTTGAATCAGAAACGGATCAGGCGACCTTGGTGAATCTCACCAATCACACTTATTTCAACCTTGGAGGAATGAAGTGCGATGTCCAAGATCATGTTTTCCAATTTGATGCATTTGCGTATACCCCGGTTGATGATGAATTGATCCCGACGGGTGAAGTTCGGCCCGTGGATGGGACACCTTTTGATTTCAGGGAGCTAAAAGTCTTGGGTGATCAAATTGCCGCTAACGGGGGAGGTTTTGATCACAATATGGTAATGAAGAATGAGCCTTCAGCAGATTTGATTCACTTTGTCACGGTCGTTCATCCTGAGACAGGAAGGAAAATGGAAATGTACTCTGACAATGTTGGGGTACAATTTTATACAGGGAATTTCTTGAGTGAATTTGCGGGAGCGGATGGTGTAATCTATGACAAGCATTGGGGATTCTGCTTGGAATCCCAAAATTGGCCAGATGCGATTCATCACGAAAATTTCCCAAGTCCGATTTTACGACCTGGTGAAAAGTATAGCCATTTGATCGAGTATCGATTTGGTACAGAGTAAAAAAATTAAAGCCTTGAAACAGTCAAGGCTTTCGTTTTATAGACCCGTATAATTGAAGGGGCTAATTTTTCTGAGCTCCACTTTTATTTCTTCGGAGACGGCAAGTCCATCAATGAATGTTCGGATAGAATCCGCAGTAATCTTTGTGTTTGTTCGAGTCAAATCTTTCAAGGCTTCGTATGGTTTTGGAAAACCCTCTCGACGTAGTACGGTTTGAATGGCCTCAGCGACTACAGCCCAGTTATCTTCCAAATCGGCAGAAATAGCAGCATCATTTAGCTCGAGCTTATCCAGTCCTTTTTTCAGAGATTCTAAGGAGATAAGCATATGTGCCAAAGGCACTCCGATAACACGTAGAACTGTGCTATCTGTCAGGTCACGCTGTAGTCTTGAGATAGGAAGCTTAGCAGAAAGATGCTCGAGTAAGGCATTCGCAATACCTAGATTTCCTTCTGCATTTTCAAAATCGATAGGATTCACCTTGTGCGGCATTGCCGAAGAGCCGATTTCACCAGCTTTAATTTTTTGCTTGAAATAATTCATCGCCACATACTGCCAGACGTCTTTGGATAGATCCAAAAGAATGGTGTTGATTCGCTTTAGTCCATCAAAAATAGCGGCTAAGTTATCGTAATGCTCAATCTGGGTGGTAGGGAAACTACGGCTAAGGCCTAAGTAATCTTTGACAAAGCCTTCTGCAAAATCATTCCAAGCCACATCAGGATAAGCCACCACATGGGCATTCATGTTGCCCGTGGCTCCACCGAATTTTGCAGAGAAAGGTACTTGCTTCAAAAGCTCTAATTGTTTTTCGATTCGTACCACAAAGACTTCAATTTCTTTCCCTAGTCGGGTAGGAGAGGCAGGCTGACCATGAGTTTTTGCTAGCATGGGTACCAATGCCCATTCCTTGGCACGGTCTCTCAATTTTTGAGTCACTACCTCCAATGTAGGTAGGATTTCGGCATTCAAGCCATCCTTCAGCATCAAGGGTGTGGCGGTGTTGTTGATATCTTGTGAGGTGAGTCCAAAGTGAATGAACTCTTTGTACGTCCCCAGTCCGAGCTCATCAAATTTTTCTTTGATAAAATACTCTACAGCCTTGACGTCGTGATTGGTAATCTTTTCGGTTTCCTTGATTTTTGTGGCATCCTCGAGCGAAAATTCACTGACAATCTCACGGAGTTTGCTGAAAAGACCTGCATCAAAATCTGCAAGCTGTGGAATGCCGCTTTTTGAAAGTGCGATGAAATACTCGATTTCAACGTGTACTCGATATTTGATTAGGGCAAATTCAGAAAAGTAAGCTCTTAGTGAGACGGTTTTCCCTGCGTAGCGTCCATCTACGGAGCTCACAGCAGTCAGTGCATTCAATTCCATGATAGGTTTGACTTTGTTGCGTGGTGGATTTTTATTGAGGATCACAAAGTTAGATTTTCTGAGGTAAAATGGAGGAACTATGTCATAAAAGGGCATAATAAATTGACGATTTCTAAACCAGCTTGTTCAAAGTGGTGTTTACATAGGGATAAAAAATTGAATTAGAAGCTTTATTCATCTTTGAAGCTTACTTTTGCACCCGATTATTGACTTAAGAATTACCACTCAGGCATGTTTAACCTATTCAAAAAGAAAAAACCAGAAACCAAAGCAAATCCCTATATCGCGCTGAAAGTGAGGGAAGTTGTCAAGGAGACCTCTGATACAGTCACTATTTATTTTGATCAACCAGATCCGCACTTGGAATATCAGCCAGGACAGTTTCTGACTTTGGTAATGGAGTTTGAGGGCAAAGAGCAGAGAAGATCTTATAGCCTCTGTACTTCACCTTTTGTAGATCCATTTCCTGGTATTTCAGTAAAAAGAGTGCCTGGGGGACTTTTTTCAAACCACTTAAATGAAAAAATATTCCCTGGAAAAACCATCAATGTGCTTAACCCTATTGGGAATTTTACCACTGATTTTCATTCGAAAAATAGTCGGCATTTTGTAATGATCGCGGGAGGAAGTGGGATTACACCGATTATGGGTATTCTAAAGTCAGCCTTTATCAATGAGCCTAAATCTAAAGTGACCTTACTTTATTGTAGCCGAAGTGAAGATCAGATTATTTTCAAGGACCAGCTTGAGCAGCTAGTGGAAAAGCACCCAGGGAAATTTGAAGTAGTGCACATTCTAAGTCAGGCATCTCCAGAGTGGAAAGGAATATCTGGCAGAATCACTCGTGAATTGATCGATCAATATGTACAAGCCGCTGAGTCTGACGGTTCATTTGATGTTGAGTATTTTGTATGTGGACCTGAAGGAATTATGGATCAAGCGGTGGAGGTAATGGAAACTCAGGGAGTTTCGAAAGACAGGGTTCATCGTGAAAGCTTTTACTCTTCAGCAGCGGATCAGGCACATCAGGAAGCGGTAGCTTCAGGAGGATCCGGCCTGACCAGACAAGTGAAGGTGCTCTTGGAAGGTGAAGAGTATGATGTGACCGTTTCCCCAGACAAGACCATTCTTGAATCTGGTTTGGCACAAGAAATTGACATGCCGTATAGCTGTCAGAGCGGTCTTTGTACGGCTTGCCGAGGAAAGCTTTTGAGCGGTGAAGTGAAGATGGATGAAGATGCAGGACTTAGCGATAAAGAAAAGGAGGCGGGATATATTCTTTGCTGTGTTTCTCGACCTATGACAGATGATGTCAAGGTCACTATCGAATAGGTTGTGGAAGTTCAAGCAATACGAAAACTATACAAAAGTGTGGAGGTGCGGCTCTTGATCCTCTTGGGTCTGAGCCTTCCCTTATTTGGCCTGGTGTATTTGTATTACAATTCCGGAAATCTGAATTGGGAGCTTCCACAGTTGCCTTCAGTGGTAGAAATTGGGCTAGCTGGTTTAGGTGTGTTTTTTCTATTGGCGCAGTTTCTGATTTTCCGAAAGCGAACGCAAGGAATCCAGCGAGTTGAAGATTTAATAGGTAAGATTCAGATTTATACTTCAGCTTCTTTGCAACGGATTCATCTCTTGACACTTTCATGTCTCTTGGATGCCATAGGGTTGCTCTTTTTCAAGAATCCAATATTCGTGGTTCTTTTTGCGATTACCCTGGTTTTTTTCTCTTTAGCAAAGCCTAGCCCTGACAGAATTATTCGGATGATGAAACTGAGTAAAAAGGAAGGAGACATCATTCGCGAAGCTTCGCGACCCGCATAAAAAAATGCGTCGGCAATCTGCCGACGCTTTTTTTAGAATTTGGGACTAATTAATTTTCTATACTGATCCTCCCGGAGGAAATAGATCCTTCGATCCAGCTCTCGGCATTATTGTCGATTTTGAGTGTTTTGCCACCGGAAGTAGAGCCAACCTTAACAGATCCTGAAGACGCTTTGAGATCATAATTAAAGTTTTTCAAGTTAGATGGAGTCTGTACTCTGAAGCTTCCTGAGGTCCCGCTGAAGGATGTTTCAGATCCAAGCCCAGCATTTTCTGCCCGGATATTTCCAGAAGTAAATTTCAATCTACCTAGCTCGCCAATGTTTTCCAATTTGGCATTACCAGAGGTAAATTGCACGTTCAGTTTTCCGCCTATATTTTTTGCGTCTAGGGAGCCACTTGTCGCTTTGAAATCAGCATTACCTTTGATATCTACTAGGTCGGCATTACCGCTCGTCAAGCCGGCGATGACGTCACCACTTACACCGTCTACTTGAAGATTGCCAGATGTAGCTTTGATCATTAGATTTCCATCGATGTCTTGAGCTTTAACCTTACCAGAGCTTACACTTATGTTAGTTTCTTCACTTCTCAGTTTGGCCACATAAATGGATCCGGAACTGTTTTTTATATCTACTTTCATATCAGATGGGCCAGTGATATGTATGTAGCCTTCATTGCTGTTGTTCCAAGAGTAATTATTTCTCTTTCTTTCGAACTTTATTTTGAGCACGTCTCCTACAGTTACAAAAACGATGTCTTGATCATCGTCATTTGATTTGAGGAAGGCATCTACGGATACATCTGGTCCAGAGCCTCCTTCATATTTTACAGCAAGCCAACCGCCCTCTACCTCAATGACAGAGATGTTTGAGTAGTTTTTGGTCACATCTACAAGTACATTTTGTGCAAAGGATGCTGATGCGAGCAAAATGAATATGGCTGTCGCCAAAATTGGTTTTAGATAAGTTTTCATATTCTGATTTAGTTTTTGATGAGCCACATGTAATCTTACAATCCTAGGGCTCATGTCCTTTGAAGTCCTTGTAGTTATGCTCGATTTCATTATGTGTGTTGTTTAGTTGATGTCAAAAGTGGTGATTCCAAAACTAATGGCCTGAACCTGCGGGCCTAGATTCTCTTGGAAAAGATTGTTCAAGTCGTAGTTGACATAGAAATTCACATCTCCTACTCCGATTTCAGCTCGCAGACCGTATCGGAAGTCTTCTACGTACATATTTGATTTTTCATAGAGTTTTTGCTTGTCGCCATCCAGGTCGTCGTAAACAAATTTTCCTCTTCCCCCAATTCTGTAGCCAGCATATGCACCTACTCCGAGTCTAAGCTTTTGATTGCTAGTTTTGATAGTGGGGAGAATGGTAATATTAGCATATGAGGCGGAAATTTTTGATTTGGTTCCTATCCCGTCACCAGCAAATTCAGGAAATTGGAGTCCGTCTGGAGTTTTTGTGGGGACGAGGTTAGTGTCTTCAAACTTGAAATTATACCAGCTTACTCCGGCAGTAGTTTTGATTTCAAAATTTCTACCAAACTCTTGAATGCCGCTTAGGTTGAGAGCCACATTCCAAGAACCCCAAGGTTTTACCTGAGGGGCATCGCTATCCTGAGGCCAGATATTAATACCAATGTCATTGGACATACCGGCACGAAATCTATTTTTTTTGTATTTATGGGATTCCTTCTCATCGCCATCCGCCTCAAAATCTAGCACCCATTTTCCATCTTCAGTTTTATTATACGCCCAAGAGTTGCCAAAAATTTTGATCGTCTTGTCATTGGTGTAGATGACCGTGTCGGGCTCATCAGGAGATTTTGGCGTTGAAGGCTGAGTTGGCTGTGTCTGTGCAAAAACTCCAAGCATAGGAATAAGTGCTACTAATAGTGTGGTTAGTATAGTTTTCATCGTAGTAAAAAAAGCGGGGAGGACTTATCCTCCCCAGTTGGTTTAGTTTTTAAAATACAATTCCAAATGTGATTGGATTCAATTCTGGTCCTTTTCCTTCTTGGAATAGGGTATTCAAATCATAGGTAGTGAATAGGGTCAAATTTCTGAAGCCAATTTCGCCACGTACACCATATCGGAGATTGTTCAGATAGAGACCTGTTGCTTCTTTATCTTTTCTTCTACCTGAGCCGCCGATTTCACGATAGACAAATTTGGATTGGCCACCGAGTCTGTAACCCACATAGCCCCCAGCTGCGATTCTCATTCCTTTTTTGCCGTTGTCATTCATGCGCCCGAAATCCAACTCGAGCATCGATGTGGCCATAATGTACGATGCGGAGATCTTGCTTTTGAATCCATCTACATCACTTCTTTGTGTAAACTCGATCATTTCATCACCTCTTACAGCCTGGAAATCCCGGTTTTCAAACTTGAAATTATAGAAGTTGAAGCCAAGACCGAAGTCCCAATAAAAACCTTTTGAGATTCGCTGAGCGGCCATCCAATTAAGGCCCACATTCCAGCTTCCCCAGCCCTTCACAGCATATGGATTGTCTGAGGTCGGAAAGCTTCCTGATCCATCCAGGTAGTTATTTACCCCGAGATCTATATTGAAATAGGTGCGAAACGGAGGGTCTGAATTCTTCTTCAATCCTGATTGAATCTTGACTTTGGTATTGACGCCGGAGTCATCGACAAAAACGCGCATACCTCCAATCTGTACTTCGGTATTCATTCCGTCCTCACTGACTCTGACAACTTCTTTTGAATTGCCATTCTTGTCGCGAATTTCTACAATGGTCAGATCGCCAGTAGATTCATTCTTAGCTAAATCGAGCTCATTGATAATTTCATTGATGTTCATCAGCTTGAGTTTGTCAAAATCCTCTTTGTTGTCTACGATGATGACGACTTTACCGGATTTACCGAATTCGATGATCACGGAGTCTGAGGAGATTTTGCGGTCAGTGTCGGGCATACTTCCTGCAAAGCCGACCTGAACCAGTGCCATAAGGCAGAATAATAGCAGATACTTTTTCATGAGATTTAGTTTAAATAAGTTGGTGGTTTTCTTGAATTATGGTTTTTCTGTGGTTCGCTCTTTTTTAGAAATTAGAGAAGCGAAAAGGTTGTTTTTAGCATCTTGAAGCTCGCCAAAGCCCTCATCAACTTTGCCGAGAAGCCCTTCTACCTGATTGACTCTTTTGCCGATCCCTGCGATTAGGTTTTTGTCTTTTTCGCTTTTGATTCCGTCAGAAATGATGGTCACTTTATAAGCTGGCTCCTGGATCAAAGTTTCATTGGACTGCGCTGTAGCGATTTCTTTATCCAGGGGAAACTCGATTTCCGCTTCCGCTATTAAAGGCTGGTCAATTCCGATCTCTGGGACCACAATCTCTGGGATTTCGATTTCGGTAGCCTCTTCTTTTTTATCTACCGCCTTCTCGTTCATTGCGGTAAATTGATTTGGAACAACTTCTTTCTTTGAAGGCCTTGGATCAGCTTTTTTTAGCTTTTGGGGTTCGTTGATATTTTCTTTTGCTTCTTCTTCTTCTTGTGCATCCTCATTGATAGGAGTTTGGCTTGGAGATTCTTCTTGAGGTGTAATTTCTTCAGGCTGAGTTGTTTCAGCGACAAATTCCGGTTGGCTAGTTTGCTCTGAAGTCTGGAAGACGGAGTAGCTGACGATCAATACTAGGACGGCTGCTGCTGCGGCCCACCAGTAGATCTTGCGCTCCGGCTTTTGCTTTTTTGGCAGCTGACTCTCGAGGCGCTCCCAGGCCAGTTTGCTTGGCTTTACTTGATGTTGGCTAAGCTTCTCTTCGAAAAGCTTGTCCAAGTTTTGAGGTTGATTAGCCATTGATTTTCCTTTCTTTAATTTGTTGGGCAATAATTCTGTCTTTTAATACATTTCGAGCTCTATTGAGTTGAGACTTCGAAGTGCTTTCCGTGATTCCGAGTAGATCTCCGATCTCCTTGTGAGAGTATCCTTCGATCGCGTACAAGTTGAACACGGTCCGGTAACCTACTGGAAGTGCCTGCAAGAGATTCATTAGCTCTTCCACTTCCATATGGTTTGTTTCGTAGTGATGATCAGGATATGCTGTATCATCCTCCACATTCACCTCCATCATCAGATGCTTGTTGCTTCTGAGCTTCATCAAGGCTTGCGTAACAATGATTCGTTTCATCCATCCTTCAAAACTGCCTGTACCTTGGTACTGGGAAAGTTTTTCAAAGATTTTCATAAACCCTTCGATCATCACATCCTCAGCATGCTCTCTATCTTTCAAATAGCGAATACAGATCGCTAAAAATTTTCCGGAGTAGGACTCATACAGGTGTCGCTGAGCAAGTCTGTCGCCCTTCAAGCAACCCTTGATGAGTCCTGCTTCGTCCGAAAAATTTGTACTGTTAAACATGTTGGTTGGCTTTCAAATAGGTAGATGTGACTCTATCCAATTTGGTTGCATGTGGGGCTGAAAAAAGTTAATTTATTTTAATTTTAATTATAAAATACTGATAATCAGTGTTTAAAAATCGAAAAAATTTAATCAGAATTTACTATTTCTAAAAGGTAGCGCGATAGTTTATCACTATATCAAGGACCTGCCACTCGCCATTTTTGATGGTTATAGGCTGAATATTCCCATCTGCATCAAAGCTATTGGCAAAGATTCCTTCATTCTCTTTAGTGAAAATAGAATAAGAGCCAGGCGCTAATTCAATGGAAAAGGCCCCATTGTCATCGGTTTCCACTTGCGTGATCGGTTCTGTGGCTAAGGATTGGAAAAGCCCGTTTTCCATTTTTGAATCTTGAAGCTTTGTCAGTGGGTAAATCAAGATCACTCGTTTGACTGGGGTGCCTTTTGGGTTTACAGATTGCTCCGCTTGCTCGGTGACCTTCGGCATTTGGTTGCCTTCAAGCCAAGTGACTTGACCTTTTACACCTTGGCCGTCCTGTTTAAGCATGGTGCAGGAACATAAAAAGGCCATTAATACTACGCATACACCTAATGGATTTATCTTCATCTTTCGTGAATTTAGATATTATCAAATAGCACAAATGATTCCAAATATTGAGGGATGATCGGATTCCAGCCCAGCTCGTCTTTGAGCCTTGCAGCGAGTGTCTCAGCGGCTTTTTCTTCACCATGAATGACAAATGCGAGCTTTGGTTTATCCGTAAATCCTTCTGCCCAATCTATGAGCTCCTCTTGATCTGCATGAGCGGAAAGGCCATCGATCTGATGGATGTGAGCTTTAACTTCCAATTCTTGGCCATAAATATTGATATAGGGCTCCCCGTCCACTAGTCTTCTGCCTCGAGTACCTTCTGCTTGATAGCCGACAAAAATCACTGCATTTTTTTCGGAAGTGATGCGATTATACAAATGATGCAAGACACGCCCTCCAGTGGCCATTCCACTTGCCGACACGATGATGGCATTGCCCGAGTGCTCATTGATTCTTTTGGATTGCTCGACTTTTGGAGTGAAATGGAGTTGATTGTGTTGGAAAGGATGCTGATCGCGCTCATCCAGAACAGCGATAAGCTGATGATCTTGATGAAATTGTTCATACACTTCTGTGGCATTGATGGCCATAGGAGAATCAAGAAAAATCGGAGCCTTTGGGATCTTGTCAGTCTTCATCAATTGATACAAATAGTAGAGGACCAGCTGGGTTCTACCCACCGAAAAAGCTGGAATAATTACCACTCCGCCTCGATCAAATGTGCGATTGATATAGGTCGCTAACTCATGATGTGGTTTCACAGCTGGTGATACTCGATCTCCATAGGTAGACTCGATCCAGATCACATCTGCTTTGGGAATGACCGTTGGAGGATATAGGATAGGATCATGATACCTTCCAAGGTCCCCACTGAAGACGAGTGTTTTTTCTTGGCTGTCTCCTTTGATTTTTATTTTTGCTGATGCTGCACCCAGAATGTGGCCCGCGTAATAAAAAGTGACTTGAATTCTAGGGTCTATTTCGAATGGACGGTTGAATGGCTTTCCAACGAAAAGCGGAAATACAGCTTCTGCATCTTCTTGGGTATAAAGCGGTTCTGGATTTTTATGCCTTGAGTAGCCTTTCTTTTTTGCATATTCGGCCTCTTCTTCTTGGAGCTTTCCTGAATCCAAGAGCAGGATTTTGGCAAGCTCAACGGTGGCTTCTGTTGCATATATTGGCCCAGAAAAGCCTTGCTTTACAAGTTTAGGAAGGTAACCGATATGATCTAAATGTGCATGGGTAAGAACCACAGCCTCCATCTCTGGCAAGGGCATTGGGAATTTATCCCAGTTTCGGTCCCGAAGAGCGCGTCTTCCTTGAAAAAGCCCACAATCCACCAGAAATTCAAAATCGCCAATATCGATAAGGTATTTGGAGCCTGTGACAGATTTTGCACCTCCGAGAAATTTTGCTGTGATATCCATAGTTCTTGATCTTTTGGAGAAGATACAAAAAAAGAGGCATCCCGAAGAATGCCTCTGCTTTGAAGTGGTGGTTTTTTATTTTTTGATGAAATAAGAGTCTGCAAACTTAGCTTTAGTAATGCTGTCTCTGATTTCCTTGGTAATAGCCGCGCTATCAATCTCCATGATTTCCTCTTCGAGCTCCTCGATCACATCAGTTTCTTCGACAACCTCCTCAATGAGCTCCTCATCTGATTCCTTTTCTTCCTCACACGTAAGGCACACAAGTCCTTCTTCATTGAATGCCCATACGGTCTCATAGGAAACATCAGCAGATCTGAAGCCATTTCTGTAAATGGTGTTTCGAAGAATATCCAACAGGGATCGCTCCATAATAAATGGACGGTCATAAGGAATCTCAAGGATCAAATTCAATTTCTGATCTCTGAACACGTCGAGGGATGATATGTCATATCCCTCTTCAAAGGTCACGATAGAATCAAGTAGTGTATACTGATAATCCATCAATTTTGCATTTTCCATAGCTTCAGCCTTGCTTCTCCCTCTTGAGAAGTACTCTTGACGCAAGACCACCATTGAATCCGCACTGCCCTCCAATTTAAGGTTTACGTTATTAAAGGTGGCTTCTTCGCCGATTTCATTCATTTTCAAGATCATCACTCCTTGAGATACGGGGATGACTTCTTCGGTTTTGTACCAGTTCTCAGACTTAAATTGTGCAACGATTCGCGGGATTTGGAAGGCGCAAATGCCAACACACAATAGCCACAGACCTAGAGCTACCAAGCCAAATCGTCCTCCAATGAGATTTTTTTGGGCAAGTACACTGATTCCCAAAAGTATAATTATGATACCTGGAATAATCATGAGCATTGACGCTCCGATAATTAACCAGATTGGTACTAGATTAGAGAACAGCTCAAGTGGAAAATTATCGATTAAGGCTTGATAATCTGGACTTTGTAGGACTCCAAAATAAACCGATAAAGCGAGTAGAGGAGCTATTGTGATAGCTAAACCAAAGATGAATACAAACAGACCGAAAATGACTCGAATTACATTTAGGATAAACATACCCAATGGTCCCAATGCTTGTCCCAAGGCATCAATCACCTGACCAATCACTCGAAATGGTGTCAAGAGTATTTCTCGGGTTCTTGAAGTCTGGGTTGGAGCACGAGGGTTAAGGTTTTCCTTTAGCGTTGTGTCTATATTATCCAGTGTGATTTCACCACCTTTCATTCGAATCCGCTCTGTGATCGAACTCGCCACAGGAGTGATGATCCAAAGGATCAAGTAAATCAATAGACCAGATCCACCAGCGATAATTAGGACGACAAAGGCCAATCGAATGTATAGCACATCGATTCCAAAGTATGCAGCCATACCACTCGATACACCACCTAAGACTTTGTCATCTGGGTTTCGGTAGAGTTTTTTGATATTTTTATCCTCTTCAATATCGTAGGACACAGGTAGGATCAACCATAGTACTACGTATGCTACCACGGCAAGGAACCCTAGTCCAAAACTGAATCTGAAATTATCAAAGGGGAAGAAATCGAAGAAATCGTAATTGAAGTTTAGGTTACCACTGAAAAGCAAAAGAATGGCAATCAATCTTGCCCAAAGTGGGTCAATCGCAAAATACTTCGCAAATCCGGCACAAACTCCCCCTAGGATTTTCTTGTTTTCAAGCCTCATCAGTTTTTTATAGCCTTTTGCCTCAGACTCTGGTGGGGCTACGTATTTGTAGTAGTCTTCAGAATTTTCTTGACTTTCATTCTCTTCTTTCTCACCGACAAGCTCTTCTTCGCTGACCGAAAAATCCTCGATAGTTCCCATCTTCTCGATGAGCTTATCGACATTTTCAGCAGTGATGACTTGCTTGTTGTTTTTTAGATTACTGATAAAAATTTCAGCAATTCTATTTTCGATATCAGAGATGATCTCCTGATTATCCTTATAGGATGAGAAGTGCTTGCTAATCGCTTCGAGATACTTTCGAAGTGTGTCGTATCCATCTTCCTCAATGTGGAAAAGGATTCCGCTGATATTTATGCTTATGGTCTTTTTCATTTCTTTGAGGTGATTTGAGTTGTGGATTGCACGAGTGATTCCCAAGTATTGGCTAGGGTGTTCAAAAACTCCTTACCTGAATCTGTGATGGAATAGTATTTTCTCGGTGGTCCCGATTCGGACTCTACCCATTTGTACTGGACTAGCTCGGCAGATTTCAGCCGATTGAGTAGAGGATATAGCGTTCCTTCCACCACAATCATTTCGGATGCTGTCAATTCCTCTATGAGGTCTGAGGTATACACCTCGCCTCGAGAAATAATGTACAGCACACAAAACTCCAGGAGGCCCTTGCGCATTTGAATCTGTGTGTTTGCAACATTCATATTTTCGTGATTTTTCAGCTTTTGGTGCCAGTATTTTTTCTGGTCGCTCTATTAGTAAAGAAAAATGATACCAGTTTTTTACCTGCTACCTTGCATTACCTAATTCTAGGTAATAAAAAGTCAGAATTGATGCTTTTTTATTGGAAAAACCATGAAATAGATCAATAAGGGTACTTTTGAATTTTTGCCTCGGACTTGAGAATTTTTTTGAACCAAAAAATTTGGGTTTTCCAAAAATGAAAAAATGTTAAATACTGGACAGAATTATGTACGCAGGCGTACACCAGTCTGATCTTTTTTTAATTAATTTTCTCAAGATTTCCCTTGTGGGTCAATTTAGTTTATTTTCGAGTTGTGATTGGGAAAAAAGTATTCGTTCTATGTAGTCTATTTGCGGCATTCAGTCAGCAGTTTACCTTCGCCCAGTCTATTGCTCCAAAATATTCCAATGAGTTCCTAAACATAGGTGTGGGTGCTCGTGCTTTAGGAATGGGAGGGGCTCAAGTGTCTTCTGTTCGTGATGTAACCGCTTCCTATTGGAATCCTGCTGCGCTGATGGGAATAGAACACAAGTATGAGTTTAGCCTCATGCACTCGGAATATTTCGGAGGAGTGGCTCAATATGATTACCTGAGTTTTTCTACCCCTATCAAAACCGAAAGCCAAGTTGCAGTGTCTTTAATTCGCTTTGGTGTGGACGATATTCCTGATACCCGATTCCTATATGATGCCAACGGAGCACTGAATTATAATAATATTCAATTCTTCAACGCTGCAGACTACGCGCTGCTCTTGAGTTACGCTCGAGACCTTTCGGATCATTTTAAAGTGGGAGTCAATGCGAAAGTTGTCCATCGAAATGTGGGCAAATTCGCAAAGGCTTGGGGTTTTGGCCTCGATGTGGGCGCACTCTATGTAAAGGAACGTCTGACGGCTGGGTTAATGCTTCGAGATATCACCACCACTTTCAATGCTTGGTCACACAATGCAGAAATGGTTCGCGATATTTTTTCCCAAACCAATAATGAAATTCCGGTAAACTCCCTGGAGTTGACCTTGCCAAGGGCCATTCCCAGTATCAGCTATCTCTGGACTATGGGAGAGCAGTTTTCGCTTTTGACAGCATTGGATCTTGAGGTTACTTTTGACGGACAGCGAAATACATTAATCAGTTCTTCTTTGATGAGTATAGACCCTAGGGTAGGATTGGAGTTGGGTTTTCAGCGGCTCGCTTTTCTCAGAGCAGGAGTGAGTACTTTTCAATATATCAAAGACTTTACTGGGGAGGAATCCATCAATTTTCAACCCAGCGCAGGACTTGGGGTGTTGATCAATAATCGTTTCCAAATCGACTATGCTTTGAGCGATATTGGAAATGTATCCGAGACGCCCTACTCTCATATATTTAGTGTCAAAGTAAGTTTGGAGCGGTTGGAATCTGACTCTAGGAAATTTAAAGGATGGTAAAAATGAAAAAGGTACTCGTTTTCTTCCTTTGGATCAGCATGCTTGGGCTAGAGGCTGTTGCGCAGGACAACTCCTGGATCAATTTTGAGCAAGTCTATTACAAAATCCAAACTGGCAAGGATGGTATCCATAGAATAGCACCAGATGTGCTCCAAAAATCAGGATTAAATCTCAATAATCTTGACCCACGAAATATTCACATTTTTCATCGAGGGCAGGAAGTTGCTGTATTTATTTCCGGAGAAAATGATGGTCGATTAGACGTTGGAGATTTCATAGAGTTTTATGGGAAAAAGAATGACGCCACTTTGGATTTCCCACTCTATGGATCAGATAGTATTCCGAATCCATATTTTAATACCCATTCTGATACGGTGGCTTATTTTCTAACCGTGGATTCCCAGCCTGGCAAAAGGATGGGGCAACGCCCTACGCCAACAGAACAGATCCCGTCACTAAGTAGATATAAGACTGAAAAGTTACGAGTGTTTAGTGATCAATATTCCCTTGGAGTGGGTTACGCTTTCGGTTTTAGGCTTTCCAGCTATGACAGGGGGCAAGGCTGGATGAGTGGTTTGATTCGAAAAGGACAGGCCTTCACCGTGGAATTTGATGGATTGGGAATTCTTGCTTCTGGGGTTGGAGGTAGGCTTTCAATTGGACTTGTGGGACGGTCGGAAAATTCTCATTCAATCAGAATCTCCGTTGGGCCAAATTCTTCTTCGCAAAGATTACTTGGTACCCGGAATTTCTCTGGCTTTGATTACCCACAGCCTTCATTTGATTTATTGGCTTCAGATTTTGATCCTAGTGGAAAGGTTTTGGTTCAAGTTCTCCCTTCAGGTTCTGAAGATGTCGATAATGTTTCGCTGAGTTTTGTCAAAATTGAGTACACAAAGCAAGTTGAATCTGGAGAATTAATCGAGGAAACGTTTATCACAGGAGCTGGTAATAGCCGAATTTCACTTGGTTCAGTCTCTGATAAATATGTAGGACTTGAAGTATCGGATCCAATAAATCCACAGAAGGTGAACTTCACAACTCTTGCATCAGGAATGTCTTTTCTCGGTTCGGTGGAAGAAGACTCCAGTCAAATTCTCGTTCAAAAAGAATCCGAAATTGTGGCTATTGATACGCTTCAGAGACGGACATTTCGAAATATTCTGGCTCCTGAAGCCAATTATATCATCATTGGGAACAAAGAACTTGAAAAACAGACCACTTTATATTCTAATCCCCTAGAAGCCTATGCCGCACACCGAAGCTCGCCCGAGGGAGGTGGCTTTGATGTACTCACAGTGAATATTGATGAGATTTACGATCAGTTTGCCTACGGGGAACGTACCCCATTAGGTATTTTTCAGTTTTTAAAAGCGTACTATCCCATTCATAGACCCACTCATTTACTGCTAGCGGGACGTGCCATGGCCGTTTACTCTTCAACTAGGAGTGGCGGTGTGACTTCTTTCTACAGAAATAATCCATCCGCATTTACTTTTCAGGATTTGGTGCCTCCAGGAGGATACCCTTTTTCTGATAATTCATATGTCATCGGATTGGACCCTGAAGATCCCAATGCACCGGGTATGGCGGTCGGGCGAATTCCTTCCAAAAATGCCCAAGATCTGGCTAATTATTTAGAAAAAGCCATAGAAAAGGACGCGGTGGGAATCTCTGAGCCCTGGCAAAAGGAAATCACTCATCTGGCTGGAGGAATTTCAGAATTTGAATTGGATAGGTATTTCAATTTTTTGAACGGATTTAAAAACGTCGCTGAAGGTCTCTACTTGGGCGGCAATGTATCCACATACAGAAAGCGCTCTAATTCGGTAGTGGAGGTCATAGATATCAGTGGTGACCTCAATGAAGGTAGGTCTATGGTTACGTTTTTTGGGCACGGAGCGCCCACGATTATTGATATTGAAATAGGTTTTGCGTCCGATCCTACACTGAACTATCAAAATCGTGGTAAGTATCCGATCATGTTATTCAATGGATGTGATTATGGTAGTGCATTCAGTTCCGTATATACGCAGGGAGAAGACTGGGTGATCACTCCGAGAAAAGGAGCTACAAATTTGATGGCAAATACATCCATTGGAGTTGATGTTTATTTGAGGAGGTATTCGGATCTTTTTTACACCAAAGCCTTTTCAGATAGCACTTTGATCTATCGGACGATTGGCGAAGTAAAGCGTGAGGCTGAGGCTGATTTTGTGGCTCGATATGGCTTAGGGGCATTGAGTTATTCGCACATGGAGCAGATGGTTATGCTTGGAGACCCTGGGGTACGGATTTTTCCATCGGCAAAGGCCGATTATGCAGTTCTTGAGGAAGAAGTAGAGATTTCTGGCTTTAATGGAGAGACTTTGAATTCGCTCTCAGACAGTATTCAGCTCACTTTTGTACTTCGAAATATTGGTAGGGTTGATACGGATTCCCTCGATTACCGAATCAGTAGGACTTTGCCTGAAGGAACTGTCCTGAATTATGACCCAGTAGATATCGCCTATATCGCTAGGGCGGATACTTTGCTTTTTTCCCTTCCAAATCAAGGTCTAATTTCAGCTGGAGAAAATACTTTTACCATTGAAGTAAACCCAAGCAGAAAGGTGGAGGAGATGACTTTTGTGAACAACATGGTAACGATCGCTGAGTTCATTCCACTAAGTGGATCATTGAATATCAGTCCCTTGGATTTCGGTATAGTACCAACGGCAGAAGTGAGTGTGATTGCTCAGGTGCCTGGAAAATCAATCGAGGAGCGTACGATTATTCTGCAGCTTGATAGCGTACCCTCATTCAATTCTGCCTTCAGAAAGGAAACTCGGATCAGCACCAAAAACCTCGCAGAATGGAGCTTGAGTTTACCAACTCAGCAGGACAGTGCTACCTATTTTTGGAGATCAAAATTTCAGGATATCCGCGAAGGTGAGGCAGATATATGGACCACATCTAGTTTCTCGGTGATCAAAGATTCTCCCTCTGGCTGGACTCAGCGAATTGTATCGCAGCTCGAGAAAAGCCAACTTGATAACCTCGAAATTGATCCTGCGGATCGACAGTGGAAATACGAAGAGCAGAACTTAGGTGTAGAAGTCTTTACGATCGGAAGTGGAGTCGACACTTTGAGCTTTAGGAATACCCAATTTTATCTCAATGAGATTCCACAGATATTAGATAATGTGAATAATGCCAACAGTCGCCTGTGTCCCAATGGATCGCTTGGACTGGTGGCTTTTCAGCAGAAGACATTGCTCCCATATCTGGCAATCCCAATTCCGGGCTTTGATATTCTGGACCCACGGGCTTGTGGGCGAGTTCCTCAAGTCATTCAGAGTATTCAGAATTCCTGGATTACCACTCCGGGGCAGCGGATTTTGCAAGATTATGTACGCGGTGTTAAAGATGGTGACTATGTGGTGATTTTCACCGTTGGAAATGTGACATTCGAGGATTGGCCAGACCAAGCGTTTGCCAGTCTACGGGAGTTTGGTGCCAACGAGGCAACTTTGCGAAGCTTGAAAACTGGAGATCCATATATCCTTTACGGTAAAAAAGGGATGCGACCTGGTGAGGCAATCGAAATTGTTGGCAATCCAAACTTTGAGGTTCCTTCAAATCAGCAAACCTTATCCTTTGAGACAGATCTATCAGGCTACTTGACGTCAGGTTGGATTTTAACACCTAAAATAGGGCCCGCAAGAAATTGGGAACGGTTTTTCCAAAATGTCAATGCCCGAGAATGGATCAATGAGGAGGAGTTTAGCGCCTTTGAAGTGCTCGGCGTGCGAGACAATGGACAAGAAGATGTGATCCGGTCAGGCTTTTTTGATAAAGAGGTGGATCTTTCTTCCATTTCGGCTCAGACTTATCCCTATCTCAGGCTACAATACCGCATGGATGACCCTGAATCAACGGCCCCTGCCCAGCTTGATCGATGGCAAGTGAATTTTGAAGGTGTACCAGAAGGAGTCCTTACCGTCAATGCAGATAGAGAACAGATACAGCTAAGAGAAGGGGAGGTGTCTAGCTTGGAATTTACCTTTACCAATGTGTCCAATAAAAACTTTTTGGATTCGGTTCAGGTGAACTGGACTTTAAGAAATGTAGACAGTCGAAAGGAAGAAGATTTTACGAGAAAAATCCCTGCTTTGAAGGCGAATGAAAGCTTTACCTTCCGCATCGATTTCAATTCAGTAGGTAATGCTGGGCAGAATGAGTTGCTCGTCTTTGCTAATCCAAGAATTCAACGAGAGCAAACCTATAGAAATAACCAAATCGATATGGGAGCTTATTTTGTGGTAGAGGGGGACAATTCAAGTTCTATTCTCGATGTGAATTACGATGGGGTGTATATCATGGATGGAGATTTGGTTTCTCCCAATGTGTTGATCACAGCTGTGCTGAAGAACGAAGAAACTTTGCTTTTCAAAAAGGATACACTTGGCATGGAAATTTTCCTGAAGCAAGACTGTGATGGATGCAATTTTGAGCGAGTAAACTTCTCCAATCCAAACCTAAATTGGACTCCTGCCAGCGAAGATTCAGATTTTAAAGTTTCCTTTGTGCCAGGGCCATTAGCGGACGGGAGATACACGCTTAGGGTAGTAAATGAGGATTCACCACAGCCCTACGAAATGTCATTTGAAGTGGTCAATGAGTCCCAAATCACTAATTTTTATCCTTATCCCAACCCATTCAGCACGAGTGTGCGGTTTGTTTTCACACTGACAGGCTCCGAGATTCCTGATGAACTTAAGATTCAAATTATGACAGTAACTGGGCGAGTGGTGCGGGAGATTTTGCAGAATGAGCTTGGTCCGATTCGGATCGGAAATAATATCACCGATTTTGCTTGGGATGGTAAAGATGAATACGGGGATCAGCTGGCCAATGGCGTTTACATTTATCGGGTTTTGGTCAGAAAAGATGGACAGTTTTTTGAGCACAGACCCACGGCAGGGGACAGGGCATTCAACAAAGGATATGGGAAAATGTATCTACTTCGCTAAATGAAATCAAAACCTAAGGGTATCATTGATAAAGCTTGTCTTTTTTGCCATCTTTACTCTCCCAATTCGCAAAAATTAGGAACATTTATCAAGCAAAAAGGCTTATTCTATCACCTGCCCAAAGAAGGGGCAATTATCACCTAAATAGCAATTTAAATGAAATTTGGAACCAAAGCGATCCATGCCGGAGTAGAACCTGATCCATCTACAGGAGCTATCATGACTCCTATTTTTCAAACCTCTACTTATGTGCAGCGGTCACCAGGCGACCATCAGGGATATGAGTATTCTAGAACTCATAATCCCACCCGAACCGCCCTTCAAAATAATCTCGCAGCTCTTGAAAATGGAAAGCATGGGATTTGTTTTTCTTCTGGTTTGGGCGCAATTGATGCGGTGATCAAACTATTTTCTCCCGGTGATGAAATCGTAAGTACGAGCGATTTGTACGGAGGAACCTATCGATTGTTTACAAAGGTGTTTGAACGGTACGGAATTAAATTTCATTTCGTTCCCATGGACAATCCAGAGAAGATTGAAGAAAAAATCAATTCCAATACCAAAATGCTCTGGGTAGAAACTCCTACCAATCCCATGATGAATATCATTGATCTAGAACTCATGGGAAAAATCGCTAAAAAACATGGGGTATTGCTTGCAGTTGACAACACTTTTGCCTCTCCATATCTCCAAAATCCTTTGAATTTGGGAGCAGATATCGTGATGCATTCAGTGACCAAATATTTGGGTGGGCATTCTGATGTCGTGATGGGAGCGTTAATTCTCAATGATGACAAGCTTGCTGAGCAATTGGTTTTTATTCAAAATGCTTGTGGAGCTACTCCAGGACCTCAGGATTGTTTTCTTGTGTTGCGTGGGATCAAAACGCTACATCTCCGAATGGAAAGACATTCTCAGAATGGGAAAACCATTGCTGCTTATTTGAAAAATCATCCGAAAGTGGAGAAAGTATATTGGCCTGGATTTGAAGATCATGTGAACCATGAAATCGCTAAAAAGCAAATGCGCGACTTCGGGGGGATGATTTCATTTACCTTAAAAGGAAATAGCTTGGCCGACGCCAAAAAAGTAATGGAAGGATTCAAGCTTTTTGCCCTGGCGGAGTCTTTGGGTGGTGTAGAGTCACTTTGCGGTCATCCTGCATCCATGACTCACGCTAGTATTCCAAAGGAAGAAAGAGAGAAAGTAGGACTTGTAGATTCTTTGATTCGTCTCAGTGTGGGAGTAGAGGATGCTGAGGATCTGAAAAATGATCTTTCGTCAGCCCTTGCTGCGATCTGATCAAACCAATAGTTTGTCAAAAAGAGATTTGGCCTGTCCTTCAGCTTTGAGGGACAGGCTTTTCTTTACCTTGGTGAGATCTTTGAGCCAGTTTACATATTTTGCCGAAGGCCGAGGTTCATGACTGATGAAATAAGTGAGAGATTGCAAGGTAAGATGCGCTTTGTACCAAACTTTCAAGCTATCCTTTAATTCATTGATTTCATCGTGCGTTTCGGATGGGAAAATGGAATTAAAACCAATTTGGATCAGGATGTTTTCCAAAATGATGATCCGACGAATTCCTTGATATATTTCCTTAAGCTTTTGCGTTCCTAGGGTGCCGGTTTGATCTAGATGAAACTGTTCCAATTCCTGCCGCATTACTTGGTTGATACCCGAATTGAGCATTAAGGGTTTTAGCCCTCTACTCGCTTCAAGGGCTACGTCGTGAAATTCATCCCAATGCTCTAGCGTACTGCCCACAATCATATCATAAGTCTTATTATAAAGGTCCTTTTTGTACTCGTCAAGCTGTTTAGAAAAGCGATTATAGTGCTTACCCGTTTCCTTAATTTTTTCTTGTAAGCTGGCTTCTACGAGCTTGTGATGATATATTTTTCTAAGGTTTTTTTGAAGAGGTCTAAAGGGAGAAAAGATATCTTCCTTAATGATTTGCTCGTCCATGTGGACAGAAATCATGAGCTCTGAAAAAAGCTCCAAAAAGCTAACTTTCCCTAGGAGTTCGATAGATTTTTTAGATTTCATCTGCTTGATGAGATGAAAAAATATAGCTTTTGCTTCCGAATGCTGCTTTTCGAAAATTGGAAAAATCGGCGAAAGTCTTTTGGTCATAGACTAGGAAATTCTGACCAGTGTTGCTCCATAGCCCCAGCGGTCTTTCTGAGTATCCTGAAAGTAATTAATATTTTTCATTTGACTCAAGCGCTTGTGAATTTCTTTGCGCAAAACTCCATTGCCAATCCCATGAATAAAGGTAATCTGATCCATCCCCGAGGCGATGGCTTGGTCTAGATTTTTCTCAAACTCTGAAAGCTGAATTTTAAGCATTTCCGAATTACTCATACCCTCAGGTTGTGCCACCAGTTTTTCAATATGCAGATCAATAGAAGCACTAGGTTTAATGATTTTGAGGGCTTCTTGCTTAGGTTTTATGGTTTCTAATTCGGCATTCAAAGAGCGGATGTCAAGTTCTTGGTGATCATCTTGCAAACGGAAAAGATATCCATCCTTATTTAGCATGGGCACCTTAGCGCTATGTTTAAAAAACTGAGTTCCTTTAATTTTTATCGTTTTTTCGAAAGCAGGAGCAGCCTTTTCAAGACGCTCGTGGATAGGAATAGCTTGGACATGAAACGCTGGCCATTGATCCATATCTTGGAGCATGCGATTGTCAAACTTTTGATGCGTGCCAGCGGCGATACGGTCTGCAAAGAGAGTTTGCTTGTTGGGACCATGGATGCCACTGATCATGACCAGAAAGGAGCGTTTGCTTCCATTAATCAGATACACACTGAGTTGCTGATCATTGATGGGGATAAAGGCCAAGGATAAGGAACTTGGCTTACTGTGTGAGCCTGTCGGCTCATAGCTTACGGCTGGGTCCTCTTTAGGTCTGGTTTGAAAATGCTTTTCTTCTGCTTGAGAAATCAAAACCACTTCATTTTTCATCGCGGGAATTTGAAATCCATCCTCGATTTCTACTTCCACTCGATTTCCGGAAATTTTGCGGATTACTCCTTCTTCATTTCCGTGGAGCATTCGCACCCGATCGCCTATGTTCATCTGTCTAAAGCTTCTTTGTAAGTATCTATTGCTCGCTGACGCGCAAATTTGTGATCCACGATAGGTTTAGGGTACTTTTCTGTACCATATTCGGGGACCCATTTTTTTACGTATTCGAGATTTTTGTCAAATTTTTCCATTTGGGAGGTCGGGTTGAAAACCCTGAAATAAGGTTGTGCATCCGTTCCGGTGCCAGCGGCCCATTGCCAACCACCATTGTTGGAAGCTAGTTCAAAATCTAAAAGTTTCTTGGCGAAATAGGCCTCTCCCCAGCGCCAATCCAAAAGCAGGTGCTTGGTGAGGAAGGATGCCACCACCATCCGAACTCGATTGTGCATGTAGCCTGTCTCGTTGAGTTCTCGCATTCCTGCATCCACAATAGGATAGCCTGTTTTGCCCTCGCACCATGCTTTAAAGTCCACTTCATCATGACGCCAAGGAATATGATCATAGGCTGGTTTGAAGGCTTTGTCCACTACCTGCGGATTGTGAGCCAATATCATCATATAAAACTCCCTCCAGATCAATTCATTCAAAAATATTTCATTCAGGCCGGCTGCGCGCTGGGCAAGCTGACGAATAGAAATAGTGCCAAACCTCAAATGAATTCCTAATCGACTGGTCCCATCAATTGCTGGAAAGTTTCGGGTTTCGTCATATTTTTTAATGAGCTTATCGGACGTTTCTGGCGAAGGAATCGGGACATTTGATGTGGCAAATCCCATTTCCTTCAATGAAATCATCTCAAGAGTTTTATCCGGATTGTACAAATTTTTCCAGCTGGGGTTTGACAGAGAGTCAAACTTGAGCTCCTTGAATTTATCTTTCCACTGACGACTAAAAGGAGTAAAAACTTTATAGTGCTCGCCCGAGCCATTTACAATTTCATCTGGTTCGAAAATCAATTGATCCTTGAAGGTCATGAACTCCACCTCCTTTTCTTTGAGTAGTTTTTCTACCGCTTGATCTCGTTCACGAGCGTAGGGCTCATAGTCTCGGTTGGTGTAGACAGTCTCTACAGAATACTCATCTAGGAGGTCCTTGTAAACATCTAAGGGGTTTCCGTATTTTACTAAGAGGCTTCCTCCTTTTTTTTCTAATTCCCCTTTTAGGTAGGTGATTTGATCATGGATAAAATTGACTCTAGCGTCAGTTTTATCTTCAAGTTTATCGAGGATATTTCGGTCAAATATGAATAGAGGGAGCACATTTTTTTCTTGCTGCAAAGCATAGAAAAGCCCCGTATTATCCTGAAGCCTTAAGTCTCTTCTGAACCAAAAAATTGAAATTTTTGACATGGGTTTTATTTTGATAAGTCACAGAGTGATCACTTTGTTTACTTAATTATCACTTTCTGGTGGGATGTTTTTTCTCACATTTTGAAGAGAGTCGTAGCGCTCATCAAGGCGGTCGAGATTGATCGGTTTCCATTCTTGCCCATCCTCATATCGAAGGTAGTCATCATTATCATTGAGGCGTAGTTTGTCTTTTTTCTTCTGTGTGATTTTCTTAAAAAGTTCAGAGAAAGAATTGAAAGAGACGTTTTGCGAAAAAGCGACTCCATAAGTAGCCACATTTTGAGAAAGCGAAAGTGAGGTGAAGGTATTGAAGTTGTTTTTGTTGAAAATTCGGATTCGATAGACTCCATCCTCAGTCAGGGTGTATTCAGCTTGCCAGTCTCCGATGATAGAGGCTGCGTCCGCATTACCATTATTGTCGGTAAATCCTCCATCTCGGGATACTCGGAGTCTTCCATCTAAGAAAGTATAGGCTACGCTCAATTGGAAGGTTTCAAGAGTGTTTTGATCTAGGGCATTTACATCAAAATCTACTTCAAGATTTTTGTCCACCTGTCCCAAAAAGTTATTCAATTGGGCAGATAAAAGTTGACCAAGGCTGGAGGAAATGTTGGTTACTCCACTAAATTGCCCCTCGGGTGAGAAGGATTTGGTCAAAATCACTGAAAACACCTGTCGGTTCATTTCTTGCTCATCATTGGCAATTCTATTTTGGAAGGCGGCAATGGTCGTCTGAAAATCTCCACTGCTTGGAAATTCAGAAAAATCGAAACCAAACTCAATGTCAGGAGAGAGCAATTCACCATTCAGGTCCATAACCACTTTTACGGGGTAGCGTCGCGTATTTTGGGAGCTTTGATCATCAATAGTAGTGGCAGCAAGAATAGGTTGAAGAGATACATTTTCGACGTATTCTGCGGTGATGTCCATTAGGCCTTCGTAGGGATCTCCAAACCACGTAATCCGACCTCCAGGTTGGATATTAAACTGCTTGTTTACCACATTGTAAAGCGAGAAGTTGTAAAGTCCCTGCGTAATTTCATAGGTTCCAGATAGTCCAAAGTTCCCTTGTGTGTCGATATTTAAAGTCAACACTCCTCGACCTCGGCCTTGAATTCCTTCATTGGTTTTTGGGTCGATGATGATCTCCGTAAGCGCATCCGGGGTTATATCAAGCACGAAATTCATCCGAACATTCTGAATATCCAGACGATCTTCCACCTCCAGGATTTCTTGGATACGAACGGTGTCTCGGATATTAATGATTCGAATAAAATCTTCCTGCACCTGAGTGGTACTACTCGACAATGGGATAAAGATCTTTGTATTTGGCTGACTTCTGGCGCGTGCATTTATGTCCAGATTATTTGTGCTTCCGATTACCTCTAGCGTGCCGGTGACATAGGCCTCACCATAAAAACTTTCATTGTCAGACTCTTGTGTGTTGAGGACCTGAAAATTGGTCAGATCAGAGCCGATATTCAGGTTAAAGTCACTGAAATTTTTATGATTAATACCTCCTTGGAAGTTTGCTCTATTTCCGTTGATGTCTAGGAAAATCAATTCTCGGAAACTGATTTGCCCCTCAGTCAAGACAATCCCCCCGTCGATTTGGTAGGTGGTTTGGAGGAAGTTGATCTTCATTTTTCCTTGGGAAATATCGGTGCTTCCTAATACCACTGGAGCATCTAAAGTCCCTGAAAATTCTAAGTTGCCTGTTGTGCTTCCACTAAGGTTGGAGACATATTTTGAAAGAAAAGGCTCCAGTGTGACAAGGTTTGTGCCGTCTAATTTCACTTGAATTGCCAAATCCTTATTCTCAAGACCGACAGACCCTTTCAAATCGAAGGTTTTTTTATTTGATCTTACATTCTCCAAGCTTACAAGCATACGATCTCCTTCGACTTGAGCACTACCTACGATGTCTCCTATCGGAAAAGCATTGATTTCGAGATTTTCGACGCCCAGAGAACCCTCTATTTCCGGATTGGTATATCCATTTTGTAAAGTGATTAAACCATCAGCAATCCCATCAAAGTTTTGAAGAGTAAGTGTGTTAAGAATTGAAATATCAACCTTATTGATGGCCAAATTAAGTTGGTCTTCAGGGTTTTCACTGATTTTCCCTTCGAGTGCCAAAAACTGCTCCCCATTCACAATTTTCAGGTTTTCGATCTGTACTCCTTCCTGTCGAATTTTGATCTCATTTTTAGGATCAAACTCCCAGTTTTTGTTCAAAACTTGAAGGACGGAAGGAGCGAAATTGAAAGTTGTGCTTTCGGAGGAAAATTTAGCTATAGCATTGATCCGAGCTGAACTTTGGGTGGAATCCTGGTCAAGGGAAAAATCCAGATTCATTTGATTTTGATCCCAAATAGCCTCAAAACCCAAATTGGTAAAATCTAATTCATCGCTTAAAGATTGGGACTTGGAGTACACATAGAAAGAGGCCAAAATATCTTCGCTGTTGATGATTTTGGAGGTGTTGAAATCGACATTGATTTCCTTAGCCTTATAATTATCGTAAGTCAATTCGTCAATACTTGTGAAAAAGTTAAATACAGTATTCTCAGGAGTCTGGTAAAAAGCTCCTTCTAGAATTGTGTTTGGTGAAAGCGATAGTTTGGGTTCAAAGAGCTGAATGATAGGGTTGACATCGATAAGTCTTACATTCAAATCAGCACTGTAATTTTCAGAGAAATTCTCTTCAAGGTTTGCTATGGGCTGCTCTTCATTGAGGATAATCGATAAATATTGGTCGAAAAGAATAGGTAGATCCCGACTCATTTGTTCTAGATTAAACTGGCCCGAGGCACCTGCTACCAGGTAATCTGAGTTGATGGATATTGTCCGCGTTCCTCCTGCAAAAAGTGATTGGAAATTGAAATCTCCTATATCCAGAAATCTGCCTTCATAGCCGGCTTGAATATTCTTAAAACGTCCGATTCCCTGGATATCATCCAGCCTAGTTCCTTTGGTATCCAATTCAATATTTCCACTGAGGAAAGCTTCCTTTTCGGATAAATTAATTTGATGTAAGACGGCGGAGTCCACGGATACATTCATGCGGATGGAATCAACTGATGGGTTTAAGTTGACCGATCCATTGGCCGCCATTCTTAAATTAGGATCATTGATTGAAATACTTCCTTTGAAAAGATTTAAGCCATATTCTGCGTCTGTTTGGATGTTGGTGAAGTTGTAGCGATTCAACCCAAGCTGGGAAATATTTGCATCCATATCAATGACAATATTTTCAGCAGTATTTCCCTTCAGGTTGACTCTTCCCTCGAGGCTGATGAGCTGTAATAATTCAGGGTTTTCAGCGATTACCCCAAGATTGAGTCTTTCTACGGACACATTTGTGACCAAAGTGGGAAGATCACCCGTTTCATCAAATCGAACCCTACCTGAGACATTTCCGATGGATGTTTTGAACTCTCCATTGGTGTCAAATCTTCTCAAATAGCCTGCGAAATCCGCATCTAATCTAATTTCACGAAACTTTGCTACTTGTCTTCTGACCGAGTCCGGTAAATATGGCCCCAAATCGCTGGCCAGTACTCTTGAATTCTGGAGAGACAGTCTTATGTAGGTTTCTTCAATATCGGGTAAACCATCCAATTGGAAGGAACCGAAGACTTCTGTTTTTTGCCCTAGTCGAAGCAGAAATTCCTCAGAAGTAAGATCGGAGACCGTACCAGTGACTTCTCCGGTGATAATGATTTGATCTTCTATATTCGGAAGGCTTGGTGCGAAAAGTATCAGGTCACTGAGATCCAAGACGGTTTCTTCCATATTGATCGTAAGGACTACATCTTCGATGAAATTTGAAAAGGAACCTACCGAATCGTAATCAAAGCGAAGATAGTTTTGGATTCGGCTGTTCTCTGACTTGAGATCTAGCTCATCGAAGATCATCTGCCTTTGGGAAAAGGTGAAATTCGTTCTAAACTCTCGGATATTTAGATCGGAATTGATTTCTATGCCGGTGAGCAGTCCGATATTGAGTTTGATCGTTCCATCTTCAAAAGAAAAATCACTTGCATTTGCTGTGATTCCTTCAAATTGGAGGCGATTATAATCTAAACCCTTTTCGATTGGAGGCTGGTTAAGGTTAAGGAGAGCGAATTGCATTTGTCTCAATTCGATCTCTCCAATGCCAAAGGCCGGGCCGCTACCTGAAGAGGAGCTACTTCCAAAGAGTTCGGCAAGCTCTGTAGTCCAACGATTAATGTTCACTAGCGAATCACCTTGATGGGTGATCAATTGTACTTTCCCCGTTTCTATTCGAATTTGGTCAATCAGAATATCTCCGGGAGGAAGAATGGATAGAATATCAAAATCAGCAGTGAGATTTTCAGCGGAAATCATGATACTGTCCCGATGATCTCTGATCGATACATTCTCCAGCTTTAGGACATCCCACCAAGAGAGGGTGATATGGCCGATTTCTGTTTTGAATTCCCCTTTTTGATTCAGATAAGCGGTGGCCTTGTCCACCATAAAATTCTGTACGACCGTAATCTGAAGAGATAGGGCGAAAAGAATGAAAAAGAGAATCAGTGAAAAGACGACACGGAGTAATACTCGAAGGGCTTTATATAAAAAATCCGTAACTTTCGAGTTCTTTTCCAATGGGTACCAAAGATATTTCTATTCTAGCGATTGAGTCTTCTTGCGACGAGACTTCTGCCTCCATAATCGTGAATGGCAAAGTACTTAATAATATTGTCGCCACACAATCAGTCCACGAAAAATATGGCGGAGTTGTTCCGGAATTGGCCTCACGGGCGCATCAAGAAAATCTAATCCCTGTGGTTCAGGAGGCGGTTTTTTCATCGGGCATAGCGAAGGAAGATTTGTCTGCTGTTGCATTTACTCGAGGGCCAGGGTTGATGGGGTCATTGCTGGTAGGGGTGAGCTTCGCAAAAGCCTTTGCTTACGGTCTAGGAATCCCAATCATTGAGGTGAATCACATGCATGCGCATGTCTTGGCTCACTTTATCGATGAACCAAAACCCGAATTCCCTTTCATTTGCTTAACTGTGAGCGGTGGACATACTCAGTTGGTTTTGGTGAAGAGTCATTTGGAGATGGAAGTCATTGGTGAAACTCGTGATGATGCCGTAGGGGAGGCTTTTGACAAGACTGCCAAACTATTGGGTTTGCCTTATCCCGGTGGGCCACTTATCGATAAATATGCAAAGGCAGGCAATCCACGAGCATTTGAATTTCCAATCACTCGAATGCCTGAGCTTGATTATTCTTTTAGCGGGATTAAAACTGCCGTGCTTTATTTTCTTCGCGATCAATTGGCTACAAACCCCAATTTCATCACAGAAAATCTAAATGATCTTTGCGCCAGCATTCAATACAGCCTGATCAAAATGCTGACCATCAAGCTGGAAAAAGCGGTGAAAGATTACGGAGTGAAAAATGTAGCAATCGCAGGGGGAGTTTCGGCAAATTCAGGCTTGCGTCAGACTTTGGATGAGCTTGCTCGTAAAAAAGGATGGGAACTATTTGTGCCCAAATTTGAGTATTGTACCGACAATGCCGGGATGATTGCCATCGCTGCCCATTACAAGTATCTGGCAGGAGATTTTACCACTATGGATGTGGCTCCGCTAGCCAAAATGAAGATCTAGTCGTATGTCTAAGCCAAAGAAGTTTGACAAAATTGTCAATATCAAAAATAAGAAAGCGAGTTATCAATTCGAGTTCATCGATACGTACATCGCTGGAATGGTCCTCAAGGGGACTGAGATTAAGTCTATCCGTGAAGGTAAGGTATCATTGACGGAGGCATTTTGTGTTTTTATTCGTGGGGAGCTTTTTGTACGTCAAATGCACATTGCCCCGTACAGCATGGCGGCCTCTTACAATCATGAGGCGATCCGAGATCGTAAGCTTTTGTTGAATAAAAAAGAACTTGAAAAATTGCAAACTAAGTCCGCTGAAAAGGGGCTTACTATGATTCCGGTTCGTATATTTATCAATGATCGAGGTCTGGCTAAAATGGAGATAGCTCTCGGTCGAGGTAAAAAATTACACGATAAAAGAGAAGATCTGAAGGAAAAAGATGCCAAAAGAGAAATTCAAAGAATGGCCTTTAATTGACGCATACGGCATTTGTAGACTTTCTATTTTACCGGTTTATTCGGCGCCCACATTCGAGTCAGCACTCACCAGTCAATTGCTTTTTGGGGAATGCTATCTAGTCACTGCACTAACTCCTGATCGGAATTGGTTCAAAATTTTCCAAGAAGACACAGGAATCAAAGGCTGGATCACCAGCGACGCTTTAAAAGAAATTACCGCACAGGATTATTCCAGATTTAGTAGTGCTGACTATCAGGTGGTGAATAGCCCAATCGCGGCCATTGAATACCTAGGGACGAATTTATATCTCTTGCCAGGTAGTAGACTTCATTTTTCGGAGATCGAATTATTCAACTGGAAGGATCATGTGGGCTTCACTGGTTCTGTTCGAAGTCATATTGTGAAGGCATCACGAGAGGAATTGATCGATATTGCTTTGAAATTTCTCAATACTCCTTTCCAACATGGCGGTAGAAGTATTTTTGGAATGGATCATCAATGGTTTTTTCCTTTGGTGTTTTCTGTGGGAGGTTATTCCTTTGACCACTCCAAGATTCCGGGAAAAATTATCGAGGGGGATGAGGCTTTACCAGGCGATTTTCATTTGGTGAAAGACTCAAATGGAGAAAGGCTGGGCTTAGCCTTATATTTAGGAGCTGATGAGGTCCTTTGGATAAATAATAAAGTCATGGTATCCGATTGCTACGAATGGGAACGCCTAGTGACGAACAATTACGCCGAGGATGCGGTTTGGGAAACAAAGTCTTTTTTAGAATAGGATGAAGAAACGCGTTTTAGTGCTCAATTTGGATTATTCGCCGGTTGCGATAGTATCGGCACAAAAAGCGATCGTACTTTGCCTAATGGATAAGGCAAACTGCCTTTCTACGTATGAACTTCTGCAAATTCGAACTGTCAGCAGAAGCTTCGATTATCCTGCAGTAATCCGGCTCAATGCCTATAAAAACATTCCCTACAAGGGAGTGATTTTGAATCGGAATAATCTCTTTCGCAGAGATCAAGGGGTCTGCCAATATTGCGAAAGCACGAAGCAACTTACCATTGACCATGTAATTCCTAGATCCAAAGGAGGAAAAAGCAACTGGACTAATCTGGTGACAGCCTGCCATCGATGCAATGTCAAAAAAGGAGATAAGCTTCCTGAAGAAGCCGGAATGCGATTAAAGCGAGAGCCGTTCAAGCCTTCACTTTCTTATTTTTTGGCAAATTATGCACAGAGTAGTGCCGAAGAATGGCTGCCGTATCTATCCGAGAAAGTGGTTAGCTAAAGGGTTAACTATCGTATGGCTTGATTCAATATCCTTTAAATCAGGGGTTTAGTTCGAAATCTCTTCAGTCTTTTGTTTTTTGGCAAAGAAATTGCCCTATGGGCATCTATGAAGATATCTATGCTAACTACACTGCTTTTGTGGCTCACGATGAGTACGAGCCAGATCCAATACAGCGATCTCGTGGGAGAATGGCAATTGGTTTATTTTGATGGAATTGAGAAGGTGAAAGCCTCGCCTCAATACCGGAGTAGTGGCCCCGAATTTAGAAGTGGAGTAGAGGCCAAAATTAATTTTCGACTTGAAAACACGGTCTATAAGTTCAAGACAGGTGATATTTTAGAATACACTGATTTTGAAAAATTTCAAATCGTGTTAAAGCAAGCAAAAATTGAGTTGGCTGATGGGAATATCATCACTATCCATGAAAAGGATGAAATCAAGAAAGCACAGATCGTAGAATTGGACGGAAAGCGACTCGTAATCCAACCCATAGGCGAGGAGGCAAGTGGAGGCAAGCTCGTATTTGAGCGAATCCAGCAAAAGAAAGAATAAATATACCCTTTGAATAAAATGATGAGCGACGGAATTTCCGTCGCTTTTTTATTTATAAATCTAAAGTCATTTGCTTACTGAGCAGACGAAACGACTTTCGATGCCAGATACAAGCTCCATGAGCTAAAATTCCCTCGCGATGTGCACGGGTTGGGTAACCTGCATTACTTTCCCAAGCATAGTATGGAAACTCCTCAGACAGCTGTTCCATAAATTTATCCCGGGCGACTTTGGCTAGAATAGATGCCGCGGCAATACTGGCGTATTTTCCGTCTCCTTTGACCACACAGGTAAATGGGGTTTTTAAGTCTGATTTCCAACGATTACCGTCGATGAGCAGATGCTCAGGTTCAGTTTTAAGTTGTAAAACAGCACGCTTCATTGCCAAAAATGAGGCATTGAGAATATTTATCTCGTCAATTTCAGCAACGGAGGCTTCGGCTATTGCCCAAGAAAGTGCGGCGCTTTTTATTTCATCGACTAGGTGTTCTCGATTCGACTTTGAAAGCTTTTTAGAATCATTGATCCATTCGTTGGTGTAATTCTCTGGTAGGATCACAGCTGCGGCCATCAAAGGTCCGGCAAGGCATCCCCTGCCCACTTCATCACACCCAGCTTCTAGTCGATTAGCTTCTAAATAAGGTAGCAGCGCCATGATGAATTCGCTCGTTTGATGGACGATAGTATTTGTAAATCATCTCCGCCACCAATCCCGTCCATCCGGTTTGATGAGAAGCTCCTAGGCCTGCTCCTGAATCTCCGTTGAAGTACTCATAAAACAAGATGTAATCCTTGAAATGTGGGTCTTCCTGCATCTTCTTATTGGTTCCATAGGCAGGTCGATGTCCCTTTTTATCTTTCATAAAGATCTTCATACAGCGCAGGGATAATTCTTTCGCAATCATATCCATAGTCATGTAATTTCCTGATCCTGTGGGGTGCTCAATGGAGAAGTCACCACCGTAGTAAAAATCAAAACGCTTGAGAGATTCGATAATCAGGTAATTAATTGGGAACCAAATGGGGCCACGCCAATTACTATTCCCGCCAAACATTCGTGTGTTTGATTCCCCTGGGGTATATTTCACCGAAAGAATCTCTCCATTGATATTTACAGAATAGGGGTTTTCTTGGTGATATTTCGATAAGGAGCGAATTCCAAAATCACTTAAAAACTCATCTGAGTCGAGCATTTTTTTCAAAACGCTCTTCATTCTGTGTCCCCTGAGTAGTGAAAAGAGTCGTCTTTTGTCCAATCCAGGTTGTACCCAGCTGGAAACTAAGGCCGCCAAGGCCGGCTTTTCACGCATGAAGAAGTCTAGTCGCTTTTTGAACTCAGGAAGCTCGTTGAATAACTCCTCCCGAATTGGCTCCACCGCAAAGAAAGGAATGATACCCACGATGGATCGAACTTTCATCTTTTTTGACTCATTGCTAGCCAAATGCAACACATCATAGAAGAACTGGTCTTCTTCATCCCAGAGGGATATACCTTCATTGGAAATGTTATTCATCGCACCTGCGATGTAAAGGAAGTGCTCGAGAAATTTGGTCGCTGAGAACTGATAAACCTTATTAAACTCGCATAGGTCTAGGGAAATCCGAAGCATGTTTAGTGAAAACATCGCCATCCAGGATGTCGCGTCTGCTTGTTCGAGTTTACCATGGAATTTTTGAACATGACTACGGTCAAAGACCGAAATATTATCTAAGCCTAGGAAGCCACCTTCAAAAATATTTTTCCCATCGCTGTCTTTTTGGTTTACCCACCAAGTGAAGTTGAGCATGAGTTTATGGAAGGCTCGCTCCAAAAACTCTCGGTCACCTTTACCACCGTTTCGTTTTTTGTCAATTTGATAGACACGCTCCACGGCGTAGGCATGGACAGGCGGGTTTACATCGGAGAAATTCCATTCGTATGCGGGAATCTGTCCATTTGGATGCATGTACCATTCATTAAGCAGCAAGAGGAGCTGATCCTTGGCAAACTCAGGGTCTAGCCTAGCGAGAGGAATGGTATGAAAGGCAAGATCCCATGCGGCGTACCAGGGGTACTCCCATTTATCTGGCATGGAGATGATGTCATAGTTTTGAAGATGTCGCCAATTGCCATTTCGTCCTTTTTTTCGTTCTGCTGGCGGTTTGTATCTCCCAGGATCGCCTTCAAGCCAGCGCTCCACATCGTAATAGTAAAATTGCTTTGACCAGAGCATCCCGGCAAAAGCCTGTCTTTGGATATTCCTCAAATCCGGATCTACCACACCTTCTTGAAGCTGGGCATAAAATTCATCCGAGTCTTTCTTTCTGCGGGTGAGGCATTGATCACAAATATCCAAGGGATTATCGCTCGCTTGGTGTTGCATCCGGAGTTTGACTTGATATTGTCCTCCGGCCGGAATGGTCACTTTGTAAATCGCAGCTGCCTTGGTGCCATAGTTTTCTGGATTGAGGTGATTCTCATTCCCGGTGATTACGTAATTATTGATTCCATCCTTAAAATAGGACTTCTCATTTGGAATCTTGTAGAGTCGTTCCCGATTGGTCTCGTTGTCACAGAATTTCAGTTCTGGCTTACCGTCAAATGTGATGGTGTAATTCCCCGACTTTGGATTAAAGGCCTTCATCGAGTTATCCGTCAGTTTATTGATTTTTGGCATGAAGGGCTCATGTCCAGTAAACCAAGTCTTTCTGAACCAAATAGTAGGCATGATCCAGATTTCAGCATCTTCTGGCCCACGATTGTGTATAGTCGCTACTGCAACGATGTCCTCAACGTCTTGCTTGGCATACTCAATGAAGATATCGAAGTACTTGTCTTCGTCAAAAACACCGGTATCCATGAGTTCATATTCAGGAGCGGATTTACCGATCTGACTGTTGATGTATTGCAGTTCGTGGTACGGAAATTCAGCTTGAGGATACTTGTAAAGCATCTTCATATAGCTATGAGTTGGAGAGGAATCAAGGTAATAATAGAGCTCTTTGACGTCTTCCCCGTGATTTCCTTGATTACCTGTTAGCCCAAATAATCGCTCTTTAATAAAGGGATCTTTTCCATTCCAAAAGGCCCAAGCCATGCAAAGCTTTTGCTTATAATCCGAAATTCCTGCAATTCCTTCCTCCCCCCAACGATATGCCTTGCTTCGTGCTTCATCATGAGTCACGTTTTCCCATGCAGATCCATCTGAGCTATAGTCCTCGCGCACGGTTCCCCATTGCCTCTCGGTGAGATAGGGTCCCCATTTTTTCCAGTGCTTTTTAAACTCCTTGTCTTCGCGTAATCTTTTTCTCTCTGCTGACATCTACAAATAGGCTAAGCAATAAGCGGCGAATTTATCAATTCCCGAATATAAAGCCCAAAGGAAGGGATTCTGTTTGAATAAATGTGGAGTTTTTTGGAGAAGAAAGCGAATGACATTTAGGATATGCAAAAAAGTGATACTTATATTCGAAATTCTAAAAATCGAGTCAAATGCTTATTTCTGTGATCCTAGAATGGGAGAATGCACTTATGTCTGAATTAGGTCGAACTGAATTAATGTTGTCGTCCCTTTACAGGCAATCGGTTAAAGTTTCTGATGATTTTGAGTTGATAATAGTATTTGACCCCAACAAGGTTAAAAAAGATTTCATCAAGAAATTTGTACTGAAGGAAATTCCAACAGAATCAAAATTCAATCAAGATTGTATTCACTTCATTGAACGACAAGGGCTTCATTATTTTAGTTTTAAAAACACAGGTGTTCAAGAAGCCCGAGGGCAAGCCGTCCTATTGGTGGATAGTGATGTGATTCCCGAGGAGGACTGGCTACCAAAACTTCTAGAGGCTCATTATCAACATTCCGATGGTTTGGTAAGTGGTTTGACCTATATAGATTTTTCAAACTTTATAGGGAAATGTTTCGCACTTTGTTGGTTTTTTCCACTTCCTTCTTCAAGTCAATCTCTGGTCCCAACAGATTTGATTTTCTCTAATAATTTTCTTGTCTCCCGAAACATATTGCTTCAAAATCCATATCCAGAAATGCAAGAGGGTGTGACAAGAGGAGCAGATACTCTTCTTTGGAAAAGGATGAGAGAGAAGCATATTCCATTTTATGTACATCATGGAGCTCGTGTCTCCCATCCTGCACCGAATGGAGTTTCCCATTTTTTTACAAGAGCTCTTGCCGAAGGCAGGGATGATTACTTGAAATTCTTCGAGAATGAATTTAAAAGATCCAATCCACGTATAAGTTTCATCAAAACGTATTTGCTCCGTTCTTGGAAATGTATCCAAAGAACGCTAAAAAATAGAAGAGTGGTGAATGTGAACTGGTGGCAAAGCCCCTTCGTGATTCTCACGATGCTTACCTATTATCTGACCTATTTTGTAGGTGGCGTATGTACTATGATTCTTCCTCAACATGCAAAAAAGGCCTGGCAAATATAAAACTAGGTTATTGTTTTATAATTAGAGGGATATTTTCATGGGTTATGAATTGGCCTAGGATCTTTAGAAACAGCTTTGTGTTATTCTTTTCTCTCTGCTTACATCTACAAATAGGCTAAGCGATAAGCAGCGAATGTATCAATTCCCGATTATAAAGCCCAAAGGAAGGGATTTTTGAATAAATGTGGAGTTTTTTGGAGAAGTGTAAAATAACCTTCTACTGAAATTGGATCTTCTTTCTACGGACATGGTAATCCTCTAGAAATGAAATCGACCATTTATCCTATCCGAAGAATTATAACAGTACCCGACCTCAGTAGAGGGAGCGCTCTTGACCAGCTAATGGGCTATTTAAACTATTAGTTTTTAAGTTTTTGCTATCAATCGGGGAAGTTTTGCTTACAAAATGATCTGAATGTTAGAGTTAGGTTAAAAATCATGTCGAGTACGTCCTTTATTCTTATTTGTGGGGTCTCATTTGATCCGAAATCCAATAAGATCTTCAGCCCACATTTATACAAGTGGTTGGTGTGCGAAGGAGGTTTGAATTAGTTTTGATCCAAACTAATTTGAAATGAAACAGATCAACACTTTAATTTTGATGATACTCCTGGTGGGCACAGGATACTCTCAGGAAATAAGCTATTCTGGGAACTATGAGCTTGCCTCTCGTTTCTCTCCAGACAAGATTCGGAAAATGGTTTTTTCAACCCGTGTAGACCCGCATTGGATGAAGAATTCCGACCGCTTTTGGTACGAATATGAAACGAGCGAAGGCAGAAACTGGTATGTAGTAGACCCTAGCAGAAAGACCAAAACTCCACTTTTTGATCGAGACAAATTGGCGGCTGAAATCACCAAAGTGGTGAAGGATCCTTATGATGGTCAACACTTGAAGTTGAACAATCTGAAGTTTCTGGAAGATGAGAATGCTATTCGATTTGAGGTAGAAAGCTCCACAGAAATGGTCATGAAGAAGGATTGGGCAGAGATCAAAGAAAAGAATAGCAATGCCAAGGACTCATTGGAAAAAAAGACCTTTTTCTTCAGATATACCATTGGTAACCAGCAGCTTGTAGAAATGCTAGACGCTGAAAAAGATCCAAAGCGTCTTTCTTGGGCTAATATTGCACCTGATTCATCGCGGGTACTTTTTGTGCGAAACCACAATCTGTATATGATGGATAAAGCTAATTTTCTTAAGGCCGTAAAAGATGAAAAGGATAGTACGATTGTGGAGATTCAACTCACCACCAACGGTGAAGAAAATTACTCCTACACCTACGATGGAAGAGGGGATGACAATGTGGAGGCAGAAAAATCAAAGGATGATCGCAAGCCCGTGCGGGTGCTATGGAATAAGGCTGGGAATGAGTTTGTAATGACCCGAACAGATCAACGCACAGTGAAAGATCTTTGGGTGATTCACAATACCCGTGATCCTAGACCCACTCTGGAAACTTACAAATACGCCATGCCTGGCGAAAAGGAGCAACCCAAAACTGATTTACTCCATTATTCCTTCGAAAGCAAGGAAATGCGACAGCTTCCTATTGCCACTTTTAAAGATCAGACAGTGGGTGTATGGTCCGAGGACTATCCGATCAGCAGTCGTGACGATGATTTTAGACCCTCTTTCTGGTTGGGTGACGAAGATGAAGTGTATTTCTCAATTACTTCAAGAGACCTGAAGCGAGTGGATGTATGTCGTTGGAATTTAGCCTCCAATACCAAAGAGGTGGTCATTGAGGAAAGAAGCAACACATATATCGATTTTATTGAGCCTAAACTTATCAAAAATGGTGAAGAGCTCATCTGGTGGTCAGAGAGAGACGGATGGGGACATTTTTACCTATATGGGAAAGATGGGACTCTGAAGAGACAACTGACTTCAGGGCCATTTCATACAGCTGGTGTTGAGCGAGTGGATGAGCGAAATGGTAGATTATTCTTTGCTGCCAACGGTCGCGAAAAAGGTGAGGATCCTTATTATGAGCATTTGTATAGCGTAAGCCTTTCAGGTGGAGCGATTTCCTTGCTGAATCCAGGAGATTTTAATCATCAAATGTCTGTAAACGATAATGCAAATTTCGTAGTCAATACTTACTCACGTGTGAATACAACACCAGTTTCAGTTCTTCTGGATCGTAACGGTAACAAAGTTATGGAACTGGAGACAGCGGATCTGAGCCAGCTTTTTGCTGCTGGATTTCAATTTCCAGAGCCTTTCAAGTTTAAGGCTGACGACGGAATCACGGATCTGTACGGAGTGATGTACAAGCCTTTTGACTTTGACTCCACTCGAAAATATCCACTGGTGCAGTACGTTTACCCAGGCCCACAAACGGAAGCGGTTGACAAGTCCTTTAGTGCTAATATGGACCGAACCGATCGTTTGGCGCAGTTTGGTTTTGTAGTGGTCACTTTAGGAAATAGGGGAGGACATCCTTCCCGCTCGAAGTGGTACCATAACTATGGATATGGGGATTTGAGAGATTATGGGCTTGCGGATAAAAAAGCTGCAGTAGATCAATTGGCAGATCGATTTGATTTTATAGATAGATCAAAAGTAGGTATCCATGGGCATTCAGGTGGAGGTTTTATGTCCACAGCAGCGATGCTAGTTTATCCTGACGTATTTAAGGTGGCGGTTTCCTCGGCAGGCAATCATGAAAACAATATTTACAACCGTTGGTGGTCAGAAAAACATCACGGCGTGAAAGAAGAGATCTCTGCAAAAGGAGACACCACTTTCGTGTACCAAATCGAGAAGAATCCGGACTTAGCCGCTAATCTTAAAGGACATTTGATGCTTTCTACGGGAGATGTGGATAATAACGTACATCCTGCAGGTACGATTAGAATGGCAGAAGCTTTGATCAAAGCCGGTAAGCGTTTTGAATTTGTGATACTACCAGGCCAGAGACATGGCTATGGTTCGATGCGAGAGTATTTCTTCTGGAAAATGGGAGACTATTTCACTCGACATTTATTGGGTGATAATACTCCACCTCCTGTGGATATGATCGAAATGCAACGAGATAAGCCCAAAGACAATTAAATAATTGAAGTCCGATTCAAACGAATCGGACTTTTTTTATGATCCAGGAGATGATTATTCGGTCAATTTTATATCGGATAAAGAGAGCTTTTCTTTTTGGCGAGTTGTCATTTGAAAGATAATTTGGGTTACTTTGACCTTGATCATTCCTGTTTTATTCTAGAAAATTCATGAAGGTAGTCATCGTTATTTCAGGCCTCAGAGGGGTATTTTATGCCAGTCTTGAGATTGCCAGAAGGCTATCTTTGAAAGGAACTGAGGTGGTTTTTGCCTCCGCTACAGATCTTGGTGATCGGCTTCAGCCATACCCTTATGATTTTCACAAACTTCCGGAAATGGGAATCCCGAAGTCCTTCGAGGTGGATTTTCATTTGTCTTTTTTACAAGCAATTGATGATCTGAACGGAGACACTTATTTGATTGATTTGGAATGCCCCATTTACGTTATGGCCTGCATTGCATTAGATCGAAAGGTTCTTATTCTAAATCATTTTTTACCAATTCCTACGCACTCGGATTTGCCTATTCCGAATAGAGCTATCATTCCTGGTGAAGGTTTTTCTGGCCTGGGCCTAATGGTTCGTTTGAGTTGGTTGAGTTCAAGGAGCAAACATTGGATTAAAGCTTGGGTTCAAAGATTGAAGCAAAATTCCACTGATCGGCGAAGCTTGTTAATAAAGCTTAGTAAAGCGATGGGATTACGGACTCGGAATTTCTTGTTTAGCCGAACCTTGCTTCCAGGGCCTTATTTGTACTTTTCAAAAATCCCGATGCTCCATATTACTTCATCTGAATTGGATTTTGAACATCAGCTAAGGCCAACTGAGTATTATGTAGGGCCCATGATTTTTAAGGATCGATTGGATCCAGTTGATTCTAAAACGGTAGGGCAGATTGAAAAGGTTATTAATGATGCCAAAAAGAGAAATCAAAAAATTATTTATTGTGCATTAAGTTCTTTGAAGGCAATAGAGCAGACATTTCTGTCAAAGCTTGTGGAAGTCTTCAGATATGAAGAGGAGATCCAAGTAATAGTAGGACTTGGTGATAAAAGTCAACCACCAGAAGGGAGCTTACCAGAAAACATACATTTTTTTTCATGGGTACCCATGCAGCAAATCCTACCCTTTGCGGACTGTGCATTGATTTCGGCAGGTTTTCATACCATTCATGAGTGTATTTCTTATGAGGTGCCTATGCTTGCTTTCAGTCTCGGAACCACCGACCAAAATGGCTTTTTAGCGAGAATCAAATCCAAAAAAATAGGCTTAGCCATTGCGATGAGTAATTCCCCTCAAGCCATCAATATGAAGATGCATGAGCTTCTGCAGAGTAAAGAGGTCAAAGAATCGCTACTACTGATGAGGGCAAACTTTCAGAAGTACGAGGAACAAGAAATTCTCGAGAAACTGCTGCTAGACTGAAGCAATGTTACTTTCCTCCTTGGATAATGAACTCATCTATCGAAAGCCCATAAGTGGGGTATTCATTGTAGAGATGATGCTTTTCCACATTAAATCCTACGCTTTCTAGACGATCAAAATAATCTTGACCATAAATCCTGACATGATCAAACTGTCCAAATCGCTGCTCTTTTTCTGAAGGGTTGGTCAAAGTAAAATCCTCATCTGTTTTCTCTGAATTCAAAGAAAGAGGAACCTGTAAAATGGCTTTGCCTCCTGGTTTTAACACCCGAAAGAGTTCTTGCATGGCAGCTCGATCATCCGGCACATGCTCTAAAAGATGATTACAAATAATCAGGTCAAAGTAATTTTCTCCAAATGGGATATCTAATACGTTCATGTTACGGACGTAGTCTGGATAGAAATATCCTTCAGTAAACAAATCACCACAAACGTACTCTTCAAAACCAGTTTTGAACAATACTTTTGAAAGTGCCTTTTCCGGGGCAAAATGAAGAATCTTTATTTCCTTATTTTGAAAAATCTGGAGTTTTTCTTTCAGAAAAACAAAGACAAGCCGATCTCGATCTGTGGATCGACAACTATGGCAGCCTGCATCTCTACGCTTTGAACCCACCACTTCTTTTTCTTCAAGAATCGGTAAGTCATGTCCCAAAGAATAGAGGCTTTTGGAGTCGTAGCCACACATAGGACAATGGTAGGTATTTCCGGAATAAACCCGAAGTTTGATTAGTTGCCTTAATTTTTGAGGGATGAGGGCTTTGACCATTATTTTCAAGAAAAAGAAAAGTATAGTCTCTAAGGTAAGAAGTTTCAGCTACGAACAATCTTCAAAAAACTAAATCCTCAACCGTTAAAAATCAATTTGAAGGTAGTTCCTTCACCCGGAATAGATTTGACTTGAATATTACCTTTATGACGTCTCATGATTTGCTTGGATAGGCTTAGTCCAATGCCAGATCCTTTCTTCTTTGTGGTGAAAAAAGGAATAAAAATTTTGCTCAATGCCTCTTCATCAATTCCCTTTCCACTGTCCTTTACTTCCAAAATAATCTTACCGGCTTCATCGATGAATGCACACAGCCTGATTTCTTTCTCATCACAATCTTCTAGTGCTTGAATGGCATTTTGGGTTAGATTGATAAGAACTTGCTCGATTTGAGTTTGGTCCCCAAAAAGAATGAGTTCGGAAGGGTTGAGTTCTTTTCTTAAGGTAATATTCTGTTTTTCAAGTTGATGATGAAGAAGTACCTCAAGTGAGTCAAAAAGCTTTGAGATGGAGATACTGGTGAATTTAGGCGCTGGGATGTGGGCTAAGCTTCTAAAATCTGACACGAAATTTGTGAGCCCTTCGCTTCTTTTTTCGATAGTATTGATTCCCATAAGATAGTCTTCCATATCCTGTGGGCTGATTCGCTCGATGTGTTCGAGTTTAGATTGAATATCCTCCCGTATGGTGCCAGCCAAAGAGGAAATTGGGGTGATTGAGTTCATGATTTCATGAGTCAAGATCTTTACCAGGTTTTGCCAAGCCTCCATTTCCTTCTCCTCCAGTTCGGATTGGATGTTTTGAAGGGATACCAATTTGAATTTCTCTCCCCGCATCAAAAGCTCAATGACATACACCGATAGCTGCATGATCCCATCAGGATGTGCAATTTTAATCAACTCACTTCCACCTGTGCGCAGATTGGAAATCGCCAAATTCAACTCCTTGTTGATGGATTCGATTTCTGAGATATTCTTCAGTTCCGTGACACTGAGAATTCGCTTTGCAGCAGTATTGATGAGTTGGATTTCTCCGCTTTCGCCAAATGTGATCAGTCCTATGCTCAAATGTTTGAATACCGATTTGAAGTATTGAGAGCTCGCTTCTTTTTCGGATTGATCTTCTTTCAGCTTCGCCAAAATGGCATTAAACTCAATATGGAGATCATCTGTCTCGGTTCCGTCAAATTTGACAGGATAAAGCTGGCTGTACTTATCCTCTTTTATGTTGTCTAAAAAGACTCGAACTTTTTTAAATGAGCTTTCGGAGTACCTCAGCAGAAATACGATTTGGATGATAACCAGCACGAGAAATAGGGAAATAATAAAGCCTCCCCATGAATCAAAGATGGTGTACGCCAATCCGAAAAGGGAAGCTGCCAAAAGGGCAATCCTCCCAAGCATGCCCACTTTATAGTCCATACTTTTCCAATCTTCTGTAAAGTGATGCCCGGGTCAATCCGAGCTCTTTGGCAGCCTTAGAGATATTACCTCCATTCTTGTCAATGGCCCGCTGTATGGTAGTACGTTCCATATCATCAAGGTTGAGTGTGGTGGAAGTTGGGGCCTTGTCCGAAGCTGGTTTAGCCGAAAGGAAAAAGAAATCTCTGGAATCTAATTTATCCCCTTCAGCCATAATGATGGCTCGCTCGATAGCGTGCTGAAGTTCACGAATATTTCCTGGCCAAGGGTATTTTTGAAGGAGATCCATAGCAGCATCGGTGAATCCCTCGAAGGTCTTGCGGTATTTTTGACCATACGTCTTGAGAAAATGATTGGCAAGCAGCGGGATGTCATCTGTTCTTTCTCGAAGAGGGGGAAGGAAAATTTCCACCGTATTGATTCTGTAGAGCAAATCCTGGCGGAAAGTATTGTCCATAACCATCTCATGCAGGTGCATATTGGTGGCACAAATTAATCGGATGTCCACTGGAATAGGCTTATTGGTACCGATTCGAGTCACCTCTCTTTTCTGAAGGACGGTAAGTAACTTCGACTGCAAGGGCAGCGATAGGTTCCCTATTTCATCTAGAAAGAGTGAGCCTTGATCTGCTACTTCAAAACGTCCAGCGCGATCTTCTTTTGCATCGGTAAAAGAGCCTCGTTTATGTCCAAAAAGCTCGCTTTCGAAGAGACTTTCTGTGATGGCTCCCATATCCACTCCCACGAAAATCTCGTCTTTTCGCATGGATCGATCATGAATGGCTCGGGCGATAAGCTCCTTTCCTGTACCATTTTCACCAAGAATCAAGATGTTGGCATCGGTCTGTGCCACCTTGTCGATGATAGAAAAAATATTCTTCATCGAGGCACTTTGTCCAATAATGTCCGAATATGGTTTTTTGAGATCAGATTGGAGTTGGCGCTGCTTTGTATTCAGTTTTTCTACCTCATTATAGCTTTCTTTTAGCCTAACTGCCGAAGATAGCGTGGCTATAAGCTTCTCGTTTTGCCAAGGTTTTAGAATAAAATCAGTGGCTCCCTCTTTCAAAGCTTGAACCGCCATTTCCACATCTCCAAAAGCGGTGATGAGAATTACTACAGCGGATGGATCAATAGCCTTGATTTCCTTTAGCCAGTGAAACCCTTCTTTTCCCGAAGTGGTGTCTTCTCGGAAATTCATATCTAGAAGAATTACGTCATATGAGTTGTTATTCACCAAAAAAGGAATCCTTCTTGGATCTTTTTCAATCATGACCTCTTTAGCGTGCTTTTTCAAAAGCATTTTTGCAGCAAAAAGTAGATCCTCGTTATCATCAATGATTAGGATTCTTCCCAGATTTTGACTTTCCATGGTTGTTGTTTTTAAGTACTAGTAAGCAAAACAATGCCAAGCCGAATATACGCCTTTGAGAGGGATTTTGGAGATGATTGTGTGCAAAATCGTACACTTTTATCACATGAACGCACACTTTTGGTTTAAACTTTTGGTCTCCATGAATAATCCATACCTTTGTTCTTCACAAAAAAACAATACAATTATGCAAGCGAAGAAAGGCGATGCCGTTCAGGTGCACTACACGGGAAAATTAGAAGATGGAAGCGTTTTTGATTCCTCTGTATCACGTGAGCCCCTAGGCTTTACCGTAGGCGATGGAAATATGATTAAGGGCTTTGATGCTGCTGTACATGGAATGGCTGTTGGAGATAAGAAAAGCGTAACTATACCTTCTGCGGAGGCTTATGGCGAGCGCAGAGATGACATGCTTATTGACGTGCCGATCGAGCAAGTACCAGCTGATATTAAGCCAGAAGTTGGACTTCAGTTGACCTTGCAGGGTGGAAATGGCCAGCCAATGCCGGTGACTGTAACGCATGTAGATGAGCAGAAAATTACTTTGGATGCCAATCATCAGTTGGCGGGGAAAGATCTAATATTCGATATTGAATTGGTGAAAATCAATTAAAGGAGAAGTAATCCTATAAAAGTGGAGGCGATTTGAATTTTCAGATCGCCTTTCTTTATCTTAAATTTCGAATCCAAAAAGGCAATGGATAAAGCGTGATTTTATTTTTTCCTATCAAGGTCATCCGAGTCTGGCCCATCTGCAAGTATTCAAATTCTTGATTGGGTAAAAGAGCCATTTTTAAGATTGCCTGAGTAGAAAGCGAAAAGGCCATTAAGTATTCTCCTTGAATCCAAAAAAGGTATTCCTTGTAGAAACACAGCTTCTGGTCAATTTTCAAACTAATTTTTTGAATAAGATTGCCTTGATTATCAAACATAAAAATCCCTTCAGAGGGAATGTTCATAAAAAGTCGATTTTTGAATTCTCGGATTTCGCTTACCCTAAGGTCATTATTGCTCAAAATCAGATTAAGAGGTTGACTTTGGATGATCAGACTCCGTAGATAATCAAGGGACTTGAGACTGAGATCTGATTCATCCCAAACCCAGACCAAATTATTGTTTCCCAGTGTGGCGGCTTTGGCCAAGGTTATTTCACTTTGCGAAAAGCCCTTCACTGCAAGTGGATTCAAAAACCTATCGAAAATTCGGTACTCCTGAAGATCTGCTGAGAATGAAAAAATATTTACTGTCCACGATGCCTCAAGTTGATCAAGCCTTCCCTGTCTCTCTGGGGAATATAAATTGATTTGCTTTCCTTCCGAATCAAAAAGGTAAATATCACCAGAGGTATTGGATACAAAGATTTGGTCTTTGGTATCCAAAGAAACCAAATCCAAGTATTCAACTGGGATTTCAGCGATTGGGTCCGGCAGGGATTGTTGACTTTTAGCCTCCCAAGCGAAAAGAATGATCAGAGCAAATGCCGAGAGACCACTTTTCATTTTTCGAATTTCAAGAGTTCACCTTTCACTCCATCAAAATACAAATAAGTGTACTGACTTACCCACTCTCCAAGATTGAAGTAGGTAGAAGCTTCACCTACAGGAAGCTCTAAAGGCAAATGCCTATGGCCGAAAATGTAATAGTCGTGGTGTGTTTTTATTTCGACTTCTTTGCAATATTGCCAAAGCCATTCATCCTCTCCCAGAAACTTTCCTTCGTCCTTTTCCAGATTGGCCACACGGCTATGACCGGACCAAGCTTTTGCGATTTTGATCCCAATGTCGGGATGCATCCAGCGAAAAAGCCACTTAGCCACGGGATTGGTAAATACTTTTTTCAGAAATTTGTATGAATGATCGCCAGGCCCAAGTCCATCTCCATGTCCAATAAGGAGATTTTTTCCCTCACAAAGAACTTCGATGGGCTCATGAAAAACTGGGATTCCAAGCTCTTGAGTGAAGTAGTCCTTCATCCAGAGATCGTGGTTTCCTGTGAAAAAGTAAATTGGAACACCTTGACTTTTTAGAGCCGTGATTTTTGAAAGAAAGGGTAAAAAACCCTTTGGGATGACCTGTCCATACTCAAACCAAAAATCAAAAATATCTCCTACCAAAAAAATGGCGGCTGCTGAATCTGAAATTTCATCGAGCCAGTGGATGATTTTGTTCTCTCTTAATTTGGAGGATTCAGGATCTGGAGCCCCCAAATGAAAATCCGATGCGAAATACAATCGCTTACCTTCTAGGGAAATCTCCAACGGGGTTTTACTCATGCCTAAAGATAGGTTAGCCACTGAAAATAAAAAAAGCCCCAAAATGGGGCTTTGAAAATTAGTCTTTCTTGACTTCGATTTCGGGCACCTCCGGTTCTGCTTCAGCACCCTTGGTGTCTACCGGTTTTTCTTCGGTTGCTTCTTTTACCTCAGCCTTTACATCCTTCACCTTTTCTGTTTTGTTTGTAAACGCCTGATAGGTTGTCTCCCTATCGAATGGTCGCTTTCCGATAAGCTTTTCCAAATCAGCCTGGAATAGGATTTCTTTCTCAAGGAGTTCCTGAGCTAAGATTTCCAATTCGCTCTTTCGTTCTTTCAAAAGGGCTATGGTACGCTGATAAGCAGATAGAACTAGCTTTCGAACTTCCTCATCGATCGTTTCCGCAGTGGTCTCGGAGTAAGGCTTGGTCATCTTATACCCATCACTCTTTGAGTCGTAGAATGATACATTTCCAATCTTGTCATTCATCCCGTAGATAGAGACGATGCTGTAAGCCATTTTGGTCACTCTCTCCAGATCACTCAAAGCGCCTGTAGAGATTTTACCAAAGATGATTTCTTCCGCCGCTCGGCCTCCCAGTGTCATGCACATTTCGTCCATAAGCTGTTCGGTCTGATACAGGAATTGTTCCTTCGGTAGGTATTGGGCGTAACCCAAGGCAGCTACTCCGCGAGGAACGATACTTACTTTCACCAATGGATCTGCATGCTCTAAATACCATCCAGCTACTGCGTGGCCGGCCTCATGATAGGCTACAATTTTTTTCTCTTCTGGAGAAATGATCTTGTTTTTCTTCTCAAGACCACCAATCACTCGATCGACTGCATCTTGAAAGTCCTGCATATCTACTGCAGTCTTGTTTCTTCTTGCGGCGATTAGCGCGGCTTCATTACAAACATTCGCAATTTCAGCACCTGCAAAGCCAGGAGTCTGAGCAGCAAGCTTCTTTGCATCCACATCGTCAGAAGACTTGATTGGTTTCAAGTGTACTTTGAAAATAGCTTCACGACCCACAATGTCTGGCTTATCAATAGAGATCTGACGGTCAAATCGTCCTGGTCTTAACAAAGCGCTATCTAAGACGTCTGGTCTGTTGGTTGCGGCGACTACGATAACTCCAGTATCTGTACCAAATCCATCCATCTCCACTAGAAGGGAGTTCAATGTGTTTTCTCGCTCGTCGTTGGAGCCGGGCATTTGTCCTTTTCCTCTCGATCGACCAATCGCATCAATTTCGTCAATAAAAATGATACAAGGTGCTTTTTCTTTGGCTTGCTTAAAGAGGTCTCTCACCCTAGCTGCGCCAACACCTACGAACATTTCCACGAAATCAGATCCTGAAAGGGTAAAGAAGGGGACACCAGCTTCTCCAGCCACTGCTTTTGCTAAGAGGGTTTTACCCGTTCCCGGAGGTCCTACCAAGAGTGCACCTTTAGGGATTTTACCTCCTAGTTTGGTGAATTTCCCTGGGTTCTTCAGGAATTCTACGATTTCTTGAATTTCTTCTTTTGCCTCGTCAAGTCCAGCTACATTATCGAAAGTAATTTTGACTTTATTCTCAGCATCGAATAATTGGGCCTTGGATTTACCAACGTTGAAAATTTGTCCTCCAGGACCCGATGGTCCGGACATTCTACGCATCATAAACCAGAAGAATACAAATAATAGGATAAGGAAACCAAAGCTACCGAAGTAACTTGTCCAATTCTCCTCAGTAGTTACTGAATAGCCGATCCTTTCACTTTCGGGCCTGGTTTCTTCCAGAGCTGCATAATCATCTGCGAAAGTTTCCTTGGAAGCTAATTGTAAGGAGTAATGTGGCCCACTTGGGTCATAAAATGCCGAATTGGCCTCAAGCTCGTCTTTATATTTCTGTTTGCTCAGGGCAGATGGTTTCAGACTGATATCTACCCGATCCATATTTTTGATTATGGTCACCTTGGCGATGTCATCATCCTTGTACATCTGCTCAAAGCGGTTTTTAGTAATATCGATTACTGAATTTCTTTGCTGAATCCATGTAAGTCCTAGCAATACCACCACTGCACCTACTATCAACCAAATCTGGAAGTTAGGTTTTTGTTGTGGCGTCTTTGGGACGAATTTTTTATTTTTTTTGTCGCTCATTTTCTCAATTCTGTACTTATAAACTTATGCTAAAACGCTAAAGGAGGTCTAAAGTTTGCGCGAAGATTGGATTCGGGTGACTTTGGCATCTCCCCACAATTCTTCCAGTCCGTAAAACTCTCTTTGATCTTGAAGGAAAAGGTGTGCTACCACATTCACGTAGTCAATAATGATCCACTGAAGATTATTTTTTCCTTCGATTCTCCAAGGTTTGGATTCTCCAGCTTTAATCACCTCTTCCTCGATGGAGTCTGCAATGGCTTCAAGCTGTGTATCCGAATTTCCGGAGGCAATGACCATGAAATCTGTCACTGAATTTTTTACTTTTCTGAGATCCATCAATACAATGTCGGAAGCTTTTTTTTCCTCCATTCCTTTGATGATAATTTTGCTCAGCTGATTTGCTGTCATTTTAAAACTTTAAATTTGAGTTGGATTTATCAATCATTCCAACGGACACAAAATTTATGTATAAAATCCTTGCCAACACGATTTTTTTAGGGAAAGATGTCCATTTTCTGCCAGAGTGTCACTCCACAAATGACATTGCACTGCAACTTATCAAAAATCGACAGGCTGCAGAGGGTACTTTGGTGATTACCGAAAATCAGACTAAAGGGAAAGGGCAAAGAGGTAATGTCTGGCAAACTGCAGCGGGTCAAAATTTGACTTTTTCATTGATTCTGAGTCCGAAATTCATGGATATCTCGGAGCAATTTTATCTCAACATGATGGTTTCTAATAGTATACGATCGTTGCTTGTTGAGTATTTGCCGGAGTTAAAAGTAAAATGGCCCAATGATCTGGTGATTCCGGATTGCGGTAAAATCGGTGGAGTTCTGATTGAAAATGTCTTTGGTGCCAAGGGTTGGGAATATGCAGTGGTTGGCGTTGGAATAAACGTCAATCAAATTACGGGTCTTCCAGATCGCGCCATTTCTATGAAAAGCATGACAGGAAGTGTTTTTGAACTTAAAGAACTTTTACAATTACTAGTCACTCAGATCGAACAGGGCTATCTCAAATTGAAAAAGAGAAATTTGGAAGTGATACGATTAGAATTTGAAAGGCATATGTTTCAATTTGATCAATGGAAATCCTATCAAACAGAAGATGGAAGGTTCAAAGGAAAGATAACCGGAGTGAGCAAAGAGGGACACCTTTTGCTCGAAACGGATAAAGGGGAGAAAAACCAATTCGGAATTAAGGAGTTACAATTCCTATGGTGAAGCGCATATTTTCACTTCCGAGATTAATGCGATACCTTTGCATTCGAATTCATAGAAATTACTAATCTAATACATACTGATCATGTCAGAAACTACATCTGCGAAGTACATTCCGTACAAAGTAAAAGATATCTCCCTTGCTGAGTGGGGAAGAAAAGAAATTTTATTGGCTGAAGCAGAAATGCCAGGTCTAATGGCTTTGAGAGAGGAGTTTGGTCCTTCACAGCCTTTAAAAGGTGCTCGAATTGCGGGTTGCCTTCACATGACAATTCAGACCGCAGTTTTGATTGAAACATTGACCTCTCTTGGAGCAGATGTTACTTGGTCTTCTTGTAATATTTTTTCTACTCAAGATCACGCAGCCGCAGCTATTGCAGCAGCTGGCATCCCAGTTTATGCATGGAAAGGCATGACTGAGGAAGAGTTTGATTGGTGTATCGAGCAAACCATCTTTTTTGGTGAAGATCGACAGCCATTGAACATGATCCTTGACGATGGAGGTGACTTGACTAATATGGTGCTTGATCACTATCCAGAATTAGTTTCTGGTATCAGAGGACTTTCTGAAGAAACGACCACTGGAGTGCATAGATTATATGAGCGCATGAAAAATGGAACGCTTCCAATGCCTGCCATTAATGTGAATGACTCGGTGACTAAGTCAAAGTTTGATAACAAATATGGCTGTAAGGAGTCTCTAGTGGATGCGATCCGTAGAGCTACCGACGTGATGATGGCAGGAAAAGTAGCCGCAGTGGCTGGTTATGGCGACGTAGGTAAAGGTTCTGCAGCTTCGCTAAGAGGCGCAGGAGCACGTGTCATCATTTCAGAAATTGATCCAATCTGTGCGCTTCAAGCGGCGATGGATGGTTTCGCTGTGAAAAAGATGGCTGATGCTGTGAAAGAAGCAGATATCATTGTAACAGCAACTGGAAACAAGGATATTATCAGTGCGGAGCATTTCAAGTCTATGAAGGATAAGGCGATCGTCTGCAACATTGGCCACTTCGATAATGAAATCGATATGGCATGGTTGAACAAAAACTATGGTTCTACTAAAAATGTAATCAAGCCTCAGGTTGACCTTTACGATTTAGACGGTAAGCAGATCATCGTACTTGCTGAAGGAAGACTTGTGAACCTAGGTTGTGCTACAGGTCACCCTTCTTTTGTGATGTCAAATTCATTTACAAACCAGACCTTGGCTCAGCTGGAACTTTGGGAAAATCATGAAAATTATAAGCCAGGAGTTTACGTGCTTCCAAAGCACCTAGACGAAAAGGTGGCAGCACTTCACTTGTCAAAGCTTGGGGTGGAATTGGATACGCTTTCTTCTGATCAGGCCGAATATATTGGCGTAGAAGTACAAGGCCCTTACAAGCCGGAGTATTACAGATACTAAGAAATCTAAAAAAATTAAGAGGGGCTTTTGGCCCCTTTTTTTATGGATTCAAGATGAGGACTCTCCCATCTGACAACTGCATTTTGGCAACGGTTTCACAGATTCCTGTAGATTCATAAGAAAGCCTATGGGAAACGCTATTTCTATTTCCTCTTTCTATTTCCCAAGTTTCACTACCAGATGTAGGGAGGTCTTTTTGACTTAATTGACAAGAGCGTACACTTAAAATCTGTTCGGTGATATTCATAGAAACTGATCTGCCGATAGGGTTTTTCCCCGTGATTTGACCTTTAGTAGAGATTAAAGAAACAGAAGGGCCAATGATTGGAGGTTTGGTATGGGTGAGTTCGCCTTGCAGTACAAAACTTGCATTTTGGGCTGATGTCACTTTTAGGTTTTCAAATGACTGATTTATGACCTGATTTGAAATCTTTTTAAAAATTTTTATTCCCTTTAAAGTATCTCCTTCATAGCTGTAGTTGGCGAACTCCACAAACCATTCTTGGCTTCCGGATTCTTGTAAGGCCAAATCTAAAACAATGCTACCTGTACGCACTTGGCTCCCTTCACAGTCTTCGGCTTTAGAATAGTTGAGGGTTACACGTTTTGATTCTTGTTCTAAGACCAAAGTTGGACATCCGGGTAAAGAAGAAGGATCGATTGAAGTAAACTCCTCCCAAGTGGTCAAGGCAAGAAAAAGATGTTCATTTTGGATTTTTGATACTGAAAAAATTTGCTGAGCCTCTGTTGGAAGATCAGTTCTCAGGTTTTGATCATCTTCTTCTCCACACCCGATCATCCAAAGGATCAAAATCCAAATCCAATTTTTAATCTTCATTTCAATTTAAATTACAAGTATTTCTTCTGTTCTAATCCCAAAATTAGCTTTCAATTACTGCGCCGTTTTTCATATCTTCGAAGCCATCTCAAAATAAAACATATGAGTTACACAGAAGGAATGCTTAAGGAAGGTGCCCTCAAAGGCAAAAATATTTTAATTACCGGTGGAGGAACAGGCCTAGGTAGATCCATGGGTGAATATTTTTTAGAGTTAGGAGCAAACTTGGTGATAACCTCACGAAAATTGGATGTCCTGCAAGAAACTGCAAAGGAAATGATGAGTGCCAAGGGCGGTAAAGTAGTCGCGCTGGCTTGTGATGTCCGAGATATAGATCAAGTGGAGGCAATGTGGAAGAATGCCATATCAGAACTCGGTTCCATTGATGTGGTACTGAATAATGCGGCTGGTAATTTTATTAGCCCAACCGAAAGACTATCTACGAATGCCTTCAATACGGTCCTGGATATTGTGCTTAAAGGTACCTCTCAGGTCACACTTACTGCGGGTAAAGATTGGATTCAGAAGAAACAAAAGGGGACATTCTTAAATATTGTAACCACTTATGCTTGGACTGGTTCTGGATATGTGGTTCCTTCAGCGGCTGCTAAAGCTGGCGTTTTGGCGATGACGAGATCCTTGGCAGTTGAGTGGGCCAAATACGGGATTCGATCCAATGCCATTGCTCCTGGACCTTTTCCAACAGAAGGAGCATGGAGTCGGTTATTGCCTGGAGATTTGGTGAAGAAATTTGATCCAGCGAAGAAGGTGCCTGTCGGACGAGTAGGTGAGCATCAGGAACTAGCCAATTTGGCAGCCTATTTGGTCTCCGACTTCTCTGCATATGTGAATGGAGAGGTGATGACCATTGATGGAGGCGAGTGGCTTATGGGAGCTGGAGAATTTAATAATCTTGATAAGATTCCTCAAGAAATGTGGGACATGCTAGAAGCTTCAAGAGGAAAAAAAGCATAAGCCCCAAAGTGATTTGGGGCTATTTGAAGGCAAAATGGAAAATTCGTAATCTTTAGATCAACTCCGAGGTGATGTTTTGACGAAGTAAGGAGTTGTTTTTTTGTACACTTTCAAGAATGCTCTTTTTAAGGATTGTGTCAAGTTTTCCTGTTTCCTCTTTCATTACTTCGATCAGTCTTTTAACCTCCTCAGTATCTTCCTCTATTTCGATAATCTCAAATAATCCGAGTAAATTTGCGACTTTAGATCTAAGCGAATGAGACTGATCATGGACAAGTCCTTTGAGGAAATGCTGATGATCCTTCATCCAAAGTTGTTGCTTTTTGCGTTCGGTAATATCAATCATGCAGCCTTGCATGAGTACGGGATTTCCCTCCTTATTCCATTCTGTCGTTTTGCCAAAGCAATAGACCCATCTGAGTTGATTGCCCTTGCTCTGAATTCGAAATTCACATTTGAATGGTTGGGTACTGGTAGATTTATAGTGGATAGAAATAAGTCTTTGTAATTTTTTAATGTCTTCTGGGTGAATATGTTTGCCAAAGGCAAGCTTTGATTTATGAAGCTCTTCATTATGGTATCCTAACATTTTGGCCAAACCTTGACTCATGGTATTGACTGATTTTGAAAAATCATATTCCCAAAAACCTAGTAACCTATCCTCCAGTAAACCGGATAACACTTGATTATTGTCTTGGCTAGATTGATCAAAGTAATCGCCGAATCTCATATCATACGGGTGCTTATCGATGATGGGATGGCCGATTCCCAGACAGGTACCAAAATCTTCCGTCATAAAAAAGAATTCCCATTTGGTGGGTACGGTGTCTCCCTCAGGATGAACAATCTTTTGAAGGGTGACAACGAAGGATTGCTGAGAGTTTTTCCAAGCTCTAATTCTCTTGTTTTCATATTTGGTCCAGTCGGAGGCCAAAAAGCAATCCTGAAAGCCAAGAGGAGTTTTGTGTTGCTCAAAAAGTGTAGGCATAGGACCAATACCTGAATCTGATGAAATCACATTGCCATGCATATCAATGGTGGCCTGAAGAAAATATTCAGATGTGATGGCCATCTCACCGAGGGTTTTAAGTGCAGTAAAATCAATCATAAGGGTGAGTCAATTACCAAACAAAGATATGTATAAAACAAAAATTAATGTTTAAAATACAAAAAAATAGATTTGAAAATCAAATTCTTTGTTTTTTTTATTAACAGGGATCCTTAAGAAGTCAACCTGTTCTCATCATTTCCAGAGTTTTTTCCTAGAGTGTTCAAAGAGATTTATATTAATTAAATCTGATTTAGGTAAAGAAATATTATTGTTTATTTCTGGAATAGCCTGTAAGGATCAGCTGGATTTTGTCAACATTTATGATTCTACGACCTTATTATTTCTCCTAAATAGATATTTTTATGATCTTCCTAAAAAAAATTAATATGATAAAACGAATGTCTTTTGGTTTGTTTCTACTGTTTTGGACGGTTACCGCTCAAGCACAGGAAATAAAACTTGATACAACTGCTCTTACCATTTTGGATAATATGAGCGAAATGTTTGGACAGCTTAAGTCCATAGGCTTTAAGTCAAACATTGCAAGGGATGTGTCCTTTTCCAATGATGTCAACATAAAGCAATTTTCATCTACTGAAGTCAAAATTCAAGGTCCAAATAAATTCGTAACTAGGGTCCATGGGGAGGAAAAGGAAGAGGTGTACAAATACAATGGTGAGCAGGTGTATTATTTTTCCTTTACCAATAATCTTTTTGCGGTATCTGATGCTCCCGATAATTTGATTGAAACGATTGACTGGTTGTATACAGATTTTGGGATTGAATTTACAGCAGCCGATATCTTTTATCCCAATTTTTCCAAGGACTTGGCTGATAACATGAATTTCATTCAGTTTATCGGTGTGGTTCACATAGACGGAGAGCGATCGTTCCATATTCTGGCCCAAAATGAGTCTATTTCGGTGCAATTCTGGATCAAAGATGATGTCTATTTATTACCCTCAAAAGTAGTTTTGACCTATTTGGATAAGCCCTTTTTTCCTCAATATGAGGTTGAGTTTTCCGGTTGGGAGTTGAACATGGAATACCCAGAAGCAATTTTTGAGTTCAATCCGCCGCCATCATCTAGGCAAATAACTTGGATGAAAACTAATTGAAACCCTTAGCATTGAAATTATGAAAAACTTAAAAACATATGTTTTGGCATTCGGAGTCTTAGTCATGCTCTTCGCTGCCGATAATTTAGAGGCACAGCGGATGCGTGGAGGAGGAAGAGGTTCGGTCCGGCCAGCGACTAGCAGGCCTGCACCAAGTCGTACTTCACAAGCAAGACCTGCTTCACGTCCGACAAATTCCCGCGCCACAACCTCTCGGCCTAGTTCGTCGAGTACGAGACAGATTCCAAAGAACTCTAGCTCCAAAGCAACGGTAAATGGTGGTTCTTCTCGGGTCACTAACCGAAAGGAATCAAATAGCAAAGTGAGTTCTGTTAAGGATAACCGAGTTGGTAATAATAATATCAACTCTGGAAACACGAATATCGGCAACAACAATCGCGTAAACATTGATAATAGCCGAAATATCAGTGTGAATGTAAGAAACACAAATAATCGGGCTTATAGACCCCCATACCGACCTTATCCACGACCACCCTATTTTTATGGGGGCTTTGGTTTCTCTTGTTTTAGACCCTATTACTACCATCCATACACTCCATTTTATTGGGGGCCCGTATGGCATCCTTGGGGCTTTTTCGTAGCTACTCTTGCTGTAACCGCGGTAGTGGTTTCGGTAAATAATCAGGACTATCACTATGACGAAGGCGTCTTTTATGTTCAAGATGGTGACGGCTATGTGGTTGTAGAAGCTCCTCAAGGAGCCACCGTGAAAGTAATTCCTAGCGATGCAAAAGAGGTGGAGGTAAGCCCCACGGTGAATAATTACTACTATGGAAATACGTACTATGAAAAAGCTGATGGAGGATATACCGTGGTACCACCACCAGCAGGAGCTGTAGTAGACGCACTTCCAGAGGGAGGTGAAGAGGTGAAAATAGGCGATGAAACCTATGTAAAAATCGGAGACACCTATTATCTACCTGTTCAAGTAGATGGAAAAAATATGTATGAAATTGCCTCGGTCGAACCAGCGGAAGAATAGGTTCATTTAGTCAAATAAAAAGGCTCCGCAAACCTTTTATCGTTTGCGGAGCCTTTTTTTATTCCTCCAGATCTGTTTCCGAAACTGGCCTGAAATTACCTTCCGGGAGTTGTTCTGCTACTTCGTCCTTTTCGTAAGGAAAAACATCCATAATTGGGCTTTCTACCACATCTGGAATTCGAAAGCTGACAAGCATAGAACTTAGACTTTCCTGAATTCTATCATAAGCTGATTTCACGTCGAAACCAGTTACCAGCATGAATTGATTCACCTTTTTTTCTTTACCAGAGTCTGAGTCGGTGATCATATAAGAGACTTTGCATTTGTACCAAACATCTGCATCATCGTAAAAAAACACGTCCACGATATTGCTTTTGCTCAGGCTAGTCACCTGAAAGTCACCTCTGATCTGTGACCCAAGACGATCAAAAATAATGGCCTCTGCTTCAGTAAATGAGACTGCATCGACTAGAAATTGCTCTGAAATATTTTTCAGAAGGCCTTCTTCATTTTCTTTGGCGTATTTTACCTTACACAAAAACCAAGTTCTCATAATTTTTCAATTTGGCCTCGAAGGTAAAAAGTATCTTTTGAAGGGCAAATTCCAAAAGAGCATAATTTCTATTTAAAATTCTGAAGGCTTGAAAAAGAGATCGAGTGGAGAAAAATCTCTAAATTTTATACAAATTGCTTTTAATGATTAAACAAGTCTGGCACAGTTTTCCAATCCAATTGTTGGTTTTGCACCTGCAAAAAAACCTAGCTTTGATTATTATTTGGGGTATACTGCTGGGATTTATCGTGCAAGACCTTGGAGTGACCTTAGGCATTCCCTTTCTTTTTCTAGACCCGGAATATTTGCATGAAGTGTCTTGGTTGAGTTTTATGCTCATGGGGATCGGTGCAGCTATCCTGACCATGGCATTTCATATGACCACCTACATTATGGATGGTCGAAGGTTTTCTTTTTTAGCTATCCTAGATCGACCTTTTATTCATTTTTGTGTGAATAATTCGATTATTCCGCTGATATTTTTTCTGGTTTACATCTTGAGTTTTGTTTCCTTCCAGATGAAAAATGACCTCGAAAATCCATGGGAGGTCATTCATTTTTTTCTTGCCTTTTCTGCGGGCAGTGCGGGTATGTTTGGTTTGATTTTCGGCTATTTTGCTCTAACGAATAAAGGTTTCTTTGTCCTTTTTGCGGGGAATTTGGATAAGAGACTCCGTAAAGTACGTTTGACCAGATCGAGAGCCATAAGTCAATACAAGGAATTAAAAAATCAAAATAGACAAGTCGATGTCTACTTAGATTTAAAATTAAGACCAGTTGCGGTAAGGGGGGATATTTCTCGATTTGAGGCCGCAAAGCTTTTAAAGGTTTTTAATCAAAACCACTTGAATCTGTTCTTTATACAGCTATTCTTGATTTCTCTGGTTTTGATATTAGGGTTTTTCAAGGAGCTACCTGTGTTGCAATTACCGGCCGCAATGAGTGTGATGATCTTGGTATCAATCTTAGTGATGGTTGTGGGTGCAGTGAGCTTCTGGTTGAAAAATTGGACTACTTTGGCAATTATCGGTTTCCTTGTGGTAGTCAATTATTTCTCCAACTTTGATTTTCTCAATCGGCCACATGAGGCTTTTGGGATGGACTATGAGCGGGAGCCAGCTGAGTACACGCTAGCTCGACTGGATGCGCTTTTGCATGAAGATACCATCCGAAAGGACCGAGCCCAGTTTGAGGAGATCTTGAATAATTGGAGGTCTAAATTTACAGATAGCGTTCCTCCAAAACTTTTTATCGTCACGGCGAGTGGAGGAGGGCAAAGGGCGGCCCTTTGGACCTTGCATGTCTTGCAGAATATTTACCGAATCGATTCTGGAAGCCTGATCAAAAATGTTGAATTAATGACAGGGGCATCTGGTGGAGTTTTAGGTGAAGCACTCTTTCGCGAGATTTATTTACAGTCTTTGGAGGATTCCAAGATTGATCCTGGATCCACCGTTTATTTGGATCAGCTTTCGGCAGATAATCTTAACCCAATTATCTTCACTCTTCTGGTCAACGATCTTTTGATTCGAAACCAATATTTCGAATACAATGGAAGAAAGTACCTGAAGGACAGAGGGTTTGCGTTTGAAAAGCAATTGAATGAAAATACGCTTGGTGTATTGAATAAGCCTCTTTCTGCTTATCGTGATCCTGAAGCTTCAGGACAGATCCCGCTATTGCCAGTGACTTCTCTGATTACTAATGACGGAAGAAAACTTGTAATCTCTCCGCATTCCATGAGTTTTCTGGGTGCCTCAATGCTGGGACTTACCGGGATAAATGAAAAACCACAAAGTGTTGATTTCACTCGTTTTTTTGCAGATCATGACGCGATGGATCTGAGGTTTCTTACCGCCTTGCGCATGTCGGCCACTTTTCCCTTCATCACTCCAAATATTGAGCTACCATCCGAGCCTAGTATGGAAACCATGGATACTGGTCTCTCAGATAATTTTGGGATTCAAGATGCCTTACGTTTTATCTATGTGTTCCAATCTTGGATCGCTCAAAATACCTCGGGAGTGGTGCTCGTAACAATCAGAGATTCGGAAAAATCTAGTGAAATTCCAGCTACTGACCCTCCCAAAATACTCAACAAATTATTTACTCCACTTCGAAATATTTACTCTAATTGGGATAATGTACAGACCATCCAAAATGAAGTTTTGCACAACTACATGAATGAAAGTATGCCTTTTGAGATAGAAAAGGTTGAATTTGAATATAGTCTGGAGGAGATGCAGGAGGATGATTTGACAGAAAGTCAGGAAAATCTACAAAGAGCCTCATTGAATTGGCGCTTGACTGCGAGAGAGAAGCGATCCATTTTGGAAAACATTAAAACTAAAAAGAATCAAGCCGCTTTGAAGCGGCTTGAAGAATTGGCGGTAGAAATAAAAAAGTAGGATTTCAATCAATATGCTAATCCGAATTTCTTATAAATAAAATGCATCAACCAGGCGGGTCCAATCATTAGAAATTGCACGTCCTTGAGGAATGAGGGCTTTTTTCCCTCAATTTTATGACCATAAAACTGGATCACCCAAGCTATCACAAAGATTCCAAGGCTGATCAACCATAGATTGCCTGGGAAAGCTAAATTCAATGAATTTGCGATAGCAAGACAAATGGCTGAGAAGAAGAACATTCCTAAAGCCAATGGAGCTGACAGGGTCACATAGTAGATTAATACCAAAACCAAAGAAACTGTGGCCCAGTTGGCAAAGTTACCTAGGAAGGGAAGTAGCTCAGGGAGTGGTCCCGGAGGGATGCTATAGATCAAGCCAACCACGCTAAAAAAAATAGCGGGGACACAAAACCAGTGGATTAATTTATTGGTCGAATTTTGGTGACTAAGGCCATATTCATGGAGAAGTTCATCTATTTTGCGCATAGTAATCAAGGGTTAATGTCGGATTGTAGGATAAATTAAGTATTTCTAACTAAAAATAAACTGAGCAAATCGAAATGTTGAGCTATTGGGAAAAAAAACACTTTTTAAAATCTGATTTATTGGTGGTAGGCGCTGGTTTCGTAGGGCTTTCTACAGCGATTCACTTCAAAAGATCTTTCCCAAATAAGCAGGTTTTGGTTTTAGAGCGTGGTGCATTTCCTACTGGAGCCAGTACGAAGAATGCGGGTTTTGCATGTTTTGGAAGTCTCACTGAGATCATTGACGATTTGACCATAATGGACTCGTCAGAAGTACTGCGATTGGTGGAACGCCGTTTTCAAGGCTTGAATAGCATTCGGAAGGAATTTGGTGACGAAAATCTTGATTTCCGAGATTCCGGAGGATTTGAATTGTTAGAGGCTACTCAAATGAGTGCCATGGGCCGACTTGACGAGATCAATAGCCTTCTTTATCCTTTATTTCAAAACGATGTTTTTTCTGTACAATCTGGTCATCAAAATTTTGGCTTTTCGGATGAGGTTCAAGCAGTGATCAAAAACCAATTCGAAGGCGAGCTTGACCCTGGGAAATACATGAGTAATCTTTGGCAGAAGGCTACTCAAGAAGGAGTTAAGATTTTGACAGGAATCCAAGTACGCGAAGTGGATAAGGATTCTTCACGGGTTAAATGTACTGATGCGATGGATAGAAAAATCGATTTTTCGGGTGAGCAGCTCGCGATTTGTACCAATGCATTTACCAAAACTCTTCTACCACAAACTGAAGTCACACCGGGAAGAGGTTTAATTTTGCTGTCTGAAAGGCTTGATTTCGATCTTCCATGGAGAGGTTCCTTTCATGTGGATAAAGGCTATGTGTATTTTCGAGAAATAGATGGCAGGCTACTTTTAGGTGGAGGAAGAAATATTGATTTTGAGGGGGAGAATAGTGAAAGTTTCGAAGTGAATCCCAAAGTCAAGCATTTTTTGGATCAGCTAGCACGTGAGAAAATTTTACCAAATAAGAAGTTTTCTTGGGAAATGGAATGGACCGGGATAATGGGCTTCGGCAAAAGCAAGTCACCCATTGTACAGGCCATTTCATCGCAGTCGGCGATTGCAGTCAGGCTCGGAGGCATGGGAGTAGCGGTTGGCTGGCAAGTGGGAAAGGAAATGGCTGAGCTTTTGGCTGAAATGTAATCTAAACTTTTTTGATTAGATTCGATCTTTTAATCACCAAAACACACTAAATGGAAGGACTGACTCGTACGCCAAAAGTCATTGATGCGCTCATCCCACTTATCTTTTTGATTGTCCTTCTAGTAGTAAATATTCAAGTTTTTGGGACGGATGGGCTGTCTGGCTCTAATCAAATTGTATTGATTCTTTCCGCAGCGGTAGCTGGAGGTGTTGCCATCTTTAGACTGAAGTATAAATGGGAAACGCTTCAGGATGGAATGGTGAAAAGCATCAGCTCAGCCATGTCTAGTATTTTGATTCTTTTTCTAATTGGTGCCTTAGCAGGTACTTGGTTGATTAGTGGGGTTGTACCCGCGATGATTTACTACGGGCTCAAAGTATTAAATCCGACCATTTTCCTTATAGCAGCATGTTTTGTAAGTGCGGTGGTTTCTCTCGCTACGGGAAGTAGCTGGACAACGGTGGCGACGGTAGGTGTAGCCTTGCTAGGAATTGGTAAGGCTTTAGGGTTTGAAGAGGGGATTATAGCTGGTGCGATCATTTCAGGAGCGTATTTCGGGGATAAAATGTCTCCACTTTCGGATACTACAAATCTAGCTCCCGCAATGGCAGGAACCGACCTTTTTACGCACATCCGTTACATGGCTAGAACCACCATACCTTCCATTGCCATTACATTGATCATTTTCGGGGTTATCGGTTTTAACTATAGTACAGAAGGAGGATTGGATGATGTGTCCGTCATTTCGGAGGCGATCCTTACCCGCTTTAATATAACGCCTTGGTTATTTTTGGTTCCGGTTGCTGTATTAGTCATGATTGTGAGAAAGGTGCCAGCTATTCCAGCATTATTCTTTGGGGCCATTTTAGGAGCGGTGTTCGCTTTGATTTTTCAGCAAGAGATCATTGTTACCATTGCAAATGAAACCGGTTCATTTGCTTATCAGGCTTTCAAAGCGATCATGATGGCACTATACGGCGAGATAGCTATCGTAACCAACAACGACATTGTAAATGAGCTTTTGATTACCGGTGGTATGTCGGGAATGCTGAATACCATCTGGTTGATCGTTTGCGCAATGGTATTTGGGGGGATAATGGAGGTGACTGGGATGCTCAGGGTACTGGCAGAAGCAGTAATCCGTCAGGTACACAGTGTTGGCTCATTGATTGCGTCTACTGCAGCCACATGTATGTTTTTCAACGTTACGACTTCTGATCAATACTTGGCAATTTTGGTCCCTGGAAGGATGTATGCGGATGTGTACAAGAAAAGACGACTTAAGCCTGAAAACTTGAGCCGAACACTTGAGGATTCGGCCACCGTCACATCGGTGCTCGTACCTTGGAATACCTGTGGGGCGACCCAGGCTTCTGTTTTAGGTGTCGCCACGCTTACATACGCACCCTATTGTTTTTTCAATATAATCAGCCCGTTTATGACGATTCTTTTTGGCTACCTTAAACTTGGAATTCGAATGTATGATGAAGATGAGATAGAGGATGATACCGTTTAAAATATCAAAGGAAGAAGTAAATGAGCTTCCACTAGCTCAATTTGAAGGGGAAATATTTTTGGTGACTGAGGAGGAGGATATCGAAGAAATCACTGACTTTTTATCCAAGCAGTCTATCATTGGCTTTGACACGGAGACCAAACCTTCATTCAAAAAGGGGCAGAAAAATGAGGTTTCTTTGCTTCAGCTTTCTACCTCTACGCAAGCATTTTTGTTTCGATTGAATCATACTGGTTTTTCTATTCCACTTAGGAATCTAATGGAAAAGGAATCTGTCATCAAAGTTGGAGCAGCTGTCCATGATGATTTGATTGGCTTAAAGCGACTTACAGATAGCTTTTATCCTCAATCCTTTTTTGATTTAAATGATCAATTGAAAAAGGTGGGTTTCCACAACGTGGGTGTTCGAAATCTCTGTGCCATGGTCTTGGGGATTAGAATTTCCAAATCCGAACAAGTCTCTAATTGGGAAGCTGAGGAATTGACAGAAAAACAGCGGCGCTATGCTGCTACGGATGCCTGGGCCTGCCTCGAGATTTATGAGAAACTCAAGAAAGAAGGATACCTGGAAGGTTTGATTTAGGAATTTAAAATCTCCAAACCCCCTATTTGCTCAAGAGTCTCCAACACCAAGCCCTCTAAACCTTCTCGAAAAGAAAGCACCATCCTACAATCAAGATGAAGTTCTTGGCTTACAATGGTCAAGTCGTATGCCTTTACAAGCTTCATCACGTCATTCATTTGAGGATACTCAAATTTGATTTTAACCTGAGACATGACATACTCTCTGATGATCTCATTTGATTCTAGGGCAAGTTGAGCGGCCGTTTTATAGGCGTTAATTAGTCCGCTCACACCCAGTTTGGTTCCCCCAAAATATCGAATGACTACCACCAAGCAATTGGTCAGACCAAAGGACCGAATTTGACCTAGGATAGGATCGCCAGCTGAATGGTTGGGCTCACCATCATCTACTGCTCGGAAATATTCTTGATTTCGACCAATAATGTAAGCGTAGCAGTGATGTCGCGCATCATAGAATTGCTTGCGAAGCTGGTCTAGCCTGGCTTTGATCTCTTCCTCATTTTGGACAGGGAAGGCATACCCATGAAACTTGCTATTGCGATCTTTAAAAAGAGAGGAACTTTCAAATCCAATAGTTAAAAAACTATCTTCATGATCGCTGTCCTCTTCCACATCACTCATTTGCTCAAGTTTTTTAAATGAAATGGAAAATTAACCTTTCTCTAACTTTAAAGAAGTATGAATTGTCTTAATTTTAACTCATGCTCACTGACGAACAACATGCATCGATAAAGTTGGGAATTCCTTTTCTTTTTAAACTGAAGGGCGTAAATCAATCGACTGGCAATTTGAGCTATTGGGAAAACAATGAGATTTTCCCTGATGGGATTCAGCGTTGCTTTTGGGTGTATGATGTAGAACCTAGAGAAAGTCGTGGTAATCATGCTCATTTTTCTGAAAGTCAGGTTATTGTCGCTATGAACGGGCAAATTCACGTGAAAGTAGAGAATGTACTTGGAGAAGAGTTTTTCTTTGAGTTAGATCATCCTTCCGTAGGTCTATTTTTACCGCCCAAAAATTGGATAACCACTCGCTTTGAGCCTGGGTCCGTATTGTTGGGGATGTGCAATGAGACTTTCAAGGAGTCGGATTATATCCGAGACTTTGAATTGTTTAAAAGCTTATCCAAATGAATCAGGACGGATACAGACTGCTGATAACAAAAAAGCCGGAATTTAAACCCGAGTATTTATTCGACACCCACTCAACCGAATTTTCTGACGAATATTTGATTTATCAATGGGTGAAAAAGCAAAAAATTCGTGCTTCAGTTGTTTTTAGATTAGACGATTCGCAAGTAGCAATCTCTTTGCCTCGAGCTCCTTTTGGGGGAATCAAAACCCAAGGAAGATTACATTCCGAAGGAGTGGATCAGTTTATTTCGGAAGTTGTTTTAGACTTAAGAAATAGAGGCGCCAGTAAAATCGTGATCACTCAGCGCCCAAAGCCCTACGAGGATTTTGCTGAACTGATTCAATATCTGCTATATAAACATGGATTTCGAGTAGATAGAATTCTAAATCATCAGTTTTTTATCGGTAAAAAGAAAATCAAGCACTGGATAAAAGAGGAGGGAGGACGATTTGAAAAAAAGCGGAAGGAGCAGGGGATAGAAGTGGACAAAGGACCAATCCGTAATTTTCAATTTGTGAGTAAAATCAGCGAATGGAATAGCTTACGGGGCTATGCAGACAATCTAGACCAGAATTCTATCGTGCAGCAAGTTTCTTTATTTCCGGATCGATATTTTGAACTTTCCCTTAGAAAGGATGGAGCGATCATCGCAGCGGCACTCCTTGTGGGTCTGACCCTAGATTCACTTTATTATTACAAGTCAGGGATCGACCCTAAAACGGATTTCAAACAACTTGGGGATATTTTATTACATCAACTTTTTTTAATGGCTGCTGATTTAAAGGTGAATTTTATAGATTTGGGTTCTTCTGATTTGGATACAGGAGCAAACCATCAACTAATTTTCTTTAAATCCCGGTTTACCAACGATCAATACAATAAGATCAGTTGGAGTTTGAATTGCTAATTATGAGAGTTTCAGACCGTGTTACGGTGATTTGCATTGCATACAATCATGCTGAATGGATTGAGGAGACTCTGGAAAGTGTTCGCCTACAGGATCACTATTCCAAAGAATTGATCGTAGTAAATAATGGCAGTACGGATGAAACGCGGGAAAAAATTGAAAATTGGGTAAGAAAGCTTCCAGGAAGTCTCCCCGTGAAAGTGATTCATCACAAAGAAGAACTTCCTTATTGTAAAGTTTTTAATCAAGTGTTGGCGGAGGTGGATAGCCCCTATGTGGTAGATCTTTCGGGTGATGATGTGATGTACCCAGAGCATCTTTCTCAATCTATAAAAAGACTCAAGCGGGTCAATTACGCTGCTTTTGTTTTTTCTGACGCTTACATCTTGAATGAAGAAGGAGAGGTTTCCACCTATTATAAACGGAATACTGCCGGGGAATTGGTCGATAATATGGAGGAGCTAGGTGATATTTACACCACTCTGGTAAGGCAAAATTTCATTTGTTCACCCACCATTGTTTTTCAAACAGAAATTTTGAAGAAGGAGGGAGGGTATGACGGTTCGCTCAGCTATGAGGATTTTGACATCCAAATTCGTCTCGCTCGAAAGTATCCTTTAGCATTTTCCAATCACCTTGGAATTCTCAAGCGTAAGCATCCAAAATCTCTATCATCAGGTCAGTATCAACGTTACCAGTCCATTATGCTCCCAAGCACCGTTGAGGTTTGTCGTAAGATTAAAGAAATGAATACTCATGAATCAGAAGACGAAGCCTTAGGAATTCGAATCATGCATGAGCTGAAACATGCGCTTTGGAGTGCAAACTTTGACCCAGCAAAAAGCCTCGTAGAACTAGGCGAGCAAATTGGTCTTTCTGGCTTTAAGTATTGGCTATATAAGTTTTGGCTACGAAAACGCTGGGATATGTCTTGGCTTTATATCAAGATTAAAAATTAACCCACTGTAATCTGAATTTCAGGTTCTTGGCTGAAGTATTTGGCACCTACTTCCAGCATGTCTTCGGCTGTGAACACTTTTAAATAGGCCAGTTTATCCCTGTAAAACCGCATACTCAGATTATTTCTATGGACGGACTTAAATCGTTCCATCAAATCGAAGGAGTTGCTGAATTGGGAAATCATATTTCCAATGGAGTAGTTTCTGACAGTCTCAAGCTCATCTGAGTCAATCTTCTCATGGACCAACCGATCAATTTCCTGCTTGACTTCGAAGATCACTTCTTCCTTAAAGTTTCGCTGTACTTCCGCTCCAATCATCCAGTAATCGTACTGGTCAATAACTTGTAAACTGGAGTAAATTCCATACGTATGTCCTTTGTCCTCACGAATATTCTTGATCAATCTTGATCCAAAATATCCCCCTAAAAATGTATTAAAAACACTCAGAGCAAAAAAGTCAGGGTGAGTCATTGGGAGAGAGGGACCACCCATTCTCAAGCTACTTTGCATCGCTCCCTCCTTCGTTATGTTTAGGCGTTGATTTTCGGGGTTCAGTCCCCATTCTTTTAAAGGCTGTGATTTCCTATTGGGGAGAGCTTCTAAGCTTATGATCAAGTCTTCCAGTTCTTGGGAAGTTAGATCTGCAGAAAGAAATATTTCCAACTCGCTCCAAAGGCTGTTGGTATAGTATTCACGTAGCTTGGATGTGGTGAGACCGTCTACGTTGTCTTCAAGCGCTTCGAATGCAAAGGGATGCTGACTCCCAAATAGTGCTTCCCGAAATAGCTGATTTGCTTTACTCGATGTTTTTTCTCGTTCGATTTTTAGCTGAAGCTTTTTTTGGCTTTTCTTTTTCTCCAAGAAATCCTCTGGAAAAGTGGCTTCTTCGAAAAGTGATAAAAATAATGGATAAACGTTCCAAAACTGTTTTTTAGTACTGAGTAGCCTCAATCCTTCATGGCTGAAAGATGTCAAAGGGGTCACTTCTGACGCATTGAAATCCAAAATATCAGAGATCTCTTCAGAGCTGTGCTTTCCAGTCCCATCCAAAAGCATTTGTAGACAGAATCTTGGCACCATCTGGTCTATTAAGTCCAAATTCAAACGTCCTGACGCACCGACTACATCCAGCTTTACAGCCCTGATGTTTGGGGTTTTGAAAAAATAAAGGGTAGCTCCATTTTTCAGGAAGTATTTTTCAGGATCAGTCACCACAAAGTCCTCGGGGACTTTGAATGCCGGTGCTTTCGACCGATCTAATTCCATTTTAATTGGGGATAGTGTAAAGTAGAGTGAATCGAAGTGTTTCCGCCAAAGGATGATTTTGAGTCTGTGGCACTAAATAGGAGAAATCAAACCCTACTCGCTTTAGGTCAAATCCAAGACCCATAGTGAAGTACCTACGGCCACCTTTGTTCGGGTTCTCATAAAAATACCCCGTTCTCAACGCAAATTTCTCATTATACATGTATTCCACTCCAAAGGAAATCATCACTTCTTGAAGCTCCTCTGAGAATCCATTTGGCGCATCTGCAAAAGAGCCAAACATCCCAGAGATCAAAGGTCTATTCGGGTCCTTGCCTGCTGCAATGATTAGATTTCCGTCCTCATCGGTAGCCAAAGTTCCATCCTCATTTGTTTGGTAAATAGGTGGAGTTGGTACGAGGAGTTTATTGAAATCAAGAGAAAAAGTCAGCGTATTAAACTGGTCAAGATTTAAAGAATAAGAAGTTCCGAGTCTGAAGTTTGTAGGAATGAAATCTAAATCATCCGCGCTGTTGTATGTGATTTTTGGGCCGATATTGGAGATATTCATACCCCAAGACCACATTCCATCTTTATTTCCAGTGTAGATTTTTTTCTGATAGTATAGCCCTACATCAGCCCCCACACTTACGCCAGGTCTACTTTCGCTTCCGCCCACTGAGGAAATATTTCCAGAGAGATTAGAATGAATAAATCGTGCTGAAATTCCTAAACCAAAGTTTTGTGATAGTTTTCGTGAGTATGTACCCCCAATGGCAATGTCTCTTGGATTGAATTCACCCAATTCATTTCCTAGCCCATCCGTCAGTTGAATATCCCCCATATTGAAATAGCGGAGGTCAAAACCTACTGCGGAAACTTCGTCAATTTTAAAATAACCTGTCAAATAGCTCAGTGACATGTCATTCACCAATTTGCCAAGCCATGGAGAATAGGAAAGGCTAAAGCCCATGCCATCCTCTACGAAAGCCAACTTTCCTGAATTCCAGTGGGCACTATTCGCATCAGGAGTGGTGGCCACACCCACATCTCCCATGCCCGAATGACGGCTGTCAGGAGCGAAATTCAAGAAGGGTACGGCAGTGGTAATCACTCTCCGGTCAGGATCTTGACCAGAAATGATCGTGCTATTTTGAGCAAAAGAGGAAAAAGCCCCTAGTGACATGAGTGTCAAGAGAATCGTATTTCCTAAAAATGATGCCTTAAAATTCATTCAACGATGATTTTTCCGCTAACCGAAGCTTGGGTGTTGTCCACTTCTGAGAATAGCGATAATTTGTAAATATAAGTCCCTTTTGCTGGATATTTCGTTTGGTTCTGCAAAAATATCCATTTGATTCCCTCGATGGTTGAACTCACGCCCACTAAACGTTGAGATTCGCTAAATAGTATATTCCCACCTGTACTATAAACTGAAAGTATGAGCACTAAGTTTTCATCAGGTCTGTTGTGGGTAATCTTGAAATTCGACTCACTAGCGGCTGGGTTCGGGAAAACATGATGCGAAAGGATTTGAATATGCTCACTCCCACTTACAATCACAGTTTGCTCAAGACTCGAAGAGTTTCCAAGATTATCCCAAGCTCGAATCAAGATTTTGTTTTCGCCTTCTTTCAATCCTTTTACCGTGGTGGTTAAGGTGCCCTTTTTAAAATTTTCAGCATCTGCCAGGTAAAGGCCACTGATGATTTGTGGCAGTCCTCCATTTATAATAATCTGCAATTCTTGTCCGGGTATAATTCCTGAAATATTGATTCCGCTTTCATCTTCCAAGTCTAAATCAAGGATGATTTGAGAGGAATTAAATGAATTAGTGGGTTTGGAAATTCCGTTAAAGAGAGCTCGAATAACTGGGCCTTCGGTATCCAAAGGTGCCGTATCTGATCCGCCGACGATAGGAACCTTCCCTCCGAATGCTTCATCGATCCCATTCGCATCACTTCCAAAAATGCGAAGGGCACCATCTCCATATTCATAGTTGATATTGGATGAGATTACAAAATTGGCTCGTAGCATGCCTGATTTGATTTTTCCTTTTCCACGGAAAAGAAGAGCCTTTTCTTCCTGAAATTCAAATGTGGAACTTTCGTCTCCCAAGGTTTTTGAAAAGACTGGCTTATCTCTTAAGTCAATTAAAAAATCTCCATCAAAGCCATTTTGTACAGCGCCCGACAAAGGATCAATTACCTGTGCTAGAAGTTCAATTTCTTGAAATGCAGAAAGCGTGTCGGTCTCTAAACCAGTGCGAACATTTTTTAAAGAAGTAATTTCTATCCCTAAATCAGGGTCGGCAAGCTTCATGCTTGGATCGCCTAAAAGTGAAAAATTGCGATTCAATGCTCCATTTAGACTTTTGTTTTTTGTATTTCGAAAAATGGTCCCCAAATCTTGACTCTCTCCATTGGGTCGAGCAAAGACTTCTTCGATAAAGGCCTCGTTTAGCCTGAAATTCACACTACTGAAAACAGGTCGTCCCGTGGTGAGCAGTCCGATTGCTCCTTTTTCTGGAGCTATCAATAATTCCTCCGCAGCAGATCGTATAAAAGGGCTATCATGTCGTCCAAATTCACAGGTGGCTGTGACCCAAAGCGCCAAATTTTCCTGGGGACCCCAATCTCGTAAATCTTCTAACTGAAAAACTTCTTCTGCTGTTAGGGTAGTTTCATTCCCATGACCGATATAATTCAGCAGCAAGGTTCCGCGGTCTAGCGTCTCTTTTAACGCTTCTTCAGCTTGAGGAGAGTTTTGTCCTGAACCCTGACTTATCTGTTCGAATCGGTCTAGATAAAGTTTGTCTTGGAAATAACTGCGGTGATTTTGATACAGGTATTCGCTATGAGCCTCTGCATCTCTCATGTGGATATTATTATCAGCGTCATCAGCAAAAAACGAGAGGGTTCGCTTCCAATCCCCAGGTGAAGGATTGGATTCATATTGGATTATTTTGTCCACTGCGGCATTGGCTTCAGCCAAGGTGATCACAGGAAGCCTGCCAACTCCAAGTTGCATGAGTTCATCGCCTTCTCTTGACTCGAGCCATTCGCCCTGACCAAAATCTACGAGCCCATAAAAATCGTCTGAGCTAAAAGTTGCCAAGGGATTTAGACTTTCTCTGCTTGTGTAAATGGGGACAAGACTAGGTCTTCCGCCAAGAAGAGACTTCCCATCAAAAGTTCCCTTGCCCAAAATCAGTACATTCTTTAGGCTTTGACCATTTTGAAAGCGTGATGCGATGAAATTCCGAATCCCAACCACATCTCTATTTCCGTAAGAAAAGGAGTCGAATACCTCTTCAACGTCAACGGTCTCTACCTGAATTCCCATTTGACTTTTGTGAGCAGCGAGACGGTTTGCGGCAGGAAGAAGTGATGGATGACTGATAATCAAAAGCTCAGGAGATGCAATGTTATGCATCAAATCCATCTGCACTTCATCACCCAAGGTCAAGGCTTGGACGGATTGAAATTCAAAAACAGCAAGTTTTACAGATGGAATAATGGCCTGATTTTCGAAGTATATTTGTTTGGGATTGAAAAAATCAGTGACATCCCAAACTTCTTTTTGATTGGGGTTTTGCACGAAAACCTGATCTTCCGATTCGGTGTACCAAATACCGTTTTCTAAATTCTCACTTGAGGAAGGTATACCCAAAGTCAAATATTCCATGTAGCCTGAAGAGTTAGGCGCATTGGCAGTGTAGCTCACGCTAACCTCACTAACGCTTTGATCATTAGGGGTAAAAAGTTGATTTAGTGTTTGCGTTCTTCCTTTGATCCCATAAATAGCATCTGGGATTGGGCTGAAAGTAAGGTCTGAGATTCCCTCTGAATCCACCGCAACACTCATTTCCGAGCTGGATAGGGACTGAGCCATAAAGCTCCCTTTGAGCAGCCAAGGGAGGTTATTGCTGCTAGTTTCTTGGAAAGTAAAGACTTGACTCGCTCCAGAGGAAAGTGCCGGGCCGTACCAAGTGCGGCCTGAATTGAGTAGATTTGTTTGCTGATCTCGAATGCTTTTCCATCGATAAAGAGTAGATCCTTGTCCAGTCTGATCTTCTAATTCTAGATGAGCTACTCTTTTTGGATTTTCGGCTATTCCGATTAAATATGTTAAGGTATCTGTCCATTGATGGGCTTCTTGACTCCAGCCTGAGTCTCTCTTTTCCCATCGATTGGGTCCACTGAGGAAGACTAAAATACCATCCTCCGTTTCTAAAATCGGGATTTGGTGAAGTCGAAGATCCTCTGGAGAAAGTTTTTGTGGAAGGCTTCCTGGATATCCAAAAACGGCTATTTGGGAAAGATCAGAGCTAATTTGGGAGAGTTCATCTCGTTCGATTTTGTAGATACCTTCTTCTACAACTTGGATTTTTCTGAAGCTATTTTGAGCATTCAAATCCAGGGCTGTAAAGCCTAGCAAGACCAAACAAAACCAACATCTCCAATTCAAAATCATTTATTTTCTAATCGATTCTCAATAATCGAAAGCAGGATGTAAGCAAGGATTACAAATGGAATTCCAGCCAAACCTAGAAAGACGGCCATCCCTATTCCGAGTGCTATCAATAGATACCTATATACATTGTCTCGGAGGGAAAAGTTTTTGAATTTCAGGGCGATGAGTGGGATTTCTGCAATCAACAGGTAGGACAGGACTACTGCGAGGATTGCTAAGAAGAGAGGAGAGGTGAGCCATGTACCAAGTCTAACCCATTCAGTGGCTAGGAAAGGGAGAGTGGTGATCAAAAGTGCATTTGCCGGTGTAGGAAGCCCGATAAATCGGTCCGTCTGACGGGTATCTAAATTAAACTTTGCTAATCGATATGCCGAAAATGCAGGAACAGCAAGCGTAATGTAAGTAATCCAAGAAGGCTCTGCTGCACTTTCGGACATGGCGTAAAGCACAATTCCTGGTAAAAGTCCGAAGGAAATCACATCTGCTAAGGAATCTAATTGCTTCCCCAATTCTCCTTGAACCTTCAGGATTCTTGCTACAAATCCATCGAGAAAATCCAAGGCTGCACTGATTAGGACAAAATAAGCCCCCCAGTATATTTGTCCGTCGAGGACGTAGATAATTCCTATTGCTCCTGAAAGTAGATTCAAAAGCGTCAGGGAGTTTGGTATGTGGGCCTTGATATTCAATAGCGAGCATTTAACCCGACGAAGGGATTGTTCATGATTTCATAGCCAATGGTTGTCTCAGGTCCATGTCCCGGATACATCACTGCGTCGTGCGGCAATTTGAACAAAACTTCTTTGATTTTTTGCAAAAGTAAATTATGATTTCCTCCTGGCAGATCGGTTCTACCGATACTACCTCGGAACAAGGTGTCTCCGCAGATTCCTTGCTTGCTTGGTTCGTGAAAGAAAACCACATGCCCCGGCGCGTGCCCTGGGACAAATAGGACTTTTAAGGTTTCCTTACCCACTTTGATTTTGTCTCCTTCCTGAAGAAATTGATCTGCCTCAGTTGAACGATAGCCAACAAAACCATAATTAGGAGCATAGACTTCCACTGATTTTAAAACCGATTTTTCATTCGGATGAATCCAGAGGTCCAATCCATATTTATTCTTTGCCCAGGCATTACCTAAAACATGATCCACGTGGCAGTGTGTGTTGAGTAAGTGTGTCAGTTTTATGCCTTCACTTTCAATAAAATCAGCGAGTTCTTGTTGTTCAAACTGGTCGGAGCATCCCGGATCAATCAATACTCCTTTACCCGATTCATCGTAAACCACGTAAGTGTTTTCCTGAAAAGGGTTGAAGGTGAAAGACTTAATTTTTAGCATATGAATTCTGTAATCGAAGCGGACAAAATAAGGAATATTAGACTTAATTTGGGTGATGAAATTTGATTTTTTACTTATTGGACATGGCCTCGCAGGAAGTATTCTTGGCTATCGTTTACTTCAGGAAGGGCAAAGCATACGGATTATTGATTCCTCCGTGGATAATACATCCAGCAGGGTGGCTGCAGGACTTTATAACCCAATCACAGGAAGAAAAATGGTGAAAACCTGGATGGCAGATCAATTATTTCCAGAGATCAAACCACTCTACCAAGAACTTGAAAAGGTCACGAGAAAGACTTTTTTGGAAGAAATACCCATCTATCGCCCTTTTTTGACAGTAGAGGAACAAAATGAGTGGATGGGCAAAAGTGCCGAGGCTACCTTTGTGGATTATGTGAGTCAGGTATTTCAAAAATCAAAAAACCCAGCGATCAAAGATCCATTTGGTGGGGTGATGTTGAGGAATTCTGGCTGGCTCGCCACAGCGAAATTTCTGGAAGCTATGACCGAATTCTATGGTGATATTCTCCGAGAAGAAAAATTCGATGAGACTGACTTAATTCCAGAAAAAGAAGGGTGGACCTACAGAAATGACCTATTTAAGAACGTTATTTTTTGTAACGGACTTGGTGCGCTAGACTCCCGCTTTTTTTCTTGGCTCCCATTTTCCCCTGTGAAAGGAGAGATTTTAGAAGTTTCGCAATCCTTCGAGCCATCATTTATTGTCAATAGAGGAGTGTTTCGGGTAGGCCTCGGGAATAGGCTTCACCGTGTAGGATCCACTTACACCAAACACGATCTGGATCAAGGGCCAACTGAATCTGCTAAAAATGAACTTATCGAGCGCTTGGATGATTTGATCAACGAACCAATTATCCAGATTCAAAGCCATAAATTTGGGATACGCCCAGCGACTCGTGACAGAAAACCTTTTTTGGGTAAACATCCTAGCCATCAAAGCGTTTATTGTTTTAATGGTTTCGGAGCCAAAGGAGTTTCTTTGATTCCATATTTTAGTAAGAAAATGACCAATTATATCTTGAAAAGTGAGCCGTTGGAAAAGGAGGTGGACATCGCAAGGTATTTTAATTATATTTAGACAAATCTATCTTTATCGAATGCGCGATCAGTTTTTACGTTTTTGCTTGCTAGCTGGACTCCTCTTCGCTCCTTTTATCACCCAGGCTCAATTTGATCAGGAAAGATTTGGGAAAAATCGAGTACAGCACAAGCAGTTTGAATGGTATTTCTACTCTTCGAATAATTTCGAAGTGTATTACTACGATCGTGGTGGTGCAAATGCCAAAATGGCGATTGATTACCTAGAAAGTGAGTTCGATCGACTCACCCAAATGATTGGCTATGTGGCTTACACGAAGCCCAAGATCTACATCTATAACTCGCCGGAAGAATTGCTTCAGTCCAATCTGAATTTGAATAAGGATTCATTTAGCGAAGACGGTCAGACGACGTTTAATCGATTAATCGCAGAAATTTCCTACAAAGGGCGCGTAGACCTTTTCAAAGAGGATTTGATTTATGCGACTTCAAAAGTGATTATCGAGGAGATGCTTTATGGATCATCGGTATCAGACGCTTTTCAGGCCAATTTGATTAATAGTTTTCCTGAGTGGTATGTGGATGGAGTGGCTCTTTACCTAGCCAAAGGCTGGGGGAGAGAAATGGACGACTATGCGAGGCATTATTTTGCCGAAACAGAAAATCCAAAGTTGCTCAAATTGAAGCAGCGGGAAGCTGCACTCATTGGGCAATCGGTATGGAATTACATTGCTGAGCGCTATGGCCGCAGGTATATTTCTAGTATTCTTAATTTATCTCGAATTAATAGAAACGAGGAAAATAGTATCGCCAATACCGTCGGTTTGAACTTCGAGACTTTTAAGGAACAATGGCGAGAATACTACACCAACATCAATAAGCAAGTATTTGCAACTTTTAAAGATATTTCCGAGGACAGAGGGATTGTGACTACCTCGCCAAAGGTCATCGGCGCAATTAGTGACATTGAGTTTAGTCCAGATGGCTTGAATCTGGCTTATGTCCTAAATAATGGGGGTAAGTATAAGGTCATTGTCAGAAACCTGTCCAACGGGGATGAGCAGACCATTTATCAGGGAGGGGCGGCTTATGAAGATCAAAATCCCAATTTGATTTCTCCGGTGATCGCTTGGAGAGATTCGGCAAATGTTGCCATTGCATCTTTTAAAAGAGGATTTACCACACTCAGGTTGCGATCAATAGATGGCACTAGTCAGGATAAAATTTTTCTTCGAAATATTACGCAAATTCTCAGCATAGATTTTAATAGTACTGGTCGAAATATGGTGATTTCGGCGATTTCAAATGGCAAGTCTGATGTCTACACCCTAAATACTAGAGGAGCCGGAAAGCGGCTTACGAATGATCGCTTTGACAATGTGACCCCAACTTTCCTGAATGATTCCACGATCATTTATTCCTCGAATTTTGTAGCACTGCCAGACTCCATCACCGATAAAAATCTTAAGCTCTCGGATCTCCCTGATTTTTATAATTTGTATAGAGTAGATGTAGGAGACTCTATTGTGACCACACAGCTAACAAATCTCAACAGCAAAAATTTAAGACCAAAGCGTGTAAACTCAAATTCACTCCTTTTTCTAAGTGACTTGAGCGGGGTGAATAACCTGATGAGGCTGAGTATTGGAAACAATGTCGCCAACCAAATTTCTGCATGGAATAAAAGTGTTGAGGTGTTTGATGTGAGCGGTCGGATGAATAAAATAGCATATGCCGTTCGGGATGGTCGCCAAAGCTTTCTTGTCGTAGAATCGCTTTCCACTGCAGATCAATTCACCCCTAGTACGCCAAGAGTACAGCTCGCCCAAGCCAAAGACCTGAATGAACGAATTGCCGCTAGACGAAGGATAGAAGAGCAGCAAAAGCAAGAGGAGCTAGCTAAAAATCTTCCAGCTGCCAAACCTCTGGAAGAGCTGCCAGAGCTGCCTGCTGTGATTGACACTACTACTAACACTAATACAAGTTCTTCTATCAATGTAGGCCGACTTAGATTTGAAAATAGAAATGGGATTGATACGGATAATTATTCTTTTGATTCGCTCCCAAATCCTGTAGTCAATCGTGAGACATCCTCAGGGTCTTCCAATAAGATCAACCTTCTAGAATCATTTAGAAGGCAGAGTCTTCGCAAACGTGTGGTTGGACCACGTGAAATGGAACCTCAGTTTTTTACCAATAATATAAATACCCGTTTTGTGGTAGATCCTCTCAGAGGTTTTGGGATTATGATGACCGGTAAGATGACTGATCTACTGGATAACCACTCCTTTTATGGTGGTATTATGACTACGTTGGATTTCAGATCGGGAGGGGATATTTTCTTTGAGTATGAATACCTGAAGAGTAGACTTGATTTTAGAGCAAGATTTGATCGTAGGACCATCGAGATAGACGAAGGAGATATCACATTTCAGCGTTATGCCCTGACCAAGATGGAACTTGGAGTGTCTTATCCATTTAACATAAATACAAGGTTTACACTTGCTCCATTTGTTGCCAAAACACAATATTTCAATTTGAATTCTGATTCCTTGATTTTGGGACAAGACCCAGATCAGAATCGCTTTGATGTGAATTATATTGGTGGTAAGGCAGAATTGGTGTATGACCGCACTACTCAACTCGGGCTTTATTCACAAGCTGGCTTCAAAGGAAAAGTTGGATTTACGCATTACCAAGGTTTAAATCATGGGGATCGATCCTTTAGTAATTTCTATGTGGATTTGAGAAATTACCAAAGAATCCATAAAAACATAGTTCTAGCATCAAAACTCTTTGTGGGTTCATTTATGGGGAATAATCCACAGACTTATTTGGTCGGAGGTATGGATAATTGGCTATTCAATGAATTCTATAACCCACCGTCAAATCGACCTGAAGCCTCTCCAGTGAGAAACCCAACGGGTGCGGAAAACTCAAATGTCCTTTTCGCTGATTTTGTAGATCTGAGAGGATATGACTACGATGAAATCCGAGGAAGAAATGTGATCACGTTTACTACTGAATTGCGGATTCCACTCTTTTCTTATCTGACTAGGGGAAATATTACTTCAAATTTTGTTAGAAATTTCCAGCTGGTAGGCTTCTACGATATTGGATCCGCTTGGAATGACGCGGCACCATGGGAGCGTGTAAATGATCAAAATACAGAAGTGATTGATACTGAGGGTTCTCCATTTGAGATTACTTTGAATAATTTCAATAATCCTTGGCTTCAAAGTTATGGAGCCGGTTTAAGAACAGTTCTGCTGAATTACTACGTGAAGTTTGATATGGCTCGACCAATTCGAAATTATGAACGAGAAGATCTGAGATACTATGTAACTTTGGGCTTCAATTTCTAAACTTTTCCCAGATCCATGATCAAATCAATGACAGGGTTCGGTATCGCCGGACATGAGGATGAACATAAGTCCATTCAAGTAGAAGTAAAAACGCTCAATTCGAAATTTCTAGATTTTTCTTTTCGAGCTCCTCGACAGTATTCAGAAAAGGAGACGGAGGTTCGTGCTTTGGTGCAATCTGTTCTTGAAAGGGGTAAAGTGAGTCTGTCTTTGGAGGTGATCAAAAAATCAAGTGATCAGCTTCCTGTTTCAGTGGATGAAAAATTGTTTCAAGACTTTTATAAGCTTTATAAGGGGTTATCAGATTCTGTTGGCTCGGGTGATTCTGAATTATTTAAGCTCGCCTTACAGTCCCCCAATGTGATTACAAACGTGGTGAGGGAAACTGAAGAGACTGAACAGGACTGGATCGAAATTCTTAAAGTGATCAAAGCTGGCCTAAATCAGTGTGATAGCTTCAGAAAAGATGAGGGTAACTCCCTTGAAGAAAAATTGATCGGGAATATTGAGGCAATCCGAGCAGGTTTGACTCAGATCAAACTTGATGAAGGCAGTCGCAAGTCTCGGATTAAGGATAAAATTCGAAATCATTTTTCAGAATGGCTCGATGAGAATCAATTTGATGCCAATCGATTTGAGCAAGAGCTAATCTACTATTTCGAAAAGCTAGATATCACTGAGGAAATTGTCCGACTTGAAACCCACTTGGATTACTTCACCAAATGTCTGAAGGAAGACTCCAATCAAGGGAAAAAATTGGGTTTCATCAGCCAGGAGATTGGCCGAGAGATAAATACCATCGGTTCGAAAGCCAATGATGCGACCATGCAGAAGCAGGTAATCTTAATGAAAGATGAACTCGAGAAAATTAAGGAGCAAACAATGAATGTGCTTTAATCTAGCTTAGATTTTCTGATTAATTTTCCTGGGGTTTTACCCAAAAATTTACCCTGATCTACAACTTTCTCTCCATTTATTATCACAAAATCAATTCCTTCAGGGTATTGATGCGGGTTTTCAAATGTGGACTTGTCAAGAATAGATTTTGGGTCAAAGACTACCAAGTCAGCCATATTGCCAATTTGTATGGTCCCCCTTTCTTGTAGACCAAGCCTTTGGGCGGGAAGACCAGTCATTTTATAAATAGCTTCCTTTAATTCAAGAACCTTCTTTTCTCTTACATAATATCCCAAAACACGGGGGAAGGTTCCGTATGCTCTTGGGTGTGGATGTCCGTCTCCCGGCCTAGAGAGCCTTCCGTCCGAGCCAATCATGGTCATTGGGTGGCGCATGATGTTTTCTACATCTGCTTCATCCATAGCGTGATAAATGGTGCCCGTACCTCCGTTCAATTGAGCTTGAATGACATACTCTGCTCCGATATCGACAGTAGGTTCTTTACCCTCCATTACGATCCAATCATGAAGTGTTTTGCCCTCTAATTCGGGCATCCATTCTACCCTCGAAAATTGAATTCTTCTCAAGTCACTGCCTCCTCGATCATTCAAAATATTCCAAATGATGCCTGATTTGATACTATCGTAGAGTACCTGATTCTTTACTCTTTCAGCAAAATTACCTCCTTCTCGTGCCCAACTTGGAATTAGTACGCTTATTCCGGTGTGACTTGCAGCGTATGGATATTGATCCATCATGACATCAATTCCAAGTGCTCTGGCCGAATCTACCATTGCCAGTGTTTTATTGCTAGCGCCCCACATTTTTACGCCTATGGCTTTATGGTGGGTGAGCACAATAGGGATAGCAGCTTCTTTACCGATTTGAATAGCTTCATCTACTGCCTCCAAAAGCCCGATTCCTTCTTCTCTCAAGTGACTGGTATATATGCCTCCTTCGGCCGAACTGGTCCTGGCTAAAGCAATGATTTCATCCAATTCTGCGAAAGTACCCGGTAAATATTTCAATCCAGTTGAAATACCGAAAGCTCCCGCTGCCATACCTTCCTTTACGAAAGCCATCATTTGAGCTAACTCCTCGTTTGTCGGTGCTCGATCTTCCAGTCCAATTACCTCATTTCGAATAGAATTGTGTCCGATCAAATAGCCCACATTAATTCCAAGGGGAGTTTGATCCAAGGAATCCAAATAGGGGATAAAAGGCCAGGGACTTGATCCATCTGGGCCACCCAAAGCGAAAGTAACTCCTTGCCGTGCATGACTTTCTGCCAATGGCATCTCCAAAAGAGGTTCCAAATGAACATGCATGTCAATAAATCCAGGCGTAACAGCTTGATCCTTGGCATCAATCACTTCTATCCCTTGATCCTCATCAAAATCTCCGATTCCGACTATTTTTCCGTCTGAAATTGCCAGGTCAACTTGGGTAGGATCATTTCCCATACCGTCATAAACCTCTCCATTTAAAATTATTAAATCATACTTATCCGGAGTACATGAAAAAAGTAAAGGGATAAACAGGATGATGAGATAGACTTTTCGCATGATTTAGAAGTTTGGACCATGAAAAATAAGTAATTGTTTCTATTTCTAAAGCCTATGGAGAATTGGCTGATATACAAGCAAAAAGAATTGGACATAAAAAAGGCCCGAATTATCGGGCCTATGTATTTATCTCTTCTGAATTAGCTCAGTTTGAATCGAATTGGAAGTCTCATTCGTGTTCTTACAGGCTTACCTCTTTGCTTACCTGGTTCCCACTTAGGAGCGTTCTTTACTACTTCGACTGCTTCTTCATCACAACCTCCGCCGATACCTCTAAGGACATCAACGTCTTGGATACTACCGTCAGTATTCACAACGAATACCACGATCACAGTTCCTTCAATACCCATTCTTCTCGCCTGAGTTGGGTACTTTAGGTTCTTTCGAAGATATTCATTCCAACCTGCCATTCCCCCTGGAGGGTTAGGCTGAGTTTCCACCACGTCAAAGATCTCATCTGCTTTCTCCACAACCGGAGCTTCTGCAATAACTACTTCTTCGATTACAGTCTCTTCTTGAACGTCAACATCAAAGTTTACTTCGATTTTCTCTTCAATTTCTACTTCATCAGGAATCTCCTGAATGATAGGCTGCTCCACTGGTGGTGGAGGTGGTGGTGGCTGCTCTGTAATTGGAATATCCAATAGCTCCTCAAAGTTATCAGTCACCATTCCAAGGTCCTTTAAAGAACCATCATCAAATGACTTGTACTCAAAGGCAAAAAGAGTAGCTCCCACAGCTACGGCCAATCCCAAATTCAGGAACATTCCTGACTTTTTGGTAAGATCAGCACTTGGAGTCTTTTTTGCTTCCATGATGATTTTGATTAATTATAAATTTCTTCTTTAATCTGAATAACAATTTTAAGTATAATTGATCAGTTATCCAATACTATTTTCTTCTGCGGATGTTTAAAAATGTCAAAAAACCGGCTAGACCTCCGAGTTCGTTGGCTAAAATATCATAAACATCAAATGTGCGAAAGGGAACGAACAATTGTCCCAATTCTAAAACTACCCCCATTAGGATCCCAAAGATGATATAATTCAAACGAATCATTTTGGGGGATAATTCTTTACTAGAAGAATAATTGACTCCAGACCAGATTAGACTTAACAAGCCAAAGCATGCAAAATGAATAGCTTTGTCCTGAAAATCGAAATAATCTACTTCTGGAAACTGATCGCCTGGCGTCAACATGGCCAAGAGTAAGATGACTAACCAAAGTACTCCTAGCAAGAGACGAAGCCAGCGGAATTTATTTCCCAATTAACTCTGTGTATTGATCTGCTGAAAGTAAGCTATCAGCTACACCTTCTGTAAGTTTCACTTTGATCATCCAGCCGCCTTCGTAAGGGGACTCATTGACCAATTCAGGAGTATCTTCTAAGGCTTCGTTGAGTTCTAGAATCTCACCCGTCACAGGCATAAATAGATCCGAAACAGTCTTTACTGCCTCTACAGACCCGAAAATCTCTCCACTGGAAAGGGTCTCGCCCACAGTCTCTACTTCTAGATAGACAATGTCTCCTAGCTCTCCAGCTGCAAATTCTGTAATACCGATTGTTGCGATGTCACCATCGATTCTAACCCACTCGTGGTCTTCTGTGTACTTAAGGTCTTTAGGAAAATTCATTTGTTTGATTTTATAAGCTTTCAAAAATAAAAGGAATCCCTTTAGGATAAAATCTATTGGGATAAATTAAATCTGACTTGTCCACCAAAGGCTGTAGATGACCTGCGGAAGGCTGTAGTGACTTTTGGATCGTTGATCGTTCGATCAAAATAAAGCGTTACACTCAGGTTTTGATTCACAAGGTAGCTGATGGTAGGCCGGATTTGAATATTCAAATTACCATTTGTGATCGTGCTTCCTTCTTCAATTTTTCGCTGCACCTGAATAGTGTTCCCCACTTTTGCGTCCAATCTGAAATCCAAGTCATTTTTCAAAATGGCTTGTTGTCCTCGGATTTTAAAGGGTACCCGCACACCCGCTTTTGTGTAACCAATATTGATTCCAAAGTCTGAACTCTTTTGCTCAGTGACTTGGGAGTTGGAGAAGTTAATTCCCAAATTCCGCTCCTTATTATACTGAATAGCTACATTTAAGCGCTCTTTTGTCAATAAATCGATGCCGATTAGTGGGGAAAAGCGCTCTGATAAAATCACATCATTCAATACATAAACTGGGATGAATTGCCCTGTTTCGTTGACTTCGGTTGGAAGTGGAATGTTTTGTAACGTATTAAATAATTCAAGTCCTTGCTGATATTGGAGTGAACTGCTGAAGTTACTCGCATCATAGGTAGAGGCGTAACCGTGTGTGATATTGATACTAGTGAAAATATCTCGCAACCCCTCAAGCCGTGAAAGACCTCTGTATTCTAGACGCCAGTTAGGTAGAGGCGTTTTTGGGAATGGATTGAGGTTGACTTCAGAAGCGTCTTGCCCTCTGTATGCCGCTAGGAATGAAGGAATAAGTACGTCTTGTCCATTGATCCCATATTGACCACCTCCATTTTGTGCTTCAAGGCGCCCTTGGACAATGGCTCGATTTGATTCAAATTGATCGAAAAGAGGAGAGTTATTTTCCGTATCGTCTGTGGCGAAGGTTGTACCTATCATGATGGTGGTAATCGAATAGGACGATAGTCGCGTTGGACTTATTGAAACGTATTCACCTGGGTTATCCGTAGAGTTTCTAAATATTTCTCTATAGTCTCCTGTTTCTCGTTTCTCTGCATTTAAAGTGATTCTAAAATCTTGAAAAGGCTCCACAATACTTCCAAATCTCAAATTCATAGCTCTAGTTTGAGAGAAGGGTTGTGTGAGTTCAGGGCTAGGCGCCATCAGACCATTATTGGCAAGTTGATTTCGGATAGAAGGGTCTTGACTACCAAACAGGAAGGCAAGGCCCGGATTGGCAAATGCACGGTCCATTCCCAATAATCCTGTGTTTGGCATATAGCCAGGTAAGAAGGTGCCTTCTACGATTCCATAATTGTAGGTGATTTCCTTCACCATCATTGCGAGCTTCATGAGCTTGCTGGTGAATGGTGTACCAATTGTGTCCTCAGCTACGGTTTGACTTCTTCCAGGAATAGGAGGCCTTTTAGGAGCATTGAGAGCGGCGAGTTTTTTGTTTTTGTTATATAATTTCATCAGGTCAAGTTTCCCGATGATACTCTGCTCTCTGGTGTTTTGTATGGTGTTACCGAGTGTATCGCGCTGACCAATAGATCCAGTCAACCAGGTGTAAGTGGTGTTGTATTGATAGTCTGCACGTATCCAGTCTGTAATTGGGGATTTATCAAATGGAATGGCATAGTTTAGGTTTACGCGGTGATTGTAATTTGTTCTTCTTCCAAAACTCCATGCATTGCTTCGTACTGAGTCTTGCTTTTCTTGAGTATCAAGGTCGCCGGTGGGTTCGTCCACGACAGCAAGCACAGACCCAGTGTAATCCATTCGTAAGTTTCTAGTTAAGTCCCAGTTTAAGGAATAAAAACGGTTCATAAAGAAGCTCTTCTGGAAAAGTGGATCTACTCCGGAAGTACTCAGTTGATCATTTCTATACTGAGACCGCAAAAGCCTACGATCCACGTCTAAACGCGCCAGTACCTGAGTAGGGGCGAGATTCAAATTAAAATCCTTGATCAAAGCCAAATTTGGAGAACTCAGCCATTCACTATTTTTGAATGGTTCGATATTTAGCGGCTTTAAGCCATAGCTATACGTGACGTTGGCATTGTAGGTCTTGAAGGTGTAATCTTGGATCTGAGCATTTGTCTGTTTGACCACTCCATAGGAATAAGAAAAAGACAGGTTGCTAAAATCGTAGAAATGCTTTTTTGTCTCAGGATTAGTCTTAACCTTACGAACGTTGGTAAAGGAGATATTTTTACGATTCGTTTGATCCAAGGCCAATTGTCTATAGGCTTCACGCTCTGCATCGGTCTCAAATTTGCCTAAAGCAACCTCAAAAGGAACATCCGGATTTAAGGGATCATATTCTGGTTTCGTCGTTGAGTTGGCCACACTGAAATACATAGGAATACTTACTCCAAGCCCCTCTGGAAGTAATTTATGGATATCCACATTGGTGGAAATATCATACTGTGTGGTGGCTTGTCGGTCTCTTTGAGAAAGTCGGGTTTCTAAGCCTCCAAAGCCTATAGAACTGTGGCGAACAGATGCAGAAACCACGGCGACATCAGCAATTTTAGCATTTACAAAAGCATTCGCCGCCCATCCATTCGACTTTGTAAATCCAGTAACTCTAAGCTCATTGGCCCAAATACAAATGCTTCTGCTTCCTCCTATGCCTGTTCCAGGATTTCTTACCCCAATCATCATGCCTTGGATCTGATTTAATTCGGGCCTTCCCACCACGGTTACTTTGTATTGTCGCACTTGCTGGGAGAATGGGAGGTTTTGGGGAACTTGATTATTGTCTCGTTCCACTTTTACTCCTACAATTTCTTGAATGGCAATATCTATTTCATTTTCAAGTGGCCAAATGGCTCTCGGGTCTCTAGTACCTTTTGGAGTGATGGTCAGAGGAACTTCGATTTCGTAGTAGTTGTCGGTATAATCCGTCCCCAGTCTTAAGAAAGCGGTAATTTCCCCATCCAATGCGTCCTGGCTATCGGCGTGAAGGAACATTTTGATCCGCTCAAACTGTACAATATCTTGGCTGATGTTTCTGAATACAGCGCGGGCATCCTTAGCTCCTAAATCTTCGACGCAGACGCGAAGGGATTGCTCATTAAGTCTTCGTTCCACCGTTGAGGTATTGTCGCGATCTCGATTTATTCCAGGAGGAAGGACGTAAGGACTTTCTGTGTCACTTCCTTGGCTATTCTCCTCAATAGATACCACATCCACAGTTACATTGGAGTTGTCAGGCTCAGGGATTTCGAAAAAGCCTTTTTCAAAAAGAGATTCTTGAAAAACTCTCCACTGGCTACCGATCATTCGGAAGTTAGCCATTCTAAGTACCACCGGCTGCTCAAATTCAGTGAGGTAGGTACGAATCCATCGGATGGACTTGAAGCCTGTGATATCTCCTTGTACACGATCTGGCTGTCTAATTGGAATTCTAAAGAGGTACCAGTCTACATTTTCGCCATTTTCGGTATGAGTGGTTTTATCCACGATATAATTTTGACCTACCACAAGATTACCGGGCTTTAAATCTATTTCGTACTCGTAATAGTTTTCGAGCTCATTGATCGTGTTGTCGGTATTCAAATCTTCATTGTCTGGATTGTTTGAGCCAGATGGAGTGTAGGGGAGATTTTCGTTTGCGGTGACTGGAGTATTGCCTTCCATCCCGTTAAATTTTTTGTATCGCTCTAGGATTTTAATGTCTTGATTATCAAAATTCTCATCGAGATAATACTCAAATCTATCGGCCGAAACGTCAGCCAAAATGTTAGCTCGCGCTTCAGGCGAAACGTTAAGTCGATCTAGAAATCGTTGTTGAAAATAAGTAGCTTCATCGTCATTTCTAAGGCCATCCATACCCACATCTTGATTTACACGAGATTCTTCTGAATTGTCAAAAGCAGGAAGTAAAAACTGTTCACGGGTGATTCGTCCCCATTCATTTTGAAGCGTTTCCGTAGGGTCACCGTCTGCAGGTAGCCCATTTTCGAAAGCGTGACTACCATCCTTGATTACGTCTTCTGAAATATCTCCAAGGTTAAAGTATAGCTTTCCACCCGTAGTGTTGTTTTCATTAAAGATTCCATCCAAGACTCGTCCGTTTTCTCCTTCAATAAAGGGGTCTAAAAGCCAAAACTCGAGATATTCAATATTTGTCCGATCAAAGTCTACCTCGGTTGTTATCGCTCGGGTGACACCGCCATAGTTTCTTTCCGGATTTCGTAGAAGACCATTGAAATCCAACTCAGGGTTGTAATTAAACATACCCCGCTCTGACGGGAAATAAGCCAATTCAAACAAAGGCTCTGGTGTAATGATTACATCCCTATCTTGCTGAGGGAAAATCTCTTGAGGAACTACCCGCCGAACGTAGTGATTTCTACGATCTTCCCTCGTGATATTTGAAGGAACTCCAGGGCCGTTTTCGCGATAAAAAATATTGTCAATATTGTACCAAGCCAAGCGGGCTCTTCTATACGCAAAGCCGAGATTGTCTTCAGTTTGATTGCTCAGGTCGAATTTGTTAGTCGGAGTGGCAGGAGTGGAGGATAACTTCCAGTTTTGATTTGCTGCTCCTCCCAGATTAAAGGGAGTGATAGCTGCCTCAAAATCATCAATGTATGAGGCTTGATCTCCATCCACTTGATTTGAGGTTCCCGGGATCAGGTGCGCAAATTCTCCACTCATGGTGACTATAGATGTTTCCTTAGTATCTGTAAAGGGGAGGGCATCCGCCAATTTGGTCAGCCATCTGGACTCATCTTTATAATTCGCGTCAAGACCCCAAAGGCTGTTTCTCAATGTTTCACTTCCAGTAGCAATCCTTGTGACGTTGGGCCGTTCATTTAAATAAAGAAAGGTACCTCCAAGGTTGAACTTATCACTGGCCAAATAGTCCAATCGAGTCCCTAACAGACTTCTCGTTTGAAAGGAAACCAAGTCAGCTTTTTCAAAACTGATTGATACTTGCTTTCCAGACTGAAGAATGGCATCGTTGATAATGACTAGACGTCCACTATTGTAATCCACGGTAAAGTCCACACCTTCTGTCAAAGGAATATTTCCGGCAGTCACAATCACAGAACCTGGTGAAATATTTAATCCTGGCAATTGGATTTCACTCGCCGAGCCTGCTGTGAATCTGCCTTTTATGAAGTATTTATTCAGGCGAGTTACCAATTCGGCATCTGCCTGCGTGGTTTTATAGAGTGTATCGTAGACATATTTATCCTTCAAAACAGCCTCTGTCGGTAGAAATTCTTTCTCAAGGTTGGAACCGAAAGGTTCTAGAACAGGAAAGATCAAAAGTCCCCTGTTAGAAACAATCGTAAGTCCTTCCACAAAGTCAAAATTCCCGTCAGGGGCAGGGTCATTTTGGGGGTTGAGATTATCCAGACCGGTCAGCCGGATCAGTGGAACGTCTTTGACGTTTTGCCCCTCAAGGAGAGAGGGATTGTCTAGACCAGTACGATCATCTCGGTAGATTACTTGGAGTTGAAAGCCATCTCGAAGAATTTGATTAGCATTTAGGCTGTAAACATTTTTCATCATCAGATCCCAAGTGGGGATTCTGGTGTTGATTCGTGCTGGCCGAAGAAGTTTCATAAAGATCAATTGATCTTCTGCTCTATCCTGATAGTCTTCAGTCAGCTCACCCACTTTATACACTTGACCGTTGTAAGTGTACTCATACGATACCGCAAGGACTTCATCATTCTGGAGTCTTCGGAAAAGTGAGAGATAACCGAGTTGAGGATTGAAAAAGTACTCAGTGGGCTCGAGTTTTCTAGCTCCGTTGATTTGTTCAAAATCGACTCCTTTTCGGATGCCCAAGGAAGATTCCATGGTTCGAGAACCTGTATCAAATGGGCGAAATGCTGGATTTGAAGAGATACTTTGATAAAGATTGTTTGCGCCATTTCCAGCTGGTGCACCGGGGTTTCCACTCCCAATATTTGGGTTTGTAGGATTGGCAATCACTCGACCCTCACCCAAATCAAGAAATGCAGCAAAGTTTCGTAAGGTTTCCGTATTGGAAGCCCGGTTCATGATGTATACCTCAATACGAGTGACATTCACTCCGGAAAGTACTTGTGGAAGTCCTCGGAGCCATCGCTCATAGTTGTCTCTGAAGAAATGCCCTAGAAAAAAGTGTCGATTTTCATCGTATTTCGATGCTTGGATATCAAAAGTCCTTCCTTGTCCATTCGCATCAATTACTAGATTGTCCCTTCGGCCTCGTTGTGTGGAGGCCACGGCGGTGACATTAAGTTTACCAAATTGCATTTGGGTTTTCACCCCAAATAGGTTTTGAGCCCCTTGGATTAGTCGGTTTTGCACCGGCATACTCACGTTTCCGATTTCCACTGATTGAAGAATATCCTCCTCAAAACCGTCATATTCCAGCTTCAATTGGTTTTGAAAGTCAAAGGAATTATTGGAGTCGAAGTTTGCTCCGATCTTTACTTTCTCACCTAGTGATCCATTGACGGCCATCTGGATTTGCTGGTCAAAGTTGAAGCCTCCATTTTGTTGCTGGCGAATGGGTAGAGTGGGGTTGTCTACTCTTCTGAAAATGGCACCAAAATCTAAATTCACATATCCAGTGGGGATAATATTGATATCACTTCCGCCAAAAATCCGATCGAAGGATGGACTCACTGTCAGTGGTGGGATAAGACCTCTGCCTTCTACGGCGCTTTCCCCGTCACCACCTCGGGCTCGTGATCTCCAGTAGTCTTGTCTTACTTTGTATTCTTGGGTTTTAGAAAAAAGGTCAAAATCGTATTCCTGCTCATTGCCTACCCTTGTGCTGTCTAGTTCATCAATTATTCTGTATCGCAAGGTGCTATCTACCTCGACCTTTACATTTTGGTCAATGAGTGGAGCGGGTGAAAAAGGCGACCGAGGCTGTAGAAAGGGATTTCTGTAGGGGAAAAGTGGATTGGTTCTAAGGCTATTCCATAACAAAAAGGAAGGCGATATCCTCCTCAAATTGAGAGAATCAAGTTTGGTGGGAATGGTGTCGGTATTCGTTTCCTGGGCTTGGGAAGTAGAATAGGCAAGCAAAAGCCCAAAAAGGATGAAGCATTTGAGCCAGTTACCGCGAAACCACCTCCTACAAAAAGTCAGTAACTTCCGAAAGTTCAATGCAACTTTATGTTATGGTGTCTTTAAAGATGCCTTAATTAAATCTTCTAACGAAATTTCTCCGTCTGTTTTTTTAAGGACTTGTGCTAAATTTTTTTCTGCTGCTGCTTTCGGAAAACCTAGCGTAATTAACGCTTGTAACGCTTCCTGACGGATTTTATTGTTCGAGTTCAAAAATCCTGTATTCAATTGGGCGTCCGCAGAATTGCTCTTTCCGATTTTGTCTTTGAGCTCTAAAATTATCCGTTGAGCGGTCTTGGCTCCTATGCCTTTGACCCGCTGGATTGTGCCCACATCTCCACCTAAAATTGCAAGTTCGATTTCTTCCGTACTCAGGGATGAGAGAACCATGAGCGCTGTATTTGGCCCTACTCCATTAATGGAAAGCAAAAGCAAAAACATACTTCGCTCTTCTTCTTCCTTGAATCCAAAAAGAGTATGTGCGTCTTCTTTGATATGAAGATGAGTGAGGAGTCGTATTGACTCCTCACTTTTGATTTTAGTATAAGTTTGTAGTGAAATTTTCACCAAATATCCCACACCATTTACGTCAATAATAACGTAAGTCGGGTCTTTAAAGGCGAGCTTTCCTTGGAGGTAAGCGATCATAACTCACTCTTGCTTTGAGCATCCACTACAGCGATTGCCACCATATTCACTATTTCACGAATTGAGCTACCGAGCTGCAGGATATGCACAGGTTTATTCATGCCAAGTAATACCGGCCCAATAGCTTCGGAATTCCCTAATTCTGCAAGAAGCTTGTAGGCGATGTTACCGGATGCCAAATCTGGGAAAATCAGCGTATTTGCTCGTTTATTTTTAAGACTACTAAACGGGTAAATCTCTTTCTGAATTTCTTCATTGATTGCTACATTGGCCTGCATTTCCCCCTCAATTACCAAGTCTGGATAGCGCTCTTTGGCCATTGCCGTAGCTTTGGCGGTTTTTGCTGGAACATCTCCAAGCGCCGAGCCGAAATTCGAATATGAAAGAACCGCAATTCGTGGCTCCACATTAAAGAATCGAACCGCATCCGCCGTTTGGCCAATGATATCTACCAATTGCTCCGCAGTTGGATTTAGATTCACCGTGGTGTCTGCGAAGAAATAGGGTCCTTTTGGCGTATTCATGATGTACATCCCAGCCACTCTGTTGATTCCTGGTTTTACACCAATTGTGTGAAGGGATGGAAGAATGGTTTTGGGGTAATCACGAGTCAATCCAGAAATGAAAGCGTCAGCCTCTCCGGTTTCCACCATTAGGGCGCCAAAATAATTTCGCTGAGTTACCAAACGGTGCGCCTCTGTTTTGGTCATGCCTTTTCGCTGCCGCTTCTTGTAGAGAATATCTCCAAATTTGCTGAGCATCGCAGTCTCTTCATACTGATCGATGATAGTCGCTTGGGTCAGGTCCAATGAATTTTCCTCGATAAGCTCCAATATTTTCTTCTTGTTTCCAAGTAGGATTGGGAATCCAATGCCCTCATCTTTGATGATTTGGGCGGCTTTCAGAATCTTTGGATTATCTGCTTCCGCAAATACCACTTTCTTAGGATTTTTCTTGGCTCTTGCTATCACTACAGACATCAAGCGCTGATCGATTCCTATTCGCTCCTGGAGCTCAAGTTCGTAGGCAGTCCAATCTTTGATTGGGTTTTTCGCCACTCCAGAATCCATGGCAGCTTTGGCAACAGCAGGAGCAATGGTCGTGATTAGCCTTGGATCCAAAGGTTTTGGGATTAAATAAAATCGACCAAATCCTAAACTGTCTGATCCATAAGCCTTATTTACAATATCTGGAACGGGCTCCTTGGCAAGTTTGGCTATCGCTTTGGCGGCTGCCAGTTTCATTTCCTCATTAATGGCCGTAGCTCTTACGTCAAGAGCCCCTCTAAAAATATAAGGGAAGCCCAATACATTATTGACTTGATTAGGATGGTCTGACCGCCCCGTAGCCATGATTAGGTCTTTTCTGGCCTCAATGGCTAGATCGTAATCTATTTCTGGGTCAGGGTTAGCTAGCGCAAAAACGATAGGATTGTCTGCCATCAATTTCAATTGATCTTGAGACACCACATTACCGGCGGAAAGACCAAGGAATACGTCGGCACCTGTAAGTGCATCCGAAAGGGTTAAAATATCTCGATCTGTCGCAAATTCTCCCTTGATATCATCTAGGTTTTCGCGGTCTTGACGAATTACTCCTTCCTTGTCACACATCACAATGTTGGCGCGCTGCACACCTAGAGACATGTAAAAGCGTGTGCATGATACTGCTGAAGCACCAGCACCGTTCACCACCAACTTGATTTCGGAAATGTTTTTATCTACCACCTCGAGAGCATTAAGTAATGCTGCTCCAGAAATGATTGCCGTGCCATGCTGATCATCATGCATCACAGGAATATTCATTTCTTTTTTGAGGGTAGTTTCAATTTCAAAGCATTCAGGAGCTTTGATATCTTCCAGATTGATGCCTCCAAAAGTTGGCTCAAGCGATCTAATGATTTCGATCAGTTTTTTAGGATCCTTCTCGTTGATTTCAATATCAAAAACATCGATTCCGGCAAATTTCTTGAAAAGGACTCCCTTTCCTTCCATCACTGGTTTTGATGCACTTGGCCCGATATCTCCTAGTCCAAGGACGGCAGTTCCGTTACTGATTACTCCGACCAAATTACCTTTGGCAGTGTATTTATAGACGTTTTCTTCATCAGCTTCGATTTCTTTACATGGCTCGGCGACTCCAGGAGAGTAAGCAAGTGCCAGATCCATTTGACTGGATAGAGGTTTGGTGGGTACCACTTCGATTTTGCCCGGACTACCTTGAGTGTGGTAATTCAGCGCATCGGCTTTACGAATTTTGATGGCCATTTTTGGTCAGTTTGTTGGGTTTATTAAGCTCCTTTTTCTTCAGTCCAGTTGATATCGGTTTTCAGTAAAATCGTTTCTATTTCACGCAAAGCATCTCGGTGTACCTCGTTAGGGTAGTACACAAAGCCTTCCATGTAATAAATCCTTCCTTTTTCCTCATCCACCATAAAATATCCCAAGTAGGAACCTCCCATACTTAGGTTATTGGTCTTCCAAGGAGCTCGTAATTCGACCGTAAAATTATCATTTATCACCATGTTTCTGAACCCTGGGATAATTTGTTTTTCAGTCACTACGTACGAGGTGGGGTCTTCCGGATCACCGAAGATATGCTGTCTTGCCACAGAGTCTCTGAGCTTCAGGATGTTCGCTGGGAAAGTTTGCTCCTCACTGACATAGGGTTCTGAGTAAAAAAATAGACTAATGTCTGCACGGTTGGCGCTAGGAGTCGGCTGTCTCAACCACACAAAGTTGTTTTCTGCTTTGGCAATCTGATAGGAGGCGGGAACTTCGATCTGGATACCGAGTAGATCTTTGGTGATTGAAGAGGCTTCAGAGTTTTTCCTTGCCAGAATTGCTTTTTCCAATCGTCCTCTAGCACGAATCTGGAAGAGATTTTGAATTCTGCCTTTATTTTCACGGAGGTTGGTAAGTAGCTCCTCTTCATTATTTCCGAAAAGATACAGTACTTCTTGGCCTATAGCGTATTCATCTTCTACGCGTAAAGTATAGAGGTTTTTATCGGCAAGGGCCCGCTCCTTAGATTCCTTAGTAAATTGAGAATTAATGACCTGAGAACTGGCACTTTTATCATCAAAAGTGGTCACATAAACCAGGTTGGTGGACATTTTCAACATTCTGTTCAGTGCTCTAGGGTCTACCCGGTGAACATTGAACATGCTTTCAGAACGTATCATTCCTGGAATATCTTCCATGAAAATCTCACGTAATTCATCTCCCACAGGTCCAGCCCACTTAGTGGAGTCTATCGCCAAAATAATTTCTCCAATATCCCCTCTCGCCTTTGGTTTGCTGCTATCTGGCCGATCAGATGCATCGCAGGCAAACAATAAAGCCGCAAGAATAAAGCTTCCAATGATGTTTTGTAGAGTTCTCATAGTATTTTGATTTAACAGCTTCTAAAATAACTTAAATATTCCTGAGATGGAGGTCTCATGAGTTAAAGCTTATAAAAAATAGAAGGGCTGTCCTTAGAATTAAGTTAACCGATCACAAGTGTTTGACCCGGTTTGATACTGTTAGATCGGAGATTATTCAACCGTTTCAGATCTTCTACGCTCAGTCCAGCGTGTTTTCTTGAGATCACCCAAAGAGAATCACCTGGCTGTACAACGTATGTTTTTTTGCCATTTGTGGTGCTGGTTTGGGCAATAGTTTGATTTTGAGGAATCGTAGCCTCGATGTAGAGTTTTTGACCCACTCGGATCAAATTTGAGGACAAATTATTCCAGTATTTCAACTCGGAGACTGTTACTCCATGTCGCTGTGCGATGGAGCCTAGCACATCACCTGATCGCACGCTGTAGGTCACAGGCTCTGTGCGAGGGGATCCGTTACTGTCTAGGTTTTGAAGTGAAGCAGAGGCAATAAGGTTGGTTGGCTGATTGTTCAATGAATCACTAATCCAAGCAAGATTTTGATTCAAATAGGCTGCTCGAGTCTTTGGGATCCGGATTGCCATACTTTTATTTTGCTCGGGGACTCTACGGTTTTTGATCGAAGGATTCAATACTTCAAGGTCGGCTACGCAGAGATCTGTAAGCTCAGCAAGCTTCTCCAAATTGAACGCCCTGTTTAATCGTACTTCTGTGGAGGCCATAGAATAGCTTGGCTCTTCCAGATGAAAATTATGATACTCAAGGTGATTTAGGAGATAAAGCATCGCTTGAAACTGTGGGACATACCCGCGGGTTTCACGGGGGAGATAATTGTAGATTTCCCAAAAAGTGGTTTTACCTCCAGATCTTCGGATTGCTTTTCTCACATTACCTGGCCCGCAATTATAGGCGGCCATTGCTACTTCCCAGTCCCCAAACATCCGATAAAGTGATTTCAAATATTTTGCTGCGGATTCTGTCGCTTTGGCTGGCTCCATACGATCGTCTATATCCTGATTGTATGTCATCCCATACATTCTACCTGTCGCTGGCATAAATTGCCAAAGTCCCATGGCACCCACTCTAGATCGGATTTGGGGATCCAATCCCGACTCGATAATAGAGAGATACTTGATCTCAAGTGGCATTTCATGCTGTGCCATGATGGAATCAAACATAGGGAAGAACAGGTCTTTTCTACCCATCACCATTTTCGTGTAGTCTCGATTCCTTACTGCAAAGTATTGGATGAATGAAAAAATACGGTCATTCAGTTCAAAGGCCATTTCCGAATCCATGGCGTCAATTCGTTGTTTTACCTCTTCGTAGGTGAAATCGGGCACGTATTCGTATTGGTAATTGGCGTGGATCACATCAGCTTCTGGATCCACGAGTGGCTTTTCGATGCTTTGACCAAAAACAGAAAACAAAGGCAAAATGAATAGGATTAAACCGAACACTTTGGTGATGTCTCTAGTCTTTTTCATCGTTTTCATGCAGTTAGTTTTGTTAAATAATCGCTGAATGCATATAGTTCGGCTTCTTTGAATGAATTAGAAATCACTTGAAGTCCGATAGGCATTCCATTTTTATCAGCTCCATTCGGGATGGAAATAGCCGGCACCCCAGAGACTGAAGCCTGTACAGTATACAAATCCTCGAGATACATTGCAACGGGGTCTCCACTATGTTCCCCAAACTTAAACGCTGAAGTAGGAGTGGTCGGCATAATAAAGTAATCATATTCCGAAAGCAGACGTTCAGTTTGCTCCTTTATCATACGTCTCACTTTTTGAGCCTTGGTAAAATAAGCATCATGATAGCTTGCACTCAGAACGAATGTGCCGAGCATAATCCTTCTTTTTACCTCCGCTCCAAAGCCTTCACTTCTGGTAAGCTTGTACATACTTTCAAGATTGACTGCATTTGGAGTACGATAGCCATATTTGACCCCATCAAAGCGCGATAAATTTGCACTGGCTTCGGCCGTAGTCAAGATGTAGTAGGTCGGAAGCACATATTTCAAAAGTGGAAACTCTACTTCTTCTACAGTATGACCCTCATCCTTGAGTTTGTCTAAAACAGATTGTGTATTTGATTTAATCTCAGGAGATAAGGCCTCTGATTCGAGGGTTTCTTTGAGATAAGCAATCCTCGTATTCTTGCTAAAATGTAGAAGTTCGCTGAATGCAGGTACAGGCTTTCGGCTGGATGTGCTGTCTTGCTCATCATAGCCTGCCATCACTTCCATAATCAAAGCATTGTCTTTAACCGTATTGGAAAAAACGCCGATCGTATCAAAAGAAGATGCGTAGGCAATTAACCCCCATCTCGATACTCTGGAATAGGTAGGCTTCATACCGACCACGCCCGTAAAGGCAGCAGGTTGGCGAACAGACCCGCCTGTATCTGTGCCTAAGGCGGCAGTAACCATATTGGCTTGAACAGCCACGGCCGAACCTCCTGAGGATCCGCCTGGAACCCGGGATTCATCTGCAGCATTCAGTACACGGCCATGTACAGTATTTTCATTGGAACTTCCCATTCCAAATTCATCACAGTTCAATCGCCCAATGATGATTGCATCTTGGTCGATGAGTCGTTGTATTGCAGTGCTAGTAAATTGGGATTTAAATCCTGAGAGAATTTTGGACGAAGCATTGACTTCATGGCCATCAAAGCAAAGTACGTCTTTGATACCAATTACCATTCCGGCGAGTTTACCGGCTTTTCCTATAGAAATTTTTTGATCTATTTCCTCGGCTCGAGCTAAGGCATAGTCCCTATAAACCTCGACGAAGGCGTTGAGATGCGCCTTCGTCTGAATGGTTTGAAGATATTTTTCGACAATCGACCGACAATCACTCTCCTTATTTCGGAGAGATTTCGAAATATCGTCGAATGTTTCGTTTGTTTCCAATGAGAGGAAAATTATTTATTTCTTCTTGTCTTTTAGACCTTCTTCAAGATCATTTTGAATGTCTTTGGTAGCATCTTTAAATTCTCTGATGCCTTTTCCAAGACCTCTGGCTAGTTCCGGAATTCTTTTGGCTCCGAAAAGAAGTAGGATCACGAGAACGATCAATACGATCGATCCTCCACCCATGTTTTGAAAGAAACCCAATGTATGCATAATCAATTTGTTTTTATGGGATAAATGTAAGGCAAAGATAGAAGACTACTAGGCTTAGACAAAGATATAATGTCTAGCGGTTCATCTTTTTTATGAATATACGACTTTTTGAACTATTTGGATGAAATCCATGAGGAAGGATTCATGATTTCAAGTCCTTTCCAGGTTTGAAAATGAACTTCTGCCTGTCCATCCGGCTGAGTAGCCACCTGACCGATCACATCCTTGGCATTAACCTTTTGGCCTGATTTTACACTCACAGTTTTCAATTTACTGTACATGGTATAATACTCACCATGCTTTATAATGACCGTTCCGCCATAGCCTGGCATGGTCGTGATTTTTGTGACTGTTCCGTCAAAAACACTTCTTACGCTGGATTCGGGCTGTGTACGGATGTCGATTCCGTCATTGTCGATTGTGATTCCCTTTAGCGTTGGGTGAGGATGTGTGCCGTAAGCCTGAGATACAAAACCCGTTTCGACTGGCCAGGGTAATTTTCCTCTATTCCCGGCAAATGAACTGGACAAGGCCGCCGCCTCGGGAGTCATGGGCATGGTGCTACCCGCACTTTTGGTGGTGGTGCTATTTTCTTTTTTGGCAGCGGCCTCTGCAAGTCGAATCTCCTCTTCGATGACTTGCTTGATCATCTTGTTCAATTGTGCCTGCTGCTTTTTGGTTTCGGCTATTTGACCCTGAATCTGCCGCTCTTTAGATGTTAGTGTATTCACGACGCCTTGCTGCTGCTTACGCATTTGTTCTAACTTTTGGCGCTCCTGCTGTGCTTCTGCCAGTACGGCCACTTTCTCCTCCTTTTTGGCATCAAGTACTATTTGTTGAGCGGCTAACTCAGCTGTCAGTTTCTCGATTTGAACGGCCTGTTGTTTTCGACTATCTGCGTACTGTTTGAGGTACTTTAGCCTCATGTAGAGCTGATTGAAATCTGATGAGCTAAATACGAATGCTACGATCGAAAGACCCCGATTCATTTTGGAGGCATTGTAGATCATTCGTGCATACTCTTCCTTCAGTTCCTTCAGTTCTTGCTGATAATCCTTGATTTTGGTTTCGGTCTCATCAATTTCCTGATCGATCAGTTTTACTTCCCGATCAAGAGTATTCACCAGTCTGTTTTGAGTTTGATATTGCCTCGTGAGCGCATTGAGCTCTCCAATGGTCGCGTTTTTTGTTTGAGTAGTTCGCTTAAGAATCAAATCAAATTCCTTGAGCCTTTCCTGAACCTCAAGTTTTTCCTTTTCGAGTTGCTCTCGTGTTTTTTTGGTTTGAGCAAATCCATCCATGCTCCAAGCAAAGAGCGTGAAAAAAAGTATGAAGGCAACTTTGTAAACGCTTCGGCTATGCATTAAAATCTAAACGGAAAGGACATGGGATCATTGTATGGGGAAATGGAAACCCATTCTAAGTTGATGATGGTATTCTGCTGACCGAAGTCAGTTTGGTAAGCCAGTTTGAACAGCACATCGATTGGGAATGGCTGTGACTCCACATCTTGAAAGGTGGGGAAACTGGCTAAAAGCGAGCCTCGATCGTCAATGGAATTACTGACCAACTCGGTGACTTTGCCATGGGTAACGTCCACTTTACTGAAATACCGGACTTCATTCCTTACTTGAGTGAGTTCAAAACTACTGCCTACTCGAGCTAGTCGATCTTGGTAATCGAAAGCGTAAGGAGGGTTGGCCCAAAGTATATTTTGGAAAAGATCAAAAGAAAGCGTCAGACCAAAAATAGTTTTGAATTCGGCATAGGTCATATTGATATCGTCAGTTCCAATCCGATCTTTAATCATGATTTTTTCCTGAGTAATGAGACCTCTGATGGCTTCAACACCCATTCCAGGAGAAACTGTAAACCAAAGTACGGAGTCTTTTTTCGCTCTGAAATTTACCGTGCCACGGGTGATTTTACCTGATTCTTCTTCGATGACTATTTTAGCTTTGGCACTCAAATAATTGTATTCCGCCATTACAGGATCGAAGTCATCCATTTTGGTGGAGCTGGAAAAAACAGTCGCCTTTTTCGAGCATGAGCCGAGAATAAGCAATAGAAAAATAAAGCTTGCACCAAAAAATAGTTTATTCATGGTACTTCTGGTCTTGAATTTTCAACGATAGCTTGTCCGATGCTTCAGGGCTTCCTTCCGCTTTTTTCCAATAGGCCAATGCTTCATTTTTATTGCCTAGATGATATAAAATATCTCCATAATGCTCTAGCATTACGCCGCTAGGCTCATCTTCACTATCAATGGCTCGCTTCATGTATTTTTCTGCCTCAGTATATTCCTTCATTTGAAAAAGTATCCAAGCATATGTATCAAGGAAAGTGCCATTATCAGGAAATCTTGCAATTACCTTTGCCGCCATTGTTCGAGCTTTTTCTAAATTCCGATTTTCTAGGGATAAAAAGTAGGCGTAATTATTCAAAACTTGCTCGTCATTGGGATTGAGTTGGAGCGCTTCCTCAAAATTTTCAAAGGACTCATCCTTCTTGCCAAGGTTGTAAAGCGAGCTACCGAGTGTACCTCTGGCCGCCTGCTCGAGCTGATCGTTTTGTCCAGCGTTGATTTCTATGGCTTTTTCCAAAGACAGCACAGCCGCTGAGTCTTTCTTGATTGCTGACTTTACCACCCCATCATAAAACCAAAAGTCAGGTCTTTTTGGAAATTCATCCACTCCCATGATGGTATATTTTTCAAGGGCATTCAGATCTGCAGATTCACCAAAAGACCCCAAAATTACATCCTCGATTAGCTTTTCATTTTTGGCATTCAGGTTTAGGGACTTTTTATAAAGCTGAATACTTTCGTCTCCTTTATTTTCTTGTTTGGCTCGATCTCCCAAAGCTTTGTAAACCGCCGCGTTCTCAGGGTGCAACAGGGTCATCGAACTTGCCAAGGTGTCCAACAATCGGTTCCGATCGGAACTGGGAATATCAATCAGAATACCTTCAAAAGCCAAGGCTTTGGATTCACCCTCTAAATCTGGATGTGCGAAGCCTCGCAATAAATAGGGCTCTGCTTTTTCTTTTTCCCCTTGATCATTGTACAGCGTGTAAGCTGCCATCTGAAGTTCCGGCTGATTAGGATATTTCTTGATTTCGTCTAATACTACTTCCAAAGCGGCATCAGCGCGGTTGTTGTTGAAGAGAATTTCTACCAAGTTAAGCACGTACTTGGGATTTCCTGGCCGTGCTTCGATCAGCCTTTCACCCTCATTTATTGCACTTTGAAGGTCATTTTTAGAAAGGTATATTCTCTGTTTTTGAAGAGTAATGGGCTCCAAAACCCCATAATATTCTTCAGCTCGATTTAATACTACGAGAGCCTTATCAAATTCCCCTGCTTTCAGATAAAGGGAAGCGAGATCTAAGTTGTATTGCTGATTGTTTTCTCCATCCGCAGTTAGTTGATCGAGGATTTCAGCAGCTTTTAGTGGTTGCTGAAGTCCGGTGTAAATTTCTGCAACTAGTAGCGCGTAATATTTATTTTCGCTGTCCAACTCAACTGCCGTCATGGCATATGGAAGGGCCTCTTTGGGGCGATTTGCCCGTGTAAGAACTTCAGCAATCTTGTATTGGATGGCTGGTTCCTGGGGGCTGAATTCCCTTGCTTTTTGCAGATAAAAATAAGCCTTGTCCAAGTCGCCCAACACCAATTGTTTTTCTCCCTCGAGATAGTATCGACTGGCATTGGCAAAGGCCTCTTTTTCTTTTCTTTCTTTTTTAGAAAGTTTGGTCTGGCCTTGCACATGGCTGAGTGTGCAGAAAAGGGAAAGGATTAGGACTATTGAATATCGAAATTTCACTTATTTCTAGGGTAAATAACTTAAGTGCAAACATAATGCCTTTTGCGGAATGGATTTGGATTTTCTCCATTTTGAGAAAAGCACATAATACTTTTCATGCAACTCAAAATGAATGCGATTAGTGCGTTTTGATCCTTATTTTTTCTTAAACAGAAAAGCCAAGAGATCATTTTTTTCTATCCAAATAATAAGGACTAGGAATAGAATGGCAAGAAGGTTTTTGACAACAAAATCCAGTGCAAAAGACTCCAACGAAAGGTAGAAGCCAACATAGCTAAGTGCAAACCCTAAGATCAGATAAGTTATGAGTTTGCCAGTCGGGTAAGGAATGGGGTAATACTTTTGACCAAAAAAGTAACAAATGAAAACCATTAGAGAATATGAGGCTAAAGTACTCAGTGAGGCTCCCAAAAAACCCATTTTTGGAACCAAAACATAGATTACTGCTAAACTCATTACGGCCCCAGCTAGGGTAATCCATAAGCTGTAGGAAGTCTTGTCTGTAATTTTAAACCAGATGGAAAGGTTGAAATAAACTCCCAAAAGTAAGTATCCCATCAAAAGGGTAGGCACGATGAAAAGACCCGCTTCATATCCATCACTTCGTAAGAAAAGAGGGCCGATCCACTGGAGGTTCACCGAAATAGCGACCATAAGAACAGTGGTGAAAATCACAAAACCATGCATTACCTTGGCATAAAGCGCTGGCGAATTTGGATCCACGGCTTTTTTGAAAAAGAAGGGTTCTGCTGCATACTTGAAAGCCTGAATGACTAGATTCATCAAAATGGCCAATTTGAAATTTGCGCCAAAAATACCAGCGGCTTCACGAGAGCTAAGACCCGGATAGAAATTTTCTGGAAGCAAATACTCAAAAAGTAATCTTGAGACCAACTCATTGGTCACTCCTGCCAAGCCCATAAACAGTAGCGGGAAGGAGTACCTCCACATGGGTTTGACGATTTCCGGGTCTAGACTTAATTTAAAGAAGCCAGCTTGCCACCAGACAAAAGGAATGATTAAACCATTGGCTATCAAATTGGCCAAGAGAATATATTCCACTCCCCAATCTAGGCGATAGCCCATAAATCCATCTGAAATGACTCCTGATTCAATCCACAGTGGAAAGAAAATGATCAGTAGGAGATTAAGCCCGACGTTCAGAAAAATGTTGATGAGCTTTGCGCCAGCAAAAACAAAGGCCTTGTTTTCCAGCCGCAGTCTGGCAAAGGGAATAGCGAGAATGGCATCAAAGCCCAATATAAGGGCCGTCCAGCGAAAGAGATAGGCTTGTCCCGGATAATCCATCCATTCTGCCAAACTCGGTGCGAGCAAATAAATGCTACTGCCTAAGATGAGTGAAGAAAGGCAAAGTAAAGTTTGTGTACTAGAATAGACTTTCTCCGGATCCAGATTTTTTCCTGTTGAAAATCTGAAGAATGAGGTCTCCATCCCGTAGGTGAAAACGATATTCAAGAATCCAATAAGCGCGTAAATTCCTGTGAATGAACCTAGATCATCCTTGCTGAGGTAGGCCGTATAGACCATGATGAGCAGAAAATTGATCGATCGACCAAGGATGCTGCTCAATCCGTAAATGGCGGTTTGCCCGGCCAGACTTTTCAGGTTGCTCATTCGAGGTGGGTATACTTATTCCCCTCGGAAGACTGGCTTTCTTTTTTCCAAAAATGCAGAAGTTCCTTCCACGTAGTCGCCAGATTTTACACATCTAGCAAAACTATTCGCTTCAGTTTGATAGCCGTTTTCCTCCGAAAGGTAGACAGCATTCACACAATCAATAATCATCCCAATTGCTAATGGAGCTTTCTCCATGATGGTTTTCAGCAGGGATTCAGCCATAGCAATAGCTTCATCTTTGGTGGATAGGACATGATTCACTAGGCCCAGCTCCTTTGCTTCCTGTGCATCGATGAGGTTACCCGTCATCATGAGCTCATTTGCTTTACCGCGACCCACTAGCATGGTCAGACGCTGAGTCCCTCCATATCCAGGGATGATCCCAAGATTCACTTCAGGTTGTCCAAATTTTGCATTTGCGGTGGCAATTCGCATGTGGCAAGCCATGGCCAATTCACAGCCTCCTCCAAGAGTATAACCATTGGTAACCGCGATAACTGGCTTGTTGCAGTTTTCGATCATGGAGAAAATTTCCTGACCGTTTTCTGCAAATTTTCTCGCATTCAACTCATTTAATTCGGCGATTTCTCTGATATCGGCACCAGCCACGAAGGCTTTTTCTCCCGCTCCAGTCAGAATTACAGCCTTGATTTCTTTGTTGTCGATGACCTCTTCAAACACGGTTCTGATTTCCTCCAAAGTGGCGAAATTCAGGGCGTTAAGACTAGGTTCTCTATTTATAGTGAGGTACAATACCCCATTCTTGATTTCGGTAAGAATATTCTGAAAGTCGTTCATATTTTATGCTTTCTGTTGCGGACAAATATAAGGTTAGGGTAGTCATTCTCAAATGATGCTCTTAGAAATATCCAAATTCATCAATTTTGTCCAAAGTTTTTTTATGATATCTATAATTCAAATTTAGGATTCCTCATCTATCCGATCCGGCTTTTTTTCTTACTTTTGCACCATCAAATTTTAACCAAATCATCTAAGAAATATGTCTTCCAAAAGAAAAATTACAGTAGCCTATGGTGACGGTATCGGGCCAGAGATCATGAAAGCCACACTGAAAATCCTCGATGCTGCTGGAGCTGATTTAGAATATGACGTCATCGAAATCGGTGAGAAAGTTTATCTCAAAGGTATCAGCTCAGGAATGGAGCCAAAGTCCATCGATTCTTTAAGGGAGACCAAGGTATTTTTGAAATCACCAATTACTACTCCTCAGGGTGGCGGATTTAAATCTTTGAATGTGACCACACGGAAGTCATTCGGGCTTTTTGCAAATGTGAGACCTTGTCGAGCTTTCTCTCCTTTTGTGAAGACGCATTTCCCAAAAACTGATCTTGTGATCATCCGTGAAAATGAGGAGGATTTATATGCAGGTATTGAGCACAGGCAAACAGACGAGGTATACCAGACTTTGAAGCTTATCTCTGAGCCAGGCTCTGAAAAAATCATCCGCTATGCATTCGAATTTGCAAAGAAGAATGGAAGAAAAAAGGTGACCTGTATGACCAAAGACAACATTATGAAGTTGGCTGATGGTCTTTTCCACAAGAAGTTTGATGAGATCGCGAAGGAGTATCCTGAAATCGAAAATGATCACAAAATCATCGATATAGGAACGGCATTGATCGCTGAGAGACCTGAGATTTTTGACGTGATCGTGACCCTAAACCTTTACGGAGATATTATCTCTGACGTGGCGGCTCAGGTGACTGGTTCTGTAGGTCTTGGTGGCTCTGCTAATGTTGGTGCTGAAGTCGCGATGTTCGAAGCAATTCACGGTTCGGCACCAGATATTGCTGGTCAAGGAATTGCCAATCCATCTGGCTTGCTGAATGGCGCGGTGATGATGCTTGTGCACATCGGAATGCCAGAGAAGGCAGAAATGATTGCCAACGCTTGGATGAAGACTCTTGAAGATGGAATTCACACTGGTGATATTTATCAGGAGGGATTTTCAACAAAACGAGCATCCACTCAAGAATTTGCAGATGCTGTGATCGAAAGACTAGGTCAATTGCCAGCGACCATGACTCCAGTTCATTATGATAAGGAGGATTCGAAACCGATGAATATTGTGCTGAAATCTAAGCCTAGAGCCAAGAAAGAATTGATCGGAGTGGACGTTTTTATTGACTGGAATGAGTCAGATCGAGATCCGAATGTCATCGGAGAAGGATTGAGAAAAGCCAATGCTGATGGACTTCAATTGCAATTGATTACCAATCGTGGGGTGAAGGTGTTTCCTGAGGGAATGAGAGAAACCTTCTGTACGGATCACTGGAGATGCAGATTCAAGACAGCAGATCAGAAAGTGATTACGCACGACACTGTTTTGGACCTTTTGAAGCAAATTGAGCAGTTGGGCTTTGATTTCATCAAAACAGAGCATTTATATTTATTCGATGGTGTGAGAGGGTATTCTTTAGCCCAGGGAGAATAAATTTTAGATAATTAAGAAGAAGAAAGGAGTCACCATCGTGGCTCCTTTTCTTTTTCATGGACTAAATGGTAATTTGACCCAGAATGAAAAAAAAGGTCCTCATCATCACCTATTACTGGCCCCCAAGTGCGGGCTCAGGGGTACAGCGTTGGCTGAAATTTGCCAAGTATCTACCTCAGTTTGATTGGGAACCTGTCATTTTCACTCCCGAAAATCCAGATTTTGATTTACAAGATGAGTCGCTGCTTGCAGAAGTTTCGGGGGATTTAGAGGTGATCAAATTCCCAATTTGGGAGCCTTATCAACTCCTAAATAAAATTAGAGGCAAGAAAGAAGCACACCCGGCCCGGGTGATGGATCAGAGTGCAAAGTCCTGGATTGAAAAAGCTTCCATTTGGGCAAGGGCCAATCTTTTGGTTCCTGACCCTAGAGTTTTTTGGGTGAAACCCTCGGTAAAGTTTCTGTTTGAATTGGTGCGGCAAGGGCAATTCCAAGCTATTATCACCACAGGACCTCCGCATAGCATGCATTTGATAGGTAAGGCCCTGAAAGAGAAATACCAAATCCCTTGGATTGCGGATTTTCGGGACCCTTGGTCTGAGTGGGAGTTTTTGGATACTCTCCCTATGAATGCCCGCATCCGAAAAAAGCATCAAAAGTTAGAGCAAGAAGTTCTTCAGCAATCCGATGCTGTGCTCACTATTTCTCCTACTTTTCAGGCGAATTTATCTCGGCTTTCAGGTCGAGAAATCAAGCTTTTGACCAATGGCTATGATCCTAGTGATTTGCCTGTTGGATTCGAAAAGAAAAAGAAGGAGCCAAAGACCTTTCACTTGGTTTACACAGGGATTATTGATGCCATCCGTAATCCCATTCCTTTGCTCAAAGCATTCAAAGAGGAGTTTGGTGAGACTGGTGAAGAAGTTAAATTCTCTTTCGTTGGCCGCGTGAGCGATACTGTTCGAGATTACGTCAAAGCAGATGACTGGCTATCGCAAAAAGTTGAATTCCCGGGTTATGTTGCTCATGAAGAGGTTTTTTCTTTTTATGCCCAGGCAGATGCATTGGTTTTGATTTTGACCAATACAAAAAATGCCAAGGGAAATATCCCAGGTAAACTTTTTGAATACATGTCTACAGGAATCCCCATTCTTGCCTTGGGAGACCCAAAAGGAGATAGTGCCAAAATTCTAAAATCTGCCAAGGCTGGAGCGGTGTATGCCCATTCGGACTTTGCTGGTATTCAAGTCGGGCTTCGCAAAATGGCCGAAGGAGAATCAGGGGAATCCAGCCAGCATGAAATCAATCAATATTCCCGCGAAAATCTTGCAAAATCTTTAGCTCAAATTTTGGATGAAAGTACCCTTTCTTGATCTGAGTAAAATGGATGATTCCTTGAAAGAGGAATTGCAAAAGGCCTTCAAATCCAGTCTTGATTCTGGGATTTTCTCTGGTGGGAAAGAGGTTCAGTCTTTTATTGAAAATCTTAAAAAACAACTTGGGGAAGGGTATTTACAGCCCTTAGGGAATGGGACAGATGCCTTAGAGCTTGCACTGCGGGCCTTGGATATTCAACCTGAGGATGAGGTCATTGTACCTTCCCTTACTTGGGTTTCTACTGCCGAGGTTGTTCACCTCTTAGGAGCCAAACCTATTTTTTGTGACACCGATAATCAAGGTTTGATTTCCACAAATTGGGTGGACTTAGTGACTCCAAAAACTCGGGCGATCATGCCTGTGCATCTCTATGGGAAAATGGTGGATATGGCACCAATGTGTGGTACAGCAAGTAAATTGGGGCTGGCAGTTGTGGAGGATGCAGCCCAGTCCTTTGGAGCTAGTCAAGGAGGTAAAGCTTCTGGAACTTGGGGAGATGTAGGGGCATTCAGTTTTTACCCAACAAAAAATCTTGGGGCCTTAGGCGAGGCTGGAGCTTGCTTCACCAAAAGTCAAGACTTGGCCGAAAGGATTTCCCTTTTTTCAAACCATGGTCAAATCAGAAGGGATGAGCATTTGAGCTGGGGTCGAAATGCCCGGATTGATACCATACAGGCTAGTTTTTTAAATGTTTTTTTGGCCCGTTTTGAGTCATTTCAGAAAAGGAGAAAAACCCTAGCCAAAAACTATCTAGAAGCTCTTGAAGGATATGAGGGATTGTTGCTTCCTGGTGGGGTTTTGGAAGAAGATCACAATGCGCATTTGTTCGTAATCCAAACTACTCGAAGGGATGAATTGAAGGAATATCTTCATTTGCAGGGGATAGGGACTGCTATCCATTACCCGAAGATTCTGCCTGATCTCATTTCTTTTCAGGCTAAAGGGGATTTCTCTATTTCGCGAAAAATCACGGAAACCTGTTTGTCCTTGCCTCTAAATCCCAACATGTCGGATTCAGATCAGGCTTATGTGATCGAAAAAATTCAAGCCTTTTTCAAATAAAAAAGCACCACCTTCTAAAGAAAGTGATGCTTTGTTTTAGTTAATGAGAATTTACCATCTCACGGGGCCGCCACCGTAGACGCCCACGTTCATCGTGGGTGTAAGTCTAGGGCCATATGGACCACCAGTAAAACTCATGCCAACGCCACCGGATACATGCATATTTGAGCAAGCGTGGTATAAGAGACTACTTCCGACGACTAGTGCGATTACTAATATTTTCTTGATCATGATTTCTTAATTAAGGATTATAAACTTGAACAGCCACAGGAGCACCTGTAGGATCTAAAAATAGTGCTGCAGTACCACCTCTGATCTCTGGAGATGGCTCGATTAAGATCGTTGCGCCAGCTGCTTTGGCCTTCGCCACTACATCGTTGACGTCATTTACTCGGATATAGGGAACCCAATGAGATCGTACATTTTCGACCGGGTTCTGCATCACTGAAGCACAGTTTTTTCCATCCATTTGAAGCATGGTGTAGTCAATCCCCATTCCATCCATTTTGGCTGTGCTATATCCGATTAAGTCCGAGTAAAAGCCAATAGATTCCTTGGGATTGTTTGACCAAAGCTCTAATCCAAGAAAAGAATTGATTTTGGCCAAGCCAGCTTCTGGATCTCCATTAGCGAATTTGATAAAGGAAATATTGGCTCCTTGAAGGTCTTGGATAAAGGCGATGGTACCGAGATTTTCAGTGTCGGTGGGGGTTTCCAAAACCGCAGCTCCTCTACTTTTTGCCTTTGCGACAGCTGCACTTACATCAGGAACGGAAATAGAACCAATCCATTCTCCTGTTCCGGATTTGGTTTGATACTTGGCCATGAGGGCTAAGGGTTGATCTCCGTTTTTGAAAATCCAAACTTGTCGATTTCCTTCGCCGTAAGGGACAGTGGTCCAGCCAAATACGGTCTCATAAAACTGGGCAGAGCTTTCAGGATCGGGAGAAGCTAAGTCATGCCACACTACCTTTCCATGGGTGTACGAACTGGTGCTGATCTCACTTTCAATAGGAGGAGAAACTCCAGGGGTGCAAGCAAATCCGACTACGGATATGGCGAGCATGAGTAAAAGTTTTTTCATGAAATTAGAATAAATAAAGCCTAATATAATTTTTTAACTCTGTAGTATCAAGCGAAGCCAATCTTGGCTGTACCGCTTTTCGAAAGGCTTTGCGGAGGCTCGGCAAATCCATTTTTTTTTCTAATTTCCCCAATGAACTTTACCCAAGATCCTGTGTACGTCGCGGGAATGCTTTGTTTGTTTGCTTTTTTAGCAGTGTGGCTCGGCAAATTTAAATGGGGTAAAACTGTAGGTGCACCCATCTTGGTGATTCTAATTACGGCCATAGCTGCAAATCTAAATTTGGTGCCTACCGCCACTTCAGGGCATCCCGTTTATACTGGAGTTTTTTTGTACTTGGCACCTTTGGGTATATTCATCACCTTGCTTGAGGTAGATTTGAAAAGCTTGAAAAACGCAGGTTTGCCCATTTTAATGATGTTTTTACTGGGTGCAGCCGGGACCATTATCGGGGTTGCAGTCTCTTGGTTTTTGGTCCGACCTGAGCAACAAATTGGTGCGCTCTCACATGTAATTGCGGGGATGTTTACAGGGACCTACATCGGCGGAAGTATTAATTTCAATGCTGTGGCTATTCATTATGAATTGAATGAAAATGCTAATCTTTTTGCAGCAAGTACAGTGGTGGATAATTTGATTGGGACACCTTGGATCATAGCCACCCTGATTTTGCCTAAATACTTGCAGTCATTTTTCCCGAGAAAGAAAAAAATCAACAAATCTGCGGAAGATGCACACAAGGTAGAAGAAGAGCGGGTTTCCTTAGCGGGACTCGGGGCTATATTCGGTATGGCTTTTTTGTCTTTGGCGGCCGCCAAAGGTCTTCAGGTATATTACCCCCAAATTCCTGAAATAATCATTTTGACCACATTTGCCTTGATTTTCGCGCAGATTCCGGCTGTGAAGCGATTGAAAGGAACCCAAACGATCGGCTTTTTTCTGATCCTGATTTTTCTTGCCGCGATAGGTAGCCTTTGTGACCTAGGTACCTTACAAGGCTTAGGAGATCTCGCTCCCACCTTGTCCTTATTTGTTGGATTAATTGTCCTGATTCATGGCCTAGTAATTTTTGGGATTGGGGCGTTGTTTAAGGTGGATTGGGATATTATTGCAGTGGCTTCGCAGGCCAATGTGGGTGGAAATACTACCGCCTTGGCAGCAGCTGAAAGTTTGGATCGACCCGACCTCTTGATTCCCGGTGTACTAGTTGGGAGTTTGGGTAATGCTTTAGGTACTTATGCCGGATTTATGGTCGCGGCGATGTTGGGTGGATAAGTTGATTCCAAATATCCCAAACTTGGAAAGACCGCTTCTAAATCCCTATCTTCCTTTTTTTAAACCCAAAAAACTATGGAGGCAAATGCTCTAACTCAAATTTTTTTACCCCTTTCCTTAGCCGTAATTATGTTTGGGATGGGGATTACTTTGAGGACGGAAGATTTCAAAAATATTTTCATCTATCCCAAAGCCGTGACCTTGGGACTGGTGAACCAACTGCTCATTCTGCCGGCTTTGGCTTTTGTCTTGGTGATAGCTTTTCAGCTTTCTCCAGAACTAGCAGTGGGAATGATGATTTTAGCCGCATGTCCTGGTGGTGCCACCTCTAATTTGATCACATTTTTGGCAAAAGGGGATACGGCTTTGTCCGTTTCGCTAACGGCTTTTTCATCGCTAATCACGGTGATAACTATACCGCTTTTGGTCAATTTTTCTATTATTTACTTTATCCCAGGAGGGGAAGAGCAACAATTGAATGTGGTGGGTACGGTGATCGCGGTGCTTTTTATTACCATTATTCCAGTGGCTTTGGGAATGCTTGTGCTAAGAAAATCGCCTGAGCTTGCAATCAAATTACAACGACCATTTAAGATTATTTCCACAGTATTTTTTATCATCATAGTCGTAGCCGCTTTACTAAAGGATCGCGAAAACATTATTTTATTTTTCTCTCAAGTGGGACCTGTCGCTTTGATTCTTAACCTTGGGACTTTGGCCATTGGCTATTTCAGTGCAAGGTTCTTGGGCTTGAGTATCAAGCAAAGTAAAACTATTTCGATTGAGTCAGGGATTCAAAATGGCACCTTGGGAATCACTGTGGCTGCCACACTTTTAGTAAATCCAACCATGGCGATTCCTTCCGCAGTCTACGGACTATTGATGTTTTTGACCTCTTGGGTACTGATTTACATTGGAAATAAACTTGCGGTTTGAGTTCAAACCGTACCATCTTTCTCTCTCAGAATTAGGACTCAGGCTTATTTTGGGCTTTCCCTAAGAAAAATAAAACCGTACCCACTGCGATCAAGACCGAAGTAAGCCAGATGGAGGTCCAACTCACCTGAAGCATTAGCCAAAGACAGGCAAGAATGCCTAAAATCGGGATAAGATACCCTCCCTTTAGAATGAAAAATCCTTTGCCAACAAATCGGGGTCTCAGCACTGGGACAGTGGCGCAGGTCATGATAAATAGGAATAAGCGAGACAACACCGTCATGGCCGCCAAGAATGTAAATGATCCAAAGGCCGCCATCAAAAAAGCAGAAACGCCGAAGAATAAAACCGAATTTGCCGGGGTTAAAAATTTAGGGTTTACAGTTCCAAACCAGGCAGGTAGTGAGTTTTCAATCGCAAGGGCGTAAGTGACCCGAGAAGCAGAAAACATTGAAGTGATAAGATTGGCGATCACAGAAGTCAAGACCCCAATCATCAAAATTATAGCACCTGTATTACCGAATAGTGCAGAGGAGGCATCCAAAAGTGGGGCTGTACTTTCTGCTAAATTTGGAACGGCAGCTTGAGCCACTAATTGAATCAGCATGTATAAAACCACCACAACGACCAAGCCCAAAATCAGGCCTAAAGGCATATCTCGCTCTGGTTTTTTGGCTTCTCCCGCCGGTACCACAGCTCCTTCAAATCCAACAAATGCATAAATCAGAAGCAAGGCGGCAGCTCCTAGATCAGAACCAGGAGGTATAGGCTGATCAAAAGATGGTATTACACTAGGACCCAAAAGAACGAATCCTCCGAAAATCAGTCCGAGCAAAACAGCAAATTTGATGATAGTGAAAAGGGTCATCGACTTGATAGATTCCGACGAACCAAGAATATTGATTAGACTCAAGCCCCCACAAGTCAAAGCCAGGGAAATCAATCTCCCATTTCCTTCCCCTAGTGATGGAAAGAAGTAGGCTATGCTATCGGTCAACAAAACCGTATTTGCAGCAAAAGAAATTAGCCGCGCCAGATAGTAAAGCCAGCCGCCTTGGAACCCCACGAAAGGTCCAAAAGCCATTTTTCCATAACGAATCGGCCCGCCTGTGCCTCGGAAATAACTCCCTACCTCCGCAAAACATAAGATCACTGGAAGCATCAGCAGCGCACAAAAGGCATAAATCCAGACGCTGTATTCACCGGCCAAAGCAGCTGCACCAGACGGCAAGCCAAATATTCCTGCCCCGATTAAGCCATTCACCACCAGCATCCAAACTCCCCAAAGTCCGAGGTTTCTCGGTAATTTTTCGACGATTTCTTGAGCAGAGTTTGTTGGCACGAGGGATTGATTTTTTGAGAATGGGAAGATAATTTAAAAAGGGAAACTACGAAATTTTAAAAATTCGAATCTTATTACGTTTCTAACCAATTCGGAAGTAATCATTTGGGTGGTGAGAAAAATTTAGACGCAGGAATGATCTGATCTGAGATTTACTTAACTTAAGAATCATCACTTTTTTAACCCCATGAATCGAACTTCAACCTATTTAATTCTTGTAACGGCTTATCTATTATTTTCCTGTGCAAAGGAAATCGATAGAAAGGGTCAATTTGAATTGCTACCTAGTCCTAGTGTTCTCACCATGGCTGAGACATCGGGAATTTCACCAGATGATTTAATCGACGAGTTTGAATCGGCAAAGAATCATTTTACCGGAGGTAATAATTTATCTCAATTTCAAGGTGAATGGATTGATTTTGAAATAGATGACCAGCTACAGATCAAGTCAGAAGGCTATGAAATGACTATCACTGAGAAGCAGGTAAGGATTCGGTCCAATGCCAATGAAGGTCTTTGGTACGGGCTCATGACTCTGGGTCAGTTGCTTGAGGATGCCACAGATCAAGGGATAAAAATTCCTTTGGTCCAGATTCAGGACGAACCAAAATTAGATTTCCGAGCTGTTCATTTGGATGTAAAACATCATCTTGAGAAAAAGGAGTATTATTTTGAACTTATGGACCGGTTTGCCGCTCTGAAAATCAATGGAATAATAATCGAAATTGAGGATAAGCTGGGCTATCAACGACAGCCTACCGTGGCCGCACCTGATGCTTTTTCTGTGGCAGACTGGAAAGAAATTTCTGACTATGCAATGGCCAGAAATATACGGATGAGTCCTCTTGTACAAGGGCTTGGTCATGCATCTTTTATCCTAAAGCATCCCGAATTTGCCGATCTAAGAGATGATCCGGCTAGTGATTGGGCTTTCAACCCTCTTGACGAAAAAACTTATGAAGTACAATTTGATCTGTATGAAGATGCTTTGCAGACTTTTAGTCATGCGGATTTTCTCCATGTGGGAGGAGATGAAGTGAATACGACAGGTCGGGGCAGCGGAAAGTCTCCTCTGGAGCTTCAATTGATCTGGCTCAATCGAGTGAGTGAATATGCTGAAAATAAGGGAGTGACTCCGATCTTTTGGGATGACATGCCACTGCAAAATGCAGGGCTTTACAGGACTATTTATGATAGTAATCTCAGTAGCGCTCAGGTGGATAGCATCTGGCAGGAAAGAGAACAAAATCTAAATCAATACGTGGAGATGTTTCCTAAAAACTGCATCTATATGCGATGGAATTATAGCATGCCTGAGTCTCCTGGCAATGCTAAGGCCATGACTTGGTTTACCGAAAATGGCTTTCAAGTCATGGGTGCTACCGCAGGCCAAACCCGCTGGAACCTAATGCCACAGGAGCAGAGCAATGCCCAAAATATTCTGGATTTTGCTAAAAGCTCCATTGCTCAAAATACACGAGGCTTACTACTGACCCTCTGGGATGATGACTCCCCGCACTTTGAGTTATATCAGCGCGGCATTGCGACTTTTGCCGAATTCGCTTGGTCAGGTGATCAGCGATCCATAGAGCAGATGCAGCAGGCATTTAGGCATAGATTTTTTGGGTATGAGCTTTCAGAAAATGAAAATGCTTTCATCGATCTCTTAGAATCTCCCGTGGCGGACTGGAAAAATCTTTTACTCGATCAAAAAGACAGGAATCGACTCAAAAGATTTCCTGAGCAAATAGATGAGGCCTTAATTCCATTTCCAGATTCAAACTCTCCAGGCGAATGGACTCAAAGTAATGCTGAAAAAATAGCCTTGGCTCAAAAGAATTTTGAAAGAGTCGAAGAGGTTCTAGCCAAGATTCAATTTGCGAAACAAAAGGCCAGCAGGAATACCTATGCGCTTGAAGTCTATGAGCAAGTAGCACAGGCAGTTCAATTTTCTAATCGAGCTATACTGGCACTTGCCGAGCTAGATGATCCTTCAGGAGAAAAACAAAACATGGCCAAGTCCAAGCTTGCTGGAATGAATGCCGAGTGGGCTTCCATTGTGTCTAATCTTGAAGAAGTATATGGTAAAACCCGGATCTTAAACAAGCCGCCGAATTATGTGCTGGATCAGGATCATCACATTCACCTGGCCAATCAGGCTCGGGAATTTGCGGATTGGCAATTTTTTGTGGAGCAACTTTTTCTTGAGAAACTTGAAACCGAATTAGCAAAGTAAGATACCGAAAGTATTTCTGGCTTAGATTCAGTTTTGCATTTGGCAAGGTTTAATTAGAGAATTATCTTCACGCCGGGTTAAGGGGATTTCTTAGCTAATCAAAAAACACAATAGCATGGCTTCAGGAATATTTGCGCTTCTAGACGATATCGCTACACTGATGGATGATGTGGCTGTGATGAGTAAAGTGGCGGCAAAAAAGACAGCAGGAATTCTTGGAGATGATCTAGCTGTGAATGCTGAAAAAGCCTCTGGCTTTGTGACAGACCGTGAGCTTCCCGTCCTATGGGCCATTACCAAAGGATCCTTTTTGAATAAGCTGATCATTCTTCCTTTTGCTTTTTTGCTGAGTGCCTTTGTACCGGTGGTAGTCACCGGTATCCTGATTTTGGGAGGGCTTTATTTGGCTTACGAGGGAGCTGAAAAGATTTACGAATATCTCGTGCCTCATGAACAGGCCAAGGCGATTAAAACGGTCAAGGATTTAACCAAGGAGGAGATTCAGGCAGCTGAAAAAGCAAAAGTTAAATCGGCCATACTTACGGACTTCATCCTATCTGTGGAGATTGTGATCATTGCATTGGGCACCGTGGTAGAGGAGCCTATTTCTACCCAAATTATCGTGGTTTCCATCATCGCATTGCTTGCCACAGTCGGTGTTTACGGTATCGTTGCCCTTATCGTAAGGATGGATGAGTTCGGTGTAAAGCTGATTAATCTGAATGAAGAGGATAATAGCATTTCGGATAAAATTGGGCGACTCTTAGTTAGCGCTTTACCGAAAATCATTAAGAGCATGGGAGTGATAGGAACTATCGCTTTACTGCTGGTTTCTGGAGGGATTTTTACCCACAACATTGACTTTTTCCATCATTTGCTAGAAAGCTGGCCATCCCTGATCAAAGACTTCCTGATGGGTTTAGTGATTGGTTTTGTCGTCCTTTTGGTAGTGACTCTGGTTAAAAAAGTGTTTTTCAAAAAGAAACACTAACTCATAGGAAAACCTAAGACTATTCTTCTTTCCGAGTACCCACAAATGTGCCGGTAGCCATACCTCCTAGATTGACAGTGCCCTGGAGTTTTCCATCAATAAATTCTCCGTCATAGACGATAGCATTTCCCTGAATAGAAAACTCTAGATGAAATTTCCCTTCTAGGAAAGTTCCTGTTACATCAGAGCTTCCAAGCTGGCCTTCGTAGGTACCTGAGATTTTACCTTCGGAATCTTGCTTCAGATCGAAAGTAGGGGCTCCACTTCCCATATCAGTTTCCACATTGAAAACCCATTGACCTGAAAGATTGTCTTGTGCCAAAGCAGGAAGCGACAAAATCAAAAGCGTAAGGAGGAATAAGGATGACTTTTTCATGATCTATTTGAGTTAGATTTTTCACTTAATCTAAGAAAGAATCCCGATAAGTATTAGAGTCCTTTGTAGGAATTACTTTTGAATCCTAACTCGGGTAGAATGGGCTAAGAATTATTTGGTAGTCTCACCTCCCATTTCGGTAAATACATGATCTTTTGGCTCCCAAAGTTCAATTTTATTTCCATCCATATCCATAATGTGGACGAACTTCCCGTAATCGTAGGTTTCAATCTCATCGCAGATTACTACACCATTAGCTTTCAAGTTTTCCACAAGCTGTTCAATGTGCTGGACACGGTAATTGATCATAAATTCTTTTCCGGAAGGGTCAAAATACTTCGTGTCTTTGGAGAAGGGACTCCAACTTAAATAATTGATTTCATCAGGTCGATGCGCATTTCGGAATTCGAATGCAGATCCATATTCATTAACAGCTAGTCCCAGATTTTTGGAATACCATTCCTTAGTTGCCTCGGGATTATTTGTTTTGAAAAATACACCTCCTATGCCGGTTACTTTTGGTTTTGAATTGTCCATAGTGTTAAGGTTAGATTGAATATTGCGTTTTATGATGTTTAAGTGTCTTTCTTTAATTCTAAAGCATTTTCACCATTAATTCTTTCATCAATTTATAGCCTACCATCGCAGTCATAGAATTGGTATCTCTCATGGGATTGTATTCCACCAAGTCGGCGCCAATTACTCTCAAAGGAACTTTTTGAATAAAACTGATAAGCTCGCGAGTACTCATGCCTCCCGGCTCATGATGTGAGACACCCGGCGCAAAAGCGGGATCCAAAACATCCAAGTCCAGCGAAATGTATAAAGGGCCTTTGAGCTGATGTAAAAATGCTTCATTAAGATCTTTCATCTCGATTATCTTGACACCATATCGATTGGCTTGGTCACGCTGATGAGTACTGAGTGTCCGTAATCCAACTTGCGTGAGCGAATTGATCCGACCAGTCTCCATAAGCCGTGCGAACGGCGATGCATGGGAAAAGGGATTGTTGTCGAAGTTTTCATAAAGATCCGCATGTGCATCAAAGTGAAGGATATTCAGTCCTTTGTGCACTTCAGAATGCGCGTCGATAATTGGAAAGCTCACAGAATGATCTCCGCCAATTGAAAGCAATCTTTCGCCTGAGGAAATCTCCTTGAAGACTCGAGTACGAATCAATTCAAAGGCCTTTTTGGGGTCGGTACTTTCAAAGGATAAATCTCCTAAATCGGCATAAGTCTCACCAGGAATAACTTCAATTCCATTTTCAGCAAATCGATTCGCTGAGCCTTCCTTATCCATGAGTCGAATTCGATCTGGCGCGTAGGAAGGGCCTTTGAGGAAAGAAGAGTTGGCGTCGAAAGGTATTCCGAGTAGTTTGAGCATGTTTTAAGATAATTGATTAAACTTTCTGCATCTCAATGGGAATCCAGATTTCTTCCTCCGACTCGCTTGAGCCATTTTGATAGTTAGGTCCCAAGACTTCAAAATGGGGCCGATCTGCAAGCGTAAACCCCAACTTGGGTAACCATTCTTGATAAATGTATTGGAAAATAGACGAGTCTCCCGGCATCCCGCGGTAATCAAACACAGCGTACAATCCTTTCTCAAGGATTAACAACCTCAAACCGTTTTGTTCCTTTTCTTCCACCACTGGCACTGCGGCCCATTTGGTGAAAACCTTCATTGGATCGAAGTGTTGAAAATAGTCTTTGGGATAAATCTGAAGCGAAAATCGTTCTTCACCTTTCCGATTTTCAATGTTTTTTATTTTGGGGCCAAAGGATGTCCAAAGCTCCCTAGTTCGATTTTGAACAACACTCATTTCGAGATATTCACCAAGGAGTACTTGTCGATTTAAGGTTTGTATTCGTGGGCTAGGGAATTTCAAAAGAGCTTGTTTTCAAATTATAATTTCTAATCAATCACTTTACTTCCCCACCAGTCGACATTGGGTTGGAAGTCAGGCGCTAGCATTTGCTTTCGCTGATTTTCCAGTCTTTCTAGCAGGGTAGTGCGAAACCTTTCCAATACCATTGAAGATGAGTCTGGACTAAATTCAGGATCGGGATAGGCATAGCGAGCTTGATCTTCCTGCAGACGTTTCATTAATTCCTCCGAAAGTGCTTTGGCTATGTCAGATTGGCTCGCAATTAGGTCTTTTTTCTCGCTAAGATCATTTTCCAGATCGTATAGCTCCTCGCGTCCATCTTCCCAGTAATGAATCAATTTCCACTTACCTTTTCGAATGGTGGAATTTGGTTCTCCTCCTTGATTTCCATAGTGGGGATAGTGCCAGATTAGCGCTCGGGTCTCGAGACTCTGGCCTTGCAATACTTTACTCAAACTCACTCCGTCGATATTTTCGGTGACAGGGTTCTGCCCAGTCAGATCTAGCAAAGTGGGTAAAAAATCAACTCCGCTGGCAGGAGTGTCCAACCGCTCGCCTTTTTGATCCAACCAAGGGACGTAAATCAAATAGGGAACTCGTGTCCCGCCTTCCCACTGATAGCCTTTGCCTCCTCGAAGTGGAGCAAGGTTGGTGGAGTAGTTGTCTCCTGAGACCACGCCTCCATTGTCCGATGTGAAAACAATGATGGTGTTTTCCATTAAATCCAACTCCTTTAATTTATCTAAAACCAAGCCGACGGCATCATCCATGTGCTCTACAAGTCCAGCATAGACAGGATTGTCTTGAGCCTTTCGATAAGGAAGGATTCGCTCCATTTCAAAGCCAGTTTCAGCTATTCCCTTCTGTTCCGCTTTGGCTCTATATTTCTTCCATTTTTCCTCAGTGGTCTGAATAGGCCCATGCACAGCATAAAAGGACATGACGGCCAAAAAGCTTTCAGATTGGTGCTCTTGAATAAATTTGCTCGTTTCCTGAGCCAATCGCATAGAGAGATTCAGGCCTTTTTCCTCGGGGTAATCTTCCATTTGGGGATTGGAAAATGGGGCAAAATAGCGTCCGTTTGCCGGGCTTCCTGCATGAAATCCTCCAACATTGATATCAAAACCATGGGCGGTGGGAAGGGATTGATCTTCTTCCGAACCCAAATGCCATTTTCCTGCAAAGAAGGTTTTGTAGCCAGCCTGCTGAAAAAGCTCTGGAAATGTATTCAACTCTGCCGGCAATGCATGAATATACTCTGGGGGAAGCAATCGTGTATGTCGATTATATCGCCGCCAATCTTCCTTTTCCGGGGCCCCAATCCAATCGGTGATGCCATGTCCAGATACAAAGCGTCCTGTCATGATGCTCGCCCGAGATGGAGAGCAAACGGCGCTGGCCGCATATCCTTGGGTGAAAATGGCAGATTTAGAGGCCAGTTCATCCAAATTGGGTGTTTCATAAAACTCACTACCCATAAAGCCCACATCGGTATAGCCCAAGTCATCCACAAGAATGAAAAGTACATTGGGTTTTGTTGGAGCTTTTTTTTCCTGAGAACCACAAGAAATTAAAAGGGAAACTGCAATGCAGATGATTAGGAAGGTAAAGTTGGCTTTCAAAGGAGGTTTGGGGTAGGTTGTGTTTATGTTTTAAATTACTGAAAATTAGTGACCTGTCTCACGAAACTCTTAAAGCCTATGGGCGTTTAGTATCTCACCATCTGAAACTCGCTTCAAGGCGGTTCTGACTACTCCCATTTCATCTATCTCCACCACGCGGTAACTAGGGAAGGGATTTCCCCAATTGCCTCCAAAATGCCCGGACCAGAAATAGGGTTTCTTTCGGTTCCACATGACTCCATCCACATCATGATCATGCCCGTGAAATACTGCTTTTACATTGTCATAATCAGAAATCAGTTTCAAGAAATCCTCACAAGCCACACCATGTCTTGTCCAGTCATTTTGAGAAATATGGATAAAGACAAAGACATGTTGTAGCATAAAAAGGCTATCCAGCGTTTTGATGGCAAAGTCCATATCAGCACATAGATAATCTCCTGCCACATTCGAGCAATTCAACAAGACAATCCCATACTGGTTGTCAAAGATTTGAAAAGAATTAGGATCTGAGCCCCAGAGAAATTTCCACTCCTCATCACTGATCCGATCATGATTTCCCTTGGATACAAAGTAGGGCAAGCGAAGCCGATCGTACATGCTTTTCACTTGAGGCATAAAGACCGGTTCATCATGAATCAAATCTCCATTGAATACCACAAAATCTAAATTAGCTTCTTGATGAAGCGCTGTGATCAGATTTGTATGCGAGGTCATGAAATCTGTGTCTGGCTGGCCAAAATGACCATCCGAGGCGGTAGCAAATTTGTAGACAGTCTTGAATTCGGAACTATCCTTTTTAAATTCTTCAGCAGATAATTTAGCAAAACTACCCAAGGACAAAGTTCCTCCAAGTGCAGTAAGGCTTTTCAAAAAAGGTCTTCTTTTCATGCTATTGACTTAAATTGATCAACTAATCTTGAATTATAATTTACTCAAAGCCTGGCGGTTTTTTCAAGTGAAAATCAGTTTTTTCTTGAATCAGGGTACCAAATTCCAAAAGAGCTTGCTCCTCAAAGAGGTTGCCAAGCAAGGTGATACTGGTTGGATGATTTTTTGAATCCAAACCAGTGGGAATCGTCAAGGCGGGATGCCCGCTCAAATTAGTGATGACCAATTGCTTGGAGTAATTCGTGGGACTAAGGATCACATCTACAGATGAAAAAACGGGATGAATCGCCTCAATCATCACTCGACGCTGACGATTGGCTTGTAAATATTCCACAGCAGGAATAAATCTTGATTGCCTTAACGAATTTGCACGTGAGCTTTTGCCTTGCTCCACCATACTTGAGGTCTCACCTGATAGTACGAGCTCATCAAAGAACGCCCCTGCTTCTGCTCTCAATATAATATCAAAACCTCGGGTACTGATGGTTTTTGGAAGTTCTAGCTCGATAAGCTCAAATCCCATGTTGCGAATGCTATCCAGCATCGCCAGATTGTTGTCCTTGGATAGAGAGCTATCATTTTCGAAGACTTCTTTGAAATACCCAATTTTTGCCCCTTCCAATTTCGATGTGTTAGAATAGGAAAAAGGAGCAGCGATGGTCATAGGGTCTTTCGGGTCAGTGCCGTGGATGGCATCAAAAACCAAAGCGCAGTCTGCAGCTGATCTGCAAAGTGGCCCAATCTTATCCATGCTCCAAGAGAGTGACATTACGCCTTTTCTGCTTACTCTTCCATAAGTGGGGCGGAGGCCTGTGACTCCGTTTCTATTCGCAGGTGAGGTAATGGATCCCAAGGTTTCGGTTCCCAGTGCAAAGGGTACAAGCCCTGCTGAAGTTGCCGATCCTGAGCCTGCAGATGAGCCACTCGCACCTTGAGTTAGGTCCCAAGGGTTTTTGGTTTTGCCCCCAAACCAAACGTCCCCTCTAGCCAATGCGCCGGATACGAGTTTAGCGATCAAAACTGCTCCCGCGTCATCAAGCTTCTCCACGACCGTTGCAGTCTCATCAATCACCTGATCCCGGTATGGCTCGGCGCCCCAAGTGGTAGGATAATCCTTGACGGCCATTAAATCCTTGGTGCCGTAAGGTATCCCGTGGAGAGGTCCTCTGTACTTCCCTTGAGCCAGTTCTTCGTCCATTTTAGTGGCTTGCGCCAAAGCTCGCTCTTCGGTAATGGTAATTACCGCCTCGAGCTTTTCATCATATTTCTTGATTCGATCCAGAAAGAATTGGGTCAATTCTACTGAGCTGATTTGCTTGGTTTTGATCAAAACCGAAAGGTCGGCTACAGTATAAAAAGCCAAATCTTCACGGTTTTCCGGCAGGAGGACCTTTTCATTAAAGTCGAAATCAACCACAGAGGGACTATCTTTTATTTCAAACCCACTCGGCATAGGGCTGAAAGTTAATGCTGGGATCACTTCATACCTAGGAGGATTAAGTCGCATCGAGTCATAGCCTTCAAGATTGGAATTAAGATAGTCCTGCATGGTAGAGATCTGCTCTGCAGTGAATTCCATACCAAAAATCTTTTGAGCATGCCGGATATCTGACTTGGTGATTCTCGGACTGGAGCAGGAGGCCCAAATCAAAAGTAGAACTGGGACTAGGAAGTGTTTTTTCATAAAAATAAGGATGGATAGGTTTTATTCCTGCTCGGGAACAGCCATGGTGTGGTTGGAGAGCAGGAAGCATTTACCTTCGACTTCCACATAAGTTCGCATGAAATTATAAACAGTGGGGCTTGGGCCTCGGTCTACAATCGTGGTGCCCGTGACCACAGCTGTATTTGCTAGAATAATGACCTTTACATCTTGGGATTTTCGAGATCGAGTATTGTTTTCACCAGTTTCCTTTTGGCGAGTGGCGCGTTGGATGACATCCGACTTATCATCGGTGAGAGAGGCGTGATTGTGAATCCAGATAAAATCCTCGGCAAGCAAAGATTCTAAGAATTCAACATTGGCTTCCAGTTGGGCTCTTTCCCAATCTAGATCAAGAGCTCTTAACGAATTTTCATTCAGACAGGCACTTTGTGAAAAACCGTAAATACTCCAAAACAGAAGTAGAAATAAAACCAAGAAATTTTTTTTCATGGACTGGGGTCGTTTTAAACTTTTGCCAGACAACAGGCCACCTAAAATATAGATTTTGGATCAAGAATCCTCAGTCGCTTTCAAAACCACCTTGCCAATGTGCTTGCCTTCACCAAAATATTGAATCCATTTTCCAGCTTCTGCTAGAGGGTAGGGGCCGTCAATAGTACACTTTAAGGTGCCATTGGTATATCGCTCATTCAGTTTTTCTAAGCCTTGATTTGTTTTAAGAGGAAGAATTTTAAGAGATTTCCCAGAGCCGAGCTCAGCAATTTTGCCTGCGAATAAAAACTGAAGCATTACACCCACAGTACCGCCTATGACTATGCAAGTTCCATTTTGGGTGAGAGATTTTGCAATAGCAAATGGAGATCTGGTAGCCCTACAGTCAAGAATCAGATCGTATTGCTTACCTGTTTTAGTAAAGTCCACCTTTCTATAATCTATACATGTATCAAAACCAAGAGCATTCATAGATTCGAATTTATCCGCCGAATCCACTCCTGTGACCTGGCAGCCAAAGCTTTTGGCGATTTGTACTCCAAAACTTCCGACACCACCGCCACCGCCGTTGATCAGTACCTTTTGGCCGGTTTGGATTTTTCCCAGATCCACTAAGCCTTGCCAGGCTAAAAGTCCTGCATGGGGTAAGGATGCCGCATGCTCAAAGCTCATTCGATCCGGCATTTTTGCCAAAGCTTTTTCTTTCACGCAGAGATACTCTGCAAAACTTCCGAATCCGAACTCGGAGATGTCACCAAACACTCGGTCCCCAATTTTCAGATCATTCACCGACTCCCCAACTTGCTCAATAACTCCTGAAACTTCCATCCCAGGAACTGGGAATTTAGGCTTAGAAATCCCAAAAAACAGACGATAGGCACGTGGCTCTCCACGAACATAGCTCCAGTCAAAGTCATTGACCGCTGTGCACATAACCTTGATCAAGACCTCATCTTTTTTGGGAATAGGTTTGGGGATTTCTTCCCATTTTAGATCGATGGCTTGTCCGTATTTGGAAATCGTGATGGCTTTCATAGCGGGGTTGGTTTAGAATGATCAATTGGCTACCAAGGCATCTAGATCTCTGAGATATATTTTATCCATCTGCACCACGTAGGGATCAAACATTTTCATCCCTGTTGTGTATTTTTCTTTTGCCTTTTTGAGGCTTTCAGAAGAGGCTTTTTGGTCACCTTTTTTGGCATAGGCCAAAGCTAGATAGTAGTTGTTTTCAGCTAGGTCGTTGATTTTTTCCTGCTTTTGCAAAGTTTCAATGGCGGCATCCAAATCTCCCTTTTCAAGATACAGCACACCCAAATGCAGGTAGATGTAAGGGCCAGGTGAATAGTCAGTGTCTTGTAGTTTTTCCTCGATTATTTCTATTGCTTTTTCGCTTTGTCCCAAACCCTTGTAACAAAGTGCTCGAGCGATTTCTAGGTGATAATAGCCATTTTGAGAGGAGCCAATATCGTAGTTCACCAAACTTTTTAATCGCTCAATATCTTCAATCGCCCCTTTGTAATCCCTAAAAAACTGAAATCTACACCAGCCTCGATAATCTAGGTGAGCAGCAGGATCGAGGGACACAGCCTGATCCATCAGCTTTTTCCAAGTGATAAAATCCCCACTTTTGAGGTAAGCTGTGGATTTGTATCGATAGGCCCATGAGAAAGTAGAATCCACAGCCAAAGCGCGATCAAGCGCATCTTGGTATTCAAAGCTAAATTGGTAGTGACCTGCTCGTTCTTCGGCGATTTTACAAGCTTCATATTTTTTCAAGTCGCCTGAATTTTTGTATACCTCGCAGTTGATTTGTCCGTAAAGTTGATTGGCAAAAAGGAGGCAGAAACCTAATACTAGTAATGTCTTCATGGTAAAATCTCTTTGATTTGTCCCTTTTCCATTACAAAGATCAGGTATTGATAGTAGTTGATTGGGCCGTATTCATTTTCTCGAATTGCCCAGCCGCTTAGGTTCTTTGTGATCTCTAGAAGCTGTGCCGTAATGGCTGGATCAAATTCCAGTGGTTGGTAATTTTCATTTGATCCAGTGATTCGAAATCGTCCGGTGTCACCTTCACAGTTTACGATAAATCGAATTCGAATCCAGCCGCTCTGATCAGAATCCACCGGCTTATAGTTATTGTAAAATGCGTCAGCGATGGCTGGCTGCTCACCATCGATATGTAGACCCTCACCAAAATGAAAATATTGGGCAACGTTGTCATCCCCACCGCAAACTTTGAAGTTGGGATCGTCTAGTTTCGGATCAGCATTAATGTCTCCAACCATCCTGTATTCTGGAGATTCAGAACCCCATGCAGTAAGTAGTTGATTGGTTCTTTTGGAATTACATCCTAGACCTAAGGCAAGTAAACCAAATATGAAAAGTCGCTTCATTTCTTAGCTGATTTACAATGGGCGATTATTGATTTTGCTTTTTTCAAAGTCCTCGGTACGTTTGAATTTCTCCTGTAACCCCCAAGTTATTGGGTTCCTTCTATTCTCCAAAAATTCTTTGATGTGGCCAAAGCCAATTTTTACTCCCTGTTTATCCATATTTTTTGGTGGCAAAATAGGCCAAACATTGAACGTCTTTGATTCTGGATGGTTTTATGTTCATCCTTTATAAATCTGCAAGTAGCCCCTATCTATCACGATCGAATCTTTAGCTCTTGCCGATTATCGAGTAGGTAATTCTTTATTTTTAAACGCTTTTTTCATCAATGGAGGATAAGTTTCTCTGACTCCCATTTCTGAATGTTTAAGCACATTAGAAATGGTGAAATTTCCCTGTTCTCTTATCAACTTCCTTCTCGGCCAGCCAATAGAATAGGCCCCCGCTTAATGATCTATATGGTTTTAAGTAATTCGGTTAGATAGCCTTGATCAATCATTTTTTCGGTTTAAAATAGCTTTTCAAGATTTTCCTTTTTGTCGTGTTGAAAGGCAGAAACTGTTAAAATGATGATGAATGGGATGCTTAAGTTTACCATTCTTTGAACAATTAATATTCTACTATTAAAAGTCAAAGGGTGTTAGTTGATTTTTTAATGATTTGAAAAGTTCTGGTTTCTATGTTAGCCCATTTTGTATAAGGCGAATTTTCAAATAATGGCGAGCTAGGAGCACTGATGTCTTTTATCTACTATTATTTTAAAATAAAAATTATTGAAAAAACTAAAAGGCCCAATGAAAGCAAAATGATGCCAAAGATTATTGCGTTTTTCCGCTTTCTTTTTTCCGCTTCAGTCAATAATCTTATTCTTCCATCCCTTATGTATTTGTTTTCGATTGACTGTCCAATTGAAAATCCGAATGCTGTTCCAATTGCGGGTCCAATTCCAATCAAACCAAAATTCTCAGTTATTGCGCTATAAGTGATGCTGAGTCCAGAAAAAATTACGATTCCTAAAACAGTCCAAATTCCAATAAAATGGCCTTCAGGATAGGTTTTTTTGTCTTGCTTAGTATGATTGTCCATGTTGGTAGATTGTAATTAATATTTCAGAGCACCAGCTTTCGTTTTGATTGCTGCTTTCATTTTTTGGTTGCTACTTTTTAAGCATCGGGTTCTATATGAATGGAGATGTGTCCCAAATTCGGTATTTTTCTTTTCAGGAAATCCTTCAAATTATGAGCAATATCATGTCCCTGGGTTACGGAAATTTCACCATTTACAATGGCATGTAAATCCACATGGTATTTCATCCCTGCTTTCCGGATAAAACATTTTTCCGTACCTAATACGCCCTTAACCTTTAGGGATTCAATTCGAATTTCTTCCAATAAATCATCATATAGATGTTCATCCATAATCTCTCCCAAGGCTGGTCTGAAAATCAAGTAGCTATTATAAAGGATAAAACCGGAAGCGAATAAAGCTGCCCAATCATCAGCCGTTTCGTATCCCTCTCCAAAAATCAGGGCAATCGAAATTCCAATAAATGCCATAATAGAGGTGATTGCATCACTTCGGTGATGCCATGCGTCTGCCTTTAGAGAAGAGCTATGAGTTTCTTTGCTTTTTTTAATGACCAGTCTAAATGAAATTTCTTTCCATAAAATAATCCCGCCCAAAACAAATAGGGTCCACGGTTTAGGACTAGTATGCGGCGTTTGGATGTTTTGGATACTTTCGTAGGCGATAATCGTAGCTGATGTGACAAGAAAGGCAACCACCAAAAATGTAATCAGTGGTTCAATTTTGCCATGGCCATAAGGATGATTTTCATCTGCCGGTCGCTTGGCATATTTCAAACCGAATAGAACAAGCAGAGAAGAGAAAATATCCGTGGTTGATTCTATTGCATCCGCTATGAGTGCATAGGAATTACCGAAGAAACCCGCAAATCCTTTAATTAAAGCCAAGCTGGTGTTTCCAATGATGCTAAAATAAATGGTACGGATAGCAGATTGTTCGTTAGTCATTAGTCTTGGGAGGAAGCACAAAACAGCAAAACCTAGTAATTTTAAAGTTAAGGTTTATGTCATTTGTATGTTTAAATCCTTGGCATCCATTTCAGTCTCAATTAAGTTTAAAAACTCCAGAATTCTATCACATCACCCTACTCAAACAATTTTCTGCCCGTGACTATGGCAGTCAGTAAAACCTGTTAGTACCCCTTGTACTTTGAGACGCTTTAGTCCCAGTAGTTAATAACTTTTCAGAATACTGTAATCATTTTAGTTTCTATCGCGATATACTTTTCTATTGAATAGTCTTAATCAGTATGATTCTCCAAATCAGTTAAAAAATCAATCATTTCATTCGTCTTTTGAAACAATTGTCTCTTGGAGTCAAAGAGAAAATTATACATTAAAATTTTTCCTGACAGTGTAGAAAGCATTCTGTCAAGAAACTCATCATCTCTTTTACTGGCCCAGTATTTTTCTAGAAGTGGCCCTTTAATCACCGCTGATTGCATTAATGAATTTTCGCTTTGCATTACCGGGCCTTTTGGATATTGAGAACCTAAAAATATCGAAACGTTTTGATCCATAACTTTTTGTAATTCCAGCTGATCAGCATTGTGCTTTAATATTCTGGACTTAATGTTTTCGTCAAAATATTCAATATTTCCTGTGTTCAATAGCGAAGTGATGGTACTCTTATTTAACTCGTTACTTGGGTTGAAAAATGGAAGATATTCGTATCTCGCTATTTTCACTACTGTATCCATGGTAGCATTAGGATTTGATAATCTCTCATTAAATGAATAAAGTCTAGCCAAATCGCTTTCGATATATTCAATGTCTTCTGCTAATCGAGTGCTATCTAGTTTCAAATCATACAGAAGAGCCTGCTTTGATTATTTCAGAGAATTGTTAATGATCCGATTTTCATTCCAGGTATTAATTTGTAAGGCAATCAATATTCCGATGACCACTAGGATGATTTCTCCTATGGCATAGGTCAAGTACTTGCTGAACTTACCTGCCTGCCCGTCAGATATGTTTTGAGTGAGTAGCTTTTGTCGAATTTTTCTAAAAAAATTTAGCATAGCTTATTGGTTGGTCATAATCAGCGATATCGGTCTTCATGGAATCCGAATCATTTACCTTGCAATAGACCCCGCATTGATACCAGTAATGAGATCAAAACTATCTCCTACAGATCCAACAACGGCATCCTTGCGGCTTAGATCTAGCAAGTCCCTTAAAGTATATAGCGCATTAATTCCTGTACAGTGAGCTCCAATTATTTTCGAAACTCCAAAATTCTTCAGTTTACTTGCTGTCCATTCCAAATGCTCGTCTGAGGCATTGAATAAATGGAATCCCCCAATGATCGCAAAAACCTTTTCTCCTTCGCTATTTGTGGTAATATGATCCAGCGTATTCACCAGACCTGCATGCCCGCATCCTGAAATCAATACTAGTCCATCCCGTGTGTCAATTACCAAGGATTGATCTTCAGCTATAGTATCTTCCACTATACCGCTATCCGTTTCTATTTTACCATTTCCAGACCAGTTCCGCTCATCGTGGATCCGATCTATTGGACCGGTGATCCATACGCCAGGGAATAATTCCTGCTGATTTGAATAAACTATAAACTCAACGCCATCGGCTTCTAATTCTTCTCTAATTGCCAAAATAGTGTTTTCGGAATTTATCCTCTTACTAAAAATGCCTTCCCCTACATGGATTCTTTTGAGCGCATTGGGGTTTTGCTTTTTCAACTCCTTTCTAAGGGTGAGTAGACCCCCAATATGATCCCAATGATTATGACTGAGAAAAACATCTTGGACATCCGATAAATCAATGTTCATTTCTTGGGCATTTTGAAAAACGGTTTGAGGTTTTGCGCCTGTGTCAAACAGAATTTTCCTTCCGTCTACCTCAATTAATGCCGAATAACCCCATTCTCCGACACCTTTTCCATTGACCAACATAGTGGACAATGTGGTGACCTTTAATTTAGAAACAGGTTTATTTTCCTGCTGCGCAAAAAGAATGGTGCTGTTTAATACCATCAGGAAACCGAGCAAAAAATGTTTTCCAATTGTCATGAATTCTATGAAGTTTAATAGTTTCCGGATTTCGCTAGTTTAAGGATTCTGCACGTAATTTTCCCCTCAATTGCGGTTTTAATTATTGTGGATGGATTCGCTTTAGCTGACTCCTATGCAATCAAAGGGAAGCGGGGTTCGTTATTCGTCGAAATTTTTCAGTTTAAAGCTTCAATAGTTCTATCAATATCTTCTATAATTCCATTCAACCAACGCACATCTACTTCTGTGCTTACATAAATGTCGTTTAGCTTTCTGTAAGTCTCTTTATCTTTTAAAAATGAGAGAAATTCATCATCAGATAAATTGTAGTCAGGATGTTTTACTAGGTCGTTTTCTTTCACTAAAACATCGAAGCTATTAAGATAGAGAAAAAGAGTCCTGTTTTCTTCCTTAAAAACAGAATTGATTCTTCTAGCTTCTTTGTAGTTCTCTAAGACTGTCTCATACTCTGCTAAAGCATTAATCTCTTCAGAATTTAATAGTTGAAGTAATCCAGCGGATTTGGCGGAATTTCGTCTGGATTCATCGATTGACATGGACCGAAAAGGCATCATATCAATTGCATATTTTCGGAGGGTATCTGTAGGTAATTTGGTGTTATCACCTGCCGATAAATTTAATATATGGATTACTTTCTTGCGACATGCTTCGGCATATGCCTTATAGTTTTTGAAGAATTCTTTGTTTTCGGATAATTCTGAAATTAACTCTGCTTTCAGTTTCTCCCTTTCCTGCGCATTAACCTTTTCTTGATTGAGATTATTTAACCACAGTGCGATTAAAATCCCAATAACTACAAGAATTATTTCCCCAACAGCGTAGATAAAATATTTACTCAATTTATTTTCAGTCATTAGTTTCTGTCTAATTTTTCTAAAAAAGTTTAGCATTGGTTAGCGGTTAGTCTTAGTAGCTATCGGGATGAAGCATAATACATGTATTCAACAACTCTCACTATTTTAATGTCTGAATTTGGCCTTTTCCACAGGCTAGTGGACTGGTGTTGAACACAAATTATGAATTTCGTCCATTCCATCTAGTGGACTTTGAATATTTTATTGCAAGGAAAAGGATCGAGAAAAGCTATTTCACAAAAAAATCCCCTAGATCGATCTAGGGGATTTGGTGATTAGTATACCTTTTCAGCTTTCTGAATTCAGCCTTCAGAATTCGTTTCTACCCATTTGCAATAAGCTGTACTTCAGTAATTTTCTTCAATTACGGATTTTCGATTATTGCTAAAGTCCTGGATATAGCACGTTCCTGTGAACTTTCAAATATCACAAAAGTTAGGCATGCATTCTGACAATAATAATGCTAAGTCAAAGCATATGTTATAGCGCTTGTTAGCAACTGGGAGCTCTTTAAATGAAAATCATAGCCAAGGTCAGCACCGTACCTGCCAATGCGAAGTAAACTCCTTTTTTGAATATTGACATTTTAGGTGCATACATCCAAAATGCAGAGATGACAAAGAATAGAAGTGATAAGCCAAAAAAGATATTTAGAAAATATAAAGGACTATTGGTAGTTGCCTTATGTAGCCTTTCCATTTTTTCTAATAGAAAAGGGAGTTCCATTTTTTTTACAATGGCTAAACCTGTTTTCTGATTGTAGGATCCATCTTTAAAGAAAAGAACATCACCTTGTTTATCGTCAATGACAACGGCCATCCTCAGTTTTGGGCTTAGTTCACCTCCGCTCAGGTTTGGCTCAAGTTGAGTTTCAACTATATTTTCCGATTTAAGAAAACTAGTTTCTCTAAAAATCATAACGATACCACTCAAAGCGTAGACAGACATGATTCCCGCTAGGAAGAACCCTAAATATCGATGGATAACGCGCATTGAGTTTCTTATTTCTTGGTTACTTTTCATTTAATAGTTATGTTTTCCCTTTTCGTTAAAAGTCCCAGCCTATAAAAAGGCCGTAATTATCAGTGAAGTTTTTATCCGGACCATATTGATCCAAATTGGCCCCAAGACCATAATTTAAGTTTCTCTTTTTCAAGCCAATTCTTAAATACATAAAACTTCTATTATGTCGGCTTTCACCAATACTCTCATTCAATAGTGCCTGAAATCTTGTATAAAGTGACAGGTTTCGGTTTAGAGGTGGCTTAAATTCATACGAGCCAAAGAAGCTCAGGTCATGCTTTCCATCTACCGAATATGATAGGATGGATACTGCCAAAAATTTACGCGAAGCATAGACATGCTTGGGGCCAATAACAGGGGTGAGGCCAACTGCTGCATTAACATTTATTCCACCCATAAAACCAAATCCTTTTCCCAAATCATAAGTAATTTGATTGATAAGGGCGAGGTCATTTTCATATCCATCTTGGTTATAACCAGATGTGTAGGTCGTTAAACTGAAAAGCGAAAATTTGCTTTCCGGACTAAAATCTCGATTTATAATTAGCTGTGAAAACACTGCCTCATTACCAAAAAATATTTCAAAAGGAATAGGTGGTTGCTTATGCTGAGCAAAGCTGTTCAGGGTACTTAATAAAAAGGCTATTAAAACAATTATTAGCTTCTTAAGCTCAAAACTAGCATTCCTCATTGTTGGATTCATTTGAATACAAAGGACAGGAATGAGACAGATAAAAGTGTTGCCATATAGCAACGTTTTGAAAAAGTGATTAGAGTTCAGATTTCAATCTGCTTAGCGTGTATTGTGTAACTCCTAGATAGGAGGCAATGACTTTACTAGATAACTTAGTTAAAATTTTTGGATGATGGGCCATCAGCCATTTAAGTCTCTCAAGCGCAGAATAGCCTTGAAATCCATAGATTTGTTGTTGTGACATGATATAGGCCTGTTCCAGCATGTTTCTATAAATAGAGCTGATCTCTGGTATAGTATTCACTAGAGTATAGAAATCTTGTCTTTTGATCTTCAAAACTTCAGTACTAAGAGCAGTCTGCATAAACTCCTCAGAAGGCTGCTGATTAATAAAACTGGTTAGGGCCGTTCCGAATTTGTTTTCAAAAGCGAAATAGCGGGTCATTTCATCTCCCTCAGGATTTGTTGTATAAAACCGAATGCATCCTGTAATGACAAAATACATATAGTTACAAGTTTCCCCCGCGCGAAGAAGAAATTCATTTTTCTTCAAAATGCCTGGTTCAAAATTTCTTTTTATCGAATCAAATTGCTTTGGGGTTATACCAGCGCCATCGCTTAAATAATTATGTAGTTGTTCAAACACTTACTCTGGATTTAGAAAATGGCGGTTGCTGTCATTTATTTTTCATGCAGCTTGTGAGCAATAATTTTATTCAACTGTAAACCGAACGATAACCTCATTGTCCAAAACAACATTTGTTGACCAAATGAACTCCGCACCAGCACCTTTAAATTTCTCTATGAAATTCATATATGCCATTTTGTTATCTACACCTATTATTTCCTCGGTATAAGTAGTTGCATTTGGCCAATTACTGTCATCGAAAGATGTTTCAAAGGAGTTGGAAGGAATTTCCCAATGTACACCATAAAAAGTAGTTCCATCGTCTACCCCTGTTTCATCGCAGTTTGTAGATAATCTTTTTTCTCCGACTTCTGATAAACAATTCAAATCCTTTATTGGGGAAGCATAAAAGGTTTGCGCTTTCCATTGATTATTGGTTATTGTTCCATCGCTGAAACTCGCTATAAAACCACCATCTCCTGGCTGAAATGATTTCCCCTGTAAATTTTCAGATCCCAACCCTAAGTTTTCTTCCCAGTCAATCAACTTAACAGCAATAGTATATGGCTTATTTACTTTAAATCTAACAACACTAGAGTTGAAAGGTGTGTAAGGAGCGGGGTCAACGGCTATTAGTTGACCATTGATATAGAATTCAAAATAATTATCAGCAAATAAATAACCTGTAATTATTTCACCCTCTGGATCAATTTCGGAAACAGGAATGCTGCTCAAATCCACATCTGAAAATGTACTTGGTGTAACATCATTACATTCATTATATAAATCTGATGCTTTTGTTGCTGTGGTAAAACTATTCTGGGCTGGAACTATCCAAACTTTTCCGCTTTGGTCTTTAATTTCGCCCATAGCAACTACTCTTGTTCTAGGCTGATCACAGGTGAATATACCTTGTACTGTTGTTTCAGCTAAACCTTGAGTTATACTTCCTGTTCCTTTATAGTCTTTAATTTCAGAAATAGGGGCACTGCTTTTTGTGCTACTTTCTTTACAAGCGCTGCATAAAATTGTTCCAATAAGAAAAAGTAGATTGAAGTTAAATTTCATATTTGTTACTTTTTATACTGGTCCTATTATTCTCTAAGGACTATTCAAACCTGCTAAGGACTTGACAAAAGGAGTACAAGGTCAAATTCCTAGGAAACCATAAGCTTAGCATTTCTAATGACCTTTACAATAATGAATTAGCATTTTCAGGGTTTGTTAGCAGACCATCCTTCAATACTCTTTTACCCTAATGGTTTTTACCTATATTTTTCAGTTCTAGCATCTTCAATTTGACCACTCCAATTGAGACCAAAAGCAAAGTCATAAGTATGGCCTTCGGAATCCGAGTAAGCCGTCATGTCTCTTGGGACGTCTTCAAACTGGGCCTCTACGGTTAGCATATTGGCTGGCATCTGAAAAGGTAATAACCCTGAGGGTTCTTTCTTGCCCGAAATGATATCCATTAAAGCTTGATCTTGAACACCCATATGAATCAAGATGGCAAATGCACTCGGTTCAATTTCAGAGAAAATCATGGGTTTAGATATATTTATAACTACAATCACTGGTTTTTCACCCATTTTACTTTTGGTTGTAGTTACCAAGTCCATGTCTGTACTGTTTACAGTTTTTACCGATTTGTCTTTGTAGGTTCTATTCGTGAAATCCTCTAAGGGGCTACCTCCTGCAAGACTGACTTCCCTAGCGGTTGAAGCAGTATACGGACCGTACTGCAGACTAATAGGAACATAACCATTACCTCCTTTTGCTAAGTCTGCTGCATCGTAACCTACACCACCATTTGGGCTTTGGATACCTACCAGTGCAAAGTCAGCATCATTCGGATCATCAACCACATCATAATACTGAGCGATCACCGCCATGTTAAAAGGAGATTCAGTTTTTGCAGGCGTTACATTGCCAAACCAATTAGTGGTTGAGGCTACATAGCGCTGAGGAACATAGACTTTTCGTTTTTCTTTTATGGGTAGTGTGCTTGATTGATTTTTGAGCATCACTATCGAACGTAACTGGGCCTCGAAGCCGGCTTTCATGTATTCTGGGTTTCCAACTATTGTCTTGGTTAATTCAATATTTAAATAGGGATTTTCAAAAAGACCTACTCTAAAAATATTTTTTAATAAGCGTATGGCAGAAGTTTCAAATCGCTTACGCATGTATTCCTCACCATGTTCTTCAACCCCCAATTTGTATGCAGCTATTACAGGCTTCATGTCGTTGTTCCCTCCGAATTGGTCCATACCAGCTTCAATTGCCTTGTAATGACGCTCAGCAACGGAGAGATCTTCTACACCCCAGGGCTTTCCTTGAAATTGGTCAACAGCAGCAGCATCACCGGTTATACCCCAGTCTGTACATAACACACCATCGTAGCCATATTTTTCACGTAAAAGATCGGTGATTAAGTATTTATTAAAACCATTGGCAACGGCTTCTCCTTCACCATCAGAAATAGTGTAATAAGGCATTACAGCAGATGCCATTTTTGTGGCACCATCTAGATTAAAAGCACCTTCAGTGAAGGGTTGTAAGTGATCGCCAATGTTTTTACCTGGATAAACGGCATATGCACCATACCCGAAGTGCCCATCACGTCCACCTTCTTCAGGTCCTCCTCCTGGCCAATGTTTTACCATAGTGTTGACACTTTCAAAACCCCAATCACCTCCTTTAGAAGATTGAAAACCATCTACATAGGCTTTGGCTAAATCAGTTGCTAAATCTGGATCCTCGCCCATTGTACCATCAAAACGGCTCCACCTTGGCTCGGTAGCTAAGTCAATTTGCGGTGATAAGGCAGTAGTAATCCCTAGGGCGCGGTACTCTTTAGAGGCAATATCTCCAAATTGTTTCATCAGTTCAGGGTCGAATGACGCAGCAATCCCTAGTGTTCCAGGCCACATAGAAATGTCACCACCTGCTCCTTCATTGAACTCTGCATATGTATCGCTTCCATGTCTTGGGTCAGAACTTGTATTTACGGGTATCCCGAGCCCCATGCCTTCTACAAAAGCTTGCGCATTGTTGTTCCATTGAGCGGAAACAGCAGCACTTTCAACGCTGGTAATTAACACATGTCGAAGGTTGTCCTCAGTTAAAAATTTCTTTTGGGTGTCAGAAAGGTCACTTGGTAATGCACCACTTTCTTCATAGGATTTACCCCCGTAGCTAGATCCGCGTCTGCCCGTAGCGGGGATTGACTGATGCCCACTATAAAGCATCAACCCCGCAATTTGTTCTATAGACATTTTGGACGCTAAGTCTTCCGCTCTTTGCTGAACCGGTAAACGCCAATCCTCATAATCATCCAATTCACCATTTTGATTAAGGTCTTTGAAGGCATATCGGTCTACAGTCAATAGGCTCACTCCAGAATTGGGGTTATAACCTAACGTGCTTCCGTTTTCATTAATAACGCTGATGAATCCGTCTTTCGACTCTGTGGTGAATCTTTCGCCACAATTGGTGAGCAAAAGGAGAGGTGCAAAGGCAAACAGTATTTGAAATAGATTTTTGGTATTCATAGTTACTTAATTTAAACGGCGAGACCTTAAATTGTCATTATGACAAATTAAAGATATGTATTATTTTGTTACTTTGAAAAATTAGAAGATTTAAGAATCCGTTTTGAGTAAATTTTTAAGAGAGTTAGTAGAAAAGTGTGTCCCAGGTGTATCCCTGGATTGTGTGGTGTTGGGCTATCAGAACAACGTGCTTAAGGTCCTATTGCTCAAGTATAAGGAGCATAATGCATGGGCCTTACCAGGCGGGTTTTTACCACAAGGGCAGGAAATGGAAGAGGTGATAGGTCTGGTGCTGAAGGAAAGGACTGGGCTCGATGGGGTTTATTTGGAACAGTTTAAAACCTACAGTTCCATCAATAGAGGTTGGAATTGTAATGAAATCAGTCAAGAGGGGTTTAATAAACTCAGATCAACTTGGAGTACTGCAGATCGAACTGTTCTTGATCAATGGTTCAATCAGCGGTTTATTTCTACTGCGTATTTTGCGCTAATCAATTGTAATAAAGCTGAGCCGACGCCGGATGCTGTGAGTGAAGAGTGCGCATGGGTTCCAGTGAATGAATTACCCAACCTTGTATTGGATCATAAGAAGATGATTTCAGAAGCGCTGAGTCAGTTAAAAAGACAAATCAATTTTTTACCTATCGGCAAAGAACTTTTGGATCAAAAATTTACCATGTTGGATTTGCAACGGCTGTATGAATCAATTCTTGACCAAAAACTTGATAGGGGGAATTTTCAGCGAAAAATGATGAAGTTAGGTATTTTGACTAGACATGAGAAATTGATGACTGGAGCGCAGAATAAGGCTCCCTATTTGTATAGTATAGACCTTAAAGTATATGATCAACTCATAAAAACGGGGATTAGTTTTGTCTAATAGTCTTATCGCGAACGTTTAGTATAGGCGTATTAAAGGATAAAATCCAACTACTTTCAGGTGCTGCTATACTGAATTAAACACAAAAACGGTTTGAGTATTCACCCAAACCGCTGTTGCTTTTATTTATAATTGAATGCCGTATTATTCAATCACAAAATTTATGAAGAGATTGATTTATCATTAACTTTTAGCAAGAATAGGTGCTTTTTTGCTTCTTCCCCATGCGATGAATGCAGCCACGGTCATCAATATAACGTTCATTCCAATCGCTGAAAATTCACCACGTGTAGCGTGAAAACCTGCTGCCAGTACCATTACTGCGACAAGACCTAAGGCCGCCCAGACGGTTAGAGTGGGCTTGATGCGAAGAAATGAAGGTAGCAATAAACCTAAACCACCGAGAATTTCACAAAATCCTATGAATCTTACCAAGCCGAGTGGGGTTGCTGTAACCCATGGCAGAGCTTCTGCCAATGCCTCCACAGGTTGAGAAGCTTTCATAAACCCAGCCATGATAAACATCGCTGCTAATAATCCTTGTGCAATCCATAATGTGATATGCATTGCTTTGTTTTTCTTTTGTTCCATGTCTTAAAATTTTATAAGACAAAAGTTCAAAAGGCTCGATGGATAAAAAATAAGATATCTTAAGAAATGTTGCTACTTCTTTTTGGCTAGTTTACCACGGGTATAACTGAGGTGTTCAGGTGTCATTCCAAGGTAAGAGGCGATGAGCTTTTGTGGTAGCCGTTGAACCAGGGCAGGGTAAGTTTGTGTGAACTCCAGATATTTTTCTTCCGCTGTTCCGCTTAGAAGGGAAATCAATCGGTTATTTGCAGCAATCAAATTATTGCGAAACTTAAGTCCAAATTCTACCTGCCATTGATGATCCAATTCCTCAAAACTCGGTAGTTCTTCTTTGCTAATCATTTGAACTACTGAATTTTCTATGGCGCTAATGAATATTTTGCTAGGAGTATCTTTTGTGAAGCTTTCTAAATCAGAAATGAACCAATCTTCTGGGGCAAACTGTAGGATGTGCTCTTTTCCAGAACTATCTAACACATAACTTTTCAGACAGCCACTCACTACTCTGTAACCATAATTGCATTTTTGCCCGGGACTTAAAAGCAAAGTTCCTTTCTCTAGATTTTTTGTTATAAGATTTTTAAAGTCCATGTTATGAGGTTGAACTTATGTGCTTAGCTAGAATGAAATTCAATAGTCTCACCTTTGACGAGTTGTGCAATGCCTCCGACGAGCTTAGCGATAAGAAGGCAGAGTAACTCAACTTTGCAAGGCCGCCTGCGGGTACGCACCAAACTGAAAATCCGGAGGAATTCTCAGAAGTAGGCGAGAACTTGGCTGCCAAAAGGCAGGCAAGCAATTACTTATACCCATCCTAAGGCAAGGTTATTTTTCATTAAGAAATTCAATAACCGATTCGGCGAAATCCTCAGAAAAAGGTGTACTCATATGGTCTCCATGAACAAGACTCAATCTACTATTGGGTAATTGTTCTTGTAATTCTTTCGGATTCCCATTATCTAAATCCTCGTCTCCACAAATCACCAAAGTCTCTACCTTAATTGTGTTAAGTTCTGCGATAGTTGTTTCAGGTTGATGGTCCTGCAAATAGCCCATTATTTTAAAGTTCACATCAAGATCTTCTGCAAATTCTACAGCTTCTCTTGTCATTTCATTAGGCTCAGTGCGCCCAGAAAAGACATTTCCAAATTCAACTCGTCTGTGCCAGTTTGGATCAGTAAATCCAATTCCCATTCCCCCAAATACCGCCTTCGTTATCCGCCTGTCTTTCGTAAGTAAGTTCGCAAGCACTATTGAACCTCTTGAGTATCCAACAGCCATATAGTTGTCGGCTCCTAAATGGTCAATTAGAGCTATTAAATCCTTCACTTCCGCATTATTTCTATAGGAATCTTCATTTTGTGGTTTATCAGAATCTCCATTACCTCTTAAATCTGGAATAATAACCCTGTAGCCTTTTTTAATCAGTTGTTTTTTTAATTCTGATTCCTTCCAATTCCAATTTCCATCGACTATAAAACCATGAATTAGTAAAACAATTTCTCCGCTTCCTTGGTCAGAATACGCAATTTTTGTTCCGTCAAATGAGATGAAATCATCTTTGCTTTCCTCTTGTGATTTACAAGAGGCTAAAAATAAAATGGGGATAATTAATAATTTATACATTCTCATTTTTAAAATTGTGGCTAACGGTTTTGTATATGAAAAGTAGCGTGTTTTACTCACGAACTGTTCGAGTTTACCCCGACCTTAAATTTATAAAACATTTTTTCGCTTAAGCCCTTAAATCGTTATTTTTTATATACGTTGTTAGCCTTTCGTTATTTTATTTCATTTTCAATTAGCTTCAAAATAGAGTTCAAATCCTCCATTAAGGGTTCATAATGCGCTTTTTCCATTGCGTTAGTTGTTAGAATAAACATCAAAATATTATTTTCGAACTTCCTTGAATTTAACAGCTCCAGATTGCTAATATTCTGCTCCATTTTTTGCACACCTATTTCTTGGTTTACACCTGTTAGGTCAAATATGGTTCGTAAACTGTTATCATTTGTTCTAAAAATGTCAAGCACTTTTTCTCTTTGAATTCCAAGTTCGTTTTCCTGTTTTGAGACATCTTCTATAGTTGAAATCCAATTTGTCAATTGTATCCTTAAGTCTGTATTTGAAATATCTTTTAAACTCCCAGAGTTTATTATTTCGTTTAAAAGTGAGTTATTTGGATTAAAAGAAATATCAGAGGAAAAAGTATTGAACAATAATTCAGAAAACTGCGTTTCGGATGGTGACTCTATTTTATTGGAAATATATTCTAATAGCTTTTTTGCTCCGTAAAAATTACTCTTGTTTACTTCAATCAATTCACTTAATTTAAGTTTGCTGATTTTAAATTCCGCTCTTAAACCATTCAAATAAGTTTGCTCTTTTTCTTGAATAACCCGATTTTGATTACTGTTATTGATGGCAAGTGCAATCAAAATTCCAATTACGACAAGTACAATTTCTCCGATGGCATATTTCAAATACTTTCCAGTTTTGCCTTCTGAAAGCAAGCTTTGTCTAATTTTTCTAAAGAATCTTATCATTGGTTAGCGGTTTCTGATAATGAAGCACGACCATCTAGTATATAATTTATATCCCAAAGGGTATGGCATATATACCTTGTTGTGCTTCCGTTATCAATTAATTTTTTATAGTATATGGTTCGGTCAAAGTGATTATAGAACTAATAAGCGACATGAGTTCTTCGGACTCTTGGTTTATTTTCCATCTGCTTGATATAAGCCCGAGTTCAGTTCTTCTTCGTTTCATTAACTGTTCTAGTTTTAGCTTTAGATTGAAAGGAATCGATTGGTCGGTGTTTTCCCTGTATTCATCAAAATATGGTTCATTGAGCACAATCTCATTCCAATTATCCCAAAGTTTTTCCAGGGCGTATTCGCTTTCCTTATAGTCTTCGTACTTGTCATTCCAGGTTAAGATCTTTTTTTTCAGAAAGTCATTTTGAATAATATCTATTCTACCAGAATTGATTAAGGCATTAATACTGCTCCTGTTAGGGTCAAAGGTGCTTGGTAAGAATACGCTACCATATATTTTTTTACATCCTTCCAGTTGCTGTCTGTAATGGGGAAAACGTACCTACCCAAACTATCGGCCGTTTTAAATTGATTTCTAAAATATTGTAATCGCTCTTCGAATTGCTTTTTGTTGTTGACAAAATCCGCGTATATATCCGATAGATATGCTTTTTCTATTGCCCTATTTTTTCGTTCTTCATTTGCATTATTGACTTGAAGAGCCAATAATATTCCAATCATAACAAGTGCTATTTCGCCTATTGCATAGAATAAATATTTCTTGAGTTTATTTTCGGATAATAGCTTTTGACGGATTTTTCTAAAGAAATTTATCATGATACAGCGGCATTGATTAATGCATTTTTTAGGTTAATTTAATATGGATAATTCAGTTTCTAGTAATTCAAGGACTTGCTTATTTATGAAGAGAAAATCTCTTACTCTATTTTTTTTTCTGTCCATGCTACTTTCCAATCCCTTTAAAATGGAGTAATAAAAGGGATCATCTAAAAGACTTTGATAACTGTGAGGGATATGGCCCTTATCATCTAATCTGAAGTTCTTAGCTATGTATTCATAGTAGAAACTACCGTTATCAATATCTACCTGATTATTTGTAGCCGAGAGACGCGACAACCTTTGTTCAAATAAATTAATTATCTCTTTTCTAAGTTCGGGGTTTCGTATTAAATGATAACCTCTGTTTTCGAGAGACTTGTATCCCGAAAAATTTAAACCATTCAAGTTATTTCCTCTTTTCCTGTGTGCCTCTTTAAAATATCCTGCAAGAGAATCAGCATAAGGAAGACGTTGATCTATAATTTGTATAATAAGATTTAAAGATTTAGTGGTAGATTCCCAACTTTTCAGACCTTTTAACAAGGATTCATGGTTGCTTTTAGTAGTTGCAATTAGCTCAGTTAATATTTCTTTTTCTATTATTCGATCTTTACGATTTTCATTCCAATTATTAATTTGAAGTGCAATCAAAATTCCAATAACTACAAGAACAATCTCTCCAATAGCGTATTTAAAATACTTTCCAGTTTTATTTTCTAACAGTAAGTTTTGTCTAATTTTTCTAAAGAATTTAATCATTTGCTGGTGGTTTCAGATAATGAAGCACAACGGTCTCACCTATGAGAAGCTGCGTGGGTTAGGGCTTTACTTTGCAAGTACACACCAAGCTGAAAATCCTCGCGGATTTTTAGAAGTAGGCGAGAACAAGCAATTACTTATAGCCATTGTTGTGTATGGTGTTTTATTCAATTTTCGTTTCCATTTTTTATTCTCCAAGGTGGATTAAGACGGTTTTCTCCACCATAAAATAATATGAGTTGATTTCCGTCAAGGTCTTTTAGTCTAGCTTCTCTCCACAACCACATTTGGTCGGTTGGCTCTTGGTCAAATTCAATTCCTTTACTTTTTATTTTATCAACTTGCTCGTCAAGATTTTCACATTCAAAATACACGTAGATTCCATCCCCTTTTGGTAATTCGTCCGTTTGATGAATTGAAAAAGTTGAGTTTCCATTTGGGCATTCAAATCGTGCGTAATGCGGTAGTGATTTCACAATTAATTTAAGTCCCAATTTTTCATAAAAAGGGATTGATTTTGTCAAATCCAATGAAGGAACTGTTATTTGGTTTAGATTCATATTATCTCGGTCGGTTCACGTTACACACGACATCCGTATTTACACAACACCTGCTAGTCTGTTGCGTCTATATCGCCTTTGTCCAGAGTCTTGTGGACTGGTGTTAATACCAAATTAAGAATTCCCTCCATTCCATCTTTGGGACTTTGAATATTTTATTGCAAAGAAAAGGATGGAGAAAAGCTATTTCACAAAAAAAAATCCCCTAGAGCGATCCAGGGGATTTTGTGTTTAGTATACATTTTCAGCTTTCTGAATTCAGCCTTCAGAATTCGTTTCCACCCAATTCTTCGCATTCACAAAAGCCTCCATCCAAGGAGTAAAATCGTCTTTTCGATCACTTGGCCAGTGTGCCCAATTCCAAGGCTTTAAGCTTCGCTCGATATGCGGCATCATAGCAAGATGTCTTCCGTCCTTTGAGGCGAGAGCTGCCGTCGCATAGTCCGATCCATTTGGATTGCCTGGGTAGCTTTCATAGCTGTAGCGCATGGCAAAGTGATAGTCCATAGGATTGGCTGGCAACTGAAATTTACCCTCTCCGTGTGCGACCCATACTCCGAGTCGCTGTCCGCTTAGCGAACCGAGCATCACAGATTGGTTTTCTGGGATAGTCACGTTCACAAAGGCTGACTCAAACTTTTGACTTGCATTGTGTAGCATTTTGGGCTGTACAGGATGCTCCGGATTGACTAGACCTAGCTCGATCATCAGCTGGCAGCCGTTACATACTCCAAGGCTAAGGGTGTCTGGACGTGCATAGAAGTTGTCCAAGGCTTGTTTTGCCTTAGGATTGTAAAGAAAGGCACCTGCCCAACCCTTTGCAGATCCCAAGACATCAGAATTGGAGAATCCACCCACAAATACGATCATTTGAACATCCTCTAGATTTTCTCTGCCCGAGATCAAATCGGTCATGTGTACGTCTTTCACTTCAAAGCCAGCTAGCCATAATGCATAGGCCATCTCACGGTCTCCATTCACCCCTTTTTCTCGGATTATTGCGGCTTTGGCTTTTCCTTTGTTGGCGCGGAAAGGATCGAGTCCAGCTTCTGCAAAACTACCTTTCCAGCCTTCGGCAAATTCATAGGAAAGAGGTTGCAGCTTGTAATTATCAAATCGATTTTTCGCTAAGTCCTCACCACTTTGCTTTCTGTCCAGCAAATAAGAAGACTTAAACCAAATGTCTCGTAGTTCGTCCACGTCGAGGCTGACAGCACTACCGAGCAATTCGATTTTGCCCGAATCAGTGACCGCTGCCAATTCCACATAGTCGATATTGGCCTCGGTAAGGAGTTCTTCCACCGCATGATCGGATGGCACTTGAAGTACGATTCCGGGGTTTTCCGCAAACAAAGCCTTGACCAAATCCTTTTCACCTATCCGGTCGAGATTTACGTCTAGCCCAATTCCTGGGGTAGGGAAGCACATTTCTAGCAATGTAGTAATCAAACCTCCCGAGGAGATGTCGTGTCCTGCCAGGATCCAAGTTTGATCGATCAGGTCTTGCACTGCGGTAAAGGCTTTGGCAAAATACCGTGCGTTTTTCACCGTCGGGGTCTCTTGCCCGATTTTATTGAGACTTTGGTAAAAGCTTGATCCCGCCAGCTTAAGCTCGTCTTTTGAAAAATCTATGTAGAGCAGTCGGCTTCCTAAATCAGGCGTAATCGCTGTTTTTACTGTTTTCTTGATATCACTACATTCACCCACGGTGGAGATAATCACCGTTCCTGGAGAATAGACTGTTTTTCCGTCAGGGTATTTCTGCGTCATGGAAAGTGAATCTTTTCCCGTAGGAATATTTACTCCCAGTTCTATCGCAAATCGAGAAACTTCCTCCACCGCACGATAGAGTCTATCGTTTTCTCCTGGATTTTTGGCGGGCCACATCCAGTTTGCAGAGAGAGAGATTCCAGCCATCCCGTCAGCGATAGGGGCGAAGATCAAATTGGTCAAGGCCTCGGCAATGGCCAATCTGCTGCCAGCTTCTGGGTCTGCCAAAGCAGCCACAGGTGCATGTCCAATGGAGGTAGCAATTCCTTTTTCTCCGGTAAAGTCCAAAGCCATGACGGCCACATCATTGAGTGGAAGTTGGATTTCACCCACGGTTTGCTGAGTGGCTACGCGTCCTGTTACAGATCGGTCCACTTTATTGGTGAGCCAATCTTTGCAGGCCACCGCTTCCAGCTGCAGCACCTCTTTGATATAGTCTTTTATTTGTTCGGGATCATAGCTGCCTTCAGCAAAATGGGCCTCGGAATGACTGTCTTCAAGTATAGTTTTTGGCGAGGAGCCAAACATGTAAGCGAGGTTCCAGTCTACGGGCTTTTCTCCTGTCTTCTGATTTTCAAACTTGAAGTGCATGTCCCCTGTTGTTTCTCCCACGACATAGAAAGGCGCACGCTCACGTTCCGAGATGGTCTTCAGGGTAGCGATGTCTTTTTTTCCTATGACTAGTCCCATTCGCTCCTGTGACTCATTTCCTACAATTTCCTTGGCGGATAGGGTAGGGTCTCCCACAGGGAGTTGATCTATGTGAATGGTACCACCAGTACTTTCTACAAGCTCAGAGAGGCAATTCAAATGGCCTCCTGCGCCATGATCGTGAATAGAAATGATCGGATTGTTTTCATCTTCGGCCATTGCACGAATCACATTCGCCACTCGCTTTTGCATCTCTGGATTGGATCGCTGAATGGCATTGAGTTCGATGGCATTGGAAAGCTCGCCCGTGTTCAAGGAAGAGACGGCAGATCCGCCCATTCCGATGCGATAGTTATCACCACCCATGATGACGATCTGATCACCTGCTTTTGGCTCGGATTTTTTTGTGTACTTGGCATTGGTAAAACCTACACCACCGGCGAGCATAATCACCTTGTCAAAACCATGCTGTTTCCCATCTTCCTCGTGCTCAAAAGTGAGCACAGATCCACAGATCAAAGGCTGACCAAATTTATTTCCGAAATCTGAAGCACCATTGGAGGCTTTGATCAAAATATCCATAGGAGTTTGATACAGCCAAGGTCTAGCGGGTAGATTTTTTTCCCAGCTCCGCCCTTCTTCCGTACGTGAATAGGAGGTCATGTATATGGCCGTTCCGGCCAAAGGAATAGAAGCCGTCCCCCCAGCCATTCTATCTCGGATTTCTCCTCCTCCACCAGTAGCGGCACCGTTGAATGGTTCTACTGTGGTAGGGAAGTTATGAGTTTCCGCTTTCAGCGAAATAACGGTATCAATATCTCGAGTCTCAAAGAAATCGGCCTTATCCTGCGTTTTGGGAGCGAATTGCTGGGCTTTTGGTCCATTGACAAAAGCCACGTTGTCCTTGTAAGCAGAGGCTATTCGATTCGGATTTGCCTTAGAGGTTTCTTTGATCAGTTGAAAAAGAGTTTGTGGTTTTTCTTCCCCATCGATGATAAAGGTTCCATTGAAGATTTTATGTCGACAATGCTCTGAGTTGACTTGGGAAAAACCAAATACTTCAGAATCTGTCAATGGTCGATCCAGTTGCTTCGCCACACCGATCAAATAGTCCACTTCCTCATCGCTTAGGGCCAGGCCTTCAGATTTGTTATAAGACGCGATGTCTTCGATCTGCTTGATGGGTTCTGGCTCCAAATGAATATCGAACAGATCCTGATCGAGTAGGGTATAGGCTTTCTGAAGCATGGGGTCGATCTGCTCACCTTCAGCCATGGGTGTGAATTCTTCGATTCGGATGATTCCATTGATTCCCATGTTGACCGTGATTTCCACGGCATTGGTCGACCATGGTGTGACCATTTCCTTGCGGGGGCCAGCGTAATTTCCAGTGACGGAAGATTTTTCTATTGGGCTTGCTTCGCCAAAAAGCCAGGTTAATTTTTCTTGATCCTCAGCGGTGATGGGATGTGAGGTTTGAACAGCAAAAATGCGTTTTTGGGGTGATTCAAAGAAGAAAATCATGCGTCTGATCTGGTAAGTTGCAAAGGTAAGGATTTGTCCTATGAGATGGAAATGAGGAGCTTTATTTTGCGCTGCTTAGGGCTGCTTTTTCAGGTCCTCGGCCACAGTCGCTTGGATAAGTTGCCCATGCCCCACGGGGAATAAGGTCAAGGTAGCATGAGGAAGTTTTTCCAGAAAGCGATTCATATTGGCTTTAGTGATCATGGCATCGTATTCACCAATGCAAATCCGGATCGGAGTTTTCGTTTTTCTAGCATTTTTAATGATTTGCCCAAGGTCCAATTGAATTCTCCCGAATACTTTCCAAACAAAAAAGATTTGCGCCCGTTTGGACCGTGTTTCCATTTGTGTGGTGATAAACTTATGAATGCTTTTCTCGACCATGCCAGCTTTTTGTAGGCCTTCAAAGATTCTGAATACTCTTTTGGGTTTAAAAATCAGCCTCTTAAATAAAGGTGAAATGAAGGTCGGATAATTGGCTGTGCTGTACCATTTGCCTGTCTTGATCCCATCAGGACCGATGAGGAGTAAGCTTTCCACTCGCTCGGGCATCAGCTCGAAAGTGAGAAGACTGATTTTTCCGCCCATACTGAATCCTATCAAATGGAATTTGCTGAAGGACTCTTGCTCCTGGAGTAGGGTGATGATTTTGACCCAGATAGTTCGAGTGAGTTCAACCTCAGGATTGTTCCAAACGCTACGTCCATGATAGAACATGTCTATGTAGATAAATGTATCGGCCTCGGAGCGGATTTTCCCGAATTCCAGCATATCCTCATGGCTTTGTCCAAAGCCATGAAAAAGTAGGGTTACGTTTTGACCTTGACCTTCTCGCTCATAAAAAAGTTTGCCCCAAGGGCTACTCAAAAAACTCATTCGAACAATTTTGATTTCATACAAAAGTAGAGAGTTTTAAAAATTTTTGAAAATCAGAATCCTGAGTGTCAGAATAATATTTTGCTATATATCTTCATTACACATACATATTTCTGTTTTACGTCATATTCTAATGTTACCTCAATATAAAATTTTTGAAAAAAACTGCGGAAACTTTGAACTCTTTAGTAGTTTCCATAGTTTTGCTCCCGAATATCGACAAGAGATGAGAGACAAAATTTTAGATCATGCGATTGAGCAATTCACACGTTTTGGCGTGCGAAGCGTTACGATGGATGATATTGCTAGGAATTTAGGTATTTCGAAGAAGACCATTTATCAAGATTTTACAGATAAAAAAGACTTGGTGAATTCGGCATTTCGAAAAATGCTTTCCCAAGATCATCAGCACCTTTCTGCTATGCTTGATGGGGAGGATGGAGTCATCGAAAACTTGCTCTATACTTCCCAAGCCATGCGCGAGCGCATGACGGATCTGAACCCGATGGTGATCATTGAAATCCAAAAATACTACCCAGAGACCTGGGGGATTTTTCAGGATTTCAAAGAAAATGTGATCCGCAGAGATATTTTCAACGTGCTGGAGAAAGGAAAGAAACTGGGCTATTTCAGACCGGAGATTGATAGCGATATCCTTTCCAGAATTCGGGTCAATCAAATAAACAGTGTGTTTGAATCTCAGGAGTTTAGAGATGGTACGATTAAGATAGTGGATGTGCAGCTAGAGATGATGGACCATTTCCTTCATGGGATATTTACTGAAAAAGGCCGAGAGGCTTACAAGTCGAAAAAAGAAAACAACCCAACTGACAGAGTACTATGAAAAACCTATTTGCCCTCCTATTGGTCTTGTTGAGCTTTGGGAGCTATGCACAATCACAACAGGAAGTTATCCCACTCACATTAAGTGAGAGTTTGCAATATGCGTTAGAGAATAATGTAAATGCAAAGAATGCCAGATTGGAAGTGTTGGTCGCAAAGGCTACAACTAAGGAAGAAACATCCAAAGGTCTTCCTCAGATCAATGGGTCTTTCAATATCAATTACAATCCTCAGATTCCTGTTGTTTTCCTTCCAAACGAACCTCCATTCGGCGATCCTAGTATCCCTGGCGATGTTATTCCGGCTAGATTTGGCGTGAGCTATCAGTCTGGGCTTGGAGTGACAGTCAGTCAGATGATCTTTGACGGGTCCTTCTTTGTAGGACTGAGAGCAGCAAAAACCTTTGCAGAATTGACTGAGTTTGACCAACTCAAAGTGGAAAACGATGTGATTGAAGCAGTGAAGAAAGCCTATTATGGGGTTTTGGTAAATGAGCGAAGAATCGAGCTTTCGGAGGCTAACCTTGCTCGTATAGATTCTTTGTTAGAAGAAACCAAAGCATTGAATGAGGCAGGTTTTACGGAAAAAATTGACGTGAGCAGAATTCAAGTCCAAAGAAATAACACTAGTACAGCACTCTCACGAGCAATAACTGCATATGAAATCAGTAAGCAATTGTTGAAAATCCAAATGGGTCTACCTAAGGAGTACGACATTCAAATCACGGAATCTTTGGCCGAATTAAACCCGGAAGAAGAACTGAATGAAATTCTTACGATGGAAGGGTTGCGCAGGGTAGAAGAGGATCAAGTGCAAAAAAGCCTTGAGTTGACCAATCTGGACCTCAAGTACAATCAATCACAGTACATGCCCACCTTGTTTTTCAATGGAAACTATCAGAGAAGTGGTGCAGGGAATTCCTTAAGCACCACCTTTGAGTCGATCAATTGGTTTGGTAGCTCCTTGTTAGGAGTGACATTGAATATCCCGATTTTCGATGGATTGGCCAAGAGTGCAAGGATCCAGAAAAACAGGGTTCAAATGCAGCAGTTGGAAAACCAGCGGTCTTTCCTTCAAGATAATATTGCATTGGAGATTTATCAGGCAAGACAGACTTTGGCAAATGACCTAGATATCCTTAAAGTCCAGCAAGATAATATGGCGCTTGCCCAAGAGGTATTTGATATAGCAAAAATAAAATATAACGAAGGCGTGGGGTCCAACATAGAAGTGGTGGATGCTGATGCAGCTTTGAAAGAAGCAGAGATCAATTTTCTCGCCGCCCTGTATGATGGATTGATCGCCAAGGTAGATTTAGAGAAAGCTTTGGGGATTTTAAAATCAAATTTGAATTTCTAACCAACAACCTAATCCGGAGGAATCATCTTCCGTTGTAGATCACAAACATTATGAAAAAGTCTTTAACTATTTTATCTGTACTCGCACTTTCTTGGGTTGTTTATTCCTGTGGAGGTGCTTCAGAAGAATCTCCTGCAGAGGCGAAAATTACACAGTTGAATGAATTGAAAAATCAGGTAAATGCGCTCAATACGCAAATTCAGGATTTGGAAAAAGAGATTGCTGCTATTGATCCAGAATTTGCGAAGGCAAATAAAAAGTCCATCCTCATTACCACTGCCAATGTAGAGCAGGGAAACTTTGAGCATTTCGTAGAGCTTACGGGATCTGTGCTTTCTAAAAAGAATGTCAGCATCAGCTCAGAAACAGCAGGGACAATCCTTGAGATCCCGGTGGTAGAAGGTATGCGAGTGGACAAAGGTCAAGTTTTGGCCAGAGTAGATTCGGAGTCGATCACTAGAAATATCGATGAGTTGAAGAATAATCTAGATCTCGCTACCACTTTATTTGAGAAGCAAGCGAGACTTTGGGAGCAAGAAATTGGTACAGAGATCCAGTATTTGGAAGCTAAAAACAGAAAAGAGGGCCTAGAGCGAAGCTTGGCTTCTCTAGAGACTCAACTCGCTAAAACCATCATCCGGGCGCCTTTCGCAGGGACGATAGAAACGGTCAATGTTCGGCTGGGTGAATTGGTGCAGCCAGGTATGGCTATGATCCAATTTGTGGGAGATAGTGACCTGTATATCGAGGCTGATGTGTCTGAGAGTTACATCGGGGTTTTAGACAAAGGCGACTCAGTAATGGTTTACTTCCCAAATCTTGATCGTCAGGTAGCCACCAAAGTTTCTTCTGTGGGAGCGATAATCAATCCAAATAACAGAACATTCAAAGTTGAGGTGTACTTGCCAAAAATCGAGAATGTAAAGCCTAATATGATTTCTGTTCTTAAAATCAAGGATTACGAAAACGTTAATGCTACGATTGTACCTAGTCATTTGATTTTGAGTGACAATCGTGGTGATTACGTCTTCGTGGTGGAGGACGACATGGCAAAGAAGAAATATGTGAAAAGAGGGCAGACCTTTGATTTAAAAACCGAGGTGCTTTCAGGCCTTACTCCAGGCCAGATTTTGGTAGACAAAGGTTTCAGAGAGGTAGGAGATAATTTTAATGTAAACATTGCACAGTTGTAATTATGGCTGAATCAACTAAATCAAAATCAACCAGAGAGTTTGGACTGTCCAGTTTGAGTGTGGACAATGCCACCTCTGTGGTGATTTTAACTTTAATTATTTCTGTTTTGGGTTTGGGTGCTTACCGCACCATGCCCAAAGAGAGTTTTCCTGAGATCGTCATCCCAACGATCTATGTGGGTACTCCCTATCCCGGCAACTCGCCGGTGGATATGGAAAACCTGATTACACGACCTATCGAAAAGGAGCTCAAGTCTTTGAATGATATCAAGGATATTAAGTCTACTTCGGTTCAGGATTTTTCTTCTGTGGTAATTGAGTTTAACCCGGGTATTGAGATCACAAAGGCGCTTCAAGACGTGAAGGACGCGGTGGATAAAGCGAAGAGCGAGTTGCCTTCTGATCTAGATCAGGATCCAAATGTGCTCGAGGTAAACACTTCTGATTTCCCAATTATGAACGTGAATATTTCGGGGGACTACTCGGAAGCTGAGCTCAAAAAGTTTGGAGAATATCTTGAAGATGAAATTGAAAAACTGAGTGAGATTTCTAGTGCTGACCTAGCGGGTACCGTGGAGCGAGAGATTCAGATTAATGCCAATCCTTACAAAATGGAGGCAGTAGGCGTGAGTTTTAATGATATCTCTCAGGCTATTCAAACTGAAAATGTGACCATTTCTGGAGGTAGCATCAAAGCAGGTGATTTCCAGCGTACTTTAAGAGTGGATGGGGAGTTTTCTGACCCGATGCAGCTCAACGATATCATTGTGAAGACAGATCAACAAAAGATCGTTTATCTCCGTGATGTGGCTGAGGTCAAAGACACCTACAAGGAGCGAGCTACTTATGCACGAAGCAAAAACTTGCCCGTGGTTACGATTAATGTGGTGAAACGTTCTGGTGAAAACCTATTGAACGCTGCGGATAAAATCAAAGAGCTGATCGACGAGACCAAGCTCAATCGATTCCCGCAGGACTTGGAAATCACCATCACCAATGACCAATCCAAGCAGACTAGACTTCAAGTAAGTGATTTGGAGAACTCCATCATTTTTGGTGTGATCCTCGTGGTCTTGGTCTTGATGTTTTTCTTAGGCTTTAGAAATGCATTATTCGTGGGTATTGCGATTCCGCTGTCCATGTTTATTTCTTTCTTGATTCTGAATTCCTTTGGAATCACCCTCAATCTAATGGTGCTATTCTCTTTGATTTTGGCACTGGGGATGTTGGTGGATAACGGGATCGTGGTTGTCGAGAATATCTATCGACTCATGTCAGAGGGCAAATCTGCAGTCCAAGCAGCAAAAGAGGGTGTAGGCGAGGTAGCCTGGCCTATCATCACATCTACGATGACCACTTTGGCGGCCTTCTTGCCCTTAGCATTTTGGGATGATACCATTGGGGAGTTTATGAAATTCCTTCCCATCACCCTGATTATCGTTTTGTCCTCGTCTTTATTCGTGGCTTTGGTGATCAACCCGGTATTGACCTCTCTTTACATGAAAGTAGAGGATATTACCAAGGTGAAGCCAAAGCAAAGAGGGATTATTGTTTCTGGTGTATTTCTGGTACTTTCTACTTTGTTTTACCTAGTGGGTTGGACTGCATTTGGGTCATTGATGGCTATTGCATGCGTTCTGACCTTGTTCAACCTCTTTGTACTCCGAAGTGCAATTAGATGGTTTCAAACCATCTTTCTGGTGAGGTTGGAGAATATGTATGAAGGTATTCTTACTTATGCTTTAGCAGGTAGAAAACCGATTGTATTTTTTACCGGAACCTTCGTGATGTTGATTGCCACTTTGATGATTTTCTTCGTGAGATCTCCAAAGGTTCTTTTCTTTCCAGATAATCAGCCACAGCTCATCAATGTCTTTGTGGAGTTTCCAATTGGAACAGACATCGAGGCTACCAATGACTTTGTGGATATCATGGAAGATGAAGTGATGGCGGAGTTAAGTGAATATCAAAATATCATTGAGTCCGTGATTACCCAAGTAGGGGAGGGCACGGGTGATCCTACTGAGGGTCCATCCAATGAAGCAACTCCTCACAAGGCTAAAATTACTATCGGTTTTGTGGACTATATCGACAGACAGGGTATCAATACCAACCTAGCCATGGAGAAGATTCGGACTTTGGCTGAAACTTATCCCGGAGTATTGATTACTGTGGATAAGCAGCGAAATGGCCCTCCAGTAGGAAAGGCGGTAAACCTTGAATTTGTTGGAGAAGATTACGAGCAGTTGATTGCATTTGTAAATCAGACACGTGAGTATATCGAGCAGCAAAACATTCCGGGTATTGAAGAATTGAAGACTGACCTTTCATTGGGAAATCCAGAATTGATACTCAATGTGGATCGAGATAAGGCCCGAAGATTTGGACTTTCTACTTCTACTATCGCCACGGATTTGCGAACCTCACTTTTTGGTCTCGAAGTATCCAAATACAAAGAGGGAGAGGACGATTATCCGATCCAGCTGAGATTGGATGAGGATTATCGATATGACATCAATGCTTTAGTCAATAAAAAAATTGGCTTTAGAGATAAATTTGGCACCAAGCGAGAAGTTCCAATTTCGGCAGTAGCTAACATTGAATACGGATCTACTTATGGCTCTGTCAAAAGAAAAGATCTAGAAAAAGCGGTTACGGTATATTCTAATGTTTTGGATGGGTATAACCCAACTGAGGTGAATCAGACCATTCAGTCTCTATTGTCTAGCTATCCTGTTCCTGATGGGATTTCATTGAAATTTACTGGAGAACAAGAGGAGCAGGCCAAGTCAATGCAGTTTTTGGTGAGGGCGCTTTTGATTGCAGTTTCTTTGATTTTCTTGATCATCGTGGCTCAGTTCAACTCTGTGACCACTCCATTTATAATTATGGCTTCTGTAATTTTGAGTACTATAGGGGTATTCCTAGGCTTGACCATATTCAATATGGAGTTTGTGGTGATTATGACTGGAATCGGGATCATTTCCCTTGCAGGTGTGGTAGTGAATAATGCAATTGTTTTGATTGACTACACCAATCTTGTCCGAATTAGAAAGCGTGAGGAGTTGGGGATAGCAGATAATGATACACTTTCTTATGAAGATTTGATGGCTAGTATCATTGAGTCTGGAAAGACAAGACTACGTCCTGTGCTCTTGACGGCTATTACTACAGTACTTGGATTGATCCCGCTGGCGATCGGTATGAATATTAATTTTGGAAGTTTGTTGTCTTCTTTTGACCCTCAGTTTTACATCGGAGGAGATAACGCAGATTTTTGGGGCCCAATGGCATGGACTGTCATTTTTGGGTTAACCTTTGCGACCTTCCTTACGTTAGTGATCGTACCAGTTATGTATTTGCTAGCGGATCGAATGAATATGAAAATTCGTAAGCTGAAAGCTTAACTGAATTAAGGTTGGTGGTTTTTTTTATTAACCTCCGGGACATTGTTCCGGAGGTTTTTATTTGTCTCAAACTTCAATTTGAAGGGTTTATTCCATAATTTCGATGTCCCAAATATATCAAAAGATGGAAGAACAAAAATGGTACGTGATGTATACCACATCGCGCTCAGAGAAGAAGGTGGCTGATCGACTGGAGGAAAGAGGCTGGGAAGTTTATTTACCTATCGTGGAGGAACTTCGGCAGTGGTCAGACCGAAAGAAGAAGGTGAAGAAGGCTCTCTTTAATGGGTACGTTTTTGTGAAGACTAGGAGAAATCAACTCTGGGAATGTCTTCAAGTACCGGGCGCCGTCAAATTTGTGCATTTTTCTGGACAGCACGCCACGATGCGGGATGAAGATATAGAAGTGATCAAAAGAGTAGTATCCACCGGGGTAGATGTGGAAACTGATGGGACGGAGATCGAGCCAGGAGAACAAGTAAAAGTGATTGCTGGTCCCCTTCAGCACATGACTGGGGAGTGTATAGAAAAAGGAAATAAGGACTACTTCGTCATTCGAATCCCAGGGATTTATCAAAATATGCTGATAAATGTCCCTAGAAAATACCTAGAAGTACTGCCTGCTAAGAAGCAAGTGAGCTGATTATCGCTATCTGGTTTTTGGGATAAAATATCTGCGGTAAACGATCTGGGCTTGGAAAAGATGGTCTCCAAACCTATTGAAACCAATATTTCCGTCTAGATTATCTGTAAAAGTAAAGAGCATGGTGCCCTCGCCTGCAATGTCAGAATAAGGTCCTATTTTGAGGCTTAAGCCAGCACGAACTGGTACAAAACCCGTTGTGATGTTATTGCTCGTGGGTCGCTCTTCTTCACTAAAAGATTTTTTCTGATCCGTTTGGGTGTACATGATTCCCAAACCGGCTCCACCGTAAAAATTGACTTTGCTTCTGTAGATGTGATTATCGAAGGAAACTAAGTTAAATGTGGGCATCACATCAAAATAGATGGATGAGCCCTTGGCAGTGAAAGAGGATCCGGTAGCAAACCAAGCATCGCGGATTTGAGTAGATGGATTTCCTCCGTTTTCGATCCATTGAACCCCCAAAGTAGCTCGAAGGTCGATTACAGAGGTCATTTTCTTGATCAAGGATGCCGATATGGAGGGTTTTATCGCAAAGTTTAAAGCCCGATATTGACCACCATTATCCAAATAGGCAAAAGAAGGTCCCACCCCAAACGAAATAATATGATCTCGTGAAACACGCTCCTTGTAAAAATTCTGTCCGAAAGACGGTAATGCACCAAGGAACAAAAAGCCAAGCGTTAATATGAGGAGGAGTTTTTTCATCTTTTGAGCCAGAATGTGGCCTATGCAGTGGTGCGAGAAAATCGCAATAAATATGCCAGCAAAGGTAAGTTTCTTTTTTCTAAAACTCGATTACTGCCTGTTTATTGTATTTCAGCTTTCCTCAAATGCTTTTTGAATTTCATCTTCTGTAGTTTTGAGTTTGTCCTTGCAAAACTTAACGAGGCCTGAGGCTTCTTTCACCATACTGGAAAGTTCGTCCACACCTTTTTTGCCTTCTTCCAGCTCAGATAAGATCTCTTCTAGTCGAGCCAAAGCTTCCGAATAACTTCTTTCAGCCATGATTTTCAATGCTTTTAATGATACTCTTAATTTTATTTTTTGAAGTATAGGTGTCCAGTTCTTGACCTACTTCAAGTGGCAGGTTGTCTACCGGGACCCCATTGATTTCTGTTCGTGAATAGCCTCGCTTCAAAATAGATCTGGGATCCAGCTGGGATAGACTTTTTTTGATCTGTGTGAGTTGGAGTGCGGACCTCTGCTGAAGTCCAAGAGCACTTTTCTGCAGATTTTTTTCGAGGTGTGTCAAAGTGCTTTTTTGGGACTCAAGATTTGACCGCATGGTTGATTTTAGCCGCTTTTCTAAGCTTTGCAATTTATCCGTGGAGCTAGAATTTAGTCTTAAACCAAGTGATTTTAAGCGCTGAAACTGACCCTCCAAAAGTGTTTGCTCTTGTCGCAACTGACCCTGAATCATTCTCTCGAGCCGCGTCCATTGTATTCTCAGATTATCTTCAAATTCGCGGAAACTACTCAGAATAAATTCTGCAACAGCCGTGGGCGTCTTCAGTCGTGTATGGGCCACCAAATCTGCAATAGTCTCATCCCGTTCATGACCAATCCCCGTCAGTACCGGGAGTGAAAAAGTAGCGATTTCGCGAGCTAGATCATATTGATCAAAACAATCCAAATCTAATTGTGCACCACCACCTCGAATAATCACTACCGCCTCAATGCCCAAACTATTTTTCTGAGCTCCAATGCGCTTAAGAGCTTCAGTGATGCTAGCACTGGCGTCATTACCCTGCATAGCAGCCGGATAGAGCTTATGATATATTTTAAATCCTGATGAATTGCGATCAATCTGCTGCACGAAATCTCCATAGCCAGCTGCGGTTGGGCTGGAAATGATGGCGATTTTCTGCAAAACTTCTGGTAGAGTCTGGCTTGCGTTCAAAGTGAGCAGGCCCTCTTGGGTAAGTCGATCAATAGTTTCCTGCCGTAATCTAGCTCGCTCCCCAAGAGAAAAAGAGGGGTCGATATCTTTGACATTGGCACTTAGGCCATAAAGTGGATGAAAGCTTACTGCCACCTGAGCCAACACTTTCATTCCTGTTTTCAGATGAGTACCCGTAGCGGATTGAAATCGTTCAGCTATTTCACGGTAAGCAAAAGACCAGAGATTTCCGCGGATTTTTGCTAGAACGGTATTCCCTGCCTTTTCTACTAATTCAAAGTAAGCATGCCCCGCACCAGCTACTCGAAAATCAGTCAATTCTCCCACCACCCAGTAGGTCGGCTCGAGTTGGGTTTCGAGTGCCGATTTGATGAGTTGATTTAACTCAGATATGCTGATGGAGGAATGCAAGATTTAGGCGAGAGCTTTGATTTTTTGATCGAGACCTTCACTGGCACGGAGCATAGGTGAGCGGACCTGATCCCCACAAATCCCTAGATGCTTCAACAGATTTTTAATACCTACGGGATTCCCTTCCTGATACATTAGCGCATTGAGATCCACCAGATCAAAACTTGCTTCCTTTTGCTCTTCAGCATTTCCATGCGTTAATTTCTTAAAGGTTTGTGGTAAGGCATTGGCCAAAACAGAAATAATTCCTGCTCCACCTATGCTTTGCAATGCCACAGTCATTACATCATCTCCTGAGATCAGCAGAAAGTTCTCCGGCTTTTTTGCGGCAATTTTCAAGCATTGCTCCCAATTTCCGCTGGCTTCTTTGATTCCAAAGATATTTGGATGATTAGCCAAGGCAAGGGTGGTGTCCGCCTCCATGTTTGACATGGTTCTTCCAGGAATATTGTACAATAAAACTGGAACCGGAGCTGCATCTGCGATCGCTGTGAAGTGCTGAATTATCCCTTGCTGTGTGGGTTTGTTGTAATATGGACTTACGGAAAGGATAGCAGAAATGCCCTCAAAATTTGTGGATTCAATTTCACTCAGAACTGCTGCAGTGCTATTGCCACCAAGTCCAAGCATCACAGGAACTCGCCCAGCACAGAATTCCACGCTTTTTCGAATGACTTCTTTTTTTTCGGCTGAGGTCATAACTGGAGCTTCACCTGTGGTGCCAAGCACTACCAGATAATCCACACCACCCTCAATGGTATGGTTGATCAGTTTCTCTAATCCATCAAAGTCAATGGAAAAATCCTTATGAAAGGGAGTGACCAATGCCACACCAGTACCTCTAAATTTATTCATTTCAATTATTTTCAGTTCGAAAGATAAGCCTTCGAATTCATTCTAAAATCTCTTCTATTCACAACAAACAAGTAGGATTAATCCCTGTTTGGTAAACTTCTATTTCTTTAAATTCTCAGAAAGGAATTTGGTTCAAATTTATCGTAGAAATCCTCAGGACTCGATCATTTTTAGAAAATCAGCTTCCGAAACCAAAGGAACGTTCAATTTTAGCGCTTTTTCTTTTTTGCTTGGGCCCATATCTGCCCCTTCAATGATGAAATCCAGATTTTTGGAGACTGAACTAATGTACTGGCCTCCATGTGCCTCAACAAATTCCTTGATTCCATCACGTGAGAAATTCTCTAGCTTTCCACTTGCAAGTATTCGTTTGCCTGCGAGTTGATTTCCGAGCTTTTCATTTTCTTCTCCGCTCATTTCGAAGTTCAAACCATGAGCCCGCAGTTCTTCCAAAATTCTCAAGTTGTCAGCATCTGCAAAGAACTCCTCTAAGCTTTGAATGAGAGTTTCGCCCACTCCGTTGATCTCGAGTAACTGCTCCTTGCTAGCCTTTTTCAAGTCTTCTAGATTTCCGAAATGCTTTGCTAAAAGCTTTGCTGTATTTTCTCCAATATTTCGGATTCCGATGGCGAAAAGCACTTTGTCAAAAGGCTGAGCCTTTGAGGCTTCGATCCCCTCCAGCATATTTTTGATTACTCCCTCTTGGAAAGTGTTGGCTTTCAGTTTTTTGATTTTTTCCCTAAGCTCCTCGCTGAGAGGAAGGTCCAGCTCGAGCATGATTCCGTGGACTGTTCCTTTTACTTTACTGAGTGAGATCAGCTGATCCAAGGCAGCGCGTCGACCGAGTAAGAGATCTAGAATCAGAGCTACAGGCACAAAATCTTCCAACTTCGGAAATTCCGGATGGCTTTGAAGATGGGAGATCAAATAATCAATCATCCCTGTATTGCTCGGGACTTTCTTTTTCCAGACCCGGATTGCCTGCTTGAATTCCAGCAATTTAGCATTTAGGGGAACATCTGCTTTCGCTTGAAGGAAGTCATTGATCTGCTTGAGCGAAATCTGATCCGTCAGGGCAAATAGGGCTTTTTCTAAACTAATATAAAGCAATCCTTCACCTTCTTTTTCGTATTGATCCTGAGACATTTCAAGCCCCAAAAGATCTGATTTTTTATCCTGAAGGGTGTACAAGTCTGCATAGCTTCGGATGAATTTCCGCTCTAGCAAAGCCCGAATACGCTCGGTACCCATGGAGTCAATATCCATAGCCCGCTTGCTAACGAAATGCTCTATTCTTCCTAAAACCTGTGGGGGGCAAGCTTTTGCATTCGGGCAAAAGTGTTTGGCTTCGCCTTCCTTACGGATCAATTCAGTCTGACACTCCGGACAATGCGTGATGTAGGAAATCGGTCGGGCATTGGCTTGCCTAGACTTAAGCTCCACACCTGTGATTTTTGGAATGATTTCTCCACCCTTTTCCACATGTACAAAATCACCTGTGTGAAGATCGAGCCGCTCGATTTCATTGGCGTTGTGAAGCGAAGCTCGCTTGACGGTGGTGCCAGCTAAGGAAACAGGAGCGAGATTGGCCACTGGGGTGATAGCTCCAGTTCTCCCGACTTGATAGCTAACTGATAGAAGTTGAGTCACGGCACTTTCGGCCTGATATTTATAAGCGATAGCCCAGCGTGGGTTTTTGGCAGTGAAGCCCAACTCCTCGCGCTGATCGTAGCTGTTTACCTTCAGTACTACTCCATCAGTCTCAAGTGGAAGATCAAAACGTTTTTGATCCCATTCTTCGATATACGTGATGACTTCGTCTATGCTCGAGACTTTTCGATAAGTCTGGGACACATTAAATCCCCATTTTTCAATCAATGAAATGGCCTGATCATGGGTTTCTACGCCAAGATCATTGCCGAGCAATTGGTAGAAATAGCAGTTTAGTCGCCGCTTTGCTACCACCGAACTATCTTGCATTTTGAGAGTCCCGGAGGCAGTATTTCTTGGGTTAGCGAGCAAAGCTTCACCTGCAGCAGCTTTTTCAGCATTGATTTTTTCAAATTCAGAAACTGGTAGAAAAATCTCTCCACGGACTTCAAACTTCGTAGGAATATTTTCTCCCTTTACCTTCAAAGGAATATTTCGAATAGTTTTGACGTTTTCGGTGACATTGTCTCCCTTAAATCCATCCCCACGTGTGACTGCACGGATCAATTCTCCATTTTCATAGACCAAGGATATTGCGACTCCGTCAAATTTCAATTCACAAAAGTATTCGTAATCCGAGCTTCCGAGGCCTTTCTCCACACGCTCGTCAAAAGCCTTGAGATCTTCAACGCTATAGGTGTTTCCCAGTGAAAGCATGCGCGTTTCATGCGCCACAGTTTCAAATTCCTTGGTAATCGTACCACCCACACGTTGCGAAGGGCTATCAGGCTGAAGAAGATCGGGATAGGCTGTTTCTAGAGCGATGAGCTCATTTAGAAGTTGATCGAACTGAAAATCCGAAATTTCAGTTTTACTTTCCTGGTAATACAGGTGATTATGGTGGTTGATTTCTTTGCTCAACTCAGCAATCCGAATTTCGGCTTCTTGTTTTGTCATGAGGAATAAACTTGGGCGGTAAAAATACAATTTGAGCCAGCAAGGAACAATTAATCAAACACTCAAATTTCCGCTCCTGCAGGATTAGATTCCATACCCTGTGATTTCCTATATTTGAATTGAAGATTTCATCTATGGTCAATAAAAATAGTATCGAAACCAAGGTTTTGTCCCAAGCATATGAGCTCTTCTTGAGCAAAGGGTATAGACATACCACTATGGATGATTTGGCTTTGGCACTTGGGATGAGCAAAAAAACGCTCTACAAGTACTATCCCGGAAAACTCGAGCTTTTAGCTGCTTCCTTCGAAATGCTCAAAACCAAGCTTTCTTCGAAAGTAGAAGCCATTTCGGATAATAAATACATCCCATTTCCTCTTAAGTTGAAATCTACGCTGACTACCATTGCAACGTATTTGGCGCCGATCAATCCTGAGCTTTTTGAGGATCTTCGAGAAGTGGCTCCGGAGGTGTGGGAAGGACTCAGTGAATACATTAACGAGTCTGCTTACGTTCGTTTTCATCAATTGATTCTTCAAGGAGTGGATCAGGGCTTTGTCAATCCCCAGCTGAATATTAGCCTAGTGGTCATGCTTTATGCCTCGGCGGTGCAGTCTTTGATTGATCCAAAATTCAGGTCTCAATTCCCTCAGCTAATCCAGGATGGAATGAACCTTTCAACGGCTGAAGTCTATGATCAGGCGGTTTCCATTATTTATAAGGGGATCTTGACGGATGAGGCCCGTGAGGAATTTATGAATGGCTAACCAAGCCTTTGGCTGAAATTTCTATCTTTGCAAGCGAATTTAAGACCCTCACTCGCCGCAGCAGGCGATACATTTTCCTATGAGTACAAAAAATTTTAAGCGGTATACCGTAACATCGGCTTTGCCCTATGCCAATGGTCCTTTGCACATCGGGCATTTGGCTGGTTGCTATATTCCTTCGGATATCTACGTTCGGTATTTGCGAAGCAAAAAAAGAGACGTGGCCTATATCTGTGGGTCCGACGAGCACGGAGTAGCCATCACGATCAAAGCCAGAAAAGAAGGTAAAACACCTCAGGAAATCGTGGATCGCTATCATGAGATGATGAAGGCGAGCTTTCAGGAGTTTGGGATCAGCTTTGACGAATACTCAAGGACCTCTGCGCAAATCCACCATGAGACAGCTCAGGAGCTTTTCAAGGATTTGTATGACAAAGGGGAATTTCTAGAGCAGACCACGGAGCAATACTTTGATGAGGAAGCAGGACAGTTTTTGGCGGATCGATATATCGAGGGCACTTGTCCACGATGTGGTTTTGAGGGTGCTTACGGAGATCAGTGCGAACGATGCGGAAGCTCACTCAGTCCCACTGAGCTGATCAACCCCAAGTCAAAATTGAGCTGGTCCACCCCAGTTTTAAAGGAAACCAAACATTGGTTTTTGGACCTCGCACGCTATGCGGATTTTTTGAAAAAATACATTCTCGAAGAGCATCAGGAGGATTGGAAAAATAACGTGCTTGGACAGTGTAGATCTTGGCTAGAGGCGGGAGATGGACTTCAGGCTAGATCCATGACTCGGGATATGGGCTGGGGAATCCCCGTGCCGGTCGAGGGAGCAGAAGGTAAAGTGCTGTATGTATGGTTTGATGCACCGATCGGTTATATTTCCGCCACCAAAGAATGGGCTTCTCGTACTGGAAAAAACTGGGAAAGCTACTGGAAAGATGAGGATACCAAGCTGGTGCATTTCATCGGCAAGGATAATATTGTGTTTCACTGTATTATTTTCCCTGCCATCCTAAAGACTCACGGGGAGTTTATTCTCCCGGACAATGTACCGGCCAACGAATTTTTGAATCTAGAAGGGGACAAAATCTCAACCTCCAGAAACTGGGCCGTTTGGTTGCACGAATATTTGGAGGAGTTTCCGGGCAAGCAGGATGTTCTGCGCTATGTGCTTACGGCTAATGCGCCTGAGACGAAAGACAATGATTTCACTTGGAAGGATTTTCAATCCAGAAATAATTCTGAGCTAGTGGCCGTATTCGGTAATTTTATCAATCGTGCCGTTGTGCTGACTCATAAGTATTTTGATGGAGTGATTCCAGGCAAAGGAGAGCTTGTAGGAGTTGATGAGGAGGTATTGGCCGAGCTTCAGGCCTTCCCTGAAAAAATTGCTAGTTCCATCGAGCGATACCGATTTAGAGAAGCATTGGGCTTGATGATGGATTTAGCGAGGTTAGGAAATAAATATTTGGCAGATACTGAGCCTTGGAAGACGATCAAAACAGATCGAGAGCGTACGGGCACCATCTTGAATATTGCTTTGAATATCGCTGGAAGCCTAGCCATTGTAGCAGAACCATTTTTGCCATTCACAGCCCAAAAGCTCGTGGATCTTTTTGGGATGCAGGAGATAGACTGGGAAAATGCGGGAGATGCAGATTTACTGAAGAATGGGGTGGCTCTAGGTCAGATGGGCTTATTATTTGAAAAAATCGAAGACGAAGTAGTAGACAAACAAGTACAAAAACTCATGGATGCGAAAAAAGAAAATGAAGCGGCCAATGCACCAGCTGCGCCGACGAAAGAGATCATTACCTACGACGATTTTGCTAAGCTGGATATGCGTGTGGTGACCGTGCTAGAGGCTGAGAAAATGCCGAAATCCAAGAAGCTGATCAAGTTAAAGGTGGATACTGGTTTAGGTCATCGAACCGTCTTGAGTGGTGTGGCGGAGCATTTCGAGCCAGAGTTCCTGATCGGCAAGCAAGTAACCATGCTGATCAATCTGGCTCCTCGTAAGATGATGGGCATCGACTCCGAAGGCATGATCCTGATGGCTGAAGATAAGGATGGAAAGCTTAAGCTGTTGACGCCACATGAGGCGACATCAAGTGGTTCAACGATTTCGTAGAATGATCGTCACTGCGAGCAAAGCTTGGTAGTCTGAATTTTTAGAAACAAGAAACAAAGACCTGTCTACGAGTGATCGTGGGACAGGTCTTTTTGTTTTTAGGAAGGATGGAATTCTTCCAATTTTGAATGATTAATTGATCCTGCTTTCATCAATAATTGCCCAATGTCAATGCAGTGGTCGTTTCTTAATCATTCCTCCCTTGGTGTCTTTTATGGGATATTGGATCACAAATGCTTTGGGATCGAGTTTATCAATCTCCGACAGCATTTTGGTCACCTCTAGTCGGGTAATTACACAAAAAAGCACCTTCCGATCCGGGAGTAGTTTGGCGTTAGCTCCATAGCCTCCATCGGATTTGAGCACAGTTACCCCTCGACCTAGATCGTGAGAAATCATAGATTTGATTTCTTCCGAATACTGTGACATGATCATCACTCCTAGATATTCTTCGACACCATTGATGATAAAGTCCACGGTCTTGGATGCCGAAAAGTAAGTAAGCATGGAGTACATGGCTGTTTCCAAATTCACAAAAAAAGCGGCTACGATAAATAAACAAACGTTGAAAACGGTGATAAAATCCCCTACGGTAAGACTGGATCTTCTGCTTACCGAAATTGCCAAAACCTCCGTACCATCAATCACTGCTCCCCCTCGGATGGCAAAGCCTATTCCACTACCCAAGAAGAATCCACCAAAAACGGCGATAAGCAACTTATCGGCTGTGATAGTGGGGAGTTCTATAAAGTGAACCAAAAGAGCCAAGCCGAAAATGGCAAGAGTGCTTTTTACGGCAAAGATGACGGATACTTGCCTTGCTCCAAGGAGGATAAAGGGTAGATTCACCAAGATGATCAATACGGAGAGATTGACTGGCGTAAGCAACTCTAGGAGCAGGGACATACCCATGGCCCCTCCATCAAAAAAGCCATTGGGTAGTAAAAATGCTTTTAGGCCAATACTGGCCATCACCACTCCGATCATGATGAAAAGAGCATCTTTGACATGCCTCCATAAAGTCACGCGCTTTACCCAATTGGCATCTTGTATTTTTAGTAATCGCTTTACCATTCCTTAAAGGTATTAATCTCAAGTCAATTTTATCGCAAAAAACTTAGCCTTCAATTTTTGAAGAAAACACAAATTCTCGTCTGATTTATTGAATAGCTTATAAAAATTGGCCTCTAGTTTTTATTTTTAACTAATAAGTATATCTTTTCTTCCCTAATAATTGAGACAGACTATATGAAGACAGAGGGATATAAATCAGGTGAACATCACGATGAAATGTTTACCCCAGAAGGAGAGATTAGGCCACACTACCTAGAGTTTTGTGAGACCCTGAAGAAGACTTCGCCAAAAAAAATGAAGCACTTGCAATTTTCTGCCAATCAAACCCAGCGGGCCATGGGAATGACTTTCAATGTGTACCATGATAATCAAGGTTTGGAGAAAATACTGCATCTGGATATTATCCCCCGAATCATCCCAAATTCCGAGTGGAGAAAACTAGAAGCAGGGCTAAAGCAGCGAACCAAAGCACTCAATATGTTTCTCCAGGACATTTACAATGAACGCAAAATCTTGAATGATGGAATTGTTCCCTCCGAATTGATTTTGCAGAGCAAAGACTACCTGCAACCTTGCGTAGGTCTTACTCCCCCTAAAGGCATTTGGTGTCATATTACAGGGACCGATTTGGTAAAAGCTAAGGATGGAGAGTACTATATTTTAGAGGATAATCTCCGATGTCCTTCCGGCGTGTCCTATATGCTGGAAAGTAGAGAAATTATTAAAAGGGTATATCCTCAACTCTTCAATTCTCGCGGTGTTATGCCCGTATCGGATTATCCGGCAAAACTTCTGAAAATGCTTCAGAATCTTTCTGACAAACCTAAGCCTGTGGTTGGAGTATTGACCCCTGGAATTTACAATTCGGCTTACTATGAGCATTCCTATCTTGCCTTGCAAATGGGAGTGGAGCTGGTAAATGGGGTGGACTTGATTGTGGAAAACAATATTGTTTACATGCAGACCACTCGTGGGTTGGAGCAAATTGATGTATTGTACCGTCGCATCGACGACACATTCTTAGATCCCTTGGCATTTAATCCAGATTCCATGCTGGGTGTTCCAGGACTTTTTGAAGCCTATAAGGCTGGGAATATTGCTTTAGCAAATGCGCCTGGAACAGGTGTGGCAGATGACAAGGCGGTCTATGCTTATGTACCAAAAATTATAGAGTATTATCTGGGTGAAAAGCCCATTTTGAATAACGTGCCCACTTTCCTCTGTCGTGAGGAAAAAGATAGAAAATACGTTCTGGACAATATCGCCGACCTTGTGGTCAAAGAAACCAACGCGGCCGGTGGCTACGGGATGCTTATTGGTCCAAAGGCTACGAAGGAGGAGCATGAGAAATTCAAGAAATTGATTGCGGATAATCCGACCAATTACATTGCCCAGCCCACTTTGTCCTTATCTACTGTCCCCACACTTACGGAAGAAAAAATTGAGGGAAGACATGTGGACTTACGCCCCTATATTTTGTACGGTGAAGAGATTGAAGTGATTCCAGGGGCATTGACTCGGGTAGCCTTGAAAAAAGGCTCACTTGTGGTGAATAGCTCCCAAGGTGGAGGAAGTAAGGATACTTGGGTTTTATATTAATATTTAAATCAGAAAAACATGCTAAGTAGAGTAGCAAACCATATTTACTGGCTAGGAAGATACCTAGAGCGGGCTGAGAATTATGCACGTTTTATCGATGTGAATTTTAATCTAATGCAAGATCTGCCTGTAGATTTGAAGGAGCAATGGAAGCCATTGGTAGCAGCCACAGGAGATCTTGACCTTTACCTAAGGTCGCATGATACCTTTGAGAGCAAACAGGTGCTTCATTTTTTAACATTTGATCAGGAAAATCCAAACTCCATATATTCTGCGGTGAAAAGCGCCAGAGAAAATGCGCGGATCATTCGAGAAAATCTTAGTAAAGAAACTTGGGAGAAGGCAAATGAGCTGTACTATCTGCTGAAAGAAGGAGAGGAGAAAAAGATCTGGAAAAAAGAGGACCCTCGTGCATTTTACGAGAAGGTGAAAAATCAAATTTTATTGATTTATGGCATTGCAGATAGTAGCGTGGCGAGAGTGGAGGGTTGGTATTTTCGTCAGCTAGGGCAATATCTGGAGCGCGCAGATAAGACCTCCAGAATGCTGGATGTCAAATACCATATCCTATTGCCTTCAGAGCAAGAGGTTGGGACACCGCTTGACTTTTTGCATTGGATGGCCTTGCTAAAGTCCGTCACTGCATTTAATACCTATCGTCGCGTCTATGGCAATATTGAGCCATCGAATGTGGTGGAGTTTTTGGTCTTGAATAAGTTTTTCCCCAGATCAATCTATTTCTGTCTGCGCGAAGCGGAAAAATGCCTACATCAAATTTCTGATAACCTTGGTGATGGATATAAAAACAGTGCAGAACGAGCTATTGGAGAGCTTCGGTCCAAATTGGAATTTGCAGAAGTTGGAGAGATTATTGACTTTGGCCTGCATGAATACTTGGATAATCTTCAAGTAAAAATCAACACAATCTCTGATGAAATAAATCGCAACTTCTTCACGATAAGGGATAACTTTGCGCAGCAATCAAATCAACAAGAATGACATTTTGCCTCGGGATAAAAACCAAGGAAGGAATAGTGGGGCTTTCCGACACACGAATCACCACTGGAAGTGAGACCACCTCTTCAAAAAAGGTCTATACGGTAAATAGAAAAAAGCATTCGTTTTTTATCATGACTTCTGGTTTGAGATCTGTAAGAGACAAGGCCATTACCTATTTTTCTGAAGTGATCCAGCGAAAGGATGATTCCTTTACAAAACTTTACCATGCGGTAAATGAATTTGGGAATCAGGTGCGGATCGTGGCCAAAGAGGACAAACAGTATCTAGAAGATTCCGGCCTTAGTTTTAATGTATATTCTATCATTGGAGGACAACTAGAAGAGGACACCGAACCCAAACTATACCTACTTTACCCACAAGGCAATTGGATCGAAATCCGAAGAGGGACTCCCTTTGTGATCATAGGAAATGGAGGCTTTGGTAACCCTGTTTTGCGAAGGTCGCTCTCGTACGACAATAGCCTTGAATACGCCTTAAAATGTGCTTTTCTAGCCTTCGATGCCACGAGGATTTCTGCAAATGATGTGGATTTTCCCATTGATACGGTGGTTTTGGCGAATGACTCTTACCACATCGCTGAGCAACGCTTTGAGCAAAAGGAATTGGAGCACATCTCAAGTTTCTGGAACGATCGCCTAAAAAAAGCAATTGAGGAACTGCCTGCAGAGGTGTTAAAACAGGCATTGGAAGGAAGCTCCATCTCAGTGCCCCAAGAATAAACTAAATGAAACTCGCTATACAGCATCTTACCCGATATACCTATGGAGGACCAGTGGTGTTGGGCATGCACAAGCTGTTTTTGGTTCCGCAGTACCGTTCATTTCAGAAGGTCCTAAAAAGAGATTTGATCATTTCACCAATCCCTCAGGGTAAGGCCGTGAGAACCGATATGGTCGGGAATTCCTTTGATTTAGTTTGGTTCGATCAACCCTGCTCAGAACTGGAGATTCGAAGTGATCTACTTATTTCTTGTCAAGAATTTAACCCTTTCGCATTTATCATTGATCCAGAGTTTATTCTCACCTATGATCAGAATTCATCTGGCTTATTTTCCTATTCTGATGAGACCGTTGAATTAATCTCGGCTTATGTGCATTCGGAGATTGGGGACAATGGGAAACAAATAGCCAAGGAGTTTTTTTCGAAAGCCTCAGATTTGCTGAGCTTCTTGGTTGACCTTACCAGCTATGTGCATACCGATTGGGAGCACTTGATCCGAGAGGAGGAAAACCTTTGGACAGCCGAAAAAACTTTTAAATCCAAAACAGGCTCCTGCAGGGATTTGGCTTGGATGCAGATGAACTTACTTGGCACTTTAGGCTTGGCCAGCCGATTTGTAAGTGGGTATGCATTTAACCCAGAACTTTCCACTGGTCATGAACTTCACGCTTGGCTGGAAGTCTATTTGCCCGGGGCGGGCTGGGTAGGAATGGATCCTAGTTTGGGATTATTGACCGACCATAGCTACGTCCCACTGGCGTTTCATCCAAGACCAGAAAATACTTTGCCTGTTCAAGGCAAATACGGAGGGCAAACAGATTCAAAGCTTTTCACCGAGGTATCTATCCAAAAGGTAGGAGATTAATCTGCAAATACTCCATTGGTTGGCTTTTCGAATAGGGACTCATCAAAGCCCTCATCGAGTAAGAGTATGTCTGCGAAACTCACCTGATATCGAACTTTAGTGGTCTCATTATTTTCTAGAGTATAGCCTGTGAGAATTCTTGGGAAAATAAGTCCATTTGCATTTCGATAGTCGTCATATTTCAATGCACTTAGACTTGGATTTGGATTGCCAAAAAAGGTCACCGTGTAAAGTAAATATTCGAGTCTATTCGTCTCTGGATTGATGAGCATAAAATATTGGTCTTCTGGGCTATCCCCTTTGTCAGAGTCAAATTTTGCTGCAAAAGTTGGATAGGAAATGCCGTTAAGGGCGCGATTTTCAACCTTAGTCACAGTCACTCCCGGATCCGTGAATACGTAAGGAATGGCATAAAAATAGAAATAAAGGTTGTGGTAAAAGCGAACAGAATTCCCGCCGAAGGACTCTCGATTTGGGCTGATCCATGCCTGTTCTCCATCAAACCCAATCTGGAAATTGTCCGCATCTATTCGCGTTTTACGAGTATCTAGATTGATGAAATGCGTTTCCTTAGTCAAGTTCGTTTCATGGATCATTTGATAACTCATCGCTTTCGCCTGATAAAACTGTTCCCAATCTCCATGGGCTTCAAGAACTTTTTCGAATTCAGGATCCAAAGTGGGTAAGGTTTTTTTCTCTTGAGAACATGCAGATAGAGTGACGAGTAGAATGAAAACCGGGATGAACTTTCGCATAGCTTAAAGGATTGAAATCGAAAGATAAAAAGACTTCAGATGCCAAGTAGAGTTGGGCCGACTTTTACCTTAATTAAAATTGATCTAAACAAAAATTATTCTTAGAATTGATCTAAATAGTAATAATTCTTTTTTAATTTTGACTCGAATTAATCAGAACTTCAAACCGATTTCACTATGTCCACTAGTTCTTCTGGCCTCTGGAAAAAAGTACGAAACATCTTCAATCAAATTCACCTTTATGCCGGACTGGTTTGCGGACTTATTGTTGTCGCAGTTTGCTTCAGTGGCACGCTTTACGTGTACAATACTGAGATTCGTGAATTTTTTGATTCTGAACTTTATTTCGTGGAGCCTAGCGGAGATCGGATGTCGGCAGAAGAGATCAAATCCAATTTGGAATCGGAATTAAATAAATCCGTCACTCAGGTTTTTTGGATGGAAGATGCAGATCGGGCTGCTCAATTTACTTTACTCGGCGAAGGAGAAGAGGGGAGAGGAACTACCTTCTATGTTAATCCCTTCACAGGCGAAATTCTCGGCGACAATACTACGAGAACGGCTACCCAAGAGTTTATGAGTTCCATGTTTAGCCTGCATCGCTGGTTACTTTTGGACCGCGTGGAGGCGCCAATTCTCGAAAGCATGGGCAATCGAGATTTGGGTAGATTGATCAATGGTATTTCCACGACACTTTTCTTACTAGGAGTGCTTACAGGGATTGTGATTTGGGTTCCCAATAAATTAAAAAACTGGAAGCAGGGTCTGAAAATCAAATGGTCGGGAAATTGGAAGAGAGTGAATCACGATCTGCATAATTCATTGGCATTTTATTCTCTTATCGCTTTGTTTTTGATGTCGGCTACGGGGCTTTTTTGGTCCTTCAACTGGTATCGAGAGGGCTGGCAAAAGACTTGGGATACTTACCAGAGTGAAGCCGAGCGAGAGGCGGAGCGAAATAAGCCGCAGCCTGTCTTTGAAAACCCCAAATCTTTTACCCTAGATGAGATCATCGCCGCGACAGAAAGTCACTTGGGCTATGTGGGTAACACCCGCATTTCAATTCCTTCGGATTTGACTAAAACTATCGACGTCCGACAATACAAAACCAATTTGACGGCATCTCCTGGTTCGGATAATCTAAGTTTATCTCCCGAAGATCTTGATTTGGTTGAGGCTAGCCTATTTAGTGAATTGCCAGTCAGACAACAGATTGGCAGATCAGTTAAGTACCTGCACACCGGCGAAATTTTTGGTCAAGTGTCCAAGTTCATTTGGTTCTTGGCTTGTTTGATTGCCACCTCTTTGCCGATCACCGGGACTTTGATTTGGTGGAATAAACGAAAGAAAAAGCCATCTTCTTCCCGAAGAAAAGTAGGACGTTCCTCAACAAGGAAAATGGAAATGGCTTGAGGCTACTTTTCCGCCAACTTGCCCCTTTATTTAGTCCATTTTTGAATAGCGATTCATTCGTGTAAAAGTGACTTTTGTCTTAGTACGCCAGTGATTTTTCATTCAACTTTAAGATTGTAACTCAGTCTTATGTTGGAAAGAATCATTTCTTGGAGTCTAAAAAATAAACTCATCATCTTTTTGCTGATCGCAGCGTGGGTAGGGTTTGGAATATATGCGCTTACCAAACTATCTATTGGAGCGGTCCCTGATGTGACCAATAACCAGGTCCAAGTCATCACCACTTCTAGAAATTTAGCCACAGAGGATGTAGAAAAGTATCTCACTTATCCAGTGGAATTGGAAATGGCGAATTTACCTGGAGTGAAGGAAATCCGCTCCATTTCTAAGTTTGGTCTTTCTGTGGTGACTATTGTTTTTGAGGATGATATGGGGACTTATCTCCCTCGTCAGTTAATTGCAGAACGAATCAAAATTGCCCAAGAACAAATTCCTGCCGGATTTGGTCAGCCATTTATGGGTCCGATTTCCACCGGTTTGGGAGAAATCTATCAATATGTGATCGATGTCAAGCTGGGATACGAGGATCAATATTCTATCACTGATTTACGCACCATTCAAGATTGGGTAGTTCGTCGTCAACTCTCAGGAATAGAAGGAGTGGTGGAGGTCAATACCTGGGGCGGATTTCTCAAGCAATATGAAATTGCAATCAATCCAGAACGGTTGAAAGCTATGCACGTGAGTTTGACAGAAGTTTATGACGCCTTACTCAAAAATAATTCGGTAGCAGGTGGAAGCTATATCGAAAAATCCAACGAGAGCTTTTTTATCCGAGGGGAAGGACTTGTAGAAAGTCTGGAGGATATCGGAAATATTGTGGTGGAGGTAAGAGATGGGGCACCCATTTATATTAGAGATCTCGCGAAAGTAGGTTTTGGTCATGCTAATCGCTTTGGAGCAATCACAGCAAATGGAGAGGGAGAAAAAGTCCTAGGTCAGGTGATGATGTTGAAAGGAGCTGGGTCAAAAGCCACCATTGATCGAGTGAAAGAACGTATCGCAGAAATCGAGCCTACCCTGCCTGAAGGGGTCATCATTAATGGGTTTTTGGATCGATCTGAATTAATTGGACGTACTACTTTTACCATAGCCGAGAATCTGATTTTAGGCTGTTTAATCGTGATTTTTGTAGTGGTCCTGCTTCTTGGAAATATCCGCTCAGGATTGGTCGTAGCATCTGTGATACCCTTGAGTTTGTTATTCGCGATTTCCCTCATGTACATTTTTGGAGTTGATGCGAATTTGATGAGCCTTGGGGCAATTGATTTTGGAATTATAATTGACGGTGCCGTAATCATTGTAGAGTTTATCGCCTTCCAATTCACAAAAATTGGTGGTGATTTTAAAAACCTGAGTGCTGAACAGATTCGATCCAAGAAAGACGGAGTGGCACTCGAAGGCGCATCCAAAATGATGCACTCAGCAGTATTTGGCCAGATCATAATTATCATCGTATTCATTCCGATTTTAAGCTTAAGTGGGGTGGAGGGGAAAATGTTTAGACCCATGGCTGAGGTTTTTAGCTTCGCGCTGATTGGAGCCATGATCCTAGGATTGACCTATATCCCCGTAGTCTCTTCCTTGTTTTTGAAAACCACACCTCCCGGACCAAAGAATATCTCAACGCGAATTATCAAGGCAATTAATAAAGCCTATGAGCCTGGAATTAAATGGGCATTAGATCATTCTAAGGCTGTTTTAATCGGGGCGTTTGGCTTATTGCTCGTTACGGTTTTTGTTTTTTCTAGGATGGGTTCTGAGTTTGTTCCTACGCTGGATGAAGGTGATTTTGTGATCCAACCTGTATTAAAAACAGGTACTACACTTACGAACACGGTGGAAACAATGACGCAGATTGAAACTATTTTGAAACAGTTTCCAGAAGTAAATCAGATCGTGACGAGAATTGGGGCAGCGGAAATCCCAACCGATCCCATGTCCATGGAGGAGACCGACGTAATCGTCACATTACACCCCCCGTCTGAGTGGACAACTGTGGAAACCAAGGATGAACTTGCAGAGGTCTTCAAAGAAGCACTTGAAATTATACCTGGATTGGAATTTGAATTCACTCAGCCCATCGAAATGAGATTTAATGAATTGATTACGGGGGTGAGGGCTGACTTGGCGATCAAAGTGTTTGGGGAAGATCTGGATATTTTGCTCCAGACTGCTGAAAAAATTGAAGCAGCCATACAGAACGTCGAAGGCGCAGCAGATATCATTCTCGAGAAAGTCGATGGCTTACCTCAGATGAAAATAGAATACGATCGATCTAAAATTGCCCGATATGGACTGAATATCGAGGATGTAAATCAGGTCGTCACCATGGGATTCGCTGGCCAAACAGCTGGAAAAGTTTTTGAGGGTGAGCGACAGTTTGACTTGGTGGTACGCTTTGAAGAAGATTTCCGTAAGGATATCAGCAATCTAGACAATGCGTCAGTTCAAGTGCCTTCGGGTGGTTTTGTTCCACTTTCTGAATTGGCCAAGATTACGTACACTAAAGGCCCAGCAAAAATTTCCAGGGACGATACGCAAAGGAGAGTGGTAATCGGGGTAAATGTTAGAAACCGTGATTTACAATCCGTGGTGAATGATGTTCAGGAAATAGTGACTACTCAGATCGATATTCCCGAAGGTTACCGGGTGGATTATGGCGGACAGTTTGAAAATCTTGAGCAAGCCAGAAATCGTCTGCTCATCGCTGTTCCGATAGCTCTGGTCTTGATCTTTTTGCTTTTGTACTTTGCTTTTTCTTCAACGCGGGATGCCATCATGATTTATTCGGCTATTCCACTTTCAGCAATTGGCGGGGTGTTTTTGCTTTGGTTCCGAGATATGCCATTTAGTATATCGGCTGGAGTTGGTTTTATTGCCCTTTTTGGTATTGCAGTATTGAATGGGATCGTGCTTATCGAACATTTCAAATCCATGGAATCAAAATTCACCAATCTCAAGGAACTTGTGTTTGTCGGAGCCAAGGAAAGATTACGCCCTGTTTTACTGACTGCATCGGCTGCGGCAATGGGATTTTTGCCTATGGCGATTTCTACGTCTGCAGGGGCTGAGGTACAGCGTCCTTTGGCCACGGTGGTAGTTGGAGGTCTATTTACAGCTACATTTCTCACGCTTTTTGTCCTACCTGTCCTTTATGTGATGTTTAAAAAATCGGATTCAAAAGGTGATTCTCTCTCAAGTGCAGGCACGAGCAAAGTCGTAGTAACCCTTCTTCTTTTGCTTTGCGGAATTCCAGCTTTGGCACAAGAAAATGCGGAGTCTATTACCTTAGAAGAAGCTTTGGAATTGGCTGAAAGTCGAAACCTTAAAATTCAGGCAGCAGACAAAGCCATCGAATCTGCCATGGCCCGACAGGGCGCAGGATGGACTCTGGACAAAACCCGTGTTTATTACGGTTTTGACCAAAATGATATCGCTGAGAATGGTATCTACAACCGTGTTTGGGGAGTCACCCAAAACTTCGCTTTTCCAAGTCTGTACAGTGCCCAAAAGAACCTTTTACAAGATCAGGCCATGATTCGAGGGTATGAATCAGAATTGGAGAAAAGAAAAGTGAGAGCAGCAGTAAGCAAGGCTTATCTCACCGTTCAACATTTCCAGAGTTTGGTGGATCATTATGATTTTTTGGATAGTCTCTATTCGGTGTTTGCCAATGCAGCAAATCGCAGATTCGAAACAGGGGAGACCAATTACTTAGAAAAGTTGACAGCTCAAGGAAAGCTGCAAGAGATCAAGCTGAAAAAGTCAGAGGTTGCCCAAAACTTTGAGGTTGCCCTAGACGAATTGAAAATGGAATTGAATTGGGAAGATGAGCTTTCTGTCAGCCGGGAATTAACTGATCTCCAACTACAAGAATTGCAGGATTGGGAAGAGCATCCCGGGGTGAAATACTATGAGGGGATTACAGCTCAGGCATATCACCAGACGACTATAGAAAAGCGAAAACTGCTTCCAGATATTTTTGTTGACTATTTTCAGGGTACCAATCCGGGTGCTGGGGCTGCGACCTATCCTGGATTTCAGGCGGGTATAGCTATTCCTCTCTTTTTTGGAGCACAAAAATCAGAGATAAAATCTAGCCAACTTCAGCAAGAGCAAATTATGCTTGAAGCAGAAAGCTACCAAAATAGCCTTCAGACCAAGTATGGCCAGCTGCAGGCACAACTTGCTCAGCAAGAAAAAGTCATTGACTATTTTGAGCAAGAAGGAAATGATCTCGCTGCGCAACTTATCCAGCAGGCCCAACGATCCTATCAGGAGGGACAAATTGATTTCCTCGAATACGCTATGCTTCTGGAAAATTCCAGAAATATCACCCTACAGTATCTTGAGAGTCGCTACGACTATCAACTCAATATTTTAAAAATGAATTATCTGATCGACTAATGAAAACCAAGCAATTATCCCTCCCAGCACTAGTTCTGCCTTTGGTTTTATTCCTAAGTTTTGCCTGTGGCGAAGCCAAAAATGAAAATGAATCGCTTGTATTAACTGAAGTTGATGGCACCTATATCGAGCTGAGTACAGCACAATTCGAAACCATGAAAATGCAGTGGGGTAGGCTGGACTCTGGGCAATTTTCAGAATCGATCACCGTTCAGGGTTCCGTTCAAGTCCCCGTTGAAAGCATGCAGGAGGTCAGCGCTTTTTATGGAGGGTATGTAAGTGGAATGGAATTACTTGAGGGCCAAGAAGTCAGAAGAGGTCAGGTTTTATTTTCGCTGGAGAATCCTGATTTCATTCTTTTACAACAAGATTACCTGGAAGCTAAAAGTCAATTGGCTTACCTCCAATCAGAATACGAGCGGCAAAAGACCCTTTACAGTGAGCAGATTTCTTCGCAAAAGAGCTATCTCAAAGCAGAGGCCGATTATCAGGGGACAAGAGCCAAGGCCGAGAGTCTCAAGCGTCAGCTTCAACTTTTGAATATCAATGCAGATGAATTGAAGCCTGAGACCATGCGGTCAAAAATCCCGATTTATTCACCCATTTCTGGATTTGTCACCAAAATCAATGCCGTGCCAGGGATATTCATCCAGCCAACAGATATTGCTGTAAGCCTCATTAGCAAGGAGCATTTGCACATGGAGTTGATGGTTTTTGAGCGAGATGCTACCGTGATCAAAAAAGGGCAACAAGTAAAGGTCAGGATTCCCGAAGTTTCCTCCGAAGTGATGATGGCCGAAGTTTTTATGGTGGGTCAGTCCATCAATGAAGCTCGTCAAATCAATGTTCATGCACATCTAAAAGATGAATCCAAAGAATCACTTTTGGTTCCTGGGATGTTTTTGGAAGCTGAAATCCAGAAAGATGCCAAGGCTGGATGGGCTATTGATCAATCCGCGGTGCTGGAGTCCGAGGGTGAAACGGTAGTTTTGGTACTTCGTGAAAAGACGGCTGATTCATATCGACTTGAGCGCGTACAAGTGGTCACTGGGCAAAAAGAAGGAGATCGAATCGAAATTTTATCCATGGAAACCCTATCGCCAAAGGATGACATTTTGATAAAAGGAGGCTTTAATTTATTGTAAATTCAGGCTGCATGGTTGAGTGTAACCTACAAAACACTTACTTTATGGTGGATGAAAAATAAATACCCACTGTTCTGCTTATTTCTTTTGGGAATAATTGTGACGTCTCAAGCGCAGAGTCATAAAACAGAAAATATTTTTCTCATCACTTTGGATGGGATGCGTTGGCAAGAAGTTTTTGCAGGTATCGATCCGCTGCTCTTAAATGATACCACGGTTCTGGCAGACCCTTCAGAATTGACCAATCTGTTTTGGGCAAAAGACAAGGCAGGGAGGAGAGAAAAGCTCATGCCCTTCTTATGGAACGTATTTAAAAAAGAGGGCCAAATCTATGGGAATCGAGCCTATGGTAACCTCGTAGACAATGCCAATAAGCTTTGGTTTTCGTATCCTGGGTATAATGAAGTTCTTTCTGGATTTGCTGATGACGAGCGAATCACGAGTAATGACAAGATCAATAACCCCAATGTCACCTTTCTGGAATACCTTAATCAAAGAGATGAATATAAAGGAAAAGTTCGTGCATTTGGCTCTTGGGATGTTTTTCCCTACATCATCAATGCCGAAAGAAGTGGAATTCCTGTCAATGCAGGCTTTACGACAGCAACTAATCCTTCTGAAACCGAAAAACTAATAGCTAGACTTCAATCTGAAATCCGCGGTCCTTGGGGCGAGGTAAGATTGGACCCATTTACCCATCACTTTGCACTTGAGACTATCAAAGATGAAAAGCCGAGCATCGTGTATATTGCCTATGGCGAAACGGATGACTGGGCTCATGGAGGGAATTATGAGCAGTATATTTTAGCAGCTAGGCAGACCGATCAGTATATTCAGGAACTCTGGGAATATATTCAAAGGGATGCAAAATATGCAGATAAAACTACGATGATTATCACCACAGACCATGGTCGGGGTGTTGACGCATCTAGCTGGACGGGTCACGGGGCTAGAATTCCTGAGGCTGGTCAGATTTGGATGGCTGTAATAGGCCCTGATACCCAAGCCCAAGGAGAGATGAAAAAGAAAGGGCAATGGCAATCTGCGATGCTGGCTCGCACAATTTTTACACTTTTAGGATTGGAGTATCCAGACGAAAGTGCTGCGCCAGAAATAAAGGAAATGATAAATTAAGTGCTACAGTATATTTTGAATCAGCGTCTATTTTCCCGTGAGACATTACTTTTGGTTTTTCTCACCTTTTCGGCTTTTGGAGTATTGGCCCAGAACTCATACAGAAATGAACTGGGAGGAAGAATCACTAAAACTCAATTTGAAGAGCAAATTTTGACAGGGCCCTATTTTGGAGTACCGGGTGATCAGGAAGGAGAGATGGTTTTGGTATACCGAATGCCTGTGGGCAAAGTAGAAAACCCGGAAATTTTTTACGAAAAAACGGGTAATCAGGAAGCTTTTTCCCAAAGCAAAAATCTGATCGTGGTTTATTATCCAGGTCCAGATGAATGCAATTCCAATAGCGGTGACTTTGATGCAAATGCCATGAAAAAAGCAGCTAAAAGTCTAGATAAGTGGGCCGAGAAGCACAATGCTGTTGCGCCAATCTATGTTTATAAAAATTACGGGGGGTTGTTGGCATACGAGGAGTTTATGAATTGGCAGGCTGACCCTGATGGGGTTTTTGAAGCAGAGTTTTTCAGCTATCCTTACCCTTGCAAAAGCTTTGTAGTGCTCCATCCCAGTGGGGAGTATCGAGCGATTTTTGGTGATTTCCCCCTTTCTCAAATAGAGGTGGCTTTAAAGAAATTGAACCGTGCCAATCGATAAGACAGGAATCAGACTAAAGAAGGCTCATAAAGAAAATTTAGATTCTCTTTTGGAATTAGCTAGGCTCGCTTTTTTACAGGCATTTACAGAAAATAACAAGCCTGAAAATGTAAAATCCTATTTAGCTACTGCTTTTTCCATAGGTCAATTATCGAAAGAATTGGACGAAAAGGCCTCTTTATTTATGCTGGCAGAGCTTGATGATGAAATTGTCGGATATGTGAAGGTGAATTTGACACCAGCTCAAACTGATATCCATGATCCGGAAAGCTTAGAGATTGCGAGGTTATATGTTTTGGAGCATTATTTGGGTTTGGGTGTTGGAAAGATATTATTGGATTGGGCCATAGACTTTGCAAAGCAAAATCAAAAGAGATACGTTTGGCTCGGAGTCTGGGAGCATAATCCTCGTGCCATCCGATTTTATGAAAAAAATGGTTTTTCTAAATTTGGAACTCATCCCTTTCCCTTTGGGGATGAAATACAAACAGACCTTTTGATGAAAAAGACTTTATGAGAAACATTAAGGCAAACTTTTGGGTGGTCCTTATCGCGATTTTTGGATCTATGCTTTATGTTCATACCCATGATTTTGGGTATAGTGGTGACGATGGGATTTATTCCCATTTCAATCGAGTCACCAAGGAGGGCTTGGATAATTGGCAGGAGCTTTTTGAGTATGGCTCTATGAATTTTATCCAAATCAATCCTGTAAATTCCAGTATTTACCGACCACTTACTTTGCTGACATTTGGCCTCGAAAATGAGCTGGCAGGTGGTTTTTCGGCCCCTATTGGGCATCGCGTAAATATTGTTCTTTATGCATTGGTCTTGATGGTGATAGGCTGGCTGTTAGTTCGGCTGGTGCAAATCAGAAACCTTCCCATTTGGCTCGCACTAATGATTTTGTTGCTTTATGCGGTACATCCTATCCATTCTGAAGTGGTGGCATCGGTAAAAAGTAGGGACACCTTGTTATGTTCGCTTTTTGCTTTTTCAGCTATTCTCATTTGGGTGAATAGTGGTCCCAAACCGAAGGTTTTTCAGCAAATTATTGTTGCTGTTTTCTTTTTTTTGTCCTTGATTTCAAAAGAAGAATCCATTCCATTAATGGCTCTAGTAGCTGCAATCAGCTATTTCTTTTTTCAGAAAAGTCTGAAAGATTCGATTTTTTCAGTAGCTCCTTTTTTGATTCCTGTAGTGACTTACATGGGGATCCGCGCGGTAGTTCTTGACGAAGCTATCACCATTTACAATTCGATGATCAATAGCATCCTTTATGGGACTACTCCTGGGGAATTGCTAGCAACCAACTTCTACATTTACATACAGTACATCAAGCTGTTATTCTTTCCACACCCGCTTTCTTGGGATTATTCCTTTAGCCAGTTCACCGTTCAGAGTTTTGCAAATCCGCTGGTTTGGTTTAGTGTTTTGTTCTTCGGAGGGTTACTATTTGTGGCTTATAAAGGTTTCAAAACGCGTAATTTATTCAGTTTTGGAATTATATTTTACATCGCTACTTTTTCCATTTTTGCCAATTTAAGCAGAGCCTTAATTATCGGTTCTAATTTGGGTGAAAGGTTTCAGTTCATTCCTTCACTCGCATTTTGTTTTCTAATTTGCTATGGACTTTTCAAACTCAGTGATAGATTTTCGACTTTTAAAAAGCCACTATTTATAGGGGTCGTTTTACTTCCGATTGTCCTCGCATTTTCATGGAAAACAGTGGATCGAGCCAAGGTATGGGAAAGTAATCTAACGCTTTCAGCCTCAGGAGTGAAAACATCGCCAAAAAGTTGGCGAACGCATATGTTTTATGGCGATGAACTTCGTCAAAGAGGAAGCAATGTGCTCAGGTCTTATCCTGATTCTGCTAAAATGTATTTTGCTGAGGCGGTGAAGGAATTGGACAAAGGCTATGAGATTATTGCTGGAAAGGTGGGTGTGTCCCAATTTTTAGGATCATTAGCCGAATCATATCTGGGGCTGGGTGATTCTACAAAGGCTATTTCAATATTAGAAAGAAGTACGATAGAAAACCCTAATTCATCCTTCGCATTTATCAAGCTAGGATATGTGGAATTAGCACGAAAGAATGTTCCTCGAGCCGAGGAATGGTTTATTAAAGGCTTAAAGGCGCCTAATCCTGATTATTTCGGTCTATATAAGGCTCTTGGGACGCTCTATGATAGGGAAAATGAAAATTTGAGAGCCATTGCAGCTTTCAAGAAAGCTTTAGAATACAGTGATGATAGGGAAGTAAAACGGGCATTAGGCTTTTTGTATTTCCAAGAAGGTGACGAGAAAACCGCAAAGACTTACTTTCCTGAGGACGAGGACATAGATATGGATGAGGTCCGTTTCATTAAGGATTTGAAATTGGCAAACCTTGCTTTCAAAAAAGAGAATTATCAAGAATCTGTCGTCCTTTATGCCTCTATACTAGATCGATTTGAGGAATATGGTGGATCAGAAAAATATCCAAAGTTTTATGGTGCCTATGGCGAATCCCTGATTGAAACAGGGGATACCATTCAATCAAAAAACTACTTGCTGAAGGCATATGATTTAAATCCGATCGAACCGGTGATTTGTATGAATCTAGGGGTTATATCATTTTTTCACGATAAGGATTATAATGAAGCTGCTAGATATTTCAAGGAATCAATTGATGCAGGAATTGGTGATCTTTATTCGGCTTGGGTAAACTTAGGTTCAAGTCAAATAGTGGCTGGAAAGGAAGCCGATGCCGTTGAGTCTTTCGAAAAGGCATTGGAAATTAAACCCACAGTCTTAGCTGTGAAGAACTTATATCTTTTGAATAAAAACCTAGGGAACCAAGAGCAGGCGAAATATTACTTGAGCTTATTACAGCCTTCGACTGTTACCCAATAACTTTCCATTTCAAGAAAAGATGGATTTCACAATAGTCCTTTGATGGGCTTTTTCAGAGTTGAGAAAACTAAGGCTTATGATAAGGGTCTAAGCTAAAAGAATGATTCTTTTTTAGATAGAACTGTGGTTATATTTTCAGTTTGCCACCAATCTCCAGTACTTCGTGGGAGATTCCTTCTTTAGTGGCAGCTTTTCTAAAATTCTCAGGATCCTCGGTGTTAAATTCAAACATGTGATAATGATGTGGGATCACCATGCCGCCTACTTCTTTTCCAAAAGCCGCGGCCTCGGATGCACTCATGTTTCCAGCCACTTTTCGTTCAGGTTTATTACCATTGATGGGCAGGAGCAATACATCTGGTTTGAAGCTAGCTACTCTTTTTTCCAAACCCTCATACCAAAGGGTGTCTCCTGAATGATAAATGGAATAAGGGCCAATCTGAATCACATAGCCAAGATATTTATGAAATCCATCTTCGTTTTTGTCCAATTCATTGTGAGCCGAAGGAATCGCATTTATAGCGGTGGCTTCATTTAGGAAGTAGCTTTGCCGATCAGTCAGTCCAATTGGGAAGTTTGGATCGCAACCTAGTCTTTCGACTACGAAATCTCGATTCGCCTCTGGAATCACGAATCGAATCTTTGGATTTGCTTTCAAAATTGGCTTTAAAGTTTCTGCATCCAAATGATCGGTATGATTGTGTGAGGAGGTCACCAAATCGATGAAATCGAGCTTCTCCGGCGAAATCACCAACTCACTCATGCGCACATGAGGTTTATCCGTCTGCGCGTATTTTTTGGTAAGGCTGCCGGAAAGGTAAGGGTCTAGCAGGAGATGAACGCCACGCCATTGAATCAAGAATCCGCTTTGCCCTAGCCACCAAATTCGTAAACCTTCGACTTCTTCAGCCGTTGCCTTAATTTCTGCCAGTAGCTCGTCGTCTTTTTTGATGGGTTGAATCATATCAATAGCCAGATGGATCTTCTTTGGATTGTTTTTGCCCTGAACTCAGTCCTAATCGTGTTTTAGCCTCTTCCAAAATAGCTACGGTGGCCGATGCACCCAGGCGAGTGCAACCCATTTCACGGACTTTGAGTAATCCGTCTAGCGTACGCACACCTCCGGCTGCTTTGATCTGCACTTTTGGTCCACTGTATTTCCGCATGAGGTTGAGGTCATGTTCGGTGGCGCCTTGATAGCCGTATTTACCATCCGGACCTTTGACAAAGCCATATCCTGTACTTGTTTTTACAAAGGCTACACCGATTTTACTACATATTTTGCAAAGCTTGATTTTGAATTTGTCCTCAGGGAGAAAGTCATTTTCGAAGATCACTTTCAGGATTGCTCCCTTTTTTTCGCATTCTTTATTGACGGCTTTGATTTCCTTTCGCACATACTTCCAGTCTTCGCCAAGTACTTTTCCACAGTTGACTACCATGTCGATTTCCGTGGCTCCATCCTTGCAGGCCTGCCGAGTTTCTAGAACCTTCAGCTTGGTGGTGTTATTTCCATGAGGAAAACCAATCACTGAGCAAACTTTGACCGTTGAGCCCTTGAGAATTTTGGCGGTTTCTTTTACGAAGTAAGGTTTCACACAAACAGCCGCCACATTGTACTCCAAGGCAAGCCTACACCCCTCTTCCAATTCCCGATCTGTCATAGTCGGATGAAGCAAAGAATGGTCGATCATTTTTGCGACTTCTTTTAAGGTAAAGTTCATGGGAAAAATTTAAAATTTGAAAATTAATAATTTAAAATTAAGTGGTTAAAGCTCATTTGAAAGTCTAATTCCTTGCTATTTACTTTGGGATTTAGAATTCTGGAATTCAAGCACCTGAATTTTTTTCTTCCAACATCCAACATCCAACATCCAACTTCCTACCTCCTCATCTCCTTCGCTCCTTGGCACATTGCCGCAAGTTTGCGTTTGGCCGCCCAGCGGGCAGTTTGACTAAGTCCGCAATCAGGAGCCACTGCTAGTTTTTCGGCAGGAACATACTTCAGACAAGCTTTAATGCGCTCTTTTACATCCTCAACCGTTTCGATGTAGTAGTTTTTCACATCAATTATTCCCACGGCCACGTCCATTTTTTCTGCGAAAGCAGCCAAAAGCTCAATTTCATCAAACTCGCGATTGGCCATTTCTACATGGATTTCGTCCACATTAAAGTCTAGAAAATCAGGAAGCATGGGGTGCAATTTTCTATATCCCACTGGCCTTCCTTTGAAGTTCCCAAAGCAAAGGTGAGTGGAAAGTCTTGCCTTACCCACAGCAGCAGCTACAGTCCTGTTGAAAATATCTACAAATCGCTTGGTGTCCTCCTTGTAGGCATAGCATGACATCGAAGGTTCATCCACTGTGATTTCGGTGCAACCTGCCTGTACTAGATTTGCTATTTCTTCATGTACCAAAGGCAAAATTGCCTCAGCAATATCAAATCTATCTTTATAGATTTTGCCGTCTGGGATCATTCTGCCGGCTAGCGTGTATGGGCCTGGGATGGAGGCTTTCAACGTTGGACCAGCTGGAGCAAGTCTTGCCAATCGCTTAAATTCTTCCACTGCGCCGAGGCCATTTGGTGCGGAAAGTGGCTCGATGATGGAGTGCTTTCCTCGCTGATCGTGTGCGGGAGGGCCAAATTTTCGGGTTTCGTCATGATTGGCTTGAAGGCCTTTGAGAAACCCATAAAAGGAAAGATTGAAATCCAGTCGAGTTTGTTCTCCGTCGGTGATCACATCTAATCCGGCATCTACTTGATCTTTGATAGCAATACTTACCGCATCATCGATCATCTCTTCTATGTCTGCTTTGCCAAATTGATTGAGATTTTTGGAACCAAACTCTAGCCATCCTGGGAAAGGATAGGAGCCGATGACAGTGGTGCGAATTGGGTTGGGTTGCATTTTGAATTTTGAAGTTTAAAATCTGAAGTCTGAAATTTTTTAATACTGTGCTGCTTTTGCAGAAGCAGTCGTAAAGATGAAGTTCAAAAGTCCACCTACTGGTGAAGCGGGATAACACGGAGCACCGGGCATCCAGCACCTGCCACCTCTCACCCCACTATCTCTTTCACTTTTCCGCTTTCTTTATGTCTGACGATGGTCACTTGGTCGCCATTCGGGAGTTTTTCGGTTTTGATTAGCCAGTGGTCTGCATCATATTCCTGAAAGACGGAAGGTTTAGTAACACCTGTTTTCCCACGCCAAACCTTCAAGTCTACCGGTTCCCAAAGCTTGGTTTTTGCAGATTTATATGCGGCATCGATTACAGCATTGACCACATAGCCATCGTAGAAAGTTTCTTGAGGCTGAGTGCCTTTTTCAATCGCATCAAACATGTCGATAAACATATTGGGATAGCCCAATTCATGAGCTTCATCGCCCACTGGGAACTGCCAGCCTTTATCCACTTCCGCTTTTTCAGCTACATAGCCTTTGCCTTCGCCGGAGGTGAATATTTCAAAGCCCGTACGCAGCCAGGAATTCACCCAAATCGTGCCCTCTGTACCCATGACTTCGTCTCGCAGGTCCATTCCACCTCGGAAAGTCCAACTGACTTCAAATTGCCCGATCGCGCCATTTTCATATTTCACCAATCCTATCGCATGATCTTCTGCATCGATCGGCTTTACCTGCGTATCTGCCCAGCACATGACCTCAAGAGGTCGGATGTCTTTGCCAATGAAATTCCTGGAAATCTCAATACAGTGACAGCCCAAATCTACAATGGCTCCACCCCCCGCAGCCTCCAAATCCCAAAACCAGTCTGCATGCGGACCCGGGTGAGTTTCCCTAGATTTCGCCCACAGCACGCGGCCAATCGCTCCATCCTGAACAGATTTTAATGATTTTTGAAATTTTGGGGTGTAGCAAAGATCTTCGAGATATCCTCCAAAAATTCCTGCTTTCTCCACGGCTTCCAGCATGCGCAAAGCTTCTTCCGCCGTTCGACCCAAAGGCTTGGTGCAGAGTACAGACTTTTTGTGTTTTACACAAAGCATCACTGCTTCTTCATGGAGATAGTTTGGAAGTGCGATAATCACAATCTCCGCATCTTGATGCGAAACTGCGGCTTCCATGTCTGTGAAGGCTGCTGGTACCTGATAATCTTTTGCGAAGCGGTCCACAGTGGTCTCAGATCTAGAGTAGACTACTTTGACCTTGTCCTTGGATCGTCTGCCTACAAGTGATTCAGCATAAAACCTTCCGATAAACCCTCCGCCGAGGATGCATAAGTTTGCCATAGGTTTAATTTTTTGGGTTCAAGTCATTGAATATATCTTTCTTATGCTAAAAGATGAAGTTCAATTGAAATTCATTTTGCGGAATTTGGATCAGAAACGTAGGAGGGAACACCATTTTCCGCATACATTTTGGCGATTCGGTGGCCGTGTTCGTCATAAGCCGCTTGAAAAAGTGAAGCCGCCTTTTCAGCTCCGACCACGGCTCCTGCAGTCAAAACTTTTGGTGGGTATCCAGCCTGAGTCAATAGACTTGCCACTTCAGCTTTGATGCTGTTGATCAGCATACAAGATCCCACGGTAGATCCAGGAGCCACAGGTGTTTCCAATCCATCTATCTGCACCATCGCATCACCAATCGGAGCGCCAGAGTCTAGGACAAAATCACAAAAGTCTTGTAATTTTTTTCCGTCCGATTTTTTAGAAGTGGAGGCTTCTGAGTGTTTTTTAGAGATTAAGCCAACCGTTTTGATGCCCTTGGACTGGAATATTTCAGCCATTTCAATGGGCACGATATTACAGCCTGAGGAAGAAATGACTAAGGCTGAATCATTTTCTGATAGATCGAAATTTCTTAGGATTTGTGAGGCAAAATTTGGTACGTTTTCTAGAAACATGGCTTGCCGCTGTCCGTTGGCACCTACGACCAGGTTATGAAAAGTCAATGAAAGCTCCACAATGGGATTGAAGCCAGGAAAAGAACCATACCGAGGCCACATTTCCTCAACCATAATTCGGCTGTGACCAGAACCAAAAACATGGACCATTCTGCCCGCCAAAATGGATTTAGCAAAGTGCTCTGCCACTTGTTGAATAGTTTTTTCCTGTTGGCGAACTCCGTCCAAAAGCTCTTGGCATCGATCTAGGTAGGTTTGTGTATAACTCATAAAGTGTGGTTTTAGGTTTAGGCCTCCAAAAGTGCAAATCCAGCAGCGCCTATGGCTCCTGAGAAATCCGAGAATTGAGCCTTAAGAATTTCAGTTTTTTTGCCCTCTGGGCGAAATTCAAACTTATCGATAAACTCGCCTAATGGTACAAAAAGGGCATCATTTGCGTGGGTGAGTCCACCAGCTAATACGATGGCTTCGGGAGAGAAAATATTGGTCAAGGAACAAATACCAAGAGCCAAGGTACGCATCATATCCAGCCACATCCATGTGGCAAAGGTATCTCCGATTTTATAGGCATCTAGTAGCTCATAGGTACTTTTGAAAGTGCCATGACTCCGTTTGGAGATAGAATAGTTGCCTAGTGCATACTCCAAACTCCCTGGCATCCCCAAAATACTCAGGTCATCTCCACCAGATTGGATAGCGGTATGTCCGATATGGCCTGCCATCTGAGCCCTTCCTTGGTAGAGTTTTCCGTCAAGGAGAATACCTCCGCCAACGCCAGTTCCTAAAGTAACTAGAAGGGCATTTTTCATTCCTTTCATTACACCAAAAGCTGATTCTGCCATCAAGGCGGCATGCGCATCATTCAAAACTTTGGTTTCTACTTCGAGGTATTTACTCCAGTCAAATCCCTCCAATCCAGGTAGTTTGTTTGGGAGGAAGCTAATCTGTGAATTGCTTGCATTGGCCAATCCGGGAGCGGAAAGACCAACTTTGAGCGGAGTGTCCTTTACAAAGCCTTGTAATTGTTCGTGAACCTGCTTGATATTTTTTTGCCATACTCCATCAGTCTCTCCTTGAGTCGGTTGACGAACTTGATGGAGAATTTTTCCCGTTTCATCGATGATTACTCCCTTGATATTGGTACCGCCAAGGTCAATGCCTATTGCTTTTTTCATGAATATTGTCCCTCGGTCAGGTGCCAGCCTCCATCGATATGCAGGATCTGACCCGTTGTAAATTTAGAATCATCGGAAAGAAAAAATACGGCTGCTTGGTCCAGATCGGAAGGCTTTCCGACCCTTCCTCCATCCAAAGGCATTTTAGATGCCGAGAATTTCAAGATTTCTGGATTTGTCATTGCCCGCTGGGACATAGGGCTTTCGACTAGGGCTGGCGCCAAAACATTGATGCGGATATTTTGGCTGGCATAATAGGCTGCGGTACTTACAGTCAGACCTTCCACAGCGGCTTTTGCTGCAGCATAAGCGTGGGTAACAAAGTACTTCGGTGATGGCGAAAAGGATAAAATCGAACCCAAATTCAAAATTGATCCTCCATACCCAAGTTCTTGAAATGCCTGAATGGCAGCTTGATTTGAAAGCATAAGAGAGGTGAGGTTGAGATGAAGTGTTTCATTCCAGCCATCTAAAGTCAGCTCATGGAGCGGACCATCACCAAACTTTCTCCCACTTCCCCCAGCCACATGATAGATCCCATGAAAATCCCCAAACTTTTCAATACAAGCTCGAATGGCTGATTTTGCTGTGTCCTCTCTTCGCGCATCTGCGCAAAGTACAATGGTGTCTGGCAGCGTCGAAGTGGCTTGTTCACAGCTATCTTCATCCAAACCTACTAAGACCAATTGAGCTCCTTCTTGTGCCAAGGCCTTGGCAGCAGAAAGTCCAATACCCGATGTGCCGCCGATGATTACTAAGGTTTTGTTTTTAAGTTTCATTTGAGATGATGAAGAAAAGAAAGCAGTGACCTCATAAATGGATCACTTTCTAATTTAATGGAATAAAATTTCTCATCAAGTTCATCAAGGGATTACCGAAGTGGTATTTCAAAAAGTATCAGTTGAAGATGCCAGAGGATTAGAGTTAATGCTGATAGGCTTTCCCTTCCTCTAGCTCTTGCTTTGGATAGCCTTCGAAATAATATGGGATAGCTATACCTCTTTCTTTTGTAACAAAAAAATGCAAGTGCGGTCCAGTTGCGTAGCCTGTCTGCCCCGAAAAACCAATATGTTGGCCCTTATTCACAAAATCGCCCTCAAGGACCACAGAGCCTTGGTATTGCAAATGAAGGTAGGAAGCAAATGTTCCGTCTTCATGGAGTATGATAATTTCATTCCCTGAAGCCCCATATTTCGGTCCCCCACGTTTCGTAAACCAATCGATCACTTTTACTACTGTGCCTTCACGGGCAGCAAATACTTTTTCTCCTTCATCCATCTGAAAATCTATGGCAAAGAGGGATTCAGAAGTATTGTGAGTTGCTTTGCCTCTCCACCCTTGACTGACAGAGACAGCTTTTCCTTTTTCAAATGGAAATCGGTAAGGGTAATCCAAATCCACTTTTGTGAGATCAGGATGTCCCATGTGATAATCAATCCGATAATTTATTTGTATGCTTCCTGATTTCTTACCAATAATGATTTTAGGATGAGACATCAATACCGCGCTATCCAGAGGTTCAATCAAAAAGGACTTTTCATCTTGATTTTTGACATCTAAAATCACTTCTAATGGTGCGTAAAGTTGATTCACAGCTACCAGAAATGCCGTATCTCCTTGATCAACCCACCGGATTACTAGATCATCTTCAAAACCTTGTGGCTCATCTTTTTCCTTTTGTGCGAAAGTAGAAAAGCTGGAAAAAAGAATGCTGAGAAGTAGAAAAGGCAATCTATAATTCAAGGACAAATGGGTTTGATTCAGAGTACAAAGAATTTAACGCTAAATCTCCTCAGCTGGTATGGACTAGTAGAAACCCAGTCTATCCAATCCCACTTGAACTTCGGGTGCAGCCATAAATAGATTCCAACCTAATCCACTTCGGTGATTTTCTATCATGGTCACCATAGGTCCCTGATCGATGGCCAAGTATCTCTGGGGAAAAAAATCATGATGAGGGCTCATGGCGTCGTAAAAGCCATATTTACCAAACACTTTTTCTCCATAATTTTCATAGAGATTTCTAATCACTTTCATGCTCTCCTCAGGAGTATAAACGATCGAAGATACAGCGGCCGTGGGTGAAATCACACCTGTGTCATTTCCAGGTCGATGGGCATCGTAGAAATTGATGGAGTAAGATGCCGTCAAGCCCCACAGATCTTCTCCATACCCTTCGAAATTGCCCGAGTTATTAATGCACCAAGCACGATTGATAAGGGTGTGATTTCGATTCTCCTGCCAGTAGTCGGCATATTGATCCTTTAGGTTTTTGGGATTGAGGCTCAAATAGGAGTAATGGGCCCAAAAAAGTGGTCCTCCATATTCCTCAGCACCGTTATGTTTGAGCTGCAAGGGAAATCCAAAAGGTGAAACTCCAGTAGCCTTGATTCCACCACTACGCGCCCATCCTTCATGGTAGGCAGCGGGATCAATGGGATGAGTAGGGGAGGCTGCCGCCAAAATGTATACGATCAGGGCTTCATTGTACCCCTCAAGAGCAAAGTTCATTTCCCAATCAAAATTTGGTGACCAGTGCCAATAAAGTACATTTTGGCCACCTTGAGTGTGAAAATTCCAGTCCATTTCTCTCCAAAGGAGATCTATTCTATTTGCCAGTTCTTTTTCTTCGGCTGACCCATCTTTGAAATACTCTCTAACCGTAAGCAGGCCTTGGATTAAGAAGGCTGATTCTACCAAATCGGCACCATCATCTTTGGGTGAAAACGGCTTTACTTTCCCGGTTTTGCCATCTAGCCAATGTGGCCAGATTCCATGCCATCGATCAGCCTTTTCCAAAAAGCTGACCATTCTTTCAAATCGATTCCTTGCCTGATCTCGTGTGATCCAACCTCGCTCAATGGCCCCCAGAATACCGATCATCCCCATGCCGGTTCCTCCTGTGGTGACGATATGCTGATCGTTTGCTGGATAGATTCCATCAATGTGGATTCGCTCGGGCGCCATTCCCGAATTGGGCTCAGCCCCATCCCAGAAATACTGAAAAGTGGCGTAAGCAACCGTATCTAAAAGCTGTTCATCGCTCAGAATTGGCCTTGGAGTTTGATCTTGAATGGGATTTCCGGCAGATTGGCAGGAAAGTAAAATCACGGAAAGCAGAAAGAGGTAGGCTGAATTGAGCATTATACTAATCGAGTTTTATGCTTAAGGTAAATAATTGATTTGAATTCGAGTGAGGGACTAGTACTTTTAGAAAAAAAACATGAGGTTAAAACTGTTTTTTCTATCACTATTGATATCTGTCCAGGGCTTTGCACAGCAGAATTCTGAGCCAGCTGTAATTCTAATTTCTTTAGACGGGTTTAGGTACGATTATGTTGAAAAATTCCAACCTGAAAATCTCACTAAGTTTATTCAGAATGGAGTGGCGGCGAAATCTTTGATCCCGTCTTTTCCTACCAAAACTTTTCCCAATCATTACACGATCGCTACTGGCCTTAGACCTGAGCATCATGGAATCGTCGATAATTCTTTCTATGATCCTACTAAAGATCAAACCTATGCTATCAGAAACAGGGAGGCGGTAGTGGATGGCACTTGGTATGGAGGTACACCCCTTTGGGTACTTGCGGAACAAAATGGAATAAAGGCTGCGAGTTATTTCTTTGTTGGTTCTGAAGCAGATGTGCAAGGCGTCCGACCAAGTTATTATTATGATTACGATGGAAGGATAAATAACCTCACTCGGGTTTCTGAAGTTTTCAAATGGCTTCAAATGCCTGATTCCCTCCGTCCTCGGATGATTACCTTGTATTTTTCGGATATGGACGATGAGGGGCATGCTTTCGGTGCATCCAATGATCAGAAAATATCTGATAAGCTGGAAGAACTTGATCGGGTTCTTGGGGCTTTGTTTGAGGGAGTGAAGAGTCTGGATCAAGATGTTAATATTATTATCGTCTCCGATCACGGGATGGCAGATGTGACGGTGGATAGCTATTTACCTCTTGACCAAATCACCGAAGGAGTAAAAGGGCGAGTGGTGAATAACGGTGCATTGGCGCATATTTATTTAGAAGATCCTTCCCAAAAAGAAGCTGTAATCCGAAGTGTTGATAAAAAGGCAAAGGGTTTCCGGGTATTTGATCCTGCTGAAGGAGATTATTATGGTGATGTCTCAAAACATGGTGACCGCATTGGAGATGTGGTCGTCTTAGCAGATTTGGGATATTATTTTATGGAAAATGAGGAATATCGTGAAGTAATCGCACGTCGGATGCAGATAGATGGGACCGCTATAAGAGGAACTCATGGATTTAGTAAGGAGTATGAAGAAATGCACGGTATTTTTTATGCTCAAGGTCCGCAGTTGAAATCAGGTGTAGAGATCGATTCCTTTGATAATATCCATGTTTTTCCACTGATTTGTGAGATTTTGGGATTGCCTGTTCCCGCAGATATTGATGGCAAAATCGAAGTTTTAGAGCCACTTCTCAAAGATTAAAATGGACAGAGCTACGATAAAAAGTAGGAAAGAGGTTGATTTCTTGGTTCGCCGATTTTATAAAGCAATTCGAGTTCATCCCACGCTAGGGCCTATTTTTAATAGGGTTGTTCAGGATTGGGATCATCACCTAGTGCATCTGTCGGATTTCTGGGAAATGATTTTGCTCAAATCTGGCCCTGGTGAGGCAAAATTTAACCCTACGAAAGTTCATCGAGAAGTAGATGCTAAGGTGGATCACAGCATAGACCAAGTCCACTTTGGGAATTGGCTGGAGCTTTGGTTTGCAACCATTGATCGGTATTTTGAGGGTGAAGTTGCCGACTTTGCAAAGGAGCATGCTCGCAGGATGGCTCATATGCTTTTTATGCGAATTTGGGAAGCTCGCTAAAACTAAATCTCTATGTACTCTATACTAAGAATTCTAATTCTAATATGCCTTTTTAATCCTGTGTATTCCGGATTGGCACAAGGTGACATCTCGCTCTTCAATGGTTCAGATCTGAGTGGCTGGTATATGGACGTTCCTGACCTGGAGGTCGATAGTTCATTGCGAATCCCATTTATTGTTCGGGAAGGTTTATTGGTAAGTTTAGGCACACCGCAAGGCCATCTTATCACCGAAAGTAGCTTTGAAAATTATGAACTTGAATTGGACTATAGGTTTGCAGGAGAACCTGGCAATTGTGGGATTCTGGTCCATGCTTCTGAGCCCCGAGCTTTGTATAAGATGTTTCCTAAATCAATCGAAGTCCAGCTGATGCATGCAAATGCAGGGGATTTCTGGTGCATTCAGGAAAATATAGAAGTGGAAAACATGGAAGCCCGAAGGGGCCCAAAAGAAAATTGGGGTGTAGTCGAAGGCAAGGAAAGAAGAATTCTAAACCTAACCGATGATTCCGAAAATCCACTCGGTGAATGGAATCACGTTCGGGTGCGGTGTGAAGGACGAGAGGTTACGGTTTGGATCAATAATGAATTGGTTAATCAAGGGTTCAATGCCACAGCCTTACGGGGCCAAATTGCATTGCAGGCGGAAGGAGCGGAGGTAGAATTCAAAAACATTCAACTGAGAAAAATTCAGCTTCCTTAAGTCGTCGGAGCGGGGCTTTCTTCAGGCGAAGCTGGTCCGGTGCCAGGAATAAATCGAGGTACTTTTTTCTGGTAATTTGCATATTCTGGATATTTCGAAGCTGAGATTTCCTCGCTGAAATTTGAGCTGCCTTGAAAAAGTATCAGCAAAAGAAGACAACCTACAACAGACCAATTGAGAATTTGTCCAGAGGTAATCACCGAGAAAAAGTAAAAGCAAACCCAAATTCCTTGTTCGCCTAGATAGTTTGGGTGTCTGGAAATGGCCCAAAGTCCCTTGTCCAGAAAGCCTTTCGCAAAATCCCCATGCAATAGTTTTCCTTCACGTATGAGTTTCCACTTTTCAGACTGATACTTCCAGTGCTGTTCATCGGAGATGGTTTCGATAATCAAAAACCCAAGGAAGCCCAAGGAAACCAATAAGTCGGTCCAGCCAAGAGTTTGATCATCAAACTGAAAACTGACGAGCATCGGCAAAGTGAAAAGCAAAATCAAAACATTCTGATAGCCCGAAATGAAAAACAGATTAAAAAGCGTCCATTTCCATTTGGGCTGAAATTCTGGTTTTTTACGTAAGATCTCCCATCGATAATCCTCTTCTCCTTCCCAAAACTTCCAGCGATAGGCTCCCTTTCGGGCAAAGTTATACGTAAGTCTTGTGCCCCAAGCAGTTACCAAAAGTGCCATCAAAATCATTCTTGGGGTAAAGTCCCCATAAAAAGCCATTACCCAAGCATAAATAATCGGCAGAATACTCCAATACTTGTCGACTTGGCTATTATTACCGGTAAGCTCTCCCACGATGAAGCAGTATGCGATGGCAAATCCGCAAATCCAGATCAGTACCTTGAGGGCCTCCCATACTTCGGGGCTTAAGGGTGTTCCAAAAAGATAGGTGAAAACTGGGACTACCAGTAAAGTGAAAATTAAGATAATGGCGGTTTGAAGGATTTTCATTCTCTTTCGGAGTCAAAATGGGTTAAATAGAAAAGAAGTTAAATTTAGAAAAGACAAAATTTAATTCCTTCCTTTTCGAAGGATAGGATTTTTGTCTATAGAACTTGGGAATAATTAAGTATCTTTCTTCGTCTTTTTCAAAGAAAGTCTGAACCAAAGTTTTTATTGTTACTCGCAATTTTTTAAAATTAAAAATGGAGAAATATCTATCGATCATCAACAAACGTACTTTTATTGCTTTAGCGATCACCTCAGTTGCCGCTTTTATCACGATTACCTTTGAATTTGAGTACAATTTTGATCTGACGATGATCAGTATTGCTATTATTTTCCCTTTGGTCTTTACGATTCGAAGTGCCTTTAAAAGGAGAGAAAAGGCCTTAGAGTTTCTGTCTCGATTCAGAACCGGTTTGATTACAACGGATGCGAGTATTCAGGCTAACACCAAAATCACTTTAGCAGACAGAAAGGAAATTCGAAGCTATATCCTTGAATTGTCCAAAATGCTTGTGTTGTATCTTGGGCCTGAGCCCTTGCCTATGGAGAAGGTGCGAGCCGCAGCGACTAAAATCACCAATTTTATAGACCTGAGAAGGGAGATTTTTAAAATGAGTCCATCATTAAAAATACATGGATTTATGCGGGACGTTTACATGGGGCTGGAAGCTACGGCAGGCATCAAAGAGCATCATACTCCGACAAGTATTCGCGCTTACTGTTTGGTTTTTATTTACTTATATCCCATTATTTACATCCCATCTTTGTATTTTAGGATGAACTCGGGAAATGCAGACTTTGATCATTGGGTTCTGTACTTCCTAGCCATGTTTTCTACGTTTATCTTGATTTCGCTTTTCAATGTTCAGGAACAACTCGAAAATCCATTTGATCAGCAGGGTCTTGATGATATTTTGCTTGATGAATTTGAGATCAAAGAGGAAAACCTTGTAAGTATCAAGTGATCAGTTGATTGAATCTTTAAATTTTATAATTATGAAAAAGTACTTTTCTTCGATTTTCGCCGTTTTTTTAGGAGCCTTGTTTTTTCAGCTCCAAGTTTCTGCCCAAGAAATGCCCGAATTGTTTTCCACAGAGGTGCCTCTCGAAATTCAGATGAAATTTTCCATCAAGGACTTGAGAAAGCAAACAAACGATTCGGTCTATATGGATTCTTTTATGTCCTATAAAACTGAAGATGGGACTTGGGATTCTCTCGAAATAGAGATTCGAACCCGTGGAAATTTCCGATTGAATAATTGCTTCTACCCTCCGATTCGATTGAAAGTGAAAAAGGGTAATAAAAAGGGAACCCCATTCAAAGGTCAGAAAGGCCTGAAGGTGGTCTTCCCATGTACCAAAGTGAAAAATGCAGGCGACTTTGTGGGTAAAGAATATCTGGCCTATAAGCTCTACGAACAAGTAACCCCATATTACTTTCCAACACGACTATTAAAAATCAGCTACATTAATGAGGACGACAGAAAGCCTGAAGTGCAGGAGCTGATCGGTTTTATCATTGAGGATGATGATCTGGTGGCAGAGCGATTTGGTGGGACGATCTATGATGAAAAGAAAATAGGCCCCAGTTTTATGGAGGACTCCGCCTCTGTGCGTCATGATATGTTCCAATACATGATTGGGAATACTGATTGGTCCAGTTTATTTGGTCACAACCAGAAAAATCTTCGATTGGAAGGGGATGTATTCGTGCCTTTAGCTTACGATTTTGATATGTGTGGCTTGGTGAATCCACCTTATGGTCAGGTGAGTAATCTAGTAGATATAGAAAAAATCACGGACCGACTATATCGAGGGTTTTGTAGAGATCCTGAGCTGATGCAAACCGTAAGGCGAGAATTTTTGGCAAAACAAGAACCTATTATGCAGTTGGTCCAAGATCAAGTCTATATGGATGATGGGGATAAGAAATTGGCTACGTCTTACCTAAAAGATTTCTTCCGAGTATTGGAGTCTGATGCAAGATTCGAAAATGAGATTTTAGGAAATTGTAGGAGCTATTAGGTTCAAGTCAGACGTAATCTGTATTTGCTAAGTAACCCAGAAAGATTACTCAATTCAAAATTAGCTCCGCGTATTCGGTTTATTTCTGGATCAATATCGAAGTTTTGAGCGTTTCTAAAATCGGTTTTTTCTAAAACGGTGCGATCAAATATAGCCCCAGTCAAGTCTGATCCCTGGAAACTTCCCTGACTCAGATCAGCTTGGGTGAAGCTCGCTTCTCGAATTCTACAATTTTCCATCTTGGTTCCTTTGATGCTCAAATTGAAAAAACTACAATAATCAAGTTGACAAGTATCGAAGTTGAATTCCAATAAAAAGGGATTGCAGGTGTGAAAGTGAATGCCCAGCATCTTACAGTCTTTGAAGGAAACTTGCTGAAAACCTGTTTTGAAAACCTTGATATTGCTTAAGTCACAGCTCACAAAAGAGCAATGTTCAAAGCGGAACCCACTGAGATCTAAACCTGAAAAATTGCATTGGGTAAACTGGCATGACTCATACTCACTTTTTTCTAAGGGCTCTTTAGAAAAGTCTTTGTTTTTAAAGCTTTGGTTGGAATGGTAAGACATTAAAGTGATAAGTTCTTAGAAAAGTGGTCGAGATTTTCAGTATCTCGTAAATCGTATTTCGTAATTCATAAATCTACAACCCAGCTAAATCCCACTTACGAATCGTATCTTGAATTAAGGCTAAAACTTTTGTATTGACTTTTTCAAAATATTCTTTGGCTTGAGCTTCGTCAAAATTGGGAAAGCCCTGTCCTGCCTGATACAATCCAATACTTGAAGGAAAGGGGACGGCTGACCAGCTTTTATTTTGGGGATAAGCTGTGGTCATATCTTCTGTGTATTTTTCTGGATGTACCAAACTTGGATCTATGGCTTGGATGTACGCGGTTTCATTCAGTCCGGCATGACCTCCATCTTCGCCAAAGACCTCCATTGTGACATCTGAGGCATAGGACCACCAATTGATCACCAAAGTTCGGACTCCCAACTCATTTGCGACTTCGCCCGCCACCTCTTGCAAAACGGCCGTTTGTCCTCCTCCGTGCCCGTTGAGGATAATAATGTTTTTGAAGCCGTTTCGACTCAGTCCTTTCAGTATATCTCGGATAAAGGGTCGGTAAGCTTCTTCGGTGATTTGAAAAGCTCCAGGATAATTTGCCATAGAGCCAGTGATTCCATAATTCAGCGTAGGAGCTATCAGTGCATTGAGTTCATCTGCAAGCTCCAGAGCCATGGCTGTAGGGGTGGTATTGTCTGCTCCGTTATTAGCCACTCCGTGTGGTTCTAATGTGCCAGTAGGGAGAAGCACGGTATTGATTTTTTCAGGTACAAACTCCGCAAACTCCATCCAATTGATTCGATCCATTTCCCGTGTGGAGGGATTTTGTTGTGCAAAGCAGAAGGAATTTAGGGAAAATAGTAAAAGAAATGTTTGGATCACTTTCATAAAAAAGGGTTAGAATGGCACTACTAGTGGAAAGGTAAGAAATGACAGCAACTTAGGCGAATTTGATATAGTAAAGCGCGCAAGGATTTAATTCCTCGCTTCGTACCAGATCTGGGAGATCAAAGTCTTTGAGATAGCTTAAACCTATCTTTTGCATGACTCGGATGGAGGCAAGGTTAGAAGCTGTAGCTAAGGAATAAATGGTTTTGACCCCAATGGATTCTCCAAATTCCAGACAGCGTTCGGCACCTTCGGATGCATAGCCTCGATTCCAAAACCGCTTGTCCAATCTCCAACCGATGTCTACACAGGGAGTGAAATCTGCATCAAAGGTCTTCCAGCCCAAGCCAATCATGCCTATGAATTCACCGGTTTCCAACAAATCCACCGCAAAATAGCAGAAGCCTCGATCGGCATAAGTTTGATTCATTCGATCCATCATAGCTTTGGACTCTTCTTGGGAGAGTGGTTTATCAAAAAAGCGCATGGTTTCCTCATCAGCATTCATTTCTGCGAATTGAGGTAGATCTGATTCTTGCCAAAGGCGAAAACCAAGTCTGGGAGATGTGAAGAGGTAGGAAATGGACATTGCTTTTGGTTTGGTTCAATAAACTGATTCTTTAATCTATTAACAAAAAAATGTCATTTGAAATAGAATGGGGAATTCATACCTTTTCCAAATCTCCCCTTACTCTGGAATTTTTGATCCTTTAATTTATGACTTGGGAACTATTCAAAATCGGCCTCTTTGGCCTAGGGCTTGTGCTCACAGGCTATGAAATACTTTCGAAATGGAGAAAGAAAAAAAGGCCTTTGTATCGTGAGATTGTCTTATTTGTCCTGTTTTTTAGTTTGATATTGGGGGATACCCTATGAATTTGAAGTAACGGTCACGAAGTGAGTGTCCTAATATGATTCAATTACTTCTCCTCCTTTAATGCCTTCCCCTTACCTATTGGGATTGTCACATTCAAAAAGAAAGAGCTGTTTTTTAAATTTGGTGCGGGTTTGTAAATATCTGTGAGTCCTAGATAATATTTGACCCCTATACTCATGCCATTGCCTTGCTGAAGCTGATAGCCGGTGCTGGCAGTCAGCCCAAAATCCAGGGTACTGAAATCGTCTTTATTGTTTTCGCGAATTCTGATTTCCCGTCCTGCTTCATCCGAGTTAAACTCAACCCACGTTTTATTCCTCAACCCAACTTGTGGTCCAAAGGCCGCATAGATATGGTTTTTGAATTTGTACTTGACTAAGGCAGGAACATAGAAGTAATTGATCACTTGTTTGTATTCGCCTGAGGTTGACTCAGGTAGAACGCTCAATAAAGTCAAGTTTTCGTCGGTCAATTGATCGGCCCCCACTCTGGATTTTACCAACACTCCAGTATTCAAGAACCATTGGTTTTTCATCCGAATATCAAAGTAGAATCCAAGATTGAAGTTTCGGAGCGAGGAACTGCCCTCCAGACCATTTAGATTGGACCAGTTAAACCCTCCATCCAATCCAAACTCTAAATCCTCTGAGTTTAATTTATCTCCCAAGAGCAAAGAGATTAAAACTTGAGATTGGGCTTGATAGCTAAAACAATAAGCCAGTAGGAGTATTGCTAATTTTTTGAACATCAATCCTTCAATTCTACGATGACTTCAATTTCCACGGCAATATTATTTGGCAAGGCTGCTACGCCCACAGCTGATCGCGCATGTTTACCAGTTTCGCCAAACACTTCCACCATCAAATCTGAAAAGCCATTGATTACCTTGGGATGATCGGTAAAGTTAGGTGCAGAATTGACCATTCCTAAGACTTTTACAAACTGCTTAATCCGACTTAGATCACCACCTGTGGCTGCTTTGAGTACAGCAAGGATTTCTACGCCGGTTTCCCGAGCAGCCTGATAGCCTTCATCTAAGCTGAGATCCTCACCCACTTTTCCATAGACATCTGGTCCATTCCCTGCTAAGTATAGAACATTTCCTACTTGTCTCCATTTTACGTAGGTCCCCATAGGCTGCCCGACTTCCGGTAGATTCAGTCCGAGCTCCTTGATTCGCTGGTCTGGAGTCTGGGCTTGGGAAAGGGAAATCAACCCAAAAAAGAAAAGTGGCAGGAGGGCAAGTTTAAGATTTTTCATGAGTTCTTTGGTTTTAGATAATCTAAGCTAAGATTTTCTCTCTATTTTTAATTTTCTGTAGATTAAATTATCCATGTTATGTCTACCAAAGTCGAAATTTTAGAGTTTACCAAGGACTTAAGTCCCTTTTTCAAAGAAATAAACCTACCCTGGGTAGAAGGTCTTTTCTCGGTGGAACCTGTTGATCAGGCACAGTTTGATCATCCTGAGGAGGTTATCATTGGGAAAGGGGGGACCATTATTTTTGTAAAAATAGGAGAGAATATTGCGGGTACAGTGGCTTTACAAAAAGTGGAGGATGGTGTTTTTGAAATGATCAAAATGGGTGTAAAGCCAGAATTTCAAGGGCACGGATTAGGAAGGGTTTTGGGAGAGACGATCATCGAACGAGCCAAAGAACTGGGAGGACATAAACTTGTGCTCTACAGCAATACGAAGCTAAAAACTGCTTTGAACCTTTACGAAAAACTAGGGTTTCAATCTGTCGTTCCAGAAGATGGTAAATACTGCCGATGCGATGTGAAAATGGAGATGGACATAGGATCACGTTAATTGGGTGATTTTTTTCATTGTTGTACCTGACAATGATCATAGTGTTTCAAGGTGGGTTTTTTGATTTTGAGGCTGAAACCATCCCAGAAAACTTATGAAAACGATAGTAGTTCCTTTCGATTTTTCCAGCTATTCGCTAGAAGCAGTTAAAACTGCTCAGAAATTAAGTGCTAAGTCTGGAGCGGAAATAATTTGTGTCACGGTAATCCCATCTGAAGTTGATTGGGAAAAACTGTCTGAAGAAGCTAAAACCAAATATCCAGATCTTTTGGAGCAATATGAGGAAGCCAAGGAGTTACTACCTGGTTATATTCGCGACATAGCACCGGCTAAAGTTCCGATCCTTCAACAGATTAGAATTGGAATGCCACATGAACTCATTCTCCGGGTAGTCGAAGAATCAAAGGCTGATCTATTGGTTTTGGGGGCTCATGGTAAGGGATATACCGAGGGGAATTTTATCGGCTCTACTCTTCAGAAAGTTTTAAGAAAATCCACTTGTCCGGTTCTCGCTGTCAAGGAGGCGATGAATGGTAATGATTTCAAAAAAGTTGCTTTTGCTTCGAATTTTGGTCCTTCTTCAAAAAATGCTTTTGACAAAATTAAATCCTTGATAAAGGTATTTAGAACCAGTGTACACTTGCTTTATGTGAATACCCCTGAGCACTTTGCCTCTTCTGATGAGATTGCTCAATCAATGAATTCATTCACTCATGGTAATGAAGAGATAGTTTTTCATCAACATGTATTTAATGACAAAGAAGTTGAAAATGGTATCATCCACTTTACTTCAAATCATGACATTGCTTGGGTTGTTCTGGTTTCAGGGAAAAGGAGCTCTTCTTCGTCCTATCTAATTGGAACTACAGAGACCTTACTTTATAAAAGTAAGCTTGGCGTTTTAAGTGTAACTGTTTGATTTACCAGAATCGGAAAGCCTTTTCGTACACTCGGTTTCGAAAGATAAAGTTGTCCCAGATATCTTTGGAGAAATAAATTTCAACACCCAGGTTTATCGTTAGATATCCATCAAAACGCTCCTCAAGTCCAGAGCCTCTACGGACTCTACCACCATTCCTTAGGATTTTATCCACATCAGGTTCTCCGTTGTCATCCAGGAAATTTGGATTACGGATTGCCAATCGGAGTCGGTCTGGATTATTACCAGTAACGTAATCATCGACAAGGTCGAGATAGAATTCACTGACATTATAGGCAGAGATGTCATCCATATAGTCTGTGAATGTCCATCTGTAGCTTCCCTCTAGGGTTAAATCCATGTAAACATTGAGTTTGTATTTAAACCCCAGTCCTGTGGGGATAACAACAATATATTTTTCGTATGGATTATTTTCCAATTGGTAGGGGCGCAAATCTACCCATTCACCTCGGAGCTGGGTTTCTGGATTGTTGGTGGACATGCCTAGTCCAGCAAAAAGATAGATATTCCAGAGCTCTCGGGTAATGTTATTCACCTTCACAGGCTTAAAATAATACTCGATAGTGCCATTAATTTCCCAGTTCTGGGCACGGAAATTTAGATTTCGTGGATTTCTATTACTTCTAGGATCAGCAGGAGGGTCCTGTCCAGACATCTTGATGTACGAAAAATTCCCCTTGGCACGGAGCTTAGTACCGAAAGTATAACTTATGTTGACGTTGGCATTCCAATCAGGTTGAATCCCTTCTTGGTACTTCCAAAATGAATATAACTCTCCAAGATATTGGGTGGGACCAATGCTCGCCCCAAATGACCATGGCTCTTCAAATCTAAACCGGTAAAAGCTTTGAGAGTATGCCGACGCTGATGCCAGAAATATGACTAGAAAAACAAATTTTTTCATTATCCGAAGACCGTCGGGGGGTATTAATGCTCAATAAAGTTGAAAATTATACTATTTCTCCCACTTTTCAAATCCTGACTTCAAGTGAATATCGCGCTGTGGGAAAGGTATTTCCACACCTTCTTCACCAAAGCGTTTGAAGATTTCAAAATAAAGTTGACTCTTCAAGACCTTTGGTCGATCTATAAACTCAGAGGTCCAAACTCTCAAGGTAAAATTGATACTACTATCTCCATAGTCGTTAAAAAGCACGTCGGGCTGAGGGTTGTTTAGGACTCCAGGATTTCCTTTGGCCACCTCCATTAAAATCCGTTTTACCTTCTCAGGATTCTCTTTGTAGGATACTCCTACAGGAAAATTAAATCTGATATTTCGGTCATTATGAGACCAGTTAATAACCTGGCTATCAATGAATTGAGAATTAGGTACAATAATACTGATATTATCATTGGTCACGATCATAGTGGATCTTGCTGAGATTTTGATCACATCACCCGAGACATCTCCTACTTCGATTCGGTCTCCGATTTTGATCGGTTGCTCAAAAAGGATGATCAGTCCACTAATGAAGTTGTTGGTGATATTTTGCAGACCAAAACCTATACCCACACCTATGGCACCGGCTAAAATACCGAAAGCACTAAGGTCTATTCCGTTGGTTTGAAGTATCGAAAAGACACCTGATAGGATCAGCACATACTTGATCATGATGCCGATCGTTTGTCTGGTACCTGTCTCGAATTGGTAGCGGCTTAGGACTTTATTGACTATAAATCTCCTGATCCATTCAGAGATCACGAAAAGGGCAACCAAAGAAATAACCAAGGTCAAAATCAACCCAATGGTCAGTTCGGTATCCCCAAGATGTAGCAGACTGTAGTTGAAAATCCCGCTCAGCCAGTCCATGACACTTTCGGCTTTTTCACCTGCGATCTCATTGATATTTTGCTTCATGTACTCCTTCCTTCTTACTTTTTCTTTGCTAAAGCTACCGAATATAATGCCAATTCCATATTTCAAGGTGCTTTGAAAATTCAATCATCCAGCTTTCCCAAAATATTTGGCTAATTAATCTAAATTTGAACCATGAGTAAACAATGGGAAGATATAGAGCATAGGCTCAAGCTCCGCAACTTAAAGCTATCGGATTATCAAGATGTTCTTGAGATCATGGTTTCGATTTATAAAACCGAAGAAGGTGTTTGGTCCAAGAGCGAATTTCGTAATCAATTGAAGGTTTTTCCGGAGGGACAAATCTGCATTGAGGATAATGGAAAGGTCGTAGCTGCTGCGATGAGTTTGATCGTGGATTATGGTAAGTTTGGCGACAATCACACCTACGATCAGATCACAGGTTTTGGAAAATTTGACACTCATGATGAAGACGGTGACACGCTTTACGGGACGGATGTTTTTGTGCATCAGGACTACAGAGGCATGCGAATCGGTCGTCGACTTTATGATGCTAGAAAGGAACTTTGCGAAAATCTAAATCTTCGATCAATTATCGCAGGAGGAAGAATTCCAGGCTTTGCCAAATATGCCGATCAGCTCACTCCGAGAAAATATATCGACCAGGTCAAAAACAAGGAAATTTACGATCCTGTGCTTTCATTCCAGCTTGCGAATGAGTTTCACGTGAGAAAGGTGATTACCAAATACTTGCCTTCAGATGCTGATTCCCGTGCTTATGCCACGCTTTTGGAGTGGATCAATATTTACTTTGACAAGGATGAAAAGCTCATCGGTAATACCAAGTCCAGCGTACGACTCGGTCTTGTACAATGGAAAATGCGGCGGTTTGCCAATGTGGATGAGTTGATGCAACAAGTGGAATTTTTTGTGGATACCGTGTCGGGATACAAATCTGATTTCTGCCTACTTCCAGAGTTTTTCAACGCTCCATTATTGGCGGAGTTCAATGACATGGATGCTTCTGAAGCCATCCGAAATCTAGCCGATTATACGGATGAGATCGTCTCCAGAATGAGTGAGTTGGCTGTTTCCTACAATGTCAATATCATAGGAGGTTCTATGCCAGAATATGATGGTAAAAAGCTGCGAAATGTGAGTTATCTCTGCCAAAGAGATGGAAAAGTTGATAAGCAGTACAAACTTCATGTGACCCCAGATGAGGCTTCGTATTGGGGACTTCAAGGAGGAAATGGTATTCGAGTTTTTGATACAGATGCAGGAAGGATAGGTATTTTGATCTGCTATGATGTAGAGTTTCCTGAATTGGGTAGAATTCTCGCAGAGCAGGAGATGGATATTCTTTTTGTGCCTTTCTGGACAGATACCAAAAATGCCTTCCTTCGAGTCAGTACCTGTGCAAAATCCAGAGCCATAGAAAACGAGTGCTACGTTGCCATCACTGGCTCTGTAGGCAATCTTCCAAAAGTGGAAAATATGGATATTCAGTATTCACAGGCAGCGATCTATTCGCCATCTGACTTTTCCTTTCCCCATGATGCGGTAGTCGCTCAGGCTTCTGAAAACGCAGAGACCACGATCGTAGCAGATGTGGATCTGGGGCTTTTGACTAAGCAGCGTAAGGCTGGAAGCGTTCGAAACCTGGAACAAAGACGATTAGACTTATATTCGGTTCAATGGAAGCAGAAAAAATAGTAAATCAATATTTCGAGTCCGTTTCATCCGAAGTTTTGGCTCGAGCCAAGCAAATCAAACTTCTGATTACGGACATAGATGGAGTCCTCACTGATGGTGGGATCATTTATGACAACGAGGGGATGGAATTCAAGAAATTCAATGTAAAGGATGGCCTCATTGTTAAGCATCTACGGAACAACAAAATACTAGTGGGAGCAATCACTGGAAGGAATTCACCCGTTGTTGAGAATCGATGTGAGGAATTGAAATTTGATTTTCACTATCATGGAGTAAAACAAAAAGGGGCAAAGCTCAAAGAAGTACTGGAAACTTTAGAAATTGAATACGAAGAGGTGGCTTATATTGGTGATGATTTAATTGATCTGCCGATTTTGACTCAGGTCGGTCTGGCCGTATCGGCCAGAGACGCCATGGATTACATCAAACCTGCGGTCCATTTTGTATCAAATTTTGATGGGGGAAAAGGGGTTTTCCGTGAAGTAGGCGATCTGATTTTGCATGCAAAGGGGCTTTTGATTCCTATCTTACAATCCTACCAAAACCAAGGAAAATGAATAAAACAACACATGAAATGATCATTGCCGACAAGTATAATCTTGGCGGCGATAAGCCAGTTCTTTTCTCAGGACCATGCGCAGTGGAGAGTTTTGATATTTGCATGGAGATTGGTTCCAAAGTAAAAGGCTGGGCCGATCAGTACGGATTTTCCTATGTTTTTAAAGCGTCTTTCGACAAAGCCAATCGAACTTCATCGGGTTCATTTCGATCTATTGGGATGGATAAATCCTTGGCTGTACTTGAGCGAGTGGGGAAAGAACTTCAGGTACCCTTGGTTACAGATATTCACGAAAGCTATCAAGCCAAAGAAGTGGCCGAGGTAGTCGATGTTCTTCAAATCCCCGCTTTCCTTTGTCGGCAAACAGATTTGCTACTGGCAGCAGGAAATACTGGCAAAGCAGTTAAGATCAAAAGGGGACAATTTATGGCGCCCGAAGACATGAAATTTGCTGTGGACAAGGTGCGATCCACTGGAAATGACAATGTCTGCCTGACCGAGCGCGGTTTTTCTCTAGGCTATCATAATTTGGTAGTGGATATGAGAGGCTTACCGATCATGAGACAGTTTGCACCAGTTGTTTTTGATATTACGCATTCCGTTCAGCAGCCTGGCGGACAAGGCGGAAGTAGTGGAGGACAGCGTGAATTTGCACCCATTCTGGCCCGAGCAGCGGCCGCAACGGGCATCGATGGATTTTTCATCGAAACCCACCCAGAACCTGCAAAAGCACTCAGTGATGGACCAAATTTGATTCCTCTAGATCGTATGGGAGGATTTTTGGAAATGCTCCATGAAGCGTGGACGTTAGGAAGAAAATATCAAGATTTTAAAGTTCAATAGTTGTGAAACATTCAGTCATTCTCTTCGCTGTATTTATATTTTTTGCTGTCCAAAGTTATGGTCAAGTTAACCTTGAAGTGGAGCTTCGAGCCCGCTTAGAGCATGTTTTGCCAGAGGAAAAAATTCGAGTGAATTCGGATATTCTTGAGTATTCGAATCAGATTCACGGCTTTTATGCTAATCAAGCATTTCAGCCTGTTTGGCTTTCCAATGGGCAATTGAGGAGTAATGCCAAAGAATTTATTCAAATATTGGACGAGGTGAAGTATGATGGCTTAGATCCTCGATTTTATCATCAAAACTTGATTTTGGCCCTAGTTCAGTCCATCCAAAATGGAAACGAAGGAAATTTAGTTGATTTAGAGCTGATTTTAACTGATGCATTTTTTCAAGTCACCAAGGATTTGCATCAAGGAAAAGTAAATTATGAGCAATTTGAAAAGGATTGGGAAATCAAACCTAAGGTTCCTCGATTTAATTATTCGGATTTGCTCCTTCAAGCCAAAAATGGTGCTTCTTTTCCATCAATTTTTGAGAAACTTTACCCTGATTTCAAAATGTATTCCCATGGTCGCGAGATCATCAAGAATCTTTATGCATTGGATCAGAAATATCCCGACTCTTGGAAAGATATCTCCTTGAGAGGAGCTATTCGCGTGGGTGAGGAAAACAAAATTTTACCAGACATGCGACAAAGGTTGGCATTTTGGGGCTACATGAATGATGAGCATTTGACCCAGAATTTGCTATATGATTCTACTGCGATGCTGGCGATTAAGGCCTTTCAGAAGCGAAATGGGATGGAACCAGATGGAGTGGTGGGTAAGCTGACTATCAATGCACTTAATCAATCTCCAGCCGACCTGATCGATAAGGCTGCAATCAATATGGAACGCCTTCGGTGGCTTCCTGATACTCTTAAGACGGGCCCTATGGTCTTGGTAAATATTGCTAACTATCAATTGGACTTCCTCAATGATCTAGACACACTTTTGAGTGAAAGGGTAATCGTGGGTAAGCGCTTTCATGAATCACCGATTTTTCAAGGCGAAATGAGCTATATCGTTTTTAGTCCATATTGGAACTTACCCACATCTATTACAAGAGGTGAGATTCTTCCCAAAGCTCGAAAGGATCCTGGGTATCTGGCTTCGAAAAACATTGAAATCGTCGACAATTCTGGTCAAGTCGTTAGTCCTGAAAGTGTGGATTGGAATTCCAAAAGCTTCCCCTACAGGCTGAGACAAAAGCCTGGAGAGACTAATTCACTGGGGTTGGTCAAGTTTATGTTCCCCAATAGTCACAGTGTCTACATCCATGATACCCCTGCAAGAAGTTTGTTTGCAAGGGAGGAACGAGCAATGAGTCATGGCTGTATTAGAGTTCAAAATCCATCGGATTTTGCTGCTTTGCTATTGAGAGATAAGCCAGAGTGGACTGCCCAAAAAATCGATGAGGCGATGCATCAAAGCACCGAGAAAACAGTCTATCTTAAGGAGAAAATACCTGTGGTTTTGCTTTATCTTACTTTTTGGGCAGATGGTGCAGGGAACGGTCACTTTCGCCCGGATGTTTATGAGCGGGATGAGGAGCTTTTGGCTGCCCTTCGTAAATAATTAGGAATTTAAAACTTCAGAGCCTGAAAGGTAATTTTCGTCATTCCCATAGGCGAAAAGAAGGCTTCCTTCCTTGATGAGGTCAATCAAATCTCTGGAAATTTCATTTGGAACAGCTGGACAGCCCAAGCTTCTCCCTAGCCTTCCGGTGCGACTAGCAAACTCCTCGCGAGCATAATCTGAACCATGGATGACGATGGCTCGGTTACGCGCTTGGCTATTGAATTTTTCTTCCAACCCATCAAGTTTTAAGGAATACCCGTGTTTTCCGTAATAGGTTTCAGCTGTTTTGTAGAACCCTAAACTGCTTTGGTAGGACTCAGGTCGGTTGGAAAAGCGGGTGGCCATAAGATCACCAGAGTTTCGCCCATGTGACACTACGGTATGGCTTAATATTTTCTCCGCAATAGGATCAATTACCCACATCCTTCTTTCTGTGGATGGCAGGCTGAAATCAATAATCGTCAAAATTTCTGATTTTAAATCCTTTTGAAGTTTGGTCCAGCCAGCATAGGCCAAATCAAATACTTCCTTGTTTGGCAAAGGATATTCGCTGACTTGAAGGTTTTGATAAAGAATCTCTCCCATATTCAAAGGTTCGGCTTGAATTTCCATTTGATCTTTGGAAGTGATAGGAAGAACGGCAAAGCCAAATAATGTGGTAAATAGAATAAATCGAAGCATCATAATTTTTCAATGTGCAAATTTAAGACCCATTTGATGAGAATAAAATTGCTATATATCAATAAGTTAGGCTGTCGGAATGGGTGATTGGCAGAGTCCATTTGGGGTAAATTGAACTCTGAGCCGCAGCTTCGTTGTTTTAACGGAAGAGACGAAATTTTATTTTGTAACTTCGCCTTTCAAATTTTAACAACAATTCACTGGTCCAGAGAGATTTGTAAATTTTGTTTAAAGAAAAATGAAAATAATTAAACAAAAGTTCAAAAATCTCTGTTCAAGAAAGCAATGAGAGTATCAGTATTTCGAAAAGAGCATTTTAACGCCGCCCATAGGCTTCACAATCCAGCTTGGTCTGATGAAAAAAATAAGGCGGTTTTCGGGAAATGCAATAACCCAAACTATCATGGTCACAATTACGATATGATAGTTGAACTGATTGGCGAAATCGATCCTGAAACAGGCTATGTGTACGACATGAAGCTTTTGAGCGATCTGATCAAAGCCGAGATATTAAATAAATTTGACCACAAAAATTTAAACTTAGATACCGAAGAATTTCGAAATCTTAATCCAACTGCCGAAAATATGGCGGTGGTAATTTGGAAAAAATTAAGAGCGAAAATTGACGATAAATTTGAGTTGAAAATCAGACTCTATGAAACAGAAAGAAACTTTGTTGAGTACAATGGACATTGAGTTATCCAAGGAACGAATGGAAGAACTAGGAGAGGAGCATGTAGGCACAAGCCTTGAGACTCCCTTAAGAGAGGATGCATTCGAAATGGATGACGACCTTAAAATCGAATTGATCGAAAAGCATTTTCGCGAAATAATGAATATCATGGGCTTGGATCTTTCAGACGACAGTTTGAAGGGTACGCCGCACCGTGTAGCTAAGATGTATGTGAAGGAAGTTTTCAGTGGACTTAATCCTAAGAATAAACCAGCTGCCAAGCTTTTTGAAAACAAATACAAGTATAAAGAAATGCTTGTTGAGAAGGACATCACGTTCCATTCCCATTGCGAGCACCACTTCGTGCCGATTTATGGAAAGGCACACGTGGCATACATTTCCAACGGTGATGTGATTGGCTTGTCCAAGATCAATCGAATCGTACAGTATTACTCCAAAAGACCTCAAGTTCAGGAGCGGCTTACCATGCAAATCGGGAATGAGCTGAAGGAAGCTTTGGGAACTACCGATGTGGCTGTGATCATGGATGCCTATCATATGTGTGTAAGTTCACGAGGCGTGCAGGACACTAACAGTTCTACTGTCACATCATTTTACTCAGGAAAATTTGAGCATGATGAGCAGGCTCGCAACGAATTCTTGAAGTACATCAATTTAGAAAAGTAACAAAAACTCATAAGGACTAAACCAACATGAAAAAACCGGGTCGATGACTCGGTTTTTTTGTGTATTGTCAAACAATAGCCTGCAACAAAAGCTTTATAAATCAATGAGTGAGATAATGAAAAATAAGAATTTTGTAATTGTAGGAGGGAACTCTGGGATCGGTAAAAGTATCTCAGAAAACCTCAGAAATGAAGGAGCAACCTTGTATTTGTATTCGAAAAGTGGGGAAGGTACACATCCTTTGGATGTGACTCAAGAACCCTTTGAAATGGAGGGATTACCAGAGGTGATCGATGGGGTAGTTTATTGCCCTGGGACCATCCAACTCAAACCTTTTCACAGAATAGGACTCGATGCTTTCAAAGAAGAAATGGAAATCAATTTTTTTGGGGCGGTTCGAGTATTGCAAGCTTGTTTGAAAGGTCTTAAAAAATCTGAAAGTGCTTCAGTAGTTCTTTTCAGCACAGTTGCTGTACAGATGGGTATGGGTTTTCATTCTGGTATTGCCTCGGCAAAAGGCGCAGTGGAAGGTTTGACACGTTCTCTTGCTGCCGAATGGGCACCTCAGAAAATCCGAGTGAATGCAATAGCTCCCTCTTTGACGGATACTCCTTTAGCTAATCAACTTTTAGCGTCGCCAGAAAAACGAGAGGCATCTGATAAGCGACATCCTCTTGGCAGAGTGGGGACTCCAGAGGACATTGCCGCAGCGAGTCGATATCTTCTTTCGGAAGAATCTTCCTGGATGACCGGCCAAATTTTGCACCTAGATGGTGGGATGTCGGTAATTCGTTAAACAATTTTGGTTGAAAATGGTAGTTTAATCGGGTATTGTCCCGAGATGAAAGATTCGTGAATAATGAAGACACCGCCTGAGTCATTCCTTCTTTTTAAGGAAGAGTTAAAGAAAGTCCAGCTTGAAAAAGTTAGACTCAAGAATCAGTATGAGTCAAAGCTGGCAGAAATGAATCAAGAGCTATGTCGGCTCAAAGAGCAAATTCAATCTCAACAAGCAATGCTCCGTACCACCCTGGAGTATGCAGAAAATCTTGAGAACAGTTTGGGTAAGTTTAAAGAGGAGTTGAATACTACTCAAGCCCACCGTAATAATGGAGTTTACTAACTAATTCTGACGAAAATGACAGATGTACTTACTCATTCAGAAATCGATAATTTTGATTTAGTGCTCGATTTGAGAGATGCGAGCGTCTATACTAGTCAGGGTCACAAAATTATTATTTGTCGCCTCAACAGGGATTATGTGGCCATCGAAGAGTTTAAAAATGTATTTCAGCAAATCGCGGAAATAGTGAAGGCTGGAGACTATGAAAAATTCATCTTCGATAAAAGGGCACTTCGGGCCTTTCATCAACCAACTATGGAGTGGTATTTCATCCATTGGAAAAAAGAAATGCTGAAGCATGGTGTGAAAACCCACCGAAAAATTCTACCTGCAGAAAAGTGGTTTGAAAAAATGGTGCAGATAGCAAAAGCTCAAATTTTGGAAAACTACCCTGATAACATCATTGATCAGTTGGATATTCAATATTGTCAATCCATCGAAGAGGCGATTTCCAAATGACCAGGCACTTTGACTATGATGAAATGATGGAGCTGGATTCTTTCTACAGAAGAAACCTCATCAATTGCTTATCAGGATATAAAAGTCTCAATCTGATTGGTACTCAAAGTAAATCTGGGGAGAGTAATCTGGCGCCCTTTTCACAAGTTTTTCATGTGGGTGCCAATCCACCCATGGTAGGCGTGCTTTTCAGACCGCATACCGTAAAGCGTGATACGCTTGAAAATATCCTCGAAACCGGATTTTTCACCTTGAATCATGTTACCCAGGAGTTTTATAAAGAGGCGCATTGGGCCTCAGCACGATGGGAAGGATCAGAGTTTGATGGCACAGGGATTCAGTCAGAATTTTTGAATGGATTTGGGGCACCATTTGTGAAAAATAGCCCAGTGAAAATTGCTTGTGAACTAGTCGAAAGCCAAACGCTTAAAGTCAACCAAACAGTTTTGGTCATTGGTAGCATCTCCCATATTTTTTTGGAGGAAAAAGGGCTTCGATCGGATGGTTCCATTGATTTGAATGCGATGGATACAGTCACCGTTTCAGGTTTGGATGAATACCACCGAGGGGAGAGGTTGTCAAGATTGAGTTACGCCAAGGCTGATCAAGCAGTCCAAGAAGTTTAGAGAATTCGAAATTGATTTCCTAGCTTAAAGGATCAACCTAAACCATAACTTTTGTCACTTCTTGAACTCACCAAATCTGGTCTTTATTGTCCTCAGGCTGATGTTTACATAGATCCTTGGAGGCCAGTGGAGATGGCTATTTGCACCCATGCACATTCTGACCATGCGAGATGGGGTATGAAGCATTATTTAGCTCATCATGACTCGGCTGAGGTAATGAAACTTCGGTTGGGAGCTGACCTGAGTTTAGAAACCCTAGGTTACGGGGAAAAGTTGGTAATAAATGGAGTTCAAATTTCGCTCTATCCAGCAGGTCATATTCCTGGTTCGGCTCAGATACGCCTAGAATACGGTGGAAAAATTGCAGTGGTAAGTGGTGACTATAAAGTGGAGGACGATGGCTTATCAGAAGCTTTTGAGCCAGTCCGCTGTCATGAATTTGTTTCTGAATGCACCTTCGGGCTTCCGATTTACAAATGGGAAAGCCAATCAGAAATTTTTAATCAAATCAATTCTTGGTGGAAAGAGAATGCTACAGCAGGGAGAAATTCAGTTCTTTTTGCTTATTCCCTCGGGAAAGCGCAGCGAATCATTCAAAACTTAGATCAGGAGATTGGTGAGGTGTATGTTCATGGGGCAATTTGGAATACAAATCAAGCCCTTATCAGAAATGGAATTGAGCTTCGCGATGTGAAATTGGTGACGGCAGATTTACCTAAATCGGCCTACCAAGGAGCCTTAATTATTGCCCCTCCTGCTTCCATGAATACCCCATGGATGAAGAAATTCACTCCCTATCAAACCGGTATTTGCTCGGGTTGGATGGCCGTTCGAGGGTCAAGACGAAGGCGAGCCGCAGATCGTGGTTTCATTTTGTCAGATCATGCTGATTGGGAAGGATTAATCTCGGCCATCGAAGCGACTGAGGCTGAAAAAGTCTATTTAACACATGGAAATACAGCTAGTTTTGGTCGTTTTCTCAAAGAAGAGAAGGGTTTGGATGCATTGGAATTGAAGACACTTTTTGGGGAAGAGGACGAAAGCTAAAAAATAGCTCCTTTTTAAATATGCTTATTTTTCCTGAATTGTATAGCCCATGTCATTTCAGGGTACGAGCGAAAATTTGGGTTATTCTTTGCGGGTTTGAAAGTGTGAAAAACTTTCACGATCTTGACTTTGGACCAAAGCAAGATATTGAAATATAGAGCTTTAGCTGTGTTTTGTGCTCATGGTCTAATGTATTAAGCTTTTGATGTTTGGTACTAAAGTTTGCAACTCTAAAAATTAAGCTATGAGCTATCCTAGTATTTTTAATGACGTCGTAGGCCCAGTGATGAGAGGGCCATCCAGTTCGCATTGCGCCGCGGCCTTAAGGATCGGCAGAATCTGCCATGACTTGATGGGTGGGGTGATCTCAAGTATTGAAATAGATTTTGATCCAAATGGATCTTTGGCTACGACACACAAGGATCAAGGCTCTGATATGGGTTTATTTGGAGGCTTTCTAGGATGGGAAGCCTATGACGAGCGATTGGTTGAATCAGAAACACATTTGGCGGGAGCAGGTATTCAGGTGAAAATAAATATCAAAGACCTCAAGTACGATCATCCCAATACCTACCAAATCACCTTAAAGAACCCATGGGAAACTCATCAGGTTATTGCCAATTCCACAGGAGGTGGAATGATTGAGGTGATAGAAATTGATGGGGTGGAGGTTTCCTTGGCTGGAGATCAATTTGTTACTGTAGTCTATTCTAGCGATCCTCCAAAACTCAATGAGTACCTTCGCAGGTCTGGAATCGGTGAGATGATTGATGTGGAACTAGTAGAGGATGAACTTTTAATTTTTACTTCATCAAGTTTTTTGGATGCTGTTTTGATTGATGTGCTCAAAGAAATTCCAGGGGTAACTCAGATCAAGCAAATCAATCCAGTCCTTCCGATTTTGGCAGTAAAGAACCTAAAGGTGCCCTTTATCACCTGCGAGGAAATGCTGGAGTACAACAAGGATAAAAATCTGAGCTTGTGGCAGCTGGCAGTACGATATGAAAGTATTCGAGGAAATATTTCAGAGGAAGAGGTACTTTCTAAAATGGATGAGATTCGAGTGATTCTAAAAAATGCAGTGGAAACTGGACTCAAAGGAACCAAGTTTGAAGATCGGATTTTAGGACCCCAATCTGTGAATTTCAAGTCCATGATGGAAGATAAGAAATTGATTGATGGAGATGTTTTAAACAGAATCATCATGTATGTGTCGGCAATCATGGAGGTAAAAAGTTCAATGGGTGTCATAGTCGCAGCTCCGACGGCAGGCTCCTGCGGTGCGATGCCTGGAGCTGTTCTTGGTGTCGCGGATTCTTTGGGATTATCGGATGAGGATACCGTCAAAGCTTTAATGGTAGCTGGTTTGATTGGAGTGTTTATAGCAGCCCATTCTACCTTTGCGGCTGAGGTTGGTGGATGTCAAGCGGAATGTGGATCTGGGTCTACCATGGCTGCAGCCGCAATTGTGAGCTTGGCAGGGGGAAATCTGAATCAGAGTATTTCTGCCGCTTCTATGGCTTTGCAGAGTTCTTTGGGAATGATCTGTGATCCCATTGGTAACCGAGTGGAAGCTCCGTGTCTTAATAAGAACGTGATGGCCGCATCAAATGCGCTGTCTTGTGCAAATATGGCTTTAGCGAGTTACGATCATTTGATTCCGCTCGACGAGGTAATTGAGACCATGTATGAGGTGGGAAAAAGTATTCCAAATACTTTGAGATGTACGAATCTGGGTGGGCTATCCATCACCAAAACCGCTAAAGAAATTGAGGCTAAACTTGCCCAAAAGCATTTTTATAAAAGCTGTTAAGGAGCCCGAACACAATGCTCAAAAAAAGAGAAGTGGAAAATCCGTTTTCCACTTCTCTATTGATTTTTAAGACTCGTAGACCACTGGGTCTGGGGAGTTGAACCATTCTCCATACTTGTCTCGATGTATTTCTTCCACTCTATTTCGCTTCACTTTGAGCGTAGGTGTCAAGAGTCCGTTATCTACGGACCAATCCTCTGACATGACAATTACTTTCGAGATTTTCTCGTAACTCTCCAGTTTGGGATTGAGATCTCTGACCGTACCCATCAGTGATTTTTCCAGTTCCGATTTTCCTTTGGACTTTCCTGCTTCCGAAACAACCACCAGCGCTAGGGGCTGCGGAATACCGGTACCCACAATACATACTTGGTCTATATCTCCATTTTTCAATAATTCCAGTTCGATTGGTGCTGGGCTGATATACTTTCCCTTATCTGTTTTAAATTGATCTTTGATTCGCCCAGTAATAGTGAGGTATCCATCATGATCAAATTCTCCAATATCACCTGTTTTCAAAAAGCCATCTTGGGTAAACATCTCAGCAGTTTTCTCTGGTTCTTTGTAGTAGCCTTTCATTAGGCAATCACTCTTAATAAGAATTTCGCCTTCTGCCGATAATTTTGAAGTAACTCCGGGCAGTGGCCTTCCAACTGTGCCGAATTTATTAGCGCCCGGTAAATTGAAATGTGAGAGGATACAGTCTTCTGTCATTCCATAGGCTTGATTGATTTCTATTCCAAGCTTCGAATACCATTGCATCAAGCTTACTGCGATTGGGGCAGCACCCGAAAAATTAGCCGCTGATACGGATAGGCCAAGCTTCTTTCGAATCTTCTTCTTTACGATGTTACCCAAAATCGGCAAGCCAATCAGTCTGTCCAGTTTCTTTTGAGGCATTTTTTCCAGAATCTTTTCTTGGAATTTTTGCCAAATTCTGGGTACACCAAAGAAGGTGTCGGGCTGTACAGAAGCTAAGTCTTCGCCAAAGGTTTCAAGTGACTCAGGAAAGCTTACCTCGGCACCTCGGTAGACCGCAGAGAGCTCTATCCCGGCCCTTTCGGCAATATGAGTCATTGGTAGATACGAGAAGTATCTTGGTTGATTTGGTAATTTGATCACGTCTCGTGCAGTACTCAGCAAGGTATTAAAAGTACCAACTGTATGCATCACCCCTTTTGGACTTCCTGTGGTTCCTGAGGTGTACATGATGGTCATGAGATCTTCAGGTTTTTGTTCAACCAATCCTTGGATGGGTTCATTACTAGCTACTAGCTGATCCCATTCATATTGTTCGTTGATGTCATAAAGCTTCACACCAATGATTGGAATGTCGGGAATGCCTGATTTCTGTTGACTATAATCGTCCAGCTTGCCAACAATAATGGCTTTGGATTCACTATGTACCAATATTTCATGAATGGACTCTGCGCCTAAGGTCGGATAAATGGGGATGGATATGCATTCTGCCATCATAATGGCGAGATCTGCCATGATCCAGTGTGCACAGTTCTTGGAAAGAATTGCTACATGACTTCCCTTGGAAATCCCCATTCCATGGAGAGCTGAAGCTATTTTCCGAATTTCTTGATCTGCTTCTTTATAGGTGTATTCCTTAAAAACTCGATTGATCGGTTGTCTCAGGAACGTTTTGTTTGGTGTAGTATTTACCCAATGTGCGAAGGCCTCTAGTGGACTATTAAATGTTTCCATATATCGGTTATTTTAGGTTATTAGAAATATAAGGAAAAAAAAACCGACAATAGATCAGAACTAGTTCGACGGACTTGATCCTAGTTGATAAATGGTGTTTTGAATAGATCCAGAAACGGTTTTTCCATTTTCATTAGATAACTCATAGGTGATTTCCATTCCCCATGTCGGCTTTATATCTGGTATGGTCAAAAGAATCGTGCGATTGTCTCTGCTGAGAGATGCATTTGCAACGCTCAAGGGTTTTTCATTGTAATGCTTGGATCCATACTTCCTTGAACGCAAAAGATCCCATATTTTAACTCTGTAATTGCTGATTTCACTCACACTTTCACGATCGAGATCATCGCTAAAAGCCAACTCAATACCTTCGCTAGAAGCCTTGATCCCTATTGGGATTGACAAAGGTTGGTCTACTTTCCGAATTCTATAAAGACCTCCCAATTGCGGTTGAGTGGATCCCCAAGCGGATAAGCCACATAGGTACAATTGCTCATCACCGGGATTAAATCTGCCACGCATCACACCCGTAGAGAATCTGGGTATTGGGAGCTCAACTATGCCTCCTTGTACCTGATTTCCAATAGTCTCGTGAGGGATGACGAAAATTTTCCCGTATCCGTATGAGAAGTTTAAAAGTTTTCCATTGAGGGCTCCCCATTTTTTACTGTTAACCCAAAGAAGCTCGGAGGGAGATTGATCTATATCACGGTCTACCCATACCATTGGTAGCTCCATGCCGCTTTCTGTACTATCTTCGGGGGGATTATATCCAAACATATTCCCATAAAATCCACCTTCTTTTACCCAATTGATCCGATTCATGGGATTCCAGTGGCCTTCCTGATCTGTGACAATGAATGTGCCGTCAGGATTGATACAAACACCATTTGCGGCTCTAAATCCCGTGGCAATTATTTCACTTGAACGTCCATCTTTACTCACGCGCATCAATGTGCCGTGCTGAGGAACAAGGGCCTCTCGAGCGTGCCGTCCGCTTTTAGCGTAGTAAAAATTACCTTTCTTATCCACTTGAAGACCCATTGCAAATTCATGGAAATGGTCTGTTACTTGATGATCGTTGTTGAAGCTTTCATAAAAGTCCGTCTCTTGGTCTCCGTTCAAATCATGAAGTTTAACCAATTGATCCCGACAAGTCACAAAGATTTCTTCATCCACTATCTTAATACCTAGGGGTTGGAATAAACCCGAGGCGATTCTTTGCCAGGATAATTCTCCTGAATTTTCTAAAAAGCCCTCAACAAGCCATATATCTCCATCAGTGGAGCAGATCACGCCTTTGTTTGAGTCTTTAAAGAAGTCAAGACCACTTAATCTAAATTGATTTTTCCATGGACTGTCGAAGGGAGGATTCATTATATCCACCTGAAATGGACCTTCTTGCTCCCCTTTTTGAATAGTTGTTGTCAATTTTTGGGGATACCTTTTAGAACCGCCTTTAATCATGTTCCTTAAATCTTCTGGGCGAGATGAAAATTGAGCAAACTCTTTGAGTTCAGAGCTTTCTGCCCGCGAAATCAATATTTTGATTTGCAACGCCTGATTTGGCTTGACTTCCAAAACCTTGAATTCGCCCTGATCTTTCAAGATGGCTCCTTCACCAATCAATACCACGGAGGTTCCCACTTTTGCAACTCTCATTTTAAGGGCTTTCCCTGTTGGTGAGATGTTCATTGTTCTGGAAAAAACAGGGGTGTTTCCAAATAACTCAAGCCCAAAAGTTTCTAAGACCTCAGCTTGGTCTACGGTATACGATACGATTACCCGATCATTATACTGATATAATCCCTTAAAATGAGTCCATTCGCGTGGCAAAGGCCCAAATTTCCGTTGGTCTCGGGCCGTAAATCTTGGATCATCAAAACTTCCAGTTTGCGGGTTTGCCCATGCTGGAGATACAGGATTTTCGAAATGAAGATCCCCTATTGTCCTTGGGGATATGTTGTGCCTTCCATTGAATAAAATAGCTTCCCAATCTATAAAACCCTCTCCAGTCCATGCACCTGCCACCCGCATCAGATCATGGTCAAACAGGATCCAAGCCTTGCCTGCTGCAACTCCCCCTTTACCTTCATCAAGTCTAATAGCAATCCCTTTGTATGCAAAATTTGAATTGATGAGATTTTCATCAGGCAAGGGGGCGGGACCTGAGGATCGTTCCCTTGGAGGGGTATTAGAACCAGCTAATTCGTATGTGTTGATCAAAAAATTACCATAATCCATTTCAGCCCAAGGTTTAAATTCTTTGGCAGCCGGTCCTGTGGTACTACCAGAGGGTAGGCTTACAAGGTATGTCGAGTCCACTTCGAAATATTGGTTCGGGTTTTTTTCTTTTAAGAATTCCTCCCTTAAGTAATGGATTAGATCATATTTTTCTACAGGTGTCAAATTGACTTGCGGAGGCATAGATCCATATCCTCTTGTCAATGTTTGATAAATTGAATATGGATCTTTACCAACCTTGAATTCATCCTTCCAAAACTTGAAAGCGTTAGGGATGGAGCCTTCTTGTTCAGGATTACCATGGCAATTGAAGCAGATGTTATTGTAAATATGTTCTCCAGTCCGGATGGATTCTCCCTCGCGATCACCCCATGCAGCAAGCAATACTTGATGATCTATATCTTTTTCGTAATCTGCTAGGTCAGATTCTGATAGAATAAATCCATTATTTAGATTTGATTCTTTTTTCTGTGACTGAGTGTTGCAGCTATAAATTAGACCAAAGAATAGAAGAGAGATAATTCCAAACAGTAATCTTTTCATAATCAAGTCGTTTTCTATAATCAATGGCCTTATAATTACGGGATTTTTTTTGTGATGAATTATTAATTCATCCGAAATCTCAAACCTTCGTACTTAGAACTATTAAAAAATTTGCATATGAAGAATGCTTATTTGGGTATCGCTGTCCGGCTTAGGTGAGTTTTGTTAAATTGGTAGAAAGGGCAAAAAAGTGAATTACAATTCAAAGCTTATTACTTTCCGAACAACCATTGAAATTATGATGAAAAAAATCATTATCCACTCGGCTTTGTTTGTCATCCTGATTGCTTGTACCTCACAAGAAAGGGAGGTGCCTAGTAGATATTTCAATGCGGTGACAGGGACTCATGATTTAGATTCTTTGGGACTAACTCTAATCCACGAACACATGCTTGTGGATTTTATCGGGGCTGATTCTGTTTCTCAGGATCGTTACAATCGTGAAGAAGTGATCGCCAAAGTTTTGCCTTATTTGCTTGAAGTGAAGCGATTTGGAGTAAAATCTATTTTTGATTGTACTCCTTCTTTTTTGGGCAAGGATCCTGAACTACTCAGGATATTAAGCGAGCAATCTGGGCTTATGATTCTGACGAACACCGGCCTCTATGGGGCTGTGGATGGGAAATATCTCCCTGACTACGCCTTTTCGGAGACTGCAGAGCAACTTGCCCAACGCTGGATTTCAGATTTTGAAAATGGTCTGGAGAGTGCAGGAATTAAGCCTGGCTTTATCAAGATTTCTGTAAATGCGGAAAATCCGCTGCGAGAGGTGGACGGCAAGCTTGTGCGAGCTGCTGGGCTAACTTTTCAGAAGACTGGTTTACGAATTGTCTCTCATACAGGTCCTTGGTTTGCGGCTGCTCAGGAAGTGGCGATTTTGCAAGAAATGGGAATTGATCCTTCGGCTTTTGTCTGGGTTCATGCTCAAAATGAATCCGATTTCGAGAACTTCAAAAAAGCAGCAGATTTGGGAATCTGGATTTCCTGGGATGGGATTGGTTGGGAACTTGATTCCTATATTGATCGATTACTTTTTGCCAAGGAGAATGATTTTCTAGATCATGTGTTGATTTCTCATGATGCAGGATGGTACAAGCCCGGTGAGGAAAATGGAGGAGATTTTCAGCCTTTTACTGCGATATTCACAGATTTAGTTCCTGAATTGGATGGAAGAGGGTTTACTAAAGAAGATTGGAAAATGCTTCTGATCGATAATCCCAAGAGAGCATTTGGTTTAAGAAGTCAATAAGGCTAAAGTTGCTTCAATAGCTTTCCAGAGAATGCACTGAGTTCCTCTTGGGTACTTTTGATTTCATTCACAGAGGCTATATCCACAATTCCTTCTAAGCTGGCCAAGTACCAATCCGTCCAGGTTTGTAAGATGATTTTTTCTTCTTCAGGATCTTCACCAGCTTGGATAGCTTTTTGACTCAATTCAAACTCTGTTTGAAGTCTGGATTTTGCAGCCTGCAAAATTAATTTAGCCATTTGAGAGGCGGTTGATTCATCGGCATTCAAAAGGGTGTAGGCGCTGACTAAAGCTCCCGTAGCCACATTTTTCAGTGTTTCTTGAGATACTTTATCCAATCTGTCATTATCCGTATGATAAAATTGATCCGTAAAGTGCCAAAGTAACAATCCTGGAATATTGGCATTCAAAAAGGGTGTGTGATCACTTCCTCCCTCAAAAGGATTAGTTTCCACCTGCCAGTTCGCATTCTTTCCTTGATTTTGAAATACGTTGAGAATAAAGTCATTCAAGTAATGAGGCTTCATATCCTCCACCTTCAGTGGACGACCTCCCCATTCGGTATGTTTATCCTCACCTCGAGTCCAAATGGCGCTTGGATCAGGCATTTTCTCAATTAGAAATGTGCCCCCAGTAACATCCGTGTTTTCTCCTACCATATCCAACGAGATCCCCCATTTAATTTCAGTTTGGCGTTTTTCTTTTTCTTCAACATACCTTCTGGTGGAAATGATCTCGTCACCCCAGAGAAAAGTTAGAGTCCGAGAAAGATCGAGCTGGCCGGATTCAATCAAGTTTGCTGTCAGTGTTGCCATTTCCAGCTGGGCGCCCACTCCTGATGCGTTGTCGTTCGCTCCTGGTTCCTGGATATGTGCAGAGAACATCAAGCTTTCCAAGGGCTTTTGAGATCCTTTCACCTGAGCAACTAAAGTAAGTTCCTCCGATTCATAGATTTTGGTCTGAAGCCGCACATCCAATTCTACTTTTCCTTTGACCAGCGCCATTTTCAGTTTTTCTTTCGCTTCATAGGAAAGTGCAATTGCCCATTTTTCCTTGCTTTTTTCATATCTCAAGCCTCGGAATTGAATAGAGGTTTGATTTTTTTCTGGCTGCAGGTATTCGGGATTATCATAGGTCAATATCCCTGCGACTCCCTCTATAGCACTCAGTCTTCTATAGGAAAGCTGATCAGAAAAGAGAATTTTGCCTTCCAAGTCTATCTCATTTAGATCCTTCAAAGTGGAGATATAGATTACCTCGGCTTGAATTCCAGAGTCTGGTGTTGAAGACGAAAATTGATACATCATATTTCTATTGCTCGAAAAATCTAGCAAAGGATTTTCTTCGCCAATGATCTTCAGGCTTGCATCAACAGGTTCCCATGTTGGGCCTGACATAGGTCTTTTTTCTATTCGGTAGGTAAATCTTGTATCAGCATTGGCCTTTTCTTCCAAAACATACCCTGCTTTTTCTAATTCGGTAGCCAATAAGAATACGGTTTCATTAAAACCAGTATTTCCTGCCAGTCTCCAATATTTTTCTACGAAAGACACTGTTTCATAGGCTTTTTGGCCAGAAAATACCGGGCGGACAAGGTCGAAGTATGAATAGGTGGCAGGTAGGGATTCTTCTTGAGCATAGCTCTGCGATACTATAGCAAGGGATGCTAGGAAAAAAACAAGGAGATGACGCATATTGGATTTAGGATTTAATAGGCGGTGAAAATCTTTGGAAAATTAGTGTGGATAAATCACAAAAAAAACACCCGAAAACTAGCTTAGGTTTTTCGGGTGTACTGATCTACCAAGTTTTGATCCTAATGTAGCATTCAGTTCTTCTGCGTGGCAGGGAATAAAATGTTGTTTTCTAAGTGTACGTGCAGGTGCAGATTGTCTTCAAATTCTTGAAGCATTTTATAGGTCACTTTATAGGTGGTACAGGCATCTGCTGGAGGAGTATAATTCGAGGTGAGTTGGGATATCTGGCGAAATATATCTCCGGCATTTTCGTGTTCGGCTTCCATTACGGCGATCAAATCAGCTATTTTACTTTTTCTTTCTTCGAAAACAGCATAGATGTCGCTAGCTTTTTTGATTTCAGGGAAAAGGAGCTCTTCTTCTTTCTCCATATGCTGGAGTAGTTCTTCGGAAATTTCCAGGAATAGAGATCTAATATCACTAAGCTCGGGATGTCGACTACCATGTACTTTCACAAGTTTATCCAAAAATCCCTGTATGGCCGGAATATTTTCTCTTACGAAAACATGATGCGTACGCTCGATATAGGTGGCTAAAAGGTCTAGTGGCCATGATTTATAGTCTATGGATTGAGCTCCGCCTTGACTGGATTCGATTTGGAGTTCTGATAAGATTTTATCCAAGGATAGTCCTTTAGTTTCGCAAACTGTATCGAGGGGTTTATTACCTCCGCAGCAGAAGTCGATGTTGTATTTCTTGAATATTTTGGCATTTCGGTAATCGTCTTTTACCCAAGCTCCAACTTCTTTTTTTTCTAGGTTTTCTACTGACATATTAGTTTCTATTTATGTTATTGAGAAAGGTCTTTTGTGTTGCCTGTGATTCTGCCAGCTCTGCCACCGTGGTAGATTGGAGCATCTTTTTCAGTTGCTTTCGAATCTCTTTAAAATTCTGGTGTAGAGGGCAGGGCTGGTTTTCTTTGCATATTTTTAATCCGAGTCCGCAACCTTGGAATACTGCATTACCATCTATAAGTGAGACGACGTCAGCGAGGCGATTGGCTTTGGCCTGCTCCTCTGTGATGTAAAAACCTCCATTGGGCCCTTTTGCTGAGGAGATAATATCTTGTTTTACTAATTTCTGTAATGTTTTGCCGGTAAAGGCAAATGGAGATTCCACTGCGGTAGAAATATCTGTAACACTGACTCTTTCTCCATTTTTTGATTTTTCGGTCACGTAGATCAATGACCTTATCGCATATTCGCAGGCTTTTGAAAACATAGCACAATATCTGAATTTTAGATGACATCAGAATAAAAGATAAATTTGTCCGAAATATGATCTTTATCATATTAGTTCCCAGACTTCCCCTCTACATTTGGTCTCAAAGCGGAAGAGATATTCTCTTTTTAGCCTTCTGACGTAATTAATTAAAAAGAACCCAAACTTAAAACACTATGAAATCATTAAGTCGAATACTTTATGCGATGGTTCTAGGCTTACTTATAAGCTGCGGAGGAGGAGAGTCTGGTAATACTAGCTCTCAGGCCACCACTGAGGTGGATAATAGTCAATCTGACGTACCTGCATCACAAAGAATCACCTTAGACGAAAAAGGGGTAGGCCCTATTCAGAACCTGATCTTAGACCCAGAGATCGATCCTGAGATGGTGGCTTCCGGAGCGGCTATGTTTAAAACCAACTGTAGCGCATGTCACAAAACTGACAAACGATTTATTGGTCCTAATCCCACAGGTATAATGAAAAGAAGGAGTCCGGAATGGATTATGAATATGATCCTCGAGCCCCAGCTTATGGTGGAAGAAGATCAGTGCGCAAAAGACTTATTGATAGAGTTTAACGGTGCAGCCATGGCAAATCAAAACATGACTGAAGAGCAGGCAAGAGACATTTTAGAATATTTTAGAACACTTGAGTAAAGAAATCATGAAGAATACATGCATTAAAATTATCCCATTTTTAGTAGTGGTAGGGCTTATTTTCAGCTGTACTGGCTCATCCACTTCTCAGGAATCTGGGAGTGATGCCACTACTGATGACTTAAAAGAAGCCGGTCAGGCCTTTATCGAGGACGATGAGTCGGTGCCCAATGTATTACAAATAGCCATAGGCTCTCCCGACCATACCACGCTTGTGGCGGCTGTACAAGCTGCGGACTTAGAAAATGCCCTGGTCAATGCGGGGCCATTGATGGTTTTTGCGCCTACTAATGCGGCTTTCGATGCGCTTCCAGCAGGAACGGTGGAAGATCTACTGAAGCCAGAAAATAAAGAAACCTTAGCGACTATTCTGAAACATCATGTGACCGCCGGTAACTACGATAAGGAATTCTTAAAGAATTTCGATAAGCTCGGACAGGCCGATGATACCAATGTCACGGTGGAAGTCAAAGGTGATGATGTTTTCATCGGAGGCGCTAAAATAATAGCGAGCATAAAAGGAGGAAATGGAATTGTCCATGTGGTCGATAAGGTCATTCTTCCTGAAGAATAAGCACCAACCCAAAACCTAAACATTTAAATTAATAACCAGCATTATGAAAAACGTTAAATATCATCTTTTATCCCTTCTCGGGATGGCTGTACTCCTAGCCGGCTGTGGTAATGGCAGCGGCTCTAATGGAGCACTGAATTCCAGTGCAGCGGAAAAAGTTTATGTGGCTCCTGGTGAGCAAGACGAATTTTACGCCTTTATGTCAGGCGGCTATAGTGGTAATCTGACCGTTTATGGCCTGCCTTCTGGCCGGATGTTTAAAGAGATCCCGGTTTTTTCGCAGTTCCCTACTTCAGGATACGGGTATTCTGAAGAAACCAAGCCCATGTTAGAAACATCCTTTGGCTTTGTTCCGTGGGATGATGCTCACCACCCCGATATTTCGCAGACTAATGGTGAGTTAGACGGTCGGTGGATTTTCATCAATGGAAACAATACCCCTAGAATTGCTAGAATCAGTCTTACGACGTTTGAAACGGAAGAAATAATCGAGGTTCCAAATAGTGCGGGAAACCATAGCTCCTCCTTCATTACCGAAAATACGGAATATGTGGTGGCAGGTACTCGTTTCTCTGTTCCTATCCCTCAGCGAGATATGCCTATCAATGAGTACGAGGGTAATTTCCGAGGATCACTTTCATTTATCAGCGTAGACCCTGAGCATGGACACATGGATATTAAATTCCAGTTGATGATGCCTGGTTTTAATTACGATTTATCGCACCCAGGTAGGGGAGATTCTCACGGCTGGTTCTTCTTTACTACGTATAACACCGAAGAAGCAAGCACGCTACAAGAGGTGAATTCATCTCAAAATGACAAGGATTTCATCGCTGCGGTGAACTGGAAAAAGATAGAAGAGTATGTGAATAATGGTGGAGGTACATTGATGCCTGCTGAGTATGCTCATAATATCTATGATGAAGCGACTCATACTGCCACGACCACGATGAAAAAAGAGGTGCTTACTGTGGATCCTCTTCAGGTTCCAGGGGCTGTGTTTTTCCTCCCCACTCCCAAGTCTCCACACGGATGTGATGTGGACCCTACAGGTCAGTATATCATAGGCAATGGTAAATTATCAGCAGACCTTACGATACACTCCTTTGATAAAATGATCGCTGCGATAGAAGGTGAGAAATTCGACGGGGAAGCTTATGGTATCCCGATTTTGAAGTTTGAGGATGTGCTGGCAGGAACTGTGAAGAGTGGTGGTTTAGGGCCATTGCACACGGAGTTTGATGGAGAGGGTAATGCTTACACGACCTTTTTTATCTCTTCTGAGGTAGTGAAGTGGAAGTTAGGTACCTGGGAGGTCATCGATAGAAAGCCTACCTTTTATTCAGTAGGTCACCTCATGATTCCTGGTGGTAATTCAAGAAAGCCATTTGGTAAGTACGTGGTAGCTATGAATAAGATCACCAAAGATCGGTATCTACCCACAGGTCCAGAAATGGAGCATTCTGCGCAGATCTATGATATCACGGGTGAAAAGATGGAGCTACTGTATGACTTCCCTACACATGGTGAGCCTCACTACGCGGCGGGTATTCCTGCTGAAATGTTGGCCTCCAAATCCAAAAAGATTTACAGATTGGATGAAAACAAACATCCCGCTGCTGTCCTAGATCCCTCACAGGCTAGAGTGGAACGAGACGGAAACGAAGTTCATATCTATATGTCCACCATTAGAAGTCACTTTACCCCGGATAACATAGAAGGAATCAAGGTGGGCGATAAAGTGTATTTCCATATCACAAATCACGAGCAGGATTTTGATGTGCCTCATGGCTTTGCCATCATCGGTCAGAATACTTCAGAGCTTCTGATTATGCCTGGGCAGACAAAGACCTCTGTATGGGAGCCTAAGAAGGTAGGCGTTTGGCCTTTCTACTGTACTGACTTCTGTAGTGCTCTGCATCAGGAAATGCAAGGATATGTTCGCGTATCACCTGCCAATTCTAATATCGAATTGAGCTGGTCATTAGGGGGGGACTAATATAAAATAGACCTGGGAGTACTTTGTCCATCAAGATGGAAGTGCTTCCGGGTTCTACTTGATTACCCGATACTTTTATTGGTACTCTGAGACTTTTCCAGCTGTTTTACACAGCTGCCTGGGAAGTATTGACCAAAAAATAACCTAACCCACAATCCAATGAAGAAGGCAAGTATCCTTATGATGATAGGCTCCGTCCTAGTTTTAGGACTATTTCAGTTTCCCATGTGGAATATCATGCTGGGAGCCCCACAATACCCTGAGCCATTAGGTATGAATATTCATATCGATGGAATCAGAGGCATGAGTGAATTTGATATTCAAAATATCGATGGCCTCAATCACTACATCGGGATGAAAACACTTCCCAAGCCCGAGGAGATGTGGGAGTTCACCGTTTTTCCAATCGTAGTGGGAGCGATGGCTGGTTTAGGCATACTGATCGGGCTTTTAGGCTATCTTGGGAAGTTATCTTATGGATGGTTTTTGGGCTGGCTGGTGCTGATGTCTATTTTAGGAGCTTTAGGTATGTATGATTTCAACCTTTGGATGACAGATTATGGAACAGACCTAGACCCTAATGCCATCATGAAGCTCCAAAACCCTGACGGCACACCTATGAACTATAAACCGCCTCTGATTGGACATAAAAAACTATTAAACTTTGACGCTTATTCTTATCCACGCCTGGGCGGGTATCTACTTTTTCTTGGTATGGCGCTTACGGGGGTAGCATTCCTTGTAGGGAAAAAAGCTAAAAATTGACTCATGAAAAATTTAACTCTTTGGCTGCTCCTGAGCAGTGCTTACCTATTATTTTCATGTAATACCGGGCCTCAAGCGATTCAGTATGGATCGGAAGGATGCCACTACTGTAAAATGACCATCGTGGATAAAATCCATGGGGCAGAACTCGTCTCTGATAAGGGAAAGGTATTTAAGTTTGATGCCGCAGAATGCATGGTGAACTTCTTTGAGGATGAACCACACTTTGCCATGTCGGGAGCCTATACAAATTACTATGAGCAGCCTGAAGAGCTTTTGCTAGTCGAGGAGGCTACGTTTTTGATTAGCCCTAATCTCCCCAGTCCTATGGGGGCTTTTTTGACCGCGTTTCGTCAACGAGAAGTAGCCGAACAGGTCAAAGCCGAAAAAGGAGGGTATCTGTTTTCTTGGGAGGAATTGAAGAGAGAGTTGTCGAAACCATGATTCTAAAAATTTTAGTCTTACTACACATTTTGGCAGCGACGATTTGGACAGGAGGCCACCTCATCTTGAGTTTAGGTTTCCTTCCAGCAGCACTTCGCCAAAATGATATCCGAATCGTTCGACAATTTGAATCACGGTACGAGGGAATAGGGATTCCTGCTCTTATCGTGTTGCTGGCTACAGGGATATATTTTATCAGGGTTTATGCTCCTGATATATTTCTTTTTGATTTATCAGATCATTACACCCGGCATTTATTAATTAAACTGCTCCTACTAGCAGCCACGGTGACTCTAGCAATCCACGCGAGGCTGGTCCTCATCCCTAAGGAAAAGTTAAGGCCGCTTGCCTATCATATCGTGGCGGTGACTATACTTTCGGTGCTGTTTGTGGTAGTAGGTTATAGTGCACGAGGAGGAGGCTTACTGTAATGATAAAATATTCAAGGATCATATTTATCAGCCTGTTAGTTCGGCTGTTTGCGTTTTCGGTAGGGGGATTTGCGCAGCAAATAGAAGTGTGTCCGGATTGTACCTTGAAAACTCTGGAGGAGGGCATAGCAGCCTCGAATTCTGGTGATACCCTATGGGTGAAAAAGGGGGATTATAAAGAATTCAATATTTTAATCGATAAGCCTTTGACCATCATAGGGGAAGATTTTCCGGTAATCGATGGGGAAGATCAGGGAGAAATTATCAGAATCGTTTCTGACAGCGTAACCATCGACGGTTTATTCATCATTAATGTAGGTACCAGTTATACAAGTGATTATGCCGCCATAAGAGTGGTGGAAAGTGAAAACTTCCTCATTCAAAATGTGGTGCTTGAACGACTGTTTTTTGGCATCTACATCGAAAAGTCAAATAACGGAAGAATCTATCATAACAAGATAATCGGTGATGCTCAAGACGAGTATAATTCCGGAAATGGGATCCAATTATGGTATTCTAATCACGTGGTAGTGGAGAAAAATATCGTTCAAAAAGTAAGGGATGGAATTTACCTCGAATTTTCCGATCATGTGACCATCGTAGATAATTTAAGCACCGAGAATCTACGTTATGGCCTTCATTTTATGTTTTCCAATGACGATGAATACCTGGATAATACCTTCGAAAATAATGGAGCAGGTGTAGCCGTCATGTTTTCGAAAAGGATAAAAATGTATAATAATACCTTTCGTAAGAATTGGGGCGCGGCGGCCTTCGGTATCTTGCTCAAAGAAATCAATGACGCAGAAATTCATGGAAATATTTTTGAAGAAAATACGGTAGGCATCAATATCGAAGGCTCAAACAGAATCACCTATCAGAATAATACTTTCTTGAGAAATGGCTACGCAGTAAAAGTGCTTGGGGCATGTTATGATAATAAATTTTCGGAAAATAATTTCCTCTACAATTCATTTGACCTGGGGTATAACGGCAAACTCAATGAGAATGAGTTTCGGAATAATTACTGGAGTAGTTACACTGGCTACGATCTAGATAAGGATGGGATAGGAGATGTTCCATATCGCCCGGTGAAGCTTTTTTCTTTTATCGTCAGCAAGACACCTGAAACGATTTTGTTGATGCGGAGCCTGTTTATCGATATCATCGACTTTTCTGAAAGAGTCTCACCCGTATTTACCCCAGATAACTTAATCGATGCTCAACCTACAATGCGACCATACAAATGATTTCTATTCAAGGATTACATAAGAAATTTGGAAAAAATGAAGTCCTAAAGGGTGTGGACCTGGAGATTACAAGTCAAGGAATCCTGGCTGTTTTAGGGCCGAATGGTTCAGGGAAAACAACACTGATCAAGTCCATCCTGGGTATGGTGATTCCTGATAAGGGGGACATCCGTGTAGGCGGTAGTCAAGTTCGAAAAAACTGGAAGTATAGAGACGACATCGATTACCTTCCGCAGATTGCAAATTTCCCTGCAAATTTAAAGGTAAAGGAGCTGGTCTCGATGATTAAAGATCTACGTGGGAAACGCGTGGACGAAAGTCAGCTTATCGAGACCTTCGGTTTGGAGGAATTTCTATCCAAAAAACTTTCCACGCTGTCAGGTGGTACCAAACAAAAGGTGAATCTAGTCCTCACGCTTATGTTTGACAGTCCGATAATCATCCTGGATGAGCCTACCACCGGGCTCGATCCCGTGGCACTTATCCGGCTAAAGGATATTATCCAAAAAGAGAGAGAAAAGGGGAAGATCATACTGATTACCTCGCATATAATGAGTTTCGTGGAAGAAATGGCGGATGGGATTATCTTCTTGCTGGAAGGAAAGATTTATTTCGAGGGAGATATCGAATCGCTCAAGGCCCAAACCCAAGAATCCAATTTTGAGAGAGCAATAGCCAACTTACTGACTGAAAAAAATGCTGAAAATACTAAAATATAGCTTTTATGATCTGATGAGAAGTAGATGGACCTACGTTTACTTTTTATTTTATTTGCTTTTGGGCAGTGTGCTATTATTTCTCAATAATGACCTCTCTAAAGCCGTCATCACGCTGATGAACGTTATCATTATTCTAGTCCCACTTATCGGGACAGTCTTTGGGATCATGTATTATTATAATTCCAAAGAATTTACTGAGTTACTTCTAGCCCAGCCTGTAAGGAGGTCGTCTATTTTTATTGGACAATACCTGGGTGTGGCCCTGTCACTATCCCTGAGTTTGATCCTGGGTATCGGTATCCCATTTCTCTTGTACGGGCTTCTTCAGTCCAATGAGATTTGGGACTTTGTTTTGCTTTTGGTCACAGGTGGTTTTTTGACGCTTATCTTTTCGGCGCTGGCTTTTAATATCGCGATTTATAATGAAAATCGGATTATGGGCTTTAGCTATGCGATTCTCCTCTGGTTATTTATGGCGGTAATCTATGATGGCCTGTTTTTACTTTCCCTGATTGCCTTCCAGGATTACCCTTTAGATAACTTTTCTATCGGGGCGACGCTTTTTAACCCGATTGACCTTTCCAGAATCTTGATCCTGCTGAAACTGGATATCTCGGCTTTGCTGGGCTATACTGGGGCAGTCTTCCAAAAATTCTTTGGGACAAATCAAGGTTTTATACTGGCTTTGAGTGCCTTATCTGTCTGGACCCTTCTTCCTATTTTGAACTTGAACCGAAAAAGTATCAAAAAAGACTTTTAATCGAGTCCTCGTGCTAATTTGATTCGCTTTTACGCATATTTTCTCACAACACTTCCTGAATTTGATTCGCCTGATTACCTTTGCGCATGGCAGAACAAATCTTGATCCTCGATTTCGGTTCTCAGTACACTCAGCTCATCGCTAGACGAGTAAGAGAACTGAATGTTTATTGTGAAATCCACCCTTACAACAAAGTCCCTGAAATCACGGCTGATGTCAAAGGTGTTATCCTTTCTGGAAGTCCATGCTCCGTGAGAGATGAGGGCTCACCGGATTTAGATTTGGATGTGCTTCGAGGGAAACTTCCGCTTTTGGGAGTATGCTATGGATCTCAATTGCTGGCACAAAAGTATGGTGGTGAAGTTTTGCCTTCAGAAATCCGAGAATATGGCCGGGCCAATCTTTCACATCTAGATACCCATTTTGACCTACTCAAAGAAATGAGCCACGGTTCTCAAGTTTGGATGTCTCATGGTGATACCATTAAGGAATTACCGGTTAATTTTGAAGTGATTGCGAGTACGGACTCTGTACGCGTGGCAGCCTTCAAAGTGAAGGAAGAAGAGACTTATGGGATTCAATTTCACCCTGAAGTAACACATTCCACAGAAGGGAAAAATTTGCTTAGAAATTTCGTTGTAGGGATCTGTGGTTGTTCTCAGGATTGGACTTCTGACGTTTTCATTGATTCCACTATTGCAGAGCTTAAGACTAAGATTGGATCTGATAAAGTGGTCATGGGGCTATCCGGAGGGGTAGACTCTTCCGTAGCCGCCACATTGATTCATCGAGCCATTGGTGATCAGTTGACCTGTGTTTTTGTAGACAATGGATTGCTTCGCAAAAATGAATTCGAAGAGGTTTTGGACTCCTACAAGCATATGGGGCTAAACGTCATCGGTGTAGATGCCAAACAAAAGTTTTACGATGCATTGGCGGGACTATCTGAGCCAGAGGCAAAAAGAAAGGCCATTGGAAAAGCGTTTATCGAGGTTTTTGATGACGAAGCGCATAAAATCGAAGGTGTGAAGTGGCTAGGTCAAGGAACCATTTATCCAGATGTGATCGAGTCAGTATCGGTGAAAGGTCCTTCAGCGACTATCAAGTCGCACCACAATGTCGGTGGACTTCCTGATTTCATGAAATTGTCGGTGGTGGAGCCATTAAATACGCTTTTCAAAGACGAAGTTCGAGAAGTAGGAAGAGCTCTGGATATTGTGGAAACCATTATTGGAAGACACCCTTTCCCAGGACCAGGATTAGCCATACGAATCTTGGGAGACGTAACCGCAGAAAAGGTTGCGACGCTTCAGGAGGTTGATCATATTTTTATTAAAGGCTTGAAAGATCATGGACTTTATGATGAAGTTTGGCAGGCAGGTGCCATGCTACTTCCGGTGAATTCTGTTGGTGTCATGGGTGATGAACGGACGTATGAAAAGGTCGTGGCACTAAGAGCTGTGGGCTCTGTGGATGGGATGACAGCCGACTGGATTCATTTACCATATGAGTTTTTGGGCAAAATGTCCAACGAAATCATTAACCGTGTAAAAGGAGTGAATCGGGTGGTGTATGATATTTCTTCTAAGCCACCAGCAACCATCGAGTGGGAATAAACCACATGGTAGGCTTGAAATTTGTAAATTTTAAGAACCCGAGAAGCAATTTTCGGGTTTTTTAGTTTCTTCCTTCCCTTTACGGCCCAAACTTTGGGATTGAAAATTATGGGTTAAATTTGTCTTGAATTGCAACATCCTTTTAGCTTCCCCTCCATGAGAAGAATTCTTGTACTTATTTTCTTGATATGTTTTGGCCTTTCGGCCCAGTCTCAAAATTCGGTTCCGGTAGATTATCAAAATGCTTTGAATCAGTTGCAAGCAAAAAATTATGTGGCTGCTATCCCCGTTTTTCAAAAATACTTAGATGCCAGTTCCTATGGCCAATTGGCGGATTATTCTGCATATCATTTGGCGGAGGCACAGCTTGGATTGCAGGCATATTCCAAGGCGATTCCCATTCTTCAGCCTTTTGCTTCTAAATCTTGGAAAAATCAAAACGAGTCCAAGTACCTTCTTTCTTTGGCGTATTTTGGAAATGATCAGAATCTTGAGGCTCTGCGCTTGATTAAGGAGATTAAAGATGAAGAAATTTTAAAGAAAGCCGAGAATGCTAGCTTTGAAAATCTAAAAGCTGCTACACCGAGTTTTCTGGTTTCTAATTTGGATGAATTTAAGGAAAATGGAGGCTACCGGGGTGCGCTGAGAGTAGTACTTTCTTCCTCAACGGTTCTTTCAGCCACAGAGCGAGCGGCATTCTTTGAATTGAATGCCCAAAATGCTAATGACCCTTTGGCTAGAGACTTGATTTTGGATATTGCGGTGATGCTTCCATTCACTGGTAATGGATCGAGCGAAATTGCTACCGATGGCTTTGTCTACGAATTGTATGAAGGGATAGATTTAGGGGTTGAAGCGTTGAAGGCTCAAGGTGTAAAAATCAATGTCAGGACATTTGACACGAAGAGAGATCTTAATCAGGTTCAACAAATATTGAATGACCCGGTATTGAGTAGGTCTGACATTATTTTAGGACCAATCTATCCGGATGAAGTTGAGTTGGTCAGTGCGTTTGCTGAAAGCAAACAAATACCAATGGTTCATCCTCTTTCAAATCTTGCTGATCGATTTGAAAATCGAAAATTCACATATCTTTTTAGGCCTTCAGTAGAGTATTTGGCAGAGGGGATTGTGAGCTCTTTGAAAAAGCAAAATTGGGGCGATTCGGTAGCCATAGGTTCTGGTGGGAGTTCGCGTGATGTCAGATTGGCGGAGATTTTATCACAAAGACTGCCTGAGGAGGGATTTAAAATCGTGAGGAATGAGCGTGTTACCCCGAATAATATTCGAGACTTTTTGCAAGGAATTGGCATTCGATCTAGTTTGGATAGTGTGGCTGTAGATGCCAATCAGGTAATTCTGCTGACTGATAACCCAAATATTTCCCAGCCGGCATTTTTCCTGATGGAATCCGTGACTTCGACTGTACCCATTTTGGTGATGGACTCATGGCTAGGATTTAACTTCACCAATTTTGAAATGCTTGAGTTTCCCAATTTCTATTTTATTGGAAATAATTCGGTCAACTTCATGGGGGAGGCAATGCAAAACTTTAGAAACGGGTTTTATGAGCGATACAGTATATATCCTAGCGTAAATGCATCCACTGGCCGAGAGTTGGTTTACTGGGTGGCGGCAAACCTATCCGACTCCAAAGGGTTTGACTTTAGGAAGAACCTAGATCAAGCCGCATTTCAAAATGGGAGATTGTCTTGGGGCTTCAATTTCCAAAACAGTAATTCCAATCAATATGTCCCCGTCTTCAAATTGGAAATGGGCGAACTGAAACCACTAAACTAACCAATGAATATTTCTGAGAGTAAGCGGCTTTTTAACGAAGCACAAAATTTTATACCCGGAGGGGTTAATTCTCCTGTGAGAGCCTTTAAAGCAGTGGGAGGAAATCCACTTTTTATCAAAAAAGCAAATGGAGCCTATCTCTATGATGAGGATGGCAATCAGTATATCGAATTGATTAATTCCTGGGGTCCTATGATTTTGGGGCATAATCATCCGATGATTCGTGAGGCTGTGATTAAAGCGATGGAGGAGGGGACTTCTTTTGGTGCTCCTACTGCCAAAGAAGTAGAAATAGCCGAATTGATCGTCTCCATGGTACCTTCCGTGGAGAAAGTGAGAATGGTGAATTCTGGAACGGAGGCGACCATGTCTGCCATCCGAGTTGCAAGAGGATATACCGGAAGAGATAAATTCATCAAGATGGAAGGCCATTATCACGGCCACGGTGATTCATTTTTGATTGCAGCAGGTTCGGGAGCGATGACTATGGGTGATCCTGATTCGCCAGGGGTGACCAAAGGAACAGCAAAAGACACCCTGCTTGCGCCTTACAATAATTTAGAAGCCATTGAGAAGCTAGTTGAAGCAAATCGAGGGGAAATAGCAGCTCTTATTTTGGAGCCAGTACCTGGAAATATGGGGCTTTGTCTTCCCAACGAGGGCTACTTGCAAGGCCTTCGAGACATTTGTACTCGGGAAGGAATTGTCTTAATTTTTGACGAAGTCATGACAGGGTTTAGACTTGCCAAAGGAGGTGCTCAGGAGCTTTTCGGGGTGACACCTGATATGACTACCCTCGGAAAAATCATTGGTGGAGGAATGCCAGTGGGAGCTTACGGAGGTAAGAAGGAAATCATGGAGTTTGTTTCACCTTCGGGGCCAGTTTATCAAGCAGGTACGCTTTCTGGTAATCCTATCGCTATGGCAGCTGGATTGACTATGTTGAATCATTTGAACAGCCATCCAGAAGTGTACACTCGATTGAATGAAATTGGGCAAAAACTGACCGACGGAATCGGCAAAGTAAATCAGGAGTTAGGGCTAGATTACACCATAAACCTACTTGGAAGCATGTATTCCTTGTTTTTCACTAATGAAGAAATTCATGACTTTGAAACGGCAAAAAAAGCAAATACAGGGATGTTTGGGAAGTATTTTCAGGCAATGCTGCATCGCGGTGTTTATTTGGCACCAAGCCAATTTGAGAGCCTTTTCCTTTCTACAGCGCTGACTGATGAGTTGATCGAAACTATCGTCACCGCACACAAATCAAGTATTCAAGAAATTCATAAAAATCAATAAAAATGGCAGTAACCGTTTACGGCATAAAGAATTGCAACACCATGAAGAAGACTTTTGACTTTCTTCAGGAAAAAGGAGTGGATTTCAATTTCATTGATTACAAGAAGCAAAAACCTACCAAAGAATTGCTCAAAAGCTTTCTCGAAAAGACAGAGCTTTCTAGCTTGGTGAATAAGAAAGGCACGACTTTTCGAAAAATGTCCGATGAGCAAAAAGTAGCTTTAGAGAAAGAGGAGACGGCTTTGCCGATTTTGATTGAAAGTTCAAGTATGATAAAGCGTCCAGTGATTGTTTATGGAGATGGTTCCCTTTCGCTTGGTTTTGATGAGGAGGTTATCTCTTCGAAGATTTCTTAGTAAACAATCGTGTCAGTTGCCAATTTTGGTAACATGAAATCCCCGGTTTCCAATTCAAAAGAAAGTTTGACTTTCTCTTGGCTGGAGGCCGGGGTTTTAAATGCATAGACTTTTTCTAGAGATGGGTGACCGTCTAAAAGCCTCAGGTTTTCAATACTGATGTTGCTTGAATTCAGATAAATAATTTTCAAGTTCTGGTTATTGATCAGTAGCTCAAGATTCTCACCCGAAAGAGGGAGACTATTCAATTTGAGTATGGTAAGGTTTTCTAAAGTCTGAAGGGATTCAAGAATTTTGGAGGATGCTTTGGTTTCGCTTAGGTCCAAATAGGTAATATGACTGGATATACGATCTAAATAGCTCCAATCTTGATCTTGAAAGTCTGGGAAGTTGAGACAGCTAACCCGAAATAAGGGGCTGGCCAATGAGATATTCTCAATGAAAAATCCTCTTTCACGAATTTTTGAAATGCTATCTTCTGATACTTTTCCCAAAGTAGTTTCTGGATAAAATGGAATCTCTTCCCTTTCAAAAAAAGCCGAGACCAAGCTACTTGGTACTTTCGCTTCTCCTAGAGTTTTTTCCATTGATGCACCGCCTTCAATCCATGTTTTAATTAATTCGATTTCTTCCTTTTTAGGCTGTCTCTTTTCCTTAGGAGGCATGTGATCCTCATCTTCTTTGGGCAAGACCAGCCGGGCAAAAAGTGCGCTATTGGTTAAATTTCCATGAACCAAAACTTCTCCATTCTCTCCTCCGGAAAGTAGGCCCTTGGCCGTGGTGAGGTCTAATTCACCTTTTCTGTTTCTGGGATTGTGGCAGGATGTGCAGTTGTGATTGAGGATGGGCTGGATAGCACCTTCATAAAAAGCCAATTCCTCCCAGTTATCCTCTGGTAATTGGAGTGGTTTTGATTCTTCAAACTCCAACCCTAAACTTGCCTTTAACCCAGGAGGTAAAACTTCGATAAGATAGTCGTCACCATGGGTGATATTGCCACCAAAATGGCCAGTTGCCATGAGTAGCAGTAAGAGCCCAGCACTTTGAACTCTCAATCTGTTGTCTATTTCGGGCTGTTTCCGAAACTGGAAATAAAGCCATGCCGAGATGGCAATAGTGCTCCATCCTAGGATCAAATGAATTTGAACAGTTTCCCAAGAGTAGCCTTCATATCTATATTGCAAAAAACCGGAAATACCGGACAGTAAAGCGAAGCATGTGCCCACCAAAAATGCGATAGGAATTACGCCTTTAAATGAATTCTTTTCTTTCCCTGAAATGAAGATCAAAAGCACAGCAAAGAACAGGATGCCAATCGGTAAATGAACAAACAGTGGGTGAAACCTTCCGAAAAGGGGTAACAAGAATTCCATCTGATCAGGCTAAAATAGATTGAATCAATTGGCCTTCTACATCAGTAAGCCTGAAGGGTCTACCTTGAAAGTCGTAAGTAAACTCCTCATGGTTGAAACCCATGCGATCTAAGATTGTCGCATGAATGTCATGAACCGATACACGCTCATCTACCCCGCTAAATCCAAAATCATCGGTAATCCCATAGCTAGCCCCTTTTTTGATTCCGCCACCCGCCATCCACATGGTGAATGCTTCTCCGTGATGATCACGACCTTTCCAACCCTGAACCTTACCCTCACGATTTTCTTGCATGGGTGTACGTCCAAACTCTCCTCCCCAAACCACCAATGTTTCTTCAAGAAGACCTCTTTGCTTGAGATCGAGTAGTAAAGCTGTTACAGGTCGGTCGAGTTCTCGGCATTTATTTCGCAAGCCAAAGTCGACTGAAACGTCTTTGGCAGTGCCATGCGTATCCCAACCCCAGTCGTATAGCTGGACAAAACGAACACCTTTTTCAACAAGTTTTCGAGCCAGCAAGCAATTATTTGCAAATGATTCTTCACCAGGTTTGGTACCATAAAGCTCATGAATAGATTCAGGCTCGTCATTGATATTCATCACCTCAGGTACTTCGATTTGCATCCGATAGGCCATCTCGTATTGGTTAATTCGTGCCAAAGTTTCTGGATCTCCAAAATCTTGGAAGCTCTCCTCATTGGCAGCATTGATCGCCTCAATGACTGATTTTCTCATATTTCGGGTCATTCCTTCAGGGTCTTGAAGGTAAAGGACGGGATCACCTTTGGATCGACATTGCACTCCTTGATAGACGGATGGTAAAAAGCCAGATCCCCAAACACTTTTTCCGGCATCTGGAGTTTTTCCTCCTGATGTCAAAACCACGAAGCCTGGGAGATTTTGATTTTCAGTTCCAAGGCCATAAGTCACCCAGCTACCGATACTAGGCCTTCCTAATCTTGGACTACCCGTTTGCATAAATAGCTGAGCGGGTCCATGATTGAATTGATCGGTGTGAACAGCTTTTAAGAATGAAACTTCATCCACCACGGTAGAAAAATGTGGTAAATAATCAGAGACCCAAGCCCCTGATTCTCCATGCTGTGCAAACTTGGCTTGTGGCCCAAGAATACTCGGCACTCCTCTAATAAATGCAAACTGACGGCCTTCAAGTAGGGATGCTGGGCAGTCTTTTCCATCGTATTTGACAAGTTCAGGTTTATAGTCAAATAGCTCCAACTGAGAAGGAGCTCCGGCCATATGGAGATAAATGATTGATTTTGCTTTTGGGGCAAAAGGTGGTGGTAGCGGAGCCAATGGATTCAGATCTCGTTCTGAAAGGTTCAATCCAGCTGGTTTTTTCGGGTTACCCGGCTCGCATCCAAATAACAAAGGAGCCATCGCAAGCCCTCCCATTTTGGTTACACAATCCATTAGAAAGTGTCTTCGGGTTTGGTTTTGCAGTTTTTGCTGCGAAAGTTCTGCTAAAAGCCTTTCGAGTTGATTCATATCAGGGCTTGGTTAGAAATTCATCTAAATTCAACAAAGCATTTGCCACCAAAGACATGGCTGCTTGCTCTGGGCTTACCACTTCATCTTGAATACCGAAGAAATTACTTAGTAGTTCAGGTTCTGCTTGAAAAGACTCAAGGCCTTCCGCATATAAAGAAGCCATCGCCTCTAATTTTGATTCGGAGATTTCCGTCCAGACAAGCTTCTTGTAGCCGAAAGCGATGGATGTTTTAGGGTCATTTGGTGCTTCAGCAACCATTTCCTTGGCAAGGTGAAATGCCGCCTCTAAGAATACAGGATCATTTAGAGTCACCAAAGCCTGCAGCGGTGTATTTGTTACAATTCTTCTACTTAGACATACTTCCCGGCTTCCAGCATCAAAAGTCGCCATGGAAGGGTAGGGGCTTGTTCGCTTGAGGAATGTGTAAACACCACGTCTGTATCTGTCTTCGCCCTCAGCTTCCACCCAAGATTCTCCGTTGTATACTGTCTGCCAAATTCCTTCGGGCTGAGGAGGCATCACGGGTTTTCCATACATTTTCTTGCTCAGCAAATCACTTACTGCTAAAGCTTGGTCTCGCACCTGTTCTGCCGAAAGTCTAAATCTTGGGCCACGAGCATACCATTTATTCTGTGGGTCTTTTGAATAGATTTCTGGAGTAATGGCTGAGCTTTGTTTGTAGGTTTCGGAAGTGACAATTTCTCGAATGAGGGCTTTCATACTCCAATCGTGATCGTGCATGACTGTCCAGGCCAAATAATCCAACAATTCTGGATGTGATGGCGGATCGGATTGAGTTCCCATATCTTCGAGCGAACTCACGATTCCTCTGCCAAAAAGCTGATCCCATATCCGATTGACAAATGTTCTTGCCGTTAATGGGTTTTTCTTATCCACTATCCACTTTGCGAAGCCTAGCCGATCATTCTGAATTTCGGTCTCGATTGGGTTAAGGTTGTCAGGAAGAGATGGGTTTACCCGATCACCCTTGATCATCCAGTTTCCTCGCTCGAAAACGTTTGTCTCTCGAGTCATGTAGGCAGGATTCTCAATCAAAATGGGGAGTGTGGTTGGATTAGAATTGATCAGCTTATCCCAAGAATTTTGAATAGCTTGAAATCCACTTAATTCCTTGCCAGGTAGGCTGGGTACAAAGGCAAACCAAACCACAGTAATAGCTGTTTGCTGGGGTTTTGCATTTGGGCTATCCATCTCTAGGTACAAATCATTCATTCCTTCAATCCGTGGGAATGGGATGGTTCGGGTCTTTGTACCAGAACTATTGATCGAAATTTTGCTCAAAATTTCGCCTTCAGGACCGCCATTTCTTATCGTTAATGTACTTCCCTCAACTCCAGACCTGTAATTCATCAGGAGTTGGTCTGCACCCTGTGTGTTTATATTTCTAAGATAGCAGGATCCGTTATCCTGCATTCCTAGCCATTTAGTATCAATGAGCTCAGCATTGACATACTCTTCGGCAATGTGAGAGGCATATTTCGGTTCTTGGAAAGTGAGGAAATTTTTCACTTGCCTTGCAGCATTTTCTCCTTTTTCATCTTTTACCCAAGTGACAACCTTTTCGAGTTCCATTTGATCTTCAGGATCATAGAATCTCAGTTTTGGCTCCTCATCATGTGTGTCTTCGTCTCTGCTATTATTAAAGTAAGCCGCTGATTCATAAAACTCCTCATGTCGAATTGGATCATAAGGATGGCTATGGCATTGCACACAAGCCATGGTCGTACTTTGCCAAACTTCATAAGTAGTACTGACTCTATCCAAAACGGCTGCCACTCGATACTCCTCATTGTTGGTGCCGCCTTCGTCATTATTCATGGTATTACGATGAAAGGCTGTAGCAGTCAATTGGGCGATGGTGGGATCAGGTAAAAGGTCTCCGGCTAGTTGCTCAACGGTAAACTCATTGAAGGGCTTATCTTCATTGAAAGCTCGAATTACCCAATCTCGATATGGCCACATGGTTCGCTTGACATCTCTTTCATAGCCCTTAGTGTCAGCATATCTGGCTAGATCCAGCCACCAAGCAGCCCATTTTTCACCATAAGATGGTGAATTCAAAAGTTGCTCAACGGCGTCTTCATAGTCTAATTGCCCAGATTGAACAGCCTTCATCAATTCCGTGGTGGGAGGCAAACCAGTAATGTCAAGTGCAGCCCTTCGTAAGAGTAAATTTAAATTAGCTTGAGGAGAGGGCTTTAGTCCTAATTGGGCCAATTTTTCTTGGATAAAAATATCAATAGGTTTGATTGGTTGGTCTACTTGGCCATCCACAAGTGAAGCCTGGCTAGCGGTATTGGGTAATTTTGGCTTAGAAACAGGGATATAAGCCCAATGCTCTCCCCATTCTGCTCCTTGCTTAATCCATTTTCTCAAAAGATTTATTTCTTCTTCAGAGAGGGGCGGCTTTTGATAGGGCATTCTAATTTCTGGATCAGAAGCGGTAAGTCTTTTGATCAATTCACTCCCATTGGGATCGCCAGGTATGATAGCAGGATGACCAGATTCGGTGTTCGCGAGAGCTTCTTGTTCAAAAAGAAGTGAGAATCCACCATTCTTTTTGACTCCTCCATGGCACGTGATACAATGCGTATTGAGAATGGGCTTGATTTGAGTGCTGAAATCCACTTTCTCTTCTTGATTCCAAAAGAAATATAGAAGGGTAAATCCAATTACCGAAGAAAGAAGTATGGCAAGTCTGGAGCGAGTCATTTTTATGTTATAACTAGCTCAAAATAGGTAAATATTTAGGTATTTAGAAATTCTGACTTTCATAGGGCTATTTCAAAAAGGATAAAAAAAATCCCTCAATTCGATCGAGGGATTTAGATGATATTAGAACTTGTAATTTGGAAGATTTTCAAGAATATCTTTAGTCATTGCGTCTAGATCAAAATCAGGTTTCCATCCCCAATCTTGTCTGGCATGTGAATCGTCAATGCTATCTGGCCATGAGTTGGCTATTTCTTGACGAAAATCGGGATGATACTCTATTTCAAATCCTCGGATATGCTTTTTTATACTTTCGTAAATCTCCTCTGGGGAAAAAGTCATGGCAGCAAGATTGTAGCTCGATCGAATCTTTACAGCTTCTCTAGGGGCGTTCATTAGGTCTAAAGTTGCTTTGATTGCATCAGGCATGTACATCATCGGGAGTAACGTGTCCTTTTCCAGAAAACAATCGAAAGTCTCGCCAGCTAGGGCTTTATGATAAATATCAACGGCGTAATCTGTGGTTCCTCCTCCCGGAAGCGATTTATAGCCAATCAATCCAGGATATCTTAGGCTACGGACGTCTACACCATATTTATTGAAGTAATACTCGCACCAACGTTCACCCGCTTGTTTAGAAATGCCATAGATCGTGTTGGGTTCCTTCACACAATACTGAGGGGTGTTAACTTTTGGTGTATTTGATCCAAAAACAGCAATAGAAGATGGCCAATACACTTTATCCAATTTGTATTCGCGGGCAATTTCTAAAATAGAAAGAAGGCTTTCCATGTTTAGATTCCATGCAAAAAGTGGCTTTTTTTCTCCTACTGCAGACAGAACAGCAGCTAGGTGATAGATTTGCGTGATTTTTTCCTTTTTGACCAAGGATCGAAGGCGGTCGCTATCCATTACGTCCAATGCTTCAAACCGGCAATATCCAAATTTCGCTTGTGAAGATTCTTGTAAATCAGTAGCGATAACTGAGTCTCCACCAAATTGATCGGCTAAGGCTTTGGTGAGTTCAGAGCCGAGCTGGCCTCCAGCTCCTATAATTAAGATTTTTTCCATGAAATTGCTTTCAAAGTGACCCAACAGACAGCTTCGGGTTTTTGTTTATATTTGGGTTTGCAAGGGCAAAACTAACAAAAAACAGTTCATCTCGAGGGATTTTTGACAAATGGGAATCCTTGAATTTTAAGAAATCAATTTAATTTATGTACGATACTTTAAAACCCAAATTAGAGAAGGAGTTACGCGAAATAGAGGAGGCTGGTCTTTTCAAAAAAGAGCGAATTATCACCTCTCCTCAAAGTGCAAATATTACCATAGCCGGTGGTAAAGAAGTGTTGAACTTTTGTGCCAACAACTACTTAGGTCTATCTTCTCACCCTAAGGTAATCGAGGCTGCTAAGGCTACGATTGATACACATGGCTTTGGACTTTCTTCGGTACGATTCATCTGCGGTACTCAAGATATACATAAGACACTAGAGAGAAAGATTTCGGAATTTCTCGACACCGAAGACACCATACTCTATGCTGCTGCATTTGATGCAAACGGTGGTGTGTTTGAGCCTATTCTTGGTCCTGAAGATGCTATTATTTCTGATGCTTTGAATCACGCGTCAATTATTGATGGAGTGAGGCTTTGTAAGGCTATGCGATTCAGGTATCAGCACAATGATATGGCGGACTTGGAAAAGCAGCTTCAGGATGCAGATGCTAAGGGAGCTCAACAAAAAATTATTGTGACAGACGGAGTCTTCTCAATGGATGGTACAATCGCTCAGTTGGATAAAATTGTAGAACTAGCAGAAAAGTACCATGCCTTAGTGATGTCGGATGAGTGCCATTCTACTGGATTTATGGGTAAAACAGGCCGTGGAGTTCATGAACACTGTGGAGTAATGGGAAAAATAGACATCATTACGGGTACTCTGGGAAAAGCTCTTGGAGGAGCATCTGGGGGATTCACTTCTGGTAGAAAAGAGATTATTGAACTTCTTCGTCAAAGATCTAGGCCTTACTTGTTTTCGAATACTTTAGCACCTTCGATCACCGGTGCGTCGATAGCTGTATTGGATCTACTTTCTGAGACCACTGAACTCAGGGATAAGTTGGAATCCAACACAACTTATTTCCGTGAAAAAATGAATGCTGCAGGCTTTGATATTAAGCCAGGTAGCCACCCGATTGTACCGGTAATGTTGTATGATGCGGTTTTATCTCAAAAGATGGCAGAGAAGCTATTGGAGAAGGGGATTTATGTCATCGGATTCTATTATCCAGTAGTTCCAAAAGGACAAGCTCGTATTCGAGTTCAAATATCTGCGGGTCATGAGCGAGAACATTTGGATCAAGCTATTGCAGCTTTTATAGAAGTTGGAAAAGAACTTGGAGTAGTTTAAAAAAATGAAAAGGCCAAATTCAATTGAATTTAGGCCTTTTTTATGACTTGCTAGTCATTGCCATTTTTCGCTTTTTCATGGCTTCATAAGATTCAAGATTTTCAAATCTACTATCGATTTCTACGTTGTGGAGATAATCATTCAGTATTTCTCGAAGATCTTGGAAGGAAAGATTGTGTAGCACCTTTCCGTTTTTGGCCATGGAAATCTGACCAGTTTCTTCAGATACAATCAAGATGATGGCATCCGTAGCTTCTGACATGCCTATCCCTGCTCTATGCCGTAGGCCGAACTGTGCGGGAACCTCGCGCTCCGTAACAGGCAAAATACATCTCGCGGCTTTGATTTTTCCTCCATGGATAATCACAGCACCATCGTGAAGCGGAGAGTATTTATTGAAAATGGAGATGAGTAAACGTTTGGAAAGATCTGCGTCCAAGATATCGCCACTCTCCGCATAAAATTTGAGCTCTGTACTTTTAGAAATCACCATCAGAGCTCCTGTATTTCCTCCCGCAAGGGTTTTCGCAGCATCAACAATTGGTGAAATATTGAAATTTCTCACTTCTCTTTTCTTCCAAAAGAAAAGTAGATTTTTAAGAGCATTGTCTTCAGATAAAAGCGAAGATCGACCTATCAAAAGAAGAAATTTTCGAATTTCTGGCGCAAAAATAATGATCGCAGCTATCACACCTACTCCCATAAACTGACCCAGAATAGATGATAATAACTCCATCCGGAGAGCTCCAACGAGAAGATAAATCAGATAGATGGAGAGGAATCCCAAAAAAATCTTGATGGCAACACTTCCCTTCAGCAGCTTATAAATTTGGTATAGCAATGCAGCCACCAAGCCAATATCTATCATACTGACGATGGATACTTCTAAGAATCCAATTTTGAATAAAAGGCTCAAGGGTAAAGTTTCTTATATAGTTCTATCGTTTCTTTAGCTTCTTTAACGTCATGGACTCGCAGCAAGTTCGCACCTTGACATAATGAATACATATGTAAAGCTGTGCTACCGTTTAGTGCTTCATCCGCTGCCACTCCGAGCGTTTTGTAAATCATTGATTTTCTAGAAACCCCAACCAACAGAGGTTTGTCTAGGGTTTTGAAATGCTGAAGATTTTTCAGCAGATAAAAATTCTGATCTACAGTTTTGGCGAATCCAAATCCTATATCAATAATAACATCATTAATGCCAAATTTTTTACAATCCTCTAATTTTTCAGAGAAATAGTACAAAATATCTTGAATTATGTTGTCATAACTCGTGTGATGCTGCATGGTTTGGGGATTTTCCCGCATATGCATGGCAATATAGGGCACACCAAGATCGCCGACTGTCGCCATCATTTCAGGATCAAGTTCACTTGCAGAGATATCATTGACGATATGAGCGCCACTGCATATGGCTTCTTTTGCAACTTTTGACCGAAAGGTATCAATTGAAATAGTGGTTTCGGGAAACTCTTTTGAAATCCACTCAATTGCAGGAATGACCCTGTCTATTTCTTCATTAATAGAAATCTCACTTGCACCTGGACGCGTACTATAGCCTCCTAAATCCAAGATATCGACTCCTTCTAGGATCATTATCCCGATTTTCTCTTTGAATAAATCTGAATTTGCAGAAGTCCGGCTGCCCTCGTAAAAACTATCCGGTGTCAGATTAATGACTCCCATGATTTTGGGTCTATCCCAGATGCTTAACCTTCCACCCAGATTGACTGTAATGTTTTGCGGAAATGGCTTATCTTCGATTTTTAATCCTAGATCCAAAGCTGAAAAATTAATTTAATAAAAATTGGAGACCCAAACGAGCAACGAATATACAGAAGTAATCAGCCGTTGTAAAGAGCTCTTTCGAAAGAAAACCATAGATTATGGTACGGCATGGCGAGTTTTGAGACTTTCGTCGATCACAGATCAAATTTTCATTAAAGCCCAGCGGATTCGATCCATACAAGAGAAAGGTAGTCAGAAGGTTGATGATCCCATTATTGACGAATTCGTAGCCATCGTGAATTATTGCCTCATCGCCTTGATTCAGATCAGTCTTGCTGACGAAGAGGACTTGTCTATTTCATTCGAAAAGCTTGAACCGCTATACGATCAGTGGGCACGTGATACCAAGGGACTTTTGGAAAACAAGAATCACGATTATGGGGAAGCTTGGAGGGACATGCGAGTCAGTTCAATGACCGATATCATATTGATGAAACTACTCCGAGTAAAACAGATTGAAGATAATCAAGGAACAACTTTGGTCTCTGAAGGGATAGAGGCTAATTATCAGGATATGATCAATTACGCAGTTTTTTGTCTAATCAAATTAGGGTATCATGGTTAAGGAAGGATTTCTTTGGACACTTCGAATCTTAGTAGGAGGTCTTTTTATTTTTTCAGGTTTGATCAAAGTGAACGACCCTGTGGGTACTTCCATTAAACTTGAAGAATATTTCGATGTGTTCTCCAATGATATTGCGGGTTTTTTCTTTTACCTCAAACCGTTTGCACTGTATATCGCTGTCTTTCTTGTGGTCATCGAAGTGGTACTTGGAGTGATGTTAATCTTGGGAGTGAAAAGTCGGTTTACAGTATGGTCCCTTGCGGGAATGATCGTTTTCTTTACTTTTTTGACCTTCTTTTCGGCCTATTTTAATAAAGTGACAGACTGCGGCTGCTTTGGTGACGCCATCAAATTAACCCCATGGGAGTCCTTCTACAAAGATCTCATTTTGGTAGTGTTGATTGGGATACTTTTTCTTTTCCAAATGGACCTGCCGAAAAGTTCTCCCAAATGGGCCAATGTATCTGTTATGCTAATCGGTATCATAGCCCTTTCACTTTCTATTATTGCCATTCGCAATCTCCCTTTTATTGATTTTAGAGCGTATAAAGTTGGTGTGGATATCGAACAAAACATGCTTCCTTCCGCACCGCTTCAATATGATTATGTGATGAAGAAAGGAGAGGAGACCCTAGTGTTTGATCAATACCCCAGTGACGAGAGCTTAGAGTTTGTAGAAATGAAGCTAAAAAACCCTGAAGCACTTCCAAAAATCTCGGACTTTGCAGCTTGGAATTCCGACGGAGATTTCTCACCGCAGCTTTTTGTGGGAAATAAGCTCGTATTTCTAGTCAGCAATTATTTGAAAATGAACGAGGCTTCGCTCGTCAAATTCGATGAGCTTTTCAGCAATTTAAGTAATGCACCGATTGAGCTAGTGGTTATGGCTGCTGCTACGGAGGAAGAGATCGGTGCTTTGATCACCGAAAGAAATTGGAATGCAACGGGGGTACAAGCTGATGCCACTGTGGTAAAAACTATGATCCGTTCTAATCCTGGGCTTATGGCCATTAAAGAAGGAGTAGTGATTGGTAAATTTCACTTTAATAATGCTCCAGATGCTTCTTCAGTTCTTGATTTATTTGTGAAATGAAAGTAGTACTTGTTGGACTTCCTGGCTCTGGAAAGAGTACTTTTGGAAGACAGTTGGCTAGTGCATTGCAAGTTGATTTTTATGATCTCGATCAGTTGATCGAAGCGCGCCAGCATCTTTCAATTCAAGAAATTTTCACTCTGAAAGGTGAGGTGGGTTTTAGGAGTATTGAATCCGAAATTCTGCGAGAGGTTATGAATAGAGACGATTCATTTGTCTTAGCTTCCGGGGGTGGAGCACCCTGCTTTCACGAAAATATGAGCCTCATCAATTCCTTAGGGACTTCGGTTTATTTGGATCTTCCATTAAAATCCATTGCCAGTAGACTTAGTAGCTCAAGGCAATCCACCAGGCCCATGTTCGCCGGTTTGGGGAAAGAAGATGTTTTGCTAAAACTTCAAGATCTGATCAAGGAGCGTGAGGCTTTTTATAATCAGGCAAAAATAAAGCTCAGCGGAGAAGACTTTTCCGCTGAGCTATTGATTTATGAATTGGCGCGGGAGCTTAAAAACTAATTCCGAAAGTTAGGTATCCTGAAGTAATACTGTTTTCCAGAAATGTGGATGGTCCAATATTATTATTATTCTCATCCAGCACTTGGTAGCTTCGATAGAGGCCATCATTTTGTTGATTGATTAGGGCAAAATCAATAGATATGTTTTTAATTCTTACGCCCACTCCACCCGAGATTTGCTGAGTGCTTCGATCAATATCAGAGTCAAGGAAAGGATCCCCAAATTGAGCATATCCACCACGAAGCCTAAACTTATCTATAACAAACTCTGCCCCCACACGGAAGTTGATAGTGCTTCCGTAGAGATTATTGATCACATCATTGTCAGGAGAGGTGTTAAAATCATTCGAGTTTAAATTAGCATTGCTATAGTCTACCCAATCTACATCGGCACTGATAAAGCCATTTTTTCCAAGGAAGAAAGTGGTACCACCACCAATTCTTAAAGGGGTGTTGAGATTATATCGGTTGAGAAATAAATCAGTCGCAGCCTCTTCAGTTCCTAAGACAATATCCTCGGGTTCAAATAGATAATTGTTGTAATTAGCGACGGTGCTCGCTCCATATTCTTCATTCAGCTGATACCAAGTGGGGCTTTGGAAATTGAAGCCGATATTCCAGTAGTCTATTGGTTTATAGATTACTCCAAAATTTAAATTTACTCCCGTACCATTGATGAACAAGTTTTCCGCAACCGAAGAGTTGAGAAGTGGTTCATCAAAAAATTCTTCAGAATAAATTTTTCTTGAGCTAAAAGACAGAGTCCGAATTCCCAAGGAAGCGCCTACAAACAACTTATGATTAAAATTGGCACCATAAGCAAAAGTCATTTGACTAGCGCTCCCTTCTTGTACGATAGATTCGTCCTGAAATGGAAAGCCAAGTACAAATGAATCGTACGTATCTGGGTTGGGAATTGGGTTTCCGTTTTCGTCAGTTGTAATCGGATTAATTTGGTAAGTCAAATAGGCAAGGCCAGTTAAACCAAAGGATTCAATCTGACTTTCGCGTACACCAAATGCATCTTGAATGTAAAAGTCAAGGATAGAAGTCTCACCTATTTCATCACTAAAGTATCCATATTCAGTATTAAAGTTTGCAATTCTTTGGAAACTAATACCAAAAGAACCACCCTTAAACCCACTTGAATTTAAAATATCGTTTTTAGGATTGGCCATCACAAAACTCAAGTTTGGAACATAGAAGTTTGGTGTGGAATATGATCTCTGTTGACCCAAAAACGTGGTGTTCACAGAGGTGTTGGTATATCCCAATGTGGCGCTAGCTTCAGATGATCTGAAAAAACCAAGTCCTGCGGGATTTCCTGATATATTAGAGACATCACCTCCCAGTGACCACTGTGTGCCTCCTATGGCCATTATCCGGGCTGAGCCTGATGGATTGTTTTGGCTGAACCGCAATGCATCTTCAAAGTATCCGCTCTGTCCAAAAGAACTTTGTAATATAAAAAAGCTGAATACTAGAGAAAGAAGGAAAATTCTCATTGGATGAATTTTTGATTTATTTATAAAACGGAAAATAATTACGGAAAGGTTTATTTGAGCAAAAAAAAAGGGGAATTAATTTCCCCTTCCTCCGCCTCTGGATCCTCCTCCAGAGCTGCTACGTGATACACCTGAACTTCCTCCGCTGGATCTACTTCCACCAGTGGACATACTTCCACTAGATCTGCCTGAACTTGGAGGAGGACTATAAGTCGATCTTGTCGATGTTCTACTTGGTGTGCTATATCTTGTTGTTCCCGTATTACTACGTGAGTTGGTACCTGAATACGATCTACTGTATGAGTTTGAGGATCTACCATAGGTCGGAGTAGAAGCGGATCTTCTACTGTAAGATGGGCTTGATCCTCGTGACATACTTCCCGTATTCGGTGAATAAGCTGATCTCGAATCTCCTCTTGAATAAGCAGATCTAGGAGACGTAGCTGATCTAGTAGATGGCACCGCAGTACTTCGTCTAGTCGCATTGGTACGGCTCGAAGCGGCCGAATTCACATTTCGACCGGTTGAACTTGACAGTCTAGATCTTGAAGAATTGTAGTAATCATTCTGAGAAGAGCTAAAATCTCTAGCTGCAGTCCTAGCTGAGCTTGAATTCACGACACTTCTGTTTGAATTAGTCCCAGCAGCTGCAGCATTTCTTCTCGCTTCTGCTCTTGCCGTATTTGGAAGGGCCGCAGAGCTAGAATTACCAGCAAGTGAAGCTCCTCGAGTAGGTCTTGGGCCACGAACAACTTGTCTGCCACCCAGTTCTCCGCCAGGAAGAACATAAATAGGAGGACCATAACCATATCCAGGATAACCCCATCCAAAGCCAGGTGCTCCCCAACCGTACATGGGCATTCCCCAACCGTAAATTGGCATTCCCCATCCAAATCCAGGCATTCCCCAGCCGAGGCCGATGTTTGGTCCCCAGAAGGGTGAACCCCATCCGAAGCCAAATCCAATACCCACACTCAAACCTGGTCTGAAACCCCAAGAAGGACCCCAGAAAGGATCATAAAAACCACCCATTCCCCATGGGCTAAACCCTCCCATGAAGCCGATGTTCATGGAAAAGCTTGGATTAAATCCAGTGTTGCCTAGCGGTGCAGAATAATAGTTATTATAAACGTCAATATTAGGATTACCTTCTTCCTGAATTCCAGTGCCTTCATCAAAATAAACCATATCGTCTCCTTCAGAGGGGACATCAGCTTGATATTTTGCGATAAAATCTGGGTTTACATTTTTTGAGCTAAAATTTTCTTGCTCGAAAGACTCAGCAGGGATACTAGCCAATGATTCGAATGAATCTGGATTATTGTTTTGTACAGCATATTCTGTGGCCAGTTTAAGATCTGAAGCCATAAAATATACATTGTCAGCACCAGTGGTTGCCATCTGACTTGAACTGCACGAGGCTAGTATCACAGATGCTGCTACTAGGGAACTGGAAAGGATATGAATTTTCTTCATTGGTAACTTTGGTTGACTCTTTACTTATACGAGTTCAAGGGGCTAGGGTTATTTTTTTGACTTATATTTGCCCAGCATATTTAAGCAAAAATAACATCAATTCCTGTTTCCACAAATAATAATGAGTAAAGGACTTCCAAAACGTAGCGAAGATTATTCCCTTTGGTACAACGAGTTAGTAAAAAGAGCAGACCTTGCCGAAAATTCAGCTGTTAGAGGCTGTATGGTGATCAAACCTTATGGGTTTTCGATTTGGGAAAAAATGCAAGCTGAACTTGATCGAATGTTTAAAGAGACCGGTCATACGAATGCTTATTTCCCACTTTTTATACCGAAATCTTATCTCAGCAAGGAGGCCAGCCATGTGGAGGGCTTTGCAAAAGAGTGCGCTGTAGTCACTCATTATCGTCTTAAAAACTCAGATGATGGTAAAAGTGTCATTGTAGATCCTGATGCGAAGTTGGAGGAAGAATTGATAGTTCGCCCAACATCCGAAACCGTCATCTGGAGTACCTATAAAAATTGGGTTCAGTCATATCGAGACCTGCCACTTTTGATTAATCAGTGGGCCAATGTGGTAAGATGGGAAATGCGCACTCGCTTATTTCTACGAACTGCGGAGTTTCTCTGGCAAGAAGGTCACACTGCCCATGCCACAGCTGAGGAAGCAGTAGAAGAGACTGTCCAAATGATGAATATTTATGCCCAGTTTGCTGAAGAATTTATGGCTCTTCCCGTAGTGAAGGGGATCAAAACTGAGAGTGAGCGATTTGCTGGTGCGGTAGAAACTTACTGTATTGAGGCAATGATGCAAGATGGGAAAGCACTTCAAGCTGGGACGTCTCATTTTCTTGGACAAAATTTCGCAAAAGCTTTTGATGTCAAGTTTGCCACTAAAGAAGGTGGTCTAGATTACGTTTGGGGTACCTCTTGGGGTGTAAGTACAAGACTCATGGGTGCATTAATCATGGCTCACTCAGATGATAATGGGTTGGTTTTACCTCCTAAATTGGCTCCTTTCCAAGTCGTAATAGTTCCGATTTACAAAGGGGATGAAGAGTTGGCACTGGTTTCTGAGAAAGCGAATGAAATAATGGCTGAGCTTAGGAAGGTAGGTGTTTCTGTAAAATTTGATAATAGAGATACGCATAAACCAGGATGGAAATTTGCCGAATATGAACTCAAAGGAGTACCAGTAAGAATTGCTATAGGACCTAGAGATTTGGCCAATAATACTATTGAAATCGCAAGACGAGATACGCTAACTAAAGAACAATTTGACCTTTCAACGCAGCCTATAGCTGAGAAAATATCTAGTCTCCTCGAGATTATCCAGAATGATATTTACAATTCTGCGCTCTCATTTAGAAATGAAAAAACCACTGAAGTAAATTCTTGGGAAGAGTTTAAAGATGTTTTAGAAAACAAGGGAGGATTCATTTCGGCCCATTGGGATGGAACCCCAGAAACCGAAGATAAAATCAAAGAATTGACAAAGGCTACCATTCGATGTATACCAATTCATCATGAAGAGGAGGAGGGGAAATGTGTCTATTCTGGCAAACCTTCGAGTAAACGTGTGTTGTTTGCAAAGTCTTATTAATAATTAACCCGGTTGATCCGGGTTTTTTTTGGTTTGATCCATTATTTCTCATTTGGAATCGCCTATTTTAGAGAAACAAAATTTCTACTCATTTGACAATTCTTGTCCTTTCTACACTTTTGATCATTGGACTTATCCTAATCCTCGCTGAGGTGATATTCGTCCCTGGAACCACATTTGTCGGAATTTTTGGCCTTGTGATTAGTTTAGCTGGAGTGGCTTTTGCTTTTGCTAATTTTGAGTCAGGGACAGCCTGGTTTATTACGGGAGTGGCATTTCTTCTGAATTTCGCAGGCATAGTCTATGGCTTTACTTCTGGTGTTTGGAATAAATTTGCCCTGAAGAATACCCTTAAGGGAGGAACCTTTGATGGAAGAACTGGCGGGCTGTATTTGGGTATGGAAGGAAAAGCTATTTCGGACCTGAAGCCAGTCGGAAAGGCATCTTTTGGGGATAATATTTATGAGGTTAAATCTGAGGGTGGCTTTATCACTGTCGGATCAAAAGTGGAAATCATTAAAATTGACAACAATATAATTTTAGTTAAATAGCTATGGATCTTTCAAATTCAACATTTGTACTGATTGCGGCGTTTGCCGGGGTCGTTCTTTTCTTTATTTTTCTGTACTTCGTTCCAGTTAATCTCTGGATTACAGCACAGTTTTCAAACGTCCGTGTTGGCCTTTTGGAATTGGTTGGAATGAGGATTCGAAAGGTGCCGCCAAGCGTCATCGTTAATTCTATGATTACAGCAACCAAAGCAGGACTAGAATTGACAACTAATGACTTGGAAACACACTTCCTTGCAGGAGGAAATGTCCCCAATGTCATTCGAGCGCTTATTTCAGCTGATAAAGCCAATATTTCGCTCAGCTTTAAACAGGCTACAGCCATTGATCTTGCCGGCAGGGATGTCTTTGAGGCTGTGCAGATCTCGGTAAACCCTAAAGTGATCAACACGCCAAATGTGGCTGCTGTAGCAGCGGATGGGATACAATTGATCGCTAAGGCACGAGTGACTGTGCGTGCAAATATTGCTCAGTTAGTAGGTGGAGCAGGTGAGGAGACTATTTTAGCTAGAGTCGGTGAAGGAATTGTGACCTCCATTGGTTCGGCTGCCAATCACAAAAGCGTTCTTGAAAACCCAGATAAAATTTCAAAACTCGTATTGGAGAGGGGCTTGGATGCGGGAACAGCATTTGAAATCTTATCCATTGACATTGCGGATATTGATGTGGGGACCAATATTGGTGCAAAACTTCAAATCGATCAGGCATCTGCCGATCTGAAAGTGGCTGAAGCCAAAGCGGAGGAGCGTCGAGCTATGGCTGTGGCCCTTGAGCAGGAGATGAAAGCGAAAAATGTAGAGATGCGTGCGAAAGTGATTGAAGCTGAAGCAGAAGTACCTAAAGCACTTGCAGAAGCATTTCGATCTGGTAATCTTGGAGTTATGGATTATTACAAAATGGAAAATATCAAATCGGATACTTCGATGAGAGACTCCATCGCCGATTCCGATTCGAAATCGGGTTCCGGATCGAAAGGAAAATAAAAAATAAAGGGGCCTAAGCCCCTTTATTTTTCTTCTTTTTGGAATTTTCTGGGGTTGCAATCACGACAGGAACAAATTCGCTTTTGAGTAAAATCTGATTGTTTTCAACGTCAAGGATAATTTCGTCATAAGCGATTGGCAAAACAATTTCGCCTTTGTCATTGGACATACCCACCTGATTCTCTTTGGTAAGTAGAATCATATTTTGGGAGATACTTTGAATCGCATCAAATTCAACGTTCAGGATTTCATTTCCGTCGCGATCGATCATTCCTGTACTCCCATTCACTTCTACTATGAACAAGTCATTTTCCAGCCTCATCATATTATCAAATGGCTTGGTGGTGAGCTCTTGACCGGATCGATCAATCAATACTTTCGTTCCATTCTTTTCAGCGATGGCAACACCATTTTTGAAGGGTTTTATGGAACTCCAATTCGGAGCAGTGATGACATCTCCTGAGTAGTCTAGAATTCCAAAATTCCCGGCATTGGCATAAGAAGCCCGTCCTTCAGAGAGCAACTGAATTTCATCAAACTCGGGTTGAATCTGCCAGTGACCGGTACTATTCAAGCCCCCCATTTTTCCTTCTTTTTGAGCTGGAAAAAGATTTTCGGATCCTGGGAATATTTTATCAACTTCAGCAATTGGGCGAATCAGCCAGCCTTTTTGTCCTAATAATCCAACCTTTTGGTCACGTAAATAGACATTGTAGGATTCATCACCCACAGGTATTACTTTGTCAAGTCCCACAGTATCCAAAAGAATACCATCCTCATCCATTACTCGTCGCAATTTCCCATGAATGTATTCTAGCATCAAATCTCCTTCACGGGTGATCTCATGAAAGCTATTATACCGGATGTCGCCATTCTTTTCTGTGCCTTCTATCAGAAGATATTGGCTCTCATCAAAACCATAAAAGAAATTGCCTTTGTTGTGCTCCAACCTATCCAAAACAGGCCTCAAAATGTAATCTCCCTCGCGATTGATGAGCCCCAGACCAGTTGTTTCTTTGGCCAGAAGAAAGTCGCTTTCATTCTCGCTAAGCATTTCATACGGTTTGGTTGGGAACTTGGATAGTGGTAAATAATAGGCACCGTTTCTTTTGGTAATCACCATTCCCGTATGGGTGATTTTAGCCTCTTCCAGCTCGCCGAGTGATGTTGTCTTACCGGATCCTCTCTCAAATAAAAAGTACTCCTTTCCTTTTCGCGCTAGTAGAAAGTTGAAATAAGTCTGAATCTCATCATATAGGTTGTCGAGATTCTTCTGTCCATATTCATGGTATGCGCCTAAGCCATCTTGGCCTTTTACAATGATCCAAGGTGCAAGATATTGATAGACTTCATCTGCTTCTATTTTGACTGAAGGTTTTAAGTCGCCGGAAAGTAGAAAAAGACTACTGTCCATATGTCCAATTCTAACCGTCTCACTCAGAAGTTCAATGTGATCGTAAATAACTCTTGATTGCAATTCGAGTTTTGAATTGTAGACTTCCCAAGACTGTGCCTGAGAGAGCAAAGAAGTGATAATCAAAGAAAAAGTGAGCAGGGTTTTCGTCATGTTTTTTTTCATAGAAGCATTTATTTCTTCAAACTGAAAATGACCAAAAGCTTCCTTTTGGTCATTCTACTCTATTTTTTTTCTTGATTTAATTTGAGGTTTTCTCTCTATTCAGATCAAAAATATCTGAAATGATTTCGATCATTTCTTCTGCCTGATCTTTTTGGCATGCTGCTTTCAATTGCACTACGGGCACTTTCAAAATTTTCTGCATCATACTTTTGGTGATGCGGTCCACCATTTCAAACTCCTTCTTGTCGGCTTTCTTCAAGAATCTGCTCAGCTCTTCTTGTCGAATTTGCTCAAGAGACTCCTTCAACTTGTTAATGGTCGGAGAGACCATCATTTCTTTCTTCCAACTGTAGAATTCTTCAATAGTTTCCTCGATGATTTCCTCTACACGTGGAATAGCAGCGAGACGTTTTTCAAGTGCTTCACTTGTTTTGCTTCGAATATTATCCACATTGTATAAAATCACACCTGGAACGTCTTCTACGGAGGTTTCCACACTTCTAGGAACAGAAAGATCTACAAAAAGCTTATAGCTGCGAATATCAAAACTCTTGATTATTTCTTTGGTGATGAAAGGATCCTTTCTCATAATGGAGGAGACCACCACATCAGCTTCTGCCATAGCTTCATGACAATTTTCAAAATCTACTACTTCGAAGTTTAATTCTGCCGCGAGTGCTTCCGCCTTTGATCTTGTTCTATTGGTCACCTTGATTTTGGCGTCAGGGAGATAGATCATGTTTTTGGCCACATCCTCACCTATTTCTCCAACTCCTATCAGGAGAATTCTAGGCTGGAAAGTATTGGCAGTAATGCTCTCAATTAGTTCAATGGCTGCGTAAGAAAGTGATGCAGCTCCATCTCGAAAGCTAGTTTCTTGAACGATTCGCTTATTGGTAAAGAATACCGTATGCATCAACCTATGCAAGAAAGGTCCCGCCATATCCAGATCTGCCGAAGCCTGATAGGCTCGCTTCACTTGGTTTGAAATCTGGATGTCACCGATTACTTGAGCTTCAAGACCCATGGAAACTCGGAACAAATGATTGATTGCATCACGGTCCGATTCGAAAATCTCAAAATAATTCAGATAGCTGACAATATCAGGAAGTCCCTTTTCTAAACCAACCAATTTGATGATCTCTGTGCTCAGGTCTAGCTCATGACTATAATATACCTCAGTACGATTACAGGTTGATAGAATCAAGGCATCTCCCAAACTGAAGAAGTCCTTCAATTTCAAGAGGATACTGTGAATCGCCTGCTCATCAAGAGCAATGATTTCTCTGATCTGAACTGGTGCTGTTTTATGGGATAAACTTAGGGCTCGAAACTTATTCTGCATACTAGCTTACTTGACCTTCAAAGTTAATAGAGAAAGGGCCTTTCTCGTTCATTTTGCCAATTCAAGTCTTTAATTTGGAATCTATCTAAATAAAATTTCCCTACTTGACTGGATAACTCTTTCACAAACCAAATGGTTCTTCAAAAAATTCTTTTATTTTTATAGTTATGCTTCAGCGTTATATTTTTTGGTTAAAGTCAAATTTCGGATTTTCGAGGAAAGAATCGAGAGGATTTCTGCTTGTGGTTCCGGTTCTCTTGATTTTTTATGCAGTGCCAAAGCTTGTTCAAAAGCTAAATCAAGGTTCCTGGGTGGTAGACGAGCAGCAGACAATGATCGATTCTCTTTTGACAGCAGGCTGGAAATGGGAAGAATCAGGTCCAACCTTCAATCGCCAAGACACCGTGAGTAAAAAAACTGCTCCTACGTCGACTGGTATTCAGATGATCCCATTTGCTCAGGCAGACTCCATAGTTCTTCAAATTGTCCCCGGAATTGGACCAACTTTGGCCGGCCGAATAATTAAGTACCGAGACAATCTCGGTGGGTTTCATTCCAAAAGTCAGCTAAATGAAGTCTACGGTGTGAAAGAGGAAGTAGGAGATCTGGTTTGGGAATACTTTGAATTCCAATCAGCTATCACTAATAAACTTAAAATCAATCTCTCTGACATCCCTGAAATAGCCACACATCCCTACATAAATTATGGACAAGCCAAGGTCATAGTTGCTTATCGCGAACAACATGGACCTTACGCGAATCAAGAAGACCTGCAAAAAATCAGGATTTTTACGCCGGATTGGATTTCAAAAATCGCCCCCTATCTGGATTTTAGCACAGAAAGTAATTAGCCGATCGATCATAAAACGCCACTTTTCTTCCATATTTGTGAGATGAAAAATGAGTCCAAGATTCAGCTGCCTAGATTGAATTTGCCAGAGATTAACCCAAAGCTATCTGAGCAAAAAGAAGGGGTTTGCATCTGGGACGAAATTCGAAAGAAAAACCTACTCCTTACTCCTGAGGAATGGGTGAGGCAGCATTGGGTGAGTTTTTTGATCAAGGATTTGAATTTTCCCAAAGGGCTTATTTCCCTAGAGAAAGGCCTGGTGTACAATAAACTTCAGAAAAGAACAGATATCTTGGTTTTAGATCGACATGGTAAACCTTACCTCCTGATCGAATGTAAAGCCCCAGAAATACCTATATCCCAAAAAACCATGGTGCAAGCCGCAGTCTACCATCAGGAGTTAAAGTCCGAGTTCTTGATTCTTTCTAATGGAATCAAACATGTTAGTCTGAGATGGGATTTTCAGAAAAAAAGCTTCGAACAATTAAAAAATTTTCCAGTAACTCCTGAATAATTGATTTTGTTTAACTGATTTTTATCAGTCTTTTTTTATATTATGCAAAATTAGTTAAGAGTAAAATTCCCATGCCTACGAATACGACTAGCACCCCTTGTGAACTTTGCGCAAGTCGAAAACATTCCTTGTTTTCAGAGCTTAGCGAGCAACATATTTGCACCATTTCAGAACAAAAGAATTCCATTTCCCACAAAAAGGGTCAGATTTTATATTATGAGGGCACAAAGCCTCTAGGAATTTTCTGTATCAAATCTGGAGTTGTCAAGGTTTACAAAACTGCTTCAAATGGCAAGGAGCAAATCATTCACCTTGCTAAAGGTGGAGATTTCCTAGGATACACGGCATTACTCGGAGAAGAGAACTATGGCAATTCGGCCATGATTATCGAAGAGGCAACAATCTGCTTTATACCAAGGGAGTCCTTTCTCAGCACACTTTTTTCTAACACCCCATTTTTTAAGCGGATCACCAAGGCATTGAGCCATGAGATCGGTGTGATGGAGGAAAAGCTAACTGACTCCACCCAGAAAAGCATTCGGGAGCGATTGGCTTTTGTACTCTTGCAGCTCTCTCAATCCTTCGGAGTGGAGGGGGATAGCAATCGTAAAATTGACCTCATTCTAAGTAGAGAAGAAATAGCGGGTCTAGTGGGCACGGCCACAGAGTCCGTCATCCGCTTGCTTTCAGAGTTTAAAAAGGATAAGCTGATCCAACTGGAAGGAAAGCGAATTATTATCAAAGACCCCAAAGGACTGGCGAGGCTCTCTGATTTTTATGCTTAACTGAACCTCAGAGAGATTTTACGAGTTAAGATGCTAACCGCTTTGCATTTGTATGAAAGTTCGATTAAAGCTCCTATTATTTTCAGTTTTACTTTTCTTTTCCACTTCTCTTTATCCAAATCTGGGAGAAATCAGTGCGCAAAGCCTGGCCTACAAAACGCTTTTGGGTACCCTCTATGACGATGATTTCCCAGTGATTCATCCTGAAAATATCCAGAACCTGTCCTCGTATCAGGTCCTCGATACTCGAGAGAAAAATGAATATGAAGTGAGTCATCTCAAAGATGCGATTTGGATTGGCTTCGACACTTTTGAGCTAGATGAGCTTCAAAAACTGGACAAGTCTAAACCAGTTTTGGTTTACTGTACGGTAGGAGCAAGGTCCCAAGAAATCGGAAAAAAGCTTTCTGAACTCGGTTTTTCAAACGTATCTAACCTTTACGGAGGAATTATTCATTGGGTGAATGAGGGGAATCCAGTTTATCGAGATGCTTTGCAAACTGATCAAGTTCATACTTATTCAAAGACTTGGGGCATCTGGCTCAACCGGGGTGAAAAGGTGTATGATTGATACTTTGGTCAATTTGACGACACTGTAGCCGAACTTTGGCGATCCCCCTACGATTAGTGGTTTATATTTAACCCATAACTCATGAAAATTTCACAATTCTTCGTTTTTCTCTTTATCACCCTATTTTCACTTGCATGCCATGGGTCAGCACCAGGTATGGTGGGCACTTCTGCCCCTGATCATCAGATTTGGGACGCTTTGCTAAAAAAGTATGTGGCTCCAAACGGGGATGTTAATTACAAAGGCTTTATTTCAGAAAAAGCTAAATTAGAAGAATACCTGAACCTAATCAGTAACAACGCTCCAGATAGAAGCACTTGGTCAAAAGATGAGCAGCTAGCCTATTGGATTAATGCCTACAATGCTTTTACGGTAAAGCTTATCGTGGACAACTACCCTGTAAAGAGTATTCGTGATCTAGGTCCCTCCTTGAAAATCCCTTTGATCAAAGATGTTTGGCATTATAAATTCTTCAAAATAGGTGGTCAGGAGTCGAGCTTGGATGAGATTGAGCATAGTATTCTGCGAAAGGAATTTGAAGAACCGAGAATCCATTTTGCCATCAATTGCGCTTCCGTGTCATGCCCTCCATTACTGAATGAGGCTTTTAAGGCTGATATAATTGAAAGCCAATTGCAACGAGTGGCTAAAACTTTTATAAATGATACAAGTAGGAATAAAATCACAAAAGATCGAATTGAGATCTCTTCGATTTTTTCTTGGTTCAAGGGGGATTTTACCAAGAACGGAAGTCTAATTGATTTTTTGAATCAATATAGTACAGTCAAAATCAGTCCGAATGCGAAGGTTTCTCATCTAGATTATGACTGGAATCTGAATGAATAGTCTTCGGATTTTGTAACTTCCAATTCTAACTTATCCCGAGCTTATCATGTCCACCCAGCGACACGTGGCTATCATCGGCAATGGTATCGCCGGTGTAACCTGCGCAAGACATCTGCGAAAAGCAGATGAGCATGTCAAAATCACCCTCATCTCCGGGGAGTCTAAATATTTTTTCTCGAGAACGGCCCTGATGTATATCTATATGGGGCATATGAAATTTGAGCATACTCAGCCTTATGAGAATTGGTTTTGGGAGAAAAACCGAATCGATCTCAAGCAGGCTTGGATCAAAAATGTGGATTATTCAAACAAGACTTTACATTGTGAAAATGGGGATAGTATTTCCTATGATCAGTTGGTTTTTGCAGTGGGCAGCAAGCCCAATAAGTTTGGATGGCCAGGTCAAGATTTAAAGGGCGTTCAAGGATTATATTCCAAACAAGACTTAGAAAACATGGAAGCAAACACTGCCTCGAACGTGAAGCGTGCGGTGATTGTAGGAGGTGGATTAATTGGGATAGAAATGGCCGAAATGTTGGCTTACAAAAAAATCCCCGTCACCTTTTTGGTTCGTGAATCTGGTTTTTGGAATAATGTGTTACCGAAGGAGGAGTCAGAATTAGTGGATAGACATATTCAAGAGCATCATATTGATCTCCGCTTGGAGACAGAACTCGAGCAAATAATCGGTGACTCGGCCGGCAAAGTGAAAGCTGTGAAACTCAAAAATGGAGAAGAAATCTCATGTGAATTCGTGGGGCTCACTGCTGGAGTATCTCCAAATATTGATTTCTTGAAAAATACAGAATTGGGAACTGTTCGAGGTATCAGGGTAAACCGATATTTTGAAACCAACCAACCCGATGTCTACGCAATCGGTGATTGTGCAGAGTTTGATGAAGCACCAGCAGCAGATCGAAGACCCATTGAGCAGGTTTGGTACACCGGACGAATGCATGGCGAAACCTTGGCCCAAACCCTTTCCGGCAAACGAACCAAATATCAGCCAGGGATTTGGTTTAATTCTGCTAAATTTCTCGATATCGAATACCAAACCTATGGAACAGTGCCACCGCAATTTGAAGGATTGGGTGTTCAGTCCTTTTACTGGGAACACCCAAATGGCAAAGTTTCATTCCGAATGTTGATGAATTCAGACGGGCAAATTTTAGGAGTCAACAATTTTGGATTTAGACTCCGACATGAATTCTTCGACCGAGCAATAAAGGAGGGCTGGTCAGGTAAGAAAGTAATTCAGAAACTGGATAAAGCGAATTTCGATCCGGAGTTTTTTGCTCCATACTATCAGCTTATTCAGAAAAAGTATCTCGAAGATTTTGGCGGAGATTTCAAGGTTTCTAAGTCCTCATTTATTCAAAAATTATTCGGAGCTAGAGTATGAAAATAATACAAAAATTAGGCTTAGTAATGTTTCTTATCGGTTTGGGGACTTTCATACTCATGCCTTTTCTGGGAACATACACCCTGACTGAGAAGCAGGTCATTGCTCAAACAAAAGAGATTCATCAAGAGAAAATGTCGGAGATTTTAGCGCCGATGTATGGTGTGGAATATGGAAGTAGTTTCTCCTTTTTGTCAGATTTCCATTCCTATTTCGGGAGCTATAATGATGAATTGAAAAGTCAATCCCTTTGGGATCAAGTGATCTGGGACGATTACAGTTTTCATTTGGCGCTGGCCTCAGTTAAAGGTCCCGTTAAATCAAATCCATGGCTTTTCTTTGCTCTTTGCATAGGAATGGCTGTGATCGGTGGTCTTTTTTATAATCTTCCAAAATACCAGGGCGAACCTGCGGGGATCAAGAATAATGGTATTTATCATTCAGCCATGAAAGCGAGAGGCTGGTTAGGGATGATCACAGGTACGTTTTTGATTTTGTTTTATGTCTTATTGTATTGGTTTCCAGCTTATTTAGCGAATCCTGTGCTGATGGTGAGTCCCTTAAGTGAGATTCTCAGTGGGAATCCGGCTAGTCAATGGTTCCTCTATGGCACTATTTATACACTAGCGATTGGGGTAATGGGGGTGCGAATGTTTCGAAAATATAGAGGCAATAAGTACCAGCAACTTAGGACTGCGTCAGTAATTTTTTTCCAAACGGCTTTTGCCTTTTTGATTCCGGAGATTTTAGTCTTGATGAATCAACCCTATTTTGATTTTAAGAATATCTGGCCTCTTGATTATGACTTCTTCTACAGCTACAATATTGATACTTTGACTAGCTCGGGTGGGATAGGCCTATTTATGCTTATGTGGGGAATTCTCCTCATTATCATAGGAGTCCCATTGTTCACTTATTTCTTTGGCAAAAGATGGTATTGCTCTTGGGTATGTGGCTGTGGAGGCTTAGCAGAGACCGTCGGCGATCCCTATCGTCAGCTTTCGGATAAATCCGTAAAAGCTTGGAAGTATGAGCGATACATTATTCACGGCGTCTTAGTATTGGCTGTTGTGATGACGGCTTTGACTCTCATCAATTATTTCTCTTCCTTTGCGCTGCTGGGCAATGTCACCAACCAATTGCATTCTTTTTATGGATTTGCCATCGGGGCTGCATTTGCTGGGATTGTTGGCACAGGCTTTTATCCCTTCATGGGGAACCGAGTTTGGTGTAGATTTGGTTGTCCACTCGCCGCCTATCTGGGATTGGTTCAGCGGTTTAAGTCCAGATTCCGCATCACTACCAATGGTGGTCAGTGTATTTCTTGTGGAAATTGCTCGACTTACTGTGAAATGGGAATTGACGTACGCTGGTATGCTCAGCGCGGCCAAAATATCGTCCGTTCGTCCTGTGTGGGTTGTGGGGTTTGTTCAGCGGTTTGCCCAAGAGGGGTATTGAAGTTAGAAAATGAAAATGAAGAGAATCGAATCAATGATATGCCTATCATTATTGGAAACGATTCGATAAAGTTGAATGCCTAAATGTTTTTCCTGTATTTCTTGATCGGAGTGTATGTCCTTGGCATGCTCTTTATTTTCTTTTACAGTCTTGTCCAAGGACAATTGCTTTTTCATTTTTTGAAAGCGCGAAAGGAGCACTCTGCCGCATTGCCTGTAGAAGGTCAGCTACCCAAAGTGACTATTCAGCTTCCTATTTTTAATGAACTTTATGTTACAGACAGATTATTAGATGCTGCCGCAAAAATCAACTATCCTAAGGAATTGCTTCAAATCCAAGTGTTAGATGATAGTACGGATCAAACCATGGAATTAATCCAAGAACGGATTAAATTTTATCCTGAGGTCAATTTTCAATATATCCATCGGGAGGACAGAAATGGCTTCAAGGCAGGTGCTCTGAAAGAAGGACTAGAGCAAGCTACTGGCGAATTCATTGCGATTTTCGATTCAGATTTTGTTCCAGACCCTGATTTTCTATTAAAAACGGTCCCGCATTTTTCAGACACAAATGTTGGCTTAGTGCAAACTCGTTGGACGCATTTGAACCGGGAATATTCCCTTTTGACCAGACTACAAGCTTTTGCCTTGGACGCACATTTTTTGGTGGAACAGATGGGAAGGAATCATCAAAATGCCTTTATCAATTTCAATGGGACAGCCGGAATCTGGCGAAAGGAATGCATCCTTGATGCCGGAAATTGGCATTCGGATACATTGACAGAAGATTTAGATTTGAGCTATCGAGCTCAGAAAAAGGGATGGAAATTCGTTTACAGGCCAGAAATTGAATCTCCAGCCGAACTCCCACCTATCATGTCGGCTGTCAAGTCACAGCAATTCCGCTGGACCAAAGGAGGTGCGGAGTGTGCATCCAAGCATATTAAAAGTGTACTCACTGGCAATTTTCCATTTCACACCAAGGTACACGCATTTGCGCACCTCTTCAATAGTAGCATATTCATAGCCATTTTACTGGTCAGCTTATCGAGTATTGGGGTTTGGTGGGCTGGTGTACAGGGATTGATTCCAGAGACCCTTTTCAAATGGGCCGGAATATTTATGATTGGTTTTGTCCTGATTGCTGGGGTTTATTTGGTCTCCTTTTTTTACGGAAAGAAGAGTTTTGCTCAAAGCTTTTTGGGAGCCCTCTGGCAATTACCGCTTTTCCTATCCGTATCTATGGGGCTAGCTTTGCACAATGCTCAGGCGGTATGGGAAGGACTAACAGGAAAGAAATCACCTTTTGTTCGTACACCAAAATTCAACTTGGAATCAGGTAAAATTGACTTGAAAATGAATCGATACTTACCTCATAAAATCCCAGTTACCACTTGGTTCGAAGGCTTATTTATGCTCATTTTCATGGGCATGGTTGGGTTGAATATTTGGGCAGGCACCTTTGCCATGCTTCCTTTTCACCTTATGCTGGCTGTGGGCTACGGACTTGTTTTTGTTTCCTCATTTCAGGCTTACGGTCTGGGCAAATAAATCATGAAGGTCAATCAACCTATTATAGATGTTATTATTCCTGCTTTCAATGAAGAGCAGTCTATCCCCTTAGTGATTCGAGATATCCCTGACATCGTTCGGTATGTGGTGGTTGCTAATAACAATTCCACCGATCAGACAAGTCAGGTCGCCGAAAAGGCAGGTGCTGTGGTGGTTTTTGAACCACAAAAAGGATATGGAAAAGCATGCTTAACTGCCATGGGTTGGATCAAAGAGCAGGAAGTGCAGCCAGATATTGTTGTGTTTTTAGATGGAGATTATAGTGATTATCCGCAGCAATTGACCGATTTGGTGAACCCAATTCTCACGCAGGGTGCTGACATGGTTATTGGCTCAAGGGCCTTAGGTCAGAAAGAAAAAGGCTCAATGACACCACCTCAAATTTTCGGGAATTGGCTTGCTACTCGCATGATGCGAGTGATGTACGGTGCAAAATATTCTGATTTGGGTCCTTTTCGAGCGATTCGTTGGAAGAGTCTACTGGATTTGGGTATGGAAGATCAGAACTATGGCTGGACCATAGAGATGCAAATCAAAGCGCATAAAAATGGGTTAAAGTCTGTGGAGGTCCCAGTCGATTACAAGCAACGAATCGGGGTGTCCAAAGTCAGTGGGACTGTGAAAGGCGTTTTTGGGGCAGGGTATAAAATAATTTTCACCATTTTTAAATATTGGTAATACGCAGAAACTATGAGAAATGTATTTGGAATGCTACTTCTGTCCGTGCTTTTCGCATGTGGGGAGAAGCAAAGGACGGCTGTTGACGAATCTCAATTTGCAAGTTATTGGTATCAAAATAAGGCAGAGATCAATGTCTATGCCTTGGATCAGGTGCGATACGGAGAAATTCGCAAGGGAGAGGCCGTTATGATTTTTGTGACAGAGGATTTTTCTACCAAGAAGCAGGTCAAATTGGATAATCCCCAACGTAGCCCTTCGGATGCTCGAAAGGTTCTGAAGCTGAACAAAACTCGTGAGTTTCAAACGGGAGTGTACCCTTATAACACCATGCTTTCTGTATTTACGCCGGTTTACGAGGAGTTAAATTCTCCCAAAGTCGTGGCTAGTGTTACCGAGTGGTGTGGCCAGTCCTTTACACAGATGAATTGGCGTAATAGCAATTACAACGTGCAGCAGTTTTCTTATTTCGAATCCGAGGGAGATCAAGATTTGAAGATCAATGCTCAAAGCGAAGATGAATTGTGGAATCTAATTCGACTGAATCCGGATCTGATTGAGGAAGGAATTTCAAGATTGATTCCAGGATTGGTTTATCAGCGATTTTCTCATGTCAAACTTCAAGTAGAAAATGCCTCAATTTCTAAAACTAGCGTCAATGCATCAGTGGAAGAAGTACAAGTGGAATATCAGGATCTCTCTAGAAAACTGAGTATTCGCTATCAAAAATCTTTTCCTCATGAAATTTTAAGTTGGGAAGAATCTGAGGTAAGCTCAGCTGGAGATACGCTCGTGACTAAGGCTATTCGAAAGAAAAAACAAATGCTGGACTACTGGAATCTGAACTCTAAATCTGATGAGGAACTAGCTAAGTCCTTATCCCTATGAACAAGACAAGCAACATTGTTCTAGCTTTAATTTTAGGGCTTTTGTTGCTTTTGGGGTCGCTTTACCTTGGTTATTTTGTGTCTAGGGAAGAATTCTGGACGCTGTTCGGTGTTTTTTCATTGCTCTTTGTTGGTGCTGGTTTTTTTATCAAACTTTATGGGAAATCATGGCAGTGGATATTTTTTCTTGGTCTGCTCATTCGGTTGGGTATGCTCCTCACTTTCCCAAAACTCTCTGATGACTATGCTCGATTCCTCTGGGATGGAGAGTTGGTTCGAATAGAACAAAATCCCTATTCCGAGATTCCAAGAGAATGGTTAGAAAAGAATCAAGACCTGACTAATCCATTCCTTGACAATCTTTTTGAATTGATGAATTCAAAGGATTATTATTCAGTCTATCCACCTTCCAATCAGCTCATCTTTTGGTTGGGAAGTTTGGGAGCAAAAATGGATCCTTGGCAAGGTATTGTTTGCTTGAGGATGATGATTTTGATTGGAGAAATAGGCCTTTACTTTATTTTTCTAAGCCTGATTAAGAAAGTGAATATTGTGCCAAGTAGGCTGGGTTGGTATTGGCTGAATCCTCTGGTGATTTTTGAATTGACAGTCAATTTGCATTTTGAAGGACTGGTTTTGCTCACCTTGATAGCTACTCTTTTGTTTTTGCAAAAAAAGAAAATACTTCTTTCTGGATTGATGGTGGGTTTGTCAGTGGGCCTCAAACTTCTTCCGCTGATTTTGCTTCCAGCTCTGTTTTTTTTCGTGAAAAAGAAACAGCTTATTCCGTTTGTTCTAGGCCTCTTTGGAATGCTTTTTATCTGTTTTGCACCGCTGATGTACGGAGATTCTCTATGGAATTTCCTCCAAAGTGTAAGACTGTATCAAGGTAAGTTCGAGTTTAATGCATCCGTTTACTACCTTCTTCGAGAGGTCGGGTTTTGGATTCAAGGATATAATACGATAGCTACACTCACCAAAATTTTGAGCGGATTGACGATGGTGTTGATTCTATGGCTTAGCTGGAGTCGAAGTGGGAAAGGTTTTAAAGAATTGATTCATACCTGGATGTTAGTGTATCTTATTTATTTGGTTTTGCAACCTGTGGTACATCCCTGGTATATCATTCCGGCTCTCGGGCTAAGTCTTTTTACTCAGTCTAAGATTTTTCTGGCATGGAGCTGGCTAATCATTTGGTCTTACATGGCGTATTCAAATCCAGAATTTACCGAAAACCCTTGGATCTTGACTTTGGAATATTTACCGCTTTTTATACTGATAGTTTCCGAATACTTTCGCCCTAGAAAGGATGAAAACCTTACCCAAAATCTGAGTCTATGAAATGCCCGGTTTACACTTTGATTCTTGCTCTTTTGATTTTTGGCTGCGCCAAAAGTCCTGAACAAGAGGCGATTGAAATCCTCAAAAAATCAATTGAGGCTCATGGAGGCCAAGAGAAGTGGGAGAGTGTGAGTAAACTCGAATTTCAAAAATGGGCTCAGCTGTTGGATGAAAATGCCAATATTGAAAGCGAGTCAGACCAGCATCAGGAATTCAGACTAAAGCCGAGCTTTGAAGGCAGAATTACCTGGGAAAAAGATAGTCTTACTCATGTCTCGAGTTTTGATGGCCGTAACATGTTTTATCGAATCGGAGACAATGAGATCAAAAATGAAGGATTTTTAGCCCAGAAAAAGAATGATATGGACGCGGCATTCTATGTGGTGGCGCAACCTTGGAAACTTTTGACAGATCCCGGAGCAACTTTTTCTTTTTTAGGCAAAGTGCCATTTAACGAAACCCAAGAAGTGCTTTCAATCCAAGTCAATTACGGTCCGGATGATGACGTGTGGTGGTATTATTTTGATCCAGAAACCTTTTTGATGGTGGGAAACGAAGTGCAACTGGATGATCATCGTAGTATGATTGTCAACGGGGCCCCGGAGTACGTGGATGGGTTCGTTTTCCATGGCATTCGGGAGAGTTTTCGGGTAGACCAAAACAGCCGTAAATTGTATCTTCGTGCCAGATACCGCTATTCAGATTACTCCTTGAGTTATTAATTTCAGACAAGGAATCAGTACTTACAATAGATACTAGTCAAAACACATTCACAATTTAAAACCATGCGACTCACTCATCTTACATTAATCTTTGTATTTGTATCCATTCTTTCGGCTTGCGATCAGCGCACCGAGGCGGAGAAGATTGTGGGCAATGCCATCGTCGCTCATGGTGGCGAGAAATACATGAGCGCAAAAATCTCATTTGATTTTAGAGATATTCACTACACTATTTTCAAAAGTCCCACAGCTTTTGAATACACTCGAGAATTCACAGACTCACTTGGGAATCAAATTACGGATTTATTAAACAATGAGGGCTTTGTGAGAGAGGCAAATGGTGTAGCTGTAGATACACTTACCGAAGAAAGAATTGGAGCCTTTTCTAGATCTGTAAACTCGGTGGCATATTTCACTTTTTTGCCCTACGGGCTTAATGATCCAGCGGCGATCAAAACCTATGAGGGGATCACCGAACTTGACGGAGAAAACTATCATTTGATTCGTGTGACCTTTAAGCAAGAAGGAGGAGGGGAAGACTTTGATGATGTGTTTCTTTATTGGATCGGTGTAGATGATTTTTACGTGGATTATTTGGCATACAGCTATCATACAGATGGCGGAGGAGTTCGCTTTCGTACCGTTAGAAACGTTCAGGAAGTGGGAGGCATTCGCTTCCAAGACTACCTTAACTGGAAGCCCGAGGATAAAAACACTCCAGTAGATAAAATGCAGGAACTTTACATTTCCGGAGAATTAGAGTTACTTTCAGAGATCAACCTAGAGAATATAGAAGTCAATTAAACTGCTGATGTCATGAATCCTCAAAAGCTTTCTTTCACTAATCAAAGAGGATTCGAGCTTTCGGCAGATTTGTACTTGCCTGTAGAGAGTCATCCTAAGTTTTATGCGATTTTTGCTCATTGTTTCACCTGTTCTAAAAACTTTTCAGCGGTCACCAAGATCTCTAATGCACTTTCTAATGAGGGAGTAGGGATTCTCAGTTTTGATTTTACCGGCTTGGGTAGGAGTGAAGGGGATCTGGTGGATTCTTCCTTTAGCTCCAATGTCACGGATCTTTTGGATGCTGCAAAGTACCTTGAGGAGCATTATCAAGCCCCACAAATGCTGATTGGGCATTCCTTGGGTGGTGCAGCCGTGCTTTATGTAGCAGCGGAACTACCGAGTATTCAAGCTATGGTCACGATAGGAGCTCCCTCGTATCCGGCTCATGTCAAGCACTTGTTCAAAGGTGGATTGGAAGAATTGGAAACTAAGGGTTCAGCCGAGGTGAGCATAGGAGGAAGACCTTTTCGGATTGATAAGCAGTTTGTGGACGATCTTGAGCAAAAGCCATTGGCGATATTTCTGAAGAAATTGAAAAAATCCCTGCTCATTTTACATTCTCCTCAAGACGAAATCGTGGATATCAGCAATGCCGCTGAAATTTATGGAGCTGCTTTTCATCCCAAAAGTTTTATTTCCTTGGATGGTGCTTCCCACCTGATCAATAATGTGGATGACAGCAAATACATTGGAGAGGTAATTGCGTCATGGAGTGGCAGATATGTGGAAGTCACCAAAATTGAAGGTCCTATTCATGATTTGGAAGGACATCAGGTGCAGGTTCGACTTTCTGGTTCTGGCTTTACCACTGAGGTAAAAACGCCCTTCCATCATTTGACTGCCGATGAGCCTCTTGAGGTAGGTGGATCCAATTTAGGGCCAACTCCTTATGATTTACTTATGGCCTCTTTGGGTACTTGTACTGCGATGACTTTGCGCATGTATGCAGATCGAAAAAAGTGGCCTTTAAAAGAAGTGGAGGTATTTCTCAATTTCGAAAGCACCCATAAGACCGATTCCGAAAACCCAAATGACTCCAAATCCAAAGTTGGACAATTTACTCGTTTGATTAGACTGGAAGGGGATTTGGATAAGGATCAGCAGAACCGACTAATGGAAATTGCAGACCGATGTCCAGTACACCGTACGCTGCACGAAGAAATCGCTGTGGTTACTGAGCAAATTTGAGATGCTGAATTTTGGAAAAAAATATCTCTTCAGTTCAATCGGGTTAATCCTAGTGCTATTTCTGGGAATATATTTTTTCCCCGAGGAAGACGCCCCTCTAGTCCAAGCTGAGCAAAAATGGAAAGGTGTCTGCTGGGTTGGAACTCGTGATTCACTCTCTGGCGGTGAGTTGGAACTTCTTCATCAAACCGGTGCTAATGCCCTTTCACAAACCCCTTTTGCTTTTCAGTCAGATGTTAATAATCCAGAAATCCGATGGAATGCCTATAATGATGGCAAGTGGTGGGGAGAGACAGCTCGTGGGATAGAAACTACCTTGGATCATTCAAAAGAGTTGGGTATAGCCAATATTTTGAAGCCACATATTTGGGTCAGAGGTAGCTGGCCTGGTGAAATTGAGATGCTAAACGAGGGGGACTGGGAGCTTTGGTTTGAAAATTATCTTGGCTTTATCATGGACTATGCGCGACTCGCTGAAGAACTTCAGATTCCAGTGCTTTGCATCGGGACAGAGCTAGAAAAAACCACACATCGAACAGAAGACTGGCGAAAAGTCATTTCCCAAATCAGGGAAGTCTATTCTGGAGAACTCATCTACGCGGCAAATTTTACAGAGTTTGAGAAAATTGAGTTTTGGGATGATTTAGATTACATAGGGATTCAAGCGTATTTCCCTTTGAGTAAAAATCATAAACCCACACTCGCCGAACTCAAGAAAGGCTGGGTAGACCCGATCAAAAAAATAGAAAAGTCCGTACGCCAATTTCAAAAACCAGTGGTCTTCACAGAAATCGGGTACTGTAATACGGTGGATGCGGCAGTTGAGCCTTGGGTGTGGCCTAATGAGCGGAAGGAAGTGGAGCTCTCAGAAGAAGTGCAAGCTCTCTGCTATCAAGCATTTTTTGAAACTGTTTGGGAAAAGCCATGGATGTCTGGGGTGTTTTTCTGGAAGTGGTTTCCAAAAGCACACAATCAAAATCCAGATTTTACTCCGCAAGGCAAAAAGGCCCAGGAAGTCATGACTGCATTTTTTTTACAGGATTAGAAATCAGATTTTTAAGTGATAAAAGTCATTCTTTTTTGAGTAGATATAGATTAGGTTCGTACTGAGTCTAAAGCTCGATTTAACTTAACCAAACTCAATAAAGCATGAAAAAAAATATGGGAAGTATCGACAGAGGCATACGCATTTTAGTGGCTGCCATTTTGGTGATTTTGTTTTTCTCAGGGCAGATTTCAGGTCTGATCGGAACGATTGCACTCGTAGTTGCAGGGATTTTTCTTGTCACTAGTTTCGTGAGTTTCTGTCCACTCTATGTTGCTTTAGGATTGAAAACGTCCAAGTCCTAAACTCTCATTACAATTCAAGTTGAGCCAGCATCTTTAGGATGCTGGCTTTTTTGTTTTTTGGTTGGGAGGTTGTACCAAAATTTTATTAAATAGGGATAGAAATTACCATCACCCTTATGAAAAAGAACGAAAGAAGAGAGTTTATCAAATCCACAGGTTTGGCCGGTCTGGGTCTTTTTGGAGCAAGTTCAGCAATGGCAGTTGATTTTGAAAATCTACCTAAACAGGCCCATAAAGGGTTGAAAAGGGTTCAATCTTTCAATATGTGTGGCTTTGCAGCGCCAAAGTTGGATGTTGTTCGAGTCGGTATTGTGGGGTTGGGGATGCGAGGGCCTGGAGCTGTGGATCGCTTGAGTAAGGTAGAAGGTGTGGAAATTCGAGCCCTTTGTGATTTGCTTCCTGATAGGGTAGCTAAGGCAAAAGATATGCTTGCTAATACCAGTCACCAACCGGATGGTTATTCAGGCAATGCCTATTCCTGGAAAGAAATGTGTGATCGAGATGATCTAGACTTGATTTATATCGCAACCCCATGGGAATGGCATACCCCTATGGCTGTGTTCGCTATGGAGGCGGGTAAACATGCCGCAGTGGAAGTGCCCGCTGCAAGAACTCTAGATGAGTGCTGGCAACTCATAGAAACATCAGAAAGGACCCAAAAGCATTGTATGCAACTGGAGAATTGTTGCTACGATTTTTTTGAATTAATGACCCTAAAGATGGCTCGCGAAGGCTTTTTTGGTGAGGTAGTTCATGCAGAAGGCGCGTACATCCATGATTTACTTTGGCTGAACTTTGATAAGGAAAAAGGCTACCAAGGCATGTGGCGGCTTAAAGAGAATTACAGAAATGGCAATCTTTATCCTACACATGGTTTGGGTCCCATCTGTCAGATTATGAATATCAACCGTGGTGATCAGATGGATTACCTGACGTCTTTAAGTTCCAATGATTTTCAGATGAAAAAAGAAGCCCAAAAGCTTGCTCAGGAGGACTTGTTTTGGACGGAATTTGCCGCTAAAAACTACCGCGGAAATATGAACACAACGGTAGTGAAAACTAAAAATGGTAAAAGCTTAATGATACAGCATGATGTAACTTCTCCACGACCTTATTCACGTTTGCATGTAGTGAGTGGTACGGAAGGTTACGCCCAAAAGTATCCTACCCAAAAGGTCTCTAAAGGTCACAGTTGGATGTCAGAGGATGAAATGCAAGAATTACAGAAAAAGTACACTCCAGAGATTGTCCAGAAAGTTGGAGATCTAGCCAAGGAAGTTGGAGGCCATGGGGGTATGGATTTTATGATGGATTGGAGATTAATTGATTGTCTCCGCAATGGTCTGCCGCTGGATCAGGATGTATACGATGCTGCCTTATGGAGTTGCATCAGCCCACTGAGCGAATGGTCGGTATCCAATCGGTCAAATTCAATTGACGTCCCTGATTTTACAGCAGGAAATTGGAAGACTAATAAGCCGGTACCGATTACTCTGAGAGGCTAACTCCGCTGTAGGTCATTACTTTTCTTCCTGAGGTTTTCTATTGACCAGTCGAAGAGTGGCCATGACCGGATAATGGTCTGAGAAATCCACATCTTGCAGCACTTCATAGCTTACTAATTCGAAGTATCTTGAATCGTAAAAAATATAGTCAATTCGCTTTCCTTCTTCACCCACATAGGTCGCTTGAGTGTTTCCAGCTACAGCGCCCGCATCCTTCCAATATTCTGGGATGCTGTCATAGATTGGAGACTCGGGATCAAAATTCAGATCACCGGCCCAGAAGGCAGGTCTGTCTAGTGAGTCGGCATATGCGATTATTTCTTTGAGTTGTGCTAATCTATTTTCCTCAAATTCATGGCAGAGATGAGTTCCTCCAAAATAGAGTTCATCTTCAGATTTGAGTTCGATTTTAGCCCAAGCCACCGCACGAGGTTCTCCACCCGCTGGGTTAGAAAGCTTTTGGGTTTTGTTTTCCAATCGCTTTTTCATGAGCAACCCTTCACCATAGGCCCCGCCATCAAAGACCATTGCTCCACCAAAATAGGTGCGGTACCCGGTCTCCCTCATAAGCTTTGTCATCATATCAACCGGTTCACCAAAAAGTAGGGATGATCTTGTAGTCATGCTGTCCACTTCCTGCAATGCAATAACTTCAGGCTGCTTTTGAATGATCAGATTGATCAGTTCTGGGAAATTTGATTTGGTTGTATCAGTTGAAGAAGGGACAGGTTTCTCTCCATGGTAAATATTATAGGTCATAACCTTAAATTCCTGAGCCAAGCAGAATGGTCCACAAAGAATCCATAAAAAAAGGAAAAGAGATTTTTTCATTTCTTAAAAATAATTGCGTCTAATTCAGCAGCCAGTTGAGCTACTTTTTCAGGCATTTTCTCAGCAAGGTTTTCATATTCTCCCTGATCCAAACGATAAAGTTGGGGCTTTTCACTAAAGCCTGTCTCAATTTTTGGACCCCAAGGTACCATATCTGGCCCCTTGCCGGGCGGAATATACTTAAATCCCTCTTCACTTACATAAGTTAATACATTTTGAATAGCTTCCTGTACCAACCCTTGTCTACCAGATTGAGATTTTCCCAGTAGTAAATCTATGTGATTCTCACTATCCACAGCAGAATTCGGGTCAAATTCGACGGAAAGTAAACCAGCAAAACTCGCAAGTAAATCCACTTGACTAAAGATATGATTTCGACTTTCTCCTTTTGGAATCCCCGGCCCAAAAACTACAAATGGAACTCTAGTCCCTCCTTCAAAAGCACTATACTTTCCCCCTCTAAGTCCACCCGTTGCGTCATGATCTGCTATCAATTCAAAGGCTTGGTCCACGTATCCATCGTCCCATACAGGGCCATTGTCGCTAGAAAAAAGTATTAAGGTTTGGTCCAAAAGATCCTTCCTTTCTAAATAGTCCAAAAGTGCCCCCACAGCCTCATCCAGCTGTATAATAACATCTCCCCGAGGGCCAAAATCACTTTTTCCTTGGAAGCGTTCATGGGCGATTCGTGGTACATGGATGTCATGTGTGGAAAAATATAGGAAAAAGGGATTCTCTTCTGCCTTATCCATGAATAAAAAAGATTCGCTAACCAAGCGATCAGAAATATCCTCATCTCTCCAGAGTGCCGATGTGCCTCCTGTCATATAACCAATTCTACTTATCCCATTGGTGATGGTCTGGTCATGCCCATGGGAATACATCGTGGTGAGGAGTTCCGGATTCTCTTTTCCCGTAGGCCAATCTCCGATTTTCTCTCCATAGCTCACTTGGATGGGATCTTTGGGATCTAGGTTTACAACCCTTCGATCTTTTACAAATACGGTTGGTATACGATCACCAGTGGCTGGAATCAAAAAAGCATGATCAAAACCTATTTCAAGTGGCCCAGGTTTAATTTCACCGTTCCAGTCTGGGCCCTCTTTTCCGCCCAATCCTAGATGCCACTTTCCTACCACTGCAGTTTTATAACCAGCTTTTTGGAAAACACTTGCCAAAGTTTGCCGACCAGCCGAGATCAGCGCTGAGGCATTGCCTGGGGCCACACCTCTCCCTTTGGCGCGCCAAGCATATTCACCAGTGAGTAAACTATATCGCGAAGGAGTACATGTCGCAGCAGTACTATAGGCATTGGTAAGTGAAAGCCCATCTTTAAACAGTCGGTCGATATTTGGAGTAGGGATTTTTCCTCCACAAAAGGAAATATCACCAAAACCTAAATCATCCGTGTATATGAGAATCACATTGGGTTTAGATTCTTGACTGTAAATCCTTGGAGCATAAAAAACCAGACATAACAGGTAGATAAATAGCAAGGGCTTCTTAACTTGAGTCATTTCGAAGATTGTGGTGTATAAAAAAAATGCTTGGAGTTGAGTTTACCTAAAATTACGAAGAAAGCCAAGACGAAACGTTTTTTGGGCTGGGCTTTGGTCTTTGCTCTGGTACTTTTTGGCTTGCTGAAAGGGTTAGAATTTACTCTTGAAAACCAAATAGAAGGCCTGATCAATACCAATGAAGATCGAAAGTATGACCTTCGTTATAAAAGTCTCAACCTTAACATTTTGACTACAAAAGTGAAATTGGAAGGGGTTTCTATTGTTCCGGTGAATCCAGACAGTACAAAAAGTTTTGTCTCTGCAAGTCTAGAAGAAGCTCAATTAAATGGAGTTGATGTATTTAAGTTTCTTACTTCGAAGGTTTTGACCATTGACGAGTTAAATTTTTTGGCGCCAAATTTTTTACTCACTTTGGCGGGCGGGCAAGAAAGCTCTCGAGGATCCAGTGCTTTTCAGGATCTCTTTAAGGATATCATCTCGCGAGGTGAAATCAAAAACTTTAGCATGAAAGGAGGTAATGCAGAATTATACCTTGCAAGTGATCCTTCTAGGAAAATCGGATCATTCAATAATTTCAACATTACGGCTTCTGATCTCTCCACCGATGCGGTTCAGTTGAATCATGCCATTCCTTTTCAATTTGAAAACATTCATACATCTCTAGAATCATTTACTTATGAATTGGACTTTGGAAGGCATCTTTCTTTCGATTCTTTTGACTTCTCATATGCAGATCAGGAGCTAACCATTTTAGGCTTGAAAATGGGCTTCGAAAATACTTGGCAAGACCAAGCAAAGCTGATAGGTTACCAAACCGATATTATTGATTTTAAATTGGGTTCATTGAAATTCAAAAAACTAAGTCCGAGCGCGTCGCTTTACGACTCTTTGGTTTTTGTTAGTGAAAAGCTGGAATTAGATTCTCTAGTCCTTAAAGACCGTAGAGATAAAAATATTCCTAGGCCCAAAGATGAAATAAAAGAAAACTTTGCTGCTTTGCTTAAAAAGCTGAATTTCCCATTGCTCATCGATACTATAAAGATCACCAATTCTTCGGTGGAATATTTCGAAATCAATGAAGGAAGTACAGAAGCCGGGGTTCTTTTACTATCTGAGTTGGATGCTACAATATTAAATGCCACTTCTATGGATTCATTGGAGGCCATCAGACCCTTGGAAATTGCCCTAACAGGAAAGCTCAACGAGGCTTCAGATTTTTCCCTAAACGTCATTGAAAATTATCAAGATTTGTCATTCTCGGTTGATCTAGAAGTAGGGGCCATGTCTATGAAATCTTTGAATACTACTCTAGTCAACCTTGCTTCTATAGAAATCAAATCTGGCCAAATGACCAGCCTCAAGCTTAGGATGGATGCAGGCACGTATTCGTCCCGAAATCATTTTTCTATCCAATATTCAGGCTTAGATTTTGATCTTTTGAAAAAGGATTCCCAAGCAAAAAACAAGCTACTTTCGTCTGTTTCTAAGGTTGCATATTTTCAATCTTTTCAAAAAGGAGATAAGCATTGGAACGATCCCAGCTATACTACCAAAAGGAATCGCTATCGTGGACCAATCAACCTAATCTGGCTCAGTTTGAAGGAGGGCTTGTTAAAGACTGTTCCAAGAGGAGCAGCAAGGGCGTTGCTGTAGATTCAGAGCTGACTTTTTTCTAGAGTTACCAAATTGATTTGTCTAAAGTTGTCATGCGGATTGCTGGCGTCAATTAGGAACCTCGCTTGGTCTTATTGATTAAAATGATTCGATCGATTACAAAAATCCTCGTCCTAATCCCCTTTTTTATTAGTTTCGGATAATGGAAAATATATCCACTAACCGACTTGAGCTGGCTGCTCGATTTATCAATCACACCAATGCACCTGTATTCCTCACAGGAAAAGCGGGAACTGGCAAAACTACTTTTCTGAAGGACCTCGCTAGAAGTACCCACAAAAGTCATGTGATTGTAGCGCCAACCGGAATCGCAGCGCTCAATGCAGGTGGGGTTACAATACATTCTCAATTTTTGTTTCCGCTGGGATTCTTTCTACCAGTTCGGGAGCCAGAAGGTCATTATTCAGATCAATATGGTTGTTTTACCCAGCATACATTGTCACGAAGGCATCCGATCAATGCCTCCAGAAGGCAGGTGTTGAAGTCCATAGACTTGCTCGTGATCGATGAGGTAAGTATGCTGAGAGCTGATGTTTTGGATGCGATTGATTATCGACTGCGCAGCATCAAGCGAAATTTCAAGCAACCCTTTGGGGGAGTTCAATTACTGATGATTGGGGATTTGTATCAGTTGCCTCCAATAGTGAAAGATCAGGAATGGTCTGTGTTGAAAAATTTCTATAAAAGCATTCATTTCTTTGAGTCCAAAGCCCTGGCCGAATCCGGTATGGTTTACTTGGAACTGGATAAGATATTTCGACAGCAGGACGATACTTTTATCAGGTTACTCAATAACCTCAGAGCCAATCAAGTCACCAAGGAGGATGTGGATTTGCTCAATTCCCATTTGAAATCGCCGGCCGAAATCAAAGATATCCGAGATTGCATCACCCTGACCACGCATAATTACAAGGCAGATCAAATCAATCGTGAGCGATTAGACGCGATCCAAAAGCCATCGCATTATTATGAGGCCGAAGTGACTGGAGATTTTCCCGAAAGCTTATACCCACTGCCCGCGTCTCTTGAACTCCGTGAGGGTGCCCAAGTTATGTTTATCAAAAATGATTCCTCTGGCGAAGGTGATTATTTCAATGGAAAATTGGCGCAGGTCCAAACTCTCAAGGAGGATGAAATTGAAGTCGTGATGGAAGGGGCTAGAATTTCTTACACCTTGAAAAAGGAGAATTGGGAAAACAAAAAATACCTAGTGGATCCTGAAACCAAAGAGCTGGAGGAGGAAGTTGTGGGTACATTTTCACACTTTCCTATAAAGTTGGCTTGGGCTGTCACCGTCCATAAAAGCCAAGGACTTACTTTTGATCGTGCTGTGATCGACGTGGGTCGAGCTTTTGCCCCTGGGCAAGTTTATGTGGCACTGAGCCGTTTACGTAGTTTGGATGGTTTGATTTTGCAAACACCAATTCAGGATCATGCCTTGCACTCAGATTCACAGGTACAGCAGTTTACAAGTCAAGCAAGTTCCCAAGGAGACCTTTTAGAGATTTTGCAACAAAATCAACAAGCGTACCTCCATGAGTTATTTTCTCAAGTATTTAGCATAGACAGTATTCTCCAAGATTTAGCGTCGATGCAAAAGAAGCAGGAGGGAAGCATGGAGTTTGAAGATCCAGAAATGCAGACAGCCTTACCAAATCTTCTTGCTCAGCTAAGTGAGCAGCGTACAGTTGCACATCGCTTTACTCAGCAGCTGCGTGCTATTTTGGCGAAAAATGAACTCAAGCAGCTTCAGGATCGATTGATTAAAGGTACCGATTACTTCAAAGATTTTCTGGAAACGTCCTTGCGGCAATTGCTTAATCATCTTGCAGAGGTGGAGCGATTTAGTCGAACCAAGACTTACGTGCAAAATCTTGAAGAACTCGAAATTGCCTTGCTTAAAAAATATGGGGATATAAGTAAAGTACAGTCTTTAGTTCAGTCTATTCTTACTGGATCCAAGACCAATGAGCTGAAAAAGCTTGATGAAGAAAAACAAAGACTTCGACTCCGACTCTGGGAAGCAGCTAAAGCCAAGGCTCAAGACAATCCAAAATTTGCTCAGAATAAAACTGGGAGAAAAAAATCGGGTAAGCCAAACTTGAAGCGGAAAGTCGGTGAGACCTATGAAATCACCTTTGAAATGATCGCTGAAGGAAAGTCCATTGGGGATATTGTAATTGCAAGGGGGCTTGCCGAGTCTACGATTAAAGGACATCTTGCTCGCGGCATCAAAGAAGGGAAGGTTAGCCTTGATGATTGCTTGCCTTCAGAGGTGATACTCGAGATCCGGAGTGCGATGGATGAAAACAAAACTGTAATGGCTCTCCGCACACATTTTGCGGCTAAATATGACTACGGAACCATCCGAATGGTCGCGGCTGGGGCTCAGGTAGAGTAGAGTGGACTGGTTAAATTTTGGTCAAATTGAGAAACTACCTTATTGGCCATCCTGCTGTTTTAGAAATTTCTTTTTGAGCTTTTTTAGATCAATGCGGGCGACATCTCGTGTACTTTTTGAGAGAAATGGGTCAAGCTCATCAGCATTCAACGAGAAGGTTTTGTCACTAAATGCAAAAGTGATAGCCCCCATGTTGATGAATGTTTTCCAAGGAATTTCAGGATCAAATTCAAGATTATGTTGATAAACGTTGTAATGTGAATTGGCGGCCACACCGATTTGGGCGGTTTGTCCTGGTGCAAGTTTAAACCGTACTTCTGATCCCTCAAAGACGATTTTTTTTTTCTCTTTAGCTTCGCTGATTTCGACTTTAGTCTTGAAAAAACCCCTTGGATCATTAATGGAATAACTGATTTCCCAGATCTGTTCTGTGGTATTTCTGATTTGAAAAAAGTGTCTCCATGAACAAGCCTGTAAGCAAAGAATCAAGCAAAGAAAAGGAAAGGTTTTGGCTATTCTCGACGTCATAATTTCTTACTCCTAGCTGGTCCAATGTTTTTTTACATCCCAAATGCCGTTCTCAAATCATTCCACTTTGTACTCTCCCTTTAGTCGCTTCAATTCATCTTGCATTCTGGACACTTGGTTTTGCATTTCAGGAGCTGAGTATACGTTGTTCATTTCTTTTGGATCGTTTTGGAGATCATAAAATTCCCACTCGTCCGATTCATAGAAATGGATGATTTTGAATCTTCCGTCAAAAGCCCCTTCATGCTTTTTCACTGAGTGCGCACCTGGATATTCATAGTAAGCATAATAAAGGCTTTTTCGCCAGTTTTCGGGCTGTTCGCCTTTCATTATAGGGAGTAAGCTCATTCCCTGCATGGTCCCTGGATCGGCAGTTTCGGTGATATCTAGAAAGGTCTGTGCAAAATCTAGATTTGAGACCAGCGCATCAGAAGTGCTACCTGCGGGAATCACTCCCGGCCATGACATTAAAAGTGGGGTACGGAAGCTTTCTTCATACATAAATCGCTTATCAAACCATCCATGCTCGCCAAGATAAAATCCTTGATCTGAGGTGTAAACGACCAATGTGTTCTCATCCAAGCCATTTTCCTCTAGGAAATCCAAAACGGCTCCCACGCTTTCGTCCACTGCCCGAATGACGGCAAGATAGTCGCGCATATAGCGCTGATATTTCCATCTAACAAGGTCTTCTCCAGAGAGATCTGCTTTTTCAAATTCGAGGCGAATTGGGTCATAAATTGCATCCCAGGCTTTTTTCTGTTCAGCATTCATTCGACCAGCTGTTCGCTTGTAGGTGTTATTGGATGAGTCTTCAGGAGCCCACATCTTCAAGTCATACTTCAGCTCCATAGTTTTGTCAATGGTCATATCCTGATCTCGAGCAGGGGACGTGCGCGTAGCATAGTCGTCAAATAGATTGTCAGGCTCAGGAAAGGTTACGTCTTCATACAGAGCCAATTGATTTGGCCCTTTTTCCCATTCTCGATGTGGAGCTTTATGCTGCATCATTAGCATAAATGGCTTGCCACTTTCTTCCTGACTCTTGAGCCACTCGAGCGATTTGTCTGTGATGATTTCGCTGACATATCCTGTCTGCTGAATAGTATCCGTAGCAGTGATAAAGTCAGGATTGTAATAATGGCCCTGTCCGGGCAAAATGTCCCAATAATCAAATCCAGTAGGTACAGACTTTAAATGCCACTTTCCGATTAATGCGGTCTGGTAGCCATTAGCTTGAAGCAGTTTTGGGAATGTAGTCTGGGAGCCGTCAAAAGTATCATTATTGGTCAAGTGACCATTGGCATGGGAGTGCAAACCCGTGAGCACGGTGGCACGGGAGGGAGCACAAATGGAATTGGTCACGTACGCTCGATTGAAACGCATTCCATTTTGAGCGATTCGGTCGATATTTGGAGTAGGAGCGAGGTCCTTTAATCTACTTTCGTATGCCGAAATGGCCTGAAAGGCATGATCATCCACAAAGACAAAAAGGATATTTGGTTTCTGTGATTCCTCCTCCACTTTCTCAGCACAGGAAAATTCAAAGCAAATCAAAATGGATAGAATGGCCAATCGATTAAAGTACTTCATAGGGCTTTTTGAGTTAGGTTTTTAAGGATAATACTGGGGTGATTTATCGTAAATTAAAGAAGCGGGTTGCCTCTTCTGTGGTCATTTCTGGGTTAAAATTGCCATCATCGTGATGATCCCATCTTTGTAATTCCCAAGCCGAATATTTTCATTGGGACTGTGTTGATTGTTGTCAGCATTCACCGTGGGTACCGTAATGGCAGGTATGTTGAGAGCCTCCACAAAAGGTGAAATAGGTACTGAACCGCCTGAGATCCGGATTTGAACAGGTTGCTTGCCAAAAGCTCTTTGCATAGCAGCTCGAAGCAATGCCGCAGCGTCTGAGTCCATGGAGGTTCGGAATGCTACATAGGATATGGATTTGTTGAGCTGGGCTATTTTGGGATATTTCATCCGCTCCTCCTTACTTGGTTCATGGTCAAGGATTGTAAAGCCTTGGTTTTCAATGTGGGTTTCAATTAATTGAAATAGGCGATTAGGGTCTGATTCTGGCACCAGACGGATATCTATTTCTGCCAAAGCAGTGGCTGGTACTATGGTTCGGGTTTCCTTACCCACCCAAGCCGAACTCATGCCACGGATGTTGAGTGAAGGGTACTGGATATTTTCCTGGTAATAAGACCCCACTTGATCAATTCTAGCAATTTGAAGTCGATCGCGGATTGCATCTTCATCATCTGGCACTGCTGCTAGAATCGCTTTTTCTTCCTCAGAAAGTGTGATACCATCATAAAAACCGGGAATTACCACTCGGCCATCAGGGTCTTTCATTGAAGCCAAAAGCTGAGCTAGAAGTAAAGCTGGGTTTGGAGCATAATTTCCAAAGTGACCACTATGCTGAGGGACTACAGGACCGTAGGTAGTTAAGGTCATATCCGCAATTCCTCGAGCTCCGTAGGTGAGGGTAGGTTCATTGCTAATATGCCTAGGTCCATCGATGATGATCATTTGGTCAGCTCTGAGTTTTTCTCGGTGAGTTTTTACAGCCACCGGCAAAAGTGGAGATCCTTGTTCTTCCTCAAAATCCAAAATCAATTTTACATTAAAATCAGGCGAAATTCCCTCCTCACTCAATGCATCCCATGCAGTCAAAAACATGGCAAGGGGTCCCTTGTCATCCGAGGTCGAGCGGGCAAAAATCCGCCAGTCAGCATCATATTCATTGGTCAATCTTTCCATGGGGATAGTTTTCCATTCCCCACTAGTTGACATTTCTTTAAGTACTGGAGTGTATGGATCATCTTGGTCCCATTTACTTCGATCCACAGCCTGCCCATCCACATGCACATAGAATAGAAGGGTCTGGGATGCGCCAGTTGATTTTTTCTCTACTAAAAGCAAAGGAATTCCACCTGTTTCCAATTCCTGGATTTCAAATGATCGTGAAGCAAATTGAGCTTTACACCAATCTATATTTGGTTTGATTTGTTCGGGGTAAGCAGCGTCATTAGGTATGCTTACCAGCTCGGTGAGAAGAGAAAGCCCATGCTGCCAATTCTTGTCAGCCAAGTTCTCTAAAGCAGCTTGATCTGGGTTTTGTGCAAAAAGATTTCCTGAAAAAAGGAAAAATAAGAGGAGTAGATTTCTTTTCATTTCTTAAGTAGAACATGGAGTATTTGAAGATAGGAAAAAAAAGATAATCCATTCATTTGGAGGATTTTAATAGTATGCTTTTTCAAAGAAAAAATCAGATAGTTCTTTCTTTTACCCACGTTCAGTTAGACCTTCCTTCTCAGAATCATCGATACCTTGTCAAGAAATCTTAAATCTCTTTAGGCATTGAAACATAACTCCTTCACCCACCATTCCCGTAGTGCCTGTTATAATTATTTTAATTCCATTGACCATTTCTAAGGAGATTTTTTTTGAGACCCAATATTACCAAAGACACGACTGTTCTCCTAGGAATCTCACGTAAACAACTAAAAATCAAAAAGATAAAAATGTAAATGAATTTATTTTTAATGAGTATAAAAATACTATTAACCGATTATAAGTGCTATATTATTGTACACCACATTTTTTTATGATCCCAAAAGTCTGATTTTATCTCTAACCCAAAATACTTTTATATGAAAAATCAAAATAGTAATACTCGAAGAAATTTTCTTGGAACACTCGCTCTAGGTTCTGCTTTCGGAGGACTAACTGGATTCACGGCTCCCATTGCTAGTGAACATGAAATCTCCTCTGGAAAACCAATAAATGAAGCAGATGAATGGTTTAAAAAGATTAAAGGAACTCACCGTATAGTTTACGATGGCTCCACACCTCATGATGGATTTCCCATCATTTGGAACTGGGCCTTTTACTTAACTAACAACCAAACAGACAGTCCTGATTCTGATATTACGGCCATGACGGTGCTCCGACATACGGCTATCCCATTTGCACTAGAAGATAGACTTTGGGAAAAATATAAGTTAGGGGAAGTGTTCGCTGTGAATGATGCATCAACCGGTGCACCTTCTTTGAGGAATCCATATTATGATCCGAAAGAAGGGGATTTTCCAATGGCTCAGATTCAAGGAATTAAAGATCTTCAATCTAGAGGGGCGATGTTTTGTGTTTGTGATCTAGCCATCCAAGTATATAGCGGAGGGATAGCTGGGCAAATGAATTTGGATTCGGGGGATGTTTACCAAGATATGATTGCTGGAGTTTATCCAGGAATTCAATTGGTTCCCTCTGGAGTATGGGCCTTAGGAAGGGCGCAAGAACATGGATGTGCTTATGTATTCGCAGGAGGTTAAACAAAATGATGATGAAAAAGCTAATATTTCTTCTCCTTGGGTTCTTGATGGTCACAATTTGTATTGCTCAAACTCAACCTGTAAAGATTGTTTTTGATGTTACCAGTGGGGAATCCGGCGTACACCAGTCAGCCATGAGGCATATTTCCACGATGTCTACTCAATACCCTGATTCAGAATTTGAAATGGTAATCTATAGCAGCGCTTTAGATATGGTTCTGAAAGAAAAGTCTTCCGTTTCAAAGGATTTGGAGGCTTTGGTTAAAAAAGATAATGTCACTTTCAAAGTTTGCCAAATGAGTTTGGATCGGTATAAGCTGACTTCCTCTAGTTTAATTCCTGGAGTAGAATCGGTCCCAGATGGCATCCTAGAAATTGTAATGAAACAACAACAAGGATGGGCGTATATCAAAGAAAGTAAATAACGAGGATTCATGACACAAATAAAGGCCTGAGAAATCAGGTCTTTTTCCTTTTAAAGGAATTTTGCTTTTTCCAGCAAAAATGCAAACAGAAAATTCATTTTATCAGCTGAGTTCGGGAGCATGCTAAACTCTTTATTCTACAGAGGAGTAAAATGAAAAATTTAGGCTCTCTGCCTTTTCTTTACCAAATTGCTTTTCAAATTTTGAGCAATTGACTTCCAAGGTTCTTTTCGTCACCCCACCATTTACCCAGTTAAATACACCTTATCCGGCTACAGCCTATTTGAAGGGGTTTTTGAATACGTTGGGTACGGAATCCTTTCAAATTGATTTGGGTATCGAGGTGATTTTAGAGCTTTTTTCAAAAAAAGGTTTAACGCAGATTTTTGATCAAATAGAGACTGAAAAACCTGAGCTTTCTGAAAATGCCTCGAGAATTTTTAGACTTAGAGAAAACTATTTGCAGACAATTAATCCGGTTATTCTTTTTCTACAGGACAAAAATCCAACGCTGGCCTATCATATTGTGGAGGGAGATTTTTTGCCGGAGGCAAGTCGATTTGAGCAGTTGGATGATTTGATTTGGGCATTCGGTACGCTTGGAATTCGGGACAAGGCTCGATATTTCGCTACACTTTATTTAGAAGATATTGGGGATTTGATAACTGAAGTGATCGACCCACATTTTGGCTTCAGCCGCTACGCGGAAAGGTTGGGGATGTCTGCCAGTAGTTTTGATGAGATGAATGAGTCTTTGCAGGCTGAAAGTGGCTTGATAGATGGCATCATGCTCAAACTGCTTCGTGAAAGAATCGATCAGGTCAATCCAAATGTAATTGCCTTTTCTGTTCCATTTCCAGGAAATCTGTATGGAGCCTTGAAATGCGGACAGTTTATTAAATCACAATTCCCGTTGATTTCTGTTTGGATGGGTGGAGGATTTCCAAATACTGAGTTGAGATCTTTGAAGGATCCACGCGTGTTTGATTATGTAGATTTCATCACTTTAGATGATGGAGAGGCGCCTGCACGTTTGCTTTTGGATCATTTGGAGGGTAAAATCAATCGAGATCAGCTCAAGCGGACTTTCGTCCGCGAAGACGGTCAAGTAAAGTTTTATACCAACTCCAAGGAGAAGGATATAGCTCAGCGAGATGTCGGTACAACGGATTACAGTGATCTGAAATTGCAGGATTACCTTTCAGTGATAGAGGTGGCAAATCCTATGCACCGGCTTTGGTCAGATGGACGATGGAATAAACTAACCTTGGCCCATGGTTGCTACTGGGGAAAGTGTACTTTTTGTGATATTTCGTTGGATTATATTGGAAGATATGAGCCAATTACGGCGGAAATTCTTTGTGATCGGATCGAGCAAATCATCGAGCAAACTGGGCAAAATGGATTTCATTTCGTGGATGAAGCGGCTCCTCCTGCTTTGATGCGAGATTTGGCGATTGAGATCTTACGAAGAAAACTCACAGTGGTTTGGTGGACCAATATTCGTTTTGAAAGTAGTTTTACTATGGATCTGTGCAGGCTTCTTCGGGCATCCGGATGTATAGCTGTGTCAGGGGGATTGGAAGTCGCGTCTGATCGCCTACTTGAATTAATTAAAAAGGGAGTAACTGTGGCTCAAGTGGCTCAGGTCACACGGAATTTTACCCAGTCTGGTATCATGGTCCATGCCTATCTGATGTACGGCTTTCCAACCCAAACTACTCAAGAAACGATCGACTCATTGGAAATGGTTCGTCAGCTTTTCGAAACAGGAGTCCTCCAATCTGGGTTTTGGCATCGTTTTGCAATGACTGCCCATAGCCCAGTAGGAATGAGTCCTCAATCTTTTTCTGTTAAAAATCTTAGCCCAGAAGGTACTTTTGCAAACAACGAATTGAGTCATGAAGATCCTACTGGAGCCAATCATGATGAATTTGGAGAGGGGCTAAGAAAATCACTTTTCAATTACATGCATGGAGTTGGCTATGATATCCCTCTTCAAGATTGGTTTGAAACCGAAGTTCCTGAGACCAGTATAGACGAGGAGTATATCTCGCGAATTCTTAACCAAGCTACTGATTTGAATTACAAGGATCATCAGCGAATGATCTGGATTGGAGAGCAGCCGGAGCTTGTCGTTTTTGAAGAGGAGGGAAGTAGCGAACTTATTTTCTCTGGAAAAAAAGAGGACTTTTTGGTAGAACTACCTGCTGAATTAGGGATTTGGGTCGCTGACTTGCTTGAAAGAATTTCTTACAGAAAAAAGTTACAAACCATTCGCCAAGCTCGTGAAAGCTACGAGACCGAACTCGGGAATTTCCAAGAATTGGTGGAATCAGAAGTCTGGGAAATCCTTGCCGAGCATGGACTTTTGATCTTGTAGAATTAAGATTTCAACTTGACGAGAGGATAGTTGAGGCCGTTGACTACATTCCTCACCACTGCATATTTATCTAAGCTTTTGAAGAGATCAGTGAGATTTCGGAAGCCATAGGTTCGTGGATCAAAACTTGGGTCGATTTTTCTCAAGGCGGCTCCAATTTTAGCAATATGCACTTCCTCGTCCTCATCAGATGCGATTTCGAAGGCTTTGCTGATCACTTTGAGATCGAGTACGTCACTTTCTTCCTTCTCTTCCTTGTCTTGTGCCTCAGAAGCTTTAGGGATTTCTTTTTCGCTGGAAGTTGTTTTTTTAGCCTTAGGCTTGGTGGAGCTAGTTACTAAGTTTTCTGCATAAGTGAAAATCTCGCAAGACTGTACAAAGGCCTTTGGCGTAATTCTTCGGCCTATTCCCATCACAAACATGCCTGATTCTCGAATCCTTTTGGCAAGGCCAGTGTAGTCGCTGTCACTCGACACGATACAGAAGCCTTGGACACTTTGGCTATGTAGAATGTCCATCGCATCGATGATCATGGAACTGTCGGTTGAGTTTTTCCCTGTGGTGTATGAAAACTTCTGAATGGGGCTAAAAGAATGCTGGTTGATAGTGTCTTTCCAGCTATTCATTTGTGGGGTGGTCCAGTCACCGTAAATCCGTCGGATCGTGGCTTTTCCATATTTTGATACTTCAGAAAGTACCTCTTTTAGTAATCTAGCTTGAGCGTTATCGCCGTCAATGAGGACGGCGATATTGAATTTAGTTTCTTGCATTAAATAAAGTTTGAATAAGTAATTTCCTCAATTAAGAAAGTTTTTCCTTGAAGAAATTTATGCTTCTTTCCCATGAAAGTTTGGCAGCCTCTTCATCATATCTTGGCGTTGTATTATTGTGAAACCCATGATTAGTATCAGGATAAAAATAAGCTTCATAATCAATCCCATTCGCTTTAAGCGCTTCTTCATAAGCTGGCCATCCTTCGTTCACACGAGTGTCCAAGCCTGCATACTGTAACCTAAGAGGAGCTTTGATCTGAGCGGCCTCTTCTGCAGTCGGCTGTCCACCATAATAAGGAACAGATGCGCCTAGGTCAGGAAGTCTTACAGCCATCATATTAGAAATCCAGCCTCCAAAACAGAAACCAACCACACCAACTTTACCGTTGCAATCTGGGTGGTTCTTCAAATATTCAAAAGCCGCCATAAAGTCTTCTAGCATTTCATAGCGATCACGCTTGCGTTGCATTTCTCGGCCTTCGTCATCATTTCCAGGATATCCACCTAGCGGTGTCAGAGCGTCGGGAGCGATGGAGATAAATCCATCTACCGCAGCTTGGCGGCCAGTATTTTCTATGTAAGGATTCAATCCTCGATTTTCATGAACGACTACGATACCAGGCTTTTTACCACTTCCTTTCGGTACAGATAAAAGGGCTTTGATTTCTCCACCGCCTTTGGGTGAGTTGTACATGATGTAATCCGAATCAATTCGCTCATCATTGGGTGAAATAGTTTGCGTATCCACATAATTTGGCATCATGGCTGACATAAGAGAAGCCACTGTAATCCCACCAACAGCGTAGGCTGAAAGCTTCTCTACAAATGTTCTTCGATCAATTTTATTATGGGTATAAGCATCATACAGATCGAAAACTTCCTGCTTGATTTCTTCTTTTTTCATGGTTTTGGCAAAGTTTGATTTTGATAAAAGGTACAGAATTCAGCGGACTTTAAATATGCCTTTTTGTATGAAGGGGAGATAAGAAAGACTTATGGATAAAAATACAATGGATTACATTCCGCGTGAACCTTGATTTAATGGGATGTTCATTCATAAAAGAAGGAATTTTGTCTCAATGTTTTTTTAGTATATTCACGACATTCAATATTGTTTTAATGGAAAATACTGATCCTGTAAAGAAAAAGAAGTCGAAGTCGGATAAAACTTCAAGAGAAAGGCAGACTTTTTATCGAGTAGCTTTTAGTAATAATGCCCAACTTCTTAAAATCGCGGACAATAAGGCTAATATCATTATCAGTATCAACGCACTGGTGATTTCATCAATGATAGCTTTGGTTGGTTATGGATCTCTAAGTAACGATATCGATATGACTGACGCTTTCACGTTCGTTCCAATGATTCTTTTCTTGGTGATGAGTCTTTCTTCTACGATCATTGCAGTTCAAGCAGCGAAGCCCAAAATTCTTGGAAAAAATCAGCTAAACGCTCAAGTCAAGAGAAGCGTAATTTTCTTTGGGTCTGTTTCCACTTTTACCAAAGATGAATACCTTGACGAAATCACAAAAACTTTGAAATCAAGGTCAGATATTCAGGAGCAAATGTCCACATCGCTGTATTATCAGAGTATGGTCTTGAATCAAAAGTACAAGTTGTTGAGGCGTGCATATCAGGTCTTTAGTATGGGGCTTGTGGTTGGCGTATCCGCGTTTTTGATTCAGTTGTTGAGTTGATGGAATTAGCTCACTTGATCTGAATTTTATAATGTCGAGCTCTCAGAGTCTCGTCATCTTTGTAGCCTTGATATTCGAGCACGATTAAATCCTGACCCGCTTCAAGGGTATTGAAACTCCAAATTTCTATTCCCATTTCGGCCGAAGATCGAGTCTTGGTGACTTCGTAAATTACTCCTGCTGAGTCTAAAAGCGTTACATCTTGCTTGTTTGTCCAATTCCAAGTGTATCCAGAAGATCGATTGGAAGGAAGTTCAATGTAGATTTTCTCTCCTAGCGTTGCCTCAATAGTTTCAACTGAAACCTCTGGTTTGGTGCAAGAAGAATTTATCAAGCTCAAAACCATAAAAGCCAAAAAAAGTCTCAATGTTGCGTTTAAACCAACTCTTATATTTGAAAAAATCATCTGACTATGAGTTTATAGAAAACAAAGAATTAGAAGATACCGATTTCTCTTCGGTTTTCCCATAATTTTCAAGTCCTAAATCTACTCTCTAAAACGGAAAATTTTCAATAGGTGTATTTGACTAATACACGTTTAGTGATTTTTTGATCATCAGGAGCAATCATCATTTCCGGGCTCGCATCAGACATCATGCTGGCTACTCTCATTTTTATTTGTGGAGGAGAGCTTTGTTCTAAAGTGACACGATGCACGCGAATGGATCGAATTCCTAATGTAGTAGCAATTAGTTGTGCTTTGCTTTCCGAGTCCTTCAAAGCCTCTGTGAGTAGTGCGTTTTCGAGCGAATTTCTGGTTTCTTCAGAAATTTGAAAATGTAAATTAAAACTCATATCCCCCGAGTTTTGAATAGTTTCTACGATTTTTTGAAGGTCTTCATTCTTGCTTCCAGTTACTATTCTAAGGGTTTGACGGGCCACATAGCCACTGTCTCTCGATTGTCCACTTCTGTAGATTCGATTGAGGTCTACGGAATAGCTATCGGCTATCAATTGGTAGTCCTTAATCTTATTTTTTTTTAGTCCATTCGCTAGATTTTTAGTCTTTTGATTTAAAATATCCACCGCTTCAGAAACTTTCATCGATTTCTCTTCCAGTACAATAGTGAAAACGGCCTGATCAGGTGCCATTTTTCGCTCGCTGTATCCTTCTACTTCAATAAGTGGGATGGACATGTCATCTTGTGCAAAAGCAACAATAGACGAAAGGAGAAAAGTAAGGGTCAATAAATATTTCATAAGGTCAATTATTAGTCTTATTCACTCAATCAAATGTGAAGCCATCTTTGGTTATTATATAATAAAATCGAGATTTTGAATCTTAAAAAAACTAAAGGCGAACCGTAGGATATCCTACGGATTCCTTTTCTATTTCCATTCCAAAACTTCGATATCACTTAATTCTGGACCACCACCACGTTTTGCAGAGCCGGCAGCTACGTAAAGTTTACCCTTGTAATAGACTAAGCCTGTACCATGCCTACCTTGATTCAAATCTGGGAGGTTGGACCATTCACCAGTCTTCGTATTCAGAACTTCCACTTCTGAATGGGACAATTCTTGGGTATTGCTCTCTCCATTCATCACTACCAAAAATTTTTTGTACCCAATAGAGGAAGTTCCGCCTTTTGGAGTGGGGAGACCATTTGTCTCAGTGTGCCAAGTTCCTGTTTTGAAATTGTAATAATCCACTTCAGAAATGGTTAAGTCTAGTACCTTACCTATCGCTGCATGTGAAGTTCGCCCTCCGGCCACATAAGCCCGATCTCCGACCATCACTGCCCCAAAGTGATCTCTTGGTCTCGGCGCATCCGGTAATACGGTCCAAGTGTCTGTTTTGGGATCATACTCATCAAACCAGGCCACATGCCCGTCATAATGTCCATCGATGATTCCACAGACGAGGTAGATTTTTCCTTTTCTGGAAAAAACTCCCACAGACCCTCGGAGTCTTTCCTCAGGAATCTTTGGTCCTTCTCTCCAGGTATTGGTTTTAGGGTTGAAAATCAAAAAATTTGGTATTGGTTTTTCATGTGGATAGCCACCTGTAAAGGCTCCAACAACATAAATTTCTCCTTCAAATGCCAAGGCTTGAAAGTGATGAAAGTTCATGGGTACTTCCGCCAATTGCTTCCAGGTGTTAGTTTTGGGGTCAAATTCCTCGACAGGTTTATCCACTCTTCCACCCAAAGCATAAAACTTCCCATCTAGCTCCACAAAAGAGTTTTCATGTCGCGAGGAGGCTTCATTAGTAGTCTTTAGTACTTCCCAGCTCCCTTGCTGCGCAAAGCTGAAAATGGCGATAAATGCAAATAGAACTGTGAATACTGCTTTCATGGCTTGGTTTTTTTGACTCTTGAAAGTACAAAAAATCCTGAAGGCATATGTCCAGAATAGCGGTTTAAGCCAAGTTCTTATTTTTCTAAGTCTAGAATATCTCTGATTTTATTGATTTCTTGAAAATCGGCGTGAATTGAAGAAGCGTCCCCATTAGCCACCTTCTCTCGAATCTCACTCAAATTGCTGATGTAACCGTCCAGGGCGGCTAAGATGTTGTCCTTGTTTTCAGTCAAAATGGGTGCCCACATCGCAGGGCTTGACTTGGCAAGTCGGACGGTAGAAGCGAAACCAGATCCAGCCATATCAAAAATATTTTTATCATCCTCCATTTTCTGTAACACCGTCTTGCCGAGCATAAATGAAGAGATATGGGACAAATGCGAAACAAAAGCCAAGTGTCGATCATGCTCTTGTGGGTCCATAAACCGCAGTTTTAGATTCAAAGCATCAAAAAGTTCGTATGCCTTTTCCTTCAAGTGCAAATCCGTTTTTTCTAATTCACAAAGGATCATCACTTTTCTGTCCAAAAGCTCTGCAAAGGCAGCGCGAGGTCCGGAATATTCCGTTCCAGCTATTGGGTGAGCAGCGAGGTACTGTGCCCTTTTCGGGTGATTTTCAAGAGCTTTGCACAAGTTCTCTTTGGTCGATCCCAGGTCAATGACCAAGGTTTCATTTCCAATGTTTTCAAGGGTACGCTCCAATAAACCCACCAGGGTATCACCTGGGGTGGCTAAAATCACCAAATCTGCGTCAGGATCCGGAAGCTCTTGGCTGGAATCAATCATACCTAAGGTATGTGCTTCGTGCAGGTTTTGAGTACTGATATCCCAACCGGTGATGGTCAATTCAGGGAATTTTCTTTTGGCAGCTAGTGCAAAGGAGCCTCCTAAAAGGCCTAAACCGGTAATGTGTATTTTTTTCATTTTGATGATTTTTTCTTGATTCGTTGAATCGCTTCTTGAATTTTGTACTCTGGCTGGCAAAGCGAGATCCTCACGTAGGATTCGCCCGATGGGCCAAAAATTTTGCCAGGGGTGATAAAGATTTGGTCTTCGTAAAGCAACTTATCTACAAGTTCTTCCGCGTTTTGATCCGATGCGACCTTTCCCCAAACGAAAAGCCCGGCTTGATCTTTTTGGACGCTCAAATCCATTAGTTCTGCTAGTTTCCAAATCAAGGTTCGACGTTTGGTGTAGATCTCATTGAGTCGATCAAACCAATCTGGCCCTAATTTTAAAGCTTCGATTGCTCCTTTTTGGAGACCATAAAACATTCCAGAATCTTGATTACTTTTTACTCTGATCACAGCATCCACCCAGTCTTTTCGCCCGCAAAGCATACCAATTCTCCATCCGGGAATATTGTAAGTTTTGCTTAGGGAGTTTAGCTCCATTGCATGAGATTTCGCCTCCGGCAAAGAGAGGATACTCTGAGGTTGCGGATTCAGAATATGCGCATAGGGATTGTCGTGGACGAGTACGATATCATGTCGTTTGGCAAAGGCCAAAAGCTCTTTGAAAATCGCCTGATTGCCTTGTGCACCAGTGGGCATGTGGGGATAGTTGATCCACATCAGCTTCACTCGGTCCAGTCCTTTACTTTCCAAATCTTCAAGGTTTGGACGCCCAGATTGGTTTAAATCCAAATAATAGGGGCTGCAAATTCCGCCCAAAAGCTGTGTCACCGAGCCATAGGTTGGGTAACCAGGATCGGGAATCAATACCTCATCGCCAGGATTTAAAAAAGCCATGCTGATGTGCATGATTCCTTCTTTAGAGCCTGCTAGAGGTAAAATCTCTGATTCAGGATCAAGCGTTACGTTGAAGTTTTTGCTGTAATAAGAAGCCATCTCAGCCCGAAGCTCTGGTAGGCCTTGGTAGCTTTGATATCCGTGGATTCGCTCATTGGAAGCAGCATTTTTGAGCGCTTCGATGACTTCTGAGGCCGGCGAAAGATCCGGACTACCGATTCCTAGGTTAAGGACTGGCTTTCCCTCTTGAATAAGCCGATTGACCTCCCGCAGTTTTTTGGAAAAATAATATTCCTGAGAACCTTCCATCCGTGCTGCAAACCCCTTCATTTCTTTCCAACTTTATATGTCCCAAAAATTTTCACTTCTCCAAACTCGGATTGGATTCGTTTCATGCAATGCTCAAACAAGGCTATTTTCTCAAAAACCGCATCAATGAAAAAAGCATATTCCCAAGGTTTTTCGATTACGGGAATAGACTGAATTTTACTGAGATCCAAACCTTCCTCGTGCATACACGTGAGCATCTTGGCTAGTCCTCCAGATCGATTCTCAATCGTGACTTTAATTGAAGCTTTTTGATGATACTGCTGCTGAATTGCAGCTTTTTTCTCTAGTAAAATAAACCGAGTAAAATTGCTCTTCACCGTTTGAATGTCTTCAGCCAAAATCTCTAAGCCGTAAATTTCACTCGCGATACGCCCTGCAATGGCAGCTTTGCCTAAGGGTTTTTTCTTTGAAATATCTTGAGCTACAGACGCGGTGTCTATTCCAGCCAATTGCTTCATCTGAGGATATTTTTTCAAAAATACTTTGCATTGCAGCAAAGCCATGGGATGGGTTTGTACTTCCACAATATCTTCAATCTTTTGACCTGGTAAGGCCATCAATTGATGAGAAATAGGGAGGTAATGCTCTCCGGAAATGGAAAGACCGTGTCGATCGATAAGATCGTAATTGGGTAAAATAGCCCCGGCAATGGAGTTTTCTATGGCTATCACACCATGACTGGCTTCTTCATTTTCGACAGCCTGAGCCACTTCCTCAAAGGAATCTTTGTACAAGATATCTACTTCGGTGCCAAATTCATTCAATGCCACTTGATGGTGGAATGATCCCGGGATTCCTTGGATAGCAACTTTGGGTTTATTACTCATCAGACAGGGTTTCAGTGGCTATTCCCAAGCCTTGGCAGTGTTTCCAAAAACTAGGATAGGATTTATTGACCACCCTTGGATCTTTAATAATCACGTCCGTCTTACTGATTAAAGGCATAAATGCCATAGCCATTCGATGATCATCATAGGTTTCTATGGTTACTTCTCGTGGCATGGTAGCAGATGGGATTACTTCAAAAACTTCATTTTCTCGTTCCACTAGGTTTGCATTAAACTTGGCTAGTTCTTGTTGCAAGGCAAAAATCCTATCGGTTTCTTTGATTCTTAGACTTTCCAGCCCAGAAAATTTAGCATTTTGGCCAAGGATGACACAAGTAACCGCTACGGTTTGAGCTAGGTCTGGACAGTGTGTGAAATCAAATTCTTTTAAGCCTGTCACATTTTGCTTTTGGAGCAAAACTCCTCCAGGCTTGAATGAAGACTTTACCCCCAAACAATCCATGATTTCAACAATCTTGGAATCACCCTGCAAGCTATTTTCTTTCAATCCCTCCAAGAAAAAACTTCCCGCATCCGCACAGGCTAAAAGGCTAAACCAGTAACTCGCGCCTGACCAATCGCTTTCTACAGCAAAAGTGGTGGATTGATAGCTTTGATGTGGAATTTTGATCACACGATCTTCCCAAGTATAGTTAATCCCAAATTGAGCCATAAGCTCCAAGGTCATTTCGATGTAGGTCCGAGATCCAACTTTCCCTTCCAACTCCAATTCAAGTCCCTTAGGAAGGAGAGGCGCAATCATGAGCATAGCGGAAATATACTGGCTGGAGACATCCCCGCGAATTGAAATTTTCGATTCATTTTGCTCTGTAAATCCATTGATGGCAAGTGGAGGATAACCTTCAATTCCAAGATAATGCACATCTGCACCCACACTTCTTAGAGCATCGACTAAGATGCCGATAGGTCTTTGGCACATTCTATCTGTACCCGTCATTACCTTTTGTCGATTAGTTATGGCTGTATAAGCGGTCAGGAAGCGCATGGTTGTACCTGCATCTAGCACATCATAAACTGGAGGATCCTTGGACAATAAGCGGATCATGGTCTGCGTGTCCCGAGCCTCCGCAAGATTCGAGATTTGGTTTTTGCCTTCAGTCAAGGCATCAATGACCAACACTCGATTGGACTCGCTTTTGGATGAAGGCAAAGGAATGGACTGAGCTGCAAATTCACTTTTCTGCTTTAATCGGATGGCAGACATATGGTTGGCTTAATGAGGTAAGTTTTGATAAAAATTCAGGGCTTGAACGATCTGGGTCCGAATCACCGGGATGTTGTATTCGCATTTTCCTATTTCTGAAAGCAAGGAAAAAAGAAGTGTGCTTCCTTCGTTTTTTTTGTCCTGCAAGCATAAATCGACAATACTTTCTAAATCCTGATCCGGAAGAGTCACTTTGCCATACACATGGATAAATGAATCAACGATTAGTTTTAGATCTCTTTCAGGCATTCCATTCATCTGGCTAGAAAGAAAGCCCTCGCATATCATTCCTATGGCAATGGCTTCACCATGGAGGAGATGCTGAGAGGAATCCAAGTAAAAGGTCTCCACGGCGTGTCCGATCGTGTGCCCAAAGTTTAGAATCTTTCGTAGTCCTGCTTCTTTTGGGTCTTGAAGCACAACATTCTTTTTAATTTCTACTGAATGCTTGATCAATTTCCTCCAGTCGGAATTTTCCCAATCTTGAAGATTCAAACTTTTGAAATAAGCAGCATCATGAATCAGGCCATGCTTCATGATTTCCGCAAAGCCAGAACGTAATTCCTGAAGTGGAAGTGTACCTAAAAATTCATCGGCAATGATCACAGCTTCTGGTTCGTTGAAAACACCAAGATGATTTTTCAAGCCATTGAAATCCACGCCAAGCTTCCCGCCGACACTCGCATCAACTTGCGATAGTAGGGTAGTGGGGATATTGATAAATCGAATTCCACGCTTATAGATAGAGCTACAAAATCCACCCATATCCGTGATCACTCCGCCTCCGATATTGATTACTAAAGCCTTGCGATCAAGGTGTGCTTCCGTCATTTTGGTCCAGATTTTCTCGCAAGTAGCAAGCGTCTTGTTGCTTTCCCCTGGAGAGGCCACAAAAATACTTGCCTCGTTGGAAATGAGAGATTGGACCTTAGGCAGGCAGTACTTTTGACTATTTTCATCGCAAATCACAAAGAGCTGCGAATGAGGAATAGACGAAAGGCACTGCGCTAAATCTTGGGATATAGATTCGGAAAATAGAATTGGGTGCACGCTGTGAAAAATTTCAGAAGGCAAAAATAATGGTCTCAAGTTCGAAAACCTGAGACCAAATATGATTTATTTTTTAATTGGGGCAGCTTCTCGGAGTTGCTTTTCTTGACGCTTCACAGACTCTTCATGGATACAGTACAGAAGCTCTTTCATGAATTTCTCGCTGAGCTTTTTCTGAACTCCCTTCTGAGTTCTGCTTTCCATCACTTCCTTCCATCGATCTGACTGGAAGACGGTGAGGTGATTTTCTCGCTTATGCTCGCCAATCTGATCGATCACAGCGAATCGCTCCTGCAGGATATCTAGCAATTGATCATCCATATGATCCACTGCACGGCGTAGGTCGTTAAGTCTTTCGCTTGGCTTTTGGCTTTCCATTGGGTTTTTGAAATCAATGGATTGCAAAATTTCCTTCAGAGCCCGAGGAGTTACTTGTTGTTTAGCGTCAGACCAGGCATTATCAGGGTCATGATGCGTTTCGATCATCAATCCATCCAAACCAAAATTCATGGCTCGCTGAGAAATCTCTAGAATCCCGTCTCGCTTTCCTACGATGTGACTTGGGTCATTAATCACTTCCATTCCTTCCCAAACTCGCTTCAAGTGGATAGGCATGGACCAATTTGGCTTATTTCTGAATCGCTTGTCATAGGCGTCAGAGAATCCGCGGTGAATGGCTGCTAGCTTATCGATCCCGACTGCATGCATTCGTTCGATTGCTCCCATCCAAAGGTCCAAGTCAGGATTCATTGGGTTTTTTACCATTACTGGTATATCTACTCCCTTAAGAGCTTCAGCGATTTCTTGAACTGCAAATGGGTTAACGGTGGTTCTTGCCCCGATCCAAAGCACATCAACCTTATTTTTCAAGGCAATTTCTACATGTCCTGCATTTCCAACCTCAGTGGTTACTGGGATATTTAAATGATGTCTCACGATTTCCATCCATTTAAGTCCTTCTTCACCGATTCCTTCGAAGCTTCCTGGTCTAGTTCTAGGTTTCCAAATTCCAACTCTGAAAAGTGAAGGGATAACATTCTCTTCTATCATGCCTTTACAGATGCTTTCGATCTGCTCGGGAGATTCGGCACTGCAAGGGCCTGCGATGATTAGTGGAGAATTCAATCCGAGTCCCCAGTCTTTGATTTGCTTGTGTGGTTTCATGGTCTTGAGCATTAAATGAAAAAAGCCCGACTCTTTCGAATCGGGCTTTATGTGTTTATATTTTTTTTAGTTTTTGGCTAGACAATACACAGCTCCGATTCGATGTTGGCTTCGAAAGTAAAAGTAGAAGAAGGTAAAATAAATCGCTGCTGCTAATAACATGTTCCAAATGTATATTCCCAATGTTTAAAAACAAAATTAATTTTTTGGCATTTCATTGCGTTTTGTTCAAGCTTTCAATGGTTTCATTACTTTTTTTCTAATTCATCAAAAAAAATAAAGCCAAATCAGCATAAAATTCTGTATAAGCTCGATTTAAAGAAATAATAGATCGAATTGAAATATTTAATAAAAATTAGAATGTTCAGTTGAGTAATTGTGCCTTATTCAAAATTCTTTAAACTGCTGTTCCGATTCTCGTAAGAGAAGGATCTAAAATAAATATTGAGAGCTCCCATAATCTGGACGTACCTTTGTCCTATGTCCACATCTACTAAAAGCCAAGCCGAAATTCTCTCTAAACTTGGAATCACTGCCTTGAACCCTATGCAGCTGTCTGCCCAAAAGGCTATTCGATCGAGCGAAGAGGTGATTTTGCTTTCCCCAACGGGAACTGGTAAGACCTTGGCTTTTTTACTTCCATTGATTGAGAAATTGGATGAAAATATCTCCGAAATCCAATTAATGATCATAGTACCGTCTCGTGAACTAGCGATTCAGATCGAACAAGTCATTCGAGAAATGGGGACGGGATTTAAAGTCAATGCAGTGTATGGAGGTCGGGCAGGGTCTAAGGATCGCATCGAAATTAAACATAGACCAGCAATTTTGGTAGGTACTCCAGGTCGAGTATCTGATCATTTGCAGCGAAATGCATTTGAGACCCAATTCATCAAAACCTTAGTGTTGGATGAGTTTGACAAATCCCTTGAAATTGGCTTCGAGGTGGAAATGAAAGCTATCCTGGATTTGCTACCTAAAGTGAAAAAGAGAATCTTGACTTCGGCGACTCAAGGTGTTCAAATCCCAATATTTGTTCACTTGAAAGCTCCCGTAATCCTAGATTTTTTGGGAGAAAAAATCAGTGAACTTCAGGTTAAACTTGTGCTTTCTCCAACAAAGGATAAACTGGAAACCTTGATTAGACTTATTGCTCATTTGGGCAATCAGAACGGTATAATCTTCTGTAATTTTAAAGATGCGATCCAGCGAACCAGTGATTACCTCACCGATAATGGGATCTCCCATGGCACCTTTCATGGAGATATGGAGCAGCAAGACAGAGAGCGTTCCTTGATCAAATTCCGGAATGGAACGCATCAGATTTTGCTTTCAACGGATTTGGCCGCAAGAGGCATAGATGTCCCGGAATTGAATTTTATCATTCATTATCACTTGCCGAATAGAGAGGAAGAATTTACCCATAGAAATGGGCGTACAGCTCGGATGAATGCCAAAGGCACGGCATTTATTTTACATTATGAAAAAGAAAGACTATCTGACTTTGTGGGGAAACCTTCTATTGAGAAATTGAGCAACCGTCCACTTCCTGCACCTTCGGAGTGGTCCACCTTGTTTATTTCAGGTGGACGAACCAACAAAATCTCGAAAGGTGATATCGCAGGATTGTTTATGAAGCAAGGTCACCTGAGTAAAGATCAATTGGGAGTGATTGAGCTAAAAACTGACTGCGCTTTCGTAGGAGTAAAAACCGAACAGATCGAAAAACTCCTTCCAAAGGTCAATCAGGTGAAGCTAAAGGAGAAAAAAGTTCGGGTCACGCTGATCTGAAAAAAGCAATTCTACTACACTTTCTCCATTCGTAGATTAATCCACTTTATCCAGAATCTCAGTTTGTTTTTTAACGGATTCTTGATGTATTAGAGCAAATAGTTCTTGGATGAGCTCTTCGTTAATTCCCATTTCTTGACCCCACACCGGTCTAGTCTCAAAGATTTCTTTCCAACGATCTAGATCCAAAACAGCCACATTATTCAATTTTTTATATTCTCCGATTTTCTCGATTAGAGTCATTCTTCGATGGATGGCTTCTAGTAGTTCATGATCTGCCTGATCAATCTGAGCACGGATTTCTTCCAGCTGATTTCTCATTTGTACCCCTTCGAAATGAATGCTTCGAGTTTTCAGATTTTTAAGCATTTCTCCAAGTGCCTGAGGTGTCAATTGCTGTGCGGCATCTGACCAAGCCAAGTCAGGCTGGTGGTGAGATTCGATAAGAAATCCATCAAAACTCAAGTCCAGCGCTTTTTGTGCAATGATTTGGACTAATGAGCGCTTGCCTGCAATATGACTAGGGTCACAAATCATTGGAATTTCTGGGAAGGTTCTTTTGAAATCTATAGGGATCTGCCACATGGGGGAATTTCTGTACACTTGCTCCCGGAGATTGCTGAACCCTCGGTGAACCGCAGCAAGATCAGTGATTCCAGCTTTCTGAAACCGTTCAAATGCACCTTGCCATAAACTTAAATCTGCATTGATGGGGTTTTTGATTAGTACCGGTACTTTTGCTCCTTTTAAGCTTTCTGCTATTTCTTGCACGGTAAACGGATTTGCCGTGGATCGAGCACCTACCCAAAGCATATCCATATCATGCTTCAGTGCTAATTCTACATGGTTGGCAGACGCTACTTCGATGGCGAATTTCACCCCAAATTCTTTTTTGGCAGCCTGAATCCAGGGCAACGCTATTTCACCAACTCCTTCGAAGCTACCTGGTCGTGTCCGTGGCTTCCAAACTCCTCCTCGGATCCAAGAGATTCCCTCTTTTTTCAACTGGCCCACTGTGGTCATCAATTGCTCAGGAGTTTCTACGCTGCAAGGTCCAGCAATGACGAAGGGAGCCTCGTTTTGCTTGGATTTATTTGAGGGAAAGAGTTCAGTGATCATTGGGTTTGTTTTTGGGTTTAACTAACGGATTTAACATTTCGTTCGATCTTCGACAGGCGTTCGCTCGGGGTAGAAATTGCTTTTTCAATATTCATAACAATTAAGAAGTTGAAGTGGTTTTTTTGATATCTTTGCGACTTTATTTGCATGCTATGGCGGTAAAACCCAAAATTTCTTTTGAAAACCTTGAAGTGGCCTTTGCCTCGAAGTCTGACTCTGAGCTTCGTCGTACCCATCTTGTTTTCGCTCTTTTGAACAATAAGCTGATCTCTGACATAGGGATTGCATTGACCAATATTTCGTTCAAAATCGGCCTTCCTGTCAAAGGGATTATGAAGCAAACGATGTTTGGACATTTTTGTGGAGGTGAAACCATTGCCGAAAGCATTCTTGCGTGCAAAAAATTAGCTGAATTTGGCATAGAGTCTATCCTCGACTTATCCGTGGAAGGAAAAGGAGACGAGCAAAGTTTCGACAAAACAACTGAAGAGATTTATCAAACCCTAGTCGAATCAGCCAAAACGGACTACATGCCTTTTGGGGTATTTAAGGTTACGGGCCTTGGCGATTATCAGCTGATGATCAAATACCAAAACGGAGAAGAATTTACGAAATCTGAGTCCGAAGCTTTTGAGCGGATGCGTGGGAGAGTGGATAAGCTTTGCAAGGCTGCACATGACCTAGGATTGAAGATCTTGGTAGATGCAGAGGAGTCTTGGTTTCAAAATACCATCGATGATCTGGCTTACGAGATGATGGATAAGTATAATCACAACCGCTGCGTGGTATATAATACCTATCAAATGTATCGCCATGACTCACTTGAGAGATTGAAAAAGGCACATGCTATCGCAAAGGAAAAAGGCTATTTCTTTGGTGCAAAGCCAGTACGAGGGGCCTACATGGAAAAGGAACGTGAGCGCGCTGAAGAAATGGGCTATACCGATCCCATCCAACCTAACAAGGAGGCAACAGATCGAGATTACGATTTAGCGCTCGATTATGCTGTTGAAAATGGAGTTTATCTCGTTTCCGGCTCGCATAATGAGAATAGCAATCTTCATCTCACCGAACTGATGGATCGCTTTGATATTGATCCGGATTCAGATCGAGTTTTCTTTTCCCAGCTATATGGAATGAGTGATAATATTTCATACAACTTAGCCAATGCTGGCTACCGAGTAGTGAAATATGTTCCTTATGGCCCTGTAGAAAAGGTGATGCCCTACCTCACTCGACGTGCTTCAGAAAACAGCAGTATTGCAGGACAAAGCAGTCGGGAATTTCAATTGATCAAAAAAGAAATAGCTCGCCGCAAGGCGAAATCATAAACAAACCTAGTGGGTGAATATCTTTTGCCCCAAACCTAATATTACAAGATGCAGCATCTGAACGAACAAGAAATCGAAAGGAGAAAAGACCGAGAGGAATTGATGAAATTAGGAATCAATCCCTATCCGGCTGAAGCTTTCCCTATCAATGTCAATTCGGCTGATATTCATAAAAATTACGAAAACCGAAAGACTGACTACAAGGATATTTCCATTGCAGGAAGATTGATGAGCCGAAGAATCATGGGTTCGGCATCTTTTGCGGAGATTCAGGATGCTACGGGAAGATTGCAGATTTACGTTCGACGTGATGATATCTGCCCAGGTGAGGACAAAACGCTTTACAATTCTGTTTTCAAAAAGCTACTAGGAATAGGAGATTTTATCGGGGTGAAAGGCTACATGTTCACCACTCAGACGGGTGAGATTTCATTACACGTCACCGAGCTGAAAGTTTTGTCTAAATCCGTGAAGCCGCTACCCGTGGTGAAGCGTGATGAGGAGGGAAATGTTTACGATGGGTTTACTGATCCTGAGTTGCGATATCGTCAACGTTATGTGGATTTGACGGTGAATCCAGAATATAAAAAGACCTTTGTGACTAGAGCAAAAATCATCTCTCAGATGAGAAGATATTTTGACGATCATGGATGGCTAGAGGTGGAAACCCCCATTTTGCAGGCAGTTCATGGTGGTGCAGCTGCTCGTCCATTTGAGACGCATCACAACACCTTAGATATGCCGCTTTTCTTACGAATAGCGAATGAGCTTTATCTAAAAAGGTTAATTGTCGGTGGATTTGACGGAGTATATGAGTTTGGTAAGATGTTCCGAAATGAGGGAATGGACCGAACTCACAATCCAGAATTTACTTCCATGGAAATCTATGTAGCCTATAAGGATTACATCTGGATGATGGAGATGGTGGAAGAATTGATTGAGCAAGTGACACAAACTATCCATGGCAAAACCACTATCAAGGTTGGAGCGAACGAAATTAGCTTTGCGGCTCCTTACCGACGATTAACCATGTTTGATTCTATCAAAGAATACGCTGGAATTGATGTGAGTAAGATGGATGAAGCTGAGTTGAGAGAGGTGTGTAAGAAGCTTGCAATAAGTATTGATGATACAATGGGTAAGGGGAAATTGATCGATGAAATCTTTGGAGAGAAAGTCGAAGCCAATCTGATTCAGCCAACCTATATCACAGACTATCCTATTGAGATGACGCCTTTGGCGAAAAAACATAGGACTGAGCCCGGTCTAGTTGAGAGATTTGAGCTTTTTGTCAATGGAAAAGAAATCGCCAATGCCTACACAGAGTTGAACGATCCAATTGATCAGCGTGAGCGATTTGAAGATCAACTGAAACTTGCTGCACGAGGTGATGATGAGGCTATGGCCATGGATGAAGACTTCCTTCGTGCATTGGAATATGGTATGCCCCCAACTTCTGGGTTGGGAATTGGAATCGATCGATTGACCATGCTGATGACTGATAATACCACGATTCAAGAGGTGCTTTTCTTCCCACAAATGCGACCTGAAAAGAAGGCGGTGGAAATGAATGAAGAGGAAAAAGCAGTTTTTGAGCAGTTGAAAGGAAATAGTCCGATGGAGCTTTCTGCACTGAAGGATCTTGCTGGTTTGAGTAATAAAAAGTGGGATGCTTCGCTAAAAGGTCTTCGAGCAAAAGGGGTAATCGATATCAAAAAAGAAGGAGAAACTTTGACCGTATCTCTTTTGGATTAAACCAGACATAAAAAAGCGAAAAACCGAGCTGAAAGCTCGGTTTTTTTATTTCGTCTTGGGTGAAATGTACTTTGGTAAATTGAACTCCAAGTAAATATTTAAGCTCAAATCAGAGTTTTGGGTCAGAGATTAATCGGTTTAATTTTTTTACTTATCCATGGATCCAAATACTTGCTTGAGTAAGTCAGATTTCCTTGCCGCCACGTTATTTCGGATTTTCAATTCTTCTTTCGCTATCTCAATAAACAGTCCATCTATGGCCTTTTGGGTGACGTAGCCAGTGAGGTCGGTATTTACTTTTTTCACAAAAGGCACTTTGTTATACCGCGTTGTTACATCCTCCCAATATTTGGTTGCGTCGACTTTTTTAAGGCTGTTGTCGATAACGGGAGTGAATTTCACCGTAAGGCTGTCATTTGTGGATGATTTGAAATAGGAGGTCGCAGCATCTTTTTCTCCGGTTAAAATTGCTTTTACATCCTGAATGCTCATTTGCCGGATAGCACTTTCAAAAATTGGTTTGGCCTCGAGAGCAGCATCTTCAGCAGCCCGGTTTACACTGACGATCACTTGATCCACCATCCAGTCTAACCCCAGAGAACGAAGCGTATTTTCAATGTTTTTTGCCTCAGGAGGGAAGATGATTTTCACATCCAAATTACTAAGGTATCCATCTGGACTATGCAATCGGTCTGCTGCGATATCCGTCGCTACAGCCAAGGCTTCTTTTAATCCTGCATTCATTTGTTCATTGGTGGGTTTGAAAATGCTTTGACCAATTGAAAAATGATTTATTCCCGATAGAAATATGCAGATAAGGATAATTTTGATCGAATAAGTTTTTTGGAACATGGAGATGATTTGAAAGGGTTTATCCCAAGAACGGAATTTCACAGGATAGGATGTGTGATTACTCAATTGATCTTGAATAAAAATTTAAACTGTATTCGATGATCTGTTAGGTACTTTTTTCTCTTTCATATCTTATGCTTATGTTTAACTAAACCTATTAAACACCAGCTCATGAACCTCAGACTTAATTCCGAATACGGAACCTTACGTGCAGTTTTGATGCACAGACCAGGTAAGGAAATTGATCGTCTCACCCCGTATAACAAGGATTTTTTACTTTTTGAGGATGTTCCCTATCTGGAAGCCTTGCAAAAGGAACATGATTTTTTTTCAAACCTAATCAAAGAGTCCACAGGTGCACATGTGTATCAGCTTCGTGAGCTTTTAATACGAGTGCTATATGATAGAGAATTGCTGTTTAATTTGATGAGTCAGGCGCTTGCCAAGGCTCGTCTGACGCATTGGGCCGAGACTATTTTGGACCGATATTCTACAGCTGAGTGCGCCGGACTCTTAACAGCAGGGATCAAAATCCATGAGTTGAAACGTAAAATTCCAAAGCTAGAAACGGGTGAACTGATGGATTCTGCTTTTGCCATTAGCCCTTGTCCAAATTTGTATTTTCAGAGAGATCCTATGGCACTTACTCCAGGAGGAATTATTTTTTCAAGTATGAAAATGGAGGGGCGGCAGCGTGAAGCCGATTTGCTGCGTACGATTTTCGAAAATCATCCCGATTTTAAAGATCATATTACTACTGCTTATTCACCTGTTGGGTTACATCAGCCTCCGAGTATTGAAGGGGGAGACGTGATCGTGATTTCTCATGAGGCAATAGCAATTGGGAACTCTGAGCGCACTGATGCCAAGGCCATTTATGCTGCCGCAAAAGTACTCATTGCTGAAGGCACGGTAAAGCGGGTTTATGAAGTTCATTTGCCCGAAAAAAGAAACTATATGCATTTGGACACGGTGTTCACCATTTTGGATGAGAACCTTGTTTTGACTTATCCAGATGCTTTGAATTCTGTTTTGCAAACTTCTCTCTACACTTTCAAAGATGAAAAGGATGGAAAGGTTAACATCAAACGCGAAGTGTTGCAGGAGTCACTTTTAACGGTTTTGGAGCGAGAAATACCTCATCTTGAAATTTTACATACTGCCGATGGAAATCCAGATTATTCTCTGCGTGAGCAGTGGTTTGATGGAGCAAATGTGTTTGCAATTGGACCTCGTCGTGTGATTTCGTACAACAGAAATATTCACACCAATCGAGCTTTGAGAGATTTGGGAGTGGAGGTTTTGGAGATTCCATCCTCTGAGCTTTCCCGAGGACTGGGAGGCCCCCGATGCATGACTATGCCTCTGAGCCGAGCAAGAGTTTAGAAAGTTGATTTTGTAATTACTAAAGCCTTTGTCCTGAATGGGAGGCTTGTCAGACTGAGCGTAGTCGAAGTCTATTGGTATGCAATTAAGCATATTCAATCCTTTATAACTGACGAAACCAATACGGTAAAAGCTATTTATGAGACAGTCTTTCACTTCGGCGTATCTCAATCGAAGAAGGATCTTCGTCTCGATACTTTCAAATCCTGCAGAATGCTTGATTTCACACGAATGTCAATATTGTAGGAGGTAAATCGCCCAAAAGGAATCCAATTCACATTCATCTGCCAGCAATGTAGATCCCTGGCAATACCGATCATGGATTGAGTGATTGCTTGAGCCTGAAGGTCAAATCCAGTGTTGAAGTTGATTTTCCATTTTTCTGAAATAGAAATATCCCCACTCAGGTTGACGCCTTGTACGGTATTGACAAAACCGTTGACGGCTTGGCTGTAGCTCAGGTTGTATCCAATATTTAGATTCCAGGGAATATTCCAATCTATGTATTGACTTGGATCGGTGACAATTCGGTTGATTTCACTTTCCACGAATTCGTTCATTACTCCTCCCTGCTGCAAGAAATTATTGGTGACTTCATCTCGGACTTCCCCTGGAGTACTCGCACTGCTCGGGTTGAGCGAAATATTCATGTTTAGTGATGCATTCCTGATCGTTCCTATGCCTTGTCCATTTTTCCAGGCAAATTCATTTACTCTGCGAACGCTGGTGGCTTCCCCATTTACAAATTCCCGTGTGGCATATGGATCCAGAGTTGTGGACACGTTTACAGAAAGCTTCCGATTAAAGAAGCTCGTTCTGGCACTTATGGTAAAGGGTGCCAGATTGAATGAATCGGCTGCAAAATTATAGCTGGTATTGAGATTTAGGGTTTCTAAAAGGGGGATTTTCTTGGTGGTCGCTTCAGCTGTATCTGACTTATTTCGAATTTTTGCTTCCACCACACTTCGAATATTAAGGCTCATTGCTCGAGACTCGCCAAGTGGTGCACCTCCATAAATGAAGCCTTGATGTCTAGAGTAAAGCCTACGATCTCCTTCATTGTTGATCTGCACATCCTGATAGTAGCCAAAGGATGGATTGGAAAAATCAGGGGTATAGCTGAAGCCTATAGAAGGTTGGATGTGCTGCCGGATGGTTTGAAGTTTACCGTTTCCTTTGAAATTGAAAAAGCCGTAAATATTGGTATTTAGATTGAAGGAACTGGTGAAAAAGCTTACTCGATTGAAGCCGTCTTCCTCGATTCTGTCCACTCGTTCTTGAGCAGGATTATAGAAATAATTAATTCGCTTCAGATACCAAAGCTCTGAATAGTTCATGGAAGCTGTGCCTGTGAAATGCTTGAAAAGCCTGAAATTCGAACTAATCGGAATTTGATGTCTGGCGCCATTTCGCGCATTTTCGAGCAATAGTCCAAGATTAGCAACGGTAAATGGGATTAAATCAGGAGAACCATTATTGGGAACAAATTCATTCGATACACCAAACTCCTGCTCCACCTTGTTGGTGATGGAGTTTTGCATGTTAAAATTGTAGGAGAGATTCAGTGTTTTTAAAGGCTCGAATTGCACATTCTTAAATGGACTCTGCCGATTCATGTTCAAAGAAACGGTAGGAAGGTCCACTCTGACTTCTCCCGTTTGCACACTTTGAGAATGCCGCATATTCGCAGACATTGAAAAGGGAGTATTCGCAAAAGTTTTGGAATAGGCTACGTTTGAGGTGAATTCCGAGGAGGTATTGGTTTGAAAGTTATTTTGGCTGATGATATTGTTAAAGTAGCTCGTGGTTCCTGCATTTACAGAGGCTGAGAAGCGGCTATTCCCTCGAGTTTCTGGCGCGTGATTCCACTGAATTCTGAAGGTATTGTAGTCCACAGGATTAAGCTCAGTTTCAGGTGATTTGAACTTCTGGAAGTCCAAATTAAAGCCACCACTAAACTTGTATCGCTTTTTGTAAACAGCCTGAGATTTCAATCCCCAGCCACCATTAGAATAGATATCACCTGTAATTCTTGCGTGGATGAAATCATTGATCGCAAAATAATAGCCAAGGTCACGGAGGAAAAGCCCACGTACTTGTTCATTTCCGTAGCTGGGGAAGATGACGCCCGAGGCCTTTTCTTCAGGGGTATTGGGAAGGAGTCCAAAAGGAAGACCTAAAGGGGTAGGAATTCCATTGAAATATAGATTAAATGGTCCAGTCACCACTTGCCCATCTGATACAGATTTTATTTTCTTAGAAGAAATATGCCAGTGAGGCTCTGTGAGCTTACAGGTGGTATAATAGCCGTGACTCAGATATACGCTTCCGTCTTCTGTTTTTTTGATTGTTTCACCTCTCAGGATACCGTCTTGTTGCTCGGTGACGACGTCTTTGATAATTGCTTTTTGGGATTGGAAATTGTACCTCATTTCCTTTCTGATTTCATAGACGGTTTCCCCTTCTTTAAAAAATGGATTTCCGGTTACATTCCCAAGGCTGTCAGTTACTCCAGATGCATAAACTTCCGATTTGTTCATGTCAATGATGATCAAATCGGCGTCGAGCCGCATCTCACCATATTCAAACCATGCTTGATTATAGAGATAAACCTTGTTCTCCACAAAGTCAGAGATGATACTATCTTCAGCAAAATAGACGATATCACTCAAAATGGGACTTGTGGGCATAATTTTTGCCTCTGCATCCAAGGACAAAGTATCTGCAGGCAAAGTCAGCGTATCTGCACCGATCGCAGGATTATCCAAGGTATCCGGAAAAGTTAGTCTTTTCTCCACCGGGGGTTTTCCAGACTCCTGAGCATCAACACCATGACTGAAGCAGAGGATGGTCGCGAAGGTGAAAAGAAGGAACTTTAAATGCTGCACAGGTTTTGCGCTTTGTTTGATTTTGAGTGAAATTTGGTGTAAAGTTAATTGTATTGCCCTCATGGAAAGACCCAGAAACAAAAAATTTATCCTTAGCATTCTTTTAGTTATTCCTTTTCTATTTGGAGGATTTATTTCCAATGAAACGATGATGCCGGCATTTAGGATGAAAAAAATCGTTTTAGATGCAGGTCACGGTGGAAAAGACCCAGGGAATTTGGGGTCAAAGTCTCGTGAAAAGGATATTAATCTTGCTGTTACTTTATTGGTAGGGAAGTATATCGAAGAAAATCTGCCCGACGTAGAGGTGGTCTATACCCGGAAGGATGATAGCTTTCCAACATTGAAACAAAGGCCTCAAATTGCTAATAATAATAAGGCAGATCTTTTTGTGTCCATTCATTCCAACTCCGCAGCAAATAAGTCTGCATATGGTACGGAGACCTTTGTAATGGGAACCAAGCATTTCGAAGCCAATTTTGATATTGTCAAGCGTGAAAACTCGGTGATGCTCTTGGAGGATAATTACGAAGAAAACTATGAGGGATTTGACCCAACATCGCCAGAGTCGTACATGCTTTTTAATTTGGCTTCTAAAGTGAATTTTGAAAATAGCCTTTCACTTGCCGATCAGATCGAAACGCAATTTAAGGATCGAGTAGGAAGAAAAAGTCGTGGAGTTAAGCAAGGTCCATTTTACGTGCTTTGGACACCTTCTATGCCTTCAGTGCTCGTAGAGCTTGGCTTTCTTTCGAATAGTACGGAGGAAAGATTTCTGATGAGTCGGCAAGGCCAAGAGTATATGGCATCAGCCATTTACAGATCTATCCGAGATTATAAAGAGAGAATTGAAGCGAATTAATTTCGCCGATTATATAAATGAATTAGCCCTTTATCTTCAAAATAAAGGGCTTTTTTTATCTTCGCCTATGAACAGATTCTGTAATCCATCTGTTTCGATTACAAACCCAAATATAATCCATGAAAGCCAACTCAAATTCCACTTTGACACATCAGGAATTACTTCAACACCTCGCCGATAAACTTGAGAATGTAAAGCTCGGGGGAGGCAAAGCTAGAATAGAAAAAGAACACGCCAAAGGTAAACTTACAGCTAGAGAGCGAATCGATTACCTTCGAGATGAAGGTTCAGAGTTTCTTGAAATCGGTGCTTTCGTGGCAGATGGGATGTACGAAGAGGAGGGAGGTTGTCCATCTGGAGGTGTGGTCACGGGAATTGGTCAGGTCTCCGGAAGAATGTGTGTCATTGTCGCCAACGATGCGACGGTAAAGGCAGGAGCGTGGTTCCCGATTACAGCAAAGAAGAATCTTCGCGCTCAAGAGGTGGCCATGGAAAATAGACTTCCGATCATTTACCTGGTGGATAGTGCCGGAGTTTTTCTTCCAATGCAGAATGAGATTTTCCCAGATAAAGAACACTTTGGTCGGCAGTTTCGCAATAATGCAAAAATGTCTGCGATGGGAATTGTACAGGTAGCGGCAATTATGGGTAGTTGCGTTGCTGGTGGAGCTTATCTCCCCATAATGTCTGACGAAGCTTTAATCGTGGACAAAACAGGATCAATATTTTTAGCAGGTTCTTATTTGGTGAAAGCCGCAATCGGCGAAAACGTGGATAATGAAACTTTGGGCGGAGCCACTACTCATTGCGAGATTTCAGGAGTGACGGATAATAAATACCATACCGATCAGGATTGCTTGGATGCGATTCGCAGTATTTTCTCCACCCTCGGCGCTAATGATAAAGCTGGATTTGATCGAATTGAATCGGAGCCTCCAGCCATTTCCGTAGATCAAATGTTGGATGTTTTCCCAGAAGAAAGAGTGAAACCCTATGATATGCTGGAGGTACTCAAGGGAATTGTCGATGGTGGGAAGATCGAAGAGTATAAGAAAGACTATGGCAAAACAATCATTTGTGCCACAGCTCGAATTGATGGCTGGGCTGTGGGAATAGTTGCTAACCAGCGCAAAATCGTAAAAACTTCGAAAGGGGAAATGCAAATGGGTGGAGTGATCTACTCAGACTCCGCAGATAAAGCAGCACGATTTATCATGAATTGCAATCAGCGAAAGATCCCATTGGTTTTTATTCAAGATGTCAGCGGATTTATGGTAGGAAGTAAGGCAGAGCACGGAGGAATCATCAAAGACGGCGCTAAAATGGTCAATGCCATGGCGAATTCGGTGGTGCCGAAGTTTACGTTGGTTTTGGGAAATTCTTATGGAGCAGGTAACTATGCCATGTGCGGCAAAGCCTATGATCCGCGTTTGATTTATTCTTGGCCTACGGCCCAAATGGCTGTGATGTCAGGTGCATCCGCGGCCAAAACTCTTTTGCAAATCAAGGTAGCATCTCTTAAGAAGAAGGGTGAAAAAATCACTCCTGAGGCGGAGGAGAAACTTTTGCAAGAAATCACCGAGAAATATAATGAGGAATTGAGCCCTTTTTATGCTGCATCGCGTCTTTGGGTGGATGGGGTAATCCATCCTGAGGAAACCCGAAAGGTGATCAGTATGGGAATCGAAGCGGCAAATCATGCTCCCATTACAGAAAGATTTAATGTGGGTGTGATCCAAACTTGATCGTTTTTTTTTTAACTTCAATGCAGACCTAAAAAAGTTTAGCGTATTGATGGAATTGAATCAAAAAGAACTAGAGGCCTTAGTCTCGCTGCTAGACGATACGGATATGGAGGTGAAAACCCATGTTCGGGATCGAATCATTTCTTTGGGTTCGGATATCATTCCCTTTCTCGAGCAAAAATGGGAAAGTAGCTTTAATCCAGATATTCAAAAAGAAATCGAGGATTTGGTTCACGACTTGCAGTTTTCTGTACTAAAGGAAAGGCTGGAGGATTGGAAAAATTCAGAGGATCAGGATTTGCTCACTGGACTTTGGATCCTAAATACCTATCAGTATCCAGATATAGAATTTGAAAAGCTTCATGCCGAAATGCATCAAATCTACTTTGAGGTATGGACAGCATTCAAGAATGGCTTAATGCCTTATGAGCAGGTCAAAGCGATCAACGGCGCACTTTTTCGAAATTTGCGTTTTTCAGCCAATTCAAAAAACTTCCATTCCCCTGCCAATAGCATGCTTTCAGCTGTTTTGGAGTCCAGAAAGGGGAATCCAATTACCCTTTGCACCATTTATTATTTAGTAGCTCAAAAGCTAGGTCTTCCGATTTACGGGGTAAATCTCCCTAATTTGTTTGTTTTGGTTTACAAATCAGCCGATTCTAATTTTTACATCAACGCTTTTAATAAGGGGTTGATTTTTAGTAGGAAGGATATTATGAATTATCTAGACCACCTGAAGATCGAACCCAAGGAAGCTTATTTTGAGCCCTGTACCCACCTAGATATTCTAAAGCGATCTCTTCGGAATTTAGCGCACTCTTTTGAAAAGCTAGGTGAAGTCGATAAGGTCAAAGAGATTCAGGTTCTTCAAGAGATTCTCGAGAATTAGAAGGTTTTCACGTTGCAACCCATCGCTCTAACTTGTGGCGGTCCGGGCTTTTGACCTTTTAAAATTTGATTGATCGCTCGCTCAAAGTAACGATCTGTCACGCTACCTTCGGCTTGAGGATTATTGTCAAAAGCTCCACGGTAAGCGATTTCAAAGCCATTTTCCCCATTGGTGATTAAAATGACTTCAGGTATTTTGGTGATCTTAAAGTATTTCGTCCATTCCTGTTCGGGATCTAGAAGATAGGGGACGGAAATGCCGCTTTCTTGCATAAAAGTCTTGAGTGTTTCTGGAGTCTGATTTTCCTCCTTGCTCGGGTTAATTAGATGAAAGGCAAAGCCCTGCGAGCTATATTCTGATATCAAAAATTTTAGTCGGTTAGCGTACATGTCTGCAAATGGGCATTCCATGCTGTGCGAAATTAGGATTAAACCCTTGTTGATCGGGATTTCCCCCAGAGTGATCACTTTTCCGGAAATCACGTCAGTAGTGCTGAGATCCTCGATTCTTTGCGAGAATCCCTGAAATGTGATCGAAAGGAAAAGTAGGATAATTAAAATAGTTTCTTTCATAGCTGCCATTTACCAAATAGTATAGGTTAAAATTAGGTTTTCCATTTTGGAAACCTGAATGGTGTAGGTGTGTTTTTCGTTAGGAAGGCCCACAATTTTGCCTGTGATTTTCTCAGAATTTATATCAAAAGGGTCAAGCAGGATGTTTTCCCGAAAGGAAACTCCCCGTTTGCCTTGGCACTTGAAAATAGACTCTTTGGCCGACCAGGCCATGGTATAATGATGAGGATTCTCCTCCAAAAAATCTAATTCTGACTTGCTCAAAAAACGAGGACCAATCCGTACTACTTTTTCCCGAATGGGTTCAAGATCAAGACCAACGGATTTGTCGGTATGATAAATAGCTGCTGCCAAGCCCAAGGTATGTGAGAGCGAAACATGCCCCTCTCCATTCATGCTTTGGCTTTTTCCGTGCTTATCTTTGTAAAATCCGGGATAAGGCAGGCCTAGACAGTCTAAGGCCTGATAAATGGCCAGACGTGATGAAATCCACTCCTGTTTTTTCTTAGGGTGCGAAATATTTGCCATGGACAGCTTTTCACGAAAACTCAAAAAACTTAACGATTCGGGCAATTCTTCTCCAATAATCTTAGTGGCTAAGGCCGACGAAGCGTCAATTTTTTCTATTTTTGTCTGCATAGGCTAGAGTAAAAATTACAGTCAGTTTCGAAGATAACCAAAAATGCAAGTAAACAAATTACATACGCTAACGGGACATAATGACTGCATCTATGCACTGTGTGAGGGGAGCGATCCCCGTTATTTTTATACTGGGGCAGGCGATGGAATGGTAGTGGAATGGGATTTGGATCAACCAAAAGATGGTAAATTGATCGCAAAACTAGACCATTCGGTCTATGCTCTTGAAGTGGACAAGGAGCGAAACCTCTTGTTTATTGGGCATAATTTTGAAGGTATCCATGTTATCGACCTGAATGAAAACAAGGAGATTTGGTCTTTGAAAATCACCGATCAAGCCATCTTTGATATCAAGGTTTTTGGAAATGAAGTCTATGCGGGAACAGGGGACGGTGTTCTGGTGATTTTGGATATCGCCGAGCGCTCGATCAAAAAGCATATTAAGCTGAGCTCCAAGAGCGTTCGAGTCATGTCCATCGCTCCCAAGAAAAGGCATCTGGCTATAGGATTGAGTGATCATACCATCAAGGTTTTGGACCTTGCAAATGATTTCAGACCAATTACCAATCTCACGGGTCACAGTAACTCCGTGTTTGGTTTAGCGTATAGCCCAGATGAAAGTTTTCTGGCCAGCGGTTCACGTGACGCACATTTGAAAATCTGGAACACCACAAATTACACATTGGATGAAGATATTGTGGCACATATGTATGCCATTAATTATCTATATTTCACGGAAAATGGTAAGTATCTGGCCACCTGCTCCATGGACAAGTCTATTAAGGTTTGGGATTTTGAAGAGCGCAAACTCAAGAAAGTCTTGGATAAAGCAAGAAGTGCTGGCCATGGCACCTCTATCAATAAAGTGATCTGGAGTAGTTACACAGGACAGCTGATTGCTGTGTCTGATGATCGTTCCATATCGATCTGGCAAATAGAACCGATTCTTATATGAAAATCACCCCAACCGCCATCAGGCAAAAAACTTTTGAAACCAGCTTTAGAGGCTATGAAAAAAAGGAAGTTTCAGATTTTTTAGTAGAAATAGCCGAAATCGTAGATCAGCTCCACAAAGAAAATATTGAGCTGAAGTCCAAACTTCAAAATACCGAGATGGAAGCTAAGCGTCTGAAAGACGTGGAGGACTCCCTCTTTAAAACGTTAAAAACGGCTGAAGATACTGGTGCGATGATTATTGAAGAGGCTAATGAGGCTGCAGATCAGATTATTGCTGAAGCCAATCAACTCGCCGAAAAAAGTACCGCTCAAGCCAATGAACTCTACCAATCGGCGCTTGCCAAGGCTCAAAAGCAATCCGATCAACTTATTGGAGCTGCAGAAAAGAAGGCTCAAGACACCATCATTGAGCTTCGAGAAAGTATGGGTGACTTGGTTCGATCCTACGAAGGACTCGTTGAGCAAAGAGAAGCCCTTGTCAAGAGCCTCCGTCGTATCACCCAAGATTCTTTAAATCAAATTGATCTTTCAGAAGCCCATTTTTCTCGTCTAGATGCGAAGGCCTATAAAAGGGCAATTGAAGATTTAAGTCGCTCCAATGCCTTTACTTTTGCGAACCTCGAAAACCTCGTACCGAATGAAGAGGAGGTGGATCAGGAAGAAAAGGAGATTTTAGATCAGCAAATTGAGACTGTAGAGGATGAAGTGTCGAGCTCAGAGGAACAAGAAGTGACACTCGATGAAAAGGAGGAAGAGGTACTTGCAGATGAAGAGGATCAGTCTGAAGACGAATCTGAGGCTGAAAATAGGGAAGTGGAAGAACCCAAAGCCCAAGTCTACACTGAAGAGCAGGAAGCGGAAGTAGAGGAAGATATATCGGAGTCAGAAGAATCAGTCAAAAAGACCACCACTCCTCCAAAAGACGATAAAAAAGACTCTGATCCCTCGGCTTCTTTTTTTGATCAACTTTAAATCATGGGAAAAGTCTCTCTCGAAGGAATAGAATTTCACGCCTACCATGGAGCTTTCCCAGAAGAAGAGATTCTGGGAAATCGCTTCACGCTAGATCTGGAGCTTACGACTGATTTTTTTAAGGCTATGTCTGAAGATCTCCTCCAAGAGACCGTAGACTACGGAAAGTTGTATGCGCTGATCAAAGCTAGAATGGATGTTCGGGTGAAACTTCTAGAGCGTCTGGGCTATCTGATTATCAAAGACATTTTGAGCGCCTATCCCCAAACGGAAAGTGTGACTTTGACCCTGAAAAAGCATCATCCAGCACTTGGGGGCTTGGTGAAGTTTTCTGCCGTCACGGTCAAATACCCTGAAGATTTTCAGAAGGACAGCTAGCATGTATACTCAGGCTGAAATCAGCGCGATTCGAAAGAAATTTTGGGTGGCATTTGGGCAGTATATGAAGCCAGTGCCCAATGCTCAGGGAAGACGCATTAATTGGCCAAACTACAGAACTGGAGTCAAAGACATTTATTTCCGGATGAAAGCTGAGCGAGATTTTGCCTCAGTGGGGATAGAATTGGGGCATTCAGATCCAGAACTTCAGGAATTGTATTTTGATCACTTCGGGCAGCTAAAAAAAATCTTAGAGAGCTCAACTCAGGAGAATTGGGACTGGAAGTTACTTTCTCCCAATGAAGTAGGCCAACCCGTATCTAGAATCGAAAAAGTAATCACTGGCGTGAATGTATTGGATGAAGGGACCTGGCCAGAAATTATCTCCTTTTTGAAGCCTAGAATTATAGCGTTAGATGAGTTTTGGGATTTGGTCAAGCCGGGATTTGAAGAATTTTAAAACTGCCCTTTTTGATAGGTAAAGGATTCCGTCATCTCTTTGCCGTTTTCGGTCAGAGCCAAATGAAGCTGAATCACATCACCCTTTCGAATCATCGTAAGTCCATCAAACCAAACTGAATTTGGTCCGGTTTCAACCAACCTAAACTCCGTCCATTCTCCCTCTTCCTCCCAGGCGCTCAAGTCTGGATTATAGTGTCTGAGCTTTAGGGTAAATGAATCGCCTTCCTGGACAAGGTTCATGAATTCAGAAAAAACCAATTTGCCTTCAGACCAAAAGCGAAATGTTCCAATCATGTGGCCGTCTACAGCCGGCATCCAAACCTCCTCGGCATCTCCTCCAAAAACCTCACCTTCCCAATACCCAACCAACCACTCGAGCTCATCTAAGTTTCCAATTCCGGGGTTTTGTCCTTCTTCTAGTTTTTTGACCTGAGCTTGCCCTAGGTTAAATATGAAGAAAATGCACAAAGAGATAAGGGAGGTTTTCATAGCTAGGTGGGTTGAAAGCTATGAAAATAATGAATTATTCTTGATCATGCCTCTTTGGCAGGTCGGCATTTACAAAAGTGAAGCCTCTGGCCTCATCTCCTTCAAAAAAATCAATTTGCATTCCCATCAAAAACATGTAGTGTCGCTTTTCAATCAAAACGGGGATTCCTCGAATTTCAAATTTCTGATCCTCCTGCTTTGGCTTGTCAAACCCCAAAGCATAAGACATTCCACCGCATCCACCACCCTTTACTCCAACACGTAAGAAATAGTCTGTGGGAATATTTTTGTTTTCCATGATGTTCCGAATTTCAGCTTCTGCCTTTTCGGTTATTTTTATGGGAATAATCATGCGTTTGAAATCAATTTGGCAGGGATTTGGTTCGTAGTACTTGGCAATTTATTAATTCAAATGGCTATTATTGGCCGAATTTAATGCAGATATTCGTTTATTAACAATAGCAATGAAGTACCTCTACGACATATTAATCATAATCTTACCCGCTGGAATCGTCCTTTACGGAATGTATTTGATCGTTGTCTCTTTTCTTTCTAAAGAAAGAGAAAAAATGCTGGTGGATCTGAAGACTCAAAATACTCAAATCATTCTGCCTGTAAGGCTTCAGGCGGGCGAGCGATTGTGTTTGCTCCTGGAGAGAATTACACCAAACAATCTGGTGCGACGTGTAAATACTTCAGAAGTTACCGCAGGGGCGCTTTATGGACAATTGGTCCATGAAGTTCGAGAGGAATTTAGTCATAACTTCAGTCAGCAGGTTTACTTTTCGGAGGAAACTTGGGAGGCCGTGAAAATGGCAGTTGAAGATGTGATCACCATATTAAATCAAAGTCGCCAGCAGGTCGAAAACGATGCGAGTGGTCTGGATTTGGCAAAGCATATTTTTGCCATTTCACTAGATCGGAAAAGTGATGCAATAGCTTTTGCGCTACGGAAAGTGAAATCTGAAATTCAATTATATTTTTGATGATGACCTTGAAAAGCAAGAGTACTAATATGCTCGAAAAAGCGAAGGAGCTTTTTGGAAAGCAAGCTGAACGAATAGCTGCTCAACCCAAAAAATTGCAAGAGCTTTTGGGGCAAGTGGGACAGAAAATCGGCAAGATGGCTCGAGATCCGCGAATCCAGAAATTGGTAATGCCTCTGGCTGTATTCACACGAATGATCAAAGCGCATTATGCGGGTGAATATTCAATTGCCACAAGTACTCTAATATTCATCATCTTGGGAATGGTATACTTTATTTCACCTATTGATATTATTCCTGATTTTTTAGGAGTTTTTGGTTTTGCTGATGATGCCTCTGTAGTTTTGGCCATTTTTGCTCGTCTGAAAGACCAAATTGAGGAATTTTTGGAGTGGGAGAGAACTTCTAAGGAGTAGGGGCTGTTAACCCCAAAACTTGACCAATTCATGAACACGGATTATCAGACGATCACCCCTAAGGTGATTGAAAATGCATTTACATATTCGGAGTATCGAGCACTTATAGATCGTTTACTTTTAGAGAAAAAAACGACAGGAACCAATCATTCGGAGGCATATTTAGACTACACTGCGATGAATAACCGCCGTATGGATCGTTGGGACAAAACCACCAAAATACCTTCTGAATTAGAAGAGTTGGTAGCTCAAATCCAAGAAAAACAGGTTTGGTTAATCATAACGGAAGGCTGGTGTGGAGATGCTGCGCAAAATATTCCCTTTATTCAAAAACTGGCAGACCTTTCAGATTTCGTAGAGGTTAGGTATATCTTGAGAGATGAGAATATAGAAATCATGGATCAATATCTTACCAACGGAGGAAGGTCTATACCAAAGCTTATAGCATTGAATGAAGATTTATCTGAGGAGTTTTTTACTTGGGGGCCAAGGCCTGAGTTTCTTCAAGAGCGGCTACGCCAGTACAAATTGGATCCACAGGGTGTGAGCAGTGCTGATTTCGCCACCGGAACACATCTTTGGTATGCCAAGGATAAAAACCGTAGTTTGGCTAAAGAATTCCAAACCTTGATTTCAACTTATCTTTCTAAATGAGAATTGCCATTCTATCTGGTACGTCCGGTTTAATCGGGATGCAGCTTTTGCATCAGCTGTTAAAAAACCCTTCCTACGATTACATCATCAGCATAGGGCGACGTGAGCTTGCTTTGAAGCACGCAAAGTTGATTCAGCTCAAAGGGGATTTGCTAAAGGTTTCAGATTGGAATTTGGGAGAAATGATCGTTGAAAAAGACCTGGGTGGAGAACACCAAGACTTGAGATCTAAGTTAGAGTCTGGTGATTGTCAGATTGATTCTTTTTGTTCTCTTGGTACTACAATCGGAAAGGCGGGGTCCAAAGAAAAATTCAAATCCATTGATCAAGATATGGTTTTGGCCATCGCTTCTTGGGTGAAATCTATTGGTGGAAACCAATTTTGCTATGTATCTGCTTTGGGAGCTGATTCGAATTCGGGAGTTTTTTACAATCAGGTAAAAGGACAAGCGGAAGATGGACTTAAAGATTTGAATTTTGATTATTTGGGGATTTTTCGACCATCACTTTTGCTTGGAGAGAGAAAGGAATTTCGCTTTGGAGAGCAAGTGGCCACTGTGCTGATGAAGCCATTGGTTTGGCTTAAGGTCTTAAAAAATATCCGTCCAATCTATGATTATCAAGTAGCTAAAGCAATGGTGCAAAAAGCTCTGGATACTGGGAAAGCAAAGGGTGTAGAAATTATCAATTCTGGTCAAATGCAAGATCTTACCACATGAAATTAGTCGTTCAAAGGGTTAGTGAAGCCTCAGTCACGATTGAGGGCATCCGTAAATCTGAAATAGGTGAGGGTCTCTTGGTATTAGTGGGGATTGAAGATTCTGATGAGCAGGAGGACATAGATTGGCTTGCAAATAAATTGGTAAACCTTCGGATTTTCCCGGATGAAAATGGAGTGATGAACCGCTCTTTGTTGGAGATTTGGGGGGATGCTTTATTGATTTCTCAATTCACACTTCATGCGAGCACCAAAAAAGGCAACAGGCCTTCTTATATCAAAGCTGCTAAACCCGAAATTGCAGTTCCAATTTATGAGAATTTCATTTCTAAAGTTGAGCTTCTTTTAGGGAAAAAAGTGGGTACCGGAGAATTTGGAGCGGATATGAAAGTTGCCCTGATCAATGATGGTCCTGTGACCATTTTGATAGATTCAAAGAATAGAGTTTAAGCTCTCGAGTGTCATTTTATTTCTTAATTTGGATAACCTATCCAAAATTTTTAGCCCTTTGTCAGCACCAGATGTATTGATTTCTATCCACCAAGCCAGTAGTACGGCTATGGGTAAATCGATTTTAGAAAACCTGAATTTTGAAATCCGAAGAGGAGAAACTTGGGCTATCATTTCCCCCTCTGGAGAAGAACAAACTGGGTTTCTTCAGACTTTACGTGGCAAGACAATTTTGCGGAAAGGTCAAATCAGCTTTCCTTTTGCTCAGAAGTATTTGGGAAAAATGAATGAGCTAGGAGTAGCTCATAGCCCTCAGGATTTGATTTCCCATGTATCCCAAGAATACCAATTCAGAAATAAGTCCAATCTTCAAAATTTCTATTTCCAGCAGCGTTTCAATTCTTCAGAAGTCGATGAAGCTCTAAGCGTTAGGGAGTATTTAGCGTCTAATTCGTCGAATCAAGATGGATTTTGGACCTTAGAAAAGGTAAGCAAACTCCTAAATCTCGAAAGTTTGCTTAACCAGTCTATTTTGAAATTATCAAATGGGGAAACGAGACGCCTAGCCTTGGCACTTGGGCTTTTGCGACAGCCTTTGATCTTCTTGATGGATCAGCCTACTACGGGGCTGGATGTGCAGAGCAGGATGAATTTTGGTGTGTTTTTGGAAGAAATTACTACGGCTGGGGTTCATGTGATTTTAACTTGCTCCCCAGAGGAAATTCCATCTGGAGTGACGCATGTCGGCAAGCTCTCGAAAGATGGACTTGAAGCTTTCAAGATTCAGGAGTTTAATAAACTAGAACAGGAAGGGATCAATTTTCCATTTGATCAAGACGAACTGATAAGCCTCAGCAAAGCTGAAGTAAATGATTCGGTTCAAGTGATTCGTCTTTTAAATGTCAATATCAAATACGGGGATAAGCAAATCCTGAAAGATCTTTCCTGGGAAGTGAATTCAGGTGAGCAATGGCAAATCAAAGGGAAAAACGGATCTGGAAAATCCACCTTGATTTCTTTATTGATCGGAGAAAACCCTCAGGCCTATGCCAATGATATTTGGCTTTTTGGGCGAAAGAGAGGCTCCGGGGAAAGTATCTGGGATATCAAAAGGCCAACAGGTTTTGTAGCTCCAGAGCTGGCTCGTTTTTTTCCAACCAATCAAACATGCAGAAAGGTGATTCTATCGGGTTTGTTTGATACCATGGGGCTTTTCAAAAAAGTCACCAGCGAACAAGAAAATTTGGCCGATCGTTGGATAAGACTTTTTGCTTTGCAATCAGTATCCAATGTGCCCATTCAGCGACTTGCAGCAGATCAACAGCGATGGACCTTGCTTGCCAGAGCTTTAATCAAAAGACCCAAATTATTGATTTTAGACGAAGCTTCTCAAGGTCTAGATGATCGGCAAAGGGGTGTTTTTAAAGAAACCATCGACGCAATTTGTAGGGAGACTGACTTGACCTTGATTTATGTGAGTCATTATGATTCGGATGTGCCTGAGATGGTAGATCGTGTTTTGGATTTAGGATAGTTCAAAGAGGAACTACTTGGACGTTGATCTTGATGCGATAAGCTATCTTGTTTTTTAGGCAATAAAAATATTTTTCAGGTCTGATTTAAATGCTTAAAATTCCCAGAAAGAATTCGCTTTCAGTTTGTTAAAGGAGGCTGATACTCTTTTAAGTTCTGTTTGAAAGAAATGCCTTTTATTTTTTTTGAGTTGATTTTCTATTCCTTTTTCGCCTTTACCTGTTCTCTTCTGAAAATTGTGATATCCCTAATCAAGTCCAAAGGTATAGGCTGATCCAAAGGAAATTGAATTGCGCCTTTGGAGGTTTTATAGGGTTCTAATTCCTTTTTGAAGGCAACGATTGCTTCGGGATGGGGGTAAAACCCGATATGTTTTTTCATTACAGCATAGTAGACCAAAACCTCTGAAGTCTTGAATGCGGGCATGTGATAACTGATTACCTCCTTCGCATTCGGGACTACTGCTGCAATTGTCTCACGGATAGATTGAAGTTTTTCCTGTATGGTCTCCGTTTGCCAGCTAAAGTATTCTGCCACAGATGATGCTTTGGGATTCATTAGGTTTTCTTTATCTAAAATTGATCTATTATCGTAACTCCTGTGTCATGAAATTTATTCATTTCCATTAATGCGGTTGCAGCATCTTCCAGAGTTATGGATCTGCCAATTAATAATTCCGGGTTCATTCTTCCTGCCGTGATCATTTGAATCATCTCAGGATAGCGATGGGATTGCATGCCATGACTTCCTAAGATTTCCAATTCGTTCGAAAGGACCAAATTCATGGGGACAGCACTATTTTTTTGATTACCAAGCAAAAGACCTACCTGAATGTGTTTTCCGCGCTTTCGTAGACAAGAAACAGAATTGAAAAGCGTCTGAGGATTTCCAAGCGCATCTATCGAAACATGGACTCCACCTTTGGAAATTTCACGAACCACTTCTGCCACATTCGAATTGGAGGCATCAATAGTGGCAACTGCTCCAATTTTTCTGGCTAATTCCAATTTTTCCTTATCAATATCAATTGCGATGACCTGCGCTCCTAATGCATTTGCAATCATAATCGCTGAGAGGCCAACACCCCCGCATCCATGAATAGCTACCCACTGGCCGCCGGTTACTTTCCCTTGGTCTACTACAGCTCGAAATGAAGTCGCAAATCTGCAACCCAAGCTTGCCGCTGTTTGGAAATTCATCGTCACTGGAAGCTCCACTAAATTGATATCTACTCGATCTATGGATACATATTCCGCAAAAGATCCCCAATGCGTAAATCCGGGTTGTGATTGGTCATCGCATACCTGATGATTTCCTGATGCGCATTCTGGGCATTTCCCACAGCCAGCCACAAATGGTACGGTCACACGATCACCGATTTTCCAGTTTTTTACTTCAGTGCCCACAGCCTGGATGATGCCGGAAAATTCATGTCCTGGTACATGGGGCAAAACAATATCCTCATCATGACCCATCCAGCCATGCCAATCACTTCTGCAAAGTCCCGTGGCCTTCACCTGGATAATGACTCCATCTGGCTTGGGATCGGGTTCTCTGACGTCTTCTATACTCGGAATGGATTGGAAGGAATGATATACAATTGCTTTCATTTAGTGGGGATTTGAAACAAGGGTGATCAAAATTTATTTTTTATAATCCTTACCGATTAAGCTTTCCAGAACGGATTGCTGCCAGATTCGGAGTTCTTCTTGCAGGTTTTGCGCTAGCTCAGGATAATCTTTAACGATATTTTTCGACTCCGACTGATCTACGCTCAAATCAAACAATTCCAATACTGGTCTACCTTCATCGTCCTCTTGAATCACCAATTTGTATTGGTTGTCTATGATAGCCCGTGCTCCCAAAAAGTCCGAAGGAATAATCTCAGTTTGGATATAATTTCTAAAATCTCGGGTCGCTTTTCCGTTCATCAACTTGACCAGGGGTGAAGTACCCTCTTGAAGTTTGGGATCTATGTAAGTGGCTGCAGTTTGAGGGTTTTGGGGCCTACCATTCCAAAACTTCATAGTCCTTGGCCTGGGTGTACTTGCCCCTTCAAGCCAAGGCAAAAGGCTGATTCCATCGATTGGACGATTAGGAAGTGGTATTTCAAGAATGTCGCAAATAGTGGGGAAGACATCGGATGAATTCATATTTACATCTAAAATTAATGATTCATCGATTTTATTGGGCCATTCCAAGACGCTCGGAACTCTAATACCACCTTCATAAATACTCCCTTTTTCTTCACGAAAAGGCACCGTAGCATTGGCTTCTCGAGGAGTGCCATTATCCCCAAAATACCAAAATAGCGTGTTCGATCGTAGATTTTCTTCTTTTAGGAAACCTCTTAACTCGCCTATGCTTCGATCCATAGCGGTGATCTCTGCAAATCGCTCTTGAAGGACATCGCGTTGAAGCCTTTCCACAGGTGAACCTGTTTCATTAGAGGTGAGTCGCACCGTTTTGGTGGCAAAGGTGTCTGGAAGGTCTTCGTAAAGGCCCAGATCTTCTTCTAGGCCGCTATAGGGCTCATGCGGAGATCCATACCAAATCACCACAAAAAAAGGCTTTCCTCCGGCTATGGATTGCTTGATGAACTTTTTGGCTTCCCTTACCAAAATCTCTGAGCTTTCTCCTTCAAAAATTTCTGGATCAGCACCGTTTCTAGAAAGCGCGGGGTTCATTTCAAAGAAATTATCATGAGAAAGCCACTCATCGAATCCAAGAGCACCGGGATTGGTAGGCGAGGAAGCTTTCACAGGACCCACATGCCATTTTCCAAAATGGGCAGTCGCATACCCTTGGCTTTGCAGGAGTTGAGCAATACTAATCTCTTCAGGGCGGATAGAAAAGCCGGGAGTGAAGGTTCCGTAACGGTTGGGATGTCTGCCTGTCAAAATACTTCCACGGGTCGGAGAGCAAACTGGCGAAGCCGAATAAAAGCGATTCATTCTCACTCCTGTTTTTGCAAGTTCATCCAAGACTGGTGTTTTTAAATAGGGATGCCCATTATATCCCGTTTCATCCCAGCCATGGTCATCTCCTAAAAGCAGAATGATGTTGGGTTGGTTTTGGCTTTGCCCTTCACTGATAAAAGCTAAACCCAAAAAGCCAAAGATTAAAAAAAGACAAAATGTAGTCGTTTTCATTTGTTTGGTAGATCTGTCTTTAAGTTAAATCAAAATTTTGATGGATTGGCACCTTACAATTCAATTTGAAAATCGGATTTTAAAAATCTCTTGTTTAGCTTAAGGTCTGTACACATCAAAAGTCCCATGTCAAATCGACGTCAGTTTATTCAAAAATTAAGTATTGGAATGATCGCACCGAGTTTGGCCCCTGATTTTTTGACTATAGAAAGGACTAAATTTAAGATAGACTCTGCGCTTCCTCCAGAGGATTTTTGGAAGGAGTTGCGAAAGGAGTTCCCGCTGACTCAGGATCGAGTTTATTTGAATAATGGGACTTTTGGACCGTCTCCAGCTGTGGTAGTGGAGGCTTTGAAAGACAGTATTGACCAAATCTACACCTCAGGAGAATACGGGAATTTTAATGCCGAACGGCAGAAACTTGCGGCTTTTGTCGGAGTAAAAACTTCTGAACTTTGCCTTACTCATAATACTACTGAAGGGATCAATATCATGACTTGGGGTCTACCGCTCAAAGCTGGAGATGAGGTGATTCTTACCACACATGAACATGTGGGTAATGGGCTTCCTTGGCTCAATCGAGCAAAGTTGGATGGAATTGTGATTAAGACCTTCGAACCGAGAAACACTCAGTCAGAAAATTTTGAAGCAATCAAAAGTCTATGTGGATCAAAGACCAAGGTAATTGCCGTGCCCCATGTGACTTGCACCACTGGATTGGTATTTCCCATTAAAGAGATTTCTCAATGGGCCAAGGCTAAAGAGATATTCACGGCAATTGATGGGGCCCATGGGGCAGGGATTTTTGATCTGGATTTGAAGGATTTGGGTTGTGATTTTTATGCCGGATGCTATCATAAATGGATGCTTGGACCCATTGGCACAGGGTTTTTGTATGTGAGGGAAGAGCTTTTAGATCAATTGCAGGCAATTCATGTTGGAGGGTATTCTGATTCTGGATGGGATATCACCACTAATCCACCCATCATTCAGGGCTATGCGCCCACCGCACATCGCTATGACTATGGGACGCAGAGCCGACCTCAATATGTAGGTGCTGCAGCAGCTGCAGATTTTCACGAGGCCATAGGAAAAGAACGAGTGGAAAAAAGGATCCGAGAATTGAATGAATATCTTTATGCGGGACTTAAGGAAATGAGTTTGGAATTGAGTCTTTTGACCCCGGAAGAACCAGAATCTCGAGTGGCGATGGTTTCTTTCAAGCCCAAGAATAAAGACTACCAAGTGGTTGCTCAGTCTCTAGTCAAAAGTAGCTTTCGGATTCGTCAAGTACCTGAAAGTGGTGTGAACGCTATTCGCGTTTCTACGCATATTTATAACAGTAAGGAAGAAATCGATGATTTTATCAAGGCTTTGGAAAGCCAGTTGAGTTAAATTATGAAACAGGAAAATACAGAAATTACCTTGGCAGAAGCCCAAGAAAAAGTTGATCACTGGATCAAAACAGTTGGCGTGCGCTACTTTAATGAACTTACCAATATGACAATCCTGATGGAGGAAGTAGGGGAGCTAGCACGAATCATGTCAAGAACCTACGGAGAGCAATCCTTCAAGGAGTCCGACAAGGGGAAAGATCTGGGAGATGAAATGGCTGATGTGCTTTGGGTGCTTATTTGCCTAGCAAATCAGACCGGGGTGGACCTTACTCAGGCACTTCAAAAGAACTTTGAGAAAAAAAATATTCGAGATCTGGATCGGCACAAAAACAACGAAAAGTTAAAATGAAAAACCCTGACAGAGTCAGGGTTTCGTTTTAGTTTTCTTTCAGAAAATTGTAGATCTCATCTTTCAATCGAACACGCTCAGATCTTTTGTGATTGAGTGTTTCATCCGAAGCTGGCTCGGCGTCAGACTCGATTCGATAGATTTCATGGTCCAGCTCATCGTAGTGCTCATAGAGCTTTTTAAAGTGAGTATTATCCACTTTCATGGAGTGAATTTTTTCCTCAAATTCAGGAAATGCCTCAATTAGGTTATGCTTTTTAATCATTGGTTTATCATTTAGTTTCTCGAACCAATACTACTACCAAACCATTGTAGATTATATGACAAAAGTCAGATGGAGTAAAAAAACATTAATTTTTCTCAGAAACTTTGGAAGTACTGAGTCAAATCCATTTCACTACTTCAGATTCCACTTTCGCAACAGATGGATACAAATCCAATGTTAGACAGAAATCAATATCCGACTCGATATTGTGATTTTGAAGCCTTTTTGCATGTGAAGCTTGGGATAAAAAACCTTTGAGATTGTGGCCTTCTTTTTCAAAAAGTGCTTTCATAGCTAGCGCACCATCTTCTTCAGAAGTGTGCGTGGCTTCAAGGCTTTTTGCCAAAGCTCCTGCATACAGAGAATCTTCTAGATTAAAACGTCCTTTCCAGCCTGCGCAGTGGATCAAAACATCTTGATCTCGAGATTGTAAATAGGAAACTGTCGCTGAAAGATTAGGAAATGCTCCAATTAGGATTTCATAGGCTCCTTGAGATTTGGAAATTGCCAAGGTGCCATTCGTAGTGGTCATGGCAAGTTTTTGACCTGCATATTGGTTATTGAGATAGGCCACAGGAGAATTGCCTAATTGAAATCCCTCGGCAGTAACTCCATTTCGTTCGCCTGCGATTAGATAGCCTTCACTACCCATATCTCGACACTCTTCTAGGCTCGCAAAAGTTTTGATTTCTGTGATGCCATTGGCTAGGGCAGCAACCATCGTAGAAGTGGCTCGAAAGATATCCACCACAACGACAATTTTACCTTCTAGGTCGTGGAGATGAATCAACTCAGGACTAAAGCAGATTTCAACCTGTCTCATCCTCTGTAGAGTGGGAGTTTTTCGACGATTGCCTTTAGATTTTTATTTCTCACCTGAACGAATATTTCGCATCCTGGCTTCGCAAAGTCAACTTTCACATAGCCAAGTCCGATTCCTACGTTCATGCTTGGGGACATGGTTCCGGAGGTAACCTCACCGATTAATTCACCACCAGCATCTACGATTGGGTAATGACCTCTAGGAATTCCTTTTTCCTGCATGATGAAGCCAACCAATTTTCGAGTCACTCCAGCTTCTTTTTGGGCTTTTAAAGCTTCAGAGTTTGTAAAGTCTTTGGTGAATTTGGTGATCCAACCCAAACCAGCTTCTATGGGCGAGGTGGTATCCGTGATGTCATTTCCATACAAGCAATAGCCCATTTCCATTCTTAGGGTATCTCTAGCTCCTAGACCAATAGGTTTAATATCAAAGTCTTTTCCTGCTTCGAAAATGGCGTTCCAGACCTCCTCGGCATCTTCGTTTTTCACATAAATCTCAAAACCTCCGGCACCGGTGTAGCCCGTTCCAGAAATGATCACATCTTGCTTACCAGCAAAATCACCAACTGTGAAATGGTAGAATTTAACACTGGACAAATCTACTGAAGTCAAAGACTGCACGGCTTCGATAGCCTTAGGACCTTGAACCGCAAAGAGTGAGAGCTCATCAGAAATGTTAGTCAATTTGGCTCCCATGGTATTGTGCTGATTCACCCAATTCCAATCTTTTTCAATGTTGGAGGCATTCACTACAAGCATGTATTTCTCCTCAGAATAGCGGTATACGATCAAATCGTCCACGATTCCACCGGTTTCATTTGGGAAGCAAGAGTACTGAGCTTGGTAATCCACAAGCTTTGAGGCATCGTTAGAAGTCACTTTTTGAATAAGGTTCAAAGCCTCCGGGCCTTCCACTAAAAATTCACCCATGTGCGATACATCAAAGACGCCGACTCCATTTCTTACACAAAGGTGCTCTTCCTTGTCCGAGCTGTATCTTACCGGCATATTGTAGCCAGCAAAAGGCACCATTTTGCCGCCTAGGGCTATGTGCAGATCATTGAGTTGGATGTGTTTGATGTTTTCTTCCATTTTAGATGGGTTTTAAGATTTGCTGGCAAATGTAAGGATTGCCTATCGTTTTCAGGAATCCATTCAAGTAAAATCACATTTCTCGATTAAAGTTTGGTCGGCAGAGCCATTACGGCAAAAAAAAACAGCCCGAGGGCTGTTTGAAGATTTTATGTGTACTTAGACGGAGAAACTTTCCCCGCAACCGCAGGTTCGATTTGCGTTGGGATTGACGAATTGAAAACCCTTACCATTCAATCCATCTGTAAATTCAAGGGTTGTGCCTGCGAGATAAAGTAGGCTCTTTCGGTCCACCAGTATTTTAACACCCTTGTCCTCAAATACATGGTCAGTCTCAGCTTGCGTGGCATCGAATCCCAAGTCATACATTAGACCTGAGCATCCGCCACCTTTTACGGAAACTCGAATATTTTCATTTTCGGCCCGGCCTTCTTCTTTCTTTAGCTCCAAAATTCGCTCTTTGGCTTTGTCGGAAACGATTATCATATCTTTGTAAATTAAATTCTAAATTCAGTCAGAGGGAAAACAGACTGACCCTCTAAATAATTCAAACAAATATAAGAATTTTCGAGATGAGGAAAATTGAGCATATTGGAATTGCTGTCGCCAACTTGGATAAATCAAACGAGCTTTTCTGCAAACTACTGGGTAAGCAACACTTCAAGACTGAAATAGTCGAGGGTGAATCAGTTGAAACCTCCTTTTTCCAGGTGGGAGATGCCAAAATAGAATTACTGCAAGCCACCAATGCAGACTCTCCAATCGCAAAATATTTAGATAAAAAGCCTGAAGGAGTTCATCACATCGCCTTTGATGTAGAGGATATCCATGCCGAAGTGAAGCGATTGAAGGGGGAAGGTTTCGAAATTTTGAATGAAACGCCCAAGGAAGGTGCAGATAATAAATTAGTGGTATTTTTGCATCCGAAAAGCACCAATGGCGTTTTGGTGGAATTGTGTCAAGAGAAAGTTTGATCTCACACCATGGACCTTTAAAGGGTGACTTTGAATTTGTAAATCAAAATTATGTCTGAGAAAAGAACAGAAATTGGGAATTTAGGAGAGTTTGGCCTGATTGACCATTTGAATAAAAATGTAAAAGTTAAAAATGCCACTTCGGTAAAAGGGATAGGAGATGATGCGGCAGTGATCGATGCAGGGTCGGAAAACGTGAAAGTAGTAACCACCGATCTTTTAATTGAGGGAGTGCATTTTGATCTATCGTATATGCCTTTGCCTCATATGGGTTTTAAGGCAGTGGCAGTAAACATCTCTGATGTAGCGGCAATGAATGCCGTACCCAAGCAGATCACCGTAAGCATTGGGTTGTCCAATCGATTTTCCGTAGAGGCGGTAGAAGCACTTTATGAAGGAATTCATGCTGCCTGCGAACATTATGGAGTGGATTTGGTAGGTGGGGATACTACGGCCTCACGATCAGGATTGGTCATTTCCATTACCGCTATTGGGGAAGCTAAAAAGGATGAGGTGGTCTATAGAGACGGAGCCAAGGCAAATGATATTCTGTGCGTCACTGGAGATCTTGGAGGGGCCTTGGTGGGCTTACAAATTCTTGAGCGTGAAAAGCAGGTATTTTTGGCAAACCCTGAAATGAAACCCGAGCTAGATAAGTATACGCTGGTAACAGGTAGACAGCTCAGACCTGACGCCCGAATGGATATTATCCACGAGCTAAAGGAGCTAGGTGTGAAGCCTACCTCCATGATGGATATTTCTGACGGATTAGCCTCTGAGATTTTCCACATTTGTAAAGCCTCAAATGTGGGAGCTACTATCTATGAGGATAAATTACCGATAGATAAGCAGACCTTTGATACCGCAGTAGAACTCAATCTTGATCCCATCACTTGCGTACTCAATGGAGGAGAAGATTATGAATTGCTTTTCACTATTTCCCAAGAGGATTTCCCTAAGCTTGAAAAGCATGCGGATATCCATTTCATTGGCCACATCACAAAGCCAGAAGAGGGGAAATACCTAGTCACCAAAAGCGGAACTGCTGTACAGATTAAGGCGCAGGGTTGGAAACATTTTTAAGTCCAAGATTCTAGATCTAGGATATTTCAATTCATATCCTTTAAGTCGTTAAAGAAACCATCAAGGAGTGGTTGATCTTGGGTTCCAAAGTAGATTAATTTTCAATTGAAATAAAAAGAAATAATTAATTGATTATCACAAATTAAAAAGTCTCTAGTGAAATAATCACTAGAGACTTTTTTAATGGCCTCCTGGAAAGTTTAATCGTTCGGATACGGAACGTAAACAAAGCTCGTGAAGGCGCCATCCATGACAAACAAACAACAGAATTCATCTGGATCCTTATACGCTTTTTTGAAGTCTTCGAGGTTTTCTTCCGCGATTAATTTTCGCTGTACAAACTCATCCACGTAGGTAATGAAATAATTCCAATCGAGGTCTTTTTCTTCTTTACCGAGGAAGATTTTGCCTATAGGCTGAATCTCTTTTGAGATAGGAAAAATGGGATAATCTGAAAATTTCCTGGATCGAATCTGATAAGAAGCTTCCTTTAAAACGTCTGAGATTTTGACAAAATCAGCGGTGATAGTTCCTAAATATTTTCCGCTTAGTTCGGGATCATTAAAATCAGAAATCATTTTTTTAGGGTTAGGCGTACTACATTTTCTACATGGTAGGTCTGTGGAAACATATCCACGGGCTGTACCTTTTCTACTTTATATTTTTCATCCAAAATGGCTAAGTCTCTTGCTTGGGTCGCAGGATTACAAGAAACATAAACGATAGTGGGAGCTTCTAGTCTCAGGAGCATTTGCACCACCTTTTCGTCCATTCCGGCCCGTGGGGGATCAGTAATGATCACGTCTGGAGCAGCATGGCTAGAGATAAATTCCTCATTGAGGATGTCTTTCATATCTCCCGCATAGAAAAGGGTGTTTTCTATAGCGTTGATTTGAGAATTGATTTTTGCGTCAGCAATAGCCGCTTCCACGTATTCCACTCCAATAACTTGCTTGGCTTGTTTCGCGACGAAATTCGCTATGGTACCGGTGCCTGTGTACAAGTCATAGACGATTTCATCTCCTTTGAGGTCTGCAAATTCCCGGGCCACTTTATACAATTCATAGGCTTGCTTGGAATTGGTCTGGTAAAAGGACTTTGGTCCAATTCGGAACCTCAAGCCTTCCATTTCTTCCTCGATGTAAGCTTTGCCGGCAAAAGTCACCAAGTCCAAATCATGGAAGGTCTCATTGCCTTTCGTATTGATTACATATAGCAAGGAAGTAATTGACGGAAATTTCTCCTTCAAAAAATTCATCACCAGATCAATTGACTCCTGGTCAAGTTCTCCGAACTGGACAATCACCATCGTTTCATCGGTGCTGGTCGTACGAATGATCAGGTTTCGAAGTAATCCAACCTGATTTCTGATATCGTAGAAGCTCAGTTTGTTACCTAAGGCGAAGGTGCGAAGTTCATTTCTGACGTCGTTGGAGATTCCTCCTTGAAGATAGCAGTGGTCCACATCCACGATCTTGTCAAACATTTTTGGGATATGAAAGCCAAGGGCATTTCTGTCGAAGTCTTCTTCTGACCGAATTTGGTCAAGTGTTAGCCATTTTTTGTTAGAAAAGGTAAAATCAAGCTTGTTTCGATAGTATTGAGTTTCGCTAGAACCTAAAATGGGTAGGACTTCTGGAAGTTCCACTTTGGCGATGCGCTGAAATTGATCCACGACCTGCTGCCGCTTGTAGGACTTTTGAAGGTCATAATTGATATGCTGCCATTTGCATCCCCCACAAGTACCAAAATGTGAGCAAAAGGGCTCGATGCGGTCCTTGGAATAGCTGTGGAATTTTACTGGTTCGCCATCCATAAAGGTGCTTTTACCTCGGGTAATCCGTACATCCACCTCGTCGCCTGGCGCTACTCCAGACACAAATACCACCTTTTCGTCATGATAGCCTAGGCATTTGCCTTCGGTAGCTATTTTCTCGATTTTGAGGTTGGTGATGACCTTATTTTTCATTTTTCGCGACATGGTCGCAAAATTAGGGAAAAAGGAAGAAAGGGATTGAGAGTTTTCACCTTCTCTTAAATCTTTTCGAAATGATCGGAGAATAAAATCTAAAAAAGTATCAATTCCCTATCTTTGAAGTAGGAATGAATAATCAAGCTTATAAAGATAAAGTAGTCATAATCACGGGTGCTACATCGGGAATAGGTGAAGCTTGTGCTGAGGTTTTCGGAAATGCTGGCGCAAAAGTGGTAATCACTGGAAGAAATCAATCTAAACTAGATGCGACTTCGAAAAAGCTACAGCAGCAGAATATTGAGTTTTTACCCATTTTGGCGGATGCAGCCCAAGAAGAGGATAACCAAAAAATAGCCGCTGAGACTCTAGCTGCCTTTGGTAAAATTGACATTCTGATCAATAACGCGGGAATCTCCATGAGAGCACTTTTTGAGGAAATGGAGATGGAAGTTTTTCGCCAAGTAATGAATATTAATTTCTGGGGGACCGTCTATGCAACCAAATATTGCCTTCCTTCCATTATTGAGAATAAAGGTTCGGTCATTGGGGTTTCTTCCATCAATGGTTTCCGTGGGACTCCAGCTCGAACGGCCTATACGGCTAGTAAATATGCCATGAACGGCTTTTTCGAATCTTTACGGACCGAAGTGATGAAAAGGGGAGTGCACGTGATGATCGTAGCCCCGGGTTTTACTGCTTCGAATATTCGTAATAATGCGCTCAATGCCGAGGGCAAGGCCCAAGGCGAATCTCCTAGAGACGAATCCAAGATGATGACATCTGAGGAAGTGGCTTTAGCAATTTTTAAGGCGACTAAGAAACGCAAGCGAGATCTTGTGCTGACAACCCAAGGAAAGCTCGCTGTCTTTTTCAACAAATGGATTCCTGGAATCATGGATGGAATTGTGTTTGATCTAATGGCTAAAGAGCCCGATTCTCCTTTGAAATAAATGGAAGGCTCCATTTTTCAAACTCTTCTCAATAGACTAACTGATCTTTCCACAAAGAACAAATCTCTTTACCTGCCCAAAGTGCAAGGCAGTGGATTTATAGATTTGCAGGGGTTTGATTTTTTGAATGGAAGCCCTGCTTTTGAGATTCTGCGTAAAGTCATTCAAGAGAAAAAGCAAATTCCTTTAATTCCTGAGGTTGATCCAAGGCTAGGGGCGGTGAATGAGTTGGCCAAACAACTCTCGCGGATCACCTTCCGTGATCAGCTCATCCAAGAAGAGACTGGGGAACAGAGCCTTTATTTAGGCTGGCCCTTCGTGGAGGGAAAGATGCTAAATGGTCAAGTTCTCCGCGCTCCGATTCTTCTCTGGTCTATCGAATTGGGCAAAAAGGATGGGGAATGGAGCTTATCCTTACAGGATTCTTGTCAATGGAATTCGGCATTTTTGCTAGCATATTCTCATGGATATAGTCTTAAACTCAATACTGAAAATCTTGAAGAGAGCCTAGATAACTTGCCCAAAGATCCGCTAGAGTTCCGCACTGCACTCCGACAGATCCTCGAGGAAAAGTTTGCGGTTCAAATCGGTTCAAGCCTATTTGAGGACCGTATCACTCCATTTCCAAATTCTCAAATCTCCGTTGACTCTCATAAATTTCAAGATGGAAGGCTAGCGGTGAAATCCTATGCTGTTTTAGGTCAATTTGCTCAAAAAAACAGCTTTTTATTTAAAGACTATGAGGAGCTAAAGTCAACAGCTACTTCTTTAGAGTCTTTTCTGGAATCTGAATTTCAAGTAAGAGGAAATGGAAAAGTCATCCGCGAGGAGCAAACTTTCACGGTTTTTTCAGTGGATGCTTCACAGGAAAATGTCTTACACAAGGTGCGACAAGGGAAAAGCCTAGTCGTTGAGGGCCCTCCAGGAACAGGCAAGTCTCAGTTGATCGCCAATCTCGTTTCTGACTATACAGCTCGAGGTAAAAAGGTATTGGTGGTGTCTCAAAAAAGAGCTGCCCTTGATGTAGTCTTCGAGCGCTTGGAAAAACTCGGAATGGGCGATTTTTTGGGCTTGGTTCATGATTTTAGGGCTGATCAAAAATCACTTTTTCAAAAATTAAAGAGACAGATTGAAGCCATAGAAAGCTACCAAGAAGCGAATCGAGGCTTGGATGCCATACAGCTGGAGCGCGAAATCTCGGTACTCTCTTCCACTATTGCTCGGCTTTCAGATAAGTTTGAATCCCTACGAGAGGAATTATTTGAAACAGAGTCAAGTGCTTTACCAATCAAGGCTATGTATTTAGAAATCGATACTAGTGGAGAAGTTTTGGATGGTTGTGATGCAGAATTAAAATCTTTTAAATATGCCGAAGCTCAGTCTTTTGAGCGAAATCTTAGGATTTTCATGGCTTACCATGAACAGTTTCAAAATAGCTTTTGGGAGGATCGGGTTTCTTTTTCAGACTTTGGTTTGCAGCAGTATACCAAGATCAATTCATTACTCGCTCAGCTCGAAAACTTCCCAAATGAGTCCAGAGGGGATAAAAGGCTTCGCAATTTTCAAGAGATAATTATCTCTGGAAAGGTTTTAAGTGAGTCTCTTGGAACATTTCTAAGTTCAGTCCGGGCCTTTGATAACTTAGGTCTTTTGGAAGCTTATCTTCTAAAACCTAGCGAAAGAAAGAATGCTCTAAAAGTCAAAGAATGGCTTATTGAAAAATTGAATCAGGTTCAAAACTTAGTTTTACCCATACCACAGGAACTAGAGAAAATTGAAAAAGAATTGTTGGAAGTAGCTGCCTTGCGGAAAAGTTGGTATGGGAAATTGGCTCTTACATTTCGGCACCAAAGCTTTCCACAGCTCAACCAATGGCTGGGATCTGGAGGTTTGAGTTGGAATCTAGGAAATCTAAATCTAGCGCAGGAGACTTTTGATAAGTTCACCGATATGCAAAGGGAGCGTACCAGCCTTCCTCAGATTGAGGGTTTTGAAATCTCCTTGCTCAAAGCCGAAACTTGCTTGGATTTGCTAAAGTCCTCTGAGGATCTTTATAGACTTTGGCTGAAGGTAGATGGGCTAGACAGTTATTTGAGTCTAAAGAAAGATAATTTGGATGGAGTAGGATTCCTTTTTGCTTTGGAGGAGTTACGATCCGATTTAGTGCAGTTTGAAAGTGAAGTTGCAGCGTGGAGGATTTACTTCAAACCTGAACAAATTACTAAGCTCCTTTGGGGGAAAGAAAAAGCTTCCTCGTCGAACCTACTCCAAACATGTACAGATCTCACAGCATTCGATCAATTTCTGGAAAGTTTAAGTCACAATGAGCGGACTCTTATGCATGAATTGCAGGCACAATTCCCAAACTCTGAGTTGACAAGCTTAACCAAGATTTTTTGGAATTCGTGGTATTCGACCTGGATTTCAGAATTAGAAAGGCGGAATCCCATTTTGCTGGAGGCAGGGAGTGTGAAGTTGACACACGAAATGGACGATCTCAAAGAGGCTATTTTAGAAAAGCGGAAGCTTTCTCGATTTATGACCTTGCTTCGACTTCGTGAGCAGATGACTGACGCCTTGGAGTATAATCGCCTCGGCAATAGGCTTACCTATAGAGAGTTACTGCATCAAGTGAGTAAAAAGCGTCAAAAATGGCCAATACGAAAGCTTTTAGAAAGTTTTAGTGAGGAGATATTTAGGCTTTTGCCCTGCTGGTTGGCTAGTCCTGAAACGGTTTCTGCGCTTTTCCCGCTGGGGCAAAAATTCGATTTGGTGATTTTCGATGAGGCATCTCAATGTCCGGTTGAAAAGGGACTTCCTGCGATGTTGCGTGGAAATCAACTGGTGGTGGCTGGAGATTCTAAGCAGTTGAGGCCGTCGGATTTTTATCAAGTCAAGTGGGATAGCGAAGAGGAGGGCTTGGATTATGAGGCGGAGTCTTTATTGGAGTTGGCTGGAAATTACTTCGAAAAAACTCTGCTTCGTGGACATTATCGATCGGCCGACCCGATTCTAATTCAATTTTCCAATCTAAAATTCTATGATGGTCGATTGGAGATTTTGCCGGATTTTGACGTTGCCATGGCTGCTAAGACACCTTTTTCCTGGGAAAAAGTGGAAGGGATTTGGGAGAATCAGCGAAATCGAACCGAAGCGGATCGTGTGATAGAAGTGGTGAAGTCGATTCTTAAAAGTTCTCCAAGTGATTCAATTGGGATTGTGACGGGCAATTATTTTCAGATGGAATTGATCAGTGAAAAGCTGTGGGAAAATGGAATTTCTGGAGAGCATATCAAAGTGAGAAATATAGAAAACGTTCAAGGGGATGAGTTTGATCAGGTGATCCTTTCTTTGGGCTATGCCTCAAATCGTGAGGGTAAATTGGTTACCAATTTTGGCTTACTGGGCAAATCTGGTGCTGAGAATAGATTGAATGTAGCGATCACCCGAGCACGAAAGCATATGCATATTATTTCAAGCATGGAACCTGAGGATTTTCGGGTGACGCATTTGAAGAATCCGGGTTTGGCTTTGCTGCAAGAATTTTTGAGTTATGCCAAGTCCCAAGCTGAAGCCCCAAGTTTAACCACGTTAGGAGATGTTCATCCCAAATTCGAAGTGAATTGGAGTCTGAAGAATAAATTGCTGGAGAGTGAATCGAGTTTCAAAGCGCAGGTTCCTTCTTCGGTTATGGACCTTGTGAAGGTTGAAGGCAACTCCCAGATGGCGATTTTAACGGATGATCAACGTTTTTTTGATTCTCCCAGTGCTAAAGCAGCTATGGCCTATCATCCTATTTTACTCGAGTCAAAGGGCTGGAAATGGGAGTGGAGGTGGAGCAGGTTATGGAAGTCAGAAGTCTAAAGTAAGAAAGCTGAAATTTCGGTAGGTAATCTTCTTCTTTTTTTACCTCGAAGATTCTGGTAATCCTAGTTAGTTTGGGTAATTGCTATGGGCAGTGAGGATATTTATTTCAGAAAGCTAAGGTTATAAGGCCGGAATCCTTGTAGAGAACTTTTGAAGGTTCTATGAGTTTAGAATTTTTTTGATTTAAACTTTTTTCATTTTAAAATGAATGATAAATCATGCATTAAAGTAAAATTAACATGTTAATGTATGATTTTTCACTCACAATAAATATTAATTTTAGTATGATATTTCATTCATTAAATAGTATATTTGGGCTTAATGAATGATTTTTAAGTCATGGATTATCATCAATTAAGCGATAGTGCTATTTTAAAGCAGATCGGCACCTTTGTAAAGTATCACCGGATGGAGCAGCAGCGCTCGCAAGATCAGCTTGCCACAGATGCAGGGATCAGTCGATCCACGCTGAGTCTTCTGGAGCGTGGCGAAAAGGTCAATCTTATCACTTTGATTCAGGTGCTTCGCGTATTGGGTCAGCTGCATTGGCTTGCTGAGTTTGAGGTCCAAAAGACGATCAGCCCCATAGAATACATAAAGCTCCAAAAAAAATATGAGCGTCAGCGCATTCGTAATTCAGGTCTGGCGGCTGATAATCCACCTTCAGAATGGTAATTGCAGCGGAGATCTGGATTTGGGACCAACTGGCAGGAGCTGTACTTTGGGATGAGTCTCGTCAAGTGGGGAGCTTTGAATTTGACTCCGGTTTTCTGAGGTCAGGGTTGGATCTTGCACCTGTGATGATGCCTTTGTCACAGGGCAAACGCGTTTATTCATTTCCGGAGCTAAGGAGAGGTCGAACTGAGGAATTCGACACATTTAAGGGTTTGCCGGGGCTTTTGGCCGATATGCTTCCAGACAACTATGGCAATCAATTGATCAATGCCTGGTTGATCCAAAATGGTCGCCCGGCTAATAGTCTTAATCCCGTTGAGCAACTTTGCTTCATCGGGAAGCGTGGAGTGGGGGCTTTGGAAATCAAACCAACTCTGCGAGAGGAAAAAGCTAAATCCAGTCCACTGGAGATCGATAGCTTGGTGGGAATAGCTACTAAAATTCTGAATTCCAGAGAGGGTTTTCAGTCAAATCTGACTGGAGAGGAGCAGTCGGCTTTATCTGATATTTTGAAGATCGGAACTTCCGCTGGTGGAGCTCGCGCAAAAGCGGTGATTGCCTTTAACCCGAAAACCAAAGAGGTGAAAAGTGGTCAGGTAAAAGCACCAAAGGGATTTACCTATTGGATTATCAAATTTGACGGAGTTCATGATTCTCAATTTGGTGCGTCGGTAGGCTATGGTCGAGTGGAAATGGCCTATCACCTGATGGCAAAAGCTGCTGGCATTCGAATGAATGAATGTAGACTTTTAGAGGAAAATGGAAGAGCACATTTTATGACCAAGCGCTTTGACCGACTGGATGATGGATCAAAAATCCACATGCAAAGCCTTTGCGGAATTCGTCATTTTGATTTCAATCAGGTGGGCTTTTATAGTTATGAGCAAGTTTTTGAGACCATGCGAATGCTGCGAATCCCGTATCCGGAGGCAGAGGAGCTTTTTGTCCGAATGGTATTTAATGTCTTGGCCCGAAACTGTGATGATCATACCAAGAATTTCGCCTTTCTAATGGATCAGGAGGGGAGATGGTCACTTTCTCCCGCCTATGATATTTGCTATGCCTATAGACCTGGAAGTATTTGGGTCAGTTCCCAGTCTCTGATGGTTAACGGAAAGCGTGAGAATGTCGGAGATACTGATTTCCTCGAAGTAGCCCGACAAATGAATATCAAAAAGCCGGAGGAAAAGATGGAACAAGTGAGGTCCGCTGTCGGTAGATGGGTTGAGTTTGCAAAAGAAGTGGGTGTACACACGTCGCTTCGTGATTCCATTCAGTCTAATTTACTCGCCTAAATATATCCAGTCACTTTATAGACTACTATCCCGATCCATTCCTTAAAGAGTTTGGTCCAATACTCTAGTGAAAAGGGATCAGGAAAAAAGAGGGAAGGAATATCGTATTTCACATCATGGGAGTAGTAGTCGGTAGGGAAAGTGGTGGTTTTCAGACCTACCTTATCAAAGCATCCTTTGGCTCGATACATGTGAAAGGCTGAAGTGATCAAAACAAAATTCTGATCAGTCGAAATCCCCTTTTTCTCCAAAAAATTCTCGGTAAACTGTGCATTCTGAGCGGTATTTTTACTTTGATCTTCGATCAAAATATCTGATTCCGGCATTCCGGTCATCAGCAAAAATCTTTTCAAAACCTCTGCCTCCGTCTGGGGATTGGAAGGATTTAGCCCTTGGCCTCCGGTGATCAGGATTTTTTTGATTTTGCCCATGCGATAGAGTTGTAGGGCATGGGTGATGCGGTCGGCGCCTTTGTTGAAGAAGGTGCGGTCATAGGCGGTTTTGCTCAGGTTGGTGACTCCCGTAAGGACGATACCGATTTCATGATTTTCTATTTCTTCGAAAGACTTGAAATCGGGCTCCCAAGCCAATAAGGCCAGATTGGAAAGGAAAGGATTGGTAAAAAAGAGCAAAAGTCCAATGCCTGTCCAAAGCAATTTTTTTCCCCATTTTCGGCGGAGGAAAGTGATTCCAGCCAAAAGAAAAATCAGGATAATGGTCAGTGGCATTGCCAAAAAACTGAGAAACTGGGAGAGGTAGAAGAACATGAAATTTTAGATCGTGGTACACAAAGAAAGGAGGGAAATGGGCAATTATCAAACTCGATGGATAATGTTCGTACCGCACGAGATCGTTTACTCTTTATTATTGAGTTTGGCCATTGATATTCGATCATTTCATTTCTTTAATCTATCCAGAAAGCTATTTTTGATCATGCTTTCAAACCAAACGAACCTAGTACCTCAATTGGAAAAATTGGCCACCCAACTCGAGGGCAATTTGCAGTTTGACCAACTTAGTCGCACCCTTTACGCCACGGACGCCTCCGTCTATCGGGAGATGCCCCTCGCAGTTGCTTTTCCCAAGTCAGAGGCTGATATCCAAAAATTGATTCAGTTTGCCAATGAAAACGGGACTTCCCTGATTCCGCGGACGGCTGGTACTTCCCTCGCCGGACAATGTGTGGGAAATGGGATTGTGGTGGATGTCTCCAAGCATTTCACTCAAATCTTGGAATTCAATAAACAAGAACGCTGGGTTCGCGTACAGCCGGGAGTCGTTCGTGATGAATTAAACCGCTATCTCAAGCCACATGGCTTATTTTTCAGCCCCATCACTTCCACTGCCAACCGAGCGATGATTGGTGGGATGGTGGGGAATAATTCTTCGGGGACCACCTCGATCGTTTATGGGGTGACGCGGGATAAGGTTATTTCCTTGAATACGATCTTGAGCGATGGGAAAAAGGTCGTTTTTGGAGAGGTCACTCAGGATGAGTTCGATAGGAAATGTGGCCAAAAAGATCTGGAAGGCACGATTTACGGGCAGATTTTCGACGAACTCAATAACCCTGCAGTTCGTGAGGAAATCCACGCCCAATTTCCCAAAAAGTCCATCCATCGCCGGAATACCGGCTATGCTGTGGATGAATTGCTGAAAGCAGAGCTTTTTGAAGGCAAAGAAAAATTCAACTTCTGTAAACTTCTGGCGGGTTCGGAGGGTACGCTAGCCTTTACCACCGAAATCAAAATCAGCTTGGATCCACTTCCCGATCCAGTGGAGATTGTTGTCGCTGCACATTTTCAAACGATCAGCGAAAGCATGAAGTCCGCGCAAGTGGCCATGAAGCATCCGGCTACTGCGGTGGAACTGATGGATAAAATCATCCTCGACTGCACCAAGGAAAGTATAGAATATTCTAAAAACCGATACTTTGTTGAGGGAGACCCGGAAGCGATCCTGATGATCGAGTTTCGGGGTAAAACGCTGGAAGAGGCGATGAGCAAAGGAGAAGCTTTGGTCGCAGACCTGAAAAAAAGCAAGCTCGGCTATGCCTATCCCATCATTGAGCCCGAAAAAGTAGCTTCGGCTTGGTCGCTTCGGGCAGCAGGTTTAGGCCTTTTGGCCAATATCCCTGGAGATCCTAAGGCGGTGGCCTGCATCGAAGACACCGCTGTGGATATCGCGGATTTGGCAGATTACATCGATGAGTTTGACCGTATGATGGTGGATTTCAATCAAAAGCCGGTTCACTATGCGCATGCGGGTGCAGGGGAAATCCACCTTCGTCCTGTTTTGGACCTAAAAACCAAAGAGGGCGTCGAGGATTTTTACCAGATTTCTTTGGCTTCGGCCAAACTGGTGAAGAAGTATCAAGGTTCGCTTTCCGGGGAACATGGAGATGGACGGGTGCGAGCCGCCTTTATCCCACTGATGGTCGGGGAAAAGAATTACGAGCTTTTCCGAAGGATCAAATACACTTGGGATCCAAAAAACATCTTCAATCCCGGCAAAATCGTGGATGCAGCTCCCATGAATCAATTCCTTCGCTATGAGCCAGGAATGCAAACTCCGGAACAAAATACGGCCATCGATTTTTCCCATGTCGGAGGTATTTTGCGTTTGGCAGAAAAATGCAACGGTTCGGGTGACTGTCGTAAACTTCCGGGTTCCGGTGGCACCATGTGTCCAAGCTATATGGCCACGCGAAATGAGAAAGACACCGTCCGTGGCAGAGCAAATACACTTCGGGAGTTTTTGACTTTGGATAAAAAGGAAAACGCCTTTGACCATCCTGAAATCAAAGAGGCCTTGGATCTATGCTTGAGCTGCAAGGGTTGCACGGCTGAGTGTCCATCCAATGTGGATATGGCGAGCATGAGGGCGGAATTTCTCTACCAATACCAAAAATCAAACGGGATTCCCCTTCGATCCAGAGCTTTTGCTTACATCAATGAATTAAATGAGCTGGGTTCCAAAGTACCAGGAATCGCCAATTTCTTTTTGAAAAATTCACTAACAGGAGGGCTGATGAAGTCTATTTTGGGCGTGGCGCCAAGTCGTCACTTGCCGGAAATCAGTTCGATCAGCCTCCGAAAGTGGTACAAAAAGAATTATGCTTCTCTTTCGGCGCCAGCGAAACCCATCAAGTCGGTGTACTTCTTTGTGGATGAGTTTACCAACCACAACGATACACAGATTGGGATCAAGGCGATTTCGCTTTTGAAAAAGCTAGGCTATGAGGTCAAAATCGTAGACCATGCCGAAAGCGGCCGCTCGGCTCTATCCAAAGGACTTTTGCCGAAGGCGAAAAAACATGCTGAGACCAATGTGCGAATTTTAGAGAAACTGATTGATGGTGATACGCCCTTGATCGGGTTGGAACCCTCGGCTATTTTGAGCTTCCGGGATGAGTATCCGCGACTTGTTTCTCCTGATTTGGTGCCTGCGGCAAAGAAATTAAAATTTCATGTGAAGTTGATCGATGAATTTCTCAGTCAAGAATTGGCAGCCGGAAATATCAAAGCCGAGTCTTTCACCTCCAAATCCCAGAAGATCAAGCTTCACGGACATTGCCATCAAAAGGCGCTTTCCTCGCTGACTTGGACGCAAAAAATTCTTTCTCTCCCGGTAAACTACACCGTAGAAACCATCCCAAGCGGCTGTTGCGGAATGGCAGGTTCATTTGGCTATGAAGCGGAGCACTTTGAAGTTTCTCAGCAAGTAGGAGAGTTGGTGCTATTTCCTGCGGTGCGAAAGTCGGATAGTGAAACCTTGATCGCTGCTCCCGGTACGTCTTGTAGACATCAGATAGCCGATGGTACAGGGCGTAAGGCTGTGCATCCGGTGGAAATCCTTTGGGACGCTTTAATTTAAAATTACCCAAATACCTTACGTAAAATGTATTCTGTGCATCTTGCCGCTAACCGGGCAGTGGCTTGATCTTGATCAAAAGTGGGATTTAATTCGACCACATCTAAGGAAATGAGCTTTTTGCTAGAGGCAATCAAATCAAAAATCTTAAACGCTAAGTCTGGATTGAAACCTAGAGGGGAAGGTGCAGATACGCCGGGAGCATAGGCAGAAGAGAATCCATCCAGATCTATACTGAGATAAACTTTGTTTACAGAGTCTAAAAACCAAAGAATTTTTTCTTGAATCAGATCCCACTTGTTTATTTGGAATTCTTCCATTTCTATAAAGGTTGCCTTGGTTTGCTTGGCAGTTTCGAAGAGTGAACTGGGATTAGCAGCTCGTTGGATTCCTAGGCAGAAGTAATGAAAATGAGAAGAATGCTCCTGCGAAAGTTGATAAAATGGTGAGCCGGAATGTCCCTGATTATTGACCTTTGGCCTTAAATCAAAATGTGCATCCAAATTGATAATACCTAGTTTTTCATCTTTACCTTTTAGATAGTCAAATATGCCAGTGGCGTGTGCGTAAGCTAAATCATGTCCGCCTCCAAATAGCACGGGAAAATGTTTGGTGCGGAGTAGGGAAGACACAGACTTGGAAATAAGGGCATGACTAGATTCCATTTCCTGATTTTCGGTTTGAATCGTGCCATAATCTAATATTTGTGTTCCCTTCTTCAGATGGTAGGCAGTGCTTCCCATAACCTTTCGGATAGCATCAGGACCTAAAGCTGCTCCAATTCTGCCACCATTTCTATGGACTCCCTCGTCTCCTTCGTAGCCGAGAATTCCAATTTTTTTTGAATCGCTGGATTCATTGAAGGCTAAATCATTTACAGTAATAATGGCCTGATGCCAGTATTCGATGGTTTCAGCGGGGCGGCCAGTCCATAGCGAGGGGGCAGGGTTTTGGTGAAGTGGAATCATAGAAAAATCAAATAATTTTATTCACAATCTCCTCATCAACCAAGCTTGGAATCGTGACTTTTAATGTTGGAGTACGTTCCATTTCTCGCTGAATAGCTTCCAAGGAACCTGTATTTCGTGCCCAAGCCCTTCGTGCGATTCCATTATTGACATCGTAGAAAAGCATATTTTTCAACTTCTCTGAGGCTTCAGGAGAGCCATCTAAGACCATTCCGAATCCACCGTTGATGACTTCTCCCCAGCCAACACCTCCACCATTGTGGATGGAAACCCAAGTAGCGCCTCGGAAGCTGTCTCCGATTACGTTTTGAATGGCCATATCAGCCGTAAATTTGCTTCCATCGTAAATATTACTGGTTTCACGGTAGGGGGAATCTGTCCCACTGACGTCGTGATGATCTCTTCCTAGGACTATCGGAGCGGAGATTTCTCCTAGCTCTATTGCTTGGTTAAAGGCTTCTGCGATTTTTGCCCTGCCTTCTGCATCGGCATAAAGAATTCGAGCTTTGGATCCCACAACCAAATTATTTTGCTCCGCTTCTTCTATCCAAGTAATGTTATCCTGCATTTGTTGTTGTATGGATTCAGGTGCCTCTTCCATGATTTCTTTTAACACTCGTGCAGCAATTTGATCTGACTTTCTTAAGTCTTCTACTTTTCCAGAAGTACATACCCAACGAAATGGTCCGAATCCATAATCAAAACACATTGGCCCTAGATTATCCTGCACGTAAGATGGGTATTTGAAATCAATTCCGTTAGCTGACATTACATCTGCTCCTGCACGTGAAGCTTCTAAGAGAAAAGCATTTCCATAGTCAAAAAAGTAGGTTCCTTTTGCCACATGCTTATTGATGGAGTCTACTTGTCTTCGAAGACTTTCTTGAACTTTTACTTTGAAGAGTTCAGGATTTGAGGCCATAAGTTGGTTGGATTCTTGGAAAGAAAGACCCACTGGGTAATAACCGCCTGCCCAAGGATTGTGAAGGGAAGTCTGATCCGATCCTAATTCGATGAAGATCTCTTCTTGATCAAATCGCTCCCAGACGTCTACGATATTTCCTATGAAAGCAAGCGAGATGACCTCCTGATTTCGTTTGGCGAGCTGAACTCGAAGAACAAGCTCATCAAGGCTTTCGATCAATTCATCCACCCAACCTTGAGCATGTCTTTTTTTCGCAGCGGTAGGATTAACCTCTGCACAAATAGTAATGCACCCGGCAATATTACCAGCTTTCGGTTGTGCACCACTCATACCACCAAGCCCGGCTGTCAAAAAGATCTTTCCATTCGGTTTTTCTCCCCTTTTCAATTTTTTCCTAAAGGCATTCATTACCGTAATAGTAGTGCCGTGGACGATTCCTTGTGGCCCAATGTACATAAATGAGCCTGCAGTCATCTGTCCATATTGGGTTACGCCTAAAGCATTGAATTTTTCCCAATCATCTGGTTTGGAGTAGTTTGGGATCATCATTCCATTCGTGACCACCACTCGAGGTGCTGAAGGAGAGGATGGGAAAAGTCCCATAGGATGGCCTGAATAAAGGTGTAAAGTTTGAGATTCTGTCATTTCTGACAAATACTTCATGGTGATCAAGTATTGAGCCCAGTTTTGAAATACGGCTCCATTGCCTCCATAAGTGATCAATTCTTGGGGATGCTGTGCGACTGTAGGATCTAGGTTGTTTTGGATCATCAGCATGATCGCTGCTGCCTGGTTTGATTTTGCGGGATACTCTTGAATCGCTCTGGCATGCATCGCATAATCCGGCTGAAACCGATACATGTAGATTCGCCCAAAATCCATTAATTCTGTTAAAAATTCCGGTGCCAGAGTGTCATGCCATTCTTTTGGAAAATATCGAAGTGCATTGGCAAGGGTAAGTTTTTTCTCCTCAGGTGAAAGTATATTCTTGCGTTTGGGTGCATGAGAATATTTGGGGTCAGGCTTTTTTTGTGGAGGAAGAATAGATGGGATTCCTTCTTTGATTTTGTCTTGGAAAGTCATGTTAAATCAGGTTTTTCGGGTGTACTTTTTCCCTCGTTTCCAAACTTGAGCAGGCTTCAATTGGCCCTGCTGATATAGAATTTCACGATAATCAGAAGTAGGGAAAAGATTGACGTCTGCAAGCTGGTTTGATGCCAGTTTACCTCTATCATGGAGGCCTAGAGCTGCGGCAGCTCTAAAAGTGATTCCTGCGAATACCTCGGCTGTACTGAGTTTCTCAAATGTGGCTAAAATTGAAGCTTGGGTCAGTAAATCTCCCATAGGGGCAGATCCAGGATTCCAATCAGAGGCTATAGCGAGAGCTCCTCCCTGATCCAAAATTTTACGTGCGGGTGTAAATCTGCAACCCAATCCTAAGGAAGCTCCAGGTAAAGCCACGGTGATAGTTTTTGAGTTTGAAAGTAATCTGATTTCCGCCTCACTAGAGGCCTCCAAATGATCCGCGGAAATGGCACCAAGTTCAACTGCAAGTTTGGATCCTCCGGTTGAAAATTGATCAGCATGAACTGTTAAATCCATTCCCAATCTTTTTGCTTCTTGTAGAAAGGGAAGAATTTGGCTAGGTGAAAATGCGGATTCTTCCACAAAGGCATCCATCCGGCTGCAGAGTTTTTCTTTAATTAAAACCGGGAAAAGCTTCGATACCAAATCAAAAAGGTACTCTTCACGAGAGCCTGACCAGTCCTTTGGTAAGGTATGAGCTGCTAGGCAGGTAGGGATGAGGTCTGCTTTGGTACGATTGTTTGCTTTTTGGATCGCACTCAGAATCTTCACCTCTTGCTGTACATTCAAACCATATCCGCTCTTTACTTCAATGGTTGTTACTCCTCTTTCTAAATGCACATTGGCCCGATCTACAGTAATTCGGGCAAGTTCTGTAACAGATTTTTTTCGAGTTTCTGTGACTGTATCCCAAATTCCTCCGCCTGCCTTGGCAATTTCCAAATAGCTTTTTCCAGCGTTTCTCATAGAAAAGTCTTTGGCTCTAGACCCTGCAAAACAAATATGGGTATGACAATCTACAAATCCGGGCAAGGCGACAAACTCGCCGTTGAGGTCATAGCGTGTGACTTGATTGAGGTCGATTTTGCGACGCAATTGTTCGAAAGTTCCAATCTCCACAATCCTATCATCCTTTATCCAGATTCCTGCATTCGAAATGATCCCAAGGTCACTATCTGATAATTTCCCCGATATGGGAAGATTTTCTAGAGTGACTAATTGTTTGATTGGACCAATTAATTTTTGATTTTTCATTTAACTCTCTGATTTAGAAATCAAATAATTCTGCCCACTTCGTGCGATAGGGGATTTTTTCTTTAATCGACACAGCTTCTGCCAACTCCTTCAATTCTCCAGTACGAACCAATTCTATAGCAACTTCCAAATCTTCGCTCATCACACGGTCTACGGTGACAGGGTCGATTTTTGATCGAACGAAGTCATAAATATGCTGCAGGATAGGACCTGATGTTAATGGCTGATGAAAGTCCATCGCCTGAGTGGCATAAAATAGCTCGATTCCCAAAATTTTCTCCACATTTTCAATGACTCGCAAGGCTTTGCGACCTCCAATACTGCCCATACTGACGTGGTCTTCTTGGCCCAATGAAGTCGGGATAGAGTCCGCAGAGGCAGGAAAACAAAGCCCCTTGTTTTCGGAAGCCAGAGCTGCAGTGGTATACTGTGGGATCATAAGACCGGAATTTAGCCCTGTTTCTTTCAAAAGTAATTTTGGAACACCAGGTGTGTCTCCTTCGATGGAAAGGTAAATTCTTCGATCTGAAATATTACCAATCTCTGAGGCAGCAAGGCATGCATAATCCATGACCATGGCTATGGGTTGTCCATGAAAGTGACCACCAGAAATAGTATGAGTTTCATCGAAAACCACAGGATTGTCTGTTACTGAATTGATTTCAATCTCCAACATTTCCTTGAGATGCAGCCAGGAATTCCAACTGGCACCATGAACCTGTGGCATGCAGCGAAGAGAATACGGGTCTTGAACTCTTGCACAATGAAGATGAGAGTTAACTATTTGAGAATCTACAAGCAAGTTTGATACAGTTTCCGCTACGTGTTGGTTGCCTGCATAAGGTCGAAGCGAGTGTAATTCAGCAGCGAATGGTTTTACAGAACCCATAAGTCCTTCAATCATCATGGCCCCGGTGATGCTCGCTGTGGTGAGTAGATTATGAAGTTTTTCTACGATTTTAATCCCATGGGCTGCCATAAACTGGGTACCATTAATCAATGCGAGCCCCTCCTTAGGGCCGAGTTGAAGTGGACTGATTCCAAAATTCTTTAAAAGGTCAGCTGTCTTATAAACCTCGCCTCGGTGCCATACCTTACCATAACCTATCAAAGGGAGGAAAAGATGTGAGAGAGGAGCCAAATCCCCAGAAGCTCCCACTGAACCCTGAATAGGCACAAGTGGTATGATATCTTCTTGTAGCATCCAGAGAATTCGTTTGATAGTTTCTAGCCGAATACCTGAGAACCCTTGAGCAAGTGCATGAATCTTCAACACCATCATCAATCGGGCTATTTCGATATCTATGGGTTCGCCTACTCCCACTGCATGGCTTTTGAGTAAGTTTTCTTGTAGGGTTGTGGTTTGTTCAGCAGAAATAATTCTGGTGCAAAGCGGACCAAAACCCGTGTTGATCCCATAGACTACTTGTTTTCCCTTCGCAATTTTTTCAACTGCCAAAGCAGATGTCTCTATTTTATCACAAGTTTCTTGATCGAGTACCCCTTCAAGAGTTTTGCGCGAAAGCGCCAATGCCGTAGAAGACTTTAGGTTTTCTTTGCCGTAAAAGAATTTTTTCATGGTGGAACCGAAGTGTTCCACAAATTTAAAGCTTCTTATTGATGCCTATTGATACTATATTTGTTGTATTATGATGCTTTTAAGTTATCAATGGAACTACGACATCTTCTTTATTTTCAAGCTGTAGCCGAGGAGTTGAACTTCAGGAAAGCAGCTGATCGATTATTTATTTCACAGCCTGGGTTAAGTCGTCAAATCAAGCAACTGGAGCAGGAACTCGAGGTGCAGCTTCTTGATCGAAACAGAAAAAAGGTGCAGCTAACTACTGCTGGTCTGTATTTATTAGAAGAAGTAGACTTTCTAATTAATCATTTAGAGACCGTCAAGGTCCAACTCAAGGAGATTGAAGCCGGTAAACTAGGTGAATTAAGAATTGGTTTTTTAGGGTCGGCTGCAAATCATATTTTACCCAGTTTATTGGCAAAAATAAATGTCCACGAATCGGGTATTAGTACCTCCTTGGAAGAGTTGAGCAATGGCGTTCAAGTGGAATTGATACAAAAGGATAAAATTGATTTGGGCTTTGTGAGGTTGGAGTCTGCTCCTGAAGGCTTGGAGATGAAGTCGGTATTGCGGGATACCTTTTCCATTGTTATACCCGAGGAACATCCCATTCAATCGCAGGATTTCCAATCCATCGATCAATTTTCGAAAGAATCTTTTATTCTCTTTTCCAGTGATTATAGTCAATATTATTATGATCAGATTATTGGAATTTGCCGAGATGCAGGATTTTTCCCCACCATTCGACATAAATCCGTCCATGCCTTGACTATTTTCAGGCTTGTTGAGCAAGGCATGGGGGTAGCTATTGTACCGAGTTCACTTAAGGAAGGGTATAAGTTGAAAGTTCGGTTTTTAGAGATTCCGAATATTCGTCAATACACAGAGCTTTCAGTAATTTGGAAACCTGATAATCGAAACCCTGCACTTAGTAGGGTTCTTAAGCTAATTTGATTTTTTTAGCTTTGGACTTCTATTTCATGATTCCGTCAAAATTATCTAAAAGATCTATTTTAGTCCACAGAAGCGAATGTCGTGGAAATGTCGGGTTAAATCCGACCTATTTTCGCCTTTTGTCCCAAATCAATCCGAGAAATTGCCATGGTTAATCAAAATCTCATAACTATGAAACAACCAGAATTAGGTAAAAAAATTTCGGAATTGAGGAAGGCTAAAGGGCTTACTCAAGAAGAACTCGTGGAGAAGTGTAATCTGAATGTTCGCACAATCCAACGAATCGAAGCTGGGGAAGTATCCCCAAGAAGTTATACAATCAAAGCTCTTTTTGAGGCATTGGACTACCATATGGAAGCTCCAATAGAGCGAGACGATTTAGCTGATCAAAAAACTCCAAATTATCTGTATGCTGCCGTTGGGTCAGCCGTTCTCTACTTCTTTCTTTCGATGCTGGAAATAGGATTTGAGCAGGAATTTTTGGGAGGAGAGGCCTCAATAAGCACAGGCTCCTTTGCCATGATTAAGACGGGCAGCTATCTTTTTTATGTGATTTTCCTGTTGGGTTGGGTTCGCCTCTTGAATTTCTTTCCTAATGGCATCTTGAAAATTGCACTTTGGCTAATGATAGGAGGGAATGCGATCTGGTATACCGTAGACATGGTGGCGTTATACGGTAACTGGTTTTCGATTGGAGATTACTACATGCTCAAAGTCAGTTCCTTTGGCTTTTTGTATGCATTCCTTGGCGCGGGATATCTCGGGTACAAAGGACAGTTTTCTTCGGTGGCACTAATCATGGGAATTTTGCTCATTTTATCTGGAGTTTTGCTCTTTACAGGTATTGGAGCGTTTCTGGCTTTGATTCCATGGACGATAGGCGAAATTGTGCAAATTGGTCTTATGGTTTATTTAATTCAAAAAATCGGGAGAAAGAATTCTCCCGATTCTTCTCCTCGAACTATTTCATAAACAGGATATTTACAAATTTTTTTTTTAGTTTCGAGAAAAACTATTCTCGAATGAAACTGTGCAGTAGAAACCCAATTTTAGCCCTTCTTTTTTTTATTCTAGTGAGCTGTGGAGGCTCCGATTCACTTGATCCTGTTCCAACTCCCTTACCGTCAAATCTTCAGGTGACTGTCGATTATATTGGTGATGGTATCGTCAAGGTAGATTTTACGGCTACCAATGCGGTGTTTTTTAAAGTGAATTTTGGTGATCCCGGTTCATTACTAGCTAAGGTGGATGGCAATTCCGCAACGCATCAATACAAGGATAAAGGTGAATTTACCATTGTTGTTCAGGCGCATTCTGAAGAAGAAAAATTCGTGGTGGATACCGAAAAGGTGATCATGAATAATGAGAACCTTGGTTTGGATCCGAATACGGGCTTTACGACACCAGATTCCTATCCAGGTTACGAATTGGTTTGGCGAGATGAGTTTGACTCCCCAACGATTTCTGATGATTGGACCTTTGAAATCGGCGATGGATGTCCAGATCTATGCGGCTGGGGTAACGATGAATTGGAGTACTATAAAGCCGAAAATACTTCCATCAAAGATGGCTTCTTAGTTATCACTGCTAAGAGAGAAAGTGCCGGATCAAGACAATATACCTCTTCACGATTAATCACAAAGGGTAAGCAGTCCTTCACCTACGGACGAATTGATATTCGTGCAGTTATGCCAAAGGGACAAGGTATGTGGCCTGCACTTTGGATGCTTGGGGAAAATATTGATGAGGTAGGATGGCCGAGATGTGGCGAGATTGATATTATGGAAATGGTGGGTGGTACCCAAGACAATAACGACGGGACCGTTCATGGAACAGTCCATTGGGACAATGCAGGAAGCTATGCGAATTATGGTGGGAGTACGGAATTGGAATACGGAACTCTAGCCGATGAGCCACATGTGTATTCGATCATTTGGGATGCGCAAAAAATTGTTTGGCTTCTGGATGATGTAGAATATCATGTCATTGATATCACTCCAGCAGGTTTGGAAGAGTTTCATAAGCCTCACTTCTTCATCATGAATGTGGCAGTGGGAGGCAGATGGCCAGGTAACCCTAGTCCGAATACGCTTTTTCCACAAGATATGCGAGTAGATTATATAAGGGTATTCCAAAAACCTTAAGAATAGAAGCTCTCCGAAAGGAGGGCTTTTATTTTAGCCTTCACCTCAGACAGAATCCTTGCGTTCATTTCACTGTCGGTGCTAACCTCGATTAATTTCGGCTTGGAGCTTGGGGAATAAAAACCATTCAGTGCAAGCTCAAGTGCTTCTCGGCTTTCTACCTGCTGATACTCAAATCCAAACTCCTGCGATATACTAGCCGCAGTGAGTCGTTGCTTGGTTTCAAAATACTCTTCTAATTCTGGTTGTTTGGCTGGGCCATCAATCAGTCTAAAAATTCCACCTGCATGATTGTTGAGTAAAACTATTCTCAAATTAGGCATGGAGTAATTGTGCCAAAATGCATTTCTATCATAAAAGAAAGCCAAATCTCCTGTAATCAAAGTGATGGGTTCTTTGGTGGTGAAAGTGCAACCCACGGCCGTACTGTTACTTCCATCTATCCCACTTGTGCCTCGATTGCAGATGATTTCTTGAGATCTTTTCCCCAGAAAATTCAAATACCTCACAGCCATACTATTGGCTACATGGATTTTGGAAAAGGGTGGGATGCGACTTAAAATCTGATGGAATGCTGGATACTCGCCAAACTCGCTTTCCTGAAGTACTTGGGGTAATTGATTCCTTGTTTGGTTTTCGAGTTTTTTCCAAGAGTCAAAAAAGACTTGATCATTCTCTGGTAATGATCCAAGAAGCCATTCTAGAAATTCGTCAACGTCTGAAGAAACTATTCTGGTTAATTTAAGGAAGGTGTCCTTCGCTTGTCCATCCGACTGGATATGCCAATGCTCTGCTTTGGTAGCGCGGAGAAATAGCTTGAGCGACTTGGAAATAATGGAGTTCCCAAAGCTTAAAATAAGGTCGGGTTGAAGTGGGTCTGAAAATTCCTTTTGACCAAGCCAATGGTCGTGAAGGGAAATGGTTTCTTCCGACTGCATATTGGAAATCGTGTCGGTAAGAACCATAAGCTTTTTGGTTTTGGCGAGTTGGTCCAAAAGTGAGCTTACTTTCCGGTCGGGTTTCCCTTGTCCACAGACCAATACAATTCGTTGAAAGCCTGATAGGGTGAGCGCTAGTTTCTTTTTGGTGTCCGGGCTTAAACTGGTCTTTGATTTAGCCACTTTGATGAGTTTCACCTCAGGAAATCTGTAGTCTTCATTTTCTTCAGGATAGAAAGGCTCCTTCAATGGAACATTAATATGGACAGGTCCCTGTGGGAAAGCTTGAGACAAATTGATTGCATCGTTCGTGATCCGATCAGCATGCCATAGACTTTGATCTGAAGGATTGGTGCTGGGTAGTGAAAAACTAGCCTTCACGTGCTTCCTGTAGACGTTTTCCTGAAAGATGGTTTGTCCATCATACTGATCAATCCATTCTGGTGGACGGTCTGCGGTAAGTATCAGTAATGGGATTTGCTGAAAGTATGCCTCTGCCACTGCCGGAAAATAATTCAGAGCAGCAGAGCCGCTGGTACAGACGAGCACGACGGGTTTTTCCAATTGCTGCGCCATTCCCAAGGCAATAAAAGCTGCGGATCGCTCATCAGAAATAGTACGAGTATGGATTTTGGTATGCCTGACAAAGGCTAAGGTCAAGGGTGCACACCGAGAGCCAGGCGAAAGAATCGCGTGCTCGATGCCATGTTCTGCACAAATTGAAACCAAGTTGACAACTGACTGGATGATCATTGGTCGGGATTTTGGAGAATACGACCGATATTTGCACACTTCAGCTCTGTTTCTTCCCACTCAAGTGTGGGGTCAGAATCTTCAGTGACTCCAGCACCGGCAAATACGATAGCCCGATCTGATTTGAGAGAGGCTGTACGCAAATTGACATAGATTGAGGACACCTGATTTATATTGATTGGGCCGAGAAAACCTGCGAAAAATTCGCGGTCGAATCCTTCTTTTTCGCGAATAAAATCTAAAGCAGGTTGCCTTGGCATTCCGCAGACTGCGGAGGTAGGATGGAGTAATTTTAGCATCACAGAACCCAACTGTGGGAAGTTAGTTTCCTTCATGTTTACCTTAAAATCAGAACGCAAATGAAGCAAAGTCCCAGCTTGAACGGTTTTTGGGCCATGTTCTTCGTACTCTCTCAATCGGATTTTCTTAAAGCAATCCACAATATATCTACTCACAAGAGCTTGCTCTTCAATCTCCTTTTGAGTCCATGCTACAGACTTGATTGGATTATCACCATTTGCTGGTTGAGTTCCGGCTAGGGACATGGTATAAAATTGATCTTCTTTAGTTTCGATCAAAACTTCAGGAGAAGCTCCCAGCCAAGTCCCGATTTTCGGCAGATGGAAAAAATTCACAAAGGCATTTGGGTATTTGCGAAGCAAAGCTTCAAAACTTTTGACAAGATCGAAATCTGAATTCAAGGGAATCGTTTTTGTCCTGGCTGGAACCACTTTTTCGAAAAGGCCTTTTTGGATGCCTTCCTTGACTTCATTTACTAAGCCTTCAAAATGCGATTGCTCCTCGCTGTAAGCGCTTTCAAAGTTTTTCGAAGCACTGGAATTGGACTTAAAAATTTGAAAAGGAACAGCATCTTGATTTTGATGCTCGATTAGTTCTCTCAAGAAGTTAGGCATATCTGATAATTCCAATGGCTGGCTCAAATCAAACCTATGATAGTGTTCAGCTTCAATAAAAAAGGCTTCTTGATTTTTCTGATCTGCGAAGGGATGAATAATAAAGCCTGGAGGAAGTGATTCAATTTCCAGATTCACTTTCTGAATTTCTTCCTTCGGGCTATAAATCAATTCAAGGGCGTTTGATTTAGGCTTACGCCAAATAGCAAAGGAATCGTCTCCTTCAAAACCACCCGTGAAAATGGCTTGAAGAAGTTCTTGAATTTCGAATACTTGGGTGCTCGTGGAGTTGATCATGAATGATTAAGGATCGCCATAGTCAAGCGAGAGACGCAGGAGAGCTGATTTGCTTCATTAAAGATTTTTATTTCCCAGATCTGTGTAGACTTACCTAGGTGAATGGGTTGAGTGATTCCTCTCACCAATCCGGATCGTACGCCTTTTACATGATTTGCATTTATTTCTAGTCCTACCACGCCTTGACCCCGATCTACGGTTAATGAGGCTGCCACACTGCCTAGCGTTTCCGCCAATACAACATTTGCTCCACCATGTAACAAGCCCATGGGCTGTTTAGTTTTATCATTTACAGGCATGGTAGCCTCGAGAAAATCGTCTCCGATTGCGGTAAATTCTATGCCTAAATAACTGACCATTGTGTTTTGGCTGCCTTTATTTAAATCCGCCAATGAAGGCTTTCTCGAAAATACCATGAAAAGTCGTGTAAATGAGCTTATTTTGACCTAACAAAAATAGAGAAACTTGATTCCAAAAAAAATTTACTTAATCCGTCACGGGCAGACCGATTTCAATCTGAAAGGAGTGGTACAAGGAAGCGGAATTGACGCACCGATCAACGAAACAGGGAGGGCCCAAGCCAATGCATTTTTTCAAGCGTATCAGCAGGTGAAATTTGATCACTTATACCATACAGCTTTGATTCGTACTCGACAATCCATTCAGGATTTCATCTCTCTTGGAATACCTACGACTACCTTACCAGAACTCAATGAAATTTCTTGGGGGAAATATGAGGGAACTCCCATGACACCTGAAGAAGGGGAATACTATAAGCACATGCTCAATCAATGGCGCGAGGGAAATCTAGACTATGCGATAGCAGAAGGTGAGAGCCCAAACCAAGTGGCTAAGCGAATGAGAGCTGGGATCAAGAAAATATTAGAAGGACCAGGAGAAACCGTTCTAGTCTGTATGCATGGCCGGGCAATGCGTATATTTTTAAGCGTGATTTTAAATTACGACCTCAGACATATGGATAATTTTGAGCATGCTAATCTATGCCTGTATGTATTGCAGCAATTGAGGGATGGATCTTTTAAGCTTGAGCTTGCTAATGAGCAAACTCATTTGGTAAGCCTTTAAGGCTTTTGAGCATTTTTGTCGCCCTTTTTCTTTTGTAGCGATTCCTCATGGGCAAGCAACAATTGATTCTTGAGCTCTTGAGTTTCTGAAAGGTCAATCATTCGAAAAGCAATGTCTTCGAGTTTGATGTTTACCTTCTTCTCATTGCGGATCAAAAATTGCCCGATGAAACAGGCATCAAAATTCCCATCAGGGGTTTCGATAAAAAGTGCTAATTCGGAGTTGCCTCCGTAAGATTTGGTTTTGAAAGCTGCAAATTGAGATTCAAGGTCCTTGAGTGAAAGCTTTAGCGCCTTTAATTCTTTTTGCTTGAAAAGAAAAAGGAATGTTTTGGAATCTCCTTCTCCGGCCATTGAGGCAAAAGAGATTAAAAGACAGCCGATAAGTATTCCTAACTTTTTCATATCCTTAAAGAAGCAAAAGATCAGGCAGAATCGCAAGATTAAGCCCTTTCATACCAAAAAAAACCTCGAAAATGTTCGAGGTTTTACTATTATGCTTTTTTAGCTCGTGTAGTTCGTTTTCTCTTTGGAGCTGGTTCTTCTTGGACTTCTTCTTCTACGCCCACGAGGATTCTTCCGCAATGCTCACACACAATAAGCTTTTTCTTTTCTCTAATATCTGCTTGACGCTGAGGAGGAACAGTGTTGAAGCAACCTCCGCAAGCACCTCTCTGTACCATTACTACGGCAAGACCGTTTTTAGCGTTTTCGCGAATTTTAGCATAAGACTTAGAGAGTCTTTCGTCCACTTTCTTTAGTGCTTTTTCTCTTTCGGAATTTAACTTACTTTCCTCAGACTCGCTTTCGGCTATGATGGTATCAAGCTCACTCTTTTTCAGATCAAGATCTTTTTGTCTATCGTCAAGTGTAGCTTTCAATTCATCCAAATCAATCTTTTTCTGATCAATTCTTAGTGCCGTTTCGGTGATTTTTTTCTTCGCTACCTGAATCTCAAGATCCTGCAATTCCAATTCCTTGGTAATGGCATCGTACTCGCGATTATTTCTCACGTTCATCTGCTGCTCCTGATACTTCTTGATCAGTTTCTCAGATTCTTTGATTCCTTCTTTGAAAGATTTGATTTCATCTTCAAAAAGACTGATTTCACTTTCAAATTTCTCTAGGCGAGTTTGGTACCCGGCTATTTCATCTTCCAAATCTTGCACTTCTTCTGGCAAGGCACCTCTTACTTTGAGGATGGCATCGAGCTTAGAATCAATGCGTTGTAGATTAAAAATAGCGTCGAGTTTTTGTGCTACTGTACTTTCCATGTACTATCGGTAGGATGTGGGATTGGTAACTACTTTTGTCAAATAGAGTGCAATATTAGGAAAATTTTGTGACAATAGCTCTCCAAGTAATTCTTTTGTAAAAATTTCACTTTCATAATGCCCGATATCACATAGGACGAGTTGTCCCTCTGCATCAAAAAACTCATGATATTTTATATCCGATGTAATGAATACATCTGCACCTCGAGCTTTAGCTGTGCCGAGTAAAAAGATTCCAGCTCCTCCGCAGACGGCGATTTTGCCGACTTTTTTTCCTCTTAAAGCCGTATGCTTGAGCATCGTCAGATTCATTTTCTCCTTGAGATAATCCAAGAAATCTTCTTCATCCATTGGAATACTCAAATGTCCTATCATCCCAGCTCCTACTTCCTGATTTTCATTTTCTATAGTCTGTAAATAATAGGCCACTTCCTCATACGGATGCGCTTTTTTCATGGCTTGGATAATCTTATTCGAAAGATGACTTGGTAGTACGACCTCCACCCGAATTTCCTCCACCGACTCTGCTTTGCCATGGCTACCTATATATGGGTCTGTATTTTTTAAGGGAGTGAATGTTCCTATTCCTTCGGTCTGAAAGGAGCAGTCCGTATATTCTCCTATTTGTCCTGCACCAGCGCGATAGATTGCATCAAGAGTGATTTGCTTTTCTGGTTTCGGAACAAAGAAAACCAACTTGTTCAGGATATTTTTTTTAGGCTGAAGAATGGTGGTTGCTTGTAAGCCCAGCCGATCTGAGATTCGCTTATTCACCCCATGGGCAACATGGTCTAGATTGGTATGAATGGCATAAATGGCAATATCAGACTTTATGGCCTTGAGAATCGTGCGCTCAACATAATTTTTGCCTGTGAGGCTTTTCAGACCCTTGAAAACAATGGGGTGGTGAGCGACAATCAGATTTGCCCCCAAAGAAATAGCCTCATCAACTACGGACTCGATACAGTCTAGACTGCAAAGAATCCCTGAACAGTCCCAGCTTGGATTTCCTGTGATCAATGTGGCATTGTCGTAGCTTTCCTGATAGGCGGGTGGGGCTACTTTGGAAAGGTAGGAAATGATATCGCTAATCTTATATCCCATTATTTTTACGTTTATTTGATCAAAAATACTAATTCTCCTGAATGGGTAGCCTTGCTTTTTTACTTTATCCTTTTGCAGTTCTTTATGATGGTGTCACGGCCATCCGAAATTGGTGCTATGATCGAGGAGTGTTCAAAGTCACTAAATCACCCATTCAAAGTATTCTCGTAGGGAATTTAAGTGTGGGTGGTACCGGGAAAACACCAATGGTAGAATACTTGATTGAATTACTTCATGACTCTAGGTCACTGGCCACATTGAGTCGAGGCTATGGAAGAAAAACCAAAGGGTATATTCAAGCCAATAGCAACTCAAGCCCGAATCAACTAGGAGATGAGCCCTTTCAGATTTATCAAAAATTTGGACAAGAAATCACAGTTCACGTTTGCGAGGATCGGTTAGAGGGAATTCTTCAAATTCAAGCAAATGCTCCTAGTACAAGTCTCGTAATTCTGGATGATGCATTCCAGCATCGGAGAATAACTGCGGATCTAGCTGTGGTCTTGACCACATACGATAAACCTTTCACTCGGGACCTCTTATTGCCAATGGGGCGACTTCGTGAATCACGAACAGGAGCTTGTCGGGCCGATGTGATCATAGTGACCAAATGTCCGGAAAATCTAAAATCAGAGCAGAAAAATACCCTGAGAAAAGAAATTCAAAATTACACCCAAAAAAACACCCCGGTACTTTTTTCAAGAATAGGGTATGTAGCTCCCTATGCATTGACTGAGCATGCAAAGTGGTCTGATCAAGTGATTTTGGCTAGCGGAATAGCCGATGATAGTTCATTGGAAAAATACATTTCGCGTACATATGGTTTGATCGATAAAATAAGCTTTGGTGATCATCACGATTTTTCGAGATCAGATTTAGATGCCCTTTCCAAGCTTTGGCGCAAGCATAAAGACCAAAATCCGGTAATTCTAGTTACCGAAAAGGATGCGGATAAAGTTAAATCCTTACTCGAGGAAGGATTTCTACCAGAAATTCCGATTTTTGTGCAACCTATCAAGATCCAGTTTTCCATAGAAGATGAAACCATTCTTCGGGATTTGATCGCTCAAAAGGTTAATTGAACGCGTACATTCTGTGAAAAAAGTCTCCATCATTTTATGGTGTTTGTTTCTTTGCTTGAGTAGCACATATACTTTAGCACAAGTGCCTATTCCCAGAAATCAGACACGAGAGGCAAATCCTAATCAACGACTGAACCGAGAACTTGTGGAAGGGGAAGAAGGAGAGGAGCAAGAGGGTCGCAGAACACTTCTGGATGATAGCACTCGGATGGTTTTCGGGCCAACCACCAGTTTGTACTTTTACGAAAAGGATATCAAGCGAAATCAGTTGGTCCTTTACCCTCAGGATACATCATTGTTTAATTTTCATAATTACGATCCTGTGGCCAAAAGCGGCTGGAAATATCAGGACCTTGGAAATATAGGGAGTGCTACACAGCCCATTTTCTATCAGCTTCCTGACATAATCGGTGCCACATCAGGTTTTCATGCCTACGATCTCTATCATCGGGCACCTGAGAAGATGAAATATTTTGATACCAAGTCTCCGTTTACCGAGATGTCGGCATTTTTTGGTGGGGGTAATCGAAATATGCTGGATATAGCCTTTGCGAGGAATATTAATCCAAGATGGAATGTGGGTTTTAATTTCCATACCATTCGGGCTAGAAAGACACTGAACCCCAATGCTAGAGATGATAACATGGTGGAGCAGACGGCTTATTCTCTGCATACGAATTATCGATCCGAAAACGGAAAATATTGGGTCTTGGCAAACTTTTCAAGAACCCTCCATCGGGTAAATGAAATAGGAGGGATTATCCCACCAGAGGTGGATAGTACTTCTATTTACTTCACTTACGAAGATGCCAAAGTTTGGCTTCGGGCCTCTCAAGCCAGAGATCTCCGCCAAGACTATCATTTTTATCATGAATATAAGGTGAAGGATGGCTTGCAAATCTACCATATTTTTGATCGAAAAAAGCAGGATCTACTCTTCTTGGCTGATATGGCTAGCTCAGATACGCTCTATTACCCTTTGGTCGGGATCAGTGAAAGGGATACCGCGAGAAATCAAAATGACTTTGCCGAGTGGCGAAATGAGGTTGGATTTAAAGGTACGTTTGGAGGCTTTTATTATAATGCTTTCGTAAAATTTCGAAACGGCAGAATGAAAAATGTCCGTTTTGAAGAGGATGAAAGATTTGCTGAGTTTTTCATTGGAGGAGAGTTGATCGGTAAAATTTCCGAAAAGTGGAGTATTAGTGCAGATGGGGAATATCTACTCCCAGGAGCCTTCAGAATACATGGTCTATTTTCCTCTCCTTGGCTGGATGCAGAATATACCAAGGCGCTATATAAACCGAATTTGATGCAGCAAAATTACCAAGGCTATTTTCTGAACTGGACCAATGACTTCAGTAACATTGGGGTGGATCAAGTCAAGGGAACGATCAAAATTAGCTTTGATAAAATCCGGATCAGGCCTTCCTTGACTCTAAATCGGATTAATAACTACGTGTATTTTGAGGTAAATGGTGAGTCAACACAGTCTTCTGACGAGGCATTTATGCTCCAACCTGGGCTAATCGCCAATTTTCAGATCGGAAGAAAATTCCGATGGGATAACGAAGTGATTTTTACCGAAGTAACAGGAGATGGAAGTGATGCCTTCCGAATTCCTAGTTTTTATGCCAATACCAAGTTCTATTTTGATAGCCCATTATTTGATGATAATGTCTATGTACAGTTGGGACTGGATATTCGCTATCATTCGGATTACTTCGCGGATTCCTATTTTGTAGGGACGCAGCAATTTAATTTACAGAATGATTTCAATGTATATGCCTATCCGGTCGCAGATCTTTTCCTAGATTTCAGAATTAATCGAACGAGAGTGCTGGTGAAATACAACCATTTGAATAGTGGCTTTATGTCTCAAGAGGGGTATTTCGTGACTCCTGATTACACCGGATATCGATCTTTTCTTGATTTAGGTATTACATGGTATTTATTTGATTAAGAATGAGTTGGGAAGAAAGCACACGAGAGAAAATGCTCAATTTGAAATTGCCCACTGATCCACGGTGGGTCAATGTTGCTCAAATGCAGATTGAGGATATTTTGGTGGATCATGCTTATTGTGAGCAAAAGGCGGCCTCTTCGTGCATTAGTTTGATTTTACGTTTTCATGACTTAACCGAGTTGGTGGATACCTTAACGCCAATCGTAGCGGAGGAATGGGGACATTTTGAGCGGGTCATGGAGCAATTGAAAAAGCGAGGGATGTCTTTCGGAAAGCCTAGGAAAGATGAATACGTGACGCAGTTGGCCGGTTTTGTGAAAAAGGGAGGAAATCGAACACAGCAGCTGGTAGAAAATCTTCTGATGAATGCACTAATCGAAGCGAGGAGTTGCGAACGATTTAAACTTCTATCAAAAGGAATCCCTGATCAGGAACTCCAAAAATTCTATTATGAGTTGATGATTTCTGAGGCAGGACATTATGTGACCTTTCTCGAATTAGCTCGGCATTACCAAGATACAGAGCTTGTCAATGCACGATGGAAAGAGTGGCTTAGCTTTGAAGCTGAGGTGATTTCTGAACTCGAGCTACGTGGAGATCGTATGCATTAAGTCATTCGTACCTAAGACATTTAATGTTGCCCTTTCTTGTAAAAAAAAGCGATCTAAATCTCCTTTTGGGCTAATTTCGCTATACTTACGTTTGAAAACTTTCTTACTGACACCAACTGTTTCAATACTGGACACTCTATGAATTTGTTCCTAAATGTACGCGAAGCCCTCAATGCCGTCAAGGTCAATTTGCTTCGTACGGTTCTTACAGGTGCCATCATCGCGATAGGTATCTCATCCCTAGTCGGAATGCTCACAGCAATCGACGGAATCAAAGCTCAAATTGCAGATAGTTTTTCAGGCTTAGGTGCCAATTCATTTGACATTAGAGATAAGGGAGCAAGCGGCGGTCGAGCCGTAGTGGAAGGGAAATCAGAGAAGACCTATCCAAAACTAACCTTTCGTGAGATGCGGGACTTCAAAGAGGAATATGCCTCTATTGGACGATCTACACTATTTTTCAGAGTGAGTGGTGCTGCTGAGGTAAAGCGAGGATCAATCACTACTAATCCAAATATTCGGGTAACTGGAGCTGATGAAAATTACATGGATATCAAGGCAATTAAGCTGGAGAAAGGAAGAAATTTCAGTAATGTGGAGCTTCGATATGGAAATAATGTCTGCATCATAGGAAAGGATCTTGCGGAGACGCTGTTTGAAGATAATGAAGAGGTGATCGGAGAAAAGATTACTTTTTTGGGAAATAAATATCAGGTCATTGGTCAGCTGGAGGAGCAAGGTGGAGTTGGTAATGACTCAGGTGCAGATCGACAGATTTTGATTCCATCACTAAATGGAAGTAGGCTGGATAGAGGAGGAAATTTTACTTATCGAATTACAGCTGTAGCCTCTGATCCTCAAAAGATCGATTATGAGATGGGGCAGGCCGTTGGGATCATGCGAAAAATTCGACAAGATCCCGTTATTCAGGAGGATTCGTTTGATTTGACCAAAAGTGAGTCCGTAGCTGAGAGTTTGGAAGAAGTGGCTGGATATCTGCGAATTGGAGGATTTGGGATAGGTTTTATCACACTTTTGGGAGCGTCAATTGGACTGATGAACATCATGTTGGTTTCAGTTACTGAGCGTACAAGAGAAATTGGAATAAGAAAAGCCCTTGGTGCTACACCACTTAGAATTCGGCAGCAATTTTTGATTGAAGCCATTGTGATTTGCGTGCTGGGAGGACTCTTCGGGGTTATTCTGGGAATTAGTATCGGCAATGTGATTGCTAATTTTATTGGTCCGGGGGGCTTTATTATTCCTTGGCTTTGGATAGTGATTGCTTTTTTCATTTGTGTGATAGTTGGCCTGCTATCAGGATTTATTCCAGCATTTAAGGCGTCTCGACTTGACCCGATTGAGGCTTTGAGATACGAGTAAAGAAATTATTCTCCCATTTAATCTTGGGTGTACCGAAAGACCATAGCTTCGATTTAGCTGTGGTCTTTTTTGTTTATCCTTTTTTAATTTTTTTATGAAAGTCTCCTATCAAAGCCCTATTTTTCAAATATGAATACACATCAATACGACGCTATTGTGATTGGGTCAGGTATCAGCGGCGGGTGGGCTGCTAAGGAATTTTGTGAAAAAGGGTTGAAAACCTTGGTTTTAGAGCGAGGGAGGGATGTTCAGCATTTGAAGGATTATCCTACCATGACTTCCGCACCTTGGGAAATGCCACATCGGAATCAAATTCCAATAGCACAAAAACAGGCAGAGCCTGTGGTGTCACGGTGCTATGCGTTTAAAGAAGATACTCAGCATTTTTTTGTAAAAGACTCCGAACACCCCTATGTACAAGACAAGCCATTTGATTGGATTCGTGGATACCAAGTGGGAGGGAAGTCCTTAATTTGGGCGAGGCAAACCCAGCGTTGGAGCAGGTATGAGTTTGAAAGGCCTGCCAGAGATGGCTACGCGATCGAATGGCCCATTTCTTATCAAGATCTAGCACCTTGGTATAGCCATGTGGAAAGATTTGTGGGGATTTCAGGTAATTATGATGGCTTAGAAACACTTCCCGATGGGGAGTTTTTGCCTGCTTGGGAATTAAACTGTGTTGAAAAAGAGCTGCAAAAAAGAATCAAGGAAGCCTATCCAGATCGTGACCCAATTGGAGGTCGCTGTGCGCATTTGACCAAGCCAAAGGAAATTCATTTGGCCCAAGGAAGAGGCCAATGTATGGCACGAAATCAATGTTATCGTGGCTGTCCATTCGGAGGATATTTCAGTAGTAATTCAGGGACTTTACCTTATGCGGCAAAGACAGGAAATCTTACCTTAAGACCTGACTCTGTGGTGCATTCATTGATTTGGGATACGGAAAAGGAAAAAGTGACTGGAGTTCGGGTCATTGACCGAATCACCAAGGAAGCAAGGGAATACTTTGCGAAGTTCATTTTCTTGAATGCAGCCACGCTTAATACCAACCTGATTTTACTTAATAGCACCTCTAGCCGATTTCCAAATGGATTGGGGAATGACTCGGGTGTTTTGGGGAAATATGTGGCGTTTCATAATTATCGTGGCTCTATGGGAGCAAGTTTCGAGGGTTTCGAAGATGGATACTACTTTGGCCGAAGACCTACAACCATGATGATGCCCAATTTCCGAAATGTGAAAAAGCAGGATATGGATTTTCAGGGTGGATATATGCCTTTTTTTAATGCGGCTAGGCCTGGCGCTGGGCATGCCTTGGATGTGCCTTTGGGTAAGGAATTTAAAGAGGCAAATACTGTCCCCGGACCTTGGCAGGTGTGGATGATGATGCAAGGAGAAACTGTCCCAAAAGAATCTAATCAAGTAAGCTTGAGTGCAGATCAAAAGGATGAATGGGACATGCCTTTGCTGAAAATAGATGTAGGCTATGATGAAAATGATGAAAAGATGCTGGCTGACTTTTATGCTCAAGGTCAAGAAATGCTAGCTGCAGCTGGCTGTACAAATATTAGGACTTCGGATAGCGGCCAAAACCCAGGCCTCGATATTCATGAAATGGGAGGAGTGAGGATGGGTAAGGATCCAAAAACATCCATGCTGAATGGAAATAATCAGCTGCATCACGCACCCAATGTCTTTGTGACGGATGGTGCCTCAATGACTTCAACTGGCGTACAAAACCCTTCGCTCACCTTTATGGCATTGACTGCTAGAGCAGTTGATTATGCTGTAAAGCAATTGAAAAGGGGAGAAATCGCCTGATTGACCGCTGGAGTAAAAATCAGGTGGTTTAACCTGATTTTTTGCATTTTAAGATTTGAAAATCATCAAACAAGGTAATCCTATGAAAACTAAATTACTGAACATACTACTCATTTGTCTAACCCCTTTTTGGCTACAAGCCTCAGATATCAAACCTCTTTCACCTGGGAGTTACCATTTGATTATAGAGGGATTTGACTGGGGACCTGCAGTGAATAAAATTGTGATTGGGTTGGATGAGGTGACTAATCAAGTTAATGCATCTCAGTTCGAGGTCTTTGTAAAACGCAGCAGTAAACTTGGAGAAATTCCTGAAAATCAAACTTCGGGAAAGCGTCCAATAGTCTATGCTTATCCCTCAGATGAAAAAGGAAATAGAGTAGCGGAAGGTAATCATGCTACGCTAGTTCTGGCTGTAAGTCCAGTCGATCCTTTGGGGTCTGCCATTCAGTATTTGCGCATGGGAAATAGAAGTAGCAATACATGGATAGACTATGCGGTGACAGTCGTCGACGCTCGATCTGGGGCCACTTGGACAGAAGAGGCTGGTAGAACCCGACCTATTGTAGATGACTTTGATCTGAATGGAAAGTTTACCCATGAGGATATCACGCTGCCATTTGCCTCTTTTTCTCCAAAAAACTTATCCAAGAAGGCTCCTTTAATTATCTGGCTACATGGTGGAGGAGAAGGTGGATCAGACCCAACGATTGCCTTAATGGGAAACAAAGCTTTTAATTATGCCTCCCCAGAGATTCAAATGCTATTTGGAGAAGGGGCTCATGTTTTAGTGCCTCAAGCACCAACTTTTTGGATGCAGGCTACAGATGGAATGACTCGTGGTCAAACCGAAGATATTTATCATAAAGCTCTATTTGCTCTGATTGAGGATTATGTGTCTAAGAATCCACAAGTAGACCCTTCGAGAATCTATGTAGGTGGATGCTCTAATGGAGGCTATATGTCCCTAAAATTGATCTTTGAGCATCCCAATTATTTTGCGGCAGGTTATATCAGCGCTCTGGCTTACCACAATGAATTTGTTACGGACGACATGGTGAAAAGCATAAAAAATGTCCCAATTTGGTTTGTTCATTCTAAGGATGACGGAGTTACCAAGCCCGATCAAACCGTAGTTCCATTCTACAATCGGCTTATGGCTGCTGGTGCCAAGAATGTCCATTTTACCTTTTATGATCATGTGACTGACATTACAGGCTTTTATGGAGGAGAGGATTATCATTACAATGGCCATTGGTCATGGATTTACTCGCATGCCAATTTAGCCCGAACTGACCTAGATGGATCTCCAGTAATGCTAGATGGTAGGCCAGTGACTATCATGGAGTGGATGGCTGCCCAGCGAACCAAATAAAAAAAGCCGGACTCTCCGGCTTTGAATAACATTTGTTCCTATTTCTGATTTACTATACCAAGTCAGTCTTTCGCGGATCAGGACCGTATTCATTTTTGCCTGGCTGACCGTTAGCAGCTGCTAGCCATATGAATCCTATAAAATTCACTGGTGGTGGGATCAAAAGGTATAAAGAATATTTCCAATCCATTCCAATATCATGGAATCGCTTGATGGCTTGAATAAGTAAAATAATGATAGATGCTATGAGGATTATTGAAAACGAAAAGAAAATCGCCCAAGCTTGACGATGATAAGATTGCCACATCATCATTAAGCTCAAAATATTAGTAAAGTAAAACACCATAAAAAGGGTGAGGTATTTTCTTCTTGTTATTCTTCCCTCGGGTTTAAGAAAGTTAGTCATAACTATATAACTCGTCAAAAGGAGAAATGTTTGAAATTTATCAAAATTAGCAGGTTTTGGCACCAAATGAACTCTATCATAATCCTAAAAAGTAGCCCTATAAATCTAAACTTTATCTTATGATTGAGCCTTCTCAGTTATTTTTGGATTCTACATTTTCTAAAAAGTCAGAGCGAAAGGGTAGTCTTTGCGAGGAATGGTTGGACGCTCTTTATTACCAGAAATTTTTCAAACTTTTTGTACCCGAAGTTTATGGAGGTTTGGGAATGGAGCTAATCCCAGCGCTGAAAATCGAGGAAGAACTTGCTTTCATAGACGGTAGTTTGGGATGGACGACCACCTTATGCGCTGGTGCAGGATGGTTTGTTGGCTTTATGGGAGATCAGCTGCGCGAGGAGGTGTTTCAAGATCCAAAAGTCTGTCTTGCGGGAAGTGGATTTGTAGGTGGCAAAGCCAATAAGATCGAAAATTATTATCATATCCATGGAAGCTGGACTCATGCCTCTGGAGCCTTACATGCCACTCATTTTACAGCCAATTGTGAAATGTTGGAAAATGGAATTCCTGTTTTAGACTCATCTGGTAAAGCAGTAGTAAAGGCTTTCATTCTTGCTGCCTCCGAAATTGAGATTTTAGATAGCTGGAAATACATGGGGATGATTGCGACTGGAAGTCATGCTTTCAAGGTGGAAAATCTGAATATCCCGATCAATCGATGTTTCGAAATTTCACCTGAGAAAGCCAAGTTGGACGATCCCATTTATCAGTTTCCCTTTCTTCAGTTTGCTGAGGTAACTTTGGCAGTAAATATCCTTGGTATCACACGTCATTTTCAGGAACTAATAAAGGAAAGCTTTGATGTTAGAAAGCAGCATGGTACGTTCAGGGAAGATCAGCTGGACTATTTTGACCAAGTATTTTCCGCTGAAAACAATAGAATCAAGTTGCTAAAAATGGAGTTTTATGAAGTGGTGCAATCTGCCTGGAATGAATTAGTTAATCATGGCGAGCTCTTTGATGAGAAGTTGAAAAACGTGAGTCAAGTCAGTCGAAGGCTAGTTCAAACTTGCCGAGAGTCGAATGCAAAACTTTTTCCATTTGGGGGCTTACACGCAGCCAAAACCGACACAGAACTGAACCGTGTTTGGAGGGACTTCAATACGGTGAGTCAGCATTCTTTATTGACTTTTCCATTTTCCTAAGACTAGTGGACAATTGCGATTTTAAATTTCGATGCTATTTCTCGATAGTAAAAAGCAACACGAAGGTAAATAGACCTGTAAACAAGAGTGCGTAAAAGAGGTAGGTCAGAAAAAGCAACAGAATCTTGCGAGTAGTGCTTAGGTTTTGGAAAATCTGAAAATAGCTCCAAATATTAAAGGCAAAGCCTAAAAGTAAAGGAATGGTAACAAGGTCACTATGGATGTGGACAATAAGGCTGAAAAGGAAGTAAATCAACATTTGAATCCCTCCGATATATAGATTGATCACCAAGTGCTCCACATAATTATATCCCGATTTGTGAAAACCAAGAAATGAGGCAATTGAAAATATTGGGATTAAGATCAAATAAGAGTAAACTTGATTATTGCCAATCCATTCGAAAATTTCACTTTGTGAAGTTTGTTTTTCGTTTTCTTCCGCTCCGCTTTGGAACCCAACAAAAAAATCATTCAGAAACGTATCGTGACCGAGGAGATAGTTTGCCAAAACATAAATCGTGGTGCAAAGAATCAGAAATGATAGTGGTTTGAAGTGCTGAACTCTATGACCCTCAAGGATGTGCCTGATGGTAGTACCTGGCCTTAAGGAAAGTTCTTTGGCTGTGTAGAAAAAGCCTCTATTGATCTGGAAGATGCCATCCCAAATCTGATCCATCAAAAATTGAAAATCTAATCTCCTAACCCTTGAGCTTTGACCGCATTGGTTGCAGTAATTTCCAGTAAACTCATTTTGGCAATTTTTACAATTCATTAGGTGGATTCAATCTTTATATCAAGTCATTATAATAATATGACTGGTTGTCTAATCTCCTTTTTTCTTCAGCACTAGCATAGTCCGATTAGGAATGTAAAGGCTTACTTTATTTTTTTTATCCGTTTTATAACTGATCCGACTATCGAGCCTTTCAAATCCACCAAATCTTTTTTCATCACTATCCAAAATAATCTGATAATTTCCAGCCTTTGGCATTGTGATTTCAAATCCAAACAGCGATTCATTAGGGTTGAACGAAAAAACGAAAATCAAGCCAGCTCGCTCAAAGGCCAGTATTTTCTTATCTGCGTCTAGATGGAGTTGTGTTGCATGTGCTGACTCCAACAGGTGATAGTCTTTGACCAGTTTGATCATGGCCTGATCCCATGCGAAAAGCTGACTGTACCTTAGTAAGGGCTCATCCACCAGTGACCATTGTCTTCTGGCATATTGATAGCTCCAGTCATTTCCCTTTCTGGGAAAATCAACCCATTCGGGATGGCCAAACTCATTGCCAATAAAATTCAAATATCCCTCACCACCCAAGCTAATGGTAATCATTCGGATCAGTTTATGAATGGCCACTCCTCGATCCACCACGAGACTCTCCTGCAGTACAGACATGCTGGTGTACATTTCTTTGTCCATCAGCCAAAAAGCAATTGACTTGTCTCCCACCAAGGCCTGATCATGGCTCTCTGCATAGGCGATGGACTTTTCTTTTTTCGGGCGATTGGTAAGTTCGTGCCAAAGCTCAAACATATCCCACTGCTCATCGAGCTTGTGCTTTAAGGTTTTGATCCAATAATCTGGGATTCCCATGGCCAGCCTAAAATCAAAACCTATTCCGCCATCTTTAATCTCTCGACATAGGCCCGGCATGCCGCTGACCTCTTCTGCGATGGATATTGCATCGGGCTTGATTTGATGAATCAGGGTATTTGCGAGCTGCAAGTAAAGCAAGGCGTCTTCAGCCACTCCATCATCAAAATAAGCCGCAGCGTCACCAAAGCTCTGGTGTCCATGGTGCTCATAAATCATCGAAGTGACTCCGTCAAAACGAAATCCGTCGAAATGGAATTCTTCAAGCCAGTAACTGATATTGGAAAGGAGAAATTGCTGAACCTCCTGCTTACCGTAATTGAAAAGCTTAGAGTCCCAGCCCTCGTGATGGCCTTTTTCTCCAGGATGAAAATATTGATCAGGGGTCCCGTCAAATTCATTGAGTCCCTCATTGACATTTTTTACCGCATGAGAATGTACGATATCCATCACTACGGCTATACCCATTTGATGTGCAGTATCGATCAGGGACTTTAAATCTTCGGGTGTCCCAAAACGTGAGGTGGGAGCGAAAAAATTGGAAACATGGTAGCCAAATGAGCCATAATATGGATGCTCCATGATGGCCATCATTTGAATAGTATTGTATCCTGCCTTCGCAATTCTAGGAAGAATATTTTTTTCAAACTCTTTGTATGTTCCTACACCCAGTTTTTCCTGAGCCATCCCAATATGGCATTCGTAAATGCAGGGTTCTTTGAAAAGTTTTCGAGGTGAAAAGTCTTGATCATTCCATTCGTACGCTTCAGCAAACCAAAGCTGCCCAGCAAAATCGTGTGACTCTTCATCTTGAATGACCCGCGTGATGTAAGCTGGAATACGATCTAGTGCGACGTCATTGGCTCCAATGATGTGAACCTTGACCTTAGATCCGTGTGTAAATGTGTGTTTGTATTCAGTTTCGGAAAGGAAAATCTCCCAATAACCTCTTGGATTTTTTTTCAAAGGATGACTATACCGATCCCACCAATTGAATTCCCCCATTAGGAAAAGTTGCTTCGCACCAGGAGCCCATTCCCGATAGATCCAGCCTTTTCGCCATGGCTCGTAATGAATTCCGAAATAACGATGATTTTGTGCAAACTCAACCAAACTTCCAAATTGGTGATTGATCTGCTTTTGAGCATCTAGAAAACGGGAATGCCGAGCCTCAATTTGGCTAGCATAAGGCCTTAGCCATTCCTCATCCTTGATTAGGGTCAATAGGGGTTTTTCTTTCACAAAAAGTCATTTTTCCTGAATTGAATTTAGGAAAAAAGACGAGGAATTTACTTTAAAACACAGGGCTTTGACAAAAAATACATCTTAGTGTTTTTCATATACAAACTCCGGCTCCCGTACCTCCACATTTCCTTGATCATCGATTTGGTCCAAAGTGACCAACTTTAGCTCATTGACTAGCATAGGATCATACTTGGCTGCCACTCGAATATAGTTTTCGGTAAAGCCGTGAATTTTGCCATCCTGAACATCATCTTCGAAAAGAACCGTGAAGGTTTTCCCAAGATTCTCCTCATAAAACTTTCTTCTTTTCTTTTCAGAAAGAATACGGAGCATTTTGGAGCGCTCACTTCGCTTTTTCATGGGGACTACCTCATTCATTTCAGCAGCTCTTGTATTTGCTCGCTCTGAGTAGGTGAATACATGCAGATAGGAGATATCTAGTTCATTTAGAAACTGGTAGGTCTCTAGAAAAAGTTCGTCCGTTTCACCTGGAAATCCCACAATTACATCCACTCCGATGCAGGCCTGAGGCATGAGAGTTTTAATCTTATTTACCCGATCCTCATAAAGTTCGCGTAGGTATCGTCTACCCATTTTACGCAGAATGGTATTCGAACCTGATTGTAGCGGGACATGGAAGTGAGGCACAAATCGCTTGGAATCGGCAGCAAAAGCTATGATTTCATTGGTTAGTAGGTTTGGCTCAATGGAAGAGATTCGGATTCGCTCGATACCCTCTACTTCATCAATGGCTCGAACAAGATCCTCAAACCGCTCATTTCTCTTTCCTTCGACTATGCCGAAGTCTCCAATATTCACCCCGGTCAAAACCACTTCTTTTACCTCAGTGTTGCCGATTTCTTTGGCGGACTCAAGAACGGAGGCTACTGTATTGCTTCGACTTTTCCCTCTCGCAAGAGGGATAGTACAAAAAGCACAACCGTAGTTGCATCCATCTTGCACCTTTAAGAAAGTGCGCGTTCGGTCGTTAATGGAATAGGCATTGTTGAAGTCGGTGGCTTCCTGAATTTCTGAAGCAAGCACCTTGACTTCTTGTTCCTTTGCGAAATCATCTAGCAGTTCGATCAATCGAAATTTCTCCGCTGCGCCAAGGACTGCATCCACACCTGGAATCTCAGAAATCTCACGAGGTTTTAATTGAGCATAGCATCCTATAATAGTGACATAGGAATTCGGGGAGATTTTCTTGGCCTCTTTGACTATTTTCTTACACTTTTTGTCTGCATTTTCGGTAACCGAGCAGGTGTTGATAATGAATATGTCAGGGTTTTCCTCGAAAGCCACCTTTTGGAATCCTTTCTCCTCAAACTGTCTACTAATAGTAGAAGTCTCGGAGAAATTCAGCTTACAGCCCAATGTATAGAATGCTACCTTCTTCACTTCTTCTTGTCCTAATTTATAAAGGCCCAAAGTTAAGGAAACCTTGGGGATTTTTATTTAGGATCTCATTTTATCAAATTGCCTCAATTTTTAATGAGGAGGGTCTTTTTTTATCAAAAAATCATCAAAACATATAAAATTTTAGAAATTTCACTTCAAATTTGGATCAAATCGTGTTTCAATCCAGTATTTTTCTATTTTTGTAGGTATAATTTTAAACCACAATTTGTAGCAATGGCAACATTAAGACAGCAAGCCTTATCCATGGTGCAAGGGCGAAAGCGAATTACCGCAACTCCACCATCTCACAAAATCTCAGACTACTTTGGCGTCAATACGTTCAGTACGGCTCAGATGAAGGAATCATTAGCTCCATCCGTATTTAAGAAGGTGATGGAAGCGACCAATAAAGGGAGCAAAATCGATCCTTCCACTGCGGAAGAGGTGGCTTCTGCTATCAAAACTTGGGCACTTTCTAAAGGTGTCACGCACTATACCCACTGGTTTCAGCCGCTTACTGGATCCACAGCTGAGAAGCACGATTCATTTTTTGATGCGCTAGCAGGCCTGGAGAAATTTAAAGGTTCTGCCCTTGTTCAGCAAGAGCCAGATGCGTCATCTTTCCCAAATGGTGGGATTCGATCTACTTTTGAAGCGAGAGGATATACTGCTTGGGACCCAACTTCTCCGATTTTTATCTTCGAAAACACACTTTGTATTCCAACGATCTTCGTTTCCTATACTGGGGAAGCGCTTGATTACAAAACTCCTTTGCTGAGATCTATCGATGCAGTGAATGAGGCAGCAGTACAGATTTGCCAAATGTTTGATCGAAATGTGCGCAAGGTTCAGCCTTCTCTGGGTGTGGAGCAAGAGTATTTTGTGATTGACAAAGCTCTTTACTCAGCGCGACCAGATTTGGTAATGGCCGGTAGAACGGTGTACGGACACAATCCTGCTCGTGGTCAGCAGCTTGACGATCATTACTTTGGAAGTATCCCTACAAGAGTGAAAGACTTTATGGTCGAATTTGAGATCGAAGCATTGAAGTTAGGAATTCCAGTTTCCACTAGACACAATGAGGTGGCACCAGGTCAATTTGAAGTGGCACCACTTTTTGAAGAAATTAACAAGGCTACCGATCACAATCAGCTTTTGATGGATGTGATGGAAAAAGTCGCTGAAAAGCACGATCTAAAAGTACTTCTTCATGAGAAGCCTTTCGCTGGATTGAATGGTAGCGGTAAGCACAACAACTGGTCATTGATTACAGACACTGGGGTAAATCTGTTCCAGCCTAGCAATTCTGCTAGAGAAAATCTTCAGTTTTTGACCTTCTTCGTGGGTACCATCAAAGCAGTACATGATCATGCAGATTTATTGAGAGCAAGCATTGCTTCTGCAGGAAATGACTACAGACTCGGTGCCAATGAGGCACCACCGGCAATCATCTCTACCTTCCTTGGAGCTACACTTACCGACGTCCTTGATGAACTTGAGAAAAACGGAAATATCAAGATCGAAAAAGGTGACAACATGTATATGAAACTAGGGATCTCCAAGATTCCTGAGATTATACTAGATAACACCGATCGAAATAGAACGTCTCCTTTTGCCTTCACTGGAAATAAGTTTGAGTTTAGAGCAGTAGGTTCTCAGGCCAACGTGGCAGGACCAATGACCGCATTGAACGTGATTGTGGCTGATACCTTGAAGACCATGGCAGCCGATATCGAGAAGGAACTTGCAAAAGGTAAGGAGAAGAAAATCGCAATCGTCGATGTACTGAGAAAGTATATTAAAGAGAGCAAAAAGGTTCGATTTGAAGGTGATGGCTACTCTGAGGAGTGGGCGGCTGAAGCAAAGAAAAGAGGCTTATCTAACTTAAAATCTACTCCTGAGGCCTTGGATGTTTACAAGGAGAAGTCAGTCAAAGAATTATTTGAGAGACATGGTGTCATGAATGAGATCGAGCTTCATGCACGTCATGAGATCATGCTTGAAAACTTCATCATGAAGGTGCAGATCGAGAGTAGAGTAATGGGTGATTTGGGATTGAATCACATAATTCCTACTGCGATTCTATACCAGAACAAGTTGATCCAAAATGCTAATGGTCTGAAAGGTCTTGGCTTGGATAATTCTGCTGCAGTGGAGACGATAAAAGAGGTGTCTAAGCATATTGAGTCTTTGAAAACCAATATCACCGCAATGACTGAGGCAAGAAAGAAATTGAATTCTGAAGATGATATTGTGAAGAAAGCGAAGGGCTATCAGTCCAAAGTAAAAGAAGGGTATTTCGAGAAAATCAGATATGCTGTTGATAAGCTAGAGCTTTTGGTGGACGATGAGTCTTGGCCACTTGTGAAGTACAGAGAGATGCTATTTATTCGATAGTCTAATCTTTTCCTAATTCTAAAGCCATCCGATCGGATGGCTTTTTTTTGACCAGACGTTTATAGTGACTTAAGGTTCCATTGTGTTGTGCCAAATGATCAGCATCAAGGTAATTTGGAAAAAATTTTGGTTGACTGAAATATGAACTTGCTCTACAAAAAAATGAAGCTTATGAAGGTTGTAATTAGAAATAAAACCTAAAGGAATCATTACTTTTTTAAAAAAATTAGATAAGAGGGTGAAATTTATTAAAAAAAATAGGCGAATCCTTTTTGAAAAGAGTTTTCATTTTTTAGCTTTAGTAATTAAACCATCTGTGAAGTTGGGTTTTTGCAGTCAGTACTTCTTTAGAACTCTAATTTCCAAGTGCTTTAGATAAGTGTTTTTTAATTTTGACCAAACAACTAGAATGGCAAAACATCTACTAAATTATTTAAGTACCCATTCCGGGGATTCGGAAAACCAAATCAATTTATTTCTAACCTTTTATTATCAGCTATGAGAAAAGTTTTTACAATTGCTTTTGCTCTGGTTCTGATGGCAAGTTTGTCCTTTGGGGCATATGCCCAGACTAGGGTGCTGAAGGGGACCGTGACGGCTTCGACCGACGGACTGCCTATGCCGGGAGTGACGATCCTGGATAAAAACAAGCAAAGTGGTACCACCACAGATGTGGATGGTCAGTATTCCATTTCTGTAGATGCTAGCACCGTCTTGGTGTTTTCATTTATTGGATTTGAAAGTCAAGAGTTTACCGTAGGTAATCTTACTGAGTTGAACGTGACTCTTAACGAAACTGCAAGTGAATTGAGTGAATTTGTGGTTACTTCTTTCGGTATGGAGCGAGACAAAAAAGCGCTTGGCTACTCTGTTACTCAATTGGATGGAGACAAATTTACGGAGTCACGGGCTATTAACGTTGGTAATGCCTTGACAGGTAAAGTTGCTGGTGTGAATGTAACCCCGCCAGCCACTGGTGCCGGTGGATCGACGAGAGTAGTTATTCGTGGTGGTTCATCTCTTGGAGGTAACGATCAACCATTGTACGTGGTCAACGGTATTCCCATTGAATCAGGAAACCTTGGTAACGCCGGTATGTGGGGAGGTAATGACTCAGGTGATGGGCTTTCTGCCATCAATGCGGATGATATCGAGAGTATTTCTGTTTTGAAGGGTGCTACCGCAGCAGCGCTTTATGGTTCTAGAGCCGCTAATGGTGTGATTCTAATCACAACTAAAGGAGGGGCGGAGAAAAAAGGAATTGGTGTTGCCATTAACTCTAACTTCACCATGGACCGAGTGCAAGATTTTACAGAATTTCAACGCATTTATGGTCCAGGACAAGATGGTGAAAGACCTGGTACAATAGATGATGCCTTGAATTTTGCTACAAACGGATGGGGAGACAGATATGATGGTGCTAATTCGCTTCAGTTTGATGGCGAGCAACGCCCATATGCTTTTACAGGAGAAGACTTTAATGATTTCTACCGTACAGGAACCACCTGGAACAATTCTGTTGCACTTTTCGGAGGTGATGCGAAAACGACTTACAGATTTTCATATTCAAACCTCATGAATGAAGATGTACTACCAAATTCTGGTTTTGATAGAAATGTGGTAAACATCAATGTGAATTCGAAGCAAGGTAAATTCACGTTGGCTGTATCTGGTCAGTATTCCAAGCAGACTGTAAAGAATAGACCAAGACTTTCAGATTCTCCAGGAAATGCGAATTTCTCAATGACCTTAAAGCCAGGTAATATTCCGCTTGATGTGATGAGAGGAGATCCTAATAAGCTTGGTGCTAGACCAGACGGACAAGAATTGAGATATCAGGGTAATGTCTTCCAGACCAATCCATATTGGACTGCACATCAGTGGGGTAGAGAAGATAATACGGATCGTATTTTCGGAAACATGTCCCTTCGTTATGATTTCACTGATTGGTTATATATCCAAGGTAGATATGGAACTGATTTCCAAACTAGAGATGATTTCTCTTACACCGCTTATGGAACCGCCTTTAAGCCATTAGGTGATTATAATACAACTTTGAGAACTATTCGAGAGAATAACGCTGATTTATTTATCGGTTTTGACAAGGCTTTCGGAGATTTCAATCTGGACGGTTTCATAGGAGGTAACATTCGACGAAACACTTTTGAAAGCACCGGAGGTGGAGGTAACGACCTTGTAGTACCTTTCTTTCACTCGGTAACTAATGTAGCTGCTCCTCAATATAGATATGGATTCTCAGAGCAAGGAGTGAATTCCTACTTTGCATCTGTGAATATTGGGTATAAGAATATGATCTTCTTGAACCTTTCAGGTCGTGAAGATGCATTCTCTACCTTATCTCCTGATGATTTCAAAGTATTATACCCAGGTGCATCTTTGAGTGCAGTGATAAGTGATATGGTAGAAATGCCAGATTTTGTGACTTTCATGAAGCTTAGAGGTGGATGGGCACAAGTAGGTGGTGGAGGTCCAACACCTTATCAGCTTAACCTTAACTACGGCCTCGTTGGTTCAGGGCACTTGGGTGGTAACTTGGGTACTATTAGAAATGGCTCGATCCCTAACTCTACTCTGTCTCCTTACATCACGACAGAGGTAGAAATTGGTGCTGATTTCAGATTCTTTGATAATCGAGTGGGACTTGATTTTGCTTATTATGATAGAAAGACCACTGACGATATCTTGAATACAGGTATTTCTGCGACATCTGGTTTTGGCTCTACTACGGTGAATATCGGTGAGCTTCAAAACAAGGGAATTGAATTCTTATTAAATGTCACTCCTATAGTTTCTGGTGATTTCAGATGGGATGTTTCCTTCAATTTTGCCCATAACGTTTCCGAGGTGCTTAGTCTTGGTGTGAATGCGGCAGGTGAGCCAATTGAGTTGATTAACTTAGATGAATCTCGAGTAAGGAGAGAAAGAATCGCTCATATTGTAGGTGAAGAGCTAGGTATGATTACTGGATTCAAACATCAGACAATCGATGGTCAGAAGGTTTACAATGACCAAGGTTTTCCAGTAACTACCCCAGGTTATGAAACCATTGCTAGAGGACGTCATCCTACTTCAGGTGGTTTGAATAATAATTTCTCCTACAAGGGGATTAATTTAATGTTCTTGATTGACTTTAGAGCTGGTGGATCCATGATGTCCGGTACTAATTATTTTGCATACACTCAGGGATTGCATGAGAACACTCTTATTGGTCGTGATGGAAGCTTAACTGTCACAGGCGTGACTCCAGAAGGCACACCTAATACTTGGACTATTCCAGCTGAAGATATAGATCAGTACTGGGTAAATTATGCCAGAGTTACTGAAAATGTAGTTTATGACGCTAGTTTTGGTAAGCTGAGAGAATTCTCATTAGGCTATACTTTCCCAAGATCATTTATTGAGCGTACACCGTTTGAGTCTTTGTCACTATCTCTTGTGGGTAGAAACTTGGCTTTATTGTGGTCTAATGTTCCTAACCTGGATCCAGAAGCGGCTTATTCTACTTCAGGAAATTCTCAAGGTTTGGAATTCTTCGCTGTTCCAGCAAATAGAAGTTTCGGATTTAATTTGTCAGCGAACTTCTAATCTGAAGGTTTAACCTAAAAAATGTACAAAATGAAAATATTTAATAAAATAACTGCTCTTGTGATGTGCGTTGCCATGGTGGCCACATCCTGTAGCGATGAGGATCTCCTTGACCTGAACCTTGATCAGAATTCAGTGACAGAGATGGATATGGCATTCCTTTTCTCTTTGTCTACTTTGAGAATAGGTGGAGAGTATGAAAATACTCGAGCAAATATGCTTTATGCAGCTACTATGATTCAACATACAGCATCTGTTGCGGGCTATTTCAGTGGAGATAAATATTTCTACAACGCTGGCTACAGTGGTGCCTATATGGAGCGCCATTTTACTGGTGTCGTAGGTCCACTTACTCATGTGATAAACATGACAGCGGAAGATCCAAATGAAGCAAATGTCAACGCTGCTGCCACTGTAATGAGAGTCTTTGACTTGCACCGAATGACCGACATGTATGGAGATATGCCTTATTCAGAGGCAGGTCAAGGTTTGGAAGGTGAGCAATTCTGGTTTCCAGCTTATCAATCACAGCAGGAAGTCTATACCCAGATGATTGCTGATTTGAGAGCTGCTAGAGACAAGTTTTCAGAATCGGCCAGAAGCCTAGGAAATCAGGATTATCTATACTTTGGTGATTTGAATAAGTGGAGAAAATTTTCAAATGCATTGCTAATGAGGATAGCCATGCGCATGAGCAATGTAGATCCTTCTACAGCCCAGCAAGTGTTTACCGAAGCGAATTCAAATACATTCGAGTCTAATGATGATATCGCATTCATTCACTACACTGATGGTCCAATTGGTGAGAACCGTAATGGATTGAATGATGGTTACTGGAACACTTATAAGTACTCTAGGGATTGTAAAATTTCTGCGACATTTATTGATTGGATGAAAGCCAACAATGATCCTAGATTAATGATTCTATCTGGAGGAATTGGCAATCCTGAAGATCCTAGTACTTGGAATACTGATCCTGCGGCACAGGTGGGGATGCCTAATGGATACACAGGAAATACCATTCTCAATGTTCTAGATCCTGATCAGGCAGCTGGCTTCCAGGAAAGAGGAAATCAAATTTTCTCAATGTTGAATCTTAAATATTTGGATTGGGCTGATCCTTACTACTTAATTTCCTACGCTGAGGTTGAGCTAATGAGAGCCGAAGCAGCCGTGAAAGGATGGATCAATACGGATGCATCATCTCACTTCGCTAAAGGCGTGACTGCGGCTATTACTTCTTGGGTGGAGTTCGATCCCTCATTCGCTAGAACTGGACCTGAGATTCAAGCTTACATTGCCGGACGTGGATTCGATGCTGCATCCAATGAGGATAAGTTAAGACTGATCGGAGAAGAGTATTGGGCAGCAACTTATCTCAATGATTTAGAGTCTTGGGCAAATTGGAGAAGAACGGGATATCCAGAATTGACTCCAACTCAGGACCCCAACGCCTTTGAAGGAAATTTCATTCCTAGAAGATTGAGATATTGGGAGTCGGAGATTGGTTCTAATCCTGACAATTACCAATCTGCTATTGCCAGAATGGGAGGAGATACCTTCGCTACCAGAGTATGGTGGGATGGAGGAAATTAATTCATCCATTACATAAATTACATACTGATAGAGGTTTTGATTCATTTCAAAACCTCTATCTTTTTTCCTTTAATTCCTGCTAAATTAAGTCAAGGATCTAACCGTGACAATCTATTTACCTTCAAATTCTATGAAAAATCTAGTTTTGACCTTTGCCCTTTTTTTTGCCAGTTTTTACACTTTTGCCCAAGAGAAATACGACCTTATCATCGTGGGCGGTGGTGCGAGTGGAACAGCTGCAGGTGTCGCTGCGGGTCGTGCTGGAGTCAGTGTATTGATTATTGAGCCCACCACGTGGCTTGGAGGGATGTTGACAGCTGCAGGTGTGTCTGCTATAGATGGGAATCATAGGCTTCCTTCTGGGATCTGGGGTGAATTCAAAGGGGAATTGGAGGCCTACTATGGCGGTGCGGATAAGCTTGCCACAGGATGGGTAAGTAATACACTTTTTGAGCCACATGTGGGAAATGAGATCCTCCATAAAATGGCTAAATCTGTGAGAAGCTTAGAAGTGAGCTTCGAAAGCGATTGGCAAAGTGCTGAATATACGAATGGGCTTTGGTCAGTGACATTTACCAAAGGTGGAGAAGTCAAAAAAGCTCAATCAACACTTCTAATCGATGCCACCGAGCTAGGTGATGTAGCGGCCTCTCAAGGCCTACCATACCGCCTGGGAATGGACGCTAGGGATGAGATTGGCGAAAGCTTTGCCCCGGCAGAAGCCAATGATATCATTCAAGATTTGACTTTAGTGGCTACTTTAAAAGATTACGGTCCAGACGCCGACATGACTATTCAAAAGCCTGAGGGATACGACCCTGAGCTTTTTGCCTGTGCTTGTGCACATGCTGATCCAATCACAGATGAAGATCCTACTTTGGACTGCGGCAAAATGCTTGATTACGGTAAACTTCCAAACGGTAAATACATGATCAATTGGCCGAATTGCGGAAATGATCATTATGTAAATCTTGTGGAACTGACTCCAGAAGAACGATTGAAAGAAATTGAAAAAGCGAAACTTAGAACCCTTCAATTTGTCTATTACATTCAAAACGAACTTGGATTCAAAAATCTAGGCTTGGCAGATGATGAATATCCTACCGCAGATCAAATGCCTATGATTCCCTACCATCGAGAGTCTAGACGGTATTATGGGTTGGTGGACTTTACTTTGCCTTATGTGCGCACTCCTTACAATGCTCCAAATCCACTTTACCGAACTGGAATAGCAGTGGGTGATTACACCATAGATCACCATCATAAAGAACGCCCAGATGCCCCAAACATAGATTTCATAAAAATTCGGGTGCCTTCTTACAATGTTCCTTTGGGAGCCTTGATTCCCAAGGATCATCCAGCATTAATCCTGGCCGAGAAAAGTATATCTGTGTCAAATATCGTCAATGGAGCTTCGCGACTTCAGCCGGTCGTTTTGGGAATAGGTCATGCGGCTGGAGCCTTAGCCGTGGTGGCTTTGCGAAATGGTAAAACTCCTGCTGAAATTTCAATTAGGGCTGTTCAGAAGCAGTTATTGTTACAAAAAGCTTACATCATGCCTTTCATAGATGTGAGCTCTGAGATGCAAAGCTTTGGGGCTATTCAAAGGGTAGGGGCCACGGGAATATTTAAAGGAGAGGGTGTGCCCTATCTTTGGGCCAATCAAACTTGGTTTTACCCAGAAAGAGCAGTGACCGAATACGAGTTGATTCAAGGTTTAAAGCCACTGTATCCTAGTTTACAAACTTTCTGGGGGGCGTCAGGAGAGTATTTGACGTTGAGTAGATTTATAGAGCTACTCCAACTAGTGGATAAAGACATTAACCAAGCAGTAGTGTCTGAGGCATGGGACCAAGGAAGACTTGAAGGGAATTTCTTTGATGGTTTGGTTCTGACTAGAGAGCAGGCGTCAGTACTTTTGGATCGGTTGCTAGATCCTTTTGCTAAAGAGATAAACTGGCAAGGGGAGGTGACTGATTAAAGTGCCTTTGAGTAATAGCTTTCTATTCATTAATCTTTTCCCAAATAAAATCACCGATCTTTTCCCCCTGTTTTATACCTTCTTCAATCGCATCACGGAAGTGAATACCACCATAGAGCCTAGAAATAGCTGCCTCTTCGGAAGCTTGTAAAAATGATGAAAAAGACCTTTCAGGTAACCCGAAATAAATTTCTGAAGTGTCCACAAAGTCAAAATTATCCCCAAAATAGCCGGTAAGGATTACGGCTGAGGCCCGACTGATGACGGAGTGTCCTGAAGTATACTCCGGGAATGGGGGAGTCTGAAGGAGCGGTCTCCAAGTCCGGTCTAGCTCCTCATTGATTACAGTTTCTGGTCGAATACGATCTGTTTCATATTTGGCTTGCCAACAGGAAATAAAGGCATCGTGGAGGGTCATTCCTACTAAGGCATGGATATAAGCTGTTTCCGCAAAGCTTAAATTCTCCTTGACGGCGGCAATCCCAGTAATACCCATCCAGTGACCTCCAGGGCTTATTTTTTTGATCCCTATAGCCATGTGTCCTGTCACATCCACCATAAATGGATTACAATCCCAAAAATTGGCAATGAGCTTTTCTTTATCAGAGAGATTTCCAGTGACTTCGATGATTTCATCCAACTGGTTCCTAAAGCTACTGCCTTTATTCATATCAAAAGGAGCCATCGGTGCTGGTTGGAAATCTTCGAGATTCTGTAGATAGAAGGGTTTAATCGTCTTCCATTCCGGCTCCACTGCAGATATATAAGCCGGAGGGGTGGGGTACCACTTCCCCTTTTCCTTCGTAGGCGAATACCGAGTCAAAGTTGATAGCTGTAAATAGCCATCAGCATTCGCAATTTTCATTACCGCATCAGCCACCTTTTTCGAGAAATCAATATGCCTTTCAACTTCATTTTTTTTGATGATTTTGGATTTTAAGGCTTTTTTTATCCAAGCTTCCTTTTTGTCTTCAAGTAAATAGCCAGAAGGCATTATGGCCTGGCCCACAGAAAGCATGGCATAAATAGCCGCAAATTCCGGTGAGCCCAACGAGGTAGATTCTAGTCCGAAATCATCTAAATAAGATGAAGCCAGGATATCAGCATGATCGAATTTTCCACCGGAATTTTGGATTACCAAATAGCTCGCTAGGGTAGAATAAGCATAAATTCGAGCAGCTACGGGAGGGCTAGCAACATCCGTTACCATCACCTCGGTGATGTGAAATAATTCCTCTGCGTAGGTTTCTGGCCAAGAATTAATTTTCTGGGCGTGGAGGATAGCCGTGGAAAAAAAGAAGACCCCAGCCAATAGCAGTATGATGTACTTTTTATTCATTGATCTTGTAAGCCTTGGCTGGCTGTTGGTTGATACCAAAAACGAGGATGGGTTCTTGACTTAACTTCAGAATTGACTTGATATCGCCTTTGATTGCTAGTCCTGATTCATAGGGACCAAGTGGAGTGAATTCACCCTTTCCATCCCCTAATAGTACCAAACCGAAACTTGAATCAATCATCCCAATTCGGATTCGATTAAAATTTTGATTACCTCCTAAAATTAAATCCATATTTCCGTCTTGATTCAGATCAACCGGAAGAATACTGTAGACAGGAAAACTCTGTGCCAGCATGGGTAATTTTTTGGGGGCGAAACGCCCATTTTCATTTTCGAGATAATAAGAACTTAAAGTATTGGCCTCTAACATCTGTGCTTTTTCCAGTTGCTCACTTGAAAAGAGATCGTTCATTGTTGCTTTGGAATAGGAGCCATAATCCGTGAATTTACTTCGCATCGATACCATTTGATCCAAGAGCTCATCCCTGCTCGGAAAAGGGTACGCCCCATCTCCTACAAAGCATTCCAGAATAGGGTCAATGGACCCGTTTTGATCAAAGTCTGCTGAATAAAGTCGAAGGAGCTTATCTTCGCTTGCTTCAAATTGAGAGTTCAAACCGAAATTTCCAGCAATCAAATCTAAATCTCCATCCCCATCAAAATCTGCTGATGCTAGACTGCTCCACCATCCAGAAAGGTTTGTTTCAAGGTAACTTGAGGTTTCATCTTCAAAACCACTTCCAGTATTAATCAAAAAAGTAAGAGGCGTGAATTCCCCCGCTAAAACCAAATCTTCAAGTCCATCGGAATTTAGATCAAGAAGGGTTGAACTTGTAATTAGTCCCAGTTTGCCCAAATTAGGCAAAAGGCTTTCTTCTCCTAGGCGAAAACTTCCTTTACCATCATTGAGCAGAATAACGCTTTTGGGCACTTCAGGATAACGGCCTGGCAATAGTCGTGCACCAACAAATATATCCAAGTATCCATCTTGATTGATGTCTACAAACTGAGCCGTTCCCGTGGCAAATTTGTAGTCTGGAAGTGCGGATGTGACGAGTTTACCTTTTCCATCATTGAGATATAAGCGATCGCTGAGCCAGTCATCCGAGCTCAAATAGTCATGAAACCCTCCGCTTCCGAGGAATAAATCCTCAAGACCATCCCCATTGACATCGCCAAAAATAGCTACGGCATCTGTATAGTTTTCTTCACTTCTAAAGCCGGAATATGGTTTCCAAACACCATCAATATAAGTTTTAATCTCGGCAGCTTGGCCTTTGGTACCACCAAAGAAAACCTCGAGATGACCATCTCCATTCAAATCGACTGAGGCCATAGTTGGAGCAATGTAACTTGGCATAGTCACCATCAAGGGCTGACGTTTGAAATCATTAAACCCTACTATTCCAGAGATGAATTCCGGTCCTTGAATTTCAGAGAGTAGGGGCGAGGATATATCTACATCCTTCGATGGGTTGCTAGATTTTTGTTCGATTCCTAAGAGCTGATTGGCTTTCACTCCAATTAAGGATTGAATAGTCCCATCTGGCCAAGTAATCGTCAATTCTGAAATTTCGTTAACACTTCCAAGTCCAAAATGAAGAATAGGCGAAACACTTGATTGAAATCCACGGACAGGTTGATTTTCTACCTTTTGGAGGGTATTTCCAGTTCTCAGTTCAACTTTGGCTCCTACGCCAAAAGTATTTGATCCTGATGCTTTCAGTCTAATTTTCAAATAATTTTGGCCCTCGCTCTTATTTTCATAAATACTTGGAGCGTCATTCAGATTGCTGATCACTAGATCTAGGTCCCCATCATTGTCTAAATCGGAATATACTGCCCCACTTGAGAAACCAGGAGTATCAAATCCCCAATCTTTAGTTCGATCTGCAAAAGTCAGATCTGCTTGATTTTCAAAAATGTAATTATGAACTGGCGTCGAGGTCATGCTGGTCACCAAGTGTAGGGTATCTGCTTTTTCTTTGGCCACAGCCTGCTTGAAATAATAGTCTCCTTTATACTTTAGGAAGTCTCTATTCGTATAGTCTCGAAAGTAACCATTGGTGATCAACAGGTCTTTATTACCATCATTATTGGCATCAAAAAAAAGGGCAGACCAAGACCAGTCTGTGTTAGAGATATTTGCCATTTGACCGATTTCAGAAAAAAGACCTTCCCCCTGATTTAGTTGGAGCATATTACGCATATTTTGATGATAGAAGCCACGTTCGATCATCAAGGAATATTGCTCATAATTTTCAGGTCCATAGAGTAGTTTCTGCCTTTCATTATCTTCTGGTAGCATATCCAGGGTGTAGATATCCATCAACCCGTCGTTGTTGACATCTGATATGTCAGCCCCCATGGAGAAGTGAGAGATATGCTGGAAATAATCTGCAGTAAGATCCTTAAAAGTACCATCTTGCTGATTGATATAGAGGTAATCCGGCTCGATGTAGTCATTGGTCACTAAAAGATCGGGAAACCCATCCTCATTTACATCAGCTGACACCACTCCGAGGCCAAAACCCAAGGCATTGCCTTTGATGCCTGCACTTTCGGATATATCTATAAACTTTCCTCCATCGTTCCGGTAGAGCTTATCCCCTGCATAGGGATGCCTCACAGCTCTTGCTTGGTCAAACTCGATTTCTGTGATTACCTGAATGTGGTGATTTAGTAAAAAAAGATCTAAGTCTCCATCTCGATCAAAATCAAAAAATAGACCCTGAGTTGAATTTGATGGATCGTCAAGTCCATAGCTCTTTGCTTCATTAATGAATGTGAAGTCTTTTTGATTGATCCAAAGCTCGTTTCTGCGGCTTTCTTCATCACCTTTTCCCGAGAAGGATACATAAATATCTAGCCAACCATCTCCATTTACATCGGCCATGCTGACGCCTGTAGTCCAAGAATCCTTTCCAGTAACTCCTGCCGCTTTGGCCCGATCTTCAAATCTCCAGTCTCCAAGATTTTTGTAAACCTTGTTTGAAGACATATTTGCCGTGAAAAACAGATCCTCAAGACCATCATTATCTAAATCACCTACTGCCACCCCGGCACCATTGTAAAAGTACTCATAACGAAGGATGTTGTTTTGGGCGTCCTCTTTGAGAGAGTTTTTAAAGTTGATTTTGAGCTTTTTTGCGCTCAATTCATTGAAAAGTGGACTTTTAGAATTTTGTCCCAAGGCATCGCCCGATAAAAGGATGAGAAAAATCCCAATCCCTTTAAAGAATGATAGAAAATGGGGTTTTATGCTACTTTCCATTGGTATTCTTCAAGAGAGGCCTTTATACTTTATTCGATGATATCTTCGAAAAGTTTCTCGTTTACTACGGCTACACCACCTAATAACCCCACATCTTCTCCAAGTTTGTAAAGGGAGAGCTGAGTTTTTTCACGCGATTTTGCCATGCTATAGATATTCAAGGCTTGCTGGATAGGTGTAATCAGGTATTGATCTGCTTCGGCTACTGATCCACCGATGATGATTAGTTCAGGATTTAGAAGTTGGATCAACATTGAAATCCCTCTACCTAAGTCAAGACCGGCTTCTGATAGCAGTGTGATAGCGCGCTGATCTCCTGAGAGAGCTGCCTCTACAACTAAAGATGGCTCTATTTCTCCGTCATTTTCTTTGACTAACCTTGCTAAAATACTATCAGGATCCAGTTTGATGGCTTCCATGGCATTTTTAACAATGGCTGTACCAGAGGCCACAGCTTCTAAGCAACCCTTTTTTCCGCAGCTACAGGTAACCTCCCTTGACTCGAAAATGGGTGAATGACTAAACTCACCCGCAAATCCTGAGGCGCCGCGATAAAGCTTTCCATCTATAATGATACCCAGTCCGATTCCCCAGCCAATAAATATTCCCAATACATTTTTGTATTCGATACCTGTTCCAAACTTAAACTCAGCCAAGGTCATCGCCCTAGCATCATTTTCAAGAAATATTTTTTTCTGAAAGCGCTCTTGAAGATTTTCCAGCAAAGTTTTTCTACCAAATCTTAAGTAAGTATAGTTAACTCCACCAAGGGAATCGATCAGCCCTGGCATTGAAATCCCCATAGCGATGACCTTTTCATTTGGAATACCACTTTTGGTAATGAAGTCTTCTATTTTATCACAAATATCATCAAAGGTCTCCTTGTTATTATTCAGGTTAACCCGATGACTTTTTTTGTCATTTACGAGCTTATGATTACAGGAATAAAGCCCAAGATTTAAGTTGTATTTGGAAAGGTCAACCGATAAGACATAAAATGCATCTGGCGCCAATCGATATAGATCAGGCTTTCTGCCACCCTGAGATTCGGCCCGGCCTTGTTTGATGACTTCTCCCGAACTCATCAGATCAGTAAGTAAAGAGTTAACCGTAGGAAGTGAGATGCCTACTTGGTTGCAGATCTCACCAGCCGTGTTTGCTTCATTCAAAAATAGGTTTTTGATGATCTTGATTTTATTGACATAGCTTTTGATTTCTACTACGCCATCGAGCCGGGAGATGGCTTCTTGGGGATTAATTAGGTGCATAGGTTGGACTTTGCTTCAATTAAGCTATTTTTTGATACTCAAAAAAATACTTAATTAAAAAAATACACAAATTGGGTTGCTGTTATTAAATACTTTTTGAATTATTGACATAAGTTGCATTGAGTTTGTGAAAAGATTAGTGAAAATCTGTTACAATCAGTCATTGAATTTCGCATAACCCATTGAATTACAGATATGAAGAATTTAAACCTTGATTTTGCCTTAGATAAAGCTGAAGTTTTCGACAAAATTCGAAAGTCCATACAAGAAATGGAGCTGAGAATTACAGCTGAAGATCAAGATCGGCCATGGGGTGGTTTTTTTGTTTTGGATGAGAGCCAGATTTTGCTATTTAAAAAGTATTTTTTTGAAGAAGTGGAATTAGATGAAAAGCAATTGAAACTTAAGCTAAGTCCAAAAATACTGGTAGTTGGCCCAGCTCAGCGACTTTCATGGCAGTATCACCATCGTCGTGCGGAGCTATGGAAATTAGTTTACGGAAAAGCAGAAATAGCCAGAAGTGCCAGTGACAAACAGGAGGGTCCTGTGGCTATGGAAATGAATCAGGTCATTTCTTTAGAAAAAGGGGAGAGGCATCGATTAGTTGGTGCTAATGAATGGGGTGTAGTGGCTGAAATCTGGATGCATACCGATCCCGAAAATCCTTCAAATGAAGAAGATATTGTACGGGTTTCTGATGATTATGCTAGAAAATAGAAAACCCGAATCTCGCGATTCGGGTTTTTTAAAAATTAATTTTTGGTCGTCCGTAGCTCAATCACCCTTAAAATAAAATGTACTTCATAAAAAATGTTCTATCGGACTAGCTCAAACAATATGACCTTAATGTAGTCAAAAAAGTTTGAAATCCAAATTATAGTATGTGAAATTAAGGATTTGACCAAATTAGTCCTTAAGCTGGTCGATTTTTTTCGCTATTTCTTCCGCCTCTGCCATCAATTTATCAGACTGGGTACGGTTGCTGTGAGATACCTTATGCGCTTCAGATAGTTTTTTTTGGTAGGCGTCTTGAAGCTTTTGTTTCTCTGATTTCTTTTTGAATAGTCCAAACATGGTAAGTCTTTTCTTTTCTCAACTATCCAGGTAGGAAGAAGGTTTGAAATTAAAATATGGTTGGGATGGTAACAGCTGATTCTTGCTCTTCTTTGATCTCATCATTTTCGTAATTGATGATATCTGAAAGTCTTCCTGAAGAATTAAAGTATCTCCACGGACCTTCCTTCTTACCATCGACCATTACTCCTTCGGATGCTTTCCTGCCATTTTCATGGTAAAAAGTCCAATTTCCTGAAGCTTTGCCATCTCTCAGTACACCTTCTGACTCTTTTTGGCCGGAAACGTAATACGTAATGCGAGTGCCATTCCCATCTTTTAGGGTTCCTTTGTCTAGGGTTTTATTTCCATCGTAGGTATAATAATCCCCAACGTTCATCAATCGACCATTGGACCAGGTTTCTTCTTGGGTCAATTGCTTGTTGTCATAAAAAAGACCCCAAAGGCCGTCTTCGAAGCCCAGTTCATACGAACCTACAGATTTCAATTGTCCGCCATCGTAGTAGTAAAACCACTGGCCTTGCTCGAGACCTAGCGTGTATTCCCCTTCAGCGATTAGAATTCCTATTTTATTGAAATACTTCCAAAGCCCTGTTTTTAGATCGTTTCTATACTCACCTATGGAGTAAATCTCCCCATCAGGGAAAAAGCTTTTCCAAATGCCAGTTTTCATACCGTTGGCATATTGACCCGTAACAGATACTTTACCCGATTCATGGTATTCCTTGTATTCTCCTACTGGTACTCCTAATTCATAGGTTTTGCGTTTTGCTAGTTGTTTGTTAGGATAGTATTCCTCCCAATCGCCCACTGCGATACCCAAGTCGTACCGCTCTATTCGCGCAAGGCGTTTGTTGTCATAATAGTATTTCCAAGTACCAACCCGTTTTCCTTCGTCATTGTAATATTCCTCCGCTTCAAGGTTTTTTGTCCCGGGAAAATAGGCTTTCCATTCACCTACTTTTTGTCCTGCCTTGAATTCCCCTTGCTGTACTATCATACTTCTATCAAAGTATTCCGTGAAAGTGCCCTCCATAAGGCCTTCCTTGTATGTTCCTTCGATTACTAATACTCCGTCGTAATCATATTCCAAGTATGGGCCATTTCTTTCTCCCTTTAGATAAAATTCTCGGATGGCCACTTCTCCATTGTCATGAAAAGTAATCCATTGACCAGTCTTTTTGCCATTGTCATAGGATCCCTGAATGAAAACTTGACCTGGATCTATGTACTCGGGTTTACCTGTCCTGCCATAGTATTCTACCCACTCACCGACTAGAATACTATCACGGAGAATCATCTCACGCTTCAGGGCGCCAGCAGCGTCAAAAACTTTTACTGGCCCATTAATAACCCCGTTTTTATAATTGGTGATAAGGTTGACTTTTCCATTTGGATTGTAGCCAGTCCAGGTTGATTCGCGTAGGCCATCTTTAAATTGACCCTCAATCAATAAGGTATTTGTTTTAGGATTGTAATACTTCCAAAGACCTTCTCGTAAGGACCCTTTTATCAGACCCGTTGCCATAAGGCTGGAATCAGCATTATACTGCTTTACCATCCGAGGTTCTTGAGCAAAAACGTTTAGGCAGATCGTAAAAAAAAGGATTGACAGTAGATATTTCATATATGCAGCAATCAGCAAAAACGTTGATCTTTGCCTTAATTATGGGTTAAGGGTGAAAAAACTTGAATACCGCTAATTGTACGGAAAATATTAAACGCAGTTTAAAAATAACCGAATTCTCCCATTATACCACACTTCGATTCAGGATATCCAATATTTTTATGGTGCTGTTTGCTATGCGCGTTCGCATTTCCTCTTTCGAATGATTGGCCTCTATCGCTTTAAACCAAGTTTGAAGTCCAACCGGAGTTATTTCGAATGATTTAGGATTAGTGTAAAGTTTCTCTAGAATCATACCGGGATAGTCAAAAGGATCATCTGCTGTAGAGTATTTTAGTTTTTGATTCAAATAATCAAGGGGCAAATTAGCAATACGACCTGCGCCCAAATATACAATGAGGTAAAAACCATGACCAAACCAGTTTAGGACACGGATATTTAGTCCATTTTTAGGATCAAAATCTCGAATTAAATCCAAAACATGATAGGGGTATCCGACTAGATTGTTCCCTTGGCTCAGCTTTACTCCTTTAGAATTTGGGTGATGTCGAACCAATGGATGTGAGGCAAGTGTGTTCCCTAATTCAGAAAACATCGCCCACATCTGTGATTTCAGTCGATTTTGTCTTTTGATGAGCTCTTGGTTCATCCACAGGTCTAGGTCCAGGCGCTCATTTTCCATTACTTACCAGCGAAGTAGTGCTGATGCCCAGGCAAACCCAGAACCAAAGGCTGCCAAACAAAGCAGATCACCTTCCTTAATTTTCCCTTGTTCCCACGCTTCACTCATGGCAATAGGAATAGTTGCCGCTGTGGTATTTCCCTTGTTCATAATATTATTAAAAACCTTTTCGGCGGGGAGTTCAAGTTTTGCTTGCACATATTGGCTGATTCTCAAATTTGCTTGATGAGGGATCAATAAATCAATCTCAGATTTGTCGATTTGATTGTGTTCTAAGGCTTCATTTATCACCTCCATAAAGCGAACTACCGCATGTTTGAAGACTGCATTTCCATTCATTTTTAAAAAGAAATCTCCTCGATCAATCATTTCCTGAGATACTCGAATTTTCCCACTCGAACTTGGCGCGATGCAGTAGAGCTCTTCTGCATATTTTCCCTGTGAATGCAAATGGGTGGATAAAATCCCTGAATTTTCAGATTCCGTAGCACCCAATACCACAGCACCAGCTCCATCAGCAAAAATCACCGAACTTGATCTTCCTTCATCACTCTTGTCAAGGGCTGAGGATTGGATTTCTGCACCAACCACCAAGACCTTTTTGTACATCCCAGTCTTAATAAACTGATCAGCTACAGAAAGTGCATAAATGAAACCAGAACAAGCATTACGAATGTCTAAAGCGCCAATCTCCCTAAAAGGAAGCTCTCGCTGGAGCAAAACACCATTACCAGGCAAAAAGTAATCTGAAGTGATGGTGGCAAAAACGATGAAATCAATTTCTTCAGCACTGACTCCTGCTCGCTCCATCGCCATGATGGAGGCTTTCTTTGACATGCTGGTCACAGTTTCTTTTCCCGGAGTGTACCATCGTCTTTCTTCTATTCCCGTGCGCTCTACAATCCACTCGTGATTTGTATTCATCATTCCAGAGAGCTCGTCGTTAGTCACCACTCTTTCCGGAACGTTGTGTCCCACACCTAAAATCTTCGATCTATACATGCCTTTTGGGTTTATTTCTTGGGAAGTAAATATCGGAAGTAATAGCTGCTAAGCAAAAATGGATTCTAGATTTTGATGAAAGGGATTATCCGAAAAGCGTATAATTACCGTGCTGATCGGCGGGAGAAGCTTTTTTTAGTAGACTTGGATAATCATTCTGTACCGAGTTGACCGAGGGAGAAACGGTAAAACTTATCATTTTATCCTCTTCGTAGGGTTTTAATAGTGCCTTGAGCTCTTCGGGAGAAGAATAGTTGTCGAGCCATTTTTTTTCGTCCTCACGATTCAGGATAACCGGCATCCGATCGTGGACTTCGCTTACCAATGAATTAGGAGAAGTGGTTAAAACGAGGAAGGTATGCTGGACGTCTCCGTTTAATGTTTCATATTCTTCCCAAATCCCAGCAAAAGAAAAAAGTCCTTGATCAGCCAAAGCAAACCGATAGGGGATTTTCGTTTTCTTTCCGAGTCTTTTCCACTCATAAAATCCATCCGCTGGAATAATGCATCTTCTACTTTTGAATGAAGATTTGAATGAAATTTTTTGATCTACGGTTTCAGCCTTGGCGTTAATTAATTTTTGAGACACAGGCTTGTTTTTACCGAAATCAGGAGTGATGCCCCAATAAAAAAATGAAAAACCTTTTGGGCTTTGAGAGGTGATAACGGGAACGAGCTGAGTGGGAGCTATGTTATAGCGTGGATTGAATTCTGCCAACATTTCAGCCTGAAATCGCTCTTCCAGATCTTTTTTATCTTTTCCTAAGGAATACCTTCCACACATGTATGCTCGTGATTTATTTTTTCGGAAGTTAATCTTCTCTACTTACAAATTCAACTGCTCGCTGCTCTGAATAATAAGGTTTTCCTTCTTTTCCGGAAGAAAACCCCACATGACCTCCATACTTCGGAAATTCGAACCAAACTTGATTCAGATCTTTGGCAAGAGTAGCTGGAAAGCACTGCGGGCTGAGGAAGGGATCATTCTGGGCATTCAAAACTAAAGTGGGAATATCGATTCCATCCAAGAAAAATAATGCGCTATTCATTGCGTAGTATTCGGCTGCATCGGCAAATCCATGGAAAGGCCCGGTAAAGAAATCATCGAATTCTGAGAGTGTTTTTACATTATTCAAAACCTCCAAAGGGATTTCTCCTGGATGATTTTTTGATTTGTCAATCACTTTTTTCTTTAGACTTTTCAAAAATCTTCTGGAATAGAGAAAATTTTCTTTTCTCGAAATTTTCTCACAGGAGCTCGCCAAGTGTAGTGGCACAGAGACGGCTACAGCCGATTTGATTTTGGAGCTTCTTTCCCTATCCTCACCGAGATATTTCAAGGTGAGATTTCCCCCTAAACTAAAGCCGACTAGAGAGACTTTATCGTAGGCCTTTTGAGCATGCTCGATGACACGATCTAGATCATATGTGGCACCAGAATGGTAAAAGATCACTTTTTTATTTAATTCAGGTCCACACCCACGATAATTCCAAGTGAGCACATCAAAGCCGGCAGAGAAAAATGCCTTGGCCATACCCAACATATAGGGGCGATCACTGCTTCCTTCTAGGCCGTGACTGATGATGACTAGATGTGGATTATTATTTCTATACCAATCCAAATCCAGAAAATCTGAATCAAGTGTTTCAATTCGTTCATGAATGGGTGGATCTAGCTTCACTTTCCTAAAAAGGGCTGGATAAATCGTCTCTAAATGGCCATTGAAAAGCCATTTGGGTTTTTGGTAGTCGCTTTTAGTAATAATGGGCATGTGTGTAGAATGTGAGACTCACAAAAAGCTCGAGTCGGAAATTAAGTTTATTATTTGAATAAAGACTTTATTCAAACTATTTTTGGTCACTTCAAAAACTGAACCTGAGAGGAAATAAATATGGCCGAAATAATTAGAATGCCAAAAATGAGCGACACCATGGAAGAAGGAGTGATCGCTGCATGGTTGAAAAAAGTAGGAGATACAGTAAAGCCAGGAGATATTTTGGCTGAGGTGGAGACTGACAAAGCCACCATGGAACTGGAGTCCTACGAGGAGGGAGTACTTTTACATATAGGTGTCAAGGAGAAAGACTCTGTTCCTGTGGACGGAATCATTGCGGTGATTGGTGAGAAAGGAGAATCTTTTGAAGAATTAATTCAAGAGTCTTCCAATGGAGAAGCAAAAGAGCCTGCGGCTGAAAAAGGTGAGGAAAAAGTGGAATCTGAAGCTGCGACTCCCAGTCCTGCCGCTGAAAAAATAGATACATCGTCTATCGCAGCTACGGTGATTACCATGCCCAAAATGTCAGATACGATGCAGGAAGGGACTATTTCTGCATGGCTGAAGAAAGTGGGCGATGAGATCAAATCTGGAGAGGTTATCGCGGAAGTAGAGACTGACAAAGCTACAATGGAGCTAGAGTCTTACGAAGATGGAACTTTGCTTCATATTGGCGTAGAAGCTGGAAATAGTGTGCCAGTTGATGGCGTAATTGCTGTTATCGGTGAAAAAGGAGCTGATTTTGAGACTTTGCTTAAAGCTCAGAAAGCTGAAGGCAAGTCAGAAGAAAAACCTACTGAAGCACCAAAGAAAGAAGAACCAAAACCAGCTGCAGCTCCGCAGACAAATTCTGCACCAGCAGCGGCTCCGGCAGCGGTAACTTCTGATGGTGATCGAGTAAAAGCTTCACCTTTGGCCAAGAAAATGGCTGAAGAGAAAGGAATAGATATTCAGCAAGTTGCTGGCTCAGGAGAAGGTGGACGCATCGTAAAGCGAGATATTGAAAACTTTGTCCCATCTGCCGCCCCAGTAACTGCGTCAGCGTCTACTGCGCCTGCATTGGGTCAGGAGAGCTACCGAGAAGAGAATGTCTCTCAAATGAGAAAAGTAATTGCTAAGCGATTAGCTGAAAGCAAATTTGGAGCTCCTCATTTCTACCTTACCATGGAAATCAACATGGATAAGGCTATAGAGGCAAGAAAGAGCATGAATGAAATTTCACCAGTGAAGATTTCCTTCAATGATATGGTGATCAAAGCATCAGCTGCCGCTCTTCGTCAGCATCCAAAAGTCAACTCTAGCTGGCTCGGGGATAAGATTCGTTATAACGACCATATCCATATCGGAATGGCTGTGGCTGTTGAAGAAGGTTTATTGGTGCCTGTGATTCGATTTGCAGACAGCAAGTCTCTATCACAAATTTCAAATGAAGCCAAGTCACTGGGTGGAAAAGCGAAAAATAAAGAATTGCAGCCGAAGGATTGGGAAGGGAATACTTTCACCATCTCTAACCTAGGAATGTTTGGAATCGACGAATTTACAGCGATCATCAATCCACCGGATGCTTGTATTTTGGCTGTAGGCGGGATCAAAGAAACTGTCATCGTTTCTAACGGAGAAATGAAAATTGGAAATATCATGAAGGTGACTCTTTCCTGCGATCATAGAGTAGTAGACGGTGCGGTTGGTTCAGCATTCTTACTGACATTAAAGAGTCTTTTAGAAGACCCTGTGAGAATTTTGATCTAATTCAAGTTAATTAAACTGTCAAAAAGTCCTGATTTCAGGGCTTTTTGCTTTTAGTACAAAAATTGAGTCTAGAGAAATATGATGGAAAGAATAAAATCAACGACGGTTGTGGCCATTCGGCACAATGGTGAAGTAGTAATCGGAGCAGATGGACAAGCCACGCTAGGAAATACCGTAGCTAAAAGCAGTGTTAAAAAGTTGAGAGTGCTCCAAGGCGGTAAAATCGTAACAGGTTTTGCTGGATCCACGGCGGATGCTTTTACACTTTTGGAAAAATTTGAAGAAAAACTAGGGGCTTTTGGGAATAATATGAAGCGAGCTGCTGTGGAATTAGCCAAGGAATGGCGCATGGATCGGATGCTCAGCAAACTTGAAGCAATGATGATTGTGGCGGACCAAGACGATATTCTGATCATTTCGGGTACTGGTGATGTGATCGAACCGGATTTGGAAATAGCGAGTATTGGATCAGGCAGCATGTATGCACAATCTGCGGCTCGGGCCTTGAAAAAATTTGCTCCACATCTTACCGCAGAAGAAATGGTACGTGAAAGTCTACATATAGCTGCTGACGTCTGTATTTACACCAATCACAATCTTGTCATTGAGCAGGTGAAATAGCCCGTAAAATCATATAAAATTTATTAAAGGAGCTTTTGGCTCCTTTTTTTATGCTTTTGAAAACTTGTAGTCCTATTTGGGTGTTACCTATTTGAATTTCAATAGTAAGAATGGAAACTAAAGCAACAAGAAAAACAACCAAAAAAGATTATCGGAAACTTATCCTTGAAGGATTTAAGCATGAGGTTTTGGAACATGGAACCGTGCCGAAGTCGATTTTCAAGTTTTCTAAAAATCTTAAAATGAAAGAAGAAGAGTTTTATACTTACTTCACTTCATTTGAAGCTATCAAATCTGCGATTTGGCTAGAAATTTTTGAAGAGACGATCCAGCAGGTGGAAGGTCAAGAGGTATTCAAGGAGTACAGTGCACGAGAGAAATTCTTGAGTTTTTTGTTTACATGGATTGAGGAGCTGAAAAAAAATAGATCCTATCTCTTGAGTCTTTATGCTGACAAAAAATCGAATGTCACTCAACTCCCAGCAGAGGTGAAAGCATTTAAAGAACGTTTCAAGGATTTCGCTAACGAAATCATTCTAGAGGGAAAAGAAACTCAAGAAATTGCAGATCGGCCGATTTTGAGTGATAGATATGATGAGGCTCTTTGGATACAAGTTTGGTTTGTCTTTCGCTATTGGATGGATGACCAATCTCCTCGTTTTGAGAAGACGGACGCTGCCATCGAAAAATCTGTGAATTTAGGATTCGACCTGATGGGCAAGAGCGCACTGGATTCTTTCCTCGACTTTGCAAAATTCATTTACCAATCTAAATAATCCGAAATGGCTACGAAAGTAAATGAACAGGAGGCCATACCGGTTTCAAAAGTTCAAAGGGCAACCAAATTCTTTACCACAGGCGCCAAAGTAGGTGGCAACTACGTGAAGCATTATGCCAAAAAAATGGTGAACCCCAGTCTTGAAAAAGACCAGCTTCATCAAGATAATGCTACGGATATTTATAACTCATTAAGTCAGTTGAAGGGCTCCGCGCTTAAAGTGGCTCAGATGATGTCCATGGATAAAAATCTCCTTCCAAGAGCATATCAGGATAAGTTTACTATGGCTCAGTATTCAGCCCCACCGCTTAGTTATCCCTTGGTGGTTCGAACTTTTCGCCAATACTTTGACAGGACTCCGGAGGAAATGTATAATACTTTTACTCGATCTGCAGTGAATGCTGCCTCCATTGGTCAGGTTCATCAGGCGACTATTGGGGAGAAAGTATATGCGGTCAAAATTCAGTATCCAGGTGTTGCTGACTCGGTGAGCTCGGATTTGAAATTGGTTCGTCCATTTGCGCTTCGTCTTTTAAATATGAATGAGCGAGAATTAGATCATTATATGGCAGAGGTGGAGGAGAAGCTACTCGAAGAGACGGATTATGTTTTGGAGGTGCAGCGCTCTCGTGAGATCTCGGAAGCTTGTTCCCACATTAAGAACTTATTCTTTCCAAAATACTATGACGAGCTTTCTTCAGAGCGTATCATCACCATGGATTGGATTCAGGGAGATCATTTGAAAGAATGGCTCGAGACAAATCCAAGTCAGGAATTGAAAAACCAAATCGGACAAGCACTTTGGGATTTTTATCACCATCAAGTGCATAATATCATGCAAGTGCATGCTGATCCGCATCCGGGTAATTTCATAGTAAAGGATGATGGGGTACTTGGAATTATTGATTTTGGCTGTGTGAAGGTGATTCCTGAAGATTTTTATCGAGGGTATTTTGCCTTGATCAAAAAGGATTTACTGATTAAAGAAGATGAGCTGAATAAAATCTTTTATGACCTAGAGTTCATTTCAGATAAGGATTCAGCAGTAGAAAAGGAATATTTTAAGTCTGTGTTTAAAGAAATGATTTCTCTTTTGGGCAAGCCATTTCATGTTGATGAATTTGATTTTGCAGATGACGCATTCTTTGAGCAAATCTTTGCTTTGGGAGATCGAATTTCAAACGATAAGATGTTCAAAAATTCTAGACAGGCTCGAGGATCCAGACATGGGCTGTATATCAACCGAACCTATTTTGGACTTTACAATCTACTCAACCAGCTTCAGGCGAAGGTGGTTACTACTAAACCAGATTGGTTGAAATAAAAAAAGGAGGCATTTGCCTCCTTTTTTTATTTAGAATAAGTCACTCGGTAGATGGCTCCGACCATATCATCTGAGATGAGGAGACTTCCATCTGGGAGTTCCTGAACATCCACCGGTCTACCCCAAACCTCCTGACTTGCATTATCTAACCAGCCAGAGATAAAAACCTCTTCAGAGGAAATAGTGTTATTTCCATTTTTCTGGGCAATAGTTAAGTTATATCCAGATTTTTTACTTCGATTCCAAGACCCATGCTTTGCGATGAAAATTTGATTTTTGTACTTCGCAGGGAACATGTCGCCTTCGTAAAATCGCATACCCAATGGAGCAACATGCGCTCCTAGTTTTGCTGCAGGCTTTATGTAGTTGTTTTGATCTTTATTTCCCCCAAAATCAGGATCTTTAACCGTCCCGGCGTGCCAGTAAGGATACCCAAAATGTTGATCTGCTGCGGTCGCCACGTTCAGCTCACAATCTGGTATATCGTCGCCCATCATGTCGCGACCATTATCTGTGAACCACAGATTTCCCGTGGTTGGATCCCAATCAAAGCCTACTGAGTTACGGACTCCATGCGCGAACACTTCTGGTTTAGGATTAGGTTGATCTACATCTAATCTCGTGATGCTCGCAAAAATCTCATCTTCTGATTCACAGATATTGCAGGGTGCTCCCACGGGAACATACAATTTACCGTCAGGACCAAAAGAAATGAACTTCCAACCGTGATGGCCTTCAGTGGGATACCCATCAAAAACCACTTCATAAGTCGGATTCGAGAGATTTTTCTCAATGTTTCGAAACTTCAAAATTCGGCTTACTTCTGCTACATAGAGGTCTCCATTTTTTATGGCTACCCCATTTGGCATTCTGAGCCCACTTGCCAGCGTGTAGCGCTTGTCTGCCTTTCCGTCTTTGTTAGTGTCCATAAGTGCATAGACTTTATCTTCTTGTCTATTTCCGACGAAGACAGTACCATTTTCTGAAATGGTCATCGAGCGAGCATTGGGTACATCTTCTGCCCAAACTTCAATTTTGAAGCCATCCGGTAAGCGAAGTTTTTCCAATTCTGCATCCGCTTTTGCTGATGAGATGTCTACAGAATTTTGACCTGGGATGACGGGCTGAACAGCCATATCTTTTGACTCGCCATTTTGACAGGAGTAATACAGTAATGTGCTGGAGATCAAAGCCCCTAGAATATAATTAGATCGTTTCATTTCAAGTTGAATTAGATATTGAAGTTAATCATTTCATATTATTTGGGAAGAACAACTTTATCAACGGGTTAATCTTTATTTTTACGTCATGCTTTCGATTAGTAACCTATCCTATTTTATCGGCGGGCGCCCGCTTTACGAAAATGCCAATCTTCACATCAAACCTAAAGATAAAATAGGTTTGGTGGGTCAAAATGGAACTGGCAAGTCCACTCTTTTAAAGATTATTCATGGAGATTATCAGCCAAGTGCGGGTGAGGTGCAAAAGGCGAAAGATTGTACTATTGGGTTTCTAAATCAGGATTTGCTCTCGTATCAATCAGATGATAGTATTCTAAATGTGGCATTGGAGGCTTTCAAAGAGACTCTTGGTCTCCAGGAGGAGATCGATGCCGTCTTGAAGCAAATGGAGACTGATTATTCGGAAGAGATCATGAATAAGCTTGCTTCACTTCAGGATCAGTTTGAAGCCAACGAAGGATATACGATCAAGGCCAAAGCAGCAGAGGTTTTGGCGGGGATTGGGTTTTCCTCGGCGGATTTAGACCGTCCGCTTCGGACCTTTTCCGGTGGTTGGAGAATGCGCGTGATGCTTGCAAAACTTCTATTGGAGAAGCCTGCACTTTTGCTTCTGGATGAACCTACTAATCACCTGGACTTACCTTCAATCGAATGGGTGGAAAACTACCTCAAAACGTATGAAGGTGCTGTTGTGGTGGTTTCTCACGATCAAACATTCCTAGATCATTGCATCAGTAGTACTGTTGAGGTGGCCAATAATTCCCTTACTCTTTATTCTGGGAATTACTCTTTCTACAAAGAGGAAAAGAAGGAGCGGATGGAAATCCAGCAAAACGCCTATGAAAATCAGCAACAGATGATCAAGCAGACGGAGCGCTTTATTGAGCGCTTCCGTGCCAAGGCCACCAAGTCAAATCAAGTGCAGTCGAGAATCAAAGCCTTAGACCGAATGGACAAGGTTCATGAGGTGGTGGATGATCAAGTTTCTGTGAATTTTAAATTCAAATTTTCTCAAAAATCCGGTCGTGATGTGGTGGTTTTGGATGAGGTGTCCAAAGCCTATGGAGATAATGTCATTCTTGATCGAACCACTGCCCGAATAGAGCGTGGAGATAAAATTGCTCTGATTGGAGCCAATGGAAAGGGTAAATCAACGGTCTTGAGAATAATCGATGGATCTGAAAAGTTTGAAGGAGAGAGAACTCAAGGGCATAATGTGATTAAAGCGTTTTTTGCCCAACATCAGCTTGAAGCCTTGACTTTGGATAATGAGATTATTCAAGAAATGGTCCAAGCCGGAAGTAAAAAGACTGAAATGGAGTTACGGAATGTGTTGGGCTGCTTTTTGTTCACCAATGAGGACGTCTTTAAAAAGATCAAAGTGCTATCAGGCGGCGAGAAATCACGGGTTGCCCTAGCTAAAACGCTTATTTCTGAAGCGAATTTTCTTCTTCTTGATGAGCCAACCAATCACCTGGACTTCCAGTCTGTAAATATTTTGATTCAGGCTTTAAATCAATATGAAGGTACTTTTATTACTGTTTCTCACGACAGACATTTCATAAAGGGCGTTGCAAATAAAATCTGGTATATCGAGGATCATGAGATCAAAGAATATCCAGGGACTTACGAGGAATATGAGTTTTGGAGTGCCCAGCAGAAGGAAAAATCAATTGCCACAAGCACGCCTAAAAATGCAGAAAAGAAGTCAAAGCCAAAGGCCCAAGTACAAGATCAAAGTGAGTTGAAGCAGATTAAAAATGACTTGAGAAAGCTAGAAGAGGAGCTGAGTACTCTTGAATCTGAGATAGAAAAGATGGAAGAAATGAAAGTTGGTTTCGAGTCTCAACTTGCCGATTCCAACTTATATCAAGACGAATCCAAAGCCAAAGAGGTCACTGATTCTCATGAATTGATCACGAGCAAAATTAAGCTAGCAAATCAAAGTTGGGAAAATCTCGTGGACAAAATTTCAGAACTTCAGGAAAGTGTTTCCTTGTCGAATTGATTATCTTTTGAAATGCGATTCTTACTTTTCTTTTTATTCATTAGTCCTTTTTTGGCGTCAGCTCAAAATGAAAATAAGGTTTATCTAGATCATATTCAATCTGTTAGATTATTTCCTTTAGGTACTGAAGTGTATGGACAATTAGATTCTCCGGTTGTTCCATTAGGAGGAGGGAGACCTTTGGTTTTACTTTTTGATGATATCGCTTATGACCCGGAGCACTACTCTGCCAAGTTGATTCATTGTGATGCAAATTGGGAGAAATCTCAGCTGAGAGATAATGATTTCCTGACTGTTTTTAATGAGTTCAATATATTGGAATATGCCTATTCAATGAATACTCGATTTCCATATATTAACTACAGGTTTGAAGTTCCAAATGTCACAAAATCAGGAAATTATATTCTTAAAGTCTATCGTGGACGTGATGAGTCTGAAGTCGTGCTGACTAAAAGATTTATGGTTTACGAAAACCTCTTTACAGTGGGTGCAGCGGTAGTACCTCCAACGGAAACTGAAAAACGACTTCAATCTCAGCAAATCAATGCGATCGTAAACTATTCAAAAGGAGAGGTAATGGATCCTGCCAATCAAGTGAAATTGGTGATTCGACAAAACCAAAGATGGGATAATGCCAAGATCATGAAAAAGCCCACATTTTTGAATGAGAGCTCCAATATCATGCGATTTGAAAGCTTTGATGGAGAAAATACCTTCATGGCCGGGAATGAATTTCGATTTGTCGATCTGCGATTTATTCGTGCGACAGGGGTAAATATAGCAGATATCCAGGTTCAAAAAGACCGGATCGATGCGATGGCTACTATCGATGAGCCTCGAATTCGAGAGAGTTATTCTCAGTATTTAGACTTGAATGGGCAGTATATAGTTTTTACAAATGACAGACCTTCAGGAAATCCGGAAATTGAAAGTGAATATATTCTGACCACTTTCAATCTTTCCATTCCAAAGACTGATCAGCCGGTTTACTTACTCGGCTCCATGACAAATTGGGGTAAATCCGAGCAGAGCGAAATGGTCTGGAATGACGAATTCAAAGTTTATCAAAGTACTATGTTGCTCAAGCAAGGTTGGTATGATTACCAATACGCGTACAAGAATAGCGATGGCGAATTTGATACTTTGCCTTTCGAGGGGAGCCACTTCGAAACTGAAAATGAGTACGAAGTCCTTGTTTACTTTCGAAACCTTGGGTCGCGTTATGACCAGCTAGTCGGTTACGTTTATCTTCAGCCGAATCGTCGAAGACTATAAAAAAAACCTCCCAATTGGGAGGTTTTGATTAATCTTCTGATTTATCTTCCGTCGAATCCTTTGATTCGTCAGAGTCTGCCACATTTTGTCTTTGGCGTTCGGTAGGCTTGTAAGGCACAAAGCCTTCTCGTTTGAATTTATAGGTAGTGGTTCTTTCCCCAGATGGGTGATTTGCTAAATCAAGCATTCCAAATCCTTTATGGGTGAAAGCGCCAAGTCCACACTTAAACACAAAGTCTTGAACTTCAGGGGCTGCATACAAGGTGAATGGGAGCGTATAGCCACGTACTTCGTACTTCACGTCCATATCATAAACAGCGTAAATTCTTGCGAATTTTTTCTGCTGCTCCTTCAAGCGATTGACATAAACCATGTCTGGAACAACTTGAAACTTGAAGAAAGATTCCATTTGCTCTGGGGTATACCAGCCTGATTTTTCCATACGGGTCAGGGTAGATTCATAGAGCAAATCTGAAAATTCATCAGTGTCCGGATTGATAAATCTCTTTCCTGCTTCTTCGTTGAAAGCTGGAGTGATGAGTACCAATGGCGAGATACAAACAAATTTATTGGATGGCTCCAAAGTAGGCTCTATCTCTATTTCGGTATACTCTGGCACCAAAATCAAATTGCCAAGCTCGATCTTCGACATGGAAAATACTTGCTCTAGCATGTAGTCCATAAACTCTTCACTTTCAGCAGCAAGAACTAGGGTGACTAGGCTGGAGTAATAATGAAGACCACTTCTACTAATCTTGGTTTGCCCTTTCAGGCCGGAGAAGTTGAAGTAATGATAGTTAAAGAACTCTTCTCTACCACCTTTTACAATGAGCCCTTTTAAGAATTGGGCTAGGATATACTGATGGTGAAAAGGTAAAAAGGAACCTTTGTTTTTTAGGGAAAATATTAGTCTGACTCTCACAACGATTAAAAATATTGAGATGATTAAATATTGAAAACACGTTTAGGGTGATAAACGAACGGTAAAAGTACGTTTTTTTTAAATAAAATGTTAGACGTTGAACCTAAAATGCATTATATCACCGTCTTTCACGATATATTCTTTCCCTTCAATGGCTATTTTACCATTTTCTCTACAACCGGCCTCAGTTCTAAATTTTTCGTAATCTTCTAGTTTGATCACTTCTGCCTTGATAAATCCTCGCTCGAAATCTGAATGAATTACTCCTGCTGCTTGTGGAGCTTTCCATCCTTTTTTGATGGTCCAAGCGCGAACCTCTTGTGGTCCGGCTGTGAAATACGTGATTAGATCTAGTAAAGCATACGCTGCTGCTATCAATTTGTTCAGACCGCTCTCTTTCAATCCATACTCTTCCAAGAACATAGATTTTTCTTCAGGATCATCAAATTCAGCAATTTGAGATTCTATGGCACCGCAAAGCACTACGACTTCAGCATTCTCATCTTTCACAGCTTCTTTCAATTGATCTACAAAGTGATTACCGTTCTGTATGCTCTCCTCATCCACATTAGCAACATAGAGCACCGGTTTGATCGTGAGCAATTGCAAGTCTTTGATAAAGACAGCGTCTTCTTTGTCTAAATCTACAGCTCTTGCATTTTTGCCTTCTTTGAGAGCGGTTTGAAAAGACTGTAAAATGGTGAGTTCATGCTTGGCTTTCGCATCACCTGATTTGGCTATTTTCTCAATTCTTTGGATTCGTTTTTCTACGGATTCCAAGTCTTTTAGCTGGAGTTCGGTGTCGATGACTTCTTTATCAAAAAGTGGATCTACAGAACCTGCCACATGGACGATATTTTCATCTTCAAAGCATCGAATCACATGAATTACAGCATCAACTTCTCTGATATTCGCCAGAAATTTATTTCCTAGACCTTCTCCCTTGCTAGCTCCTTTGACCAGGCCTGCGATGTCCACAAATTCAATTACTGTTGGGAGTAATTTCTGAGGGTTCACTAGTTTTTGAAGTACTTCAAGACGCGAGTCAGGGACAGTTACCACTCCGACGTTTGGTTCGATTGTACAAAAAGGAAAGTTTGCTGCTTCAGCTTTTGCGCTGGAAAGCGCATTGAAAAGGGTGGATTTTCCCACGTTGGGAAGTCCTACGATGCCACATTGTAAGGCCATGGACTGATTTATTTTATTTTAAATATTCTGTAGGATCTATACCCTTGGTAGAATTCCATAATGGCAACCCTAAAAATGGTATAGACCGGAATGGCAAAAATCATCCCGACTACCCCGGCCAATTTTGCCCCGGCAAAGATAACAACAAATATTTCAAGAGGATGTGCTTTCACAGATTTTGAAAAAATCATGGGCTGTAAAAGAATATTATCAGTGACTTGTACTACTCCGAATACTGCCAGTATTTTAAAAATCAGGTAATTAAGCTGTGCGCCTGATTCGTAATCACCCGTAGAAATACCGACAATTATTCCAAATGTGGAGCCAAGCAAGGGTCCGGCATAAGGAATTAAATTGGCAACTGCGGCAAACAAGGCAATGGTCAAAGCATAGTCTACGCCGACAATGGTCAATCCTAGACTCGCTAGTGAGAATATGGCCAAAACTTGGAGTAAAAGGCCAGTAAGGTAGTTTGAAAGAAGCTTTTCTATCTTGGTAATAGTAGCCACTGAAAGCTCAAAGTATGGGTTTGGGATTAGGTTGAGGAAGTTTCTCCTCAAAAGGCCATTTTCCAAGAGTAAGAAAAATGTAATAAAAGCCACAGCGAGGAAGCCAATCAGTACAGTGGTCGTAGTGTTGATGATCCCACTAATGAATTTGCCAACATTGATATTACTGATGGCCGCGATGAAAGTATCCTTAATTTCCTCAAAAAGTAATCCTGGTTTGTTTTCAAGTAATTCGTATTTGAATAGGAAGATTTCAACTTTTGAGATCGGTACTTTGATAGTTTCATAGATACCCTCAAGATCCAATTCACTGAGTATATTAATTTGATTGTTGATCAGGGGGAAAAAAAGAAAGGAAAGCAAAATCAAAACGGTGATGATAGCTGAATAGGATAAAATAATGGCAGTCCATCGAGGAATATGCTGGCCAAGAAGGTGAAAGTCGTTCAGCTTATTTGTCAAGGGCCTGAGAATGGCCGAGATAATTAAGGAAATAACAAAAAAGAAGGTGATATCAGAAAAATACCAACCAAAAAGCCCAAAGAGGACGATAAATAAGAAGGTGTAAATGAAGAATTTCTGCATGCTGAACTAAAAAGGAGGCCGAAGCCTCCTCTAATATACTAGTATTTCTAACCTTTTGTAAAACTAAAACAAAAGCTTACAAATCCGAATTATTCCCATCTAAGTTCCTTGTTGTATTCGCCTTCGTCTTCTTCGTTGGAGAACTGCTCAAAGTCATAATCTGGCAGTAATTCATTTTTAACATGGTCCACGGACTCATTAAGCGCGTCCACAAACTTTAGGAAATCTTCCTTGTACAAGAATATTTTGTGCTTCTCATAGCTAAAGTTGTCGCCGTTTTGCTTTCGCTTACTTTCGGTAATGGTTAAATAGTAATCGTTGGCTCTGGTTGATTTGATATCGAAAAAGTAAGTTCTTTTTCCTGCCTTCACTTTTTTAGAGAAAATTTCCTCTCTGTCATAACCTCTTTGATCTTCCACAGTGCTGTAATTTTGTTGGGTATAAATTAATGTTGCCGCCTAAGTTAAAACATTTAGGCAGGAGAATTCATCGATTTAGGCTAAATTTTTTACCTCTTAAGCTCAGATAAGGAGACAAAAAGCCAAAAACCGGAAATGAATCTCTGTTTTTGATAAAGAAGTGGGAAACTATTCCTGATGCAAATATGCCTTCTTGGCCAATAATTCCTCCTCAGACTCTGGGTGATCAGGATCATCTACGCAGCAATCTACAGGACAAACCGCGGCACATTGAGGTTCTTCATGGAAGCCATTACACTCTGTGCATTTTGAGGTAACGATGTAATAAAATTCATCTGAGACTGGCTCCTGCTTTTCGTTACCTTGTACCACTGTACCATCGTCAAGGGTAACCTCTTTTAAAGCAGTTCCTCCACCCCAAGTCCATTCTACTCCACCTTCATATATTGCCGTATTTGGGCATTCTGGCTCGCATGCACCGCAATTGATGCATTCGTCAGTAATCATAATAGCCATAATCTATTCAAAATTTTGAGTGACAAAAATACTAAGCTTAAAACTGACAGGCAATAAAAAAGTTGTCACACTAACGAATTTAAATCGATTCTTTCAAGACTTGGTTCTATTTAGGTAACTTTGGCCATCAAGAATTGAATATGGTGTTAGAGCAAACAGTCGAAGCATTACAAGCCCTCAAGGGTGATATGATTAAAATTTTGGATGAAGAAAATCCAGAATTATTTATCAGAGCAAAAAACCAAAACAACTGGTTTACGCCCATAGCATGTGCAAGTGCTTTTAAGGGAATTATTCAAATGCTTGATCTAGAAGAGCTGCAAAATTGGCTATCAAATTACGATGTGAAGACTCAAAAATCCCCAAAATCTATTGGGGTATTGATGGCTGGCAATATTCCCTCTGTTGGTTTTCATGATTTAATGTGTGTTTTGCTTTCAGGCCATAAAGCTGCGGTGAAGCTGAGTACCTCAGATTCTGTGCTTATGCTGTGGATTATTGAGAGACTCATTGAAGCTAACAAGGGTTTGGAAGACTTCATCTCGGTGGAGCCAATGCTCAAGAATAAGGATGCCTATATCGCCACTGGTAGTGATAATTCATCTCGATACTTCGATTACTATTTTGGAAAATACCCACATATCATTAGGAAGAATCGGACCTCCATTGCCGTGCTCACCGGAGAAGAAACAGAAGAAGAAGTTTTGAATTTAGGCAAAGATATTTTCACCTATTTCGGATTGGGTTGTAGAAACGTATCCAAAATTTACGTGAAGGATAAAATAGATCTACAATCACTCCTCGGCTACCTTGAAACTTACAATTGGGTTGCCGATCACCATAAGTACTTTAATAATTATGAGTACAATAAATCTATTTATCTGGTGAATAAGACCCCTCATTTAGATAATGGATTTGTATTGCTCAAAGAGGACTCTCAACTGGTTTCCCCGATCGCGGTACTTTATTATGAAGTATACGATACTGACAAAGATTTGAAAAATAAACTAGAGCGTGATCGAGAAAAAATTCAGTGTATAGTAGGAGGGGGACAGAATTACATTCCCTTTGGTGCAGCACAATATCCCTCAGTTTCTGACTACGCTGATGGGGTAGATACTATGAGTTTTTTAACTCAGCTTTAACTTTTTTCTTGCGCGTATTATTTGCCGATTTGGTCAGGGTGATGCAAAAAGTGGAACCTTTACCCAGTTCAGAAGTAATGGTCAAACTGCCGTTGTTTTTCTTCAGGTATTCACGAACCAAAACTAAACCGAGACCAGTCCCTGATTCATTATTTTGACCTTTCGTTGTAAAACTGATTCCGTTTCTAAGTTTTTCTAAGTTTTCGGGGGTAATACCAATTCCAAAATCCTTGATGCAGATTTTGACATCTTCTTGAACAATTTCAGAGCTGAGATGAATTTCGCCTTCTGGTTTCGAGAATTTAATGGCGTTATTGATCAGATTCCTTAGTACCAAATCGATCATATTTTTGTCTGCAAAGACCCAAACTTCATCCTCCGTAGTAAACTTAATTTTAACTCCTTTTTCCTTCGCAATCCGGTCCAACAAGTCCCTTTGGCTTGCAAGAGCTTTGAGTGAGTCAAAGTTTTCGGGGAACCGCTGTTCTCCTCGCAATTGAGAACTAGACCAAGCGAGCAAATTTTCCAAAAGTACTGAGACATTGGTCATGTTCTTGGAAATTTCCGGAATCAAGTCTACAAACTCTTCCTTGGATATGAGACCAGTTTGGGTTAAGTGGATCAATTCGGTCACTCCAAAAATTGGCCCTTTTAAATCGTGGGAAATAATGCTGAAAAACTTATCCTTCAGGTCATTCAATTGACGCAGATCAGCCGTTTGGGTTTCCAGTTTTTTCTTGATTTCTACCTCAGCAGTGATATCATCAAACAATAGCACCATTCCGGTCAAAGAGGAATTTTTATCTTCAATTGGAATAGCTTCAATTTGGACGATTTTGGATTTACCATTGACAAGTAATTCGGTATCCAAAGTTCTGACAGTTGAGGTGTTCAGAAGTTCAAGAATTTCAGGATATGCTTTGAATACGCGTCGACTATCAAAAGTAGATCGCAGTTCTTTCTCTTTGGGATTAAACTGATTCATAAATGGATTGAAATCCACAATCAGTTTCTTTTCGTCTAAGACCAAAACTCCTTTCGTAATCGCTTCCACAACCTTGTCTCGGGCAATGGGTTTAATGCTGAATAAATTATACTTCAATACAGCCACGCCCACTATGATGTAGGTGAAAAGGAACGCATAAGTGGTCAGGTCTATTCCATCATATGGTACGAACAATTTTGTCTGATAAAGTAAATTGAAAAATATTGGGAACGCTCCCGCGGCAAAGATGATCCGAGTCTGATTTTTATGCAACGGATCGGCAAATTTAAATCGCTTCCAAAGTATCAGAATACCAAAAGTGAAAAGTAGATAGGCATAGAGGACATTGAAATAATACCAAGGCCCTGGGGTGATTTTTAGAAGTGGAAAGGGTCCATTGAGATTAATTCCTACTTCTCGGTAATGGAGGTGGTGAAAGGAGTTTGTAAACACCAATAACATCGTGATTACAGGGATGATAAACATACTGATGATCAATACCTTATTCCTTTGGGGCTTATAATCTGTATACCTTAGGCAAAAGTAGACCCAAAAGGCTGGAGCAAGTGCAATACCTAGATATTGAATTTTGCCCCATAGAAGCATGTCTTCTAGGTTAAGGCTTGCAAGCTCGAGGCCGTAAAAAAATCCCCAAATGGACACAGAAACCATGGTGAGAGCCACCCATCGCACTAAATCCTTCAATAAAAATGCAATGTATATACAGAGCACGCCGACAAGCGTACTCGATATCAATAGTGTAACGGAAAACGGATTAAATACTAATTCCATTCAAATCCTTCAGTCGATGCAGCGGTAATTCTATTTGGTGTTTTTTACCGAATAACTCTTAATATTACTGCTTTATTTTATCACATAAAAATAAGCTTAGTTTTGAAAAATAAGCTATTCCCTTCATCTATCGTGAATCCCTTTTTCATAGTCATTTTATTGACGATGATCTGCATTATTTTGAGTGTGAAAAGCTTGAGCTCCCTCGAGCAAGGGGTAATAAAAAATTTTTTAATCACTTTGGAATTTTGGCGAAATGGGTTCTTTAGTTTGCTCGGGTTCACCCTCCAAATGATGATGATTTTGGTTTTTGGGTATTGCCTAGCTATCTACAAACCGATTTATTCTTTCTTGCGTAAGCTCGCAGACCTCCCTCAGACCCATATTTCAGCAGCTGTTTTTATTGCAGGTATAGCCATGATCGCCGGTCTATTGAATTGGGGTTTTGGTTTGATCGTTGGAGCTCTGCTTGCTCGATTTGTAACGATTGCCTTAAGAGAAAAGGGAGTTCGGGTTCACGCCGGGCTTCTTGCCGCATGTGGTGCCTTGGGCATGGCAGTGTGGCATGGCGGTTTTTCAGGTTCTGCTCCGCTAAAGGTTGCCGAAAAAGACCACTTTTTGGAAGAGATGATTGGTGTGATCCCAATTTCTGATTCTATACTCTCTTCCTTCAATAGTCTAGTGACGTCGGGTTTATTTCTGGCTTTTGTCATAACGGCTTTTATTTTGGCTTCGGTTTCAAAGAGCTCCTATTCTCCGACCCACGCTATTCCACTTCGTGCTATTCCAACAGGAGATGGCCCTTCAATTGCGAGATGGGTGGGGATTTTGATGTTGCTAATTGTTGGCGTCGCTGCCTTCCAACCCAAAGAAACCTTGGCTTCTTTCTTTGATTTGAACTTGGTTAATTTTACGCTTTTTGCTTTGGTTCTCGTTGTGTATAAATCATTAGATAGATTTACCGAATCAGTTGGCGAAGGGATCAAAAGTTCAGTTGATATTTTTATTCAATTTCCTTTTTATGCCGGAATATTGGGAATGCTGAGTGATTCTGGCGTTTTAAGCTCTTTTTCTACCTGGGTTTTTGAAAATAGCAGTGCAGAGTCTCTACCGGTGTATACTTTTGTTTCAGCGGCTGTAGTTAATTTTTTTGTTCCTTCAGGAGGTGGTCAATGGGCCGTTCAGGGTCCCATTCTTATGGATGCGGCAGTTTCGCTTCACTTACCTTTAGGGAAAATGGTCATGGCGTTTTCTTACGGAGATCAAATCTCTAATCTTCTCCAGCCTTTTTGGCTTTTGCCGCTTTTAGCGATCACAGGGGTTTCTGCGGCTAAAATTTTGAAATTTTCATTTTGGTTTTTTCTGGTTGGATTTATTTATGTCCTTGGAGTAATGTTTTTCCTGTTTTAGGGAACTTTGCTTTTAATATTCATTTTAAATTGATGTGAAGTGCCTTATAGCCGTGATTTATGGCTCGTGATTGTGCCGTCAGGTTAGTATATTTGCACTTCGTGAAATCAATTGAGTTTTTAATTCACTAAACAACTAATTTATGGCTTTTGATATTGACATGATCAAGGAAGTATATGCTCGATACCCTCAGCGTATCCAAGCAGCACGAAAGGCAGTAAACAAGCCACTTACCTTGACAGAAAAAATTCTTTATGCACACTTATCCGAGGGAGAAGCTACTGAAGCTTACCAAAGAGGTGGCTCCTATGTAGACTTTAAGCCTGATCGCGTGGCCATGCAAGATGCCACGGCACAGATGGCTCTTTTGCAGTTTATGCAGGCAGGTAGAGATCAAGTCGCTGTTCCTTCCACGGTGCATTGCGATCACTTGATCCAAGCTGAGGTTGGAGCTGCAAAAGATTTGACAAAAGCCAAGGACAAAAACAAGGAAGTATTTGATTTTCTAGCTTCTGTTTCAAATAAATATGGAATTGGCTTCTGGAAGCCTGGGGCTGGTATCATTCACCAAGTAGTATTGGAAAACTACGCTTTTCCAGGGGGGATGATGATTGGAACAGATTCACATACACCAAATGCTGGTGGTCTTGGTATGGTTGCTATCGGTGTAGGTGGAGCAGATGCCTGTGATGTGATGGCTGGTCTTCCTTGGGAGCTGAAATTCCCAAAACTTATCGGTGTCAAATTAACTGGCAAGATGTCTGGTTGGACAGCGGCCAAAGACGTAATCTTGAAAGTGGCAGGTATACTAACCGTAAAAGGTGGTACAGGTGCAATTGTAGAATACTTTGGAGATGGTGCGAGATCTTTATCAGCAACTGGTAAAGGCACCATTTGTAACATGGGTGCAGAAATCGGCGCAACTACTTCGATTTTTGGATATGATGACAAGACTGCGGCATACCTTGAAGGAACTGGTCGTGCTGACGTGGTAGCTCTAGCAAATTCAATTGCAGAGCACCTTACTGGAGATGATGAAGTCTATGCAAATCCAGAAAAATATTTTGATCAAGTAATTGAAATTAATCTTTCAGAGCTTGAGCCACATGTGAACGGACCATTCACTCCCGATTTGGCTTGGCCAATTTCCAAGTTTGCTGCTGCTGTTAAAGAGAATGGCTGGCCAGCAAAACTTGAAGTTGGTTTGATTGGCTCATGTACCAACTCTTCTTATGAGGATATTTCTCGAGCAGCCTCGTTGGCAAAGCAGGCGGTTGATAAAAAATTGGTCGCTAAATCAGAGTACACCATCACACCTGGGTCTGAGCAAGTTCGATTTACTGTAGATCGAGATGGTTTCTTAGATACCTTTGGTAAAATGGGTGGTGTCGTTTTGGCTAACGCTTGTGGACCATGTATCGGTCAGTGGGCCAGACATGGGGCTGATAAGCAGGAGAAAAATTCCATTATCACCTCATTCAATAGAAATTTTGCGAAGCGTGCGGATGGTAATCCAAATACACATGCTTTTGTCGCATCTCCAGAAATAGTAACTGCTTTGGCAATTGCGGGAGATCTTACCTTCAATCCATTAACTGATAGCTTGACTAATGAAGAGGGTAATCAGGTGAAGCTTGATGAACCACGAGGACTTGAATTGCCTCCTAAGGGATTTGCCGTGGAAGACGCTGGTTTTCAGGCTCCTGCTGCTGATGGATCTAAAGTTAAAATCCAGGTATCCCCGACGTCTGATCGACTTCAATTATTGGATTCTTTTAAGCCTTGGGAAGGTACGGATTTGAAAGGTCTAAAGCTTTTGATCAAGGCTAAAGGCAAGTGCACCACAGATCATATCTCAATGGCAGGGCCATGGTTGAGATATAGAGGTCATTTGGATAACATTTCTAATAATATGCTGATTGGTGCAGTCAATGCATACAATGATGAGACTAACAAGGTCAAAAATCAATTGACTGGTGAATATGGCGAGGTACCAGCTACTCAGCGTGCATATAAAGCTGCTGGCATCGGATCAATTGTCGTGGGAGACGAAAACTATGGCGAAGGCTCATCTCGAGAGCATGCTGCTATGGAGCCTCGATTCTTGGGAGTAAGGGCAATCTTAGTGAAGTCTTTTGCAAGAATTCATGAGACGAACTTGAAGAAGCAGGGCATGCTTGCTTTGACTTTTGATAACCCAGCGGATTATGAATTAGTCCAAGAAGATGATTCTATTGACATCCTTGGGTTAACGACTTTCGCCCCAGGTAAAGGTCTTGAAGTAGTCCTAAATCACGCTGACGGATCAGTTGATAAAATTAAGGTAAACCATACCTATAATGAAGGGCAGATCAAGTGGTTTGAAGCAGGTTCTGCATTAAACTTGATCAAACAAGGCGTTTAAAAGTCTTTTCCTCAATTACTTAAATACCGCAATCTTCGATTGCGGTATTTTTTTGTCAAAAAAATCAATGGATGACCCTTAAAGTTTCATTTTTCAGAAATCAATTTTTTGTATTTATAAAACATAATATTTGATATAAAATACAAAATAGTGTATGTTTGCTACTGTTTGTAACGCTAGAATTCACCTATACTTTGTTAGGAACAGAGCACATGCCAGAAAAGGGGGTCAACAGTACTTTTAAAAAAATCGTCTATGAGTCATCAGAGATGGTTTTTTTGGCGGATGACACATACCCCTACACTATTTTTTATGGAAACGAGCTCTTCGAGAAGGAGATCGGCGATAAGCTAGAGCAGCGTAATTTAGTAGGCCTTGGGCTGGATGTTAACTCATACATTTTCAAAGAGGAGCTAGTTTTGGAGGTTAAAGAGAATGAGTATTCTTTCTCTTTGGAATTACCTCATGAAAACGAATCAAACTATTTTCTTTTTTACCATGGAAAACCACTGGAAGCAAATGAAACTCCTACGAAAGCCGAAGCTATAGAATATGTTCGTTCTAACCCAGATGCTATCATCATAGGCGAGTTTGATTTTATAACTTTTTTGAATGCCACGGCCCTGAATAAAATAGGATTCAAATACGAAGAATTAGTTAACACAAGTCCAATAAATTTGATCCATCCAGAGGATCAAAAGTCCTTTAATAAGGTTTGGAAAAAAGCGAAGGAGGCACAATCCACTGAGGAAGCTACAGCTCGATTTCAAACAAAGGAAAATTCTTTTGTTTCCCTAGATTTAAAGATTTCTTTCTCAGGTGAGCGCTTCTTTATTACCACTTTTACTAAGCAGGCCGTTCATATCATCAATCCTGCTGATGCAGTTCAGAATCGACTCATTCAGTCCTCGGCGGACTTGGCAGAAGTTGGAAAATGGGAATATGACTCGGAAGCCAATTCTTTTCAACTGGATGAAATAGCTCGCCAAATGCTTGAACTTCCAAAGGTTGTTAAACTCGATAAAAAGAAAATCGATAAGCCCATAAGGAGTGCGTTTAAATCACTGGTAAAAGGCTTTACCAAAAATGACCAAGGTGAGACATACTTGGAGCTGATCGCTCCTAAAAAATTCAAGGTTGCCTGGGAACATTACATGGTAGATCTAAACCAAAAAAAGATCGCTGGAATAGTATGGAATGATACTACCATTCAAGAGGCGAAATCTGAATTAGATTTTTTCCAAACCCTATTCATGGATTCCCTAGAAGCGATGATTTTGCTTACCGAATCTGGGTTGGTACGTCTTATAAATTCCGAAGCAAAAAAGCTCTTTGATTTTGACGAATCAAACTCACCTAAGTTTTTGGAAGATTTTTCCCCTTTTGTTTTAGATGATGAGCCTGTTAAATCTTGGATCGAAAATCCTACCATTGAGGGGGTGGAAATACTTACGAGTATAAAAAACCATCAAGGGGATGCATTGAATCTAGCGATTAAGTCAAAGCGGATAGCATCAAATAGGGAGACTTGTATTGTAGTTTCATTTAGAAACGTCACAGAGAAAATTAGCTTAGAGCGGTCCTTGGAGGACAGCACTGAATTTTTGATGAACCTTACAGACCAAGTGCCAGGTGGGCTTTATCAAATGGTGCTTTCAGCCGAAGGGGAAATTCGCTTTGCCTTTTTGTCAAAGGGTATCCGTTCTGTACTCGGGATTTCTTCAGAAGAGGCTCAAAGTCTCAAGGATATTGGTACGGCAATGTCAAATGTTCATCCTCAGGATTTGCCAAATGTAATCATGACGTCTGTGGCTTCGGCTAGAAAGCTTGAGCCATGGCTTTGTCAGTTCCGAGTAAAAATTGGTGATTCGGGAGAATATCGATGGGTGCTTGGAGCAGCACGACCACAAACCCTCGATACGGGAGATATGGTTTGGTATGGCTATTTGACAGATATTAGCCAACAGAAGGAATTTGAAGAAAAACTAGACGAAGCCAAAAAAGCTGCTGAAAAGGCAAATCAGATTAAGTCCGATTTCCTTTCCATGATCAGCCATGAGCTCCGAACACCACTAAATGCAATTTCTGGGTCGGTTTATTCTTTGCTTCAAGAATCTCCAACAGATTATCAGAAAAATGCTTTAAATACCATCAACTTTGCAGTGGATAATTTGATCATTATGATCAATGATTTGCTAGATTTCCAGAAAATTGAGGCAGGGAAGCTACATATGGAAAATGCAAGTTTCAATCTTTCCGAACTGCTTAATCAGATTATCAAAGGCCTAACCTTCCACGCACGTGATAGTAAAAATAAATTGCAGCTCGATTTAGATCCTCGACTTGATCTTTTGGTGAAGGGGGATAAAACGAGAATGTCACAGGTGTTGAATAATTTGATCACCAACGCTTTGAAATTCACAGATCGAGGTATTGTTGCTGTGAAAGTAAATCTCCTGTCAAAGTCTGATCAGAAGGTTCGAGTATATTTTGAAGTTTTGGATAATGGTATTGGTATAGCTAAAGAAGATCAAAGTAAGATTTTTGACGATTTTGATCAGGTGAAGCCAACCTTCAATAAAAAGTATGGAGGTACTGGTCTTGGGCTTTCGATTACCAAGAAATTACTATCCATCATGGGAAGCGAAATCCATTTGGAATCTGAAGTAGGAGTGGGTAGCAAATTCTATTTTGAAATAGACATGACCTTGGCCAATGAGGAAGAAGGGCCGAGAACTATCCTTCCTTTGAAGCCTGTACTTCCAGAAAAATTACACTTGTTGATGGCGGAGGATAATGAGGTAAACGCTTTGGTTTTGGGAAAAATCATTTCCAAATGGGGTCATACCTACGACCGAGTGGTTAACGGTTTGGAAGCAGTAGCGGCTATGGATGATCCGACCAAGTACAATTGTGTACTTATGGATATTCAAATGCCAGAGATGAATGGTTTTGATGCAACAAAGGCCATCAAAGCTAAATTTGAAATTCCTGTGATCGCACTAACAGCAGCTGCGAAATTAGAGATCATGGAACAGATACAAGAATGTGGTTTTGATGGTTTTGTGGCCAAGCCTATCGATGCTGCTGAATTACATGATGTAATCAAAGAAGTGGTTGGTAAATATCACTCTAGGTCTTGAGCCTTGAGGTAATATTCATTGACTAAATCCATGTCTGGATAGTTGGTTGACAAGTCCTGTAAGTAACTAAGCGCACTTGTTTTATCACCTTTTAAGACATAATAGATCCCTTTATTTCTCAAAGCGTAAGGGTTTTTGGGGTCTAGTTTGATGCTTTGATTAATTAGGTCTAAGCCTTCTTCCAATTCACCTAAGAAGAGCAAGTACAAGCCTTTGTTATTATAAAAATAGGGCTGTCTACTGTTTATTTCGATTGCTTCATTTACTTCAGATAAAGCCTCAGATACTTTCTGTTGATCAAAGAAAATCATGGATCGGAGATTGTAAATATTGGGCTCCATTGGATTTAATTCCTCGGCTTTTTGGATCAAGTCTAAAGCTGTATCGTAAAACTTTAAATAGTACAGAAGGGTTGCCTCATTGACTAGAAGATCAGAATTTTCAGGGTTTAATTCTCTAGCTTTGGCGAAAGACTTCAATGCATCCTCGTAGCCTTTTAATTTTTCCTGGGTAAGTCCCATGAGGAAAAACGACTGCCAATTGTTCGGGAAATTTTTAACAAGCACATCGGCATCTTCTCGGGCCTTGTAGAATTCGCCATTATCCAAATAAGCAAGGCCTCTTTGAAAATAGGCTTCCTCGTAATCCGCGTCAATCTGTATGGCCTTGGATAAATCCAAGATCGTCTCCTGAAGTTGATTTAGCTCAAGATGCGCCATAGCCTTATTGTAATAAGCATCTTTGTAAAGACTGTCAATATGAATTGCTTCACCATAAAACTCCAAGGCTCCTTTGGCATCATTTTCCTCCATCTTTTCATTTCCTTTGAGAAGGAACCGGCCCTTTTTGTCTTCCTCAGAATCGCAGCCGAAGATGAGGAGTACTACACAGAAAAGTAAATTAGTTTTCTTCATCATCGGAAATTTCTGCAACAGTTTCAACCTTAGACTTCTCCTCACCAAAAAGTGTGGCAAATGGATAGGTTTCATCATTCAATTCGAATATTTCTCGCATAATTGCCATGCCTGGAATAATTAGGATCATTCCTGCGATTCCCCAAATTGTGCCCCCAACGAGAAGACCTAAGAAAGTGACGAATGCATTCAGATTGACGTTACTACCCACAATTTTTGGAGTAAGAAAGTTGCCTTCGACCATTTGGATAAGTTGGAAAGTGGCTAACACCGCTATAGGATAAAAAATGCTATCCTTTGTTAGGAAGGCAAAGGTGATAGGTAATAAGGATCCTATCAAGGGTCCTACATAAGGAATGATGTTTAGGAAGGCTGCAATCATACCAAAGAAAACGGCATGTTTTATTCCTAAAATCGTGAGACCTGTAATGTTCAAAATTGCTAAAATACCCATGACCTTTACCACCCCGATAATGTAGTTCTGAATCAGTTTTTTCAGGCTTCTGATCCGGGTTTTCACAAGTTCTGGTTCTTTGTTATGATAAATTTGAATAACTACGGTACATAAATGATCACGGTACAAAAGAAAGAAAAACATAAATACCGGTATTAGAACGATTCCGGTAAGAGACCCAACTGTTTTCAAGGCGAAACCTGAAACGCTACTGCTATTTTCAGCTAGTATGGATTTAATGTAGTCGATGTTTGCCTTATTTCTTAATTCTTCATCTACACCAATATTTTCCACTGTCCAATTATCAATTGAATTGGCATATTCCTGTATTCTGTCGCCCACATTGTTATCAAAATCATTTGTGAAGCTAGAAATAGTCGAAATAATGAAGGTTACGATACCGACTAAAAGCAACATCATAATCAACAAGGATAAAATAGAGGAAAGAACCCTTGGCGCTTTTTGTTTTTCAAACCATTGACTTAATGGATTGAACAGGATGGCAAAAAAACCTCCCATCAAGATGGGAACTAGTAAGGGCTTACCTATGATCATGATGTAAACGATCACGCAAATCAATAGTAAGACTGCTAAAACCTTTACATGAGGGGGAGCGAAATTTTTGAATGTGATCATAACTATTAATTTTGTTCTATTAATCCTGCACGCTTGAGGAGTGCATCTTCCTTTGGGTCTCGACCTCTAAATCTAGCGTAAAGAACAGATGGATGCTCAGTTCCTCCGGCAGAAAGCACATGATTAGCAAAAGCTTCAGCAGTCTCTGCATCGAAAATGCCTTTTTCTTGAAATAATTCAAAAGCGTCAGCATCGAGTACCTCCGCCCATTTATAGCTGTAGTATCCAGCGGCATACCCTCCTTGGAAAATATGGGAAAAAGCTGTACTCATCATGGTGCCTTCGACTCTCGGCAAAAGATCTGTTTCTGCCATGACAGACTTTTCAAAGCGCTCGACATCCAAGTCCTCTGACGGTTCCTGACCATGGAAGCCCATGTCCAAAAGCCCAAAACTAACCTGTCTCAGGGTTTGATATCCTTGCTGATAGTTTGCCGAATTTTTGATTTTCTCGATCAGTTCCTCAGGTATTTTTTCTCCCGTTTCATAGTGCTTCGCAAAGAGATCCAAGCATTCTTTTTCGTAGCACCAATTCTCAAAAATCTGTGAAGGAAGCTCCACGAAGTCCCAATAGACACTCGTTCCTGAAAGTGATTGGTAAGTTCCATTGGCGAGCATGCCATGTAAAGCATGTCCAAACTCATGGAAAAGCGTGGTCACTTCATTGAATGTGAGAAGGCTAGGCTTCGTTTTAGTGGGTTTGGTGAAATTACATACGATGGAGACATGTGGGCGATCATTCAGTTCACCATCCCTCCACTGTCCTTTGAAGCTTGTCATCCATGCCCCGTTTCGCTTTCCAGCTCTGGGAAAAAAGTCTGTATAAAAGATCGAAACGAATTCGTTGTTGCGATCAAATACCTCATAGACCTTTACATCTGGGTGGTATGTAGGGATTTCTTTATTTTCTTTAAATGTGAGCCCGTAGAGCTTGCTGGATGTATCAAAAACACCTTGAACAACATTTTCCAATTTGAAATATGGCCGTAATAGCTCGTCGTCTAAAGCGTACTTTTCTCTTTTCAACAATTCAGAATAGTAAGCAAAATCCCACTTTTCTATTTTGTCTATGCCGTCCAGTGCTTTGGCAAAAGCACTGAGTTCCTCTAGCTCTAAATGGGCCTTGGGTTTGGCTTTTTTAACCAGTTTCCGCAGAAAATCTTGTACTGCTTCTGGACTTTTTGCCATCCTTTCCTCTAGCACAAATGCGGCATGCGATGAATAGCCCAGCAAACTGGCGCGTTCATGACGGAGTTTGATGATGTCTTTGATAATTTGTCGATTATCCAGCTCATCTCCTTTGCAAGCTTTTGTCCCTGAAGCCATGAAAAGCGTCTTTCGAAGTTCTCTGTTTTTGGCATAGGTCATGGCTGGAATATAACTGGGGTAATCCAAGGTAAAGCCCCAGGCTCCTGGATGTCCCTTGTCTTCGGCAATTTGTGCCGCCGCCTCTTTGATACTTTCTGGGAGCCCGTCAAGGGCGCTTTCATCTTTTTCTAGATGCAAGAATCGATTCGTCTCTTCGAGTACATTTTCTCCAAATTTCAAACTGAGTTGCGCAAGTTTTTGATCAATGCCTCGCAGTTTTTCTCCTTCTGCTTTACTCAGTTTTGCTCCGTTTCGGACAAAAGACTTATATGTTTTCTCGAGTAGAGTTTTCTGCTCCGGGCTTAGTTCGAGATTTTCCATTTGTTCAAAGACCTGCTTTACTTTTATAAAAAGGTCTTGATCGAGCAAAATATTGTTGGAATGTTCTGTGAGAATCGGTGCAATCTCTCTTGCTAGGGATTGAATTTGATCATTCGTCTCTGCTGAGTTGAGATTGAAAAAAATACTGCTTACCCGATTTAATGCTTGCCCAGCACGATCTAGTGCTTCGATCGTATTTTCAAATGTGGATTGACTTTGGGTTTTTATTTCTTCGATTTCCTTTTGAGCGGCTTCAACTCCCTTTTTGACAGCAGATAAAAAATGCTCCGGTTTGATCTGATTAAATGGAGCGGTGTCGTATGGAGTTTGGAATGGCTCAAGTAATGGGTTGGTCATGGATTAGTATCATTTTCTTCAGGCATCTTCCATTGAGGATTCATTAGATGGCCTGCCAGTTTTAATTCTTTCTTTAGTTTTACAAGTTGGGTCTCAAAGCTATCCCACATCCATTTGGGGTGGGGTATGGAATGTGCCTCACTGATGGCTTTCTCATAAGCCTCAAAATTGCCTAGCCCAAAGTTAGCCTCTGCTTTATTAACAGCAATCCAAAATCTCTGTTTTTGAAAATATTCTGAAAGTTCCTCGGACTCCTCAGATTTTGCAGAATCTTCCGAAGTATGAGCCGTTTTCTGTTCTAGTTTGGCTTGATCACGATCGCATAGATATAGGACTCGCTTCCAAGTTCGCTTAGCGATCACCAAATCAGCCACACGTTCTTCATCAGTGTGGTTAAGAGCTGAATTCACACGATAAATACAACAGATTGCTAAGTTGATCCCGTGGTAGCGATTATTTAAGAGATAATAGCTTCGCTGAAAGTACAAAATGGCATCTTCAAGGTGATTTTCTCCATCACCGATTTCATAGAGTTTTTTCTTTAATGTACCCGCTGTACCTACCGTTTCAGGGTCATTGGAATGCGCCAAATTTATGTCAGCAAGCAGTTCAAGCGCTTTGTAAAGTGAATCTTTAAGACTAGGCTCAGCAGCCTTATAAAGGCAAAATGCCAATCTGTGGATCAAGTATGAATCAGTCTGACTTTTACCCTGTGAAGAGAGTAACTTAGCTGATTCGAAAAGGTCTCTAGCTTTGCTAAACTCATGGTTAGCAATTGCTTTTTCTCCCTCATCGATTAAGTACGATAGCGCTTTTCCCTTTCCTGAGTCTTGATCATCTGTTATGGCTTTGGGAGATGCGGCTTGTTCTGCGATTTCTTTGGCGAGTTTTGGAGGCACCAAAGAATGAAGGTAGGTGTACACCGGGCTGTCAGATTCTTGTGTTTGGAGTACGGTGTCAATTTTTTGTCCCAAGGCTTTTCTGAACCTCCCCACTTCTTCAAAATCAATTGCATCACCCAAGTGAGTGTAGCTGGTAATTAAAATATGATTTAGATCGAAGGGGTAGACAAGCTTGTCCTCGGATATCACAATGGTGGTGTATGGCCTTAGCGCATGTCTAACGCCTAGCTCATAAAGTGCGTTTGGATTTGAAGTAGAAAGATCAGCGATGACCAGGTCTGCCTCCAGCAATTCCTGATACATTTTTACATCTATTGATCCGGAGTGAATGATCTCATCCGCTCGGACACAGGTGATCCCGCGTTCCTCCACCACAGGCTTGATCAAAACACGATAGGACTTGTTTAGGTCTAGTTTTCGGCCATTGACATAATCGGTTTTGGTGCCAAAGCCCATGACTACGAAGCATCTTTTTTTTGGCATTTTTTCTCTTTTTACTGAAAACTCAATATAGCTTTTCTTTTACTCAATTTTTCCATGCATAAAGCAAAAGGGCCAGCATGGCTGACCCTTTGGACAAATCAATAATTATTAGTAATCGAAATCACAGCTCATGATATCACTACCTATGGGAGATCCATCTGGAACTTTGAGCATTTCCTGTGGGCTGATTTCCATTGGTAACTCCAAGAACGCTTCAATTTTATCGGAAAGGTATTGTGAATGGGACATGAAGTTTATGTTGTCACTACCTCGATCAGTCAATGAATTTGCTCCTCCACTTGCTAAACTCGCCAGAGTCATACGAGCAAAGGCTCTCACAGTAGAGGATACGTCTTGGTTTTTTGCCAAATTGATGAAGCTATCGACCAATTTAGACTCTGTCATTAGCTTGATTTCGAAGCGAGTTCCATCCGGATACGAATCGGCAAAGACCTGTTGAATAATTCTGCCGTAAATATCTTCTAGTCCAGGAAGGGAGGGGTCCTCCAAATTCTGAATGTAAACTCGATTGGCTCTTCCTGGCTCGAAAAGGAAGCTAAAGGTCAAATCTACCACGCTTTCTGCTGGAGCAATTGGGTCGAAAATTGGTCCTGTTCGTGAAACAAATGTTTCTCTGTTTCTGCTATAGCCAGGAGGTCTTGGTGGAATCAAATCCCGAATGCTTTGCGGTACATCTAGCTGATTTGGACTGATGGAATAGAGCAAGGCAAACATAGCCTTGGACTGAGATTCCGCCGGAATCCATTGATGATCAGGTTGATTATCGCCTTTGATTCTGTAATTAAAATCCATTCCACCAATCATTTTGGTGGTGGCTTCCACTTGAAATCTGTGCATCAAAAAGAGGGGAACCAAGACTTCCTCCAGGGTAGCAAGTGGTTCGCCATTCCTAATGGCATTGAGGCCGAAAGTTTTCAGTTTTTTCTCTCGCAAAGTCAACATTCTCATTAGCTCCTCGGAGGCAGTGCTGCCATTATCCCAAAGATGAGAGCGTGGGTGAACTCCGCTGGCATCACGTGAGTCTGAATCGGTGATAAATTCATGTCCTGCTTCATAGGTGTCAACCAGGGTTTTATTCAAATAATCTTCCTCAGAAACTCCAGCAGGAGGATAGCCATATCCATATCGGATGGCCCACTTGTCCCATTCTCCGATCTTGTCGTCGTAGGCATTGGAGAAGTCCAGTTCTCCTGAAGCATTTTCGGTGATTAGAGGATAAGGATAGTCCATTACAGACGATCGCTGATCCGCAGAGGTGGCATAGCTATGACTCAAGCCTATGGTATGGCCAATCTCATGTGCTGAGAGTTGTCTCAATCTAGCTAGGGCTAACTCCAACATTTTTGGATCTGGGACATCGCCGTTTTCATACGGCTGAATTAAGCCTTGAGCGATTAAGAAATCTTGTCTGACGCGAAGTGAACCCAAAGAAACATGGCCCTTGAGGATTTCTCCTGTTCGTGGATCACGAACACTCGCTCCATAAGACCAGCCTCTGGTGGATCGGTGCACCCATTGAATGACATTATAGCGTACATCCATTAGGTCCATTCCTTCGGGTGCTAATTCAACGCGAAAGGCATCGATAAACCCAGCGGCTTCAAAGGCCTGATTCCACCAATTTCCACCTTCAATCAATGCCGAAGCCACCGGCTCAGGCGTACCACGATCCAGATAATAAACGATTGGCTCCACTACTTCAGAAACGGGAGCATCTGGGTTTTTCTTCACTAATCTGTGTCGAGCGATAAATCTTTTCATTATTGGCTCGGAAATAGGAGTGGTGAAGTCCATGTATCCAATAGATCCATACCCTGCTCGTGGATCAAAAGCCCTAGGCTCATAATCGTCGTCTGGAAGCTGGATAAATGAATGTCTCTGACGCACGGTAACCGCATCGGGACTAGGAGTCACGCTTCGAAGATATCTACCTGTAGGACTACCAACCAGAGTGATGGTGGCCTCTACCTCAGTGTTTTCAGGGAAATTTTTTGTAGTGGGATAATATAGACCACTTCTGGATTCATCTGTACGATAAGTGCCTTCACGGCCTCTAGCTAGTCGTTCCGACACGCCATGCGCATCCTGTAGGTAGAATTTTGTGGCATCTAGAATGAAATGGCCATCTTTATTTTGAGCTATTTCAAAACCCCAAATAATCGATTCGGCAAATGCTTCATCTATTGATTTTACCTCGTACGGGTTTTCAGAATAGGCCCTGAAATCATAATTTTTGTGAACCAAAAAGAGCCTATTGCCAGATCGCCTAAATTCTACAATCCTTGTATCTCCGAGCTGCCCACGATCCAATCCAATATCATTTGAGCCGATTCCGGCGGTGAGAGAATTCACATATAGAAACTCTTTGTTGAGCTCGGTGATATCTAAGTAAATTTTTCCTTTTTCTTCATCTAAATAAAAATCTACGAAGCCTTCCATTTTGGTCATTTTGGATAGGTCTAAGCCTTGTCCAAAACTTAGGGCCAGTACAGAAAAGAGGAGTGAAACGGTAAGAATAGCTTTTTTCATAGGTCAAAATTTCTTTTATTAAACTTAGAAAAAACCACTGCTTTTTTCAGACCATTGATGGAAATTATTTGAATAGATTATATCTGAGCAGGAAGCTGGTCTCGGTCTGGGTATTGCCATCAATAGTTCGAAGGCCCGAACTGATTTCTTCTCGGTCTGTGAAGATGGTGCGCGCAAATCGGAGATATAGGGTGATTCTAGCAGTTGGATTGAGCTGGCCAAGGAGATAATATCGCATTCCTTGTCCAGAGAAAGCCGGAAGTGAAAATGCCCACAATACATTGTTTTCGAATGCGTAGAGGCGATTATCATAATTGTCCGTTTCAAAAATCGCTATCCGGCCAGTGAGTCTCCAATTCGACTGCTGGAATCGTACATCTTGAAAAACCATGAGACCATTACTTTTTTCCTGATTAAAGTTTATCCTACTGAACAATACCCTGGATCGTAAATAGAGATTTTTGGTGGCTTGATACTCCACGCTGAAAATGCCATTGACTTTGTTCAATGCAGCGAGCTGATAGGTAAGTTGTCTCTGGCCATCATCGGGAAGGTTCCGGTCTTTTTGTTCCTGCCTGATTTGCGCAAAAACTGTTAACGAGCGATTGGGCTGAAAAGTCAGCCGCGAAAGCCATTCATATCCTGAAGAGGGAGCATAAGCCCGGAATCGAAGCCATGGAAATTTGAAAAAGTCATAGTAAAAATTCCATCGCCATTTTTTAATTGGGCGGAGTTCTAGGCCTAGATATACGCCACTTTCATTTGTTGGTCTTGTGCTTTCTGCGAAGGCATTGGAATAGAAACTGTGAAAGCTTGGATCATATTTTCTCCATAGTAACGAAAAACTGACCTGTCTGCTCAAGCTGCTTATGAAACCCAAAACGCTCCCATGCCCACCTGATGATGAGATGGCAGTTTCACCGAAAAGAAAAGTGTTTTTCAAATTATAATTGAAATAAACACTACTAACCGTATTTTGATTTCCAGCAAAATCAAATTGGTTGTCAGGTCTTGGAGTTCTTTGCCATGGCCTATCAAAGCGAGTGTAAAGTCCGTTTATTCCAAGGGAGAGGTCATTCTTGGCATATTGAACGTTGAAACCAAGGCTTGTTTCTTTGAGCGTGTTTTTGGTTTCAATCTCCGAGGGCGTACGGTGTAGTCCGGATTGATTGATGGAGCTGAATGATTCACGTTGATCTAAACTGTCCAGCTCATTTTGGATTCGACCGTCTCGGGAGACATGTGAAGTGATAAGAGTTGCTGAGAGAGAAGGGGAAAAGTTATAAGTACCGCCAACTCCCCTGAAAAATCCAAATTCCAAAGCAGCGGTATATGGTAGTAATCCAGCGCTACTACGCCGAACGGTGGGCACGGTTTCAGCACCTTTTCCCAGCGTGTATCCAGCTCCGAAAACCAAACCTTGGCCGAAGGCAACTTGATAATCTCCGATTTGGATAGATCTCCATTTGCCCACTTGATACCGAGCAAAGTGGAAGGAAACGAAATTGAAACCATATCGTCTCGTTCTCCGATCCCAAATGAACTGTTCGCCGGCATCCTTGTCTAATGTGAAACCAAAGCTAAAATCCCGAGATTTTTGAAGCCTAAAACGAACATAAAGCTCATTTGCATCTCCGAGATATCGACTGGAGATTCTGCCCGTGCTGCTGGTGTCTGGTGGAGTGAATCCTCGTCGAGTCTCCCAAATCCGCCTATGTCGGACCAATAGATACGCCTGACTGGCATCCTCAATGCGATCAAAAAAAGGTTTCGAATGATTTATGGCAGACCCTATGGTAAGGAAGGGAATCAGCGTTTGGATCAGAGGCAAATCAAATCCCGGAATGGCTTGAAGTTCATAAAGACTGAGTAAAGGGCCATTGCTCTTTCGGTAGCTTAAAAAATTTGATAGCTGCGCAGGAGTAAGTAAATACGTGGCTTGGAGAATTTCGGCCGTAGCCTGATTGATATCGATGGGATTTTGATAAAGCTGAAAAAGTGCCTCGTAGATTCCTTCATAATCGATGTCTTCATCCTGAATTGGAAAGAGCCTTTCGATAAATTCTTCCAAATCTATTTCAGCCCGCGGAGGTTCTTGTCCAAAGGCGAGGCTTTTTAATAAAAATTGAAAGCCAAAAACGATAAGTATCACTCTTGCCATCTAAATCCCAAGCTTAAGTGATGAGTGCTTCCTAAGGCGGTATTTTGGCCAAAGGCATAATCGATATCAAATTGTTTAGGATGGAGACCAATTCCAAAGAATAGATCACCGGGATTGGTTTTAATCCCAGTTCTTAAGCTGACCCATTCCTGAAGCCTATATTCTATCCCTGCTCGTACAGAGGCACTAGTCTCTAGGCCTTTCTCAAGTTCCAAATGGAGTTGCAGGTTATTAATGGGAATATAGCTAAAGCCTATTTGCACGATGGTAGGTAGTCTTTCGACCGACTCCCGACTTATTTTTGCTCGGTTTAGATTTGAGAAATTGGCACTTAAAAATACCTCTGGACTTAATTCGGCCACTCCACCGATCGTGAACAAAAGGCTATTTCCAGTCCCAAATCCTTCAATCTGAGTCAGGAACCAGTCCAACTTGGCTCCGAAGGATACTATCCCAAGCTGATTTGAAAATCCGAGTCCAAAGCTTTGCTGATTGAATAAATTGCCGCCAAACCGACTTATTCCCATGCCTACGCTTCCCCAGGAGTTTTTCCAATGGGATGCTAGGCTCACCGTTTGTAAATCTTTGAGTCCAAATCTGGAATCATAACCAACAGCTACCCCTGATTCATCGACTCTTGCCAGTGTGCCGATATTATTGAAATAAGACCAAGAATCAGGGAGAAATAGACGCACAGATCCCATACCGTGACTTCTTGCTCCATGGGTTTGGGAAAGCAAGGCACTTTGTGAAAGCGATTGAAAAGTACCTCCTAGGAAGAAAAGAATAAAAAGTAAAGTCCTCATCTTCAACACTTAAAAAGAAGAGGAAGTTAGTTAAAAAATATTTAACTTAAAAGTGCTTTGTTTAAAATGGAGCTGAGAAATTAAAGAAAAAGTTGGTCTCACCATTATTGTTCAAGGACAATTCAAATCGAAAGACCGCGTCATAAAATCCAACCAAGTCTATCCCTGTTCCATATCCGAAAAGATATTGATTTGTTAGCCTTGCATTTTCAGGGATATTATTTCTGTCTTTCACATATCCATGATCGAAGTTGGCACTCCAATAAAGTCTTATCGGAACGGTGGAGAATTGCTCCAGTTTGATCAGTCTACTGATGTCTATTTGCCAATCCACAAATTTCCATCGCAAGCTATTTTTATGCGTGTAGAGTTGTTGACCTTCAATTACATTCAACTCATACCCACGAATAAAGAATGGGTTATATCCAATCCCTCGGACCAAAGTATAAGGCTGTGAAGCGCTGAGAAACCAATTTGCGGTAAGGCCGGTATTAAAGTGAAATTTATCGTTGATTTTGAAATATTTGTTTGCTGTGATACTTACTTCCACTTCATCTAATTCGTCGACAAAGAAAATCCCATATTTGGTCATGGATAATTGAAGCAGTTCTCCATCAGTCGCGTAAGCTACATTATCGCGGCGATCGTGTCTGAAAGTGTAGGTTGCAAATAGATATCTCAGTTTGGTTTCTCCAGTTTGGAAATACTCAGGGTTTTCTCTGAGTACGTCTGGGTTTATGGTGGTGTTATTATAACCCAGAGTGAAGAAGTGGAAATTGTAAAAACTTCGCCGATAAGTGTATTGCAATGTGGTTAGGAAATTTTTCCGTAAGATCTCCTCCTGTTCATTGGTATAGAAAACTTGCCTGTTGAATTCCGATTTAATGGGGATAGTTTTTTGCTCTGCAAAATTCAGCCGGAAAGCCAGGCCGTGTTTCTGATTTTTATCAATATAGGGTTTGCTATACCGCAAATCTAGCGCGCGCGTGAATCCAAGCTGCCCAGCAAATCGAAGCTTTTCATTTCGTCCTCCTACATTCGAGTGACTGAGTCGTAAACCAAAATTCACTCGGGAAAAATCTCGATTTTGGTTAGTCCACCATTCAGCAAAATTCCGGTCTGCTAATTGGAAAATAATGGATGGTAAAATATACCATCGTTCCTTCACAGTGATCAAGATTTCAACTTCTTGTTCTCCCGTGAAAAGAGGAGTTATTTCTACAGAAGTGAAGAGTCGGAGGTTATATATCTTGTTTTGATCTGCGATCAAAATCTCAATGAAAGTATCCCAGTCGTAATCAAAATCTGTAATGAAATCCAGTTCCCGGAGAATGATGTTTTTTCGGGTTTTCTCGTTTCCCACAACATATATATTGTTAACCCGGACCGTTTCAGGTGGGTTGGCTGGTGTAGGAATTTCGGGCAATTCATTTTGAGCAAAGGCCGCAGGGCCTAGCAAAGACAGAAAAATCAGGCCTAAAAGACATAGTATAGCGCTATTTCGAATCTTTATTTTCAAAGTTGAATGGTATTTCCTTTTTTTTGTTAACCTTATATCTACATCGAAGGATTATGAAATTGAGTGTAATGATTAGAAAAGTGGCGATTTTTCCGGTTTTGGTCTACCAATACACCATATCTCCACTTTTTCCCGCTAGCTGTAGATTCTCCCCAACATGTAGCCAATACATGAAAGAAGCCATCATCAAACATGGTGTTTTCAAAGGTGGGGCCCTTGGGCTGAAGCGAATCGCTAAATGTCATCCATGGGGTGGGCATGGTCACGACCCAGTCCCTTAACTTTTTTCAGGTTTTAATCCCATTTTCAAAGCACGAGCAATCAAGAAAATACCAATAGCTACTAAGGGTACACTCAAGATTTGTCCCATGTTAAACTGAAGGGAATCTTCAAACTCAACCTGATTCTCTTTGAAAAACTCCCACACAAATCGCATCCCAAAAACAGTCACAAGGAATATTCCGAGAAGGATTCCATTTGGCAACCGCTCTTTGTATTTATACCAAATCGCAAATAGAATCAGAAATATCACGAAATAGGATAGCGACTCGTAGATTTGGGTCGGGTGCTTGGCTCTGCCAAATGTTTTTACTGTGGCCAGATAGTAACTGCCCTTGTCTTCTATACTCAGATTTAACGGTGCCTCAACAGGTTCTGCAAGGTATTGCTTGCTTGAGTTGAATTGAGTTAAGGCGTACTTCAAATCTCTTCTTAGCGTATTTTCTAGGTCTTCTAAGGAATATGATCCTTTGTTTATTTCAAAAGCGATATTCAATGGAACGATTCCGTTGCCGGTCAATTCGCTTGCTCGATCTGCTGGTTTGTACGGATCGATGGAAATGATCGGAACCTTAAGTGTAGAAAGCAGCTCTTCGGTATGCCAAGCATATACAATTCCATTGTCGCTGAGAGTGTCTTTTCCTCCAATCTCGGAGTTCATTAGATTTCCAAAACGAATTAAAGCACCAGTCATCGCGGTGACGATTACAATGCGATCCACGACCCATAAATAGTCTTGTCCGGGGGTCCTTTTGGCATACAGCCAAAGCGCAAATAAAATACCGATTGCAGCACCATGTGAAGCTAGACCTCCTTCCCAAACTTTGAGAATTTCAATTGGGTCTGATAAATATCTCGCTGGCTCATAGAACAGCACATGGCCGAGACGTGCACCGATGATGGTGGCAAGTACCATGTAAATGGTAAGTTTGTCTACTAGCTCAGGGTTTTGACCTTCCTTTTTGAAGAAGTAAATCATCACTTGCTGAGAAATGATAAAGCCTAAGGCAAACAGAATACTATACCATGGTGGTCTTTCCCAACCTGGAATGATAGAAGGGCTGGGGTCCCAAACGATATAGGATAAAATTAATTCAAGCATGGGTTTTAATTGATATGATCGAGTTCTTCAAGTTCTTCGGCGTATCCTCCAGATAGAATTGGGAATCGATACCAGGTTTTTGGATCTACATTGAATTCATCCAAGTGAAAAGAGGGAGCTAGTCTTTCTCGCTTCCATTGATTTCGGGACCAAAGTTGAAAGAATTTTTTGATATATCCTTTCAAAATCCCTGGTTCGAGTCCAAGACTTTCCTGAAGAGTGAAATATATTTCGATTGGACTCATTCTTTCTCGAATAGCCAATTGTTCTATTTGTAACAAAACGGGATATGGCATGAGGTCCTTTTCGTCTGTTTGGGTCCGTTCAAGAGGACGAAGTTCAGCTGTGGGCTGAAGGCTATTTACACGACGCAAGCCACTATGGCCAAGGGTTTTTTCAGCCCACTGTAGCCAATGAATAATGAAAGTCTTACTTACGGCTGCGATTGGTGAAATACTCCCACTCGTGTCTCCATCCATGGTCGTGTAGCCCACATCACCCTCACTTCGATTGGATGTAGCCATAAGAAGGGCATTATTTAAGTTTGAAAGCATCCAAATAATTGGAGAGCGGGCTCGGGCTTGAATATTTTGTAAGGTGATATCGTCTCGTTCCCAAGTCAAAGGCCTTCCGATTGCTTTTTCAATTTTGTTGCGATATGAGTTGACCTCTTCATCAATATCCCATCGATAGAATACCGCGCCAAGACTTTCTGCAAGTTCTTTTGCACTCAAATGGGTATCCTCAGATGAATTTTTGGTGCCTTGATAGGCCGTGGTCAAAATCTTGGAAACAATGGTTTTTTGATCTGAGCCTTCGGCTAAAGCTAATCCTGCTTTTTTCAAAAAAACTTGGTTCCCCAATTGGCTTTTACCCCTTTTGACCATTTCTGCTACCAACACCGCACAAGTGGAGGAGTCTGCGCCGCCACTTAAAGACAAGACAAAGCCTTGACTTTTGCTCTTACGCATGTAATCAAAAAGCGCAAGACTGGCTGCTTGAGCAAATTCCTCCTCCTTAGCATGAACGGGTTCAATTTGCTGTTCTTTTTCCTCAAGATAAAAAGAAGTGACTACCGTGTCTTGAAAAGAGAGGAGAGGAGCTCTACCTAGCAATTTTCCTGATTTGGCCAGCATGGTTTCTCCGTCAAAAATCATCCTTCCGGATTCATTGCCTAGGAGATTTACATAGCAGTAGTAGCAGTCAAATAAGCGAGAACTCTCTATGACCAAATCAATTCGTTCCTGGGTTTTGCCCATTGCAAAATGACTCGCGCTGGGATTGAAAATGAGATCTACCTTTCGGTCGCGGAGACGATAGCCCGGCCTGACCTCACCTCTCCATGCATCTTCACAAATCTCAAAGCCATAGCTCACATTTTTCAAAGAAAATATTTGATCACCAAAGGGAATTTGCTCTCCAAAAAAATCAAATTCGATCAGTTTATGGGCCTCCCAAGGTGTGAACCATCGGAATTCGTAATGAACTCCATCGATAGCCATGTATTGTTTCGGTACAAATCCTTTGAGAACTTGATTCTCAACGATGGCCACGGTATTGAAAATGTCTTTTCCTATTCTAACAGGGAGTCCTACAGCAGCAGTAATCCCATCTGTGTGGGGAATTAGGCTAGCTAATTGGCGAAGCGCCTTTTGAGGAAACCACTGGCTTAAAAACAAGTCTTCACTCCCATACCCGGTGATGGCAAGCTCCGGGAAGCACACCAGATCGGCGCCGCTTTTTTTTGCCTCATTCAAACCGTCTAGAATTCGGTCAAAATTACCTTTCCAGTCTAGAGGGGTTTGATTTAGGGAAATAGCTGCAATCTGTAGTTTATTCATAAGTCCTCCTCAGGGCGGTAAATTTACTCCTCAATCCGCAATATTTAGTACTTTACAAGCATTTTCACTGGCATTTTGTTCTGCCTTTTTCTTGTTTGATCCCGTACCCTTTGCAATTTCCTCCCCATCAATTTCGAGCGCAACGGAAAATTCCTTGAGTCGTTGATTTCCAGTTACTCCGAGTAGTTTGTAATGCACTGCCTTATTCTCTTTTTGACCCCATTCAATGATCTTACTTTTATAATTGATGGTGGTATTGACGGCCTCTTGGATATCAAAATGAATGAGCAGGCGTTCTAAAATGAATTTCCTTGTGAAATTATAGCCCTTATCTAGATATATGGCTCCAACTAGAGCCTCGAGCATATCTCCATAGAGTGATTTGCTTTGGGTGAAGCTCCTTCCATCTAGCTCTTGGGAGAAAAGCTTTTTCAATCCTATTTTCATACCCACGGTATGAAGCACTTCCCGATTGACCAACTTTGATCGAGTTTCTGTCAAAAAACCCTCGTTTCGATAGGGGTATTTCAAATACAAATAATCGGCTACCACGGCGCCGAGAACGGCATCTCCTAAGAATTCCAAGCGCTCATAGGAAATTTGGAATCCATTAGAAGTGGATTCTTGTAGTCCGGAAGGCGTAATGGCTAGTCGGTAGAGGGCAATATTAAAAGGCTTGCTTCCAACCATCATTTTGATGGTGGAAGCAAGCCTTTTGTCTTTTTTATTTAATACTAAATGCTGAAGACCAAGTTTTTGAAGAAATCTCAAAACTTGAATCAGCTATGTTTTTTGAAAATCACCGAGCAATTGTGTCCTCCAAAACCGAAGGTGTTGCTCAATGCATAGTTTACATCGCGTTGTTGTGCTTTGTTAAAAGTTAGGTTTAAGCCTGAATCCAAGCTTTCATCATCTGTGAAGTGATTGATCGTAGGCGGGATCAAGTTGTCTTGCAAAGCAAAAATACAGGCCAAGGACTCCACAGCACCGGCTGCACCAAGGAGGTGACCTGTCATGGATTTTGTACTGCTGATATTCACTTTGTAGGCATGATCTCCAAAAACCTTTTGAATCGCTTTGGTCTCACTCACATCGCCTAGTGGCGTGGAAGTTCCATGCACATTGATGTAATCTATTTTGCTCGGATCAAGATTGGCGTCTTCAAGGGCCAACTGCATCACACTACTAGCACCAAGTCCTTCGGGATGAGGTGCCGTCATGTGATAAGCGTCCGCAGACATTCCTCCACCTACTATTTCCGCATAGATTTTTGCTCCTCTAGCTACCGCATGTTCATATTCTTCCAGAATCAAAGCTCCGGCACCTTCTCCTAAGACAAATCCATCTCTGTCTTTGTCAAATGGTCTGGATGCTGTTTCAGGAGAATCGTTTCTTTGAGAGAGGGCTTTCATTGCATTGAATCCACCGATTCCGGCTTCAGTCACTGCAGCTTCCGATCCACCACTGATGAAAATATCAGCTTTACCGAGTCGGATATAGTTGAAAGCATCAATGAGTGCATTGGTTGCTGATGCACATGCAGAAACAGTTACAAAGTTTGGACCTCTGAATCCGTATTTGATAGAGATAAAACCTGCACTGATATCCGCAATCATTTTTGGAATGAAAAAGGGATTGAATCTGGGAGTGCCGTCTCCTGTGGAAAAAGCAGTCACCTCATCTTGGAAGGTTCTCAACCCCCCAATTCCCGAGCCCCAGATTACACCTGCTCGAGCGAGATTAATCTTTTCGAGATCTAACCCAGAGTCTGCCATAGCTTCATCAGCAGTGACCATCGCATATTGGGTGAAAGGATCCATTTTACGGGCTTCCTTTCTATCGATGAAGTCTTCTACATTGAAGTTTTTGACTTCACAGGCAAATTGGGTCTTGAAAAGTGAAGCGTCAAAGTGAGTAATTGGCGCGGCACCACTTACACCATTAGCCAAAGCTTTGCGGAATTCCGCAGCTGTATTGCCTATTGGTGTAAGTGCACCTATGCCAGTTACTACTACTCTTTTTAAATTCATAGAATGAATTTATGAATGTTATTTTACGTTCGCTTCAAGATAAGAAACAGCTTGTCCAACTGTTCCAATTTGCTCAGCCTGATCATCTGGGATAGAAAGATTGAACTCTTTTTCGAATTCCATGATCAACTCTACAGTATCCAATGAGTCAGCTCCCAAATCGTTGGTGAAGCTAGCTTCCATTGTTACTTCAGATTCTTCTACGCCAAGTTTGTCAACAATGATGGCTTTTACTTTTTCTGCAATTTCAGACATTTCGTGATCAGTTTAATTTTTATAACTGCACAAAGAAATATATTTAATGGCTAATTGACAAAAAATTGATTCAAGTAAATTTGAAAGGCCCCTTTCAGCCATGTTTGATCCATTTATATTTTTAACTTTACAATTCACTTTTTTCTTCCCCCATGAAGAAGACCAAACTACTTGTAGAGCATTCATATGATTTTGATTTGTTGGGCCTGGTCAGCCCTGTGAAGGATTACAAATTAGCTTGGGGAATCAATGAGTCATTAGGAATAAAACTGATTATGGAGTCAGACTTAGAAATCGAGTTTGTTTCTTCAACAAATCTGAAAATCTCCCAATATTTCCTTTCTTTACCCTTTGGATTCATCCAATTGCTAAAGAATAAGTCTTTAAATTCCGCAGATCAAGTCGCATATTTGATCCCTGAACTGAAGAATGTGGACTTCTTTTTGGTCATCCAAGACGAAACTGGACAAGCTAGTGCTGATGCTTTTATCCAACAAATTGCCAAGATCCCATACATTCAGACAGTGATGAAGCTGGATGTAAATAAAATTAAATCAAAAGAGAACTTGTTAACCTATTAATAACCCATGAATAGATCCAATTTTAATAAAACAAAAATACTTGCCACCATTGGGCCTGCTTCTAATAATGCCGATATGATCAAGAGTTTGGCGACTGCTGGAGCCAATGTTTTTAGACTTAATTTTTCTCATGGCACTCATGATATCCATCAAGAGGTCATTCAAATCATTCGAAAGATAAATAAAGACCATAACGTTCACCTCGGGATACTTCAAGATCTACAAGGCCCCAAAATCAGAGTAGGAGAGGTTGAGAACAACGGCGTGGAGATAATTCCTGGTCAGCCTATCACCATTACCAATGATCCTGTAGTGGGCACTAGTCGCTTGGTAAGTACCGTTTACCAAAACTTACCTCAGGATGTGGTAGAAGGTGATCGTATATTGATCGACGATGGGAATCTCGAGTTGTTGGTGAATGATACGGATGGTAAAAATGTCAACTGTACCGTAGTGCACGGTGGAATTTTGAAATCTAGAAAAGGGATAAATCTTCCCAATACTAAAGTGAGTGCTCCATCCTTAACTGAAAAGGATTTAGAGGATTTGGAGTTTGGATTGGCTCAAGATGTCGATTGGATTGCATTATCCTTCGTACGATCTGCTGAAGACATTCTTGATTTGAGAGAGCGAATTCAAGCGGCAGGGAAAGATTGTAAGATTGTAGCCAAAATTGAGAAACCTGAGGCCTTAGAAAATATCGATGCCATTATCGAAGCTACTGATGCGATCATGGTCGCTCGAGGTGACCTTGGTGTAGAGGTGCCTCAAGAAATCGTACCACTTTGGCAAAAGAAAATGGTGGAGAAGTGTAAGCTTGCTTGCAAGCCGGTGATCATTGCTACCCAGATGATGGAAAGTATGATTTCAAATCCTAGACCCACTCGAGCAGAGACCAATGACGTAGCAAATGCTGTCCTCGACGGAGCAGATGCTGTAATGCTCTCCGCAGAAACAGCCTCAGGTAAGTACCCAGTGAATGCAGTAAAGGCTATGAGTAGCATTATTGCCTACCTGGAGCAAAATGCCTCTATCTATAATAATCTGTACAAGATCCCAGAAACGGATGAAACCTTCTTAAGCAATAACCTTATTTTGATGGCTTCTAGGCTTTCAAGGAATGTGAGTGCCAAGGCAATTATTGGTATTACTTCGTCTGGATTTACAGGCTTTAGACTTGCGTCACATCGCCCATCAGCGAGTATTTTCATTTTCACCAGAAATCAAAAGCTCCTTACGCAGATGAGTTTGGTTTGGGGCGTGCGCAGCTATTTGTATAGTAGCCAAGTTAGTACGGATGCTACCTTTGACGATATCGAAAATACCTTGAAGAAAGATGGTCATGTCAATTCTGGCGACATCATAATCAATACAGCAAGCATGCCACTGAAGGAAAAGGGTAGAACCAACATGCTCAAGATTCATCTAGTGAAGTAAATATGTATGGTTAGCCAATTAATCAAAGCCTCACTCGTGAGGCTTTTTTTATTAAGAACCATTAGAATAGTTTAAAAAAAAATAATCACTCCTCAACTTTGGTTTTTATGATTTAAATAATGACTCAGGACCTTTGGGCTCGATCATGACCACATTTTCCTTTTCTACTACCACAGCCCCTGGTGGGCTACCTTTTACTTTCCTCACGTACTTGGCTTGTATATAAATTACTGGAGCTAAAGTCTGAGTTTTACTTTTGGAATAATAAGCTGCCAAAGCTGCAGCGGTATGGAGTACCTTTTCGGGTGGTTCGGATAGCTTGCCTGTTTTGATCAAAACATGGGATCCTGCCACTTTACGTGCATGAAGCCACCAGTCGTTTTTCTTGGTGTAATTTCTCAGCATTTCATCATTCGCCTTAGCAGATTTTCCAACCCAGATAGGATAGCCATCCATCTCAAAAATCTTAAATGGCAGCGGAGCTTCTTCTTTTTTGCGGCTTGGGTTTAAATCCTCTTTTTTAAGATATTTTTTCAAATCTCTGCCATGCTCGATAGCATTGATCTCCGAGAGGGAATCCTCAAGATCTTGCAGCCTAGCTTCTTTTTGAGCGATGTTTTTTTCAAGTTGACTCCATTCCAACTTTCGGTTTTTATTCTTTTTATAAAGCTTTTCTGCGTATTCCTGGGGCTTTTGATTGGGCTTTAGGCTTACCTCGATTTGAGTATTAGAATAAAAGTCATGAAGAACCGCCTTCCCATTCTCAAATAAATACAAATTGGCCATGATCACATCGGCTAGTTGGGAGGGAGGAGGACTTTTCTTCAGTTCATCCAGCTTGGATATGGCCTTTTGGAGGTAAGCTTTGGTCCGTTTTATTTCGTCAGAATACTCCTTACTTATGCGATTTTTTTCACGCTCAAAGCCATTTTTGACGACAGCAAAATAATTCAACTCATTACAGGCTTGTACTGGATTGTTTGCTTGCTTTTCGAATTTCCCTTCGGGCAAAAGTGAAATATCATAAGAATCTCCCTGCTCGACGATATAATACAGGGGGCTTTCTAAATAATCTAGCAAAAGCTGCATCAATTGCCATTTTTCCGAAATGGGCAATTGAGGGTAATCTCTAGACTTGAGCCAGGCTCTGGGAATGGCCCCCAGAGAGGGTAAAAATTGCGATGCATTTCCTTCCAGTCTTTCAAACTCCTCGTAAGAAAGGTCCAAGTTTTTTTCCAAAAGATTTGGATCTAAGGTCTTGTCTTCGATCTGATTAGTGAGGAAAATTTCTTTCGGTAAAGGATCTATTTTAGTATAAAAAACCACATTGCTACGGTTGCCATGCATTTTGAAGAGCAATCGATCTCCACTTCGAAAATGTATAAAAAAGGATCGGTCAAATTTGACTTCCTGAATACTTTGGATTCGCTGACCGATAAGATCTTTATAGAGGTCTCTTGTGTTTTGTTTTGCTCGATGAAACTTTTCCGGAAAAGAAAGGACGACAGTGGGAGGCTTTAGATGTAGCCTGATCCAAGGTGCTTGATCAATTTCGAGAAGCAACTCTCCCTTTCTTTGCGAAAAACAAGAGAGAATCTCTTTTCCTACATAAATCTCAGTAATCTGTGGGCATAAGAATTTGAAAAAGTGGTAATTGAGATGCATCAGTTCAAAACTACCTCTAATCCATCATAGCCCAGAAAAATTCCATCAGGCAGGCTTTGTTCTACTTCGTCGTGCATTCCGAGCCTATGTGAAATATGTGTAAAAAAGGTTCGCTTTGCACCGATTTTCTGAGCCATTTCTATCGCTTCTTCCAAGGTAAAATGAGAAATATGAGGTGCTTTTTGCAAAGCATTTAAGACGAGAACGTCCAAATTTTTCAGCAAGACCAGGGTTTCCTCAGGGATGTTGTTAGTGTCCGTGATGTAGGCAAAGTCTTTTATTCGAAAACCATATACCGGAAGCTTGTAATGCCAGACTGGAAGCGGGATTATTTCAGTTCCTCCAATTTCAAAAGGTGCATCATTTATTTCAATGGCCTTGATCTGAGGTACGCCAGGATACTTTTTGTCACTGAAGACATAGGCGAACTCAGTTTTGATTTGCTCCAAAACCTGTTTTCTTCCATAAATAGGCATGTCTTTTTTTTGCACAAAATTGAAAGGGCGGATATCATCTAGGCCGGCTGTATGGTCCTTATGCTCATGGGTGTAAATGATCGCATCTAGATTTTTTACCGATGCATTGAGCATTTGCATCCTAAAGTCAGGCCCTGTATCCACCACAAGACTTTTGTCATCCACTTCCACATGTATGGAGGCTCTGAATCGTTTATCTCTGTAGTCCAGTGACTTGCATACCTCGCATTGGCAGGTAATCACAGGGACGCCTTGAGAGGTGCCAGTTCCTAAGAATTTTACCTTCAAAACTTCAGCGTGGTTTGGCCGAGTTTTTCGAGAAAATCTTGATCGGCTTTATTTTGAAAATCTTTAGGGTTGAATTGCAACTGAGAGAGGATATCTATCAGTGCATTGATTTTTCCTTCTAGTGGAAAGTATTTATTGATGATGACAATCTTCGTTTCATTGAGAATACAGTAGCCAGACTTGAAGTTTCCTTTTTCATATCTCAGCATATACTCAGATGCTGCAAAGAGATTTTCCAATTTATCCAAAAAGTGCTTGGTGTATTTTATAGTCATTTACTCTTTCAGTGTGTTTTTTACCGTGGCTAAAAGTATATCGTAATTTAATGGTTTTTGGAGAAAATCATTAAAACCCATCGTACGATACTCTTCTTTGGTGAAATTTTTCAAATTCCCCGTTACAGCGATAATGGGGATCTTTGATTTTACCTCGTCATCGGAATTTCGAATTTGTTTTGTGCACTCGATTCCGTCCATTACAGGCATAGAAATATCCATCAAAATCAAATCGAAGTCGCCTTTTTCCAAAAGTTCTAGGACTTGCTTGCCATTTTTGGCCGCTTGGATTTCATAGTTTTCAAAGGCTAGGACATTTCTAGTTAAATTAATAATTACTGAACTATCCTCTCCAACCAATATTTTTTTCGGGTGACTCATATTTCAAAGATTTGTGGGGTGATAAGGGTTATTTCCAGATCTTGAATTTCTCTTTCCAACTCAGGAAGTAAATCCTTGGTCTCTTTAAGCCTATTGTTTCTGGCAAGCTCCTGTGCTGAAGTGGCTAAATGATGAATTTTCTCAGCTCCCAAAGTTCCAGAATTTCCCTTTAATGTATGCAGATTATCTGTAAATTTTTGTTGGTTATGTTCAATGAGGGCTTCTTTTGCCTCACTCAAGATTGTTCTAGCTTCTTGAATAAATACCTGAAAAATCTCAATTATTTTTTCTGAACTGTTGTATTTCAAAAGATCCTTGAGAACCCCTGGATTAATTAGTGGTATATTTTCTTTCGAAAGGAGTTGCTGGGGAGGCATTTCAATCGCCTCTGCTACGATTTTTAGGATTTCTTTTGCAGATGCAGGTTTTTTAATAAAGCCGCTAAAGCCTAGTTCCTTGTATTGCGCAGGCCGTAAGGTAATGGTTGAACTCGTAGCCAAAACCGGAATACTTAAGTTTGGGTATTCCAGGCAGTATCTCCCGTCATATCCATCGATGTGGAGGTCCATAATTATCATGTTTGGAGAATCCGAGATTAAATACTCACTAGCCTCGGCAAGCGAATTGGCTATTTTTAATTCATAAAATTTTCCTAATAGGTTTTGAAAAATTTTTTGATGAAGCATCACATCCTCGATGATCAGAATCTTGTTTGCAGACTTCTTTCTATTTTGCATGATCAAATCTTTAACTATTGGCAGTGCCTTATTCAAAAAAATACTTAATCCTGATCGTTGGTCCCACGGGCGTAGGCAAAACTGATTTGTCAATAAAAATAGCTAAAAATTTCCGAACAGAGATTGTTTCATGCGATAGCCGTCAATTTTACAGAGAGCTGGAAATTGGTACGGCAAAACCTTCGTCTGAAGAATTGAGTGAAGTAAAGCATCATTTGATCAATTCACTTTCCATTGAGGAATCCTATGATGTTAGAAGGTTTGAAACGGACGCTTTAGCTATTCTTGAGGGCCTTTTTGCTGACAGAAAATTTGTGGTCATGACTGGGGGTTCAGGATTATTTGCTGATGCAATAGCCAAGGGTTTTGACCACATACCAGATCTGGACCCAGATTTAAGAGAGGAATTGATAGCTCAGTATGAAGAATTAGGGATAGCTTATTTGCAAAATGAACTAGAGCAAGTGGATCCAGATTATTTTGAAATTGTGGATCAAAAGAACCCTCAGCGGCTGATGCGGGCGCTCGAAGTCTACCGAGGTACAGGAAAGCCTTTCAGTTCATTTCGGACGAAAGCCCAAGCAAAAAGGCCTTTTGAGGTCATTTGGATAGGCCTAGAGCTGGAAAGAGATTTGCTCTATCAGCGCATTGACCGTCGAATGGATGGAATGATTAAAAGGGGTCTTTTTGAAGAAGCAGAGGGTTTTTTTGATAAAAAATCCTTGAATGCTTTACAAACGGTGGGTTATTCTGAAATTTTTAGGTTTCTGGAAGGAGAATATGATAAAGAAGAAGCGATCAGGCTCTTGAAGCGAAACTCAAGACGCTATGCCAAGCGGCAACTGACCTGGTTTAAAAAGAATAAAGAGATAACGTGGTTTACCCCTTTAGAGGTAGATGAAGTTATCTCTCATGTTGAAAGTCAGGCTATAGATTGAAGTCCACTGATTTTAGCCACCCAATTGTAAGGAGCTTTCTTGATTAAATTATTGTATTGAACTCGGTTGACTTTTAGCTCCCGAATAATATTGAGCTCTTTTTTGCCGATTTTGAGCTTTTCATCTTTCGACTTGAGCTTATCAAAAAAGTCATTTAAGGTGGCACTTTCATCGATCCAGGAAGTCAGTTTTGACTTGAGCTTAAGGTCTTGCAGGAGCTCATGATGTTTATTGAGCTTTCGCTGCATGGAGTTTCTTACAGTTAAGAAGAAAAGGAGGCATGCACCTCCAAGCGTAATGAAAATAGGGATAAAGCCCATATTAAATACTTAAAATATCGATTAGTCTTAGATGATCTCTTACAATAGGCTTCTCTCGGCCGATACAGTCTCCAAAAGGTGTGAAAACAACCTCTTGATTTGTTACACCAGCCATGCAGTTTTGCTCTCCAGCAATCAGCCCCTCTACTGCTGCCATGCCGCATCGGCTTGCTAACACGCGATCTCTGGCGGTTGGGCTTCCTCCTCGCTGAATGTGCCCAAGTGTAGTCACTTTGAACTCCTTGCTGGAGTCGGCTATTTTTTCCTTGATTTTGGTCATGATGGTTTCAGCGCTACCTTCATCATCGCCTTCGGCCACCACGATTACGCTTGAAGTTTTGGTTTTACGAAGATTTTTAAGAGCGTTCACCACGGAGTCGAGATCTGTTTTGGTTTCCGGTACCATCACAAACTCAGCACCTCCTCCTATTCCAGATTCCACAGCGATAAATCCTGCATCCCTTCCCATTACTTCGATGAAAAAGATCCGATCATGCGCTGCTGCCGTATCACGGATTTTGTCAATCGCCTCTAGAGCCGTATTCACTGCTGTATCAAAGCCTATGGTATAATCGGTGCCGTAAATATCATTGTCAATGGTCCCTGGGCAACCCACAGTTGGGATTCCATACTCTTCGAAGAAAAGCTTGGCACCAGTGAAGGTTCCATCTCCACCTATAGCCACCAAACCCTCGATCCCATGCTTCTGGAGCTTTTCATAGGCTTTTTGCCGTCCTTCCTTGGTCCGAAACTCCTCTGATCTAGCCGACTTCAGTATGGTTCCTCCGCGTTGAACAATATTACTCACAGAGTGGGAATACATGCGCTTGATATCCCCTTCGATCATTCCTTCATAGCCGCGATAGATTCCATATACCTCCAGGCCCTTGTAGATAGCCGTTCGAACCACTGCTCGCACACAGGCATTCATACCGGGACTATCTCCGCCTGATGTAAAAACTGCAATTTTCTTCATCTGAATAGGTTTAAGAAGTCAAAAATAGGAAATCTAAAAGGATTCCAATACCAAAGATTGTTTTTAAAAGGTTAATTAAAAACCATAATTTCGAGATCGAAAAGATTCTCCTTTTAAAACTCTTATGAAGTACATTGCTCTCGCCTTTTCTGGTTTTTTCATCTCTGAAATAGGACTGGGAACAATGTCATTTACTCTAGATCAGAAAGAGAATGAGCAGATCATTGATTTGGCACTGGCCAAAGGTATCAACTTTTTAGATACGGCGGATTTGTACCAAAAGGGTGATGTGGAGCGCATGCTGTCCCATTGTCTCAGGGGAAAAAGAAATCAGTTAATACTAGCCACAAAAGTGGGGAATGTCTGGAATTCGGATAGAAAATCGTGGCATTGGGATGCAAGTCCAAAGCATATCCGGATGGGGCTAGAGGAAAGTCTTAAGCGTCTTGGTACTGATTATATTGATCTGTATCAACTTCATGGGGGCACCATTGAGGATTCTTGGGATGAGATCATGGAGACCTTTGCAGAATTAAAGAAAGAAGGGAAAATTCGTGCTTTTGGTGTATCAAGCATTCGGCCTAATGTTATTAGAAAGCTTTCTTCATTTTCAGGTGTTTCTACTCTGATGTGCCAGTATTCATTTTTGGATAGAAGGCCGGAGGAAATGATTTTACCTACCATAGAATCCGGCTCAATGAAAATGTTAGCGCGAGGAATTTATGCCAAAGGTCTTTTAATCAATAAACCTCCACAGGAGTACCTAAACTATTCCCAGCACAAGGTGAAGGAATTTTGCGATTACTTGAAAAGTTTAGGGGTCAAGAAGGAATCCCTGGCCCAGCGTTTTGTACTCCAAAAGCCTGCAGTGGCCTCTGCTGTAATTGGAGCTCGTACATTGGATCAATTGCAAGAAACGCTTTTAGGCTATGAGTCTTTGGACCAAGTCACCCCAGAAATTATAAATAAAATCCGAAAAAAAGTACCAGTTAACTTCTATGATTCCCACCGGTAAATTCAGGTTTTGATCCCAGAAAATTATTCCTATTCTTTGCTACACGACCCCAACAAAAATAATTATGACTAAAAAATTACTATTCGTAATTCTTACTGCTTTCGTCTTCTCCTGCGGAGGAAACGGCGGTTCTGAAATGGCCAAATGGGAGGCTCAGGCTTCAAGAGTGGAAATAATCCGCGACGATTTTGGAGTACCTCATATTTATGGTCAATCCGACGCAGATGCTGTTTTCGGCTTGCTATATGCGCAATGTGAAGATGACTTTAGACGAGTGGAGCGGAATTATATCTGGGCCACAGGAAGACTGGCTGAGCTGGAAGGGGAGGAGGCAATCTATTCAGACTTGAGAGCCAATATGTACATGACCCAAGCTGAGGCCATAGCCGCTTATGAATCGGCTCCGGATTGGTTAAAAGAACTTTGCGTGGCTTTTGCAGATGGAGTGAATTACTATCTAGCCACCCATCCTGAGGTTGTGCCTCAAGTGATTACCCGCTATGAACCTTGGATGCCGATGTTTTTCAGCGAGGGCTCCATAGGGGGAGATATTGAGCAAATTCCAACTCGGGGGATTAAGGCTTTTTATGAAAATGAGCCTACAATGGCTTATTTGGATGAAATAAAGGAAGCTGCCCAATGGGAAGTACTCGAGGAGCCCGCTGGATCAAACGGAATTGCTGTCAATGGTGAAATGACGGAATCTGGTAATGCCATGCTTTTGATCAACCCACACACTTCTTTCTATTTTCGACCAGAAGTGCATGTGGTCAGTGAAGAAGGATTGGACGCTTATGGTGCTGTGACTTGGGGGCAGTTTTTTGTTTACCAAGGGTTTAATGAGAAGACAGGCTGGATCCATACTTCCACACAGGTTGATTTTATCGATGAATTTGTAGAAGAAGTAAATACGGGTCCTGATGGTAATTTGGTCTATGCATATGGAGATGAGCAACGAAATGTGGAGACTTATGAGGTGGTCCTAAATTATAAAACAGATGAAGGACTGAAAAACAAAGACTTTACCTTTTACCGAACACATCATGGTCCGATTACTCATAAAATCGAGGATAAATGGGTGGCAACAAAGATTAATTGGGATCCAGTCAATGCTTTGATCCAAAGCTATAGTCGTACCAAGCTTGGAAACTATGACGAATTTAGAGAGATGATGGATATTCGTACAAATTCGTCCAATAATACTGTATTTGCTGATTCTGAAGGGAATATTGCCTATTTCCACGGTAATTTCATCCCCAAGCGCAGTACAGAATTTGATTTTGGTAAACCTGTGGATGGAAGCGATCCAGCAACTGATTGGAACGGATTACATACAGTCGATGAAAGCATAGTCATCCTGAATCCAGGTACCGGATGGATTCAAAACTGTAATTCTACTCCTTTCACAGCAGCGGGGGAATTTTCGCCTATAATGGCTGATTATCCAACCTACATGGCGCCAGACCGTGAGAATTTCAGGGGGATTCATGCGGTACAGGTCCTAGAAAAAACCAGCAGTTTAACTCTTGACAGCTTCTTGGATTTGGCTTACGACCCTTATCTGCCAGCTTTCGCAGCATTGATTCCGGAATTGATTTCAGCATATGATGCTGCTGGAAGTGAGAACAAAGAGGAGATCGAGATTCTTCGTGATTGGGACTTCAAAACGGCGATAGATTCTAAAGCGATGACCTTGGCTCACTTTTATGGGATGATGTATGCCCGTACGGTAGGGTCCTTAAATCGCTTCATTGATCATCCAACCGTAGCGGGAAACTACGACCAACCTTCTAATGATTTGCTCGTCAAAACCTTCGACGCAAGTATTGATCAATTGGAATCTGATTTTGGGTCAGCTCAAATTCCGTGGGGAGAAGTAAATAGATTTCAAAGATTGAGTGGGGCGATTGATGCGAACTTTGATGATGATCAGCCTTACGTACCTGTAGGACTTGCGTCCGGAACTTGGGGAGCTCTTGCAGCTTATGGTGCACGACCTACCGAGACTACGAAGCGACTCTACGGTTATCGAGGAAATAGTTTTGTTGCTGTAGTGGAGTTTGGCGAGAAGGTCCGAGCTAAAAGTATTTTGGCTGGAGGCCAAAGTGCAGACCCTAATTCTCCTCACTTTGATGATCAAGCACAAATGTATGCCGATAAAAATTTCAAAAAGGTGGCCTACTACAAGGAAGATGTAGAAAAGCGGATGAAAGAACGATATCATCCAGGTGACAGAAAATAAAAAAAGCCGGGTTGATCCCGGCTTTTCTATTTTTAAAAGGGTAGATCTGCCTCGGCCTGCTGAGCCTTTTCTTTTCGATCACCCATCAATAAAACCTCATTCACGACTACTTCTGTCACGTATCGTTTAATGCCATCTTTATCCTCATAGGATCGATTGGCTAACTTACCTTCAACACCTATTTCAGATCCTTTATCGGTGTACTTTTCTAGGATTTCTGCGGGCTTGCCCCAGATCACGAGGTTGTGCCAGGTGGTGTCTTCCACGCGCTCTCCTTTTTGATTTTTGTACACCTCATTCGTGGCTAGGCTCACGTTTGCCACGCACTTTCCATTGTCTAGTCTTTTGACTTCTACTTTGTTTCCAAGACGACCGATTAGCTGGACTCTGTTTCTTAAAGCATTCATAATTGTATTGTTTTAGGTTAGAATTTGTTTTGTGATTTTCTTTTGCCGAAAACCAATGATCCAAAGTTGCAGCATGGGCTAGCATTTAGTCGGGAGTTAAGTATTTGTATCCGTTTGTTGTCGTTTGTTGTCGGATAATCGTGTCATACGTTCATTTTAGGCTTATTTTGTTTTTCAGAAAAATCAGAAAAAAATGTCTCAAAAAGTGGATAAACGGTTTTTGGTCTTTAGAAATTGACCCATTTTTACTTCAAGCAGGTAGTATAACTATGAATTTTGAAGGGAAGACTGTATCTTTTTCTGAAGAAAAAAATCAATGGAAAGCAAAGAAAGAACTTGTTTGAACTGTGGCGAAGTCATTAAAGGACGAGTTGATAAAAAGTTTTGCGATGATCAATGCCGTAATAACTATAACAACTCTCAGAAAGCCATCAGCACGAATTTGATCCGAAATGTAAATAATGCCTTGAAAAAGAATCGAATGATTTTGCGGGGGATGATACCAGAAGGTGAATCGGTGGGTAAAACCACAAAAGACCGTTTGATCAGGCAAGGTTTCCAGTTTAAATATTTCACCAATACTTACGAAAACAAAAAGGGTAATATCTATGTGTATTGCTATGACTACGGATATTTACCTTTGGATGGAGATTGGTATTTGGTAGTAAAGGATAAGGACAGCTAATCAAAAAATGGGATGGAAGTAAAGCATCAATCGGATGGTAGAAAGGGGTCTTTCTATATGGATGAGGATGGGAAGAAATTGGCGGAGATGGTCTATGTAATGGCTGGTTCGGAAAAAATGATTATTGAGCATACCGAAGTTGGCGAAAGCCTGAAAGGACAGGGGATAGGCATGCAGCTCCTAGAGGCCTTGGTAGAGGAAGTTCGAGTGACTCACATCCGAGTTTTACCACTTTGCCCCTTTGCCAAAGCAAGTTTTCAAAAGAGGCCAGATCTGCAAGATGTATTGGTTTGAGAATTGATGATTTTTGATCTTACTTTTTAATCCTAAATTCATGCAGTGCTATCCGACCTGAATTTCACCCAACTTTCTTTTCTGTGCCTTGCCGGCTTTATCCTCGGTCTTTCAAAATCCGGGATCAAAGGGATTAGCATAATTATCGTTGCCATTTTGGTTTTTGTCTTCGGGGCTAAAACATCCACGGGGATCTTGCTTCCCATGCTTATCGTCGGTGATATTTTTGCAGTGATCTACTACCATCGCCATGCCCAATGGAAATACATGTGGAAGCTTCTCCCTGCTATGGTTGTTGGCGTGGTGTTGGGAACTTGGGTAGGAGATATCGTTCCAGAGGAGGTCTTTCGTAAAAGTATGGCGGGTATTATTTTATTATCCTTGATCATGATGATATGGTGGGAAAACCGTGCTTCCAAGAGAGTACCGGACAGCGCAGCTTTTGGAGGTGTGATGGGGCTGACGGCTGGCTTTACAACGATGGTAGGAAATTTAGCCGGATCCTTTGCCAACTTGTACTTTTTGGCCATGAAGCTTCCGAAGAATGCTTTCATTGGAACTACGGCTTGGCTCTTTTTGATTATTAATGTTTTCAAAGTCCCGTTCCATATTTTCAGTTGGGAGACGATCAATTTAGACTCGATATGGGTGAGTTTGGTCAGCGTGCCCTTTATATTTATCGGTCTCTTTTCTGGAGTGAAGATTCTAAAAAGAGTCAATGAAAAACACTTTAGGAATTTCATTTTTCTAGCTACAGGTGTTGGTGCGATTTTGATATTTTTCACCTAATAGCGGCTATCCAAATAGCCAGAATGCTAGTATCCAAAAGGTGAGCAATAGAAGAATTAGGAAATAAAGCACTTTGCTTTTCCGGACGGTCTCAGATCTTTTTGATTGTTGATGAATAATAGCGTCCCTGAGATCACTCGGGTTTGATCCTTCGATTTTTCTTGACTTTGGAGAAGAAGTCCGCTTAGGCCTAATTTTTCTGAGATTACAATTTTCCTTTGAGGCATTTATTGCATACCTTCTGAATCTTGCTCCACCGGTTATAATATCCAATTTTGGAATAAGTTAAGAAAAAAAACAACTTATAGTTGAATGGCTAACCATCGATCAGAATTTTAATTGGATCATTTCATTCTGGGCTGATTTTCCTATCTTCCAAAACTAAACAACCGAATAATTCTAAAGATGTGAGCAGTTGCGTTTTAAATGTTTTTTGTCAAATATTCTTTAATACGCTGGTTCCTTACTGATAAAAAACTCCAACCATAAATTTTGAACTATGAAGAAGAATCTACCTATTCTGTTTTTCGCACTAATTGTAGCGGTGGTATTTTCACCTGAGGCCATTGCTCAGGAGAATGAAACTAAAGAAGATCCAAAAGCCGAGGTTTTTGAAAGCAAGCAATCTGTCACGATAGATGGGAAAACTATAGCCCTCAATGCAAAAGCAGGAACGATGGAGCTCAAAGATGAAAATAATGAGCCAATCGCCTTATTCGGCTTTACTGCATATTTCAAGGAAAATGCAGGCAAGGATAGACCGATTGTGTTTGCTTATAATGGAGGACCTGGATCTTCCTCTTATTGGCTACATATGGGCATCATGGGGCCAAAACGGATTGTGGTGGATGATCCGAATTATAATCAAGCAGCACCTTACGAGATTGTAAATAATGAATTTTCGATTTTGGATGTGGCAGATGTGGTGATGATGGATCCAGTAGGTACTGGTTTAAGTGTACCGATTGGTGAGGCTACAGGAAAGGATTTTTGGGGTGTCGATCAGGATATCCGGAGTGTGAGTTTATTTATCATGCAATTTTTGAAAGAGCACGATCGGTTAAATTCGCCCAAGTATATTTTGGGCGAAAGCTACGGTACATTTCGTAATGCCGGGGTAATGAACTACTTGCTTGGCCGCGGCTATGCTTTGAATGGAGTGATTATGGTTTCTGCAGTTTTTGATTTGAGAACGCTGTTTTTTGCTCCTAATGAGGATATTTCGCACGTAGTTTACCTTCCGACCATGGCTGCTACTGCCTGGTACCATGATAAGGTCGCACAAAAAGGAGAAGATCTTCCGAGCTTTCTAGATGAAGTTCGGGAGTTCACAGAAAATGAATATGCACCTGCTTTATTTAAAGGAAATAGAATTACCACAAGCGAGAAAAGCTCAATTGCGTCGAAGCTCTCGGCTTATACGGGGATTGATGACGAGGTTTGGTTGCGTGCAGATCTGAAAATGAATGCAGGAGAATTCTTTCAAGAATTACTTCGTGAAGAAAGAAATACAGTAGGAAGATTGGATTCTCGATACAAAGGAATGAATCTCGATCCTATGTCGATGGATTCATTTACGGATCCACAAAGCGATGCTATCTCACCAGCCTATACCATGGGATTTTTGGATTATTTCCACGGGGCTCTTGGCGTAAGTAAGGATTGGAACTACTCTACCTCTGCCTATGCCAAGGAAGGATTCAATTGGGATTGGAAGCATGTAGGCAACGATGCATGGGGAGCCAATGCTTCTGTGACTACTCTGCCTGATATGACTCAAGCACTTAGCAAAGATCCTAATGTCAAAGTTTTGATCATGAACGGATATTATGATTTGGCTACCGTTTTTTATGGGGTAGAACATTCCATTTCACACATAGACTTACCACAATCTGCGTTGGATCGAATCATTATGACTTATTATGAGGCGGGCCACATGATGTATACGGATCTTCCTTCTGCTCAGCTCTTTAGAGATGATTTGAAGAATTTTATTGAAGATACTCTGAGAAAGTAAATGACAAAATCTTCCTATTTTATGAAGAGGTTTAAAGGTTTCATTCTTTGTCTTGCCCTCACGTTTAGCATTCCTTTCGCAGCCCTTTCTCAAGGAGTTAATTCTTATTTTCCTCCAACTGATTCTCAAGATTGGGAAAAAGTACCTTTAAACAGCTTGGGGTGGGACAATGCTTCCCTAGCTGAATTGCTTTCTTGGCTGCCTACCCAAGGTACTCGTTCTTTTATGATAGTGAAGGATGGAAAAATAGCAGTTGAGGAATATTGGGGAGCAAAACTCACTGGTATGGGCAATATGGATGAAGAAGCCATGTGGTATTGGGATGATGCCGGCAGGACTTTGACTGCTGCTCTCGTGGGAATTGCTGAGAAGAATGGTTTCTTGAAAATTAAGGACCGAACGTCAAAATATCTAGGAGAGGCATGGTCATCTGTGCCCGAGAAGCGAGAAAAGGAAATCCGAATCTTAAATCAATTATCCATGTCCACTGGGCTTGACGAGCGGATTGAGGACCCCAGAGATACCTCAACAGAAGCTTTGAAGTTTTTTGCGAAGGCAGGTGAGCGATGGGCATACCATGATGCACCTTATACACTTCTCATGAATACCCTAGAAAATGCTACCAATCAGTCCATATCAGCTTTTTTTAAAGAGAGGCTTGCGACGCAGATTGGGATGAAGGGCTTCTGGCAAGAAACTGGTGGTGATCTAGTGTTCTTTAGCGATGCTCGGTCTATGAGCAAGTTTGGACTTCTGCTCATGAACGAAGGCGAATGGGAAGGAAATCAGATTTTAGATAAAAAGTATGTGCAAGCCATGACCTCAAGTTCGCAGCAAGATAATCCTGGATATGGATTTCTTACGTGGCTCAATTCAGGCGATGTGTTTAAATTACCTGGAAATCAAGTGCCAAATAAAGGGAAAATGATTGCTGCTGCACCGGAAGATATGTTTATGGCTTTGGGCAAAAATGGACAATTGCTCATGGTGATTCCTTCTCAGGGTTTGGTCATAGTCCGGCAGGGTACTTATTCCAATGATTCGATAGTTCCACAGCGCTTGCTGCAAGATTTATGGCAAAAGTTAAATCGGGTAATCAATTGATTTGATGAAAAAATAAATCAGAAGGATGGGAATTACTCGCCCATAAACTCCCCAAGTTGCTCTCGCAGCTTTTCAATAGTGAGCGGTTTTTCGAGGAAACCGCCTACGATAGGGTATTCCTGAGCTTTGAGCCTATCTAAAAAATCTATAGAGCTGGATAAAATAATGATATGATCATTTCGATCTGCAAATTTTTCAGCATAATGATCCAAAAATTCCCAGCCATTCATTAAGGGCATGTTTATATCCAGAAGAATTAACAATGGTTCTTCAGGGGATAATTCTGTGATATGGTCCAAGGCCAAAATTCCAGAAATAAACTCATCGATTGATTCACCAAGGTTTACTTTTGAAATCAGTCTCTTGTTGATGAGATTGTTTATCGGATCATCATCTACTAGTAAAATATTTTTAAAGTGCGCCATTCAAGGCAAAAATTTATGTTAAGTCAAATCAAATTACGATTTTATATCAAGGAGGAACAAATATTACCTCCCTTTTTTTAAATAGATTTTATAGAATTCTATAAAAAAAAAGAGAAGCCATTTTGGCTTCTCTTAATACTTTGGTTTAGAAAGAATTACATCATTCCTCCCATTCCACCACCTCCCATTGGAGGCATAGGAGCACCACCTTCTTCTTTTTCATCCGCCACTACACATTCAGTAGTAAGGAGCAAAGCAGCGATGGATGCAGCATTCTCTAGTGCAAGTCGAGTAACCTTGGTTGGGTCAATTACACCTGCTTTGAAGAGATCTTCATACTGATCTGTTCTAGCATTGTATCCAAAGTTTCCTTTCTTCTCGCGAATTCTATTGATTACTACAGATGGCTCACCACCGGCATTTGATACAATAGTACGAAGTGGAGACTCGATGGCTTGACGGATAATATTGATACCAGTGTCTTGGTCTTCATTAGATCCTTTAAGATCATTAAGTGCGGCTGCAGCTCTGATTAGTGCTACACCACCACCTACTACAACACCTTCTTGAACGGCTGCTCTGGTTGCATGAAGGGCATCATCCACACGGTCTTTCTTCTCTTTCATTTCTACCTCTGTCGCTGCACCGATATAAAGAATCGCTACACCACCAGAAAGTTTGGCAAGTCTCTCCTGAAGTTTCTCACGGTCGTAATCAGAAGTTGTCTTCTCGATTTGAGCCTTAATTTCAGAAATACGTCCTTTGATTGCGTTAGAATCACCAGCACCGTTTACTACAGTAGTGTTGTCTTTGTCAATGTTGATTTTCTCAGCTCTACCAAGCATATCAACTGTCGCATTTTCAAGCTTGAAACCTCTTTCTTCAGAGATTACAGTTCCGCCTGTTAGGATTGCGATATCCTCAAGCATAGCCTTTCTTCTGTCACCAAAACCTGGTGCTTTTACGGCAGCTACTTTCAGTGCTCCTCTGATTTTGTTGACAACCAAAGTAGCAAGCGCTTCTCCGTCTACATCTTCAGCGATGATCACAAGTGGCTTACCTGACTGAGCTACTGGCTCTAAAACTGGAAGTAATTCCTTCATTGAAGAAATCTTCTTGTCGTAGATCAAAATGTATGGCTGTTCAAGTTCAACCTCCATTTTCTCAGTATTAGTCACAAAGTATGGAGAAAGGTATCCTCTGTCAAACTGCATACCTTCTACAGTTTTAACTTCGGTTTCTGTTCCTTTTGCTTCCTCTACGGTGATTACACCATCTTTACCTACTTTGTCCATGGCGTTTGAAATCATGTTACCGATTTCTTCGTCATTGTTAGCAGATACAGTCGCTACTTGAGCGATTTCTTTTGAAGTGGAGATTTGCTTTGAGTCAGCTCTCAGTTGAGCTACTACTGCGGTTACAGCTTTGTCGATTCCGCGCTTCAAGTCCATTGGATTGGCACCAGCAGCTACGTTTTTGATACCTACACTGAAAATAGATTGTGCAAGTACAGTAGCAGTAGTGGTTCCGTCACCAGCATTGTCAGCAGTTTTTGAAGCTACTTCTTTTACTAGCTGTGCACCCATGTTTTCGATAGGCTCTGAAAGCTCAATTTCTTTTGCTACAGATACCCCATCTTTAGTGATGGTAGGTGCTCCAAATTTCTTATCAATAATTACGTTTCTTCCTTTAGGACCCAATGTTACTTTCACTGCGTCCGCCAATGCGTCTACCCCTTTTTTCAATTGGTCTCTTGCACTGGTGTCGAAAAATAGTTGTTTGGCCATTTTCTTAATTCTTTAAATTAGTTAGGTTAAATTTTACAGGATCGCGAAGATATCGGCTTCTCTCATGATGAGATAGTCTTTACCTTCCACATTGAGTTCAGTTCCGGAATACTTTCCGTACAAAACACTGTCGCCAACTTTTACCGTTAACGGTTCATCTTTTTTACCATTACCGATAGCAACGACAACGCCCTTTTGTGGCTTTTCCTTTGCAGTATCCGGGATGTATAGTCCGGAAGCGGTTTTTTCTTCAGCAGCTGCTGGCTGAACCAACACTCGGTCTGCTAGTGGCTTGATGTTAACGTTTGACATAGATTATTTTTATTTAAGGTTAGATTAAAATGTATGAGCTAGGTAGCACTTCTTGTGCCAATCAACCTTAACCAAAAAACACTGACAAATAGACTGATTTACTCTGTCAGGATAGGAGTATTAACAATTTTTCGCTGTCAAATTTTCTTTTTGATTGTGGAATTATGGCAGTTTTTTTAAATTCTGTCCAAAGTATCGAGCCTATGAAAAGTCTACCCAAAAATTGGATCACGGAAGGAACAATTGATTTTGAATTCAAAAAATATGAATTGCTGGCTTATTTGAAATCTTCCAGCCAGTCTTTCCAGTCTTTGAAAATCTATCCTCCCTTGGCAGACCTTATTGAGCATCATCGACTCCTTGAGGAACTCAAAAATGGCAAGGATGCAGTACGGAATCTTTTTCCTAAAGCGATCAGCCACCTGGATTTTAATTCTGGGAAAATAAGCTATTTCTCTAAAGTTCCTGATGATGCAATCATGGAGGAAATCAATCAGATTGGAGAGTTTGCCCGACCCAGAATCAAAAAGAAAATCGATGAAGGAATAGAAATTTTCGAATTCGTAAAAGATCAACTCGAATTTGAGCCGGTAGGAATTTTACCCATTTACAAGAGAGAGGGATATCTGATGCTTACCAGAGAGTCAAACGCTGAAGTTTATGTTTTTAGATATAAATCCAGTCTTCTGGAATACGCTGGTGATCGGTTCAGAAACATCAGCTTCTGGTTGATTCAAACCTTCACCAGAAGTTTAGCCCAGACTTTCGAACACATCAAGCTTAAGTTAATTCGAGAAATTAAAGAGTTACCTAATCCAGCTACCTGGCGGATTCATAGTCAGCAATATTTTCCACTGGAAGAAACACTGCTCCCCATCAGTAAGCGCTTATTGCTTAATGCAGTGGCGGCTAATGAAACTTAAGAAGGTTGTAATTCCTTCTTTTCTTCATTTGAGCTATCTAACACGGCTTTTTCGCGCTCTTTTCGGGTTTTGATCACCTCATCAGCCGGCCTTCCAAACAAAATTCTTCTCCCTTCACTGAAGGATTTTGCTTGACCCAGATCCCTTACAATATCCGCCCACTCATGAAATACAAGATATACGGGATTGTAAGAGGTTACCGGCTTTGTTATGCCATAAGTTGGTCGCTCAGCCTCAGGCATAAAAGTCCCAAACATACGGTCCCAAATAATAAAAGTGGAGCCGTAATTTTTATCTAAATAATGCTCATCGGATGCGTGATGCACTCGATGGTGGGAGGGAGTGGTGAAGAAAAACTCAATTGGTCGTGGAAGTTTGGTAATATACTCCGTGTGGATCCAAAACTGATAAAGCACCGCAATCTGATGACAGATAAAAAAGACAAACGGATCAAAGCCCATTAGCATAACGGGAATAAAGAAAACAATTTTGATATGTTGAGTCCAGCCTAGTCGGAAAGATACGCTGAGATTGTATTTTTTGGAGTTGTGGTGGGTGATGTGTGTCGCCCACCAGAATCGCTGCTCATGTGCTACACGATGTGCCCAATACCTTGCAAAGTCAATGGCAAAAAAGCATAAGATAAAAGACCACCAAGTGGCTGGTATTTTGAAAGGAGCCAGGTTGTAAAAGAATACTGCAGTACCGAAAGTGGCAAGTTTGATCAGAGCGCTAATACCAACATTGACTAAGCCGATGGTCGAAGCTGCGAAAAAGTCTTTTTTGTCGTATGTATCTTTTTTTTGATACCAGCTGACTCCCCATTCGATAAAGACAAGGGCAAACATCACTGGCGCGGCCCAAAGGATAATATTAGGCCAAGATTCAATGTTCAGATCCTCAAGGCTGACATAAGGTGAATTCATAAAGGAAGGTAATTGTACTAGAAAAATGATTAATACTTAAGCTTCTAAATTATTAATTATTTTTTGATTAAGACCCCTAAAAACAGAAAAACCTGCCATGAGACAGGTTTTTTCTTTAAGGTATTTATGTCTTAGTTTCCTGTAGTATCGATAGGAGTGATTTCGTTAGAAGTACCTTCCTCTGCTGGTAGCAAACTTTCGGTGTCTCCAAATGCAGGAGCAACTACTTGCTGTTTGGCGTTATCAATATTTGGTGAAGAGAATTGGTTTGCTTCTGGACTCGTATAAAATGCAGATGAAACCAAGGATAATACTAAAATGGCTATTGAAAGGACCCAAGTGGCTTTTTCAAGAACATTTCCTGTACGTGTCACTCCCATGATTTGAGAAGCACTACCGCCAAATGCCGCGCCTACGCCCCCTTTTGAGTTTTGTCCTAAGATCACAAGGATCAATAGAACGGCCAAAATCATGATGACAGAAATTAATAAAGTAAACATATAGTTGGGTGTTAATCTTTCAGTTTTTCAATTAAGTCCGCAAAGTAAGCCTTTTTCTCTGGGAATTTCAATAAAAGCTTCTCATAAATTTGCCGGGCTTGGTCCACTTTTCCTTGCTGAGTTAATAGTTTAGCAAGTGGTTCTGAAATAAGATTATTATTCACCACGGTACTACTTTCAGCAAGATTTTCCTTGTTTTGATTCAGCTCTATTTCTTTGATTGCAGCAAGCTTGATTGATTTTTTACTAAAGGCTTTGATTAAATCACGCTGCTCAATGAGATTTGCATCTTTGATCGGCTTTTTATCTTTCTTTTTGATTGTCTCGATCAACTCATCATTCTTGGCCCTTCTTCTTCTTGGCTTTTTGGGGGGAGCAACGCCTTTCATGTTTGCGTCAAGTTCACGCAATGACTTGGTACGTAACTTCGGATTATCCGAAGATTTGGAATTAGGAAGGAGGTCAGAAGTCTCTTCTTCTTCATTTTGGTCATTTGAAACTTCAGACAAAATTGATTTTAACCAAGCACGATCGGAGGTGTTGACAGCTGCAAAACCTACTGAAGCCGCTTCAGCTCCCGTAGACTTATTTGACTCAAATTTCGCTGAAAGAATATGAGGGATAAGGAAATACGGGAAAGATTCTTGCAGCTTGACGGCTTTAAGATAGTCTGTTTTACTGAGGATCTTTTTGCTTTTTGCAAGTTCCAAAAATTGATTGGAATTCATTCAAGTTTGATTTTAGCTTACCAATTAGCAACGGTGGCGGTGAAAATATCTTGCAAGATGTTTTCGAAGATTTCTTCTACCAATTGACTTTCTACATCTAGCAAGGTAACTGATCTTGGGTCATAATCCTGAAAAAATGAGAAGGTTCTTCTTAAGTTTTCTTCTTCATTGGTCGTGTTGATGTATTCTACTTCGATAGCAATCGTCAATCTCATTTGTCCTGCACGGTCTGGAACATTAGCATTTCCACTAGAAACCGCAGATTGCGGGGTGAGCGTGTATCTGGAAATAGCTCCTGCAAACTGCAAATCTCCATTTGTTCTTGTCAATTCAAGACGAGTATTTCGTTGGTAAAATTCCTTCAAGGATTCCGTAAATCGTTGTTCCATGTTAGCGGGTCCGCCACCGGAATCGTTAAAGAAATTCTCTACCGAAAAGGTCTTTACCTGCTCATAGTCGATAGTGGTACCGCTAAACCCATATTGAACCGAGCATCCGCTAAATACCAATAGACTCCCGAAAAGATATGCGGTAAGCAGCTTATTGATCGATTTCATACTGCTTGATTTTGCGGTAAAGGGTTCGCTCCGAAATCCCAAGATCTCCTGCAGCATATTTTCTTTTGTTGTTATGCTTTCGGAGTGCTTTTAAGATCATTTCTCGCTCCTTCTTTTCTAGTGAAAGTGAATTATCATCTTCCTCATGGATGATGTCTTGAATTCCTTCCTCTTCATAGGCCTGAGAGTCTGAAGGGTTACTTTTATTTGAATCCAATACCAAAGGCACTTGATAACTAGGAGTGGAGGGTTCACGCTCGCTTCTCGTCAGGCTGGTATTGTCTAAATCTTCGAAAAGATCTTGATGCTTATTGATGATACTTTGATTCAGCCCGCCACTTTGATAGCTTTCAAGGACCAGTTTTTTCAGCTCGTTCATATCCTTTTTCATGTCAAAAAGGACTTTGTACAAGAGATCTCTCTCGGAGAAATCTGAAGAGTCTCCTCCCGTTGATCTCCCAGTTAAGGCCATGGGTAATCGAGATCTGTCGGCTGGTAAATATTTTGATAAAGTCGCTGCATCCACTTCACGCGTTTGCTCAAGTAATGAAATCTGTTCGGCGAGGTTTTTCAGTTGTCGGATGTTTCCAGGGAAGGCATAACTCATCAAAAGTTTCTGCGCATCCTCATCTAGCGAAATCGGTTTTACTTGATACTTTTCAGAAAAATCTGAAGTAAACTTTCTGAAAAGCAGGACTATATCTTCTCCTCTTTCACGAAGTGGTGGAACGTAGATGGGCACCGTGTTTAAACGATAATAAAGATCTTCTCTGAATTTCCCTTTCTCAACAGCCTTGATCAAGTTCACATTGGTGGCGGTAATAACCCGAACGTCTGTTTTTAATACCTTGGAGGAACCTACTTTGATAAATTCTCCATTTTCCAAGACACGAAGTAACCGTGACTGTGTGCCAAGTGGCATTTCACCAATCTCATCTAAGAAAATAGAACCTCCATTGGTGACTTCGAAATAACCTTTTCGCGCTTCATGGGCTCCGGTAAAAGATCCTTTTTCATGCCCAAAGAGCTCTGAGTCTATCGTTCCTTCAGGAATTGCTCCGCAGTTGATAGCAATGAATTTCCCATGCTTGCGAAGACTCATTGAATGGATAATTTTGGAAAAACTCTCCTTACCACTTCCACTTTCGCCTGTAATCAATACAGTCATATCCGTAGGGGCTGCCTGAATGGCTACTTCAATGGCATGATTCAGAAGCGGGCTATTGCCAATGATTCCATATCTCTGTTTTACACTTTGTATTTCCTGAGATGTGATCATGCTAATACTGGGTTGATTTCAAGGATTTCTCCGAAAAGGGTAGCTGCTGTACAGTCGGTGATTTTGACTTTGATGTAGTCTCCAATTTTAAAGTCTCCTGCTGGCACGATGACCATTTTATTTGCAGAAGTACGTCCCTTGAATTGCTGATCAGAACGCTTGGAAGTGCCTTCAATCAAGATCAATTGGGTAGTGCCAACATCCAGTTTGTTTCTTTCAAGTGAAAGCTCGCTTTGTTTTGCTATCACTTCAGCCAATCTTCTTTTTTTGGTCTCCAAAGGAATGTCATCTTCGTACTTCTTAGCGGCCAAAGTTCCAGGGCGTTCTGAATAATAAAACATGTATGAAAAATCGTATTTGACGATATCCATCATGGTCAATGTCTCTGCATGCTCCGCTTCGGTTTCCGTACAGAATCCGGTGATCATATCTGAAGAAATCCCACAACTTTCGCCCAAAATTTCACGGATTTTAGAGACGCGCTCCAAGTACCATTCGCGATCATAAGTTCTATTCATCAGTTTTAGCACTCGGCTATTTCCACTTTGCACAGGAAGGTGAATGTACTTACAGATGTTGTCATACTTTTTCATAGTGTAGAGCACATCATCTGTAATGTCTTTCGGGTGAGATGTAGAAAACCTAACGCGAAGTTTTGGGTCCACTAAAGCCACCATTTCTAGGAGGTGAGCGAAGTTGATTACTTCTGAAACCTGATCTTCCTGCTTATTCAATCTGGCTTTATTGTTTTCCTCAGGAGACCATTTGTAGCTATCCACGTTTTGGCCAAGAAGGGTTACCTCTCTGTATCCTTGCTCAAAAAGCTCTTGGGCTTCCTTTACGATTGAATGGGGGTCTCTGCTTCGCTCTCGTCCTCGAGTGAATGGAACCACGCAAAACGAACACATATTGTCACAGCCTCGCATGATAGAGATAAATGCAGTCACGCCATTCGAATTCAATCGAACTGGAGCGATATCCGCATAAGTTTCTTCCCGAGAAAGGAAGGTGTTTACCCCTTTATTTCCTTCTTCCGCCTGGCTCACCAAATTGGGTAAATCACGATAGGCATCCGGCCCCACTACCACGTCAACGATTTTCTCCTCTTCGAGCAGCTGATCTTTTAGACGCTCCGCCATACATCCCAGTACACCAATGGTCATTTCTGGTCGAAGTTTCTTCACAGTATTGAATTGACTCAAGCGCTTGCGGACAGTTTGCTCAGCCTTGTCCCGAATCGAACAGGTATTTAAGAAGATGACATCTGCTTTTTCGAAATCGGAAGTCGTGTCAAAGCCATTTTCTTTCATGATCGACGCCACTATTTCTGAATCAGAAAAATTCATCTGACAACCGTAACTTTCGATGTATAGTTTTTTGCTCTTGCCGGTAGACTCCTCTGCTGTGGTTTTAAAGTCACAGGCTTGGGCTTCTTCTGCCGGAAGTATGTCAATATCCTTGATTAAATTATCCATGGTAGTTGGTTCAATGTGGATGCGAAATTAACAAAATACAGACAAAATGGCAGTTTGAGAATCTAAAAATTTCTAATCTTCTGTGGATTCGAAGGGAATAAGTAACTGCTTGCCAAAATGCACGTGTTCTTCTGTGATATTCAAGTTAGAAAGCCCGAGCCCCAGCAGCCTTACTGGTTTTGGGATTTCCTCTTGATTTAGAATCTCAAAGGCTAATTCTTCGATTTGCTTTTTATCTGGGTATTGTTCGAGCGTTCGACTTCTTGTTTGGACGCTGTAGTCGTTGTACTTGATTTTTAGAGTAATGGTTCGGCCATTGATTCCACTTTTTTCGATTCGTCTGATTAGCTCCTTGATGATGGGCAGCAGACCCATTTTCATATCCTCTAGGGAAATCAGATCTTGGTCAAACGTATTTTCGGCGCTGATTGATTTTCTGATTCGGTTGGGCTGGACCTCAGAGAGATGGACTCCTCGAACGATATTGAAATAATGAAGGCCTGATTTACCAAATTTTGTGGTGAGAAACTGAAGTGAAAATTGCTTCAAATCTGCTCCACAGTGAATGCCAAATCCCTTCATTTTTTCGGTAGTAACTTTTCCTATTCCAAAAAATCGCTCAATTGGAAGCTTCTCTAAAAAGGCCTCTGCATCTTGGGGTAAAATGACAGCCTGACCGTTGGGTTTATTTATGTCAGAGGCAGTTTTAGCTAAAAACTTGTTGTATGAAACTCCTGCAGACGCATTAAGTCCTGTCTCTTCCTTAATGGCTTCTCTAATTTGTCGAGCTATTAAAATTGCTGATTTGATGTCTTTTTTGTTTTCGGTGACATCAAGAAATGCTTCATCCAAAGATAAAGGCTCCACGAGATCTGTGTATTCGTAAAAAATATCCCGAATGATTAGGCTGATTTCCTTGTATCGGTCAAATCTTGGCTTGGCAAAAATTAGATGTGGACACTTTTTCACTGCAAGAATCGAAGACATTGCTGATCTCACTCCATATTTTCGAGCTTCATAACTTGCTGCGGCTATCACTCCTCTCTCCGCATTACCACCCACAGCCAGAGGCTTTCCTCTCCATTCAGGTTGATCCAATTGCTCCACCGAAGCATAAAAGGCATCCATATCCACATGAATGATTTTTCTGATTTCCGAGGCCTGAATCATACCATGCAAGGTAAATAATGCTTTGGAGATAAAATTATGAGGTAAAAAAAAAGCGATAACCTAGATTATCGCCTTTCCATTGGGTAGTTGTAATTTTTAGTCTGCAGCTACTTCAAGTTGAAGAGATACAGTGTTGTAGATGAATCTATCTTTCACTTTATCTGCAGTGGCTGATTCGTCTTGATAAGACAATCCCCAAGCAGTTCTGTCAATGTTAAATCCGGCTTTAGCCATTACTTTTCCATTTTCTAAACTCACTGCTGCTGGAAACTTAATGTTTTTTGTAGTTCCTCTCATGGTTAAGTTTCCGCTGATCCAATGGGTTGGAGCTTCTGGAGAAAGTTCTGAGGCTGCCAATGGAGTGTTTTCTGTAGCGAACTGCTCCACATCTTGGATTTGGTCATCACCTGTGAAAGGCTCTACTCCGGTAATTTCGAAAGTAGCTGTAGGATAGTTCTCAGCATCGAAGAAGTCTGCAGATTGCAAGTGGCCCCAAAGTTTGCCGTAGCTGTCATCCGTCTCCTCCATATCTTCGATCTTCAATCCAGTGATATCGAAGGTGAAAGTTCCACCGGCTAAGGTATTTCCTTCTACTACTAGTGTTCCTTCGGTTGCTGGAATTTTACCGAAATGCTGTCCAGTCGGCTTGTATCCTCTCCAAGCGATCATAGTCGCCTCTGGCTGGATTGTTAAAGTTTGACCTTCTGCCTCAGCCACTTCTTGGGCTTCAGATGTTTCCACAGTTTCTGTGGGTTGACCGCATGCGAAAGTAAAAAAAGCTGCCGCTGCGAATAAGCTGGTTTGTTTGAATGACTTCATAGTTTTGAATAATTTCAATATTTGTTGTATATACATGGAAACAAACAATGTTTGAAAAAGTTCGAGCTTCAATATTTTTTTTTGGATTTTTATTTTCTCAAAAATGTAAAGCTAAATGGCGCTAATAATGACAGTAAAAGGGAAGTCTCCAGTTTTTGGAAAAGAAAATTGGCTGGCTCCAAACTCCACCATAGTAGGTGATGTGGTCCTAGGCGATCGATGCACTGTATGGTTCAATGCAGTGATCAGGGGAGATGTTCATGAAATCCGGGTAGGGGACGACAGCAATATTCAAGATGGGGCCGTAATCCACTGCACTTATCAAAAGGCTGGTACATACATCGGAAAGCGCGTATCGATTGCGCATAATGCCGTCGTTCATGGATGTACTATTCATGATGATGTTCTGATTGGAATGGGGGCCATTGTTATGGATGGTGCCGTTGTGCATTCAGGTTCTGTGATTGCAGCAGGAGCAGTTGTACTTGCAAATACCATTGTAGAAGCAGGATCTATTTACGCCGGCATGCCCGCTAAAAAAGTCAAAGACATCGGAGAAAATATGAAAGAAGTAATAGCAAGGACAGCGAAAAACTATCCTGAATATTCCAAATGGTTCTCCTCTGATTCGGATTGAAACACGATAGTTGATGTTCAGAGATTAGAATCAATTTCAACTATATCTAATTTTGGATATAATAAATCGCGCTTTAAAGACAAAAAAGTATTTTTTATCCTTTTTTATTTCAATTTATTCGATGATTTTTCGTATTTTCGGTCTTTGTTTTTAACCTAATCAAAGAGCGAATGGCTTCTGATTTTTTTGGGAAAAAGTGGACTACTTGGATTCTTGTACTGCTTTTTTTTACGTTCAATTATTTTTTGACTAAAACTATGCCAGTGGATTTAGTTTTGGATTTGAAATTCCTTTATAGCCCTGAGGTCCTTTATAACTCGCTTAGTCAAATGGGGGAGCAAGGCAGAGATAACTATTTTAAGGGTATTTTATTTTTGGATATGCCATACCTATTGGTCTATGGAATTCTTTTTTGCAAAATCTTAAAAAACCTTTGGTCAGGGACACATTTGTATTATTTAACCCTTGGCATTGCTTCTGTCGATTTTGTAGAAAATGTTTTTATGATGTACCACATTCGTTCTTTTCCAGCGGTTTCTAGAGAATTGGCTTTCATGACATCAGGACTTACAAGTATGAAGTGGCTTCTGGTGATGATTCTTTTTACTTTGATAATTACAGGGTTACTGAGAAAAATTTTTTGGGTTGCAGAGAAAAAGGAGCAAGTTCATTAAGTATTTTTAGGTTGGGTTTTGGAAAGGACAAGGAAAAGTCGACCTTTGCGAACTTATTCAAATTCAAAGAATTAGCTAACCCGATCTAAATATGAAAGAGGAGTATTTTAAATGGTTTTCTCCACACCTTCAGCGAGACGTTCAGATGTTGGTTTTTGGCCATGCTGGGTATCCTGTCGTAGTTTTCCCAACTTCTAAAGGTTCTTTTCATGAAAACCGTGACATGGGTTTAGTTGATTCAGCGAGATGGTTTATTGATCAGGGGCTTATTCAGATTTTTTGTCCAGAAAGTAATGATGCCCAAAGCTTCTACAACCGCAATATCCATCCGCACGACCGGATTCAGCAGCATGTGGCTTATGACAAAATGATTTGTCACGAAATCGTGGAGCGTATTCGATTTAACACACCAGTCGCTAAAGTGGTGATGGCAGGGGGAAGTTTTGGTGGATACCATGCGGCAAATTTTGCTTTCAGACATCCAGGTTATGTTAGCCATATGTTTAGTATGTCAGGAGCATTTGATATCCGTAATTTCATGGATGGGTATCAGCACGATGATGTTTTCTATAATAGTCCTTTGGAATTTCTTCCAAATCTAACTGACTATGAGTTGTGGAATATGGACATCGTTTTAGGTACATCTAATTGGGATATTTGCTTTGATGCAAATCTTAAACTTCATGAAGTGCTAAAAGCCAAGGGCCTCCCACATTGGCTGGATGTGAGGCAGAACCGCGAGCATGATTGGCCTGTGTGGAAAGAAATGTTTCCACATTACCTTTCAAGAATAAAATTTGACTAACTGATTTAAAAAAATCTATCATTATATTTTAGGATGAATATGAAAAAAGTAGGAATACTCTTTGGAATGGAGGATACATTTCCTCAAGCCTTTATTGACCGAGTAAACGAGCTTGACGGTAAAAAAATCGTAGCAGAAGCCGTTCAAATTGACAAGGTGGTACAAAATGAGCTGTGCAACTACGATGTAATCATTGATCGAATTTCACAGGATGTACCTTTTTATCGTGCGTTTCTGAAAAATGCAGCATTGACTGGCACTGCCGTGATTAATAATCCATTTTGGTGGAGTGCAGACGATAAGTTCTTTAATAACGGGCTAGCAGATCAGCTTGGAGTTCCTTTACCTAAAACCGTGCTTTTGCCATCAGCTGAGCATCCTCAGGACACTACGGCAAAATCATTTAGAAATTTGAAAGCTCCCCTAGATTGGGATGGAATGTTTGAATACATCGGATTTCCGGCATACATGAAGCCTTATGCGGGCGGAGGCTGGAAAAATGTCTACAGACTAGAAAACAAAGAAGAGTTTTTCAGAACTCACCCAGAGACTGGACAGCTTGTGATGCTTTTGCAGGAAGAGATCGTGTTTGAAGAGTATTTCCGAGTTTATTGTCTAGGTGGAAAGGCTGTTCGAATTATGGAATATGAGCCAAGAAATCCTCACCACTTGCGCTATGTTGTGGATCGTGCTCCTTCTAGTAAGAAATTGTTGAACACCGTAAAAGACTACACTAAGCGACTTTGCACTGGCCTTGGGTATGACTTTAATACCGTAGAATTTGCCGTGAAAGACGGAGTACCTTATGCGATTGATTTTGGCAACCCAGCTCCAGATGCAGATGTGAATTCTGTAGGTCAAGAAAATTTTGATTGGGTAGTAGAGGAAGCTGCAAAAATGGCTATTAGCTATGCAAAGGCTCATAATCCTGGCAAAATCAATTTGACTTGGGGAACCTTCATGAAGGATGCCCTCAAGGATGCCAAAAGATTTTAATAATCCATTAACCTGATTTTCGGATGAGTTCTACCAAAAAGTTACCACTATTTACCTTAGGTGTAGAAGAAGAGTACCAAATCATAGATCCAGAGACTCGGGATTTACGATCTCATATGTCCAAAATTGTGGAGGGAGGTAAAATTCATTTGCGTGAGCAAGTGAAAGCCGAAATGCACCAAGCTGTGGTGGAAGTCGGAACCAATATCTGCAAAAACATAGGCGAGGCTAGAAAGGAGGTCGGTTTTCTTCGGGGTCAGGTGGCTCAGTTGGCTTCCAGACAAAATCTTCTGGTGGGAGCGGCAGGAACTCATCCATTTTCAAAATGGCAGGATCAGGAAATCACCGACGATGAAAGATATCATCACATTGTCAACGAGCTTCGTGATATTGCGCGGTCCAACCTGATTTTTGGACTTCATGTTCATGTGGGAATTGAGGACAGAAATACGGCTCTCCAATTAATGAATCAAGCCTGCTATTTTCTTCCACACATCTTTGCACTATCCACCAATAGCCCTTTCTGGGAAGGAAGAAATACCGGGTTTAAGGCATTTAGAGCTAAAGTTTTTGCGAAATTCCCAAGAACTGGCCTTCCCGAATACTTCGATTCGGTACAATCGTACGACAATTATCTCGAGACCTTGGTCAAGACAAATTGTATTGATAATCCTAAGAAGATTTGGTGGGATTTGCGTATGCATCCATTCTTTAGCACCATTGAGTTTCGGATCTGCGACGTTTGTCTGACACTTGATGAGACGATCTGTATTACAGCACTTATTCAAGCTGTTGTTGCGAAGCTTTACAAACTTCACGTAAAGAATACCAGCTTCAATATCTACCGGATTGCACTTATTCGTGAGAATAAATTTAGAGCAGCCAGAAACGGTTTGGAAGGCAAGATGATCGATTTTGGAAGAAAGGTAGAAGTACCGACCCATGAGTTGATCGTAGAATTGCTTGAGTTTATCGATGACGTAGTTGATGAGTTGGGTAGCAGAGAAGAAGTGGAATATGTGCATACTATTCTCAAAAACGGAACCGGGGCTGATCAGCAACTTGAAGTTTTTGAAAAAACGCAAGACCTCAAAGCTGTGGTGGATCTCATCACAAGTAAATTTCAGCAAGGCATTTAAAAGGTATATCCTATCTTTGAATTAGAAAATAATACCAAAAAAAAGTGGGTAAGAGAAGATTGAATCTAGCGATTTTAGATATGTATGACGGCGAGCCAAATCAAGGTATGCGCTGCATTATAGATATTGTCAAAGGATTTGGCACAGAGTTGAATTACAAAATATTTGATGTCCGAGGTAAGGCCGAAATACCTGAAATTCGGGACTTCGATCTCTTCATTTCTACAGGAGGTCCAGGTAATCCTCTTGAAGGCGATAATAACTGGGATTTAAAGTTTTTTGACTTCTTAGATCAGATATGGATCTGGAATCAAAATGACCCGATCAAAAAACATATATTGTTTATCTGCCACTCTTTCCAGATGGCCTGTAAGCATTTTGGGCTAGGAGAAATTAGCAAGCGAAAATCTACTTCATTTGGTGTTATGACCATTCACAAAAGTCCGGATGGTATGGAGGATCCACTTTTCGAAGGATTGGATAATCCTTTTTGGGCGGTGGATAGTCGGGATTATCAAGTACTCAAGCCTCACAAAAAGAAGTTTAAGCTACTAGGGGCAAAGATTATTGCCCTTGAAAAGATCAGAAATCACGTGGAGTATGAAAGAGCTTTGATGGCTATTCGATTTTCAGATGAAATGGTAGGAACCCAGTTTCACCCTGAAGCTGATCCCGTGAGCTTCTTGGCACATCTCAAAAAGCATGAGGTTCGTGAAAAAATCATTGAACTGAAGGGTAAAGCCAAATTCCGGTCTATGCTTGAGGACTTGGTGGATGAGAATAAGGTCTACAAAACCAATGAAACGCTCATTCCAAATTTTCTTAGACAGTCAATAGCAAAAATAGTCGCGGATAAGGAAGGCGCTTTGATCTAAATCTTTTTGATTCACAATCTATGATTTCAACTCTACGAGCCAAATTCAATCAAGCCTTTTCAACTCAAAAATATGCTGAGTTTTTGGGTAGTATTGCCGCTGACTTCAATAAAGCTCCCACATTTAGAGTAGCAGAGTCCCCTTTTTTTATTTCCAAAGAATTAAAAGCTCAACTGCTTGAGGCAAGCGAAGAAGTGATCGATTTTATCGCTAGTCCAGATTTCAAACAAAAAACACAAAAAGCCCTTGATTTGACCATAAACGTCCCAGGAGAAGCTAGTCATTCTCAGTTTTTGGCTATTGATTTTGGAGTTTGTGAAGAAGATGGGAAAATCGTCCCAAAGCTAATTGAGGTACAGGGATTTCCCACAATTTTTAATTTTCAGCAAAACTTATTTGAAAAATTCAAGGCAGCTTATCCTTTTCTTGAGGAAACTACCCCTTATCTGAACGGGTATGACGCTACATCTTATCTTGAATTGCTGAGGCGTATTGTGCTCAATGGTCACGAGCCTCATGAAGTCATTCTTTTGGAAGTAGAGCCTGTCAAGCAAAATACTAGCATTGATTTCTTTTATGCTGAGCGAGATCTTGGGATCCCGATCGTTTGTGTCACAGAAGTGCAAAAAGAAGGAGATCACCTTTATTACTTCAATGCCAAGAAGGAAAAAATTCAGGTGAAGCGGATTTATAATCGAGTGATCTTTGACGAACTGGATGCCCGTAAGGATCTAAAAATGAATTTCAAATTCACGGATAAACTAGATGTAGAATGGGCTGGACATCCCAATTGGTATAATCGAATTTCGAAATTTATTTTACCCTTTCTCTCAGGGCCCTATTTCATTGAATCAACACTTCTAAGTGAACTGGATGAAATTCCTTCAGATCTTGAAAACTATGTTCTGAAACCGCTTTTCAGTTTCTCAGGGGCCGGGGTAGTATTTCATGTGACGCCAGAGGACATTGAGCGTGTGGAGCATCGGGATCAATTTATTCTTCAAAAAAAGGTAAGCTATGCCCCAATCCTCGAATCTCCTACCGGTAAAGTCAAAGCTGAGATTCGAATATTTGCTATGTGGCCTTTGACGGATGCTCGACCTACCTTGATCGGAAATTTGGTTCGACTAAGTCGAGGTGAAATGATCGGTGTCAAATTCAACAAAGACAAAGACTGGGTAGGAGGAACAATCGGCCTATTCGAAAAGTAGGGTCTGTCTATTTTGGAGACCAGGTAGCAGGATTTTCTCTCCAGCTAGCTAAAGATTTCAGAACTTCCTCGTCGATATAGTTTCTTTTTACGGCTCTTGGAAGCATGGCTTCATAGTGACAAAGACAGATGAGCTCAATCCCTGCCTTGTCGAAGTTTTCGGCAGCCAAATCGAACCCATAGCTAAAAATGGCAACCATTCCAAGAACTTCGAAACCCGCATCTTTTAGATCCTGTGCGGCCTTCAGCGAGCTTCCTCCAGTAGATACCAAATCTTCTACCACCACCACTTTTTGACCAGGAGTGACCTTTCCTTCGATCATGTTTTCCATGCCGTGACCTTTGGCCTTGGATCGAACATAAACAAAAGGAAGATCTAGATCATTTGCCATTAAAGCTCCTTGAGGAATCCCTGCTGTAGCTACTCCGGCAATCGCTTCTGCATGTGGGAAAAAATGCTGAACACTCCTTACAAGCTGCTCCTTAATCATATTCCGCACCTCAGGAAAAGATAGTGAAAGTCGGTTGTCACAATAAATTGGAGATTTCCATCCAGATGCCCATGTGAAGGGTTGAGAAGGTTGTAATCTAATGGCTTGAATCTCAAGAAGTTTGTCTGCTACTTCAGCGGCTACGTTTGGATCTAAAATTTTCATACTCAAAAATAAGGGAATATGACTTCCGATCTTTGTGCCAACTCTTTTTTTTATGCATTTTTGAAATAGTTCCACCCAAGCAAATTTTTAAAATCAGCGCATGCGAATTTTTATCAATGACAAGCCATTAGATATCCTTTCTTATAAAAAGCTAGGAACGAAGACTAGGTTTTCAAGGGTTTTTACATCAGATGTTAAGCTTGATGATGTAACGGATTGGACAGAGGATGTCCTCTTTGAGGAACCTGACGAGACTTTGGTGATCAAAATACTTTATCTGCTGCGAACTAGAAAATTAAAGAAACTCAACTCGATTACCTTGGTTTCCAAAGATAAGAAGCACTTAAAGTCATTTATAAAAAGTCGATTTCTGATTATCAAGGCAGCTGGTGGAGTGGTGCAAAGAGGGGAGGACTGCTTGCTTATCCATAGGTTTGGAAAGTGGGATTTCCCGAAAGGGAAATTTGAAAAAGGAGAAAGCCCGGAGCAGTGTGCGGTCAGGGAAGTGGAAGAGGAATGTGCTATTGTGGCACGAGCAAATGATCACCTCTGCAACACTTGGCATACTTATACCAAAGATCGTAAGAGTATCCTTAAAAAGACGTACTGGTACACGATGACTTGTCTTTCAGATGTAGGAATGAAGCCACAAAAGGAGGAAGGGATTGACGATATTCGATGGTTTGACGAAAAAGGTGTACATAAGGCGCTAAAGACCTCTTATCCCTCTATGCGCTATCTCTTTCAGCGAAGTCTGGAAGAAAAATATGCTTAGAGCTCATAGGGTAAAAACTCCTTGACATCACCACCATATCGATGTACTTCACGGATGATAGTAGAGCTAATGGCCGCAAACTGAGGCGAGGTGATGAGGAAAACCGTTTCTAAATCTTCGTTGAGATAGCGGTTCATTTGACTGATCGTATTCTCATACTCAAAGTCCGTGGTATTTCTCAGGCCCCTTACCAGGAAATTGGCGTTGTGCTTTTTAGAAATAGTAGAGGTCAATTCATTATAAACCAAAACTCGCACTCTTGGAACGTCAACGTACACCGATTCGATTTTTGAAACCATCAAATCAATATCAAAATACCGGTTTTTTTTGGTCGAATTGTACCCAATCCCAATGATGACTTCATCAAAAATATCCAAACTTCGCATCACAATGTCGTGATGCCCTTTGGTGTAAGGGTCAAAAGATCCGGGAAAAATCGCAATTTTTTGCATAGCTAGTCAAATTGCCAAAAAGCCTCAAGGATTCCAAAGTTTTCTGCTGCATCCATTCCAGAATGTAAATTCTGGTTGGGCTTAGGTTCTGAGGAGAGGTATTGATGATAAAATTGCTTTCCCCATTCCTCATCACTTTGAATAGAGTCGCTTTTACCAATGACAGTAATTCTAGCATGAGCGGGATGATATCCATGCTGGGACATGAGAGCGCGAGGATATTTCACAAGATCTTCTTGCGTGTTTAGGTCAAACATCCCAAAGGAAACGAGCTCTTGATCTGTAAAGCAGGCAGCATACAATTTCGGTCCGATCAAATTGACAAGGATCTCTTGACCAAGAAAATTTTGACGCTGATGAAAGAGGTATGAGAGAAAACTTGACGCTCCATGATGGATGGCTACTTCTGGATACTTGGCTAGAAGTGCTTGATAGATCTCGTAAGACATCCCTCCAACAAGTTGAATCTTTCCGCTTTCTAGCCCAGATGAAAAGTGAAAAGAATCTTCATCTTGCTCTTTGGCAAAATTCAGATATGTTTTTTCTTCCCCTTTGGTAAAAAGAGCTCCAGGGACAAGCACGAAATTCCCGGAATGAGGAAAAACTTTTAATGGAACCGAAAGGGACAAAAGCTCATCTGAGTCTAATAACTCAAGGATCTTTTCGGCTTCAACCTCGTACTTGTGGATGGCAAGAATAGCTTCATTTTGATCCTTTGCAAAAATAAAGATTGACTCAGGGTACAAAAAAAGTGATAAGCTCGCTGTAGAATCTACATTAAACTTATCACTCTTGGATACTGTAAGGTGTTTTTCCAATGTGCTGGAGATTATTTCCAGTTACCTTCAGTGGAGGCATCAGTTCTTGAGCCCACTTTCAATGCTTTTTCGTTGTTATTCAACTGTCGCTCTGGATTGATCGGAGCTGGATCACGAATCTCAAATACGTTAACGTCGTAGGAGTTTCTTTCGATTTGGTCAGCGAAGAATTCGAATCGCTTTCCTCCAGAACCTGGTACCACAACAAGTGCTTCTAAATTGAAGTCAGGATATTTTGTTTCACTGAACAATGAATCCATTACTGCGACAGAACCAAGGGTGTCAAATTCTACGGTGATTTCTTCCTTACCGTATTCTAGAAGTTTGGTAGTCTCTGTACGCTGTACGATCCAAATTTTACCATCCTGGATGAAATTCTTCAGAGAATCCCAATTGTCTGCATACACTCCATTAGAAGCTTGGTAAGCTAGCTGAGCATCTCGAAGCATTTGAAGTTTTTCGATTACAGCAGCTTCGATCAGTGCAATTCGCTTTTCTGCTTCTACTACGTCATCTACGCCTTTCCAAAGGAGATAACCTAGGCCCATGGCCACTACAAAGAATACAAGGGATAATACTTTAGTAAGATTCATTTCGGTTGATGTTTAAAATCTTTTAGGGTTGTGGTATTTTAGAACGTGCTATTTTAGAGAAATATTCCCAAAATTAAAATATCCTGTCCACTTTCCTAAGTCCTTTAGTGATTTAATTCTCCAAAAGATTTGATGAAGGGCATTTTCAGGGAGTGAATGGAGTTCGTCGACGGTCATCCATCGGAGTTCTGTGAGAATTTGTTCGGCAGATTCCAATTCAGGATCCATTCCCAGTTTCAATTGGCCTCCAATTTTTTCTACCAAAAAAAAATGTTCCATAGCATGCAGAGGAGGATCCAGATATTCGTGGACAAAAAGATAGTCACCCACTGCCACTTCAAGCCCCGTCTCTTCAAGAAATTCCCTTTTCAGATTATCGGGGGCAGATTGGCCGTAGACCATACCACCTCCCGGTACGGACCAAAATTCCCGATCCTCAGACATCATGTGTTTGATCATCAAGAGTTTTTCATCCTGAATTAAAATGCCATTTACACGGCTTCGGAGATGATTGCCAAATTTTGATTCGATTTTCTTGCTGATCTTGTCCTGAGCCATTTACATTCGTGGTAATGGATAAAGATAGGCAACCCCAAGTTTTGCCCTCACAGTATTTGAGAAAAAGTTTTCCCTTTTCACCCACGGATGGGCAGGCTAAGTTTTTTGCCAAGATGGATGGTTTTTTGTTCCAAAAGGTAGAAGATTCCCCTGTTTTCGTGCTAAAAGGTTATGCAGGAACAGGAAAAACTTCAGTGATCTCAGCACTTGTCAAGGTGTTGCCAAAGTTTGGACTACGGAGCCTGTTATTAGCCCCAACAGGGCGAGCGGCCAAAGTCATGAGCAATTACAGTGGGAGAAATGCTTTTACCATTCACAAAATCATTTATAAGCCAAAGGGAGAAGATGGTAGTCTTTCGGGAGGATTTATCCTTCAGAAAAATTACTTCAAAAACACCGTTTTTATTGTGGATGAATCTTCCATGCTTTCGGATGATGGAGGGATGTCTGGGACTTTACTTGGAGATTTGATTCGGTATGTGTTTGGAGGAGAGGGAAATCGGCTCCTACTCCTCGGAGATACCGCTCAATTGCCGCCCGTGGGATCTACTCTGAGTCCCGCCTTGGATCCTGGTTATTTGCAGCGACAATATCGTCTTCAGCCTGAACATATTGAACTTTCGGAAGTGATGAGACAGGAACTAGAGTCTGGTATACTATTCAATGCTACTGCCCTTCGAAATCAATTGAGCAAAGAACCCCCCGTCATTCATATCCAAACGGCAGGGTTTAAGGACATCTTTCGAATGACAGGCGAGAGACTTGAAGACGGCATTCGATATGCCTATAACAAATATGGATCGGAAAATTCTGTCGTCATCACCAGATCCAATAAAGCAGCTGTTCAATACAACCAATACATCCGTCGCGTGGTACATTTCTTCGACGAGGAGATCGATAGTGGGGATCTGATCATGATTGTCAAGAACAACTATACCTATATGCAGGAGTCGGAAACGGTGAATTTTCTTGCTAACGGAGATATGGCAGAGGTAATGAAGATCCGTCGATTTGAGGAAATGTATGGGTTGCGTTTTGCCACTTTGGAAATCCGATTGTTGGACTATCCGGACGAGCCCCATCTTGAGGCGAAGGTAATTCTGGATACGCTCCATAGTGATACACCAGCATTGACTCGTGAGCAGTATAGAGAGCTTTACCGACAAGTCTCAGAAGACTATGCGGATGTGGAGCGGAAGGTTGAGCGACAGGAATTGATTCGTAAAGACCCATACCTTAATGCGCTACAAATCAAATTTGCTTATGCGCTCACTTGTCATAAGGCGCAAGGAGGGCAGTGGGAGAGTGTTTTTGTAGATCAGGGATATGTGCCACAAGAACAAGTAGATACTGATTTTACCCGCTGGCTTTACACTGCAGTGACGCGTGCAAAACAAGAGTTATTTCTGGTCAATTTTGCATCAGCTTTTTTCGGAGGAAATGTGGAATAGAGATTAAGAGGATTCGGGATTAACAAATAGTTAGCTTTAATAAAACTCATCACACTCCTTGCATACCGACATCCCAATTTCCCGTCTTATCCAGCATATTTTAACATAAAAATTTCAAGCTTGGCGCGGTTTCTGTAATTTTGATGTAGGAATAAAAAGTTGAATATTTGAGCTGAAAAGAAAACAAACCAAGAAATGCTTAAAGGAAGGGGACTTATAGATTTCTCTCATTCTTTGAAGCATTCGATTTGACATTAAATAACCATTACAACAAATGAAAAAGCTAGCATTATTATTCTCAGTATTTACGTTCGCCTTGGTTTTTAGCGCTGCTGCGCAAGAACAAGCCGCTGGAGCCATGATCACTTTTGAAGAAAAGTCAAAGGATTTTGGAGATATCACCCAAGGAGACAGAGTGTCTCATACGTTTGTATTGACCAATTCTGGAAGTGCTCCATTGATTATTTCGAATGTCGCAGCGACCTGTGGCTGTACGGTACCTAAGTGGCCAAAAGAGCCGATCGCTCCTGGAGCAAAAGCTGAGGTGGAGGTTTCTTTCAACTCAGCAGGCAAAATGGGAAAACAAAATTCAGTAGTTCGGATTTACTCTAATGCTTCTGAGCCCATCGAAAAGATCTCATTGATCTCTAATGTGCTTCCAAAGACACGTTAATCTACAGAATGACCAAACCAGAGCTCGCCCAAAAAGGCGAGCTTTTTTTGTTTTAAAGTTACTTTGGTTTTTCAGGTTTGAGATTTCTAGGCCTTTGCAAAAGCCCAAAATGAACCTCTTGTGATGTAATCTGGTTTTTTCCAAAACCCCAACACCATGGCAAGGAAAGCTGAGCGCAAAGTCACAATCAAAGACGTCTTTAAAAAAATCATTTGGCCAAGAAGAAAGCATTTGTTTCTTGGGCTTTTTTTGATTGTGATCTCAAGACTTGCAAGCCTGGTTTTGCCTGGGGCAAGCAAAATCCTCATCGATGATGTTATCCCTTCCAACGATTTGAATATGCTCAAATGGCTCATTGGCGGGGTCGTTTTTGCTATCGTCATTCAGGCCAGTACTTCGTATGCTTTGACACAGATCCTCAGCGTCGAAGCTCAGAATTTGATTTCTAAACTTCGTTCTCAAGTCCAAGCTCACATTATCAAACTCCCTATTCGTTTTTTTGATAATGCTAAAACTGGCGAACTCGTATCCAGAATAATGACCGATGTTGAAGGGGTACGAAATCTGGTGGGTACAGGCTTCGCTCAAATGATTGGTGGTGTCCTGACTGCAGTGATTTCGCTTTTCCTTTTGATCAATATCAGCCCTTTGATGACTCTGTACGTACTGGTTCCAGTTATTATTTTCGGTTTGGTGTCTCTCAAGGCCTTTGGAAGGATCCGGCCAATCTTCCGAGAACGTGGCAAGCTTAACGCAGAAGTGACAGGTCGACTTACGGAAACGCTCGGTGGAATCCGCGTAATTAAAGGATTCAACGCCGAATCTCAAGAGGTGAAAACCTTTGAAAATGGGGTCGAGCGACTTTTTCTTAATGTCAAAGCCAGTCTTACAGCCACTAGTTTAGTGACTTCGGCTGGTGCACTTTTACTAGGACTGGCTTCAGCTGGGATTATGGGAATTGGAGGCTATATGATCATGCAGGGCGATTTGACTTTTGGTGATTTTCTGGCTTTCACTTTATATCTGGGCTTTATGATCGCGCCGATTGTGCAGATGTCGAATATTGGCAGTCAGCTCACCGAAGCTTTTGCAGGCTTGGATCGTACAGAGGAAATCATGAATACACCTCTGGAGTCCGATGACAAAAGACGTGTGCACGAACTCGAATCTTTTCAGGGTAAGATGGAATTTCAGCAGGTTTCTTTTTCCTATGAAGAAGACAAGGAGGTGGTTAAAGGGATTAGTTTCACCGCCCCGGCTGGGAGTGTGACTGCTCTTGTTGGCTCCTCAGGTTCAGGTAAAACCACGATCGCCGGTTTGGCAGCAACATTTCTCAATCCCGATTCAGGAAAAATTCTTTTGGACGGTTATGATCTGGAGACGGTCACTTTGGAGTCATTTAGGGCTAGACTGGGGGTCGTGCTCCAAGATGACTTTCTCTTTGAGGGAACGATACGGGAAAACATACTTTTTCCACGACCTGACGCTTCCGAAGCTCAATTGCAGGATGCCGTCAAGGCAGCTTATGTAAATGAATTTTCGGATCGATTCGAGGATGGCTTAAATACGCTGATAGGGGAGAGAGGCGTGAAGCTTTCCGGAGGACAGCGACAACGAATAGCCATTGCCAGGGCAATATTGGCAGATCCTAAGATATTGATACTCGACGAAGCCACATCAAATCTGGATACGGAATCGGAAACCCTCATTCAGGCATCGCTAGCTGATCTGATGAAAGGTAGGACTACGTTTGTTATTGCTCACCGGTTAAGTACCATCCGTAGAGCGGATCAGATTCTCGTAATCGAGCAGGGAAATATTGTAGAGCGAGGTACGCACGAAGAGTTAATCGCGAGCGAAGGCAGATATTATCAGCTTTACACCTATCAGGCAAGGATTTAAAAGTCTGCATTGTGAGAGTTGGAGAGAGAATGGATAACAGGGATTAGCGAATAGAGGTTCTCAGATCTAGAAGTTCCTTCTCCAATTAATCCCAAGAAGCGATTAATTTGGCCACCTCAGCTATGGTCTCGGTCTGATGAAAATTAGGGTGATTGATTTGATGTTCGATTTGTTCGTGCCCCCAAGTGATATGATAAGGAATATGAATGGCAAATCCACCGAGCTCAAGAACAGGGAGGATATCTGATTTTAGGCTATTTCCTATCATTACAAACTCCTCTGGTTTCACGTCCAAGTGCTTGATCAGCTTGTTGAAGTCCGCTGCTTTCTTCTCACTCATGATTTCGATGTGATGAAAATGAGACTCTAGGCCTGATTTTTTGAGTTTACGTTCTTGATCTAGCAAGTCTCCCTTTGTCGCCAACACCAGTCTATAGGTACCGTTTAATTCTTTCAAGACCTTTTCGACTCCAGGCAGAAGTTCAACTGGTTTTTCTAGCATATCTCGCCCTATTTGAATTACCTTTTCCGTAAATCCATAGGGCACTTTGCCGTTAGTGACCTCCAATGCCGTCTCAATCATCGAGAGCATAAATCCTTTGATGCCGTAGCCATAGGTCGATAGGTTTTGAATTTCCTTGACATAAAGTTCCTTGATCGCAGCATGTCTTGGAAGGTAGTCCTCCAGCAATCCGGCAAATTTCTCTTCCGCTTCGCGAAAAAAAGGTTCATTCACCCAAAGGGTATCATCTGCATCGAAAGCGATTGTTTTGATCATCTTTTTTCTTCTTTAATCCTGCATGGTTTTAAGCCAGGTCAAAAGCTCATTTCGCCAGTTTTCTACGGTTCCCTTGCCAAGCCCAAATGCAAATCCATGTCCTCCGGTAGGGTAGAGATGCATAGATGCGGGCACACCTGCGTCAGTCAGAGCTTCGTAGTACAAAAGACTATTTCTAACGGGGACACCTTTATCGTCTTGTGCATGGACTAGAAACGTTGGAGGAGTATCTGCATTCACATTTAATTCTCCCGAGAAACGGTCCAAAAAGTCCTGACTTGGGTTTTCTCCAATCAAAGCCTTGCTAGAACCAGAGTGTGCCGACTTATCACGAAATGAAATTACAGGATAAACCAAAACGGAGAAATCTGGCCTAGCCGAAAGCTCATCGATGGTGTCTTTTGGCAAATCCAGGTCATGGTCATATTGGGTGCTGAGGGTAGAAGCCAGATGTCCTCCGGCTGAAAAACCCATTACGCCGACCTTTTCTGGATTTATACCCCATTCTTCAGCATTGTACCTCACCATCCTCATAGCGCGCTGTGCATCCAGTAAAGGCACTTCCTTTGGGTCGGTAAGCGAAGGTGAATCAGGCAATCTGTATTTCACAACAATTCCAACGATCCCTTGAGTATTTAACCATTTGGCGAAGTCTGTCCCCTCCCAGTCATAGGCCAGAATCCGATAACCACCTCCTGGAAAAATCAGTACTGCCTGACCATTTCGAATGGATTTTGCAGGGAGATATACTTCTAAAGTTGGTGTCTGAACATTGCTGATCCGGACGATATCCTCTTGCACGATTTTTTCCTTTAGTTCCACTTCCTTCTGAAGTGGAGGTGTTCCCTCCCAGAGAGGGATAATATGATTTTGAGCAAGTAGCATATGGCTTGAGAATAGAGTCAGAAGGGTGAAAAAAAGCTTTTTCATATCATGAATTGATTATTTCATTTGAGATTTTGACGTTTCTAGAAGATTTATCTAAAAGCTTTTTCTTAATCTTATCCAGTATGTTGGGTGACTTGTGATTCGTTTTTGCTGAACTAATTAGATACATTTTTTACACGAAGGCTGAAGAGCAAAACCATCATAAAACAAAACAGTGGTAGCAAAAAGGAGAAATTTACTTCCGGAACGCCCAAAATCAGAATATCATCGTAATTACTTCCCCCCAAATCGAGAATCATACCTTGAAGTGTAGGCATGATTGCACCACCTACGATTGCCATTACCAAAAAGGCTGCTGCGAATTTTGAATCTTCTCCCATGCCTTCCAAGGCAATTCCATAAATAGTAGGAAACATCAAAGACATCGCAAAAGAAATGGCCACCAAACTGTAAAGCCCTGGCATTCCAACCAAGAAAATCGCTCCTAGTGTGAAAATCATAGCCATAGCCGCAAAAATCGCGAGCAACTTTTGAGCGGATAGATATCTTAGGAGCCAGGTACAAATCCAACGACCAACCAAAAAGACTACCAAGGCGGCATAGCCATAGTTGACCGCACTAGCATTCGAAATTCCGAGTACTTCAGCGTATTGATAGATATAGGTCCAAACCATAATCTGCGCACCGACATAAAACATTTGCGCCAGCGTCCCGCCTACGAAGTTTTGATTTCTGAACAGCCGACGCATGGTAGGCATAAAGTCAATTTTACTACTTTGATCCTTGTTTTCTGGCATTTTCACCAAGGCAATAAGTACCAGAATCCCCAAAACCACCAAGCCCAAAATCACATATGGGTCACGTATAATCATCAGGTCTGATGCCCTGATCAGCGCTTTTGAAGACTCGTCTAGGCTATCGAAGATGATTTGCCCATCAGTATTAGTTTCATTGGATTGAAGAGAATTGAGGATAAATTGCTTTGCAACGAAAAGCCCCGCCAGCGCTCCCATTGGATTAAAAGCCTGGGCTAGATTTAGTCGTTGAGTGGCCCTTTCGGCGGGACCCATGGATAGAATATATGGGTTGGCCGTAGTTTCCAAAAAGGCGAGTCCAAAGGTAAGGATGTACAGGGAGGCAAGGAAAAACCCATAGCTTTCCCATGCTGCGGCCGGATAAAAAAGTAATGCTCCGAACCCATAAAGTCCTAGCCCCAATAGAATCCCGGTTTTGTAAGAATATTTTTTGATGAAAATGGCTGCAGGTAAGGCCATGGTGAAATAGCCCCCATAAAAGGCCAATTGTACAAAAGAGGCTTGAGTATTATTGAGTTCTAGCACCCGCTTGAATGCCGCCACCATGGGATTCGTGATGTCATTGGCAAAGCCCCACAGCGCAAAAAGGGAAGTGATCAGAATAAAGGGGAGCAGGAGCTCTTTGGGTACTAAAGCGGATTTTTTACTCATAAAGCTCGATCTAAGTGGGTATAGCCGCCATCTACATGAATATGCTGTCCGGTGATATGACTGGCTTTTTCGGAAAGTAGGAAAACGGCCATAGCAGCGATTTCTTCTGGCTTCGTCATGCGGTTTCCCAATGGGATTTTGGAAGTAATTTCAGCCAATTTTTGCGTAGACTGCTCAAAAGATTCAATCCAATTTTGGTACATGGGAGTCATCACTTCAGCCGGAATGATGGCATTTACCCGGATGGAATAGGGGAGCAGCTCCACAGCCCATTCCCTAGTCAAAGCAAGTATCGCTCCCTTAGCTGCGGTATAGCCGGAGGTATTTCCCTGGCCAGTGAGTGCAGTTTTGCTGCTGATGTTGACTATGCTTCCTTGGCTTTTTTTAAGCCATGGCAAAGCAAAATGTGACAATTCATAATAATGATTGAGATTCTTGCTCACCGAGGAAGCAAAGGTTTTGGGATTCCCCTTTTCTAAACCTACTCCGTCATTTACGCCCGCATTATTTACGAGTCCGGCAATACTTCCAAAGGTCTGAATGGCCAATTCCACGGCTTTTTTGGAATCTTCTTCACTAGAAAGTAAGGTTGGTATTTGAATCCCTCGACTACCTTCCAAAAGCTTTGCTCCAGCTTTTTCGTCTGGATCGATAATGACGGGTATGGCTCCTTCTTCCAAGAGTGCGGTGACAATGGCTCCTCCGATACCTTTGGCTCCTCCGCTGATTAAAAAAACTTTGTCTTTGAGATTGAGATTCATGCTTTAATTCTGGGCCGTTCAGATAAGTTAGGGCTTTATTCCATAAAATTCCATGGCAGTGCCACCCATGATCTGTGCTTTTTCGCTGGGTGATAGGGGAGCGATAAATTCAGAAATCACCTCGGCTACCTGGGAATAGCTTCCTGCTAAAAGGCAAACTGGCCAATCACTTCCAAACATCAGTCTTTTTGGCCCGAAAAGCTCCAATGCAGTTTCCAAATAAGGTTTGAAGTCTGAGGCTGTCCAGTTTTTCCAATCTGCCTCAGTCACCATTCCTGAAAGTTTGCAGTAGATATATTCCCGTTCGGCAAAGAGACTCATTTCCTTTTTCCATTCTCTCCAAATGCCAAGCTTGATCTGTGGTTTGGCGAGGTGGTCAATCACGATGGCTTGTTCCGGGGACTTTTTGATCAGTTGAAAAGCAGCTTCAAGCTGAGAGGAATAAACCAATAAATCATAGGTATAGCCTCGTTTCCCGATTTTCGCCAAGCCTCGAATAAATTCAGGTTTTAGAAAATACTCTGGCTTTTTGGATTGTAGCACTTCCCGGTAGCCCTTGAGTTTAGAATTGGAGGAGAAAGCATCGAGATCTTTTTCCAAATCATCGCGGCTGAGATCTGCCCAGCCTACTACAGCTTTTATTTTTTTCTCTTCCGAGGTTAAATCTAGAAGCCAAGCGGTTTCTCTGAAGCTTTCTTCTGCCTGAACCACGACGGACCCATCGATTTCATTTGAATCAAGTTCAGGATATAAATTTTCTGGTAGAAAAGTATGTTTAATCGCACCCATGCTTGAGTCAATCCAGGTTTGCTTGGCTGGATCATACTTCCAAAAATGCTGGTGCGCATCTAGTTTCATGCTTCAGGGTCGTTCATAGCCACTTGTCTGGCCTTTCCTAGACCTTCAATTCCCAATTCGACTACATCTCCATTTTCAAGATATACAGGAGGCTTAAGGCCCATACCCACTCCTGATGGAGTCCCAGTAGAAATCACATCGCCAGGGAGCAAGGTCATGTACTGACTCAAATGAGAAATGATTGTTGGAATATCAAAGATCAAGTCAGAGGTATTGCTGTCTTGAAGGATTTTACCGTTAAGCTTAAGCCAAAGACGGAGATTGTGAGGATCGGAAATCTCATCTTTGGTGACCAATAGTGGTCCTAGTGGTGCGAAATGATCCGCACTTTTTCCTTTTACCCATTGCCCGCCATGCTCTAGCTGAAATGCTCGTTCGCTGACGTCATTGTGCACGCAATAGCCAGCCACATAGTCTAAGGCATTTTCGGTGTTGACGTATTTCGCTCTTTTCCCGATAATTACCGCCAGTTCCACTTCCCAGTCAGTTTTCTCGGAGTCTTTTGGGATAAAAATCGGATCGAAAGGTCCGCAGAGCGATGAAGTGGCCTTCATAAAAACAATAGGTATTTTCGGCACTTCCATTCCTGCTTCTTGGGCATGTTTAAGATAGTTGAGCCCGATACAAATAATTTTTGAGGGTCTGGAAATAGGGGAGCCAATTCGCTCATTGGGAGGAACTTCAGGCAAAGTGGCCTCGTGAACCTTTAGCCAATCTTTTAACCTATTTAAGCCATCATTGGCAAGAAATTCTTCGGTCCAGTCCTCTCCAAATGTGGTACAATCTAAGTTTCTACCGTCCGCGGTTTGAATGGCTGGGTTTTCCTTGCCAAATTCTCCAAATCTTAAAAGTTTCATACGTCTTGTAGTTTAAACTTTGAGGCCTTTAAAGCCTCCATCAATATTATAATCTGCTCCGGTAATAAACCCTGCTTCATCGCTACAGAGGAAATAGGCTAAATCAGCAATTTCCTTTGGCTCGGCCATACGTCCGATGGGCTGGGTGGCAGCTAATTTTGCAAACATTTCTTTTTCCTGCCCTGGGTAGTTTTTTGCCAAAAAACCATCTACAAAAGGTGTGTGAACTCTTCCTGGGGAAAGGCAATTGCAACGAATGCCATCGCTAACATAATCTCGAGCAATACTCAAGGTCATGGAAAGCATGGCGCCTTTGGTCATCGAATAGGCAAATCGATCGGGGAGGCCCATGGTAGCTGCCACGGAGGCCATATTGAGAATGGCACCCCCACCAACAGCTTTCATTTTTGGGATCACCTTTTTGGTAACCAAAAAAGCTCCTTTCACATTCACCTCATACACTCGGTCAAAATCCTCTTCAGCGGTGTTTTCTACATTTCCGATATGAGAAATCCCAGCATTATTGATGAGAACGTGTATTCCACCTGTGATTTCATCGATGGCACTTTCTACAGAAATGCTGTTGGTAATGTCGCAAAATAGGAACTTGACCTTTTGACCTTTTTCTTCCAATTCTGCTTCCACGGCCTTGCCACTTTCTTCCTGCATATCGATGAAGAAGACATTGGCGCCCGAGTCAGCAAATTTCTTAACGATTGCCAAGCCAATTCCATTGGCCCCACCAGTGATCAGTATGTTTCTTTTTTTCATTATGTACTGGATTTAGTCCAAGGTGACGATTTGCCTTGTTTTCACCGATTCATCACATGCAAAAGCTATTTTAAGACTATTCACTGCGTCTTCCAAATGATCGGTCAAATCCTGATCCTGCGTAATGGCATTTAAAAAATAAGCTTGCTCTCGATTACAAAGCTCCTGATGGCCAGGTTCATCCTTCATATCGATCCAAGTGTCGGCCTTGGTGAAATTATTTTTTTCATCAATATCCGCATGATGTACGCGAATCGATTCTGTCTTGGTATGGCTATCCACATCGTCTGATTTACCACTTGCTCCTGCATCCTTAGCAACGATAGATACCGATCCCTTTGGTCCAAAGACATCCTTTACAAAGAAGGCGGTCTCCGAAATCATGGGCCCCCACCCAGCTTCATACCAGCCTACCGATCCATCGTCAAAACGAATTTGGAGTTGGCCGTAATTGTAATTGTTCTTTGATATGTCCTCTGTTAACCTCGCTCCAATTGCAGAAACTGAGAGGGGTTTTGATCTGGTCATTTGACACATTACATCAATGTAATGCACACCGCAATCCACGATAGGGCTCAAACTTTTCATTAGATTTCGATGCACGTCCCACATGTAGCCTTGGCTTTGTTGATTCAGATTCATTCGCATGACTAGAGGCTTACCAAGTTTTTGGGACTCTTCGATAAACCGAATCCAAGAGGGATGATGTCTCAAAATATAGCCTACGACTACTTTTTTGTTCTTTTCTTTGGCTTTTGCAACTATTCGTTCGCACCCTATAATGGTATCAGCAAGAGGTTTTTCTATAAAAATATGGCAATCTGCGTCTAGCGCTGCTAAGGCAAATTCTTCATGCGTATCTGGATACGTGGAGATACAAACGGCATCTGGTTTAGTTGTGGTTAGAGCTTCTTTCAGGTCTGTGAAAAGGGGGTAATTTGCACCTAGAGTTTGATTGAGTTTTACTTTACTTTCACCTCGTGCTCCCAATCCACAGATATCAAACTCAGGCATGTCGTGATAAGCCCTAGCATGGGAGGCTCCCATATTTCCGCAGCCTACTACTAAGATTCGTATAGGTTTATTGGTTGTCATATTAATTTAATTCTTCGCGTTTATTTGCCTTTGAGTTTCTCGAAATCTCTTTTACTTAAATATAAGATGTTGATATCCAATGTAATGTCAGTTTCAGGCTGATCAATGCTATCACGCGGTACATTGACGATTTGGTCCACAATATCCATCCCCTTAATTACCTCTCCAAAAACGGTGTAGTCTCCATCCAATCTCGCTAAACCTTCTTTGTTTTGGACGATGTAAAATTGACATCTAGCGGATAGTTTGTCCGGATTCCCATCTCTTCCAGCACCCACAGCTCCATACACGTGCTTGATATCCGGATGAAATTCTGGTGCTAATAAATACTCCGGATCATTAAAACCTTCAGGTGTGTCAGGACAGCCACCTTGGGCAACAAAGTTTGGGATCACTCGATTGAAAGTGAGCGAATCCCAATACCCTGCCTCTGCAAGTTCAATGAAGCTAGATTGATGATTTGGGGTGCGCTCATCAAGGGAAATCCATATTTCTCCAAGGGGAGTAATGATTTGGCCAACGGGAATGTCCCCCTTTTTTTGAGCGAATGCGTTAATGCAAAAAAAGAAAAGGACAGCTAAAAGAATTTGGTTTTTCACGGCTGATTGATCATTTGGATACTTTCTTTGTTTTTCACAGGATTAGCATACATAGCGAGGAAGTTTTCACGGGTAACCGGGTCCTCAGTCTGTACTTTTTCTTTAAATCTCTGAAGAAAAGCTTCCTTTTCCTCAGCATTATAGCGATCGCTGTACCTATCAGTTTCATTGAGGAGATCAAAAGCGATGTATTTACTCGGCCAGAGTTTGTAGCCTTTCCAGATTTTATGATCGATCAAAAGAGAAAGCTCGGCAAACTTTTCGCTCAGATTTATTTCTTTTTGATTGATCTCTTCTATTTCATCATTGATTACCCCACTCACATGGATATGAATATGCTTTTTGGTGCCCATGATTCCTCTAAGGAGATTTAAGAAATCCTCATTTTCACTTTTTATATATTTCTCATCCCGAGCCTTTGCCAGAAGTTCAGGCAGTTTTAAAATATCGGTAGGATCATATTCATAAGAAATAGAGACGGGCACCACCTTAATTTCCTTAAATGCATCGAAAGGATTTTTACCTAGATGGGACAAGGTGAGCATTTTCAATACTCCCTTTTGGGTTAAGTCGTTCCCGTCCTTACTCCGCCCTTCACGCTGTGCAGTCCAAACGGAGCGGTTTTCATGAATCAAAGAATTACGGATATAAGAGGAAACTTGAATAGAGCTTTCTAGAAGTCTTCGGCCCTGAGCACCTCTTTCGATAGTGAAGTTTCGATTGAGTTTACTAAGGGTGTTAAGGAATGGTTTTTTCACCAAATTATCCCCGATGGCGCTCGTGGTGAGCACTAGTCCATTTTCATAAAGGCAGCCATTTAAAAGGGAGGTGTCCAGAATGATGTCGCGATGGTTGGAAATAAATAGATAAGCTGTATTGGGTTCAAGATTTTCGAATCCAGAGTAGCTCAATCCATCTGAGCTTTTTTCCAAAACCTTTTTTAATCCGGGATAAATAAAGTTGATCTGAAAATCTCGAAGTGAATGGGTATGAAGCATTTGTCTCTTCCAATCTTGATTTCGATCGTCTGGAAAGGTAAACATCATCATTGCCTGAAGCATAGGGTCGTCAATAATGGAATGAATAGCTTTATTTACTTCCGAGTCATAAAAAGGACGAATGGTATCGAATGTGTGCATGGGTGACTAAACGTGTTAGGAAGTTGAAGTTAAAACCTCCAAGATCAATTTCGTTGTCTTTGGCTACTTTCTTTCTAAATACTTATCGAAAAAAGCAAGGTGCACGGGTAAGGCTTCGGTCCAATATGGCCAAGTGTGTGCCCCAGGCCTCTCGATATATTCATGGTTTACTTCATTCTCCAGTAATAGCTTATGAAGTTGTCGATTGGTCGATATCAAGAAGTCGTCTACTCCGCAGTCGATGATCATAGCAAGTCCATTTGTCTTCATTTCCTGAACGAGACCCACCGCAGTGTATTTGCTAAAAGGAGCGTCGTAATTGATGGGGCCCAGCATCATGGCCTGTCCTTCTCGGCGCATGTTTTTGAGCCCATCTCCAACTTCCCACATTCTTGTGTCTATATTCATTACCCCACTCATAGAGCCAGCGGCGATAAATAATTCTGGGTTTTTCGCACTTAAGGTGATCGCTCCATGTCCTCCCATCGAAAGCCCGGAAATGGCTCGAGACTCTTTTTTGGCTAAGGTTCTGAAGTTTTGATCTACATAAGGAATAAGCTCAGCCGTAATGTAAGTTGCATACTGCACCGAGTCGAGTAGGGGACTATCAAAGTAATAGCTCGATGGGCCTACACCTGGTGTTACAATAATCAGATCGTATTTATTGGCCATTTCTGGCACTAATCCAGGCTGAGTGACTTTCCTATGCCAATCATCAAAAGCGCCACTTCCGCCATGAAGCAAATATAAAACGGGGTAGTTTTTTTCACTACTTTCGTAACCTTCCGGAAATGTGACTGCTACTTTCAGTTCCTTTTTCATTGCCTCACTCGGCACAGAAACTGTATCTACTTGTGCCTGTCCAAAGGCGTAAAAGGACAGTAGAATCCCTAGGGTAATTAATTTGATTTTTTTCATCGTATGTTCACTTTACCTGACTTTTTCATTGTTTCTTTTGCTTCAGTAGATAGGGTCCAATCATTTTCAAAATACCCTTCGGCCAAAGGTTGATCAATGGACTTCTCGAATAAGATGTAATCTTTGAATTGCGGTAGGACGCGGTGCGTTAGGGATACAAATGGATAACCGGTTTCTTTCAGATTGGCCCACCAATTCAACCCTGAGTTGATCACTACGTAGTTTTCACCTTGAGGATAAATATATAGAAGGCCCGTCTCCCCATCATTCTGAGCGAGGTGTATTGGGAGGATGTCCTTCATTCCTGCAATCATTGAATTGGTATTGGCATCTCCAAAAAGAATCAAATTGGCATCTTCTAAGTCACTTGGCCGGACTTCTTTATCCGATATCACCCGTGGGAAAAACATCATCCGTCCGAGAAACTCCCCTCTGTAGTTGGACCAATTGGCTGCCTCAAGAGCATCAGCCCGCCTTTTTGCAAGCTCTTCATCCGATGGGTTATCTAGTGTTCCAAATACATAAACATGTCTTTGGCTAAATGCGTCAAATATAGGTCCTTCAAGCCCCCTACGTTTGGAAAGAGATTTTGATTCTTTAATGCCCTGATTCCAGCCCGTTTCATCCTTGTAAAGATGGAATTCAGGTGAAGGAGCAAGTTGCTTAGTTTCTCCGTCGATACGAATGGTTAGTGGTTTACTATCGTTGTAGTCAGGATGCTTTGCCAGATCCAAGGAAAAGGCTAGGAGATTGGCAGTGGTGATATTCAGGCTTCCATCATTTTGAAATGTGGCCTCGATCTCAGCGAGTTTCCCTGGTGCTATTTCTGTGAATTGTACCCAATAAGCCTTGTCGTATTTCAGTTGCTTGGTAGCAAATTTGACCTTCATTGGGTTTGGATTTCGGGTGTAGGAATCAAACCAATCGAAAATAAACCCATCTGCATAGGCATTCACCCAACTATCATGGAGTACTCCTGGATACTCAACATACGAGACGTCTGTCCCCTCTGCTTGCATTCCGGAAACAAGTCGTTTGGTCCCTTCAGCTGGCACTACTGGATCAGCTCCTCCTTGGAAAAAATGAACTGGGTAATTGAATGAGTTTCCTAATAACTCCATGGCTTCCATAGGCGGAGCCGGGCAAACTGGCGCGATGGCCGCCCAGATATCTGGTCTGGTAAGTCCCATCCAGACGGTACCGCCACCTCCCATGGATAGTCCAGTAAGGTAAATTCGGTTTTCGTCAATGGTGAATCGCTTTTTAACGTCTTCAAGTATCTGCATCACATCATGCTCAGCTACTCCTTGATAGCCTGCAGTACCCCGTGCGTAAGGTGCTACGACGATGTAATTCACATCTTCCCATTCTGGAAAATAACGGCTAGCTTCCACGTCAGTCTCACCTTCGGCATTACTTTTTCCAAATACTCTTCTTAATGCCAATCGATGATTGGAACCTGCGCCATGAAGCATCACCATTAGGGGGTAAGCGTTTTTTTCGTCGTAGTCCTTTGGAATGTAAAGTGCGTAGGGCTGCTCGGTGTCGTCTAGGTCAGAATGGATGGTAAGAACCTGAGGCCCGGCAGCTAATTTTTGAGAAAAGGCAGGCTGCCAAAGTAAAATGCCTAGCAAAAAACTTAGAAATAACTGTCTCATTTTGGGTGTGTTGGGTATTGAATTATTCTCAATCTAAAAAATATTCATCATTTCTAGATGAATCTTTGATGCCCTGACTAGTTTGTGGATGATTGGTATTTTGTATATTTCATCAACCAGCATTGAAATCTTGGAACGTAGAAAATTACAAAATTGGGCATATGGGCTGATTGTTTTGGTTTTAGGAACTATCGTCCTGAAGGAAGGATCTTTCTTGTTTGTCCCTTTGGTTTGGGGAGTGTTCTTTTCATTTACCCTGTATCCTATTGCCAATTGGCTCGAGCTCAAGCGAATCCCCAGGGGAGTAGCTATTGTTCTTAGTATTCTACTTTTTACAGTTTTCGTAGTAGGGGTTTTTTACCTTTTACTCAATCAGATGATCGGCCTGATTAAGGAAATTCCAGAGATCGGAGAAAACCTCAAAAGTAAACTTGGGGACTATTTTGAACAGATCAATACCTTATTCGGTGGAGGTATAATTGCGGATAATCGATCTACAGAAATCTGGTCCTACTTGAGCCCAGAAAACCTTAACAAGACACTTTTTGCCACGGGTAAATCGCTTACACTAGGGGGGATTATTCCACTTTATGTTTTTTTATTGATGTACTACAAAGACTTTTTTGCTGAGTTTTTGGCGAAAGTTTCCAAAGGTCCCAGCGACAAAGTGCTCAATTGGGTGGGACAATCCGGATATGTGATCCAATCCTATTTGGCAGGCATGTTCAAGGTCACCATTATCGTAGGCTTATTAGCTGGACTTTTCTTTTACTTCCTAGGAATAGAGTATTTTATTCTCTTCGGGGCATTTATAGCCATTATGAATTTGATCCCTTATGTGGGTGTATTTATCAGCTCCTTCTTTGCGATTCTCTACGTGTTCCTCACCAGCGACTCCTATACAGAACCTATCTTAACATTTGGGGTGCTTTGGGGGATTCAACTTTTGGAAAACAACCTCATCACACCTTTGGTGGTGGGTTCTCAAGTGAAAGTGAATGCACTCGCTGTAGTTTTAGCTATCCTATTGGGTGGCTGGCTTTGGGGAGTCTCAGGCATGGTGCTTTTCATCCCGCTAGTGGGTGTACTGAAGCTGACGCTCGAACGAACCCAAGGGATGGAGGCCTACGCTTACCTTCTAGGCGATGATGTGCCAGTGACGGAAGCCAATGAGAATTACCTGAAAATTCTCAAGCGAAAATTAAAGAAACCCAAAGATTAGTCTTCGGAGCCAATTAATCCCAGAAATCCGCATTTTCAATCCCCACTTCCTTGGCTTTAAACACAGGATCTTTGCCCTCCTTTTTCTGACGTCTATAGTCGTCCAAGGCTTTCAGTGCAGGCTTTCTAAGAAGAATAATTGCGATTACGTTGATCCAAGCCATCAAACCCACACCAATGTCGCCAAGCATCCAAGCAGCTTCAGCCGTTTTGATGCATCCATAGAATGTAGCTCCTAGAATTAAAACTCGTAGAGCATTGAGTGACCATTTATTCTTGGTTTTTCTTGTTAGATAACTCAAGTTGGTTTCAGCGATATAGTAATAGGCTAGAATGGTGGTGAATGCAAAAAACAGCAAGGAAATAGCAATAAACCCTTGACCCAAGGCAGGAAACTCTGTTGCTACTGCATACTGTGTGTACTCTGGCCCAAACTCCACTCCTGGAAGATTCTCTACCAAAAAGCCTCCTTCCGGATTCACTACGTTGTATTGCCCAGTAAACAAAATCATTAAGGCTGTGGCGGTACAAACAAAGATCGTGTCCACATAAACAGAAAAAGCCTGAACCAAGCCTTGCTTAACCGGATGACTTACTTCTGCGGCGGCTGCGGCGTGTGGTGCGGTACCTTGCCCAGCTTCATTGGAATAGATTCCTCTTTTCACCCCCCATGCTATAGCCATACCAAAGACTCCACTAAAGGCTGATTCAAGATTAAAAGCAGATTTGATGATTAAACCAAAAATGGCGGGAACTTCAGTAATATTGATTCCTATGATCACCAGAGCCATAAAAATGTAGGCTGCTGCCATAATAGGCACCACAATCTCAGCGACGATACTGATTCTCTTTACTCCTCCGATAATGATAATTGCCAAACAAGCAGTGATGAAAAATCCTGTATACATGGGGTCAATACCAAAAGCATTTTCTGCGCTAAGGGCGATGCTATTACTCTGTACTCCAGGCATAAAAAGGGCTGTGGCTAAAATAGTAGCAAAAGCAAAAAGCATGGCGTACCACTTGACCTTCAATCCTTTTTCAATGTAATAAGCTGGCCCACCTCTATACTGTCCATTATTGACTTCCTTGTAAATCTGGCCAAGAGTTGATTCCACAAATGCTGATGAAGCTCCCAAAAAGGCGATAACCCACATCCAAAAGATAGCTCCAGGACCTCCCATGGCAATAGCGGTGGCCACTCCTGCGATATTTCCTGTTCCCACTCTTCCAGAGATCGCTATGGCAAAGGCCTGAAAGGAAGAAACCCCTTCTTTGGATGATTTGCCTCGAAAGAGAAGACTGATCATCTCTCGGAAATAGGTGACTTGTAGAAATCGGGTTCGGATAGAAAAATAAATGCCTGCTGCCAGGCAAAGTACAATTAGCGCATTACTCCACACCACGGCATTAATGCCTTCAATAATCTCGTTCATGTTGGTTTGTTTTCAGATGGAGGATTATATGCTTTTTTCGAACCAAAATAACCTCCAATGAATTGAATTGACATCTGCGAAAGTAAGAAAAAATAATAGGATTGCTTTTCCCAGTTGGGATATGGTAGGGTGCATTTTATGTCAGTTGTATATTCTTTACAAAACCGGCGCTTCTTCATTTGGCATGTTTACAAATTGTCAAATCAATCTGTGGTGGGTTTATGTTTCAATCCTCCCTGACCCATCTTTTCATTTTCGGATAGCATTCATAACTCGTTAGATTCATCCAAACCAGTAATGGCAACCCTCTCACTTGTCCGGTTTCATATTCCTGAAGCAAGTAGTCAGCTTCTCCTTTATAACCTCCATCATGGAAAACTTCCTTTGCTGGAATCTCTAAATGCTTTGCTGCAGCAAATGACCAAGCCATCACTCCCATTTCATCATCCTGCATAGGAGATCTGAATGCTTTTACGTTTCCAACTATGGTTCTCCTCTCTTGGGCCGTCATTAAGGCAATATGTCCAGCTTCATGAAGAACATCACCTGGATAAAGAAGTTTTTCTCTGTCTAGGATGATTACACCTCGATCGATTTTCAAGCCAGGTAAAAAAGTGCCATCTTCTAGTTTTTCTTCACTAAGTGTAATCCCTATTTCAACTATAAAAGAAAGAATTTTATCAAGATTGTTATTCATAGTCTTTAAATTCGATCTAACCAGATTCCAGTATTGATTAAAAGGGAAATATATGAAAGTTATTTTTTTTACGAATTCGGATTGGGCGATCCCTACTTTAACATGGCTAAAAAATGAGAATAAATTAGAAGCGGTGGTTTCGGCTAAAGTGTCTGATGGATTAAATCCAAATATTGAAATCTTTTGTACTACTGGTCAAATTGAAATCATGCATTGGGGTAATATTGAGGAGGTAGTTGCTGGATTGAAAAATCATGACTATCAGATGGGTCTTATGCTAGGATTCAAGGACAAGATTTCTAAAAAGGTCTTAGAACAATTTACCCACGGCATCATAAATATTCACTTTGGTGAATTACCACTGTATGCAGGGCCTGATCCTTTATTCTGGATTCTCAAGGAAGGAAGGAAGCAAGTTAGAGTGACTGCTCATAAAATAAATGAAAAGTTTGACGAGGGTCTAGAGGTCTTAGGGAGAGAGGTTCCAGTTTTTCCTGGCGAACCATATGGAGTTCTTGGCGGTCGTTTATCCCACCTTATTCCATCACTCCTACCTGAAATATTCAGCAAAATTGAAGTAAAGGGTCTAAAGCGAATATCCTCCAATCCGAAACCAAAATCAAAGCCTAATTCCGAGGATATTATGATTCGATGGAAAGATCATACTTCGGAAGAAGTAGAGAATTTGGTGAATGCTTGCAATCCAGCTTACGGAGGTGCGATTACCTTTTATAAAGGCGCACAGCTAAGAATTTTGGAAGTAAGCCCTGCTGATCTTGAAAATCAAGGGATATTTAGTGCAGGTGGTATCGTTTATTCTGACTCTACTTATGGGATTTTTGTTTTATGCTCAGATTTCAAGTGTTTGCGTGTAAATCTCCTCAAACTAGAAGGTGCTTACATTTCTTCTCAAAAATTTGCAGCACTTGGTGTCAAAGCCCATGAAAGGTTTGAATAGCTGATTTATGTATTCTAATGACATTTTATATTATTCAAGAGTTTTTACATTTAATTTTTTTTAAATATTACCATATTTTATTTAATTAATTTAATTAGATCCTTTAGGATTTATTATAGATAAATGTCATATTAAAGAATAATATTTTTAGCATATGACATTTTCTAGAAGGTTATTTTTAAAGAATTTTATCGCTGCTTCAGCACTATCTACAATGATTTCTACACCCTCGGTCGTTTGGGCCCTGGGGAGAAATTCGAAGGTTAGTTGGTTGCCTTTTGTTGGTGAAATGAATTTGGGAGGTTCAAACTCTTTAAGGAATTTAGTTTCTCAAACCGGCTCAATTCCGATTCGACTTGGGTTAGGCTCGTACACTTCTATTCGTAATGAGATAAACCAGAAATATACTAAGTCCTCTCCACTGATATTCAATTTCGACCCGAAGCTTTTGGAATATCCAATCGAGGAACTAGAAGAAATAGGGTTGGAACATTTTGAAATTATTAATTCAAACTTAAACAGAAATGGGCATCCCATTTTTGAAAGTTTAAAAGATTATACTCTGATTCAAGCATGTGGGGAACAGATCGGAGTCATGGGAATTGCTTTTACAGGAAGTAATCAGACCGTATCCACCATATTAGCCACAATTCAAAAGAAAAGTCAGGAATTACGTACAATCGGATGCCAGCGGGTACTTTGTCTTCTTGAAAACCCAGAGGGACTATTCCCTTACTTATCCTATAAGGATTTTATAGAAAGTAGTGAGGGCGTTAATTGGTTTTTTACCTCGTCCACAGAAAAGAAATCTCCTGAATTCTTAGCAGTTAAGAACAGAGATGGTAACGAGGTCTTTATTCAAGTGCAACCTATACAGCCGGCTGTGATAGGGGTGGTGCATCAGGATTTTGATACACAGACTTTTGATTTCAATATAGTAAATACTTAAATAATTTTTCTATGGAAGGTACAATAGGAGAAATTCGACTTTTTGGAGGTAATTATTCCCCAAGAAATTGGGCTGATTGCTCGGGACAGCTGATTTCTATTTCCCAGAACACAGCATTATTTTCAATTTTAGGAACAACTTATGGAGGAGATGGGAGGACAACATTTGGCTTGCCAGACCTTAGAAGCAGGGTGGCTATCGGTGAAGGTACTGGCCCAGGCCTTCCTAGTTTCCGCATAGGGCAAAGAGGTGGGTTGGAGCAGGTCCAACTGAATGTTGCTAATCTACCCACTCATAATCATACGATAAAAGTAAGTTCCACTGCCGGGGATAATTCTGACCCCACAGGGAGATATTCGGCAAAAGCTCAAACCGAGGTGGAGCGTGGAGCCACTCCTGTACCGGTGGATTCATATGGCAGTGTGGCCAACCAGATACCAATGGCATCGAATAGTGTCGGTAATGCTGGAGGTAGTCAACCTTTTAGTGTCAAGAATCCTTATTTGGGTCTAAGATATATTATTTGTCTTTTCGGGACTTTCCCTTCCAGATCATAATTTTTCAACTCTAGATAAAAAATAATGGAACCAACATTAGCAGAAATAAGAATATTCGCTGGCAATTTTGCTCCAAGAGGATGGGCACTCTGCCAGGGGCAACTTTTACCAATTAGCCAAAATCAAGCACTGTTTGCCTTACTAGGGACGATATATGGTGGAGATGGAAGGACAACCTTCGCCTTGCCAGATTTAAGGGGAAGATTTCCTAACTCTCAGGGACAAGGTCCTGGATTATCCAACATAAGGCAAGGTGAAAAGGGAGGTATAGAAACAAAAACTCTTAACTTAAATGAATTGCCTTCGCACAATCATTCAGTGGTTGCCAATAATACAACGGCTAGTACTTCAGACCCGTCTTCTGGAGCTCCCGCTCAGGCGCAGACGGTAGCAGAGAGGGGGCAAACACCAACTCCAGTTGATATGTATACTAATACTTCTAATGCTCAAATGGCTCCGGATACTATTTCCCAAGCCGGGGGTGGACAGTCAATTTACATCAGAAATCCTTTTTTGGGTTTACATTATATAATTGCTTTACAGGGCATTTTCCCAAGTAGAAGCTAATTTTTAACATTTAAAATAAACGTCGTTATGGAAGGAATGATTGGAGAAGTAAGACTTTTTGGAGGAAATTTTGCACCTCGTACCTGGGCATTCTGTGAAGGTCAGCTACTAGCTATAGCTCAAAACTCGGCTTTATTTTCCATTTTAGGAACAATCTATGGTGGAGATGGTCGCACCACTTTCGCTCTTCCCGATTTAAGAGGAAGGGCACCGATTGGTGTAGGAACAGGACCTGGGCTTTCTAATATTCGCGAGGGTCAAAAAGGAGGTCAGGAATCACATACATTGAATGTATTGGAGATGCCCCCTCATAACCATCCAGTGAATGTAAGTAATCAAGTGGCTGATCAAAGATCTCCAAGTGGAAAAGTCTTTGGGAAGGCAGAAATAGAAGTAGAGAGAGGGGCACCATTAAAACCTGTTGATGCCTATAATTCTGCTGGCAATACCACCTTGGGGCCTATAGTAGGAAATACTGGAGTGAGTCAGTCCTTCTATCTCAGAAATCCTTATTTAGTAACCAATTATATCATCTGCCTTGAGGGATTATTTCCAAGTAGATCTTAAAACGCAAATATTTCATCCCTAAGCCTAATTCCATGGTACGATCTTTTTCATTTCTGACAAGTCTAATTTTTTTCTTAACTACTTTTCTGGTACAAGTAAGTGCCCAGACTACAGTAACCTTTGATGAAATCACGACAAATACTGCAATTTCATTAAACGGTACAAATTCTTATGTGAATACTGGAGTCAGGTTTGAAATATTTTCTGGATCAAACGCTAATGCATGGGTTAGTAGCTCAAGTAATGGTTTTAATGGCACTCGAGCCCTTGATGATAATAATTTAGACGTTGGAGGTGTTACAGGTTGGAAAATCACAAAAGCAGACAACTCTGATTTTCAGCTTTTAAGCATTTGGCTTCAAAATGGATGTGGGTTATGCTCCGCATCTGGTACTATTAAAGCCTTTAAAGACAATGCTCAAGTTGGTGCAACTGTAAATGTTAATTTTGATAGCAATACAACTGGGTCAAAAAACTTTGCGACAAACACTGATTTTAATGACGTAGATGAGATAAGAATAGAGGGGACTGATTTATATGTTCTGATTGATAATTTTTCATTTGGTCCTGCCCTGAATACAGGAGTGACTGATCCCCCTGTGGTTACGGATATTTCTCTAGTGGGAAATCCTCTTACGACCGCTGCATCTGTAACCTATGCCGTTACTTTTTCAAAAAATGCGGTTAATGTGAGTTCAGATGATTTCCAACTCACTACTGCGGGTACTTCAGGAGCCGTAGGAGCAGTGAGCGGAAGTGGTTCTTCTTATACTGTTGCAGTCAATAATCTGGCAGGATATGGAACTGTCAGGCTTGATCTTAAGGCCAGTACTGATATCCAAAATGATAATGGTAACAGCGGAACGCCGGCATTCACCTCGGGTCAAATACATTTTGTAGGACCTTGTTTTGTAGAGACTTTTGAGACAGAGACGGACGCCGCGACTACTTTCAGTGATAATGGTGAGACTTTTAATCTTGGCACAGGGCTGGAAATAGAAAAAAGAAGTGGGTTTGGCGCAGGGCCATCTTCTGGGTATGTAATAAATAACAATACTGCTGGATCATTCTCCATTACGGGTGCTGCGGAATTTACCATGAAAACTGTGGATATTTTTCTTTCTAATGGTATTGGCTCCAACCCGACTGATGTAGGAACATTGACCGTCGAAGGTAAAAATGGAGGTGTGAGTCAATTTATCATCACTAAAAACTCAGGATTCCCTACCACCACGACCGATAACAATGGTTTCTTCACCTTGGACTTCGCCACAGATGGAGCAGCGAATTATAGAAATACCAATGTGGATGAACTCGTCTTCACCATATCAGGAGGATTCATAGAACTTGCCATTGATAACTTTAATTTCTGCGAGGCAGCAGCGGCTACAGATACTCAAGCACCAGCCGTTCAGAGCATCGATTTAGTAGGCAATCCTGTATCCACATCCGCAGCCGTGAATTATGAGGTAGTTTTTGATGAAGATGCAGTAAATGTTACTACGGATGACTTTGAATTAATCACGACAGGTACGGCTACAGGTGCAATTACCAATATTTCTGGTTCTGCTTCTAATTACATTGTTTCCGTCACTGGAATCAGTGGAGAAGGAAGCTTGAAAGTAAATCTTAAGGCAAATACAGATATTGCTGACGGGCTTGGAAATACCCCGCCATTTGATTTTTCAGGAGGCCAAGTTCACCTAGTAGGCTCATGCTTTATTGAAACCTTTGAGTCCTTTACAAATGCTCAGACAGCTTTTACTTCTAATGGAAAGGACTTCACACTTACAGGTCCTTGGGCAATTAAATCTCAGTTCGGCTTTGGGGCCGGTAATTCAAACGAGTTTATTGAGAATAGTGGCACAGGTACGTATGTAATAAACTCCATTTCAGATGCAGTGAGCTTTAAAAAGATAGACTTCTACCTTTCCTCAATCGTTGGCGGAGCCACCCCTACAGATGATGGAGAGATTATTATTACGGCATTTGAAACCGGGAATGCGACCCCTCTTTATTCTATAGCCAAAAACACAGGATTTCCCACGGCTACTTCAAATGGAAACAACGGGTTCTTCACCCTTGATTTTATGACAGATGGAGCAGCTGATTACAGTGAAATTTTTGTGGACAGGTTGGAAATTACGGTTTCTACCTTCGTCTATGTGGCTGCAGATAATATGCAGTTCTGCTCAGATTTTGAAGCACCGACGGGTTATTCAGTGACGATTGATCAGGATCCGATTACCGCTGGAAATGCCAATAATGCAAGCTTTACATTTGCTGGCGGTGAGCCTGGAGCCACATATGATTACGAATTTACAAGTACCGGTGGAGGAACGGCGGTGTCTGGGACGGGTACTTTAACTACTGCTACAGATCAGATTACTGGAATTGATTTAAGTGGTCTTGGAGCCGGTACCGTGACATTAACGGTGGTGCTTACTGATACTTCTGGAAATCAGGGTGCAGAAGTGGATGATAATGTTCAAAAGATTCTCACTCCAGAAGTGATCTTAAGCTCTTCTTCTAATAGCATTATTGAGACAGGAGGAATCGCGATATTGACTGCGACACTTTCTTCAGCCACAATAGCTAATGAAACTATAACAATCACCTACACTGGTACGGCCTTAAATGGGGTAGACTATTCCGGAAGTTCGACCATCACTGTTTTTTCAGGTAATACGACAGGGTCAATCCCTATTACTTCGATAGGGGATGATATTGTCGAATTAGATGAAACAATAATTGCAGCTATAACAGGTACATCTACCGCCTCTATAGGAACACCTGCTTCTCAAACCATAAACATCACAGATGATGATGTGGCCACCCTCACAATCGCTGATGTTAGTGGGAATGAAGATGATGGAGCTATCACTGTAACGGCCACTTTGGATAATGCAGTAGATGGTGGATTTGATGTGGATGTAAGTACTGCAGATGGTACCGCTACTACAGCTGACAGCGACTATACAGCAGTTATTGGCCAAACATTAACCTTTGTAGGAACATCCGGTGAAACACAGACATTCACTATAACGCCTACGGCTGATGCTACATCAGAACCCAATGAAACGGTAGTTATTGGGATGAGTAACCTAGTTCCCGGATCTGTAGCTAGTGGGGATCTAGATATCACGGATGGGGCAACTGTGACTATTTTAAATGATGATAATATCTTCTTTTCAATCAATGATCCTTCAGTTACAGAAGGTAATGCTGGTACCACTGCGCTAACCTTCACAGTATCCTTAAGCGAACCTGCTCCAGCTGGAGGTGCGACAGTCGATTACTCTGCATCTAATGGAACAGCAATACCCGGATTGGATTATACTTTAGCAAATGGAACATTGAGTTTTGCAGCGGGAGAAACCAGCAAGACAGTTGACATTAGCATTATTGGTGATCAAATTGTGGAGGTTGATGAGACCCTTCCTCTGTTGCTTTCAAACCCTACGGGTACTAATGTCACCATCGCTGATGGATTAGGGACAGGAACCATCACAAATGACGATCAAGCCACGGTAACAATAGCAGATGTGGCAGTAAATGAGGATTTGGGAGCAGCCACCATAACTGTCTTCCTGGATAGTGAAGTAAATTCATTCTTCTCCGTTGATGTTAGTTCTGCAGATGGATCCGCTTTGGTGGCTGATGGAGATTATTCTGCTGTTTCGGCCACTTTATTCTTTGGGGGTACAGCAGGCGAAACTAAAAGCTTCGAGGTACCGATCGGAATTGATGATGTAGTCGAGCCTGATCAAACAGTTTTAATTTCGATGAGCAATCTATTAGCGGGGACTTTGTCCGGGAGTATTGATATAACTGATGGAGCTACTTTGACTATTCTAAATGATGATCAGGCATCTGTCACCATCGCTGATGTAAGCGGAAACGAGGATGATGGGGCGATCACGGTAACGGCTACTCTAGACAATGCAGTTGATGGAGGTTTAGATGTGGATGTAAGTACTGCAGATGGTACAGCCACAACAGCAGATGGAGATTATACCGCTGTTACGAGCCAAACCTTAACCTTCGCTGGTACAGCAGGAGAGACACAAACCTTTTCGGTGACCCCAACCGCAGATGCAACACCAGAGCCAGATGAAACGGTTATTTTGTCAATGAGTAATCTTGTTTCACCGGTTGTTACCCCTGGAGATATTGATATTACTGATGGGGCGACTGTGACCATTCTCAATGATGACATCAATGCTCCGAGTACTCCGGATTTGGTACCTTCCAGCGACTCGGGTGTGAGTGACAGCGATAATATTACAAATGATAATACTCCAACATTTGAAGGTACTGCATTACCAAATTCCACTGTTACTCTGAATAGTAATATTGATGGGAATGTAGGTGCCACCACTACTGACGGATCAGGAAATTGGTCAATAACTTCTTCGACCTTGTCTTCGGGAGTTCATATCATAACAGCTATAGTTACTGATCTTGCTGGTAATTCAAGTCCAGCCTCTCCTGGTTTAGAAATAACTATCGATACAAAAGCTCCTACTCCAATAGTCATTAATGGATTAACTATCCAGGTAGATTTTAATGGAAATTCTCCGGCTTTACAAGCAAGTGATTTCTTGGCAAGTCCTTTATCAGATGATTACTCTGACCCTTCAAATATTCAGTTGGAATTAGATAAATCCATGTTTGATTGCTCGAATGTAGGAGTAGCACCAAATGATGTTAGAATAACTGCAACCGATGAAGCTGGTAATTCTGACTTTGCAGATACTTATGTACTTGTCCAAGATAATATAGCACCTATAGCAAAGGCTAAAAATATCATAATGAATGTTGATGCATTTGGATCTGTGACCTTGATACCAAGTGTAGTTGACGATGGATCTAGTGATAATTGTAGCATCTCGTCAAGAACATTAAGTAAATCTGAATTTACAGGAGCTGATGTGGGACCAAACAACGTGACCTTAACTGTCTTTGATGCTTCAGGAAACCAGTCTAGTGCTGTCGCAGTGGTGACTGTTGTTTTGGTTCCAAAAGTATTGACAGTCACAGCAGATCCTGAACAATCTAAAATCTTCGGAATAGCAGATCCAGTATTAACTTATTCTGCAACTGGCTTTGTAGGAACAGATACTGAAGCGATTTTAACTGGATCCCTTTCAAGAACTGCAGGAGAAACTGTAGGTACTTATGGAATTAACCAAGGAGACTTGAGTGCTGGTCCTAATTATTCAATCAATTTTGTACCAGCAGACTTTGAAATCATTCGGGCACCGATCAACGGAATAACCTTTACCGATGACGACTTTGTCTTCGACGGCACTTCCAAGTCACTTGCAATCACCGGTACATTACCGGCAGGAACATCTGTAGCTTATACCAACAATGGCAGAACCAATGTAGGTACCCAGGAAGTGACAGCCACGATTAGTGGGTCGAATTACACCGACCTGGTGCTAACGGCAGATTTGACCATTACACCTGCGACGATCACGGGTATCACGTTTGTCGATGGCAGCTTTGTCTTCGACGGCACGGCCAAGTCCCTTGCGATTAGCGGAACATTACCTACAGGAACCTCAGTAAGCTATGCGAACATTAGCAGAACGGATGTAGGTACTCAGGAGGTAACCGCTACGATTAGCGGGTCGAACTTCACCGATCTGGTGCTCACAGCTGACCTGACTATTACCCCGGCGACGATCACGGGTATCACGTTTGCCGATGGAAGCTTTGATTTTGACGGTTCGGCCAAGTCATTGGCGATCTCGGGGACACTTCCTGCGGGTACTTCGGTTGCTTATACGAACAACAGCCGAACCAATGTGGGAACCCAGGAAGTGACCGCAACGATTTCTGGTTCGAACTTTACGACACTGGAACTGAAAGCTGATTTGACGATTACTCCGGCAGGAGTGACAGGAATCACCTTTGTCGATCGCAGCTTTGTCTTTGACGGAATGGCCAAGTCATTGGCGATCTTGGGGACACTTCCTGCGGGTACTTCGGTTGCTTATATGAACAACAGCCGAACCAATGTGGGAACCCAGGAAGTGACCGCAACGATTTCAGGCAGCAACTTTAATACTTTGGTATTGACTGCTGATCTGACGATCACGCCAGCAGTGATTACTGGAGTCACCTTCGATGATGGCACCTTTGTCTTTGACGGCACGGCCAAATCATTGGCGATCTCGGGTACCCTTCCTACAGGTACTTCGGTGGCTTACACCAACAATAACCGAACGGATGTAGGAACCCAGGAAGTGACGGCCACGATCACAGGATCCAATTACAATACTTTGATCTTGACTGCTGATCTGACGATCACACCGGCTACAGTTACGGGAATTACCTTCGCAGACGGCAATTTTGTCTATGACGGCACGGCCAAGTCATTGGCGATTTCGGGTACCCTTCCTACAGGTACTTCGGTGGCTTACACCAACAATAGCCGAACGGATGTAGGAACCCAGGAAGTGACGGCCACGATCAGCGGCCCGAACTTTACTGAATTGGTACTTACAGTAGATCTGACGATCACACCTGCCGATCTGAGTGTGGTGACCGATCCGGATCAGAGCAAACTGTTTGGACAAGAAGAACCTTTATTGACTTATACGGCGACAGGCTATGGAGCAGGAGATGATGAATCCATCTTTAGCGGAAGCTTGGTTCGAGAAGCCGGTGAGGCAGTAGGCTTCTATACAATCAGCCAGGGAAGTTTGGATGCAGGAGCAAATTATACCATCACCTTTGCGGGTGGAACCTTTGAGATCATCACGAATGACAGTGATGGAGACGGGGTACCCGATGATGTGGAAGAAATGGATGACACAGACCCAACCGATCCGACTGACTTTAACGATAGTGACCAGGATGGTGTTCCAGACTTTGTAGAAGAAGAGGAGGGAACCGATCCGGAAGATTCCACTGACTTCAAAGATATGGATGAAGATGGAGTTCCGGATTATGTAGAAGATCAGCAAGGAACCGATCCAGAAGATTCCACTGACTTCAGAGATTCAGATGAAGATGGGGTGCCGGACTATGTAGAAGAACAGGAAGGCACGGATCCGAATGATGGGGAAGATGCAAAAGATTCGGATGAAGACGGCGTACCAGATTACTTAGAAGATCAACAGGGCACTGATCCGACCGATCCATCAGACAATAGAGATTCGGATGAAGATGGTGTACCGGATTATGTGGAAGAGCGAGAGGGCACCGATCCTGACAATGGCTCAGACTTCACAGACACAGACGAAGATGGCGTACCGGATTATGTACAGGATAGATCGATTGTGGAGTATGTAGCTCAAAGCATCACAGTTGCTTGGGGTACTGCAGCGACTGATCTTGATCTTACTACGGAAGTGATAGGAGTGACAGGTAAGGGCGAGTTCATCAACCTGGAAGTGACTTGGGATTTGACCGGATACAATCCATTGATTCCGGGAACCAATAACTTCAGAGGAGAGACGATGCTCCCAGCGGGTATTCTGAATACCTATGAGATTGATCCGATCCTTTCCATCACGGTAGAAGCGAAGCCAGCTCCACAGGATGTGAATCTGAGTGCAAGTAGTTTCATTGCGATTCCGGATCAATTCTTCCAGGAAATCGGCTTCTTCAGCGTCATTGATCCTACAGACGATATCCATGAGATCAGCTTGATCGATGGAGCAGCAGACAATGAATACTTTGAGATTATTGATGGTATTCTATTCTGGAGCAGTGCAGATCAAGTGGCAGGACGGGTAGACTTCACGATCAGCGTGAGGGTGACCGACCGGGCAGGCAATGTGTTGGATAAGACTTTTGCGATTCAGCGCCTACGAACGCCATTAGATCAACTGGATGTTCCGAACACCTTTACTCCAAATAATGATGGAGCAAATGATACCTGGGGGGTTCCTGCTTTGAGGTACTATAGAGGTGTACAGATCCAAGTGATCGAGATGGGTAGCGGAAACAGAGTCTTCTATACTGAGGATCCGGATGTACGCTGGGATGGACGCATCAATGGCAATGACCCTGTAGTGACCTCCTATGTTTGGGTGATCACAGTAGAGGAAACAGGCGAGGTGCGAAGAGGAGTTCTTAACCTCTTGAAACAGTAAATAGAGTTAGGGGTTGGTCCCGGAGAAAACCCTGTTCCAACCCCATTTTTTAAATAGCACAACTTAGATAAAATAGAGAGCATGAAACGATTCAACTATATACTCGCAGGCCTATTGATGGTGGGAATAGCTTTTCAGTCCATTGGACAAACACGAAAATATGTTTCCAACTTCAGTCACTTCCAGAGTTACTTCAATCCGGGCTTGACCGGCTATGAGGGGAGTACGGTAAGAGGTTTTGTCAGGAATCAGTGGTCCGGTATCGAGGGGGCACCGCGAAGCTACTTTATCAGCGCGGAGCTGGACTTCGGGGAGCTTTCAGGAGAGATGGACCCTGCATTGATGGGCAAGAATGCACTGTCGGTGAATATGCTTCAGGATACCTATGGAGCCTTTCGAGAGACTGAATTGATCGTGGCCTATGCGTCAAGAGTGAGACTGACCGAGAAGCACAACCTTCGGCTGGGAGCAGGACTGAGTTATCAGAATATCCGACTGGATGGAAATGCACTGACCTCGGAGGATCTAAATGACCCTACTTTAAGTCAATACCTTGGAGGCTTCTCAGACATGCAGGTGGTAGATTTTAATATTGGATTGGCACTGACGCATGCCAAGTATTACGTATCCTATGGAATCCATCGAGTGGCGGGCGGAGCGATCATATCAGGAGATGAGTTTATCGATAGCTATCCCGCTTCGAATATCATTCAGGCCGGATACCGAGAATCGTTGAGTCCAAATGTGGCGGTGATCTTCAACGCCTACTATCGAACGCAGAAAGACATCAACGACAACGTGGAGCTGAACCTAAAGGCTTTGCTTATGGATCGGGTATGGGTTGGAATGGGGACGAGGATCAATTCAGCCACCAACGTACAGATGGGGATCTTGACCAAGAGAATCCGAGTAGGCTACTTGTTTGAGTTTCCTGTGGGAGGAGGGTATAACCTTCCGGGGAATACGCATGAATTCACAGCCGTCTTTAACCTGTTTAAAGACAATAAGAGAAGAACTGATAATGAGGTATTGATTTGGTAAGAGGAAAATACAAGGACGCAAAAAAGCCATACGATAATCACCTATCGTATGGCTTTTTTGATTCAATCTTTTAAAGGAAGAGCGATTCCCTTAAATCTAGAAAGACTGCCCTGTTCCTTGATTAATTTTTGATCTTGCGAATGGGCTTTTTCCTACAATCTCCCTCTTCTTTTTACCAGTTCCTTGCGGATTTCATTCGCTTTATCTTCAGAGATGGTATAATTCCACATCACCACTACCGCCAGAAGAGCAGTAGTAATTGGGACGATCACATCAGCAATTCTAAGTTGGGTTAAAGTCTCCATGGTTTGGGTAGCTTCATTTTGGTCCCAACCTACGATAGATAAAATGAGTCCACTGATTCCAAGGGCCAAAGCAGATCCGATTTTTACCATCAGCCAATACACTGCTCCGAAAGTCCCCTCTTTCCTTGGCATTCCATTATTCAGCTCGTCCAGATCACAAAGGTCTGCAGTCATACTCATCATTAGAGTGAAAAGGCCGCCAATTCCAAAGGACATGAATGGAATTTGGATAAACATCACCCAAACGACATCAGGGTTGAATCCCCACCACTTCATACCGTAGCCTATTACAGAAATGAGTGTAGAAATGATAAATGCATTCTTCTTACCCCATTTTTCTGCCATCTTGGTGATCACTGGAATTACCAGAAACATCGTTGATGCGGCAGCCATGGTGTTGTACCAAGCTGGCCATTGTCCTGCTGCCCCGTAGTCCCCATTGAACATGTAATAAACAATGATAAATAATGAAAACTGCGCAACGATCTGAAAGCCATTAAACACCAAAAATGTAGCCCCACAAACTCTGAGAAACTCCACATTGATGAGGATTTCTTTCATTCCCTTGAAAAGTTTCAGCATGTTTACCTTAAAGTCTTTGAAAGACAAATTAGACTGACCTGTGAGATTGGTTTGGTCTATTTCCTTACAGAAAATCGCTGGTAGCACCGCGAGCACTAGACAAACCAGACCTGTAATCACCGCGACTACTCGGACTCCTTCTGTTTGTGTAGGGAAAATATCCGGCTGCGCAATTACCCACCAAATCCAAGGGGCGATCATCCAGGCGATCTGACCAATAATTTGAGAAGAGGCCATGAGCCTTGTGCGCTCGTTGTAATCTGATGTCATCTCGTACCCCAAGCCTATAAGTGGGGTGGCAAAAATGGTATACCCAATATAAAAGACAAAAGAGAGCAACAAGATATACCAGAAATGAAAGCTGCTGGAATCTTCTGGGTTTAGCTGCCACATGATCATAAAGGTGATACCCGTGATGAAGGCACCTAACATGATGTAAGGTTTTCTACGACCCCATTTAGACCGTGTGTTATCCGTGATATAACCCATGATCGGGTCAGTGATCGCATCAAGAAAACGCGGAATAGAGGATAACAAAGCTGCATCCAGTGGGTCCATTTTGTATGCCACCACGAGATAATACATAAAAGCGCCGAGAGCTGCAGGGAAAAGCTGATTAGCAAGGTTTCCTGCTCCAAAGGCAAACTTTTGCACTAATGGGACTATATCCTCCGGTGCGGTTTTATACTTGGACATTTTGGGTTTGGTTAGGGTTTATTTGATTTGATTTCAGTTTTTGGAATAGATTTCTTTGACCACTTGAAATGCTTCTTTTTTATTCCGGTCTATATCCACTATTCCCCAATATTCTTCATTAGGAGAGCCGTCATATGGTACTCCACTACTATTTGGAGCCCAGCCTCCTGGGTCTAAAGTATCTGGATTTCCAGCTTTCCAAAGTTCATCGTTGAAAGCAAATAAGGTCACACCAAAGCAGATGTCCCGATGATTGAAAACACTTTCTAAAATATTCTTTGTGGCATCTGCCTGAGCTTTTTGATTAGGGCCTGCTTCATAGCCCAATTTTGAGATGGTCATGTAACTATCTCCACCAGCTTCAGAAAGATACATGGGTTTATCACTAATTTCTTTCCACTCTTGAAAAATATCAGTCGGATCATCCCAGCGATACACATTCATACCCCATACATCAATGTTTGGGCTCATTGACAATGCTAATGAATCTGGAAGCTCCCCATGTGCAGTAGTAACTGGCCGACTTGGGTCTTTTTCATGAATTAATCCGGCTGCATCATTCATGGCTCGATACCAATTTTTCATATCACCGTCAAACCATTGTGGGTGGTAATTGTATTCATTTCCTAATTCCCACATCAATATGGCCGGGTGATCTCGGTACATTTCTATATAGTCGATAAAGCTTCCTGAGAGAATGTCATAAACACCTTCTTGATTGTATCCAAAACCAATGATTACTTTTAAATTTTGCTTTGCAAATTCATCTAAAACCCACTGCTCTTGAATAGGGGAGTAGACTCGAATTGTATTAATTCCAGCCTCTTTCATCAAAGCCAAATCTTGATCAAGTTGATCAAACACTCGATCATTGGAGCCTTTGGGGACAGGGTTATAGCAAATTCCTTTGACAACAAAGGGATTGTCATTAAGCAGTATTTGTCTACCTTCTATACGAATGGTTTCGCGACTTACAGGTGATTCGCAGGCTCCGAAAAGCCATATCGAGCTATTTAAAAGAAAAATACAAAATGAAATAAACCGACTTTGTCTTAGAGGATTATCTTTCATTCTCAGCGTTTTTAATAGGTGGTGGAAGAATACTTTTTTTCAATTCATCTAAGTTGCCATCAAAACTCTTGATGATAGGGTTTCCATTTCTGGTCAGTCCGTTAAAAATCCCAGCATCTACCTCGTCCCATAAAGGATACTTGGCGTGACCATTTAGATCAATCAGCCCAAAATGATTTTCTGAGCCATTGGGGTTTTGGCTATCCTTCCATTGCTCGTCAAAGGCTTCAAAATAGAAACAAGTAATTCTTTCCTCATTAGTCCACTCCCTCATGAGATCATAGTACAGCCCCTGTTTGAATTCGTCCGTGGCTCGGGAACCTTTAGGTCCATAAAAACCATCTGATATTGTAGCCCAGCCTGTTTCACCGATGTGTAAGGGCTTTTTGATCCCTAAGGTAGCCATGTAGTTTTTGACGCTGTCATACTGAGATCTTGCAAAATCCCTCGCTCGGATCATAGCATTTTTAATACGCTCTTCATCACTTTTGATGGAATCAGCTTGAGAATCTCGCCAGAAATCCGGGTTGTAATGGGTATTGTGATAAGGATAGGTGTGCATGGATACAAAGTCTACCGCCTCATACAAAGCCGCCAACTCTGGAGTGTGATAAGAGGAATCACCACCTCCCCAAGAGGAAAAATCATCCGAACTGGTGATCCATAAATCTTTTGGAAGCTCACCTTTCGCCTTGAGGTCCTGTAAATAGGTCACCCATTTCAAAATAACTGCTGGCTGTACATAGTAACTTTCAGCCCAGCGCACCATAGCTTCGTTCCCCACGGCGATGGCCTTGACTATGTCTGGGTATTGTTTTGCTAGGGCTACAGCTCTACCAATCTCTCCTTCATTTTGAGGGCTTTCCTGAGTGTGATCAGGAGGGAGGTCAGACCAGGCATTTAGGCAATCGATCCAAGCTCCCATCATCACGTACATCTCAAAAGAAGGGTCCTCTTGCTTTAATTCAGAAATGGCTTTTAAAAGATTGGGAGTCTGAGCGAGCTGAACATTGTAGGTACGTAGGATCCGAATTCCCATAGCTGAAAGGATTTTCAAATCTTCCTTCAACTCCTCATTGGTAGGTTGGACATCCCTTGTTTTTGCACGATAACCTCCATATGAAATAGCCTGATAATCAGGATTTCCTAGAATTTCATTTGGAGCTTTACTTTCTGGTATTTTTTCTTCTGTTTGACAGCCGAAGATCAAAGAAAGGCTCAGGCAAAAAAGAAAAGTAATGGTTAATCGCATGCTTTTAGGCCTTAATATAAACATGGATTTTTTGAATTTCACCCTTGCGGTCAAAAAGTGATTGACTGACTGATTTTCCTAGATTTAAAGAAGAGGAGGATTGGGATGAACCCGTTTTATCCAAGATTTCTATTTGATTTTCTGAAGCAAGAGAATAAACGATTGGAACCTGACAATAGGTGAACGCAAGGCTATTTGCCGGTAGGGTCATTTCTTGTTCATTTCCAGTCAGATCAAAATATTTAAAATTCGAAATGGAGTCCATGAATTCTGATCGATTCAAAAGACGTGGTTCGAAATAGATTTCTTGATTTTTGACACGAATTCCTAATTCTCCAAAACGAGTAAGGACATCTTCTTTCACTTGTCCAGTCATTCCTGGTTGTTGAGCACCTTTTCCTCCGGGGGTATGAGAATATGGGTCAGTAGGGAATGCTCCATATTGCTCAGGGTTTTTATGCACGCCTATGCCGTCGGTGATTTCATAATAATGATCAATCAGCTTTTGAACAACTTCATCTTTTTCATTTGATTCTATTGCCCTAAAACAGCATTCTTGAACAGCCAGGGCGAGTTTGGATACCATGTGCCAGTACACCGATCCAAGTCCTTCATATCCATAGAATGTACCTGATCTTCCGGTAAATGCCTTGTGATTAAACACCTCTTCAAAAACATTCAACAGGAGACTTCTTTCCTTGCTAACTAGGGATTGATATTTTTCGTCCAAACGGTCCAAAGATTGGCTCAGGCTAGAGGCATTATTGAAATTTCCATTGAAGTGGTAATCCCCTTTCACATCCCTTTCTATGACTTCAAGATTCCCATCTTTCAATAAGGTTTGGAGCAAATGAGAATTTTGAATACTTGATTCAGGGATGAGATTTCTGTTGACAAAAAGTGGAAGTTGTCTATTGGGATAAAGTAAATAGGTGTTTTGATCTGGTCTATAAAGTTTACTTTCTCGGAGCGAGTCGAGCAATTTGACAGTTTCCAAAGAAGAAAGATATCCAGAGCTGAGTACAGCAACCTGACCTTCGAGCATTTCACTCAAAAAAGAAATCGAGGCCTTTTCATCACTTTCTATAGTGAGCAAATTATAAGAGTGATAAAGATTGTCAGCTCTCAGGTTTGCTTTGATGGACTGCTCTAGGAATGCTAAACCAGATTTGATAAAATGAAGTATTGATTCTTTGGAAATAGAGGTTTTTTCTCCTGAAAATCCCTTGTCGTAAATCGATAGCCTGTAGCTACTCCCTGCGGCCCCAAGACCATCCATTATGGATTTCCTTTGGGTATCAGAGATTTTTGCATCAAGTAGCTGCTTATTGCTTTCAAAAACCTTATTTATCTCTTTATAAAAGGTATTCAACTCATCAGAAATTTCGATTTCTGAAAAGCTTGTAGATTTTACCGTCTGATCTAAAAAGACGAGGAATCTGCGCAGATAGTAAAGCGTTACCATGGATACACCATTTCCCACCAAGGCATTATTGGCATCATTCCATTCAGGCCTTTGGGTGTTCATCCAAATACCGCCTTCTGGAATCAGGTTTGAACATTTGGAGAGAACTGTGGCTAACAGTTTTTCCATCATGTTTATATGATGAATTTTTCCAGATGCATCGGGTAGTAGAGCTCCATCTGCACCCATTTCCTCTCGTTTTATTCGAATTTGATGATCTTCTTTTTCATCAAAGTCAATGGTATCCTTAGGGTTTTTGAGGATCTCTTGGTATGATTTTATTTTGTAGGGGACATTGGCATAGACGAATATTTCTTGATTGAAATAGCTTCCCAATTGATTTGGGTAATGGTTTTCAATGAATTCAAGAAATTTCAGAAGATAAATAATCTGATGATCTCCCCAATAGCCGATGTAAGACCAAGGATCATCCGGTTCGATTGTCTCCCAGTCAAATCCATCCTTAGTCACACGATAGGGATTGTATCCTTCGAATGTTGATGCATTCAAAAACTTAAAGATCATCCCATGGATAAATTTGGGATAGGAGTGGGCTAGCGCTTCCCAGTTCTGAAAAATATCTCTCCAGTTGCCCTGATAGTCTAAGACCTTGGACCCATCCACTTCGCTTTTGGTATTGATGGAAAACTTATTCCAAGGCCGGCTCGGATCCCCGTGCCTTCTACTGAACTTTAGGGGCAAGTACTCCATGCCAAGTCGCCTAAAGTCTTTATTGTCGGTCTCCTGAACTATCTTCATTAAGTCATCCAAAAAGAAAGTGTTAGGCATTTGAGAAAGCTTCTCCCTTACTTCTTTAAAAATCTGATGGTTCGCTTTTGACAGGTAATCTGAGAAATCCTTTTTTTCTATGGTGTAGTTATCATCAAAGATACCTCCACGCATAATATTGAACATCACATTGGCGAAATGACGCGTGTTTTTACGGTGATCGGAGCTCAATTGACTCCCATCCGCAGCGAATGTAAGTTGTCTAAGATCTTTGGTTCCCAAATGAATATCATCTTCGATTTGGGTGATCAGGTCTTCATTAAATTTGATTTTCTCGGAGAGATTAATGACTTCCGTAGGACCTTTATTTACATCTGCGATAATGTACCAAGTGCTGGAGGTTTTGGCTTCAAGCTCTAAGCTAGAATGTACAAAATAGGCGCCTTTTTCGGCCCGAATATCAGTTTCTTGGGTAATTCCTTTTCCTTTTCTAAATGAAGCCAGTTGTAGGCAGGAAAGTAGCTTTTTAGATTTATACAAGCCCGTACTCCAAACAACATTGGTTTTCAAAGCTTCACTGGGTTCGGCCCTGTCTACTATGATCGCACTTAATGTCAATAAACCAAGCCCGGATTCTTCGATGAGCTCAATCTTCTTGTAAGCATCGATTAGGTTGCTACTAGTTTGCTGGAGGTCTGGGTCCACTCCGTATGGAAGAAGATTTTGAAGTCCATCAAGTAATTCCACTTGGATGGCTTGATCAGAATTGTTGACCAAGGTGCTTGTTTTGATAAAGCCAAATCGGTCGCTCGAGCTCCACTTGGATCTAAAGGTTAAATCCAGGTCTTTGTTGATCTCTTCGAAAATGATCTTATTTCCAAATTCGTTTTTGTAGAGATTTCTTCGGATGTCATACACTCCGGTGTATCTGTCGGAGTGAGGCTCCCAAAGTTTTATTCCATCAGGTGTAGAAACTCGGAAGATGGTTTTGCTTCCAGTGGTTTCATACGATTCGCTGATTTTATCATCTGTGTAATATGGGAATAAGGAATATTTATTATTCCTTCTCCCAGCCGTAAGTCCACCTGAACTGGATATAAACATCCAATGATCCGAGTGGCTCACAATACTCATGAAAAAGGGTCTTAATTTATCGCTATCGGGAATCTTGTAAAACCCTTCTCCGTCGATTAGAATATACTCCATAAGAACTCAAATGAATTTTTTAAATCAGCCCCCTAAGTAAATTATTCCTAGCTTGACATCAAAAAAAGATTCACATACAGACCTATACTTCGTTTATTAATTAATTCATAGGGTTTGATCGAATCATAATTTTTTCTATCCATAAAATCGGGAGAACCTAGGGACTGCCAAAGGTATTAAGGGTTTGGTATAGTGGGGTATGAATAAAAAAAAGCCCCAGAATTATCTGAGGCTTGTTGTCGGGGTGGCAGGATTCGAACCTACGACCTCCTGCTCCCAAAGCAGGCGCGATACCGGGCTACGCTACACCCCGAAGGTATCATTGATGTTGACTTGAAACTTTTTTCAAGTGGCGCTGGATTTGAAAACAACCTTATAGATAAAGTGAGGATGTTTATCGGGTCACGCTAAACCGTTTGTTGTATCAAAACTGGTAGAGGGTGGGGGATTCGAACCCCCGGTACGGTTTGACCCGTACGACAGTTTAGCAAACTGCTGGTTTAAGCCACTCACCCAACCCTCTTGATTCAATTTAAGTGTGTCAAACGCCTTTCAATAGACTTAGAAACACATCATTTCCTCAATTGAGATGCAAATATATACGAATTGACTATAGATAAAAAAGTCTTTTTTTGATTCATTCGAAAGTATCGCGAAATTTTTCAAAAGGGCTTAAGAATCAGGTAGAAGGAAAAGTAAAAAATACCCTGTACTGGGTATTTTTTTCTCATTCTCGGCTTTTACCTTTAAACAAAGATTGAATATCATGTTGATTCAAAGTCATTCTGCCAAATTTTTAATCGAGCTCAATAAAGAGAATTCAGAGTGTCTCACAGTGAGATGTGATTCTGAATTGGAGCTGTCAAGGCTTTTTGGTTCGTTGAGAGTTGAAGACTCAAACGATTTTGAATATCCTTTCTTTGTGAAGACTTGCAAACAAGAATATTCGGATGCGCTCATACTTTTGGTCAAAGAAATTGACTATTCAGAGTTTTCCATTTTAAATTTTTAATTTTTTTTAGTTGAGAGTGAAAAATGCTTTTCAGGGATGAAAAGCATTTTTTGCTTTTTGATTTACTTTTTTAATATTTTAATCAGAATATGATACTGAAAATCAATGTTTTACACATAATTTATTTGCCCTGAAGGGCTTTTTTTTTAAATAAATTTTCTTAACCTTTCGATCTGAAATTTGTCTTAAAGCTAAACTTGGACGCGTTTTCTATGATCAGTTCTTCAAATATCGAACAACTTACTCCCGATTTCCTTTTGGATTCCGGTCTAGTTATGTTGGTGGTTTTGGACATAGATGGAAAAGTCTTAAGCACAAATCATTTGCTTTCTGAAAAGTCTGGTTTGAAGAGGGATAGGATGTTTGTGGAGGTTTTACCTGCGCAATCAAAACTAGATTTTGAAAGAATTCTAGATGAAATCATTCTGTCGCCAAAGAAGAATTATCACCTGAGTTTTGAATTTAATCATCAATTCAGTGAGGTGACCTGTCTAGGTTCTTGGGAGTTTTCAGTGGTGACGGATTCAGAAATGGATATTATGGGTATTGTGGGTGTTGGTATTGATCCAAATGTCTTGAGTCCAAAGGTTAAGATTGATGGCCTAGTTGATTTATTAGGTTTGGGTCGGATCACATTGGATTCTTCCTTTAGAATCTTGGATGGTGACCTAGACCAACTGCAGAAACTTGGCTTGACTTCAAAGGATGCGGTTGGGATGAATATTCTCAATCTTTTTCCTCAACTGGGTCTTGAGCGACTACTTAGCGCTAAGGACGAGAAGGAAAGCTTTTTTAAGACAGAAGTTAAGTTTGGATCGCAAAGATTTAAGCTGTTAGGAATTAAGGAGTTTGAAAAATATCATTTATTCTTTAGCGAGTTAACTTTGGCAGAATCGGAAATATTTAGTGTTCGGAAACCATTCAGTCGTGCGCAGATAGCGGCCATTCCTGGCGCCGTTTGGGTATTGGATGCAGAGGGAGTCGTCATTCAACAAAACGTTCGGGCTTCTAAATTCTCAGTAGAGAATTTACGTCATGAATCCGCCGTAGGATGTAAATTCAAATTTAACGGTGCAGAATTTTTTCAAAAATTTAAAGCCTTCCAAGCTGGTGAAAATGCTGATTTCGTATTTAATCAAAAGGTTGAAGTAGTGGAATCAAAGGCTTTTTCGGTTCATTTTGGAAGACTCTATGACCAAGCGAGCGAGACAACATTTATACTTTTACATGTGAATGACTTGGCTCTGAATCCTATTTTGCAACGGCTTCAGCAAGAAAACATACGACTAAAGGAAATTGCGCTGCGACCTTCGCATGTTCTTCGTTCTCCACTTTCTTCTATGCTTGGGCTTCTAGATTTGATTGATCCAGAACAATTGGATATGGAAAACAAAAAGTATTTTTCTTATCTCAAACCATTAGCGACAGAACTCGACGAGGTAATTCGCAATAATGCCAAGAGAACCAGTACTCTTGACTAGTATAAACCTTTAAGGTCTAATAAGTTGAACTGTGGGGGAATTTCAAATCCTCCTGAGCTTAGGCGTTCAGAAGAAATAAGGAGATTTCGGGTACCTAAGAATGAGATACCTTCTGTCTGGCCTAGACTTAGCGGACTTCCGATATCCAATCTGCGCGCGACTCCCCCAAAGAAATCTCCTACCTGGAAGTCACGAATGTACCAGACAAAACATTGGCTTGAGATCCCACTTAGTTTATATCCCAAGAGGACTAAAGTTTGGCTTTCTTCGTCATAATCAGCAGCTGAAACCAAGCCATTTACATCTAATCCATTTACTTTCACTGCTACGTGAGTTCCTGTTTCGCTTGGAAGTATATAATGATTTGACCTTAGATCCCCTCGATTTTTGGTAAATAAGCTAAGCTCCCCATTAAAATAAATGAAGCCTTCGCAATCAAAATTATGGTTAGGGTTGGAACCTGAGAAATCTATTTGATCTTCATACGAAAAATGGATTTTTTCTGCCTCTACTTCACTCAGAGATAAGAGATCAGTCCATCTGATCTTCAGAATATTCAAATCGGTTCGATTTCCAGTATTGTTGCCAAAGTCTCCAATGAAAAGATGAGTTTCGCTTTGTGCCAAATCCTCCCAATCTGTATTGGTTGCATTTATCACACGAATGGTTTTGATTACATCTCCGGTTTCTGGATTCAGTTCGTAAATCTCTGCATTATTGCCCCCATCATTGATGGAAAAGACCCGTCCTTGAGAGATTGCGAGGCCAGAATTTTCATTCTGACTGGCTGGAAGTTTGGCCAAAGGTCTTGTATTAAGGCTTAAGGGATAGCCGTCGGAATCAATAGCAGTTGTTATTCCTCGAAAAGTAAACCCTTCTGTCTGGAAGGAATTATTTATGGATCCTTCAGGGTATTCCAATTCTAAATTTTCATGCAAAAGATAGTCTGGGGTCCAATAACGTCGAAAGGATATAGTGCCAGATTTTGGTGCCAATTCAAACCCAATGGGACTTTTGGGATCAGAATAGGCATAGTAAAACCCTTGTTTCTCAGCAAGGTTTCTGCTGGCATCTAGAAGGAGTGGGGCTGCTCTGAGACTTGTTGTCGGAATGGTAAAAAGTCCGGATGTCGTTTTGGCTTGAATGCTGAGATTGGTCTCAGGGTTGGATATTTGAACTTGTTCTTCTATCGAAAAAGAAAGGTAATCCACCGCTTCGGTACTATTACTTTTTCCTGTCAAGGAATAGGTGCCAAAGGGCAAGAGGATAGGTTCTGAACTTTCAATATCATTTGGATTTAAATTAAGCGAATACTGTTTTCCATCTGATTGAGACTCAAAGTTCAAGACGAGGTTTGGTTCCAAAGGATGATTCCATTCCACATTTTCAAGTTTTCTGGAATCAGGGGAAAGATCGTCAAGGATGATTTCGAGTTGTGTGATTTTCACAGTGCTCAAGGGGCTTGTTTCGGGATCCTTTTTGTCACAGGACCCTAAAGCAAAAAATACATACGCTAAGCACAAAAACTTCAATTTCCTCATGGTGCTACTAAAATATGAATTGTAAGTCAAAGGTCTTGTTTTTGACCGAAGGAAGATTTTTTAAATACTTCTATGAAATAATTCGAAAAAGAAAAACAATGGGATTACACAAAAAGTTGGACAAACAAAACAAGGAGAGGTATGAGAGAATTATTAGAAAGAATAAACAACAGTGAAGCGGATGAATTCTTAGTGGAGAGTAACGAGGGATTGTTGATCCCTGACGCCATTTTCATACGTCATGCAGGTTCTTTGCTCAAGGTTAGATACTCTGATATCCTTTGGCTCAAAGGAGATGGTAACTATACTACGCTGGTCAGTAAAACGGGAGTCTATTCCGTACGAAATATTCTGAAGGACTTTGAGACCGCATTGCCGAGCAAGGAGTTTCTTAGAATTCACAAAAGCTATATCGTTCGGATCGAAGAGATCGAAGCGATTAATGTAAAGGAAGTGAAAGTCCAAAAGGACTTGGTTCCGGTGGGACGTACATATTACGCCAATTTGATCAATGGAATCCAGAAGCTAAGTTCTGGTAATGATTAATCTTTAAGCCAAAGAAGACTGCTATCACCATAACTCAGAAAACGGTAGTCATTCTCTAAGGCCTCTTGATAGACTTTTTTCCAATCGTCTCCAAGGATTGTGGCGATCAAGAGGATGAGTGTGGAGCCCGGCTGGTGAAAGTTTGTAATCAGTCCATTTACTACCTGATAGTCATATCCAGGGAAAATAAATATCTCAGTACTACCCAAAAGAGTTTCCAATCCCTTTTCATCCATCAATCTGATGATTCGATCAAAGGACTCAGCTGGGCTGGGTAATACCTCTCGATGCTCATAAGGGAATAACTTTTCTATTTGGAGTTCCTCACCCTTACCTTCCAATAATTTAACCCCATACCAATAAAGGCTCTCTAAGGTTCGAACAGAGGTCGTTCCAACGGCAATGATTTTCCCCAGACTTTGCCGCACGTTGATCAAGGTTTCCTTGTTGACCAAAATTTGCTCACTATGCATGGGGTGTTCTTGAACCTTGTCCACTTTGATTGGTTGAAAGGTCCCCGCACTTACATGGAGCGTGACCTGGGTTTTTTTAATACCCTTTTGCGCTAGCGCCTCAAAAACCTCCTCGGTGAAATGCAGTCCTGCAGTGGGAGCAGCGACAGCTCCCTCTTTTTGAGAATAAATCGTCTGATATCTCGCCTTGTCATCTTCATTCGGTTTGCGATTGAGGTATGGGGGAAGCGGTACTTCACCACTCGCCTCAACGAGATCTACGAATGAATATTCTGGATTTGACCAGCTGAATTCTACCCATTTTTTGTCTCGATCGACCAATTTAGCGTTGAGCGCAATGCTGACATGATCGATTTGGAGCTCACCGCTTAAAATTTCATCATCCTTCCACTTTTTGGCATTTCCGATCATTGTTTCAAAAGTCACCGGATCCTTTGATAGCATCACTTCTGGAATTACCGTGCTTGGTAAAACTGGCTTCAAAAGAAATATTTCAATTTTGGCTCCTGTGGCCCGCTGAAAAATCAACCGAGCGGGAATCACTTTGGTATCATTGTACACCAAAAGGCTTCCAGAAGGTATTAATTCAGGAAGATTATAAAATTGGAAATGATCGATCTTTCCGGATTTATAGTGCAGCAGCTTCGAATGATCCCGCTTTTCTAGAGGGTATTTGGCGATTCTGCTATCAGGGAGTGTATATTCGTAATCTTTAAGATCGATTTGGGGGATTTTGAACATCTGCGTCATAAATTCGGAGTGCAAATATATTCTCCATGTCCCTTTCTGCCTAGTAACCCTTTGATTTCATGAGCTCAAGCCAGAGAATTAGCTTTTCATTCATCAAACGAACCTTGAATTTTACATTTGATGCTGGTACCTCGCGAGGTGTCCTTCGTCAGCGAGATGTTTATTGGATCAAGGCCGAATCAGAGTGCGGGACAAGAGTGGGGTGGGGTGAGGCTGCACCATTGATTCACTTAAGTCTTGATTTTTTATCTGATTTTCAGGAGGTTTTAGATCAGGTGTTAAATCAATCAAGCAATGAAAGTTGGAGCTTGAAACCCAATGAATTTTTGACTCAAGTACGTGATTTGGTTCCTTTTCATTTGCCCAGTATCCGTTTTGGCTTGGAATCTGCCTTACTGGATCTCCATTTTGGGGGAGTGAAAAAGTACTTCGAAAATGGGTTTTACGATAGTAATGAATCCATTCCTATCAATGGATTGATTTGGATGGGGGAAAAGGAAATGATGCTTCGTCAAATAGATCAGAAGTTGTCGGAAGGTTTTAGCTGTATCAAAATGAAAATCGGAGCCATTGACTTTGACCAAGAGCTCGAACTACTGGGTTATATCCGACAAAAATTTGATAAAGATGAGATTACGCTTCGTGTAGATGCCAATGGAGCTTTTTCTGCAAAAGATGCTCCACACAAACTCCAGCAATTAGCGGATTTGGACATTCATAGTATTGAGCAGCCCATTGCCGCTGGTCAAATTAGGGAAATGAAGGAATTGTGTAAGATTACTCCCTTGCCAATAGCCTTGGATGAGGAGTTGATCGGAGTAGAGGAGAAAGCGACACTATTGGATGAAATTCAACCTCAGCATATTATTCTGAAACCTACGCTGGTAGGAGGCATTTTGGAAACTCAAGCTTGGATAGAAGCGGCTGAGGAAAGAGGGATCGGTTGGTGGATGACGTCTGCTTTGGAGAGCAATATTGGGCTGAATGTCATCTCTCAGCTAGCCTCTACTTATGATCCAGTAATTCCACAAGGACTGGGAACAGGTAAATTATACCATAACAATCTGCTTTCACCGCTGACTATTGCAGAGGGCAAAATTAAATACAACGCACAGGTGGAATGGGAAAGCGTAAGCTAAAACTAGTTCAACCCAAAGAGATAAATCGGACTATTCAATTCAATTTTGAAAGTTGTGGGCTCAAGAAGACCAGTCTCTACATTCCGCTCAAAAACCACAACATCATTGCTAGCTTGGTGCGCAGACAGCAAATATTTACCATCTGAGGTCAAATTAAAGTTTCTTGGCATGATGCCACCTGAGGAGATCTGTTGGATACGCTGATACTGCCCAGTTTCATTTTTTGTGAAAACAGAAAGGGTGTTAGCATCGCCTCGATTCGAGGCATAGACGAATTTTCCGTCAGGTGAGTATCTCACTTCTGCAGCGCCAATAGCACCTTCGAAATCTTCATCCAGCAAATCAAGTCTTTGCGTCAAATCCAGAGTTCCCGCCGAATAACTATACACATTCAGCTTTCCTGTCAATTCTTGCAAAACGATTACTTCCTCGCCATTGGGAGAAAAAACACTGTGTCTTGGTCCATCTCCAGGCTCCATTTTTATGATTTCTTTTAGACTCAAGGGTTCTGGTGTGTCCCTGTCAAATCTATAAACTCGGACTTCATCAGTTCCTAAATCTGCTGCGAGCAGATATTTTCCTTCTCGATCAAACACGGTGCTGTGTACATGGGGAGCTTCTTGACGACTGGTATTCACACTGCTTCCTTCATGTTCAAGGGTTTGGACATGTTGCAAAACTCCAGTGTCCGTAATGCTATAGATAGTAAGATTTCCTCCGGAGTAATTGCCTGCCACGAGATAATCTTCATTTGGAGATAAGGCTAGATAACACGGAGCACCACCAAAAGTATTGGCCTTGCTAATGGGCGTGAGACGGCCATCACCATTTTGACTATAGTTCATCACTCGTCCACCATTTTCAATGGCTATTTCCTCTAGGGTAAAAACCATGTCATTGGTTTTGTTGGCGATTACGAATGACGGGTTTTGGATAGAATCAATTAGAACAGTGGTTTTGAGTCCAAAGGAGTTGGGAGAAAACTCTAGAAGATACACCCCATGGGAAGGGTTTTCTGTGTATGAACCTACTAAGAAAGAGTAGGTCTTTTGTTCAGTAGATTGAGTCATTTCTTGGGGAGGATTACCACAGCTTTGGGCGAAAAGCCCCACAGCAAAAAGGAAGGGTACAATTTTCTTCATCGTTAAAATTACGGCATTGGTAGCTAAATTTCATCATTTGATGGCTCTTTCTATTTTTTTAACAAATAAGAATAAAAGCAAATAACTTCTTGCCAAATTCTCAAGTATATCCCGATTTTCCCTAAAAAATTGTAATTTCAAGAAGTCTTGAAAACAAGTCAAAATGAATAAAATATACGATACCGAAGTCGCAAAACGATTTACAATTTACAATAGCCTTTTCCTAGACTTGCCATTTGATGACATTTATAGAACGGGCACATTACTTCCGATTCTTGGCACCCACTGTCAGGAAGGATTTGAAAAAAATTTCTCTCCTCGAGAAATAATCACACACTTTTTTGAAGAATTGATGCCGAATCGGACTTCGGAAGAACGGCAGCAGCTGCTTTTTCAGATGATTCAATATGTAGAGCGTCAAGTGGTTCTTTTTGACTCCATAGAAGACTCGGCTTATGAAAAAATAAATGATCTGAACGGGAAGGGGTCGATCAAGGCATTGGTGGCCCGAGTGGAAAATGATCGTAAAAAAGCAGAGTTGATAGAAAAACTGAAGACCTTTTCTGTTCGCTTGACCTTGACAGCTCACCCCACGCAATTTTATCCTGGGAATGTCTTGAGTATCATTACAGATTTGGAACAGGCGATCCGAAAGGATGATCTTGGTAATATCAATCTCTTACTTCAGCAGCTTGGAAAGACTCCTTTTATAAACCGAACGAAACCATCACCCTACAGAGAGGCTGTCAGTTTGATCTGGTATCTGGAGAATGTCTTTTATCAAAGTATCTCCGATATCATGGCACGTTTGCTTTATTCATTGGATCAGCCCCTGCATGAGTGGGAAAACCCTGGACTATTTAAGATTGGGTTTTGGCCGGGAGGAGATCGAGATGGAAATCCCTTCGTAACCCATGAAACAACCATTCAAGTTGCTGAAAGACTGAAAAAATGGGTGTTGAGATGCTACTACCGTGATCTGAGAGTGCTTCGCAGAAGACTGACTTTTCAGCATGTAGAGGAGATTATGATTCGAGTAGAGACGGGTATTTATAACACGCTGTTTGAAGGGATTGAGGTATACAAGTCTAAGGAAGAGGTACTCGAAGAACTCTTCATGGCAAGAAAGGTGCTGGTAGAACATCACAATGGTCTTTTCTTGGAAGTTTTGGACCAGTTTATTCTGAAAGTGAAAATCTTTGGGTTCCATTTTGCATACATGGACATGCGACAGGATAGCCGGAAGCATGATGCCCTTTGGGATGAGGCTTTTGATATTTTGGGTAAGAAATGGGGGAATTCCGAAGAGGAGCAAATTGAGCAAATTTTTGCAGTGAGCAAGCTTCCAGAGATTTCTGATTTCAAAGATGAATTCCATCAGGAAATGCTCAAATCCATCCAGAGTATTGCAACGGTACAGCAAGGGAATGGCGAGGATGTTTTGAACCGCTACATCATCTCCAATAGTCAATCTGCTAAACATATTTTAGAAGTATTTCAGCTCAATCAATTATTGCTTGCGAGTGATCAGGGGGATTTGTCTTTGGATATCGTTCCACTTTTTGAAACAATCGATGACTTATCTGCAGCACCTGATATTATGCGATTCTTGTATCAATTTGAGCCATATCGCCAGCATCTGGCGAAAAGAGGAGATAAGCAGACGATTATGCTTGGTTTCTCTGATGGCACAAAGGATGGGGGGTATCTGACTGCAAACTGGTCTATTCTCAAAGCAAAAGAAGAGCTTACCAAGGCTTCGCAGGAAAATGGAATTACTGTAGTCTTTTTCGATGGTAGAGGAGGACCACCAGCTCGAGGTGGTGGGAATATGCATAATTTCTATGCTTCGATGGGCAAAAAGGTGGAAAATGCAGAAATCCAAGTGACCATCCAGGGCCAGACAATATCAGCAAATTACGGTAAGCGAGTTTCTTGTACCTATAATTTCGAGCAACTTTTAAGTGCCGGAATGGAAAACCACCTCTATTCTGACGAGGAGCGCAATCTCAATAATGAGCAAAGGAAGCTGATTCAGGAGCTAGCCGATGAGGCGTATGAATCGTATAAAGATTTTAAGAATGATCCGAAATTTGTTCCCTATTTGGAGCACGTTACTCCATTGAAATATTTTGGGTTGACCAATATCGGGTCTAGACCACTCAAGCGTGGGAAAGGCGAGGGATTGAAGTTTGAAGATTTGCGGGCGATTCCATTTGTGGGTTCTTGGGCTCAAATGAAACAAAATATCCCCGGATTTTATGGGGTTGGAAAGGCCATTGATAGATTAGATGAGCAAGGTAGGATTCGAGAGGTTAAAGATCTGTATGATCAAAGTCTTTTCTTTAGAGCCTTACTTGGTAATTCTATGCAATCCTTAAAAAAGTGCTTTTATCCAGCCACGGCTTATTTGAAGGATAATGAGGAGTATGGACAATTTTGGGAGAAAATGTATAAAGAGTATACGCTTTCCCTAGAAAAGCTTGCTGAGGTTTCTGGACAAGGAGAGCTGATGGAAGACAATCCTGTTAGCAGTGCTTCTATTGAAATTCGTGAGCGAATCGTACTTCCATTGATCACCATTCAGCAGTACGCCATTCAATCCATGCTTGAATCAGGTAAGCCTGACAAAATCATGCAGCGGTTGATACTGCGAAGTATGTTTGGGATTATCAATGCGGCAAGAAATGCAGCGTAACAAAAAAGGCCATCAATTTGATGGCCTTTTTTGGTATGGGATAATTTTATATTAGTCTTTAGAAATCAGACCATCTTTGATCAATTGGCCTACAACCAGTTGAGAAAATGTAGACGAGAATGCTTCTATTGAAGAAGGGTTTGTAGTTTCCGACTGAGCAGACCACACTAGTTCTTCCGTCTGTACATCGTAAAGGTTCATTTCAATGTAGTAGTTCTTGTCAGTGGTATAGTATCCCGGATCGTACATAACAGGGTTGTAATACGAATAATATCCGTAGAATCGGCCATAGTATCCGCCATATCCCATAGGAGAGTACATGGTGGTGCCAGGTACATATCTAGTTTCTGACGTCTGATCGAGTAACGCTACCGTAAGGATGGCATCAGATCCTGTTGCCTTGATCTCTTCTAATATTCTATCCTTGTCACTCGCCTGAGCTTTGTATCCTGGAGCAATGATATCGAATGAGCTAATTGCTTCGATTTTCTTTTGTTCAAGGAGATTATCAATGTCTGTTTCGATGGTATTTCTAGCCACAATATTATCTGTAATAGCAGTGACGAAAATACTGTTGTATCCTTCAGTAGGTGTGTTTGGACCAGTCCAAGAACCAAGGATTTTTGTACTTGGAGAACAAGAAGCTACGGCAAAACAAATGATTGCCACGAGCATTAAATTGATTTTTTTCATATAAGTGTATTAGTAATTAGTTGTCTATTTGGTCGAAAAGCTCTGACACAGCTTCCTGAGCAGCTCTTTGCTTTTTATCGGTTTTCTTCGGAACGACTCTAGAAGCAGTACCTGCCCAAACTACCTTATTTGACATGCCTTCGACAAGGTGCATGGTAAGTGTACCTTCTTTGTAAGTATTGACTGGTACTTCTCTACTCTCCCAAGTATAGTTGCGCTGGCCACTGTACATAAAAGGATCTGTGGCAAGGTTTGTTGTTCTGGTTTGAACCTTGTCTTCCACCACTATACCTAAATTTATTTTTATGTCAGGAGATGAGGAATCTTGCTTCAGACCTCTTTCGGTCATTTGTCTATTGATTTCCTCTTTAAGAAATTCAAGATTTGCGTCGTAGTCGGCGAGCTTTTCATCCGGTCCATCAACAGTGAAAAAATCGAATGACTGATATGCAGAAAGATCAAAATCTGCAAATTCATCGCTTAAGGTGCTCGTGGAGCTGCAGCTCGTCAGAATCATCAGCAAGAGAGCTCCAATAATTATCTGATACTGTCTCATTCTATGGTGTCTTTTTTTAATTAAACGTTGTGAAATTAATCAAAAAACAGTTGTGAAATTAATCAAAAAACAATGAAGTGAAAATTATCAGATAGGGTTGGTTCTAAATAGAATGAAGTATTCTTAAATAGTAAATTCAATTCTCCATCTATTTCAATTAATTCAAGAAATTGGTTTTAGACTTCATTAAAGATAATGCCAATAGGGGAAAAAAAATGAGCCAATTAGCTGGAGTAATATTTACTCTTGCCTCTTGGCTCATTTTAATTCTTAAAATAGGATTAGTTGCTAAATACTATTCCAAAGTTCAATCCTAGATTGGACTGACCTGCAAGTCCGTTCGTTTCAAATGACTGAAAGTATTTTGCTCCAAATCTAAAGCCTACACCTTCCGACGCTTGATATAGCAATCCGAATTCTGGGCGAAGGGCAAATTGCCAATACGTGTTTTGGGATGTGAAAATACCCATGTCGATTTGGCGATCATGAGCGACTGTACCCAGACCTAGACCAAAATAGGGTCTGAGTGCCTCGCCAGTCATCACGTAGTAGTTAGCAGTGATCATAATAGGCCAGTTGTACTGATATCTATATTGCACACCAGATAGAGAGGCGGTTCCTTCGGTGTACACTTGATTTGCTTCCTTTTTATACAATGTGGTATGACCAACTTCTCCTCCTATAGCCCAATATTTATTGACAAATTTCTGATATTCCAAGACAAAGCCCCGACCACTAATTTGATCGATGTAGTCATTGGTATTTCCTAGTGGGACAGTCACGGCGTAATTCATTGAAAACAAAGAATTTTGTGCCAAGCTTGCATTTGACACGGTCATGCAAATAATTGCGAGAATAATTATGTGTTTTTTCATGATTTACTTGGCTAGATAAGGTGACTGTTCGAATGCTTGATCAATCGTCTGAGTGATTCGGGTACTAATGGTATTGACATTCCCCTCAAAAAGCCCATTCACGATTCCTGTCCATACTACTGGAATCTTATCCGTTGCAGATTGGTTCTTTGGATCAGTCATTTGAATAAACATAGACCCGGTACGAATTCTTGTCACCGTAGGAGGGAAGTATCCCGGATATCCCCAACCCCAGCCAGGAATCCATCCTGGATAATACCAGTTCCAATACCACCAGTCATAATAGAAGTAAAGCTGATCTGTCTGCATTGCAGAAGGCAAAATGATCAAATCTGGATTTGCGCTTTCATCTACTTCAGTGTACCCATAGTTTCGCATATTTGACTTAATAGTCTCCAGAATTGCATTTGCATATATAGGATCTACAAATTCAGGTTCCCATCCAGGCTCATTTGGAGCATCCTCCTGATCGATTTTGATTACCTCATCAGGAATGGAAAATGTTCCCTTGGACTCAAATGCGAAATTTGGGTCATAATTGGTATAGACGATATCTAGTTCGTCTACATATTCTGCACCGTCTGGAGTACAAGCCGTAAAGACCAGTAGCGCCAAACTGGCAAGTATAAGTTGGTTTATTCTTTTCATTTTTATTAGTTAATTAAATTCGTCAATAAATGGTAGCTCTTGTTGCAAGGCGTTTCGAATGGTATTATGAATGTAAATATCGATTTGTAAAAACTTTGCTGCATCTATAGCTGAAGTCACTTTCTTGAATTTCTTGTAGTACTTGGCGTGAAGTTTACTCAAGGCTACATCATTTTTCAATGAACGTCCTGCAAATTCATCTGCCTTTTCATTGTCAATCGACTCATAGGCATTCAGATAGTCATTGATAAGCTTGATACGGTCTCTAGAAAGAGCTTGTCTTTCATTCTCATATTCTTGATAGACATTCCAAAAACCAGGAGACACGCTTTCTGGAAGGTCCATGTATGCATCTACGATCATTTTCTTATCCATACCAAAGGCACTCTGGATCAATGTGATCTCATCATCGACGGTGTCTTGTGCCAATGATATTCCAATGGACATCAAAAGGCACATGCCTAGTGTGATTATTTTTTTCATAATAAGTACTATTAAAGGTTATTTGTAATGTAAATTTAAATGAATCTTACCGTTTTGGGTTTAAAAAAAGAGGATAATCGAAAAGATTCAAAGGTTTTTGTCGGTTCACCAATGGAATTAAAAGGTCTCGTTAATATTTAAGTAAAATCCAGAGTTTCCTTTTTGCCCAAAAGCATAATCAGCCGAAATTGTAGTTCGATTTTTTTCATTGATCATTACTCGAAACCCGACCCCATAGCCAGGATTGATTTTACCTAAAAGCTTCTCGTTGTCTATTCGACTTGAAAAACTGGCCGCATTGACGAAAACAGTACCTCCAAAAGTGTTCTTATTTCTCTGAAGGGGGAAACGGTATTCGGCTTCGGTGTAAAGTGCCGATTCTCCACGAAATCTTCCTTGCGCATATCCTCTCCCTGATCTCCCAAACATATCGTATCCTATGGAAGGTAGCGCCATGTAAGGTAGGTTTCCTGAAACCAAGAAATTGCCATAGCCCCAAACACCTATCAAGTGTCTTTTACGCTGTTTATTGAGAGGGAAATAGTGTCTATAGTCTAGCAAAAGGCTGGATGAGGATTGATCAGATCCAAGAAACGAAGGATTGATCTTGTAGCTGATCAGAGCGAAATTCTTTTCATAGGGCGAAACGGCAACATCCCTATTTTCCATCACTGCGTTTAAAGTAATTCCTGAAATGGTGTAGCGCTCAGTATCAAACCCGAGTTGGTCATTGTAGAAATCATGTGAAAAACGGATTTCGGAAGGGAGTTCTTCTTCTACAAAGTTTTCAATCTTCGAATAGACGTCCAAATGATATCCAACACCCAAATAGAATTTGGATGTACCAACTCTCTTTAAAACTGTCTCATAGAATCGAATCCAAGAGAAATCCATCTGCTGCTCACCCCAATATACTCCAGGCTGATTCGGGCTTTCTGTGGGATCATTCGGTGTACTACTTCCCAAACCGAAAGTGGGCTGTGAGGTGATAAAATATCTCCAGTCCCCAACTAAAATCCATTCATCTTCATTTAAGAAAATGTTACTTCTTGAACTGATTAACCATTGCTTTTTGGTGGTATAAAGGATATTGCCTACTAGATTAGAAAGTTTGGTGGTGGCTGGATCACCCATTCTCCAAGTAGCCGACGGAGCCACTCCAAAAAGCCACCCGTTCGCTGGATTGGATCCAATCGCAGGTAATGGAACGAGTTTGAAATCATTGAATTTATTTGCTCGATAGGAGGTATCACCTTGACCATAAGCAGTTGTCGCCAGAAGAAAAATTGCTAAAGCAAAAAACAGGTTTTTCATGTTGTCAATGGTTTTATTATTTAACCACCTATTTGTCAAAGCTAGGGAAATTAGGCGTTATGAAACAAAAAAGTCGATATCTACTGCGATATCGACTTTTTAATGCTTTTGGAATTGCTTATTTTCCTTGAGGGATTCTGAATACTAGCCCTCCTTCAAAAGCAAATTGATACATACTAGAGTAGCTGCTCAATCCAGCACCAGCTCCACCAGTACCGAAGTAAAAACCACCTCCAACAGATTGTACAGCAGACATTAGGGAGGCTTGCACACGTAGCGCTACATTATCCGCAAGCCAAAAATTACTTCCCCCTCTGAAATTCCAAGCAAGCTTTGTCGCACTGCTGCTTCGTCCATTGTCGGGATTGTCCAGACCAAATATAGCCATACCTATTCCCCCTCCCGCAAATGGTTCGACAACCTCATTTACCGGGAAATATTTGGTACCATTTACAAAAATCCAATTAATCGCTAAATCAAAATCAGTAAACTGGATTTCACCATTTAGGATTCCACCATCACGGTAAGTAGTAGGAGCATTGGTATTTTGTCTTAGGTACTGTAGTTCTATGGCTCCTCTTTGCGGAATATGAAATTCAAGTCCCGCACCCCATCTGAAGCCGTCTTGAATGGTTCCGTCATAATAGGAGCTATTTGAAAAATAAGAATCCACCCGATCTTTGAAGACATAGCCAGCATAAGTGTTTAGTCTTATTTCTTGTCCAAAAGTGACTTGGGCAGCCAATAATAAAACTAGAGAAAGTAATATCTTTTTCATTTGTAGTTATTTAAGAATAGTCAAATATAAGGGATTGAATTAATGTATGATTATTCTGATAAGAAGCTATCGCCTAATTTGATAGAATTATGACACTATTATTTGGTGCTTCTAAATCCAGGAAATCTCCAATTCAGATTGAGTAAGAATTGACTTCTCTTTCCAAAAACACCCATTTCAGAGCGTAGCATCCAGTTTTTATTAAACTGATACTGGGCTCCGAAGATGAGATTGAAAGGTGCTGCAACCTCTTTTTGGATGGTATAGTCAATCTGACTATCGGTCGGAATGTTACCGGCTGCTTTCTCAAGTTCAGCAATAATCTGCTTGGCAATGATACGTTGTGCTGGAGGCAAACCATCTGCCCAGTTATTGAGGGCATCTATGGTATTCCCACTTCCAAACCCTGGAAATACATCAGTGATACCAATACTTCCTTTTGTGTCATTATTGATTTGTTGGTAAAAAGTACCTGCCCAAATCTGTAACCCTCTCTCTGGATTTTTATAATCTGGAAAACTTAATCCAACTCTCAGGCTACTATTGAATGCAGGAACGGGTTCTACGACTACTTCAACATCTGCAAAATTGTAATTATTATCCCAAGCCACCCATACTGGACCTACACCCCCGGTGAGTGTGGCTCCTAAGCCAAAACTTGATACACTGAAGTTTTGACTAGTTTCAAACCCCACTGGACTTACTAGTGAGACATCCGTCTGGGTGGTGCCACCGCCCAAAATACCATACAAGTTTAGAAAGGGGAGAACCCAAACATCAGGGCGAACCGTGTAAGCATTGGTTGTGGCTATGGTGGGGCCGAATCCAATGACATTACTAAAGTCAATCTGCTCACTGCCGTTAAATCCAATGCGAGTTTCAGTAATATTGATTTGCTGTGTTTGAGTGAAATATATAGCGCTTAATCCATAAGCGTAAGGTAGATCATATCCTTGTTTGTAAGCTCCTTTACCCAGAATGGGTAACGCAAACGGATAGTCGTAATTTCTAAGACTATCGAAATAGTCGTCGTAAGTCTCATTAAATACTTTTTGAGCTCCCTGACTATAAGCATTCTCGAGACTGAAAGAGAAAAATAAAAAAGAGAGAATAAATGGAAGATAATTGTACTTTATCATGATTGGTCTAGAAACAAAAACGTGATCAAATCCTTAACCTGATCACGTTTTATAGGTTCAAGCTAATTTTAGTTTTTGGGATAAATTGTGGCCCAATCGGACTTCATGTCAACAACAGTCCATCCATTGGCTGCTGCTTCGTCAAGACCCTTATTTAGTCTTCCTATTGGCGACTCGCGATCGTAGGCCCATTCGCGATCTCCATCTGTGTGATGGATATAAACCTGAAGCGATTTGCCGGAGGTGCCGAAAGAATACTGAAGCATAGCTAGGTCGCCATCTGAGTTCCCAAATGCAGCATTTGGTCGTTTGCCGATGTGCTGATGAATAGCAACTGGCTTTCCTTCTTTATCGTCGATAAAGTTTAATCCATCAGTTTTGATGACTTGTCCCTTGCCATCAACTAATTCGAATTTTGCTTTTAATGAACTTCCAATTACCTGTTCAGAGGGTATACCATAAACCTCTTTAGTCCATGGGCGCATAAAGTCAATACCACCACCAGACACAATAAAGGTCTTGAAGTCATGGGCTCTAAAGTATTCAAGTACTTCCAGCATGGGTTGAAAAACCATTTCCTTGTACAGCAAATTGGTTTTGGGATGTCGGGCGGTATTGATCCAATCCGTAACTTCTTTAGCAAAATCCTCTTCACTAATTCCTGAATGGGTCGCCATAACTATCTTCAAAAGTCCTTCCTCACCAAAAGACATAAGTTTTTCAATATCACCCATTGCTGCGGCATTCATTAACTCATCATCCCTCCATTCTGGATGATCTGCCGCCATGGATTTAACTCGGTCGATTGCAAATTGTAATTGAAAATAATATGGCTGCTCAGACCAAAGAGTCCCGTCATTGTCAAAAGTGGCTATTCTATCTTCGGGCGCTACAAAATCCGGACTTCCTGGAGTAGTGGTCGCCTTTACAAAATCAATAATGGATTGTTTGTTTGGCCCTTCATTCCATGAAACTAAATACTCAATCTGTGGCTCTGAAACGTCTTTAACTTCTTCCGGAGCGGAGCAAGCCACAGCTAGTAAAAGTATCCCCAACCAAATTTTCTGAATGAATTGTTTTCCCATTTTGTCTATTGCTTTGTGTTAGTCATTAGCCGAATTTCTACTTTCCGGTCTTTATCAGTAGATCCTTTTTTTGTTCCCCTGAGTATTAAACCACCTGCTTCGATCTGGATTCTATCTTTTGCGATTCCATACTGAGATTCAAGTAAGTCGGCCACAAATTTGACTCGATCTTCTGAAATCTTCAAATTATATGCGATACTTCCAGTATTATCAGCAAAGCCAATGAGCTCTACGTCTGTATTTGGATTTTCATTAAGGTAAGCAGCAACTTGATCAAGCTTGGCAGCTTCTTCGGAAGTAAGAGTGCGTGCATTAATGTCAAAATAAACTTCCACTTTACTGCTATTCAGAAGCATAGTTGTTGTTTTTTCGATCTGCACCGTATCGACTTGCGGAGGTACCCGTCTCAAGCTATCGATGAGTAAGGAATCGCTCGCTATTCGAGCAAGAAGTAAGGAATCAGGTTGTACATAAATACTATCTATTCGTACTTCATCCTTCCCACCACTGGTAATGGCTGCCGTGGCAGCTGCTGTTCCTCCAACGAGCAATGCATCCTTCAGAAGTTCATTGTTTTTCTTTTCTATTTTTTCTTGTTGTTTGTTTGCACGCTCTTCAGCTTTCCTCGCTTTCTCGTTGTTTTTCTGAATTTTTTTGGCGGTCTTATCATCCAGTGCTTCCTGGTTGATAATTATTTCTTGGGGCTCGGTATCTTCCTCGGAGTCTTCTTGAGCTCTGGTTTGACGGGCTTCTGCAGGAGGAGTTGATTCATATTTTTGGGCGAAGGCCATCATCATAGCTGAATCTCTTGTGGCTTGAGCTTGAAGCATTTCGCTCCTAAATTTCTCCATTTGTTCGTCAAACTCTTCTCTGCTCATGGTTTGGGAAGAAGTAGTCGCTGATGTCTGAGTCATACTGGAGTCCGTTAATACTCGAGTGGTTTGGCTATTGCCATATTCTATTCGAGTCACCTGGCCTGGATACAATAGAATTTGATTGAAATCAAGAGAATCAGGAGCAGCCTTTGGCTGAGAATCCATAACTAATAGTGAGTTCAAAGAATCCAGTTTAAAGGTATTTACCTGCTTGCTGGAATCTATGCTTGAAAGTTGAGTTTGCATAGAAATCTCTTGCTCACTTAAGCTTTGTAGTCTAGCTTCTCTCACTGCCTCCGAAGTGGTAGAGTCAGTCATCGCCAAACCTTTTACCTGATCCAATTCGCTCATCTCGAATTGCAAGGATTCTAAAGATTCTTGGATTTCTGCTGAGTCTCTTCTTGCAAATTCGATTTCTTCCAAAACGGCAAACCTGTCAATGGAATCAAGACTTATAGATAAACTATCCGCGGCTTGATATCTTCGCTTTTCAGGAAGTTGAATCACAGTAATGTAGTTGGTTTGCCCTTGGCTTGGACTTAGTTCTTGTCTTGCCTCTCTGGCGGCTTCTTCCCTTAACTGTTGTAAATCAAGTGAGGATGGTTCGAATGTATACCGTTGTGTAATCACAGGTGGTACAAAAGATTTTTTATTCGCACCGAAGCTGAATTTGATTCCCATACCATGATAGATATACCAATCCGGATTTCGATTATCGAAGCCTCGATTTCTGTTTTCTGGAGTGACAAGGTTCGTACCTGGTTTAGCAGCGTATTGCTGAAAATCATTGTCATAGACCGTTCTGTACTCTCCAGCAACGTCGTCTAGATAGTCTGTTGCTGCTCGTTTAAAATCGCTCTGCGCGAAAATTTCAAGTGATTTGGTGATTCTAAAACGAACTCCGAGACCCAAATTGGCATAAAATGTAGTGTTTCGGTAGCCGTTAGAAGTTTCTGTACCGAGGTCATTTAGCTGTGTCTCAAAGGTGCCATCAGGAATGGTAGCAGGATTAGTGTAATCGTAGCGATTTCCATCGGCATCAAGTAAGTCTCCGTAAACTGCGAAAGTCTGAACGCCAAATCCTAAAGTGAAATAGGGAGCTATGAAGGACTTTCCTGAGAGAATCCAATCATTATCAGGTTTAAATACGAATGATAAGCCCGCGTCGTACAAATCCGTCTGGAAATTAAGTGCACGATCAAAGTTCAAACCTTCAGTCAAAAGTGTCCCATCATTTTGAACGAATCGATCTCCAGCCCCGAACTGATAGGTCCCAGCCGAAAGCATTAAACCCACCGAATTGCCAAGCGCATACTCTAGAGATACTTGGTAGGAGAGTTGCTCAGAATAGGTGTCATATCGCTTGTAGAGCCTAGTGAAATTTTCGAAATCGTTCAATTTCAATGGCCTAATATCTCCTAGATAGTTTGTCACTCCGCCGCTTAGGCCAAAGCGAAACTTATTGCCATGTAGCTGAGCATGTGCTATGCTTACTACGAGAAAGGACAGAAGTAAAAGGGATAGTCGTTTCATATTACTTCTTTTTACCTATTCCCAACCAAAGATTAAACTCCGCACTCACACCGATGAAAGGATTGAATGAGTTTTGGTTTGTTCCATTCAGTTGCTCTGTAGTAATAAATGTACCACCGGCATTCAATCGGATAAATCGGAAAAAATTATAGCCAAGTCCCACGTAAATCGGGCGATCTATTACGGGTCCCGAAATGCGCTCTCCAAGGCTATTTTCCATCTTTCCACTGAGAAATACTCCAGTGGAAAGAGAAAGATTATTCATGAATTTGTTGAATGCTCGATTACCTAATGGAAAAGAAACTCCCACGTATGGGCTAGCCACAAACTCCTGTTCTTGCAAGTTCTTGCTTAAGGAAATCGCACCATAACCTGCATTGAGCGGAATTACATTTGGTTTATTCTCTGATCGGTAGCTCTTGAATATTTTTTCATCTACCATTACAAGCATGTTTGGAGAAAAATATTGTTTGAGTTCTGAGCCGATGATGGCATATACTTCATCGAGGTATGTCCTGGCATACACGGCACGAGCATTATCATTTTCACCTAAACCAGTCGCATTGTATTTCGCCTTACCCATTTTCAAGTTTTTGTGTTGCTCTAGTTTCGCTCGAGTAATGTCACTGAATCCGGGGAAAGGTTGACCATTTGGTAATTCAAAATAAAAAGTCCCGGACTCAACGATACTAGCCATTTGGGACATGATATTGGGAATGCTTTCTGAAAATTCCACACCTCCTTTTTTGATCGTCGTGATGGTAGAAAGGTAGGTTTCTAAATTTTGATAGACCAATTCAGCTACTTCACGAATTTGTTCTGGCCCAGCTTTTTGATAAAATCTAAATTCTAGTTCATAGTCGTCATTCGACCTCAACGGTTGTTCTACATTGATCTGGAAAGCTTCGTCTTTGTATCCAAAGGGAGATTTCCAAAAGTAGCTTGCCCCGGCCTTTTCTGATTTTTTAGATGGAAAAATGGTCAGCTTAACCATTTCAATTTTGTCAGGTACCGCACCAGTCACTGCAAATTGCTCTTCAGCCGGAATAGGCATCCCGCCATTCAATTCTCCATAGATCAGATTAAGATTGATCTTTTTTATTTGTCCAAATGCGGGACTTATGCAGAATGCCACAAAGACAAGAAGAAGGAGTAAATTTTTTTTCATATAGTATTGTTTTGATCCACACAGAGAAATGCGTTAGCTGAATTTAAAGATTTTTGATTACTAATTGAATTTTTTAAACCGAAATGAGTAGCCGATAAGTAGCCCGATGTTAGAGTATTTCGCCTGGGTAATAGTTAGCGCACCTTCCAAATCTGATGGCTGCCCATTCGAACTAAAGCTATTTTCCTGAATGTATGAACTAGTACCTCCAAAACTACCAACCAGTCCAAGAGTTAAACTGCTTCGATCTTTTTCAAAAACTGAACCCAGTGTAAAATGATAAATATCCCATTGGGTCAATTCTGTTGTGATTTGCTCTCCGAGAGTGGGGCCAGAGTCGTAGTAGGAAAAGTCGGTTCTAAAACTTCCAAGAAGTTTAAGCCCCGAGTTTAATCGTGTTTCATAGCCCAGTGCAAAATTGGTCACGGCCCGCATGGCGGTTTCTACATTCAGGAAATTTTCAGGGTTTAAATCATCACTTGCCAGAGAAGCAGGGCGAATAAAGTCACCTGGTTGGGCTTCTATAATCCTATAAGTGTCCACTCCTCCGAAATGTGTAATATTGAGGCTTATGATACTGTTATTGAATTGTTTATGACCTCCAATGCTAAGTTGAAATGGGGATTTGTAATTGGACTTAAGCTTTTCTTGTCTTGCCGAGCCAAAACCAGTAAGACGATCACCATCTTCGGAAAGCCTGAGATTCGTAATGGTAATATCTTCAGCAATTTCCCCATTTCCCATCCAATTGATCCCTGGACTCTGAACGGTGAGTGCTAGCCCGTAGCTAGCTTTTTGATAATTGAGTCCGGCTTTAATAGCTGAGCGTAGCGACCAATAATTCACGAATTCATTTTGGCTGCGAGAAATCAAAAATGGAGGATCCACGTTCGCAAAGGTCTTCGCGCTAAAGCGATAATTGTATTCTACATTCCTGAAGGTATTGATCAAGCTGAATCCAAAGCCAAAATTTGGATTGAGTCTTTTTCCCAAACCAAATACTACGCTCGTTTCCTGTACGCGCGTATTCAATCCAGATTCTGCAACCAAGTCTTCAAGTCCTGGGCTATCCTCTTCTTTGATAATGTCAATATTTTGGTCGATGCGGGCTAACCCATTAAACTTAAAACTTACTGGCGTAATCAGGGCGTAACTCAGGTTCCAATCCGATTTATTCCTTAATGTACCACTAATTAGAAGGGGAACGGTATTCAATTGAAGTCCTTGGAAATTTTGCTTTTGGCCAAGTGCGTTTTGGATTTCTATGTTTTCCAATCCATAAAGATTTGCATTGATCGAAAGTGAACTTGTGTCCAAAAAAGCCAAATTGGCTGGATTGTAATACACACCAGCATTATCCACAGTATCAGTCAAAACAGCCCCGCCAAGTAGCGCTGCACGGGTTCCAAATTGATTACTCCAGTGGTGAGTATCTTGACTCCACGCCACTTGGAAAAAAAACACCGACAGGCCAGCCAAAAGGATAATTTTATTCAAGCTGAAATTAAGGCGGATGATACCAAAAGAGCTTTTCATAAAGACAATTTAATTATTTATCCTCAGTCTGGATGACAGATCTTGGTATTTCAACATGGATGATTTGAGAGGATCAATGGATTTTGTGCAAGCCTGTTATTTCAAAACCTGCTTTAGGAGTTCTCTCCGGACAAAAACAATCAAAACCCAGGAAAGAAAACCAAGTGCCATTCCAATTGCCGCTCCAAGTACAATATCAAAAGGATAATGAACACCTAAATAAACTCTTGTATAGGCTACAACTCCAGCCCAGAGAAAAAGCCAAGGCAAATAAGGGAGTTTACGTTTCAGTTTTAAATTCAAAAACATGGCGACGGCAAATGTATTGGCTGCATGGCTGGATACAAATCCGTACAAACCTCCGCAGCGACCATAATTATGGATTACTCCTTCCCACCTAGGGTCGTGGCATGGCCTGAGACGCTCGAAGAAGGGCTTCATCAAGCCTGAGGTCAATTGATCTGCAAGGAGGATAGAGAGCGCTGCTCCAGCAAAAACCCACCAGCTGTTTTTTGGGTCCTGCCGATAAATAAAGTATATCAAAAAGGCATAAAAGGGGAGCCAAGTAATGGTCTGAGTCAATTGAAACATTACAGGATCTAACCAATCTGCCCGAAGGCCATTGAGGATCAAAAAAAGCTGCTCGTCTATTTCTTTCAAATTGTCAATCATGGCTTCCAGTTAACCCAATCCATTCCTTTAATAAGAAGCCTAAGAGTCTGTTCTTCAGCACTTCCCGATTCTGGAGTATGCATGTATTCCCATCCTGCATTAGGTGGCATGCTCATCAGAATGCTTTCGGTGCGCCCATTGGTATCAAGTCCGAATTTTGTTCCGGCATCCCAGACTAGGTTGAATTCTACATATCGTCCTCTTCGCATATTTTGCCAAGCTTTGTGGTTGTCGTCGAATTTAATTTCGTGATTTTTACCCATAAAGTGACCGTAAATATCAGGAAATAGATTTCCAATAGCTACGCTGAAATCTAGGGTCTTCTGAAATTTTTCATCTGTGTCGGGCTTAAGGTGATCGTAAAATATTCCACCTATTCCCCGGGTTTCGTTGCGATGTTTGATGAAAAAATAGTCATCTGCCCAGGATTTGAATTTGGGATAGTATGCTGAATCAAATTGGTCACAGACTCGTTTCACCTCGGTGTGGAAATAATGAGCATCCTCAGGCACCACATAATGCGGAGTTAGGTCAATTCCGCCACCAAACCAATGAACGCCATTGTCCATTTCAAAGTATCGGATGTTCATATGAATGATGGGGACGTGAGGGTTATGGGGGTGAAGGACAATAGATACTCCAGTAGCAAAAAAGTCAGCCTTTTCAAGCTTCAATTTTTGAAGTATTTTGTCAGGTGTTTTGCCATGGACAGCAGAGAGTGCCACACCTCCTTTTTCGATGATCCGTCCATTTTTAAAAATCCTTGTTCTTCCGCCACCGCCTTCGGGTCTCTGCCAAAGATCTTCATGAAACTCACCTTTTCCGTCGTGACGAGTGAGTTCTTTACAGATGTGGTCCTGAACACTTTTATATATTTCAGCTATATCTTCTTTGGTTTTTTTCATCATTATTAGATTAAAATGGATAGCCAATTCCAAAGTTGAGAACGGTTTGTCCACGCACACCAAAAGGCTTTCGGAAAGAAATATTATCTAATACCCATCTATTGCCCTCAGGTTGTGCAGGGTCTATGGCTTTGGTGGCCAAGTCAAGTCTTACGACCAAAAAGTCAAAATCCATTCGTAGTCCTATTCCAGTACCTACTGCGAGTTCTTTGTAGAAGCGATTCCACCTGAAGTCCGCTCCGGGTCTTGCATTATCCACCCCGATTACCCAGGAGTTACCCACATCTATAAACAAGGCTATATCAAAATATCCATATAGTTTCCTTCTGTATTCAAACATGGATTCAAAAATCATCTCCGCAGGCTGCTCAATTCTATAGTCATAGGGACCATTTTCGCCTACAGTAGGAGAGTAACTTCCTGGCCCCAATCTCCTTGCCTGCCAAGCCCTAACACTAGTACCACCACCAGCAAAAAAGTATTTCTCGTAGGGTAAAATCCCTCCGCTTATACCATATGGCTGAGCGATACCAAAATTTGCTCGATAGGCAAGAGTTTGTTTCTTGTCAAGGGGATAGTATCTTCTAAAATCAGCCTGAAATTTCAACCATTGGAAGTTTGCGAATTCAATATCTTCCTCATTACTAGGCACATCAAAAAAGTTTAAGCTGGTACCACCACTTTCTACAAAAAGCCTCAGGAGTGATGCATTTCGCTGCTTGAAGTTTCCATACTCATTAAAATTGATGATACTTTGAGCCGATACAGCGCTCACGAATGAGGGCAAAAATGACCAAATGAGGTTGTTTCCCTCAGCCTGTAGGTCCTCTAAAATCTCAACGAATTCGGGTAAAATACTTGGTGTCCGAACATAATTGATGTCTGCAGCATTTATGGTGAATTGTTGGCGATTATTACGGGTCGCCCAGGTGTAAGCTAGGAGTCCATTGAATGAGGTTCGAGTATATTCCGGTCGATTGGTGTAATTATATCCGAATTGAGCTCTCGTATTCGGATTATATCGACCGAATTTTTGCAAGCTAGTCCGATAAAAGGGTAACAAAAACCTAGGAAAAATCACTGATACAGATGTTCCCAGTTCTCTACTTTGATACACGCCTTGATCAGTGGCAGAAGCTACACCCTCTAAACCAGCTCTAAAGTTGAACTCAAGAATTTCTCCAGCCCTAAAGAAGTTTCTATTTCTCAATGAGGTTGAAAAGAAAGGACCAGGGAGCTGCTCTGTAATACTCAGACCAAGCTGATTTGTCAGCTGATATTTTTGATTCGGTTGGCTAAAGATTTTTGCAGTCAAAGAGGTCCCTAGCGTGTCAAAAGAGATGTTCAAAAAGCGGAAAAGGTCGAGGTTATTCAGTTGTTTTTGACTTTCTATAAAATCATCTCTACTGTATAAATCTCCTTCTCGGAAAAAGATCCTTGAGGCGAAGATCCGTTCTGAATAGCGCTCTTTGTAAAAACTAAAATCGATATTCTCGAATTCTCGTTGAACTTTCTCATCTACAAAATCCTCGCTAGGCGGGACAATGGTAAAAGTAATCGAATCAATAGTATAAGCGTTATGCTTTTCTGCAAAGGTGGGTTTTAGGATGAGCTGCTCCACATTGAGTCTTTTGGTGAGGGTATCCATAAAGACGTTGTATTCGATGTAGGACTTCGAAAAAGTATAGTAACCGTTGTTTTTCAGTAGTTTTTCTATTCGCTCTCTTTCTGCTATTACGTCCGACTGCGTGTAAATTTTACCGGTGTCCAAGAAGGATTCCTTTTTGGTTTTATTCAGAAGTCGAAGAATATCTTGATTTTCACTTTTGGTGTAAAAGGAATCCACCAAATAGGGCTCCTTCTCATTAATCAAGAAGCTGACATAGGCTTTTTGTTTTTTGGTGGTCACCTCAAAATCCACATCGGCATCAAAAAAACCGTTATTGATTAAATAGTTTTGTTGCTGGGTAACTGTCTCTGAGACCAGAGCGCTGTCCAAAATAGTTACAGGATTTCCTGTACGCATGAGCAGGTTACCATACTCGGCTTTTTCTTCCAGATGCTCAATTTTCGCATCCTTCTTTTCAGCTTTCTTTACTAATTTCTTGGTATTTCCTAAACTGTCTAGCTCGGCGATCAACAGGCTTTTTTCTTCCTTTGTTCGCTCAAGTTTTTCTACCACTTTGGCACTGTCATAAAAACTCTTTCCAAGCCGATAGATCGAAACTCCAAGCGAACGATTGATTAAGGGGATTCGAGTATTTGGTTCCTGACGGTATAATTCCGCAAGACCTTCTTTGTCAGATAGTTCTGTCCCAAGTAATTCATTTTCATACAAAACGAACTCTCCATCGGGTAGATTCTTGGTTAAAGAGCAGGCTGTCATAGCCATCAGTCCACCGATAAAAAGTATATATTTGGAAAATTTCAATGTTGGGGAATAGATCAGAATGCTTAGCAAAAATACAGTTAAGTTTATAAAATCCTTGCACCAGAAAAAATACCGATCAATTGAAGGGATGTTTCTGGTAGAAGGGGAGAAAAGCGTACTTGAGACCGTCAGATCCGATTTTTCGGTTCATCTTTTGGTCGGTACTGAATCATTTTTCCACAAACATGCTCTGGAACTTCGTTCTTTTCAAGGCCAGCAGATTCAAGTCACCCAAAATCAACTGGAGTCTTTGGGCACCTATAAGAGCAATAAAGATGCCTTGATTGTTGCAAAAATGCGAGATGAGCGAGTTGGAAGTTTGGATGAAAATGAGCTTGCAATCGCACTTGATGACGTGAAGGATCCCGGTAATTTGGGTACGATCATTCGGATAGCTGATTGGTATGGCATCAAAAAAATCATTCTTTCTCCACAATCAGCCGAGCTGTATAACCCAAAAGTGATTCAAGCGAGTATGGGTTCTTTTTTAAGAATTGACTGGTGGTATGAGGACTTGAGTCTTGCCCTCAAAAGACTGAAAATGCCTGTTTATGGAGCTTTTTTGGAGGGTGAAAACCTACATCAGCTCAAAAGTATTCAGCCCGGAATAATCTTGATGGGAAATGAATCCAAAGGGATTTCGAAGGAGTTGGAAGGTATGGTGACAAAAAAAATTACCATTCCTGCTTTTGGCGTGGCTGAAAGTCTCAATGTGGCTATTGCGACAGCAGTGATCACAGATACGATGAAACGATTACTCACCTAATGCCAAGCCCCATTCAACTTCTTCGAAGAATAGGCATCAACGGATTGTTGGTGGGAATAATCTTTTCGGCCTTTTTGGGATATTTTATACCCGAATGGGGGTCAAAGGACTCACCGATCCCTTGGGGTATTTTTACTACCATCGGGATTTCTTTTATTTTCTTTTTCTATGGTGTGAAGTTAGATCCCATCTCTCTCAGAAAAGGAATTTACAATTGGCGATTGCACCTCCTTATCCAATCAGGAACCTACTTGGTTTTTCCTTTAGTGGTGACTTTAATTATGCCACTTTTACCTTTTTTGACAGGGAACCTTAAAGTAGGCTTGTGGTTTCTTTCAGCACTTCCTTCCACGGTCAGTGCTTCCGTGGTTTTAGTGAATATTGCAAAGGGAAATCTACCTGCAGCGATTTTCAATGCGAGTATTTCCAGTTTGTTGGGTGTTTTTATCACTCCCATTTGGATGCTCGTGCTCACGGGAAACGAAACATCCGGTGTAGAGTTTACAGGCATTCTTACCCAGCTGATGCTAAAAATTCTACTGCCTGTTATTTTGGGGATTGTGCTCCATCGAAGGCTGTATCCAGTCCTTAATCCGTACTTCTCAAAATTAAAATATGTGGATCAAGCGGTCATCATGGCTATAGTCTACACTTCCTTTTCTGATGCATTCGTAAATGACGTCTTTAGTGGTTATAGTTCATCTTCAATGCTCGGTCTGGTCTTGGTCACAGGTTTTCTATATTTTTTGATCGGATTTTTCCTATTCTTTATTGCCAAATCACTTGGATGGGGAATGGCTGATCGGATTACCACAGTTTTTTGCGGTGCAAAAAAATCCTTGATTCAAGGGGTAGTAATGGGAAAAGTCATTTTTTCCGACCCTTTAGTTTTGAGCATAGTAATCCTACCTGTGATGATTTTTCACATCCAGCAATTGATTTATGGAAGTTTGTTGGCGGGTTTTTTTCAAAAGAAAATGTCCAGCCAGGACACTTAAGAAATGTATTTGGTGGCTAAGTTTGCAACCAAAGCTACGTATTCGCTTTCTGCCACAGTTTTATCTTTGCCCTTGAGGGCGATCCATGCATTGTATTTTGCCGCTGCTTTGAAATCAAAGCCACCTGGGCGCTCGCCTAAATTATCACCCTCAGTAGCTTGTTTGTATAGGGCGTAAAGTTTAAGTAGTTCTTCGTTACTAGGTTTCTGGGTGAATTGTTTGGTCAGGTTCACTGCTTCTTCTAAAGTCATGTTGCTAGAGGGATAAATACTGCGCAAATCAAGGTTGATTTGCTCTTTAAACAAAAAAAGCTCCAAATTTTGAAGCTTTTTTTGTCCTAAATCAAATTGATTATCGGCGATTCATAGAAACATATTCTCTTTCCTGAGCGCCTACATATACTTGACGAGGTCTTCCGATTGGCTCCCCGTTTTCTCTCATTTCTTTCCATTGCGCGATCCAGCCTGGGAGTCTTCCTAGGGCAAACATCACTGTAAACATATCAGTAGGAATACCTAAGGCTCTATAGATGATTCCTGAATAGAAATCAACGTTTGGATAAAGCTTCCTATCGATAAAGTATTGATCGTTAAGAGCAGAGTGCTCTAGTTCCTTGGCAATATCCAGAACTGGGTCATTTACCCCAAGTTTTTCCAAAACATCATCTGCCGCTTTCTTGATGATTCTTGCTCGTGGGTCAAAGTTTTTGTAAACTCTGTGTCCAAAGCCCATCAAACGGAATGGATCATTCTTATCTTTTGCTTTGTCAAGATATTTCTTGGCGTCTCCACCATCCGCTTTGATTGCTTCTAGCATTTCTATTACAGATTGGTTCGCTCCACCATGAAGTGGTCCCCAAAGAGCATTGATACCCGCTGAGATAGATGCATAAATACTCGCTTGAGAAGATCCTACAATTCTCACGGTAGAAGTAGAGCAGTTTTGCTCATGGTCTGCGTGAAGGATAAGGAGTTTATCCAAAGCTGAAGCAATTACTGGATCAACGTCATACTTTTCAGCAGGTAGCGCAAACATCATTTTCAAGAAGTTTGAGCAATAATCCAGTCGATTGTCAGGATAATTAACTGGATGACCTACTTCATTCTTGTATGCCCAAGCTGCGAAAGTTGGCATTTTTGCGATCAAACGAATGATGCTCAAGTTTACTTCTTCTTCACTACGGTTTGGAGCGAGCGAGTCTGGGTAGAAAGCAGTCAATGCGCAAATCAAGGAAGATAAAACTCCCATTGGGTGTGAATTACTTGGAAATCCCTCAAGAATTTTTTTGATATCCTCATGCACCAAGGTATGATGCGTGATTTCTTTCGAAAAAGATTCGTATTGCTCTTGCGTAGGAAGCTCTCCATAAATTAAGAGGTATGAAACCTCAAGGAATGATGACTTTTCAGCGAGATCTTCAATCTTGTATCCTCGATATCTCAGGATGCCTTCTTCTCCATCCAAAAAAGTGATGGCGCTTGAAGTTGATCCTGTGTTTTTAAATCCAGGATCCAAGGTGATTAGCCCGGTGGAGCCACGAAGTTTTGCGATGTCTATTGCGGATTCATTTTCTGAACCAGTGATTACCGGAAATTCGTACTCTTGGCCGTTATAGGTCAATTTGGCGTTTTCTGACATAGTTTTTTATTTCAAAAGGAAATTCTCATTAATTCTTCTTGGGTGCCTAAGATAATAAAATCATAAAGCAAATTTATGCTCATTTGTTTAGATGGAAATAAAACCTTTTCAACTGAGCAGAAAATATTTTTTTCCAAATCTTTGATTATGGTTTTGCAGGGTATACGAGAAGTGACCAACAAAGATTTGAAAACTAAAAAAGCCCACGAGGGGCTTTAATTATGCGCAAAAATGCTCGAATACTTCAACTAAATGATCTCCGATCATCTTAGCGTTTCTACCTTCAATGTGATGTCTTTCGATGAAATGCACTAGCTCGCCATCCTTGAAAAGTGCCATAGCAGGAGAGGAGGGAGGGTAAGGCAAAACAATCTCTCGCACTTTGTCTACAGCTTCACGGTCATTGCCTGCAAAAACTGTGGCCAAGGTTGTTGGTTTTACTTTTGCCTGATCTAGGGCGTATTTCACGCCTGGTCTTGCTGCTCCGGCTGCACATCCACATACTGAATTTACTACCACAAAAGTGGTTCCTTTATGGTCTGGGCCTAAGTGATTGGCCACTTGCTCCGCTGTTCTGAACTCTTCAAAACCTATGCTGGAAAGTTCTGCACGCATGGGTGCGATTAAGTCTTCTGGGTACATATCTCTTTAGTTTTTATTTTCAGTTATAAGAATCCTAATTCTAGTTTGGCCGCCTCTGACATCATGTCCTGAGAGTATGGAGGATCAAAAGTTAATTCAACTTCCACATTGGCTATACCTGGGATCTGCTGGATTTTATTCTTGATTTCAGATGGAATAAACTCTGCGGAAGGACAATTTGGAGAAGTCAAAGTCATCAATAAATAGACATTATTTACTGGATATACTGTGATTTCATAGATCAAGCCCAATTCATACACGTCCACAGGAATTTCTGGATCGTAGACTTGCTTGATGGCCTGAACTACTTTTTCTTTCAGGTTTTCTATTTGTCCTCCTGCGTTTTCCACTGTCTTTTCTGCTTCCATTTTATACATTTTGTTTGGCTTCAAAGGCCAAAGCGTAACGTTTCATTTGTTGGATCATTGAAGCCAGGCCATTTGAGCGTTGGCTTCCGATGATATTACCCATTCCGATCTTTTGGATAAAGTCCAAATCAGCATGAATGATGGCTCTAGGCTTTTGATTATTCAGGACTCTAATTAACAAGGAAATTAATCCCTTGGTGATATCTGTATTAGAGTCTGCTTGGTACTGAACTTTGCCTTCGCTTTCGCTAGCGGTCAGCCAAACTTTCGATTGACAACCTTTAATAATGTTTTCTTCTACTTTCGACGATTCTGGAAATTCAGGCAAATTGCCACCCAATTCCATGATATAGTAAATCGTAGATTCCTTGTCATCTCCAAGGATTTCAAATTCTGAAATGATCTCTTCTTGTATGTCCTGAATTGAACTCATTTATTCTTTATTCTAGCGATTTTTTCCACTCCCTCAGCAAGGGTTTCCACTTCTGATTTGGTGTTGTAAACAGCAAAAGAGGCTCTGACGGTTCCCTCAAGACCTAATCTTTTCATCAAAGGTTGAGTACAATGATGGCCTGTCCTCACGGCTACTCCCTTTGCGTCTAGCATCACTCCCACATCAAAAGGATGCATTCCATTGATTCCAAAGGAAAGAACGCTAACTTTTTCTTTAGCTGTTCCCACAGGCTGGAAGCCTTTGATTGGTAGCATTAGCTCATTAGCATAAGCCAAAAGATTGTCCTCATGTTCTTTAATTGCCGATTTTCCCAAGTCATTGATAAAGTTCAATGCAGCCTTAAAAGCGATCACATCTCCAATATTTGGCGTGCCTGCCTCAAATTTGAAAGGGATTTCATTATAGGTGGTCTTTTCAAAAGTCACCTCTTTGATCATTTCTCCTCCACCTTGAAATGGTGGCATGGCTTCAAGTATTTCTCGCTTTCCATATAGCACCCCCAAACCCGTCGGTCCGTACAATTTGTGAGCAGAAAATGCGAGAAAATCACAGTCCAACTCCTGCACATCAATCTGAAGGTGACTTGTGGATTGAGCTCCATCCAGCATCACTTTCGCTCCATGCGCATGGGCTAGATCGATGATTTGTTTGACAGGATTTATGGTGCCTAGTGCGTTAGACGCATGGACCACACTCACTAGCTTTGTTTTTGGGCTGATGAGCTTTTCAAATTCTTCGAAAACTATCTCTCCTGAATCAGTTATCGGAATGATTTTCAACTCAGCACCCATTTCCTCACATAGCATTTGCCATGGGACAATGTTCGAGTGATGCTCCAGCGTGGAGATGATTACTTCATCACCTTCCTTTATAAACTTTCTACCAAAAGTAGCTGCCACCAAGTTGATACTTTCGGTAGTACCTTTAGTGAAAATAATTTCAGCCGCTTCTTTGGCCCCAATAAATTCACGAACAGCCTCTCTTGTTTCCTCAAAATAACCAGTGGCACGATCTGCCAAGGCGTGTGCCCCTCGATGTATGTTGGAGTTATCCTTGGTATAATAATTTGAGATGGCGTCCAGTACGACTTGTGGCTTTTGAGTGGTCGCTGCATTGTCGAGATAAACCAAGGGTTTACCATATACTTCTTGATGAAGTACAGGAAACTGACTCCGGATTTTCTCGATATCGAATTTCATAAGGGTTTTAGAAGTTTGTGCCAAGTCTTTCTTGAATCAACTCAACACAATGATTTTTGAAGCTTTCGTCTGAAATATTTTCAATTACCTCACCGGCAAAAGCGTATAGCAATAAACCTTTGGCTTTTTCCTTACCAATACCTCTGGCTTGAATATAGAAAAGTGCTTCTTCATCCAACTGACCTGTGGTGCAGCCATGTGAGCATTTGACGTCATCTGCCCAAATCTCTAACTGTGGCTTGGTGTTTACGATCGCATCCTCAGAAAGCAGAATGTTGTTGTTTTGCTGAAATGCGTTAGTCTTTTGTGCATCCTGACGGACAAAGATTTTACCGTTGAAAACTCCTCTAGACTTGTCGGTTAGAATTCCTTTATACAATTCATTGGATTCAGCATGTGGAATGGTATGATCAACGTTCGTGTGATTATCCACATGGGTTGACCCGTTGAGCATATATAGCCCATACATATTGCCTTCGGAATTGCTTCCAAGCAGATTCAGGTTTAGATTATTTCTCACCATCTGTCCAGATAGGGAAAGATTCACTGAACTGAATGTAGCGTCTTTCTGAATGTCCGTTTCAATATTACTCATCGAAATAGATGACTTGCCTTCATTTTGAATTCTGAAGATTTTCAAATGAGAACTCAGTCCACCTTTGATTTCCTTCACCTCATTGTAGAAGTAAGGTGTGTCATTTAGTAAAACTTGTTGCTCAATAAATGTTGCCTCTGCAAAATCACCACTTTCGATCCAAAATCTTGGTTGGATGAAATTACCAGAAGTGGCATCGATGAAATTCAAAATCAGAATAGATCCCTCAACTTGCGTGTTTTTTGCAATTTGAATACAAACACCTTCTTGGAAAGTGGCTTGATTTAATGCGCAAAATGGATCCTTTTCTGGCTTCGCAATGGAGCCTAAAGATAAATTAGTAGCTTCAGAAAGCTTTGAAACTTTAACTCCTTCAATTTGTGATGACACTTCGGGTTGGAAGAAGCCATTGGCAAAGACCAAAACGTACCCCTCAAAGCCTTCAAACGTAGCCTCCTTCACTTGCTCAGCAGTTAACTGAAACTCAGCTCCAAAAACCAACTCCTCAAATGACTGGGCGATTTTTTTGGTGAGATTGGTGAATTTATACTCTTCTGCCTTGGCTGAAGGCAATCCTTGTACTTTAAATTCTTCCAGTCCTTTTTCCCTTGCCTTTTGATGACCATTTTGGGGCAAAGTCAATACAGAGTCAAGGGGATGTTGACTAATCAATGTGCTCATAATTGTTAGAGATTTAATTATACTGCTGCTGCAGCGTCAACTTCTTCTTTAATCCAGTCGTAGCCCTTTTCTTCAAGTTCCAAGGCTAGCTCTTTTGTTCCGGATTTAACAATTCGGCCTTTATACAAAACGTGCACAAAGTCAGGAACGATGTAGTCAAGCAATCTTTGGTAGTGTGTTACCACAATTGTTGCATTTTTATCAGACTTCAATTGATTCACCCCATTTGATACAATTCTCAAAGCGTCGATATCTAGTCCAGAATCTGTTTCATCTAGTATGGAAAGAGTAGGCTCAAGCATGGCCATTTGAAAGATCTCGTTTCTTTTCTTCTCCCCACCAGAGAAACCTTCATTAAGCGCTCTGCTCAATAATTTTTGATCCATTTCCACTAGCTTCATTTTCTCCTTCATCAAAGTGAGAAATTTAACTGCATCAAGTGGATCCTGACCTCGGTATTCTCTCACTTGATTTACAGCTGTTCTCAAAAAGTTCGTAGAACTAACTCCAGGGATTTCGACCGGATATTGGAAAGCAAGAAAGACACCTTCTCTTGCCCGGTCTTCTGGAGCAAGGTCAAGCAGGTCTTTATTTTTGAAAAGTACTTCGCCCTCAGTTACTTCATATTCTTCTCTACCAGCAAGCACCGAAGCTAAAGTTGATTTACCTGAACCATTTGGTCCCATGATCGCGTGAACTTCACCCGCTTTTACTTCGAGGTTGATGCCTCTTAGGATTTCAGTGCCTTCTATTGAGGCGTGGAGATTCTTTATTGATAACATGATTTAATCTTTTTTATTCGAAATTTTTTATCCTACACTTCCTTCAAGAGTCAAAGCCAAAAGCTTTTGTGCTTCTACAGCAAACTCCATTGGAAGTTGATTTAGTACTTCTTTGGCATAGCCGTTTACGATCAAAGCCACAGCATCTTCAGTAGCAATACCTCTTTGGTTGCAATAGAAAAGTTGATCTTCTCCGATTTTTGAAGTAGTTGCCTCGTGTTCTACTTTCGCCGTAGGATTATTGATGTCTATGTAAGGGAAAGTATGTGCGCCACATCGATCACCCATCAATAAGGAATCACACTGTGAGAAGTTTCGAGCATTGGCTGCTCTCTTCATCACTTGAACTTGACCTCGATAGGAGTTCTGAGATTTTCCTGCGGAAATTCCTTTGGATACAATCCTTGACTTCGTGTTTTTGCCGATGTGGATCATCTTGGTACCCGTATCTGCTTGCTGATAGTTATTAGTCACGGCAACGGAATAAAATTCACCAATCGAATAATCTCCTTTTAGTATACAGGATGGATATTTCCAAGTGACTGCAGAACCCGTTTCAACTTGAGTCCATGAGATTTTAGAATGATCGCCAGCACAAAGTCCACGCTTAGTTACAAAATTGTAGATTCCTCCTTTTCCGTTTTTATCACCGGGGAACCAGTTTTGAACGGTAGAGTATTTCACTTCTGCATTCGTCGCTGCATAGATTTCAACTACGGCAGCGTGTAGTTGGTTCTCGTCACGTTGTGGAGCAGTACACCCTTCTAGGTAGCTGACATAGGAATCGTCTTCAGCTACAATTAAGGTTCTCTCAAACTGGCCTGTGTTTGCCGCATTGATTCGGAAATAAGTCGATAGCTCCATAGGACATCTGACACCCTTCGGTATATAGCAAAAAGATCCATCGGAGAATACTGCTGAATTTAATGCCGCGTAATAGTTGTCTGTCATTGGCACTACAGATCCCAAATACTTTTTGACCAATTCAGGATGCTCTTTTACAGCTTCCGAGAAGGAGCAAAAGATAATTCCCAATTTAGATAGAGTGCCTTTGAAAGTGGTAGCTACAGAAACTGAGTCTAGAACCGCATCGACGGCAATACCTTGAAGGCGCTTCTGCTCATTGAGATTAATCCCCAATCTCTTATAGATATCCAATAATTCAGGGTCGACCTCGTCCAAGCTTTTAGGATTTTTCTGCTGCTTAGGTGCAGAATAATATCGAAGGTTTTGAAGTTCGATTTTTGGATAGGTAACATTAGCCCATTCAGGCTCAGTCATTTTCTGAAAAGTATCAAAAGCCTTAAGTCTCCAATCCAAAAGCCACCGCGGTTCTTCTTTCTTAGCTGAGATCCACTTGATGATTTCTTCATTGAGACCGATAGGAGCTTCGTCTGCCTCATAATTGACTGACCAGCCGTGCTCATATTCTTTGGATGTAAACTCTTCTAATATCTGATTGTCCTTACTCATGTGCTGACTTATTTAGACTAATTACATTTTGACTGCGAATGTACAACATATTCATAAAAAAAATTGTTCAGCATGCTTTGAAAAATCTATTGGCAATTCAAAAAATCTATCTCAGGATGGATTTCGGCCTGATTTATAGTCTAAAAAAAAGAAAAGACCAACTTATGATTGGCCTTTCATGTGAATGATAACGGAGCGGTATGTGCTATTTTATTTTATTTAGATTTAATCCAAATAACTATTTATCGGTCTCGAAGAACTGGATTGGTCTATTAATGCTTTCTTCCAAAACGATCAAAGTTTCGGTTCGGTCTGTTCCATCTACCTTTTGGATAGAGTTGAGCACATGTCGTAAGTGATCTGTGTCCTGACAGATGATTTTAGCGAAAATGGAATAATTCCCTGTTGTATAATAGGCGCTCACCACTTCAGGGATTTCTTTTAGTTTTTCTATCACATGATCGTATAGAGAGCTTTTTTCGAGATATATTCCGAGGAATGCTGCGATGTCGTATCCGAGCTTTGAAAAATCAATATTTAAAGTGGCACTTTTGACAACTCCCATATCCTCCAATTTTTTCATCCGGACATGGACCGTACCAGAAGAGACGAAGACTTTTTTGGCAATTTCAGTGTATGGGGTTTTAGCATCCTCGTTGAGGAGAGATATGATTTTTAGGTCGATATTATCGATATCTAAATTTTTGTCCACTTTCATTCCTGACTTTTATCTGATTTATAATAAATAGAGCGGGAAATTAAGGATTGTTCAAAGTATTGCAAAATTTTTTCTAGAATTTGTAATTAAAATTAAAATCTATTTTCTTTGCTGACATTTCAAGGACAGATTTTAAATTTGGTTTTAGGTCAGACTTGAAAAATGAAAGTTTGGATTTTCATGAAAAGTCCGATTTTCTCATGTTTAAGAACTTTTATCTCTAAAGTTATATTTGGGTTTATATTCTGAAAAGAGTCTTGCTAGTAGCAAGACTTTTTTATTTGCTCAATAAATTTTTAAATACATAAAATTGTATTTCAGAATATATTTTCTGTATTTTTGATCAGATTTTAAGAGCAGTATGAAAATTTCCATTTTCCCACCTTTTTTTCTTTTACTCATGGCTTTTGGCTTTCCAGGAACCTTAGGCCAAGCGTATTCCCAAGAAACAACCCATTCCGAGGTGGTTTCATTAGAAAGTGCCTTAGGGAAATATCATAACCTCAACCTTAAAAAAGTATCAGGCGATCCAGAGAGTTCTAAAATTTCAATGGCAAATGAAGTGGAATACCAAGAACTTACTGAGGTCGAGAAGGAAATCGTACTTGAGCTAGGGTCGCATTGGGCATGGCCAGAGAACACCTTAGAAATGATTGATAGTTACAGTCCATTTTTATTTCGTACCAAAAAGAGTAGAGCTTTTGAAGAAGTAAAAGTTCTACTTTATGTAAACGAGAAGGGGCGTGTTTCTGGGTTTGACATGGTTAGTGAGGTGGACAGAGGTTTGGAACAGAGATTAGATCATATGATCCGGAAATTACCTTCCTGTAAACCTGTCCCAGGGTTCAATTCATATGGATTTGAGACGTTTGAACTTACCATTTCAAAATAGAATTTAACCTCGGCTTTTTTTTAAACGGTCGCACAGGTATTAAAGGCTTGAGTATTTTTGATGCTCAATCTTTAATACCATGAAAAAGTCCATCGCCTTTATTTTTTGCTTTGTTCTCATAGGAACCTTATCTGCTCAGGTTCGGAGCTTTACTGCACCCAAAGTTTACACTGAACAGGATACCAGCAAAAAATTTCACACCGTTTCTGGGGAGAGACATGGCTCCTCATTTTTCGAGAAGCACCGATTTCCCGAAGTAGAGTATGTGCCGGGAGATGCTCTGACCTTCGATCATTACCATACCGTGGATGTAATGTATGCCTGGTATGAAAAATGGGCAGCCCAGTACCCTGATATCGTGGATTTGTATCAAATCGCGGAATCCTATGAAGGCAGGCCAATTTATCAAATGACAATTACTAACAAGTCAACAGGAAAAGATACAGATAAGCCTGCTGCATATTTTGAAGGAGGGCGTCATTCAGGTGAAATCACGTCGAGTGAATCCATCTTGTGGCTTACCCAGCATATTTTGACTAACTATGGTAAGGACCCTGAAATCACCCATTTGGTAGATACCAAAGCCATTTATTTGCGTCCGCAGAATAATCCTGATGGTTCAAACTTATATCTGCATACTGCCCAAAGGAATCGAAGTTCTGTAAAACCACAAGACAATGATCGAGATGGGCTTCTTGATGAGGACCCGGAAGAAGATTTGGATGGGGACGGGATTATCTATCAAATCAGAAAACTTGCTAGCACAGAAGGAGAAAAGAAAAAAGCCAATTTTATCATCGATCCAGAGCATCCAGATGAGCAGTTGATGAAGCGTGTGCTACCGGGTAAGGGCGATTATTTGATTTTTACCGAAGGTATAGACAATGATAAGGACGGCAGCTACAATGAAGATGGAGTAGGAGGACTAGACCTCCATAGAAATTACCCAGAAAATTGGAGACCAGATATAGGTGGAGACCTGACAGGAAGAGGATATACGCAGTATGGGGCAGGGGAATATCCCTTGAGTGAGCCAGAATCGCGCAGTATTGTTTTGTGGATGCTGAGTCATCCTAATATTTCAGTAGTTAATTCTATGGATACTCGCGTCCCGATGCACCTTCGTGCCCCTTCGACCTCAAAAGCGGAGGAAAGCATGTATCCCAGCGACCTCGCTATATATAAGGAGATGGATGAGCTTGGTTTGTCATTCACTTCGTATCCTTGGGCAGGAGATGTCTATGAAACTTACTCTACGAGATACAAGGTGAATAGCATGACTGGAGATCCTTTGAAGCCTTCACCGCTTTTTGGGCATGGACCTGACTTTGGATATTTCTACTACGGAAGTATTTGGTACGGAGATGAGCTATGGAATAATGGAGCCATGAAAGATTATAATGGTGATGGAATCTATGACGATTACGATGGCTATGTTTGGGACAAAACCGAAAATGGCGGAAATGGCTTCCGCGATTGGGAAGAATTTGATCACCCTGAATTGGGTAAAGTAGAAATTGGTGGGTTTCACCCCAAATTTTTTGGGCAAAATGGTCCACCATGGCAACTTGAAGATTGGGCCAAAAAACAGGCGCTTTTCAATCTTGCTATGGCCAAAAGATTGCCTGAAATCAAAATCGATGATGTGAAAGTGGAGAAGGCTGCTGATGGCCTTTTCAACATCTCACTCACTTGGACCAATGTAGGCGGTTTACCAGTAGCTCTGGAGCAAGCGAAGCTTGTGAAAATTGTACAGGAAGATCGAGTTTCTTTGGTCTTCGACAAAAAACTAATCGAAGGATACGAAGAGGCTATAGTTCAGATTGTTGCCCCTGAATTGTATGATAAAACCATCTACTCCGGATATACAGATCGTGACGAGCAGAAAAGCGTAAGCTTTACGGTAAAAGTGAATTCAAATGAAGAAATAAAAGGTAAGATTAGGCTTTCCTCTACTCGAGGAGGGCTTCATGAAAGAGAAATAATTTTAAAATAGGATAGCGGTAATATGATCAAACAAAAGTTTACACTTCTCGCCATTTTGGCGATTTGTATTGTGCAAGTTGGCTTCGGACAACAAAAAAGAGCATTGACTCATGCAGATTATGATGGATGGGAGAGTCTTTCTTCTGCCAGAATTACTGCGGATGGAAAGTGGGTTGGATACTCCATCAGTCCTCAGGAAGGGGATGGGCGTTTGGAGCTTATGCCTTACAAAAGCCCAACAACTAAAACGGTGATCCCCAGAGGATCGGGATTTTTGTTTTCTCCCGCAAATACGTTCGCCATTGGTAAAATTGTGCCGCAGGAGGATTCTGTGAAGCTATTAAAGCTGAAGAAAACTAAGAAGGATGAGATGCCAAAAGATAGTTTATTCATCTTTGATTTTGCCTCGGGCAAACTTGAAAAGCTTGCAGAGGTCAAGTCATTCTCCATTCCTGAAAAGGAAGGGGACTGGTATGCTATTCACTTTGAAAAAGAAAAGCCAGCGAAAAAAGATGAGGCTGATTCTACAGCTAAAGCAGAAAAGCCTAAGAAAACAGATGGTTCTAAGCTTTTGGTGAAGTCCTATGGGAGCGGGAAATCCTATGAAATAGATCGGGTGAAATCCTTCGGCTTTTCTGACAATGGAAAATTTTTGCAGTATGAATTGGCAACTGAAGACACCCTAAACAATGCTGGACTTTACCTTATGGAGCTTTCGTCAGGAGAAAAGGTCACATTGAGCGAAGGGATGACCAGCTACACGAGAGTAAAATTTTCACCCGAGTCGAGCTATGTTACTTTTATGGCTACAGCCGATTCAGCTAAAGCTGAAAAGCCTTACCATCAATTGTTTTTAGCTGATACAAAGGCCAAGTCCGTACAGGAAATTGTCAATGCTTCAACATCTGGTATCTTGGAAAATTCTCGAGTAAGTCCAGATGCGAGTCTAGCGTTTTCTGAAGATGAGTCGCGTTTGTTTTTTGGTGTGGCTGATGAATATAAAGAATATGACTACGAGTCTGATACCACGATTTTGGATGAGGATCGCGTGAGTCTGGATATTTGGGGTTGGCAGGATGATGAGATTCAGCCAATGCAGTTAAGGCGTAAGTCACAAGAAGAAAAACGTTCTTATCTAGCTATTTATGAAATCAAGGGAGGAAAGGTCATTCAACTGGAAGACCGAGAAATCAATAATGTTTCACTTCCTTCCAAAATTAAATATGACTTTGCCCTAGCAAGTACAGATAAGCCTTACCGTAGAAACTATTCTTGGGATATTCAGATTGGACGTGATTTGTACCTAGTCGATTTTGCTTCCGGCGATAAGTCTTTAGTAGCAAAGAATGCAACTGGTTATCCAAGTATTTCTCCTGAAGGAAATTATCTCTCTTGGTATGAAAGTGCTGATAGCACCTGGATGGCTTATGATATTGCCGCTAAAAAAATGATCAACCTTTCTGCGGGAATTCCAACGAGCATGTATGACGAATTGCATGACAGTCCGTCTCGTCCAGGAAGTTATGGGAGTGCAGGCTGGCTTGCCGATGACGCTGCCATTTTGATATACGATAGGTTTGATATTTGGAAAGTGGATCCAAGAAATCCCGGTAATGCAGTCAATATTACCAAAGGAGAGGGAAGAGCAAAGAATATAGTTTTCCGTAGGCAGACCATTGACAGGGATGAAGAATCTATTGATCCTAGTGAAACCTTAATTCTCTCAGCTTTTAATGAAGTTTCTAAGGATAGTGGTTTTTTTACCGGTGATTTTGAAGGGAAGAACGCTCCAAAGCAAGTGCTTTTCACTGCTCATGATTACAATGGACTGACCAAGGCGGAGGATTCTGACGAAGTTTTGGTTCGTAGAAGTACTTATCAAGACAATCCAGATTTGTATTTGACAGACTTGAGCATGAAAAATCTAACCAAAGTTTCCAATCTCAATCCACAGCAATCGAATGTAAATTGGGGCTCAGTGGAATTGGTGAACTATCTGGCAAATGACGGAACTCCGCTTCAGGGTTTGCTTTACAAGCCTGAAAATTTTGACCCAAATAAGAAATATCCAATGATGGTTTATTTCTACGAAAGAAGCAGCGATGGTATGCATCGATACAGATCTCCAGCTCCTAGTGCTTCCACGATCAATATTCCATATTTCGTGAGTAACGATTATTTGGTGCTTGTGCCGGATATCAAGTACGATTTGGGTCTTCCAGGACCAAGCGCATACAACTGTATCATTCCGGCAGTTCAAGAAGTGATGGCCATGGGTTTTGTGGATGCAGACAATATGGCAATCCAAGGTCAAAGCTGGGGTGGCTATCAAGTGGCTTACTTGATTACCCAAACCAATATGTTTAAAGCTGCTGGTGCCGGCGCGCCGGTGGTGAATATGACGTCTGCCTATGGCGGGATTCGTTGGGGAACAGGCATGAGTCGTATGTTTCAGTATGAGCAGACCCAGTCTAGAATCGGTGGTACCCTTTGGGATAAGCCACTTTATTACATCGAAAACTCTCCTTTGTTTTTTATGGACCGAGTAAAAACTCCAGTCCTTATTATGCACAACGACGAAGATGGTGCTGTGCCGTGGTACCAAGGCATAGAGATGTTTATGGCTTTGAAAAGACTGAATAGCCCAGCATGGTTGCTACAATATAACGGAGAGGATCACAATTTGCGCCAGCGAAAGAATCGAAAGGATTTATCGATCCGATTGAGTCAATTCTTTGATCACTATTTGAAAGGTGCTCCCGCTCCGCTTTGGATGACCGAAGGACTGCCCGCTGTAGAGAAAGGTAGAACCTTGAAGTATGGATTAGAAGAAAATTAAAAAAGCAAAAGGCCATCCAATTGGATGGCCTAATTTTATACTGCTACGGCTGCTTTGATATGCGGATGAGGATCATAATTGAGGAGTTCAAAGTCCTCGTATTTGAAGCTAAAGATATCTTTTACATCAGGATTGATTTTCATCTGGGGTAAGGGTCGGATTTCACGACTCAACTGAAGATTGGCTTGTTCCAAATGATTGGAGTACAAGTGCGCATCCCCAAAAGTGTGGACGAAATCACCTGGCTTAAGATCGCAAACTTGAGCCACCATCATGGTGAAAAGAGCATAAGATGCAATATTGAATGGTACACCAAGGAAGACATCTGCACTGCGCTGATACAGCTGGCAGGAAAGTTTGCCGTCGGCCACATAAAACTGGAAAATAGTATGACAAGGAGGTAATGCCATATGATCTACATCTGCCACATTCCAAGCACTCACGATATGTCTGCGGCTGTCGGGCTTAGTTTTAATTTGATGGATAAGATTTTTGATCTGATCAATTTCTCCTCCTTTTCCGTCAGGCCAGTGTCTCCATTGGTAGCCATACACGGGGCCTAAATCACCATTTTCATCTGCCCATTCATCCCAAATTGAAACTTTGTTTTCTTTGAGATAGCCGATATTAGAATCACCCTTCAAAAACCAAAGTAACTCTATAATGATGGATCGAAGATGAAGTTTTTTGGTAGTAACCAAAGGGAAACCTTCTGACAAATCAAATCGCATCTGATGGCCAAAAATACTGCGTGTTCCCGTACCCGTGCGGTCACCTTTAACAACCCCTTCATCGAGGATTTTTTGCATCAGTTCGTGATACTGCTTCATAGACTTTTTGCTAAAATACTTTCCGAGGCAAGATAGCTAGTCTTGCCAATAAATGGAACCCAGACTGAACAAAGCTCAAGGATTCCTTGTATAATTGACAGAAACTATCACACCGTAGAACGAGTATGTTCGCCAAGTCGATCTCCTATTTCTTTTTGGGTTTAGCACTTTTGGTCTCCTTGGCTTTGGTGATTTTGAGGCCTACTCCCGAATTCAATTACGATTTTGATCAGTTTTTCCCGCAGCAAGATCCTGACTTGGATTTTTACCAAGAATTTAAAAGGACTTTCGAAAATGATAATGATTATCTTCTTTTTGCGATCAACAATGGCGAGGAAGACTGGTTGGACTCTAGTTTTTTGGCTAAAAGCTTCCAGCTTCAGCAGTCCATCGAGCTTTTAGATGGAGTGGATTCAGTCATTTCAATTTTGAGCTTAAAAAAGCCAGTTATCGGAGTATTTGGTATTAGAGAAACGCAAGTTTTGAACTGGTCCAGTGAAGCGAATTTGAAACGAACTTCCGCTGATTTATCCATTTATCGTTCAGGTTTGATCTCAGAAGATGGAGAAGCCTTTCTCCTTTGGATAAAGAATGAACAAAATATTTCGAAGGAAAAAGGGGATCAGGTTTATGAAAGTATCCAAGCTGAGTTTCGAAAAAGCGGGATTGTTCCTTTGGCTGTAGCTGGCAAAATCCAGGCTCAAGGAGATTTTGTCAAGCTAATGCAATCCGAGTTTGGACTGTTCTTGGGCTTATCCTTTCTCTTGATTTTACTGGTTTTGACATTGATCTATAGGAACTGGACGGCTGTTTTGATCCCTGTGATTGTTCTTGCTGTAGGTGTTGCTTGGGCGTTTGCTTGGATAGTTTTGAGCGGAAGGTCGCTTGATGTCATGTCCATCATGCAGCCCACGATTTTTTTGATTGTGGGGATGAGTGCCTTAGTTCATTTTTTCACTCATTTGTCCAATGAGTTGAGGACAAGTGAGAAAGAGCTTGCGATCCGTTCTGTGTTCAAAATTCTAGCTATTCCCGTCGGTCTTACCATTTTAACTACTGGACTGGGTTTTATTTCTCTTTATTTTACCACCATACCTGCACTCAAATCATTTGGCCTAACCACCGGCATAGGGATTTTCGTCGTCTTTTTTGCGGTGATAGGTATTACTCCGGGCTTGCTTTTTCTTCTGCCAGTGAAGTTTCCCAGAGCGAATCAATCCAAGGCGAGACCGTTTCTCCTGGGTATTCTAACTTGGATTTTTCATCAAAAAAAGAAAATAGCTTTTGGTTTTTTAGGGCTTTCTGCCCTCTGTATTTTATTAGGGACTCAAGTAAAAATTAATGGTTTTCTCTTGGATAGCCTTCCCAAGGATCATCCCATTCAAGCAGATTTGAATTACTTTGATGCCCAATTTGGAGGGTCCAATCCTTTGGAAATTTCCATTCAAGCCCAGTCATCCGAAGTCAATTTATTGAGTTTTGAAGCCTTACAAGAAATACACAAGGTCGAGGAGAAGTTGAATGAGCTTTTTGCCCAAAGGGAATTTATTTCACCTGTGACTTTAGCAAAGATTCTCAATCAAGCTCAAAATCAGGGAGATGTAGATGCCTACGTATTTCCCAGTCCTGCTCAGTATCAGCGCATGTCTCGCTGGATTAATAGAGCTAGCAAAGAGTATGAGGGGAGAATGATTTCGTCAGACTTAAAGACCGCAAGAATTTCAGGTCGGCTTCCGGATTTGGGAAGCCTTGAAATGCAAAAGCGAAGAGAAGCCTTGGAGCAATTTGTGGGGGAAGAAGTCGATAAAAACCTGATTGCATTTCGATGGACGGGGACAGCCTATTTGATCGACAAAGGGCATGAATCTGTTACTTGGCAGATGGCACGAGGCTTATTTGTGGCTTTTTTGTTGGTGGGGCTAATTGCTGGTTTTTTATTTAAGTCTTGGAGGATTTCCTTGATTCTATTGATACCCAATCTCTTTCCTCTATTCATGATGTTGGGTTTGATGTATATGCTTGGTGTGGAATTTAAACTGTCCACCGCTATCCTTTTTTCAGTTGCATTTGGCATCGCTGTGGATGATAGTATTCACTTTATGACTCGCTTGAAGTTTGAATTAGGTCAAGGCAAAAACCTTTTGTATGCGATTAAGCGAACCTTTTTAGAAACCGGCTTTGCCATCGCTTTGACTACACTGGTTTTGGTGTCTGGCTTTGGGCTCTTGATTTTTAGTCAGTTTGAGGTCACCTATTTCACCGGACTGCTGATTTCAGCTTCACTGATTTTTGCGCTTTTGGCTGATTTGGTTTTGCTTCCAGTTCTTTTGTTGCCCATGAAGAAAGTTTGGGAGGCTAAAAATCCTGGGAATTTGGAAGAGTAAAAGTCGCAGAGACAGGGTAGTGATCCGAATAATCTACTTCTCTGTGGGTTTTAAAGTCTACTGCCTTGAGTGTAGGGGAGCTAAAAATATGGTCGATACGCAGGAAGAAAAGGATACGATTGTATGTAAATCCAAAACCTCTACCTGCCGTTTCAAAGGCATTTTTGAGATTTTCTGATAGTTTAAAATAAGTGTAAGAATAAGGCACTTCATTTAGATCGCCCATTAAAATGACAGGATGAGGGCTAAAAGAAATATGCTCTACTAGCACTTTGAGCTGCCTGCTTCGAGTAAGACTGCCACGATGCAGTTTGCCCAAGGTTTGCCGGTAATTGTCACGAACCCCCTCAATATCTTCCAAACCGTCAGAGTTGATTTTCATTGATTCGAGGTGGCTGTTATAAATCCGAATCGTATCCATATCAATCACCATATCGGCAAAAATAGCTCCGTTTGTCCGTTGATTATCAAAGACTTTCCCTTCATTAATGATGGGGTATTTCGAGAAAATCGCCAAACCATAGGAGCGTTTTTCTTCCTGGCCATCGATGACATGATAGCTCGATTCGAATCCTACATCCTCGCCCAAAAGCTTTAGTGCATTTCGACTTGAGGAGGTGCGATCATTGTAAAACTCTTGGAAAACCTTGATTTCAGCGGGATGCTCTTGGAGCCATTTAAAAACATTTGCATCAAATTCTCCACCATTCAATCTTCGCTTATAGTCAAATAAATGTGCATTGTAAGTTAAAACCTGAACTTTTGGAGTGGACACTTCATCAGGTGAGTTGAGCTGAAAAGTAATTTCAGTAAATCGATATCCTATAAGCAAAACCGCCAATGGAATGAGTGCCCATTTACGCCATGAGAGAATTCCTATGCATAGGAGGAAGAAATTCAATAGCCATGCTACTGGGATAAAAAATGGGAGCAGCCCAACATATGGAAGATATTCTGGAGAGACAAAAACACTTGAAAAGAGAATCAGCGTAATTATTCCTACAAATACATTTAGGATTTTCATGTAGCAAATTGAAACGCCAAGGTAGTTGGAGAGTTGTTAAAATTAAAAATTATGCGGCTATCCCTTAACATTTTTTTCTCTTTCACGTGATAGGGCAATGATTACATGCAATAATGTGAACGAATTAAATGATTAATCATTTTAGCATCCTTACATTTGAGGCAAAGATTTTGCTCTAGGATCAAAGGATTTTAAGATTAAAAAAACCAACTAGGATGGAGCAGGGGAGATGTCACCCTTAAGTGTAATAGCAGTCCCTGATAGATTTCGTCCAATAGCCAAAGGTTTGGCGATTGAAAAAAATGTAAAGACATGAAAAAGACAAGTATACTTCTCACATCCCTGACAGCGGCCCTTTCATTGGCAGCTTGTGACCCTAAGTCGGCGGAATCGATCGAAGGCTCGACAGCCGAAAACCAAATGGCTGCGGTAGAAGAGGAACAGCGTTCTAGCCCCTTGGTGAAACTCGATGGTGAAATAAATGGCAAAAAGGTTTTTATCCAATATGGTGCACCTTCAGTTAAAAATAGAGAGCTGTGGGGCGATTTGGTTCCATATAATGTAGTCTGGAGGACTGGCGCCAATGAGGCCACTTATATTGATGTCTCTGAAGAAATCATGGTTGAAGGAAAGGCCTTGAGTCCCGGAAAGTATTCCATTTTCACTATACCCAAAGAGAATCAGCCTTGGACAGTAATTTTTAATTCCGATTGGGATTTGGAGCACGGTCACTTTCAATACAATGAGAAAAATGATGTATTAAGAGTCAATGTTCAACCTGTAATAGGAGATAATTTTGAGGAGGTACTCTCCTTCGCTATAGGAGATCCAGGGATAATCCTGAAGTGGGAAAAAATGACTCTTCCGATTTCCATTCAATAATTAGAATTCAAAACCTCCAAATTGGAGGTTTTTTTATAGTGTAGGTTCTAATTTGATTTATGCATTTTTTTAGGAAGCAAACAAATCAGTAAATTCGCAGTCTTCACCCAAAGATTACATTCATGAAATACGTTTCGTTTATTCTGGCAGCTGTTCTTTCGGTTTGTTTGGCTGTTGCAGTCTCGAGATCTATCGGCTCCATTCCGCCCTTAGCGGGATTACTTGATCCCAATCATGGCTTTTGGCAAAATACGATCAGTGAAGATCAAATGGCAGAAAAGGAGCTTGAATTAGATAATCTCTCTGCCGAAGTGAAAGTGATCTATGACGAGGATCTTATTCCTCACATTTTCGCCCAGAATGAATTAGACCTTTATCGAGCGCAAGGGTATATCACTGCAAAGCACAGGCTTTGGCAAATGGAATTCCAAACCATGGCTGCTGCGGGAAGAATCTCTGAAATTGTAGGTCCAGTGGCCATTGAGTTGGACCGAATGACTCGTCGAAAAGGCTTGGCTTATGGGGCAGAAAAAGGTTTGGAGTTTTTGTCCCAAGATCCTCAAACTCTTGCATTGATGGAAGCCTATGCGGATGGAGTGAATCAATACATCGATCAGCTTTCCAATGCCACACTTCCAGTTGAGTACAAGATTCTCAACTATCGACCAGAACACTGGTCCCCTTACAAGTCAGCCTTGCTCTTGAAATACATGGCGGATATGTTAATGGGAGATAGAGATTTAGAGTATTCAAATCTCCGTAAAATCCTTGGACAGCAGATGCTAGACAAGCTTTTTCCTAACTTCCCTGAAGATAATGATCCGGTCATAGAAGCAGAGAGAGTTTGGGATTTTGAAGCTTTACCAATCAATACACCAGATAGTGCAAATTACCCAAATGATCTCTTGGTGATAGATCCTTTGCCTCAGCCAGAAGAAGGAATAGGATCGAACAACTGGGCAGTATCCGGGACTAAAACCAAGAGTGGACGGCCTATATTAGCTAATGATCCACACTTGGCCTTAAATCTACCCTCTATTTGGTATTCGCTTCAGCTGACTACTCCTGAGCATTCTGTAAAAGGAGCCTCACTTCCAGGAGCTTTGGGTATCACTTCAGGATTTAATCAAAACATAGCTTGGGGTGTAACTAATGCAACCAAGGATGCCAGAGATTGGTATAAGATTACCTTCAAGGATGAATCTAGATCTGAATATAAATATGGAGATGGATGGAGAAAATCTGAACTCAGAATCGAAGAAATTAAAGTAAAAGGGGAGGAGACATTTTTGGACACGGTAATTTACACGCATTACGGCCCTGTGGTGTATGATCGGACATTTAGATCCGATCGTCAGGATGTCAATTTTGCGTTGAAATGGACTGCTCATGAAGGCTCCAATGAACAAAAAACTTTTCTCATGATGAATAAGGCTAAAAATCATGATGATTATAATGCCGCCCTTGACAACTACAATGCCCCTCCACAAAACTTTGTTTTTGCATCCAAGTCAGGTGATATCGCTATGCGGATTCAAGGTAAATTTCCAGTGAAATGGGAAGACCAAGGCAAGTTTTTCATGGATGGAGCAGATCCTCAAATGGAATGGTCAGATTATATTCCTTTTGATCAGAATGCGAGTACGCTTAACCCAGAACGCGGTTTCGTGTCTTCGGCAAATCAGCATCCTGTAGATCCTTCGTATCCTTATTATGTGTTTGACAATTCATATGAACATTACAGAAATAGAAGGCTCAATTCAAGGCTTCGAGAAATGACGGACATTACTGTCGATGACATGAAGGCCTTGCAGTTTGATGACTATTATTTGCATGCCAAAGAGGCACTTCCCGTTTTACTTGGACTTCTTGATGAGAGTAAATTCCAGACGGATGCGGCTAAGAAATATTTGAAGGAATTGAAAGAATGGGACTTTTATGCCGACCCTAATCAGAAAGCACCCACTCTATTTTATATATGGTGGAACAAGACCACTGGCAAGATTTGGAAGGAATGGTATGAGTGGAATGCCCCAGTGGTGACTCCAAACTATTATCAGACAGTATCATTACTTGAAAATGAGCCCGAATCGGCTATTTTTGATTACACTGGGACTGAGACGGTAGAAATGGCAAAAGACCATGTGAACCTAGCTTTTGAAGAATTCTTGGAAGCCATGGCAGACTGGGAAAGAGAGGAGGGTGATTACTCTTGGGCTAACTATAAGCGAACTAGCATTAAACATCTGGTTCCTCAATTTGCTTCATTTTCGGTGGATAATGTCTACACAGGTGGAGGTAGAGGAATCTTGAATGCCACTAGCGAAAGACATGGGGCTTCATGGAGAATGGTGGTGGAACTAGGCGATGAGATCAATGCCTTTGGGATTTATCCTGGGGGGCAATCTGGAAACCCTGGGAGCCGCTTTTATTCTAACATGATCAATCGTTGGGCGAAGGGTGAATACATCGATTTTTCCTTGAGATCGATCGAAGACACACAAGACGCTCTTTTCACTACCACATTAAAATAAGCAGTATGAAATTTATAGGACTTACCTTTTTGGTTGTATTGGCAGTTGGGATTGTCAATCCCTTTTTACCCTTTTGGGTGGTAATGATCTGCATTGCAGTGCTCTCCGCATTAATAGGGATTTCTGGATTCGCATCTTTTTTGGCAGCTGGGCTCGGAATGGGCTTGGTCTGGATTGGTCAAAGCTTCTACCTGAGCATTTACACGGGTAGCGATCTTCCCCAAAAAATGGGAGAATTAATGGGTGTTGGGTCTGGGATGACTTTAGTAGCCATTACCGGGCTTTTAGGCTTTTTGTTGGGTGGTCTTAGTGGTTGGACCGGTACTGCGTTTCGGAAGGTAATCACTCCTGAGCCTTCAAACATTTACAAAGGCTAACAGCTTATTGTCCGCTGCAAGATTCTTGTCGTTTTTATTTTAGGAGTTGAGCCAAATGAGTACCTTTGTTACTCACTTTGCAAGTGGTTTTTATGCTAGAATCGTTGATCACCTCAAAGACCAGATTGAGGTTACTAGTCAAATTTTTTGTGAATGCTCAGAACCAAAGCCATCTGAGAGGCCTTGCGGATGAGTTTGGCGAGTCGACGAATTCTATTCGTAAAGAACTGAATAATCTCACCAGCGCTGGCTTTTTGGTCAAACAAAATGATAAGAATAAAATCACTTATCAAGCCAATATTGAACACCCTTTCTTTAATAATATCCAAGACATCATCCGTAAATATTTAGGGCTAGATAAGCTTCTAGAACAGATTTTGTCGCGTATGGGAAATGTTGACCAAGTGGTCTTGGTGGGTGATATCGCGCAAGGTAAGGATACCGGCCAGATTGAGGTTTTGATCTGCGGTGAAAAACTTAACGATAGGTATATCAACTATTTAACTGAGCGATTGCAAGAACTGATCGATCGCGAAGTGATTTTTGAGCTGGTCAACGAAAAAACGAAGGACCAAGGGTTGGTTCTTTTTGAAAAGTAAAAACCGGATACGGGATTTACTGGTAGTGAGGCTAAGTCCAAATGTGACTGAAAGGGCGAAGCTGTATCATAAGCTATTTATTTTCAGATTTAAATTGCAAATTAGCCGTGATTTTGAGTAGAATATATCCGAGCAAATTGAAAGAAAACATCTTTACTGCTAATCCAACATTTTTGAGAGCCCTACTAGTCCTCGTTTTGACTTTAGTTTTTCAGATATCTATGGCCCAAAGCCTTTCTGATATTCAAAACTTGAAAGTTGACAATCTAACAGACGCCCAAATTGAACAATTGATCACCCGGGCTCGCACTGAAGGCATCAGTCCTACTCAAATTGATGCACTCGCACGAGAACGGGGGATGCCGGCGACAGAGGCTTTGAAGTTGAGAAATCGGATCAATAATTTGCTTTCTGGTTCTTCTGCTAACACAACTGGTAGTGTAAATTCATTTCAAGGTCGCAGCACCTCGGGAGCCGAAGAAGACTTTTTGTTTGATTCGCTCCGCAAAAGTGATCCCTACTATGACCTGACGCCGACTCAGAAGAAAATTTTCGGATATAAACTATTTCACAATAGAGAATTAGATTTCAGCCCAAGTTTAAATTTACCTACGCCTAGCTCGTATATTATCGGCTCAGGAGACCAATTGCTGATTGATATTTATGGGGCTTCTCAGCAGTCTTATGATCTTACTGTCAATCCTGAAGGGACCATTTTCATTCCAAATTTGGGTCCCGTGCAAGTTGGTGGGGCAAGCATTGAGGCAGCTAGATCTAGGCTGAAATCCAGTCTGGGAAGAATCATTTCTGGACTAAATGGCTCAAACCCATCTTCCTTTCTTGAGATCCGCTTAGGAAATATCCGGTCGATCAAAGTTTCTATGGTTGGGGAATTGACTAAGCCGGGGACCTATACTTTACCTTCTTTTGCCACGGTATTTAATGGTTTGTTTGCTGCGGGAGGTCCGAATGAAAACGGGGCATTTCGAAATGTTCAAGTTTACCGAGATTCTAGGTTGGTTGCTTCCGTTGATATTTATGAGTTCTTATCGAAGGGAGATCAAAGTGCGAACATCAACCTGCAGGACAATGATGTGATCATTGTTCCTCCTGTTCAAGCTAGAGTTGAAATCATTGGGCCGGTACGAAGAGAGGGACTATTTGAAGTAAAGCAAGGGGAGTATCTATCAGATTTGTACGTCTACACAGGAGGATTTACTTCCTTAGCATACCGTGATAGGGTCACCATCCGAAGAATCGAAAACAATCAGAGAAAGGTAATTGACGTTCCTTCAGAGCAATTCAATCAGTTTGCCTTGATGGACGGAGATGAAATTTTGATAGGAGAGGCACTAGAGCGTTTTTCTAATCGTGTTCAGGTTACTGGATCGGTTAATCGTCCTGGCGAGTTTTCTATAAATGAGGGTAATCTAACAGTGAAGGGACTGATTGAGAAAGCGGAGGGGCTTAGACCGGAAGCCTTTACCAATAGAGCCACTCTTTATCGTACGAGTAGTGATTTGACTTTGGCTGCAGAATCATTAGACCTTCAAGGTATTCTCGATGGCACTGCCGAAGATATTGTCCTAAAAAATGAGGATTTATTGTTCATTCCTAGTCGCTACGATATTCAAGAAGAATTTTATGTCAAAGTATCTGGTGAAGTTAATTTCCCAGGAACTTATCCATTCGCTAAAGATATGACGGTGGGTGATTTGATTTTGAGGTCTGGTGGTTTGCTTCGCTCAGCTACCAACTCATCCATCGAAATAGCTAGAAGAGTTCGAGATTCTAATTCTGGCAAAATCGCTGATATTAAAACACTTTCCATAGACCCCAACTTAAATTTGACCGAGGAGGAAAAAAGCTTACCACTTGAGCCTTTTGATCATGTATTTATCCGGAGAAGTCCAGGTTATGAGGAGGAGCAATTGGTGACTCTCAAGGGAGAAGTTTTATATCCTGGTGACTTTGCCATTTCAGGTGCCAACGAGCGAATTTCCGATGTCATCAAACGAGCTGGAGGTCTGAGTAATTTTGCCTACCCAAAAGGTGCTAGCCTCATTAGAAGAACGGTTTATTATAAAGGGCCTACCGCTGAGGAGCTTAAGGAGAAAGTTCTTCGGGAAATAAGAAATAATCTCGATCCAGAGATGACGCGAAAACAAAATGAAGCGGAAGAATTGCTCTACGATAGAATCGACAATAAACTCAATCAAAAAGAACTTGACCGCTTGAAAAAAGAGCAAGAGCAAGCTCGGCAACAGCTTTTTCAAAACTTATCCGTTTTAGATTCACTGAGTTCAGATTCGACTCTTGTGAAAATGAGACTCAATGAGCGTGATTTTGTGGGTATAGATCTGGAATCTATAATGAAAAATCCAGGATCAGAAGAAGATTTGATATTGATGGAAGGTGATGTGATTCAGGTACCTAAAGAATTGCAAACGGTACGAATGATTGGTGAAGTATTGCTTCCAACGACCACTCGGTTTATCCAAAATCAAAGTTTAAAGAAATACATTTCAAAAGCCGGTGGCTTTACAGAAAAGGCAAGGAGGTCGAAAACCTACGTGGTTTATGCGAATGGAGACGCTAAGAGGACTCATAGCTTTTTGGGGCTGAAATTTTATCCTCAGTTAGAACCCGGGGCAGAAATAATTGTACCATTAAAACCAGAACGCCAAGGGCTAAGTGCAGCAGGCTGGATAGGACTAGCCTCTAGTTTGGCTACCCTAGGTATTTTGGTAGATAGATTAATCCAATAATTATTAAACAAACTTTTATACAATGAAAATTGCAGTAGTTGGAACCGGCTATGTTGGCTTGGTATCCGGAGCATGTTTTGCTGATGTGGGAATTGAAGTGACCTGTGTAGATATCGATCAGAAGAAGATTGATAATCTGAAGAAAGGAATTATGCCGATCTATGAGCCGGGTCTTGAAGAAATCGTCAATCGGAATTATAAGAGTGGAAGACTTCACTTTAGTACTGATCTAGGTGAGGCGATTCAAGGTGCTTCTGTGGCATTCATCGCTGTGGGCACACCTCCTGGAGAGGATGGATCGGCAGACTTGCAATATGTTTTGGCAGTTGCGGATGAGATAGGTACTAAGATGACCGATTACATTGTAGTTGCCACAAAAAGTACCGTTCCAGTGACAACTGGGGAAAAGGTACGGGCCGCGATCCAAGCCGCCTTGGCGAAAAGAAATTCAGATTTACAATTTGCTGTAGCTTCTAATCCTGAGTTCTTAAAAGAAGGAGCAGCAGTCGATGATTTCTTAAAACCTGACAGAATCGTAATTGGTGTTGATGATCAGCGTGCAGAAGAAATCATGAAAAGGCTATATAAGCCATTCCAGCTTAGCGGAGAGCGTATTATTTATATGGATATTCCTTCTGCTGAAATGACCAAATATGCAGCCAACTCCATGCTTGCTACCAAGATTTCATTCATGAATGATATCGCAAATTTGTGCGAGCTCGTAGGTGCCGATGCCAATATGGTCCGTAAGGGAATCGGTTCTGACCCACGAATTGGTAACAAATTTATCTACCCAGGAGTAGGATACGGAGGCTCATGTTTTCCAAAGGATGTGAAAGCCATCATCAAAACGGCCAAACAATATGGATACGACCTTCGAGTTCTTCAAGCAGTCGAAGATGTCAATGATGACCAGAAACATGTGCTGTCAAAGAAAGTAATGGCTCATTTTGGTGAGGATCTTTCAGGTATGACATTCGCCATGTGGGGATTGAGCTTTAAGCCAAATACAGATGATATGCGGGAAGCTCCGGCTGGAGTAATTGTGGATGATTTGAGAGCTGCCGGCGCTACAGTCAAAGCCTATGATCCGGTAGCGATGGAAGAAGCCAAAGAACACTACCTTTTTGATAAGGTGACCTATTGTAAGGATGCTTATGATGCGTTGGTAGATGCAGATGCACTATTATTGGTGACTGAGTGGTCTGAGTTCCGAATTCCTAGCTGGGAAGTGGTCGGGAAGCTTCTAAAGAACAAGATGATTTTTGATGGTCGAAATATTTATGACAGGAAATACCTGAGCACCTTGGGTTTTGATGTTGTGAATATCGGATCAAAGTGATAAAATATGCCTCTATGGGTTCCATAGAGGCATAACTTTATTAACACACCTAAAATTCAGGTATAAGAAATGTTGGAAAAGGCATATATAATCGCAGAGGCAGGGGTGAATCACAATGGGGATATTAGCATTGCCAAGGAGTTGATTAAAAAGGCCAAGGAAGCAGGCGCTGATTGCGTAAAATTTCAAACTTTTAAAGCGGAGCAAATCGTCACAAAAACTTCCCCAAAAGCCAAGTATCAGTTAAAAGTTACCGATAAGGCAGAAAGCCAATTTGAAATGCTCAAGAAGCTTGAAATGGATTTTTCAGGCTATTTGAAATTGGTGAATTACTGTAAAGAAGTAGGGATTGATTTTATGTCTACTCCTTACAACAAGGAGGATGTTGATTTTTTGGAAGAATTAGGGGTGGATTCCTATAAAATAGCCTCTGGTCAATTGACCGAAATCCCATTTTTAAAATACGTTGCGAAGAAAAAAAAGCAAATCTATCTTTCTACCGGAATGGGAACGATTGGTGATGTTTTTGAAGCAGTAGAGGCAATAAGAGGAGAAGGAAATACGCAATTGACGGTTTTACAATGTACTACCAACTATCCCTCAAGAATCGAGGATGCCAATATATTGGCGATGAATGGAATTAAAGAAGCGTGTGATGTGGAGGTTGGATATTCTGATCATGTTACCAATAATTACGCTTGCTATGCTGCTGTAGCTTTGGGCGCAAAAGTAATTGAGAAGCACCTCACTATTGATAAATCATTGGAAGGGCCGGATCATAGTTGTTCCCTCACTCCAGCTGAATTTAAAGACATGGTAGTTGGGATTCGAAATATCGAATTGGCACTTGGTTCAAAAATCAAAAAGCCCAGCCAAGTTGAAATAGAAAACAGTAAAGGAATGAAAAGGGGGCTGGTAGTCCTTCAAGATTTGCCCAAAGGAGCCGTTTTGACTGAAGATTTAATCGGGTTCAAAAGGCCCTTAAAGGGAGTCCCTATCAATATGTTGGATCAAGTGATTGGTAAAAAAATCTCAAAGGAAATGCATACTGATGATTCTATTGACTTTGATTGCATTATCTGGTAATGGAGTTTAACATCAGAAAAATAGGTCTAGGAGATTTAGAGGCCTTAAGTTTATTTGTTCAAAATCTCGGGGAGTCATCCAAAACCTTCAGGTATTTCGAGAGCAGGCCTTTGACTATTATTGAAAATCATCTGCTTACGGTACTGGCTAGCAATAATGAAGGGGAAGAAATAGGCTACGGTCATTTAGACCTTGAAGATGGTGTCACTTGGTTGGGCGTTGCTGTTTCTGACAAGCATGTTGGGAAGGGGCTTGGTACGGCCATAATGAATTTTTTAATAGACTACGCTGATAATAATGGAGTCGATGAGCTCAAACTGGCTGTGGATAAGATAAATAAGTCAGCAATCAAATTATATAATCGAACTGGCTTTAAGGTCAGTAAAGAATTAGAAAAATCCATTTTAATGGTAAGAAATGGACAGTAAGCTTTATGTGAGTTCTTTGGCCTTTATGGGCAAGCCTGTCAAAGAGATGATTCAAATTTGTGCTGAGAACCTATTCAATTTGGAATTCAGTTCTGGAATCCCTTTTCACCAAGATATGGAAGGTATTTACCTTAGGGCCAATATTCAGAAAATGCTTCACAATTATTTTCCGGCTCCTAAAATTCCATTTGTTTTAAACCTAGCCAGCAAGAATGATAAGATCAGGGAGATGTCAATTGATCATTGTAAAAATGGCCTGAGCTTATCCAGTAAGAGTAATGCTCCATTTTTTGCAGCTCATGCAGGATTTTGTATAGATCCTGATCCTGCCGAACTTGGTAGAAAGCTGAGTTTTGATCCGGATTTTGATCGAGAGTTGCACAAAACATTATTTGAAGACTCAGTGAAAAAAATTTTAGCCTATGCAGATAGCATTCAGGTGGATTTTCTCGTTGAGAATAATGTGTTAGCTTCATTTAACTTTGATGGAGTAAATCCGCTTTTATGTATAGATTCCAGAGGCATTAATGAGTTTTTTGAAAAAGTGAATCACCCAAGGCTAGGGTTTCTTTTGGACACAGCTCATCTAAAGGTGAGTTGCCAAACATTAAATTTAGACTTGGACGAGGAACTTCAACTTGTGAAAAAGCACATAAAGGGAATACATCATAGTGATAATGAAGGGGAAGTCGATAATAATCAGCCTATTGGGCAGGATTATTGGTTTTTAAAATATAGAGATCAGTTTGATTCCACAGTACAAGTATTGGAGGTGAAAAATCAAACAGTAAGGGAAATTAAGGATCAGTTAGATTTATTAGGAAATCTTGGAAGTTAAGGAATTGGTAGTTGCAGAGGATCATTCCATCCGAACTGCACTCAAACAACTAGATAAATTAGGTTCAGGAATATTGTTTGTCGTAAGCAATGAATCGAAATTGATTGGGATCATCACGGATGGGGATATTCGTAGATCTTTGATCAATGATGTTTCATTGGAAGCCGAGGTAGGAACTATCATGAACAAAAATTTCATTGCCCTGCCTGTAGGGTCTCCTAATGTATCCATTCTCAATGCCCTGAGCGATCGAATTAAGACCATACCTTTGATCGATAAGGAAGGTAAGGTGGTAGATTATGCTACGCGCAATCGACTAAGAAAAATCCCAATTGCTTCGCCTCAACTAGAAGGAAATGAATTGGCCTATGTGACTGATTGCATCAGAACTAATTGGATTTCTTCTCAGGGAAAATATGTGACCGAATTTGAGCGACTTTTTTCAAGCTTTCATAATGAATATCATGCTTTGGCTGTCAGTAATGGTACTGTCGCTTTGCATTTGGCATTGGTAGCGCTAGGAATAGGTGAAGGAGACGAAGTCATTGTTCCTAACCTAACTTTTGCGGCTTCAATAAATGCTATCATTTACACGGGTGCCACGCCTGTTTTGGTAGATGTGGATCCGACATCTTGGAATATTAGCGTCGAGCATGCGCGACGAGCAGTTACTTCTAGAACAAGGGCTATCATGCCGGTTCACCTGTATGGTCAGCCTTGCGAAATGACAGAAATCGTTGAGCTAGCACGAGGGTATGAGCTAAAGATAATTGAAGACTGTGCGGAGGCATTAGGCTCTCAATACCATGGAAATCCTGTGGGAATATTTGGAGATGCAGCTACTTTCAGTTTCTTCGGGAATAAAACCATCACAACGGGTGAAGGAGGCATGATTCTTTTCAAGGATAAATCTATCTTTGAAAAAGCAAATGTTTTGCGAGATCACGGCATGAATAAGAGTCGTCGATATTGGCATGATATGGTGGGCTACAATTACCGTTTGACTAATCTGCAAGCTGCGATAGGAGTGGCCCAATTCGAAAGACTTGGGGCTTTTGTAGAAAGAAAGAGAAATGCAGCTGCAGCCTATGATGCAGTATTATCTCAAAGCTCTTTTTTTCAAACTCCCGTTGACCAGCCTGAAAAATTCAATTCTTATTGGTTGTATACATTTTTGATCAAGAGCCATTCACCTTTCAGTAGGGATGAGTTTATGGATTATATGACAAGTAGATCTATTGAAACAAGGCCAGTTTTTTATCCATTGCATGAAATGCCTCCATATCAGGAATTTGGAAACCCAGAGGAACTGAGAATTTCTAAAGCTATATCTGATTCTGGCGTAAGTCTCCCTTCCTCGGTAAACCTTACTCAAGGCGAATTAGAGTATATCTGTCGGACCATTGCCGAGTTTGTGGAAGAAAAAAGCTCAATCCAAGTCTAAAATCTAAGTGTCAGAAAAGAAAATTCTATACTTGATCCCAGCAAGAGGTGGATCCAAAGGCGTTCCTAAGAAAAATATTAAGGAATTGGCAGGTGTTCCGCTGATTGGTCATAGCATCAAGGTTGCATTAGGGCTTTCCGACCCAAAAGACATTTGTGTTTCAACTGATTCAGATGAAATAGCCGAAGTTGCTGAAACCTTTGGATTGAAAGTTCCTTTTAGAAGACCAGAGGCCATTTCAAATGACTCTGCGAGTAATGAAGATGTCATCCTTCATGCACTCGATTTTTACAAAGAAAGAGGGGTTGATTACGACTATGTGGTAGTCTTGCAACCCACCTCACCCCTTCGAAAAGAGAGTCATGTTCAGGAGGCCATAGATCTAGTTCAAGATAATACCGAGTTGATTGTTTCTGTCAAGGAAACAGATTCCAATCCATACTATGTACTATTTGAAGAGGGCGAAGATGGGGTTTTGGACAAGGTTAAAAAAGGAGTATTTACTCGGAGGCAAGATTGCCCAACAGTTTATGAATTGAACGGTGCCATCTACGTGATTCATGTAGAAAGTTTGAGACGAAAAGGATACCAAAACCTTAAAATGACCAAATACCTGATGGAAAAGGATTATTCTGTAGATATAGATAATTTGATCGATTTCGCCTTAGCTGAATTACTGCTGAATCACCAAGAAGATACCCAAAATTCCTGATCGATGAATTTATTTAAATTCATACGCCATCATTACCGAACGTATAAGAAAAGATTCAGAATCAAGCGAAATACTGAAAAGGCGAAGAAAGTCTTAGGAGGATATGGCAGTCCACTCACGGTGAATTTTGAATGCCTTTTTAATGAAAAAGTCTTTTTGGGAAATAATTGCCATTTCAATGGGATAGAGATTCCTAAAGGCGGAATAGTGAGAATTGGGGATAATTTTCATTCTGGAAAGGGTTGCATGATTCTGTCTAAATATCACAATTACGAAGGCGATAAAATCCCATATGATAGCACCTATATTGTCAAAGATGTGACAATAGAAGACAATGTCTGGTTGGGAAATAATGTGACCGTACTTGGCGGAGTGACGATTGGTGAAGGCGCCATCATTCAAGCTGGAGCTGTCGTGGTCAAAGATATTCCAGCCTGTGCCATAGCAGGGGGAAATCCGGCCAGAGTATTCAAGGAGCGGGACAAGGAACACTACTTTAAGCTTAAAAAAGAGGGGAAATTTCACTAAGTCTCTCTCAAGAGTAGGCGTTTTACATGTTCAAAAAACTATTCAGTCACACTGTCATTTATGGTTTTGCTCCGCAAATTCCAAAAGTTGCTCAGTTTTTCATACTTCCGATTATTACCCAAGATTTAACAGAGGTAGATTTTGGTGTAGCAGGAGTACTTACTGCCTATACAGGAAGTATTGCAGTTTTGGCTTTTTTAGGCCTGAGAGTTATTTTGGTAAACTCATTTTATAAATCTCCCTCCCAATACAAATGGGCTTGGAGACAAATCTACGGATTCCTGTCTCTTTGGAATTTGGTTTATGCTGTGCTTTTAGGGGTCGTGGTCTATCTGGTGGTGCCTGAGGTGGCCCATGAAAATAGGTTTTTGATCATGTTAATCAATGTAGCTCCTCTGGTGATTTTTGGACCAGTGGGAAATATTGGCATGACCTTTTATCAGATGAAACAGAAACCTCTGCAGATTGGTCTTCGTACGGCGTTTTTTGGAATCTTGACGGTGTTCCTAAACCTCTATTTTATCTCCTATCTCAAGTTAGGTTACATGGGATGGTTTTGGGCGACGTTCATAGCCACCATTCTTTCTAATGCCTCCTACTACTATCCGATCAATTTTATTTATGGGATTAAACCCATTTTCAATTTTAAGTGGAGGTCAATTAAGCAATACCTGAAAGTCAGCCTACCTACCGTACCTCATTACTATTCCAGCTATTTGCTGAATTCATCGGACAAAATGGTCATGGACTTGGTGGGAGTGAATGTAGGAAACATAGGAAAATACAATGCTGCTTACACGGTAGGAAATATTTTTCAGCAATTGGGCATGGCAGCTGGATTTGCAGTTGCTCCCATGATGACAAAGAGTTTTAAGGAAGGAAATGACAAAGCAGCCAGAGACCTTATTTTTGGGTTACAATTTGCCTTTTTTGTTCTCACTTTTTTAGTAAGTATTTGGCTCAAAGAATTCTTTGGCTTCTTGTTGAGGAGTCCTGGATTGGCCGAAATGTATTCTTTAGGGATTATTATTGTGATGAGTTACAATTATCGCCCCATGTATATGGGCTCGGTGAATAAGCTGTTTTTTGTTGAAAAAACGAACATCGTTTGGAAAGTCACCTTTTTGGCAGGAGCCATAAATGTGATTCTCAATTTGCTATTAATTCCCAAATTTGGTTTTGAAGTAGCAGCCTACACCACATTTATTTCACTTATGTTTATGGGCTATATCGGGTATTTCCTCCCATCCATCAAAAAAGTGCATGAGGTAAATTATCATCCGATTCGATGGTTTGGCTTGACTTTAGTATTGACTTTCATGGCCTTTTACCTTTCTGAGATCTCAGTGGAAATGAAAATACTTATTTCCGCAATCGCTATTCTTTCCGCTATAGGTTTAGGCTTCTTATTCAAAAAGAAAATTATTCGATGAATTTCTCTGAAAGACAAGAACTCATAGGCTTTTTTAATGAATTTGAAAGAAAATTTTCAACAGAAAAGTGGGAATACCAAGGAGCAAAGGTTTGGCCCATTCTTAAGAATTCCTTGTTTTTAAGCTTGTTCTGGAGTCGAATGAAAAAGCGCAAGCACATCGCCAGAAAGCCTAGTTTATTTCAGTCCTTTAAGCCGGTAATCAAGAAAAAACTTACTGCTTTAAAATTTCACAAATTACAATTCGATCAGGTTGATTCTCTATTCTTCTCTGGCGGCAATTTTCGAGAGGAATTTAATGGTGAATCATTCAATAAATACTATGATCCCATTGGAGACTATTTGGAGGATAAAAACAAACGATTTCTATTCTTGGAATATGGAAACAAGGTGTCTCAAAAAACCTACAAGAACAGAGGATTGAATATTCAGCTTGTTTATCATTATTTCGAAACTAAACAGGAAAATTCGAAACCAGACTTTTCGAATTGGGTTGGGATGGATGATTTTGTAGCTTTTTTACAGGATAAATTCTCAGATTCAAACACTTCGATCTATTCCGAGGTCATAGAAACCCTACGGAAAGTACTCATTTGGAAGGCAAGCTTTGATTGGATTTTAGATCAAACCAAGCCTCAGCAAGTATTTCTGTTATCGTATTATAATCTTCCATGTTTTGGACTACTCTTGGCTGCAAGGAATAGAAATATTTCTTGCATAGATATTCAACATGGGGCCCAAGGAGTTTTTCACCCAGCCTACTCGGGATTTAAGGAAGATTACTCCATGCTTCCGACGGTTTTTTGGCTCTGGGATCAAAAAACAGAAAAACAGCTCAAGGAGAATCTGCATTTCCCAAATATTCATACCAAAGTGGGAGGGAATCCATGGCATCACTTTTTGAATAATACCAGAAACAAACTAAGTTTCAAGAAACCAGCCATTTTATATACGCTTCAACCTTTAGATCCACTTTTGGACGAATACGTTATTGAAGCCATCCTGAAGACCAAGCAAGATTTTGTTTGGTTGATTCGGTCGCATCCTAGAATTGATTCTGATTCTAAAAACCAATTCATTAGTAAGTTGAAGTCTTTAGAAATTTTTGATCAAGAGACATGGGGTCTGGCTAATAATACCCCTTTACCCCTATTGTTGAAAGAAGTAGACCTTCATATTTCTAAGTTTTCGGGTTGTATTTCTGAGGCGGCTGATCTAGGTACATTTAGTGTTATTCTTGAAAAGAATGGTGAGTCAAGCTTTAGCCATTTGATTGAAGAAGGAATTGCGATAGGAGGCATAGATTCTAATACCGAAAATCTAATAGCTGCCATTTATGCCAACCTTGGCAAAAAGAAAGCAATAAGTCAGGTGGATTTAGACTTGGTGATGGATCAATTGCCTTAAGTTTTTGATTTGAAGCTTCGTGTTTGTATTCATGACGAAAATTGAGTGTAGATTTAGGTTTAATAGTGGGATTTGCGAGGTTTCCTGAGATAAATCGTATTTAAATGAAAAATTGAATCTAATTTTGGATTCTACCTTAGGAGATACAACTATCGCAACGCGTCGAAAAAATGCCTCTATTCAAAAAGACAAGTCCAAAGAAGTGTGGAGTCTTGTCGTATCAGCTTTGATGAGCGAATGATCATCTCAGTTATTATCCCTGTTTTTAAGGATTGGAAGCGTCTTTCGAGATGCTTAGAAGGACTGGATAAGCAGACCTTGTCCAAAGAAGAATTTGAGATTCTGATTGTGAACAACGATCCGAAGTCAAAGGTACCTGAAGGCTATTGTTTTCCAGTAAATTCGAAACTAATCCATCAATCCATCCCCGGGTCGTATGCCGCTCGGAATTTGGCAATAGCTACTGCGAAATCAGAATATCTTGCATTTACCGATTCGGATTGTATCCCAAAAGAAGACTGGCTAGAAAATGCATTAGAATTACTATCATCCGGGTTGGATCTTGTTGGAGGTAAAATCACCTTATTCAAGCCTTCCAAAGGCACTGATCTAGCCTACATTTACGAACACCATTTTTCTTTCAATCAAAAGAAAAATGTGCAAGAAAAAGGGCAAAGCGTAACTGCTAATTTGATTGGAAAAAGAGCAATTTTTCAGGATATCGGGCTTTTTAGAGAAGATTTATTATCTGGAGGTGATTTTGAGTGGACCCGGCGAGCCACAAGCAAGGGTTACAAAATTGGCTTTGGCGAAAATGTGATTGTTTCCCATCCTGCGAGAAAAAACTTGAAGCAGCTGGTCAAAAAAAGAAAAAGAACGGTTGGGGGGATGTATTTTATGAATTTCCATAAATTCAGTTCTAAGCAAAGACTTGAGTATACGCTCATGGCTCTCAGGCCAAGAGTAACAATATTTACGTATCAAGGAATTGGATTGAAGCAGAAATTCCAGCTCTTTTTTGCAACTTGGTACGTTGAGTTTATAGGAGTAATGGAGCTATTCTTACTGGATAAGCGATTTAAAGGAGCAGAAAGACTCTAGGAATTGTCAAGTTTTGCAACGGGCTTTCGATTAAAACTCAAATCATAAGGTTACATGGATAAAGAGGTTAAAGAGATTTTAATGAATGATGATTTCACGATCATCAATATCTTCAAATTGGCTAAGCGGAAGAGTCTATTGCTAATTGTAATAATTGCGCTATTCATGTTGGGTGGTTTGATTTATTACTACACCACTCCGAAAATGTATGCCACCATGTCCGTCTTATTGGTTGAATCTCAACAAAAGGACAAAGGGGGATTGAGTTCGCTTGCTTCAGTAGCCGGGCTCGGGGGAGCAGGTTTTGGAGCTGAATCTGCAACTCTAGATCCTGCTCTTTATCCTGTGATTTTACAAAGTAAACCCTTCTTAGAGGAGTTAATCAATTCTAAGGTTTGGTCTGAAAACTATCCAGACTCAGTCACCATTTTTAAGTACATGGTGGAAAACATGCCGGATAATTCAATCTACAAGGTTTTTAAAAGACCAATGTCTGTTTTTGATGAATCGACAGTTATCAACGATGCCGAAAGACTGGCCTCTAGACCAGAAAAACGAGTGCAGTATGAGTCTCTTGAACTTCTTATTTTGTATAAAGTCGCAGACCTCATCACCCTTTCTAGTGAAGGGAGAATTTTGACGATTATGGCAAAAATGCCAGAGCCAGGATTGGCGTATCAATTTTCGCAATTGGTACAATCTCTCCTGATCGACTATGCGACAGAATATCTACAGGAAAAGCAAAGAAGCCAAGTAGAATATCTGGAAGCTCAACATGCCAAAAGTGAAGAGGGCTTTAAAAAATCGCAGGCTACTTTAGCCTCTTTTAGAGAAAGGAATCAAGGACTTTATCTTGAAAGTCAGAAAGCAATTGAGCAAAACCTAAGCTCCGATTACAATTTAAAGTTTGACCTTTACCGTACGGTAGCGCAGGAACTTGAAAGAGCCCGAATTGAGCTAAATAGCCAAAAGCCAATATTTACTTCCATCGAGCCACCTTTCATCCCAAATAAACCTGCAAGTCCTAGAATGCAGCTCACTTTGGGTTTTTGCTTCGCCATCGGCTTTATTTTTGGGTTGATTGCCATTGTGTTGTATTACATTCGAGCTTACATAATCCTTCGCGCTTAGGTTGGACTTGAAGGTTTCCATCCTTATTCCCAGCTTTAACAATTCTGAATTTATTTCAGAAACCATTCAATCTGTACTATCTCAAAGCTATCCCGAACTCGAGTGTATTGTTGTGGATGACGGGTCTACGGATGCCACAAGAGATATTGTTAGCACTTTAGCAAAACAGGATTTAAGGCTTTCTCTTTACAGTAGACCAGATCATTTGCCAAAGGGAGCAAATAGCTGTAGAAATTATGGTGCTAGTTTGTCTTCTGGAGATTTGCTCTTGTTTCTCGATGCAGACGATTTACTAAGTTTGGAATGTTTGGAAAATCGATTAAAAAATTATCAAGATCAAGATTTGCTTATTGGGTCTACAGGTAATTTTTCATTAGAGATACAAGATGCGACACCATTTTCTAAAGGTCTAAGTCCTACCAAAACACCCGAAGACTACTTGAGCCTATTTTTGGAATATTCGATTCCCTGGCATACAAGTAGTGGCCTTTGGAGGAGAGCTTTTTTTGATCAAATCGGAGGTTTCAATCCAGCACTTCAGCGGTTTCAAGATGTGGAAATACATGTAAGGGCCTTAAGTCAAGATGGAATCAAACTTAAAATCGATCCTACCAACGATTTCACCAGCTATTATCGAAAGTCTGCTTTTCACCAGAAAATGACGCTTGAAAAGCGCAGATATATTTTTGATCAAGGAATGGTTTATCTGGAAACCGTTGATGAATTTCTGCCTGTGGGTTTTAAAAACAGATTGGAAGGAACAATGATCTATTTGATGTTTAGGTTTGAGGAGGTCTTTACTGCCTTGGATTTGAACAGATTTAATGAAATCATTTCTACGGTAAAGCAAACATCATCAGCCTCTTTTGGTTCTTGGGAGTTCCAGGGTATACGAGCCATGTTTGAAAAATCTGGTCCAAATCGATTGAGGAAATATTTGAGTTTTGTCTTGTATCGCATGTATGCAAGGCGAATAGAAAGTGAATTAGGATCATGAAGCTGTATTATGAAAATATGGAGCTATGGGACTTTTTGACCTTACCCTTCTATTTTCTCTTCGTGTATTTAGTTTTAATTTGGGCAGCAAAGTCCGTTTTGCTCCCAGATTCTAAATATCTCAACTTACATTTTTTCGGGCTTTTACTCTTTTATCTAACTATTGGTCTGATTGACTTCAATTTTAAATTGATTCCATTTTTTCCAGACACAAACCTATTCACCAGAATCTTAGAAACCGGGGAAACACCATTTAACCAATCCATAGGAGTGAGGATTGGCTACAAGTACCTCGCAATACCCATCTACCAGCTATCGCTAAGATCCATTTACAATTACTTCCTGTTTAATATTTGTTTCCTCCATTTGGGTTTGATTTTTCTAGCTGCTGCGTTCAATCAATTTTATGCTCAGTCGGATGTTTGGGTACAGCGGTTTTTCTTGTTACTAGGAGCTGTGGCTCCTTCGATCCTGGTGTATTCATTTACTCCGCTACGCGAAAGTTACTTTGTGCTAGCTCTAGGGCTGTTTTTTTATGGTTTGTCCAAAAAGAATCTCCTGAATATTTTCCTCATTTTGGGAGTGTTGTTGGCGGGGATTCTCAGGGTTCAGCTATTACTATATTTCTTCATTTTGTTCTTTGTGCAATATCTCCACAAGAAAAAATTAAGCACAGGACTACTTGTGGTGCTTTTGATTTTTGCGATTCCCGTAGGTTATTTTAGCCTTAATTTCCTTTCACAGGCAATTTTGAATATTCGCATTACACCAGAGAGTTTGAGCTTGTTTCGAAATCTTCAGCGTCTTGAATATTTTGAATCTGGGGTGACCTACCCCGAAGTGTTTTGGACCAGTTGGTTTGATGTGATTTTGGATTTTCCGGGCCTATTTTTCCAGTTTTTATTGACCCCATTTCCAGTCATTATTTTCATTCCATTTTGGACCAAATTAGCCTATTTTGCTGATGGACTTTTTCTATTGTTTTTACTTTTCGTAGCGATTCCTATTTTCTCGGATTGGCGCAAGTATTCCGTTTGGCTTCTTTTTATTGGGATATACATTGGAATGTCGGCATTCTTCGAATTCCATCTTTTGGGAGCAGTGAGGCATAGACTTCCAGCGACCTTATTGTTAATGGCTTTAGCTGCCAAAGCTTTAGCATACCTTTTGACCAAGTATAGATGGATTTTCAGGTACTGATTTCTACTCAAAATCCTGACCCGAATGCTTTCAGAAAGTCGGATTTTAATAAACTCATTATTTCTCAAAACCCAAGTGGAGTTGGTCTTGATGAGGATAAATTGAAATTTATTTCTGTTGATGAAGCAGGCCTATCCAAAAGCAGGAATAGAGCTTTGCAAGAATGTGAGGCTACTTTTGCTTTAATCGCAGATGACGATCTGGAGTATTGCCAGGATTTTGAGGATAAAGTGGCAGCAGGCTTTCGTCAATTTCCAGATGCCGATATTCTCACCTTTAAGATTATTAGTCCCGAGGGAAAACCCTATAAAAATTACAAAGAGAGCGCATTTGAGCATTCTCGCACTTCCATTTACAAGGTGTCCTCTGTGGAAATGGTATTCAGGATGTCCAGTATAAAGGCCAAAGGACTTCGATTTGATGAGCGCTTTGGCTTAGGAAGTGAGTTTAAAAGTGGTGAAGAGACTATATTTTTAAATGATGCGCTCAATGCTGGATTAAATCTGTATTACATTCCAGAATATCTCGTGATTCATCCCATCGAAAGCTCCGGAAAACTTCTGGACCAAAATTTTTTTTATAGCAAAGGAGCTCTAATCAAACGACTTTATGGAGGCTCTTTTAAATTAATTTTGGGCTTACTTTTTTTAGTCAAACAAGTGACTAAGCCTCAAAATAAGCTAACTTTGACCGCTTCAATTCAAGCTATCAAAAAAGGTTATTATTCGATAAAATAGGTAAATGCTAGTATCGATCATCACACCCGTACACAATGCGGTTTTGCATATTGAAGAGACGATAGAATCTATTTTGAAGCAGACCTATGAAAATTGGGAATTGATCCTAATTGATGATAAGTCATCGGATAACGGGATCGATATTCTTAGAGACTATGAGGGAAAGGACCCGAGGATCAAGGTACTTCGAAACAATAATAACCAAGGTGCTGCGCTCACCCGTAATAGGGGCATAAAAGCTGCACAAGGCAGGTTTATCGCGTTTCTGGATAGTGATGATTTATGGTTGCCTGAGAAGCTTGAAAAGCAATTGGATTTCATGCTGCAAAATGGGCATGCTTTTACCTATACAAGTTATATCAAATTTCGAGATCAAGAGGATGTTGGGGTCATGAAGGTTCCTAAAAAGGTCAATCATAGAGATTTGCTGAAAACCTGTTCCATTGGGTGTTTGACTGCCATGTATGATACAGAACAGCTTGGCAAAGTCTATATGCCCATAATTTCCCGAAGACAAGATTTTGCGCTTTGGCTACAGATATTGAAGATTATTCCTTTCGCATACGGCATACAAGAGCCACTAGCGAAGTATAGGCTGCGCAGTGATTCTATTTCGGGTAATAAGTTTAAAGCGGCAGGATATCAATGGAGAGTTTATCGTGAATTTGAACATCTCAATGTAGTCGAAGCGGGCTATTACTTTCTTCACTATTCCTTCTTTGGTGTGATTAAAACCTATTTCAATAGGAAAAAGAACTAGCCCAGCGTGACTTTCATTTCCATTATCATCCCCACCTATCGCGACAATGAAAGGCTTGGCAAATGCTTGGATGCCATTGCAGAGCAAGTGAACCATGAAAGTCAGGTGGAGGTAATCGTTGCCAATAATGATCCCGAGTCAGAAATGCCTGATTTTGGCAAATTCCCTATTTCACTTACTATCGTGAATGAATCTATTGCCGGCTCGTATGCGGCAAGAAATAAGGGGATCGAAGTGGCTAAAGGAAATTTTTTGCTTTTTACTGATTCGGATTGTATTCCATCTAAAAATTGGATTTCCAAAGCCCAAGAAATTGCAAATGATCCACAAAGCGATATCATTGCTGGAAAAGTGGAGGTTTTTTCCAGGACTGGTAGCAGTTACGGAAAATTTGATCAGGTATTTGCCTTCCCAAATGAAGATTATGTTCAAAAAGAAGGCTTTGGCGTAACGGCTAATTTATTGGTAAGTCGAAAGGTGATAGAGACTACAGGGGGATTTAAAACTGGTCTATTAACTGGTGGAGATCGTGAATTTTGCCATAATGCATCGACTCACGGGTTTACACTCACTTACGACAAGGACATGTCAGTCTTTCATCCCGCACGAGAAACTTGGGAGGAAATGTCTGTCAAAGCCAAACGATTCGGAGGGAAGATTCCACAAGATTCAAGTAAGGCATTGGTTTTTTTAAAGTTGATAGGGAAATTTCGAATTAGAACCTCAGATTTCTCCACAGTGCACCGTGCTGATATTTCACTTATTGATAGAGTGAAATTTCTAGGGATCATCGCAAGACTCCGATGGGTGGAGGCAGCCGAATCAATGCGAGTATTCTTTGGGAAAGCTCCAGGGAGATTGTAAAAATGCAGCCCAGAAAAAAGCTTTTTGTTTTGATGTCAATGATTGTGCTGAACCTCTTGGTTCCACGTCATGCAAGGTTACAAACTCTGAATGCAGGTCTACCAATTTTAGAGGAATACCTCAGAAGGGATCAATTGAAAGGCAATTTTGGTCTGAGCAATTCCTTTATGATGAGGCCCCTCAATTTTCAAACCTTACGAGATTCAGGGAATGCTATAAATACGCTCCATTCTTTTTATCCGATAAATAAGGGAAGAAAGCCAAATTCATTTCGATTTAGCATTTTACCAATCATTTCTACTACAGAGTTCAATTCCAAAAGACCATATGGTTGGGGAAATAAGGGGCTGACTCCAAATGTAGGTTTACAAACCTATTTAAGTGCGGGTATTTTTGCGTCAGTTGGATTTTTAGAAATTCAGCTACAACCCGAATTGACATTTTCTGAAAATAGATCGTATCAGGGATTCTGGAATGGTTTCCGTACTCCAGTAACTAGTGCACGCTTTTTTTATTGGAATGACGGCGATAATCCTGAGAGATTTGAGTCGAATTCTTTCAGAGCGTGGTGGGGACAATCTCGAGTGCAATTGAATCTAGGTGGCTTTGGATTAGCGCTAAGCTCAGAAAATATATGGTGGGGTCCTGGCCAATTCAATGCCTTGATTTTTAGTGACAATGCAGAGGGTTTTCCTCATTTATCGCTGCATAGTACTAGGCCTCTAAAAACCTTCATTGGAAATTTTGAGGGCCAGTTGTTGATGGGAAGGCTAGAAAACAGTCTTTTAGACCCGAGCCAAAACGAAACGATGAATAACCGCTTTTTCCAGGATTTTACAGGAGACTGGCGCTATTTGAATGGACTGTCGATCACATACAATCCAGTATTTCTACCCAACTTGTTTTTTGGATTCAATAGAACTTTCCAGCAATACAATGAGCTAAAGGGCAATACCTTTAGAGATTGGTTTCCTGTTTTTGAGTTCTTCCAAAAAGAAAGGGTATTTGATGATGGGAATACGATCACCTATGACTCACGAGGCCAAGATCAACAGGTAAGCGTTTCTTTTCGGTATCTGGCCCCTAAGGCTAATTTTGAAGTGTATACTGAGTTTGGTCGAAGAGATCATTCATTCAATTGGCGGGAATTTATTTTAAATCCGGAGCATGCCAGAGCTTACATTTTTGGCTTTCAAAAGCTTTTTCCAGTGGCCAGACCAAATACATTCATTCAAGTTAGAGGTGAAATCACACATCAGCAGGAATCTGTAAATCGATATATTCGATATCGAGGCTTAATTGGCAATCAAACCTGGCATACTCACGGTCTGGCTAGAGGCTTTGTGAATTATGGGCAGACCCTCGGAGTGGGTAGTGGAGTAGGGGCCAACGTTCAAACCTTGGAGATAGCGAGAGTGGAAGGAATGAATAAGATGGGGATCGTCTTAGAGCGCCTGGAAAACCATCAAGATTTCTTTTATCGGGCCTTTGGCCAAAATGAAGAAAAGCAACCTTGGATAGACTTGAGTATGGGGTTGCTTTTTGATAAAAGGTGGAATAATCTCTTGCTGAGCTCTAAAGCTCAATTCATTTACGCCCAAAATTATCAATGGATTCCTGAGGGAATTCAGTCCGAAGAATTTCCGAGCGTACAGAATTTATTGTCCTTCTATGGCTCGCTAAATCTGATTTATAGTCTTAGTGGCAATTAAATCTTCTCCATGTGTTTTTTCCGGGGGATTATTTTAGTTTTGCCTGCTAAATACTGAGTAAAAATAGTACTCACTTTTTATGTTTTTGTTGAAAAGTGAGATATCCCAAGCTTTAGTAGGTGACAAATTGTGACTGAAAGGGCGAAGCTGAATTTAGTCTATATTTACTGTTTCATATTTTAATCCAATTTTGGTTACCATGGTAAAACCCATAAAAGACTCGAAAATTGCTATAATCGGTCTAGGATATGTAGGCTTACCCCTAGCAGTGGAGTTTGCTAAGAAATACCCCGTGGTGGGACTCGATATTAATCAAGCGCGCGTAGTCGAATTGATGAAAGGGAAAGACTCAACACTTGAAGTTAGTGATGATCTTTTGAGTAGTGTAATTGTACCAAATTCACCTCAAATTTCTACAGCTGGCTTATTTTGTACTGCTGACTTTGACGCGCTTGGGGATTGCAATATTTATATTGTCACTGTACCGACTCCTACGGATAGACACAATCGTCCCGTGCTTACCCCGATGCTAAAAGCTTCTGAAACGATCGCGAAATACCTCAAAAAAGGGGATGTGGTGATCTATGAATCTACCGTTTATCCTGGTGTGACTGAGGAAGAATGCGTACCGGTTTTGGAACAGTTTTCAGGTTTAAAATTTAATGAGGACTTTTTCGCTGGATATTCACCAGAAAGGATAAACCCAGGCGATAAAGAACATACCGTCGCGAAAATTTTGAAAGTTACTGCTGGAAGTACACCTGAGATCGCGAATTATGTGGATGAGCTATACCGATCTGTAATTACTGCGGGAACCCATAAAGCACCGTCTATAAAGGTGGCTGAGGCAGCCAAAGTCATTGAAAACTCACAGCGTGACATCAATATTGCCTTTGTGAATGAACTCTCGAAGATCTTCAATCTTTTGGGTATTGATACCAACGAAGTCCTCGAAGCGGCTGGTACCAAATGGAACTTCCTGAAATTTAAGCCTGGACTTGTGGGAGGGCATTGCATAGGAGTTGACCCGTTTTATTTGGCTCAAAAGGCACAGGAAGTAGGTTATCATCCAGAAATTATATTGGCTGGTAGACGCCTAAATGATAGTATGGGCAAGCATGTGGCTACTGAAGTGATCAAGCACATGATGCGTAAAGATTTAAAAGTAATCGACGCCAAGGTGCTAATTTTGGGATTCACATTTAAGGAGAATTGTCCAGATGTGAGAAACACACGAGTCATTGATATTTTCCATGAGTTGCGCAGTTTTGACATTTCAGTTGATGTCTATGATCCTTGGGCCAATGCCGAAGAGGTAAAGCACGAGTACCAAATTGACATTAGACATGGTGAAGATGTGCCTAATCTTTCTGATTATTCGGCCATTATCCTAGCTGTGGCTCATGACCAATTTCAATCTCTGTCCATCAAAAAATCTCAAGATCAAGTCGTTTTTGACGTCAAAGGATTCTTAGACAAGGCCGATGTTGATGCTCGTCTTTAGTACCTAAGCAGATGTTGTTTTTTATCTCTACTTTTACCCATTAATTCAATTAATCCTAGTCCAATGAAACAAAGACATTTCCTGTCTACAATTTTATTTCTTGTAGCTTTGACTTTTTATTCCTGCGTGTCAAATAAAAAAATCATTTACATGCAGCAATTGGAGGAAGAAGAAGCCGGTGTGCTGGTAGAAACCAGCCAGAAGTATCCTTATGAGACAGAAGAGTATTTTCTCCAAGTCAATGATATCGTGGAAATAAATATCAAAACCACGAGTCCTGAATTGAATTTGATTTTTAGCGCGATCAGTGCTGATCCAAATAATAATATGGCGCAAATGGGTGGAGGTCAAGGTGCAGGTGATGCCTTCTTTATGAATGGATACACTTTGGATGAGACTGGTTTAGTTGAAATTCCACTTTTAGGGAAAGTCAATCTTCTAGGACTCTCCACAGACCAGGCCAAAGATCTCATTGAATCCAAAGTAGCCGAATTTGTAAACAAGAACGAGTACTTTGTGAGGGTAAGATTGGGGGGGATTCGATTCAGTGCTTTAGGTGAATTTACTCGATCTGGAAAGTACACCATCCTTCAAAATAGAGTAACAATTTTTGAAGCGATTGCATTCGCTGGAGATCTGACCAGTGTGGCAAAACGTGATGAGATACTTCTTGTGCGACAGTATCCAGACGGATCTCAAATTCACAAAATAAACCTCCTGGATAGAGATTTGCTTGGATCGGAATATTACTTTCTCCGTCCAAATGATATGATCTATGCAGAGCCTATGAAGGTTAGGGAGCTAGGATCAGGAACCACCTTAGTAGAGACCTTGACTCTTTTGACTACCACCATTACAGCTGTTGCTTTGGTTCTTACTCTAATTCAAAATTAAAAAATCATTACATGAGCTTAGATAAAGAAGAGCAGGATTACTTCCAAGAAGAGGAAAGTAGTTTTGATTTTAAAGCTATACTACCCAAGATTATAAGAATTTGGCCCTGGGTTATTTTGAGCCTTGTGACCTGCCTTGGTATAGCCTACTACATGACCCAAAAGGCAACGCCGATTTACCGCGTGTCTAGCAAATTCTTTATAAAAGAAAATTCTAAATCACTTTCATTTTTTGAAGCTCCAGGAATGCCTGGGGAGCAGGGTGTCGGAATTACAAATGAAACCATCATTTTGAAATCTCGACCAATTGCTTCGGCTACCCTAGAAAAGCTGAATTTTCAGGTTGAGTATTACGAGAAAGGCACTTTTATCCCAAAAGAAATCTACAAAAATACTCCAATCGTGATGGAGGTAGATTGGAAGGCTCCTCAGCTCATTAATGCACCTATTACGATCACTTGGAATACGATTGATTCGTACAGTGTTAATTTTGATGCTCCGGGGTATACGATGTATCTACCCGATGGAAGCAAGGACTGGACTGAAGAGGTACCTTCAGCAGAATATGCCTTCGGTGAGTGGGTAGAAACTCCTCAGTATCGTTTTAGGGTATCCAATACCTCCAGTAGAGAAAAAGGAGAAAGTATGGTTGTTCTCAGAGATAAGGAGTTTTTAATCAATAATTATTCCTTGAGCCTAATTGTTGAGCTTTCAGAAAAGAACTCTTCCATCTTAGACCTATCCTTACTTATGGCAAATAGAGCCAAAGCGGAGGATTATCTAAACACGCTGATGGCTACTTATTTGGAAATTGAACTTCAAGATAGAAATGAAATAGCCAATAGGACGATCACTTTCATTGATAGTCAAGTAGCTGGAGTTGCAGATTCATTAAAGGTTTTTGAAAATGAATTACAGAACTTCCGCTCTACAAACAAGATTTATAACCTAAGCAATGAGAGCTCTACGGTTTTCAATCAATTGACAACCATAGAATCGCAATTAGCGCAGGAAAGACTAAAGAGAAGATACTATCAGGGTCTCCAAGAGTACCTAGTCAGAGAAGATTACAGTCAGATTGTTGTGCCATCTGGCCTAGGGATAGATGATCCATACTTAAATGGATTAATTGAAAACCTTTTGAATACCCAAGTAGAAAGATCTAGGCTTTTGGCTACACAAACGGAAACCTCGCCTCTTGTACGAGAAGTCAATAAAAATCTAGCAGATTTGAACAGTTCTATTCGTGAGATTCTGAAACGAGTGGATGTCAATAATGAAATGATCATTAATGATCTGGAAAACAGAAAGGCTGGCCTAGAGTCATCATTCAGAAATCTTCCAGCAGCTGAGCAGGGATTGATTCGGATCGAAAGACAGCAGACCCTCACAGAAAATATCTACAACTTCTTATCTGAAAAAAGAGCGGAATCAGCTATTTCGAAAGCTTCAAATACTCCCAATAACAAAATCATAGAATATGCTAAGGGAGGATCTCTACAGGTAAGTCCAAACCCGACCAGAAATTACAGTGCTGCTGCATTTGCCGGTCTTTTGCTTCCGATTCTTTTTGTCTTTATTCGGGAGTTTTTGAAAACTAAGATCGAAGACCCAAAAACCCTAGAAAGATTATTGAAAATTCCGGTACTCTCTAATATTCTATACAATGACTCTAAAGAGAACCTTGTGGTGTTTAATTCGGGTAAATCAGGAATTACGGAAGGTTTTAGATCCTTACGATCGAATATCAAGTTTTTGGTTCCAAAAGAACGTCAGTTGACTTTCATGATTACATCGACGATTTCTGGCGAGGGTAAGACATTCTGTGCTATGAATTTGGCCTCAGTGTACTCCTTGACAGGAAAGAAAACAGTCCTGATAGGATGTGATATGAGAAAGCCAAAGATTTTCGAAGATTTCGGATTGAAAAATGATATTGGTCTTTCCTCTTTTTTGAGTGGGCAGGAAGATGATTGGCAAAAAATAGTAAAACAAACCAAGTATGATAACCTCGATTTGATTCTTTCAGGACCTATTCCCCCAAATCCTTCTGAGCTACTTTTCTCTGTGGATTTCGAGAAGCTGATTAAGGAATTGAGAGGTGTTTATGATGTTGTCATTCTTGATACCCCACCTGTAGGACTAGTGTCTGAGACTCTTGACCTTCTGTCTTTGGTGGACTTTACGCTATTTGTGTTTAGGCAAAATTATAGCGACAAGGCATTTATTGATGCGGTGAATGGATTGAAGGAGCAGAAAGGTGTGAAAAATATTTATGCCATTTTCAATGGTCTTGATTCGTCGAAACTTACATATGGTGGCTATGGCTATTCTTATGGCTATGGATACGGCTATTACGAAGAGGATCAGAAGCGCAAGAAAAGATTTGGATTTTAATAAGCGAGGGTGAATAATTTTCTTCAGAAGTATTTTAAGTATTTCGCATTTTTTTACGAATACCTTGGTTATAAGGTATTTATACTGATTTTCGCGAGTTTACTAGTAGGGATCCTGGATGGCTTTGGTCTGGCCTTGTTTATCCCAGTCTTTACCATGGCTGCGGATGGTTTTACTCCAGAAAGTAGAGAGGCTTTAGGAAGCCTAAATTTCCTTTTAGACTGGATTGAGGCACTAGGTTTTGGATTGAATCTCAATGTGATTTTAGTGGTGATGGTGGTGCTATTCTTCGCAAAATCCGTTATCAAGTTTTATGATGGAATCTGGAAGACAAAGCTTCAGATGGAGTTTGTCAAAAAATTGAGATACGAAATGGTAGATGGGCTGGGTGGCATGTCTTACAAAAATTTCGTCAATCTTGATGCCGGCAAAATCCAAAATACACTATCCGGAGAGGTATTTAAGGTAACCTATAGTTTCCTTACCTACTTCAGCACCATTCAATTTGTAGTCTTACTCGCAGTATATCTGACGCTGGCCCTTTTGTCAAATTTTCAATTTGCGATACTTGTTGGTATTGGGGGCTTCATGTCGAACTTTCTCTTCAAGATGATTTTCAAGTTTACGGAGAAAGCTTCTGTGGGAGTCACTGCCTATAATCATGAATTTCAGTCTTATTTAATACAAGCGGTACATAATTTCAAGTACCTGAAGGCCACGGATTACTTTTCGAAATATAAAATGAAGCTCAAGGCGATCATTGATTCGATTGAGTATCAGCAAAAGAAAATCGGTGTTTATAACGCATTCCTTTCTTCAACACGAGAGCCGATTGTCTTGCTTATAGTGGTAGCTGTAATTATTATTCAGGTTAATTACTTAGGAGGACAGATGTCCACCATACTTGCCAGTTTGCTCTTCTTTTATCGAGCACTGAATTACCTGATCAGTCTTCAAACCAGTTGGCAAGGATTTGTAGCTCACTATGGGGGAATTGTTGCAGCGATGGAATTGATGGATGAGTTCAGACGCTTGACTGAACCGGTCGGTGGCCAACCCGAGGTAAAGAAGCTCAATCATATAGAGCTGAAAAATATGTCTTTTGCGTACAAAGAAGATATCCCCGTTTTGAAGAATATTAATTTGGATATTCAGCCATTAAGGACATTGGCTTTGGTAGGAGGATCTGGTTCAGGCAAGACCACAATGGTAAATTTGATCATTGGATTACTGGAGCCGGTAAAAGGCGAAATAATCATCAATTCAAAAACTAGGACTGACTGGGAGAGGGCGTCTTATCGAAGAAGGTTCGGATATATCACTCAGGAGCCTGTAATATTTAATGATAATATTTTCAATAATGTCACTTTTTGGGATGACAAAACACCCGAAAATATTCAGAGGTTTGAAGATGCGATTCGTCTCGCCAATATCAAGGATTTTGTAGAAGGATTGCCAGACAAGGAGGCTACGACCTTAGGAGATAACGGGATGCTTGTCAGCGGTGGTCAAAAACAGCGAATTTCTATAGCTCGTGAACTCTACAAAAATGTAGATATCCTTATTTTGGATGAGGCGACTTCTGCACTGGATAGTGAGACTGAGCGATCGATTCAAGAAAATATTGATAACCTCAGAGGAAGATATACCATCATCATTGTTGCACACCGGTTGAGTACTGTTAAAAAGGCAGATGAGATTTTGGTTTTGGATAAGGGTGATATTGTGGGTAGAGGTTCATTTGAGTCCTTAGTAGGACAAAACACATTATTTAAGCGAATGGTCGAATTGCAGGAGTTTTAGCCTGTTCCGACCCAAATATGCAGTATAAGGTACTGGTTTCATCGATTGCTTTGCCACCGACCACATTTGGTAGTTGGACCAATCGGATTATGTCGTTTCAAAGACGGTTGAATTATTTCGATTATGTGCTTTCCCCGACTACCGAACCTAGTGAAAGATTCATTTTTACAAAAAAAAAAGAATTGAAACTATGGGAAAAAGCTAGTCGTCGAAGGGCTGAGAAAATCTATCGAGGGTACCTGAAAGAGCTTAGAAACATTGCACAAGCAGGACATGCACTTCAAATTCTAGTAGTCGATGATAGAACTCTTCTAGAAGCTGTAGTATCAATTAAGTCTAATCTTCCCAAGGGTACCCAAATTTACTATTCTCATCATGGGCATAGTTTGCCCTCCAATAACTTTGTTTTCGACCAAGTTGATAAAGTGTTTTTCTTGACAGAATCGGGCTACAAACAGACTTTATTGACTAATTATCAATTTACTCCAGAAGTATTTATAGTAGGAAATGGGGTTGTGGGAGAGGAATTTTCTCCACTTTCTATTTCTGAAAAAAAGAAGCAAAGGGAGAAGTTTGGATTGGGTGAAAATGATTTAGTGATTTCTTGGATGGCTAATTCTCGACCGGTAAAAGGCCTTCACATATTTAGAAAAGTGGTGGAAAAGATTTTAAGAATTCATCCAGAAATTAAAATTATAAGTATCGGCCATGATCCCATCCCAACTATTGACCATGAAAATTGGTTGCAAGTGGGTAAGATTCCAAATGAAAAACTTCCCGAGTACCTAAGACTGTCTGATGTGTATTTTTTCACTTCGCTTTGGCAAGAGGGTTTCGGCTTATCCCTAGCAGAAGCCATAAAATGCGGGAATTGGGCGATATCCTCAAAACTAGGTGGTATCCCTTATTTATTGGAGGGAGTAGATAATTCGATCTTGGTGGAAAGGCCAAATGTGGTAGATGATTGGATAGAAGCCTTTGAAATTTTTTTAAAGGAAAGAAATCGAGGAATTAAGGCTCCTGACAAAGCTAAGTTAGATCAGTTACATTCATATTCGAACTGGGAAACCCGTTTCTTAAACGCTCTAGAATCCTGATATGTGTGGTATAGCTGGAATATTTTCCCACAAAGTGCCTCTAAATGATGCCGCTAAGTCTAGGATGATTTCAGCACTGGGATTTCAGGAGCATAGAGGACCAGATGCTACAGGGACTTGGGCAAATGAGAATGTAATTCTTGGTCATAATCGACTTTCGATTATTGATCTTTCTCATGCTGCAGATCAGCCGTATCAGCGTCCGGACTTACACATGCGGATCTCATTCAATGGAGAAATTTATAATTACAAAGAATTAAGGGAGGAGCTTAGGGCTGTAGGGTATCAGTTTTATACGCAATCAGATACAGAGGTTCTTTTGGCTGGTTACCATGCCTTTGGAGAAAGTGTTTGTGCTAGACTGACAGGTATGTTTGCTTTTGCGATTTGGGATGATCAAAAAAATGAAATTTTTATAGCCAGAGATCGATTTGGAGAAAAACCAATCTTTTATGTGGAAAATAAAGAGGCATTCTATTTTGCTTCTGAGTTGCGTGCGCTTCGAGAGCTGGTAAATCAACCTTTGACCATCAACCCCGATGCAGTGGTTGATTTACTGGAAGGAATGTATATCAATCTTCATCACACCATCTATAAAGAGGTGTCTAATTTTCCTCCAGCCAGTTTTTTGAAAATAAACTCAAAAGGGGAATTTCACTGGGATAAATACTATGAATTTCCTACCCAAGTTGGGGATCCCATCGGTTTTGAAGATTTAAAGAAAAATACCCGCTCAATGCTCTATGGGGTCATTGATAAGCAATTAAATGCAGATGTACCTGTGGCCACCTTCCTTAGTGCTGGTGTAGATTCGGGGTTGATTACTGCTATAGCAAGGGATATCAAACCGGATATCACAGCAGTAACCATGAGTACTTCGGAGGATATCACTGACGAAACCGAAGGCGCAACTCGGCTTGCTAAAAAATTAGGGATTAGACATGAAATTGTACCCGTCAGTACAGAATCTGTTGATCACTTATCAACCATCTTTAGAAATATACAGCCATTGGCTGATGCATCATTGATTCCAAGTCACTTGGTAACCAACAAGGTGAAGGGCAATTTTACCGTAATGCTCTCCGGTGATGGAGGAGATGAAATTTTCGGATCTTACAACCGCCCAAACATTTATCTGAAGTCAAAAAACAAACCCATACCCTTTGGTGACAAGCTAATTCAATTTGGGCTTGGAATTTCAAATCCAAAATTAAGCCCTAAACTTAAGAATCAATTGAATGATTCGAATAGAATGGCATGGGCTGGTTGGGAAGGATACTACTCTGCGCATAATTTGAATGGTGGAGTTATGGACAAGGTTTTCAAAAGTGGAAGTGAGCAAGGCGTTCAATTGCAGCTGTTGAAAAAAATATCGCCAAAGTATAAATCCAATGAGTCCAAAATTTCATTTGGAATTGATCTTCTTTCAAGACTTCCTGGAGACTTTTTGTTTAAGGTTGACTCGGCAGCAATGCATTCCTCTGTAGAGGTAAGAGCCCCGTATTTGGATCATCATTTGGTTGATTATTTATTACAAGTTCCCACCCAAAGCCTAATGCCAAATGGTGTCGACAAAGAGTTGAGTAAATCACTGCTTTCAGATTTCACGGGCTTGCCTTGGGTTGCTCCCAAAAAAGGGTTTACCATCCCTTATTGGGAGTATTTGAGAGCTGAATGGGGGGACCTTCTAGAATCTTATCTTCATGAAGGCCACTCGGAAGCATTACTTTCTTTTAATAAAAATGGTATTTTAGAATTATTAAATTCTCTACGAAAAAATGGAGGTATACAGTATTCTCGCGTTCTTTTTGGGATCTTGGTGCTGGAGATTTGGTTGCGTGTGTTCCATTTGAAGCGTTCAGAAATTCAAGTAGGTTTAATAACGTAATTTTAGTTTTGAGTGATAAAAAGCTATTTGCGAAAACTGATTCATAGCAGATATAGAGTCTCGTTTTCAAAGTCCGGTGAGGACATTCAGCTATTCAAATTATTGAATACAAATCAAGGAATGTACCTCGATATAGGTTGTTTTGAGCCGGTAACTTTTTCCAATACTTATTTCTTTTATCTCAGAGGTTGGGTAGGTCTCGTGGTCGATCCAAATCCTTCTCTGGGCAGTTTGTTTCAAAAGATTCGCCCAAAGGACACCTTTGTAAACAAGGGTATTGGAGCCGAAGCTGGTATTTTGAAATATTACCGCCTTCCTCAAAAAATGAGTTCGATGAATACCTTTGACTATAGCTTTTTGGAGCAAAATGGTTTGGTGAAATACATTGAAAGTGAAATCGATATCCCTATTACCACCATGAAGGAGATCGTGGAAGAATTTGGGAACGCCCATAAACTAGACATTTTGGACGTGGATGTTGAAGGATTGGATTTAGAAGTGCTACAGTCAAACGATTGGGAATATTTTAGACCAAAACTGGTCATGGTAGAAACGGATTCCTCGATAGAAGAAGACCTTGGTGGAGAGGTTTATAACTATATGGTTTCTAAAGAATACTCGTTGATTTCAAAGCTGGTCCAAAGTAGCTCTGGGGCTGGTAATTTAGTTTTTATCAAAAACGAATTTAAACTTAAATAGCTCATGAGAATAGGAGTTAACCCGGCTAAATTGGATGCGACCATCCCGAAGAAGTATTATCACCGCATTATTATTCCTGTTTTCGTTCCAAATTTTGAAGGATATTTCAAAGAGGTATTTGAGGTATACAAAACTTGTATTAAGTCTGCTTGGCTTACGCAGCACGGAAGATCGGCCATTACAGTAGTGGATAATGGATCTTGTATAGAAGTACGAGAATGGCTTCATGAGCAATGGGAGAAAGGAATTATCGAAACTCTGGTATCTCGTTCAGATAATATAGGTAAAGTTGACGCTATTCTTGGGGCAGCTAGAGCATGTAGAGAGGACCTTATCACTATTTCAGACAGCGATATACTTTTTAAGCCAGGATGGCAAGAGGCTACAGAGGAGGTTTTTAAATGTTTTGAACAAGCAGGTTCAGTCGCTCCTTTCCCGATTGCTCGTCATATGTATTATTTTTCTTCTGCCGTCCTGAGATCCATAATTCAAAAAAAACTTTCCTTTGGCTTCTTAAAATCTGAATTTCCAAAGGACATCGAGGATATCTATTCCTGTTATGAGTGGGATTTTCTGGAATCATATGATGGCGTTTTGCCAACTGTGAATAGAAATGATCATACTGCTGTGGTAGGAAGTGGGCATCAAATCATGACACTAAGACGAGAAGCTGTCTTTTCTTTGCCGAATTACCCTTCCTTTATAAAGATTTCAAATGGGAGTGAAGTTAATTGGATTGATAAGCCTATAGATGATTTAGGCTATTGGAGACTCAGTACGCTTCGTCCATGGGTGATTCATATGGGAAATACCATAACCGACCAAAATCGTAGAGATTTTGATCAATTAAAAAAGAATCAAAATATTCCTGATCAAATCGCCCTGGCAGAATTAAAAAAAGATCCCATTTCAAATTTGGCAAAAAGAGTTTACACCAGATTATTTAAGAAAAGATTTGATAAAAGAGGACCAGCGCCAAAGCTTAAAGCTAATATTCAGCAGGACGGGGTGTGATTTGATTGATTGAAAATCCATTAACAAAATGATAATAGCAGAAATAGCTCAGGCACATGACGGTAGTTTAGGTACTGCTCATGCATACATTGATGCATTAGCGGATACTGGTGTTGATGCGATCAAGTTTCAAACCCATATCGCTGATGCAGAAAGTTCTATTCATGAGCCCTTCAGGGTGAAATTTAGCAGGCAAGACAATACCCGAATGGACTATTGGCGTAGAATGGAGTTTTCTTTGCCGCAATGGATGGAACTGTCTGAACATGCCATCGACCGAGGATTGGAGCTTATATCTTCACCTTTCAGCAACTTGGCAGTAGACTGGCTAGAAAAGGTTGGTGTCAAAAGGTATAAAATAGGTTCGGGTGAAGTATCCAATTTATTAATGCTGGAGAAAATCTGTGAAACAGGAAAACCAATTATTCTTAGCTCAGGCATGAGTTCTTGGGAAGAATTAGATAGGACAGTTTCATTTATTCAAGGTTTTGGAAATCCTCTTAGCATTCTACAATGCACAACTGCCTATCCAACTGTGCCAGGCCAGTGGGGACTTAATGTAATTTCAGAATTAAAAAACAGATATAATCTTCCAATCGGTTTTTCAGATCATAGTGGAGATATTTTCGCTAGTTTGGCAGCTGCAACTTTGGGTGCAGAGATATTTGAATTTCACGTAGTTTTTGATAAACGCCAATTTGGGCCTGATACTCCTGCTAGCATAACCATTGATCAGACCAAAACTCTGGTTTATGGAATCGAGCAGATTCAAGATGCTTTAATGAAGCCGATTGTAAAGGAAGATATTTCGGCATTTGAAAATTTAAAGCAAATATTCGAAAAGAGTCTTGCAGTTAACTGTGATTTGAAAGCAGGAGAAATCCTGACCAAAGCTCACCTAGAAAGTAAAAAGCCTAAAGGGTTTGGAATCAATGCCGGAGATTTTCAAAAGGTAATTGGTAAAAGACTTAAGGTAGATCTCAAAAAATGGGATTTTATTAATTGGTCAGATTTAGAGAGCTAATTATGGATAAAAGAAAAATTTGTGTTGTGGTCACGGCAAGGCCTTCTTATTCTAGAATCAAAACTGCTTTACGGGCCATCCAAAATCATCCTCAACTTGAACTACAGCTAGTGATAGCAGCATCAGCTCTTTTGGATAGATACGGTTCAGCTGTTGATTATATTAAACAAGATGGTTTTTCGATCGCTGCAAAAGTATTTAATGTATTGGAAGGAGAAAACCTTACCGCAGCCGCCAAAACAACTGGAATAGGAATTTTAGAGCTTTCTACGGTTTTCGATAATCTCAATCCAGACATTGTTGTCACAGTCGCCGACCGATTTGAAACGATGGCTACTGCTATTTCAGCCAGCTACATGAATATTCCTTTGGCACATGTCCAGGGCGGAGAAGTCACGGGAAATATAGACGAGAAAGTTCGTCATGCGATTACCAAACTTGCTGATTATCATTTCGTGGCTTCGGAAAGTGCCCTAGAACGAGTGATTAAATTAGGAGAGAAGCCCGATGTCGTTTTTAATACTGGTTGTCCAAGTATTGATCTTGCCGCTGAAATAGAGGGAATTTCTGGACTTGATTTTGATCCTTTTCAAAAATATGGTGGGGTAGGTTCAAAACCCGACCTAGCAAATGGCTATTGGGTAGTCATGCAGCATCCTGTCACCACAGAGATCGGTTCTTCAAGAATTCAAATTGAAGCTACTTTGAAGGCTGCTTATGAAAGGGATGAGCCAATACTTTGGTTCTGGCCGAATGTTGATGCTGGTGCTGATGGAACTAGTACCGGAATTCGAGCATTTAGAGAAAATCATAATCTTAAAAAATTTCATTTTTTTAAAAATATGCAGCCGACGGATTTCTTAAAGCTTTTGTCTAATTCTAAGGGATTAATAGGGAATAGCAGCGTAGGGATAAGAGAATGTGCCTATTTGGGAGTACCTGTTGTTAATATTGGGAGTAGGCAAAATTCCCGGGATCGTGGCAAAAATGTGATTGATGTGGATTATGATCCCGCAGCTATATCTGCAGCCATGAAGGAGCATTCTAAAAATAGTAGAACTCCTCGGTCCTTTGTTTACGGTGGAGGAGATGCTGGGATCAAAATGGCCAATCTATTGGCAGAATTACCTTTGAAATTTTCAAAGACAATAACCTACTAAAGCCAGATATACTTGAATGTCTTAGGTATTATACCTGCTCGAGGAGGATCAAAAGGAATTCCAAGAAAGAATATTAAAATTCTGAACGGGAAGCCTCTGATGTCTTATACTGTCCAATCTGCTCTAGAGAGTCAGCTGCTTTCAAGAGTTATATTAAGTACCGATGATCCCGAAATTATGGCCGTCGGTAGCGATTTGGGAATAGAAGTGCCTTTTGAAAGGCCGAGCGAATTGGCCGCAGACAATTCTCCAACTTTGGCAGTATTACTTCATGCGATAGAATATTTTGCTTCTAGAGAAGTGTTTTTCGATGCTGTTTGCATTTTGCAACTGACTAGTCCCTTTCGAAGAAAAGGAATCATCGATGAAGCCATTCAATTGATGATGGATCAGGATTCAGACTCTGTTATTTCGGTTTTACCCGTTCCTCATGAATTCAATCCTCATTGGGTGTTTGAACCAAACAATCAAGGCTATCTTAAAATAGCCACAGGGGAAGAAAAGATTATTCCTAGAAGACAAGAATTGCCGGCTAGCTATTATAGAGATGGCGGTCTTTATCTGACAAAGACACAGGTTTTGACGAGTCAGAGAAGTCTTTATGGTTCCAAGGTGGGATATGTTTTAGGCGATGAATCTACTCATGTAAATCTGGATACCATGGCTGATTGGGCACAGGCAGAGGATATGGCATCAAAACTTTTTCCGTCAACCTAAATGTGTGGAATAGCAGGAATACTGGGGAGAGCTGGTAGTCTAAATAGGCTTGAAGCGATGCTAAAAGCGCAAAGCCATCGAGGCCCGGATAATCAAGGTGAATTTCTTGAAAATGGTAAGATTGCATTAGGTCATAATAGACTGTCTATCATTGACTTATCCGAAGCAGGTAATCAGCCATTTTTTAGTCCTGATCATAGATTTTGCATCATTTTCAATGGTGAAATCTATAATTATCTAGAGCTTCGAGCTGATCTTGCCAAAAGTCATCATTTTCGGACTGGCTCCGATACTGAGGTCTTGCTCCAGGCTTATATTCAGTGGGGGGTAGGTTGCTTGGATAAGCTCAATGGTATGTTTGCATTTGCCATTTGGGACAAAGTGGAGGAAAAGCTGTTTGCTGCTAGAGATCGGTTTGGAGTTAAACCTTTTTATTACAGTGACTTTGAGGATTCGTTCTTTTTCGCATCTGAAATTCCAGCTTTATTCGCAGGTGGGATTGAAAAAACACCTAAGCAAAGTGTTTGGGCCTCATTCTTTAGCAAGGGAGTATATGGCATGCCGGATGAAACCTTTTGGGACGGCGTTTATCAATTGCCGGCAGGATCCTATCTAGAAATTTCTAAAGCAGGGAAGAAGATATCTCAATGGTACTTTTTTGTTGAGGCGGTCAAGAATTTGGGCGAAGTTTCTCATAAAGATGAAGAGGATTATATTCTTCAGTTAATGAGAGATTCTATCAAATTGCGTTTTCGAGCAGATGTTCCGGTAGGATTCAACTTGAGTGGTGGCTTGGATTCGAGCACATTATTAGCATTAGTTTCTGCCGAAAATCCCGGGTCAGAGAGTATCAAGGCTTTCACGTTTTACACTGAGGATGAACGATATGATGAGCTTCCTTGGGTGAAAGAGATGATTTCCAAAACCAATTTCCCATTAAATACTTGTCTCCTCACAGCTTCAGAAGTCCCTGAGTTGACGAGGCGGTTTTCAGCCCTGCAGATGGAACCATTTGGCGGTATACCCACGCTAGCTTATGGAAAAGTTTTTGAAAGAGCCAGAGAAAAGGGTGTATTGGTTTTACTTGATGGACAAGGGGCTGACGAGTCTTGGGCTGGCTATGATTATTATTTTCAGACGGGAAACTCTATAGTTCAGGGTGTCAAGTCTTCTCCTGTAAAAGCTGATAGTTTAAGGAAAGATTTTTTAGGTAAGGCAGAGTACAAATCATTTCCAGAACCTTTTTCTGAACGGCTACTTAATCTTCAGTATAGAGATTTGTTTTATACCAAAATTCCACGTGCCCTACGCTTCAATGATCGAATGAGTATGGCTTACAGCACAGAACTTAGAGAGCCATTTTTAGATTATAGGCTGGTGGAATACGCATTTTCAAGACCTGAGAATTTCAAGCGAAAAAATGGTGTCCAAAAATATGCGCTTCGTCAAATTGCCAATAAATTCTTAGGAGATTCAATCACTTTAGCCCCGAAAAGACCTTTACAAACACCACAACGAGAATGGCTTGGCGGAGAATTAAAAGATTGGTCCGGGGATAGAATTCAGTGGCTGGCTGAGCACTCGAGTTGGTTCGATAAGAAGGTAATGTTGGATTACTGGGATCGTTATTTAAAGGGTGAAAATGACAATAGCTTTTACATCTGGCAATGGATAAATTCAGCAGAGATCTTATATGAGTAAAATTTGCTTTTTGATTCCTGATGGAGTAGGAATCCGAAATTACCTTTATTCTGATATTATCCGTCAGCTCTATGAATCAGGACATGAGGTTGTGATCTGGCATGCCCTAGCCTCGCAGGTAGTTGAGCTTTCAGCTAAGGTGAGCGGGTATCTACCACAGCAAAAAACTTTTAAGGGCTTTAAGGAGGATTTGACTGTTCAGATTCTTCGCGAGAGTAGTACTTATGCCAGGCTTGTACACAACGCTGGAATCACAGATAATCCTACGATCATGCTGAACTGGCATGAGAGAAAAGGGCCATTAAAACGGAAAGCCCTTATTAGATTATCAGAGTTTCTGGGCAAGCGGATTAAAGGATATGAGGGTATTTTGAATACTGAAAAAATATATTTTTCACGTCTTTCTAAAACTCCAGCTTATAAGCAGTATTTATCAGATCTGAAGGATATGAATCCTGACGTGATCCTGTGTACTCATCAACGATTTCCGGGGGCAGCTTTTGCCATGGAAGCCGCAAAAGCATTAAAAATACCTACGGTAGCTTCGATTTTTTCTTGGGATAATTTACCCAAAGCGAGACTTCCCTTGAGAACTGATTTTTATTCAGTCTGGTCTGAACACATGAAATCTGAGCTACAATTTTACTATCCCGAAATCGAAGGAAATCAGATTAGTATTACTGGTACACCCCAGTTTGACTTTTATAAAAACATGCGCTCAATTCAAACGCGTGAAGATTTTGCTAGGGAACACGGTCTTGATTCCAAAAAAAAATGGGTTTGTTTTTCAGGCTGTGATATCAAAACTTCTCCCTTCGACGCAGCTTACCTTCGAGATGTTGCCAATGCTTTGGACGAGGAAGATGATGTTCAGTTACTTTTCCGTCAGGTACCCGTGGAGTCTGCAGACCGCTATGCCGATGTTTTAAAAGATTTCCCTAAGATCGTCCACCTCCCACCTAAATGGAACAAAGGGAAGCATTGGAATGAGTTTTATCCTTTGCCTGAGGATATTCATCATTTGGTAAACCTGAGCTACCATTGCGCGACTGTGGTTAACATAGGGTCCACCATGGCTTTGGATTTCAGTTGGTTTGATAGTCCTGGTTTATATCTGAATTACGATCATACTGCTGATCAAGAATGGACTGTAAGGGATATTTACAACTTCCAGCATTTCAAATCTATGGGTACATGGGATGCCATTGTTTGGGCAAATGGGACTGAGGAGATCAAGGAAAAAGTAAGAGCTATTTTAGATCATCCGGATCAAATGGCAAAGGATCGCAAAAAATGGATGAATAGAATAATAGGAGCAGAATCCCAAAATCAATCCGCGGCTAGTAATCTGGCGAAACTCCTCGTGGACGTGGCAAATAAAGAATCTATTCAAGTCTAATGCATATTTGTTTTTTATCTCAAGAATTCCCTAAACCAGGTGCCATTTATGGCGGAATAGGAACTTTCTTAAGCACATTTACCAAGGAGCTTCTTCGTCAAGGTCACCATGTGACAGTCCTAGGAATTGGTTTTGTGGACATCCGTATGGAGGAAATTATTGAAGGAGTAAGGGTAATCACCATTCCCCATCGTAAATCTAAAGTGCTGGCATGGCGTAAAAATTATCAGGACGTTTTCACTGAGCTAGTATCAATCCATACCCAAACTCCAATCGATATCATAGAAGGGTCCGAATTAAATTTCGCTTTTCTAAAAAGGCATTCAGATTTTACGTATGTAATTCGGCTTCATGGAGGACATCATTTTTTTGCAGAAGGAGAAAATAGGAAAGTCAACCGCTGGAAAAGCTTTCAAGAGAAAAGGTCTTTCCAAAAAGCAGTCGCTTTTATCGCAGTCTCAGACTATGTGAAAGTCCATACTGGAAAGCTTTTGTCTTTTGGGGGTAAGCGGGTTGAGGTCATCAATTATCCTGTTCCGCTGACTAAGTTTTATGAGGCCGATCCCGATAAGGTTGTTAAGGGGAAACTAGTGTTTGCTGGGACAGTCTGCGAGAAAAAGGGGATTAGGCAACTTATTCTTGCCCTTCCGGAAATCATAGAGAAATTTCCTGAAGTACATCTTGAGGTGTACGGCAGAGATTCCCGTGACTCTCAAGGACTCTCATTTACAGAAATGCTCAAAGAAAGCACTCCCGCGGAAATTTTGGAGAAAATTAATTTTCATGGACCCGTATCACATGATGATCTTCCAAAGTACTATGAGCAAGCCGAAATATGTGTTTTTCCCTCACATATGGAAACCCAAGGCTTAGTGGCTCCAGAGGCTATGTCCATGGGAAAGCCCGTGATCTTTTCGGACAAGGGCCCCGGCCCAGAGACCATAGACCATGGGGTGACTGGTTGGCTTTGTGATCCGTTGGATCCGCGAAGCATTGCCCAAACGGTGATTCAAGCTTTGCAAGGGAGGGAAAAGCTCGGAGAAATTGGAGCTGCAGCTAGAAAAAAAGTACATAGTAAATTTGATCCGGAGTTGATAACCAAAAAGAATGTAGCCTTCTATTCTGAAATCCTCCGCTCCAAATGAAATTTTTGATTGTTGGTCATGTGGTTCACAAGTTGATCAATGGTAAAATTTACGCCTATGGACCTTATGTCCGGGAGATGAATTTATGGATCAAATACGTGGATGAAGTGATAATTTTGGCTCCCTTCACAAGTCTCCATCCAAAGGACCCCATTGATATTCCTTTTGACCACGAAAATATCACCCTAGCTCCAGTCAAAGAGTTCAATACCACCTCCATTTCGTCAAAAATCCAAACCGTGATCAATTTGCCAGGTATTCTTTTGAAAACATGGAATGCCATGAAGAGGGCAGATCATATCCACCTAAGGTGCCCAGGAAATATGGGATTGGTAGGGAGTTTGGTCCAGGGGTTTTTCCCAAAGAAAGTGAAAACAGCCAAGTATGCGGGGAATTGGGATAAATCGAGCAGTCAACCATATACTTATAAACTTCAGCAAAAGATTTTAGGCAATACCAATTGGACTAAAAATATGGCTGTTTTAGTTTATGGAGAATGGCCAAATGAATCCAAAAATATTCGGCCTTTCTTTACTGCTTCCTATAGTGAAAAGGAAATAAAAGTAATTGAACCGAGAGCGCTTTCCAGAAAAACACCTATCAAATTTATGTTTGTAGGAACTCTTGATACAGGAAAACAACCCCTTTTGTCTATTCAGGTTTGCCAACGATTGCTGAATTCAGGGTGGAATGTCAGGCTTGATCTGTACGGAGAAGGAGAGCTTCGATCTGACCTCCAAGAATACATTATAAAAAATAAGCTAGCCGATTCGATTCAATTGCATGGCAATCAGCCCGCTGAGAAAGTCAAAATTGCCTATCAAGAAGCTCATTTTCTGATTTTTATTTCTCGAAGTGAAGGCTGGCCAAAGGCTGTGGCAGAAGCCATGTTTTGGGGATGCTTACCTGTGACCACAGCTGTTTCATGTGTGCCCCAGATGCTTGGATTCGGCGAACGCGGTGAGCTAGTAGAGCCGAACGTAGATGAGGTGGTTCAAAGGATCGAAAACTTAGCCACGAACGAATCTCTTTATAAGAAAAAGGTGATAGCAGGAATTAATTGGTCCCAGCAATATACCTTGGAGTCCTTTGAGGAGGAAATCAAAAATCTCTTAGAAAACCAACCTCTTGAGGCTTGAGGATACTTCAACTCATTGATACCTTAAATCCTGGAGGAGCTGAGAGAATGGCTGTAAATCTAGCTAATTCATTTGATGAACTAGGGATTACTAATATTCTGGTTGTGAGTAGATTAGATGGTTTGCTTTCTGATCTTGTGAGGCGACAAGAAACCCTTGTGTTCCTTGGTAAAAAGAATACTTTTGATCTTTCAGCTTTTCAGAAACTCAAAAAAATAGTTACTGATTTCAAACCTGATATTATCCATGCGCATGGTACCTCTATTTATTGGGGAGTGGGACTGAAGCTCCTGAAGCCTAAGTTGAAATTAATCTGGCATGACCATCTAGGTGTTTCAGAGGATGTTGTCAAAAACAACCCGAGGAAGGAATTGGATTGGATGAAATCAAGGATTGATTTTGTGGTTACTGCTGATGAAAGTACGAGCAATTATTGGCTTCACAGAAAGTTAAAGAGTTTAAATCAGATTAAATACCTAAGCAACTTTCCTCATTTAACTCTGGGGAAAAAGCAAGTTTCGGAAAAGTATAGATTTTTACATTTGGCAAATTATCGTCAGGAGAAAGGGCATTTTCATATACTTGATGCTGTGAAAAGGTTGAAATCCAGTAATCTTTCCTTCCATGTAAGGATGGTTGGTGCGGCTATCGAGCCTGATTGGAAAAGGCAAGTAGAAGAGGCTGTGGCAAATGAAGAATTAAATGAGTGGATCACCGTAGATGGGCCGACTGCAGACACGAGTAGGGTTATTGCTGAGGCAGATGCAGGATTGGTCGCCTCAGATCGTGAGGGTCTTCCTGTGGCCCTTTTGGAGTACGGACTGGCAGGTTTGCCAGTGATTTCGACTAAAGTGGGGCAATGTTCCAAAGTTTTGGAAGATGGAGAATATGGGATTTTGATTGACAAGGGAGATTCCGAAGCTCTGTCGAAAGCTATGTTAAATTTGATCCAAAACCCCGAAAAGGGCAAGGCAAAAGGAGATAGCTTTAAAATTCACGTAGCAGACCATTACGGTTTCAAGGAGTTTTATAAAGGGTATCAGGAGATTTTAATGAACCTAGGCATAGAGCAAACATCAAATGATTAAGTATCTCATACTCAATAAGAGGCCATTTTTCTGGGTGATATTCCATTTACTTCTAGGTATTTCGGCTACGGTTTCTCCTTTCATAGTGATTGGATGGTTTTATTTTGTGACTTTTTCATCTTTAGCGCAAGTAGTTAAAAAACGTGAGACTCCCTTCGTTTTGGTTTCTTTGCTTTTTTACCTGACCTCATTTGAGCTTTTGTCTAGGATGGCGAGAACCTCACCATTCATTCCTTACGAGCTTGGGAAATATCTATTGGCAGCAGGTATGATTTGGGCGATTTTCCAATTCAAAACAATTGGTAAAAGTGGGATGATCATGTTGATCTGCTTGGTGCCGAGCTTATTCATTGATGCTTCAGGACTTGTACAACGTTCTGATATAATATTCAATGTTTTAGGTGCTGTAAATGTGGCCTTGGTATGTTGGTTTTTTTACAAACAGAAATTCTCCACCGAAGAGCTGGGTAATGTGCTAAGGATGATGGTTTATCCTATTCTAGGCGTATTGAGCTACACTTTTATCAAAACCCCAGATTTTAGCGAAGTTGAATTCGTTTTGGGTGCAAACCTAGATTTGAGTGGAGGGTTCGGTTCGAACCAAGTGTCAACGCTTTTTGGATTAGGAACCTTACTCGTTTTCATTTTATTGGTCAATAAATGGGAGTTTTCGGGAAATTTTTATGTCGATGTTGCTATTCTTTTTGCCCTTTCATTTCAAGGACTTTTGACTTTCTCAAGAGGAGGTATGATCGGAACAGCTTTAGGGGTTTTGACCATACTTTATTTTCTACGGCAGGCCTCATCTCGAGAGAAAAGAAAATACAACCTACCCAAAATTGGAAAATTTGTCATTCCGACCATTTTGATTGGTATCCTTGCTTTCGTCGTGGTAGACCAGATCACCAATGGTCTCTTGTCTCTTCGGTATCAGGGAGAGACTATGGGGACCATTCAAGGTAGCAAGGTCAAAACTTTGAATACTATCTCTACCGGAAGATTCGATATCTTTTTGGGAGATGTGTCTCTGTGGTTTGAACATTTCTTCCTTGGTGTCGGTGCCGGTGCTTCGAGATTCTTGAGAGAAACCATGAATGGAACGATCGCTCATGTCGAGTTGAGTAGGTTACTAGCAGAGCATGGGGTTTTAGGTTTCGTATATTTTGTAATCCTATGTTATTTAGGTATAAAGCTCTTTAAATCACATCCCAACCCTTTGATCAGAGGAGTACTAATGGCGCTATATATCGTAGCCGTTTATACTACATTCCATGCCGCTATGCGTACTTATGTTACTCCGGCACTTCTAGGACTTAGTCTCTTGAGCATTAAAACTAGTCCAGGTGCTTTGAAAAAGGCCAGGTTTAGGAAACGGAAAATGAGCTTCAGATCGCCAGCTGTAATGAAATTAAAGCCTATTGAGCCAGTCCTGTCAGAAGATGGGACGTCCAATTCATCCCTAAAAGAGAAATAGCAAGCATCTGTGTTTGATAGTGGGCGTTTGGACTCGAGTAAATAGTTAATCCCTTGAATTTCACTCAAAGAAATATTGAGTTCCTTTTGACGCTGGGAGACCTAGCTTTAAGTACTTCATTTATTGATAAGCTTCGTTATTGGCGAAAAAAGCTCAAAGGGAAAAAGGAGGATCTTGAAAACCTTCAAGCCTTGAAGCTCAAGGAGATGCTACGTTTTGCGAGTCAAAATTCGGAGCACTATGCCAAATTAGATATTAAAGAGACTGAAGATCCATATACTTGGCTTCGGAAATTCCCAATCCTTCCAAAGCAAAAATTGAAGGATGATTTAGATTCATTTCTCACTCGAAAAGATTTAGACAAGCTGGTAGGAATTACATCCTCAGGCAGCACTGGAGCTCCTTCCAAAGTTTATTTTTCTAAATCAGAGTTATCCAACAATCGCGCACTTCAAATAATCTGGTGGGAGTGGGCAGGGTATCAATTCGGAAAATCTTTGTTGCAAACAGGCGTAAACACCAAGCGAAGCTTTGATAAAAAGGTTAAGGATAAACTGCTCAACACAAGATATATCGATGCGGTTACACATGACGAGAAACAGATTTTAGAAGAATTGGAAATACTCCGTAAGGAGCCTAGAGCTTACTTTGTCGGCTATGCATCAAGTATTTTCTTATTTGCCAAAATTGCCAAGAAGTATGGAATCCGAGATGTTAAATTCGATGGGGTTATTTCCATTGGCGAAAAACTCTTACCCAATTTTCGGCAAGAAATAGAGGAGGCTTTTTCTTGCTCTGTTTTTGATACGTATGGAGCTTCGGAAGGCTTTCTGATCGCTTCACAATGTACTTATGGGAAATACCATTTGATGAGTCCCCATTTGGTTTTAGAAATCCTAGATGAAAATGATCAGGAAGTGAAACCGGGTGAGACTGGCAGAGTGATCTTGACGGGTTTGGATAATTTCACTACACCTCTTATTCGATATGAAGTTGGAGATCTAGCGATCAAAGGAAATCAAGAGCCTTGCAAATGTGGTCTTGAATTGCCGGTTATTGAAGAAGTCATCGGACGTATCACGGAATTTATCCTGACCGAAAAAGGGAAATTCATTACAGTTCAAACGGTGGTAAGGCTGATGAAAAATTTCTCTCAAGTCGATCAGTTTAAATTTATTCAACTGGGCGAAAATCGATTAGAGGTAGAAATGGTTTCATCGGAGACCTTGGATGATACTTTTTTTATTGCTGTACAAAATGAGATCGAGCGGGTGGTGGGTGAAAAATTCGAGATAGAATTCAAACAACTGGATCAAATCTCTAAAGCAAAATCAGGAAAATTCCAATTGATCGAAAACAGATTCAATCAGTCTAATGCAAAGTCTGTTTAATAAAATCAAACCAGTACATGTAGACCAGTTCGTTTACTTTCACGAAAAAGTAGATGCCGATTTATTGGAAACAGACACCTATTTGCCATTTCCGGTCTCTGAAAAGTCTAAGGATGTGTTTAGCTTTTTCGACGGAAGTGAACTGGCCCATAAAAGCAAAGTATTTCACCACAGTAGACTGCTCAAGAGTTTCGGCTTTAAATCTCCGATGGTTTGCATTGGGGATTGTGTGACATTTCCTGAATATAGAGGGAAAGGGCTTTATCCGGCAATGCTGACCTATCTTAAAAATCGTTTTTCTCCTTTCTCGCAGATTTTTATTTTAGTTTCTCCCCAAAACAAACCTTCAATAATTGGAATAGAAAAAGCTGGTTTTAAACGAATTGCCAGAATCAAATGCCTAAAAATAGGGCCCATTTACCTGGATAAAAGAAAGGAGGAACTTGATACGCTTTGATCAAGTCAATGTTAGGCTTGGTTCCCGAAAGCTCGATTCTGCCTCCTTTTTGGAAATATTCTCAGGTCAAGCTGAGAACAAATTTTCCCTTCAACTGAGTGTATTCAAGAGTCAGAGAATTAGTGAGTTGAGTGTTGATTTTTTTTTGGAAAAAGCTCCCTCATTCTTTAGGAGTGCTGATTATGAATGGGCTGAAATATCTTCCAACTCCGTGATCCTTTCGAATAATTCATCGAGGATTTTGAGGTTTGATGACGGACAAAAAATGATGGCGTTGTCCAACTTTGGGGCTTGGGAAGTCTTTCCCAAAAAGCAAAAACTTAGGTGGCATTTAATCCATCCAGACCTTACACCTTCATTTACTTATGATGAAGCCGATAAAAGAATTTGGCATAAAGAATTCTCACTGCCGGAAGGGACTCAATATGAATTGAGTTTTTTTTGTACATACGCTAAGGTTCCAGAGTGGGCGAGAACACCCTTGGGTTTTTTGCCAACCGTATGCTTCACAGATCACTGTGATTTTGATACTCCTGAATTACTGCTTCGCCAAAGAGAAATTCTCAAAGAGTGTGGTATAAGGATAACCAAAGGAATCTTTTTGTACGATTACAGTCATCATCCCTTTACTGCTTCCTTAGAACATCCTGGGATTTTAGAGGAATTCAAAAAGTGGGAAAATGATGGGCATGAACTCGCATATCATGCTTTCAGTAAATCAGAGGGGCCTGATAGTGTTTCACATTTTCAAAACTACCAGTCCCCGGACGAACTCCAGACTATTGAAACTTACATTGATCATGGATTCCTAAGCTACAATGCCACTCGCCAAAAGCCGGAGGATCTTTTCCAATGGGCAGCCCATCAAAGTGAGAAAGGAATTAGATTAAACTGGAATTATGTGGATGCATTTGAGGCCACAGCAAACTGTAACAATCAACTTGCTCCCATCGACAGTTCGATAGCTGCTTTGTGGAAAAGTAAATACTTACACCAAGAGCTTGGACTACCAGAAGACACAAGTCGTTTGTTCAAGGCTTGGTTGAGCTATGGTACCAATGAAGATTTGGACTTTGCTGTAAAAAGGCTGCAGGTCAGTCTAAGCAAAGCCAAGAATAGAGAACAGAATGCCATTGTGGATTTGCTCAAAAATGGCTTGTCTTCCCTCGGTAATTCACTGGATTCCAAAATTTGGAAAAGAAATCTTTTCAATCGGACTAGTCCCAATCATTTCAGCTCTTTTTCAACTGTTTTTTATAAAAACCCACTTTTTGAGGATAATGATATTTGGTCCTTTCAGACAGCCTCGGTGAAAAATTATGAAGCAGTCTTTAGCCAATATGGCTTGGACAAAATGCAAAGGGAAAAAGGCGTATTGATAGCCCATACCTATTTGGCCTACACGGGACAAAACCACCAAGGAAGATTGTTTTTGGACGAATCGGGTGAAATCAATCAAAAGGCTAAATCTGCTCTGAGGGAATTAGGAAATCTGATCCGTCAAGGCAAAGTATGGAACCCCACTGTGAAAGAAATGCATCACTTTTATAGGAAGTTATCTTCCATTCAGTACCAAATTGAAGGGGATAATTTACAAGTTGACAACTGCCCTGGGCCTGTTAGATTCGTTGATTAGATTTTGAAAATACTCTACTTCTATCAGTATTATGCTACGCCAAAAGGATCTTGGGGTACTCGAGTACATGAATTCGCTCAGGAATGGGTCAAACAGGGCCATCAAGTTCAAGTGGTGACATCTATCTACTCCAAGTCGGATTTGAAGGCCAAAAAATTTATCGAGCATCAAAAAATCGAAGGCGTGGATGTGACTGTGATCAATGTACGAATAGATAACAAGCAGCCTACTCTTAAGCGGATTTACACTTTTTTGGCTTATGCGGTTTGTTCGATTTGGTTTGCCTTGACAGCAAAGGCGGACGTAGTGATCTCATCATCCGGCCCCATCACTGTTGGCATACCTGGATTGGTTGCACATTATCTTCGAGGCAAGAAAATGGTCTTTGAGGCGAGGGATCTGTGGCCAGAAGGAGCGATCGAGCTTGGATTAATCAAGAACAAAACGATCCAAAAAATCGCCTATGCCTTGGAAAGCAGATGTTATAAAGCATCTAGTTTGGTGGTGGGACTAAGCATTGGCATGCGGGAAAACATCCAAAAAAGATTCCCTAACACCAATGTCATTGACGTGACCAATGCCGCCAATATCCCTTTGTTTGCTACGCCAAAAGCATTTAAATCTAAGGATGGTCTAATGCCAAAAAAGTATGCCATTTACACGGGAAATATCGGGATGGTCAATAATTCCCTATGGCTACTGGAAGCGGCTAAAATCCTCAAGAAAAGGGACAGAGAAGACCTTGTGATTTTGATGATTGGAGAGGGGCAACAGCGGGAAATTATTCAAGAGAACATTGGGAAACATAAGCTTCGGAATCTTCTGATTTGGAATTTGATGCCAAAGGAAGATTTGGTGAGCTACGTCCAGCATGCTATGGTATCCCTGGTTCCTTTGCGTGGAACACCCGTTTTGGATACCTCTTCTCCAAATAAATTTTTTGAATCTCTGGCTGCTGGGGTACCTGTGGTACAAAATACGCAAGGTTGGATGAAAGACTTTTTGAAGGAGAATGAAATTGGATTCACACTCAATCCAAATGATCCTGAAGAGTTGGCTCAGACATTAATTCAATTAGACTCCCAAAGCGAGCAACTTGATGCGATGGGTGAACGAGCCAAAATCATAGCGGCTAAAAAGTTTGACAAGGATTATTTGGCAAATAAAATGCTGAAGGCCATAGAAGAAGCCGTAAGATGAAAATTCTGCTTACAGGTGCTTCAGGATTTCTAGGCTCTATTCTCTTGGAAGAACTCCGGAAAAATCATGAAGTGATCTCCTTGGGTAGAGGCGATTCGAATCAGATTATTGCAGATTTAGCCAAGGAAAAGCCAGAAATACCCGAAGTGGATATTCTGATTCACTCGGCAGGCAAGGCCCACAGTGTTCCTAAGACTGAAGCGGAAAAAAAAGAGTTTTTTGCGGTTAATTTTGAAGGAACCAAGAACCTGATTGAAGGCATTAAAAACCCACCAAAACAATTTGTTTTCATCAGTACCGTCGCTGTCTATGGTTTGGAAAAAGGTGAGTTAATCACCGAAAATCATGACCTAGACGCCGTTTCTCCTTATGGCAAAAGTAAAATTATGGCTGAGCAACTCGTTGAGTCTTGGGCCAAAAGGGAAGGGATAAATTATTTGATTCTAAGACTCCCACTGGTGGTAGGAGCTAATCCTCCAGGGAATCTCGGAGCCATGATCAAGGCAATTCGCAAAGGATACTATTTCAGATTAGGTAGTGCAGAATCCAAGAAGTCAATGGTGCTGGCAGAAGATCTTGCGCAGCAGCTGCTCAAATGGCAAGGCCACTCTGGAATTTATAACCTTACCGATGGACATGACCCAAAAATGAAAGAGCTTGAAGCCTATTTGTCTTCTCAATTTGGGAAAAGTGTTAAAACCTTTCCAGAAGGTCCATTAAACTTTTTTGCAAAAGTAGGGGATAGAATTTCGGCCTTTCCACTGAATAGTTACAGACTGGAAAAATTGAAACATTCATTGACATTTTCTTCTGAAAAGGCCAAACACGAATTGGGTTGGGAGCCTCGATCTGTCATTGGTAATTTTAGAATTTCGAAATGAAAATACTTTTTTTAGGTGAAACCTACAGAGCGGATGCTCAAACTTGGATTCAAGGAATTCAGACCGTATCGGGTGTTAAAATCGATACCAAAGAATTACCAAGAACGGGCTCAAGAATGGCCAGGATGATTGAGGCGATTAAGTTTTTCTCCAATCTGATTTTTTCTAGAGAACAATACGATATTTCACTTGCAGAGCGATCTACGAGCTATGGGTTTTTTAGTCTTTTTGTAAATGCCAAAGTGCGGGTTGTAGCACAGCAAGGCATTTCAGATGTGTATCCAGAGCATGGTTTTGCCGGCTGGTACAAAAAGAAGTTGCAAACAGCCATATACAGACGGGCTGAACTCATTCATGCTTGGGGCTGGGTAATGACGCCTGCAATGCTTGAATGTGGAGCTGATCCAGCCAGGATTTTGGTGAAGCCCAAGGGATTAAACTTAGATAGATTTCGATTTGAAGCTCCAGCGCAAAAGCAGTCGAATTCTGCCATTGTCACCCGAAGTCTTTACCCAATTTATAGACATTCTGAAATCATCGATGCTGCGAAAATCCTGAAATCAAAAGGGATTCACATGGAGTGCAAACTTATTGGAGATGGAGAACTTTTTGATTCTTTGGTTCAAAAATCCAAAGATCAAGGAGTGGAGGACATGATCCAATTTGAGGGAAGAATTGATAATCACGATCTTCCTAATTTTCTACGACAGGCCCAAGTCTATATTTCAGTTCCCGAGACCGATGGAGTTTCAGCCTCCCTTTTTGAGGCAATGGCATGTGGCTGTTTTCCGATTGTCACGGATCTTTCTGCAAATCGAGCTTTTATAAAGGATGGATTTAATGGTTTTTTAATCCCTGTGGGAAATGTGGAAGCCTTGGCAGAAGGAATAGAAAAATTTCTTAATTCTCCAGAAAAGTACGAAGAAGGTATTCGCTTTAATCGAGCCTATATAGAAAAGAATTGCGATTTGAAGAAGAATATGGAGTTCTTCTTTGATCAATACCAAAAAGCCCTATACTCAAAATAAAATGTGCGGAATTGCAGGATTTTGGAATAAAAGAAACCAACCAGCGAGCAAAGCTGAGTTGAAACAAATGTGTGATGCCATAGTACATAGGGGGCCAGATGCCTATGGCTACTATGTGGAGGAGTCTCTGGCACTTGGGCATAGAAGATTGTCCATTCTGGACCTCAGTGAGCACGCCAATCAGCCTTATCAATCGGATTGCGGTAAATTCATCCTAGTCTTTAATGGCGAAATTTTCAATTTCAAGGACTTTTATCCCGAGCTGAAAAACAAGGGCTACACCTTCAAAACGACATCAGATACTGAGGTTTTACTTTATCTCTTGATGGAGTATGGGATTTCGGTTTTATCTCGATTGAATGGATTTTTTGCTTTTGCATTCTTTGAAAAAGAAAAGGGGCAAATGTATCTAGTAAGGGATAGATATGGGGTGAAACCACTTTTCTATGTAGATGATGAGACGGCTTTTTCTTTTGCCTCAGAACCCAAGGCTTTATTTGCCAAGGGTATTACTAAAGCTGTAGAAGAGGATAATCTTGCCGAACTTTTCTTTTATCGACATGTGAGTGGTAGAAATACCATTTTTGACGGAGTGAAAAGGCTTTTACCCGGATATTATCAAATATGGAAAGGAGGGGAGCTGAAGGAAGAAAAGAGATGGTATCATCTTGGAGAGGAAGCGCTAAGTCATCAAGAGATATCAAAACCATTTGACTGGTATGAAGAAACTTTCCTTGACTCTGTAAGACTTCGAATGATTTCTGATGTTCCCGTAGGAACCATGCTAAGTGGTGGCTTGGACAGTACCGGGGTGCTTTATGCACAGCATGAACTGGGGCACACAGAGATCAGTACTTGGAATTTGAAATTTCCTGGATTCAGTAAGGATGAATCGCATTTGGCGCAGCGAATTTCTAAGGATTATGGAGTAGAATATAACGGCTATGAATTCATCGGCTCAAACTTGGTCGATCTACTTGACGAATCTATCCGAATAAATGACGAGCCCTTGATGCATTTTACAGATGGTTTGCTTCTCGGGCTTTCCAAAAAAGCAAAAGAAAAGGTGACGGTCTTGCAAACTGGTGAAGGAGCGGATGAAATAATGGGAGGCTATGTTCGCTACAAGGTGTTTGGGAATAAAACGGTTTATCAAGGACTTCAGGTTTTACGGTATTTGCCTGATTCATTATTGAAAAATGAGCGTCTAAGGAAATTGAAACGCTACATGACGGTGGGAAGTATCGATTTCCAACTCCTCACCAATGCGAATGAAATTTTCTTAGATGGATTCAAAAAGCAAGGCTTAGACTATCTAAATCTACTGCCTGAATATAGAGTGGAAATGCTGGAAGAAGCCAAATCCATATACCCAAAAAACCGCTTGAGGCAATTACTCTATTTGGAACAGCATACCCATTTATCCTCTTTAAATGACAAAAATGATCGGACGACCATGGGTGCATCCATTGAGTGTAGAGAACCGTTCCTTGATTATCGTTTGGTTACGGGCATTGCATCTTTGCCGGACAAATATTTTTCTACAAAGGGAAAAGGGAAATATTTGGCTATGAATACCATTGGAAAAAAACTTCCTGATTATATTCAGAATCATGAAAAAATTGGTCTGGCTATACCATGGAATCAGTACATGCTCGAAGTGCCTGAACTGCGAGAGCATCTGGAGACGATGCACCGTAGCGAATTGTTTCAGATGAGTTGGCTGAAATACATTGATGTCCCTTCCATAGTCAATGAATTTAAAGCTGACCCAGTAAAAAATTATACTTTTATTCGACAGTTGTTTTTCAATTCATACTGGTACCAAAAAACGTTTGCCTCTTAATGTTTTTATCTAACGTCATCATCTTTCTAATTTTGCTCCTGATTGGACTAGTATACCATCGGCTGGCAAAAAGGTACAATATTGTCGATAAACCCAATCACCGGAGCTCTCATACTCATGTGACTGTACGTGGAGGTGGTATCCTGTTTCCTGCTGCGGCCCTATTTTGGTGGTTTTCAAATGATTTTCAGCACACTTGGATGATCATTGGAATGATTTGGGTAGCTGCAGTGTCCATGTTAGACGATATCTATGGCTTGTCTGGCAAACTTCGAATGGGTATACAATTCGTGGCAGTCACCTTTGCTTTCATGGATTTAGGTCTTTTTGAGCAGGTTGATTGGTGGGCATTGCCTATTCTCTACTTTATTGCCTTGGGCATTTTGAATGCCATCAACTTCATGGACGGAATCAATGGAATTACCGGCCTATATGCGGCCGTGTTTTTTGGGACCATCATGGCTGTAAATGTCTATTTGCCAATTTTTGATATAAGGCTTCTTGAGTATGAACTTATAGCGATCCTCGTCTTTTTGATATTTAATCTTCGTAAAAGGGCCATTATGTTTGCTGGCGATATAGGAAGTATTTCGCTTGCATTTATCATGATCTATTACATGGCACAGTGGTACCTTGTGTCTCGGGAATGGACCCTTGTACTTCTCTTGATGGTTTATGGAATTGATTCATTTTTGACTTTGGCAAAAAGATTGAAAAACAAGGAAGATATTGGAGAGCCACATCGCACCCATTTGTATCAAATTTTGGCCAATCAGGCTAAAGTCCCACATGTTACCATTGGTCTGGCCTATGCCCTATTACAACTAGGAATCAACCTTCTCTTTTTTATTCTTCCACAAAGCACACCTAGTCCATATCTGGCTTCAGGTATCTTAGTGGGAGCAGGTGTCCTTTACTTTTTTGGAAAAAACTTTGTACAGAAAAAGTACGCACACTCCTCATGACGATAGACCTACTCAATATTCCCAATTTCTATTCAAGTTACTACCTGCAATCACTTGAGTTGAGTGGAAACCTGAAGTATCGCCCGGAGAATGTTTTTGAAAAATTCAACAATAGGGGCTTTGTGATTTTTAGAGCTAATGGGAAGCTTTTGGTCGTAGACAACCATGATCCAGTAGGGGTGAATGAAGAGCTTTATGAGGCCTGTGACTTTTACTTTGCTACTAATAAATTATTGGATCACCCTAGCTACAATCAAGAAAAGGTCAGACCCCTCTTTCCCCATTACCCGATCAATATCATCCCATTGTATTTAAAAACGTTTGGACTGGATTTGATTCGCCGGCTGAAACCAAAGGATTTGGCACGAGAACTTTACGTGTTGAATTCTCGACCGAAGTATGAATCCATGAGCCCATCAAATTATTCTCATGATCCTTATATTTTCTTTTCAGGGAGCACTTGGAAGAAGGAAGGCTGGGCCAATGAGATTCGAGCAGAATTTATTCGGGCCTGTAAGCGGAATGCAGATTTAGTTTTTGAAGGAGGCTTTATTCCTCGATCAGATGGAAACAACTTTGGCTATGATGCGGAGTTGAACACAAAAAAATACGGGCCAAAGGAGTTTTCAAGGCTTAGCGCCAAGTCTTTGGTTTCCTTGAATAATCCTGCTGTGCTTGGTGCCGTGAGTTGGAGATTGGCTGAATACTGGAATAGTTCCTCTTTTGTATTATCCTTTCCTTTCAAAATTGATCTCCCAAAAGGTCTGGAGCATGGCGAGAATATCTATTTTATCAATAGCTCCGAAAAATACGATCAGGTTTTGTCAGAAGTGTTAAGTAACCAAGGGCTTCATGAAAAGATCGCCCGAGGAGGGAAATCCTATTTTGAGCAATTTTGCACCCCAACTGCACAAGGTCAATATCTATTGTCATTCGTTTAAAAATATGACCTTGGAATAAACAAAAAAGGCCTAGAGAAACTCTAGGCCTTTTATAATTTGGCCTAAACCAAAATTTTAACTTAACACAGGTTAAAATTGACTACGAAAAACCATAAAAAAAATACCCAATTGTGGGTATTTTTGGCATATTTTAAAAAGTTAGTAGGGCTTTTTTAGCCCTTTTTGGCTTTAAAGAGTTAGTTTTTTAGATCGAAATGAATAACCTAAGGGTACCGGAATCCCGCTTAAACGGAATTAAGGATTATTCACATAAGGGAATTTCAAATTGGCTCGCCTTTTGACAAATATGCCTTGGTTTTTTATTTACTTTGTAGGGTTATTACAACACCAAAAAGGATAAGACTCCATTAAAATTTTAAACAAACCCAATTCTAAAAATGAAAAAAAATCTAATTGCTTTTTCGGCTAACAGGGCTTTGATATTGGCCGTACTAATCACATTCGCCATGGGCGCATGTAAAGGCAAGAAAAAAGTAGCCGAGACTGCACCTCCTCCTCCACCAGTAGAACAGGTCAAAGAAACTCCTCCTCCAGCACCACCAGCACCGGCTCCAGAAGAAGTAGCTGCCCAAAAGCTAGAAGGCTCTTTTAACCAAATCGCCGCTGCGGGTAATGCATCCATTGCGAATCAGTCTATTGAGGAAACTTTGAGAATGTTTTCAAACCAAGAATCTCCAGTACTCATCGTGATTCACGAAGAAAATGGAATCAAAGACTACGATGAGCCAACGACGATTCGAAAGTATCTGGAGTACCTAAAGGATACTAAGAAGAATTTGAACTACATCAGTGATATCCGTCTGGATGCCAATGGAAAAGTATCTGAACTTGAGCTCAGAAGAAAATAATCTCTCATTCGTAAAATATATCAAAATGAAAAATAAATTAATTCTTTTCCTAGGTGTGTTTTTCCTAGCTATGGCTGGTGCCTATGCTCAATCAGAGACGATTAGCCCTGCAAGAAAACAAGCAATTGATTCCTTGGCCTTAGAGAAAGTAAAGGACCTAAGTAAATACATCTCCATCATCGGAAGCAAAGAAACTCAGTTTTCTGAGGCAAACCGAGTAATGGACCGTGCTGAAGAACTATTCGCTCCTGGAGCTGAAATGGGAGTTTCATCAATCAATTCTAATGATATCGCTTACTACAAAGTGAGAGGGTATTTCGAAAGATTGATGGCCTTGAATTACGATCGGGTAAATATCACGTGGTATGATATCCAGTATATTTCAGATCTAGAGCGTCAGCCTGACGGAAGATATGTAGGTGTGATCACCATTTATCAGAGATTTGAAGGTACCTCTATAGAGACGGGTATGAACTACAAGGATACCACCAAGAAGGATATCACTATCTATGTGGAAAAGAAGCAAACACAGATCGCAGGACGTACCATTGATTTTTGGGACGTGATGCTAGGTGATGTGCGAGTGACTGAAACCTCAGCATGAGAATAACACTTGCGGTACTTGCATTCTTTTTTGCATGCATCTCAATGGTTCCGGGACAGACTTACAAAGGTCCCGGGACCGTTCAGGATGATGGGAGGTTCGCAGCTTCCACCAAACAACTGAACCAATTTTTCCGAAGATTTAATGCCGAAGAATCTCCTGACGGTAGCAAAAGATACTATCCCGGGGATTCTCTTTATCACAACATTCCACTGCGTCAGGGGTTTATTCAAATTCTCTTTGATAACCAAACCTCATCCATAAGCCAACAAACCAAAACAGAATTCATCAATTATGTTTTGTCTAGTGTATATCCTCAATACATCAATTTCCACAGAGAAGGTTGGCTAGCCGAGGTCAAAACCGAATTTATTTATAAGGGAAGGAGGGAAGTTGCCACGCTGATTCTGAAACTTCAACCAGAGCGGCTTGGCTTTGAGTGGGTGATTGAAGCGGTGAGTTTCGATCCTTTCAAAAAAATATTTAATAAACCTCAAGGTGAACAGAAGCAGTTTTTGCATCCGCTAAGCCATGAGTTGGGCTTTATGAACTTGAGAAGGGCTTTTCAAGATTCAGATTATCCTGAAGCCTATACTGAGACTAGTTTTGAGCCAGACTATCTTACCTTATTTCTCTATGAGATGAAATTGGGCAACTTGCGCTTTGATACCGTCTCAGATGTGAAATTCCATTTTTTCCAGATTGAGGGCTGGTATTTCGAGGTCAATCAGTTTAATCGTCCTGGATTTAATACGGGATGGCTTATCTCTAACCTAGTCAAAGTCAATCCTAGTGATAAAAAGACCGTTTTAGATTACATCTATGATCAAAAGTAAAGGCTTTCTATTTATTGCCCTATATTTCTTTGGGATGCTTTCTTTGACCGCTCAGACGATCAAAGGGTACACCAAGGATGAAATTTCTGATTTTACTGAAAAAGTAGAAGATCAGGTTCGATTTCTTGAATACCTCTTAAATACAGTAGGATCAGCTGAAACGCCCGCTCGGGACAAGGATGTCGTGATTCGGGAGAGTTTCCTTAAAATTTTTAGAGATGGTCAAGTCCAAGTGGAAGACGATTTGATTCTCGATCGACAAGTCGTGACCAATAAGGACGTGACGGCATACATGAAGGATATTGAATTCTTCTTTGAAGATGTAAACTTCAAATTTAAAGTTCGGGAAGTAAAGCCGGCACAAAAGGAGAATGGGGATGTGTTTTTCTTGGTATCCATGGACCGAACCCTTACAGCCACTCAAAACTCGGGCGAAAAGGTCACCAATACCAAAGAACGCTTTGTGGAGATCAATCTGGAGGAGAAATCTCAGGAGCTTAAAATAGTCAGTATTTATACTACCAAGCTGAGCAGGAACGAAGAGCTCCAAGAATGGTGGGAGCTTCTCGATGAGCATTGGCAAGGATATTTTAGGGGAAGGTTTGGTGTGAGTGAATATGATTCAGTCAATCTGGATTTGATTTATCGCTTTGTCAGTGTGGATTCTTTGGATATCTCGGGAACTGACTCCTTATTGGATTTGGCTCCGATCCAAGCTATGCGTGAGTTGAAATATGTGGATCTTAGCGATACACAGATCACCGAGCTCGGCCCCATCTCTAATGTCACCTTCCTAGAGACTTTGGATCTGTCAAATACCCCTGCACAGGATATTAAGTTCATCAAGTACTCAGATAGAATCAAAAGTTTAAATATCTCTAACACTCAAGTTTCAGATATCAGCGAGTTGACCAGTCTCACCAAACTAGAGGAACTTAACGCGAGCAAAGCACCGATTATGAGCTTCGCGGTCTTGAATCAATTCAAAAACCTCAAGTCCTTGAACCTGAGTGAAAGTGGCTTTAACAATGCCGAAAACATCAATGAGCTTAGCTTATTGGAAGCTCTGGACTTGAGTAGAAATTATTTTATCAATGCTTCTGAGCTTCAAAAACTTACCAATTTAAAATCCTTGGATTTAGCCGAGACCAATGTACAGGATGTGACTGTGCTGAAGGATATGAATCAGCTTGAAGTACTCGATTTGACGGCTACTGATGTAGCCGACTTATCATCCCTGAACAATAAGCCAAATCTTGCAAAGATTTTGGCTGATGAAACCAAACTGAGTGTGCCGTCTGCCGATAACTTCATTCGCGCCAATCCTGGGGTATTACTCATTCATCATGTCAAAGATTTGAATACCTGGTGGGAAAGGTTATCAGAGCCTTGGAAGCAAGCATTGAAGGACGCCAATCCTGCCATTCAATCAGACTCCCCATCAATCGAGATTTTAACTCAAACCACTGGGATAGAAGAGCTTGATCTGAGTGGTAAGGGTATTAGCACCTTAAATCCAATTACACGCTTCGTGAAGCTTAGGACTCTGGATTTTTCGGATAATGAAATTTCAGAATTACTGCCTATTTCCGAGGTCATGACCTTGGAAATGCTAGTGGGTAAAAATACTCAGGTAGAAACTATTGAGGCTATAGCCAAAAATGAAAATCTAACCGAGATTTCGCTAGGTGGCAGCCCGGTTAAAAGTATTCTTCCCATCCTGGATCTGCCCAATCTAAAAGTGATTGAGCTCAATGATGGGGCATTTTTCGAAGAGGAAGTTCCTGAGATATTGATTCAGAGGCCCAATCTTGTGATTATTTACCGCAGTGAAGAACTGAGTACCTGGTGGGAGTCACTTGCTGGGGATTGGAAAAGTGTGCTTCGCAAAACATTCGAGCTGGATGAATCGCCCGATGCATTTGCACTTCATCAAATGACTGGGGTGTCCTCCTTAAGGATAGAAAGATCTAGTATCTCTGACCTGAGCCCAATTCAGAAGTTTATCAATCTTAGGTCCTTTGAAATGTTTGATGCTCCGCTGGCAGAAATTTCTCCTCTGAGCGAGATGAAGTATTTGAAGAGCCTGACTTTATCTCAAATGCCGGTGATTGATTTTATGCCTATTAGCTCATTTTTCACTTTGGAGAGACTTGATATCTCCAATACAGGAATAGAAGACTTAGAGGCTTTGGCCAATCTCACTCAACTTACATATTTGAATCTTTCGGGTACAAACCTGAAAAACCTAAAGGGACTTGAAGGACTAGTTTCACTTCGGGAACTTGATGTGGCCAGTACCAACCTACGATCACTTAGGCCACTTGAAGATCTCAAGAATCTCGAAAAATTGAGCTGTTTCAATACGCGGCTAACATCCAGAGCGGTGGATTCATTTAAAGCAAAAATACCTGACTGTGAAGTCAGGTATTATTGAAGATGAAAAAGGGAAGAAAAAGTGTTGAAAAAAGTCCCTTTAAGATGTTTTAGTAAAAGTCATGAGAAAAATTGCTTAATCACCCTGACATAAAAGTAGATACTACAAACAGTAAAAAAATACCCAGTACAGGGTATTTTTTTGTTTTAAAGGAAATAACTTATCCCTAAAATATGAATATACTAATCGAGAATTGAATTATGCCAATCCTCTTCATCGGTTTCTGCTTTTGTAAATGACTAGAGCCTATCAAATCCTCACCTTATTATTTGTCCTTGCCAGCATCTTGCTGGTGATTTTGGCAATTCCGCGTGGATTTGATTTTACTGATGAAGGACTTTATGTCCTTTTGGCTGATCCAAAGCAGCAAAATGTGGGTGGAATTTTTAATTACGATCTATTTTTTAAACTAATTCATCGATTTACAGGCTTCGAATTTGGGATCATCGGCTTACGAATTATCCGATTTTTGAGTTATTTTTTAGGAGCATGGGCATTGACAAGATTCTGGCAAAACTTGTATCTGTCCGGTAAGATTTTTCGGCCAGTTTTTATTTTGGTATTAGCGGGTCTCATGGCGGGGTATAGTTTTCTACCACCGTCTCTATCTTATAATTCCATTAGTGTGGTAGGAGCTTGTTTTTGGTTGGCAATCCTCTCAAAACCTAAACCAAGATCTTGGGACTTTCTGTCGCTAGGTATTGTGCTTTTATTCTTGTTTTACTCTAAAGCTACCTTTTGTATTCTTGTTACCATTGTCTCCTTAATTTATTTTTGGGATAAAAAAATGTTGAATATCAGGACTTTAAGTCTAATCTTGATACCGTTTTTACTAATTGAAACCTTTTGCTTTTTCATTTTTGAAACCAATGCAATTTTGAGAATTTTGGCTACAGATAGTTTTGTTTTTTTGAGAGTAGACTATAGCTTTCCTTTACTTCTGAAGTACACTGGTGTCGGAATTTTCTGGAGCTTGATTCCTGGTTTGTTATTTTTTTTAGCAGGTCTGATTTCAAGAAAAAAATCACAACTCCGAATCCCGAGTCTGCTGATGGCTGTAGCCTCGATACCCTTGGTTTTTTATTTTACTTGGATTACATCAGAATGGAATCATGCTTTCCTATTGATCTTGTGTGCATTATTGGGATGGAAGGTCGCACAGGGAAATATTTATTGCTTAGATAGGAAGAAACAATTCTTCTTTATCCTACTTCTTCTGTTGCCTTTCGCTATGCATTTTGGCAGTAACGTATATTGGCTTCGATTAGGAATTCATTATGCGGTATTTTGGGTTTTGGCTATTCAACTTCTGAACAAGGAAACTTCTGTTTCTTCCTTCTCGCAATTCCACCTAGCTACCACCATGAGTATTTTTGTCTTAATCGGTTTTGGAATTTGGATTATGCCTTTTGAAGGGACTTCTTTGGAGCTTGCCACAGAGGAATGGGAATATAAGACAGGGAAAAAAATTAAACTCAATTCAGTACAAGTAAATATGTTGTCCACTCTTCGTGATGAACTGGATGACATTGGAGAAGGTGAGATTGCGGCCTTTTACAGAAATCCAGGAATCCTGTATCTTTTGGACTACAGATCCCCTTTTATCCCTGGTTATTGGACAGCAGATCAAGCAAGACATTATCTAAAAGAGGGAAACGAATTGAGCGTAATACTGGAGAATGATCTAGGTGCCTTTCCATTTGATTCGACCAATTGGGTTTTAAAACAAGAGCTTTCCCAACCCAATGGAGAAAGATTGCGAGTACTATGGAAAAAGTAGACAAGTCAAATTTTCTAGCGGTTTGGGGTACTATAGGGCTTCTTTGTATGCTTGGGGTTTGGTTTACACCTTGGCGCTTCCAGACTAATGATGACGTGATTATGATGTGGCTGGTATCAGGAGCTTACACGGGGACTCCTGAAAAATACGCAGTATTTATCCATCCCAGCCTTAGTTTGTTGTTTTCGTTCCTTTATGAGTTGACTGAGATACTAAATTGGTATGGATTTGTCTGGTACCTGATTCTGTTCGGGGCATACTTGGGAATGGTCAAAGTTATCTCGGACAGAATAGCCACCAATTTTTTAAAAACTTCCTTAGTTACTTTCGCATTAATAATTACCCTTCATTTTTGCCTTTTTCCTCAGTTCACCTTAGTAGCTGGGTGGGCTGGAATAGCAGGATTTTTACTATTATTTAAAGATAATGAGAGAGTCAAATCAAACTTTGATTTGATTTTGGCCTTTTTCCTCATGTTTTTCGCGCTTCTCGTCCGGTTGGAGTCATTTGCTTTGGTAGGATTGGCCTTCGGTCTTTATTCTATTTGGGAAAGGAGAATCCAGTTTTTATTCAAAAACTGGAAAACACTGACTTCAATTATTTTCCTTTTTCTTTTGGTGTATGGAAGTAAAAGGCTTTATGAAAATCAGTCTCGATATCAGGAGTATCTGGTCTTTAATGAGGCCAGATCCGGGGTGATAGATCACCCTGTTTTCTATCATTTGTACCGAGAGGGTAAAATAGTAGAAAGAGAGTGGTTTTACTTTGCTCGATGGATGATCGATGATCTAGAGATAAGTGTGGAGGAATTAAGATTGAAAAAATCCGAGCTAAATGAACTCCTTTTTAGTCGTGAATATGTGCTTAAATCCTTTTTTAGACTTAAAACTATAGCGACCACAGAGCTTTTTAAATCTTCAATTGCACTTATTTTGTTGCTTTTGCTTTTTTATATCAAAGGAGGAAAACCTAGGCTTTGGGGCTTTTTGCTGACCTGGTTGCTATTTTTTTTACTAATGAATTATTTTTTTCTATTACAGGGTAGGGTCCTTGTTCTTTTTGCCTTGGTTTTATGGTTTCCACTAATTTTAAGCGAGGGATTGGTCAGAAGAAAGGTCTCATTAAAATGGCTTCCTCTTGCGTTGGTGTCCCTATTTTTATTGCATCTGCTCAATGCCTACCGTGAGTCGGAAGGTAGAAAGCAGATGAATGCAGAGTTTAAGGAATTACTTTCCTATATGACCAATGAGAGCCCGATATTCACAGAGGGCTTTTTTGAATACAATTATTTAGAAAGGTTTTCGACGACTTTTCCGGTGCCGGCACTAAGTTATGGTTGGTTAAGTCAAAGCCCATTTCAGGATTCTGCTTTTAAGAATCATGGCTTTTCGAGTATGTCAAGTTTAAATGAGTTTTACCTTTTGCAAGTCAAATCCCCCGAAAAAGCCCTTTTTCCCGAGTATATTGAATACCTCGATGGGGATTTAGAGTTGCTCGAAAGCAAGTCAGGTGAGTTTTTTAACTTTTTCCACTATAGTAAAAAATAAGAAAGTCAATCTCTTTCAGTACCTAAACAGTTCATATTGATTTATTTGAAAGGAATTTTATATTTGTTACCGAGTAATTTTTTTACTCATTGCTAGTTTCTTGGTTGGGAGTGAAAGGGCGAAGCTTTTTTAAAGTGTAAAGTGACTAGTTTATAGTGTAAAGTGGCCATTTAGGCTAGGTGCGATAAAATTCTTTGTGAGTCCTATACCATAGATTTAGTGGAGAATCCCATTCAAAAAAGAACTATGCACTTTGCGGAAAAAATTATTGCCGCTTATCTGTTTTTAAGAGAAAACAAGCATTACCGTCTTGCAGATCAGCTAGTTGGTGCGGGAACTTCAATTGGCACCAATGTGTCAGAAGCTCAGGTTGCTCATTCGAAACTTGATTTTATTGCAAAGTTGACTATTGCAAACAAAGAAGCAAAGGAGACTCAATATTGGCTTAACCTATTGGACAGGGAAGGACTTTTGCTTGATTTTCAGGAAATGAAATTCTTAAAGCAGGAAATAGGAGAAATTATTCTAATCCTCAATTCAATCATTATTAAATCTAGACAAAACCTCAATCCTAAAAAATAGGACCGATCCGTCAACTTTAAACTCTCCACTTTAAACTTTAAATTAACCCTTGCTCGACTCCCTAGTTACATCCAAAACCCGTATTAAACTGTTGTTGAAGTTTTTTTCGCATGCCAATTCAGGATACTTGCGTTCGCTGGCAAAAGATTTTGATGAATCTACGAATTCGGTGAGGGTAGAATTAAATCGACTGACAGAAGCGGGATTGCTAGTGGCAGAGGATGAGGGGAAAACCAAAGTTTACAAAGCCAATCAAAGTCACCCGTTTTTTGAGGAAATTAAGGGAATGGTTTCTAAATTTCTGGGCTTGGATGATCTTCTTGAAAAGGTAGTCAAGCGAATGGGGAATGTGGAAAAAGCTATAATTACCGGAGATTATGCCAATGGAATTGACTCTGGCACTATTCAAATGACCCTCATCGGTAAAGATATTGACTTAGAGTATTTGGACTTTTTGATTCAAAAGACTTACGAAAAAATTAATAGGAAAGTAGAAGTAAAAGTGATGCTTGAGTGGGATAATCAGCAAAAAGGCATCCTTGTTTATGGAAAATAGTGAATGAAAGAGGAATACATTAAACCTGAACACAAAATTGTAGCAAGATTCACTCAGCAAACCTTTAAGTTTATTTTAGACGGGAATTTTAGGGGAGCTGTGCAAGCTTTGGGTGCCTATTCGGCTTACAGTCGATACACCAAAAGAACGGTAGCCCCCTACCAAATGAATGCACCTTGGATTGCTCATTTTGCATTCAAGCGACTTGAAAACTTGGTATTTCCCGAAATGAACATTTTGGAATTTGGGAGTGGTGGAAGCACACTTTATTTTAAGGATAAAGTGCAAAGCATTTATAGTATCGAGCATGACGAAAAATGGTTTGGAGAAATTGCCTCGCAATTCGAGCATTTTCCAAATGTGAAATTAAATCTAATCCAGCCTGAAACCGGAGATGATTTCGATCCGACCTATAGCAGTGTCAATGGCCTTTTTTCTGAGGGCAAATCTTTCAAGGCTTATGCTCATGCTGCAGATCATTTAGAAAAAGACTCCATTGACCTATTGATTATTGATGGCAGGGCAAGACCGCAGTGTCTTGTTAATTCTATCGATAAGTTGAAGAAGGGTGGGATTCTTTTGTTTGATAATTCAGATCGTAAATCATATAAGCCAGTAATTAATAAATTATTGAAGGGTTGGAAAAGAGAGGTGTACGCTGGTGTTGCGGTTTACGATTGGCAATTCAGTGAAACATCTATATTTTTCAAGCCCTAAAACAAGTTCGGTTTGATTAAAGTTAGTGCCATACTCCCTGTGTACAATGCAGAAAAAACTCTAGAGAGAGCCGTAAATTCCCTTTTAATTCAGCCAGAGATTGATGAGATATTTTTGATTGAGGATGGTAGTGAGGATGGTAGTTTTGCTCTTTGTCAAAAGTTGGAAGCCGAGTTTCCAACAATAAAGTTACACACACATCCCAATCACGAAAATAGAGGTGCCCCTGCATCTAGAAACCTTGGATTAAGTCTTGCTAAGAATGATTGGCTTCAGTTTATGGATGCAGATGATGAGCTTCTTTCAGGAAAAATAGCTGATCAAGTCAAATTGATAGAGAATAATGAGTCTCTTATTGTCTCTCCGTTTTTGATGCTTGATGATGAGAGCGAGTCTTTATTCATCCCTATGGAGGATTTTTGGTCAGGTCTTATCGCTACGCGCTTGGGTAACACAGTTTCAAATTTATTCAATAGAAAAATTGCTATTCAGGCAGGAGGATGGAATGAATCACTCAAAAATGTACAAGAGTATCATCTAATGTTTGAGATGCTTAAGCTTAATCCAATCTTTAAGATGACCGAGGCTTGCCTTTCACATATTTATCCACAGCCAGAATCTATTACTAATTCTGAATCAAATTTCGATGAAAAAAGAGATAACTATTTTATATTCAGAGATATGGTTAGAAATTATTTATTGGAAGTGGGTGAATACAACTTGAAAAGGAAACACTATTACAATATTTGTACAGGTGAAAATCTGAAATACCATAGTCCTTCGTTCGAAGTGGTCTGGAATCCCATGTATTATTCTTTTTATAAACTTTTTAAACGTCTTAAACCTGCATAATTTCTAAATCCAATTTATTTTTTTTGGCGCAGGACATTAGAAATTTATAGACTTTAAAGCCGATTGCATTCTGGGCTTATTTTGGAAAAAAGAACATAATTATAAAAATTTCTTTGAGCTCTACGAAGAGTATCAAGATCAATTCCCTCATAAACCTAAACATTGAATAACTCAGAAAGTAGTCACTACAAGGTCATCGAACCCAGCTCAGGCTGGAAGATGGTCGATTTTAAAGAATTGTGGAGATATAAAGATCTCCTTTATTTCTTGACGCTGCGAGGGATCAAAGCCCGATATGCGCAGTCAGTCCTCGGCGTGGCATGGGCCATTATTGTTCCGCTCTTTACTACCCTGGTTTTTACGGTGGTTTTTGGAAATCTAGCTCAGGTGGATTCGGATGGGATGCCCTACATTTTATTTTCCTACCTCGCTTTGTGGCCTTGGAATTATTTTTCTGGAACCCTCACAGAATCTGCTAATTCCTTGATCCAAAATGCGAATATGATCACCAAAGTGTACTTCCCTAGGATGGTTCTGCCGCTTTCAGCGATTCTTTCAAAGCTTCTTGATTTTACCATTGCCTTTATTGTGTTGGTAGTTATGCTGATATATATTGGTCAGGTACCTGGTTGGGGAGTTTTATTTCTGCCCATGTTAATCCTTCAGCTATTAATGTGTAGTCTCGGGATCGGGATGTTCCTTTCAGCTTTGGCTGTGAAATACCGCGACGTAAAGCATGCCCTGACTTTCGTGGTGCAGTTGCTTCTGTACGCCGCTCCAGTGGTATATAGTACTTCGGCAGTACCTGTGGAATATCAAAAATTCTATATCCTAAATCCTATGGTAGGGGTAATAGAAGGCTTTCGTGCCGCTTTTTTAGCTAGACCTATGCCTTGGGAGTGGATCTGGCCTGGAACCCTCGTCGCGATCGTTTTCTTTATTTTCGGGATGTTCTATTTCCGCCGAATGGAGAGGATTTTTGCGGATGTAGCGTAATATTCGGTTGTCTGTTGTCTCGCCTTGGGCTGTTGTCTGTTGTCGGTTGGGATCACGTCTCCCGATAGCCATCGGGAGCGAGGACGACGAAGGAGGACGCGGCAGTCTTTCGGTAGTAGAGCACAAACAGATTGCTTCGCTACGCTCGCAATGACGCACAAATCAACAGACAACCGATAACCCAGAACCGACAACCTTGATCACAGCTCTTCCCTTCGACTCAAACATCTTCAATTACCCTGTTGGGAAAATAGTGGTAGAAGATAAATGGGACGAACAGGACTTTTTGAAGACAGTCAAGGATTTTCAACTTGTTTATATCTTTTCATCCAAAGCTTTAGATATTTCTAGCCCTTCAATTCAGCATGTGGATACGAAAGTTACGTTTCAGAAGTCTTTAGAATCGATTGAGAAAGTAAATGGGATTGAATCCTATAAAAGCGATGAGTTCTCGGAGAGACTAGAAGAACTGGCATATTTGAGCGGTACCTTCTCTCGATTCAAGACTGATACCCGACTTAAAAACGGAGAATTTCAGAAACTTTATAAACAATGGATCATCAAAGCAATTGAAAGCAAGCAGGTCTTAGTAGGGATCAACATGGAGGGGATGATCACCTATTCCTTGGAAAAAGAGCATGCAAAAATTGGGCTTATAGCCGTATCAGAAAGTCACCAGGGTTTAGGTGTGGGGAAAAAGCTTGTCCGGGCTGCCGAATATATTTGTCAATTGGAAGGCGCTCAGGAAATGCAAATTCCAACCCAAGAGTCTAACATACCCGCCTGCAAACTATATGAATCTTTAGGCTATCATGTTGCTGAGAAGGTGTACATCTATCACTGGTACAAGGACTGATCACCACTCAGCACTTACTCATTCCTAATAACTTTCCTCCGAAATCCAGACACTAAAAAATTGCATCTCTCTATCATTTCTCCAGTTTATCAAGCCGAGACGGTTCTAGAGGAACTTATTGATCGAATTCGCCAGGTGGTATCTGAGATTTCAGAATCCTATGAAATTATCCTTGTGGAAGATGCGAGTAGAGATAATTCTTGGATTAAAATAGAAGAACTCGCTCAGATTTACCCAGAAATTAGGGGAATAAAATTGTCCAGGAATTTCGGACAGCATTATGCCATCACGGCAGGCTTAGATGCAGCGAAAGGAGAGTGGGTGATTGTAATGGACTGCGATCTTCAGGATAGACCTGAGGAAATTCCAAAGCTTTACTCGGAAGCCCAAAAAGGCTTTGATGTAGTATTGGCAAAAAGAGAGAATAGGAAGGATGGATTTTTTAAAAGGGTTTCTTCCAAAGTTTTTTACCGAACTCTGGCATGGCTTACAGGGTCTGAACAAGATGAGAGTATAGCTAATTTTGGGATTTATCACCGAAAGGTAGTCAACGAAATCATCGGAATGCGGGAGTCAATTCGTTATTTTCCAACCATGGTGAAGTGGGTTGGATTTCGACAAACTGCCATTCCTGTGGTTCATGGAGAAAATGGAAAAAGAGCTAGTGCCTACAGCTTAAAGAAGTTGTTTAACCTTGCTCTGGATATCATGTTGGCTTATTCTGACAAGCCTATCCGACTCACGGTCAAATTGGGATTTTTGGTTGCCTTAACCGGGTTTATTTTTGCCATTTATACCCTTTACAGATTTATCCATGGCGATATCATCGTAGCTGGGTACGCCTCTTTGATTATTTCAATTTGGATGCTAACTGGATTTCTTCTCATCACCCTCGGTATGGTGGGACTATATATTGGAAAAACCTTCGAAGGAGTGAAGGAGAGACCGATTTATATAGTGGAAAAGAGAATAGGGAAGCAGTGAGTGTCAGTTGTCTCGGCTGTTATCGGTTGTCTCGCTTCGCTGTTGTGGGTTGTCTCGCCTTCGGCTGTTATCGGTTGTCTCGGCTGCGGCTGTTGTCGGTGGAATTCTGCTAACTGAAAACTGTGACTGCAAACTGTTGTCTCGCTTCGCTGTTATCGGTTGTCTCGGCTACGCCTGTTGTCAGGTATTTGGTATGTTGATTACACTTAGTCCTTAATTCAACAAGGATTGTACGTAAAAGAAATTACCTCAAACTTAATTCTTCTTGAATGAAAAGTTATCAGGACTTGGAAATATATACGTTTGCAATCAAGTTGTTTATGGAAACACATAGGTTTAGTTTGAAGCTCCCCAAATATGAAACCTATGAGCTTGGAAGTCAACTTCGCAGATCTTCTGATTCTGTAAATTCTAATATTGTTGAAGGTTATGGACGTAGGAGGTATAAAAATGATTTTGTTAAGTTTCTCGTTTATGCCCATTCTAGCAATTTGGAGTGTAAGAATCATCTCATTAAGATATCTTCGTTGTATCCAGAGCTGTCTGAAGAGGCCAAAAGACTATCAGCTGAATATGATCTACTGGGTATAAAGATTCATAGATTTATTCAATACGTTGAAAAGAGCTGGCTTCAAAATGGTAAGTAAAATGTCAATTCGATCTTTTCGACTACTTCGATTCTCATCCAGCTAATTTTTCAAACAGACTAGAATTTTCTAAGCGCAAAAAATTAGAACTGGACAACCTGACAACAGCAATGCAGACAACAGGCGAATCCATGAAAACAGCTATGCCGACAACCCACAACCGACAACCCCCAACCCACCCCTGAAAACTCCCTTTAACAAACCCTACCAAACTGGAAAAGAGCTTGAATACATTCAGGATGCGATAGCTCGTGGACATATATCTGGTAATGGACACTACACCATACGCTGTCAGGAATTCTTTGAAAAGCGATACAGTATTCCAAAATGCCTATTGACCAACTCATGCACAGATGCCCTAGAAATGGCTGCATTGCTTTGCAATATTAAGCCTGGGGATGAGGTCATTATGCCAAGCTTTACTTTCGTGTCCACTGCCAATGCCTTTGTATTACGAGGAGCCAAAATCGTTTTTGTGGATAGCCGCTCTGACCATCCAAATATGGATGAAAGTCTAATTGAGGACTTAATTAACCCTAAAACCAAAGCCATTGTGGTGGTGCATTATGGCGGCTTTCCTTGTGAAATGGATGTGATTATGGAGATTGCCGAGCGATATGGCCTTATGGTAATCGAAGATGCGGCGCAGGCTATTGACTCTTTTTACAAGGGAAATCCACTAGGAAGTATAGGACATCTTTCCTGCTTTAGTTTTCACGAAACCAAAAACATCCAATCAGGGGAAGGAGGGCTTTTAGGAATAAATGATCCCGAATTAATCAAACGAGCAGAAATTCTCTGGGAAAAGGGAACAGATCGAGTCGCATTTTTTAGAGGGGAAATAGATAAATATGGCTGGGTGGATTTAGGGAGTTCCTTTCTGCCCTCAGAACTCACAGCTGCATTTTTATGGGCACAACTGGAAAATCTAGAAAAGATTCAAAGCAGAAGAAAAACCATTTGGGAAGATTACTATAACGCTTTCACCAGCGATGAGGCTAAACCTAAAGTTCTGAATAGGAATTACCTGGCTTTATTAAAGAATTTAAAATTTAAGATTGAAAATACAGAACCCTCAATCGATGAAGTACCTTCTAACTCTGAAGACGACTCAATTCTAAACTTCTCAATTTTAAATTTTAAATTTCAGGCCAACGCTCACCTCTTTTATCTCCTCTTCCCAGATTTAGCTAGTCGGTCGCGATATGTTGCTGAATTAAAGGGAAAAGGGATTATGGCAGTATTCCATTACCAAAGTCTTCATAAATCAGAATATGCCAAAAGGCATTTTCCGGATCAATACCAGCGTGATTTACCAAATTCGGATAGATATTCGGATTGTCTGTTGCGATTGCCGCTCTTCTATGAGTTGGCGGAGAGTTAGTTGTCTCGCCTTCGGCTGTTGTCCGCTTCGCTGTTGTCAGTTGTCTCGGCTACGCCTGTTGTCGGTTGGATTGTGCTGACTGAAAACTGTACGTTTCCACGTCATTGCGAGGACGACGAAGGAGGCCGTGGCAATCTTTTGGTAGTAGAGCACTAACAGATTGCTTCGCTGCGCTTGCAATGACGCACAAATCAACCCACCACCCACAACCGATTAACCGATAACCCACAACCCATAACCGATAACCGACAACCGATGACCGATAACCGACAACAAAAAAGCAACCTTTCCCTTGTGCATTAAAGCCAACCGAGTAAATTTATTACTCAGTCGCTAGCTCGCAGAAATGGGAGTGAAGGGGCGAAGCTTTAAGATTAGTAAAATAGGGATTAGGGAACAGGGATCAGTCGAACCATGAACCCTGAAGCCGGAACATCAAACCGACAACCTGCCTTCAGCAGGCAAGCCCACAACTGACAACCGATAACCGACAACCTACCTTAGGCAGGCAAGCCCACAACTTTAAATTTTACATTTTAAATACTCAAACCCTCTAAATGATAATCGCTGGAGCCGGTGGACATGCGCTAGAAGTATATGATATCCTCAGATCGAGAGATTTACTCGAGGGTCTGGAGATTTATGATGCGGATGAAAACAAAAAACTCTTCAAGCAGAGCTATGCCATCAAGCATCAGCTTTCTGGTTTTCAATCGGATCATTTCTGTCTAGGAATAGGTACTCCAAAGTCAAGAGAGGAGCTTTATACCGCATTTATTGCTCAGGGTAAAAAGCATTTTTCACTTCGCGGAAATCAAAGCGAAATCAGCCCAGATGCATTTCTGGATCAGGTGGATGTCTTCCATCACTGCTTTATCGGGCCAGAAGTGAAGATAGGAAAAGGTTCTCTAGTCAACACCGGAGCTCAAATCCACCATGAAGTAAAGATCGGGGCCTTTTCGGTGATCAATCCAGGAGCCTTAGTACTGGGAGCGGTACAGATCGGAGACTTCTGTAGCATAGGAGCCGGAGCCAAGATCTTACCCGGGATCAAAATCGGCAATCAGGTCACTATAGGAGCAGGTGCTGTAGTGATCCGAGATGTAAAGGATAGAGAGACGGTGGTGGGAGTGCCAGCTAAGTCAGTGGGCAGTTTCAAGTAATCAGTAATTTAACTCACTAAATAACCAATTTACTAATCAACCAATTCACCGAGTTAACAATTTTAAATTCCCCCATTTTAAATTTTAAATTCAAAAATTGCTTTTCAATTCCTTCACATTCCTGATCTTCCTGCCGATAGTATTTCTACTATACTGGTTTGTATTTCAGAAGAACTTGAAGCTTCAGAATGCATTTCTATTACTTGCTAGCTATGTGTTTTATGGCTGGTGGGATTGGAGATTTTTGGGGTTGATTATTGCGAGTTCGGTAGTGGATTATTGGGTAGGAATGAGGATGGGGTCCGTCATCTCGACCAATAACGCAGTCATTTCGACCAAAGGGAGAAATCTCAATGAGGATAGCAAAGTTGAAAATGAGATTTCTCCTTCCGCAGGCTCCAGTCGAAATGACCAACAAACCAAGTCACCTCGAACGCAGAGAGAGGTCTCATTTGATGGGAATAACGGTTCCAACTTGAAATCTTGGTTCACAGGAAGAAAGAAGTACCTTACCCTGAGCCTCGCCTTCAACCTAGGCATGCTAGGTTTCTTCAAGTACTTCAACTTCTTTATCGATTCGGCAGCGGACTTTATTTCTTTATTGGGATTCCAACCTCATATCAGTACGCTAAACTTAATCCTTCCTGTAGGCATAAGTTTCTATACTTTCCAAACATTGAGTTACTCCATAGATGTCTATAGAGGTAACTTAAAGCCAACAAAGGACCCTGTTGCATTCTTTACGTTTGTGGCTTTCTTCCCACAGCTAGTGGCTGGACCCATAGAGCGGGCATCTAATTTATTGCCTCAGTTCTTCAAAAAAAGGGAATTCGAATACCAACAAGGTTCCGATGGGATGAAACTCATACTCTGGGGTCTCTTTAAGAAAATGGTGATTGCAGATAACTGCGCCTTGATAGTCAATCCCATCTTCGAGAACTACCAAACAGCTTCCGGATTAGAACTTATTATGGGAGCCATCCTCTTCGCATTCCAGATCTATGGAGACTTCTCAGGCTACTCTGATATCGCTATCGGTATAGCGAAGCTCTTTGGATTCGATCTGATGACCAACTTCCGAACGCCCTACTTCAGCCGGGACATTGCGGAGTTTTGGAGAAGGTGGCATATCTCTCTTTCTACCTGGTTTCGGGATTATCTCTACATTCCACTGGGAGGAAGTAGAGTTTCCAAAGCCAAAGCCATCCGCAATATCTTTATTGTATTTCTAGTCTCTGGATTCTGGCATGGAGCCAACTGGACTTTTATTGCTTGGGGAGGGATTCATGCAGCTTTATTTATTCCGATCTTTTTGATTGGGAAGAATAGAACTCATTTACATGAGGGTGATCATCTAATACCTTCCATGAAAGAAGCTTTTCAGATGTTATCAACTTTCGCTTTGGTTTGTATCGCTTGGGTGTTTTTTAGGGCAGATACGATAGGGGATGCTTGGGGGTATTTTCATTCCTTTTTTACTAATCCTTTTTTATCTTCAAACTTTGGATGGTTCATTTATGATTTGAGATTTGCGTTAGTAGTTTTTTTGTTTCTTGAATGGGTTGGAAGATTTAAATTGAATTGGATGGAAGGCCTTAGAGAGAAATGGTATCGATATCCGGTTTATATTGCATTAGGCCTTTTGGTTGTATTTTGGGGGGTCTTTACAGATGCTAAGGAGTTTATTTATTTTCAGTTTTGATGAAAAAGTTTTTGCTGAAATTTGTACTGACCTTTTCTTTCTTAGTTATAGCTTTATTTTTGATGGATTTTTTAATTGTTGAAGGTCTAAAGACCTCAAATTATAGAGAAATCACCAAGTGGAATGATGTAGTCTCCGGTAAAGTTGAGACTGATGTTTTGATTGTTGGTTCCTCCAGAGCCCTCGTTCATTTTGATTGTGAGCTTTTCGAGAAAATTGTAGGAACCTCATGTTATAATTTAGGTTTTAATGGAACAAATCTGACTCAACAGATTAAAATGCTTCAGCTTTTTCTCCGAAAGAATAATAGCCCTAAGAAGATTATTTGGTCTCTGGATTATCATATGTTTGAGAATAGAGAACAATTCTTCGGCTTTGATCAATTAATTCCATTTATGGCTGAAAAAGAGATAAAAGAGTTGGTACAAATGAATAATATTGACGAGCCTTGGCTGTATAATTTCCCAGTAGCCCGCTTCTCATTCAATCGCAAGATGAAACTTGTGGGCTTAAACAATCTATTAGGTTTCTACAAGAATGGACGTCCACTCATTAAAGGGTTTATAGGAGAGGATAAAGGTTGGGATGGGGAATTTGAGCTTATAAGAGCGAAAGCCAAAGAACAACTTTATTATAAAGTGGATCAAGAATCAAAGAAATCATTCTTGGAAATAATAGACTTCATTCAATCTCAAGATATTGAGATTGAATTTGTTATTTCTCCAATATATTATGAATTAAATGAGTTCGCGGAGAACGAAGATGAAATAAAAAAAGAGTTTAGAACTTTAGCTGAGACTTATGATATTAAGTTGTACGATTTTTCTGAAGATGAAATAGGAAGAGATAGGCAGTATTTTTATAACTCTCTACATTTAAATTTAAAAGGTGTTTCTAAGTTCAACCAGCTTTACTATTACTCACTGATACAAAAAAGCAACCTAGATTGAGCAAGTTTTTAATAAGTATTAGAAGAACTCAAGCTTTTCAAAAAATTAAGAATAAGGCCTTTTTTTTTAAAAAGGGAATTCAATTTTACATAAAGCCGTATTCTGAAAAAGTAGAGAGTTCTCCGATTTTTATTTTCAATCATATTCCTAAATGTGGAGGTACTAGCTTCAATTTGGTTTTACGGAATTGGTTCTATTTGAAAAAGGATTATTCGCCTCATGAAATTATATTTAGAGACAAAAAAAGGCTTGAAGAGGAATTTGAAAAATTTGAAAACTTTCCACCTGATCTAAAGACTCTAAAGCCTTGGGTAATTTTGGCGGGTCATTATCATAATTCAAGATTTCGACTGAGTAAAAGGTTTCCTGATATCTATGAAAATCAAAAAGTTAAGTTGATCACCTTTGTTAGAGATCCGCTTGCACACCATCTTTCCATGTATAAGTTTGGAAAAAAGAAAGGGCATGACTTTGTGAAAGGTCTTTCTCTATCAGACTATTTGAAAAAGGATTCTAATTTTTTAGCGGCTACTCTAGAGTGTACACTTGAAAATTATAAATCTAGAATTGATGGTTATTTTTTCGCTGGAATAGTGGAAGAATACGAGGAATCGCTTAGACAACTTTCCAACAAATTGGGAAAAGCTATGGTAGAGAAAATACCCTTTGAAAATCAAACCAATTCTAATATGCTTTATGAATCTCTATCAGAGGAAGAAATCAATTTATTTAGAGAGAGTAATAAACTAGACTATTTGATTTATACTTATTGCTTGACTAAACTTCAATCTAATGTGGTTTAAACAGATCAGGTTGAAATTCTACTTTTTAAGAAAAAAATGGGAAAGAAACCGTGTAAAAAGAAAAATTTTATCATATCTGAAATCTAGAAAGAACTTAAATGACGAAGAAAAAGAAGTTTACCAGGGCTTAGAGAGTTTTGGGTTAAGAGTTTTTCCATATGAGTTTGAAAATAGATACAGGCAGCTAAATGTTGATATTCAATTTCAAGATGGGTTTCCATTTGTTAAGGTAGGTGATAAAAGCCTGTTTTTTAAAAAAGGATGGTCTGCGGATAAAAGCTCTAATTATTACAAAAGTTTAATTCTGGAACAGGACCCCTCTTCACCCCATCTTTATTGTGATTCAAAATTTCAAATTCAGCCTGACGAGATAGTGATTGATATTGGAGTTGCTGAGGGTAGTTTCACTTTTGATAATATAGATAAGGCATTGAAATATTATGTTTTTGAGAAAGAAAGAAGTTGGATAGACCCTTTGAAATTAACTTTTGAACCCTTTCAAAATAAGGTAAAAATTGTAGAAAAATTAGTTTCAAATTTTACAAGCGACGAGTCGGTAAAACTTGATGATTTTTTAGAATTTTATTCTAATAAGATTTTTATAAAAATAGATGTTGATGGTTCAGAAAGAGAAGTTTTAGAGGGAATGGAAGGTATTCTTAAAGCGAATCAAGATGTTAGATTAGTTATTTGTACTTACCATAAGCAAAATGATCTAAAAGATTTTCTCGAACTATTTCAAAAATTAGGGTTTAACCACCAAGTCTCTAAAGGTTTTATGGTTTTCTTTTATGACAAAGAATTATCTCCACCGTATTTAAGACGAGGCGTACTAAGAGTTTGGAAATGAAGTTTTTTGCTTATTACCTTCCTCAATTCCATCCGATCCCAGAAAATGATCAATGGTGGGGAAAAGGATTTACAGAATGGACCAATGTGAAAAAGGCTAAGCCATTATTCGCCGGACATAATCAACCTTTTCTTCCTGCCGATTTAGGTTTTTATGATCTTCGGGATTCGCAGGTTATGGAGATTCAAGCTAGGCTTGCTATAGATCATAAAGTAAATGGTTTCGTTTTTTACCATTATTGGTTTGGAAATGGAAAGGTATTACTGGAACAACCTCTTCAGGATTTTTTAAACAATCCTAAGGTCGAAATTGAATTTTGTATCTGCTGGGCAAACGAATCCTGGAAAGGGACATGGCATGGGGCAGGAAACAAAATGCTTCAAGAGCAATTTTACCCAGGAAAAGAAGATTATATAGCGCATTTTAATTACCTACTGCCTTTTTTTAGAGATCCAAGGTGTCTTAAAATCCAAGGAAAACCTGTTTTTCAAGTCTATGTTCCAGAGTCTATTCCGGATATAGATGTTTTTATGGACGTTTTTGAAGAGGAGGCTTCTAATGCTGGACTGAAAGGTATTTATTGGATAGGGGTGAAAAGTTCGAAGAAATGGCTTAAATCAGATAAGCGATTTCAGGGATACGTTAATCCTAATCTCAATCAAATCAACGCCTATTTAACAAAGTCAATTTCTGGATTTCTATTGAGATATGGATTGAATAACCCAATAATTAGAAAGTGGAGAAAATGGCCAAAGCGAATGTATTACCATTCGGTCAGAGCCTGTCTAGAAGACTTTAACGAGCAATCATTTAAAGATTTTTTTCCATTGGCAATACCTAATTGGGACAATACACCCAGAACAAAAAATGAAGGAACTGTTTATTTGAACTGCTCCCCAAAAGAATTCAAGAAGCACTTGAAAGTATGTATTTCTCGCGCAAAAATGAATCAAGACGATAAGCAAATCATTTTCATCAAATCATGGAATGAGTGGGCAGAGGGAAATGTGTTAGAACCAAGTATAAAAGATGGAAAAGCATATTTAGAAGAGATTAAATCATTGGAAAATGAGTAAGCCAGTCATCCGAGTAGAAGGCTTGTCCAAACGGTATCGTTTAGGCCTTAAAGAAAAGCAGGCTAAAACGCTCGCTGGTCAAATTGGCAATGTACTCAAAGCTCCTCTGGACAACTTAAAGCGACTTCGAGATATGAGTCGATTTTCGATTGAGGATGAATCCGTTTTTTGGGCATTAAAGGATATCAATTTTGAAGTAAAGGAAGGTGAAGTTTTGGGGATTATTGGAAAGAACGGTGCAGGTAAATCCACATTACTTAAAATCCTTTCACAGATCACTGAACCGACGTCTGGTAAGATAGAGATACGAGGTAGAGTCGCTTCACTTCTTGAAGTGGGGACCGGCTTTCATCCAGAACTTTCGGGAAGAGAAAATATCTATATGAATGGGACAATCTTAGGAATGACCCGTCGTGAAATTGATTCAAAACTTGATGAAATTATTGATTTCTCAGGAGTAGAGAAATTTATTGATACGCCGGTTAAGTTTTATTCATCTGGCATGAAAGTTCGCTTAGGCTTTTCAGTAGCAGCACATCTAGAACCTGAAATTTTAATCATCGACGAAGTATTGGCTGTTGGAGATTATGAATTTCAAAAAAAATGTCTGGGTAAGATGGAGGATGTAGCAGGGCAAGGGAGAACGGTTTTATTTGTTAGTCATAATATGGAAGCAGTTTCTAGTCTGTGTGGAGAGGCAATAAATCTAGTAAATGGTAGAATAGACTTTCAGGGAAAAGTCCGAGAAGCTGTAAATCGTTACCTAGGAAATTCTTCGGTTGAAAAGATTTCTCATGTTCACGTGAATCCAGAATTTGAAAATGGGATAACTGAAATTAATGTGCTTACATCTATGCCTGGACAAATTCATCGATTTGGTGATCCATTAGAGGTTTCTGTAAAAATTAGTGCTAAGGTTCCTTTAGATCAAGCAAATATTGCATTCCAAATAAAAGAAAGAGGGTCAGGTAAAAGTGTTATCTATACTTGGTTGCATGATAAGGAAAATCCTTTAGGCAAACTAGAAGGTCAACATTGGCTGAAATGTATTTTTCCCAAATTGAGGTTATATAAGGGAGATTATGATTTTACATTTCATTTTTCCGAAAGAAGTGGCCAAAAAAATCCACAAAAAATAGATAATGTATGTCCTTTTGAAGTGTCAATGATCGGAATTCCGCATCAATTTGAATGGACAGATAATAATTGTAATTATATAGATGATTTTGAATGGAAAGTTATTTAGGAAAAGTAATTGGTTCTTGGGATTCAGAAAAAATAAATGATTTTTGGGATTTCGCATCAAAAGAACCGAATAAATATTTTACTCACAACCAGGGAAATGAAATAGTTCGATATTTTGAGTCAGACCTATCTAAACACGATAAAATTCTAGATTATGGGGCTGGATTAGGATTTCTTTCAGAAATTTTACTTAAAAAAGGGTACCAAGTGAAATGCATGGATTCTTCTTCAGATTCACTTCAAGTACTTGATGACAAGTTGAAAAGTTATCCAAATTATCTAGGGGCTCAAAATCTAAAAGATCTTCAAAAAACAGATGAAAAATTTGAAGTGATTTTTGTCATTGAAGTGATCGAACATCTTGATGATGTTTTTTTAGATGAACTTTTAAAGAATGTAAAAGCACTCTTATCCGAAGGAGGTAAAGTTATTTTTACTACTCCAAATAATGAGGATCTTACCCAATCATATATTTATTGTCCATTTAGTGACTTGATTTTTCATAGGTGGCAACATGTTAGATCTTGGAACAAAGAAAGTCTTGCTAAAACCTTGGATTCAAAGGGTTTCAATTCAATTGAAACCAGAGAAACTCATTTTTTACCTAAACCAAAGTGGAAAGGATTAAATCGTAAATCTGCTGGACTCTATTTGGATTACCTAAAACATAAAATTGAAAAGAAACGACCTCATTTAGTAGGTATAGCATCAGTTCTTTGAGAAAGTTTGCTTTTGTTTCTTCTGAGTTTATTACCCCTCAAGAAAAAAGGACGGGTGGATTAGGAAGCTATATTTGGAATATTTCAAATCTCTTGGTTAAAAACGGACATCAGGTTTATGTTTATGCCCCATTGAAAGTTAAGATAAATGAGCTCACCTTATCAGAAGGATTGCATCTTGCTGATTTACCTAATGATAGATCTTATTTTGGTCTGGCTGATAGGGTTAAGAATAGTATTACAAGAATATTCTTTGGCTACTCATTTTTTCATTATAAGAAACTGAAGCACCATGCTAAGTTGATTCATGATTTTTTATCAACCGAACACCAAAAACATCAATTTGATTTAGTTCAATATTCCAATCTTGGAGGAATAGGGCTTTATCCTTTGAAAGAATGCAGTACTATCTTACGAATAAGTAGTTTGACGGATTTATACTCGAGGTTAGGGGCAGGATATTATGGGTTGTCTCAAATAAAAATTCAATCACAGATTAGAATTGAGAATGAAAGCTATCAAAAGTTTGATACGATTATCGGTCCGTCCTCACAAATGCTTAATAAAATAGAAACTAATGCAAAAAAGATTAGACTAATTAGTCCTCTAAATCAATCTGAATTTAATAGAACCCCTTCTACTAATATTTCAAATTCCCATTCATTAATTTTCTACGGAAGCGTGGACTATCGAAAAGGAGTTGACTTATTACTTGATGCAATAGAAGGTCTTTCTGTAGATGTATTAGTGATCGGTAAACTGAATGATGATTCCCCAGAAAACATTAAAATAAAAAGGCGAATCATGGAAAGCAATTCTGTGACCCATTTTCATAGTAAATCCAAATCAGAGCTTTTTGAATTACTTTCTAAAGCGGAAGTTGTGGTATTGCCATCTCGGGTTGACAATTTGCCTAATACACTTTTGGAATCTATTCAATTAGGGAAGATAGTAATTGGTCCAAATGCTTGGGGCTTCGAGGAGATTATTGAAGATGGAAAGAATGGTTTTTTGTTTGAATGTAGTTCATCAGCTTCCTTAAAACTCAAGATTGAAGAGGTGCTAAAACTCTCCAAGGAAGAACGAAATGTTATCAAAAAGAAAGCTTTAGAAACTTCAAAGAAGATTTCCGAGGATTTTAGTATCAAAGAGGTTTTACACATCTATGAAGAAAGTATCATTAATTATCAACCACACCTATGTGCGGAATAGCCGGGATAGTTAGTAAAAATAGATCGGATCATGGACTTTGGTTGGATGAAATGCTTCAAAGGCTTAAGCATCGTGGGCCTGATGGAACAGGAGTGGTTTTGAAGGATAATTTTGGGTTGGCGCAAAGCAGGTTAGCTATTATTGACCTAGTAGGAGGTGTGCAGCCTATGTCTGACCCTGAAGGTAGATTTTGGATTACTTACAATGGAGAACTATATAATTTCCTAGAGCTTAAAGGTCAATTGTCAGCGTTAGGTTTTGACTTTAGGACTAATTCCGATACCGAAGTAGTTTTACAGGCTTATGCTTGTTGGGGAAATAATTGTGTCAATCATTTTCGGGGCATGTTTGCTTTTGGTATTCTGGATTCACTTCGTCAAGAATTATTTTTAGCGAGAGATCATTTTGGTATAAAACCCTTGTTTTATGGCGTAAGCTCAGATTTGTTTGCTTTTGCCTCAGAGCTTCAAGGCCTAAGATCGATTCCAAATATCGATTGGAGTTTGGATCATAATTCAATCGATCAGTTTCTTAGCTATCAATATATTCCGGCACCAAATTCAGTTTTCAAGGGTGTAAAAAAACTTCCTCCAGGTTATTTTATGCGTGTTAATGCAGAGGGATGCATTCAGGAAATTACTCAGTATTGGGATCTTGATTTTAAACCTGATACTAGTAAATCAGAAAGATATTGGCTTGAAAAAGTTGATAATGCCATTGCGGAGTCAGTAAAGAGCCATTTGATCGCTGACGTTCCATTTGGAGCATTCTTATCAGGGGGAGTTGATTCTTCTTTAGTAGTATCCAAAATGGCAAAGCAGATGAGTTCATCTTTGAAAACCTTTTGCATTGGTTTCGAAGAAGATGATTATTCAGAACTGCTATTTGCAAGGCAAATTGCTACGAAGTATGGAACAGACCATTTTGAGGAGATAGTCAAGCCTGACGCATTAGCTATTCTTCCCGATTTAGTTAAGCACTATGGAGAGCCATTTGGTGATTCCTCTGCAATTCCGACTTATTATGTTTCGAAACTTGCTAAAAAAGAGGTCACGATGGTACTTTCAGGAGATGGAGGAGATGAACTTTTTGGAGGCTATGAGAGCTATACGAATCGATGGACTCGGCATTATAGTCCAATTCCAGAGCATTTGCCATTGCATAAGAAGCTAGCATATTTTGGATTGAATAAGGTTATTCCAAAAAAATATCCTTTTCGAACTGCCAACCTTCCAGACTGGCAAAGATATATTTATTATTTTTCAGAAGAGGATAGAGCTAGTATTTGGAAAGAAGAATACTTGGAAGTCTTAAGTGATACGGATGATTTCATAAAAGAGACTTGGGAGCATGCAAATTCTTTCTCTCATTACCATAAAGCTCAATACACGGATTTCAAAACCTATATGCCTTTTGCCGTTTTGACAAAAGTAGATATTGCAAGCATGATGAATAGTTTGGAAGTACGTACTCCACTTTTAGATTTAGAAGTAGTTAAAATTGCTTCTCAGATTCCAGAGAACTTTAATATTAATAAGCACAGGGGGGAGTGGGTAGGAAAGGATATATTGAAGAATCTACTTTCCTTAGAAATGGGAAGAGGCTTTGCTTATCGGAAGAAAATGGGTTTTGGAGTTCCTCTAAAGCACTGGTTTGGGGAGGAAGCGAAAACGGATAAAGAAATTCAAGAGCGTTTACTTTCTAGAGGAAATGGTCTAGATGAACTTTTTAACCTAAATGCATTAGAGCAAGTAGCTTTTGGGAAAAAGTCTAGTCAGCAGTGGCTATTGATTTTTTTACAAGAATGGTTATCGCAAAATAAATAATTCCAACTTGAGTAAAAGGGTTTTAATTGCACTTCATAGATATGAAATCGGCGGGGCAGAAACGCAAGCTTTTTACTTGGGGTGTCATTTAAAACAACAAGGTTTTGATGTGATATTTAGTGCTTTTGGGTCAGAGTTAGGCCAAGGTTTTGATCGGTTTGAGCAAGAGGGGTTTTCTTGTATTAGATGGGGCTTCCAAGAGAAATTGATTTTGGATCCACCTAGAGGATTGTTAGGAGGTCTTAGACGTTATAGATTTCTGTTAAAACTATTTCAGAAAGTGAGAGCCCTTAAAGTAGATGCTATTATTCCATTTACATATCCTCCAAATCTGATTTTTTGTAGCTATTTCTCATTAATGGGTGCTAAAACCTGTCTTTGGAATCAACGTGATGAAGGAAGGTTTTTTCTAGGAAATATTGGAGAGATAAGAGCACTGAAATTAGCATCAGCAATTGTTTCTAATTCAAGGGAAGGCATGGGATTTCTTCAAAATCACACCTCCAGAAAAATTACCTTAATTAAAAATGCTGTTGATCTTAAGAAGTTTTCTAGGGTTGCTCCAGATTATAAATCGAATCGGGTAGTGATGATTGGTAATATTCATGGCTTTAAGGATCATTTAACTTTATTAGAAGCATGGAAGATAGTACTAGTTAATTTCCCGAATCTCAAATTGGCATTAGCGGGAAGAAATGGAAGTGCCTATCCTGAATTACTTGATTTCGTTCGGAGTCAAGGAATTGAGGAATCAGTAGATTTTATTGGGGGTGTTAATGATATTCCAAAAATGCTTAAATCTTGTATTTTGGCGGTTTTCAGTTCAGAAAATGAAGGAGTACCTAATGGGGTTTTAGAACCCATGGCTTCTACATTTTCTGTAGTAGCCACAGATATTATGGGTTGCCGAGAAGCGTTGGGAGATGATTACCCTTTTTTGGTTCAACCAAAAGATCCCATAGATTTTGCAGATAAAATCTGTCAATTGATCAGAAGTGAGGAGTTAATGAGGTCTTTAGGCAAAGCAAATCAAGAACGAATTATAAAGAACTTTTCAATAGAAAAGATGGGGGAATCCTATATTAAGTTGCTAGATGTCTAGTCCCAAGTTCAGTGTAATTATCCCTTGTTTTAATCAAGGGCATTTTTTAAAACAAACTATTAAATCTCTTTTAGATCAGAGTTTTTGGGATTGGGAGGCTATCATAGTTGATGATGGAAGTACAGATAATTCAGGCAAATTAGCAGAAGAAATAGTAGCGGGCGAAAGTCGGGCCCAAGTGATCCATCAGTTAAATAATGGACTATCAGCAGCTAGAAATACAGGGATCGGACATGCTAAGGGTGAATTTCTTGTTTTTTTAGATTCAGATGATTGGCTATATCCAGAATATTTTAAGACAGTCAATTCTTATCTCTCTGAAGATTTAGATATTTTAATCACAGGATATGCACATTGGAAAGATGGCCTTTGCCTACAATCAGTTAGCAAACCTAAGATTAGATTAAGTCTTGAGGATTTTATGTCTGGGAACTATGGCCCTGTTATGACATTTTCTGTTCGTAAGAATATTTTTGATGAAATTGGGTGTTTTGACGAGACTTTGAAAAGTGGAGAAGATTGGGATTTGTGGATTCGCGCAATGAAAGCAGGAAGAAGAGCTAAGGCAATATCAGAAATTTTGGCAGCGTATAGATTCCAAGAACAAAGTATGAGTAGAGATGCTTTGCGTATGTATAGAGAACTAGAGATAGTTTTAAACCGAGTGCCAGAAAACGATCTTAGAATTAATTCGAAGATTCAAGTTCTTCCTCAAAGATTTGATTTTTCGCAAGGGATATTAAATATATTGTTTCCAACTATTGGTGTATTAATCGTTCAGGGGAAAGTAAGTGAAGCAATCCATTTGTATGAAAAAGAACAAAGGAGGCTAGAACTAGTGCCTACAAAGGAGGATTTTGTGAAAATTAATTCTTATTTAACTTTTAGATATTGGAGTACTACTGATGAAATTCAAAGGGTCTTTTTAGAAATTAAACCTAGGGTTATCTCATTTTTAGAAGCGAACATAAAAGATGATAATTATCGAAAAATAGTTGTGAAACGTATGTTTTTTACAACCGAGCAAAAATACAATCATTTGAAATTTGGTGTTTTCTTTGGCTGCATAATTAATGCCTTTTATAAATGAATAAGGGGATATCTGTTATTATTTGTACATACAATGGGGACTCAAGGATTAACAAGGCTTTACAGTCAATTATATCACAAAATACTACTTATAACTTTGAGTTGATAGTAGTGAACAATAATTCCAATGACAGAACTGAAGATGAGGTGATGACAACTCTTGCCGAAAGTACTATTGACTGGACATTAGTTAAAGAATCCACTCCTGGTCTAAGTTTTGCTCGATGGAGAGGTATTGAAGAGGCCAAGTTTGAATTGATTTTATTCTGTGATGATGATAATATTCTTGACAAGAACTATTTGGAGATAGGTGGATCAATTCTATTTGCTGATCAAAGTATAGGTATTCTCGGAGGTAATGGAAATCCTGTTTTTCAAAACGATAAACCGGATTGGTTTGATGATTTTTCCAATAGTTATGCTGTTGGGAGTTTGGGGAAAAAATCAGGAAAACAAGTGAAAGGCTCTTATCATTATGGTGCATCTTGTTTCTTTCGCCGTAATGCCCTCCTGGAGCTGAGAAAACGTGGATTTAATTCTATTCTTTCGGATAGGACTGGGACTATATTAAGCTCAGGAGGAGATGTTGAATTGTGCTATGCGGTTCAATTATTGGGTTATAATTTAGCTTTTGACACAAGGTTGTTTTTTGATCATTTTATTGAGTCCCATCGACTTGAATGGGATTATTACCTTCGACTAAAGCGTGGAATAGCCAGCTCATTCCCACTACTTGAGGCTTATAAAGTAGATGGATTTGAAAATATAGATTCATTTAAGGATTTTCTAAATACCACTTTTATAACTCTCTTAAAGGGTTTTTTGAAGACAAATTTTATTTCTAAAAAATCTCGAAAGAATGAAGTTTCCAGAGTTGTGATCAAACAAAAAATTATTTCATACATAAAAAATTATAAGCAGACGATAATTGCCTTCACCAATAATAAACTGCTATTTGAAAACTAGTTTCTCTATTATCATTCCATGCTTTAATGCTGAAGTTACTATAGGCAGAGCAGTTACATCTATTCTGAACCAAAGCTATTCTGACTGGGAATTGATAATCATTGATGATGGTAGTTCGGATGGTACCGTAGATTTGTTGCTTCAGACTTTTAATGATTCTAGAATTAGGATTCATTCCCAAGCTAACTTAGGTGTAACCTCAGCCAGAAATAGCGGAGCGGAAGTTGCTCAAAATTCATGGATACTTTTCTTAGATGCGGATGATGAGCTAGCAATAAATAGTTTGGAATATTTCGCAAACAAAATTGAGACTTCACCAACAACTGAAGTTTGGAGAGCAGGTTTCAAACGTTTATCTTCTAATGAATTGGTATTGCCCGAAATTAATAAATTCACATCTTTCCTAGCGGGGTCTTATTCTATCAAAAAATCATTTTTTGATAGAATTGGAGGATTTGACTGTAAGCTTAAATTTTCTGAAAATACAGAGATGTTGCATCGCATTAAAATTGATGGTGCTAAAATCGGTATTCTAAAAGTTGTTACTTTAATCTATCATGATCAAGATGGGGAAGGGAGCAAAAATCTTCTCAATGTGAATGAGTCTCTTAACGTAATACTGGAGAAGCACAAGAACAGTCTAGATCCCCATGTAGTATTTCTTTATAATCAAATAATGGGCGTTAACGAACTTCGGTTTAAAAATTATAAATACGCTCGTCAAAGATTTTGGAATGCGATTTTAATAAAACCATTCAATTTGAAGGCTCACCTTCGCTTTTTAATCTCATTTTCACCCACTCTTTCTAAAAAGTTTTATCCTAAAGAATTCCAGATATGATCCGTTTCGGAGGTTTTATTATTACCTATAATCGTCCGGAAATTTTACTCCAAACTATTGACCAGATTTTTGCACAAACTTATCCACCAGAGTTGCTTTGGATAATAGATAACTCGGAGGGACTTATTACTGATCATTTGATTGCTTCTCTTTTGGATTCTAGAATAAAATTTTATCGAATGGGATACAATTCAGGGCCTGCAGGAGCTGCCGCCAAAGGTTTGGAACTTTGTGGTAAAGAAGGTTTGGATTGGATTTATTGGGGAGATGATAATGATCCTCCTTTTCGAAATGATTGTTTTGAACGCCTCTTGGCTATTAGAGAAGTAAATCCTTTTGTAGGAGTTTTAGGGACCGTCGGTCAGTTTTTTGATAGAAAAAAGGGTGTGATTAAACGTATTCAAACCAGACTTCTTGAAAAGAAGGATACTTTGAAAGTAGACTATGTAGCTGGTGGAATGTGCATGTTGGTAAGTGGACATGTTGCAAGAGAACGAATAGCTCCAAATCCTTCCTTATTTTTTGGATTTGAAGAATTAGACTTTTGCCTTAAAGTCAGTCGCAAAGGATATGTAGTATTAGTAGATTGTAAACTTTTTTTGGAAGCACGAGCAAAAGCAAATAGACTTAATTTTGAAAGACCTCTTTATGCTAAAAAGAAAAATTTGGTTCGAGAGTATTATAGTTTAAGGAATTTATTAATGATTTCTGATACCCTTACATTGAATAGCATGAGGAAGCAGTTGTATTTTAAATGGGTAGGAAAGGCGGTTTATGGATTTAAATATGGTCCAGTTTATGGCTGGAAAAATCTCAAGTTGATTTTTTTGGCTTTTTGGCACTATTGGAAAGGAATTTCTGGAAAGACCATTGATTTAAATTGAAAGTTTTTTTTACCCAAGATACCTTGATAAATGCGGGAACTGAGAAAAGTCTTCTTTTTACTATTCCCTACTTTTCCAAAGAAATTTCGTGTACGGTTATTTATTTATACTCACGTCATGATTTGAAAGAAGCATATGAAAAGGCCGGTATACCCGTAATCTTTTTAAATCTAGAAGGTAAATATGGTTTTTTGTCGGGCTACAAAAAACTTTCTAAGCTGCTTCGAGAGGAAACGCCAGATTTAGTAGTTTCTTCCTTATTTCGTGCGAATATTCTGTCTCGGTTTGTCTGTAAGAGTCTTAGTATTCCATTAATTGGCACCTTAGTTAGTGATAGTTACAGTGAAATAGTTCTTAAGAAAAAGTCATTTTTTCAATTACAAAAATTCAAATTTTTTTGGGGTTTAGATCGCTTTACCGCTGGAATCCCCAATTTATATATTGCCAATTCATCATTTATAGCGAAGTCCCATATCAAAACTTTAGGTGTTCCTATAGAGAAAACTAAAGTTGTTTATAGAGGTAGAAACATTCCTAGTCAAGTATGGAAAAAAAGTGCGGCTGACACTTTTGAGTTTTTATCCTTTGGGAGGTTATTACAGATCAAAGGATTTGAGGAATTGATTCAGGCATTTGCTAAGGTCCATTCTAAATACCCTAATTCCCGATTAGTGATTTATGGTGAGGGTCTTCATCGCCCAATTTTGGAGAGATTAATTAAGGAATTGAACCTTACTCATTCGGTTAGTTTACCTGGAGTGATTCCCAATGTGACAGAAATGTTGTATCAAGCAGATTGCTTTGTATTTCCCTCGTGGTACGAGGGGTTTTCTGGGGCATTGGTAGAGGCTATGATGGCAGGAATTCCAATTATAGCGTCAGATATCCCCATGAATCTGGAAGCGGTGAATCCTGAGGAGAATGCACTTACTTTTCCTGTAAGGGATGTGAAAGCATTGATACAGAAAATGGAATATGCTATCACGCATCAGAATGAAATGGCTGAGTTAGGTAAAAATGCTCGTAGGGAAGCTTGTAGAAGATTCGATATTCAAGTAATAGCAAAACAGTATGAAGCAGTATTAAGAGAAGCTTATCTGAAGTATGCCGCACACTAGGCTAAAACTGGGGATCTTGATCGATCATTATACCATTCCGGCTTGGGCTTGGGAAATGCTTTCCTTAATCCTGAAAGAGGATTTAGCTGAGATTGACTTAATCTTAATCAACCAGTCTCCAAAAGCTTCTGGGACAAAATCTTCCTTTTTGTATCGTGTTTATTCAAAGCTGGACCGAGCTTTTTTTAAAGTTAATCGGAATGCTTTTGATCGTAAGGATATTAGAGAACTTCCCGGCCTGAATGCGGAATTAATTCGGCTAAAACCAATTCAAAAAAAGTACTCCGATTGGTTTGAATCAAGTGAACTGACAAGAATTATAGAAAGGAAACCTGATATTTTGATCCGCTTAGGCTTTCGGATTTTAAAAGGGGATATTTTAAAAATCCCTGCACTAGGGGTTTGGTCTTTCCATCATGGAGACAACCTTGTAAATAGGGGAGGTCCCCCCTGTTTCTGGGAAGTTTTAAAAGGCTGGGAAACGACTGGTTCTGTTTTGCAAATTCTCTCAGAAAAGCTGGATGATGGAAAGGTGATTTATCGATCTTGGAGTAGAACAGATCCCTTATCTGTGCACCGAAATGCCAATAAAGTATATTGGAAGAGTTTATACTTTATTCCTAGGAATTTAGAAAGAATCAATCAGGTAGGCATAGCCCAGTGGAAAGTGGAATGCGAAAAGTGGGAGGCTAATTCCACGAATGATGTTACTCTGAAACCACCGGGAAATTTGGAGATGGTTGGGCTTGGACTTTCCCACCTAGCGAAAACGCTAAAGCGAAAAATTAAAGAAAATCTGAATAAAGAAGTCTGGCAGATTTGGCTTGGCTCAAATGCCGGAAATTCTATCGCAGATTTGAAAAGTTTAAAATTGCTTCCAAATCCCAAGGGAAGTTATCTGGCAGATCCATTTTTGGTAGAGGAACAAGGAGCTACTTACCTTTTTGTTGAGCAGTTTGATTATGCTAAAAGAAAAGGTTTTATCTCATTTGCTCGATTAACCAAAAGAAAAGCTTTTGAGTTTGAGTTAGCATTGGAGGAAGATTTTCATCTATCCTATCCTTTTTTGTTTAAAGAGGACGGAAAATGGTATATGTTGGTAGAGAGCAGTTCTTCCAAATCACTAAGGCTGTATGTGGCTAATGAGTTTCCAAGTAAATGGAAACTTGCTAAAACTTGGTTTGAGGGCAAGGAAATGTATGATCCGACAATCGTTAAGAAAGACGGACTTTTTTGGTTATTCGTCAATGAAAAGCCCCATTCCGGGGCTTCTTCTTTTGATGAATTATGTCTTTATTATTCGGAGGACTTATTAACTGGAGATTGGATCTCTCACCCATTAAATCCTATAGTTTCAGATGTTAGGTCTAGCCGTCCAGCCGGGAATCTTTTTATCGAAAATGGGACTTGGTTTAGGCCAGCTCAGGATTCTGCTAAACACTACGGACATCACATTCGAATTCAGAAAATAGTGTTTTGGGATAAGGAAAACTATAGCGAGCAAACCTTTAAAATTATTTCTGCTGATTGGAGTCCCGGCTTGATGGGGACACATACGATTAATTTCTCAAAAAACTGGTTGGTTTTGGATTCATTCAAGAGATAAATGAAAATCATTCAACTAGTTACTTCCCGTAAATTCAGGGGAGCAGAGATTTCCGCAAAATTGCTGTCAGAAAGGCTTATCTCTTATGGTCATGAGGTTTGGTTTGTGGGGCTATATCTAAATGAAAATATGGATGTTCTTTCTGTAAATGGAGGAGTGAACCTGGACTTGTCCAAGAGAAAGAAGGGAGGAATTGATTTTAATCTCCTTTTTGAGTTCAAACAGATCGTCAACAAGGTGCGGCCTGATATCATTCAAGCCAACGGATCGGATACCTTTAAATATGCTTCTTTAGGGCTATTTGGAAATAATAAACCGAAGCTTGTTTACCGGAATATTTCTATCATGAGCCATTGGATAAGGGCTAGAGTGTTGGTCAAATCATTTTATATGATATTGGCCAAAAGGGTGGATTGTTTTGTCTCTGTTGGCCAGCTAGCCAGTGATGATTTACAGGTCTTACTCCAATTACCTCCTGATAAATTTTTTGTTGTAAAACGGGGAATAGTCGCTGAATCTGTTGATAAAATAAAGTCAAGGGCAGATTTGGTAGAAAAGTATTCGATTCAATCCAATGATTTTATTCTTATCCAGCTTGGAAGTTTAAGCAAGGAAAAAAGGATAGATTTTTCTTTAGAGCTTGTTCGTAAGCTAAAAGAAGGAAATAAGGCCATAAAGCTACTTGTGGTAGGTGATGGTCCAGAAAGGAAAAGGCTCAAAAAGAAAGTAGAAAATTTAAAAATCGATCAAGAGGTTATTTTTACGAAAAGCATAAACAACCCTCAAAATTATTTGGCTGGTGCTGATTTATTGTTGATGACTTCAGAAATAGAAGGTGTTCCAGGTGTAGTGATTGAAGCGGGATTCCAAAAAACCCCATCCCTTGGAGTAAATGTAGGAGGCGTCAGGGAGGTAATTATCCAAGAAAAAACAGGGGTTTTAATGGATTCTCATTCGATCAGCTCTTTTGAAGAGTCTATTTCGGATTTAATGATCAATAAAGAAAAGCTTTTGGAACTAGGAGAAAATGCACAAAGCTTTGCAAAGCAGAATCATGATATTGACACGAATTCACGAAAATTTGAAACCCTGTATTTCAAACTTCTCAATTCGACAGACTGATTACCGCATCAACAGATTTACTTACTTGCTGATATACCAATCTTCTAATCTACCAATCCCTAATTCCTCCCGATAGCCATCGGGATCCCTAATTCCCAATCCCCTTGCCCCCCAAAATAAAAATACTCCACCTAATCAAATCACTTGGAAGAGGTGGCGCAGAAAAGCTGATTCCTGAGACGGCAAAAGTGCACGATCAAGATCGCTTTGAATTCTTTTGCCTGTATTTCTACCATCAGGAGAATAATATTGTAGATGAGTTGGAGGAAGCTGGTATTCAGGTTCAGTTGATTCCTGCGGGGAATTTGGCCTTGTTTTTTCAAGTAAAAAAGGTTCAGGCCTTTGTAGCCGAACACCAAATTGATATAATCCATGCTCACCTTCCTTGGGCCGGGATCCTTTCTCGATTGGTTGGTAAAAAACTCAATACCCCAATTGTCTATACAGAGCATAATACCTGGGACCGATACAATTCCATTTCTTATTGGGGTAATCGATTGACCTTTAAAAAGCAGGATGTGGCCATTGCAGTTTCCAATGAAGTGGCGCTTTCCATGCAGTTGAATTCCATGTTTGATCCCTACGCCAGAGGAGGAAGGCTGAAGGTGAAAGTGATACAGAATGGGGTGAATACGGGGGTGTTTAGGAGGCTCCCGTCACTGCGAGGAGGCCAAAAAGCCGACGTGGCAGTCTCCATTGGAAAGGCAGGTACCGTTTCTCCAGAAGGCGAATCAACTTATGAGGGAAACAGATTGCTTCACTCCGTTCGCAATGACGCAATCGAACTAAGGAGGTCTCTTGAAATTCCTGAGACTGCAAAGATAATCGGCAAAGTTGCTGTTTTTCGCTCGCAGAAGCGTTTATGGATTTGGGTGGATATTGCATTGAAAATCCTCGAGAAATGCCCAAACACCCATTTTTTATTGGTAGGCGACGGGGAATGGAGAGATCGAATTTTAGAGCAAATAAATAAGTCCGGAAAGCAGGCTCATTTTCATTTGGTGGGTGTACAAAAGCAGGTGATTCCCTATCTGTCGATTATGGATATCTATCTGAGCACTTCAGAATTTGAGGGTTTGCCCATTGCTATGCTGGAGGCTATGTCCTGTGAGGTACCCGTTGTAGCCACCCGGGCAGGAGGAATAGGAGAGATGGTGCAGCATGGGGTACAAGGCTATTTGACACCCATCGAGGGATATGCTGATTTAGTGGATTATTCTGTGGAATTACTCCAAAACCCAGAATTACATGCGCAATTTTCCAAAGCCGCTCGAGAAAGAGTAGTTCAGGAATTTAGTATGAAAAGAATGGTAAAGGAGTTGGAGGAGGTTTATGAGGTGGCGTTGAGGGGGATGCGCGCTTAAGCGCGTCATTATGCCTTCCTTTCGTCATTGCGAGGACGAAGAAATTCCCTATTGAATACCGTCATTGCGAGCGCAGCGAAGGAATCTGTTTCGGTTGGTGGTAACCATAAAAAGATTGCCACGGTCGTTCCTCCCTCGCAATGACATTTACGATTGCGTTGGTCGTTCCTACCTTGCAATGACGTTTAAGATTGCATCGATGGTGCATCCCTCTCCATGATGTAAGGCGCAGTAATCCTTTTCTCTTTGAACTAATGGAAAAAGAAAGCTTTGTTTACATTATTACCAATAAGAATAACACGGTCCTTTACGTTGGGGTGACCTCAAACTTGAATAGAAGAATTTATCAACACAAAGTAAAGGGTGACCCCAAATCGTTTTCTTCTAAATACAATTTAGATAAATTGGTTTATTTCGAGTCTTATAATTCCATTTTGGAGGCAATCGAAAGAGAAAAACAATTGAAAGCTGGAAGTAGAGCAAAAAAAGAAATTTTGATCAAGTCTGTAAACCCTGAATGGCTTGATCTATTTGACTCTCTTAGCTAAAGTCATTCCGAGCGCAGCGAATCAATCTGTGGTTGGTGGTAACAATAAAAAGATTGCCACGGTCGTACCTCCCTCGCAATGACATTTACGATTGCTTCTGTCATTGCGAGCGGAGCGAAGCAATCTGTTTCGGTTAGTAGTAATGACAAAAAGATTGCCGCGTTCGTACCTCCCTCGCAATGACGTTTAAGATTGCCGCGGTGGTACCTCCCTCGTAATGACAGTTACGATTGCTTCTATCATTGCGAGCGTACCGAAGCAATCTGTTTTGGTAGGTAGTAATGACAAAAAGATTGCCACGGTCGTACCTCCCTCGCAATGACGGTAAATTGGTAAGGGTGCTGACATCACTGTTTATCCCTATCGAAATAAAAAAACACAAATTCACTACCTTCCCTTAATTTTACATTATCCCATTTTAAATTTTAAACTAACACCTTGCTCGGCGCAGTCATCCTTATATTGATCCTTTTTGGCATTAGCCAGCCGGTCCTGAGTAATCTACAGCGAGAGCATAAGTGGGTGAAGGCTGGATTGCTGAATCAGCTATTTTGGTACCATATGTTCTTTGGCTTGGTATATTGGACCTATGCCCAATTTAACCGATCTGATTCAGTTAATTATTTTAATAATACCAAGTTTGGTTGGAGGAACTGGTTTGATGCTTTTGCGGAAGGGACGGACTTTGTAGAGTGGTTAGCCTTTCCTTGGGTGAGATGGTTTGGCTTTAATTATGATATGATGATGTTCCTTACGACCTGGCTGGGTTTCTGGGGCTTTGTCTATTTCTATTGTTTTTTTAAGGAAAATCTTCGCTTCAACCCCAAGTTTGAGGGTTGGGATGCGATTACACTCTTTATGTTTTTGCCCAATATGCATTTCTGGACTGCATCCTTGGGGAAAGGTGCCATTATTTTTGCAGGGATAGGATTTTTGGTGTATGGGCTTTCCTGGCCTGCCAAGCGACCCTTTCATATAGCCTTTGGTGCATTTTTGACCTATATGATTCGCCCCCATATTCTATTTGCAACCTTGATTGGTATGGGAGTAGGCTTTGTGTTGGGAAAGGAAAAAGTACCAGTTTATCAAAAATACCTAGTTGTGCTTTTTGCCATAGGGATGAGTATTTATGTTTATGAGGATTTGATTACCTATTTGGGCTATGACCCGAATAATCTTTTAGAAAGCTTTGAGGAAGAGTCTGCCTTGAATCGGCAAAGGCTACAGTCTGCAGGGTCAGCTGTGGATATGGGGTCCTATAGCTTGCCAATGAAGCTTTTTACCTTTTGGTTTAGGCCCTTATTTATAGACTCTCCGAATGCCATAGGGCTGGTGGTATCCATGGAAAATGCCCTGTATATCTATATGTTTAGCAAGATTCTGAAGAAGGATTTTATCACATATATCAAGCAGGCCCCGGCCATGGTAAAAATGTCTGGGGTGGTGTTTATTTCCATATCCATCTCCATGACCTTCGTGATGTCAAATTTGGGGATCATTATCCGGCAGAAGTCTCAGATTATGTACTTTATGCTCTTCGTGATCGTAGCCTTTATGGACTGGCAAAAAACCAATAGAATCAAAAAACGAGGGGAGATCTTTAATCGAATAGTGGAGGAGGAGAGGAGGAAGCGAGAGCTGGCGATGCAGGAGTAAGTAGGGGTGAAGCTTGTCTCGCCTTCGGCTGTTGTCCGTTGGGATTACCGTCATTGCGAGGACGACGAAGGAGTCCGTGGCAATCTGTTTACGTCTACTCCTATTTTCAAAAGATTGCCACGCTGCGCTCGCTCCCGATGGCTATCGGGAGACGCACAAATCAACAGAAAACCGACAACCGATAACTGACAACACTGCATACCTTATGAGATTGCCACGCTGCGCTCGCAATGACGCATAAATCAACGGATAAGCCACAACCGACAACCGATAACTCACAAATAAAAATGAATCCCGGTATCTTCACTATAAGCCTCGACTTCGAACTCCTCTGGGGGATATTTGATAAGGTAGGGGCTACGTATAAGCCAGAATACTTTTCGAATACTAGGGCTTTGATCCCGAAAATGCTGGAGCGATTTGCAAAAGCTGAGGTGGAAGTGACTTGGGCGACAGTTGGGATGCTTTTTGCAGAAAATGAGGAGGAATGGGAAAGCTATTCACCGGAATATCAGCCTTCCTATCGAGACCCTAGATTTTCTGCTTATCACTGGGTGAAGGAAAATGGCATTCGGCCTGAGGTACACTTTGCGCCTGAATTGATCAAGCTTATTTTGGAGATTCCTGGTCAGGAATTGGGCTCGCACTCATTTGCACATTACTACACTTTGATGCGGGGGCAAAGTGCTGAGCAGTTTCGTCAGGATCTTCGTGCCACACAGCGGATCGCAACCCATAAATTTGGAGTAACTTTAGACTCCTTGGTTTTCCCAAGAAACCATTTAAATGAGCTTTATCTTACGCTTTGTAAGGAAGAGGGATATGAGCAGGTGAGAGGAAATCCCAAAAACTGGTACTGGCAGGAGACGCAACACGAGAGTTTTAGTAAAAAGCTTTTTCGTTCGGCAGATTGCTTTTTTCCCGTAGGGGAAAGGACTTCATTTCCACTTGATGAGGTTAAGCAATATCCTGATGAGCCCATTATTTTACCTGCCTCTCGAATACTTCGGCCTTTTGCTAAGAGTAATGCCTTGATGAATTATACCCGCCTGAATCGGGTGAAAGCCGAAATGTCTCTGGCTGCAGAAAAAGGAGAAGGGTATCATCTCTGGTGGCATCCCCATAATTTTGGGATTGATCCCGAAGCCTCTTTGCGTGAGCTAGATGATATTTTGCTGCATTTTACCAGGCTAAAAGAAACGCTAGGCTTTCAATCCATGAGTATGCGATCCCTGGGAAGGTATTTGAAAGAGGAAAAGCTTATTTCTGTTGGTTGACCTAAAACAACTCCAAATCCCCTAGTGACCATTGCCAAGGAAGGCTTTTAGGGTCTAGGTGGGGCTGCAGCTTTCGAAAGGTAACTAATGGTCCCATAGCCAAGATGGGGACTGTTCCAAGGTTCAGAGCATTTTGATGAGGATATTTTAGACCTGAGGAAGAAGTAAATCTCGCCCCACTGGATTTTTGTGCTTCACGAAGTTGTTCATGGAGCATTTTTTTTTGGTTCTCGCCAAAGCTAGGGAAAGTAAAAAGATCACAGGTTCTAAGTTCGCGACCGAGGCGGCTTTCTTTGATTCTATAAAAAATAAGGAAGGAATTGTGATCTGTAAGAAAGTAATAGGGAAAAAGGGGACAGTCCAAGTATCTCCATTTGAGATATCCGGGTTTTAGGATAGCACCTGTTTCATTTTGGGAGGCTGGACTTTCAAGTTGGGCTACCAAGGGAGCGATGGAAGACCAGGGAGCGGGATCGAGTGGATGTTGATTGTTGCCTGTACCTACATGAAACTGAAGTTTGAGGGGCAGCTTTCCCCATTTTTCCCAACCCATTTTCAGATAGCCAGGCGTACTTTTTTTGTTTGGGGTATTATAGATAAAATCTATGCCTGAAGCGCCAACCTCGTCCAGCAGAGTGCTGGTGAGCTTTTTAAAAATTCCTTTCCCCTGATGGTCTGGATGAGTGGCTGTATCCACAGCTCGGCAAGCAAAGTAAATCTTTCCATCCGCTTCAAACTCCCACTTTAAGAAAGCCCTCAAGCCCACTAATGTTGATCCCTCCTCAGCCAACAAAACCGGAGATGTCCCAAAAGGATTGTCTTGATGCTTCCATTTCCATAGACTTTCTGTTTTAGGAATCAGGGAATCGCCTAGGGAAGCACTCAGCAAATCGATAATTGCCGGAATATCTGAATCTTGAGCTGGTCTAATAATCATGCTAAGGGCGAAGATAGTGAATTAGAAGGCAAGGACATTTGGAGGAGTGCAAGCTTGGAAGGTGTGGAAGTTTAAAGTTTAATAGGTTAAAGTTTAAAGTGGAGTTGGCGGTAGGTTTTTGAATTTAAAATTGAAGAATGTAAAATTTAAAATTAAACCGCATCAGCATCTTTTGCTGCGCAAATCTGCTAGTTGTTGAAGTTTAAAGTGGACTTGACGATTTATTCTAATGAGCCTTACCCCAGCGGGGTAAAATATTGGTAGAATCGCATGATAAGGTAGGTGTATGTTTTGGCCGAAAAGAGGGTGATGGAGAAAGTAGCCTCCCGCCAAAACAAGAAAAGGTTAATTCCTTAATTTTCTTTAAGCTTGAATTGCCTGTCTAAAAATTAGTATTAACAATAGTAATCGAAGTTTCTTACTCCAACCGACAATCGACAATCTCGAAGCGAGACAACAGTATTCAGTAGCAGTCGCAGTCATCAGTTCGCAGTACCCCAACAGAGAACCGACAACCGATAACACACAACCGACAACAGCGAAGCGAGACAACAGTAATCAGTAGCAGTCGCAGTCATCAGTTCACAGAACCCCAACAGACAACCCACAACCGACAACCGACAACCCCCAACCGACAAGACCTAAGAAGAAACTATTTTTTCTATATTTGAATCCTCACGAGTTTGTCTATATGAAATACATCCCGCTTCTGATTTTAATACTTGCGATTACTTCAAGTTGCATCAGTAATAAAAGGATCACCTATCTCCAAAATCTACCCGAAAACGAACCCATTGACTTAGAGGAGTTTATTCCCTATGCAGAGGTAGACTATGAGTATATTTTGCAGCCTTTTGATATTGTAGAGATCAACTTTGCTTCCTCTGATGAAGAATTTACTCAGGCCTTCTCCTTTCAGGAAAATTCCGGTGGTCAAGCCATGGGCGGCATGGGTGGAGGCGGTGGAGGTGGAGGTGGATCCGATCCGCTGTATTTCCGAGGATATTCAATAGATCAAAACGGGGAGGTAGAAATCCCTAAACTCGGTAAACTGAAAATTGCCGGTCTTACAGAAGAAGCAGCCAAAAATCTGGTTCAGGAGAAAATCAATGAGTTCTTTAAGGAAGATGTATATGTTCGTCTGCGAATGGCTGGGATTCGATACACTACTTTAGGTGAGTTTAATAGTGTTGGAATACAGATTATCTTTAAAAATAGAGCGACGATTTTTGATGCATTGGCCAATTCCGGGGAGACAACCATTTTGGGAAAGAAAAATAAAATGTTTTTGATTCGGCAGTATGATAATGGTGTGAAAATTCACCAGATTAACCTAAATGATCGCGCTTTACTCGCCAGTCCCTTTTATTTTATCCAACCCAACGATATTCTTTATCTGGAACCCATGAAAATCCGTCAAATTGGAACCGCAGATAACTTAACTGCTACCATGGCATTGTTTGCAGGTTTGTTGGCATCGACCTTGCTTATCATTAACTTGGTGTCCGGAGGGAATTAGTACTATGGAGAAGTTAGATCTCAGTCAATTAGACAATGAGGAGAAAGCCTTAGAAATACGCTATGTAGTGGCTAAGTACATTCGTTATTGGCCTTGGTATGTTCTCTTTATTTTCGTTTTTTTTGTAGCGACCTTTTTGTTTCATCGCTATACGGTCGATGAATATGAGGTGAGTGGATCTATGGTAATCAAAACCAATACTTCTCCAGAAGCCAAGATTTTTGACCGATCTAATATTTTCTCCACGGGTCTCAATCTCCAAAATGACATCTTACGGCTAAAGTCAAAGAATTTGGCTCAGGAAGCCTTGGAGAAGGTGCACTTTGATGTGGAGTATTATGCAAAGACCAATATCAAGGATATTGAGCTTTATGATAGATCACCCATTCGAATCGAGGTGGATTGGGATCATTTTCAAATCACCGATACTCCCTTTGAGGTTCAGATCCTTTCCGATGAAAACTTTAAACTAGTGCCGGAATCGGATGATATTTTTGGTTTAAGCTCAGCCAATGCTGCTGGAGATGAGTCTATTTTTGATAAGACCTATATGTTTGGAGAGGAAATCAGTACAGCCCGATCCAAATTCACAGTACATTTGGTTAATCCCGGAAGGCTAGGGGAGTCGGTGCTTGTGAAGTTTATCAATCCGCTTGAACTTGCCAGTGAATACGCAAATAAGGTTTACATCAATCTTGCCAATGAATACGGTTCGGTACTGAACTTAAGTCTCACCACAAAGGTCGTGGAGAAAGGGAGCGATTACATTAATGCCTTGATGCTCTCTTACATAGAGTATGATTTAAGGGAAAAGAATCAGATTCAAGAAAATACCCTGGCTTTTATCGAGGAGCAGTTGGGCTTTTTGGAAGATTCTTTAAAGAACAAAGAACAAGAGCTCCAAGAGTTTAAAGTTGAAAACAAATTGCTGGACGTCAGCGCTGAGTTTTCGAATATTCTTGGAAAAATGAATACACTTGATGAAAGTCGAGTGGAATTGGAATATCAGCTCAATTATTTCCTTCAGATCAAGCAATACATGGAAAGCAAGAGTAAGGATTTTTCCAATGTGATTGCGCCTTCTGTGATTGGAGTTCCAGATCCCTTGCTAAATGGATTGATTTCTACCCTTGTGAATCTTTCCCAGGAAAGAAGAGAACTGTTGGCCTCTGTAAATGAGAAGCATCCTGAAGTAATCAAGATTGACGTTCAAATGGAGGAAGTGCAGGGAGCTTTGGAAGAAAATATTCTGAATTTGATAGACAATACGCAGCAACGGATGAATTCCTTGGATAAGGATATCGCTCTGTACGATGCACAGTTTTCAACTTTACCAGAATCAGAGTCTCAGTATTCAGGAATCTTCCGTGAGTTTAAGCTCCGTGAGTCACTCTATACCTATTTATTGGAGAAACGTGCCGAAGCAGGAATTGCAATGGCCTCGAATGTTTCGGATAATTCCATTCTCGATCCTGCGAAAAAGGGAACTCTGGTTTTTCCTAAAAAGCAGCAAAACTATGGTTTAGCTATCGTTTTGGGATTTTTGATTCCATTTGGGTTTATCGTGGTGAGAGATCTTTTTGATGATACCATCAAGGACCAACGAGATCTGAAAAAGCACTTTATGATTCCTCAGTTAGGTGTTATTGGATTTAGTGAAAAAGGAACGAATAAAGTGGTATTGGATCATCCAAAGTCAGCCGTGGCAGAGTCTTTTAGATCTTTGCGATCGGCCATTACTTATTTGGCGAGTGGAAAGCAATCCAAGAAAATTCTGGTTACTTCTTCAGTTTCGGGTGAGGGGAAAACTTTTACTTCTCTAAACTTAGCCTCAGCAATGGCCTTGGGTTCTAAGCGAACTGTAGTGGTTGGTGGAGACTTGAGAAGACCAAAGCTTGCGTCCTATTTTGGGGAGGAAGAAAAGGTTGGTCTTTCTACTTATTTGATCGGAAAAGTGGACGCCAAGGAGATTATTCGTCCTACTATGCAGGATAATCTGTGGTATGTTCCTTCGGGGGTAATCCCACCCAATCCAGCCGAATTACTTCAGACCCCGAGGATGAAAACTTTCTTGGCATTTTTAGAAGATAATTTCGATATCGTAGTTTTTGATACTCCGCCAATGGGATTGGTTTCTGAGACTATTGATCTGATGCGTTTATTTGACATCAATCTGTACGTAGTTCGTCAGAGCTACACGGTGAAAGATCATCTGGTAATGATTAATGACTTGTTTAATAATAAGCAGGTGGTGAATGTCTATGGGGTTTTCAATGGGATTGTCAATTCGGGCTATCATTACGAGGGCTATAATTATGGCTACGGAAACACCTATCTTTATTCACAGAATAATAAGTACATGTACAATTATTATGGGGATGATTTGGATGCAAAACGCAAAAAGATCAAGAAGAGAGATTGGAATATTTTGGCTAAGATTAAAAAGGCATTCAAGGCCTAATACTATATGAAAGTCATTTCTCTTATCCCTGCCCGTTTGGGTTCCACGCGCCTTGCGCAAAAGTTGATTCAGGATTTGGGTGGCAAAAGTGTGATTCAGCGGACCTATCAGAGTACTGTGGCAACAGGGCTTTTTGATGAGGTCTGGGTGGTGACGGATTCAGACTTGATTGAAAGCCAAATCAAGGAGCTTGGAGGCAAGGTGTATCGCAGTAAAAAAGAGCATCAAAGCGGTTCGGATAGAATTGCCGAGGCCGCTGAGGAGATCAAAGCCGATATAATTGTCAATGTACAAGGAGATGAACCACTTCAGGATCGTAAAACTTTAGCTGATCTTATCAAAGTTTTTGGATCAAGTGAGGTTCAAATGGCTAGCTTGAAATGCAGGATTTCTGAAGAAGAAGCAAACAATCCAAACGTGGTCAAAGTTCTCACGAATTCGGAAGGGGATGCGCTGTACTTTTCCCGATCCAAAATTCCCTTTGACCGAGATGGAAAGCTCCAAGTTCAATATTGGAAGCACATAGGGGTTTATGCTTTTCGGAGGGATACCTTGCTTAGATTTGCCCATAGTCCAAAGTCGGATCTTGAACAGATTGAAAGCTTGGAGCAACTGCGGGCATTTGATTTAGGAATTAAAATCAAAATGGTGGAAACTGAATTTCAACCGATTGCTATTGATACAGAGCAGGATTTGGAAAAAGCCAGAAATAGCTTTTCGTAAATAAATGACAGAATTATTATGCATTTGGCAATAAAATTGATCCGTCTCGCTTAAAATTTATAGATTTGCCGAGTTTATATCAAAGAATTAAAGAGTGTTTATGAAGAAATTTTTACAAGTGGGTTTTCTGCCCGTGGTTTTTTTGTTCCTTTTTAGTTGTGTTTCGAATGAAAAAATCATTTATCTCCAAAACCTCGAGAATGAAGAAGCGATCCCTGAGGGTCAGCTGATCAGTTACGATATCCCGGAATACAGACTTCAGTATAATGATATCATTGATGTGAATGTACAGACCATCGATGAGTTGATTCAAGGTGGTTTCAACAATAAAAATATACCTGGAAATAACCAGCAGATGCAAGTGGCTGGGCAGTCAGGTGGTGATATTTACTACATGACGGGATATACCGTGGATGCACTTGGCAATATTCGTTTACCGATCGTAGGTGAAGTGAATGTAAAGGACAAAACGATTGATGAAGCCCGGATTGAAATTGAGGAAAAGCTTAAAGCTTACGTCAAAACAGAATTGTACGTCAAGGTAAAGCTAGGAGGGATTCGATATTCTGCTTTAGGTGAATTCCGAAGACCTGGAAAATTCGTGGTGCTACAGGATCGAATGACAATTTTCGAAGCTATAGCCAATGCCGGTGACCTTAGCCCAGTTGCCAAAAGAGATGAGGTACTTTTGATTCGTCAGTATCCCGAGGGAACCCGACTTCATAAAATTGACTTGCTGGATAGACACATGATTGAGTCGCCTTTTTACTTTATTCAGCCCAACGATCAGATCTACGCAGAACCAATGAAAGTGAGGGAGATAGGAGCAGGTGAAAACGCCGCTGAATCCATTTCATTGGTGATTTCGGCTATTACCGCCTTAGCGTTGATTCTAAATTTGATTAATCTGTAAGTATTCGTATGTACTCCAATAATTCTGCAAACCCAAATCAACCACAAAATCCTTTTTTGTCCCAAAAAGAGGATGAAATAGATCTTAAGGTTCTCCTTTTTAACTATTTGCAATATTGGCAGTGGATTGCGATTGCCATGTTTTTGGGTGTATTAGTTGCTTTTTTATTTAATCGTTATAGCACTCCTATTTATAAGGTGGAGTCAAGTGTGCTGGTGGAGGATGATGAGCCTTCCTTGGGAATGGACCTTTTTGAGTCAGGAGGATTTCCTGGAATAGGTGGGAAAAGCAATATTGAGAATGAGATAGGTATTTTGAAGTCATATACCCTTGCGGAGGAATCCGTAGCAGAATTAAACCTGAATGTTGAATATTTCAGGGAGGAATTTCTTCGTAAACCTCGTCTTTACAATAATCTGCCCATTCTGGTTACAGTGGACTGGAGTACTAGACAGGTGGTTGGAGGATTATATCGCTTGGAGGTATTGGATGATTCGTCTTTTGAACTGACCATTGAAGAAGATGGGTTTTCTGTTTTTAACCCAAAAGATCCTTACTACAAATCCCAAATTGAAGATTTCCAGCTTCCTAGATCGATATTTTCATTTGGTGAAGAAATCAAAGGAGATCAATTTGCATTTACAGTGAATCAAATCTCTTCACTTCCAGGGGATGTTTTGTTTTTTAGATTGGTCGATACTCCTTCTCTAGCTCTAAAATATCGAGATGAACTTGCTGTCGCCCCCACGAATAAGCAATCAGCCATTCTTTCGCTTAGCTTGGAAACAGCCAATAGACGACTGGGTGAAGATTACATCAATAAGTTGATGGAAATGTATTTGAATAGAGAGCTCAAAGAGAAAAACAGAGCTTCGGAAAGTACTGTTCGCTTTATCGATGAGCAACTTTCGGGTATCTCTGATTCATTACGTTTCTCCGAAAACCGACTTCAAGAGTATAGAACGCAAAATAAAATCTTCAATCTCTCTGAAGAGGGTTCGGTGGTTTTTGAGCGACTAAACGAACTAGAAAAGGAGAGAAGTACCACTGAGTTGAGCTTAAAGTATTATCAAACTCTTCGAGATTACTTGAATAGTAATCAAACAGGCGATTTGGTGGCTCCTTCGATTATTGGTGTGACTGATCCACTTCTCAATTCTTTGGTGGAAACACTTTCTGAGCTTCAGGCTGAGCAAGTACGATTGAGTACAAACTTTACCGATCAAACTCCGGCTGTTCGGGAGAATTTAACCAGAATTGATAATACTAAGCGTGCGCTCCAGGAGAATGTGAATTCTGCGATTGGCAATACTCAGAATACGCTAAGCGATCTTAATAATCAAATTAGAGCTGCTGAGGCAAATATCAACTCTCTTCCAGAAACTGAGCGAAATCTGATCGGGATTCAGCGTAAGTTTACCATCAACGAAAATATTTACATCTACCTTCTTCAAAAGAAGGCAGAAGCCGAAATTACCAAGGCGGCTAATATGCCAAAAAATAGTATTCTTGATTCTGCAAAATCAGGGCAATTGCCAATAGCACCCAAAAAGTCCTTGAATCTCCTAATTGGTATGATTTTGGGCTTTATTGTTCCTATTGGATTTATCACGGTTAAGGATTTCTTGAATACGAAAATCGAGGATCCTAAGGAATTGGAAAATCAGTTAAAAGTACCATTGATTGGTATGATAGGAAGAAATAACTCTGAAGACGCCATACCAGTACTAAATAATCCCAGATCCACAGTTACGGAATCCTTCCGATCGCTTCGAGCGGATATGTCTTATCTAAGCCCAAATCGAAATAACCTAGCTATTTTATTTACATCTTCTATTTCTGGAGAGGGAAAGACATTTGTTTCCATTAATGTGGCCTCAGTTTATGCCTTGATGGGCAAAAAGGTGATTTTACTTGGACTTGATTTGCGAAAGCCGAAGATTGCTGATGATTTCAACCTACCCAATGAAAAGGGAATGAGTACCTGCTTGAGTAGTGATTTACATTGGCGAGAAGCCGTAAAACCTACAGGCTATAAGAATTTTGATGTGTTACTGTCTGGTCCCATCCCTCCTAATCCAGCAGAGCTTTTGCTTCAAGAGAAATTCGGGAAAATTATCAATGAAATTAAGGAGGCTTACGATGTAGTTATTTTTGATTGTCCTCCTGTTGGTCTTGTGTCTGAAACGAAGGAACTTTTTTCCTTCTCAGATATTAATTTCTTTGTTTTCAGGCAGGCTTATTCAATGAAGGGCAATACCCAGATTTTGAACAATTTGGTTGAAAAGGGCGGGGTTTCTAAAATGTACGCCATTCTTAATGATGTTCACGTGGACAAAGGGTATGGATACGGGTATGGCTATGGATACGGCTATGGATATAGCAACAATAGCTATGGCTATCATGAGGAAGTGCAGTTGCCGTGGTGGAAGCGGGCATTGAGACGCAAATAAGCACTGAAAGGACTTTTATAGTCAATCAAATGCATTATTTTGTGTATAAAAATTCATAGATCATTTTGGATATTTAATGAGTACAAAAACTACTCAGTTAACTATCTTTGAATAATAATTAGTGACGTAAGTAAAGCGTCCTCTCTATTTTCCTGGGCCGAAAATGGCCAATTTTGCAGGCTAGGTCTTGTTTTTGAGTTGCTAACCCGAATTTTATTTTGGGTGAAAATTTCAAAAATGGGACTGAAAGGGCGAAGCTTTATCAAGGGAGCAGCAAGTACCTCGAGGCCATTCTAGATTAAAGTTTAATTGTTTAAAGGTTAGGCCTTTCGTAGTCAATGCTGATCGCTTAAGGTTTAACTGTTTAAAGTTTAACTCTTCTACATTTAAACCCTTAATCAATTAATAAATTAACCCTTGAAAATTGACCTTTTTTAAATTAAATCATTAGCCATTCTAATGAGCACAATTAATGTAATCCTTTCTGGTGGTGTAGGATCCAGACTTTGGCCTTTGTCTAGAAAGAGTCGTCCTAAGCAATATCTTCCGTTATTTCAAGGGAAAACACTTTTTCAAAGTACGGTCTCTAGAAATAGCGGATTCTGTGATTCAATTTTGGTAGTAGGAAACAAGGATAATTTTGAGTTATCGAGAATAGACCTCGAAAAAGAAGGCATACAAGATTTTATTGAAATTGTTGAGGCCTGCCCTAGGAACACTGCGGCTGCCATTGCATTTGCTGCTTTTGCCTCAGCACCTGAAGACATACTGTTTATTACCCCTTCAGATCACTTGATTGATGCTTCAGATCTGTATTCTAACGCTATATCAAGGGCACTGGAACTGGCGAAAAAAGGATCTATTGTCACTTTTGGCTTAAAGCCAAAAAGCCCCGAAACTGGTTTTGGATATATTGAAGCGAAAGAAGAAGAGGTACTTTCTTTTAGAGAAAAGCCAAACGTAGAGACCGCTCGTGCCTTTTTGAATGCGGGAAATTTTTATTGGAACTCAGGAATGTTCTGCTTTATGGCGGGGGTTTACCTAGGTGAGTTGCAGAAGTTTGAACCAGAAGTATTTACCAAATCAAAGGAGGCATTTCTTGCTTCAAGTGATGGTCAATTAGATTTTAATTTATCAATGGCTATTCCTTCCATTTCTGTTGATTATGCAGTTATGGAGAGGACCGATAAAATCAAAGTTGTTCCTTCTAATTTTCAATGGTCGGATATGGGATCATTTGAATCTGTCTATGAGTATTTGGTTAATGCTGGTCATGAAGCTGACGAAAATGGGAATTTGGTAATAGGCATGAACAAGCACACAGAGTTTATAGGATTAGAAAATACGATCTGGATTCATACTCCTGATGCCAATTTGATTTTGAAAAAAGAAAAGTCCCAGGAAGTAAAAGAAGTTTTTGAGCGCTTGGAGAAGAGTAATCCTGAGTTAGTTTAAAGGTTGAATAGCTTAAGGGTTAATCGATTTGTGGTGCATTACATTTATTCTTTCGAAAAACTTGATGTCTATAAGCTTGCGAGAAAATTTAGAGTTGAGATTAAAGCGTTGACTTTAAATTTTCAAAAGGATGAAAGATTTGAGTAAACCGCTCAAATAAGAAGGTCGAGCTCCAGTATAGCTACAAATCTAGCGGAGGGTTCAGGAAGGGCTAGTTTAAAAGATCAGGCCTATTTTACTAACATTTCATTTGGGTCTGCTTTGGAAACTATTGATCATTTGAGTTATTCTTTTGATATGAAATATATTGATGAAGTTCAATATAAATTGTTAAGAATCAAGCTTGATGAAATAATCAATAAACTAAATGCTCTTTATAAGTATCAAATAAATTCAACTCAAGATTTGAAGTCTAGGGTAAAAAAATGATGCTTGATTTTTATTAACCGCTTAATCATTAAACAGTTAAGCCTTTATTTGAAAAGAACGTTTTGAGAACTAAAAAAATTTATATCGCCGGACATCGTGGAATGGTGGGGTCAGCTATATGGAGGGCTTTGGAGAAAGAAGGGTACAACAATTTGATTGGGAAAACCTCATCTGAATTAGATCTTAGAGATCAGAATGCCGTCATAGAGTTTTTTGAAAAGGAGAAACCTGATGTAGTTATTGATGCAGCGGCTCGGGTAGGAGGGATTTTAGCTAACTCTAATTACCCCTACCAATTCTTAATGGAGAATATGCAGATTCAAAATAATCTCATTGATTCCTCATTAAAATTTGAAGTTCAGAAATTTATCTTCCTTGGGTCATCCTGTATTTATCCAAGACTAGCCCCTCAACCTTTGAAGGAAGACTATCTTCTTTCAGGAGCCTTGGAACCCACGAATGAATGGTATGCGATAGCGAAAATAGCGGGCGTGAAAGCATGTGAAGCGATCAGAAAGCAATTTGGAAGAGATTATATTTCCTTGATGCCGACCAACTTATATGGGCCCTTTGATAATTTTGATTTAAAAACATCGCATGTTTTGCCTGCTATGATTCGAAAATTTCATGAGGCAAAAATTGCTGGTAATCTACCAGTAAAATTATGGGGCTCTGGTACACCACTTCGAGAGTTTCTACATGTGGATGATTTGGCGGATGCAGTTGTCTTTGCTTTGGATAATACTTTTGAAGACAATCTATATAATGTGGGTACTGGAAAGGATCTTCCAATTAAGGAATTGGCCAGTTTAGTGCAAAATGTTGTCGGCCACACAGGAAAAATGGTGTGGGACACTTCCAAACCTGATGGGACTCCGAGAAAGCTTATGGATGTAAGCAAAATGGAGAAAGTCGGTTGGAGTGCCAAGATTAGCTTGGAAGAGGGGATCCAATCAACCTATCAGTGGTTTTTGGAGAATCAGCAGAACTTTAAAGAGGTTAAAATTTAGTGGCCAATCAATTGAAACTTTGAAAGCAGCAATACTTCTTACGTGCTTCAATCGATCAGAAAAGACCAAGGCATGTCTAGAAAACCTGTTTGCCCAAAAATTGCCAAATGATCTGGATCTTTCGGTATTTGTTTGTGATGATGGATCAACAGATGGTACTTCAGATATGATAAATAATGATTTTCCTTATGTATCTGTTGTGAAGGGAAATGGTTCCTTATACTGGGGGGGAGGAATGAATTTAGCATGGTCTGAGGCCAAAAAGAGTCAGGATTTTGATTTTTACATTTGGCTAAATGATGATACTTTCCTTAATGAGAATGCTTTCTTAGATTTTTTTGAAGACTACACTAGTATAAATAAGACGGTGATTTTGTCGGCTTCTTGCTCCAAGCCTAATACCGAGGAATTTTCCTACGGAGGTCTTTCTGATGTAGGGCCAATCCTTCCAAATGGCAAACCACAGAAAGTGAAATATATCAATGGAAATTTAGTCTTGATCCCAAGAGAGATTCATCAGGCAGTGGGGAAGATTTCAAAGAGTTATACACATTACTTGGGAGACTATGATTATGGTTTAAGGGCAAAGGCCGCTGGTTTTGATTGTTATACCACTTCAGAGTATATCGCAGAATGTGATGTAAATGAAATTCCATACTGGGGGGATCCTAATTTGCCCCTAGCAAAGAGATGGGAAATGGCGCATAGCGTGAAAGGACTAGCAATCAGAGAGTACTTAGCCTTTAAAAAATACCATCACGGTTCTGTTGTAGCATTTAAAACCTGGGTAGATACCTATTTGAAAATCATGTTTCCATCGGTATATACCAAACTCAGAGGAGGCCAAATCTCCAAGAGTGAATCGAAAAATTAAGAGCGCCAAGTGAAGCTATATTCTGACAGTTTTTTGCTAGTTTATTCTTCTCTTTCCTTCACTCTTATATTGTTCCAAAAGTGAAGATTGCTTTTGATAATCAGATATTTACCAAGCAGTCCTACGGTGGGATTTCTAGAATTTTTGCAAACACGGCCGTTGAACTTGAACAGTTAGGAGTGGGAGTGAGAATTATTGGTGGATTTCATATCAATAACTATTTGAAGGAGCTTCCTAAATCAATTACTTCAGGAAAATATATTGAGAGTTATCCAAAAAGGTCACTACGGGTATTTAACCAACTAAACAAAGCATGGTCTTCACTCGAAGCCAACAAGTTTAAGCCGGATATCATACATGAAACCTATTTTTCTTTTGATAGCCCAATTAAAAAAAAGAAGCCTGTAGTAGTAAGTGTGTATGATATGATCCAGGAGATTTTCCCCCAGCTCTTTCCTGAATACGAATTAACCACTCCAGAAAAAAAAGCCTCTTTGGAAAGAGCAGATCATATTATTAGTATTTCGGAACATACCAAAAATGACTTGGTCAATCTTTTTGGAATCCAACCTGATAAAATATCAGTGGTGCATTTAGCTGCAGATACGCTTTCTCAGGCTACCGCAAATGATTACAAAGAGCCTGAAAGACCTTTCTTTCTTTATGTGGGTGGTCGAAGAGGCTATAAGAATTTTAAATCCCTTTTAAGGGCCTTTGCAAGTTCAGAATTGCTTGTAAAAGATTTTGACATCATCGCATTCGGAGGAATGCCTTTTGAAAAAGAAGAAGTAGAACTTTTCCATGAGCTAGGGCTCAATGAAAATAAAGTTAGACATGAATCAGGGGCGGATTCCTATTTGGCTTTTTTGTACTCCAAGGCATTTGCATTCATCTATCCCTCACTTTATGAGGGCTTCGGAATACCTCCACTGGAGGCTATGGTCAACCATTGCCCGGTAATTAGTAGCAATACCAGTTCTATGCCTGAGGTGATTGGGGATGCAGCATTATTTTTTGATCCGAGAGAGAAAGAGGAGATGAAAAATCAAATGGAAAGGCTTGTTTTGGACTCAAAACTACGTCAAGACCTAATCAAAAAGGGTCTTTCTCGAAGTGAAAATTTTTCCTGGAAAAAAACAGCAATGGAAACGAATAAGGTTTACCAAAAAGTGCTCGCCTCCTGATGAATCAAAAAACAGCGCTTATCTGTGGGGTTTCCGGACAGGATGGTGCCTATTTGGCTCAATTTCTCTTAGATAAATCTTACCAAGTCTACGGAACATCTAGGGATGCACAAGGCTCATCCTTTCGGAATTTGAAGACACTGGGAATTAGAGATCAAGTACATTTGCTTTCCATGGATCCTGAAGATTTTCGATCAGTATTGGTGGCTATTAGAAAATCAAGACCTGATGAATTGTATTTTTTGGCTGGGCAATCATCTGTGGGCTTATCATTTGAGCAGCCTGCAGAAACGATTAAAAGCTTTACTATTGGCATTCTGAATGTATTGGAAGCGAGTAGAATGGTCGATTTCCCTATTAAAGTTTACCATGCGGGCTCTTCTGAGGCTTTTGGAGATACGAATGGAGTCGCAGCCACGGAGGAAACACCATTTAAGCCGAGAAGCCCATATGGCTTAGCCAAGGCATCTTCCACCTGGTTGGTGGATAACTATAGAGAGGCATATAAAATATTTGCTTGTACAGGAATTTTGTTCAACCATGAATCTCCTTTACGACCAGAGCGATTCGTTACTCAAAAGATCATCCAAACAGCAAAAAGAATTGCGAAGGGAAGTGATGAGAAGTTGGTTTTAGGGCGTATGGATATTTCCAGAGATTGGGGCTGGGCACCTGAGTACGTGAAAGCCATGTGGCTGATGCTTCAGCAGGATAAAGCAGAAGATTATATCATTGCTACAGGGCATACTCATAGCCTAAACGATTTTGTAGAGTTGACTTTTGATTCTTTAGGCCTCCAGGCAAGAGATCATGTGAAGCAAAGTAAGGAGTTAATGCGCCCCACAGATTTATTAATAAGCAAAGCTGATCCATCGAAGTCTCGGAAAAAACTGGGGTGGGCGGCTAATTATGCTTTGAAAGAAGTAGTTCAAGAGATGCTAAAGGATGCCGCGAAAGATTAGAGAGATTGAGCAGGTGTTTTGAATTGTAAAATTTGCAATAGTCATCATTCGGTTACCTTCCAAGCAAAGATTCTTGGGAAGTATGACATAACTTACTTCCATTGTCAGAATTGTGATTTTGTGCAGACAGAAGACCCCTACTGGTTGAAGGAAGCGTATGAGAAGTCGATAAATAATTCGGATACTGGGTACATGTTCAGAAATAATCTGTTTGCCAAGAAATTAACCATTCTACTGTATTTGCAATTTGGAGACTCTGGTAAGTTTTTGGATTATGCTGGTGGTTATGGAGTCTTCGTCAGGTTAATGAGAGACATCGGTTTTGATTTTTATTGGGCAGACAAATACACCGATAATTTATTTGCCCAGGGCTTTGAATATGATTCTTCCCAAAAATATGATGCCGTTACCTCATTTGAAGTTTTTGAACACTTTGAAGACCCTGTTCAGGAGATCAGGAATTTATTCGATTTATCCGATACGATTATTTTTTCAACAGAGCTGCACCCAAATCCTTTACCTAAACCTGAGGACTGGTGGTACTATGGGGTAGAACATGGTCAGCATATTGCTTTGTATTCAAAAAAAACCTTGCAACATATAGCACAAATGGTCAAGTGCAGGTTCTATAGCGTAGCGGGATTACACATTTTAAGTAAAACCCCTATTTCACTCAAACATTTGAAGTCAACCAAATATTCTAGGTTCGGTTATCATAAGTGGATAGGGAAAAAATTACACTCAAAAACTTGGTCAGATCATCAATTTATGGTGTCCAAAGCCAATGATGGTATAACCAAGGATATTTTGGAGGCTGTGTCCAAACATAAAAATTAAACTTAAATCAAATTAGAATGCGGATTTAGTATTCTAAGGTTAAAATTATAGAATGAAAAAAGCATTAATCACTGGTGTAACAGGCCAGGACGGTTCATATTTGGCAGAACTTTTATTAGAAAAAGGATATGAAGTACATGGCATTAAGCGCCGAGCCTCCTCCTTCAACACCCAGCGAATCGATCACCTATATCAAGATCAGCATGAAAATCATGTAAGTTTTTTCTTACACTATGGTGATTTGACGGATTCCACCAATATTATTCGAATTATTCAGGAAGTTCAACCGGATGAGATCTATAACCTAGGAGCAATGAGCCATGTAAAGGTTTCCTTTGATTCTCCAGAGTATGTTGCTAATGTAGATGGTATCGGTACCCTAAGAGTCCTTGAAGCTGTCCGTATTTTGGGGCTAGAGAAAAAAACTAGAATTTATCAGGCTTCCACTTCCGAACTATATGGCGGAATGCCTGAGAATAAGAATGAAAAGGGTTTTTATGATGAAAATTCACCTTTCTACCCTAGATCTCCCTACGGTGCTGCAAAAATTTATGGATTCTGGATTACCAAAAACTATAGAGAAGCATACAATATGTTTGCGTGTAATGGGATTCTCTTCAATCATGAGTCGCCTAGAAGGGGAGAGACCTTTGTAACACGAAAGATCACCATGGCAGCTGCAGCAATTGCTTTAGGTAGGCAGGATTGTCTGTACTTAGGAAACTTAGATGCAATACGGGATTGGGGACATGCAAAAGACTATGTGAAAGCCATGTGGCTGATTTTGCAGCAAGAGAAACCAGAAGATTACGTGATTGCAACAGGTAAAACATCAAGAGTAAGAGATTTCGTAGAAATGGCCTTTGGGCATGTAGGCTTCAAAATCCGATGGGAAGGTGAAGGAGTCAATGAAGTTGGAATCTTAGATTCTATCGACGAGGAGAAATACCTCGCGGCGACAGGGAGGAAGTTGAATGTTAAAGGTTCAACGTTAAGTGTTCAAGAAGTAGATATAAATACTGAATCAGATAGCCACAGTGTAACCCTTAACCAATTAACCATTAACCTGAACGACGTAGTCGTTCGTGTGGACCCCGAATATTTTCGCCCCACCGAAGTCGATCTTCTTATAGGTGACCCAACAAAATCCAAAACTCAATTAGGCTGGGAGCCCGAATACGATTTAGAAGGATTAGTTGAAGATATGATGAAAGGGGATTTAACCGTTATGAGCAAAATTATTTAGACAATCATTGATTCGCGTTATTAAAAGTAGCTTAGCCAAACTAGATATTCATACTTTAGAGGTATTAAAAAAATCATCATCTTCGCTATTGGTGAAGATCTTAGGAATGGTGGCAGCTTTCGTGGTGAGTATTATCTTAGGGCGTACCATTGGACCAGATGGTTTGGGGATTATAACCTTGGCCAATCAAATTGTATCAATAGTCTTAATATTTGGTATGTTAGGAATGGATAATGTGATTTTGAAAGAAATTTCTATTTCATACGAAAACAAAGATTGGCAACACATAACCAATACCATTTATACAGCCCTTCGAATAAATATCCCCCTTGCCTTAAGTATTACTGTAATATTTATTTATTTGGCCCCTTGGCTAACTATAAATATATTTAATGAACCAGCATTAAATGCTCCTTTAATCATTGCCTTGTTGGTCGTTTTACCCCAAATAGTTTCGCGTATTTTTGCTTCGGGAATAAATGGATTTAGGAAAATTTGGCAAAGCAATTTGGTAAATGATACCTTGAGTGTTGGTGTAGTGGCAATTGGACTTATAATTTTGTTATTTTTTAAAATCCAAATAACAATAATAAACGTAGCCATTCTATATGCATTGGGAAGAGTGGTTGTAATGATTGCCGTGACTACTTATTGGAATCATTTGTTTAAATTTTCAGCTAAACGAAACTCTGTAAGTCGTAAGATGCTAAAAGTGGCTTTACCACTATTGGCAGTATCTGCAACCAATATGATTTCCAGTAATGCGGATACAGTAATGCTTGGTTGGTTGAGTAATACTCGTGAAGTAGGGTTTTATAGTGTGGCCGCAAGATTGGCATTGTTAACGAGTTTTTTTCACATTGTAACAACCTCTAGCCTTACTCCCAAAATCGCATCACTTTATGGGCAGAATAAGACAGTAGAATTACAAAAAATGGTGCAACAGGTTACCAAAGGATTAGGTTTAATAGGTTTTGCGGGAGTGATTGTGTTTGTTTTTGCGGGTAAGTTTATTCTAAGTTTGTGGGGAAATGAATTTACAATAGCATATTTTCCATTGATCATAATAGCTATTGGCCAGTTTTTCAACATTGCCACTGGTGCGACCGGTATAATCCTTATTATGTCAGGTAATGAAAAGCTTGTTGGTTATGTTTCAATATTTGCTGTGATTCTAAATTTATTATTAAACTATATTTTTATACCTAAATATGGTGCTGTTGGTGCAGCTTTTACTACAGCGATTACAATTTCATTTTCTAATTTAATTAAACTTTTATTAGTGAAATGGAGACTAAAAATTTGGACAATCCCTTTTATTAATAATTAATTGAGCGTTTTATGAGAAAAAAAATATTTGTAGTAGGAACTGGAAGATCAGGAACTCATTGGTTAGGTTATATACTTAAATCTTCCAATGAGCTAAAAGTAGATATTGAAAAATGGCCAATTTTTCCTTTGGTGACACAAGCTGCGGTTAATTATAAGAAGCGTTATTTTTATCTTCCATTAATAATTCTATATTACAATTTGAAAAGTTTTTTTTCTCAAAAGATTCTTGTTGATAAGAGTCACCCGAATTTATGGATAGCAAATTATTTGATTAAGTATGTTCCGAACAGTTTTTTAGTGGGAATTTTACGAAGTCCACATGCGACTGTCTCAAGTATGCTTAGACATCAAGGTGTTATGAATTGGATTTATAATTGGAAAAAATACCCAGTACCGAATGAGTTTTTGGGAATTACGAACGATAACTATCAATTTTATGATAATCTTTCATTGGAGGAAAAATGTACAATGAGATGGGTTGCCCATAAAATCAAAATGCAGCAAATAGCCAATATTTATCCAGATAGATTTTTTATGATTGACTATGAAATGTTATTTGATAATCATGAAGTTATTTTGAATCAACTATCTATATTTTTGAATTTAAAAGAGAAATTTGAAAGCCCAAAAATAAACTATGAATCTAGATTCAAATGGAGAGATAATCTAAACAAAAAACAGGTTGACAATATTAATAGTATCTTAAAGAGGTATAAATTTGAGGAATTTATTGAATGTTTATAAATCTTTAATCCACACATACAAATTAATCATTTTTATATTATGAAGGAAAAATTTATATTTCTTTTTTGGAGTAAATCAAAGAACAATAATAATTTTGGTGATGAATTATCTTATTATATTGTAAATAAACTAACCTCTGTTAAAGTCTATTCTATCTACCCTACATGTTCAAATCCGAGTTCAAATTTTTTAAAAAAATCTATTTCTTTTATGAGGATTTGTTTAAAAAATGGGATCAAGGATACTATTAAATTTTTATATCGACGAAATAAGGATCATATTCTTGGATTGGGAAGTATCATTAATAGAAGTAATGAATATTCAATTGTTTGGGGATCGGGCATCATTTCAAGAAATGACAAAATTTGCCCAAAATCTAGATTCTTAGTTGTTCGAGGGAAATATACCCAAAATAGATTGAGAGATTTGGGGATCAGTTCTCCAGAATACATAGGTGATCCTGGGATTCTTATTTCTAAGATTTATAATACGAAAAAGACTAATAATTTTATGGTTGGAATCATTCCCCATAAGATTGAATTTGATCTTTTTAATAATTTGATGTTAAATGATAAGTTGAAAGTAATTAATTTAAACTCAGCTGAAGTGGAAGAAACCATAAATGACATTTGTTCTTGTGAATATGTGATTTCAAGCTCATTGCATGGAATCATTACAGCACATAGTTATGGTATTCCAGCGTTGTGGGTATCATTTGGTAGGAAGCTTAGTGGTGATAATATTAAATTTTTAGACTATTTTTCATCTGTAAATTTAGACATAAGTTCACCTTTATTAATTGAGCCTTCAAGTTATTCTTCTAAATTTTTTATGGAATTAGTTAATAATGGTAATTTTGTTTGTCCGAAAAAGGAAGTGATGGATTCCATAGCCCATGACCTTATTCAAAATTTCCCATATCAAAAAGCAATCAGGAAAGAATATTTTTTAATATAATATTATTTGGTCTTTTTTATGAGAGATTACTTTTTAAATATTTTAGTAGTATTGATTCTGATATTGGGTGAATTTGGATATTTATTTTCATTTTTAATTTATGGTAAGTATTTGTCCTTGCTGATTTTTTTTGTATTAATTTTTCAATCAAGATTTAAAATTAGGAAGGGAGTGATTGGTATTAATTCTTTAATTTTCCCATTTGTTATTATTGTTTTTCTGAATTTTGTCCAGTTTTTTAATTTTTCAATTTATCCTGTGATTGAGTCTATTATTATTTTGTCCGCAGTATTGCCATTTATCTCTACCACTAACTTTAACTTTTATCCGAGGTTTGTTTTTCTCTGTTTACTTGTTTCTTTTTTTATAAAAACTGGATTTGATTTTAACTTATCGTTGTCTGTTGATTCATTTTTGAAATCAGAGACATCATCAAATGAGACAAATCTTTTTTCATTTATTTTTGGTTTCTTTGCGATTTACTTTTTTTACGTGAAAAATAAAACCTATTTTGTTTTAAGTGTCATTGTAGTTATTTTAACTTTTAAAAGAATTGTTTTCATTAGTCTTTTTATAACCATTTTATTTTCTATTTTGAGATTGGATAAATTGAAAAATATGTCATTGTTGGTTATTCTTTCTAATTTATTTTGGGTTTTAATTAGTTATGTCATTACTACTGACTGGTTTTTTGATTTTTCTGTAGAATTTTTTAATCTTAGTCCTGGGTTTCTTACTAAGGGGAGGTCTACTGTATATGGTTTGCTGTTTGATAATTATGAGGGTTTAAATATAATTCCAATTCTTTTTGGTTTTGGTGCTGCTGAGGCTCGGATTAGTTTATTATCTTACGATATTGGGATTTCATTAATTCATAATGATGTTCTTAAATTGTTTTATGAATATGGTGTATTTGTCTTTATCTCTTTTTTTGTTTTCCTTTATAGGAATAATTCAAAAGCTATTTTATTCTCTGTCTATTTGAATTGTTTATTTTTTACCGATAATGTTTTCATCTATGCTCCTGTTATTTTTTTATTTTTTCTTCTTTCGATGGAATATACTAGAGTGTTGAATATGAAGAAGTGTTTGTATCTAGTTTGATATAGATTAATTTGCTATGAATTCCAAATTGCTATTATTACATCCTTCATTAGCTCCTTATAGGGTTGATTTCTTTAATTTTATAAATTCTACTTTTGATAGTAAATTCTATTTTTATTATAATAATGTTCTTGATCAGAATTTTGATCAGCAATATTTGACAAGTCAGATTTCTTTTCGACAATATTTTCTTAATAATGGATTTAGAATTTTCAATAGAACTATTCGATTTGGGGTTTTTCCGGTTATTTCTGATTACAGACCCAATATAATCATATGTAGTGAGTTTGGTCAAGTTACTTTATTGGCATATATATATTATTGGATTAGTAACAAAAAGTTTAAACTTTACACTATTTGTGATGATAGTTTAGCGAATGCCGTGGAAAGGAAAGGACTCAGATTGTTTGTTCGCAACTTTCTCTTAAAACGTATCGATGGGGTTATTTTTGCAAGTCAAGAAGTTTGTGAATGGCACAGATTAAACTTCGTTAGTAATATGAAAATGTTGAACTTTCCTATTATTCATGAGGACCAAGCTTTTAGAAGTAAAATTCGAAGTAGTTTGGATGTAGCGAATACCTATTTGACGAAATATAATTTGTTTGGAAAAAAAATTATTCTTTTTACTGGTCGTTTGGTTGAAGTAAAGAATATTTTTTTTCTTGTAAAGGCCTTTTCAAAAAGTAATAATGATAATTCTGTTTTGATAATTGTCGGTGATGGTCCTCTAAAACAAGATTTAGTAACATTAGTTGATGATCTTAAATTAGTGGATAAAGTGTTGTTCATGGGACGGCTAGAGGGAAAGCCGCTTTATGCCTGGTACTCTATAGCTCATTTGTTCATCTTACCAAGTACCTTTGAAAGATTTGGTGCAGTAGTTAACGAGGCGTTATTGGGTGGATGCTCTGTATTATGTTCAAACAAGGCTGGTGCAATAACATTGCTGAATGGATTGAATGGTGCCGATTTTGATCCTTATAATGAGATTGAATTAATAAGTTTGATCAATATGTTTATTATAAATGATTTTTATGATCTTCATTCTACTATTCAACTAAGACCTAGTTTAATGCCTTTTACTTTTAAAGAGAAGATTATAAAGTTACTTAAGGATTTATGAAAAAAAAAATAATTTTTCTTTTGCATCTTCCACCGCCTGTTCATGGAGCTTCAACCGTAGGTCTTATAATTAAGTTTAATTTTGATCGTAAAAATGATTTTTTAAAATTTTATTATTCAATTGGTACTACGAAGTATTTTTCCGAGAGGCGAAAAATTAGTCTTATTAAAATTTTAAGGTTTTTTTTTCAATTCTGTAAAAATTGTTATAACATTATTCGTTTGAAGCCAAACCTAGTTTATTTTACCTGTTCTACACATGGTATGGGTTTCATTAAAGATTCTTTGTATATTTTAATTCTTAAATTATTGAAGGTGAATTTTATTCTTCACTTTCATAATAAGGGTTTTCATAAAAAGTCTTTATCGCAATTTGGTATTTGGTATCATAATCTAATTTTGAATAATTCTAAAGTTATTTTGCTTAGTCATAGTTTGCTTAAATATTATATTCCTTTAGTAAAGAAAAAAAACTGTTTCTTTCTCCCGAATGGAATTAAAGATTATTCCCGTCAATTTACTATGGAAAATAAACCAAATTTTCGAATTCTATTTGTTTCAAATCTTGTTGAATCAAAAGGAGTGTTTGATTTATTAGAGATTTGTTATAATCTGAAGAAAGTTGGTATAGACTTCTTTTTAGATATAGTTGGTGATGAGGCGGAAATAAGTAAGGGAAAACTTTATGAATGGATTAATTCTTTTGGACTTTCTGAGCGAGTTACTTATTATGGTGCCTTATATGGTTCAGATAAGTGGGGTGTCTTTTCTAGGGCGTCTTTGTTTTTGTATCCTAGTAGGGAGGACTGTTTTCCTTTAGTTTTATTAGAGGCTTTTAGCTTTGGTTTACCTATTGTTTGTTCAAATGAAGGTGCTTTAGAGGATATAGTAAATCATGGGAATGATGGATTTATTATTCCGGAATATAATCCTAGTCACTATGTTGATAAGATTAGTTTTTTATTCTCAGATAAATACATTTTACAAAGGTTTTCTCAAGAGGCAAGAAAGAGTTTCGAGTTGAAGTTTAGGGAAGAAATCTTTATTAATAATTTTGCCAAAATTGTTGAAACTGTTATATGATTAGAATTAGGCTAAGAAGATTTGCTTCACAATATTTTGGTTGGCTGGTTAGGTTTTTTTATATCTGTTTTATTGATTTTCAGCTTAAAATTTCTGACAAACCTATTATTCTTATACTTACACCAGGGAAAGTTGGTAGTTCATCTCTATACTTTAATTTAAAGAAAAATCTTAAAAATCCGATATACCATGTCCATCGGATATCTAAATTAGGAATTGGACAATCCAAAGAGGAACATTTAAAGTCAGACAGAAAATCACTACCCTTACATTTGATTATTTCTGAAATACTTCATGAAAAAATAATTAGGAATCGGACTAACTTGATTGTTATTACGGTTATCAGAGAACCAATTTCTAGATTTGTATCATCTTATTTCCAGAATATTGAATTTTATAAAAACCGGGTGGAGAGTTCCAATTTGAAAATAAACATTGATGCTTCTCTAGAAATTTTAAAGGAGAATTGCACTGCAAATATTTGTTACGAGCTTGAAAATTGGTTTGCCACTGAGATTAAACAATTTTTTGACATTGATGTATTTGGACTTGAATTAAATTCTCCGTGTGTTATTTTAAAGGAACTTCCTTTTATTTTTTTAAGACTTGAAGATTTGCAACAGGCTTGGCCTTTGGTAGCCAATGAATTATCTCTTTCGAAGGATAACGCAAATCTTAAAGACTTTAATGTTGGAGATAATAAATACTATTCCTCCGCCTATTCACAAATTAGAGAACAATTTAAGTTGGAAGAAGATATTTTTGAAGAAATTATTGAAACGAAATTCTATAAAAAATTTTATTCAGATCGGATTAAATTGGTTAGGAAAAAATGGGTGAAAACAAGTTAATTAATTTTTTTGATTTCCGAATATCAACTTCTCTGGAAATAGATTCTACTAGATCAGGATTAGTTTATAACACTATTAATCCTCATTCATTTATTATTTCAAAAAAAGATGAACTTTTTAAAAAGGCTTTAATATCCTGTGATTTTCTTGTTCCTGACGGTGTGGGAATTGTTTGGGGAATTAAAGTTTTGAATGGTAAGTCAATAGATAAAATTTCAGGATTTGATTTGTTTGTGAAAATGATGAGTGAAGCAAACCAAGAAGGGAAAAAGTGTTTTTTCCTTGGTTCTTCGCAAGAAGTTTTAGAAAAAATCAAAATTAAATGTAGCCTTGAATTTCCTAATATTTCATTTGGTTGTATGTCTCCTCCCTTTAGACCTGCTTTCACAAATGAAGATAATTGTGAGATGAGGAATGCAATAAATAATTTTAGGCCTGATTTTTTATTTATTGGAATGACTGCTCCAAAGCAAGAAAAATGGTTATTTGAAAACCGAAATAAATTGATTTTCGGTGCTGCAGCTTCAATTGGTGCTGTATTTGATTTTTATGCAGGAACGGTTAAAAGGCCTAGTCAATTTTGGATTAATTTGGGACTTGAGTGGTTGCCGAGGTTCATGAAAGAACCTAAAAGATTATGGAAGCGAAATTTAGTATCAACTCCGTTGTATGTTTGGGATATTTTTAAAGAAAAGCTTAAGTCTATTTAGCCTTCTATTAATTGGTAACTTTTGCCTTTCGCAAGAGATTTACGGGGATCGTCTGTTTTCTGTTGTGACTCTTTCACTTAGTGATTCGCTTATTTATTCCAATAAAATGTTGTTCGATTACAAAGACTTAGAGGTTGACTTATTACCTCTTCATTCTTTGTTAAGGGTTAATTCAGGTAGGCCGTATGGCTGGAATGATTATGGGCTAAACCCAAATGTAGGTTTTCAACAATATATTTCTTCAGGAGTTAAAACAAAGTGGAAATTTGTGACTGTCAAATTTCAACCTGAAATTTACTTTTCCACCAATGGTCGATTTGATGGGTTTCCGGGGGATTACTCAGATCAGGAAAATCTTGATAGGTTCCATACGTTGAATAGGGGAGATTACCCTGAATATTTTGGACCTGGGGCTACAGCGAAATTATGGTGGGGTCAAAGTAAAGTTGCCTTTAACTACGGTGCATTCGAACTAAAAATTTCTACTGAAAATTTCTGGTGGGGTCCAGGACAATGGAATGCACTTACGTTTTCTAATAGCGCCCAAGGTTTTCCACATATTTCTATTAATACAATGAAACCTGCTAAAACTTTTCTGGGAGAGTTCGAAGCACATTTACTTATAGGGAGCTTAAAAGATTCAGGTTTATCACCTCTTATTAGTCAAGAGTTGAATGATATTTATTTCAAAGCATTTAATGGAGATTTCAAGTATTTAAATGCCTTTATGTTATCCTATAAACCCAAATGGATTTCAGGTCTTACGGTGGGTTTTACAAGAACTTTCCAAGTGTATAATGGATTGAGAGGCAATACATTTTTTGATTGGCTTCCTGTTTTTGAAGGATTTCAGAAAAAGAATTTTTTTGAAGACGGTAATACTGTTGATTTTGATTCAAATGGTCGGGATCAACAAGTTACATTTTTTGGAAAGTACGTTTCAAAAAAGGCACTAGCAGAGGTTTATTTTGAATATGGCAAGAGGGACCATAATTTTTCATGGCGAGAATTTGTCTTAAACCCTGAACATGCGAGAGCATTCATTTTTGGGTTTAACAAACTTTTCAGGATCTCTTCTTCTGATGAATTTATTCAGGTAAGGTCAGAAATAACTCATCAACAAGAATCAGTAAATAGATACATAAGATATCGAGGTTTAAAGGGAAATAATTCTTGGCATACTCATTTTTCAGCCCGGGGTTTCACCAATAATGGTCAAGCTCTAGGTGTGGGTACAGGTTTAGGTTCAAACGTTCAAACTATCGAAGTTTCAAAAATTCAAGGTTATAACAAATTGGGTGTTCTTTTTGAAAGGCTGGATCATGACCCAGATTTTTATTATAAAGCTCTTTTCCAATTCACTGAGCGTAAACCCTGGGTCGATCTCTCTCTCGGCTTTCTCTACGATAAGAAATTCGATAATCTTTTGCTTAGCTCCAAGCTCCAAATCATCCATGCGAGAAACTACCAATGGCAGTTGGATCCGGCGAGTACACCTGAGTTCCCTAAAGGGGAGAATTTAACAAGTGTCATGGCGCAGGCTAGCCTGATTTATTTCTGGAATAAGAGGGATTGATTTTACCACCAAGAGCGCGAGGGGCACTAAGTTTCTTTACCACCAAGAGCACTAAGGGTCTCCACAATGGAAAAAGAGACTGAGCGCTAAGGGATTATAGTTCGAGAGATGAAGGAATAAGGTGAGATTAGCTTGGGTGCTTGGAGAGCTTAGTGGTTTACTTTTGTGGCAAAAGAATACTCTTTAAAATTAATTTATGACTTTTAGTATCTTAGCTACAGGATTGATTATCCTTGCTCTAATTTTTTCCTTGTTCAGGAATTGGATTAGGCCATCTTTGACATTTTTAGCTGCTGTATTTTGCTTTGTTGGGCTTCAGATAATAAAAGTTGAAGACCTTTTACAAGGACTCGCTAATAAGCAGATTATTCTAATTTTCCTTCTAATTGTGCTTACAGGAGGGATTCAGCGTAATCTTGGTAAAGGCTTCTTTTTTGCTCTATTCCAGAAATCACTCTCTCCTTTTCAATTCCGGCTACGAATGATGTTGACAGTTTCAGGCCTGTCTAGCGTTTTGAATAACACGCCTGTTGTTGCCTTTATGATCCCTTTTGTGAAAAACTGGGCAGAGCATAAAAACCTATCACCCTCCAAATTTTTGATCCCACTGTCCTTTGCTACGATTTTAGGCGGGATGATTACTATAATCGGTACATCTACCAATTTGGTTTTAAATGGATTGGTGATTCAGTCTGGCTTACCCTCCCTCGTTTACTCAGATTTTCTGTTTTTAGGCTTAATCATCTCATTTTTGGGTTTACTTTATCTCACTTTTTTCTCTGATAAATTTCTCCCAAAGTATGGCGGGAGGAAAGAAAAAGTTCTAGAAGATTTGAATGAGTATTTGGTGGAAACCATAGTATCTCCAGATTCTCCGATTATAGGAAAAACTATAGAAGAAGCTGGTTTGAGGCATTTGAAAGACTTGTTCTTGGTAGAAATAATGCGTGGAGAGCGTGTGATACCTGCTGTATCCTCTGATCGTCTGATCCAAGCAAATGACCTATTGTTCTTTGCCGGAAATACTCAATCGATTTTAGAATTAATCAATCTGGATAATGGTCTACAACTCCCAGAAGAGAGTCATATTCATCACAACGGATTTTCTTCTCTAACGGAGGCGGTCATTCCCTCAGGGAGTCGTTTGGTTGGATCATCTTTGAAGGAATTGGGCTTTCGGGATAGATATAAAGCTTCTGTGATTTCAGTGTACAGACAAGGAGAAAAGGTTAAAGAAAATCTTGGGGCTACTAAATTGAGGGAGGGAGATTTGTTGCTTTTGCTCTGTGCAAATGATTTTAATACCCACGTTTCAAATAGAGATTTGATTTCTTTATCTAAATCAGGTGAGATAGAAAGTTCATTTTCTTTGAAACGTAATTTCCCGAGTCTACTGGCAGTTCTAATCTTGCTACTGGGAATATTTGGATTAATTGATTTGTTCGTGGCTGCATTGATAGGTATCGTTGGAATGTTAATTTTTAAGATACTAGATATAAATCAAATTAAGGATTCAATCGATTTGGACTTACTAACTATTCTGGTATGTGCGTTGGCAGTAGGGGTGGCCATACAAAAATCAGGGGCATCTGAATACTTAGTAGGTAGTTTAAATTTCTTTCTTGAGGATAAGACCCCAATGATCGGTATAGGTATTCTTTTTCTAGTCACACTGGCTTTGACCTCCTTAATTACCAATGCAGCCGCTGTTTCAATTATGTTTCCAATTGCCCTTGAGTTGGGAGGGCAATCAGGCTTACCCTTGACCCCATATTTTGTTGCCATAGCCTTTGCGGCAAGTGCGGATTTTATGACACCCATTGGCTACCAAACCAATTTGATGGTGATGGGACCTGGAGGCTATAAATTTTCAGATTATACTAGAATTGGGTTACCTTTAACCTTTATTTATTCGATCACAGTACTTCTTTTTATCAATTATTATTACTTCTAAAATGGGAGAACATATTCACCCAAGCGTTTTTAAAGTTTCTAAGGAGCTAAGAACAAAACGTTTAAACCAAACCCCGAAACTTATTTGGTTCACGGGATTATCTGGCTCAGGTAAATCAACCATAGCGAATGCTGTAGAAGCTGGTCTTTTTGAGCAAGGGTTTCATACCTATTTATTGGATGGAGATAATGTTCGTGTTGGCTTGAATAAGGATTTGGGATTTACAGATGTAGATAGAATTGAAAATATTCGAAGAATATCAGAAGTGGCAAAGCTGATGATGGATGCTGGGCTATTGGTTATTTCCGCATTTATTTCTCCATTTCGGGCTGAAAGGCAAATGATCGCAGATTTGGTTGGCACTGATAATTTTTTAGAAATATTTGTGGATTGTCCATTGGAGGTTTGTGAGTTACGTGATGTAAAAGGTCTCTACCAAAAAGCCAGGAAGGGAATCATCAAAAATTTTACAGGCATTGATTCGCCTTACGAAAAGCCTGAAAATCCTTTTGTCCATATTCATTCTGATCAAGAAGAGCTTTCTCATTCTGTGAATCGAGTGATGTCTGTGATCAAAAAGGAAATATCTATTTAAACCTATTTATTATAGTTAAACCCAGAAAATTAAATTATGGGACAATATTATTTATCGCACCTCAAAGAACTTGAAGCGGAAGCGATCTTCATTATTAGGGAGGTAGTATCTCAGTTTGAAAGACCTGCTTTACTTTTTTCTGGAGGTAAGGACAGTATACTCCTTGCGCATCTTGCGAAAAAGGCTTTCTATCCCTCTAAAATTCCATTTCCATTAGTTCATATTGATACAGGGCATAACTTCCCTGAGACTATTGAATTCCGAGATAATTTGGTGAAAGAATTAGGTGTACAATTAGTGGTCGGCTCTGTTCAAGAGAGTATCGATAAGGGGCGCGTAAGAGAGGAAACTGGAGTAAATGCTAGTAGAAATGCGCTCCAAACAGTGACTTTATTGGATACTCTGGAAGAATTGAAAACGGATGCTGCCATGGGAGGAGCGAGGAGAGATGAGGAAAAGGCTCGAGCAAAAGAACGCTTTTTCTCCCATCGAGATGAATTTGGACAGTGGGATCCAAAAAATCAGCGACCTGAACTTTGGAATCTCTTCAATGGAAGGAAACATCACGGGGAGCATTTTCGGGTTTTTCCTATTTCAAATTGGACGGAAATGGATGTTTGGCAGTATATCAAGGAAGAAAATATTGCATTACCATCCCTTTATTTCTCACATGAGAGAGAATGCGTGATTCGCGATGAGGTGATATTAGCGAAATCAGAATTTCTCCCCTTAAAACCGGGAGAGGAAATTCATACGCTCACCGTAAGATATAGAACCTGTGGCGATATGCCGATTACAGGCGCTATCAAATCTGAAGCTAACACCTTAGAATTAATCATTGAAGAAGTGGCCACTACCCGGACAACAGAGCGAGGGACGAGAGCAGATGATAAACGAGGAGAAACAGCGATGGAGGATAGAAAAAAGGCTGGGTATTTTTAGAGAAATTTGAAAACTATTCTAAGGTCATTTCGACCGAAGGGAGAAATCCCATTTGCAATAAGAGAAGCTAAATAAATGGAGAGATTTCTCCTCGTTCCGGGTCGAAATGACTTCGATATCCAATTAGTTCTAAGAAGAAATTACAAAAGAATGTCAATACAAGAAAATAATCAATTACTTCGCTTTACAACTGCAGGATCAGTAGATGATGGAAAAAGTACACTGATCGGACGTTTGCTTTATGATTCTAAATCGATTTTTGAGGATCAAATTGAAGCGGTAAAAACCTCCTCAGAAAAGAAGGGTTTCGACTATGTTGATTTATCACTATTAACGGACGGCTTAAAGTCCGAACGAGAGCAGGGAATAACCATTGATGTAGCTTATCGCTACTTCGCTACCCCAAAAAGAAAATTCATAATCGCTGATACTCCTGGTCATACCCAATATACTAGAAATATGGTGACAGGAGCTTCCACCGCCAACCTTGCCATCATTTTGGTAGATGCTCGAAAAGGATTGTTAGAACAAACTTACCGACATTCCTTTATTGCATCCTTATTGAAAATCCCTCACGTGGTCGTCTGTGTGAATAAAATGGACCTTGTTGATTATTCTGAGGAAGTTTACAATAAGATCGTTTCAGACTATGAGGCTTTTTCAAGTAAACTTGACATTAAGGACGTGCAGTTTGTGCCTATTTCCGCATTGAAGGGAGATAATGTGGTGGATCGATCCAAGAATATGCCTTGGTATGAAGGTTCAACACTTTTGTATCATTTGGAACATGTCCATATCGCATCTGATTTTAACCATATTGATTGCAGATTCCCAGTTCAAATGGTCATTCGTCCGCATACCTTGGAATATCAGGATTTTAGAGGATATGCTGGCAGAATTGATGGGGGGATTTTTAAGCCAGGAGATGAAGTGAAAGTCTTGCCTTCTGGTTTCACGAGTAAAATCAAAACTATCGAATTAAACGGTGAAGAGATTAAAGAGGCATATGCTCCCATGTCGGTGACGATGACTTTGGAAGATGAAATTGATATTTCAAGAGGGGATATGATCGTCCGTCCCAATAACCAGCCTCATGTAGAGCAGGATCTCGAAGTAATGGTTTGCTGGATGAACCAAAAAACCTTACAGAATAGGAATAAAATGATCTTGAAGCATACTACAAAGGAATGCCAGGCAATGATCAAAGAAATCCAATACAAGGTGGATGTGAATACGCTTCATAGAATTGAGAATATTTCAGAAATCGGAATGAACGAGATTGCGCGGGTTTCTATCCGTACTGCTCAACCCGTTTTCTTTGATTCGTACAGAAAAAACAGAATGACAGGTTCTCTTATTTTAATTGATCCTAATACCAACGAGACAGTAGGTGCGGGAATGATTATCTAAGTTTAACCACGAAGCTCACTAAGGGCACAAAGATTGATTGATTTTGATTGATAAGACAGAAGAAATTTTTAAAAAAGTTTTAGATGCCTGTTTCAAAGTTCACAAGACTCTAGGCCCTGGGCTATTAGAAAATGCTTATGAAATTTGTCTTGCTCATGAATTGCAAAAAATGGGGTTGAGGGTGAGATCCCAAGTGGCACTGCCAGTTATTTATGATGGTATTAAGCTGGATGCTGGTTATCGAATTGATTTATTGGTAGAGGAATCAATAATTGTGGAATTGAAGGCAGTAGATGAATTACATCCCATTCATTTAGCGCAAGTTTTGACATATTTAAAATTATCAAAAAAGAAATTGGGACTATTAATCAATTTCAATGTCAAACTTTTAAAAAATGGAATAAAAAGGGTGATCCTCTAAAAATTCTTAACTCTCTTTTTGTAAATGTGACTAAAAAAAATCTGGAGTTATTTTGCTTGAAAATTAGAACAAAAATAAAGCTTGGTGTTCTTCGTGCACTTTGTGGTAATACAACATGATTAATTTAAAAGAATTAACCTCCCTAGCTAAAAAGGCTTCAATTGAAGCCGGAAAAGCTATTCTTGAAATTTATGAAACGGCTGATTTTGGTGTTCAGACCAAAGGAGACAACTCACCTTTAACAAAAGCGGATCAGGCGGCACATCAAGTCATTTTGGGCTTTTTGAATGAAACTGGTTTGCCCATTTTATCGGAGGAAGGTAAGGATATTGAGTTCCGAGAAAGAAAGAACTGGGAATATTTCTGGATGGTGGACCCACTTGATGGGACCAAAGAGTTTATCAAGAAAAATGGAGAGTTTACGGTAAATATTGCCTTGATCCATGATGGTAATCCCATTATGGGTGTGGTTTATGCACCTGTCTTGGACTGGTTATATTGGGGTAATCATGAAGAGGGAGCTTGGAAGAAGGAACAAAATAACGATCCAATCCAATTATTGAATCAGTTAGAAAGCAATGTGAAAACCATTGTGGCAAGCAGGTCCCACCTTAGTCCTGAGACCCAAGAATTTATTGATCAGTATCCTCAAGCCGAAGTGATTTCCATGGGGTCTTCCTTGAAATTTTTGTTAGTTGCAGAGGGAAAGGCTCAAGTTTATCCTCGTTTTGCTCCAACTATGGAATGGGATACGGCTGCAGCACATGGAGTTGTTCTTGCCTGTGGTGGAGAAATTCTCAAATGGCCTGAGAATACTCCATTGTGTTACAACAAAGAGAATTTACTAAATCCTTGGTTCATTTGCTCAGGAGTAAAAAAGCCATAATTTTGCATGAGTAATTTGATACTATAAAAAATATTTTACATCACTATATTTTTGTATTTTATCACTATTAATTTCCGATTTGATAATAAATAGTCATTTTTTCTATAAAAAATTTAATTTTTCATCGAAGAAGTACGATTTTTGAAGTTTAGTCCTTAAAACTAACAGAATATGAACTTTTTCTACGCATCCCTAATCGCATTTGCGGTTACTTTTTTGACCATGCCGGTACTAATCAAAGTACTGAAGCGAAAAAAGCTTGGAGACGCACCAGGCGGTCGCAAAATCCACAAACAGTTTATTCCCTCCATGGGGGGAATTGCCATATTTGCTGCTGTTGCGGTGTCTCTGGCCATCTGGGCATGGCAGTTCCCACTCCCTGATATTCGATACTTGCTTGGCGCTATTGCCCTGATGTTCTTTGTTGGATTTCGGGATGATATGGTGGAGCTTAAAGCTTCCCATAAGCTTCTGGGACAGCTCGTGGCTGTATTACTTGTCGTAGTGGTTTCGGATATTCGGATTAAGGATCTCCATGGATTTCTTGGAATAGGGGAACTGCACTTCATTATTAGCTATACTTTTTCGGCATTTGTGATTCTCGCATTGACCAATGCCTTTAATCTTATTGATGGCTTGGATGGATTAGCTGGAACTATCGCCTCTATTATATTTTCTTGTCTGGGAACATGGTTTGTATTCCAAGGTCTGGAAAGCTACGCTTTGATTTCATTCACCTTCCTGGGCGGAATCATAGCATTTCTGTTTTTCAATTGGCATCCTGCAAAAATCTTTATGGGAGACACAGGTTCTTTGACGCTCGGTTTTACTATGGGAGCCTTGGTTATTGCCTTTATGGAAAATAATGCAGCACTTCCAGATGGGGCCTTCCTTAAATTTGAACCGACATTTACTGCAGGGATAGCTTTGATGCTTTTCCCACTATACGATATGGCAAGAGTCTTTACTCGGCGGATCAGAAGAGGTCAAGGCCCGATGACTCCAGACAAGAGCCATGTGCACCATTTCTTGATGCGTATGGGGCTTAAGCATGATCGAGTTGCCGTTCTTTTAGGCGCTTTGCAACTTGCTTTTATTGGGCTTGTGTTGCTGATGAAGGATGTATCAGATCATATAGCCCTTCCTGTAATCAGTGTACTTGTTTTGGCTTTGGGATTTAGATTAGATCAAATCTCTGTTAAGTACGTCAAGAAAAAGGTACACAAAGAACCAAGAGTTCTTTCCCAAAGAAAAAAGAAAAGCTCCAAAAAGAAAATTGAAGTGGATAGAGAGGGGCTGAAAGAAAGCCGTATAAACTTGAATTAGATTTTTTGTTTTTCCCATTATTTCATCAGAACCCAAGACTGCTTTTTCGCTACTTGAATCTCTGCACAGATCGAACTCCAATCTGTGAAATTAGATACTTTCAAATCGTCTTGTAATCGAAGATGAAGCCCATTTTAAGAAGGAGAAGCTTCGTTATAAGGGAAAGGCCTTGATTTGATCCTTGTCCCTTACTGACCTTTTTTAACGCCCTCGATTCTTTTCTCTATTGATACTTTTGAAGACCAAAAGTATCCAAAAGTCTTGGCCTCGTTCTTTTCTTTCCGCTGGTCTCTTTTGAAGTCTCCTTAAAAATTAGTGTACAGCGGAATTTTGTCTTGCTTTGCCACCCTAAAAATGACTGGATCTCCCTCGATCCCTCGGAAGCCAATTCATTTTCTTTACAGGTTTGCAAAGCACTCCAAAACCGAAAATCCCGCAGGGCCAGGATCACCGAAAAATTTTAATTATATTCAAAAAATTGACTCAGGTGCAGGGTAGTTCACAGCTTTTCATGGTACTTATTTCAAGGAGCTTTTCATTAAAGGGGTGATAGAACCATTTAATTATATGTCAAGATTGAATTTTTCGCTATTTGAATCTCTGTACAGATCGTGCCCCAATCTATGAAATTAGATACTTTCCAATCGTCTTGTTTTATAAGGTGAAGCCGATTTTAAGAAGGAGAAGCTTCGTTAAAAGGGAAAGGCCTTGATTTGATCCTTGTCCCTTACTGACCTTTTTTAACGCCCTCGATTCTTTTCTCCATTGATACTTTTGAAGACCAAAAGTATCCAAAAGTCTTGGCCTCGTTCTTTTCTTCCCGCTGGTCTCTTTTGAAGTCTCCTTAAAATTAGTGTACAGCGGAATTTTGTCTTGCTTTGCCACCCTAAAAATGACTGGGTCTCCCTCGATCCCTCGGAAGCCAAGTCATTTTCTTTACGGGTTTGCAAATCACTCCAAAACCGAAAATCCCGCAGGGCCAGGATCACCGAACGATTCCAGTCTAATTCAAATCCTTGTATTCGCCGAACAATTCATTGTTGATCTTGGTGGAGCTCATTTTTAAAACATTTTCATTAAAGCCCAAGTAGTATGAATTTTTTGCAGCATTTCGAATGACCTATTTTATAGGTCATTTTTTGTTTATTGACATTTGTGGTTTGGTTTTTGATCCATTAAGAATTAGCTTTAAAAGACTTATTTGCACCTCTTTGAATAAGAATGTCGTTTAATCTTCCACTTTCGTTTCCCGTATTTGATGGAAATGAAAAAAAATACTCGAGTCAAGCCATAGAAGCAGGTCACCTTGCTACTTATGGAGAGTTTATTGGGAAATTTGAAGACAAACTGTCCAGAAAAGTTAAATCACATCAAAGCGTTGCCCTGAATTCTGGCACTTCTGCCTTACACCTTTCACTTGTTTTATTAGGGGTAGAATCTGGGGATGAAGTGATCTGTCAGTCATTTACTTTTTGTGCTTCAGCTAATCCAATCGTTTACCTTGGTGCCACACCTATATTTGTGGACAGTGAAAGGGACAGTTGGAATATTTGTCCTGAGATCTTAGAGGATACGATTTTGAGCCGAATTGCCAATGGAAAAAAGCCAAAAGCAATTGTCGTAGTTCATCTTTTCGGTATGCCTGCTAGGATGAAAGAAATTTTGGAGATTTCTCAAAAGTATGATATACCCATCATCGAAGATGCAGCTGAATCTGTTGGTTCTCAGATAAATGGTCAGTTTTGCGGGACTTTTGGCGATCTTGGTATTTTCTCCTTTAATGGAAATAAAATTATTACCACAGGGGGAGGAGGAGCTCTTATTTCAAGAGATACTCAACTGCTTCAGCGGGCAAGATACCTTTCTGCTCAGGCAAGAGAGGACTTGCCATATTACCAGCATTTAGAGATTGGGTATAATTACCGAATGAATAATATGGCCGCTGCAATTGGTTTAGCCCAACTGGAGCAACTTGATAGTTTTGTGGAGAAGCGAAGGAAGATCAATAGGATTTATCGTATGCTTCTGGCTGATGTGGATGGCATTTCTTTCCAAAATGAAGCCCCTGCTTCGTATTCTAATTTTTGGCTTACCTCCATACTTATTGATCCTAAAAAGGCAGGAACGACAAATGACAAGCTCAGAGTACGTCTTTTAAAAGAAGATATTGAAACAAGGTTTCTTTGGAAGCCTCTCCACCTCCAACCCGTTTTTCAGAATATGCCTTACTTTGGTGGTACAATTTCAGAAGATCTATTTTACAATGGTCTCTGTCTGCCTAGTTCAGTGAGCCTTACCCTAGATGACCAGGAAAGAATTGTTAATTTGATCAAGTCAACTCTTGTGAAATCAATTTATAAGTGATTTATCAGAAAGTTTTTAAAAGACCGCTCGATATTTTTGTTGCTTCGATCCTCTTTTTGATCCTTAGCCCTGTTTTTATTCTTCTCTCTATAGCTCTTTTTGTTCACCATTCAGGTCATCCTTTTTTTTACCAATGGAGACCGGGTTTGAATGGGAAGTGCTTTAAGATTATCAAGTTTAAGACCATGTCTGATGAGGTGGATGAAGACGGAATTTTACTGTCGGATGACAAGCGCTTGGGTACTTTTGGAAAAATGATTCGAAAAGCCTCATTAGATGAAATTCCGCAATTAATCAATGTAATTCGCGGAGATATGAGTTTGGTAGGCCCTAGGCCTTTACTCCGTGAGTATTTAGGACTTTACAGCCCCACTCAAGCAAAAAGGCATAGAGTTAGGCCAGGAGTTACAGGTTGGGCTCAGGTAAATGGAAGGAATGCAATTACTTGGGAAAAGAAATTTGATTTTGATGTGTGGTATGTGGAAAACCTAACTTTTCTCCTTGATTTTCAGATTCTTGTCAAGACATTTTTTAATGTGATCACTGGAAAAGGGGTGACTCAACATGGTCATGTCAGCGTTGGAAAGTTTCAAGGACAAGGGAGCAATACTAGGAAGCTCGAGGTCAGGTTAAAGTCTTAAGATGAAATTCCAATTGGCGAAATAATCCTAGGATTCCTTGTTAAAATTTTATCTAAAGAATCATTTCTTGCTAAATTTTCAAAAGATAGTTATTTTGCCGAACATTTGTGAATGATGGCTTTCAATTAAAAAGCCGTATCTTAATCAAATAAAGAAGCGAATTCTATGAATTTTTTAACCCGGCTCAAGATTCTTCCAAGATGGATCATCGCCACTTTTGATGCCTTAGTTCTTTTTTATTGCGCCATCTTTGGATACTTGGTTCGATTCAATTTTGAACTTGCCATAGTAGAGGAAAATGATGCCTTCGTAGGTAGCCTAACGTTTATGCTTGGAGGTCTTCTAGTAATGCAGAATACTCGCAGCTATGAGGGTATTGTAAGGCATACTGGTTTTCGTGATGGTGCCAACATCTTTAAAACGGTTGTAATCAATTTTTTATTATTCCTATTCTTAAATTTCTTCTCGGGAAACTTTCTAAACGATAGATTTTTACTTCCAACATCTGTACTAATTATATCTAGTCTTTCTTCACTTTTTGTGTTGATTTTCTATCGATTGCTCGTGAAGGAATTGTTTCAATATGTGAAGAGTGGAGTGCTGGAGCAAGAAGTTAAAAATGGAGTGATTTTTGGTGCTGGTGAAGCGGGTATTATTGCCCAAGAAGCCATTAAGAGGGATAGAGATACGGTTTTTAATACCATTGCATTTTTGGATGATGACCCCAAAAAAGAGGGTAAGAATATTGATGGTAAACGCATCTACTTTGGACTCGAGCAGCTGGAAAAGCTTGTGAAAGAACAGGGAGTTACGGAATTGATTATTGCCATTCGTGACCTTTCAGTATCCAGAAAAAACCAGATCACTGACGAGTGCCTTCGCCTTAATGTTTCGGTTTCTATCATTCCTCCTGTAAATCAATGGATCAATGGTGGCCTAACCGCAGGTGCGATTCGAGAAGTGAAAATTGAGGACCTTTTGAGTCGTGAACAAATCGTTCTGGAAAATCCTAGAATCCAAGAGGACATACAAGGAAGAGTGGTTTTGGTGTCAGGAGCTGCAGGTTCTATTGGAAGTGAGCTTTGCCGTCAGATCTGTCACTATAAGCCCAAACTTCTGATTTTATTGGATATTGCTGAGTCGGCACTATACGATATCGAACAAGAATTTAAGGAGAAGAGGTGTTCAGTACCGATTCAAATTGTCTTAGGTGACATTCGAAATAAGAAAAAAATCAAAGAGGTTTTTAGAAGATTCAAACCTCAAATTGTTTTCCATGCGGCGGCCTACAAGCATGTGCCGATGATGGAGAATTATCCTGAAGAAGCGATTCACTCTAACGTATTGGGAACAAAAGTTCTCGCGGATATTGCGGTATTATCTCAGGTCGACAAATTCGTATTTGTATCCACTGATAAAGCTGTAAATCCTACCAATGTGATGGGGGCGAGTAAGCGGGCAGCTGAAATGTATGTGCAGGCTTTAAATGAGTATCTCGAAACCAATCACAAAAAATACCATACCAAGTTTATCACTACTCGGTTCGGAAATGTTTTGGGCTCGAATGGTTCGGTGATTCCACTTTTCAAAAAGCAAATCTTGAATGGTGGACCTATTTCTGTTACTCATCCTGAGATAACCCGTTACTTTATGACTATCCCAGAGGCTTGCCAATTGGTACTAGAAGCTGGAGTCATGGGAGAGGGTGGAGAGATTTATATCTTCGATATGGGAGAGCCGGTGAAGATTCTTGATTTGGCTAAAAAAATGATTAAACTCTCGGGCAAGGTCGTGGATGAAGATATCAAAATTGTGTTTACAGGACTCAGAGAAGGAGAGAAGCTCTTCGAAGAGCTCTTAAATGACTTTGAAACGGTCAAAATCACGCATCATCCAAAAATTAAAATAGCGCAGGTTCTTCCTTCTGCCTATCATAAAATTGATGGGCAAATAGAAATGTTTACGGATTTGATTAATCAAAATTCTGAAAATCAGTTAGTGTCCCATCTCAAGGCCATTGTTCCAGAGTTTATTTCGAATTCATCTAGATTTGAAGTCTTGGATCGTTTGAATTAAAATCACGAACAAAAGAATTGGAGCTGCTCATCTTTCATGGGCAGCTTTTTTTATTCCAGACCAATTAAATCCTGTAAATTTGCGCATCCTTTAGGGCTTTTTTAACCCATGAAAAAAACACTTTCCCTTCAACTTTCACCTCAAGAGGCATTTGACCAGGATACCTTTCGTCGGGTTTCTTTAAAAAAAGCCGGAATCCAAAACGATCCTCAGGTTTTTGTTAGACAAACTAGGCGTTCTATTGATGCAAGAGGAAGACAGATAAAAGTGAATGTGGATGCAGAGGTTTTTGTAAATGAAAACCCTGGATCTCTTGCGCCAAAGCATAGAGATTATCAGAATGTAGCCAATTCCGAGAATGTGTTGATTGTAGGTGCTGGGCCAGCCGGTTTATTTGCGGCACTTCGAGTGATTGAGTTGGGATACAAGCCCATAGTTTTTGAGCGGGGTAAAGATGTAAGAGCACGCAGGAGAGATCTGGCTAAAATCAACAAAGAACATATTGTAAATCCAGAGTCTAATTATTGCTTTGGAGAAGGAGGGGCAGGGACCTATTCTGATGGAAAGCTTTATACTCGCTCCAAAAAACGAGGCAATATTCGTCGCATCATGGAGATTTTGGTGGCTCATGGGGCCACAGAGGAGATCTTGGTAGATGCTCATCCACATATCGGTACAAACAAACTTCCTCAACTCGTTGCGCAATTGAGAGAGTCCATTTTGCAGGCAGGTGGCGAAATTCATTTTGAAACAAGAATCGATGATCTGATCATAGCAGATGGAGAGCTCAAGGGAGTAGTCACTCAGTCTGGAGAAAAGGTAAAGGGTCTTGGGGTAATATTGGCGACGGGTCACTCATCGCGAGATATTTTTCATCTTCTTCAAAATCGTAAGGTATTAATCGAGGCTAAGCCCTTTGCTTTAGGAGTGCGAATAGAGCATAGTCAAACTCTTATCGATCAGATTCAATATCACTGCTCCACAGATCGCGGACCTTATTTGCCACCTTCCGCTTATTCCCTAGTGCATCAGACGCATTATAAGGGTGTTCAGCGTGGAGTTTTTAGTTTTTGCATGTGTCCGGGTGGTTTTATAGTTCCGGCTGCCACGGCGCCCGGAGAGCTTGTGGTGAATGGGATGAGTCCAAGTCGACGAGATGGGAAATATGCCAATTCAGGAATTGTAGCGTCCGTAGAGCTTGAGGATATACCAAGTTATCATAAGTATGGGGCTTTGGCTGCTTTGTATTTTCAGGCTGACGTTGAAAAGAAAGCCTGGCAGGCTGGAGGAGAAACGCAAGTTGCCCCAGCACAGCGAATGGTAGATTTCGTAGAAAAAAGGGAAAGTTCGACCTTACTTCCCACTTCCTATCAACCCGGCCTGAAGGCTGTCAATATGATGGAAGTTCTTCCTGATTTTATTGGACACAGACTTGCTGATGCCTTTCAGGCCTTCGGCCAAAAGAAAAAAGGATACTACACGAATGAATCACAACTTATTGGATTAGAAAGCCGAACTTCTTCCCCTGTCCGAATCCCAAGAGATCGGGAAAGCTTTGAGCATTTGGAATTGAAGAGACTATATCCATGTGGTGAGGGTGCTGGATATGCCGGAGGAATAGTATCAGCAGCCATGGATGGAGAGCGCTGCGCGGAGTATCTTTTGCTGAAGTACGGTAATGTGGCAGCTGAAGAGGCCAATTGAGACAATAGCTGTCAGCTAAGCCGGTAAACCCTTAGGTTTTCTTAGCTTTGATTATGGAATTTGCCATCGTGGATATTGAGACGACTGGAGGTTCTCCCGCGGCGGGAGGGATCACTGAGATTGCTGTGGTGATCCACAACGGACAGGAGATTACTGAGAGCTTTGAAAGCTTAGTCAATCCCGAAATGGGGATTCCGACATACATCACCGGTCTTACAGGTATTGACAATGCTATGGTGCGGAATGCCCCGACTTTTGCTGAGATAGCCGATGACCTCTGGGAATTGCTTGATGGAAAGGTTTTCGTGGCACATCAGGTTAATTTTGATTACAGTTTTATCCGTGAGGCCTTTTTGCGTTTGGGAAAAACTTACTTACCTCAAAAACTCTGTACGGTTCGACTTAGTAGAAAGGTTTATCCAAAAATGCGATCATACAGCTTGGGGAGACTTTGTGAATCAAGAGGTATTCCCATTTTGGCAAGACATAGAGCCATGGGAGATGCCAAAGCTACTGCGATTCTTTTTGACCAAATGATTCAAGAGTCTCCAGATGTTATTTTTCAGGGCTTAAAGAAAAATTCGGGCTACAGTTTTTTGCCTCCAAACTTCCCGAAATCTAGATTCGATCAAATACCAAAATCCTGCGGCGTGTATTACATGCTCAACGAAAAAGGGAAAATCATTTATGTAGGTAAAGCGATTAACATCAAGGAACGATTCAAAAATCATTTTTCTGGAAACTCTTTGCCCAGTCTGAAAAATGCCTTGAAAGCAGAGGTTGTTGATCTGAAGTGGGAATTGACAGGATCTGAGTTTTTCGCATTGCTTTTTGAAACCATTGAAATTAAAAGGCTTTGGCCAAAGTATAATTCAGCCTTAAAGCGACCCAAAACGCTTTGGGGCCTATTTCAATTTGAGGATGGGAATGGTTTTTTGAGATTCCAGATCGCTAAAGTGGGCAAGGGGCTTTATCCTCTGGAAACATTTTTTTCACGAGAGGAGGCAGTCGCCTTTTTGAAAATTGGTATCCAAAATCATGAGCTTTGCGAAAAACTTTGCGGACTCAAAAAAGTGTCATGTAATCCCAAGGAAACTAATTCATGTCAAGGAGCATGTCATGACTCGGAAAAAGCTGAAGACTACAATCAGCGCATGACAGACTTTGTCACCAAGATCAAAGACACGCAAAAAGAACTTTTGATCGAATTGCCTGGAAGATCGGAATTGGAATTACTTCAATTGGTTTTTGATCGGGGGATTTTGAGCAAATATGCTTTTTATGAGAGAAAGAACACATCGGATTTAGATGAGGAAAGCTTTCAATTTGTTCCACAAATTCCAGAGACATTTTATATTTTTAGGCAATTTATTCATACCATCGAGCCGAGTGCCATTCGAGTTTTGGCCTCCTGATTATCGAATTTTGAGCCAATCTTCTTCTAGAAAACTGTAGTAAATCGTATTCCTACGTCTCCCATGATGAAGTAAAGTGTGACTTCTGAGAACCCCTTCTTCTATGGCTCCAAGCTTAATTAAAGCCTTTCTTGCTGGAAGATTTAATACGTCTGTTTTGAATTCTACCCGTTTCAAATTTAAAGTTTCAAATGCATAAGCGAGCATTAATTTTTTAACGGAAGGATTCAAGCCCGTCCCATGAAAATCCTTTCCTATCCAGGTCCAACCAATTTCCACGCGTTGATCCCTTTGCGAGTAGTTCCCAAATCCTGAAGATCCGGCTAATTGATCAGTTTTCTTGTCCCAGATCACAAATTGAAGCCTTTTTCCTTCAAAATGATCTAAGGCCCAAGGTTTGAAAGCTTCAAATTTGGATAGATCATGAGTAAAGTATTCCCATAACTCTGGCTCTTGAGTAAGTGGCGAAAGCAAAGAAAAATCCTGCTCTGTCAAGGGACGAAGCAGGATAGTTTCATTTTCTAGGATGAGGTCTTTCGGGAAATCGGTCATCCTTGCATCACTTCTTTGAATGCCTGATTGTAAAGAGCCATTTCTTCTATAGTACCCGTGGATATTCGGCACCAGTCATTCAACGGAGGGAAAGGCCTTCCGATCTGAACGCCTTTTGCTAGCATGGCCTCACCCAATTCTTTGATATCTCTTCCTGAGTGGAAAAAGACGAAATTTGCATGAGAAGGCAAATACTCAAGTTTCAGTTCATCTAGCGTATCGGTGATCATTTTCTTTGCCTCTACGGTCTTTTGAAGAGAGAAATTGTAAAAATCCTGATCCATCAGGGCAGCTTTTCCAGCCTCAATTGCCATGATATTTGTATTGGCCACCACTCGTTCGGAAAGCTTCTTGGCGATTTCTGGCTTTGCAATCAAATAGCCTAAACGGATCCCTGCAAGACCATAAACCTTGGAGAAAGTTCTTGAGACAATCACATCCCGACCCTCTTTTACCAATTCCACCATGGAAGGGTAGCCTGGCTCTGTGATATAGTCGTAGTATGCTTCGTCACTAAATACAATAGTTTTTTCACTCACAGTCTTGCAAAAATCTACCACCCGATCTGCAGGAAGTAGTTTACCAGTGGGGTTATTGGGATTACAAAGGAAAACAAGGTTGGTTTCAAAGCTTACGCGCTTTTCAATTTCATCTAAATCAAAATCTAAGTCCTTATTTAGCGGTACCCAGTTGATATCCGTACCCCAAAGCTCAGCGTAGTTCATCATAGCCAAAAAAGTAGGGGAGCAGCTGATGATTTCACCACCCTGACCAAAAGTAAGGCCAGCGACTTTAAGTCCTTCTGTAGATCCAGCCACCATGACGATATGATCTGGAGTCACGCCTTCTTTCTTTGCGATCATTTCTACAAGGTCTGCATTATAGGACCAAGGATACCTACACCCAAGGTCAAAATGTCCTTCCATAGCTTTACGCATGGCGGCCGATGGACCGAAAGGATTTTCATTAGAACTTAGTCTAATGGTATCGGCTAAAGGTCTTGGATTGTACTTCGCTCGCTCCTCTGCGGATAGGCTTGGAATCACTCCACTTACCCCCAGTGCAGCCATTCCACCTCCAAGTGAAGCCTTTTTTAGCCATGATCGTCTTGACAAACCTCTCATAATTCTTTCTTTTTTTTGTTAAAATAGTAAATGCCCTGTCTTAAAATTAAAAATTTTACATGATTGGCATGAGTTCATTGAATATAATTAAATTTTGACAATTTGAAGTATTGAAATAAAATAATCTAATTTTTGCTAAAATAACCCAATAATATTTTTAAATTATATCAATCACTTTACTTAAATCCCAGTAATATGAAAAGAACATTTGCATTAATCCTGAGTGTTTTCCTTTGGGCGAGCACTTTACAGGCCCAAGAAGCGCAATACATGGTATTCGAATTTATCAATGTAAAAAATGATCAGCTTTTTGACTACATCGAATATAAAGATTTGATGGAAAAAGTTTATCGTCAAGCTCTAAATGATGGAAGAATTACTGGTTGGGATTTTTGGTCCCTTCAGTCCGGAGGACATGACAGCGAATTCCAACACATTATGGTGACTTATTACGACGACCCGGTGAACATGATGAACGGAATGGAAGAGGATAAATTGATCGAATATACGCGAATCGCTTATCCCCATCTTACTGAGGTACAAATAGCCTCAATGTTTCAGGATGCTCTGAATATGCGCGATATGCCGATGAGGCTTTACATGAAAGAAATCGTTTGTACCAATGATGACTTTGTGATGAAACCTGGCGTGCTAGCTTCATTTGATTTGATGAAAGCCGTGGAAGGAAGATTTGATGACTATGAGAAAGCCGAAATGAATGTGTTTCGACCCATCCATCAAAATAGAATTGAACAAGGTTTAATGGGGCATTGGAGCTTTTTACGGACAGCTTTACCTCTAGGCTCAGAAGCTAAATCCACACACTTGACCATGAATATGTACAAAGACTACATGCAGTTTTTTAATGGGCAGGCCTATGAGGACATGAATCAAGATGAGGCTCAGAGAAACGCTGTGAATGAAGGTTTGAACTCTCGTGACCAAAAATGGGTTTACTTAGCGACTTTAGAAAACGTAGTAAGATAGATAGTCCGGTTTTAGATTGAAGAAGAGGCTTTTGTTGAAAGCCTCTTTTTTTTGTCAAAATATAAGAATCCAACTATCCCAAAAACTGGCCCAATCGCCAATAGGGCCAAAATTTCCTGGATTTCAAGCTTTCCTAGAAGAAAATCTGCTAGCGCAATACTGAAAATAGTCAAGGCAAAGCCGGCGCAATTGACTAAGGTAAGTGCGGTTCCTTTAAACTCAGCTGGGACACTTTGTGCTACTAAAGTTGAAAATTGTGGAGAGTCTGCCGTTACCAGGATTCCCCAAATCAAGAGAAAACTAATCCATATCCAGATAGAACCTTCTGGAATTAGTAAGACTGCAAGACAGCAAATGCCTGATCCTGCCAAAGCAAACAATGCCACTGATCTACTTGAGTATTTTTCGGAAAACCAACCTCCAATCGCACAAGAAATTCCGCCTATACCTATTACTGAAAAGGCGATAAATGAGGTTAGATTTGAGGGATTGCTTCCATCTTGAAAATACAGAATGAGTGCCGGGCAAAATGCCCAAAAGGTGTATAACTCCCACATATGACCAAAGTAGCCTGTGGCAGCACTTTTTAAACTGTCAATCTTGAGAAGGCTAGGAATTAGGTTCCAATCAAATTGGCCCAGAGGTTTTCTGTAGGGTCCATCTGGGACAAAGAATCCAACCATTGCACCGCCAAGAATAGCAAATAAAGAGGTCGACCAGAAAATCAACTTCCATGAGACATTGAAGTCTAAGCTTGCTATCAAATGAGGGGATGCTGTTCCCAAAACCAAGGCTCCCACCAAGAAGCCTAGTGCCATCCCGAGGCCTTTTTCAAAGTAATCAGCCGCTATTTTCATCCCTACGGGATAGATTCCGGCAAGAAAAAATCCCACCAGGAATCTCCCTGAGATCAGCACCCAAAAGCTAGGTGGAATTACAGCCAAAAGTAAGTTGAAGGCCGCTGCCATCACAGCGCTGAAAAAGAAGACATCGGAAGGTTTGTACCGATCCGGGATAGAGAAAATAGCGAAAGTTAAAGTCCCAAGGATAAACCCAAATTGCACAGCAGAGGTGATCCAACCAATGAGATTTTCTTCACCCAAAACTGCACTAAACTGTGGAGCTGCGGCATTTCCAGCAAACCAAAGAGAGGTTCCCAAAAACTGGGCAATGACTATAATCTTCAATGCCTTTCTTTGGCTCATTTCCTTCATACTCCGCTTAGGATGCTACGGATACCATTGATTTCGTCTGCTGAAAATGTAGTATTCTCCACAGCCTTTACATTATCGTCGAGCTGTTCTGGTTTGGATACTCCCACTAAAACCGAAGTGATTCTCGGATCTTTCAAAAGCCAAGCAATCGCCATCTGGGCTAAGGATTGCCCGCGCTTTTCAGCAATTTCATTCAATTGACTAATGAGCTGAATCTTATCTGCCGAAATCTGATCTGTGCTAAGATATCTCCCGTCTTTGGCAGCACGTGAATCTTTTGGTATTCCTTTTAAATATTTACTGGTCAATAATCCTTGTTCCAAGGGAGAAAAGGCAATACTTCCTACTCCTTCATTTCCTAAGACATCCAAAAGTCCATTCTCTACCCATCGGTCTAGCATACTATATCTGGGTTGATGAATCAATAGGGGCGTTCCCAAATCCTTTAAAATCCCGATCGCCTTTTCAGTATCTTCTGCTGAATATTGGCTAATTCCAACATAAAGTGTCTTCCCCTGTCTCACCAAGAGGTCGAGGGCTCCCATGGTTTCTTCAAGCGGTGTCTCAGGATCAGGACGATGATGATAAAAAATATCCACGTAGTCCAAGCCCATGCGCTGAAGACTTTGATCGCAACTTGAAATCAAATATTTCTTCGAACCCCAGTTTCCATAAGGTCCTGGCCACATATCCCAGCCCGCTTTTGAAGAAATGAGCAATTCATCTCGTAGAGATGCAAAATCCTTTTTTAAGATTCTTCCAAAATTCTCCTCTGCAGACCCGAATGGAGGCCCATAGTTATTTGCCAAATCAAAGTGACAAATTCCCAGATCAAATGCTTTGCGAAGGATCTTTCTTCCTAAAGTAAAATCAGCATTATGTCCGAAATTGTGCCACAAACCAAGACTGATTTCAGGTAGTCGAATTCCACTTTTTCCTGATCTTCTGTACTTCATTTGATGGTAGCGATCTGACACTGGTTGATAGGGCAGTAGGGGATTATGTTCGTTGATATCCATGAAATTGAGATTTAGAGTTTATGAAAACCAGAGGTAGCCCGAAAATACAGCAATCAAACTAATCGCCATAAGCAATAGCCAAGATTTCCATAGGTAGGCCACCCAATGATTGTATTTAATATTTGCAGCAGCTAAGATAGCCATAATGGTACCGTTGGTTGGGGTCATCATATCCATGAGCGTTGTGGGATACTGATATGAGAGAACCCCGATCTGACGTGACATTCCCAAGAGATCAATCAATGGAGTCACCAAAGGCATTGTTAAAACAGCCTGTCCTGAGGCACTGGGGACCGGAATATGAATCAATGCCTGAGAGAGGTAAAGTCCTAGAATAGCAACCTGATTTGGGAGTTGTTCCAAGGGTTGAAATAACCCATGGATAATGGGATCAATTGCCATTCCTTGATTCAGAATTAAGTAAATAGCCTGAGCAAGACCGATAATCACCCCGGCAAAAATCATCTCCGAAAAACCTGCTGAGAATGTTCGAGCCGTGCCATTTAGCCCTAATCCTCCCACGAGTCCACAAGCAAAACCAATTACAAAGAATAAGATCCCCATTTGATTGTAATCCCATCCCTGTATGGCGACTCCGTAAACCATAAAGCCAATTCCTGACAACATCAAAGCAAGAATAACGCGATGAGCCCAGGTTATTTGTGGTTTTTGAACTTCTTCTGCTTGTTCATTAACGGACTTGGATTTACCATAACGGATATGATAAAAAACCCATAGGATTAGCGCAACGAGCAAAAACAAAATCCGGAAGACTATCCCTTCAGCTGGATCAACTTGAGCAATATCCATTGCGAGAAGTGAACCAAAGGGATTGAAAGGAGAAAAGGCTGCACCTAAAATGGAAGATCCAACGGAAATGCATACAATCGCCCTCAAATCATACCGGGTCTTATTAGCCAGAAGGATGAGGACTGGCATTAAGCCAATGAATTCCTCGGACATATAAAACACGGCCCCACAAAGTGCGCAGAATATACCCAAAATGTAGAATAGAATTTGTGGATTACTTCGGAAGGTATAGATCAAGGATTCGATTCCGGCCTTCAATGCACCTGTTTTTTCGATGACAAAAAATGCCCCTCCCAGCAGAAGAATAAGAACCAAAACATCAGCCCGGGCTACAATTCCATCAGGAATGGATACCAGCATGTCTACTAAACTGACGTCTACATCGGGAAGAACTTTATAACTTCCAGGTACTACAATTTCTCGTCCTGTATTCTCATCCAAAACTCGCTCGTAGCTTCCTGAAGGGATAAAGTATGTTGCTGCACCCGAGATAAAAATAAAAGAAAGGAGAATAATTATAGGATGCGGAAAAGTAAGCTTCATGTCTTTGTATTAGTAGGCATTATGAGGAGGTCTCTTTTATAAATTCCTGCTTTGGGTTTTTTGACACGTAGTCTTTTGGCAGATGCTTTTTTAAAGCTTTTATAAATAAGTGATAATCCACTGTAATCGTGTGTCTTGGAGTATTCACTTGCTTAAAATGTGGGTTTTCCACTTCCTTTTGGCACAGTTCAGCTATGTTTTCAGGTCTTTGCCACTCACCAGTCAGCTGCCTTGCCATGATCTTACTTTGGAGCTCGGCACCAGGCCAAATGCAGCCCAGTGGCTGAAACATTCCGATAAAAAACAGATTCTCATATTTTTCATGGAACATCTTTAGGTAAAGTGGAACGGGCCCTTTGCTGTAGTCTATAAAATCTTTTTCAAAAAACGGATGGCTGAGCCAATAGCCTGTACAGGCCACAATGGAATCAAACTCTTCTGTTTTCCCATCCTCAAAAATCACTTTCTTTCCATCAAATCGTTCAATATCCATTCGAGGCTTCACTTTGCCATGACGTATTTTATGAAGAAGTTCGTCATTGATGGTAGGGTGCGTTGCGCCGAAAGGCTCTGTAACGGGACGAAGTCCGTAGGCTTCATTATCTCCAATCATTATCTTGAGTAGAACTTGATTTAAACGCATTCTAAGCCATACTGGAAGCCATTTGGTTTGTTCGGCGACCTTGTCGGAAGGTTTTCCAAAAAAGAATTTGGGCACAATTCTATACCCTCTTCTCCAGCTTATTGCTGTTTTTTTGGATACTCTGGAAGTTTCCACTGCCACATCACAGGCAGAGTTTCCTCCACCGATGACCAACACCCGCTTTCCTTCAAAGGGAGCAGCCTTTTTGAAATGGTGGGAATGCAAAAATTCTCCGGTAAATGTTCCAGGATAATCAGGGTATCTTGGTTTCCAATGATGTCCGTTGCAAACGGCTAAATCAGTAAATATTTCTTTGCTTTCTACTCCGTCTTTTTCTGTAGTAATTTCCCAAGTTTGATCATCGATCCACTTGCAGGAGCGCACCATGGTACCAAAACGGATATATGGATAGAGGTTGAATTTTTTGGCGTAAGCTTGAAAATACCCCCTCAATTCATCGTGTGAGGGATAGTCTGAGGTTTCGGGATCAAATTCGTCAAAGGTAAAATCTTCGTATTGAGAAAGGGTTTTGGAGGAAATGATGTGGGTGGTTTCAAAAACGCTGGAATGGCTTTCAGATTCTGAGTAAATCCAATTTCCTCCCACCTCGGTATTTCGATCAAAGGCAACAGCGTCGAGTCCTTGATCCAATAAGTTTTTAAGAGCAGTGATTCCGGATGGGCCTGCACCTATTACTGCAATTTTACGCTTCATTCCATTTACTATTTCAGAGATTACTTTCGAGTAGTTTTCTATCCCATTTTGCCACTTTGGTAGCTGCATGGTAAGTAGAATCTAGAAATTCTAATAGCTTTTTTTGACCATCGGAAGATTTCTGTACCGCTTCATAGGGAAGCATAAATTCACCCAATTGCTCATTCCAATAGGCTTCTTTAGGTTTAACTTTTTCTTCCCTGTAAGCTTCGAGGTTTGGATAGATGTAGGCATAGAAAGAAGGAACAGGGAAATCTGCATTGCCCGGCCAAAAGCCTACACTGTAAAGTTCATGAGAATAGGCTTCCTGCATGATATTCAAGGGCATGTTTGGCATTTGACCTTGAAATTGAGGTGCTTTCTTTCCCGAAAAACGGGTATAAGCCAAATCAAAGGAGCCCCAAAAGAAATGAACAGGGCTACTTTTTCCACAAAATCCTTCACCAAATGCCAGGTATGTACCTTTGATACAGATCAATGCCTTCCAAAGGTTCTTCGCAGCGGCAGGATGATAGGGGAGTCGTTTTGTGTTTTTTTCGAATGGGATGGCTTCAGGAAGCTCATTGGGCTTGGTGTGGATTTTCACATGAATACCCAAATACTCCAGTTTTTCCATTAGTTGCTCATAGAAGCTTGCCACCGTTTGTCCGGCAAGTGCAAATCGATCCTGTCGGCCTGCACTTGTTTTTATTTTCAAATCGTGCCGATTGAAGTCAAATTTGATCTCAAATATGCCGCCCTCATAAGGAATTGGACCTGTGGTGAGTCCTTCTGCATTCACATAGAGCGTCACATGCCAAGAATGGTTTTTCCTCGGTGTTAATTTTAGTCGGACCTTCCCAACGATCTGCGTCCATTGATGAAGTAGCTGAAAAGTAGATTCACTCTCTTTATAATCGAGTACTGGCCACTGCATTCCTTTACCTGCCATAAAAATTCATTTTCACGTAATTTAGGAGAAATACAACAAGGATAAAATTACTTATGATTTAAATAATTTTCCTTTAGGATTTCCATTCCCCTGATCGCTTTTTCTGCAATATGTATGACCTGACTCCCAAAATAAGGGAGGTCTTGAGAAGGGTCTATCAAATAAATTTCGGCTCTTTTTGGCACAAAATCAATCAAACTTGCAGCGGGATAAACTTGCATGGAAGTTCCGATAATCAGAAAAATATCTACCTTCCGAACCAGTTCTATGGCAGGAAACATCATGGGTACAGGCTCACCAAACCATACCACATGAGGCCTTAATTGACTTCCCTTTTTACATTTGTCTCCGATATTTATATCACTGGTATTCAGTTCATAAACTAGTTTTGGGTCAAGTGAACTTTGGGCTTTGAAAAGCTCTCCATGAAGATGTAGCACCTTGGTAGATCCTGCTTGCTCATGAAGGTTGTCAATGTTTTGGGTAATGATGTCAACTTCATAATCTTTCTCCAAGTCTGCCAGTGCGACATGGGCATTATTTGGTTTACAACTCCGAGCTTGAATTCGGCGCTGATTGTAAAAGTCCAGCACCAATTCCATATTCTTTGCCCAACCCTCGGGAGAGGCCACCTCCATCACATCATATCCCTCCCAAAGTCCGCCTGAGTCTCTGAAGGTTTTGATTCCGCTTTCAGCAGAAATACCGGCACCAGACAATACAACAAGTCTTTTTTTCATTGGTCTTTCCAGGAAACTTCCTCTGGAAGGTAATCCAAAGGCATCAAATCTGCTACTTTTTCCCAAGCCATATATCCCTCAAACATCAACCCGAAAGTATCTGAATAGCTCCCATTGACATAAATTTCCAAAGTTTCCGTGATTTGATCAATGATACTAACTTGGGCTCCTCTTTGACTCACATAGGCACTGCCTGTGAAATTTTTTGATTCTTTTTCTCGGGTATAGGTGACTTGAAGAAAGTCTTCAATCTGAAGAAATACCCTGCCCAGACTATCTCTAGAGACAAAATTCTCAGGTTCCAAAGGTTGATTGATGAGCTGTCTGACGGTAGGAGAAAGCGGTTCCTTCATGATCAAATTGGTGATCAGTGAATCTCGCTTATCCTTGTCTGATTCTGTCTTGAGTAGTTCTTTGGCCAAAGCAATCTCCTCATCTGTGGGGCGCTCTGGATTAGGGATTTCTCGAATCAGCCTAAATTCATATCCTTCTTCCTCCGATTTATCATAATAAAGAGACTGCATCAAGTGCTGAATGCTACCATAATAAGCCTCTTTACGGTTTTTCTCCCAGCGTTTTTGTTGGGAACCCGTCGCTGTGGAATCAGAAATAAAGAGCGGATTTCCTCCATAGAGAATTTTACCCTCCTTTGTATTAAGGGTGAATTGGCTCAAAAGATATTCGATTTGGTATCCAAGGTTTTCATTTTGGATTTGAATCATGTCCTTAGCCTTCACTTGCAGTACGTCGGGGTCGGTTTCAGAGTCCATTAAAAGCACCTGCTCGTTCAGGATTGTCGTTTTTTCGGCATTTTCAGAAAGACCAATGAAATGCTGTTTGAATCGTGCAAGGTTTCTATACCAAATGGGGTCTCGTTCCTCCTCAACTTCTACCAATTCTAGGTCTTTTTCCACTGGTATAAGTTCAATTCTATAGCCATTTGGAGCTAAATTGCTGGTATTTATAGCAAATGTGATTGGTTCATAGCCAAGAAGGCGAGCGATTACTTCATAATTTCCACTAGGAATCTCAAGCTCAAATTCACCATCTAGATTTGCAGCTACTCCGTAAGTGGTGTTGGTTAAAAATATGGTGGCATAGGGGATAGGTTCCATGGTATTGGCTTCCACCACTCGCCCATAAAATTTATGCTGTCCCATGGCGAAACCCACACAAAAAAACAGGATGAACGAAAGAAGTATTTCTTTGCTCATCCCGTTCAAATTCCAAAAGCTACTTGGACTATTTCTTCTTTGCGAATCTACCGCCACGCTTTTTAGGTTCTGGCTGATTTTCGATAATATCGATCGTTTCGGCATAGGTTAAGTCCTCGGCAACTTTATCCTTTGGGATTTTATAATTATTCTTTCCAAACTTGATATAAGGTCCCCAACGTCCATTCAAAAGCTGGATTTCTGGATTTTCGTCAAAAGTCTTGATATGCTTTTTGGCATCTGCTTCTCGCTTGTCTTTAATTAACTGAATAGCTTCTTCTTCGGTTACGCTGAGCGGATCAATTTCTTTTGGAAGTGAAACAAAAGATCCATCATGACGCACATAAGGGCCAAATCGACCTATGGCTGCTACAATCTTTTTGTCTTCAAACATTCCTACGTCACGTGGCAATTTGAAGAGCTCCAGAGCATCCTCAATCGTCAAATTCTCAATAAACTGGCCTTTCTTCAGGCTGGCAAACTTTTTATCCTCATCCTCCGCATCTCCGATCTGCACCAGCGGTCCAAATCGACCAAGTCTAGCGGTAATTGGTTTGCCATTTTCTGGGTGATTTCCCAACAATCGGCTCGTGTTGAGATCTTCACGGGCCACAAGTTCAGTTTCCTCGACCCGGTGGTGAAACTTCCCATAAAAGTTGTCGATCATGTCTTGCCAAACCTTCCCGCCATTTGCGATATCGTCAAATTCTTTTTCTACTCGAGCGGTAAAGCTGAAGTCGATCACATTTGGAAAATGCTCCACAAGGAAATCATTCACCACCATGGCAATATTGGTAGGGAAAAGCTTTTGCTTCTCTGCTCCAGTTACTTCGGTCTTGACTTCTTCCGCAAATTTCCCATTGGCGATCACCATTTCGGTGTATTTTCTATCCTTTCCATCTCGAGATTCCTTAATCACGTAATCTCTTTTTTGGATGGTGGAGATGGTAGGAGCATAGGTGGAAGGTCTACCGATTCCAAGCTCTTCTAGTTTCTTTACAAGGGAAGCTTCGGTGTATCTTGGTGCTGGACGAGTAAAGGATTCTCTCCCTTTCATTTCCAGGAGGTTTAACACCTGGCCCAGTGACATTGGCGGCAAAAGCCCTTTTTCTGTCTGATCATCCTCCTCATTTTCGTCGTCGGTATCTTCAAGATAGACCTTAAGGAAGCCATCGAATTTGATTACTTCACCGTTAGCTACTAGATTTTGATCTTGGTTGGAAATGGCAATGGTTACCGTAGTTTTCTCGAGTTGTGCGTCTGCCATCTGTGAGGCTATGGCTCGCTTCCAAATCAATTCGTATAAACGCTGCTCATTCCGATCACCAGAAGCTTGTAGCGTTGAAAAGTCTGTGGGCCTGATGGCTTCATGAGCTTCTTGGGCACTATCTGATTTGCTTTTAAATTTTCTAGGCTGATGATATTGGTCACCATAAGACCCTGTAATCTCTTTTTCAGCGGAACTCATGGCGTCATTGGATAGATTCACACTATCGGTTCGCATATAAGTTATCTTACCCGCCTCGTACAGCTTTTGAGCCACAGACATGGTTTGAGCCACAGAAAAATAAAGTTTTCTACTGGCTTCCTGTTGTAGGGTAGAAGTAGTGAATGGAGGCGCAGGAGTTTTCTTCGCTGGCTTCTTTTCAAGGTTTGCTACGCTAAACTCAGCAGAAAGACAGCCCTTGAGAAACTCCTCAGCCTCCTCCTTGGTCTCAAATTTCTTTGGAAGCTCTGCTTTGAAAGATTTTCCATCTGCTGAAAATTGAGCAGTGATTCGAAAGCTAGATTTCGCTTCGTGCTTCTCAATTTCGCGCTCGCGTTCTACAATGAGTCGAACTGCCACAGATTGAACCCGTCCGGCCGAAAGTCCTGTTTTTATTTTTTTCCAAAGAATAGGAGAGAGCTCAAAACCTACGAGTCTATCCAAGATTCTTCTGGCTTGTTGTGCATTGACTAAATCATAATCAATCCCTCGTGGATTTTCGATGGCTTTGGTAATGGCATTCTTGGTGATTTCCCGAAAGACAATACGCTTGGTGTTTTCATCTTTAAGGTTCAACACCTCTTTTAAATGCCAAGAAATGGCTTCTCCTTCACGGTCATCGTCACTCGCTAGGTAGATGGTCTCGGCATCTTTTACTAGTTTTTTGAGATTTTTGATCACCTCCTTTTTATCGGCAGTGACTTCATAGGTTGGCGCAAATCGATTGGCCTTGTCAATGGCTTTGTCACCCTTTGGCAAATCCCGAACATGTCCATATGAAGATGCTACTTTGTAGTCCTTTCCCAAGTAACCTTCTATGGTTTTTGCTTTGGCGGGGGACTCGACGATGACTAGATTTTTGGACATAAAAAAGGAAATTTAAATGGACTTCTGGGTCACTTGGACAAGTCAAAAATAGACGGCATTGTTTTCTCGTCCAAATATTAAAATTTTATGTCGATTCTTTTGGAGGAGTTTTTGCGCTCTATTCTGATCAAAATCGTATAAAAAACCTGCAATGAAAAAGCTCTTTTTATTAAGACATGGGGAGGCCGGATTTTCGGATGGTATGGATCATGAGCGAAACCTGACTGCTGCTGGGGTAGAGCAACTCAAACGTCTGAGCAGCAAGCTTTCTGAGGAGATCGATGAAATTGATTTACTGCTATGCTCCACTGCTAACCGAACGGTGCAGACTGCGGATTTAATTGCCTCGACAATCCCCATTCATCATAAAGAATTCACAAGAGAGATTTATGAGGGCAATTTAAATGTCTTGATTAATTTATTGTCAAATGTTCCCAAATCGGTGAATTCCTGTCTTTTGGTTGGACATAATCCCATCATTTCCTTGTTGCTTTCGCACCTTTCCGGATTGAGCTATCAAAATATGAGTCCAGGGACCTTTGCTCAATTAGAGATGGTGTTGGATACTTGGGATCTTATCGGAGCCGACACTTTTATTCTAAAAGAAATCAATTCTTGATCTCCCTTTCTCCCTGTTCAAAAAAAGAGGCAGTCTCATAAATGGTTAATGTCAGCCTGAGCGGAGTCGAAGGCTTTTTTAGCTTTCTGGGACACATTTCGATTCCGGATAATTAAAGGATCCAAAGTGTAAAACTTCAATTTTTGGACAACCCCTTTTTAGATTTGCTTTAGAAATTTCAAAAATCCGTGTTTGGACCCTTTAATTTCATTTCTTTGATCCAGATATTTTTATACAAAACACTATATCCTTCAGCCTGAAGCTTGAGTCCGCCTGGAGTATCCGTAATACCCTTTCCGCCATCATTTCCTCCGTCCAAACCGGAATTAGGTCCACCCCAGACTTGCTGAATTTCTTTGTCTTCATGGATTTTTACTCCATTGAAATAAACCGTGGCACGAGGTTTCTCTACCAATTTCCCATCTTTGAATCGGGCAGCTCGAAACATGATATCGTAGGCATTCCATTCTCCTACACCCTTGTACATTTCCTTAGTTGGCAAATGCTCATTAATCAAAGCGGCCATGCCATGAAGTCCATAATCTCCATCCAAAACCTGGATTTCATATCTATTCTGAAGATAAACACCGGAGTTTCCTCCCTCCTCAGTGACCATAAATTCGACATGAGCTCTGAAATCGCGGAATTTATCTTTCGTTACAATATCCGCTGCTCCATATTTTCCGCCTTTACCTGCTGGGTCATTGCTGCTGATGACCGGATCACCTGTAATTGGGTCCTTCGCTTCTGGCCATTTGATCGGCATTTCGGAAGAGAATCTCGGGCCTTCCCAGTATTCCCAATTTTGATCGAGCATGGCTTTAGTCCCATCGAGATATAGTTTTGCACCTTTAATTGGCGGAGTTCCTACTCCCACTTGGGCAAATAGAAGGCTAGAAGTCAGGAGAAATACGAATAATAGTGTAGCTTTTTTCAAAAGAATAGTCTGAGGCATAATGGGTTTTCTTAATGATAATATCATGAATATAAGATAATGGACTTAGAATATTTTGGGGATTCCCTAAATTTAGGAAACAAATCTTTTTGAAATGAAATGGCAAGGTAGACGTCGAAGTCAAAATGTAGAAGATCGCAGAGGTCAAAGCGCTCGTGGCTCTAGCAGTGGGATGAATCCATTGGTATTGATGTCTCTCTTTAAATTTTTGTTTTCTAAAACAGGCCTCGTCGTTGTGGGGATTGTCATTGTTTTATCAATTGTCACCGGGATCAATCCGCTTTCATTTATAGGAAATATGGCTGGGGGCTCCAGTCCACTTTCCAATACGACTGTACCTTACCAGCCCACAGCAGAGGAGGATATGTTAGCCGCGTTTTGTGCAACTATCCTTGCTGATACTGAAGATGTATGGAATAAACTGATCGATAATTACCGGGAACCGACATTGGTTATTTTTACTAATTCTGTTTCCTCGGCATGCGGAATGGCCTCTAGTGCATCGGGTCCATTTTATTGTCCTGCGGACGAAAAACTTTACATCGATCTCAGTTTTTTCCAAGAAATGGAAGACAAACTCAATGCACCTGGAGATTTTGCACAGGCTTATGTCATTGCTCATGAAGTGGGACATCACGTGCAAAATATTCTAGGAATCTCTGGAGAAGTTCAGCAAATGCGTGGAAAAGTAAGCCAAACCGAATACAATGAGTATTCTGTGCGATTAGAACTACAGGCAGATTTCTTAGCAGGAGTTTGGGCTAATCATAGTCAAAGAAGTGCAGCCATGATGGAAAAGGGAGATCTAGAAGAGGCGCTCAATGCGGCCAATGCGATCGGTGATGACCGTCTGCAAAAGCAGGCCACGGGGAGGGTGGTCCCAGATTCTTTCACTCACGGTACGTCGAAACAGCGCATGAAATGGTTTTCCAAAGGTTTCGCAACAGGTGATCTTAAGCAGGGAGATACATTTAGCGCAAAGGATCTCTGAGATAAAGCCAGAAATTAGATGGGGTAGTGAAGGTTTATTTGCATATCGGAATACCAATTGCATGGTTCAGTATTAAATTATGGGTATATCCGCTTTTCCGCCAGTATAGATCTGCAGGTAACAAATAATAAGCTAACTCGAGTTTTTAAGCGACTTCGGTCATCGGTCATCTGTCATCCATTCAGTCAAACAAAGAAAATAAGCCTACTGGCATGATTGCAGAGAGTCATATTAAATTAACTCAATACCAAAGAAACACTCTTGATGCCGAGCGCCAAGGTCACTAGCCAAATGATTACTCCAACAAACATCGCAGATGTGGAAGTTTTGTACTCACCCATATGCTCTTTCTGATAAGCAATCCAAAGAATCCAACCGCTCACTAAAGGTAAAAGAATCCCATTGGCTAGTTGTGCCAAAACAATCAGTTGGATAGGCTTGATTCCCAGCGAGGAGAAGAGAATTCCACACAGCACGACAAGAATCATAATAGTTCGCATAGCTTTGGAAGAGACTTCTTGACTCCATCCTAAGAGGCCACACACCACCAAACCTGTAGCAAGTGGCGCTGTGAGGGAGGAAGTAATCCCTGCACCGATTAGTCCGATCCCCATCATATATTTTGCCCAGCTGCCAAAGACACTTTCCAAACCTTTGGACACATCTACCGCATTGGTGATTTCCTGCCCCATATTTGAAGCGCCTACGATCATGATGGCCATAGACACTAATCCTCCTAAAACCACAGCCACCCAAATATCCAAGCGCATTTTGCCAATTTCATGAGTGCTATTCCATTTCTTTTTTGCCAAACTAGCATAGAGGAAAAGGTTGTAGGGGACCACCGTAGTCCCGACTAAGGAAGCGATGGTCAATAGGTTTTTAGCATTCGGGTTAGGGATGAAACCAGATAAAATCTGACTGAAACTTGGAGCCGTAATAAGTGCGGCAGCGAAAAATGCAAGTGAAAGAATGATGACTAGACCGACGAGCAGACGCTGTAGGATTTGAAAAGAGCCAAACCAAAGCAGGATTAGGGTAAATATTCCGATGGATAAATTGGCCAAATTCAATTCAAATGATCCGATATACTCAGTTTTCAATGACCAAATCACGTCCACACCTAAGGCAGCACCTGTCAGATTTCCAGATTCGTATGCAGCATTTCCAAGGCCAATGGCCAGTAAAACCAAGGGGATAGCGAAAAATTTGTAGAGTGCTTTGTCCTTTTGGAATCGAATTAATTCACTCAGGTCCATTTTGGTAACCATACCTATTCTTCCTGAATTTTCCTGTAGGATAGCAGTGATGAGGATGGAGAGTACCATGGCCCAGATCAGCTCTGTACCAAACTTAGCGCCAGCAAGAGTACAAACAGTGACCGTACCTGGCCCGATAAATGCAGCTGCAATAATGGGCCCTGGCCCGATGGATTGGAAGATTTTCTTTAAGTTCAAGCCTTATGTTTTTGGAAAAATAGAGAATTGACCTAGTTTTCGCATGATGATCGACTCATTTATATTGATCCTTGTTTTATGAAGGTATTTAAAAGAATTTTAAAGGTAGTTGCTTGGCTTTTTTTAGTCTTGATTTTTTTCTTGATCCTACTTTATCGATCAGATCTGTCTCCTGAATACATCGAATCAAAATATAAGACTCCAGAGTCTACGTATGTGAATATCGATGGGCAGAATATTCATGTTCGTTTTATGGGCGAAGGGGAGCCCATATTTCTCCTGCATGGAAGTTTTTCTTCCTTGCATACTTGGGAGCGTTGGCAGCAAGAATTGAGTCCTTACTTTCTGACGATTTCACTTGATTTTCCCGGCCATGGGCTCACGGGACCAAATGAGCTGAAGGCGTACTCGGTGAGTGATTATAGCCTTTTGGTTCAGCGACTCGCAGAGAAACTGGGTTTGGACGAATTTCACTTGGCGGGCAACTCCATGGGGGGAGCTGTGGCCTTGCAAATAGCGAGCGATAGACCAGATTTGGTCAAAAGTCTGAACCTTGTGAATTCGGCGGGTGCTCCCGCTATTAGACCCGAACCAAGACAATTAAATGAAAAAGAGCCCCAAAAGAGTGGTGGTGCGTGGATTTTTAAAGTGGCTCGAAATCCTGTTTTCTCGAAGTTACTGCTCAAGTGTACACCGAAATTCCTTTTCCGAATGAATATGAAAGAAGTATACTTTGACGAATCGAAGATTTCGGATGAGGTGATTGAGCGCTATTTTGAATTGATGCTTCGAGAAGGAAATAGACAGGCAACCTTGGATCGACTTACTGGACCTAGAGGCTCTTCGGTTGACTTTTCTAGGCTGAATATGCCCACCCTGATCACTTGGGGCGAATTTGATCGCTGGATAAATGTTCAGAACGGATATCGGCTTCAGGAGTCCATTCCGGGTTCCAAATTGAAGGTCTTTTCAAATGCCGGGCATGTGCCTATGGAAGAAATTCCGACGGAATCTGTCGCAGAATATTTGGGTTTTTTAGGGGTGGAAATCAGAAACGATTACTTTTCAGCTCCTAAAATGATTACCCATGCCGACTGACATTTTGTTGTATTTCGTCCTTTTCCTTCAGCTTGCCCTGATTATTTTCATTTTTGTTCGAGGTAATTCTAGACGCAGTGAAGATACCCTGAGACAAGAATTAGCTGGTTTTAGAAAAGAAATCTCAGATCAAATGGAACAAGTTCGGGAGTCATTTGCCAAGGGCTTGACGGCTCAGTTTTCACTTGTTTTTGAAAGTTTGGATAGGGCTGCTAACAATCAAAATGAAGCCTTAAAGGATTTTGGAAGGCTTTTTCAAGAGAATATCAAAGAGTTTAATGCATTGCAAAAAGAGCGATTCACGGATTTGACTGCAAGTCAAAAAGAATTACTGTCCAGTACCGAATTGAGGTTGGAAAAAATCCGAGAAACGGTAGATGAGAAACTGCAAAAGACCCTTGAGGCGAGACTAGGGCAGTCTTTTGAAATGGTGAGTAAGCAATTGCAAGCTGTGCAAAAAGGGCTAGGAGAGATGCAAAGTCTTGCCCATGGAGTTGGGGATTTGAAGAAAGTCCTGAGTAATGTAAAGAGTCGAGGGGTACTGGGTGAGTATCAGCTTCAAGCGATCTTGGAAAATGTGTTAAGTCCAGAGCAGTATGAAGTCAATGCCTTGATAGGGACGCATAGTCGAGATCGAGTAGAGTTTGCAATCAAGATGCCAGGAGATCAATTTCCGGTTCTTTTGCCGATCGATGCTAAATTTCCACAAGAACCCTATCTGAGACTCGTAGACGCCTACGAATTGGGGGATCTTGCCGGTATTGCCACCTATCGCCAAGAGCTTTTTCAAGCTATTCGGAAATCAGCGATGGACATTCGTCAAAAGTATGTGCATCCTCCTCATTCCACTGATTTTGGAATACTCTTTCTTCCAATGGAAAGCCTCTATGCCGAGGCTCTTCGTGAGCCCGGTTTTGTACAAAAAATCCAGCAGGAGCATCAAGTAATTATTACAGGACCGACCACTCTTTCAGCGCTATTAAATAGTTTACAAATGGGCTTTAAAACCTTGGCAATACAGAAAAGAAGTTCAGAGGTGTGGCAGATTCTTGGGGCAGTCAAAGGGGAATTTTCAAAATTTGGTGAGCTTTTGGAAAAGACTCAAAAGAAACTCAACGAGGCTAATACCGAGCTGGACAAGCTAGTGGGTACTCGCACGAGAGTAATTCAGAGAAAGCTCAAGGATGTGGAGGAAATGTCTGGCGATGAGGGGAGTAAACTGCTAGATAGTTGAGCTTTAAAAAGATCAATTTTGGTTAATTATTGAATTTTTAGCCAGCTCTAGTGTTTAGGAAAGTATATCAATCAAAAAGAAATGTCTTAAAGACTGATTAACATGTAGAAAGATGTTAATTTTGGCCTTTAATTCACTCATCAAACCTACATGGGGAGAAATATTGTAATTGCGGGTGCTGGGGATATGGGTTACCATCTGGCTGAGCAATTAAGTTACGACAACAAGGATATCATTCTCGTTGATACCGACCGAGAGGTTTTGGATTATGTATCTTCCAAGCTGGATGTATTGACAGTACAAGGGGATGCGAGTTCATTTGAAGTATTACAACGCGCGAATGTAGACAATGCAAGCATGGTGCTGGCTGTCACCACTTCCGAGAAAACCAATCTAGTTACGGCAATTTTAGCCAAGCAATTGGGTGCCAAGCGAGTTATGGCCCGGGTACGGAATCATAGCTACCTTTCCGAAGAAAATATCAAGTACTTTGAAAATGTCGGGATCGATAATTTGATTTCGCCAACGATGCTGTGTAGTCGCGAGATTTTCAACATGATCGAAAACTCGAGTTTTACGGAGGTTTTTGATTTTGGTGGAGGTAAACTTAATATCGTCGGGATTACACTTGACAAATCCAACTCACTGGTGGATCAGCGAATCATGGATACGAAGTCTAATCCTATCTTCGATGACATTCGCATTATCGCCATTCTCAGGGACCAAAAGACCATTATTCCACGAGGAAGTACGATTATTCGTAATAATGACCACGTTTTTTTCATTTCAAACAAAAAGAACACCGAGAGTATCCTCGAATTGCTAGGGCAGAAAAAGGTTCAGGTCAAAAATGTCATGATTATCGGTGGAGATGATATGGCCCTGAATACTGCTTTGAGGCTAGAGGATAAGTTCCGCGTGACCTTAGTCAATAAGGATAAGGAACGCTGTAAGTGGCTTGCTGAGCATCTAAAAAACACCTTGGTCATTACAGGCGACTACAAGAATATTGAGTTGCTCATGGAAGAAGGTTTGGAGCAAATGGATGCCTTCCTCGCACTTACTGATTCTTCCGAGACGAATATTATTACCAGCCTTTCGGCCAAAAATCATGGCGTATACAAAACTATTGCACACGTAGATACTCGCGAGTACATTCATATTTCACATAGTATTGGGGTGGATTCCCTGATCAATAAAAAACTGGTAGCGGCTAACGAAATTTCCCGATACCTCAAAAAAGGAACCGTAGAGGCTGTTTCCGGCATCTATGGTGTGGATGCTGAATTTATCCAGTATAGCGTCTGCAAGAATAACAGACTGACGAAATACCCCTTGCGTGAGCTTCACTTTCCCGATACGGCGATCGTGGCAGGTGTGATTCGCGGTGAAGAAGTCATTATTCCAGATGGTGACTTTATCCTAAATATCAATGATAAAGCCATTGTTTTGGCTTTGCCGCAGGCTAGACTTGCCTTGGAAAAACTTTTCCACTAAGCATGATTCACTTTAAAGAAATTGCCAAAATCATGGGAGCACTTATGGTGCTCATTGGGCTATTGATGCTTCCTGGAGCATTTTTTTCCATTTATTACGGAGAGAGCCCATTTTCTATTTTGGTTTCGGCTTTCATTTCTTTGATTATTGGCTTGATTTTCTTTTTCTCCTTTTCAAAGGATGATCGAAATATCAGAAAGAGAGAAGGTTATTTGATTGTCAGCTTGAGCTGGCTGGTAATGACCATTTTCGGGATGCTGCCCTATCTTTTAAGCAAGGAAATTCCTACTGTTTATGATGCCATTTTCGAGACTCTTTCAGGGTTGACGACTACAGGAGCTTCAATTTTAACAGATATTGAAGCCATGCCGAAGGGATTGCTCTTTTGGAGAAGTATGACCCAATGGATTGGTGGTTTGGGAATTATCGTTTTGACGGTTGCTATTTTCCCACTTTTGGGAATTGGTGGTATTGAGCTATTCGTAGCCGAATCTCCCGGTCCAACTTCAGATAAAGTACACCCTCGAATTTCAGAAACTGCAAAGCGACTTTGGTATGTCTATGTGGGCTTGACGCTCTTGGCGATGCTCTTGTATTGGATAGGGGGAATGACATTTTTCGACGCCATCAATCATGCATTGACCACTTTGGCCACAGGAGGTTTCTCTACCAAAAATGCCAGTATGGCCTATTATGATTCGGCCTTCATTCAGTACACGGCGATATTCTTTATGTTTTTGGCAGGCACGAACTTCACCATTATCTACTTTGGATTGTTGGGTAAGTTTAAGCGGGTTTTCCAGAGTGATGAGTTTAAAACCTATGCTTTTGCGCTGCTAGGAATCGCGGTGATTCTCTATTACCCGATGTTTGCAAAGGGCGGAGCGTCTGCCGAGGAGGCTTTTAGAAACTCTCTTTTTCAGGTAGTATCCTTGGTGACGACTACCGGCTATGTGACGGATGATTATACCCAATATGGAGAAGGAGTAACCTTTATCTGCTTTATGCTATTGTTTTTGGGAGGTTCGGCAGGTTCCACGGCAGGTGGTATCAAATTCGTTCGACACCTGACCTTCATCAAAAACTCTTGGCTTGAGTTTAAGCGTCTCGTGCATCCTAGGGCTATCGTACCACTTCTGATCAATGGCGATCGAGTAACTGGACGAATTATCACCCATATCATGAATTTCCTGTTGATTTACCTCCTCACTTTTGTGTTGGGTGCTTTGGTACTTTCTCTTGCGGGATACGATTTGCAGACTTCTTTGGGAGCGGTGGCGACTACTTTGGGGAATGTGGGACCGGCAATTGGTATGGTAGGTCCAGTGGATAATTTTGCCTTTTTCTCACCTTTTGCTAAGATCTTCCTGTCCTTCATCATGCTTTTGGGAAGATTGGAATTGTTCACCATCCTCATCCTATTTACTCCATTTTTCTGGAGAGCAAATTAATCTTGAATTTCAAAGCCAGCCTGAATCTTAGCTATTCGGTCTTCAATGCTTTCTGAGGAAATAGTTGTTCGGCTGAGTCGATCCACCATGATTGGGAATGAGAAAGGTGTGAATTGCACAGGTCTTTTGACTACGATTTTCTGACGATTGATTTTATTCAAAGCGTCCACGAGTTTATCTTCCTCCATCTGATCATTGATCGCTTCATTCTGTGCTTGTTTGAGGAGGAGATTATCTGGATCATAGGTTTCAAATACTTGAAAAAGCAAGCTGGAATTTGATTGAATATGCTTAAATGTCATGGGTTTACCGGGATATCCTTGAAATACCAATCCAGAGATTCCCGCAATTTCTCTGAATTTCCTTCGAGCCATCTCGCTTTCATTCACGCAGCTCAGAATATCTTCTTTGACATTTTTCACTGTAAATAAATCCTCAGCCAGCAATTCCTCTACATCCATGTACGTGTCCGACAGCAACTCAAAGCCATAGTCATTCATAGCGATACTGAATGACACTGGGTAGCTTACACTGATTCGATAGGCTACCAAGGCACTCATTAATTCATGAATCATTCTGCCCTCAAAGGGGTAGAAAAACAAATGGAAGCCCTCTTTTGATTGATGACTTTCAATCAGAAATGTATTCTGATTTGGAACAATGGACAGTTTGGATTGTAGATCCAAAATAGGAAGTACTTCGCGGACCTCGTCAGATTCTACTTTTCCATTGTTATAGTCCTCAAGAATTTCACGGATTTTGTCTGCGAGTTTGGAGGAAAGAGACATTCTAGCACCCATCCAGCTCACCACATTGCTGGTTTTCTTTTCGGAAACCTTCACAAGGGCGTTCATATCTTTCACTTGCAAAAGTTGCAGACTGCGCCCGGCAAAAAAGAAGCGATCTCCAACTTTCATTTTAGCAATGAAGTATTCTTCAACTGTACCCAAGAAAGCTCCATTTTTAAATTTCACCTTTAGCATGGCTTCAGACACGATGGTACCCATCGAAAGCCTATGCTTCATGGCAATTCGCTTGCTCGTAACTTGATAAAGTCCTCCTTCTAGAATATCTACCTTTTGGAAGTCTTCATAGCTGCCTAGTGAATCTCCTCCTTTGGTGATAAAGTCAAGAATCCATTGCATCTCCGCCCAGGACAGTTTGTCATAGGCATGGGTCTTTTTGAGAATAGGATATATTTCCTCTGGAAAAAATCCGTCTCCCACTGCCAGAGTTACCAGAAACTGTACCAGCACGTCATAGCAAAGGGTAGGGGCTTTTTGAATTTCAAGATCCTTTTCTTCTATGGCATTTCGAAGCGCCGCTGCTTCGATCAGTTCCAGACTATTCGTTGGAACAAAATAAGCTTCAGATGGAAGTCCTGGCTGATGCCCAGCTCTACCAGCACGTTGGATAAATCGGGAAACTCCCTTGGGGCTGCCGATCTGAATGACCCGATCCACTGGGCGAAAATCTACACCCAGATCCAAGCTCGAGGTACAAACCACTAATTTTAATCTTCCTTCATGGAGAGCTTGCTCTACCCATGATCTCACTTTCATGTCCAGTGAGCCATGGTGCATGGCTATCCACCCGGCCCATTCTGGTTTGGCTTCAAGAATTTTTTGATACCAGATTTCAGTTTGGGAGCGCGTATTGGTAAATAAGAGGCCCGTTCGCCCTGCTTCTATGATTGGAATAACCTTGTCCAACATCCGGATGCCCAAGTGGCCGGCCCAGGGATATTTTTCAATTTCGTCAGGGAAAACAGAATGAATCAAAATCTCTTTCTCCAAATTGGCTTTGACAGTGTGCAAGGGGAGGTCGTTGCCCAGAAGGACTTTTCCTGCTTGCTCCAAATTTCCCAAAGTAGCAGAAATGGCCCAGCGCTTGAATTGATTCGGACAAATCGCCTGAATGTAGGCTAAGGCCAGTTGAACTTGGACTCCACGCTTGTTTCCTACCAACTCATGCCACTCATCTACGATCACAGATTTGATGTTGGTAAAGAGCTTTTTATGATCCTTTTGTGAAATAAGGACATGAAGTGTCTCTGGTGTGGTGATCAGGCATTCAGGGGGATTTCGTTTGAGTGCAGCACGGGTTTTGGCATCTGTGTCTCCATTTCGCACGGCCACTTTCCACGGCAATCCTATGGCCTGACATACTTCCTCCATTGCCAGTTGGATATCTTGTGCCAAAGCACGTAATGGTGACACCCAAATGACTTGGATCCCATTTTTTTTGGAACTTTGCCAAGTCTCTGGATGATCACGAATATATTCTAAAATGACTGGGAACCATAGGGCGAAGGTTTTTCCCGAACCTGTAGGCGCATTGAGCAAACCAGATTTTCCATCTAGATAATCAATCCAGGTTTGAATCTGAAAGTCAAAAGGTTTCCATCCTTTACGGGCAAAATACCCTAGACCAATTTTTAAGCGATTATCCTCCATAAAGATTCAAAAGGTCTTTTAAGTCTTGAAGGGTATTGGCCTCCTCTTTGGGTTTGTCTTTTCTCCATCTGGATATTCGTGGAAATCTTAGGGCGATGCCACTTTTATGTCTGGGGCTGGCTTGGATTCCTTCGAATGCAATTTCAAAGACTAATTCGGCCTTGACTGTTCGGACTGGCCCAAAACGCTCTCGGGTATTCTTTTTCACGAAGGAGTCTACCTCCTTCATTTCGGCATCCGTGAGTCCAGAGTATGCTTTTGCAAAGGGAACAAGCTGATCATTATCCCAGACGGCTAAAGTATAATCGCTGTATAAATCTGCTCGACGACCATGGCCTTTTTGGGCATAGATCATCACTCCATCCACTGTCAATGGATCAATTTTCCATTTCCACCATCCTCCTTTTTTTCTACCTACTTCGTAAAAGGATGATTTTTCTTTGAGCATAAACCCTTCGGCAAAATACTTTCTCGATTCCTCCCTGAGTTCGGTCAGATCATCCCAGCTTTCGGATTGAATTTCTTTCGAAAGCGCAAGATTTGGATGTGCAATATCATTGGCTAATTTGCTGAGAATTCCTCGCCTTTCATGCAGTGCTCTCTGCCTGAGATCGGTTGATTCAAATTCGAGCAGGTCATATCCAATCAGACTCACAGGGGCATCATTTAGCAGCTTTTTACCCACAGATTTTCTCCCAATTCTAGTTTGGAGCAAATTAAAGGGCAATGGACTTCCGTCACGATAGGCTATAATTTCCCCATCAATCACTGTTCCGTCCGGCAGGTTTTCAGCCATTTCTACCAACTCAGGAAACTTTTCATTCACCAATTCTTCGCCTCTACTCCAGATAAAAACTTCTCCCTCCCTCTTGATCACTTGCCCTCGAATGCCATCCCATTTCCATTCTACTTGCCAAGCTGATACTTCACCTAAGGTCTGAACCTCCTTTTCCAAGGGATGAGCAAGGAAAAATGGATAGGGTTTGGAAATATTTTCTTTACTCTTCTCCAAGTCGAAAAGCTCGTCAAAACTAACCTGCTCCGGGTCCCAGTTTCCCATCAAGGCATGGGCTACCGTTGATTTGTCCATATTTAGATGTTCGGCTAAAGCACGAGTCATTAGATTTTGACTGACACCAATCCGGAATCCACCAGTAAGGATTTTATTGAAAATAAAGCACTCAGTTTTATCGAGCATGTCCCATGCTTTTTTTACTGCATGCTCTTTTTCTATATCTGATGCGTCTTTAAGGCTTGAAAGGAAATTGATCCACTGGGTTAGGCTTTGTTCTGTTGGATTTTTGGGATGGGGTAAAAGTAGAGAAATCGTTTCTGCCAAATCACCAACGCTATGGTATGATTCATCAAAAAGCCAGTTAGGAATTCCAGAGCTATTTTGACACCATTCTCGAAGTTGTTTGGTACTAATTTGTCGCTTAGGTCTGCGATGTGTAAACAAGGCAATCGCCCATACTTTATCTTCATCTGAGGCCGAATTTAAAAAATGACTCAGCGCTTCCAATTTATCCTTGGTCTTGTTGGATTGGTCTAGTGCTGAAATCAGTCGGGCGAAGTGAAGCATTTCTTTAAAATTACCCTCAATTTTAGATTTTGTTTACTTTTTAGGCAAATTGCATCAGTGACTAAGCACACAGAACAAATTTCCCGCTTAATTCGTTATTTTTCGTGATATGAAAAAATTAATCTACCTCATTCCTTTGGTGCTTTTGATCGTTTCTTGCAATAAAGATTCTGAACAACGAGGATATAAAAATAGTGTTCGATTTGAGCTGTTTCAAAGTAGCGACTTTGAATACACTGGATTTCTAGAAGTTTTTGAGCTTAATGATGGCAAAGTAAGAATGGATATTCAACTGACTGGTGCTAATTCACCTAGTCTTGATTTTCCCGCTCACCTTCATTTTGGTGCTTATGACGCTCCTGTGGCAGAAATTGCTGCTATGCTTAATCCGATAAATGGATCTGACTTGAAGAGTAGCACCATTCTACCAACTTTAGCAGACGGCGAGGTCCTTTCTTTTGAGGATTTCCAATCATTTGATGGGCATATCAAAATTCATCTTGCAGCTGAAGGTCCCGATTATGAGGTTATTTTGGTCTCTGGAAACATTGGATCTAATTACACGGCAGGACTTGGTTTTGATATGGATAAAATCACAACATGCAGTCCAAAATAAAAATCTAAAAGGCAAAAAAAAAAGCAACTCCTCGGAGTTGCTTTTTTTATGTTCTTTAGATATTAATTCAAAGTAACTGGGAATGTGATATCCAAATCTGAAGATCCGCCCGCCTGGACGAAGTTCTCAAAAGAAGGGTTACTAGCACCAGCAAAGCCTTTGTCTAGATCGTGTCTTAGGACAATTCGCATTTCTGAGCTGTTGATCGAGCTGTTTCCTACGACCACTGTTCCGTCTAGTCCTAGCTGTACGTCATTATAGGTATAAGTCATCGGTGCAGAAGAGCCTACGAAAGCAGATCCCAAAAAGAAGAACTGATGCTCATCATCTTCTTCCTCGATTTCTTCAGTGATGTCTTCGTTTTCGATTGAATTGAAGACTTCGATTTGCATTCGATAGGTTTTGTTCTTATCCAGCGAAACCGTCTCGATGGTTGGATTTCCTAACTCGATTCCCTGCGGGTCGCTTGCGGTAAATGTGAAAGTAAGTCCAGTTGGGTTACCACCAGCATCGAGTTCTGTAAATGCTAGAGTTACGTCTGTGATTACTTCCTCATCATTCTCTGGCTCCGGGTCATCACTTTCACAAGAAGCAAAGCCAAACACAAGAGCTGCTAACGCGTAAATCCAAGGTTTTTTGATTGTGTTCATTTGTAGTTTAGTTTAGAATTGGTAATTGATTTTTAAAAGAATATTTCTGCCCATATCATCTGTGAAGTACCTGAATCGATTCATGTATTCCTTGTATGAGGTGTTGAGTGCATTCTGAATTTGAAAGCCTAGATTGAGCTTGTTGTCTACCACTTCAAAGCCTTTTTGAAGACCTAAATTGACTAGTGCATAGCCAGGTGGAGCAGGGGCGAGGTCAAAGTCCGGTTCTCTTTTTTGTCTAGCAACTAGTACATTGCTTAGGGTTAGTTTTGTTCCTTTTGAGAATTCTCCAAAGCGATAGGAGAGCCCCCAATCCATGCGGTCTGATGGAATAAATGGGAAATAGGTATTCTCGCTTGTGTTTTTGGCTCGGATAATGGATCCTTTAAAGTAGCCACTCAGGCGATCGCTAAATTCATGGCTCCCAGAAAGATCCACACCATAAAAGAATGCATCAGCCTGTAAATACTCATACACATTGAATGTTCCTCTTAGGCTTACAAAAATCTCACCTGTAGGATTGAGGTAGATGTAATCATTGATTTGGTTCGCGTATGCGGTCAGTTCAAGCTGGCTTCTGTTCGTTGAAAACTCCAAGGAATTCACCCATTTGAATGATTTCTCTGAGTTCAGATTTTCATCACCAATTTCCACAGCAGCTGCTCCATGATGCAGCCCTTGGCTGAAAAGCTCATTGACATTCGGTGGACGCCAAGCGGAGCCTAGATTTGAGGAGAAGGTCAGAGTAGGGCTCAAGAAATAAACTCCTCCAATAAACGCTGTGAAATTTTGGTAGGATAGCTGAGATTCATCAAGTTCATTATTAATAAAACGTGCCGTGGACAAGTCTCTGAAATCATATCTCAGGCCTCCCTCGATTTCCAAGGGACCTTTGGAAAATGTTTCAATGGCATAAATGCCAAGATTAAGCATGTCGTAATTGGGGATTAGAGGAGTAACCCCTGTACCAGGCACATTGGAATTGGCTTGAGTGATCAGGTTAACGCCAATCGATCCGCTCCATTGCTTTTGGTTGGTATGGTCAACAAAGACGTCCAGCGTATTAGTAAATAGCTCAAGATCTAAGCTTGGTTTTTTGTCACGATCTCCGCGTCGTACGTCAAATTCCTGACGATTGTTGAGCTGAAAGCCGTATTGGAGATTTAGCTTGATGTTTTCGTTTAAGTGATAATGCGACTTAAGCTTTGCCAAGTGATGTGAAACCACCTGCTTGGGATTATCAATTTCGTAGGTAAAACCAGGATTAGTGAAAGGCTTGCCATTCTCTATTATTTCTTCCAGATCTGAAAGGTTCCCAGTATGCGAATCCTTTAGGATACCCAAAGTTGTATTGAAGAAACTGTAATACGCTTCTGCACCAAGTTTGGAATTCGAATAACCCAAAGAGCCCGAAAAATTATATTCACTCAGTCCAGTATTCCCTTGATAGTAGTCCGGAGACTGAATATTACCAGCACGCTTGGCAGATCCCTGCACTCTGTAGCCTAGGCCAGTTATTTTTTCAGAACCACCGATGTGTTCAATCGCCACGTTACCCATTCTGCCATTGCTACCTCCGATAAGGTTTAGGCTCGTGCTTGACTCTTTCTGAGTGGGAAGCTCTTTTGGTGTGACCAAAATGACACCTCCCATCGCTTCAGGGCCAAATCTCACCGTTTCTGCTCCTTTGATCACCGTAATTTCATTTGCTAGGAAAGGATCAATTTCTGGCGCATGTTCGGCACCCCATTGCTGGCCTTCCAGGCGTATTCCATTATTAAGGATCATAATTCTATTGCTGTGAAGTCCATGAATCACAGGTTTGGAAATACTGTTTCCTGTGGAAAAAGTTGTTACACCGGCAATACGCTTAAGACTTTCGCCGAGGTTTTCTCCACGGCTTTCTAATAATGCATCACCGTATAAAGAACTCACCGCTGTGGTAGTTTGCACTTGGTCTTGATGACCGTGAACCTCTACTCCTGACAGCGTCACGGAGCTTTCTTTCATCCGAAAAGTTTTGGAGAAGTTCGCTGAATTAAGTGAAATCACTTCTTCAATATCCTCGTGCCCTAAATACTGTATGGTCAAAAGGTAATCTCCCGGGCAAAGGTCCTTAATGATAAAGTTGCCATTTTCATCTGTGACGGCACCGGTTCTGCTTTCATGAATCCATACATAGGCCCCTAAAATCGGCTCGTTGTCTTCCAGATGAACGAGCTTTCCACGAATTACATTGCTGCAATCCTGGGCCCGCAAAGGAATACTCCTCAGTGCAAAAAGGACGAATAAAAGGATGACCTGTTTGAATTTCACAAAGCAAAAATAGAGAGGTTTAATCCATTATACTAATATTTATGAAACAAAGTTGCATAAATGGATAAATGGTGTTTTAATCATTTATGAGGGCTTTTTATACAAAAAAAGGTTCGAGAATGATTCCCGAACCTTCAATTTTGTTTGCTGGTGATTAACCTAACCAAGCTGACCATGGAATTCTCCAAAGGATCAAAAGCAAGCCTACTCCATAGGCCATGTAGATACTTCTGAACCGTGCTTTTGAAATGCTCAGCTTTTTGGCTCTGATATATCCTACAGAGATAATAATGATCGCCAAAATATTCATAATCGGGTGCTCCAAGGCAACCAGTCTTGCGCCAGCATCTTTCATGGTGCCTTCTGCAGATAGCATCTCAAACCCTAGAGGGCTAATGAAATAAAGTATAATACCAACTAGAAGCTGAATGTGACATAGGATAAAGGCGATCAAAGCAATTTTCCGATCCTTTTCAGAAAACTCGCGACCACTTAAAGCGCCGATAAGGGCATAGATAAATACACCTGCCAAGGCGAGCAAAGCCAAATAGGCAACTCCTGAATGTAAATGTTGAATTCCTGTATACATGTAATTTTGATTTTAAGCTAAACTAATAAGCGGGTGAAATGATTTGCTAAAGTTGATCCTATTCGACAAAAAGAACAAGTCCTTTCAAATATTCTGTTTCCGGATGAAAGATATTTACCGGATGATCTGCTGGCTGACTAAGCTGATGTAGAATGCGAACTGAGCGTCTACTTTCCATCGCAGCGGAGAAAAGGGTATTTCTAAATAACGTTTTGTCTACCACTTGGCTGCAGGAAAAAGTAAACAGAATCCCACCTGGTTTGATTTTTTTCAGAGCTTCCAAATTGAGCCTTTTATAGGCTTGAACGGCATTATGCCTTGATTTCATATTTTTTGCGAAAGCAGGCGGATCCAAAACGATGACATCATAGTCACTCCCGATTTCTCTAATGTATTTGACCACATCTGCTACGATGGAATCATGCGGAGCAGAAATAGCTGGGTTCAATTGGATATTTTCTTCAGTTAGCGCAATTGCCTTTTCAGAAATATCTACAGAATGAACTTCCTTGGCCCCGTTTAGTAAGGACGTCACCGAAAAACCTCCTGAATAGCAAAAGGTATTTAAGACCTTTTTGTCTTGAGAATAGTCTCCAAGCAATTTTCGGTTTTCTCTCTGATCGATGAAAAAGCCTGTTTTTTGACCTTTCTCCCAATCAATCTTATAGCTAGCACCGTATTCCTGCACTAGATCTGTAAGTGGTTTTCCATGAAGCCATTCGTTGCCTCCAGACTCATAAGATTTTGGAAGTGTCTCGAAGCTTTTATCATAAACAGCCGAAAGACTAGAACCTAGGTTGGATTGCAATGCTTCAGATATCGCTAATCGGTGAACATGCATTGCGGTATCATGGCATTGTATCACTGCTGTACCATTATAAAAATCTACGATCAGACCAGGTAGTCCGTCGCCCTCTCCATGCACAAGTCTGAACACGTTGGTATGAGGATTGTCAAATAGACCTAGATTTTTGCGCAGCTGAATAGCACTATGAAGCTTATCATTCCAAAATTCCTGATCGATGGCCCGATCTATAAAACTGATGACTCGCACCATGATCGAACCCTGAGCGAAATGTCCTATTCCTAAAAATTCATCCCTTGAGGAAAGAACTTTAACCAGACAGCCTGCTTCTAGTTCTGAAGTAGAAGATGCTATAGCTCCTGAAAAGACCCAGTGGTGCCTACGCTTCAGGGAAATTTCTTTCCCCTTTTTTAGTTTAATCACTGGGTAATTGCTCAGGCTCATCTTGATCAAGGATTAGGAGTACATTTCAGCACGGATACTTTTTACTTGCTCACTTTCCAAGTAGTCGTCGTATGGCATTCTGCGATCAATTGTCCCTTTAGGAGTAAGCTCAATGATTCGGTTTACAGAGGATTGCACGAAGGCATGGTCATAAGATGACATGAGCACCGTACCCGTAAAATCAACAACTGCGTTGTTGAAAGCGGTAATTGACTCTAGGTCAAGGTGATTCGTTGGCTCATCCATTACCAATAGATTTGGGTTCTGGAGCATCATTCTAGAAATCATGCAGCGCACTTTTTCTCCTCCTGAGAGTACGGATGATTTTTTAAAAGTTTCTTCGCCGGTAAATAGCATTCTGCCTAAGAAGGTTCTGACATATGCTTCTTCCTGATTGGTTGAGTATTGGCTTAGCCAGTCAATTAGATTCAAATCAGAGCTGAAGTAACTTGAATTGTCATTAGGCAAATAGGCTTTATTGATGGTTACACCCCATTTCATACTTCCTTTTTGTACAGGGATTTCACCCATAATGGTTTGGAAGAATTTATTGACCGCCTGCTTGGTTTTGGAGATGAAGGCGATTTTATCACCCTTATCCACCATCAGGTTTACATCGGTGAAATAGGTGACTCCATCCTCGATCAGCTCAAGGTTCTCAGTCATGAAGATTTGATCTCCTGCCTCACGTTCAGGCTTGAAAATAATGCCAGGGTATTTTCTAGTAGAAGGCTCAATATCATCCACATTAAGCTTTTCCAACATCTTTCTTCTAGAAGTGGCTTGTTTGGATTTGGCGACATTGGCTGAGAATCTATCAATAAAAGCCTGAAGTTCTTTTCGTTTTTCTTCAGCTTTTTTGTTCTGATCGGATCTTTGCTTGAGGGCCAGCTGTGAAGACTCGTACCAAAAGGTATAGTTACCAGAGTAGATTTTGATTTTACCAAAATCAATATCCACAATATGAGTAGAAACTGAGTCCAAAAAGTGTCTATCGTGAGATACTACAATGACCAGATTTTTGAAATTCACCAAGAAATCCTCCAGCCAAACGATTGTTTCCGCATCTAGGTCGTTGGTAGGTTCATCCAAAACCAGGATATCAGGATTTCCGAAAAGTGCTTGTGCAAGTAATACTCGGACCTTTTGGTTACCTGCCAATTGATTCATTGGGAGGTAATGCAGATCCTCGGAGATACCAAGGCCAGACAATAAAGCAGCAGCGTCTGACTCAGCATTCCAACCGTCCATTTCAGCAAATTCGGCTTCAAGTTCAGAGGCTTTGATCCCGTCTTCCTCGCTAAAGTCCTCCTTCATATAAAGGGCATCCTTTTCGGACATGATGGAGTACAGCTTCTTGTGTCCCATCAGCACCACTTTCAAAACCTCTACTTCGTCAAACTCGAAGTGATTTTGCTTTAGCACAGCCATTCGCTGACCAGGAGTGATGTTGATTGCTCCAGAAGTTGCATCAAGTTCGCCTGCAATTATTTTTAGGAAAGTGGATTTACCGGCTCCGTTGGCTCCAATTACTCCATAGCAATTGCCTGGAGTGAATTTTAGATTTACCTCTTCGAACAGGGTTCGCTTGCCAAATTTGAGGGATAAATTATCTACTGAAATCATGTCTTAATCTTGGTATTTTTCGAAGGCGCAAAGATAAGGATTTAATTCGGTCTGATGAACTGCATTTCGGATTGTAATCGGGTATTTTCCGAGGGTTTTGACGTTTTTTACCTAATATTTAAATGAGGTTGTCTATATTAAAAACTTCAAATTTATAGCCCTTTGATGAAAAGAGTTCTACTCGCATTTCTTTGCTTTTTTTCCTTGCTAGGTTTACATAATCGCGCATTTGGTCAACTTTCTACAGCAGGTAAAGAATTTTGGGTTGCCTTCATGGATAATAATCGAATCCTACCTGATGCACCTGATCAAGCGGTCATAGTGATTTCGGCAAATGAAGATGCAGTAGGGACGATCGAATACTTGGGCAGGACGATTGATTTCGATATTCAACAAGGCCAGCAATTCGCTCATACTGTTTTGTCAACAGATGTGGATCTCTTACATCGTGTGAGCGGGAATGTAGAAAACAAAGGGGTCTATATTTTGTCCAGCGGCAAAATTGCCGTTTATGCCTTTAATGAACGGTTTAGAAGTGCAGATGGTACGGTGGTTTTACCGATTGGTGCTCTGGGAAAGGATTACCTCGTCACCTCACACTATGAAATCTTAACTGCTCCAGTTAATTATAATGGGAACATCAATGATGAGAGTGCGCTACTTGTAGTGGCTACCGAGGATAATACCCAAGTGGAAATCACCTCCAGTGTTGCGACGCTGAGTGGAAATAATCCGGGTGTTCCTTTTACTATCAACCTGAATAGAGGCCAAAGCTATCAGCTAAAAGCAAAAGCCGATCTCACCGGCTCCAGAGTACGTGTGGTCGGTGACAATGCGGCAGATTGTAAAAAAATTGCAGTCTTCGGTGGAAATAAATGGACTTCAGTAGGAGACTGCGGAGCTGCAAACGATAATTTATTCCAACAAACATATCCTACCACCACTTGGGGGACTTCATTTGTCCATGTTGCTTTGGCGGGGAGAACCTCAGGAGAATTGGTTAAGGTTTTGGCTTCTGAAGACAATACCGAGGTTTTTGTGGATGGTACAAGTCGTGGAACGGTGGATGCAGGAGAATTTCTAACCTTCGATTTTGGAATAAACCAATCCGCATCCATTCGTACAAGTAAGCCTAGTGCTGTTACGGTTTTTGCAAAAAGCCAAGAATGCAATCAGGCTTCCGCTCCTAATTATGAAAATGGAGACCCATTTATGATCACTTACAGCCCAAGTGAACAACTATTGAAAAGCATCCGATTTAATGCTTTGAGTCTACCTTCTATTGTAACGCATTATGTCAATGTGGTGGTACGAACAGATGCCGCAAATCTGACTATTCTTGATGGGCAGAATATGGGTGGGAGATTCAATGTTCTCGCGAGTGACCCTGAATTTTCGTACGCTAGAATAAATATTTCACAAGGAATTCATCAATTATCCAACCCAGAAGGCTTCACAGCCTATGTTTATGGTTTTGGTTTCTTGGAATCTTATGGTTTTGCGGTTGGTGCAGCTTTGGATAATCTAAACTTTGAGACTAATTCCGAATATGAATTTGAGGTAAAAGGGGAAAATGTAGCTTGTCTTAACCAAGAAGCAAATTGGTCTATTTCTTCTGATAATCCCGATTTCACCTATTTCGTGTGGGACTTCGGTGATGGAAGTGATCCTGTGGTGGGGCAGGACGTCACTCATATTTATGACACTCCTGGAGAGTATGAAATAAGTGTTACTGCAGCCCTAAGCGCAAATACTTGCGATGAGCAAGAGGAGATCACTTTTGAAACTCAAGTGCTGGAACTTTCTGCAGAATTAGAGGGTGAGACCAGCGTTTGTCCAGATGTGGAGCAAATAGTTTACAAGATAACAGAAGCAGAGAATATCGCCACGGTAGAGTTTTCTGTAGAGGGAGGTACCATACTGGAAAATTATGGAGATTCGGTGTTGGTGGCTTGGGGACCAGCCAATCCTGATGCTCATGTCATTGCCACTCCTTTTGGAGAGAATGGTTGCCCAGGGGAAGAAATAATCCTTGAAGTGGTAATCAATAATCAGCTGGAAGCATCTTTGCCCGAAGGGCCACTAGATATTTGCTTTGATCCAAATGTCACTCAAATTTACATTGCACCAAATGCTCTAAGTGGACGTGGATACGAATGGCAAATCACGGGTGGACAGATTGTTTCTGGAGATGGGACAAGTGAAATTGAAGTGATTTGGGACCAACCTGGTGTGACGGGTGGAGTGAGCTATACGGTATTTAGCTTGGTAGATGAACAATGTGAGGGAACTTCGGAAATAATTGAAGTTAATGTTGCTAATTTATTTGAAGTCAATGTTTTAAATCAAAATAATTTAGGCTGTAGTGGAGACATAAATGGTCAAATTGAATTGGAAGTTATTGGAGGAGTTGCACCTTACACCTACACTTGGTCACACGATCCATCTTTAAACCAAGAATTGGCTACTGGACTTGCAGCTGGATTCTATACAGTGACTATCACCGATGATCTGGGTTGTGAGCGCGTTCTCGAGGATATAGAAGTTGTAGAACCGGATCCTTTAGCTATTGCTTCAATCGCATTTGAGGGTACCAGCTGTTTTGGAAAGCCAGATGGATCCTTGGATTTGTCCATAAGCGGTGGAGTAGGTCCTTATTCCATAGATTTCCGGGATGGACTCAGTTTCTCAGGAAGTTTATCATTAGATGATTTGCCTCAGGGAGTTTATGTATGGGAATTGATCGATGCGAATGGATGTAGTCTTCCAATATCCTTTGAGATTACTTCACCTGCACCACTAGAGGTTGACGTAAGGTTGCAAAAACCAGCTTGCCCTGGAGGTAGTAATGGTGAATTACTAGCTTTTCCTTCTGGAGGGAACACTCCGTTAGTCTATTCTTGGGATTATGAATCGACTCCAGGAAATCAATTAATTGGTGTGCCAAAAGGAAAGTATAACATCTCAGTCACGGACTCCTTCGGTTGCGTCAGTGTCGGGGTAGGAGAAGTATTAGAATCAGCTCCAGAAGTTAGACTTCCAACAGGATATTACCCTGATCGTGATCAAGATTTGTTCAAAGGAATTTCCAATTGTGAAATATTGATGGATATTTGGATCTACAATCGCTGGGGGGAGGTGATATATTTTGGAAATGAAGGTTGGGATGGCATGATTTCTGGTGAAGAAGCTCCAAGCGGTACCTATACTTATAAAGTTCAGTACAGTTTCCCTATTAATGATGAAGTACAAGTAGAAAACAAAACAGGAGCTTTTGCTCTTATAAGATAAAAATCACCCCAATCACCTTAATTAATTTCATGTTCGATTCTTAAATGTCACACACTAAAAGATTATTTTTAGTCTTTTTCGTGTGTTTTATCTTTTTGCTGAGCTTTCAGATAAATGCTCAGGTAAGCACGTTTGGTAAGGAGTTTTATTTTGGGTTAATGGAAAATAACCTAAAATCAAACAGTATAGACAGGGCAGTTATATCTATAACCGCTCAAGAGGAGAGTACTGGGTTTATTCAATACCTAGATCAGACCATAAATTTTTCCTTGGCTGCTAATGAGATTTTTACTCATGAGATTATTTCATCCAGTAGGGATATTTTACATAGAAATTCAGGAGTCATTGAGAAAAAGGGGGTGCTTGTTTCCTCTTCTGGGAGAATTTCGGTTCATGCTTTTAATTTAAGGAACACGAGCTCGGATGCCTCTGTTATTTTGCCAATTAATGCTTTAGGAAAGGAGTATATTGTCACCGCTCATTTCAATGACATGTCCTTAAGTCCAGATAATTTCGAAAGCACGCTTTTGATTGTTGCAGCAGAGGACCAAACCCGCGTTGAAATTGTTCCTTCAAAGAATACCATTGATGGGAAAATTGCGGGGACCCCTTTTGAAATTATTCTTGACAAACAGGAAAGTTATCAGCTTAAAGCTCGAGGAGACTTAACAGGTTCTCAAGTGAATGTGCTTGGTGCAGATGAGGATAATTGCAAAAGAATTGCCGTATTTGGCGGAAATAAGATGACTCAGGCAGGGTCTTGTAATGGAACATCCGACCATCTTTTTCAGCAATCTTATCCGGTTAGTTTTTGGGGAAAATCATTTGTACACATTCCATTTTTAGATCGAACTTCAGGTGAATTGGTAAAAGTATTGGCTTCAGAAAATGGCACTGTAATAAGTGTGAATGGACAAACTGAGCAGACATTGAATGCAGGGCAGTTCATTACTTTTGACTTTGATGCATCGATAGTAAGAACTATAGAAGGTACTAATCCGATTAGTGTGACTGCTATTTCCAAAAGCCAAGATTGTGATGAGGCTTCATTGGGTTTGGGTGATCCAACCATGATAGCATATAATCCGAACAATCATCTAATCAAGAAAATTGTCTTTAACTCTCTGCAATCTTTTGGTTTTGTTAGACACTATGTCAACATTATAGTTCCTACCGATGCTGTTTCGGAGACTTTTTTAAATGGAAAACCCATTGGGAATGATTTTACATCTATCCCTGGTAATCCAAATTTGAAATATGCAAGTATCCCAGTTTCAAGTGGGAGTAACACTCTTATTAACCCTAATGGATTGATCGCATACGCATATGGATATGGGTTTAAAAACTCATATGGTTTTTCTGCTGGTGCGAGCTTTGAAGATTCCGATTTTGAAGTAATAAGTTCCTATGATTTTGAAGTAGAAGGAGATAGAATTGCTTGCCTAAATCAGGAAGGAGTATGGGAATTATTTCCAGAAAATCCTGCCTATACTGAGTTTTTATGGGATTTTGGGGACGGAAGTCCAATAAAAAACGGGAAATCTGTTACTCACCAATACGAGAAAGAGGGAGAATTTGTGGTAAAAATTCATGCCTTGTCAGGTGATGCTGGCTGTCCCTTAGAGAATGATTTTGAATTTGAGGTAACTGTTCAAAATTCAGAATTTGAAATTATTGGGAATCTCGAGGTCTGTCCTGGAAGTGTTGAGACATATGAGCTGGGAAATTCTTCAAACGTAGCATCTCTTGAATGGGATGAAATAATTGGTGGAGAAATTCTTGAGGCGACTGATCAATCCATAAAGATTAAATGGAATGATGTAGGTGATGATACAGGTATTTCTGTTGTAGGGATTTCAACAAATGGTTGTAAGTCTTCGGTTAAGTATCTTGAAGTTGAAATTGGAGCACAGTCTATTGATCAATTTCCAGATGGGCCGAATGAAATTTGTGTTTTAAATAACAAAGAGTACATGTATAGGCTACCTGAAGATCTATTAGGAAGTGATAGGCAATTAGAATGGGTAGTAGAAGGGGGAGTAATTTCCCAAGGCGAGTTCTCTGAAACTGTCTTTGTTATATGGGATGAGGAAGAAACTGAAAGGTCCATCGCATTTAAGTTTTTGCAGAATAGCGGGAATTGTGGGGAAATTTCTCAAAAATTAGAAATCACCTTCAATCCTAATGTGATTTTTGAAAACGCTTTAATTCTAGGCGAGGAAGAAGTTTGTTTGGGTGCAGAAGTGACATATGAATTCACTTCTGATACACCTTTCTCCTCCTTGGATTGGACTAATATTAGGGGAGGAGTTTTAATAGAGGCTCAGGGTAACTCTTCTGTAATTAGATGGACTGAATCAGTAGAGAAAATGGGATTTGATTTGGTTCCCTATACCGAAGACGGTTGTCTAGGAGAATCTGTGTCCTTTTTAGTTTCTATTAAACAATCAGAAGAAGTAGAACCGCCGATTGGCTCTGCTATAGTTTGTGGCCCTGGCTCTAACGAATTTAGCTATCAATTACCCTCAGATTCAACACCAGGAGAAATTGTTTGGGAAGTTGATGGGGGTGAAATAATTGGATCTGCTACGGAGGTTGAAGTTGTTGTGCAATGGTACCAAGATGAGTCTAGCAAATCAATTTCTTATTTCATTATGCCGGCTGAGGCTACGAGCTGTCCTCAATTTTCTAAACCTTTGGAAATTCAGACATTAGAGCAAATCGAGGTAATAAAAATAGAAGACATAAAACCATCATGTCCCGGAAATGCAGATGGAAGTATTGAGATTTTCGTAGAAGGTGGTTCTGGGAATTTTGAATACCAATGGAAATTATTTCCAGATATTACATCACCGAAGCTTGATGCTATTGGAGCTGGTGAATATGAAGTAACGGTGTTTGATGCCGATGGCTGTGGTTTTGCAGTATTTACCATTTCTTTAAGTGATCCTCCGGGTATGCAGCTTCAAGAGGATTTGGTAATAATTCCCACAAGTTGTTATGGAGCTGGGGATGGAGGTTTTAAGGCAAATATTTCGGGAGGAACACCACCTTTTAAAATACTTGGAATGGATGTCACAAGTGATGGTAATTCTGTTATTGTTCGAGGCTTGTCTGAGGGTGATTTTTCATTGTTTATAGAAGATTCAAATGGTTGTATTCTTCCAGTGGAAGGTGTGATTTCGAGTCCTAAGGAATTAGAGGTAAGATTTGTAGAGGTAAGCGAAAGCTGTCCAGGAGGAAATTTTGGCGGACTTGCCATAGAAGTCGTAGGCGGAGAAGCTCCTTATCAATATTTTTGGGAACCTGATTTTAGTATAAATGCTCTCTCTGCAACATCGCCCTTGTCTACCAATAACAACTCGATTAGCAATATGCCCTCTGGGGAATATGCTGTGATCGTTACGGATAGAAATGGATGTAGGGTAAGGGCAGTTGGAAGAATTCCAGAAACTGCTCCTCAGGTAAGAATGCCAACAGGTTTCAATCCTCAAGACGGCGTTTATTATCCTGTATCAAATTGTAATTTGGAATATAACTTACAGATACATAGCCGTTGGGGGAATATTGTTTATTCTGGAAATTCAGGTTGGGATGGACAGATTGAAGGAATTGATGCACCGATTGGAACATACTCATACCAGATCAGTTATCAATATTTAATGGATGATCAATGGATAACTGAAAATAAATCTGGAGTTTTTACCTTAATTAGGTGAAGAAAAAGATTTATATGGCAGAGAGATGGCTTCGAGGGACTTTAAATACATAATTTCATTTTTCCTTTTATTACTTTTTTTGGGTCAACAAAAGCTATTTGCCCAACTCACTACGATTGGTAAAGAATTTTATGTCGGTTTTATGGAAAATAACCGTACAGCCAACCGTGTCGACGTGGCAAAAGTGATTATCACCGCCAGCGAAGATGTTACAGGTTTTATTAAGACTCCTACACGCACTATCAATTTCGAAATAGCCCAAGGCGAGCAATTTGTTCAGGAGTTTTCCAGCGATAGCGAAGACATCATCCACAGAACGTCCGGTGAAATTGAATTCAAATCACTCTACATCAATACCACGGGAAATGTCACTGTTCATGCCTTTAATGAACGACAGCGAAGTGCAGATGGGACGGTGGTGTTACCAGTGACCGCATTGGGAAAGGAATATTATGCAATGGCCCACTATGATGTTTTTGGCCCAGATCAGGAGCCCGGATCGAATACAAATTACGAAAGCACCTTACTGGTGGTGGCCACGGAAGATGATACCGACCTCGAGATTGTCACGAGCTTTCGCACAGTCAATACCATTCCGGCCGGTGCTCCCATTAATATCACTTTGGATGCTGGGGAAACCTATCAGATCAAGGCGCTAGGAGATCTAACGGGCACTCGAGTCAGAGTTTTAAATGGAGCAGATGGGGATTGTAAGAATGTGGCTGTTTTTGGAGGAAATAAGATGACTAGCGCAGGAGATTGCGGTACCACTGGCGATCATATGTTTCAGCAGGCTTATCCAACTTTTGCCTGGGGCAAAGAATTTGTCCACATCCCGATGGCAGGAAGAACCTCAGGAGAAATCGTTAAAATCTTAGCTTCAACTGATAATACCCAAGTCAGTGTGAATGGACAGGTAATTGGCAATTTGGATGAGGGGGAGTTTATCAAAACCGAATTCGCTCGTGATGAGGTAGCAGTTATTGAAACTTCAAAACCTTCTTCAGTTGCTTTTATCGCAAAAAGCCAAGGCTGCAATGTACAATCTGGGACTTTAGCGAGTTTTGGAGATCCCTCACTTACTGTCTACAGCCCAAATAATCAGAGAATTACAGATATACTTTTTTCATCAGTTCGGGTAGTTGGGATTGTGATTCACTATGCTAACGTATTGGTGCCGGCCGGCTCAGCAAATCAAACCTTACTAAACGGTCTGCCAGTTGGAGACCAGTTCCAGCCAGTCCCGGGAAATTCCGATTTTGAATATGCTCGTCTCGTGGTCAGGGAGGGAGCTAATCGACTGAGCAACCCAGAGGGCCTGATTGGATATGCCTATGGTTCAGGTTTTATAGAATCTTATGCCTATTCCGTGGGAACAGCGCTAGAACGAATCCAATACGAAACGGAAACGAATTATGAGTTTGAAGTAGAAGGGGATAAGATCGCCTGCTACAATCAAGAAGGAATATGGAGAATCACGCCTGAAAATCCAGATTATGCGATTTTCACCTGGGATTTTGGAGATGGCTCTGCATTGGAGAATGGGCAGGAATTGTCTCATACATTTGAGGAATCTGGAGTTTTTCAGGTAAAAGTATTTGCATCTACAGGTGAAGATCGCTGCGATCGTGAAGAAGAGTTTACTTTTGAAGTTGAAGTGCTTGAGGTTTTGGCTGAGCTTAGTGGGCCAACATCGGTTTGTCCGCAGATAGATGAGTTTACCTATGAATTGGTGGATCGATCTAATTTTGCAAGCGCGATTTGGGAAATTGAAGGTGGTGAAATCCTTTCAGAAACAGACTCCACGCTTACCGTACGCTGGGGCGAGGCATCAACCACTGCCTTTGTTTCGGCAATACCTTTGACAGAAGCGGGTTGTTACGGTGAGGGACTTAGACTAGATGTGGTGATAGCAGACACGTTGGATCCAGATGCTCCACTTGGTCCAACAGCTGTTTGTGGTGGAGAATCTATCGGTTTGGTTTATTCCGTTCCTTTCCCTAGCGCGGATAGAGCATACTCTTGGGAAATTGTTGGGGGAACGATTGTTTCTGGTCAGGATACCGAATCCATCACAGTAGATTGGGATCTCTCAAGCCCTATTCGGCAACTGTTTTACAACGAATCAGGTCTTACCAATGCTTCCTGCCTGGGAGTTTCAGAATCCGTTTCATTTGAGGTTTTGCCTCCGCTTTCTATCAGCTCTTCATTTGATAATGCCTCCTGTCCCGAAGATCGAAATGGGTTTATAGAGATTTTGGTAACTGGTGGATCTGAGGAATATGATTTCACATGGTCACACGATGCTGGATTGGAGACCAATCTTGCTCAGGGTTTGGATGCTGGGGTTTACGAAGTGATCGTGAGTGATGCGTCTGGCTGTGCTGTGGAGGTTTTGACTTTCGAGCTTCAGGATCCGGCTCCGATCGAAATTTTAAGAACTCCGGAGATCATACCTGCGACTTGTAATACCTTATCAGATGGGCAAGTGGTTGTGGAAATGTCTGGTGGTACAGGTCAGCTCCAGGTTTTTGACTTTCCTTCTGATTGGGATGGAAGATTCCTCACTATTAGTGGGATTCCGGTTGGTGACTTTTCTCTTTTTATTCAGGATGAATCCGGCTGTGGAGTACCGCTAGCTGGAACGATGACAGCTCCCGAACCCATGTCTTTGTCTTTTGAAGTTGGCAGTCCAAGCTGTCCTGAGGCGGTGGATGGTGAGCTAACTGTCCTTGTAGAGGGAGGAACAGCTCCTTACACCTATTTATGGGAAAATGGATCTCAGGAAGCCTTGGCTAGTGGCTTAAGTTCTGGCCCAGTTCAAGTCACAGTAATTGATTCGAATGGGTGTGAAGTTACTGGCACAGGTGAAGTGCCTCTTGGTACCCCTCAGGTAAGACTTCCTACTGGGTTTATTCCTAGTGATGGCCCATATGGTCCCATAGTGACTTGCGGCGTAGCTTATCAATTGATGATTTGGAATCGTTGGGGGCAGCTGATGTATTCAGGTTCGGAGGGATGGGATGGACTTTTTGAAGGAAATGAAGCAGGAATTGGGGTCTATAGCTACACTTTAGATTACACCTACCAGACCTCAGGGGAAATATTCAATGAAACCAAGAGAGGAACATTTACTTTGGTACGATAAATTCAAATTATTCATTTGCCATATCCATAGTTTAGATAGTTTTGTGCAAACACTTTTTTCATGAAGAAAATACTCATTACCGGAGGAGCCGGATATATAGGATCACATACAGCTGTGGAGCTAGTTAAAGCAGGGCTTCAACCTGTCATTATCGATGACCTTTCTAATTCCAATCGTCAAGTCCTTGAGCGACTCAAAGAGCTCACAGGGCAGGATATCCCATTTTTTGAGGGAGACTGTGGTGATCAAGCGCTATTAAATCAAATTTTTGGGCTTCACAGGATATCAGGGATTATTCATTTCGCAGCTTATAAAGCAGTGGGAGAAAGCACTGAAAATCCTCTGAAATACTACCAAAACAATGTGGGGAGCTTGATGACGATTCTCTCTTTTATGAAAGAAAAGGGCATCAAGGATTTGGTTTTTTCTTCCTCTTGTACGGTGTATGGCCAGCCAGATGTATTGCCCGTAACTGAAAGCACTCCCAGAAAAGATGCTGAAAGTCCCTATGGAAATACCAAGAAAATTTGTGAAGACATCTTGGTGGACATGGTCAAAAGCGAGGCTGGACTTCGAGTGATTTCTTTGCGTTACTTCAATCCTGTTGGGGCACATTCCTCGGCAAAAATAGGGGAGCTGCCTCTTGGTACTCCAAATAATCTAGTACCCTTCGTCACACAAACTGCAGCTGGAATTCGTGAAAAATTAACAGTTTTCGGTGGAGATTACGATACTCCTGATGGCACTTGCATTAGAGATTATATTCATGTCGTGGATTTGGCTGATGCACATTTGAGGGCGATTGAATATTTGGGTGAGCAGGAAATGAATTTTTATGATGTTTTCAACGTGGGAACTGGAACTGGAAATTCGGTCCTTGAAGTGATTCAAAGTTTCGAAAAGGTTTCAGGACAAAAACTAAATTACGAAATAGGCCCAAGGAGACCCGGAGACGTAATTCAGGTATGGGCAGATACTCAGAAGATCAACAAGGTCCTAGGCTGGTATCCGAAGTTAAGCTTGGACGAATCCATGCGCGACAGCTGGAATTGGCAACTGGCGATAGGGGATAAATAGTAGGCAGGCGCAGTAGCAGAAGTCGGAAGTAATAACCACAGGTTCCTACTTTTTTAAGGGCTATACCAAGGTTCCTAGGGGAGGCACCTTAAACTTTAAACTTCACAATTCAATACCCTGCCGCCTGTCCGTCCTTTCGAGACTCTGTGGCTCCATAGTAGACCTTATTGATAGGATCAAATCCAATGGCTTGGTATCCACCATAGGCGCCAACACTAAATTGAACTCTGTGTCCCTTCATTTCCAAAGCCCGAATGACTTCATAGCTAAATCCGCTTTCCAGATTTAAGGCACCTCCATTTGTCATCATAGATCCAGTGGGTTGAGAAGATCCTGTATGTCTCATACGAGGAGCATCTCCTGCCTCTTGCAAGTTCATTCCGAAGTCTATGACATTCACCAGTATTTGCGTATGTCCTTGTGGTTGTACTGCACCACCCATCAAACCAAAGCTCATAAATGGTTCGCCATCTTTGGTCACGAAAGCTGGAATAATGGTATGAAAAGGTCTTTTGCCTTTGGCGAGTGAATTAAAATGATCTGGGTCTTGGACATTGAACATTTGACCTCGGTTTTGCATCACAAATCCTAGTCCGTCTGGTACCATTCCTGAACCGAATTCATCATAGATGCTTTGGATAAAGGAAACCATATTTCCATCCTTATCAGCCACAGTAAGGTAAGTGGTGTTTCCTTTTTCTATGTCTCCTGCAGGGTATTCATCTGCAGCCTGATTCATGTCGATTAATTTTCTGCGCTCTGCAGCATATTCTTTTGAGATCAAATAATCCACTGGAATCTCATTGAAAGCGGGATCGGCATAGAACTTTGCCCGATCTTCATAGGCTAGTTTTTTGGCTTCAGTAAGCACATGCAGGTATTCCGCACTTCCAAAACCCATTGCAGCTAAGTCATAACCTTCTAGGATGTTTAGCATTTGTAAGGCTGCTATTCCTTGTCCATTTGGGGGCAATTCCCAAACATCATAGCCACGATAATTGGTACTTACAGGCTCTACCCACTCTCCCTCATGTTTTGCTAAGTCTTCATAGCTCAGATATCCTTCATGTTTTTTCATAAAGGCATCCATGGTTTGGGCGATTTCACCTTTATAAAAGACATCTCTGCCTTGCTTTGCAATCATATCATAAGTTCTCGCGAGGTCAGGGTTTTTGAATACCTCACCCTTTTGCGGGGTGCTTTTCCCGTTGGGCATATAGGTTTGACGGAAGCCAGGAATATCCTGCATTCTAGGCCAGTCGTCATTCATTTGCCAGGCAATCACTTCTGAAACTGGGAAGCCATTGTTTCCATAATCAATCGCTGGTTGCAAGATTTCCTGCATGGATAGTTTTCCGAATTTCTCGTGCATTGCAAACCAACCATCCACTGTACCCGGTACGGTGATTGGAAGTGGGCCTAAGAAAGGAGCGTATTTTAAGCCTTTTTCCTTGTAGACTTCCATGGTCAGACTCTCTGGCGCTCGACCACTGCCATTGAAGCCATAAAGTTTCTTGCTTTTGGCATCCCAAACAATGGCAAACACATCTCCTCCGATACCACAGGCATGCGGCTCAACTAGGCCAAGCATTGCGTTAGCCGCAATAGCAGCATCCATTGCACTGCCTCCCTTTTTCAGAATATCTAGAGCAGCTTGTGTTGCAAGAGGCTGGGAAGTAGCTGCCATACCGTTTTGACCTAGTACTTCTGAGCGTGTAGCGAAATTTTTACCTGTTACGCGATCCTGAGCAAAGGTGTGAATGCTCAAAATTGCGAGTATGCTAATAAGTAGAGTCCTTTTCATAAGAAGTTTTTGAATCTAGCTTCGAGTCTAGTGAATTGAAATCTTTGATGCAATTGATACTTGATGTGTGGATCAAAAAAATATTGAACCTAAAACAGAAAAGTCCCGAATATCTTCGGGACTTTAAGCGCCATGGATCCCGAGGTATCGGGAAACCCGCGACCTTCCCGAGAATCGGGACAGGCATTCTAATCTTTGGATTGGTTTATAATGTGTTCGGATAGAAATACCCTGCTTTTCTGCGCTTTAAGGAATCGCTCTCGTACGATCGCCTCTTTTATAGAGTCAAACCTTTGTGTATACTTCAATTTCCAAGGTTGCTTCATTGCCGTGTAACCCTTATGAGGCTTATTATGCTTGGCAAGTCGGATTTTAGGGTCGGTGGAACTGCCGAAGTAAAATGTGCCATCTTTCTTGGACTCGATAAAATAGACGAAATATTCCATGGTTTAAAAAATATTTAAAACAAAAAAGTCCCGAATCTCTTCGGGACTTTAAGCGGAATGGACGGGACTCGAACCCGCGACCTCCTGCGTGACAGGCAGGCATTCTAACCAGCTGAACTACCACTCCAATGTCTTTTGATCGTTGCAGATCTTTTTCCTTCTCGTTTGAAGTGATGCAAAGGTAGGTATTTGCGCTTTTTGTGCAATAGGTTGATCTAAAATTTTTTTCACTCTATGCCTATCTGATTCTCTCTCAGATAGATAATTTTCTTTTTTTATTCATTATGAAGCTTTCTTTTGGAAAGTTTTTCTTGCCTAGATATTGCTTATCTTTGTTCCTTCCAAAATTGATAGAAATGGTATTAGAATTCGAACAGCCCATTATTGATTTAGAGCAAAAGCTCAAAGAGATGAAGGAATTAGCTAAAGGAAGAAATGTCGATTTATCTTCCGATATTGATTCATTAGAAGAGAAAATTCTATCCTTGAAAAAAGATACGTTTAAAAACTTGACCCGTTGGCAGAGAGTTCAATTGTCTAGGCACGCGGATCGACCTTATGCTCTGGATTATATCTATGAAATCACCAATGATTTTATAGAACTTCATGGAGACCGTACCGTGAAAGATGATCGTGCAATGATCGGGGGGTTAGGAGATATCGATGGCCGAACTGTCATGTTTATCGGTCAGCAAAAGGGTAGAAATACAAAACAAAGACAAGACCGAAACTTTGGGATGGCCAATCCTGAAGGTTATAGAAAGGCACTTCGATTGATGAAAATGGCCGAAAAATTCGGTAAGCCTATCGTTACCTTGATTGATACTCCAGGAGCTTTTCCTGGATTAGAGGCTGAAGAGCGTGGTCAAGGTGAAGCTATCGCAAGAAATCTGAAAGAGATGTTCATGTTGAAGGTCCCAGTGATTTGCATCATTATAGGTGAAGGAGCATCCGGGGGAGCCTTGGGTATAGCTATTGGTGATAAAGTTTTTATGCTTGAAAATACTTGGTATTCAGTGATTTCACCTGAATCTTGTTCGTCAATTCTATGGAGATCGTGGGATTACAAAGAGCAAGCTGCCGAGGCACTGAAATTGACCGCCATGGATATGGAAAAAAATGGCTTGATCGATGGAATAATCCCAGAGCCACTAGGCGGAGCGCATAAAGATCTCAAGCAAATGTCTGCTACTTTGAAGGAATTTATCAATGCTTCCTTGAAGGAATTAGATAAGCTGAAGCCTGAGAAGCGAATCGACAAACGAATAGATAAATTCTGCTCCATGGGAGTGGTTGTTGAATAAACTACTGCCCGGATGTTCTCATTCGGGCTTTTTTATTTTATATGGAATTACACGTAGTAAATACCGGTTTTTTCAAACTGGACGGTGGCGCAATGTTTGGAGTGGTACCCAAATCTCTCTGGACTAGAACGAATCCTGCTGATGACAATAATCTCTGTACTTGGGCTATGCGTTCCTTGCTTTTGGTCGATGGGGATAGAATCACATTGATTGATAATGGAATAGGAGACAAGCAAGACGCAAAATTCTTTTCTCATTATTATTTGCATGGAGATGATTCCTTGAAGAAAAATCTTCACCGACTCGGGATTGATTTTGGCGATATAACAGACAATTTTCTGACACATCTTCATTTTGATCATTGTGGAGGCGGTGTGCGATATGGCAAGGATAGTCAGTCCTTTGAGATGACTTTCCTGAATGCTACTTACTGGTCAAATGCTGATCATTGGAAATGGGCGACTGAGCCCAATCCCCGGGAGAAGGCCAGCTTTCTGAAGGAGAATATTCTTCCAATGCAGGATAGTTGTCAACTCAAAATGATTGACTTGGATTCAAATTCAGAGAGATTAGGCTTTCAGGTAATCACAGCTGATGGTCATACCGACAAGCAAATGTTGCCCAAAATTCAATATAAGGGTCATACGGTGGTATTTATGGCGGATTTGCTTCCTTCCGTAGGTCATATTCCCTTGCCTTATGTGATGGGTTACGATACTAGACCCTTGCTGACTTTGAAAGAGAAAGCGGATTTTTTGGAAGAAGCTGCGAGGAAAAAATATATTTTATTTCTTGAGCATGATGCAGTCAATGAATGCTGCACAGTGAAAATGACAGAAAAAGGCGTGCGATTGGATCAAACCTTCAAACTGAATGAAATCTAATCTAAAAATAGGCATTGCACTCTCGGGCGGTGGTGTCCGTGGTATCTCTCATTTGGGTGTCTTAAAAGCTTTGAATGAGGCCGGAATTTTTCCAAATCGAGTAAGTGGAAGTTCTGCAGGAGCCATAGCAGGAGCGATGTACTGCGCAGGGTATAAGCCTGAAGAAATCCTTCGGATCATAGTAGATACTAATTATTTCAAGTTTTTGCGTCCAGCGATTTCTTGGAAGGGGCTTCTCAAAATGGATCAAATGGAAAAGCTTTTTGGGCTTTATCTCAAAGAAAATGATTTTGCGAAGCTGAAAATTCCGCTCACGGTAGCCGCTACAGATATTCAAAAAGGCAAACCAGTTTATTTTTCTGAAGGTGAAATCATCAAAGCCGTGATGGCATCATCCTGTATTCCTGGGATGTTTGAGCCTATTTTTCACGATGAAAAATATTTGGTAGATGGAGGAGTACTCAATAATCTTCCGGTTGAGCCGCTGGATGGGGTGTGCGATTACATCATTGGTGTGAATTGCAATCATTTGCCAGAGGAGACCAACATTACAAACATGAAGAATCTCATCGAGCGAACAGTGATCATGAGTATGAATTATAATGTTTACTCGCGTGAATCTAAATGTGATTTTTTCGTTGAGGCTCATGGTTTAGGAAAATACGGTGTGCTAGACATTCGTAAGGCACCTCAATTATTCAAGGCTGGATACGACCGTATGATTCAGTATATGGAGGAAAATCCAAAAATGCAGGAATTACTAGTTGCGGAATCCAAATCAGAAGTTCTATGAAAAAACTACTAGCGAAATTTGTGTTTTGGATCTCAGGTTGGTCATTCAATGGCACATGGCCAAAAGATCTGAGGAAAGCGGTTTTAATAGCTATTCCTCATACTTCTAATTGGGATTTGGTCTATGCTTTGGCAGGCTTTTACCTAATGGAAGTACCAGTAAAATATACTATCAAACAGGAAATGATGGTGGGTCCTTTGGGTTGGTTTCTCAAGCAATTAGGGGGAATCGGAATTGATCGAAAGCGAATTCCTGGAGGAAAGCGCCAAACTTATACTCAGGCGATGATTAATATGCTGGATGAGGCTGATGATCTGGTGATCATGGTGACTCCTGAAGGTACTCGCAGCCAAGTGAAAAAATGGAAAACGGGATTCTATCACATTGCATTAGGAGCTAATGTACCGGTAGTGATTGGGTATTTGGATTATGAGAAAAAGGAAGCCGGTCTTGGGCCATTATTTAAATTGACAGGAGATTTGGATGCTCAAGTCGAGGAAATGAAAGCTTTTGGACGTTCGGTAACGCCAAGGCATCCCGAAAAAGGAATTTTGTAATCTCTAGAAATGAAAAAGCTGCAGTCCTACTTCATTTTTATCTTAAGTGCATTGTTTTCATGCACAGGTGCGGATGAAGGTAGCTTTGATAGTTTGACTGGTTGGGATATCGAAAAAGAATCATTTGATGCCTCTGTCGAAGAACAGGCCAAAGAGCTAGACATTCCTGGTTTATCCCTTGTAGTGATCAATGATGGGGTTCAAGTCCATCGGGTTAATTATGGTTTTGCAGATGTAGCCCATCAAGTTCCAGTTTCGGATCAAACCATTTTTGAGGCAGCGTCTATTTCTAAACCTGTATTTGCATACCTCGTGATGAAGTTTGTGGATGAAGGAAAACTGGATTTAGATAGACCTCTTTATCAGTATTATCCTCATCCCGATTTAGAAAATGAGCCTTGGAGCAAACTGCTCACCGCTCGATTAATTCTCAGTCATCAGTCTGGTTTACCCAATTGGAGAGAGGATGACCCTGATCAGATTTTGCGTTTTGAATTTGAGCCGGGTACTGCATATGGATATTCTGGAGAGGCTTATCAATATCTGGCAGAAGTGCTACGTGAAATAGAAAATACAGATTGGGATGGATTGGAGGCTGCTTTTCAAGCGAAAGTAGCGCAGCCATTGGGTATGGAGCATACTGTTTTTATTCAAAATGAGTATACACGAATCAACAAGGCTCAGCCTTATGATTTAGAAGGGAATTTGATTGATTGGGAAAACGATTACTGGTTCCAAAAGAACGATAGTGTTTTTGTCGCGCCTGCTTCGGTTCATTCAGAGCCTGGGGACTTCGGAAAGTGGATGACTGCCATTATGAACAAGGAAGGTCTCTCCGAGGAAGCATTTGAAAGTATGTTGACTCGACAAGTTGACATTCCGGATGCACCGTTTAAATCAGCCTACACTTTGGGTTTTGTTAATCTTGAGGTTCCAGGCTTTGATATCATCATGCATACCGGTAACAATGAGGGCTTTACCAGTTATTTTTTGATGGATACTACCAAAAAATGGGGATATGTCTTGTTCACCAATTCAGAGTATGGAGAAGAACTTGGCTTATTGTTGCTTCTCCAATTGGTCACAGGCCCCAAGATCAAAGTGTTATTTGCCTTAGCTGGGATTTTACTTTTGGGAATGACTATTGGTATTTTTTATGGGATCTATCGATTGATCAAATTTGTCTTAACCTGAGCTTTCGCAAAGCAAAAGGCTCGTGTAATTAATTTACTATGGCTTGAGTACAAGCCTATTCTCTGAAGATTTTTCTATGTCAGACCGATTCATAAGTTGTGATCTGTACTTTCCTTTAGCGAATAAATTCGCTTGATCCTTATAGAATGGGCTGAATCGATTCCCTGATTGACCCGTAGGTAAAACTGACAGAGAAGATTCCACATTTTCAAAATCTAATAAAATCCGCATTGCAGGACCTGAGGTGACGGTATAAACTCCTTCTCCATTGAGACGGAAGGCTAATTTATTCACAGCTTCGGCATTGGCCTCGAGCGGGTAGGTTTCCACATTGAAAAGTTTATCCAAAGGCTTCTGAGCTCCGAGCGGATGTGGGTGAACAGAAATGATCGCTTTTTGCCATTCCCATTTTTTCCAGTTCTCTCCAAATTGTGTTTCCAATTCGGCAAGAGTCTGATTCAAGGCAGCTTGAATAATTTCGTCTTTGCTTTCTATGGCTTCCGTATTTCTATCGTCCCACCATAGATTTGCTGGATCATTTAAGAAAAGCGGAGTACTTCTGATCATGGTAAAGGTCTCCAAGTAAGTTTCAAAAGCTTCCATTCCCAACTCATCAGACATCGAAAGGCGAAGGGTATGATAGAGCCACTTGTAATAGACAGTTGGAGCCATATCTTGCAAATTATGAGTGCCTTGCCAGTTTGATATTTCTTCAGAAAGTCCTTCAAACTCACTGAAATTATCGCTAGATACTGCCTTCAATAGGACTTGTACATTTTTTGGGTGGGTAGTGTTTATTGTCTCTAACTGGAGTGTTTTTAGATCCTCTACCGTCCAGTCATTTCTTGAGGCGATGGTCTCAGCTATTCTTTGATAACGATCTCCAGGATAATAGTAACCAGGGACCAAGGTTCCATTGGAAAGTGTGTCTGTCTGATTGTTGGCAGAGACCACATATCCCCAAGGTGGATTGATACTTTGTGGGTTTTCTGTAAAGGGAAGCCAGCCGGCAGGTTGATCATCTGGATCGCTTCCATTTCTGAAAATCTTACTGTTGGATGCAGGATTACGCTCTGGAAGCCTTGCTGCAGCCCACCAAGCAATATTTCCTTCAGCATCCCCATACATTATATTCAGTCCTGGCGCATGGATTAGCGCCGCAGCTTGGGCCACGTCATCTATGGATTTGGCATGTGCCATCTTGTAGGTTGCTTCTAGTGCACGGGTTGGTTCCTGAGTATAAACCCACCAGGAGGAAACTGGATTTTCGGTGCTTGCAGCAATTTCCGGTACCACTGGATTTAAAATCGGACCATGAATTGTCTCTTTGATTTCAAATTCTTGTGCATCTGCTTCTTTGACTTGGATGGTCTCAATTCTTGAACTTATGGGGCTGCCTTGGTTTCCAATCATTATTTCATTCGAATTGGAAGGGTTGAGTTTTTCCAGGAAAAAGTCTTGGTCATCATTCTCAAACATGGTTAACCCAATGCTGTGAAATTCGGTATGGCCGACTAAACCAAAAGGCAAACCTGCCAAATGATTCCCATAAAAACGGAATCCTGGATACTCAATATGGGCCTCATACCAAACCGAAGGAGAGGAGAAGCCAATGTGGGTATCATTTGCAAAAAGTACCTTTCCACTCGCTGATTTGGATCCTGCTATGACCCAAGAGTTTGAACCTTCCAAAAGTGGGACGGGTAGCTTGTCGAGCATGGCGATAATTGATTTGCTTTGTGTGCTATCCAAATCCGTTTTCTCAGGATAGAAATTGGGAATAAATACATGCTCTGGAAGGGTATTTACCGATATGCTTTTCAAATAATCAGGGCCAAGTTCTTTAGAAATTTTGGTGAGCATAGGGTCAGTTTTCACGGCCATGGCAAAAGTAAAGGCCATGTAGCCTGTGATGGCATGTACATCATTAATGGTAAACTCTCGAGGGGTTTCTCCAAGCAAGCTGTACTCCATAGGAAGGTTTCCTTCCTGAATAAATTGGTTTACTCCCGCTATGTAGGCTTCAGCAGCTAATTTCCATGGTGATTGTGGCTGGTTTTGCCAATACTCGGTACTTTCAAGCGCATGCTTTGGGATGCCAAGAGTTCTAAAAAACTGATCAATTTCAAGTAAGTCCGCGCCAAGAAACTCTGCAAGTGTTCCTGTTCCCACTCTTCGCATCATCTCCAGCTGAAATAAGCGATCTTGAGCATGGACATAGCCCAGAGTTTTATAGGCATCTGTTTCATTAGAGGCGTAGATGTGTGGAACTCCATATTCGTCAAAAAGTACCTCAACTTCCTCGTCAAGTCCTTGGAGAGAGATGTCTCCCTTATATTGAGGGCTGTGGGCAGAGATAAAAATAAGCATACCGACAACGGCTATCAGGGCGAGGGATCCCAAGATGAGGACTACATTTTTCATAAAGTAACTTCTTGTTGAAATTGACTAATTAAATATAAATCAATTAGATAAAGGATCGTTAATTGCTTCTAAAATAATCTTGCACGCATCCTGAATCTGCTCTTCAGTGATGATCAACGGAGGCGCAATCCGCATAGAATCATCACAGAATAAAAACCAATCGGTAATGACTCCCAGCTCAATCGCACGATCAATAATCGGCTTGAGCACTTCAAAAGACTCAAATTCCACTGCCATCATCAGTCCTTTGTTTCGGATGGATTTGATTTTCGGATGGACCAAAAGCTTCTTAAACAAATTGGCCTTGGATTCAACCTGATCTATAAGATTTTCTTCCTGAAGAATCTGAATGGTGGCTAATGATGCAGCGCAACTTACAGGATGTCCTCCAAATGTGGTGATATGTCCAAGCAAAGGGTTATTTGCAAAAGATTTCATCACTTCTTTTTTTGCGATAAATGCTCCTATCGGCATTCCGCCTCCCATTCCTTTGGCACAGCATACGACATCAGGTTCCATTCCAAAGTGCTCAAATGCCCAAAATTTGCCTGTACGCCCAAATCCACATTGGATTTCGTCGCAGATCAAAAGTGTGCCTGTCTCGTCGCATCTTTTTCTTAGCGCTTGAAAATAGGTAGAGCAAGCCACCATAATGCCCGCTTCGCCCTGTATAGTTTCAATAATGACAGCTGCAGTATCTTCATTGATTTTTTCCAAGTCGGTAAAACCTCCATAAACTATATGCCCGATTCCAGGAAGCAAAGGACGATATGCACGCTTAAAAATCTCATTTCCTCCCACGCTCAAGGCCCCATGGCTACTCCCGTGATAGGCATTGACACAGGAAATGATGTTTGGCCTTCCAGTATATCTTTTGGCTAGCTTTATCGCACCTTCGATGGCTTCTGAGCCGCTATTGACCAGATAGACATTGTCTAGAGCCTCCGGCAAAGTATCCACTAAGGCCTTTGCTAATTGAGATTGTGGAGTCTGAACATACTCTCCATACACCATGAGATGCATATACTGGTCAAGTTGTGCCTTCGTGGCTTCCACTACCTTTGGATGTCTATGGCCCACATTGCTGACTCCTATACCAGCGATAAGATCCAGGTATTTTTTCCCTTCAGGCCCATACATATATACACCTTCAGCTTTTTCAATTTCTATGAGAAGGGGAAAGTCTGTTGTTTGAGCTAGATGCTGCAAAAATAGCTGCCTAGGATTCATTTGACTGAGGTTCAATAATTCGAAAATCGATAGAAAATCCCAAGTGGAAGCTTTTTATTTTGGGAGTCATTTAAGTAAAGCTCTCCTTGTTCTGGGTTGGTGACGCTTTTAAAATTTGTTTGAATGAGATTGGCTGCAATCAGAGAGGAAAAGCTCAGTGAGTACATATTTAGGAGCAAAAAGTGTTGCTTTGGATCCAATATCTCACTGCAAACTTTCAGCATTTCATTTATTTGTTCCTCAAGGACCCATTTTTCACCTCCAGGTCCTCTGCCATAAGCTGGAGGATCAAGAATGATTCCTTGGTAGGTGTTGCCCCTTCTTGCTTCACGCTTGATAAATTTCATTGCGTCATCGATCATCCATCGAATCCCGTCAAGGCCTGAATCTTCCATATTATGCTTGGTCCAAGTCACCACTTGCTTTACAGAATCTAAGTGGGTCACATCCGCACCTGCAGCCTTTGCAGCCAAACTGGAGGCTCCAGTGTAGGCAAAAAGATTGAGGACTTTTGGACTATTCATCTTTGAGCTTTTTACTCTTTCATAGATGTAATCCCAATTCACCGCCTGCTCCGGAAAAAGACCGATATGCTTGAAAGATGTCTGTGCGAGGTTCAATCTCATTTTTAGCCCGGCAGAGTTTTCATAGCCAATTTGCCAATTGTGGGGCATATTGCTTGGGCTCTGCCAAAAACCTTTTTCTGGATTCTTTTTATCCTTTGCAAAGTAGGAGTCTGTTTGGCTTTTCCATTCCTCTTCAGAAAGACTCTTATCCCAAATAGCCTGAGGCTCAGGTCTTCGCAGGACAAACTTCCCAAAGCGTTCCAATTTTTCAAACCCTCCAGTATCGATCAATTCATAATCTTGCCAAGGTCCGGGGGTTAGTAATTGAATGGGATTCGTCATTTTTTAGGGTGCTTTGGCTACAAAAGTAGGAAAAATCAATCAAGGATTCGCTTCACTTCTGTCTCACTGAATTGCCAGAGTTTTTCTGCCAATTCAAGATCATTTGCCTTGCTACTCACTGAAGCGAACTTCTTCCGCTGATAGTATCCTCCATTGGTCAACTTGGATGATGGCGTGTTTGCTAGGTATAAAGTCGTTTCTGCTCCTTTTTTGGGAGAGATGAAAAATAGCTTTGAAAAGCCAATAATCGCCTTTTCTATGGACCCTGAGCTATTCCCAAAGGAAGTATTCACTGCACCAGGATGTAGCGCATAGGCTTGAAGGTTTTGTTCTGAATACTTTTTCCTCAATAGTTTGGTGAAAAGAATATTGTACAACTTTACCGAAGCATAGGATGCGAAGGAGCTTGTGGATTTATTTAAACCTAGATCGCTTGGATTTGCTTTTCCGATTTGGTGTACTTTGGAGCTGACGCTGATGACTTTCCCCAGATCTTTGGGAAGCAAATGTATGAGGTGCTTAGTCAGCAAAAAGTGCCCCAAATGATTCACAACAAAAGATTCGTCCAGCCCTTCTACTGTTTTCTTTTTAGGAGGAAACATCCCACCCGCATTATTAATGATGATATCTATGGATTGATATTTGGAAGAAATATCTTTTGTGGCTTCATTCACGCTTTTCAAATCTGCAAGATCCATCTGTACTAAATAAACACGTTCGTTAGCGCCAAACCCTTCCAATAAATCGATGGCCTTTTTCATGTTTCTTACCGGCAGGATCATCTGATGCCCATCTTTCCAAAGGGACTTAAAAGTTTCCCAGCCAATGCCTGAGGTAGCTCCTGTTAATAGAATATTCATTTGTTAAAATTATTTATGGGGGTGTAAGTCATTTGAAATCAAACTTCTAAATGGATTCTGTAAATTTCAGCTAACAAAGGTTCGATTGAATTCTTATTTTTAGATTTATTTTAGGCTCCATTAGGTAGTTTATTACCCATATTATAAGTCACCAATGCCCGAAAAGTTTATCGATGTAGAGAAAGCTATCCATTCCAAAAACCCAAAGCTTTTGAAATGGATGCCAAGCTTCGTGCTTTCCTATATTAAGCGTGTCACCCACGAAAAGTGGCTTAATGATACTATGGAAAAGATCCATATCTATCAGGGGCAGGATTTTGTGAATGCGGTGATTGAGGAATTTCGTATTGATGTGGAGCTCAAGGGTGCTGAACATATCCCAAAAGAGGGAGGAGTAATAATTGCATCTAATCATCCTTTGGGCGCTTTGGATGGTGTTGCACTGATTTATGCGGTTTCTAAGATTCGTCCTGATATCAGGTTTCTGGTCAATGATGTATTGATGCAATTCAAGAATTTCCAGCCCTTTTTTGTACCGGTGAATAAGTTTGGCAAGAACTCCTCAGAAGCCATGCAGAATATCGACGAGGTGTTTGCAGAGGACTTTGTGATCATGATATTTCCGGCAGGACTGGTGTCAAGAAAATCTCCGGATGGTAAGATCCGAGATTTACAATGGAAAAAGACCTTTATCAACAAATCGAAGAAATATCAAAAAAGTATTATTCCCTGTTTCACATCGGGAAATAATTCGCCTTTCTTTTATAATTTGGCTAATTGGAGGAAGAAGCTGGGAGTGAAGGCAAACCTTGAAATGTTCTACTTGGCAGACGAAATGTATCAGCAACAGGGAAAGAAGATCACCATTACACTTGGTGAGCCTGTATCGCATACAGTATTTGATGACTCAAAGACTGAAGGGCAGTGGGCAGACTATATGAAAGACAAGGTCTATGAAATAGGCGAAAAAGCATGAAAAACGAAGTGGAAATAATTGCTCCAGTGGATCGGGAATTGCTCAAATCAGAGCTGACGAAAGAAAGGTTTTTGCGCTATACCAATAATGGAGACAATCTTGTCTATCTGGTCAATTACCATAATGCGCCAAATGTGGTCAGAGAAATCGGAAGACTCCGCGAACTCACTTTTAGAAATGCAGGCGGTGGAACAGGCTTAGCCTTGGATCTGGATGATAATGATACTTGTGAAAATTGCTATGATCAGCTGCTCACCTGGAATCCGGAGGACGAGGAAATCGTCGCTGGATACAGATTGATTCATTGCAAAAATTCCATTGACGAGAATGGTAAGATCAATCTTTCAACGGTTCATCTTTTTGATTTTTCTGAAAGCTTCATCAAAAATTACCTGCCCAAAACCATAGAGCTTGGTCGCTCTTTTGTGCAGCCCATGTATCAGCCAAGTATTGACAACAGGAAGGGGATTTTTAGTTTGGATAATCTTTGGGATGGCTTGGGTGCAGTGGTGCTGATGAATCCAGATGTGAAATTTCTCTTTGGAAAAGTCACCATGTACCCTCATTTTAATGAAGATGCGCGAGATTTACTTTTGGTTTTTTTAAACCATTATTTCCCTGATCCAGAAAACCTAGTAAGGCCTAAACCTAATTTGTTTTTGGGATATAAAACGGATATTATTTCTCGGCCTAACCCATTTGATGGTCTGGAATATAAAGAGGGGTATAAGTTTTTGAATTCCCAAGTTCGAGCTTTAGGAGAAAATATCCCTCCTTTGATCAATACGTACATGAATCTCTCACCAAGCATGATGACCTTTGGTACGGCCATGAATGATGAATTTGGAGAAGTGGAAGAAACAGGGATTATGATCCGGCTGGATGATATTTACGAGAGTAAAAAACATCGGCATATGGATACATTTGATCGGGACAGACATTACGGCAGCCGAGATGACAAAGGATAAAACACTGATTGTAGGGGCTACTCCAAATCCTACTCGATACGCCTTTACTGCAGCTGATTTTCTTCAAAGAGCGGGAAAGCCCTTTATTCCGCTGTCTATCAAAAAGGGGCATGTTTTAGGAGAGGAAATTTTAGACTTACGGCAAAAGCCTTATTTCGAGGATATTCATACAATCACACTATATCTGAATGCCGGTCATCAGAAAGAATGGGAGGAGTACTTGCTTTCCCTTGAACCAAAGCGGATTATTTTTAACCCTGGAGCCGAAAATCCCAGACTAGCTCAAAAGGCGCAAAATGCAGGGATCGAAACCTTAAATGCATGTACGCTGGTAATGATCAATTCTGGTCAGTATTAGCCTGACTTTTCAGAAATCGGTCCATATATAAAATATGCGGGAAAGAAATCACAGAAATCAGCACGAAAAACATCAAAATCACTTCTTCTGGCGACAAATTTCTTTGCGCAAAAAATAGGATCAAGGAAATTCCAATCAGACTAAGAAGGGTAAAAGGGATCAGCTGCACTCCGAATTTTTTTAAGCTAGCGAATTGAGGATATTTTTTGAGAAAATTATACTCCTCCACCATGCTAGGGAAGGCATGCCAAAACCCGAAATAAATCACAAAACTCAGCATTAGCGGGCTGAAATAGAGTGCAATGGGAAGCAATAAAAGATCGATGAGATCATTCTTATTGAACTTCACCTTAGCGATATATTGCATTAGAATTGTGACTACAAAGAAGCCAGTAATCAAATATGGTTGAATAGTAGCGAGTGACAAAATATCAATGACTGCCGCCAGGATTTCTTGGGTAAATTCAAAATCCCCTAAAAGAATGACTGAGAGGAAAAACATCCCCCGTGAAACAAAGAGAATTTGGTGAATTAATTTTCCATCGGCTCTACGGATAAAATGAGTCTGGCCAAAGTGAAAGGCCGACATTAGGATGAAGGCTGCCAAAGAGAAAATTGGAAAAATCCACCAAAACAGAAGGTACAAGCCAATCAAGGCAATGTGTTTGACTAAAAAAACTGAAAGGGATTTTGGATTAATTGCTGGATCGGAAGTGAGGTGGTCAATCGCGCCATGCGGAATACCGACGAACAACATGACCAAAATAAAAACAACCCATTGAAAATCTGGCCACATCATCATAGTCGCCATGGAAAGAAGGAGTAGAGCTATACCTAAGATTTTAACCTGATTTTCAATGCTTTTCATAGCTCATGAGACTTTCTATGAATACCCCAAATTTCAATTTAGAGAGTAAGGAAACCTCTTCCTGAAATGCAGTTTCTTCGCTCAGGAACTTCAGGATTTTGGAGACTTTGACACTACGAAACATATCCATGAATACTTCCTGAAGTCTTGCAGGTTGTTTTGAAGCGATATTGAGCAAGATATTGTCATAGAAAGAAAATCTCGTAGATTTTCTAACCTTGGAAAGGGGATGGATGCCCTGCTCGATATCAGATACTATTTGCTCACAATGCTTTTGAATCGTGTGAAAAGTATAACCTGTAGATGCTTTGGTCCAACCGGCTCTGGTCCCAATGGGAATTATGTGTCCATTGCTCGAGCTTTTCTTAAGCTTAGTAGTCATGGGTATCACCCCATCCTCCCTGTAGCTTACTTGGTATGCGACATTTGGAAATTTCTTAGCTAAATATTTCTGAAGTTCTTTATCTAAGGTTTGAAGTGACACTCCTCCCTTAGTATAAGTTGTGAACTCCACAAGTGCACTCTTTTCAGAAAAAGGAAGGACATAAATAAATTCGAAAGCATTTGAATTACTACCCGAAAAATCCATAAAAGTCATGGCTTCGGAGTCAAATACAGGTTTATCCATTTCAACCCTCCAGCCACTGAATATTTGTTTTAATGTATTGGGATCAAAATCAGTGTCAGAATTTAATCTAGAATCAAAAACCCAATCAGCTGTGTAGACTTGGCCTGTAGCAGTGGTAACTTTAGCATTACTCCAAGACTCAGAGATTTGAACAACATTGTCTTCAAGCTTACTTACGTTTGGGTGTAGGGAGATGGTTTTCTCCATCCAATCAAAAAAATCAAAAGAATTGATGTGATAGTATCTTAAGTCATCAAAGCCTAGATTGAGTTTTTCATCTTTGCCTTGAAGTGTAAATTTTGACCAGGATTTCTCTGCTCCCGGTGGGTGAATATTCAGGGGTTGGGTGTTCCAATAACACCAGGTTTTGGGCTTTGGATTTGAAAATGTAGGATCGATTAAAAGGATCTTTTTGTGTTTCAAGGAGCTATTTAGGAATTGAAACATCAAGCTCATTCCTGCGCATCCTGCACCTGCAATAATATAGTCGAAGTCCTTCATTTTAGTAAAAAAAGTCGCCCTCCTCAAGGGAGAGCGACTGATTTAATTTAGGCTGTTGCTTTTCTCATCTTGGCAGTCTCAGCGATTGCCACAGAATAGATCACCAAACCGAAGCCAATCTTATTGATTGCATCTGCAAGGTTGTAGAACAAGTCAATAGAACTTACTTCAAATACTCCTGATAGCAAGTTTCCTGGCAATACCATGTATCCGATTGGGTAGATAGACCAACCAAGAGTAATGAAGATTTTCAACAAGAACATTGCTTTGCTTAGAGCCTCACTGTTTGATTCTTTGGCTAGCTTCGCTACATCACCTGCAAACACCTCATATACAATGTACAGATACCCTAGGGTAGAAATAATTCCCCACATGATGTTGTTGTCAATACCGGAAGTCTCTCCGATATATCCTGTCACCAGCATTACAAGCGATGCGATGATCAACTTAGTAAGAGTAGAACCTTTGGCACCAAACGGCTTGGTCAGCAAATAGAACTCCACGCACATCAAAGGCACTGTCAAAGTCCAATCCACATATCTGAATGCTGTGGGGCTTTGGCCTGTCATGAGATAGAAGTCTCTCATGTAATAATAATGGACAGCAGCAATACCTGTAATCAGACCTGACACGAGTAAAGACATCTTCCATTTTCCGTCGACCGAACCTCTTTCTACGAAGAAGAATACGGCAGAAGCAAACATTGCCATGTACCCAATAAAGAAGGTGATGGCAACGGGATCGAGATTGATAATTCGGTCTAAATTGACCAAATCTGCACTAAGGGTTAATTTCATGGTTTATTTGTTTTGGTGTAAGATTTTACCATTACAAATGAAACCGAATATAATTTGTTTATAGAAAAAGATGAAAAATTAAACAAATGGTATAAGTGACATAAATACAGGTTTATACGGTAACTAAAAGTAAACGAAAAAATAGGTATTATTCTGATAAAAAGGCTCGATGTAAAATATTATTTGGATTATCGAGAAGGGGGCCTTGATATTCAGTTGTTGAATTAGTCGAGATAAAGGGGTTAAATACCCGCTTTTTTTATTATCTTGCTAGCTATTAGAAAACTTAAAAAATCACCTTTTAGAGCCAGTATTAAGGCATTTTCCTTAAACTTATGAGCGAAGAAAAAGCAAATAACCCAGCTGATTATGGAGCGGGTAATATTCAGGTATTAGAAGGCCTGGAAGCGGTACGGAAACGTCCGGCCATGTACATTGGAGATATTGGGATTAAAGGCCTTCACCATTTGATTTGGGAAGTAGTCGATAACTCTATTGATGAGGCACTTGCTGGTCACTGCGATACCATCAAAGTGACGATCAATGAGAATAATTCCATCACAGTTGAGGATAACGGTAGGGGAATCCCCACCGATATGCATAAAAAAGAAAAGCGTTCGGCGCTAGAGGTTGTATTGACGGTGTTGCACGCCGGTGGTAAATTTGATAAAGACACGTACAAAGTTTCTGGTGGTCTTCACGGAGTGGGGGTTTCATGTGTGAATGCACTCTCGACTGATTTGAAGGCGACCGTACATAGAAATGGTGTCATTGTAGAGCAGGAATTTAAAATAGGAGTACCTCAGTATCCAGCTCGCGAAGTTGGCAAGACAGATAAGCGTGGTACGATTATTCACTTCCAGCCTGACGCCAGTATTTTCACCACAACAGAATATAAATACGAAACGATTGCCAATCGTCTTCGAGAGATGTCCTTCCTAAATGCAGGCATTCGCATCTTTTTGACTGACCTTCGTGAAAAAGAGGAAGACGGAAGCTACAAGTCTGATGAGTTTTTCTCCGAAGGAGGTTTGGTCGAGTTTGTAGAATACTTGGATTCAAGTAGAGAAAAAATCATTGCCGAACCGATTTATATCGAATCATTGGATGGGGAGGTTCCAGTTCAGGTGGCAATGAGCTACAATAACTCCTACACTGAAAATGTGGTATCCTATGTGAATACCATCAATACCTACGAAGGCGGGACCCACGTGACAGGTTTCAGACGTGCTTTGACTCGTACGTTGAAGTCCTATGCAGACAAATCTGGCATGCTGGACAAAATCAAAATAGATGTAGCTGGTGATGATTTCCGTGAGGGATTGACCGCAGTGATTTCTGTGAAAGTCGCCGAACCTCAATTTGAGGGTCAGACAAAAACCAAACTTGGTAACTCCGAAGTTTCTGGATCAGTAGATTCAGCTGTATCGGAAACCTTGCAGTTTTGGCTTGAAGAGCACCCGCGTGAAGCGAAGATCATTGTTGGAAAAGTGATTTTGGCAGCTCAAGCAAGACATGCTGCTCGAAAGGCTAGAGAAATGGTGCAGCGTAAGAACGTGCTTGGTGGTGGTGGCTTACCTGGTAAACTTGCCGACTGCGCCAATAGCGATCCAACTGTTTGTGAGCTATACCTAGTGGAGGGTGACTCTGCAGGTGGATCTGCAAAACAAGGTCGTGATAGAGATTTTCAAGCAATTTTGCCACTAAAAGGAAAAATCCTTAATGTGGAGAAAGCGCATGAGCATAAGATCTATGACAATGACGAAATAAAGAATATCCTTACAGCGTTGGGAGTTAAGTTTGGTACGGCAGAGGATGATAAAGAGCTTGATTTGTCTGGCTTGAGATATCACAAAATCATCATTATGACGGATGCTGATATCGATGGATCCCATATTAGGACTTTGATATTAACGCTATTCTTCCGCTACATGCGCAACCTGATAGAGAAAGGCTACATCTATATCGCACTTCCACCACTATACCTTTTGAAGAAAGGTAAGGACGAGCGCTACTGCTGGACCGAAGAAGAAAGAGCTGCCTTAATCAAGGAAATGGCCAAAGACGGTAGAGAAGATAGTGTAGGAATTCAGCGATATAAAGGTCTTGGTGAGATGAACCCTGAGCAACTTTGGACCACGACGATGGACCCAAGTGTAAGGACCATTAAACAAGTGAATATTGATTCGGCCGCAGAAGCGGATCACTTATTCAGTACACTCATGGGCGATGAGGTAGCACCGCGGAGGGAGTTCATTGAACGAAACGCGAAATATGCCAAAATCGACACATAAATAATTTGGGGCTTTAAGCCCCTTTTTTTTCGATGAATTTTCTTTTTTCCAAAATCCGATCATACCTCGATAGAATAATGGCGACGTTTTCAAAAAAATATGAGTCTATAATTCAAAAAAGCGATTTAATCAGCCGAGACCTCAGCTGGCTGCAGTTTAATCAGCGTGTTCTAGATCAGTCCAAAAAGGATTTTCGAACCATTTTTGACAAGTTGAAATTTCTTGCAATCACAGCATCGAATTTGGATGAATTTTTCATGATTCGAGTTGGGTCCCTGTATAATTACCTTGACTACGATCGTGAGCGGATAGATTATTCAGGTTTGCGAGAGGAGCCCTTTAAAGAGCGATTGATGCAGGATTGCCAAGCTTTCCATCAGGATCAACACGATCATTTCACGGAAGTTATTTTGCCTGGCCTGCAGCGTGAAGGGGTGACTATTTGTAACCTGACCTTATTAAGCGCATCTGAGAAGGCATTGGTAAAAGACTATTTCGACAATGCGATCTACCCCATGCTCACGCCCATGGTTTATGATGCATATCGAACCTTTCCTATTTTGATGAATAAGCTTTTGGTTTTTGGAGTGGTAACCAATAGCCCAGGGGAGAAAAAAAGTATGCGCAGACAAAGCTTTGTGCAGATTCCTGCAAATATTCCGAGGTTTTTTGAGGTGGAACGTGGAGACGACATTTTGCTTTTAGTACCTATTGAGGAAATCATTCGAGAGTATGTGGTGACCCTTTTTCGAAATGTAGAAATCGAGTCCATTAGTTTATTTAGGATTACCAGAAATGGAGATTTCACTTTGGAAGAGAGTGAAGATATGGAGGAGAGCTTTCTTGAAGAGGTTAAGAGAAAACTCATGGAGCGCAAAACGGGAAGGGTTGTGAGAATAGAGGTAGAAGAAGGCTACAGCAAGTGGATGGTCAAGGCGCTAATTGAGCGCTGGAAGCTAGGAGAGGAGTCGGTATTTAAAGTAAAGCGAAAAAGCATGCTAGACTTTACTGGCCTTTGGCAAATCGTGGGTAACAAGCGTTTTCGTGAAAAATTAAGCCAGATTCCTTTGCCTGTAAAGCCTTTGTCGTATCCTGAGGAAGGAAAGGTGGATATTTTTGAAACATTGGATAAAAAGGATGTACTCCTTCACCACCCTTATAATAATATTGATGCTATTCTCCGGCTTATCGATAAGGCTGCCGATGATCCCTATGTCATGGCGATCAAAATGACCATTTATCGCCTTGCCAAGGATAGTAGAATTACCAAGGCATTGCTTAGAGCAGCGGAAAATGGAAAACACGTTTCGGTGCTTTTTGAGGTCAAAGCAAGATTTGATGAAGAGAATAATATTCGGGAGGCCAAAAAGCTTCAAGAAGCAGGGTGTTTTGTGATCTATGGAATTTCAAACTTGAAAACCCACACTAAACTTCTTTTGATAGTGAAGAAAGAAGGGCCAAAAATCACTCGATACGTCCACTTAGGGTCTGGAAATTACAACGAGGATACTGCTCGACTCTACACTGACATTGGGCTTTTGACCACAGATGAAACTCTAGCAAATGACGTTACCGAATTCTTCAACGTAATCACAGGTCACAGTATTCCTTCAAGTTATCAAAACCTGATTACTGCTCCTCGGGACATGCGAAATCAATTGATAAAATTTATTGAGCAGGAAGCTGAAAATGCCTCCAATGGACTTCCGGCAGGAGTATTTATCAAAGTTAATTCTCTAGAAGATACGATTATCATTGATGCTCTCTACCGTGCTTCACAGGCAGGGGTTACCATTAAATTGGTGGTTCGCGGAATCTGCTGTCTGAGACCTGGTCGAGTAGGCTTGAGTGAAAATATCGAGGTGATATCCATTGTGGGAGATCTTCTCGAGCATAGCCGAATCTACCACTTCCATAATAATGGAAATTCCAGAACCTATTCTGGAAGTGCAGACATGATGGTGAGAAGTTTTGACAAGCGACTTGAATCCCTATTTAAGGTAGAGTCCGAATTGCTTGAGCGCCAACTGATGAATATCCTTCATTACAATCTGAAAGACAATTTCAATGCCTATGTGATGAATGAGGATGGAACCTATACAGCAAAAGCGCCGAAGGAAGGCGAAGAGGAGTTTAATGTCCATAAGGAGTTTTTCCATTTGGATGCAGCAGAAGTGATGAAAGTAAAGCTAATTTAAAGAGAGGTTGAAGGGTGTTTTTGCCTGATTTGGCTTGATCCTTCCATTTAATTCATAAAATGCCTCATTTTTATCTTGCTATTTTTCATATTTGTTCTTTATCAAAAGATATAATTGTATGAAAAGAATTTTTACCACAATTCTCATCGGTTGTACATTTTTTTCCTTTGCGCTAGCACAGGAAGAAGCTCCGAAGGATACCACGTACTGGCTTAAGGAAACAGCAGGTGGATTAAATCTTAATCAGTCATCATTTAGTGGAAACTGGACGGGAGGAGGAGTGAACTCTATTGCACTTGGAATCTATTTGAACGGGAGAGCTAACTATGCCAAGGATAAGTGGTCTTGGGATAATCAAATGGACTTTATCTATGGCATTGTAAAAAACCAAGGAGAGTCCACGCGTAAGTCCAATGACCGGATTTTCTTGGATACAAAAGTTGGTTATAAAATTAATGACAAGTGGAACTACTTCGTTTCGCTCAATTTCCTTTCACAGTTTGCGGCGGGCTATGAGTTTTCGGATACAGATCGGACTTTGATTTCAAATTTTATGAATCCGGGTTATTTGACTTCTGCAATCGGGGTGGAATATAAGCCCAATGATGATTTCAGCTTGAGGATGTCCCCATTTTCTCCTAGATGGACTTTCGTCACGGATACGGATCTTTATTTGAATGTTCCAGCGAATTATGGAGTAGAAATAGGAGAGACGGTCCGAACAGAGTTGGCGGCCTTCAGTTTGTTGATGGATTACAACAAGAAGATTTCAGACAATGTCACTTTCATCATGCGCTATCAGATGTACGCGAATTATGAAAATTTTGCTTTTGATGCAATTGACCATAGATTAGACTTGGCTTTGACCGCGAAGGTTTCGAACCTAATCAATGTCTCTTTGACTAGTTTGATGATTTATGACTTGGATCAGGACAGTAAAGTACAATTTAGCCAAGGTTTAGCCCTCGGAATTGCATTTAAGCGAAGCACATTTCCTGAAAAGAAATAAAAAAAATCCAATTTTTTATTTGGTCTTTTGATTCTTTATTATTTATATTATTTTTGAATTCATTGTGGTAGTTAAATAATAGTTGGTTTAGTTTTCAAATAAAGGGCAGGAGATCTTCTCCTGCTTTTTTATTATACCCACTTAGAATAATTCAATAAAAAAAGGCTCATCTAAAAGATGAGCCTTTGTACACTCGGAAGGATTCGAACCCTCAACCCTCGGAGCCGAAATCCGATATTCTATCCAGTTGAACTACGAGTGCTTATTTTTATTTTATCCTTCTAGGACGGCCTGAACTTTCTCAGCAGCTTCCTTCAGAGTGATAGCAGATTGAACTTTCAAACCTGATTCGTCAATGATCTTTGCGCCCTCTTCAGCGTTCGTGCCCTGAAGTCTTACGATGATTGGAACTCGAATGTCACCGATTGATTTGTAAGCTTCAACCACACCATTTGCGATTCTGTCACATCTTACGATTCCGCCGAAGACGTTAATCAATATTGCTTTTACGTTTGGATCTTGAAGAATGATTCGGAAACCAGCCTCAACAGTCGTCGCATTGGCTCCTCCTCCTACGTCCAGGAAGTTAGCTGGTTCACCACCAGAAAGCTTGATCATGTCCATGGTAGCCATTGCAAGGCCTGCTCCATTTACCATGCAGCCTACGTTTCCATCCAATTTCACATAGTTCAAGCCTGATTTTCCAGCCTCTACTTCCAAAGGATCCTCTTCAGCTAAATCTCTCAACTCAGCTAAGTTTGGATGTCTGTAAAGTGCATTGTCGTCCAAGTTTACTTTGGCATCTACTGCAAGGATTTTGTCATCAGAAGTTTTCAACACAGGATTGATCTCGAATTGAGAAGAATCAGTTGCTTCGTATGCTTTGTAAAGCGCAGCAATGAACTTAGTCATTTCCTTAAATGCCTGACCAGAAAGTCCAAGTTTGAAAGCTACCTTTCTGATTTGGAAACCTTGAAGACCTGCTTTTGGATCGATCCACTCTTTAATGATTTTCTCAGGGGTCTTTTCTGCAACCTCCTCGATATCCATTCCACCTTCTGTAGAAGCCATGATCACATTTTGACCTGAAGCTCTATCCAAAAGGATGGAGAGATAATATTCTTTTGGCTCGGAAGCTCCTGGATAATACACATCCTCAGCAACCAAGATCTTATTTACTACTTTTCCTTCTGGGCCAGTTTGGTGTGTCACCAAAGTTCCACCCAATATATTTTTTGCCTTTTCAGCAACGTCTTCTAATTTTTTGGCAAGGACCACACCGTTCGAACCGGTCTGATTAATTTTACCTTTACCTCGGCCACCGGCATGAATCTGGGCTTTGATCACATACCATGAAGTACCTGTCTGTGCGTTCAGTTTTACAGCGGCCTCGTGGGCTGCCTCAGGAGTATCGGCCACAATGCCCTCCTGAATTTTAACTCCGTAACCTTTTAATACTTCCTTTGCCTGATATTCGTGAATATTCATCCTCTGGTAAATTTTTGTGCGAAGTTAAGCCCTATGTGTCGATATATCAACTCTGGTTTTCTTCTTTTTTCTGAAAAAAAACCGTACTTCCTTCGTATTGTCTGATTTATTCTAATTTTACCTTTTTAAGAAAATTGTACCATGCTGATAGCCAAAGGAATCCATAAATCATATGGAAGTCTTCATGTTTTAAAGGGAGTAGACCTCGAAATATATGAAAGGGAAATAGTATCCATTGTAGGTTCGTCAGGAGCCGGGAAAAGCACTTTACTTCACATTCTTGGTACTTTGGACCTGCCAGATACAGGCTCTGTCACGATGGCTGGCAAAAATCTCAGTCAGCTTAAGAAGGATGAATTGGCAGATTTTAGAAATTCACAGCTTGGATTTATTTTTCAATTTCACAATCTCCTTCCTGAGTTTACTGCCCAGGAAAATATTCAAATACCAGGAATGATTCGCAAAACTCCTCTGCCAGCATTAGAAAAGCGCGCTGGCGAATTAGCGGAGCTTCTTGGAATCAGTCACAGACTGGATGCAAAACCCTCTGAAATGTCCGGGGGAGAGCAGCAGCGGGTAGCCGTAGCTCGTGCTCTGATCAATTCGCCCAAAGTAGTTCTAGCGGACGAACCTAGTGGCAATCTGGATACTACCAATGCGGAAGCTCTACATGAGCTCTTTTTCAAACTTCGGGACGAACTCCAGCAGACCTTTGTGATCGTTACACATAACGAGTCTCTTGCCGACCTTTCAGATCGAAAGGTGTCTATGAAGGATGGATTGATAATCTAGCCTCTACACTTTCAGTTTTGAAAGCATACTCTCGATATGGCCTTTTGATTCAAACATTTCTGAAAATACTGCTGCAATTTCGTGATTTGCATCAATGAGATAAGTCACGCGTTTTGGCATCCGAATCAGTGGGATCAAAGCATCATAAGCTTTGCAAACTCTGCCGTCTAGGTCTGATAGCAGATCAAATGGAAGTTTGTGCTGCTTCTTAAATTTCATATGCGAATCCATTTTGTCTCGGCTCACTCCGAACACTGGAATATCCAAATCCCTAAACGCTTCGAATTGATCCCGAAACTCACAGGCCTCGGCTGTACAGCCTGGAGTAAAATCCTTTGGATAAAAATATAATATGAAGGCTTTTCCTTTGAGGTCCTTGGACATGCTTACCTTTTCGCCTGATGTTGAGGATAAGGAAAAATCTGGCGCTTTTTGGCCGATGGATAATGACATAGTTTTTTATTTTCTCTAACAGTGGCTGAATTTAAAAGTTTACTCAGCAATTTCTTTTCTTCTTTGCTGAACTTTATCACATTCGATCCCATTTACCTCTGAAACCACCAATTAATTGAAACTCACCAGCGTCCAGTCCATGATTTTGGCGGGGATCTTTTTTGCTTTGATGAATGTCTCTGTAAAATTTATCCCTCACATACCGGCAATTGAAATAATTCTTTTTCGATCGATTTTTAGTCTGGTTTTCAGTTACGCCTTTTTGAAAAGCCAAAAAATCTATGTTTTTGGAAACAACAAAAAGCTTTTGGTAATCCGAGGTGTAGTTGGTTCCATAGGTCTGATTACATTTTTTTATACACTCCAAAAAATTCCCTTGGCAAGTGCCGTGACTATTCAATATCTCTCTCCGATTTTCACCACGATTTTGGGGATCTTTTTGGTGAAGGAAAAAGTCAAACCTATTCAATTTTTGTTTTTTGGATTGGCCTTTGTTGGGGTTGTTGTGGTGCAGGGCTTTGATGCCCGAGTTGATTTGCTTTATGCAGGCATAGGGATTACATCGGCTTTATTTTCTGGATTGGCTTACAATGTGATCCGAAAGCTGAAAAATACAGAGCATCCTTTGGTGATTATTTTTTATTTTCCTCTTGTCACATTGCCTATCGCCACAGTCATTTGTCTTTTCAATTGGGTTAATCCTACGGGTTGGGATTGGGCCCTTTTATTATGGATCGGAATCTGTACTCAGTTGGCGCAGTATTTTATGACTATTGCCTATCAAAATGCCAACGTATCTAAAGTATCGAGTCTTACCTACCTGGGGATGATATATGCATTGGTATTTGGATTCATTTTCTTCGATGAGACTTTCACAGTAGGATCTTATGTTGGGATGGGGCTAGTAGTCACTGGAATCCTATTAAATATGAGAGTGAAGTAGATTCAAGATTTGAATTGAAGCCCAAGGCCTGTAACTTAGTATTTACAAATCCTACCCATGAAGATTACCAAAGACCTCTATCAAAGTTCACTCACTTTACTGACTGATTATTACCAGCTCACCATGGCTTATGCGTACTGGAAGTCAGGCAAGGGAGAAGAAGAGGCGGTTTTCAATCTTTTTTTTCGGAAGCATCCATTTCAAGGTGGTTTTACTTTAGCCGCAGGTCTAGAATATGTGATTGATTTTTGTGAAAATTTCAAATTTACGGATAAGGACATCGCTTTTCTCCAGGGGATGAAAAATCAGGATGGAGAACCTACCTTCGAAAAGGGGTTTTTAAAGTATTTGACTGATCTGAATTTCACCTGTGATATCGATGCTGTGGAAGAGGGGACGGTTGTTTTTCCCAATGAACCGCTGGTTCGAGTAAAGGGTCCTTTGATCCAATGTCAACTACTAGAAACGGCACTACTTAATATACTCAACTTCCAAAGTCTCATTGCTACCAAGGCTGCTCGAATCAATCTTGCAGCGAAGGGTGAGCCTGTTTTGGAGTTTGGGCTCAGAAGAGCTCAAGGAATAGACGGTGCCTTGGCGGCATCTCGTGCTGCTTACATAGGAGGATGTGCATCCACAAGTAATGTCATGGCGGGTAAACTCTTTGGAATTCCTGTCTCAGGCACTCATGCGCATAGTTGGATCATGGCTTTCCCAAGTGAACTGGAAGCATTTGAGGCCTATGCTGATGCTTTCCCAGATCAGACCTTATTTCTAGTGGATACTTACGATACTCTGAATGGAGTCAGAAACGCTATCAAGGTGGGGCAAATGCTTCGAGAGAAAGGCAAGGAAATGCTTGGAATCCGTTTAGACTCTGGGGATTTGGCCTATTTCTCAAATGAAGCCCGAAAAATGCTAGATGAAGCTGGGTTTACGAATGCAAAGATTGTTGCTTCTAATGATCTGGATGAACAAATCATCACTTCTCTGAAGAATCAGGAGGCCTCTATAAATGTGTGGGGCGTGGGTACCAAACTTGTTACTGCTTATGATCAGCCAGCCTTAGGAGCTGTTTACAAACTTTCGGCAATACAAACAGACAAAGGAAACTGGGAGCCAAAAATCAAACTCTCTCAGCAGTCCTTAAAAATTAATATTCCTGGCTATCATAACTTCAAGCGTTTTTATTCCCGAGGTAAAGCTGTGGCCGATATGATTTACTTGGAGGGTCAAGAATTTTCAGAACAAAGTCTAGTGATTATTGACCCGATAGATCAAACTCGTCGAAAGCGGATCATGCCTGCATTTTATCAAGAGGAAGAACTTTTGGTCAAAATTTTCAAAAAGGGCAAGCGTCAGTATAAGGTTCCTACTTTAGAACAGGTGCGTGAACGGGTGGCCAATCAGTTAGAGTCTTTGGATAAAACTCATAAGCGTCTTGTGAACCCCCATTTATACCCGGTGGGCTTAGAAGAAAACCTTCATCACCTACGAATGGAATTGATCTTATCAGCTAAAGAAAACAATGATGGACATTAATCAGGAAAGTGATGTTTTGCTTTTGGTCGATATCCAAAATGACTTTTTGCCCGGCGGAGCTCTTGCTGTGCATGCGGGAGATTTGATTTTGCCGGTGGTCAATGCGCTTCAAGCTAAGTTTGACTTGATTGTAGCCACTCAAGATTTTCACCCTGCCAATCATGAAAGCTTTGCTGCTAATCATAAAGGCAAAAAGATAGGTGAGCAGATTCTATTGGATGGATTACCCCAGATTCTTTGGCCTGTTCACTGCGTGAATGGAACTGATGGGGCGGAGTTCTCAAAAGATCTTCACAAAGACTCATGGAGAGGAATTATCCAAAAAGGCAAAAACCCAAAGTTAGATTCCTATTCAGGTTTCTTTGATAATGCAAAGAGAGAGGATACTGGACTAAATCAGCTTCTACGTGGGTTAGGAGTGAAGCGAGTTTTTGTAGTCGGGCTGGCATTGGACTACTGCGTGAAGTTTACTGCATTGGATGCACAAGAATTGGGCTTCGAAACTTTTTTAATTACCGATGGGACCAAAGCGGTCAATCTGAATGAAAATGATGGTGCAAAAGCACTAGAAGAGATACAAGCTGCTGGAGTAAAGCTTCTCCAAAGCCAAGATTTAAATAAAAGACATGTTTGATTACAACCCAGAGAAGGATTATCCTAAACAGACTGAAAGTCGTGTTGTGATCCGATTTCAAGATTGCGACCCGCTTAGGCACTTGAATAATGCCAAATACTTCGATTACTTTTTCAATGCTCGTGAGGATCAGGTGCCAAAGCTCTATGGATTAGAGGTCATTGATTTGATTCGTACTTTCAAAGCAGCTTGGGTAGTGTACAATCACAATATCAGTTATGTACGATCCGCCATGGTTGGGGAGTGGGTTCGTATTATGAGTCGCGTGATTTGGCACAATCACAATACCATTGTGGTAGAGTACGTCATGACTGATGACTCCAAAAAGCAACTGAAAACTGTGCTTTGGTCTACGATGCGCTATGTGACTTTAGCCGAAGGCAAATCCACAGATCATGTTGGTGCGGTGGCAGATTTTCTTAAAGCAACATCCCTGAATCTCGATATTAGCAAAATGAACATCAAAGAGCGCGTGAAGGAACTGGCAAACCAGCTGAAAGAAAATTGACATTTGTCAAAAGAATGTGTGCTAGCGGACAAGCTGTGTACAAAAGCGTACAGAACTCTCAGATAATGTTTTTGTTATCAGGTACTTGTGAAAAAAAATAAAAATTAAAATCTCTTAATATTCACATTAAAATGCAACCTGCATTTTACCCGATTTAGGCCAAAACTGTACGGTACTGTGACAAGCGAACGCCCATTTGCACGCTTTTTTGACAGGTTTTCACATTTTTTTAACTCCTAACAATAGATTATTTCGTTTTCAAGTAATCTTTAAATGAAAATTTCTTTACTGAAAATTTATTTTTGAGCTCTTAGTTTTTTGTTGGTATGCCAATCGCATAAGGATATGGCAGAACACTAAACCAACAAATACTATGAAAACTTTAATGACTATCGCACTTGCAGGCTGTATCTCTTTCGCCAGCTTCGCTAACAACAACAATGATGAGCTAATGGAGCTAAGCGCTGTAAAGACAAACTACAAACATGTAAATGTCCTACTTAAGGAAGGTGTGGGAGATGCAAAAATCACAATCTTTGACGATGAAGGTAATCGTCTCCATCAAAGAAAAGTAAAGCAAAAAAATGATGATTTAGTAATCCCTTACAACTTGGAGAGCCTTCCATGCGGTGAATATAAAGTGGAGATTGCTACTGAGGACGAGCGTGTTGTGTACACGATCAATACTGTGAATAAAGCTATCCCTGTTGAAGAACTTCCTTTGATGGCCCATGGTAAGAAAACTGACGAAAATACCATAAGTCTATCTGTGGTTGGACTGACCGAGCCAGGGGTTGATGTGACCATCAGGTACGAAAATAACGATCAGATATTGCATCAGGAGACTATCGACACTCCTGAAGGATTCAAGAAGGACTTTACCTTCTCTGGTGTAGATGCTGAAGATGTTTACTTCGAACTCAAAGATGCACTAGGCCGAACTAAAACTATCCACATTTAATTCGCTCAAACCTAGTCTAACCCTCACTCCTTTCAGAGTGAGGGTTTTTTTATGGCTTGATAATATGCACTGTAAGCAAGGCGGCCTCTCGTTCTAAGTCTTGATCCAGATATAATTTTGCAATGGTAAGCACCTGATTCTTTTCTTTTTCCGGCAGGGCATCAAAGCCCACATAAGCTCCCAGGATTCCCCCCGCTAGTGCTGCGGTAGTATCATTGTCTCTTCCGTAATTCGTTAAGAATGTTAAAGTGCCTATTAAATCAAAATCAGAATAAAACATGGCGGTAAGAGTTTGTAAAAAAATCTCACCGGCATGAAAAGGCATATCTTGAAGCTTCTTATCCAACTCAGTAAAGGCAAAATTCAAAGCCTCACTTTCTGAGCTCATTCGATCGCCCAAACTATCAATAGATCGAGATTCCAAAGCGATGCGTTCCGCTTCTCGAACCCAGACTGCGGCAGATCTTCCCACCAGCCTACTTTTGGTATAGGCATAAGGATCTACTTCCAAACTAGCTTTCAAACTATCGGTAGTGGCGGTTTTTGACATAGCTGCAGAGCTCATTGCTGCCGCAAGCGCAGAGATATCTTTGGCATATCCGATATCATAAATACTGAGCTTAAATGCCTCGGTATAAGCTTTTTCAGGGTGGCCAGGGAAAAATACACCCAAGGTTGGAGTATAAAGTAAGCCCGCGCAGACCATTTCTCCACCGTAGAATTTACCTAATGAATCAGCGTAGGCTGTTAGGTCGTTTCTTATGAATGGCCCACTTACTTTATGCCATTCGCTTAGCCAATTCAAACGAAGGTCCATTTCCATCAAAACTATGGAGTCTGGATTTTCTATCTGCTCATAGGTCTGAACGTAATTTGTGTATTGCTTAGAAATATGAGCAGCAAAATCTTTGGGATCTAAAGTGTTTTTGGATTGAGTTTGAAGAAATCTTGCTGTCAAGATTTTCCAGCGGGTATCGTCAGTAGTGCCTCCTGCAGGAAGATCAGGTAGCCAAGTTCCCTCAGGTGAAGCTTCGCGGACCATGCTATCTAGGTCCACTACAAATCCATAAGTGCTTTGAATTTGCTCTCGAGACCACATTTCGGTTGGTGCTCCCATGGCGTCCCCGATGGCAGATCCCACCATCATGCCAAGAATTTTATCGTAAAGCTCGATTTCTGTCAGGTTTGTTCCGGGTACAATTTCTTGTTGGAATTCAGGTATTTCGATTTCTTTTTCTGCACATCTGAAGAATGCCAGAATGGAAATTAACCCAAAGAGTAGAGTTTTTCTCATCCGCCTAAAATCATTGATTTACCCATTTCCAGCAATTTTTTGCGCTTTTCTAGATCAAAGTCCAAGGGAAGTTGTGCTATTCCAATCAATCGACGAAGAAGCTCAACCCCTGCATATTGCTTTTGAAGATTTACATCATAATCATGAACGTAACCTTTAAAGATGTTCTGAATTTCTTCAGCTGTATTTCCCCCAAAGATCAAATGAGCCATAAAAATCCCCAAATCGAATTCTCGATCTCCATAAAACCCAAATTCAGGATCAATGACTTTGGTGCCTTGGCTACTCTTTAGCCAGCTTCCTGGGTAATAGTCCCCATGCAGCAAAGTATCGCCTTGTGATAGATAGCGCTCACCAAGACTATGGACTTTTGATTTCAGAGCTTCATCTTGTTTATAGCTGATGGACAAATCTTGTAAGCCCGGCAGGACTTGGTCCAGATCAAAGCCATTCTCTGGGTTAAAGGGAAAGTTGAAAATGTGTTCATGATTTAGCTCACGCATGCCCTTGTTTTTCGGAAAATTGGGAGCTTCAATCTTATGGAGGTAATTGAGATATTTAATCAGATCTTTTGCCTCCTTTGGGCTTAGTTTATTATTTTCTTTATATAAAAATGAATAATCTGACCCCTCACCAAAATCCTCTAGAATAAGGATATGCTCCTCTTTAAAGTAGTTTAAGACTTGAGGCGAATAACTTTGTATATGAGGGTTTTGTGAAACTAGTTTTAAGAATTGGTATTCCGTATCTATCCTTTCTATTGGAGCTGGGATTTGAGGAAATTTCTGAACATATGGAAAGGATCTTTTGAGAATGATGCTGCGCTGATTGGTCTTTACTCGATAGACCGCGTTCATATTTCCTTCACCGGCTTTTGTTATTGATTCTAGCTTTTCACCTGGATTCCAAAAGGAAAGGGACAAGACAAGAGTCTCTACCTGTTCACCTATTATTTGCATTTGTTCATTTTTTATCGCCTGGCAATATTAATCAAAACCGCTTAAGGAAAGTAATGCATACTTGAAAAGGGTCAGCTACCCAACCAAAGAAAATTTGGCGATTTGGGCGTGTTTTGTGGGCTATTTAAGTATTTTTGAATTGACTAAACCAAAACTATAAACCCAAATGTTTGGACTACCTAGAACACAATATACTGCAGATCATGAGCTATTTCGCGAAAGCGTTCGTGCTTTTGTAGCGAAAGAAATAGCCCCCTACAATGCCCAATGGGAGAATGAAAAAATGGTCTCTCGGGAATCTTGGAAGAAGCTTGGAGAAAATGGATTTCTCGGGATTCAGGCTCCAGAGGAATTCGGAGGAATGAATATTCAAGACTTTCGTTTTAGCGCAATACTTATCGAAGAACTAGGCTTGAGTGGATGCTCAGGCCCAGCTATCGGTTATCCATTGCACAGCGACATCGTCATGCCTTATATTTTGCATTATGGGACAGATGAGGCTAAGCAGAAGTACTTGCCAAAAATGATTTCGGGTGACTACATAGGTGCTGTGGCCATGACTGAACCCGGCGCTGGGAGTGATTTGCAAGGTATGCGTACATCTGCAGAGGATATGGGGGACCATTACTTGGTCAATGGTTCCAAAACCTTTATCACCAATGGCTACTTGTCTGATGTGGTGGTGGTCGCCGTGAAGACGGAACAAAGAAGAAGCTCTAAAGCAATCAGTTTGCTCTTGATCGATCGAGAGATGGAGGGCTTTACCAAAGGCGTTCCTTTTGAAAAAGTGGGTCTTCATGCTCAAGATACTTGTGAGTTGTTTTTTGACAATGTCAAAGTACCGAAGTCAAACCTATTAGGCGAAGTGGGGCATGGCTTCAATTACCTGATGACTGAGCTCGCGCAAGAAAGACTCGTCGTAGCATTAGCAGCCGTAGCTCTTGGAGAATATATGCTTCAAGCTACCGTAGACTATGTGAAGCAGCGCAAGGCCTTTCAAAAAAATCTCTCTGAATTTCAGAATACCCGCTTTAAACTCGCTGAAATGACCGCTGCCCTTGAGCAGGGACGTATCTATTGTGATCAATTGGTGATGCTACATAATGAAGGCAAGCTAGACTCTGCTATGGCGTCTGCAGCCAAATACAATATGACGGAACTTCAATGTAAAGTGGCAGATGAATGTGTGCAACTTCATGGTGGGTATGGCTACATGTGGGAATATGGTGTAGCGCGTGCCTATGCAGATGCTCGAGTACAGCGGATTTATGCAGGTACCAATGAGATCATGAAGGAGTTGATCGCAAGAAAAATTCTGAAGTAGGGAAATTAGAATTGTATAAAAGCAATTTTAATAGTTACTTAAGAGCCAATTTACACCCAAAAGACCAACCTAATGAAAGACCATAGCTGGTATGCCCACTATCCGGCATCCGTTCCAAATAATGTAGACGTTACGGCCTATTCAAATATTTCAGATTTTTTTAATGAAAGCATCCAAAAGTATGGTGATTTACCTGCTTTTGAATGTATGGGAAAAAGCATCAGTTTTCGGCAATTGGATGAAATGAGTGCCCAGTTTGGTGCTTATCTGCAGCATGAGCTGAAGCTTAAGAAAGGTGCGAGAGTGGCCCTCCAAATGCCCAATATCCTTCAATATCCAGTAGCGATGTTTGGAGTACTTCGGGCCGGTATGGTGGTGGTGAATACCAATCCCCTTTACACACCAAAGGAGATGAAGCATCAGTTTAATGACTCAGGCGCTGATGTGGTGGTGATCGTAGCCAATTTTGCCAATCATCTTGAGGCCATCCTTCCGGAGATCAATGCCAAGCATGTGGTCGTAACAGAATTGGGAGATATGCTTGGTGGACTGAAAGGAACTATCGTGAACCTTGTGGTGAAGCACGTGAAGAAAATGGTTCCTGCCTTTTCTATTCCAAGCGCGGTTTCCTTCAAGCAGGCTTTGGCCAAAGGCCAAAAACACAAATTAAGAGAGGAAAAGCTCACTTTAGATGATGCGGCCTACCTACAATACACCGGTGGAACTACTGGGGTATCCAAGGGCGCCGAACTCACGCATGGCAATATTGTGGCCAACATGCAGCAAATCTCTGCTTGGATGAAGCCCAAACTGAAAGAGCGTGAGGAAATCATGATCACAGCGCTTCCTTTATACCACATTTTTGCATTGACGGTAAACTGTCTCTGCATGCTGAAAATTGGGGCCAAAAACGTCTTGATCACCAATCCTCGGGATATGCCGGGCTTTGTGAAGGAATTAAGTAAGCACAAGTTTTCGGTGTTTACTGGTGTAAATACCCTGTTCAATGGCCTTTTGAATAACCCAGATTTCAAAAATCTAGACTTCTCTGCTCTGAAAGTGGCAGTGGGAGGAGGCATGGCAGTGCAGAAATCAACAGCTGAAAAATGGAATTCTGTGACAGGAACTCCTTTGGCCGAAGGCTATGGACTTACCGAAACCTCTCCTGTAGCAGTATGTAATCCAATTGATGGTACGGAGCGAATCGGAACGATTGGGCTCCCTGTACCCAATACTGAGGTGATGATCGCTGATGATGAAGGGAATCCATTGCCACTTGGAGAAAGAGGTGAGATTCTGATCAAAGGACCTCAAGTGATGAAGGGCTATTGGAATAGACCTGAGGAGACAGCCAATGTGATGCATGGAGAATGGTTTAAATCAGGGGATATCGGTATCATGGATGCTGATGGATTCGTTAAAATTGTGGATAGAAAAAAGGAAATGATTCTGGTTTCCGGCTTTAATGTTTATCCAAATGAGGTGGAAGACGCCGTTGCCTCTTGTCCAGGTGTGCTAGAAGTGGGTGTGATTGGAATGCCGGATGACAAAACAACCGAGAAAGTGGTGGCCTATGTGGTGAAAAATGATAACAACCTAACCGATAAGGATATTATTTCTCATTGTAGAGAGTCCTTGACCAATTATAAAGTGCCTAGAGAAGTGTACTTCACCAATGAATTACCCAAATCAAACGTGGGTAAAATTTTGCGGAGAATTATCAAAGAAAACCATATTGCGCAAGGAGGGAAGTAAGTAGAGTATAAGCCACGACACTAGTTGTGGCTTTGTTTTTTGTTCTTGTATAAATTCTACTTAAATAGATTTTTCATTTTAAATTTTAATCAATGTTGAGTCCATTAGAAAAGAAAAGAATTTTTGAAATAGACCGTGTCAAATTGCCCATTGTATTCGACTCAAATAAAATTTTAGAAGAAATTCGCAAACTAAATTTAGAGACCTTTGAATATTACGACGTGCTTCCACTGCGAGCACCGGCGTATTTGGTTGATACAAGCTTACCTTTTCCGGCACCAGTTGGAGACTATGCCGATGGTTCTTGGACTGAGTGGATGGATACAAAAACTTTTCAAGGATGTCCTTATATAAATGAAGTTGTAAATACATTCAAACAGCACACTACCGTAAACCTAGTTCGAATTCTTAGACTATCTGGGAATTCTGTTGTAAAGGAGCACACAGATCCAACTTTGGCTCTTGAAGAAGAAAAGTCAATGATTCGCTTAACAATTCCAGTTACACATAATCCGGAGTGTCAATTTATTCTGAATGGAAGGCTTGTTGATATGAAGCCTGGGGAATGTTGGTATTTAAAATTAAATGACCCACATAAGGTCATAAATGAAGGAAATTCAGAAAGAATAAATTTAACAATCGATTTGATTCCAAATAAGTGGATAGTGGATCTGATCTATAAATCAATTGGTTAAAACCTAAATTTTATGAAATTTAAACTAATAGCTTTTTCTGCTCTGCTTGCTTTGCTTTCAATATCTTCTTGTAGAGATGAGGATATAGGCCCTTTGCTGATCTGCGGGGTGTATGATCCTGTACTTGAGTTGACCTGGCTTGCACAGAAAACCGCTCAAATCAACCAGGCTGGAAATGGTTCTGATATCTATTTATCCGCTGGGGTCTATCAGGGTCAGAGTGTCATCATAGAGAAGAACTGCTGCATTAGCTGCGGCTCGGTTTTCGTGGTTTATGCTTGCGATGGACAGGTTTTAGGCTTCTTAGGAACAGGTGGAATTGATCCAGCTTCTATTGAAGATGAAACCATTATTTGGAGAGGAGCCAACTTCACTTGCGGAGTCTAAAAACTTCCAATAAGATCTAGCTAAGGTCTACTCTTATAATGAATGGCGCATTGGTTTTCTGATGCGCTTTTTTTGTGCTCAATTTATTTCGACTAGATACCGCCTCTTATCCCAATCAATTGTCAACCTATTGATATTGCAATGAGCTTATTGAAAAAATGGTCTATCTTGTTTTGATCAAAAATTAAGACATGAAAAATTCTATACGCATTACTTTTTCCTTCTTTTTCCTTTTGGGAACCTTATCTGTTTCACTAGCGCAACAAACCCTCTTCACGAGCGAGGATGCGATAAATGTCAAGAGCTTAACGGGTCAGGTGCTTTCACCTGATGGAAGTCACCTAGCTGGACTGATCATGGATGGGCGATCTCGTTTCGGTACGGATCATTTTAGATTTCAAGATCCTAGCTACCTCAATGTACGAGGTGGTGAACTAGTGATCATTAACACTGAAAATGGAGCTGAGCTTAGACCTTTTGATCAGATTGCACAAGTGACCTCTTTAACTTGGTCTCCCAATAGTACTGAGCTTGCTTTTTTAGAGGAAAAAGGAGGAAAGCTACGGCTGATGATTTACGATACAGGCAAGAAAAAGCTTAAAGAAGTTACAGTATCAGGAAACCCCTTACTCGCTGATGCCAATCTTGCATGGACGGCTGATGGCAAATCCCTCCTGGTGCATACTCGAAAATCAGATTGGATGGATCGAGCCATGGCACTTTATAAGGAAGCCACAAAAGGCCCAACTGTGGTCTATGATGGATCCAAACCTTTTCTGAAGTGGGAGGAAATTAGAAATACCAATAGTCTAACTGAAGTTCATCGAGTTGCAATTTCCAATGGAAAGGCAGAGAAGCTTTTGGAAGAGTCCAATTATGGGGGATTAGAAGTGAGTAAGGATGGGCAATATTTGATTTTTGAGGAGCGATTTCCATTAAAGACTTCTTACGAAAGAAATACCGGTACAGAGTTTCAGGTGTCTTATTTGGACTTGAATACGCTGGATTCGGCCAAGAATATTTATCCAAGAAATGAAAAAAGACGCTCCTATGAGTGGAGCGAAAGCAAAACCAAGTATGCCTGGGTAGACTCGGGCTATGTTTACTTTCAAGTCCTAGGCGATGAGGAAGTAAGGAATTGGACCAAAGGAAAGGCCTATTCGGATGAAGAAAAGAAAAAGGAAGTAAAATTTTCTATTGAGGCTTGGAGTCCACAAGAAGATCAATTGATGCTCAGCTCGGATAAAGGCTATTGGATTGCAGATGCCGGTGGGGAAGGCCTTGAAATGATTCTAGAAATTCCCGAGGAAAAAGATAAAACCTACGATTTACGGCTGGTGAATTGGTCTCAGGATCAGCGTTACCTCTATTTTAGCTATTCCAGCACAGAAAAATGGGAGAGAGGATTTCAGCGCTTTGATCTAGAAAACAAGGAGATGGAAGACCTCTTAATTGATGGTAATCTTTATTCTAATCTCAATTTTTCAGATGATGGAAGCATTGTCACGCTAAATTTCTCAGACGGAAATATGCCAGATAATGTGATGGTCACAGATGCCGAATTTTCATCTATGAAAGCCTTGACCGATCTGAACCCTTGGATCAGTGAAAAAAAGCTTACCCGATCCGAATTGATCAGCTATCGTGATGTAGACGGAAAGGAATTGAAAGGAATTTTATACTATCCTGTGGATTACGATTCTACTAAAACGTATCCTTTGGTCTGTGAGATTTATGAGACTTTTTATTCAAATGGATTCAATCGAAATATGAATGTAGTAACCAGTAAGGGTTATTTTGGACTGAGACCATCGGTTGATTTAGAGATTGGATATCCTGGGGAAGCTTGGGTCAAAGGCATTACTTCGGCGATTAATATGCTGGTGGAAGAGGGAAAAGTGGACAATGATAAAGTCGGCGTTCACGGCGTGAGTTACGGCGGCTATGCAGCTTCTCTTCTAATCACCCAAACGGATCGATTTGCCGCAGCCATCAATATTTCTGGAAAAGTCAATATCATCAGTTTCTTGGGTGATAGCCCTAAAATAGGAACTCGTAATTATGCGGCTGCTGAAGTAGGCCAAGACCGAATTGGAGGTTCCCTATGGGATGATCCGTTGAAATACTTTGCTACGACGGCGGTTCTTCATGCCGACCGAATTAAAACTCCACATTTGATCCTGACTGGTGAGGGTGACTGGAATGTTCCAGGTACAAACTCTCGAGAAATGTATTACGCCATGAGAAGATTAGGAAAAGAGGTAATCTGGGTAAACTATATGAACGGAGGCCATGGCGCCGGCTGGGCAAGTGATGAAAGTGATTATCTGGATCAGTGGAGCCGTATTTTTGATTTTTATGAAACGCAGTTTAACAAAGAGGAAACTGAAGATTTAGAGAATTGAGAATTTAAAATTGGGGAATAGATTAAAGGAATTAGGGATTTGGGAGTCACTATTCCTTTGCGTTATTCTTTGCGGTAAAAGAAAAATCTAACAAGAAAAAATTCACAATAGTATGAAGCTTCGACATAGCTTAAAATCCTTTCAAGAACTTACCCTGGATGAGCTTTACGCCATTCTTCGGCTGCGTGCTGAGGTATTCGTAGTGGAGCAAGATTGCCCGTATCAAGACCTAGACAACAAAGACCAAAAGTGCTTTCATGTGATGCTATATGAAGGGGATCAGTTGCTTGGATACAGTAGATTGGTTCCGGCAGGATTGTCTTACAAAGAAACAGCAATAGGCCGCGTGATCAGTGCCAAATCTCATCGGGGCAAGGGCTTAGGAAAAGAGTTGATGGAACTTGCCATTCGATATTGTACTGAAATCTGGGGTAATGGCCCCATTCGACTTAGTGCCCAAGTTTATGCGAAGGACTTTTACGCCTCCTTAGGTTTTGTAGCAGAAGGAGAGGAGTATTTGGAGGATAATATTCCGCATATTGAGATGGTTCGGAGGAAAGCAATTTAGGAACTATTCCTCTTGAGCCTAGAGTCATATCGATTGCCCGATTTTACCTTAGTATTTTTAACTTCCATAGCAATAGCAAAAAAATAGTACGATAATAAAACTCAATCGATTTTTATTACTGATCAACCTTCTGGCTTAGATTTATTTTCATTGACTAACATTTCTTCTTTTTTGAAAATTGCATACTTTTAGAAAACCCTTAAAAGTAAAGTCAGAAGAATATGTCTCAAAATGAGTGAACCTTTTGAAAACTAAAAGGTTTTATTTCAAATCATCCTTAACCTTTAATTTAAATTTATGCTTTCACCAAAGAATTTTCACTGGAAAGGACTTTTTGTGTTTCTCCTTTCATTCGCAATTGCGTCTTGTTCCGGTATGGAAGAGCCCAATTCTCCAGATTTACAGAGTAATCTGAATTCCATTCCTGAAATTTTGAAAACTATGGAAAATGGGGACAATACGGGGTCGGAGAATTTTAGAAAAAGTGCTGGAAACACCTATGCGACTTTCAATGCTGCTTTGGCCAAATCAGGGCTTAATTCTGTATTTGCACAAGAAGAACTTACAGTTTTTGCTCCAAATGACGCAGCATTCGCTGAGTTAGATTTGAATCCAGGCAATATCGGTGATTTGGAGGGATTGTCAGATATCCTCTTGTATCATGTCATCTCAGGTTCCGTTTTCGAAGCCGACTTGACCAATGGAATGGTACCTACGCTTTCTGGAGAATCTGTTGAGATTAGTCTGGTCAATGGTCCAATGGTCAATGATGCAAACATTGTTTTGACGGATAAAAAGGCTAGAAATGGAGTGATTCATGGAATTGACAAAGTTTTATTAGGTCCGATCGGTCCTCCAGCAGACCCATCGATCTTGGAGATTATTGAATTTGATCCACGTTTTTCAAGATTAAATTTTGCCATAAACTTATTACCTGCACTTCAAGCTGATTTAGCTGCCCTATCAAATGCAACCCTATTCGCTCCAGATGACGCTGCGTTCGACGCTGTTAATTTGTCAGAAGAAATCATCCGAAACTCCATTGAAATTTTTGGAAGGGCAGCTATAGTTGAAAATAGATTAAGATATCATTTATTCGATGGTGGTACAGTCCTTTCCACTGACTTGGTTGATGGTCAGATCACCATGAGCCAAGGTGGATTGGTAACTGTTTTGGCGAGCAACCCTTCATTATTAGATGAAAATAATAATCCTGCAGAAATTACAGATGTAGATGTTGTGGCATCCAATGGTGTTATCCACATAATCAATAAGGTCTTAACACCTCTTTAATTTCACCAACCAAAGTGTAAAGCCTGTGAAGTAATTCACAGGCTTTTTTGTTTAGAAAAGCTCTTTAGATCTAAGAACCCAAGTTTATGCGAAGGGCTTTTACACCTCCTTAGGTTTTGTGGCAGAAGGAGAGGAGTATCTGGAGGATTATATTCCTCATATAGAGATGGTGAGGGTTTGAGTTAAGGGTTAAAGGTTGAAGGTTAAATATTTTAAAGTTTAAGAGTTTAAAGTTTAAAAAGCTATGGCGAGCTATTTGGATTAATGCCGTCATTGCGTCTGTCCCGATTATTTCGGGGAGCCTGAGGTACGAAGGCGTGGAAATCTGTTTGAGTTTACTACTAACAATGAACAGATTTCTCCCTACGGTCGAAATGACTGTACCGATTCGAATACTGCTCTCTCTCATTCTCCATTCCCAAATTTTAAATTCCTCCTTCCACCTCCCTCCATCCTGGCCCCTCGCTAAATTTGTCCACTGGACAAATTCTTAACGCTCGGTCCTCCCCATTTACCCACTTCTAAGTCTCTCAGTCCACTTTTTAGTGTATTACTTTTAATGAATACTATTTAAATTATTGAAAATCAATAAAATATGAATTAAAGTGTGCCTAACGCTGTTCTCTTAATACCGGGACAAACTGTCCTGGGGTAAACCCAAGCTCCTCATGAGTAATCCTGAAGATCAGCATTTCAAAATCGGCCAAACCGTTTTCACCAAAGTCGCCCCAACTGTGAAAATGCTGGTGAGAAAGTACTATGCAAATATCTACTACTGCACCTTCTCAGATGACCCAAACAAGAAGGAATTGGCGCTATTCGAACGCGAAATAATTCATTGAAACTCACTTGGAGTGAGGATAAGCCCTAGCTCCAATTACAGTAAAAACAACCTTATGAAAATTACAAGAAGTTGGCGTGAACAAAAAGTAATGCTCAAACGACGGTTCTCAAACCTACTGGATTTAGATTTTGAATACCAGGAAGGGGAGCGGGAGCGAATGATGGAGCGACTCTCTTTGAAACTAGAAAAATCAAGAGATGAACTCGAGTCGATTTTTGCCGAACTGCAAACTTATTGAAAAGATATAACAGCTTTGAAAACAACTATGCTTCCTTAGGATAGGGTAGGATAAGCTTTAACCTACACCCTAATGAAACATATTAAATTCAAAAAATCAGCGAATGCTGAATTCTCAAAAACTCTCCATAAGAGAGTAAACGATCACTTTAAGGTCAGCCAGACCAAAAAGTATGGAGGACGTCCGATGGTTATCAAAACCATTTTTATGCTCTCCTTATTCTTCATTCCACTGGGCTTTATAGGCTCGGGACTGGTCAGTAGTGTCTGGCTACTCTTCACCTTGTATATCCTGAGTGGGCTGGGAATGGCAGGGATAGGAATGGGCGTCATGCACGATGCCATTCACGGATCTTATTCCAAAAACCCAACAGTCAACAAATATCTAGGCTACACCATGAATCTGATTGGTGCCAATGCGAGTGTGTGGAGAGTGCAACATAACGTTCTTCACCATACCTATACCAATATTGATCATGGAGATGATGATATCAATGCTCCGTTCTTCTTGCGTTTTTCTCCGAATGCTAAGCGCTATTGGATTCATAGATTCCAGCACTTCTATATCTGGTTTTTCTACGGTTTGTCTACGATCTCGTGGATCACTACCAAAGACTTTGTCAGAGCGCTTCGATACCGAAAAATGGGCTTATTAAAGGGGGATTTTAAAAAGGTGCTGATGAAAATTTCCGGATGGAAAGTGCTCTATTACTCCTATGCCTTGGTTTTGCCTTTGATTATGGTGCCATTATCAGCTTGGATTATTGTGTTGGCCTTTTTGTCCATGCATTTTGTCACCGGACTTTTGATCAGTTTGGTATTTCAGACGGCACATATTCTGGAGGAGACTTCTTTTCCACAGGCTGACGAAGAGGGAATTATTTCGGACTCTTGGGTTACCCATCAACTGGCAACTACCAGTAATTATGCTCCAAAAAGCCGAATTTTCTCTTGGTTGATCGGAGGGTTAAACTTCCAAGTGGAGCATCATTTGTTTCCCAATATCAGTCATGTACACTATAGAAAAATCTCCAAGATCGTGTCACAAACTGCAAAAGAATTCAAAATCCCTTACTTGGTAAACCCGACCTTTTTCTCCGCACTGGGAGATCATGTCAAGATGCTACGGCAATTAGGCAGGGCATAGGAGCAAAGCTGCTTTCCCTTGGATAGAATTGAATCTCAATCAGTTAACTTATAATTGGTTGGGATTTCTTATATTCAGTCTAAAACTCATAAGTCATGTCACAACAATTATTTTTAACTCTGGAAAGTGGACGAAATGGAAGAATCGAAGGCTCGGTTACCCAAGCCGGATTTGAAGATCTAATTGAAGTTTTTTCCACCTCCCATGAAGTCTCCACAGATGCTACACTTTCAGGTCGACGCGCAAGAAGTAGAAATCAACATGGAGCATTTACCATCTCAAAGGGGGTAGACAAAGCAAGTGTGCTGCTCTATGACTCTTGGCATACAAACGACCGGATCAATCTCCTTAAGCTTGAATATTACAAGACCGCTCATCAGGGAACCTTGGAGCTGTTTTATACTGTGGAACTAGAAAACGCCAGAATTACCTCCATCAAGCAGCAATTAGCAAATCCTCTGCTTTCACCTCTGGCAACAATTGAGGAGGTTTCATTTGCCTATATGGAGATCAAGTGGATCTTTGCCGATCCTAGCCTAGAAACCGCCAGCCGAGTAGATATTGGGGCGTAGATTTTTTGAGTTCAAAGTTTAAAAGCCTCATCGATCTTGCTCGTCTTTGTGCCGACCTTGCGCCTGTCCCGATTATTTCGGGGAGCCTGGCGCTAGGAAGGTGCGGCAATCTGTTTGAGGTGACTACTAACACTAAACAGATTGCTTCGCTCCGCTCGCAATGACGTAGGCCGAACCGGTTAGGCACAACTTTAAATTGGAATCTGCGGGGAGGTTGTCATGGCAGCGGGCCGGCGTGGGCCTTGTGCGAGGAAGCTTTGCCATGACTTGACCTTTTGGTGCTTTTGGGTCAAGCCAAAAGCACATTAAAAAAAGAGCTATTGTCACTTTTGAGGCCAAAAGTAACCAAAAGCCTTCGCCGTAAACTCCCTTTCAAATTGTACCAATTTGATTTTTCCGGAATGGTTCTCCGCTAAAATTCACTGGATTCCCGAAGCAAGTTCGGGACTAAGTGAATTTTTTCACGCTTTGCCCCAGTCCGTCAAAACCAGGGATTTTAAGGGCGGTTAGTGTCATCTACCAAAGGTAGCAGTCCTATAATTTACCGTCATTGCGATCCTGACGTTAGGAAGGCGTGGTAATCTGTTCCGGTCTTACGTCATAGCGATCCTGAGGCACGAAGGCGTCGCAATCTGTTTGAGGTGACTACTAATATTGGACAGATTGCTTCGCTCCGCTCGCAATGACGATTTGAATTACATCACTGCTCTCCCTCATTTTCCATTTATTAATTTTAAAGTTTAAATTCCCTATTGTCAAATCCCCCCCGCTCAACCTGGCTCTTCGCTCAATTGATTCACTGAAATGGCATTAGAAGGGTATTCTGGCCTTTAAGCTTGCAAGTACCCTTTGTCTAATTAATTATTTAGCATCTGCCATAGCATTGATCAATCTACTATTTGCCTCTTTAAGAACTTGCATTGCATCTGAATAGTACTTCTGTTCATCAATGGCGAGAGTAAGGGTAGCACGGTTGTAACTTCCGAGATCTGTTTGGTCAGAAACGGTTAACTCTCCTGCTGGACCCTCCGCACCGATATGTTCATTAATCTTGATTTCAGCTTTTTTTGCTTTGGAAAGATAGATATCTGCTCCCGATCTCCACCATACTTGTAGTGCTGGATAGAAGGTCACATCGGTTTGATTGTAGATTTTCCCTAAAAAATCATTCTCATCCACCATTGCTTTAGCTGCTAAATAGCCTGATCCTAGAAGGTAGGAGATACTGATGGGTTGTGAATCAGATTCTTTAGCCGCAATTCCCAATAAGGGGAGTTGGTCATTGCACATACAAGGATCACCATTGGCTGAGACCGTGATGCTGGTCAGCTTTCCATAGGCTTGGTAATGGTCACAGTCCTCTTTAAAATTTCCAGTAGATGGATAATACCTCTTCATTGATTCTGGATAGTTTTCATATCCATCAAACTTACTCACAGGAAGGCCTTTTGCCTCAGCCTTTGCTATAAAGTCTGCATAGGCGTCATCTGTGATCTTTTGCATTAGCTCTTGTGTGAGACCTGTTGTGTTTACTTGCAGAGCGGACTTTGCTCCAGCGAAGTTATCTCTAGACTGAGTTGAAGCGGATTTAAACTCTGAAGTCATAAAAGAAACCGTAAACTGAGCTACTTTTAATTCATCAATATTTTTCATGGCTTTTTCACCATCCAAATAAAGTTGCTGAGCGTTGGATAGGGTGCAGAGTAGGAAGAAAACTAATCCTAAAACCAACCCGCGGGGACTAAAATGGGTAGATGTTGAGTGATTCATCATTGTTTGGGTTTTGTGATGATCGACCTTGCACCGTTTCAAATCTTCGAGTTGAGGTGCTTTCAGCCGAAGGATTTATTTAAGATTTTCATTTTACTATTTTTTTCGAAATTTTGGAATAGGGCATTTGCCGTATTTTCTCCAAATCTCACAGGCCGTTTAGTGTCAACTACCAAAGGAAGCAGTCTTTTCATTTTATCGTAATTGCGCCTGTCCCGATTATTTCGGGGAGCCTGAGGCACGAAGGCGTGGCAATCTGTTTTGGTCTTACGTCATTGCGAGCCTGACGCTAGGAAGGCGTGGCAATCTATTTGAGTTTACTACCAGGTTTGATGAGATTTCTCCCTCCGGTCGAAATGACGGAAGCAAAACCGTTTTAGCACTATTATGAATTGAAATCTGCGGGGAGGCTGTAATGGCAGCTGGCCGGCGTGGGTCTTGAGGGAGGAAGTCCCGATAGCTATCGGGACCATGACTTGATTTTTTCTCTCCCGCTCAGCCTGGCTCTTCGCTAAATTGATTCACTGAATCAATTTTTAACGCTTAGCCCTAGTTCAAGCCAAAAGCACATTAAAAAAAGAGCTATTGTCACTTTTGAGGCCAAAAGTAACCAAAAGCCTTCGCCGTAAACTCCCTTTCAAATTGTGCCAATTTGATTTTTCCGGAATGGTTTTCCGCTAAAATACACTGGATTCCCGAAGCAAGTTTGGGACTAAGTGAATTTCTTCACGCTTCGCCCCAGTCCGTCAAAACCAGGGATTTTAAGGGCGGTCATTCGGATCGCAATTTGGTCTTAAACCGAAAACATGTATAGCACTTTTATCAATTGGAATCTGCGGGCGGGAGGTCATGGCAGCGGGCCGGCGTAGGCCCAGCGGGGAGAAGCTTTGCCATGACTTGACCTTTTGGTGCTTTTGGGTCAAGCCAAAAGCACATTAAAAAAAAGAGCTATTGTCACTTTTGAGGCCAAAAGTAACCAAAAGCCTTCGCCGTAAACTCCCTTTCAAATTGTACCAATTTGATTTTTCCGGAATGGTTCGCCGCTAAAATTCACTGGATTCCCAAAGCAAGTTTGGGACTAAGTGAATTTCTTCACGCTTCGCACCAGTCCGTCAAAACCAGGGATTTTAAGGGCGGTCATTCGGATCGCAATTTGGTCTTAAACCGAAAACATGTATAGCACTTTTATCAATTGGAATCTGCGGGCGGGAGGTCATGGCAGCGGGCCGGCGTNCAACCTGGCTCTTCGCTAAATTGATTCACTGAATCAATTTTTAACGCTCAGCCCTGCATCAAGGCAAAAGGACAAATAAGCAAACTACTAACCTTACTTCCCCCTTAAAATACCCTGATCCAAAACCTAAATCGGCTGGTCTAAATAATCATTGATATTCTTCAATAAGGCTTTCGTGGGATCTAACAACTGTAAATTCACGTCGATGACGCTAAGCTTCCAGCCTCTGAGTTGATAGATATAATTTATAAACTCCAGATCTTTTTGCAAGGCGACATAATCGAGAGGTACGGCCTGGGCCCGATCCAGACTCACCCTAAAATTTTTTTTCATTTCACTAGCTTTTTCTGCATAACTCTGAAGTGAGACATCCCTGACCAAATTTGAGCTATTTGGGTAATTGTATCCAAATAAATCGATGATCTCAGATCGTAAGGTTTCGGATTGAATAAGCTCAAAACCCAATGATTTTAGCGTTTCATAGGCTGAGGTGTTGACTGTTACTTGTTCGAGGTAAATCAATCGTCTAAAATAATGTCCCAAGCTATCCTCATAGGGTTTTCCATTTTCGAGATGATCTAGAAGAATGTCGATTTGATTGATATAATCGGATTGGAGGCTCATATTTTGCTCAAACACTTCCACATTTTTGCTCAGATTCAAACTGATTGCTTTGAGTATTTGCTGTTCCTTGATGATTGTCTTTCGATCCTCATTCCAGCCATTAATGGCCAAAGCCAGCAAAATCCCAATCACCACCAAAACAATCTCCCCAACCCCATAGATCAGATACCTGGTGAATTTATTTTGAAGGAGTAATTTCTGACGGATTTTTCTAAAAAATTGGAGCATAGCTGAGGGCTTTGGAAATTGATTCAACAGAGAAAAGCAATAGAAGTACTGTGACTTATTCTTACATCAATAGAAAGATAAGCTTTCATGGGCTTATCTCATAGTATGAAGAGGATCGGGATAAAGAAGCTTTGCCTTGATAGAAGGCAAGTGAAAACAAACTAAATTAAACTCTTCAAATCCATAACCCCCTACAAATAAAACCCTTACATAAAAAAATATTTACCTAAACCTTGTTTATTCAAAATAACTCCCTTAACTTTTAGTACTGTTTTAAATTATTTTTCACTTAAACTACTTTTTGTTATGGAAAACAAGGTTTCCATCGAGATCCCAAAGGCGGATCTCCAGGCGGTAAAAGACGCCATCGCTGTGTTACAGGCTAAGCTGAGCCCGTATCTGATCGCACTCACTCCCAAGCAGCGCAAAACGCTATTTAAAATGGGTGAGTCCTCCAAACCTTTCGTGGAGAAAGTACTGGAGTACGCTGTTTCCAATCCCGAATTTCTGCCGGCATTTGCTGAGGAACCAGAAATGCAGCGAGACTGGAAGGCGCATCATGACCTAAATCCTTGCTACAACGCGCTCAATCAGATTGTGAGTAATCTGAATGACACCGTGCTGCTGCTGGGAGCAGATCTGATGAAACCATCCAATGCCTACTATGCGTCGGTACAGATGGGTGTGAAAATGGACGTACCCAATGCCAAGCCGATCTATGAAGATCTAAAGGTGCGGTACGAACAAAGGCCCAGAAGGGACAATGATGAAGAAGAAGAGGATTGATTCTTCTCCAATCTAGTGTAAATCAAATACCGTCTGCTTGCTAAGCAGACGGTATTTTTTTGTGGTCTTGGATCGTGATTCAGCTTTTGAGGATACCTACTCTCCATACCCGTTCTGAACCTCTAAATAGTCGTTCTTAACCACGATATAGTCATTCTGAACCTCTCCATACTCGTTCTAAACCTCTAAATACCCGTTCTGAACCTCTCAATACTGGTTCCGAACCCCTCCATACTCGTTCTGAACCTCGAGATAGTCGTTCTGAAGCTCTCCATACCCGTTCAGATCCTCTAAATACCCGTTCTGAACCTCGAGATAGTCGTTCCGGACCTCTCCATACTCCTTCTGAACCTCTCCATAATCGTTCTGCATCTCGAAATACTCGTTCTGAACCTGGAGATAGTCGTTCAGAGCCTCTCCACAGTTGTTCTGAAGTTCTTTATAGTTGTTTAAAACTTAAAGGGGATCGTTCTGAAGATTAATAGAGAAAAGTAGATGGGAGGTGGGGATGGAGGGATTTCTAAAAAACAAAAGGCATTGATAAAAATTTATACTGAAGTGGGCTTGTAGGGCATAGATTTCAATTTTATAAATTGTCTAAAAAAGGAGATAAACAATTATAAAATTTGTCCATTGAGGTTAAAAACCACTTATGAACTTCAATCTCTCTTTCTTTGTCACCCCATTTTCCAGGAAGAGCGTCATGCGTTGCTTTTGGCATTTCAAATTTTATTCTTGTGGCTTTTTTTCCTTTTAATTCTTGCCAAATTATTTCGCTAGGAAAGCAACTTTCAATTTGAGCTTTATATTCCAGCATTCTGTTGAAATAAATCTTCTCTGAATCCCCTGGAAAATAAAGTTCAACTCTAAAAAATTTTGAGCCGATGCAATAATTGAAATTTCCTTTGCCTCGTCCAAAACCTAAATACCACCGAGATGAAGCAGAAACGTTATCCAAATAATGTAGATTATTAGATTGGAGTAGATCTTTTAAATTCTGCCAAAATTCTATTAGATACTGATTTGTCTCCTTGACCTTTTTTGAAATTTCTTTCTCTTCTTTTTCCTTTTCCCGAATGTTTATAATGAAGTCTTTTGTCTCAGGCAAAGGAATTATTTGTTCTACTTGTAAAAACACATCCTCACCGAGGGAATAAGGAACAGCCCTAAAACATTGTATATCTATGTCATGCTCTCGTAGCCAAAGCACCGTTGCAGTAACTTCCTTTCGAAAACTGTTTGCTACAAGAAATACTCGTTGATCATTCTGATTTAGGACTAGATTATTTTCATCGACATCCAGAAATTCTAATATTTTGGTTTTAGCATTTTCGTGATTTCCTTGTTTATCTAAGTATTTTTGAAATATTTCAAGGATTTGTGGGATGGTCAATGTTGAGCAATAAGAAGCATATTTTAGTGATTGCCAAACTACATCTCTGCCCGTATCATCTAATTTGTTTTCTATGATAACTAGGTTTCCATCCTTGTCTAAAGCAAGTAAGTCAAGTCGTTCAGAGGTGTTTGAAAATCCATCAAATTCTTTTTGAATAATTAAAAGCTCATCTTCTAGGACTTCAGGATTTTTTGAAATCCACTCCTGTAAATGTTGTCGTTCTCTTATTTTTAAATCCTTGAAAAATCGTTTTTCAAGCTGGATTAAGCTGTTCTCTTTCAAATTCACTTTATACATAATTTCTTAATGTCTAATTGAGATTACCGTTCACTAGGGTTTAAGATAGGAGGAATTAATTGTAGAGAGACGACACTATTAAATTTTTCAGAGATTTGAATTGTTTTATGCTAAGGAAAGAAACTTGATTCGGAGGCTTGAAAACTGTAGTTTTCGCCCTTAGTTCGGGCTTGATAATTCCGAATAAGGGCAAATAAATCACTAAAAAGTGTAATCTGAACATTCTTTCTTTACATACCAAGAAATCCTTTTTTTCTTAAATGAATAAATAGTTTTAGTAAAAGACCAAAATTTCCTTTATTTAGGTAAAAGTTAGTTTTAAGAAATGTCTGAAGAAAAAAAAAACTCCCAGAGAAACCCAAAATGGCACCGAGATGAAATAATTCTTGCCTTGGATCTTTATTTTCAACTAACACCTGGACAAATTAATCATTCAAATCCGGCAATTATTGAACTCTCCCAAGTTTTAAATAAGCTGCCTATTTTTCAAATTAGGCCTGATAAGGTCAAATTTCGTAACCCAAATGGGACAAGCTTAAAACTCAGTAATTTTTTGGCAATTGATCCAGAATATCATGGGAAAGGAATGAAATCTTTTAGTCGTTTGGATAAGGAATTGTTTATTGAATTTCAGAATAGGAAGTCTGAGTTAAAAAGAATCGCAAATACCATTAGGTCTGCTGTTTCAAATACTGAACTAAGTTTGAAACTCTTTGAAATTCAAGATGAGGTTGAGGAAGATCAAATGGAATTTAAGGAGGGAAGAGTTTTATATAAATTACATAAATACAAGGAACGAAATTCAAAGCTGGTTCTTGCCAAAAAATCATGGCATTTTAAAAAATATGGCTCACTTGACTGTGAGGCATGCAATTTCAATTTTCAAGTGAAGTATGGTGATCTAGGTAAAAATTTTATTGAGTGTCATCATCAAATTCCTCTTTATCAATACAATGGAATTCAAGAAACTCGATTAGAAGATCTTGCTCTTGTATGCTCAAATTGCCACCGAATGTTGCATAGAGGGATGGATATTTTAAATGTTGGAGATCTGAGGAAATTGGTAAACTTTTAAATCGTTCGCCTTTTTAAAATTTAACAAATGCATCGATTTAGTGATTTAGTTTCCAATGTAGTTAGCTCTACTTTACATGATATTAATAGAAGGCACTTAAAAATCAGTGAAGAACTTCAGACTAAAGCCAATACTTCGCTTATCATTGGGTTGAAGACACTCAAAATGCAAAAAGCTATCCTAGTTACAGGTATGTTTTCAATGTTTGAAGCAGAATTACAAAAAGAGCTATCATGTGAAAATGGATTCAAAGAATGTAAAAAATTCCTACTTGAAATAGGAAACAATAAGTTGGTTTCTCAATTACAGATATCACTCGATGCTATAAATGTACTTAAGCATGGTAAAGGAAGGAGTTACAATAGACTTGTAGAGAAGAGTAAAGACCTTCCATTTGTGATTAAATTACCAAACCAGGATTTCTTTTTTGAAGGGGATGTAAGCGAAATTAAAACGTTAATTGAGGTTGATGACGATTTTATCAATTATTGTTTATCAATTATTTCAGATGTGGATTCTGCAATTTTAAATAAAAAGTAATTTAATCTGCCGATTATAATTTCTTTACTGAATATCTAGGTTCAGGAATTAAAGTAAAATCAATTCCACAAATTAAGAAATATATATCCATTTCAATTTCTCCAATTTTGGTGATTCTAACTAAAGGCATTCCTTCTTGCAAAGCATTGTAACAATGAGTACTTGATACTTTTAATTTAGACCATGCTAAACCTGAATCAACAGTAGATTTGACTTCATATTTTTTTATTTCTCCATTAAGAAGAATTACTTTTAAATCAATCTTCGAAGAATTTACTTCGAATTTACATCCTGGATACTTTCTTTTAAAAAATTCCTTTACCATTAATATTCCCAATTGACCTACATGAGAGTTTTTACCGAGATTAGGATATTTTTTTAAGCATTCATCCAAAAAATCTTTACTTATCTTAAAAGTTTCCTTTGTCATTTTTTATAATCTATTTCAAAACATTCAGTAAATCATCATAGTCTTTTATATACTTCATGGTTTCAAAATTCAATTCATTTAAATTAATTATTGTTTTATTATTTAATGGGTCAACATTTTTACATTTTATTATAGAAAGTTGTTCTTCAAATAAAATCGGCCCAATGTAGGCATATTTATCTGGTTTTAAGAAAACAAGAACTGTTGGAATAATTTCATTGATTGTTGGGAGCTTATTTAAATTAAATGTTGCTAGTTGAATTTTACTATTGGCAATAAACTGAGTCAATCTTTGATAATCTGTAGTCTCTCTCTTTTTCCAATCAAAATTTAATCCCAAAAAAGATTCAAAGGCGTATTCTGCTCTTATTGCTTCAGTAAGTTGATCCAGATACAGTTGGCCTTCAAAACGATCCCTTAAACCTCCAACATCACGTAATTTGAGGTGTGATAAAGCTAATTTTTGAATTTTGGAATTCAAAAATCGTGGAGTTTCTACGCGTGAAAAGTATTTTTGAATTGATGAAATTGCAACGATGGACATTTATTTAGAAATCATCAATGTTAAAATTTGGATTAGAAATGAATTGTTCATACGCATCAAATTTTGCAATATCTATAGAATAATCTTCATCATTTTTTTTGGTTATGATTACGCTATCAAAACCCAAAATCTCTAGTTTTTCTATAGTAGCGAGTTCCCCATATTCTAATTCTAAAATAGTACGTAAAAGCCAATCCGAAAGCGCCTTGTTAGGGTTTGTCATTAGCGCTTTAGAATTTTCTTGACAAACCTTGGCCACTAGTTCATCTCCTGTTGGTGTATAAAGGTTAAATGTCTGATCTCGGTTGGGGAAAAATCCAGGAAATTGCCGGTGTATTTCAATTGGGATAGGTATATAAATTTCATCCAAATCACGTTCTCTTCCTCCCGCATTCCATTGATTCAGTCCACTTTTTTCAAAAACAAACTTGCTCCCTCGAGATTTTCCATACAGTGGTAAAATCACATAATTAATTCCTCGCGCTATTTTGGGTTTATCTTCAACTTTTGCCATCTCTGGCAAGAAATTGAGTAATAGCTCGAATGGATCGTCTAATACATCTACTTCAAAAGTTATTGCGTCGGTGGGAATTTGAAATTTTCTAAAAAGAGTGCTTTTTGAATAATTGAAATTATAGAAATTAATCTCGTCATTAAATGATAAACCTGTTGGTTTATGCTGTACATCTTTTATTCTAGATACATCAATTTCTTTATAGGAATCTTCAAACAAAGAAATTGAACCGGGTTGCCTTGCCACTATATGGTATAAGTCATTATCCAATTCGTAGGTTCTTTTTGCTACCTTAATTCTTTGATTTCTATATTCACATAATTTTTCTGCTAATCTCTTTCCCGAATAGTTTCTTAATTCGTTTGATAAGGAGTTAAATTCAGCAATTTTTTCCGAACTGGAACCACTTTTACAAGTGAAGGTTTTTAATCCTACACCCCGTCCATTAAATTTTGCGTCAAAGGCTGTATCTGATCTTGATAGATTCTCAGCATTGAAACTTTTGCAAAAAATATTCTCTGCAACTCGATAGTTTATATATGGGATATCGCTCTCGCTAAATAAGCCGGATAATTTCGCAACGGCTTTAATTAGTCTTATGTAATTACCATTTTTTTCTAAATCTATTTTGGCAAAAAGACTCATAGGATATCTAAGATTCGCTCCCCAATTCGTTGAATAAGGGGAACTGTAACAGAATTTCCAGCCTGTTTGTAAAGATGACTGTTTGCAATATTTGGCAGAATGTATGTGTCTATTGGGTATCCTTGAAAGCCAAAACACTCTTCTGGTGTTAATTTTCTTATTCCAAAATTATCCCTAATGATTGGAACATTATGTCCACCAGCACCCATGTTAGCCGTTAAGGTTGGGCAAACATTGCTTTTATTCTCTCTAACATAAACCCTTCTCCATTGATAGATTGTATCATTATTATTCATGGTTTCATCTAGCTGTTGAAAGTATTGATGTTCAGGGTGATAATAATACTTAGGATCCATTTGATCATTTTGAATTATATCATGAATAGATCTGGTCAAAGGAATTGGTTCTGGAAATCTAAATCCTCTCCAATTTGGTACCAATGCCTTATTGACTGCTACAATAAAAATTCTTTCTCTGTTTTGTGGAATATTCGCATGAGTCATAGAGTTTAAAACTTCGTCATATACCTCATACTGTAAATCTATTAACATTTCCTTTATCTTACCAAAAGTTCTTGTTTTGTCATGAGAGCGTAGGTTTTTTACATTCTCTAAGAATAATACTTTTGGTCTATGCTTTCTGGCAATTTTTTCAATATCAAAGAATAAATTACCTCTGCTATCCTCAAAGCCTTTTTGGTATCCTGCAATAGAAAAAGCTTGACAGGGAAAACCTCCACATAAAATATCAAAATCATCTGGTATAAAATCTTTTGTAATTCGTTTTGTAATATCTCCAAAAGGTACATCACCAAAATTTGCACTATAAGTTTTCTTTGCGTGTTCATCCCATTCGCTGGTGAAAACGCACTTGCCTCCTAAATTTTGAAGAGCAAGTCTAAAGCCTCCTATACCAGCAAATAAATCTATAAACTTAAAAGACGGCTTTTCTGGAGCCTTAAATGGCACGGTGTTCTCAAAATCAATAAGTAAGCCCTGTAAGGCATCTTCAGCGACCTCCTTGCTTATATAGTTATCAGGTTCTTTTTTCTCTAAAAACTTTTTGATTTGGTTAAGGGCCTCTGTTTTAAAGAATTTGGATTCAGGGTTCTCCGAATTATGTAAATAATGAGTTAAAGCAGCTTCTCCATCGTTTAAGGGCTGTATTGTTCTGATTTTATATTTTTCACCCAAAACATTTTCTATAGTTATTTCCTCCTTGAACTTCATTTCTTCTTTTTTAAGCAAACTTATACTTTTACTTTTTCTGATTTTTGCTTCTGACACTTAATGGCAACTTTTAATCCCTCCTAAGCCAACTCCCTTAAATCCACAGGCACCACTCTAGAAACTCCCGCTTCGATCATGGTAATGCCATAAATAATATCCGTGCTGGCCATGGTGCGCTTATTATGCGTCACGATAATAAACTGACTCTCGTCGCTAAACTTCTGGATAATGGTATTGAACTTATCGATATTGGCATCGTCCAGCGGGGCATCCACCTCATCAAAAATACAGAAAGGCGCAGGCTTCAGCAGATAGATGGAGAAGAGTAGGGAAGTGGCCGTCAAGGTCTTTTCCCCTCCGGAGAGCTGATTGATGGTCAGGGGTCGCTTGCCCTTTGGCTTGGCCATAATCTCAATCTTACTTTCCAGGGGATTGTCTGGATCCACCAGAGTCAGATCGCAATCGTCCTGCTCGGTAAAGAGGGAGCGGAAGACTTTGATAAAGTTTCCTTTGATCTTCTCAAAGGCATCGAGGAAGGTCTCTTTGGCCACCTGATCGATCTCACCTATGGTATTGAGTAGGGATTGCTTGGCTTTTTCCAGATCCTCTTTTTGGCCGGAGATAAAGTCATAGCGCTCCTTGATCTCATCGTAGGCCTCCATGGCCATGGGGTTGATGGGACCGATGCGCTCGAGCTTCTCCTTTTGCTTTTGGATCAGGGCATGGAGGTTTTCCTCCGTAAAGTCCGCAAACTCGGGATCCAGTGCAGGGTTTTCTTCCACCAGTTCGTCCAGATCCAGCTCAAACTCCACATTGAGCCGCTCCTTCATGGAGGTCATCTTCAGCTTGATCTCATTGATATGCTGCTCCAGGGTATGGATGATCTCATCGTGGCTTTCCTTGGACTTTTGCAGGGAACGAATCTTTTGATCCGTCTCATCGATCAGTCCTCGGGAGGCATAGTAGTCCTTTTCGGCTTCCTGCACCCCAGCTTCGATGCCTTCCTTCTCGGCATAGAGCTCGATCAGTTCATCGTCCTTGATCTCATTGGTATCGAGCAGACTTTTGATTTCCCCATCTAGAGATCCCAGTTCCGACTGTGACTTGCTGATGCGCTCTTTGGAGTTTTCATAGGCCGACTGCTTAAATTCAATCTCCTGAGTCAGGCTATTGACCCGATTGAGGGCCTGATGATAGCCTATGTTTTCCTGATTGTAGGCTTGGGATTTTTCGGATAAAAGTCGGTTTTCCTCCTCCAGGGAGAGGTTGAGTTCCTCGAGTTCGACAGCGATCCCTTCAAAGCTTTCCTTTTCCACCTCCAGCTGTGGAGTGATGGAAATCAGGCTTTCCTCCAGTTCCTCGATTCGTGCGAAAATATCCTCTCGCTTATTGGCATTGCTACTGAGGAGTTCTGCCAGTTGCTCCTTTTTGGTCTTGATGGAAATGTAATTCTGGTTGAGCTCATTGTAGCGATTTTGCTCCGACTCCAGGGCAGACTTGTAGTTGGACTCCTTGAGTTTGATCAGATCAGAAAGCTTTTGATCCAGATTATTTCGGATGGAGCTTACCTTTTTATTAAGCTCCTTGATCAGCTTTTCGAGTTTTTCCAGGTTTTTGGCTCGGCCTATTCTTTTTCCTTCGAAAAGCCCCACAGAACCACCCGTCATGCTAAACTTCCGCTGGGTGTACTTGCCGCTTTCGGAGATAAAGATGGCTTCTTTGTCCTGCGGAAAATCCTTATGATCCCCCTTGACGATGTAGACATTGTCCAGAATGTGGTTGATCAATCGGCCGTATTTCTCATCGTATTCGATAATCTCAGTGGCTGCGATCGCATTCGCGAAAAGCTTGTTTTGGGTAGGCTTAAAGCGATCAAACTGCTCTAGAATAAAGAAATTGGCTTTTCCCTTGGCCGAATCAGCTAGCAGCTGAATGGCTTTGATGGCCTGATCCTGAGTATCCACCACATAGTAATTCATGTAGCCCTCGAGGTAGTTTTCTATGGTCACTCGATACGCCTCGTCCGTGGTGAGAAGGTCGGAGAGCAGGGGAATGTCCTTGCCCCAAGTGGAGTTTTTCTTCAGAAACTTGATGGCCTCGGGAAATCCCTCGAGGTTTTCCACTAGGGACTTGGTGAGGTTGTATTCGTTTTGCTTGGAGTCTAGCTTGCGCGAAGTTTGCGTGAGCTCCTCCTTGATTAGATCGATCACCTTATTGGTTTCCTCGATCTTCTGATCCTGATCTTCTTGTTGGGCTTTGAGCTTTTGGTAGCTAGCTTGCGCCTCGTCCAGTTCGGTTTTGAGGGAAATCAGTTTGGACTCAAAATCCACCAAGCTCGCCTCCTGACTGCTATCGTCTGAGGAAGTACGCTCCAGTTCTTGCTTGAGGGTGGAAAGCTGAATCTGCTTGATCTCCAAGTCCTTGCTCAGTTGGTACACTAGCTCCTTTTGCTTGGTATGCAGTTCGGATTGCGCTTTTTGCTTTAGAACTTTCTCCTCCTGAATAGCTTTTTGCGCTTCGTAAATTTCCTTTAGCTCGGTGACGATGGCCTCTTTTTCTGCAAAGAGCTTTTCGGCGCTTTCTTTTTCCTGCTGCAGTGATCGAACAGAAAATCCCGCACGGTCATTGGACTTGCGATCGCTATCGATCTGCTCACGCAATTGCTGGGATCGGTCTTCGAGAAATCGTAGTCGCTCGTTTTTGATTTTCTTTTCCGACTCAAAAGTTCGGATCTTATTTACATGCTCGTTGAGTGCCCTTTGCCGTGAGGCGAGAAGCTTTTCCTTATTGATTAGGCTCGTTTTCAAATCCGTAAGCTGTGCCTCTTGATCGGCGATTTGGCTTTGGATTTGAATCTTTTGATCTCCTTGTTCGGCGATTTTCTGGGTAGAGCTAGCCAGCGAAGCCGTGTGTTTTTCTATGCTTTTCTTGGCGTAGTTGATACTCGCCAGTCGGTATTCCTTCTTGATCTCAAAGTACTTGGAGGCCTGCTTGGCTTGCTTTTCCAGGCTTTTGAGGTTCTTTTCTATTTCATAGAGGAGATCTTCCACGCGATCCAGATCGGCATCGGTATCTTCCAGCTTGCGCAAAGTTTCTTTCTTGCGGTTTTTGAATTTGGAGATTCCAGCGGCTTCTTCGAAAAGGTCTCGACGGGAGTTGTTTTTATCATTGAGCAGTTCATCAATCATCTTGAGCTCGATGATCGCGTAGCTATTGGAGTTGATCCCCGTGTCCATAAAGAGGTTGGTGATGTCTTTTAGACGGCAGGTGACTCCATTGATTTGGTATTCGCTTTCCCCGCTTCTATAGTAGCGACGGGTGATGGTAACATGCGTATATTCGGTGGGAAGGAGGTTTTTGGTGTTTTCGAAAGTCAGGGAAACCTCAGCGAGGTTGGAAGGCTTTCTGTTTTTGGTGCCATTGAAAATGACATTTTCCATCTTATCCGATCGGAGCATTCTGGACTTTTGCTCACCCAAAACCCAGCGAATGGCATCCACTACATTGGATTTGCCACAGCCATTTGGTCCAACAACACCGGTAATGCCCTTATCAAAATTGATGACCATTTTGTCACCAAAACTCTTAAACCCCTTGATTTCTAACTTACTAAGCAGCATGCTTTATTTTCCTTGCGAATGGACAAACAAATTAAGTTGAATTGGGAGATTTGCAAAGGAATATTGGATTGAGTTGGGAAGTTTGGGAGTGGGGAATGGGGAGGACCGAGCGTTAAGAATTTGTCCAGTGGACAAATTTAGCGAGGGGCCAGGATGGAGGGGGGTAGAGAATGGAGAATTGGTATTAGGGAATGGGAGAGCAGTGATGTAATTCAAATATTCATTGCGAGCGTAGCGAAGCAATCTATTCATTGTAAGTAGTCACCTCAACAGATTGCCACGCCATCGTACCTCAGGCTCGCAATGACGTAAGACCGGAATGGAGCAGTAATGTAATTCAAATCGTCATTGCGAGCGTAGCGAAGCAATCTGTCCCGTGTTAGAGTAATCTTCAAACAGATTGCCACGCCTTCGTGCCTCAGGCTCGCAATGACGTAAGACCAAAACACATTGCCACGTCGTTCCTCCTCGCAATGACGTAAATGTTCAAACTGCAGACCGTCAACTGTCGACCGTGGTCCGTTGACCATAAACCTCTCCTTCACCTTAACACAAAAAACCCCAACCAATTATTCATTCCTCACCATTATCCACTATCTTAACACCATGGATTTAGGAAATATAGTTTACATCCTTGCTGTAATCGCATACTTCATCTATTCAGCGACGCAGTCGAATAAAAAGAAACGCCAGGCTCAAGAGGCTGCAGGTGAGACTGAGACGGAAAGCGAGCCAGACAGAGGGGTGACTTTTGAAGATCTCCTAAAGGAAATCCGTGAAGCTCAAAAACCAAAAACAGCCCCGCAGCAAAAGCCAATACCTCAAGCTCGGCCTGAAGTGCAATCCCGACCAGTGGTGGCACCGAAGCCTGCACCAGAACCTGTTCGCACAAAGCGCTACGAGTCATATGATGATGAAATCACCCATTATGAAGGGGCGTATTTAGAAGATGCCTATGAGCGGGTGAAAAAAGAGGAGGAGCGAATTGCTAAAGTAGCAGCAAGCATTCCAAGCCAAAAACCTCTGGCTTATGCGACCAAAAGTAAATCTGTCAATCGCTACGCGGCCTTATTAAAAAATCCTCAAAGTGTCAAAGACGCGATAGTTTTAGGGGAAATTCTCAATAGAAGACATTTTTAATAGTGGTTTGATAAACAAAATCGATCCGATATCGATTTTGACTTCGTATATCATAACCACTATGCAAAAGACAAAAACAACAACTACCGCAGGTCAGCTGACCGAGTCCCGAAGAAAGTTTATTGAGAAGGCAGGAAGTGGAGCAGTGCTCGCACTTTTTGGGGCGGCCTTTTTTACTTCATGTTCAAGTGATGGGGATACAGATCCCACGCAGCCTCCTGGAGGTGGTGCAGACACGGGGATCACTATTTCCGGAAACACTATCCGAGTGAATCTAGGTATTCAAGCAGCATTAAATAATAATGGATCTTGGCTCTTGATTCCTGATGCACAGACTTTGGTCGCAAATGTAGGTGGAAGCTTTATTGCTTTGACTTCGGTTTGTACACATTCAGCTTGTGATAGAAACTGGACCTATAGCTCTGAGGAATTTACCTGTACTTGTCACAATTCGAAATTTAGTACATCTGGAAGCGTACTTAGAGGCCCTGCGACGCAGCCTTTGACACCTTTCTCTACTTCCGTGGCAGGTGAGATTTTGACCATTACCAAGTAATGCGTCTCCTCGTTTTATTCCTTTTTCTGGTCGCTTCGCCTGTTTTTGCGCAGAAGTACGTGACGGAAAAAGGGCAGACCATCTTTATTTCGGAAGCCCCTCTCAGTTCATTTGAAGGAGTGTCAAAAAATCTAAATGGTTTGATCGACTTGGATCAAAACCTCTTGGATTTTTATCTAGACCTCAATACTCTGGAGACAGGAATAGGGCTGCGTGATCGACATATGCGGGAAAATTACCTCGAAACAGAGCAATTTCCCTTTGCTGAGTTTACGGGTAAGTTGCAACTCCTTCCTGACTTGAAGTTAAATGCACCTGTGGAAGTGAAAGCCATTGGAACATTCAAAATACACGGAGTGGAGAAAGAAATCGAGGTTTTTGGTACACTGACCAAAGTGGCCGAGAATCAAGTGCAGTTGGATGCAAGCTTTGAAGTATTGCTCAGTGATTACAGCATTCCACTTCCCAAGCTGGTATTTTATGAGCTAGCAGAAAATCAAAAAGTGACCCTTAACGCCATCTTAACCCAAAAGAAATGAAGCGAATCATCCTCTCTCTGTTAGTACTGTTGGTGAGTATCAGCACGCTATATGCTCAGCTTGAGCGCAAACTGGTTAATGAAAATCTTCCTGTAGAATTGACTTTCCATGCTCCCCGACATATCAATTTATTGACTGTGGAGCCTTTGGATCGGAAAAGCATGCACTTTGCTATTATGCACACTTTCGGTCCTTTAGATGGTGGTGTGGAAAATCTTTTTGGTCTGGATAATGGAGCGAATATTCAATTTAGCTTTGAATTCGCCCTTTCAGATAAGGTATCCTTAGGAGTGGCTCGTGCGAGCATGGACAAGTTTTATCATGTGTTTGGTCGATACCATATTTTGGAGCAAACGCAAAATGACAAAATGCCAATCTCCGTAAGCTTTGCGGGTGGGGCAGGAGTGAATTCTTCCAATTATGATAATTTACCTGAGGCACCGCCAAATTTCGCTGAGCGCTCCAGCTATTTTGGGCAATTGATGTTGGCGAGACGATTTAGCCCGAAATTGAGTATTCAACTTTCTCCTATGTTTTCTTATTTCGTAGATCCCCGATCTGTCTATCAAATCGAAGGAGACCAGAATTTTTACTTTGCACTTGGAATGAGTGGCAAGTTTAAAGTAACAGATCGATCATCCTTGACTTTGCAGTGGATTCCTAATTTGAATTCTGACCTGAGTAATAACATTGGGATTGGTTGGGATATAGAGGCTGGAGGACATGTGTTCCAAATGTATTTTGTGACTTCTCAAGCGCTCAATGAGCAGTATTTACTCGCTGGAGGAAATGGTAGCAATCCCGGAGAGGAATTCCGTCTAGGCTTTAATGTCAACCGGATTTTTGCCACGGGCAGAAAGAAAGCCAAGTAAGAAGCTACTCTAGTTTCCGGCTCAATTTTCTATACCAAATTCTGTCTTCCCGGTACTCTTCTATGACTTCGTAGCCATTGATCTTAATCCACAGCTCAAGCCTGTTTACATCCTCTTGTTCCTTGGGGTAGGCATGCGCATAATACTCGTAGATCATCACGCGAACTTCACTCGGAGGAAAGTGCTGAAGGACTTTGACTTCTTCTATGGGAAAAAGTAAGTCTTGTTGATCCTTTTTCTCTGGGAGAAGGATTTCCTTACTGAAAGTCAGGAAGTTATTGGTAATAATTAGAGAAGAGTCATCGGCGGTAGTAAGTTCCTCAAGAGTCGCGAGCAGAGTATCATATTTTTTTAATCTCTGCTGATATGGGATCGCGATTAAGGCAGGAATCAGTAATACTCCGGCGAGTAAAGTGATTCGGGTTTTGGGGTTTTTCAGATAAAGCAAAGGGATAAAAGCGACATTGAAAGCAGCCATTTTCCAATCCAAAAGCACCAAAGCAATCAATGTCCCAAGGATAAAGAAGCCAGCGATAAAATGCTTCCATCCTGTAGAATCTATCCAATCAGGAATTCCTTTGACTAAGCAAAAAGAAAGGATGGGAACCAGGATAATCAGGTGACGAGGATTGAGGTAAATCGGGTTGTAAATCTCCAAGGTGGAACTCATAAACCAGAATCCTACCAGCAAGCAAAGCAATGCCAAAGCGAACTCTAAGCTTCCAGCTTTCTTGGCTTTCAGCCCAAACCATATTCCAGGAAAGCTGAGCACGATCCATGGCCAATAGGCTCTTTCCACGAAAGTGGTAAAGGGAAGAATGGTCAAGCGTCTGAGAATGGATGTCCAGCCTTTATCTGCGTAGGTGAATTCGGAAATATAATGCCCGGCATTGATAGACTGAATTCGGTACAATGGGTCACCGAATTTATACCAAAAGAAACCCAAATACAGACATCCAAAAAGAAGTCCGAAAGCGATTAATGTGCTATAAAATTGAAGGTTTGAGCGCTCATTTTTCCAGTCTAGAATGAAAAGTAAAATCGGAAATGGAGCTAAAAAGATAATCGTCTCCTTGGTGATAAACCCTAAAAAAAGTGCAGCAACTAATCCAAAAGCTGCTAAAATGGGCTTTTTGTGACGATAAATAGAAGCAATAGGAACTAAACTGACCCATAAGACCAAGGCGCTATCTGGATAGACTTTGCTGATAAAATGAAGGAAATATACTTGTCCACAAAACCAAAGTGTGAAAAGCCATTTTTGGTTCGAAGAGCTAAAATATCGCAGTAAGAGCGTGAAGGTGAGAACGTAGCATAGCAGCGAAAAAAGGGAGAAAATACGGGGATGAAATCCGAATACATACCCAAAGAAACCAAAGGGAACATAGGCTCCCCAGCGGCTGGAAAAATGGTAGTCATCCAATTCCATACTACCTTCCCAAAAGCTTTTTCCTGAAAGGATGTAATACACATCATCGCTAAAAGTGATCCCATCAAAGCCAATGAGCCAATAGGCCCCCAAGAATAGGAGACCGAAATAAATGCTAGGAGATTGGAGGATGGAATGATGCTGAAGGTTGGCGGACCGCATGAAGTAAAAGTAAGTCAATTCTTACGGAAGTGTAAAAGATTTTCTTCCAATAATTCAGTGTCATTTACTGTCAATCGTAAGGGCTGCTTTAGGATTTTCTCTAAATTCGAACAGAATCTAAATGCATCCAAAATGGCACAAGCGAGCAAAATTGAGCAACAGAAAATATTACGAGTCTTCAAGTTGATTAACCTTCTACAAAGTAATGTGGGAAAACCTGTTCACCGCTTGGCAGAGTATCTTCAGACAGACGAGCGGACGGTTTATCGTTATTTTAAGTTGCTGGAGGCTTTGGGTTTTGAGATTGTGAAGGAGTTTAGCAAATACAAATTACTTTCCAGCCCATCCATGATGCCAGGTTCTGCTTTGGGAGGATTATCCAAGGAAGAGAATGAATGGCTCGAAGAGCAGCTCAAGCATGCCCCAAAGGCAAATCTGTATCGAGATGCAATCTTGACCAAGCTTCAAACCAAGTCTGAAGTCAAGCAGGGAAGTCAGGAGCTGTTTAAGGCAAATCTGACCAAGATGGTGGATACCATCTCAGCAGCTATGCAAAGCAAGAAGCAAATCTGGCTCAAAGATTACTACTCACTCAGTAGCGACTCTACCAAGGATAGGCTGGTGGAGCCTGTGGGATTTACTGCTGATTATTCAGCAATTCATGCCTTTGAGGTAGAAAGTGAGAATATGAAAATATTCAAAATCGAGCGGATCGGTGAGTTGGTGGTGAGTCAGCAGGACATGCTATTTCAATCAAAGCACGAAATGCCCGAGACTTCTCTTTTTGGTTTTAGTGGCAAAAACAAATTTTTGGTCAAGCTAAAAATGAGTAAAAGAGCCTACCAGCTCATGCAGGAGGAGCATCCCAATGCTCGGCCTCTGATGTATATCAAAAACCGAAATCATTACTATTTCAATGGAGAAGTCCCTCAATTGCCCGGTATAGCCCGATTTATTTTGGGTTTGCCTGGAGAGGTCAAAGTAGAGGAGGGAGAGGAGCTCAAAGCTTATTTAGCTTCGCAAATAGAAAAATTTACGCTCTAAACGAGGAGAGTAATTGAACGTACAAAGCTTTAATAATGAGAGGAATAGGTTTTTTTAATCTACTTTTTGTAAATTCCTAGACTCATTTTTAAACCCATATTATTATGAAACTTTTATCTAGACACCTTTTAGGTTTTTTACTCGTCTCAGTCCTTTTCTACTCATGCCAACAAGAAGAGGATATTTCTTCACCACTTCCACCGCCTCAGGCTGAGCAATCTACGATTATTCCGCAGTCTGAGATTGATCAGTTGATTCTCAAATCTCTGAACGAAACGGGGGATTTTATCTGGATGGATCAGAGTGACGAGCTGATTTGGAGTGCTTTGGTGCAAAGTGACTCGATTTTGACGATTGGCTATCAGCCTGCCACTTCTGATAACATTAATTCTCGAATCGGAACAGAGGCTTTGGATTCTCAGCCTTGGACGGATGCAGCATCCAAGGTGATTGCTCAGGTTTCAGAGACAATTCAAACTAAGGGAGGTACTCAGTACAGACTGAGCAATGAGCTTGCAGAAATTCATCCCGATTTGCCTTACCTAGAAATGAAAATTGCCGATCTGGAAGTTTTGAAAAATTTGAGACTGATGGATGAAGTAAGATATTTCGAGCCTTTGAGCTATGAGTTCAATCTAGACTTATTGAATAAAGTAGAGGAAGCACGGATATTTAGCGACTCGGGTTGTTCCAATGATCCAAATCCAAATATTTCTCCGAATGACTTTAGTGTGATTACGCCTGCAGCGAAAGCCTCCTGGAATTATGATCAAATGGGAATTTCTCAAGCCTGGGGAGCAAGTACTGGTGCAGGAGTGACAGTAGGAGTGATTGATACAGGTGTATCACCCAATCAGCCTATGCTAGGCTCAGGATTTTCTAGTGGAGCATCTATTAATACTAGACAAATTACCCGTTTTGGAACCTACAAAACCGGTTTTTGGTGGTGGAAAAGATATGACGGCCCAAATGATCAATGCGGACACGGCACTGCCATGGCTGGTGTCATTGCTTCCCCTAGAAATACCGTGGGTAATGCAGTAGGCGTAGCATATGATGCTAATCTGGTATCTGTGAGAGGTACCAGTGATGTGATCGTTAACTCAGGAAATGAAAAAGATGGAGTTTCAGAAGCACTAGTTTTGCTCGGTAATCGATCAGATGTTAAAATCATCAGCATGTCTATTGGTGATGTTTTCTCTAATTCAAAAGTGGCTGATGCTGTTCGCTATGCATATAATCGAGGTAAATTGATCTTTGCAGCTGCAGGTACCTCTACTTTCTTTACGAATTGGGTAGGCGTGATCTTCCCTGCTAATATGTCTGAAACAGTTGCCGTGACGGGTGTGAAGGAAGGCAATGGATATCAGCGATGCGATACCTGTCATTCTGGTGGTCAAGTTGAATTCACAGTAGTTATGGAGCGAGCTGGAACAGAGACCAAACCGCTGACTACTGCGCTTTCAAGTGATACTCCTTCTACGGTTGGAGGTTCATCGGTTGCTACGGCCACAGCTTCAGGAATCGCTGCGTTGATTTGGTCAGCCAATCCAAGTTGGGATCGCAATCAGGTTTTACAAAGAATGAGAGAAACTTCTGATCTTTTCCCAAATAAAAACTCTCAATATGGCTATGGTAATCTGAATGCCGCTGCTGCTCTTGGAGTCTTCTGATCAGGCGATAGTCTTCAATTAATCTTTTTAAAAACAAAATGCCCCCAAAAAGAATCACTCTTCTTGGGGGCATTTTTATGTAAATGTTGGTTTCAGATTATTTCAGCATCGAATTAAGCTTTTCAATCTTATTTCCCAAGTCAGTGATGGCTTTGGCATATCGAGTATCCCATTCTTCCAGTCTATCTGTTGACTTGGTTTCTACCTCATATCGAATACCAGGTAAGATCCAGCTGGCGTAACCGCTAAATGGATCTGTGCTGACATATAGTGACTTATACCAGCTTCCGAAGTACATTCCTTTAGGATCGATCCAGCTTTTTTCTAGTGCCAAAAGACCTTTATTTAGCTTCTCGATCTGCTTATCAGAAAGCTTATTCGCCATAAGGGCTGCATCAAGATTGGCTTGATAAATTGAGGCCTTACTTTCCAAAATCAGAATAGCTTCATGTGCCTGATCGAAACGATTGAAGCTTGGATCCATTTCTTTGACCATTTTCTCAGCGTTTTCAAAATGAATCAACAAGTCCGTGGCATAGCGCTGTACATCGTATGGGATGACCTCAGCATTCGCCAAACGCAAACTGAGAATCCCGATTACCTTGGCAACAGTTCCACCCATTTTAAAGCTTGGGTCCACGAATTTGCTGTAGTAATTGAAGTTGTCATAGTTGGAATGATAGGCCGTAGGACCGCCTGTACCACCACTTAAACTTGGAACGCCCACGTGCATATAGAATGCGATGTGATCTGATCCACCACCTAAATTCCCGATGGTTGGTGCTAATGCACCACCTTTCCATACCTCAAAAACTGTCTTTGAACTGTCTGGATATTCTACTTCCTTGGAAGCATCAGTGATTAGGCTTTTCAACGTAGGAGCGGAGGAGACCCTGAAGTTTCTCCCCGAGACCCCACCATCAAAATTCATATAAGTTACCGCCTTGGCTCCAAGTTCCTTTTTAAAATGTTCCACCCATTCGGTAGAACCTATTACTCCTTGCTCCTCAGCATCCCAATGTCCGATCAGGATGGATCTCCCTAAAGTTTCACCACTTTTGATCAATTCGCCTACACCTTCGGCAAGTGTTAGCATCATGGCTGTTCCTGAATTTGGATCCGTTGCTCCAAAGCTCCAAGCATCATAGTGGCTTCCTAGAATAATCCATTCGTCTGGGTTAGTACTGCCCTTAAATTGGCCTATGACGTTATTGGCACGAATAAAATCAATTGGCTGCTCTACTTTCACACGAACTTTTAGACTTTCTCCTCCAGTAACTTTGTACTCTAAGTCTAAGCCTCCTTGCCAGCTATCTGGAGCTTTTTCTCCTTCCATTCTGGATAGAATTTCCTTCGCAGCGCCATAACCTATTGGGCTCACTGGGATAGTGTGGAAGTCCACATCTTTAGGGTCGAGTCGTTTTACTTTTTTGTTTCCATCCAGTGGAAGAGCCGGTTTAAAAGGTGTCAAAGGATCACCTGTATAGTCCAGGGTAAGTAATGAGCCTCTTTGGATCGTAGTTTCATTGAAGAAAGGGCCATCTGGGTAGACTACTCCTCTCTTGAAGCCTGAGTCATTTGGATCGGTGAAAATGATCAAACCGACAGCACCATATTGCTCAGCAAATTTGGCTTTGAAACCTCTAAAGTTCCCTCCATATCGCGCGATGGCTACTTTTCCAGTCAAATCAACACCCATTTCGGCAAGCTTCTCGAAATCTGCTTTTACTCCGTAATTCACGTAAACCACCTCGGCAGTTACATCTCCAGAACCAGAGTAAGCATTAAAGCCTTTGTGAAGTCTTGGGTCAGTAGAAAACTCGTCTCCTTCGATTGGTCCTTCCTGCTGAGAAAGGGTTATAGTTTCATCACCGATTATCTGAAGGAGAGACTCACCTGGATCATTTGGGAGATAGACATCATAGGGATAAAAGGTAACTTCCATTCCCGCATCTGCCATCACCTTGCGCATGTATTGTGCCACTGCCTCGTTTTCAGGTGTGCCCGCGATATGTGGTGCCTTGGTCAATTCTTTTAAATGGACCTTAAATCGGTCTGATGGGACGGCTTTGAGGTACTTTTGCTCCAAAGATTTCTGGGCATCCACCGAGGAAGCTTTGAATCCGTCCAGCCCTTGGGCGAGTAGGGAGGCCCCAAAGGAAACGGTTAGCAAGCCAGTAAAAATTAGTTTTTTCATAGGTTCTTAGTTTTGAATGAGGGTTGATACGGAAAGTACATTTTCCGATGGAGTATTGATGATTCGTTTGGTTCGTAAATATCGGTTTAGCTCGTATTCGTCATAAAGTGGACTCTCAGGATCAAAACTCGATATTCTGACTCTACCCCTAGAATGGATAAACTGATTGTTTCCGATCCACATCCCGACATGTACTACTCGTTCTTTTATGTCGTCCGTTGCTTTTTGCCCGAAGAAGAGCAGATCACCAACCTCTAACTTATTCCAATTTTTATCTACATCTACTTCATTTCCCTCGTTGACTTGCTGGGAAGCATCGCGTGGGATGATTTGGCCATTGAGGTAAAAAATCGTTTTGGTGAAACCAGAGCAATCAATTCCTTTGATGGATGTGCCTCCCCAGAGGTAAGGCGCTCCCATCATTTCTTTTGCTGTAGCAATTAGCTTCTCAGGGCTTGTCTCTCTAGAGGCAATCCATTCTTCCCAAGGCGTGGCTTTGGACTTTTCAATAATCCCTGCACGGCCATCAGGCAACTGCACGAGATAGGAGGTGTTGGTTTCTTCTGTCAAGTTCAAAATATCTCCGGCAACGAGGTCTGAAATTCGTTCGGTTTGTGACTCGTCTGCCCAAACGAATCCTGAAAAATCTGTAAAAACTACCTTGGCAGATCTATACCAAGATTCGAGCTCAGCTTCAGTCATGAGCTTAATGCCGGCCGCATCTACCCAAGAAATATAATCATCGGGAGTTTGGACTCGATACCAACTGTCTTCCTTTTCGAGGACGGTTAAGGGCGTACCCATAAGTGCTTGGGTAGCGAGTTCAGCGGAGTGCTTGGGTTGACTTCGTATGTTTGCCACAGAAATTGTGACCAAAGCACGGGTTTTACCTTCAAGATCTGCATGCGGTAGTTTGATCACTTGATTCTCAAAGGAAATATCCATTTCCTCAAGCTCCTGAATCAATTGCTCAAAACCTTCAATTTGATCGGTTTTGCCACTTAGTACTCCATTTTCAAAGTTGAGTTCCCAAATAGCAACCCGTTTGTCTGGGGCCACTTGAGATCGAATTTCTTCGATTTTTTCGGATACGATTTTTTGGCTTTGATTATTAACACAGGAAAAAAGGAAGACCAGTGCAATAAGGGAAAATAGGGCTGGGATTCTGTTCATCGTTGAAATATACTACAAAGAAAAACCACAAGAAACCCTTCAGTGATGAAGGATTTACTTGTGGTCTCTCAATAATTTGAAAATTACTTATTCAGTCCTGGATCTCTTTCCAAGAACTCCTGATACAATCTGATGTGTCTATTGGATAAAGGAATTCTATATCCTTCGATAAACACATGCATGATGTCACTGCTAGTTTCGAAAGGATCACCTGTAGCCACGACAAGATTAGCCACTTTTCCTTCCTCAATCGATCCGTATTTGTCAGCTAAACCAAAGATTTCAGCAGGAACGATAGTCACCGCTTTCAAGGCTTCTTCTTTACCCATTCCATAGGCCGCTGCATAAGCCGCATGGAAAGGAAGGTTTCTCACGTTTTCTGTCTCGTTGGTTCGGATTGCCACCTTCACACCAGCTGCGAGCATTTTACCTGGATTGGCATAAGCTGCATCATAGCGATCGGAGTCACGAGTTGGTAAATCCTGAACTGGTCCAGTGATTACAGGAATGCCAGAGGCTGCGATTTCATCAGCCACTCTCCAGCCTTCATCCACACCCATTAAGATCACATTCACGTCCTTGTCTTTCACCCATTCGATAGCATTTTTGATATCGCCTGCCGCATTTACTTCGATCAGCAAAGGAAGTTCTTTGGCAATTACCTTCGCGAGTTGCTCCATTTCTGGATAGTACTGAAGGGTGGCGCCCTGTCCTTTCAAACTGTTGAAGTTTTTGGCATTTTCCCAGATCTCATTAGCATCCTTAAGGGCTTTCTCATTATCCTTTTTGATATCATCATCAGATCGTCGATCAAATCTACCTCTACGGGCAGAGCTTGGGAAGTTCATGACAACTCCTTTGAAACCTGCATACATTTGATCTGGCGTGTAGCCATTTAGGTTGATCAAAGCTGCTGTTCCAGGGAATAATCCTCCATCTGGCTTCGTCAAAACTGTGGTTACGCCAGAAACCCGGGTTACTGGAATTGCCTCAGAATTTGGATTGATGGTGGTAAGGATTTGCATATTTGGAGTGACATTTCCGATTTCGCGGTTGTCTACAGTTTCAGCAACAGAACTTACTTCCACAGCTCCTAGGCTTGTACCTCCATCGATCATTCCAGGGTAAATAAACATTCCTGTAAGATCAACGACTTCAGCTCCAGCCTCAGAAAGGTTGGTTCCAACACCTGCTATCATTCCGTCTTTGATCAAAACAGAAGTATTTTCAAGCGTTCCGTTTGTTACCGTTACCACCGTGGCATTCTTCAATAAGAAAGTCCCGGTACGTGGTTTTATAAATTCGCCATCAATCTGCGCCACGGCCATAAAAGGCAGCATAGCTAAAAGGAAGGCGAAAATGTTTTTATTCATTCTTTTCATTTCTTCTCTTGATTGATGATTAATGGTTGTGATTAAATAGTGCATTGGCAGTCTCTAGGAAAAACTCCGTATCCTGCATACATCGATGATTTTCTTCCGAAAGGAAAATAGGCTCTACCATTTCAGTAGCGCTTACCATCAATCGCTGATCGTCCTTGTCCTCCTTGATGTCGAAATACTTCACTCCATCGACAAAAGTCATTTGAGGTACAGCATAAACAGAGAGTGGATGCTCATTAAAGATGACCAAATCACCTTGCTTTCCTTCCTCGATAGATCCCACCTTATCAGCTATGCCTAATTGACGAGCTGGGTTGATGGTAATCAAGGACAAGGCCTCCTCTTCAGTCAATCCTCCATAACGCTGGGTCTTAGCCGCCTCATGATAAAGGTGACGAATCAATTCTGCAGAATCAGAGTTGATGGAAGTTACTGCTCCATTCTTAGTTAAAATAGCTGCATTAAAAGCAGTAGAGTAATACACCTCAAACTTGTATGCCCACCAATCTGCAAAGACAGAGGCACCCATGGTATACTCAGCGATCTCTGGAGCCACTTTAAAGCCTTCATTTGTGTGCTGGAATACTAGCTTAGAAATCCCGAAATCCTTGGCCACATTGATTAGCATGTAGATTTCATCTGCACGGTAAGAGTGACAATGGATAATGATCTTTCCGTCTAGGATGTCTACCAGTGTTTGGAGACGCTCATTGTATTTTGGAGGAACGCTTGTGCCATTGGAAGCATTAGCATTGTAATCAGCCCAAGCTTTTTTGTACTGAAGTGCTTCATTGAAGCCATTGCGAATGACAGCTTCCACACCCATTCGTGTTCTAGGCTGAATGCCATTTCCACGACCATGCACTCGAGTTGGGTTTTCACCCAAAGCAAACTTAATCGTACGTGGAGCATCCTTCATGATGATATCTTCAGGATTCTTGGTTCCCCATCTGTGCTTCAGAGTGGCATTTTGTCCACCAATCACATTGGCAGAGCCATGCATTGCATGAGAGATAGTCACTCCACCCGCAAGGGCTCTGTAGATTCCGATGCTAGTTGGATTTACCACGTCCTTCATTTGAACTTCAGCGGTAATAGGGGAGGTAGCTTCATTTACCACGTCCAATCCAACGTGAGAGTGCGCATCAATTATACCTGGCATCAAATATTTGCCCGCGGCATCGATTACTTCCACACCATTTGGTGCTTTTAGGTCTTGACCAATCTTTTTGATCAGGCCATCCTGTACCAGTACGTCAGTGTCTTCAAGTGTACCACCTGTCACTGTTAATACTGTTGCGTTTTGTATTAGTACGCTTCCTTTGGGAGTTTGAGCCAAAGACAAGTGGCTAATAAGTCCCAGCAAAACCGCAATAATGATTTGTGTCTTTTTCATAATTACTTGATTGTGGTTTGGGAAGGATTAAGTGTGGCAGTCAGAGGGAAAGAACCAAATTGTCCTAAGCTCATGCTACCATCCATAGTATTGCCGGTGATGTCACCACTGACTTCTATATCGATAGACATACCTTGCGCATTCACCTGAAATGTAAAACTTAGGCTGTTGCCATTCAATTCAATATTGGAAATAGGCGCGCTTGCTTTTCCTGATCCTGATGGATCATCGTAGGTGATGGTTCCTTCGTACTCATCTCCCGACTTGGAGATGGTGATAGTTCCTTCTCCGCTTCCAGCAGGGCTTTCTGTTTCATAGTCCCATACTCCTTCGATCTGAACATCAGATGAAGCCCCATTGGCTGATTTAGCCTTTTTGGATTTGGTTTCGTAGTCAAAAATATATCCATCGACTACCACATGCTTGATTTGGCTGTCCTCCTCAAATAGAGGACCTGTGGCGATGACCATGTTGGCCATTTTACCTTGAGCCAAAGTTCCAGCGACTTTCGATAATCCAAGCATATTTGCTGGGTTGGTCGTTAATGCAGCCATTGCGCCTGCTTCGGAAAGTCCATTTTCCATCATGGTTTTCAAAGCACTCATGACATCGTTTGCTTTGATATCGCTTGCAGAAAATGCAAATGGAATTCCAGCTTCTTCAAGTTTGGCGGCTTGAGAAACAGCCTCTTGATAGGCCTGCTTTACTCGCTCCAGTTGCATTTTAGCGTCCTCGCTAGCATCATCCATTTCTTTTTTAGAAGCCTTGTCATCAGGCACTTCCAATTTGATCAAAACTCCAGCTCCGCTTGCTTTAATTTCTGGAATCACGTCAGCATAATTTTCTAAGTCTGTCAAGATCAATTTGAAGCCTAGTTCTTTTTGTAGCTTCAATACTCGTCTGATCTCAAACTCATCATCTGCAGAGAAAAGGACTGGCACCTCGCCAGAGATCACATCCATCATCGCTTGATTAGTATCAGTGATTTCAGGTCTACGAGCACCTGTTGAAGAATTGTACTTGGCTGCATGAGTTTTCGTGAGCTCAGCATTTTTATATACATCTCTGAATTTTGCCATTACGCCGGCAGCTGTACCTGGATACATGCCTCGAGCACTTCTAAAACTTGTAGCCAAGGCAGTGTTTTCAGCGATTAGGTTAGAATGATCTGGATTTCCCAAAACCATAATAGCTGACTTACCAGCGATCATGCCTCCGTCTGGGGACACTTGCACTACAGTAAATCCAGCTTTTCTGAGATCATCTACACCAGATCCGGAAGTGCTGTATTGATCTACAGCTGATCTCCAGGGAGTGATTCCTGCGATTTCATCAGGTGGATTGGATGACACAAAGTCTTTGGGTCTTTCAGGATCTTCAGGTTTGGTAACACCGGCATCACTATTTCCAGCCAGGAATCCTGGATAAATATAAAGTGAGTCACCTGCGATTACCCTTGCTTCGCTTGGGATACTGAGGTTGGCACCCATTCCTGCTATGATGCCATTTCGCATCAAAACAGTAGCTTTCATACCCTCCTTGCCGGGGGCTGTAAAGACAGTTGCATTTGTAATGGCATAGGTGTCCGTAATCCTACGCATTCCAGTTGGATCACTTTGAGCCCAAGAATTTTGGGAGGTGAACCAAATTGAAAGCATCAGGGTAGAGACAACTAGCCTAGATAGAGTTTTTTTCATGTGTAAACTGATGGTTTTCTTTGCAAGCGAAGCTACGAAATTGACTTCCCGATTTTAGGACTATTATATTTTAAGCGGCTATTTTTTGATCAATGGCTACCAAAGTTGTTTGAAATGCTTTTAAGTGACTTTCAAAAAGACCACAACTCAATTACTTTTACGTCAGCGGTTATCACCACCATTTGAATGGATAATTCATTTAACTGCACCCAACAAATTCTGAAATGAAAAAAATTTTAGTAATAGAAGATGATGCCCTTATTTCCAGCTTGGTTCAGTTTCGCTTGAATAAAGAGGGATACCACATCGTACTGGTACAAGATGGTAATGCAGGTATTCGTGAAATAGAGGAAAATGAATACGATCTGATCATTACAGATGTGATGATTCCTTTTAAAAGCGGATTGGAGATAATTCATTTTGCAAAAAAAATGAGACCGGAAACGCCTATTATTGTTTTGAGCGCATTAGGAGACGAGGAGCGAACGGTTATTGAAGCTTTCCATCTAGGAGTCACAGATTTTATATCCAAGCCATTCAATCCCAATGAGCTTGCGATACGAATCAAACGAGTATTGACTTGATCGCTACTCGGATCATAGTTGGTTTTATGTTGAGCATATGTTTCAGCATATTAATCCAGACCTCTGGTTTTGCACAAGAGGCAGAATATGCTTTTAAGGATCCTGAAGAATTTTTGAATTTTCTTGAGAATCAAGGTGAGATAACCGGGCTCAAGTCCTTTCTTTTAATCCCACATCAAGAAATCCAACAAGATTCGATTTCTCAATTTTTTACTGCTGAGGGCGAAAATTTAAAAAGTCAAAGTTTCGGAAGCATCGACTCGACACTTTCACTGCTGAATTACTTGGAGCTTCCTGTCGATTCAGATTATTTGGTTTTTAAAATTTATCAGGAAAATGGTGATCTCGCTACTGCACAAGAGTTTGTGACTAATCTGCTAAACAGTGAATTGCTATTTCCCAAAGGAGCGAGTGACCAAAGAGACTATATAGGTTTGGCAAGTCGCCAGCCGTACGAACCCGCATTTAGGGAAGGCTTTGGGTTTTTTACCAATTTCAAGGTCTTTTTAATTACAGCAATCACTGCAATACTCTTTGTCGTGGTTTTTGGTATGATTGTTTTTATGCTGATTTTTAAATCAAGGATCAACAAGACTGATCAATTAAGGAAGGAATATGAAGGGCAGATTGCAAATCCACTTTCAGTAATACTTTTTGAGCGGGATTTAGGAGAAATAGAAAGTATTTCTGATGAGGAGCTCTTTACATTTTTCCCCAAGGAAAAAATGAAAAAGAAGTTATACCAAAAGGTGCTTGTGGATCAAATTTTAAGATTAAATAAAAAACTAAGAGGCGAATCAAATGACAAATTAAAAGCCCTTTTCAGGCGATTAGGCTTGCCCAAGACCACTTCAAAACTGCTTCAAGATAGCCAATGGGATTCTAAAGTTTCCGCTTTAGTTCAGATCAATGAAATGGCACTTTACGAGTTTTTGCCAGAAGTAAAGAAGTTTGTCAATAGCCCCAACTTTTACATACGATCTCAAGTGAGTACCACGCTGATTCACCTTTCAGAGGAAGTTGATTTATCTTTTTTAAAGGATATGAGCTATCCACTTTCTGATTGGCAGCAGGTCACGCTACTTCGAACGATCAAATATTCTTACTCTGATAGATCTTTGAGAATCAAAACCTTATTTAACTCTCAAAATCAGAGTGTTAGGCTGTTTGGTATCAAGCTGGTTAGACATTTAGGTAAACTAGAATACCTTGAGCAACTTATTGGACTAGTGCCTACAGCTAGCCCAGTAGAACAAATAGAAATCATCGAAACATTTCAGCAATTAGGTGCCCCATTAGATATGGAGCTGATTGTTTCATTTATGAATTCATCAGTAGCAGACGTTCGTTTGGCAATGGCACGGGCACTTGGTACCGTTGGCGATGAATCCTGTTTGCCTTTTCTCTATAAGGGCTTGGAAGAAGAAGTTTCATTTGATATGAAAAAGGCCATGCTCTCAAGTATGAAAACACTGAGTCAGGGAGGTTATGAGGAGTATGGAATCATTTCTGATGATCCCGAGGTATTGAAAATCCAGCGGCATTTAGACAATAAAATATTGACGCATGTATAACTATCTTTTCTATTTACTCATAGAGTTTTTGGGGATCTTTTTCCTAGTGATGAGTCTCTCTGTGGTGGTTGTGTATGTGATAATCATGATTCTGAGCGCCATTGAAATGAGAAATCATAGACGGAGAAATCGTTTTACTGATTATGAGGATATTATTTCTTCTCCTTTAGTACCCGAGGTTTCCATTGTAGCGCCTGCGTTTAATGAGGCCGAGAGTATCGTTCAAAATGCCAAAAGTCTTTTGTCACTTCATTATGCCAAACTAGAGGTAATTATTATCAACGATGGGTCAAAGGACGATACTTTGGCACGTTTGGTAGAAGCCTTTGATTTAGTGAAGGTGCCTTTTGCCTATGAGGAGTCTATTCCTACGGCACGGGTTAATGGAGTATATAAGTCGCCAAACTCTTCTTTTGAAAAACTCATAGTAGTCGATAAGGAGAATGGAGGTAAGGCGGATGCACTAAACGCCGGAATCAATGTCTCCTCTGGAGAGTTATTGGCTTGCATAGATGTGGACTGTATCCTATCCAGTGACTCTATTCTTAAGATGGTTCGCCCATTTATGTCGGAGGTGAATCGTAAAGTAATTGCCGTGGGAGGAGTGATTGGAATCGCAAACAATTGTGATATTACGGACGGAACGGTAACCAAATATCGCGCCCCTGATTCCTTACTAGGTAGATTTCAAGTCATCGAGTATTTTCGGGCTTTCCTGATGGGTCGAATGGCCGCAAATCGAATAAACGGGTTAATCCTGATTTCTGGAGCTTTTGGTTTTTTCAGACGAGACTTGGTCTTGGAAGTTGGAGGCTACTTGACCAAGACAGTTGGAGAAGACATGGAATTAATAGTTCGTATGCGACGGCATATGGAGGAAAAAGGGGTTCCTTACAAGGTGGATTTTGTGCCAGATCCTTTATGTTGGACCGAGGTACCCGAGACAGTTGATATCCTTTCCAAACAACGAAACCGATGGATTAGAGGCACGATTGAGACTCTTCAACTTCATCAAAAAATCAAATTGAATCCAAAATATGGCGTAATGGGAATGGTATCCTATCCCTATTGGTCGCTCTTTGAGAAATTTGCCCCGATCATTGAAGGGGGAGGAATATTATACACACTCCTTTTAATTTTATTGGGAGATTTTAGCGTCTTCTTTTTCATAGCATTATTCATAGTAATGTACTTGCTCTTCGTGATGGTTTCGAGTTTTAGCATTCTCTTCGAGCAGATTTTTTACAATAACTATAAGGATAAAAAGGACCTCAACAGACTAATAAGAACCATTTTAGTAGAGCCTTTTGCTATTCACCCACAAATAATTTGGTGGGGGATTCGAGGACATTGGGATTTCATAAAAGGCAAAGGCGGCTGGGGTAAGATGATCCATGGTGGATTCAAAAAAGCTGAGGATAAGAAGAAACTTAAAACCACCCAGTTATGAAGAGAATTATAGCTTTTTTCTTAATGGTTTTAGGATCCCAATTAGTTTGGGCACAGGATTCCTTTGATCCTGATCAGATGCTTCTCGACGCTAGGGAGTTGATTTTTGATGGAAAATACGATGAGGGTCGAAAAATTGCCTTCAGAGCTCTGAATGGGTATCCAGATTATGCGGATATCTTGATTTTGGTAGGAAGAAGTTATGCCTGGGAAGGAAAGAACGACTCAGCTAGTATTTATTTAGAGCGCGCCATTGTTGCCGCACCAGCTTATGAAGATGGTTATTCGGCATATCTTGATAATCTGATGTGGGCAAGTGAATACGATGCGGCAAGTCGAATTCTAGATCGAGCGAAAGGTAGTTTAAATCCATTGCCCACTAATCTTAAATATAAAGAAGCTCGACTTTTTTACTACCAAGAAGATTATGATGCTGCCTATGAGATGGCGGACAGTCTTTTTGAGACTGGATATGAAAACAAGGATTTATTAGCCTTTATGAGTAATCTTCAACGCTTGAGGAGTACAAATGCTTTCGGTTTCACCTACGATTACGATAGTTTCTTTGGCGATATTAGTAATTGGAATACAGCGTCGATTTATGGTCGAACTCGTACTAAACTGACTGGAGCATTGATTGCCAGAGTAACTCAAAGCTGGCGATTTGATGATACAGGTACTCTTTTTGAATTAGATGCCTATCCCGCATTATGGAAGAATTCATATGCCTATATCAACATAGGTGGCTCTTCCACAGATTTCTTCCCAAAGTTCAGAACGGGGATATCCATTTATCAAAACCTTCCAAAAGCTTGGGAACTAGAGCTTGGATATCGCTACTTAGGTTTTACAGAGGCGACCCATATTTATACCTCATCTATTGGCAAATACGCGGGAAATTGGTGGATTAATATGAGGGTGAATGTGATACCTGATGAATCAAGTGTTGGAGTATCTGGCAATTTGCAGGCTCGATATTATTTCAGAACAGCGGAAGATTTTTTCAGTATTCAAGGAAGTACAGGAGTATCACCTGACGAAGAAAGCCGTGATCCCTCTCAGCTTTTGAATTCATATCGAGTACGTTTAGGCTATCAGGAATTGATCCGACCTAGGTTTATGATTTTTGGCTTTACAGGCTATAGCCGAGATGAATTGTCAGAAGGTAGATTTAGAAATAATTTGAATATTTCTGTGGGAGCAGAGTTTAGATTTTGATGAGATCCATGATAAACGAAGAATCTAAAGTTTATTTCAAGCGATTTATACCCTTCATTGTCATTTTGATTGGAATTCCTCTGCTGAGCTTTGCATTTTGGTATTTTTATCCAACCACTAAATTCCAAATCCTTGTGGTTGATAAAACGGTTGCTAGCGAAATGCGGCGGGAACATTCTTCTTTTTTCTGGATTCTTGATCATCTGAGATTTGTTAAAGAGGATGGTAATAAATATAATTCCGACAAAGATTATTTTGGTTTTTTTCCAGATGGATCGGCCACTTTTGGTGAATCCAAGGGGTTAGGAGTTTTATCGGAGGCCGAGGTAGTTGAATTAGCCAGATCCAAGGACTTTATATTCTTTGCAGATACCTATGGTGTATTCCAGGATGATTTCATCGAAGGGGAATCTGAGGATATATCGTCTAAGATCTATGGAGGACTATCAGCCAAGGATATTTTACTGATCCGTGAGGCAAGAGCAAATAATAAGACCATAGTGGCAGAATACAATACTATGGCTTCTCCGACTTCACGAAAAAATAGAGTCGAATTTGAAAATCTGATGGGGATCAAGTGGACTGGATGGATTGGTCGATATTATGAGACCTCTGATACCATCCCTAATCCTGATATTCCTGATTGGTTTATACGAGAGTATAAAGCACAAAATCAAGGGAATTGGCTGCCAGAGGGGTCAGGAATCATCTTTGTTCATGAGGATGGACGACTTTTTGCCCTTCAATCAGAAACTGATTATTTAAATAACATTCCAGAAATCCGGACACAGCCCATTAACAAGCATGGTTTCGATCTTCCGGAGATAATGCCGTATCCGGATTGGTTTGATATTGTATTGGTTGAAAGAAGTTATGAAGTGATCTCCTATTATGATATTAATCCTACATCCCAAGGCATGCAAAAGCTAAGAGATATGGGATTGCCTCGGTTCTTTCCAGCGGCGGTTGTCCAGGATACGAGCGAAGGTCAGTTGTATTACCTGTCTGGTGATTTTTCGGATCTGCGCCAAGACCTCGGTTCATCTCACTTTACTGGACTTCCTGGCTTATGGAGAGGATTGCACCTTATTTCGAATTATAATGATCGTGAGGCATTTTTTTGGAACTATTACTACCCATTGATGTCTCAGATTTTAAAAAAGAGCGCATTACGAAAAGCAGAAAAGAAATTACCGAAGAGGTAATAACCTTCGAGTCTCCATCATGTAATTGTTTTTGTTTTTAAACTCCTCAAATTCTCCTAAGAGCTGATTCGATATATTTGGAGCGACTGCGGGATCTATATTTAGGTTGTCTGAGATAACAAAAAGTTCTCCTTCGGAAAGCATATATTCTCCACCTATGTAGTCCAAAAGCTGATTTTTATTCCTCATCAGTGGCATAGCAAGCTTTGCCTGAAAATTAGCCGCTGTATCTAGAACTTGCCCCATCCACGCCATCGAAGTTTCCATTTCCAAAAACCCTTGCCCTTCTAAAAAGGCCAAAAGCGATGGAGTCACCTCAAAGTGGCTAATCATTCCTTTAAAATAGCTAGGTCGATTGATTTTGGGAGAATAAATCATCAGGGGAACATGAAATCGATCCAATCTGGACGCCATTGGGATTTCCGGAAGTCGATGGTCTCCAGTAAATATGAAAATCGTATTTTTAAATTCCGGTCTTTTTTGATATTCATTGATGAATTCTTTAACTGCGTCATCTGCATAAAGAATGGTCATGTAGATATCTTGATAGACTCTGTAATCTTCAATTTGGTCTATAGATAGGCGAAGTTTTTCACTAAGATGTTTTTGGAATTTCTCTGAATAATACGGCCGCTCAGGGACGATGTAAGGGTCGTGTGAAGTTTGGGTCTGAATAATTCGAAGTTGAGGTTTATTAGGAGCTAAAGGTAATTTTTGTAGTGCATCTCTAATTAACTCTTTATCAGCGTACCCCCATGAAAAGCCGTTGTTACTTGGGGATTTTTCAAATTTTGAATCAAACGTACGGATATCATTCAAGTGATCTATTCCTTGGTAATTCAAAAAGGCTCCTTGATGATCAAAGTTGCGATCGGCGCCAATAAAGTAATGTGATTCATAGCCAGTTTTGGCTAGTTGACTAATCAGTGAGTTATGATTTGGGTAATTCTGTTGTAATTCCAAAAATCCCGTGTTTCCATAAGGAAGTCCACTTAAAATTCCCGGAAGTATCCCGAAGGTTCGGCCTGTTGACGAAATCGCATTGGTCCAAACCAAGCTGTGATTCTCCAGACTATCCAAAAATGGAGTAAAGCTTCCCAGATAGGCATCTTTGCCCGAATAGGCCTTGCCTAGACTTTCAATCAAAACAATTACAATGTCAGGAGCCTGATCCAAGCTGTCAAAAAATGGACTCAGTACATCTGGGTAATCTGCTTCAAATGCGAAAGGATAGGAATTGTCTTTAAAATCTTTTTGGACAAAGAGTGCATCATTTGCAGACCGAAGAAAGAAATCAAAGTAATATTCTCCCGGATACATAAAGTAGTCGAAGCTCTCGAAGGCTAAGTATTGAACCTTATTTAAGGTTATATTCTTTCTGTTCACGTTAAGTTCGTCTTGCTGGTATTCCTTTAGCGCAAAACTTGAAATCAGAATAAAAAAAATAGTAATAGAGAGGGTGAGAAGCACTTTAGGCTTGAATTTGAACCATCGAGTCCCAAGATTCAAAAGATAGAAAAGTAGGCCAAAGAGTAAGACGAAAAGGACTCCATTGACAGCATTTAGCTGCCCACTTGCTTGAACTGTGAGGATCAGGTCCTTTCTGCTGTAAGCGAATAAATCCTGTCCTAGGGGTAATAAAGTTTTGGTAAAGTAGAAAGTGAGTAATCCCTGAACAACAAGCTCTAAACACAGGGCTAGCTGAACAAAGAACTTGGCGAATACCGGCGAAATAAAATCGAAAAAAAAGTACAATATCAGCAGCAAACCCAGAAAATATGCGGTCCAATTTATGTCATTCAACAGACATGAAATGAATACCTCAGAAAAGCTGAAATCCAGAACATGGTTTTGAAATACTAGGTAGCTTTCTAATAATCTAAGTGCCAAAGTCAACACTAAGAAAATCAGGGCCATACCCCAAAATTTCTGAAAACTATGTGTGAGTTGAGAAGGAAGCTTTGAGCGGATAGCCGCAACTTGAGCCATAAAAACGGGTCATTTTTTGCTAAAAATAAAGAAAAGAAAGTTCAATGAAGTATCTTCATGTTAATTTAATACACCCATGGGCAAGTCCAATCTTCTGCTAGAGCTATATAGTAATTTATCAACCACAGGAGCATTAACCTTCAGTTCAAAGGCTCTCGTGCAAAAAATGGTAAATACCGTTAGTCTGGACGACGCAAAGGTGATAGTAGAACTGGGTGGGGGAGATGGTAGTATCACTCGTGGCATTGTGGAGCGTCTTCCCACAAATGCACGACTCCTAGTATTTGAAATCAACGAGTCTTTTTGTGAAGTCATGCGTAAGGAGTTTTCGCAAGAAAATGTTGAGATCATTAATGACTCGGCAGAAAACTTGGCCAATTATCTCAATGGAGAGGAGATTGATTTTATTTTCTGTTCTCTTCCCTTTACCCTTATTTCTAAAGAAGCTACTACCCGAATTCTCTCTCAATCGGCCACCCACTTGTCTAAAAAGGGATTTTTTGTCGCTATTTGTTATTCCTATGTTTTGAAGAATCTGTTCAAAAAACATTTCAAAAAGGTGAATGTAGAGTTCACTTTAAAAAACCTGCCACCTGCTTTTGTCATGGTTTGTAACTCTTAGGCGAAAGTTTCTTGGTAGATGCAACTTATCGGGGCAGTAACTAGTTAATTACCCAACTAATTTTCGGGAGTAATGAGTGATTTCTTACCAAAGACTGAAGTAAATGTACCTGCGGGAAAAGAACTGGCTACGTTTGGAGCTGGATGCTTTTGGTGTATTGAGGCCGTTTTTCAACGAGTAAAAGGAGTTGAATCAGTAGTGTCTGGATATTCAGGCGGTTTTGTCCCTGATCCTCCATACCGTGAAGTATGCAATGGTACTACTGGCCATGCTGAAGTTTTGCAAATTGTCTTTGATCCCAAAATTGTAAGTTTTGAGAGCTTGCTTGAGATTTTTTGGGGAACACACGATCCTACTACGCTAAATAGACAAGGGAATGATGTAGGTCCGCAGTACAGATCTGCCATTTTTTATCATTCTGAAGAGCAGCGGGCATTAGCTGAAGAAATCAAACTTTCTTTAGATCAGAAAAATATTTTTCCAATGCCAATCGTAACTGAGATTACCGAGTTTGCCAATTTCTATCCTGCTGAAAATCATCACCAAGACTTTTACAATCAGAATGGGGTTCAACCATATTGTCAATTTGTGATCAAGCCAAAGGTCGATAAACTGAAACGATATTTTACTGATCGTTTGAAGTAGGCAAATTTGCCCTAATTTTGCAGCATGAGAACAAGAGCCCAAGAATCCAGAGCGGCGATAGAACGCCTATATATCACGATGAGACACCTTTTTACCCGGGGTGTTTACAAGCCCATGGGTATTTCTGGTGAAAGTCTCGTAAACTCTCTAATGGTTCTCAGTCCAGAGATTTACGGATCCATCACAGATGAAGAAAAGCTGGAGCTCGATGGTCTACTTTATGTAATGGAAAGACTTCCGAGGGGAATAGAGGAGTGCAGATACATTCGCTTTATCAGTAGAGAAGGCTTTGAACGAACAGATATAGAGGCGATTATTCCACCAAAGCGAAGAAGAAACTGCTATCGCCTCGACGAAGAAGTGATGTATGTGGAAATGACTCGAGGTCGATCGGATATATACGATATCATGACGCACCTGACCTTTCTCTTTATCGAGTCAGCTACAATTCTCAGAAATGCTACAGACCCAAAAGGGAGAATTTCTTCTAATTGGAAGATGTTGGAAAAGATTGTGGCTCAAGAAAAAAGTGGAGAGCCGATTGATAAGGAAGCAGCAAGCGCTTACCTCAGTCATCTTATTGGGCGAACGTTTGAAGAAACGATTCGTGCGGTGGATAAATTTGAAAAAAGCCCAAATTCCAATAGTCTTTTTTCAATAGTTTACCACTTGGGTAAACTTGCCTGGGCTGAAACTCATGATGGTCTTGATCGTGAGATTTCCTTTTCAGCGACCCTACGGGAAAGAATTGGGCATCACGTTTATGGTGAGCAATGGGCGGACAAGATTAAGCAAACCCTAGAGTCCAATGATTTGCTAAACCGTGAGCTACATGTCATCTCTGCCAACCTACATTCTGTAAAGAACACAGTCTATGGTTTTCAGACTTTAAATCTAGCTGGATACGATGATCTTGAGGATGTAGCGATGGACATAAGTCTAGGAGACAAGAAAAAGAATGGCTCGACTATCGATAAATTTGCTTCCAAACATGGCTTTATCAATTTGCCAGATAGCACAGGTACCAATATCGGTGTTCAGATCATCGACACAGCGAAGCTGCCAAAAGCAGAGCTGATTCCAGGTGTGAATTTGGTTGAAGATCTTAAAAAACGGCCAGTGTTTGTCGTAATGGATTACGCTTTTGGCGAGCAGGCGTACGAGTGTTTTGATGAACTTTTAAAGCCTTATGTAACTAAGGGAAAAACCATTCCACTGAATGTAGCTTCGACTGCTATTATGGGTAAAGCTGGGATTTTGCGAGGTGGAAAAGGTGATTTGATGATTCCTGATTCACATGTTTTTGAAGGGACAGCAGATAATTACCCATTTAAAAATGAGTTCAAAAAATCTGATTTTGAGGGGTTTGGATTAGGTGTTTATTCAGGATCCATGGTCACTGTGCTCGGCACATCCCTCCAAAACAAGGACATTTTGCAATATTTTATGGAGTCATCATGGAATGCTTGTGGACTGGAGATGGAAGGTGCGCATTATCAAAAGGCCATTCAATCGGCTTCGAAGATTAGAAAAAGCATCAAATCCAATGTTCGTATATTGTATGCATACTATGCCTCTGATAATCCATTAGAAACAGGTAGCACTCTAGCTTCAGGAGCCTTGGGAATGGAAGGAGTAAGACCGACTTATCTGATCACCTTTAAGATTCTTGAGAAGCTCTTCAAAAAGAAGTGAGTTTCTAGAGTTCCGCTTCCACTTCAATTTCTACGAGGTACTCATCACCGATTAGATCTGCTCTGACCATGGTATTAGCGGGTTGGATTTCACCAAAACGCTGTCCATGAGCACGGGCTATTGCTTCCCAATCGTCTATATTTTTGATGAAAATTCTTGTGCGAACGACATCATGTATCGTTGCCCCTAAGGACTGCAGTGCACCTTCAATTTTATCAATAACAAAATGAGTCTGAGCAGATGGATCTTGTCCACCCATTGCTTTAGTGCCGTGCGTAGCGGTAGTACCTGAAATAGAAATTCTATTGCCTTTTCGTACTGCGCGACTGAATCCTGCGATGTCCTCCCAAACTGTGCCGCTCAGGGCCTTGATTCGGCCATTGCTGCCATGATAGATGGGATAAGGGGCAGGAAAGGAGGAGAGATGATCAGAAAGATCACCAGAAGCCGTTAAATAGGGAGGTTTACGATATTCGTCTCCACAATCACCTGGAATTGCTGAAAACCCTGAGATTAATCCTCGAATTTCAGTCAATTCTTCGTTACTCAGCTCTAGATTCAAAATCCGCTTATTTTCAGCGATATGCTCGCTTTTTCCAAGTCTGGCTCCAATGATGACTGCGCTAACGCCAGGCTGGTTGAGGATAAATTTACTGGCCACATTGGCTAGACCTACTTCATGTTTTTTAGCGATACCATTGAGCCCTTTGAGTAGTCTTTGGAAACCTTCCCAATCACTTGCAGAATCAATGAAGCGCTTATATTTCATTTGCGACCAAGTAAGGGATTCGTTGATTTTTGGTTCAGGAACATCAAGCCATTTTTCCGAAAGAAAGCCTCCAGCAAGCGTTCCGAAAGCAAGAAGATTGATGCCATTGGCTTGGCAAAACTGCCCCATTTGAGAGGCGGCTCTTTGATCCAAAAGAGAATAGCAAACTTGATTGGAAATCACCTCTATTCCACTATTTAACACAATGGAAAGATGTGCAGTGTCAAAATTGGTCAGACCGAGGTTTGCGATGAGACCTTCATTCTTGAGTTCCTGAAGCCAAAATAGCGCATCAACCCAGGATGGGTCAGAGTAATTCCAAGCATGAAATTGCATCAAATCAATTTGATCGGTTTTCATCCGGCTCATTGCCTTAGCTACGGCGGCTTTCACAGTATCCTTGGTAATTGGTCCAGGTTCTGGTACCCATTTGGTAAAGTGCTTGCCGGCATTTTTACCGAAGGTTTGTGCAAACTCTCCTGCAATTTCTTCAGCAGATCCATAATGATCAGCCATATCAAAGGTTTCAAAGCCTTCATCCGCATATTTTTTCATGGCATTTGCCCCGAATTTGGGATCTACCATGGTTCCGTTTCGCTCTAAATCTGCGATTTGCCAAAGGCCAGTGATAATCGGACTGAATGCTTTCTGGTTCAAGTTATTTGTCATTTGAATTACAATTAGGCTTCTGGAAGCTTTGAAAATCTTGATTTTAAATCCACGGATTTTGATTTAAGCGCATTCCAACGAAATGCAAAAATCAAACTTCCTAAACTCATCACCAGTAACCAAACCCAAGTCGACTGGAAATACCAGGCTGAAACATCCGCAGAAAGGTCTTTAGTGATATGGATGAAAAGGAAAAGTGAGAGTAGAATGGACCCTCCAAAGGCCACAAGAATCTGGCTCATTCTGGATTTGAGTAAATGGAACCCAGAAGCGAGTTTTGGGTTTTTGCGCTGAAGAAAAAATAAGGAAAGACAAATCAAAAGAAAGTTTACGAGCATGGAGGTAACCATGATGTCAATTCCTAAAAAGAAATCTCCAGCAAAATGGCTTCCTAAAATCCCAATGGTTGCGACTCCAGTGCTCAATAATATTGCACGCACCGGCGTCTTGTACCGAGGGTGAATTTTAGCCAGAGCAGGAGGGAAGATCTCATCCTCCGCCCAAGAAAATACAAGTCTTGAAACAGATAAAATCATGGCAGGAAGGTCATTAAGCAGGGCAATGGCTGCACCAAAAAGGATAAGTATTCCCAGCCAAGAGGGAAGCAAGTAACTCAAAAGTCCAGCTGCAGTAAGATCAGTCTTCATGGCTTCCTGGGCTACAAACTGCCAAGGTACTGTATGGTACACAGCTAGGGTAAAAGTGAAGTAAAACCCACCTACCACAAGGATGGCCAAACCTATAGCCCGAGGTAGGTTTTTGCTTGGGTTTTTAGCTTCTCCACCTGCTTGTGCGATAGCATCAAAACCTATAAAACTGGAAAAGAGCAATGCCGCAGCTGCTAGGAAGGTTTTCCACTCAAAGGAGGACTCTACTTCCATAAAATCCATACTAGCTTTGGTATCCAATGCTGCAATAAACTCATCTTGTGAATAGCTAAATCCTGAAATAATCACCAAGCCGCCTAGACCAAACATCAGTAGCATGAGTGGGATTAGAGTTTTCTCATAAGTCTTTATTCCTAAGATATTTATAAGTCCAAAGGTCCATAAAAGCATTAAGGAAATACTGACTCGGATCCAACCGATTTCTAGCCAATTAGCTAGTTCCTCTAAACCAAGCCCAAAGAAAAAATCCCGGATAAACGGCACTAAAACATATGAAATCACTCCAATAACAATAGATAAGCCAAACCACTGGGAAAAGCTGGCTATAAAACCCAGATATGGGTGAAGTGCTCGACTCGCATATAAGTAAGAGCCACCTGCTCGAGGCATGGCAGAGGCAAGGGTAGCATAAGCCATTGCAGCAAAGAGAGCAGGCAGTGCTGCAAATAAAAAAGCTGGTAGTACGAAAGGACCGATGCCAGGAACATTTCGCTGAATCATAAATGGAATGACGTAGATCGAGGCTCCAATCATAGAGCAGACGCCAGTAGACATCAGGCCCAGTAGCCCTAGATTTCTAGAAAGATGAGGATGTGATTGTTGCGAACCTTTTTTACTCATGTTATTCTACCTCCACTCTTGTAGAATGAAGCATATCTAGTCTCCAACCGTCTTTGGTTCGGACTGCCGTTGCGCTTTCTAGCCATTTAATATCACGGATGACCTCTCCGTTTTTGCTGATGGTGGCGTAGTTCCAATAGGATGTCCAAGCTCGATTTCCGTCTACTCTGGTTTCAATAAATTCGAAGCGATTTACTCTCTGGTTCGGGTTTGTTTGAGTGGCCCCTTGTTTAAAATAGTTATTGATCATATCCATATCCCAAACCTCTCCTTGTTCTAACAAAATGAAATCATCAGTATAATAGTCTGGGACCTTTTCTATCTGAAAGCTGGAAAAGAGATCATCAAATGAATTTTGGATGAGGTCTTCAACTTGTTTTTGATCTGATTTTTGTTGGGCAAAAGCCGAAAATCCAATGCTTAATATTAAGGTGAAAATGAAAAGTCTTTTGGTCATGATTGTACACGTTCTGGCTGCTTAAAAGTATTAAAAATTCTCAGGTTTTGTTTCTATGCCAAAACCACACTTTCTAAAATAGGGTTTGAATTATTCTTCCTTACAGATTCAATTTATTTGAACCTCGGTTTATAACCGTTGGTAAACAATTATTTATCATTTATTTTTTATAATACTTAAATTAGCTCTGAAGAAGTTTTAGTAAAAAGTGACTTTTATCATGCCAATTGAGTAAACCAATCAGCATTTATTGGTGTTCGTTTAATGTAGGAAGCCCAATTTGATTTGATTGATTTTTAACACCCTTCATAGGTTTTATCAATCGAATTTTGAATTGTATAAACAAGCTTTTTGCTAACTTCAATTTTTGAAACTTTAAATCAAACAATTTTATAAATATGGAAAACCCACATAACGGCTCTTCAAATGGCAACGGAGCCTACAACATGAATGAGGCGGACGCTTCAAAGTGTCCTTTCATCGGTGGCGCAGTAAGTAAAGCTGCTGGAAGAGGTACAAGAAACACGGATTGGTGGCCCAATCAATTGAATCTTTCCATCCTTCGTCAACATTCTGATAAGGTGAATCCAATGGATAAGGATTTCGACTACGCTAAGGAATTCCAGTCTTTGGATTTGGCGGCAGTTAAAAAGGATTTGGCTGATTTGATGACGGATTCTCAAGATTGGTGGCCTGCAGATTATGGTCATTACGGTCCATTTTTCATCCGAATGACATGGCACGCAGCTGGTACTTACCGAATCGCTGATGGACGAGGTGGTGGAAATGCAGGAACGCAGCGCTTTGCCCCACTAAATAGCTGGCCAGATAATGCAAACTTGGATAAGGCGAGACTTTTGCTTTGGCCAATCAAGCAGAAATATGGCAGAAAACTATCTTGGGCTGATTTGTTGATCCTTGCTGGTAACGTGGCCTTAGAAACCATGGATTTCAAAACTTTTGGTTTTGCTGGAGGTCGTGAGGACGTTTGGGAGCCAGAGGAGGATATCTACTGGGGTTCAGAAGGTGAGTGGCTAGGAGATAAGGAGAGATACAGTGGTGATCGTGAATTGGAGAATCCGCTGGGTGCTTCACACATGGGATTGATTTACGTTAATCCGGAAGGTCCAGAGGGTAAGCCAGATCCACTTCGTGCAGCACATGATATTCGTGAGACATTCGGTAGAATGGCTATGAACGACGAAGAGACTGTAGCATTAATTGCAGGTGGTCATACTTTTGGTAAGACTCACGGAGCTGCAAATCCAGATGAATATGTTGGTCCTGAGCCAGAAGGCGCAGCCATCGAAGAAATGGGTATGGGCTGGAAAAACACTTTCGGTTCTGGAAATGCTGGAGATACCATCACTTCAGGATTGGAGGGTGCTTGGACTACAACTCCAACTAAATGGTCAAACAACTACTTTGAAAACCTATTTGGTTACGATTGGGAATTGACCAAGAGTCCAGCAGGTGCACACCAGTGGAAGCCAAAAGGTGGAGCAGGTGAAGGTTTGATTCCTGATGCTTTTGATCCAAATAAAAAGCATGCTCCATTTATGCTTACTACGGATATCGCTTTGAAAGAAGATCCAAAGTATGCGAAGATTTCAAGAGATTTTTATGAAAATCCGGACAAGTTTGCTGATGCTTTCGCTAGAGCTTGGTTTAAGTTAACGCACAGAGATATGGGTCCTATCCAAAGATACTTGGGTCCTGAGGTTCCAAAAGAAGAATTGCTTTGGCAAGATCCAATCCCAGCTGCTACTTATGCTACAATTGATGATGCTGATATGAAGACCTTAAAAGGTCACATTGCTGATTCAGGACTTACAGTGTCTGAATTGGTTGCGACAGCTTGGGCTTCTGCTTCTACTTTCAGAGGATCAGATTACAGAGGCGGTGCTAATGGAGGTCGACTTAGACTTTCTCCACAGAAATATTGGGAAGCAAACAACCCAACTCGTTCTGCAAAAGTGATTGAAGTGTTAGAAGGAATTCAATCTACTTTCAATAGTTCTGCTTCAGGCGGTAAAAAAGTATCAATTGCTGATTTGATCGTTCTTGGTGGTGCAGTTGGTATTGAAATGGCAGCCAAGAAGGCAGGTCATGATGTAACTGTTCCATTTACTCCAGGTCGTACAGATGCTACTCAAGAGCAAACAGATGTGGAATCTTTCGCAGCGTTAGAGCCAGCAGCTGACGGATTTAGAAATTACTACAAGCCAAAGCACAAAGCTTCTGCTGAAGAAATGCTTGTGGATCGTGCTCAGTTGCTTCGATTGACAGCTCCTCAGATGACTGCTTTGTTTGGAGGACTTCGTGTAATGGATACCAACTATGATGGATCCAAGCATGGTGTATTTACCAATAAGCCAGGAGCTTTGACCAATGATTATTTTGTCAATGTATTGGACCTAGGAACTACTTGGGCAGCAGCAGACAGTGGAAAGCATGCCTTTATCGGCAGAGACCGCAAATCTGGTGAGGTGAAGTGGACAGGTACAAGAGTTGACTTGATTTTCGGTTCAAATTCCGAGTTGAGAGCACTTGCTGAAGTTTATGCTTGCGCAGATTCAGAAGAAAAATTCATTCATGATTTCATCGCTGCATGGAACAAGGTGATGAATGCAGACAGATTCGATCTTAACTAATCAAACTTAACACAGCGAAAAGGGGCTTCATTTTGAAGCCCTTTTTATTTTGCTTTATTTCTGGAGCTGTTCGCAAAAAATAAGACTCCTGCCAGCTATTAATTATTTTTTTAAAAAACCCGGATATCAAGGGAATTCAAAAGTGGCTCTTTTTACTTACTCCACCATCAATTTTATACCTTCGTAAAATGAATAGTTCAGATGATCGGCTCATGTTTGACGGCAGAGATTTCCCAAAGCCATTGCGAGAGTCTATTTTTCAATCCTGGTTAGAGAAAGGGCGCGAAAGCAAAATTTCTTATGCCTACATGCTGGTGGTTTGGGATGAAGGCGAGGAGGAGTACATTCCAGTCTACACAGAAGATCGAGCAGATATTAATAGCTACGAAAGATTAGGGAATTCCTATGGAAGGCAATCTTTGGTAGCTGCCTACGACCTATTTTCTGAAGGAAAAGTGGCTTAATGCCACTTTTACGGTAGGGGACACTAAGCCATTAAATCTTTTCTATTTGGTAAATCCAACAGGACTTACTGCAAATTGGAATTTATCGGAGGAGGACCATCTGGTACAAAACCTTTATAGATATAGTCTCCTTTATTTTCTTTGAAATCAGCTTTCACAGCTTCTAATAATTCTGGATTGGTAAAGAGATCAATCATGGTCATCGAAAGCGCTTTGCCAGCGTAGGCCATTCCTTTATGCCCAATGGACATCCCACCTGCAGCCACTACGGCCCAAGAGTGCCAAGGTGTACCGTTGGGTGCGGTTGTGGCACGAAGTCTAATGGTGGGTACCACCCAACTTACATCACCAACATCTGTACTTCCACCCATGGAGTGCTCCTGAGTTTCCTCCATAGGCTCAATTTTGGAGACCAGACCAATTTGAGGCTTTTCGGTAGCTTCTTGAATTTTTCGGGCAAAATCCTGCTCTTCATCCGTATAGCTGATCGGCCCTAAGGTTTCTAGATTATTTTGTAAAGCTGCTGATCCTGTTCGATTCACTAACACTTCGTGTACTCCAGAAATGAGGTTCACCTTGTAGTCTACATTGGCCATAATAGCAGCACCTTCAGCCATGGCTTGAATCCGCTCATAGACTGGAATTAATCCATCCCTGCTGCTATCGCGAACTCTTACCCATATTCTGCTGTAATCTGGTACTACATTGACTACTTCACCGGCAGTTTGGATATGGTAATGAATTCGTACGGTAGGCTTCACGTGTTCGCGATAATAATTTATCCCCGTAGTGTACAGCTCCAGTGCATCTCCTGCACTTCGGCCATTCCATGGGTCGCTGGAAGCATGAGCCGCCTGACCAAAAAACTCGACTTGAAAGTCTACTAAAGCTAATCCTTTTTGTACTGCGGTTTGTGTTTCTGGTCCAGGATGCCAATCCATCACAGCATCCACATCGTCAAAAAGTCCAGCTCGAACCATCCATAGTTTGCCAAAGAATTTCTCTTCTGCGGGAGTACCATAAAAACGAACTGTTCCTTGAATTTCACCCTTGTCAATTAGGTCTTTGATCGCCGCTGCAGCACCAAGACTTGCAACACCGAATAAATTATGGCCGCAACCGTGACCTGGTGCGCCTTCATTTAATGGGCTTTTGTAGGGAACTTTGTTTTGAGAAAGCCCGGGAAGAGCATCAAATTCTCCCAGAATTCCAATAACTGGGCTTCCACTGCCATATTCTGCGACGAAAGCCGTGGGAATTTCAGCTACTCCGCGAGTTACCCGGAATCCTAGCTCTTCCGCATAATCCGCAAGTGCAGCAGAGGATTGGGTCTCCTGAAATGCAATTTCCTCAAAGGCCCAAATTCGATCGCTTAGATCGGTTAGTTCTTTAAATCGCTGATCGATGGAAGCCTGAACTTCCTTTTTCAGGCTTGCTGGGCTTTGACTTTGGGCGACTGTAATGTTGCTTACTCCTAAAAGGAATAAAAAAGGCAAAGACTTTGAAATGTGTTTTAGCATGTGTTCTGAGTTAAGACAGTTTCTAATCTACTATTTTTCGATTGGATTGAGTTTTTTTAATGGGCTCAAAATTTAAATAATTCGCTCTAGGGGACGGGTCAGGCAAGTAGGACCACCACATCCTTTTTGACTAATTTCTTGTCCTTCATATTCTATAACCTCGCATCCTACTTCTCGAAGTCTTTTTGTTGAAATGGGGTTTCCTTTTACAATCAGGCATTTTCGTGGTGCCAAAGCGAGGACATTACAGCCCATACTTTCAAATTCTTCCTCTGGACATTCCACGAGTTGGAATCCTCTTTTGAGCAACTCCTCTCTGAAGTAGATTGGCATCAAAGCAGAATAAACCATAGCCAAATCCTTGTCTAATGGACTGATGATGGACATCAAATGAAACACGTCCGTCGGACCTTTGTAATGTGGCAACTCCACCGTTAGCACTTCTATGCCTTTTGGCTCCAAAAGGGATTTGATTTGTCGGATTCCTTCGAGATTGGTCCGGTAAGTATGTCCTATTGCCAGCGTTTTTTCGTCCAGCCAGCACATATCTCCTCCTTCACAAGTTCCTGGCGATGTTATTTGTCCTAAAACAGGTATGCCCTTTTCTTCACAAAACTCTTGGATGGCTTTTGGTTCGGGTAGTCTTGCCTTTTTTCCCATGGTGCAAAAAATCATTCCATAGTCTGTGGCAAGAGAAGTGTCTCTGCAATAGATCGAATCCAGGCTGGTTTCAGAAGGAGGAAGTGCTAAAATCTGCGAGCCTTGAACTTGAAAGAAATCCATAAAATTTCGGTACTCTTCCAAGGAATCTTCAAAAATAACGGGAGAGAGGTAATTCAATTCCTTCCATTCATTATTGATTTTCATTTGATTCTTGAAAGCAGAATCTGCTGGTTTTAGAATGACTCGATCAATTTGACCGTACTCAGAATGACAAGTTTTCATTTATTCTTTTTGGTATAGTAATAGTAAATAGGAACTCCAGCGAGCAGACACACGCCTGACCAGACTAATATTTCAAGACCTGAGCCTAAAAATACCAGAAGGCAAAAGGCTAAACCAATTAGTGTGATAAGTCCATTTTTTAGACTTCGCGTAAAACCTCGTTCTCGACGATAGGCAAAATACCCATAAACCAAGACTGCTGACAGGTAAAATAGCAAAGAAGTTATGGTGGTGAGCTCAACCATGAATGTGTAGAGGTTTGTCAGCCCTTTGGTCACATTGAGAAGCAAGAGGATAGTGATAAAAACACCTGATACTACAACGGCCACGGCGGGTGAGTCTTGGTCATTCAAATAGGCCATGGGCTTGGCGAGCATTCCATCTTTTGCCATGGATTGGGCAAGTTGTCCTTGAAGGAGAATGTAGCAATTCAATGCCCCAAAGGTGGATATACATGCACCGATAGCCACAAGATAACTTGCCCAAGATCCAAATATCCGGGTGGCTGCATCGCTCAGTGGCGCCGTACTTGCAGCTGTTTCTTCGGGAGATAACACCCCAAAAATCGAAACAGTACTCAAGACATAAAGAAAGACCACTACTAGGACCCCGATAAGGGTTCCTCTAGGGATATTGATACTTGGATTCTTGATATTATCTGCAGGAATAGTGGCAGCTTCGATTCCTAAAAAGGCGTAGAAGCAGAGCAAGGAGGCACCAGAAACTGCTGTAAATGCGGATTCTCCCGAAAGGTTGAAGGGAGTAAAGTGCTCGACATTAAAGAAGAAAAAGCCTCCAATGGCTACGACGATTACAGGGATTATTTTTAGGATAGTAGTGGTGACCTGGATATTCCCTCCAGAACGAACTGAGCGGCTATTTACATAGGTTAAGGTCCAAATAACTACAAGAGCTACTATAGGTGCAAAAAGAGGGGATTGAGAGGTCGAAGGAAAAAACACGCCTAAGTAGCCAGCAAAAGTTAGAGCTACGGCTGCATTGGTACTCCACATGGAAATCCAGTATCCCCAGGCCACAATGAAGGCTGGGAAATCCCCAAAAGCCGCCTTGGTGTATGCGAAAGATCCACCATTTTCTGGGATAACTTCGCTCAGTTTGGAAAATGTCTTGGCAAGTACAATGGCTCCAATGGCGGCAATCAACCAACCGAAGAGGCCTATAGAACCAAATGATGCTAGGGAGGCAGGAAGCATAAATATTCCAGAACCAATCATTCCTCCTGCGACGAGGGAAATAACAGTGATAAGGCCAAACTGTCGCGAAGGAGTTTTATTCAATTGAAAAAAGGTATTGAACCGAAATGATTACTTTAGATCAATTGAAGATAAAGGAAATCTATGAAGAAGTATCAAATCCACGAAGACATAGCCCAGGCAGAGACTTTGTCATCGGATTTCTATAGATCACAAGACGTATTTGACGCACTGATTGAAAAGGTTTTTGCCAAGTCTTGGCAGTGGATAGGGGATGATGCCTCATTGAATTTAGATGGTATTTGTAATCCGAGGGTGTTTTTAGAATTTGGCTTAGAAGAACCCATGCTATTGACGCGAAATAATGGGGAGCTCCATTGTCTTTCAAATGTCTGTACCCATCGAGGGAATATCCTCTGCCATTCGTTGACTAAGGCCAAACAGATCACTTGTGCCTATCATGGCCGAAGGTTTAATCTTGAGGGTGAGTTTTTGCACATGCCCGAATTCAGGGATGCTAAAAATTTTCCTAGAAAGGAGGACAGCCTTCATCGCTTTCCTTTAAAAAAATGGGGGACTTGGCTTTTTACAGCCTTGGAAAATGTGATGGATTTTGAGGTGGTTTTAGAAGCTATGAACGGAAAAGTAGGCTTCTTGCCTTTGGCAGATATGCGCGAGGACAAAAGCCGAAACAAGGATTACCTTGTAAATACGCACTGGGCACTCTATTGTGATAATTATTTGGAGGGGTTTCATATCCCATTTGTTCATGAAAGCTTAAATGCGGCTCTGGACTATGGGAAGTATAAAACGGAACTTTACCCACTTTGTAATGTGCAGATCGGATACTCCAAAGGTGGAGAGCATGTTTTTGACTTACCTCCCGATCATGAGGATTTTGGTGAGCAAATCTCGGCCTACTATTTTTGGGTTTTCCCCAATATGATGTTCAATTTTTATCCTTGGGGTTGTTCAGTCAATGTGGTGAAGCCAATATCCCTTAATCGAACCAAAGTCAGCTTTTACAGCTACGTTTTAGATGAACCCAAATTAGATCTTGGAGCAGGTGTTTCCTTGGATAAAGTGGAAAGGGAGGATGAGTTTGTGGTGGAAGGAGTTTATAAGGGAGTGGGCTCGCGAGTGTATAAAACGGGTCGCTTTTCACCGAAAATGGAAAAGGGTGTTCATCAGTTTCAAAGATTACTCGCCCAATATTTGAATGACTAGTTTTTCGAAAATTTAGATATGTCTAACCAAATGTGTTGATTCTACCTCAGCCTTGGCGAGTTGAGCAGTTTTTTTCTCCGCTTGTAAACTTTTCTTTTTTGCTGCGGCATTCTTCTTCTAATTTCCCGATCTAAACTTTAGACAAATGAAAATTCTATCTTCTTTATTCCTTTTGGGGGCTTTTTTTGTTACAGCTAATGTCACTTTTGCGCAAGAAGCTCCTCCACAAATAGATACCCGGATTTATGAGATTATTGAAAATACATCGGCCGAACGGATTGAGGCAGATATTCGAAAACTGGTGAGCTTCGGTACGCGAAATACCTTTTCGGACACTCTTTCTGATACTCGGGGAATAGGCGCGGCCAGAAGATGGATCAAAGCAGAGTTTGAGAAGATTTCGGCAGAATGTGGCGGTTGCCTAGAGGTTTTTTATCAGAGAGATCTGGTGACAAAAGAAGGAAATAGCCGTGTGCCCAAAGATGCCTATGTGGTAAATGTGGTGGCAGTACTGAGAGGAACTGATTATCCTAACTCCTATGTGATGATGTCAGGAGATATCGATTCCAGAGCTTCCAATACCATGGATTTTGAGATCGATGCTCCCGGAGCCAATGACAATGCTTCCGGAATGGCAGGAACCATTGAGGCTGCTCGAGTGATGTCCAAATATAAGTTTAAGCATAGTGTGGCTTTCGTGGGGCTGTCTGGAGAGGAGCAGGGGCTATTTGGTGGAGCAGGCTTAGCGAAATATGCTCAGGAAAATGAATGGGAAATCGTGGGTGTTCTGAACAATGACATGATTGGAAATATTCAGGGAGTGGATGGTGTGATTGACAATAGAGCATTCCGAATTTTTTCAGAACCTACTCCTGCCAATGAGACTGAGCAGCAAAGAAGAGCCAGAAGATTTACAGGTGGTGAAGTGGATGGAAACTCAAGACAATTAGCGCGATATATCCATAAACAAGTAAAAACCTACATGCCAGAAATGAACCCAATGATGATTTACAGACTAGATCGTTTTGGGAGAGGCGGACATCATCGACCATTTAATGATCTGGGATATGCAGGAGTTAGAATCATGGAAGCGCATGAAAACTATACCCAACAACACCAAGATATCCGTGTGGAGGATGGCATTGAGTATGGAGATGTAATCAAATGGGTAAATTTTGACTATGCAGCAAAATTGACTTCTGTAAACGCTATTTCACTTGCAGGTCTTGCTTGGGCGCCAGCTGCACCTAAGGATGTGCGAATTGGTGGTGCCGTAAGACCAGCAACAACTCTCGCTTGGGAAGCCAGTGAAGATGATAATGTAGCAGGATATAAAATCTATTTTAGAGAGACTACCTCACCTACTTGGGATAATTTTGTGTACGTTTCTGGAGTGAATGAGCATACCTTAGAAGGTATAGTGATCGATAATTATTACTTCGGTGTAGCTGCTGTAGGAAAAGATGGGAATGAATCTCCAGTCGTTTTTCCATTACAGCAAATTCGTAGGAGATAAGAAGCTTTTACTGGTAAAAAAGAGGAAAGAAATTTAAACCTGCTTATGGTAATTTCTTTCCTTTTTTGATAAGCTTCAGACCCCAATCATAGTGACTGGAGGTGGCGGAGATCAGGTAGGCAGCCAAAGAAGTACTTCCAGTCCAGTGATATCTTTTTTTCTTAAAGAGCTCTTCATCACTGTGTTTTTCAATCAAGGCTCTTATCTCTTCATGGGATTTTAGGAAAGCATTTTTCACCTCGTTTAAGTTCGATTTCTGGTACTTCTCAAGAATCCATTTATTCATGTCAGAAGTAGTTTTCCAAGTGTATCCTTTGGCTGGCATTTCGGGTTTTTGCCCTGACATTCCTATTTGATACCATTCTAACATCATCAAGTGCCAGTGATGTAAATGAGCCAAAACATCCCGAATATTTCGATTCATTGTTTCACCATGAAAATCAGTAAGTTGATCCTCCTTGGATAATGCATTGATATAATCTAGAAGCTTCTGAAAATTTTCATGACTTTGAGCTAGTAATTGAACTTTGGTTTTCGGTCTGGGCACACTTAATGGACTTTTTGTTTAACTCCCCAAATAAGTATAAGATTATTTTCCGATAGAGCCAGCATAGACAACAAAAGCTTTACCAGGGTAAGGGTATCACTGGAGCGACGGTCACGCGAAAATGATGTTGAGGACCAAAAGTGTCAGGTGATGCAATATAGTACCAATACTGAGCACCAAATCGAACAGGAACCTTTCCGAATAGAACAACTTTTTGAAATCCTGTCCCCAATGGTAGAGTTAATTTGTTTCCTGATTCTGCTCTATGATTGTAGGCATAGGTAGGAGTGGCATTTATTTGCCATCCATTGGATAGATTGATTGTATAAAAGTATTGACCCGCTGTCACACTTGTATTGGCAGTGCCGTCCGATGCTACCCAAAAATCATCCGGGAGAATAGTAGTGGTAGATGGGTCGGCATCGGACAAATTACCGACTCCAAATGCATGACTAGCTATAAATCCTACGGCTCCAAAATTGGTCAATTTGGCGATCATCATTTCCGGACCTAACGTATTTTGGCGGGATTTTAAGGCTTCGTTAGATGCTGTTCGGAAGCCGGCAAAAACCCCTACAAGCGTGATCCACTTTGAAGGCCATGTCTTTCCTATGGCCAAATCCGCACTTATGTTTCCCAAACCACCTTTTGATTCAAAACCATTGTCTCCAATTACAGGCTGAGAAAGGTAGATTGGGATTAATGGTCTTAAATAGAGGTTTATACCTTCTGAGATAGGAAAAGGTAGCGATGGTTGAAAATTAAGAACATACCCATTTTGCGCAGCATTATCCACTTCACCATTGTATCGAATATAGTCGATCGGAAAAAGCATTTGACCTAGCGTAGCATTAGGGTTCGCTAATTGTTTGGCTAGATCAGCTGAACTCTTTCCTTCTGCGTTTTCAGATTGAGAATATGCGGTAAGACTTATTATAAAGGAGAAGAGGATTAGTCCAAGTGGTTTTAGCTTTTTCATCTGTACTTAAATATTTGTGCCGAAGTATATTTTTAAAACTCAAATTTTGCCATAAACTGAAGGCGAGCGGCATTCCCAAAAGCGTCATTCGCGGTTCTTTGTGCTCCCCACATATATTCTATGCCGGTTGAAAAATTTTTATCATAGTGCTTCACCAGGTTCAAGTGACCGATTCCACCTCTTTTTAAAGCAAAAGGAGCTCTCTCATCTGGTGCTTTAAGCCAGCCATATGCATAATTAAAGTTAGACTCTAACGTGGGTGCCCATCTATGCATAAAACCCACCATGGCAGAAAGCCCTGCTATGGCATCTAATTGACCATTTTCCTTTAAAACCGCATTAGCATTGCTTCCTGCAAATGCAATTATATTTTCCCCATAAGCGTCGCCTGCGCTCACATTAAAGGTGAAATAGTTGTTTTTACTTTTTCCAAAATATTGTCTTCCAGCGATGACGAAAGACAGCTGTGGGATTTGATCACTTGGACCAGTATCACCACCATCCCAGCGTAATTGTGTCAGACTTGCTCCTAGGAAAAGTACTCCTGTTTTCCATCTTTTGTCCAGTCTGAGCGCAAATAGGGGAGTTTGAATGTTAGCTTTTCCATCAAGATTCGTTGGATTTTCGATACCAAGTGAAGCAAGGTATTCTAGACCCACATAAAATTTTACTGACTCGCTTAGAGGTTTTTGATATCTAATCTGTACACTTCTGCCACCGAAAAGCGCATCCCCCGCAGCAAAATCAATCATAAAAGCCATTGATTCTAAGAAAGAAAGCGTAGTCCAAGTCTGACCAATGATAAAACTACCTGCTGTGATATAAGCATGTCGTAATCGAAACCGATTACCCTCTGTGAAGAAATCTCCTTCAACAAAGGCTTGTAAGGGAATCTTATCCTCTGCAAATCTCCTTAAATCAATATTCACCCTGGTTTCTTTTGCAAAAAAAGAAACGTAACCCTCGTCTCCGAACTCTTCTTGTCCTTCGACAGGAATCGTTGACATTAAAAACTGATTCGGATCTCGTGTCCCATCAAAATCATAGACAAAATCTGTTTTCAAGTAACCACCTATTTTCACCCGAATGGCAGTCCCAAACATGGGCCAAGAGCCTTTGAATTCTGGGTATGCCAGCAACTCGCTGGCGGTAACTAAAATTGATTCTTTAAGGTCTCCTTCAGGAATAATGAGGTTTTTCACAGTATCGGGGACCATTCGATTCTGAGAAAAACCATAACCACTTAAACTGTAGATAAGAATCAGTATCGGGAGTAGAATTGATAGTTTTTTCTTGATCATGATTTTGAGTCAATCATACCCAAAGTAAAAAAGGATTTAACTAGGGTTTGAATTTTAGAGGATGCAAGAAAATCGTTTAAAACTCCTCCAGATTATCAAATATTTGATAAAAGAAGCCAATTGATTTTGCATATTCTTCCACTAGAATACGTTCATTGACACCGTGAAATCCTTTAAACTCTTCGGTATTCTCTAATTGGATAGCCGTGATCGTATAGACATCAGGAGCAAAATCTCTCGCTTGAAAGTGCTTTGAATCCGAGCCACCGACCACAAAGAACGGTGATACTATAAGGTCGTTTCCGTAAACCTGGCGGATGGTTTTTTCTAGCATAGTGTAAGCGGCGTTGCCCACCTCGGCAATATTGGTAGCTGGAGTGGAGGCGGATATATCACGAATGCTGATGCGATCGTCTTGTATAGCATTTTTTACATGCTCAATGATTACTTCTGGTGTATCTCCCGGCATGGGTCTGAAATTAACTACAGCAGTAGCTGCAGGAGGGAGGACATTATCCTTAACGCCAGCATTGAATATGGTGGTTGCAATAGTCGTATGCAGCATGGCTCGTGTAACTTCATTTTTTGACATAACATCAATGAATTCTTGTTCCAGTTCGGTCATTTCATCATCTTTTCCGAAAGCCACAGCAGCATATAGAGGCTGATTCGCTTCGTCCAACTCTGGGCCCATGTAGAGATATTGTGAGCGAACGGCTGGATGAATTTTATAAGGAAACTGGGCATCTTCGAGCTTCACTATGGCTTCTGCTAGAATACCAATATTAGATTCCTCTGGTGGCATAGATGAGTGACCTCCGATACCATTTATAGCCAACTCTAGACTGATAAATCCTTTTTGAGCGATCCCAATAAGAGCGGTATTAGCATCAATTCCTGGGAAAATACCAGGGGTTAAAGGAGCTGACTCATCCATTACATAGGCGAATCGCTCAATTCCACGAGCTTCTAGTACATCTGCGATGGCTTTTGCACCTTCTGCACCACCTACTTCTTCATCTTGTCCAAAAACAAAATAAATAGTTCTGGATGGTTGCCAGCCCTCTTTTATTTTCATTTCTGCAGCTTCTAGAATAGCGTGCACCTGATTTTTGTCATCTAAGACACCTCTTCCCCAGATATAGCCGTCTTTTACCGTTCCAGCAAATGGATCTACTTTCCATTCATCTCTGGAATCTTCAGGTACCGGCACCACATCCATATGGGCATAAAAAAGTGCAGGCTCAAGTGATGGGTCTTTGCCTTCCCAGGTATATAATAAACTATAAGGCCGAGGATCTCCGTGAACCTCTTTGCTCAAAGTCTTATGAACTTCTGGATAAGAATCTTCTAAGAATTGATGATAGCTGAGGAATGCCTCGGTATCAAAATCCTCTCTGTCTTGGTTCGAAATGGTTTTGTAAGTTACTGCCTTCGAGAGCCGATCTATGGCAGCATTCAAATCAACGTCTATTGAAATCTGCTCTACTCCTGTCATCTGCTTCGAGGTAAATTCCTCTAGATTAATGGTTTCAGTTTTTTCTGGCTGGCTGCAGTGAAATAAACAAATCGAGATTAGTGAAATGAGTATTTTGCTTTTCATGATTACTATATGTTGCGTTTTCAAAATTATTAAAAATAATGCCTAATAAGTATGACATTTATCAGTTATACCCATTACCTCAAAAATTAAGACAGCAACCTATTAGTGATTTGCACAGCAAAAGGAATAAAAATTACTCATGAGCTAAAACAAGTAGCATTTTTTAAGATAAGATTAAGAGAAAAACTATTTTTCACCGAAGAGCAAGATAATCTAGATCTGACAATGTTTCTTATGTAGAAACAAACAATCACAATTGTTCACTGAATTATTGGATGAATTTTTTGAAAAAATAGCTATTCCCACGGATAGCCGTCTTCAGGGCATAATTTACCAAGCAATCCCATAATCATCCCCATAGTTTGAGCTTCCGCCCCAAAGGGTGCCGTTTTCCCAATCAAACCAAATTCCATTGATCGGACCTGATGTTTTGGACCAAAAATCCATGAGATAGCCCATTTTGGCTAGTTCATTGCGAACCCATGGAGAGGTATCCTCACGTAAGGTCATGGCTCCGGGTTTGATCGCATGATCTCCAAAAGAGCTTTGCATCTGGTAGGTATTGAAGTTGGCAGCTTCGGTGGCCTCTTGTACGTTCATTCCAAACTCCACCACATTCAAAAACATCTGGAGAAGATTTTGATCTTGGGAATCCCCTCCTTGTACAGCAAAGGATAGAAATGGTTTTCCGTCTTTCAAAGCTAGGCTAGGTGTGAGGGTAACTCTTGGTCTTTTACCGGGTTCCACTAGATTGTAGGGATTCAAATTCTCATCCAAAACAAAGCTCTGCATCCGCTGACTCATGCCCACCCCTGTGTTTCCTGCAATTACTGCCGGTACCCAACCGCCGCTTGGTGTGATGGAAACTACCCATCCATCTTTATCAGCTGCTTGAATGGATGTGGTTCCACTTTGGAACTCCAATAAATAGGGATCATCTGGCCCTTGGATGGGTTCTCCGGGAAGATTTACCGCGACGGTTTCCCGCTGTTTGGCCAGTAGATCTTTGAAAGGATTTACACCTCCTTGGAATGGGTAAGGATCACCTGGCCCAATATTAGGGTCATTTGCCTCCATATTGATTTGGGCAGCTCTGGCTTTTGCATATTCCTTCGAAAGAAGTCCTTTCATGGGGGATACTGGATCAAAAGCAGGATCCGAGTAATAGAAGTCCCTGTCTGCGAAGGCCATGCTCATTGCCTGGTAAAGGGTGTGAATGTATTGTGTGGAATTATAGCCCATTGACTTAAGGTCAAAATTCTCCAAAATATTCAAAGACTGAAGTAGCGCAGGTCCCTGAGTCCATTCCTGTAGTTTATAAACTTCGATTCCTTTGTAATTGACCATTAATGGTTCTTCGATTTTCGCTTTCCAAGTAGCCAGATCTTCCTCTGTGAAAAGCCCACCCTGCTCACGAGCTCCACGGACAATTTCTTTGGCGATATCACCTCTATAAAACCGATCATTTGCGGCATAGATCGCTTCAGAGCGACTCTTTCCTGCAGCCAAGGCTGCTCTTTCGGTTTCAACTAGTTTGGAGAGAGTTTGATACAGGTCGTTTTGGATGAAAATTTCTCCAACTTGTGGACCTTCTCTTTCTTCACCCAAGTGAGGCAAAAACACTTTTTTGGAGTAAGGCCATTGTTTTATTCTTTCCTTGCCTCCTTCGATAGCATTCGCAGTTTGGGCTTCTATTGGATAGCCCTGTGCAAGTTTCATTGCTGGCGCCAAAACTTCCTCAAGACTTTTGGTGCCATACTCTGCGAGCATGGTCATCAGGCCTCCTGCAGTTCCCGGAGTCGTTGCCGCTAATGGTCCAAAAGCCGGCGGATAGTCCATTCCTTCAGATTTAAAAAACTCAACAGTCGCACCCGTCGGCGCTACACCCATTGCATTGATGGCGATGACTTTTTTGAGTGTGGGATGATAGATCAAAGCTTGTGTTTCACCGCCCCAAGAGAGCACATCCCACATGGTGGCTGTGGCTGCGAGCATCGCGCAGGCAGCATCCACGGCGTTTCCACCCTGATAGAAGAGTTGTGCACCTGCGGTTGCCGCTAGCGGTTTTCCTGTAATAGCTACCCAATCTTTTCCATGAAGGACGGGTTTCTGAGTGGGCTTGCTACCAGGTGCTTCATTGGGAAGTCGCTGTGCAAAAGTGATGGATGAAGTGATGCAAAGCAGGAAAAGTAGGTACTTTTTCATAGTTCAAATTGAGATTTATTTATCCTCGATTAATTGGGTGATAATAGGGCTAAAGCCAGGAAATAAGGAATTGTATCGGGTGAAGAGCTGAAAAATGTGATTAGGCTCTCGGTGATTCAATCCGTTATCATTTGCAAAGGATTCCATTTCTTCAGCTTTGTCCCCAAAAATTGCGTAGAATTTTTTTCTATTTTTTTCGATTTCTATTACTTCTTTTCCTTTGAGGTAATAGTAATAATTCCTTTTCAGCAGTTGGTCATTTCGTTCACCAACCATGAGGGCCGTGTTATAGTTGGATTCCTTTAAAATGACTTTAGTTCTTCGCATCAGTGGTAATTCACCATCAACCAGTACCTCAAAGAAACCGGATATTGGAGCACCCTCTTCTTTAAAATCCATTCCATTGACAAAGTACCGAGGTACTTTATATGCAGAGTCAACCCAAACGATATTTTGAATTCTTAGCCCAGGCATGATGGAAACCAGATTGTTTTCAGGCTCCATGAGTTCAAACATATTTGAAATCACATTGTAGCGGGCCCGAAAACCCTCTAAAAGTTGCTGATCTCTGTAAAGTAGGATAGAGGCAGAGTTCCATTTATCATCGATATAGGAAGTTCCGACTAATTTTTTTGGTTCGGGAGGAATACCATACACCATATTTCCTCCAATCATATTGGGACGTTCGTTGAATAGTGATGTGATATTGTTTGCGCGGATGGTTTTTTGAATGGCCGCGCCTGTGCCTTCAGCTCCAAATTTCACCAAGAAAATGTCACCCAAATCCAAATCAGATTCTAGTTTTACCACCTGCTCATACAAATTGTATCCATTAAATCGAATAGATAAAACGTAGCGATCAGCCAGTAAGTCAGGGAGCTCAAAGAAACCCCCAGAACTGGTGAGTTCACCATCAGCGTTTCCTCTGATAGTGACACTTGCCCCATCGATAAAATTCTTTGTATCAGCATCCAATACTCGTCCTTTTAGGGTGAATTGCTGGGCCATTCCAGTGAATCCTAGGAAAAAAGCGAAAATAAAAATTGTAAGAATTCGGGCTTTTGAATCAAATGGGTGCCTGATCATGCGATTGATGGGTTATACTATGTAATATAGAGTAAATGTATGGAAGGGGAAAAAAGTTTTTTATTTCTCCTGACAAGTAGTAATCGAGCGCTGAAGCATAGAATTATCTGGTAAAGTGAGTTGAAAATGGTATCTTTGATAGCTAAACTTCTTGTTTAGACGTTTTTTTCGATTATTACCTAATCACCATAACCTTTGGATTTCTCTTCATTCAACTTTGAGCCTTCTCTTCAAGAAGGACTCGATGCAATGGGCTTTGAACAGCCTACCACTATTCAGGAAAAAGCAATACCTGTCATTCTTGACAATAAAGACTTGATCGCTTGCGCTCAAACGGGTACGGGTAAGACCGCTGCTTTTGTACTTCCTATTCTAAATAAAATATCAAAATCAGAGGTTGGAAAGCTAAATACGCTGATTTTGGCTCCCACGCGTGAGCTCGCTTTACAGATCGATCAGCAAATACAAGGCTTTGCCTATTTTCTAGGAATCAGCTCCATTCCCGTCTATGGCGGTGGAGATGGGATCGTTTGGGAGCAACAAAAGAAAGCCCTCGAAACAGGTGCTGAAATTATCGTTGCTACACCAGGTAGACTAATTGCATTACTTGCCGGTGGCAAAATGGACCTCAGTAGTTTACAGCATTTGGTGCTTGATGAAGCCGATCGAATGATGGATATGGGTTTTTCGGATGATATCCTGAAAATCGTCAATTACCTACCGAAAGACCGTCAGACCATTCTCTTTTCGGCAACTATGCCACAAAAGATCAGGCAGTTTAGCATGAAGATTCTCCGAAATCCTGAGGAGATCTCTATTGCCATAGGAAAGACGGCTGCTGGGGTGACTCAGTCTATGTATTCAGTATATGATAACCAGAAAGAGGAATTGGTTAAGCATATCCTTTCTCAGAAAGCCTATGAGGCAGTAATTATTTTCTGTTCGACCAAAGACAAAGTCAAGGCACTCCATCGAATTCTCCGAAGGAAGTTTGACATCGAGGCCTTTCATTCGGATTTAGAGCAGCTCGATCGGGAGAAAATCATGTCTGCTTTCAAAAATAAAACCTTGAAGATTCTGGTAGGTACAGATATTATCTCACGTGGAATTGATGTAGTTGGAATAGAACTCGTAATCAATTATGATACCCCTGGCGATCCAGAAGATTATGTTCACCGCGTGGGACGTACTGCTCGTGCAGATAAGGAAGGAGAGGCGATCACATTTGTCAACCCAAAGGATCAGCAGAAATTTGATCGAATTGAGGCTTTGATAGGTATGGAAGTAAACCGAATGACCTTGCCAGAAGGCTTTGAAGAAGGTCCAGTTTATGCACCAGGCCAGAAAAAAGGTAAAGGCTCAAATTCCAAAGGGAATCATGGAGGACAAGGTCCTCGTAAAGCTGGGCCTAAAGGAAAGCGTCCACCACATCAGAATAAGGGTGGACAAGGCTCAAATAAGCGGAATCATTCTCAAAAACCTCCAAATCAATCCAATCAACAGACTAGTAATTCTCCGAAACCCACTTCAAAGGATAAACCTTCAGAAGGAAGCAAATTTGGGAATCGTAGGAATGTGATTGATTAAGAAGTTTCACTCAAAGCATTTACTTATGATTCAGGATTTGAAATTTTTATTTGACCGTGAGCTGACCAAGCTAAGTCAGGAGATAGAAAGCTATCAAAGTGAAGAAAATCTTTGGAAAGTGGATGGACAGATTACTAACTCGGGAGGAGCACTCTGTGTGCACCTTTGTGGTAACCTTCGGGCGTTTATCGGAAAGGAAATAGGAGGAATCGACTATGTTAGGGATCGGGAATTTGAGTTTTCAGGTATTCCTGTCCCTCGCGAGAAATTAATTGAAGAAATTAAAGAGGCTAGAAGCTGTGTTTCCAAAAGTCTTGATGGGTTGAGCGAGAATCAGCTTCCAGATAAATTTCCTATTCAACCCTTTCCACGAGAATTGACCTATCAAAACTTTTTACTGCACCTGTATGGTCATTTGAATTATCATCTTGGCCAAATAAACTATCACAGGAGATTATTTGATCAAAATTAATCTAAACTTTTATGCATTTGGGCTGTTTTAATTTTATGGAAAGCAGCCTTTTGGTCAATATTATTTTTTTCGAAGCCATTTTGGTTTTCGTCAGCCTGCCTGCTTTTCTTCTAGGATTGAAGTTTGAGGGAAATAGCCCCTCTAAACGCCTATGGTTTGAGCCTGCCGGAATCATGATTCCGATCGTTTGGATTGTTCTTTTTGGTTTGTTGGCCACTTTGCAAAGCAAACTTTTTGGAATGGATATGAGTGAAATGGCATTCAATGTTTTCACTTTAGCACTTGTTTGTGCCATGTATCCTTATTATACCCTTGGTCTTGAAAAAGCCACAGGCATATCTGCCATCAAGTTTGGACTTTTAGGAAATGGTTTGATTTTGATGGTTTCACTTTGGCTTGCTTCCCAAGTAGGGCAGATCTCCCCTCAGTTAGCCTATTTCGTATTTCCTTTAGTCGTCTGGACAGCTTACACCACCTTCGTATTGATTGGTCGAATTCGACTCATGCGAGGCGTTTCCATTGATTAGATTAGATGATTATCCGCAATTAATCCAGTACGGAAAGTTTATTGGGTAAATATCGGGGATAATCGTCCAATGACCACGGTCTACTGTCCACAGAACTTCCAGGTTAACCTCGATCAATAAGATATTCTTTCACTGGAAAGAAAGCTGATATTCATATTAGATTAATATAATACTCTAAATCGTATCGTACCCTGAATAGCCTTGAGATCCTCAATGGCTTCTTTGGAGTAGGCTTTATCAATATCTGTGATTACGTAGCCTATTTTCTCATTGGTCTTGAGATACTGTCCCACAATGTTGATTTCATAGTTGGCTAAAATCTGGTTGATCTTAGCAAGAATCCCTGGTGAATTTTCATGAACGTGAATCAAACGATGCGCATCCACCAAAAATGGCAATTGGATATTCGGGAAGTTTACAGAATTAAACGTATTGCCGGTATTAATATATTCCATGATTTTCCCGGGAACGAAATTGGCAATATTCTCTTGTGCTTCTAGAGTGCTGCCTCCAATGTGAGGGGTTAAGATAGTGTTGGGTAATCCCTTGAGTTCAGATTCAAATGGCTCAGAATTATTTTTAGGCTCTTCTGGGAATACGTCCACAGCGCAACCAGCCAAATGTCCGGAAAGGATGGCTTCTTTTAAAGCATCAATATCCACAACGTGACCACGGCTCAAATTAAGCAGAATTGCGCCTTTTTTCATGGATTTGATTCGCTTAGCATCCATGAGGTTTTTGTTTTCCTTTCGGCCATCCACATGAAGGGATACTACATCACAGGTTTTCAAGAGCTCATCCAGGGAATTTAGCTTAGTAGCATTTCCTAAGGCAAGTTTTTCGACTGCGTCAAAATAAAAAACATTCATCCCCATATTTTCCGCCAAAACAGAAAGCTGAGCACCAATATTTCCATAGCCTATAATTCCCAATTTTTTTCCTCTGATTTCAAAGCTTCCAGTAGCAGATTTATCCCATTCTCCTAGGTGCATTTTGGCCGTTTTATCTGCAAAATTTCGCATCAAGAAAATGATCTCTGCAATGGCCATTTCCACCACAGATCTGGTATTGCTAAATGGTGCATTGAAGACTGCAATTCCTTTTTCCTGGCATGTTTCCAGATCAATTTGATTAGTCCCAATACAAAATGCTCCAATAGCCAGCAAACGGTCTGCATGATCTAAGACTCGCTTGGTCACATGAGTTTTAGATCGGATACCTAAAATTGAAACCGTTTTAATTTTTTCACAAAGCTCATCCTCGCTCATAGCTGAGCTTACAACTTCCACTTGATAGCCTTCTTCGCGAAGGATATTTTCTCCGATTGGGTGGATGTTTTCAAGTAAAAGAACCTTGATTCGACTTTTTGGGTAGGAAAATTTCTTGTTCAAATTATTGACATAAAGGATTTCATCCAAGCTTAGAGCCACGTGATCTGCTTTTTCGGCCACTTTGTCTCTGTGGATGTTTTCAGTAAATGCATAAAATTTATTGGCCAGACCAGAGGCCTTGATTTCGTAATCTGTGTAGCCGTCTCCAATCACATAAATATCCCCTTCGAGATTCAGATTCTTTAAAGTTTCGGCTTTACCTTGATTTTTAGAAAGTGGATTGTCTCGGTTGAAATCGGTGATTTCACCAGCATCATTGAATACAAAATCGTTCGCAAAGACGTTTTCAGGTTTAATTCCATATTCACTTACGATGGGAATAATGAATTCCTTAAAACCATTGGAAAGGATGTAAATGTCTTCTGCATTCTCTCGTAAAAATTCCTGATTACGTTCAAAAGACTTGGAGACATAGTTTCGTAAACTTCCCACCAGTTCTTGAATCTGAGCTTTATTGGCTTTCAGGATATCGAGTCGCTGTTCTAGACTTTCTCTAAAGGTAACAGTACCACCCATCCCGCGATCTGTGATGTCCTTGATGGCTTGAAGTTTTTCTTCCCTTTTTGGGTCGTTGGCTAGGCTTATTTCACCTAAAATATCTAGAGCTTCGACACGGGTGAAGGTACTGTCAAAGTCAATAATAAATCGTTTGGGGCTAGGCATAGGTTGAGAATTCGAAAGAATTAGATGGTAAAATTAGGGGATTGACAACAAATCGGAAGTTTTATTGAAAGAATTGTTGAGATTCTTTTTTAAACTTTTGAATTTAAAAAGATTCTATTTTGGTTGAACGGAGGCTTGGAGGCAAATTTGAAAAGTCATTTACTTTCTAGTCACATTTTTAGAAGCTATTTTTACGACCAATTCGACAGATATATGAAAAATTTTAAAACTCTAGTGGCTCTTGGACTTGTTGTCCTACTCGCAGCTTGCAATGCTGAAGTCAAAGTGGAAAAAACAGAAAAAGCTCCTGAAATGGAATCGCAAGAGGTGCCAGGTAAGTATGGTGTTGAAATTAGCGAAGCAGCTGCGTTGACCACCGCACAGCTAGTTTCTCAATTGAATGAGGGAGAGTCTTTCGAGGGTCAAATTGTAGGAGAAATCAACGAAGTCTGCACCAAAAAAGGATGCTGGTTGACTATGGACCTTCCTGATGGGGAGAGCATGAGAGTAACTTTCAAAGACTACGGATTTTTCGTGCCTACCAATTCACAAGGATTCCCAATCGTCTTAGAGGGCGTAGCAACTATCGTAGAAACTGATGTCGAAACCTTGAGACATTTTGCTGAAGATCAGGGTAAAAGCAAGGAGGAAATTGAACAAATCACAGCTCCAAAGCGAGAGATTACTTTTGAAGCTACTGGGGTCGTAATCAAAGACAAAGCCTAAGTATGTCAATTGCGCTGGACAATCTTCGAGTGGGGAGGAAGTATAGGTTTGTGAATATGGGAGAATCCAGAGTGATTGAAATTATGGATAGGATTTCTGGCGATAATTTTCAAGTCAAAGATTTGGATACCCTTGAGCTTTATACCCTTGAGGAGCTTCTGAGATGGGGTAGAGGAAAGGATTATGAACTGGACGAATACAGTTCCAGATAAAGAATAACTCAATGAGTAAACCAAGTTTAGCCGGAGCCATACTCGGCGGTAAATGCCCCCAGTGTAGGCAAGGATCCATGTTCCCTGTTTCCATTTTTAGCTTTAGAAGGCTGATCGCGGTCAATCATTATTGTGATCATTGCGGGGCAAACTTTCAGCCTGAGCCAGATTTCTTTTATGGCGCAATGTATATCAGCTATGCATTCTCTGTGGCCTTGGTCATTTCTTCGCTTGTGGCGATGAATGTACTTTTTGAAGAGCCAGAGCTTTGGATGTATATTACCACTGTTGTGGTCAGTAATTTATTTCTATTCCCAGCCATGTTGAGGTATTCCAAAATCTTGTATCTCTACATGGTGGGAAAACTGAAATATAAAGGAGATTAAGGGAGATATTTTTTAGGATTAAGCATAAGCAAAACCAAACTTAATGCTGAAAGGAGTAAGATAAAAAATGCAGGTGCACCTCCAATTACTGAGAGCATCCGCACTCCATCCAATCCCGCAAAGGTAATCATGATCCAAGCCAAACCGGCGATGAGGGATCCCCAGAGGACTTTGAGATTAATATCTGCATTAAAGGTGTCCTTACCCGACTTTTTCATACTGATGCTCGCCAAGGCTTCCGTACTAGAGTCAGCCGCCGTAACGAAGGAAATATACATTCCCATAATGAAAAGGATGGAAAAAAAGCTGAAATATCCCATCTCTTTGAATATTTCATATACCACAGATTCTGGGCCCTGGATTTCTAAAATATTTTTATATGTCTCAGGAGAAAGAAAGGCATACTCTATGGTGGTGCCTCCCAAGATTGCCATCCATATCAAGCAAAATATGGAAGGTAAAATCCAATTAAAGATGATGAATTCCCGAACAGTTCTTCCCAAGGCGATTTTACCCAAAAATAGTGCAGTAATCGGTGCCCAAGCTATCCAAACAGCAAGATTGAAGGTGGTATAATCAAAGGTCCATTGATCACCAGCTCCAGATAGTTGAAGGCTTAGGTCTAGAAAATTTGATGCAAACTGCCCCAGGCTGTTGCCGATCATAGTTAGGACGGAGAGGCCAGGACCTAAGCCAACAAAAAGTGTAATCAGGACGACAAAAAAGTAAAAGTTAGCTTTGGATAAATTCTTAATCCCTTTGTCAATCCCCGTCGATGAAGAAATTAAAAAAGTAATCAAGATCACAACAGTAATGATCGCTCTAGCTACGCTATCATTCCAACTGGGAAAGAAGGATTGCAGTCCTCCTGAAAGGCTCATTATCCCTGCTCCGAGTGAGGCTGACATTCCTGCAGCAAGTGCGAAGAGACAAATAGAATCTAGAATTCCGGCCCATTTTTCTCCACCATGATTTCCCAAAACGGGTCTTAATAAGATCTGTAAAGTGTATTTGGGTTTTCTGGCATAAAGCATCAGTCCAAATACCAAGGAGGGAACCACGTACACCGCATAAACTGTGAACCCCCAATGAAATGACAAAGCACCTACAGCGAAATCACCTGCCTCAGAACTCGTGGGTTTGAAATTAAAGAAGCTCGGAGGATTGTAAAAATGAAAAAGTGGCTCAGCGCTTCCCCAGAACAAAATGCCTGTTGCGATGGTGGTACACAACACGATGACAAACCAGCTGAATTTAGATAAGCGAGGTTTAGCCTCTGGTCCGCCGATTCTATACTTTCCCAATGGGGAAAACAGGACGACGACTAAAATGAGAACCAGAAAAAAGGATGTCCAACTAAAGGCAAGAGAAAAATTCATTAAAATCAACTCTTGCAGTCTTTTCACATAGGTGGAAAATACCTCTGGCGTGAACAAGCTCATGAGCACCGCGAAGATCAGAGCTAGAAACGGTGGCCAAAAAACCCAGGGTCTGGTGTTAAGTCTAAAAAAATTGCTTTGTTTGCTCATCTAACAAAACAATATAGAGGGTAATGTCTTTCTAAAAAAACGAATGAGGCAATTACCTTCTATTCAGAATAATAGATTTCACAAAATATGAGTAAGAAATTGATCTTAAATCTACTGAAGTATGTCATGGCCCTGTTTTACTTTTTTGGAGGGGTCAATCATTTTGTATCTCCAGAATTCTACTTGCCTTTGATTCCTGATTACCTTCCTGCTCATGAGTTTTTGAACTGGGTAGCAGGAATAGCCGAGATTTTAGGAGCTATTGGACTTTTGATTCCCAAAACTCAAAAAATAGCTGCTTGGGGAATTGTTCTAATGTTAATAGCATTTATTCCCTCTCACGTTTATTTCATTCAGATAGGATCTTGTATGCCAGATGTTTTGTGTGTGGATGAATGGATAGGCTGGGTAAGGTTGCTCCTTGTGCATCCTGTTTTGGTGTATTGGGCTTGGATATATACAAAATCATAAACTATGGACTCGAAGAATGTATTTGGTCAAGACTTGATCCCCTGTAGTACTAACCCGCTCACAGGCTATTACCGCAATGGATGCTGTGAAACTGGCCCAGAGGATCTCGGTACGCATACCATCTGTGCGAAGATGACAGATGAGTTTTTAGAGTTCTCTAGATCTAAAGGAAATGACTTAATCACTCCAATTCCTCAGTATCATTTTCCGGGTTTGAAGGCTGGAGATTTTTGGTGTTTGTGTGCTTTGAGATGGCTGGAAGGATACCGCGCTGGAGTTGCACCTGCAGTGAAATTAGAAGCTACCAATGAGGCCACTTTAAAAATAATCCCTCTTGAAGTGCTATTGAGCCATGCTTTAAAAGAAAATAGTTAGACTTCATATCTTTTTTGTAAATATTACTAACAAAAATCGAAGGTTTACTAAACTCTTTCTGCTTCATGCCCGTTATAGCTAAAGTTTGCAAAAACGCGAGGCATGGAAAATATCTTAAAAACGTACAAAATAGAGGTGAATTCAAATCTTTATTTGAAGGATCCTTACAGTTCCAGCTTGGGTGAATCCATTGTGATCGAAGGGACAAATTTGATCCAGGAGCTGGGGATGGAGAATTTCACCTTTAAAAAGCTAGCTACAAAAATCGGAAGTACAGAGGCAGCTATTTATCGCTATTTTGAAAATAAGCATAAACTTCTTCTCTATTTAAATGCCTGGTACTGGGCTTGGATGGAGCATAATCTAGTATTTGCTACAGCTAACCTTAAAGACCCGCATGAGCGATTGGTAGTAGGAATTAAGCTGATGGTAGATGGTCCTATTTTTAAAAAAAATGATTACCTCGATCCTGTCAAGCTTCGAAAATTAGTAGTAAACGAATCACTCAAAGGTTATCTTACCAAAGCAGTAGATAATGAGCATGAAAGTGGGATTTTTGCTCAGGTTTACAAATTTGGAGACCGTATTTCTCAAATCATCCGAGAGATCAATCCTAAGTACAGTTACCCAAAAACATTAGTGTCAACAGTGATGGAATCCAGTTTATTGCAATCGTTCAATTCTCAACATTTACCCGGAATGACAGAGTGCAGCTATGATTCCACCAATAGATATACTTTCTTTCATCAACTTGTTATAAACGCCATTAGTAATGAATAGTCCAGTAGGAATTACACCCTTAAAACGGTTCTTTAGTCTTTTGGCAGAGGAAAAAGGCCAAGTTTATGCGATTTACTTTTATGCCATTCTCAATGGTGTGGTGACGCTTTCTCTTCCCCTTGGAATTCAAGCGATTTTGAATTTTATTCTTGGAGGGAGAATTACCACATCTTGGGTGATTCTCGTGATCGTTGTGGCACTAGGAGTAGCCTTTGGTGGATTTCTTCAGATTTCCCAAATGCATATTTCGGAGAAACTTCAGCAAAGAATCTTTACCAAATCAGGTCTTTCGATAGCATACAGACTTCCTCGAGTGAAAACTGAGGTGCTCCATGGGGAATATGCTCCTGAGATTGTAAACCGCTTTTTTGATACTGTTAATCTTCAGAAAGGGCTTTCAAAAATCCTGATTGATTTTTCTACAGCTTTGCTTCAAGTAGTATTTGGACTTTTGCTGCTTTCATTCTATCACCCCACATTTATTCTTTTTGGAATTGGTTTGATAGTCATTTTGGCTTTGATCTTTTATTTCACGAGCCCAAAAGGAATGGAAACAGCGCTTAAAGAGTCGTCTTACAAGTATAAGACGGCGTATTGGCTTGAAGAGGTTGGACGTACACTCAACACCTTTAAGCTTGTCGGAAATACTCGCTTACCAATTTTGAGAGCAGATAAGATCCTTCAAAAATATGTGGAGTTTAGGTCCAAGCACTTTGCGGTTTTGATTTTTCAGTACAAAATCATGATCATTTTCAAAGTCTTGATTGTAACCTCATTACTTCTGGCAGGAAGTTTCTTATTAATAAATGATCAAATCAGTATTGGTCAATTTGTAGCCGCGGAGGTTATTATCATTCTTGTGGTGAATTCTGTCGAAAAGTTGATCCTTTCTCTTGAAACAGTTTATGATACTTTAGTCGCTGTAGAAAAGCTTGGCCATGTAATGGATTTAGAACTCGAGAGATCGGATGAAAGTGACAAGACGCTAGTCGACTCGGATGAGGGACTGAAGTTTGCCATGGAAAATTTGACTTTTCATCCGCAGGATAAAAGAGATCCCATTTTGAAGAATTTGAATTTGACCATTGGGCAGGGGAAAAAGGTTGTTTTCACCGGTAAAAGTGGTAGTGGGAAAACAGCTTTACTTGCTCTTTTTTCTGGATTGTATGAAGAATATGAGGGTACAGTGAAGGTGAATGATCTGTCCCTGGATATGATTCATTTGGAAAAACTAAGAGGAATGATTGGGGATTGTCTGGATTTGGAGCAAATATTCCATGGATCAATTAAGGAAAATATCCTTGTGGGAAGAGACTTTGACCAAGCTCAATTGGATTATATTCTGGAATTGGTTGAGCTAAAAACCCATATTTATCAGTTGCCTGAAGATTTGGATACGATGATTCAGCCAGAAGGCAAAGGCTTGTCTAAGTCGGTGGCTCAGGGGATCATGCTAGCACGAGGCCTAATGGGAATGCCAAAGGCTGTTGTGATGGAAAATGTACTTCCATACATCCATGAAGGAATAAAGAATAAGGTTTTAGACTATATTTTCGGAGGGAAATGGACACTTTTATTGATTTCTGAAGAAGAGGAAATCATGAAGCGAGCTGATGAAATAGTTCTAATGGATGAGGGCAAATTGGCTTTCCAGGGAACATACGCCGATTATCTGAAATTCACATCTAACACTAAGTAAAATGCTAGATATCACACTGAATAAAATCAAGGATTCTATTCCATTTAGTGGTGCCAAAAGTCTAGTGATGACTTTGCCACTTAAAGAGAGTAAGAAACGAGTACGAATTCTCACAAGTATTCTGATCGTTGCTTTTCTTTGTCTGTTTTTACCTTGGACTCAGAATATTCGATCAAAGGGATTTGTCACAGCTTTGAAGCCTGAGCAGAGACCTCAGACGATTCATTCTATCATCGCTGGACGTATTGAAAAATGGTACGTTCAAGAAGGTGCCTATGTGGCTAAGGGAGATACTATTCTACGGATTTCTGAGATTAAGGACGAGTATTTCGATTCCTTGCTATTACCAAGAACGCAACGACAAGTAGATGTAAAATCACTTTCTGTAGATGCATATGGCGATAAAGTTGTGCAATTGCAAAATCAAATTCGAGCCTTAGAAAACAGTAGAGTTTTAAAGCTTCAACAAGCTGAAAACAAGTTGACTATGGCTGATTTGAAAGTGCAGTCCGATAGTATCTACTTCGAGCAAGCCAAGGTGAATTTCAAGATTGGAGAAGATCAGCTTGAGCGAGCCGAGCAATTGTATAAAGAGGGGCTTCGATCCCTTACAGACTTGGAATCTAGACGGTTGAAGTTTCAGGACGTTCAAGCGAAATTGCTTTCTGCTGAAAACGACTACTTGAGTAGTATTAATGGAAGGATTACAGCATTGATCGACTTGGATGCGATAGAAAATGATTTCCAGGACAAATTGGCAAAAGCTCGATCGGAAATGTATACTGCCATGACCTCTCAGTTAGATGCAGAAGGAGCGGTGACAAAGCTAGAGAATCAATATTCGAATTATGAGCAGCGAACCAATTTCCGATATATTTTGGCTCCGCAAAATGGATATTTGGCAAGCGCCATCCAAGTTGGTCTGGGAGAGACAATCAAGGAAGGAGACGCTATTTTGAATATCGTTCCGGCCGAGGCTGACTTGGCTGTGGAAATGTATGTACAGCCTGTGGATCTCCCTTTGATCAGTGTTGGAAACAGAGTTAGGTTCATATTTGATGGCTGGCCAGCAATCGTTTTTTCAGGATGGCCGCAGATTTCCAATGGTACCTTCGGTGGTATAGTTGTGGCTATTGACCAATTTGCAGGACCAAATAATCAATATCGAGTACTTGTCGTGGAAGATCCTGAAGAGGAGGCATGGCCTGATTTGCTGCGAATGGGATCTGGAGCGGATGGTATAGCACTTCTGAATGATGTGCCGGTGTGGTATGAGATTTGGCGACAGCTCAATGGTTTCCCGGCAGATTACTACACGGCAGAAGAAAAAGATGCCAACGCAAAAGGAGGAAAAAAATGAGGAAACTAGGAGTAATTCTTTTATTTCTAAGCCTTTCATTCGTCTCAAAAGGACAAAGTCTAGATACTCTTGACTATCCATCCTTCTTGGAGTGGGTTAGACTTTATCACCCCGTTGCTGCCCAAGCGGAGATTAATCTGCGTATGGGAGATATGGAAGTGAGACAGGCCAGAGGTGGTTTTGACCCACTTCTCTATGGAACGCTTGATACGAAAGAATTCAAAGAAAGTACCTATTACAACAAGCAGGAGGCTGGACTAACCATCCCAACATGGGCCGGTGTGGAATTAATGGGCACTTTTGAGCGAAACTCAGGGGAATTTCTTGACCCTGAGGCCTCTGTGCCATCAGATGGTCTGATAGCAGCTGGAGCAGCTGTAAATCTCGGTCAAGGATTGATCATGGATAAGCGAAGAGCTGCTTTGCGCCAAGCGAAAATCTACCAAGAATCCACCCAAGTGCAGCGCTTACAACTACTGAATGAATTGTATGTGGATGCAACCAATTCCTATTGGAAATGGTCTACAGCGAACGAGGATGTCAATGTGTTGCGGGAAGGGGTCGATCTGGCTGAGCGCAGATTGGACTTCGTTAAGAAAAGCTTTGAGCAGGGTGACTTTCCAGCTATTGATACTGTGGAAGCATTTTCCATATATCTAAATAGACTGTACAAGCTTCAGGAGGCAGAGCAGACCTTATTTGCCGCGACCCAGGATGTGAATACTTTCCTTTGGGATGAGACAGGTAACCCTATGTTTCTAGAAAATGATATAAGCCCTGAATCCTTATTTGGATCTGATATCTTGATTTTGGATCCTGTTGAGTTAAGAACTATCGTGAGTAATCATCCTGATCTGCAAGTAGCTGATTTTGAGTTAGCAAGCTTGGATGTGGAGAAGAAACTGAAAGGTCAAGAGATTTTACCCGTAGTGAAGCTAAAGTATAATTTCCTTACCGAGGATTTGGGAGAGTTTAATTCGCCCTTTTTCGAGAATAATTACAAATGGGGTGTAACGGTTTACTCGCCTTTATTTTTGCGGAAAAGTCGTGGTGCTTTCGAATTGGCAAAGGCCAAAATCGATTTCAAGCAAAATTCAAGAGACTTGAAGGAGCTTCAGCTTCGGGCAAAACTGGAAAGCGAATTAAACAATTATCAAGTGTTAAACTCGCAGGTAAGCGTTTTCAGCCAAAATATTGAAAGTCTAGAATTCCTGTTGAATGGAGAGATGAGACGATTTGAGATCGGGGAGAGTAGCTTGTTTTTGGTCAATAGTCGTGAAGTTTCGGTGTTTTCATCTCGACTTACTTTGAACCAGTTAAAAATGAAACAGCGAGTGGCCTATGCAAAAGCGAGATTTGCTGCGGGTCTAGGTTTTGATGAATAAGTCAGCTCAGTTTTCCTAAAAGCGCTTCTTTTAGCCCTTGAAAACTCCTGAGATCGATATTCCATAAGCCCGAATGGGAAAGTAAAAAATCTGCTTTTTCATTCGGGTTTTTCATTTTCCTAGCTTCGCTAAAAATGGCTTTCACCTGATCGGTGTCCCTGATTCTTTCGGGAGAATCTAGGTAATTGACCAATGCTGAAATCAAGACTCCGGTAAGCTTCCTAGGAATCCTTCCTTCAGCCTCATAAAACGAGATGATTGAATCAATAATTCTAGGATTTAGCTTTGTGATGGTGTTCAGCGATATGTCAGCTAGTTTGTGTTTGACAAATGGATTCCTGAATCGATCCCAAATAGCCTTAGAATAGTCTAAAAGCTCTTCCTGATCTTGAGAAATATAAGGTAAAACCTCCGTTTCTATCATCTCTTTCAGCTCGGAAAAAAGAGAGTCATCTGCCATGAATTCGGAAACAGTTTCTATTCCTTTGGGTAACCCAAGAACCACCATGGCGATGTGCGAGCCATTCAAAACTCTTACCTTTCGTGTGGCATATTCCTGGACAGATTCTACACTCAATACCGGGAAATCTGATTCATAAATATTCAATTTCAATTCCTTGGACAAGTCACTTTGAGTAGCCAAAAGGAAGTAGGGCTCAGCCTGTACAAGAAAAGGATGATCTAAGTGAGTTGAATCATTTTTTAGTAAAGTTTTTTGTGAAGGTTTACCAGGTACTATTCTGTCTACTAGTGTTGTATAGAAATTATTTTCCTGAACTATCCAGTCTAAAAATGCTTGATCTAATCTCCATTTTTTTGCTTGGCCTAGAATCATACCTCTGAGTTTCTTTCCATTTTCCTCGACCAATTCACAGGGAAGAATTTGTAATCCTGCCTGTGGGTCTCCCTTAAAATATTCAAATCGATCAAACAAAAATCGAGTTAATCGTGCAGGAAAACTCTTTGGGAATTTAGTCATATCTTCCTCACTTTCGAGGACAAAGCCAGCTTCCGTTACGTTGGAAATAACCCATTCCAGGTCCTGATTTTTTGCTAGTTCTAAAAATCCCTTTCCATCTTCCGGCAAGGAAAGCCCCATCGCTATGCAATCAATGCTTAAGGTCTCATTGATTAGTTCTCCTTTATCCATTCCCGTAGTCCAAATTGGATACTCAAATTTGGACTTAGCCATGCTTTTAGCTTTTCCTGAACCCGTAGATTCTACAATACAAATTCGAGGATCTGCCAAACCTTTGTTCTTGAGATTTTGGAAAATGGGTTCGATAAAGCCTCGGAGAAAATTTCCCGTACCAAATTGAATCACATTAATTTTTGTAGATTTCATGGGTTAAAAAAACGATTGAAAAATATGCCTGCATTTATTCTTGCTGAAGTGGATGTGACCAATCCAGAACTGTATAAACAATACGCTGCTCAAACTCCGGATAGCCTCAAGGCATTTGGAGGAGAGTTTATCATCCGAGCAAATCCAGTGCAAGTTTTGGAAGGGGAGTGGAATCATGATAGGCTAGTGCTAATTAGATTTGAGAATGCTCAAATGGCTCAAGATTGGTACAATAGCCCTTTTTACCAAGAGATCCGTGGAATCCGTATCCAGGCATCTAAGGGTAAAATACTTTTGATTGAGACCTAAAGTGAAACTCCTCTTTTCCATGGAATAAAATCAAAATTTCTATTGAGTTCTGCTTTAGTCTTTATTTCTCCACTGGCCACCTGAAGCACCAAGTCAAGTAGTTCATCTCCACATTCCTCCACTGATTTTTCCCCAGAAATCACTCCACCTGTACTGAAATCAATGATATCGGGCATTTTATCAGCAACGGCATCATTTGAAGAAACTTTGATTACTGGGCAAATCGGATTTCCTGTGGGGGTGCCTAGACCTGTGGTGAAAAGGATAATGTTTGCACCGGCAGAAGCAAGCCCAGTGGTACTTTCTACGTCATTTCCTGGAGTACAAAGTAGGTTCAATCCTGGACGTTGGATGTATTCGGTATAATCCAGCACATCCGCTACTGGTGCCAATCCGCCTTTTTTTGCCGCTCCTAGTGATTTCATGGCATCTGTGAGCAAGCCATCTTTTATATTTCCCGGGCTAGGATTCATATCAAATCCACTTCCCACAGCTTTAGCGTCAGCATCGTATGTTTTCATTAAGTGGATAAATTTTTCTGCCGTTTCTTTTTCCTTACAGCGATTGATGAGATTTTGCTCCGCTCCGCAAAGCTCAGGAAATTCCGAAAGAATAGCCGATCCATTATTTGAAATGACCAAATCACTGACTCGCCCAAGGACAGGATTTGCAGATATTCCAGAAAAGCCATCCGAACCGCCACATTCCAAACCAATTACAAGTTTGCTAATGGGCTGTAGGCTCCTTTTTACTTGATTGGCACTTTTCAATCCTTCCACTGTTTTCTTGATTGCAAATTGAAGCAGGGCTTTTGTGGTTCCTAAGTCCTGCTGATCGCAGTGTATCAGAGGCTTCTTAGCATCCCATTGAATCTCGTTCAATCTTTCCTCTAGTAACCTAAATTCTGCATTTTGACAGCCAAGACTTAACACGGTGGCACCAGCAACATTGGGGTGATTGACGTAACCAGCCAGAAGCCTGCAGAGGGTTTGGGCATCTCGCCTTGTACCGCCGCATCCCAGTTGATGAGTGATAAATCTTACATCATCAATATTCTCAAATGTGGTATTTAGTCCACTGGATTTGGGCGTAGATTGTATTTTTTCTGAAAAATCTACGGAATGGATTTCGGACAAAATCAGGTCCACGTAAGGGTTGACCTTCTTTTTGCCTAAGGCGATTTCGAAGGCTTCTTGTAGCGTTTGAATGTTTTGGTTTTCACAAAAGACCAGCGGAAAAACTAACCAGTAATTGGCTGTCCCCACTTGTCCATCTTCCCGCAAATAGCCCATGAAGCTTTTGTCTAAAGATGGGAGAGGATTCCACTCATATTGCCCGTATGACAAGGAATAGGGGCTTGCTTTGTGCCTGATATTGGTCAAAGTTATTGGTTCGCCCTTTGATATGGGTTGTGTTGCTTCGCCAATCGTCACACCATACATGAGTATTTCAGAGCCGGTGGATAACTCTTTTAATGCGAATTTATGTTTTGCAGGAATAGCGTGGGTGACGGTATACTTTTCTCCATCCACCAGTATAGCTTCCAGATTTTCAAGATTGCTCAATGCCACTCCTACATTATCTCTTGGGTGCAGTCGAATGGCTTTATTTTTCATTGCTATATTTCATTATCTTAGAATTTCCTCTTTCAAATTAGACAAAAAAGAATCCTGCATGAAAAAAATTGTGACCCTTGGAGAAGTAATGTTACGACTGAGTCCGCCAGACCACCAGCGTTTTTTCCAAACGGAATCTTTTGATGTAGTCTATGGAGGTTCAGAAGCCAATGTAGGATCGGCCTTGTCGTTTTTGGGAAATAAAGTGATACATCTTACCTCATTTCCAGAAGGGGAGCTTGGGGATGCGGCCATAGGAAATCTTCGAAAGAATGGTCTAGATACAGACTTCATCCAGCGTTTTTCAGGTAGGATGGGTATATATTTCCTTGAGCAGGGAGCCATGCAAAGAAGCTCAAAAATCATCTACGATCGCAGTGATTCGGTTTTTGCTAAAAATGGATGTAAAAATCTAAATTGGGATTTGATTCTTGAAAATGTGGATCTACTCCACTGGTCAGGAATTACCCCCGCTTTATCTCAGGAAACTGCCAATTTTACTCTAGAGGCTATTTTGGAGTGCCGGAAGCGAGATATCAAAGTTTGCGCTGATCCTTCCTTTCGTAGCAATCTTTGGAAATATGGAAAGAACCCGATGGATGTTATGCCCAAGTTGCTCGGGCATTCTCAGATTATTATTGGGGGACTAAAGGATTTTAAAATTTGCATGGGGATGGAGGAAAAGGACATGGAATCCCTTGTTCCTCGACTTTTTGAAGTGTTGAATGAATTGGAATATGTGGTGGATACCAATCGTATTTCTCAGAGCTCATCGGTAAATGAATTCTCTGCTGTTCTTTTTTCCAGAACGAGCACCTTGCATTCTAAAAATTACACCCTCAGCCACATTATTGATCGGGTTGGGACAGGTGATGCTTTTGCGGGAGGTCTACTCCATGGTTTGCTCAATGAAGGACCTCAGTCGGCTATTGAACTAGGCGTGGCCGCGGCTGTACTAAAACACAGTGTTCCCGGTGATCTGTTGTTTTGTAGCCTAGCGGAGTTGAAAGAAGTGATAGCTGGAGAAAATATTGGAAAAATTAAAAGGTAAAATGAGAAATCCAGAGTCTTCCTTTATTAGAAAAATGTACCAGGGTGGAATTATGCCCATATTTTTTCATCCCGATGTGGATGTTTGTCTTCGTCTTTTGGAAGTTTCTTATGAAGCGGGAATCCGTGTTATTGAGATGGTAAATAGGGGTAAAGAAGCTCCTGAAATTTTCCCTATTCTAAAAAAGCGTGCAGAAGAAATGCCAGGGCTATTTATGGGAGCTGGAACTATTTATCATCCACATGAAGCGGAGGCTTTTCTAGATATGGGAGCAGAGTTTATTGTCTCTCCGGTGATGAACCCGAAACTTGGGGAATATTGTCAAAAAACAGGAACTCATTTGGTGCCGGGTTGTGCTACCTTGACTGAAATCTTTTTCGCTCAGGAATTAGGATGTGAGCTTGCCAAGGTCTATCCAGCCAATATTCTGACTCCAGCCTTTGTCCCTGCTGTCCATGCTGTGTTGCCAAAGATGGAAATCATCCCGACGGGAGGAGTAGAACCCACTAAAGAAAGCATGCATGCTTGGTTGGATGTGGGTGTTTCCTGTCTGGGAATGGGATCACAATTGATGAGTAAGAAATTAATTTCCTCTGAAGATTTTCCTGGATTAAAGAAAAAAATAGAGCAGGCACTAGCTATTTATTACGCTTATCGAACAAGCCAAGCCCATGATTAAATCTGTTTTTTCTTTTATTCTTCTATTATTGGTTTTTGGCTGTGGAGCAGATAAAAATGTGAAAATCATCAAAATGGGGCACGCCCAGGTCACCTCTCATCCTGTTCATGAGGCGATGGTTTTTTTGTCTGAAAGGTTGGAAGAAAAGTCCAATGGAAGAATCAAAGTAAAAGTCTATCCTAATCAGCAACTTGGAACTGAGCGGGAGCTTTTGGAGCTTCTTCAGATCGGCAGTGTGGGCATGACAAAGGTCTCTTCAGCTTCTTTGGAGGCTTTTTCACCAGATATTCAGCTTTTGGGTTTGCCTTATTTATTTCGAGATGATGCCCATAGGGAAAAGGTACTGAAGGGAGAAATTGGTAAAAATCTTCTCCTCGGTGCTCAGAAGTATTGGCTTCGAGGTTTAGTCTATTATGATGCGGGCAAGCGCAGCTTTTACAGTAAGGATGCACCGATTGAGACTCCAACTGATCTGGCAGGTAAGAAAATCCGAGTGATGGAGTCCAATATGGCCATCAATATGGTTAAAAGTATGGGTGGTTCGCCTACGCCAGTATCCTATGGGGAACTTTATACAGCATTACAGCAAGGTGTGGTGGACGGAGCAGAAAATAATCCTCCAAGTTTTTATAATTCGCGACATTACGAAATCTGTAAGTTTTATTCTATTGATGAGCATACAGCCATTCCGGATGTGGTTTTGGTAAGTACCAAAGTTTGGGAAAAACTCAGCCCGGAAGAGCAGGTTTGGCTTCAGGAAGCCGCAGACGAATCCGCTGACTATCAGTATATGCTTTGGGCAAAATCCGTCGAGGAGTCTCTCCGAGAGGTTGAAAAAGCAGGAGTCACGATTACTTACCCTGACAAGTCAATTTTTAGAGACGAGGTAGAGGAAGTGTATAAAACGCTGGAAGTAGAGCAGCCGCATTTGACTGAGATCATTAAAAAAATTCAAGCCATTCAATGAAACTCAAAGAAAAATTAGATTCCCTTTTGGGATGGTCATTGGCCATGTTAATGGCTGTGATGGTGGTTAATGTTACTTGGCAGGTTTTCTCGAGGTATATTTTAAATGACCCAAGCTCATGGACAGATGAAGTTTCCCGTTACATGTTGGTTTGGCTTGGGCTCCTAGGAGCTGCATACGTTTCTGGGAAAAATGGACACTTAGCCATTGATGTGATTTTGACCAAGCTTAAAGGAAAGAAGTCTTATGTGGTGAATGTCATTATCCACGTATTAATTATTCTTTTTGCGGCTATAGTCATGGTTTGGGGTGGGGGAAATTTGGTGTACATCACCCAGGTTTTGGAACAAAAAACTGCTACTCTTCAAGTTCCGCTTTCATGGATTTACATGATGATTCCGCTGTCGGGAGTTTTTGTCATTTTCTATCATATCTCACACATTTCTACCCTTAAACTTCAGGACTAATATGGAATGGTTGAGCATAGTGATTTTGGTTTTGACTTTTGTAACCCTGCTGCTATTAGGAGTTCCGGTGGCTTGGAGTTTAGGTATTTCTAGCTTTTTCACGCTTTTGGTGACTATTCCTGTATTGCCAGCTTCTACCACTATAGCACAGCGGATGGCTACGGGTTTGGATAGTTTCAGTCTCTTGGCAATTCCCTTTTTTATTTTAGCAGGTGAAATAATGAACCGTGGCGGAATAGCGGGTCGATTGATTGATTTTGCAAAAGCCCTTACAGGAAAGCTTCCTGGTGGCCTTCTTTACGTCAACGTAATTGCCGCCATGCTTTTTGGAGCAATTGCAGGTTCTGCAGCTGCAGCAGCTTCTGCGATTGGGGGAATTTTAGGTGAACGAATGGACGAGGAAGGCTACCCAAAGGAACTGGGTGCTGCGGTCAATATCACTTCTTCTACAACAGGTTTGATCATACCACCCTCAAATATTTTGATTGTTTATTCTTTGGCCAGTGGGGGTATTTCTATAGCAGCTTTGTTTTTGGCAGGTTATCTACCTGGGCTCTTGGTGGGATTTGTTTTGATTCTTACCTCTTCCATTTTCATCAAAAAGAATAAGCTCCCTGCCGGAGACGCAGTTACTTTCAAAGATTTGGCTATTAAGTTTTGGAGAGCACTACCGAGTTTATTTTTGTTGTTTGTGGTGATTGGTGGGATTGTAGGTGGCGTATTTACGGCAACCGAGGCCAGTGCCATAGCAGTGGTGTATACCTTGGTGCTTTCCTTTGCTTATCGTGAGCTCAAGGTCAAAGAGCTGCCTAAAGTTTTGTTGAAATCATCTGAAACTACAGCAGTGGTGTTGCTTTTGATTGCTACATCGATGAGCATGTCTTGGGTGATGAGTTCAGAAAATATCCCACAGATGATATCTGATTTTATGGTGGGATTGAGTGACAATAAGTGGGTGATCTTGATTGTGATCAATTTGATCTTGTTGGCGGTGGGGATCTTTATGGATATCACACCAGCGGTACTCATTTTCACGCCGATCTTTCTTCCGGTAGTGTCCAAAATAGGGGTAGACCCCATTCATTTCGGTATCATGATGGTTTTCAATCTATGTATCGGGCTTTGTACTCCGCCTGTGGGCTCACTTTTGTTCGTGGGAGTCACTATCGCCAAAACTAGTTTGACCAAAGTGCTTCGCCCTTTGATTCCTTTTTTCATTGCGATGATTGTGGCTTTGGCCTTGCTGATGATTTTTCCTGAGATTTCTCTTTTCCTTCCTAGACTATTTGATCTGGTATAGGGCTTTCTAAATAGATTTCGATTTGTGTAGTTATCTTCAAAGAAAAAGTTGAAACCACATTAACTTTGTGAGAAGCTTCTTTTGACCTTTTCAAGATGTATGTTGCAGGATATTTTCTGATTTATTGCCATTTTCGATTTACATGAGTCTTAGTCTATCAAATAATTCAACCCTGCTTATTTTTCAAAAAAACATAGTCCTTGGCCAAGCTAAGACTCGGATTGCAGCAACAGTTGGAGATGAAAAGGCTTTGGAAATCTATCAAAAGCTCATTGCATATACGCATACAACAGTTTCCGCTTTACCTATGGAAAAGTATCTCTACTTCTCAGAGGTCGTGGAGCAGGAATATGTAGGTCCAAATCAGTTTCACTTGACCGTGCAAAAAGGACTAGACCTGGGTGAACGAATGGCCAATGCCTTTCAAAATGCTTTTGATGCTGGTTATTCCAGAGTTATTTTGATCGGAACGGATTGTGGTGAATTGAGTTCAGAGATTTTAGAAAAGGCCTTTGAATGTTTAAATTCTGCCGATTTAGTGCTTGGGCCTGCAAAGGATGGAGGCTATTATTTGATTGGGATGACTGGACCACATTCAGAACTGTTTAGCGATATGGAATGGAGTACAGCAGATGTTTTGGAGCGAACGCTTGAAAAAGCACAAAGAATAAAATTAGAATTCAAACTCCTTCCCTTACTTTCGGATGTAGATACCTATTCGGATTGGATGCAACAAAAGAATCATGTTGAATCGGTTTTGAAACAAGGGTAAAACCGATTTTCCATGAAATCCATCTTAGTTAAAATTTCTTTGCTTGTAGTGCTATTTTTAGGAATAGATGGTTTTGCTAAAGCAAATGAAACCATTCGATATTATGATATCACAGTGGCTGGATTTACCATAGGAGAGCTAAAAACCACACGGGTAGAAAAAGGTGAAATTACCGAGTATGAAGTCAGAAGCTTAGTGAGTATATGGTTTTTTGGAACCCTTAAAATTGAGTTTACCATTAACAGCATTTATAAAAATGGTCAATTTATTTCTTCACAGACTGTTTCTAATTCTAACCGTGGAGTGTTCCTTTCACTCATTGAATGGGATGGGGAAAAGTACCTTATCGATGCAAATAGCTATAAATTCACAAATCAGGAATCTATTTTGACTCCAATTCAATTTAGTACTGCGAAGGCCTTTTTTGTAGAACCAGATAGCTCTGAGCTGTTTTTATCTGAAAATTATGGACTCACTAGCCCCATGAAAAAATCTAGTGATGGCATGGTGGAAATTCAAATTGACGGGAACAGAAACAAGTATTTCTATGAAAATGGGGAATTGGTCAAGGCAAATATGCAAAGCCCAATCAAGAATTATGTATTGAAGCTGAGGAGATGATTTCCTCTCACAAAACCATATCCGTGATTATTCCCATTCTGAACGAAGAGCAAAATTTAAAAAAGCTTTTCCCCTATCTATCCTCGGTAATTGATGAGCAGAATACAGAGTTGATTTTTGTGGATGGTGGTAGTAGGGATGGAGGAATGGGCTACTTGGAAAACGAAAAAGCAAATGTTGTCCTTTCCCCTAAAAAAGGAAGAGCGGCTCAAATGAATTTTGGGGCTAAATTAGCCAAAGGGAAAATCCTTTACTTTCTACACGCTGACACACTTCCGCATGCTTCTTTTGAGTCAGTTTTGATTCAGGCCTTTAATCAAGGCATAGAGTCAGGCTGCTTTCGCTATAGATTCGATTCGGATAGCTTATTATTGAGGATTAATAGTTGGTTTACCCGATTCAATGGGCTCTTCGCCGGAGGCGGAGATCAGAGTCTTTATATTTTGAAAAAGGTATTTGAAGAACTAAATGGTTTTGACGAGAGGCAATGTATCATGGAGGATTTCGAGCTAGTTCGTCGAATTCGAAAGAATTATCTTTTTGTAGTTTTTAAGGAGGAAATAAGAGTTTCTGCGCGAAAATATTCGAGAAATAGTTGGCTTAAGGTTCAATTCGCTAATTTACTGGCGTTTGTCTATTTCCGTTTCAACGTAGATTCGAAAACAATTAAATCAAAGTATAGGTCCATTTTGGACCTTTAGAAGATAAAAAAGAGTATGAGTGAAGCCAAAATTAATGGGATCCAGCAGGTGGGGATCGGAGTGAAAGATGCGAATGAAGCATGGTCTTGGTACCGGAAGGCTTTTAAAATGGATGTCCCGATATTTCAGGATAGTGCAGAAGCCAAATTAATGACTCGGTACACTGCCGGCAAAGTGGAAAAGAGACATGCCATTCTTGCACTCAATATGCAAGGGGGGGGAGGTTTTGAAATCTGGCAGTACACCTCAAAGATACCCATGGCATCTGATCCTAGACCAAGTTGGAAAGACTTGGGGATTTTGGCAGTAAAAATGCGTTGTAGAGATATTGAGGCCACATACGAACACTTGGAAAAGGTTGGAGCTAAAATGCTTCAAAGGCCCATGTCCAATCCAGTTGGAATCAAACACATTTACGTTGAGGATCCATATGGAAATCTCTTTGAGATTGAGGAAAATGGGTCTTGGTTTAATAAGAACAAAGATTTCACTGGAGGGGTGTCTGGAGTGACCATAGGAGTGAATTCCATTGACGCAGCACTTCCTATCTATCAGTCTCATCTTCAGCACCCTCAAAAAATGATGGATGAATCTGCAGTTTGGGAGGATTTCAACTGTTTTGAATTTGGAGATAAGCCATTTAGAAGGGTCATATTAAAAGGTGATGAAGTAGCTTCAGGCGCATTTGGTAAGCTTTTTTGCCAAACAACAGTGGAATTGATAGAAACTGATCAGCCGAATAGAAAACCCATTTTTCAGGGTAGAAACTGGGGTGATTTGGGATTTATCCATGTTTGCTTTGATGTGAGCAATATGTCAGCGATGAAACAAAACCTTGCTCACTCAGGAATTGAACTTACAGTAGATAGCGAAAGCCAATTTGATATGGGTAGCGCCGCAGGTCGCTTTTCTTACCTTGAGGATCCTGACGGCACCTTGGTGGAGATGGTAGAAACTTTCAAAATCCCAATAATGGAAAAGTGGGGTTGGTTTTTAGATCTGACAAAAAGAGACCCACGCAAAAATCTCCCAAACTACATAGTAAAACTACTCAGTCTAAACCGAGTAAAGTCCTAGCTGATTTTCTTGACCAAATCCACTAATCGGTTGGAATATCCTGCCTCGTTGTCATACCATCCTACAACTTTGACTAAATTTCCCTTGGCCGAAGTGAGCTCCGAATCGATTATGCAGGAGTGTGGATTACCTAGAATATCCATGGACACTATTGGATCATCAATTACCTGAAGATATCCGGCTAAGTTAGCTGATGAGGCTTGCTCAAAGGCAAAATTGACTTCGGTTGCTGAGACTTCCCGTTTCAATTCTACAATTAAATCAGTGAGTGATCCGTCTGGAACTGGCACCCTCATGGCAGAGGCTTCGATTTTACCCGCTTGATCCGGCATGACCACATCTAGGGCCTTTCCAGCATTGGTAGTGGTAGGAATGATGGAGTATGCAGCTGCTCGAGCTCTTCGCAAATCCCGATGAGGGGCGTCGTGAAGGTTTTGATCATTGGTGTAGGAGTGAACCGTCGAGGCAAAACCCTTTATGATTCCAAAAGACTCATCCAAAACCTTGATCATCGGCGAGAGGCAATTCGTTGTGCAAGAAGCATTGGAAATAATTTGATCTGAGGGCTTTAGAATATGATCATTTACGCCCAATACCACCATGGGGATGCTTGCGTCATTCGTTGGCGCAGAAATAATTACTTTTTTGGCTCCGGCACTGAGATGCCTTGAAGCCGAAACCTGATCTGTAAACCTGCCAGTGCACTCGATGATGATATCAATATTTAGTTCCTTCCAAGGTAATTTCTCGGGAGCCACCTGCTGGAAAAGCTTTATTTTTTGATTTTTTACAAATAAAAATTCTTCTTTCAACTCGACCTTACCATCCAAAGAACCATGCACGGAGTCATACTTGAGTAAATGAGCGATCGCCTCGGGAGACGCCAAATCATTTATAGCTACGAGTTCTATATCTTCTTGATTTAGTAAGAGTTTGGTAGTGTATCTACCGATTCTTCCGAATCCATTTATGGCTATTCTTGTTTTAGTCATCTGCGTTGATCGATCTTTACGACGCTGCGAAAATAGAAAAAAGCCACTCAATAATGGCCTCGATTGGCAGGTATTATACAGAAGAAATCTCACCGTCCCATAGAAAATTCTGAGCCTAGATTGTGATTGTAATTTTAAGCTTCTATATTTGCACAACCTTTTGGAAAAGCAAGTTTTTCCAAGTCCCAGATGGTCCGTTCGTCTAGGGGTTAGGACGTATCCCTTTCACGGATAAAACACGGGTTCGATTCCCGTACGGACTACAAATAACTGGCTATCAACCAGTTATTTATTTTGAAATACTTACCACCGCATGGTCCGTTCGTCTAGGGGTTAGGACGTATCCCTTTCACGGATAAAACACGGGTTCGATTCCCGTACGGACTACAAAGACTCTCAAAGCTCAATCCCCTTTAAAGTCTTAAACAATTGTTTTATGGTTGTTAGTGGTTAAAGTGAACAAAAACCCAGTCATTTGACTGGGTTTTTTTTATGCCTTTTATTGATTTTTTTATTCGGTCATTTCTGTACCAATGTTTTTCATTATTTTCAAGAAATACCATTTTCTTACTTATGAAATTCACGCAATTTTCAAGACCCATTCTAAGCCTATTCTTTGTCATTATTCTGATTTCCTGTAGCGAACAAGAATCACTTTACGAGGCAAAAACCAAATCATTGACCAAGGAGGAAGTTAACTCCTATGCGGAGCAGATCAATTCTCAAGTCACACCAGATGTGCATCCAGACTTTGAAGTAAATCTTTGGGCGGTTGATTCTATCATGTACGATGCCATTTCTATACAGGCTCTCAATGATGGCTCAGTAATTTATACTCGAACCAATCGTCAAAAGGATGCGGAATTTGACATTAGGGGACATCAAGATTGGGAGATTAGATCTATAGGGCTTCAGTCCATTGAAGACAAGCGAAAATTTTTGCGCGAGGAGCTTTCTCCTGAACGATCCGAATTCAATACATGGCTGACAGATCTTAACGGAGATGGGTCACATGATTGGCGAGATATGACTGTGCCAAAAGAAGAAATTTATAGGCTCTATGATCAGGATGGGGATGGCATGGCAGATTATTCTCAGCGCCTGGTTGAAGATTTCCATGATGAGGTAACTGATGTGGCAGGTGCCTTGATGATGACGGATGAAGCACTCTATGTGGGAGCAGGCCCTGATTTGTGGAAGCTTGTGGACAAAAATGGAGATGGTATAATGGATGAAAAAGAATCTCTCTCGCATGGCTATGGCATTCATATTGGCTTTGGTGCACATGGTATGTCTGGGCTGGAAATGGGCCCAGATGGAAGAGTGTATTGGGGTATTGGGGATATAGGGTTTAATGGAGTAGGTCCAGATGGTCAAGAGTGGAAGTATCCCAATCGTGGGGTAATCGCTCGCGCAAATCCCGATGGGAGTGATTTTGAAATTTTTGCAATGGGCGTGAGGAACACCCATGAATTTGTTTTTGATGAGTATAACAACCTGATCTCTGTGGATAATGATGGAGATCATCCAGGGGAAAAAGAGCGATTGGTTTATCTCACGAATGGCTCGGATTCAGGTTGGCGTACTAATTGGCAGTTTGGAAAATATCGTGATCCAGATAATAATTCTTACAAGGTTTGGATGGACGAAAAGCTCTATTTACCTCGATGGGAAGGGCAGGCTGCATTTATTACACCTTGTATCGCAAATTACGTCAGCGGACCCACAGGAATGGTTTATAACCCGGGGACTGCACTCAGTGAAAAGTACTTGAATACCTTTTTCGTCGTAGAATTTGTAGGGAATGCAAGCAGATCTGCTATTCATGCATTCAAGTTAAAGCCTAGTGGAGCATCTTTTGAACTCGCCTCAACCGAAAAAGTCATCTCAGGTGTGTTGCCAACAGGAATGGACTTTGGGCCAAATGGGGACTTGGTTTTTGCGGATTGGATTATGGGTTGGGGTACCAAAAACTATGGTCGAATGTGGAGACTCAATGCCAAATCCAAGTCATTCGAAAGTATTCAAAAGGAGACCAATACCTTACTCAATCGTGACTTTTCAAAAGTCAATGAGGATGAGCTTGCTACGTTATTGGGGCATCAGGATATGCGCATCCGCAGAAAGGCGCAATTTGAGTTAGCCAAGCGAGATGACAAAGGATCTGAAGTCTTTGTCCAGACCCTTAAATCTTCTTCAAATCAGTTGGCTAGAATTCATGCCATTGTAGGTTTAAGCCAACTAGCTCGAATGGAAGATATGAGCTATGCTAGTGAGATTATGCCTTATCTTTCTGACAGTGATGCGGAAGTTCGTGCGCAGACGGCCAAATGGATAGGCGACATTCGCTATGCTGCTGCGGGTTCTCAATTAATGTCTGGGTTAAGGGATCAAAGCCCTCGAGTAAGGTTCTTTAGCGCTGAAGCTCTTGGAAGAATAGCATACAAAGATGCCACTAATGCATTGATTCAATTGTTGGAGGAAAATAATGACGAGGATGCCTATTTACGTCATGCTGCTACTTTGGCACTGGCAAGAATTGGTGATGAAGCTCCTCTTGCGGCCCTTTCAACCCATCCTTCAAAAGCAGTTAGACTTGGAGCGGTGATCGCTTTACGGAGACTTTCATCACCTGAGCTACGTAGATTTCTCAGTGACTCAGACGAATTTATTGTCACGGAGACGGCAAGAGCAATTCATGATGATTTTTCAGTTCCTGAGGCACTACCAGATTTGGCAGCATTAATAGGAAAGACTCCATTTTCAAATGAAGCTCTCATGCGGAGAATAATCAGCGCAAATCAACGAGTAGGAGGTGAGCAGGACTTTAACCAGACCTTGGCCTTTATTTCAACATCTCAATCAGATCCAAATTTGACTGTAGAAGCGATAGATGCTGTGGGTACATGGGCAAAACCATCTTTGGTGGACCGTGTGGACGGACGATATAGAGGCCTTGTAGAAAGAAATGATGCCTATCTGACGTCCAATGCTGCTAAAATCCTAATCTCTTCTTTATCCAATAACAATCCTGACATTCGGGTGGCTAGTGCCAAAGCCATTGGAAAGTTGAAGGTAAAAGAAGCAGAATCAAATCTTTTGGCTAGTTTGAAATCGGACCCCTCGGTAGAAACAAAAATTCAAGCTTTGACTGCGTTAAAGGCCATGAACTCTCAACTTTTAGGAGAGGGAATTCAGGTGGCCTTGGCAAGTAAGGAATATCCAATTCGAGTTCAAGGTTTGGCATTATTGGGTGAAACTGATTTGCCCAAAGAACAAAAAGTCGCTTTACTTTCTGATGTAATTCTCACACAAACCAATGTTGAGAAGCAATCCGCTTTATTGGCCTTGGGAGGGCTGGAAGGTAGTTCTGAATTTCCTGTTTGGAGCCGAATTTTGAGCGATTTTGAAAATGATAAAATTGCGCAGCCTGTTTGGGTTGAACTAGAGGAAGCGATAGAATTAACCGGATCGCCAGAATTGAAAAGTGAGTTTAATGATATGCTAGCAGAAAAGGCAGGAGAGGAAAAATGGAGAATGTTTGCCGGTGCATTAGCGCAAGGGAACGCTCAGTTGGGCGAATCGGTTTTTCTGGAAAATCAAACTGCACAATGCATTCGTTGTCATGCCTATGACGATATGGGTGGGAATGCTGGCCCTATTTTAAGTGGTGTAGGAAAGCGATTGAGTCGCGAGGAGCTCTTGATCTCATTGATTGAACCAAGCGCTAGAATAGCTCCAGGGTTTGGTCAAGTGAGTATTGAACTTCAATCTGGGGATAAAATATCAGGTACTTTCATATCGGATACCGAAGAAGGAATCCGATATGTGAATGAAAACAAGGAAGAAATGCTCGTGGTAAAAAGTGAAATCAAATCCAGTTCACTTTCCCCATCAAGTATGCCTCCCATGGGTACTTTGCTAAGCAAGAGAGAGATCCGTGATTTGGTAACCTATTTGAGTACTCTGACTAGGTCAGAATGAAAAGACTAAGCCTGGTCATCTTGGCCATAATTGGAGTTACTCTAATCTTCGGCCCATTTGTTCTTATATGGGTGGGTAGGTCAAAGCTTCATAATTCCGATATCAATAAAAAGGATGAATTAATTCCAGAAATGCCAAAACGTCGAGTTTTGGCATTTTTTCCTCACCCAGATGATGAGATCACAGTGGCTGGTACTTTACTGAAGTTGAAAGCATCTGGCCATGAAATATATCTAGTGGTCCTCACAAAGGGAGAAGCCGGAAATTCTCCAGAAAACTATTCTAAAGAGCGGCTGGCACAGATTCGAGTAGGAGAGTTGGAGGAATCTGCCAGGTGCCTTAAAGTAGACGAATTGCATCTGTTGGACTATTCGGATGGAGGCCTGAAAGCGCTGGGATTGGATTCTTTAAAAGCTGTAGCTCAAATGTGGATTGATCGTATCCAACCGGATGTTTTGATATCCTATGACTCCAAGGTGGGACTTTATGGACATGATGATCATAGGCTTACTGGTTTGGCTATGGAATCCCTTTTTTTGGAAAAAAATGGGCAAATTGATTTTACCCCGAATCAGTTGTTTCAAGTAACACTTTCACCAAAGCAAATTGAGGTTGCCTTGCAGCTTTCGGAAGGGTTTCAAAAGAATTATCCTAAGGATAGGGAGCGGGGTCTTCCCAAAGCAGATTTTTCTGTAGACGTTCAATCTGTTTTTTCGACAAAGCTTCAGGCCATGAAGTCACACTATTCTCAAAGGATGGTTTTTAAAGATCTGATGCCTTATCATGATCAGATTCCTGCTGTGATTTATTCCAGGATTTTTGATCGGGAATATTTTCACGAAGTGAAAAAATAAAGGCCACCTCAATAAGAAGTGGCCTTTAAGGGTTGGTGGTTGTTTGTTTTAATTTAAGAACTCATCGAAAGTCAAGCTCACAAAGTACATCGTTCCAACGGTTGGGTTACCCCATGCCTGACGATATCCATTGCCAAATAGGTTTGAAGCACCAAGCTTCAAGATTGACTTTATGCTCTTAAGCTTGTAGCTAACTTGAGCATCGAATGTTCCAAATGCTGGCATCACAGAAAGCTGTTGAGAAGACACGGATGGACCTACAAAAGAGGACTGCCATACGAATTCACCCTGCCATCTGTAAGATACTGCAAATCCAAGGTTGTCAATTACTTCTCTATTAGCAAAGTTCAATACGTAACGATACTCCGGAGTATTGAAGCTTGGCTGGAAACCTGTTTCTGCAAGCTCCTCCAAGTTGGAAAGCGTATTGTATGAGACGTTACCACCCAAGGTATAACCTTTAGCTAACTTATAGTCTAAGCCCAATGCCCATCCCCAAGATTGGATTACTTCACTTCTGTTGGTAGGTAGGGAGTAAACTGTTCTAGTATTTGCACTCAAAAGGTTTAGTCCAAGATCACTCGCTGGATTGCCTGGTTGCGGATTTCTATCCTGTACCAATACTTGTCCACCGATGAAATTTTCAAATCGATTGAAGTATGCATAGGCATCCACAAGCAATCGCTGTCCCAACAATGACTTATAACCAATTTCGAAAGATTTTACTCTCTCCGGCTGGAACTCAGTCAATTCAAACTCCTGAAGAAGGCCTTGATTTGCATTAGCTGCGAAAACTGGTACTAGGGCTGTTGCAAGAGGTCGAATTAATTCAGGCGTTGGAGTTACTCCTTGTGCAAGCAGAATTCTAATTGCTTCGTCTTGCGCAGCTTGTTGAATCGCAGGATCTTGTGCAGAAGTAAATACACCTGCTCCAAATTGCTGAACAGTGGCCAAGGAATAAACTGGATTAGATCCAAAGTTATAGCGATCTCTGAATAAAGGCAATCCACCCAGAAGTCTTGCTTGTGGAGTGAATAGATCTATGTATTGATCTTGAGTTGTTGGAATTCTGAATCCAGTTTGATAAGAAGCTCTGAAGTTGTGGTTTCCTGTAGTGAATACACCAGATACTCTCGGTGACCACTGGCCAGCAAAGTTTTCGTTCTTATCATATCTTACAGATGCGGTAAGCTTGAACTTGTCATTAAACAACTTCTTAGATCCTTGAGCGTATCCGCCATATTCCATGATGCTGAATTCATCACCATTTTCATCCAGCGCAAATAGAGTACCTTCAGAATTCAACTGATAAACTCTATAATTTGCGCCTACAATGAATTCTGCAAATTTGATTTGGTCAGAAAAGTTATAGGAACCTTCTACATGATACAAGTTGGTTTTATCAACAAAACGAGCACCTACGCCTTCTTGGTTACCTGGAATAGGTCTTGAAGTCACATCGGCAAGTGCTTGCCGGAATTCAGGAGTCCCTGGCATAAAACGGCCAGCATCTGCAACACTTCTTGCTTGTTGATGTGCTTGTTCAGGTGAAAGACCCGCTTGTAATGCACCAGCATAAGTTTGTGCATACTGTGGATACCAAGAACCCGCGAGATTATTTCGATCAAGGCTTGGTTTCCAGGCTTCATTGATTCCTTGAGCTGCAATACCCACCGCATAAGAATCACCAGAACGCTCTTGAGTCGTGTATGCTCTCAAATACCAATTTGCTCCTCTTAATTCTGCTTTATATTGGCCAAGGTTGAAGTTGGCGATGGAGTATCTATCAGCTCCAGTGTAGACCGTAGTACCTGTACCATAATTTCCTTGGAAAATCGCTTCTACTCGATCATTGATTCTCCAATGAAGAGCAGCATTTAATTTCAAAGAAGTGGTTCCATAGTCCGCTACGTCTCTTTCATCATACCCAGTTCGGGAAACAAAAGTTCCAGCAGGAATTGCAGGTACTAGGGCATTTAGATCTACTGCATTTTCATCCCCATAAACGTTCACTCCATTATATCCGGGGTTGTTTTCTCTTGTACCACCTTCGATGGTAGATCCATTTAGCAAGGACTGATCTCTGAAATCATTAGCTTCCCAATCGTCTGCGGTCAAATACTCTACATTGACTTTGAAGGCTACCTTATCATTGATGGCCTTCGCGTATCTGGCAGCGAAATTATAAAAACCAGTAGCTGCATTTTGACGGCTACCTTCATTCATAATACCAGTTTTTACGCTAGCGCTTAAACCTTGGTATTGGAATGGGTTTTTAGAGTTCATCAAAAGGATTCCGTTGATGGCGTTTGGTCCATAAAGAGCAGATGAAGCACCTGGGAGCAATTCCACACTTTCTAAGTCTAGCTCGGAAATACCGACGATGTTACCAACTGCGAAATTCAAACCAGGAGCCTGGTTATCCATTCCGTCAATCAATTGCACGGTTCTAACGTTACCATTAGCATTGAAACCACGCGTATTGAATGACTTAAACGTCAATGATTGTGTGCTCATTTCTACGCCCTTCATATTATTCAAGGCGTCGTAGAAACTTGCGTTTGGAGCATCTCGAATCGCAATAATGTCCATTTTCTCAATAGAAACAGGCGACTGAAGCACACTTTCCTCTACTCTGGATGCTGAAACTACTACCTCTTGGCCAAGGATGGTGGACTCAGCGAGCGAAATATTTAGATTTGACATTCCTCCTGTAATTTCCACTTCTTGAGAAGTATACCCCACCATGGAGAAAATTAATGTAAATGGGGGATCTTGATTTACATTTAGGGTAAAGTTTCCATCCAAGTCGGAGATGGTGCCGATTACTTTTCCTTTGACTAGGATATTCACACCTACCAAAGTCTCCTGAGTATCAGCGTCAATCACTGTACCGGAAACGGTGGTTTGTGCAAAAGCACCTGTCAAACCTAAGGAAACTAGCAATGCCAGCGAGAAAACTGACCTGCTCAGAACTCGAGTAAAGTTGCTCATAAGCGATGATTATTATTTAGGTTTAGTTAAATCTGCAAGTAAGGGTGATTACAGATTAGGTCGAAATTTATGTGAAAAAGGGCATATGTGGAGCAGTTTTCTTAAAAAATATTAAATCACTAAAAATTGTAACTAATAGTGACGATGGAAACTCCAGCACTTCAATAAAAAAATGTTAACGAAATATGCTGAGAATTAATAGAATGTAATAAGATGTTAGTATTTGTTGCAAAAACTGTATTTATAGCAGGTTGAATTTTTTTGATTTATGACAAAAAAAAACCTGAAAAATTCAGGTTTTTGTGTGTGAAAAGTAGCCCTATCCCTTCTTATTCTCTTCATTTACATGCTGCACCAAGCGATCACATAGCGCTTTTATTTCCTCCGACATGTATTCGTCTCCTGTACTATTGATGATGGTTTGTGCCATTCCACCCATAATATCAATATAGAAACGCTTCATCTCTGCCACAGACATTTCTTCAGTCCAGAGGTCAATTCTCAAGGTACTATGGTTAAGATTGTCCCAAACGTTCAAGCTGATACTCTTGGTTGACTCTAGTCCGATGGATTCTTTATCTGTTGCTTCCCAAAGGATTTGTTTCGGTAGATTTTGATCGTCTAGATTGACTTGAAATTTTATCTCTGAATTTTTCATTTGCTAAATTTTTCTAGAAACTGATTGCTCTTGGGGATAGTTCATTTAAAACTTCATTTCTGGAATTTCTCCCTCAATAATTAGCTTTCCCGCTGTCTTTTCTTGGATTTCATCTACGGAAACTCCTGGTGCTCGCTCTTTCAAAATGAATCCACCATCTGGATGAATTTCTATAAATGCCAAATCTGTAACGATCTTCTTCACACATCGGATTCCAGTAATAGGAAGGGTGCAAGAGGGTAGAAGTTTGGAATCTCCGGATCTAGAGCAGTGCTGCATGGCTACGATGATATTTTCAGCAGAAGCAACTAGGTCCATGGCTCCACCCATTCCTTTCACCATTTTTCCAGGAATTTTCCAGTTTGCAATGTCTCCATTTTCGGATACTTCCATGGCTCCTAGAATAGTCAAATCTACATGACCTCCCCTGATCATGGCAAAGGACTCTGCCGAATTGAAGAGCACGGAACCTTTCACCATAGTGATAGTTTGCTTTCCTGCGTTGATAAGATCGGCATCCACTTGGTCTTCGGTAGGGAAGGGGCCGATGCCTAAAAGTCCATTTTCGGACTGGAGCACGACATCCAAGTCGTCAGGAATATAATTTGCGACTAAGGTTGGAATTCCGATTCCAAGATTAATGTATTGCTTGTTTTTAACCTCTTTTGCTATTCGCTGGGCAATTTGATCTTTGGTAAGCATGGATTTGGGTTTAAGAGTTTTTTGAAACGGTTCGCTGCTCAATTCTTTTCTCGTAATTCACACCTTGGAAAATTCGCTGAACATAGATGCCTGGGGTGTGAATTGCATTTGGATCCAATTCTCCTGCGGGAACCAATTCTTCCACTTCCGCAATACAAATTTTGCCGGCTGCAGCCATGATTGGGTTGAAATTTCTTGCTGTTCCCTTAAAAATCAAATTCCCCGCATGGTCACCTTTCCAAGCCTTAACAATTGAATAGTCCCCTTTGAGCCAGGATTCAAGAAGGTATTGTTTGCCATCAAATTCTCTTATTTCTTTTCCTTCTGCCACTTCGGTGCCTACACCGGCGGGTGTAAAAAAGGCGGGAATACCTGCACCACCTGCTCTCACACGTTCTGCTAAGGTCCCTTGCGGGATCAAATCTACCTCTAGCTCACCGGCTAATAGCTGTCTTTCAAATTCAGCATTTTCCCCGACATAGCTGGAAATCATTTTCTTCACTTTTCGCTTTCTCAGCAAAAGGCCAATTCCAAAATCATCCACTCCAGCATTATTAGAGACGATGGTCAAATCTTTTACATCGGTTTTCTCGAGGGCAGCGATACAGTTTTCAGGGATACCGCTTAGTCCGAAACCTCCCATCAATAGGGTACATCCGCTAGGAATATCCTTAACGGCTTCTTCGGCATTATTTACACGTTTATCTATCATTGCTTTGGGTTTATAGTATAGTCCTTGCTTCTGCTTGATCAATTCGAAGCTGTGCTTTCAATTCATCTAGATTCGCAAATTTCTTCTCTTCTCTCAAATACTCTTTCAAGTAAAGCGTGACCTGTTTGTCATACAGATTTCCATCAAAGTCAAACAGATGAGCCTCTACAGTTTTCTTGGATCCATTCACGGTGGGTCTCACCCCAATGTTCATCATGGCTTGATGCATTTGTCCATCTACATTTACATCAATGGCATAAACTCCGTCTTTTGGGATCAGTTTGTAGTCATTCGGAATGTGAACGTTCGCAGTTGGAAAACCTATAGACCTTCCGATTTGTTCGCCTTTAATGACTAGCCCATTCAGTTCGTACTTTCTGCCCAGATATCGAGTAGCTGAGGCCACATCTCCAAGTTCGAGCGCATTTCTGATTTTGGTGCTACTTACACCGATGTCATCTACATCTTTACGGGAGATCTCTTCCAACTCAAAACCAAACTGACTACAGTTCTCCTGTAAGTATTCAAATCCTCCCTCACGATTTTTACCAAATCGATGATCATAGCCAATCACAAGCTTTTTTGTTTTCAACTTATCCACTAGCACGGTTTGGATAAACTGCTCAGAGCTCAATTGTGAAAACTCCTTTGTAAAAGGAATACTCACAAGATGATCTATTCCAAACTGCTCTAGAAGCTTAGCTTTCTCTTCAAATGTACTTAGCAGGCGTAAATTATGCTCATTCGGATAGAGTACTAATCTAGGATGCGGCCAAAAGGTGATTAGGACAGTTTCACCATTTTCTTTTTTGGCCAACTCCGAAATCCGAGAAAGAATTTTTTGATGACCCAAGTGAACACCATCAAAGGTCCCGCTGGTAACAACCGGAGATTTGATCGGAGGAATACCTGTCAGGCCTTCATAGATTCTCATTCCTTCTATTTTTGATTTCTTCGATTAGAGGCTCTAATTCCTTTGCCTCACTCAATTTATAGCCACCTATCCTTGTTCGGCAAAGGCTACTCATATACGCTCCTACATTTAAAGCCTCGCCGAGGTCCCTGGCCAAGCTTCTGATGTAAGTGCCCTTCGAGCAGACAATCCGAAAATGAACGGTAGGATTCTCAAATTTAACCAATTCAAAAACGCTTACCTGAACAGGGCGAGGCTCCATTTGCACGACTTTTCCCTTGCGAGCAGCTTCATATACTCTTTTACCACCCACCTTAATGGCGGAGTGCATGGGTGGAATTTGTAAAATATCCCCTCGAAAGTGGGAGATGGCCTTTTCTACATCTGATTCCGTCAAATGGGAGGGATCCGCAACTGGGACAACCTCCTGCTCCAGGTCAAAAGATTCCGTAGTCGAACCCAATTCAAAGGTTCCGGTATACTCCTTTTCTTGACCCATAAATGAGTCAATTTGTTTGGTCATTTTGCCTGCACATACAATCAAAAGTCCCGTGGCCAAGGGATCCAAGGTTCCTGCATGCCCAACTTTTTTGATTTTCAGGGCATTTCGCACCTTCTTCACCACATCAAACGAGGTCCATTCTAGAGGTTTGTTGATTAGAAAAACTTCTCCGTATGGCTCTTCCATTGTTTAAAGATACAATCCCCCGATGATTGCGATGATTCCGACAATAAGGCAATAAATGGAAAAATAGGCCAGTTTACTTTTTCTGACCAACTGGATCATCCAAGTACATGCAATGATTCCTGATATAAAAGCGGCGATGAATCCAGCTGCCAAAAAACCAATTCCTTCTGTTTCGTAGGACAGTGCTCCATCCAGAATATCCTTAGCGATCTTTCCTAAAATAAGAGGAATCACCATTAAAAATGAGAATCGAGCCGCTTTATTTTTATCAATTCCCAACAATACAGAAGTGGAAATCGTAGCGCCCGATCGAGAGATGCCTGGCAAAATAGCAATGGCTTGAGAGATACCGACGACAAATGCTTGCCAAAAGGTGACAGGCTGATTGGTGTATTTGGCCTTATCGGCCAAAAACAACAAGATTGCCGTTAAAATCAGCATACATCCCACGAAGATAATTTGACCACCAAAAAGTGACTCCAATTCTTCTTCGAAAAGGACTCCAACCAAGGCTGCTGGAATCATAGATAAAATGATTTTTCCTACAAAAAGGGTTTCTTCATTTTTCTTGAATTTGAAAAGACCAATTAGAATCTCGGCGATGTCTCTTCTGAAAACGACCATAGTACTGAGTGCTGTCGCAAAGTGAACGACCACAGTGAAGAGTAGGCTTTCTGCCGGAAGGCGACTTTCACCGAGCAAAGCCTTACCGATCTCTAAGTGACCACTAGAAGAAACTGGTAAAAACTCCGTCAGCCCCTGAATGATTCCGAGGATAATGGCATCAATAATTTCCATGATTACTTGTCTTCGCTTTTGGCGAAAATGGCGTAAAATTCAAAAATAAAGCCAGTAAGTGTGACTAATGGTCCGAGCGTAAGGCCTAGAAAACCGTTGCCATTTGGTTCAGAATCTAATCCTATGATAGTGAAGCCAAGTACGATTAGCGCGATACCAATCCACATGAGCCGATAATTGACTTTCGAAAAAGGAAATGCTGATTTGCTCATTTTAATATAATTCGTCCAAGGACATGTTGAGGTATTTATTTACGGCTCGCAAGGTACTGAATACTGACAAAATTCCCCCAGTTAGGATTAATATTCCAAAGAGTGCAAATAGAAGTTCCTGATTCTGAAGTACCGCAAAACCCTCAATATTGGCTTGAGTATATTTTACTAATAGGAAAAGAATGGCTGAAGAAAAAAGACCTGCAAGCAATCCAAATACGAGAGCTCTGGAAAGGAAAGGCTTGCGGATAAATCCTCTGGTCGCCCCGACTAGCTGCATGGAGCGTATCAAAAAGCGCTGAGAAAATAGAGCAAGTCGAATGGTGTTATTGATCAGCATGACCACGGTGATGATCAGGATTAGAATAAAACCTCCCAATACCAAACTGACTTTGAGCAAATTCCGGTTGATCGAATCTACTAGATCTGTCATGTAGGATACTTCAAATACACCCGGGATTTCTTGAAGACCAGCAACAATATCCTCCAATTGCTCGCTAGTTTGGAATTCCTCTGCGATGATAAGTACAAAACTATCCCGAAGGGGATTGTCCTCAAGGAATTGAGTGAAATCTTCCCCCGTACTCACAATAAACGTTTCAGCAGCTTCTTCTTTTGAAACAAACTTCATTGCAAGACTGTCTCCCTTAGTAAGGATAAAGGGTCTGCCTGAAATATTGGCTTTTATTTCCTCAAGCTCATTCGGCTCTAGACTTTTATCCAAAAAGACTTGAAGTTCTACATTTTCTCGAATCAAGGTGGTTAGGCTTTTAGCCTGAATCAGAATGACTCCAAAAAGGCCAACGATAAATAGGGAAAGTGTAATGCTAAAAAGAACGCTACCGAATTTGAAGTAGCCTAGTTTTTTCTTTTTTCTTGGATTCTTTGCCATGGAGGATTTTGATTCAAACAAAAGTAACCTAATGCAAGGATTTTGCCAATCCTAGTTCAGTTCAAATTCAATCACTCGATCTGGTGTGACAGCGAATACCTTTTCACTTGCTGAAGGCTTGATCATAGCGAGTCCGGTGAAATTGCCGAAGGCTGGTAGAATCAATTGAGAGGAACGAAGATAAAAACAAGGAAACCGCAGGGATTGTCTAGCTCTGGCCCTCATTCTCATCCCGGGGTGAATGTGTCCGCAAATATTTAAAAATCCTTCTTTTACCTCATTTTCAGGTTCATGTGAAAGTAGAAGTTCAGCTAAGTACATGGGTTTTTGATGAATAGTAAAACAGGATTCTTTATAAAACTCATCAGATAGTACATCATGGTTGCCCAGTACCAAGTGGCAAGTGAGAGCTTCGAATTGGCTTAAAAAACTATTCAAAATGGTCCATTGGTCATTCCAATCACTGTGAAAAATATCTCCTAAAAAATAAATAGAATTAGGCCTAAGCTCTGAAATCAATTGATTTAAAATCAGTAAATCGCTGTCGTGGATGGGCTCGGGGATGGGAATTCCGGACTTTCGAAAATGTGCCGCTTTTCCAAAATGCAAGTCAGCGATAAGTAAAGTTTTTAGTTCTTTGACCCAAACAACCTTTTCCTTTCGTAGTTCTAAAGTCAAACCAGCGTGAATTAACTTTACTGAATTCTCAATCATTTTGTATTTTTACTTATTCAATTAAGTGGCCAACATTTATCCGCAAGATTAACTATGAAACTTTCTTTATCCGCTTTATCTCTATTTTTTTTCTTAGCAATGACATCAAATGTCAAAGCTCAAACTGAAGATGCGATTCTAGGGACTTGGTATAATACCGAGAAATCCGCCAAAATTCAGATCATGAAAAATGGTGGAGAATATTTAGGTAAGATTATAGCCCTAACTCGCGAAGATCAGGGTGAGGGGCCATTTCTTGACGTAGAAAATTCGGATCCAGAATTGAGAAATCGACCTTTGATGGGACTAAGCATTTTGAAAGGCCTGAAATACAAAAAAGGAGCCTGGGAAGATGGTGAAATCTATGACCCAGAGTCAGGAAAAACCTATTCCTGTGAGGTGAAGCTTAAAGGTGATTCAGTGCTCGAGGTCAAAGGATATATAGGTTTTTCCTGGGTAGGTCGTACTGTTGAGTGGACTCGTATTAAGTGATATTAGCTTTTTTGCTCTAGGTAGAAAGAACCGATATAGCTTGATAATTGCTCAAATTCAATCAAAAAGGCATCGTGTCCTGCGTCAGAAAGGATTTCCTTGTAAGTCCCTCGTTTAGCGTGAGAGCTGATGAACTGGGATTCTTCTGGAAGGAAGAGCAGGTCTGAATTTACACCCACGGCTAATACTCTTGCCTTAATTTCTGAAAGTGCTTTTGCGCTACCCCCTCTTTTTCTTCCCAAATCATGACTATCCATGGTTTTGCTCAGTAGCCAATAGGAGAGCGCATTGAATCTCTTTGCCAATTTTTCTCCTTGATATCTCAAATACGAAGACGCTTTGAATCGATCCAGTTTTTCTTCCGTATCTGATTGTTTTCGTTGAAAATCCTTGGGGTGTCTGTAACTCAACATGGCAATGGCCCGAGCAGTTTTTAAGCCTACCTGACCAGCATTTGGAATCTCTTCGCCCCAAGTCACATCAGACTCGATGCTCATACGCTGAGTCTCATTAAAGCCTATGGTCCAAGGTGATGTTTTCGCCGTACTGGCTAAAACGATGAGGTTTTTTAGACTATCACCCAGTTCCCAAGCCCACTCTAATGCAACCTGTCCACCCAAAGAGCCACCTATGAGGGTATGAATCTTCCTAATCCCAAGATGTAAACGAAGTCGCTCCAAGCTTGAGGCGAGATCTCTTGTGGTTAGTTCGGGAAACTCATAAAAAAAGCTTTTATCCGAACCTGGTTTTTTGCTCAAGGGATTAGTAGATCCATAACATGAACCCAAGAGGTTTGCACAAATAATGAAGTCTTTTGCGGGATCATAAAATTTATCCTCACCAATTAAACCACTCCACCATTCTGCAGCGTTTGAGTCACCTGTCAATGCGTGTACTATCCAGATGACATTGCCCCCATCAGGAGCAATCTCACCATAGGTAGTATACTGAATATCAAATTCTTCAAGCCTTTCACCAGACTCTAATTCTAGCTCTTCTGCAGAATGAAATATTTCCTGTTTCATTGGAATCAACGCCACTTGACTTTGTAAATTCATTGATCAATTAAAGTTTTGAAAAAGCTTGGGTAAGATCATTCTTGATATCCTCCACATGCTCGAGCCCAACGGATAATCTTAAAAGGGTGGGAGTCACTCCAGCTGCCAACTGCTCGGCATCGGAGAGCTGTTGATGTGTGGTGGCTGAAGGCTGAATAATCAAAGTTTTTGCGTCACCCACATTCGCTAAATGAGATATCAGGTCAAGATTATTAATGAAGGAAGATGTGGTTTCTTTATCGCCTTTCAGGACAAACGAGAGTACACCACCGAAGCCATTTCGCAAATACTTTTTGGCCAAATCATGGTAAGGTGAAGAGGCAAGACCAGGATAGTTTACCTTTTCAACTTTCGGATGATTTTCAAGCCATTTGGCTATTTCAAGGGCATTATCAACCGTTCGCTGTACTCGCAAGGAGAGCGTTTCAATTCCTTGCAAAAGCAAAAATGAATTAAATGGACTTAACGCTGGACCAAAGTCTCGTAATCCTTCAACTCGCGCACGGATGGCAAAAGAGATGTTTGGTAGACCTAGTGGGTTTCCTTCTCCAAACACTTCCCAAAAATTCAAGCCATGATAGCCTTCGGATGGCTCTGAGAATTGTGGGAATTTGCCATTTCCCCAATCGAAGTTGCCTGAATCTACAATGATTCCACCAATGGAGGTACCGTGTCCCCCAATCCATTTCGTAGCAGAGGAGGTCACAACAGCTGCACCATGTTCGATAGGGCGGAAAAGAAATCCACCCGCTCCAAAGGTATTATCCACCACCAAGGGTATGTCGTGCGCCTTGGCTACTGCCGCAATCGCATCAAAATCGGGGATATTAAACTCAGGATTCCCAATGGTTTCGAGATAGATCGCTTTGGTATTCTCATCAATTAATTTCTCAAAATCAGCTGGTTGTGGTCCTTCTGAAAACCGGGCTTCAATACCAAGGCGCTTAAAGGCGACCTTGAATTGATTGTAAGTACCACCATAGAGATAGGAGGAAGACACGAAATTATCACCAGCACCCAAAATATTATTTAGTGCTATAAACTGGGCTGCTTGACCTGAAGCCGTCGCAACTGCCGCTACACCACCTTCAAGGGCGGCTATCCGCTTTTCGAAGACATCCGTTGTGGGATTCATGATTCGCGTGTAGATATTTCCAAATTCCTTTAATCCAAAAAGATTGGCGCCATGTTCGGCTGAATTAAAGACAAAGGATGTGGTCTGGTAAATAGGAACTGCTCTTGAGTTCGTGGTTCCGTCTGGTTCTTGTCCAGCATGAAGCTGAAGTGTGTCAAAATGATAAGTAGACATTTTTTATGGGGTTTATAGGTTTATGTGATACAAAGAGATTGTTAAAAAGCAGGGCATAGCCTGAGAAAGCCAAAAATGAAGCTTCAGGGGCATTGCAATCGAATTACGAAGTGTTGATTGGGTACTTGGGTAGAAAATCCTATTCATCGTCACAAAGAATTTATAGTTCCAAATAAGACCATCTTATTTGGCAGGAATTGGCACCTTGGATTTTCCAGGTTGCCAGAGGGTCATCGAGCCTGTCTCTTACCTCTTCTTTATAAATCCTTGCGCAAAAATCCGCGAAAGGATGAAGCAAATAAAAAGGGGATTACTTTAAAATCAAAGCAAAACCCAGCAAATTATTTTTTTAGCCTATGAAATTAAAGCCTTAATCGAAGAATCAATTTTCTGAAAATCAAAGGATTGAAGGGCTTTGTCCATTTTTCTTTGGATTTCTTCCAATCCAAGATTTCCGATACTCCCTTCATGCGTATGCTTCAATTCGTTTTGATTGGGAGCGAATTCTCCGCGCTCAATAGCTCTTCCCACTTGCTTATAAGCATCGCGAAAAGGTGTGCCCTGAAGAACCAATTCATTCACCACTTCCACAGAGAATAGATGTTTGTAAAACTCATCCTGAAGAATATTTGATCGGACCTTGATGGACTTTAGCATAAAAGTAGTCATCTGAATACAATCCCGAATCTGTGAAATCGCCGGAAAAATCTCTTCTTTCAATAGCTGTAAGTCGCGATGGTAACCTGTGGTCGTATTGGTCAAGAGGAGGGTTACGTTAGCTGGAACTCCTTGAATTTGATTTGTTTTGGCTCGAATTAATTCGAAAACATCTGGATTCTTTTTATGTGGCATAATGCTGCTTCCAGTCGTCAGCTCATCCGGAAATGAAATAAATCCGAAGTGTTGGTTCATAAATAAGCATACATCAGCAGACAGACGATTTAGAGTCCCCGCAAGGCCTGAAAGTGCAAATGAGATGGTTTTTTCGGTTTTTCCTCTACTGTTTTGAGCGTTAATGACGTTTTGATGAAGCTCTGCAAAGCCCAATAAGTCTGCCGTCATGCTTCTGTTTAGCGGGAAACTTGATCCATATCCTGCAGCAGAACCTAAGGGATTTTTGTTAGAAAGATCAAATGCCGCTTTAAGAAGACCCAAGTCTTCGGTAAGGCCTTCGGCAAAAGAGCTGAACCATAAACCAAAGGATGAAGGCATGGCAAGCTGGGTATGCGTGTATCCTGGCATGAGGTCATTCTTATGCTTTTCGGACAATTTGAGTAAAAAATCAAAGAGCTCACTTGTATCTTCCACAATTTCACGAATGCCAGCCCGATAGAAAAGCTTGAGATCTACAAGGACCTGATCATTTCTACTGCGTCCGCTGTGCAATTTTTTACCTACCTCACCAAGACGCTCGGTGAGAAGAAATTCCACTTGCGAGTGAACATCTTCTACGCCTTCAGGGATTTGAAATTGCCCTTTTTCGATTTCGAAATAGATATCCTTCAATCCTTTCTGAAGTTCCAGGTTTTCTTCAGCAGTGAGTAAACCAATCGAAGAAAGCATTTGCGCATGAGCCATAGAGGCAATCACATCAAAAGGCGCAAGTAGCTGATCAAACTCCAAATCCCGGCCAACAGTAAACTTTTCTACTTCCTTAAGGCTAGTTTTATCCTTTTGCCAGAGCTTCATGCGATTTTGATTTTAAAAGATTGAAATACATTTCTAAGATGTTGACGTAGTTGGTAATTCCCGAAGAAATCTCCTCAACGTAAATAAATTCATCGGCCATATGCGATCTTGCTGAGTCTCCAGGGCCAATTTTTACAGAAGGATAGGGGATGAGTGCCTGATCTGAAAGGGTAGGACTTCCATATTTTTCAATACCTAGGTTATCCAAGACCTTCTGAATTAGGTGATCTTCTGGGAGAAATGATGGCTGCAGCCGCATAGATCTTGGAGTCAACTCAGATTTTAATTTTGAACTCAATTCAACAAATGCCTCTTCCAAAGTATAGGCGTCAGTGAGCCTTACGTCTAGTACAAATTTGCATTGATCTGGCACGACATTATGTTGTTCTCCTGCTTGGATTACGGTTGCCGTTACCTTGGATTTGCCGAGGAATGGCGATTCTTTTTGAAATTCAAACCCGCGAATGGTCTCTAAATCTTCAAGAGCCTCATAAATCGCATTGACGCCTTCGTTTCGAGCCGCATGCCCTGCCTTTCCATAGGTGATTGCATCAATTACCATCAGGCCTTTTTCGGCTACAGCAGCCATGTTTAAAGTTGGCTCTCCCACGATGGCGAGTTCGCAGGCCGGAAGTTCCTCAATAATGGAACTGATACCGTTTTTACCAGAGATTTCTTCTTCTGCACTTGCTATCAGAACAAGATTCGCAGGAATTTCTTTTTCGTAGAAATATAAAAATGTCGCCATAAGGCTGACCAAACATCCGCCTGCATCATTTGAACCGAGTCCGAAAAGCTTCCCGTCTTTTTCAATAGGAGAATAAGGGTCCAAGGTATAACCTGCATTTGGTTTGACTGTATCATGATGGGAATTGAGCCAAATGCAGGGCAAATTGGTGTTAAAATCCTTTGGATAGGCAATAACATTATTCTGAATTCGCTTGATTTCAATACCTTTTTGGGTAAAAAAATCAGAAATCAAGCCTGCAGTCTGATCTTCTTCTTTGGAAAAGGACTGCGTACTTATCAAGCGCTTCAGTAAACCGAATGCTTCTTGGCTATATGAATCCAAATCTTCCATCAATAAAGATCATATCGATGTTTTTCGATGATTGTACCAGAGAGCTTGCCCTTGGAGGCAAAAATTAGATTTTCTGCTTTGCCGATCCAAACATTATTTACGCCTTCTTCTAATGCCTTGAAAGCATTGTCAAGTTTTGGAATCATGCCAGAATGAATGACATTTTCCTTTTTTAGCTCATTATAAATATCCTCGTTGATCAGCGGAATAATTGAATTTTCATTTTTTTCATCGATCAAAACTCCAGCCTTATTGAAGCAATAATAAAGATTAACCTCATGCTCCTTTGCCATAGAAGTAGCTAAGGCTGACGCTATGCTATCCGCGTTCGTATTGAGTAATTGCCCTTTTTTATCGTGTGTGATGGCATTTACCAAGGGTACAAGTCCAAGTTCGAGCAATTGCCCCAGGAACTTGGTATTGACCTCAATGACATCTCCAACATATCCATAGTCAATATCCTTTACAGCACGTTTTGCTGAACGAATCAGATTCCCATCAGCACCTGTCAGACCAATAGCATTTTGTTTGAGTTCCTGTAGCTTGGCTACCATGTTTTTATTGATCAACCCGGCATACACCATAGTTACAATATCCAGGGTATCCCGATCGGTGATTCTTCTACCGTCGACCATTTCAGGCATTACTCCCATGGACTCACCGAATCGAGAAGCCATCACACCACCGCCATGAACCAGAATTTTATGTCCTGGAAATCTTGAAAAAAGCTCCAGAAATTCATCCAGTTTTTCAGGATAGTCAATGACATTTCCACCGATTTTTATAATGCTAATTTTCATGGTTTCATTCGGTTTAGATGTCTAACAAATGACTTAAAACTGCCTGAGCAGCAAAAACTCGATTAGCTGCCTGTTGCTGAATCAATGCTCTTGACCCATCTAGAATTTCATCAGAAAGTTCTACATTTCTTCGAACAGGGAGACAGTGCATCACATGCGCATCTGGAGCATTTTTTAAACTATTCTCAGTGAGCATCCAGGTAGGATCTGTATGATGAATTTTCCCATAATCCTTGAAAGATGACCAGTTTTTAACATACACAAAATCAGCATTTTGAAGTGCTCTACTTTGATCATATTCTATCTTTGCTCCTTGAGTAAATTGTTCATCCAATTCATATCCCTCTGGATGAGTGATCGTTAAATCATAATCCATTCCCAGCGTCCATTCTGCAAAGCTATTTGCTACAGCATGCGGGATGGCTTTAATATGCGGTGCCCAAGTCAACACAACCTTTGGCTTAGTCGTTTTAGCTTTTTCTTTAATGGTCACCTGATCTGCCAAGCTTTGCAAAGGGTGTCTCAGCGCGGATTCCAAGCTAATAATTGGCCTTCCGGTGTATTTGATAAACTTATTGATCACCTCATCAGCCATATCCGCAGATTTATCGGTGAGTGTGGGAAATGCTCTCACCGCTAGAAAGTCAAAATAGCTACCCAAAACTCCTGCGGCATCTTTGATGTGCTCCACAGTATTTTTGTTCATCGTGGCACCTTCCTCCATTTCCAATGCCCAAGCCTCCTTATCCATATTCAGCACCACCGATTCTATCCCAAGATTACTGGCTGCGATTTGTGTAGATACACGCGTACGCAAGGATGGATTTAGGAAAATACAGCCTAGTCGCTTCCCTTTGCCTTTATTTTGATCGGCAAGTGGATTTGTCTTGTAAGCCAGAGCCGATTCGATCAACTTGCTTGCTAAGGTTTTACCAGGGAATTGAGTGTAATTGAATTCAGATGGGGAAATTTTCATCTGGAAGGGAATAGGTTAGGAATTGATAAGCTGTTTTAATGCGGTTACAAACGAATTTAGATCATTCATTTGGATATTTAAAGCTGGAAGCAAACGAATCGTATGTTTTTTTGCAGCACTTCCAGTGAAAATATGGTGTTTTTGGACTAATTCCGAACGAATAGGTCCTGCTGGCATCGGCAAATCTAGACCGATCATTAAGCCACGTCCACGAACCTCTGTGATTTCTGGAATCTTCTTTAATTCGGAGATAAGCCAATTACCAAGCTGTTCAGAATGAGCAAGTAGCCCTTCCTCTTCGATCACTTCCAGCACAGCCAAGGAGGCTGCACATGCCAAATGATTTCCACCAAAAGTGGTGCCTAGTAGGCCATGACTCGCTTCAATATCGGGTGAAATCAATATTCCACCGATTGGAAAACCATTACCCATTCCTTTGGCCATACTGATAATATCTGGTCTAAGTCCTTCGATCCATTGATGAGCAAAGAATCGCCCTGTTCGTCCAAAACCAGCCTGCACTTCATCTAAAATTAGTTTTGCTCCATACTTTTTAGATAATTTGGATAGTCCAGACAGGAATTTATCTGAAGCCACCATTATTCCTCCCACACCTTGGATGGCTTCAATAATGATCCCGGCGATATTGCCTTTCTTCAACATCTCTTCAGTGGCCTCTAAATCCTCCCAAGGCAGAATGTGAAAATCTTCTCGATGATTGGCTGGAGCTACTATTTTGGCATTGTCTGTCGCGGCTACAGCTGCAGAAGTTCTTCCATGAAAAGCTCCGGTAAAGGAAATGATCCCTGATTTGCCTGTGGCGAAAGAAGCTAATTTGATCGCGTTTTCATTGGCTTCTGCTCCAGAGTTGCACAAAAACAGTCCATAGTCATCGTAACCTGAAAGTTGCCCTAATTTCTCAGCAAGCTGATTTTGGATTGGAATCTGAATAGAATTCGAATAGAAGGCCAAATTATCCAGCTGATCCTTTATTCGTTTGACAAAGTGCGGGTGAGTATGTCCAACGGAAATCACAGCATGACCACCATATAAATCTAGGTACTCCATCCCATGGTCATCCCAAAGCTTGGATCCCTGACCCTTGGTGATGGTCACTGGCATTAAAGGGTATACATCAAATAAATTCATCGAATCAAATTAAAATGCTATGCTTTTGAGGTATAGTCCTGATTTTTCATCTAGACCAAAAACCAAATTGAAATTTTGAACGGCCTGACCCGCAGCTCCTTTGAGAAGGTTATCTATGGCAGAGTAGACAACGAGTTGTCCAGCTTCTTTTTGTATGGATACAAAGCATTTGTTTGTACCCACCACTTGCTTTAAGGAAAGTTCTTCGGTGGTAATATGAGTAAAGGCTGCGTCTTTGTAGAAATCTGTATATGCCGACAAAGCCTCATCTAAACTTCCCGAAAAAGGAAAGTAACTCGTAATCCAGATTCCTCGTGTAAAATTGCCACGATAGGGGACAAAGAGGATTTCTGGTACAGATGGATAAATCTGTCCAAAGCTTTGCTTGATCTCCTTAAGGTGCTGATGCGTAAATAGCTTGTAAACTGAAAAATTATTATTTCTATAGCTGAAATGAGAGGTTTCGGAAAGCTTTTTACCTGCACCCGTACTTCCAGTGACTCCACTCACATGTACGGTCTCAGTAGCCCACCCTTGGTGAATGGCTGGTAAAAGTCCCAATTGAATAGCTGTGGCGAAGCAGCCGGGATTCGCTATCTTTTTTGCAGCAGAGATTTTGGCAGAGTTTAGCTCTGGGAGGCCATAAATGAATCCGTTTGACTCGTCCCGAAAATCTGTGGAGAGATCTATGATCACTGTACTTTCTGGAAAAGGATTTTCATCCAAAAACGCTCGGGTTTGTCCATGTGGCAAGCCGAGAAAAACAGCATCTAATCCTTCTGTTTGAACTTTATCGGTGAAAATCAGATCACAATCCCCCAACAAATCAGGATGAACCGCACTCACTGTTTTGCCCACCTGACTATTGCTATGAACATATACTAGTTCACAATTCGGGTGGTGTATTAATAGGCGCAACAATTCTCCCCCTGTATAGCCGGCAGCACCGATAATTGCTGTTTTCAGTTTATTCTTTGACATCGTTTACTTGGTGGTAAATGGCAGTTTGATTCCCGAAAATCCGGGTAAATCCTTTCACATCATCTGCAGTATAGCCTTTGTTCATTTCCCCGTAGCTTCCAAATTTGGTAGCCATCAAGTCATGAGCTGATTCAATACCCAAAAGGGTAAAGTTATAAGGCCGGAGAAGCACTCGAATGGTTCCTGTGACACAGCTTTGCGTATCTTCTAAAAAAGCCTCCATATTACGCATGACCGGATCTAAATAGTGCCCCTCATGTAGGTGATTGCCATAAAATTCGGCTAGCTGATTTTTCCAAAAGAGCTGCCATTTGGTCAAAGTATGCTTCTCAAGAAGCTGATGTCCCTTGATCAAAATCAAAGGAGCTGCTGCTTCAAAACCCACGCGTCCTTTAATGCCGATAATGGTGTCGCCTACATGAATATCTCGTCCTATACCATAAGGTCCTGCTAGCGACTGAATCTCTTGGATCGCGTCTACAGGATTTTCAAAATGAGTTCCGTTGACTGAGGCAACTTCGCCGTGAACAAATCCAATTTCAATTTCCTTAGGCTCACTTTGAGTTACTTGTGTAGGCCAAGCCTCTTCAGGCAAGTACTCTCTTGAATTCAAGGTCTCTTTGCCACCTACTGATGTACCCCAGATACCTTTATTGATTGAATAGGCCGCTTTTTCGAAATTCATCTCTACTCCATGAGCTTTCAAATAGTCAATTTCCTCCTGACGGCTAAGCTTCAAATCGCGAATAGGAGTGACGATAGTAATATCAGGAATGATGGTTTGGAAAATCATATCAAAGCGAACCTGGTCATTTCCTGCACCCGTAGAACCATGAGCAACAGCTTTTGCCCCTATTTTTTTGGCATAGTCGGCCAAAGACTTGGCTTGTAAAATTCGCTCAGCTGATACAGAAAGAGGATAAGTTTGGTTTTTTAAGACATTCCCAAACACCAAATACTTGATCACCTGCTGGTAATAAGTATCCACCACATCCAAAATAGTGAAGGAAGCGATTCCCAAAGTTTTGGAACGATTTTCAATATTTTGAAGCTCTTCTGATGAGAAGCCACCTGTATTGACTAACACGGCATGCACCTCGTAGCCCAGATCTTTGGATAAATGAAGGGCGCAATAGGTCGTATCTAATCCGCCACTATAGGCTAAAACAATTTTCTTTTTTTCTTCCATAACTTCCTTAAAATAGCTTCAATCCACCGGTTTTCGGCATTTTCATTTTTAATAATACAAACTTCTTTAATCTTACCCAGCGATCGAAAAGCTTCACGCTGGTTTTGAAATCATCTCTTAGTGCAATCTCTTCTACATGGTGTTTGTCTCCCTGAGGATCAAATAGCATTGCGGTGCAGATACAGTTTTCGCGCTTCTTTGCCATTAGAATTTCATAGTTGACACAACTCTGGCAACCTTTCCAAAAGGCTTCGTCATCCGTCAGATCGGAGTAAGAAACTGGGATGTATCCAAGTCTTGAATTGATCTTCATGACTGCAGCTCCGGTGGTGAGACCAAATATTTTTGATTCGGGATATTTCTTTCGCGAAAGCTGAAAAATCTCTTTTTTGATTTGCTTCGCTAATCCATATTTCCGAAAGGGTGGAGATACGATCAGACCGGAGTTGGCCACATACTTCCCATGACCCCAGGCTTCAATATAGCAGAAGCCAGCCCATGTACCATCTTGGGTAAGGGCTATGACCGCCTTACCCTCTTCCATTTTTGTTTCTATGTACTCGGGCGTACGCTTGGCTATTCCGGTTCCCCGGGCCTTTGCAGACTCTTCCATTTCGTCTGTAATGATCTTAGCGTAAGGCTTGTGTGTTGGATCAGCAACAATGATTTTAAATTGGATATCGTCCATTAGCAATGAAGGATAATTTCCCTGAGGGGAATAGGTGTAATGAAAATATGAGCTAGGAAAACGTCAATCACGTAGACTGACCAAAAGAGATATAGGGCTAGACCCTATAGAAAAATCTACTTGACCTAGAAGTAGGGAAAGGCATAACCGCAGGAGCAGGTGCAATTTGCAACCAGCCGCTGTGAGAGATTTGCGATATGATTTGTGCCTTTTTCATTCTTTGACCATACAAAACTGAATGGATTCGCAATCAATTCCAAGTATTATTGTGAAAAAAATCAAGGATAAGATAGAAAATTGAATGATTCTCCATATTTGCCTTGAGATTATTGCAAATCTTTTATTTACAAATAGGGTCTGAATTCTATTTGCTAAAACTAAACTTGACCTGACATTTCTTTTAGCGCAAATACAAAATGATCCAAATCCTTTTCTGAAGTGTAGAGATTGGGGCAAATCCTGCATCCCCTTACACCCACACTATCAATTCCGACGGTATAAATTTGGTATTTTTTCATCAGGGTTTCTGCCATTTCCTTCGGGGTCATCGCGGTGAGCCCGACGTTGCCTATTCCGCAGGATCTTGCTGGGTCCGCAGGAGTGTTGACTTCAATGCCTGGTAGATTTCTCACTTGATCCGACCAATACCGCTGTAAGTATCGAAGCCGGTCTTCTTTTCGCTTAGTGCCAATTTTATCCTGAAAATCTATGGCATCAATTACTGCAAGGTCAGTGGCCACCGGATGTGTACCGATATGATTTAAGTATCCTATGGTTTCCAGTTTCAGGTCGAAAGGAGCCAAAAGAGGCTCTAGTTTTGCTATTCTGTTGTTTTTGACATAAAGCATTCCACAACCTAGAGGTACCGAAAGCCATTTGTGAAGGCTTGAGCCATAGTAGTCCACATCCAGCTCGCTAATATTAAAATCAAAATGTCCTACCGCATGGGCTCCGTCCACCATGACTTCCACTCCATAAGAATGCGCCATTTGAGCTATTTTTTTCACAGGTAAAATATGACCAGTGATATTCACGATATGAGGCACCATCAGCAACTTAGTTTTGGGAGTGATGACTTTTTCGTAGGCATTCACTACTTCTTCATCATTTTCCGGGTGCATTGGGATGTCGATGCGATTAATTTTGATGCCACTGCGTTTAGCTTGCAAATCAAACATGGAAAGCATACTGCCATAATCTTGATTGCTTGCCACAGCTTCGTCACCAGGTTTCCAAGGGTAACCAGAAATCACCAGGTCTAATGACTCTGTGGTATTTCTGGTCAACACCAATTCCTCTGGACTAACACCGACCAATTTACTCAAGCGCTCCACACTTTTCGCCTTATTTTCCCATTGAACAGTCCGCATGTAATAAGAGGCTTGATAGTTTACCTCACGAATATGAGCAATGTATTTTTCAAGCGTTTCTTCGGGCAAAAAGCAATAATAACCGTTCTCAAGATTCACATAGTCCGGTTTGAGTCTATAGGAAGCCCGAATTTGTTGCCAAAGATCGTTTGAGGAAAAATCTAGATGATCCAAGGTCGAAAAAGGACTTGCTTTGGCTTGTAGGAAAGATCCTGTACCTAAACCGAGTACTGCCAGATTTTTGAGGAAGGAGCGCTTTTTCATTGCGAAGTATTATAGGATGAAACTCAAAATAAACACGATCACCAGAAGAATAGCCACCCATGTGATCCAGGGTGATCGTTGTGGAAATTCAAATTTGCAGATGGGACAAATTTTTTCCTTTTCGTCAATCTCCATGGCGCAGGAGGGGCATTCTTTGGTTTTCAAGGTTTTGTTGAACTCTTTGGGTAGAAAATCTATTTCATCATAAGTAAAGAATTTTGACATGAAAATAGAAATATGGTCGGATGTAGTTTGTCCATTTTGCTACATCGGTAAACGAAAATTAGAAAAGTCATTGGCTCAGATGCCATTTGCAGATCAGGTGCAGATTGAGTGGAAAAGCTTTCAGCTGAATCCAGATCAAAAAACCGATCCAAGTGTGAGCACTTTGGAGCATCTTGCCCAATCCAAAGGTTGGTCTATGGATCAAACACGCCAAATAACAGAAAATGTGATGGAGATGGCCAAAGCAGAAGGCTTGGATTTTGATTTTGAAAAAGCTGTCGTTGCCAATACTAGAAATGCACATCGCTTGATTCACCTGGCCAAGAAAAGTGGAAAAGGAAATGAGATGAAAGAGCATTTGCTTTCAGCTTATTTCTCCGAAGGAAAAAATGTAGATGATTTTGATACTTTAGTAGAATTGGGTATTGCGATAGGACTAGATTCAAAATCTATAATAACCATGCTGGAGTCCAGTGCCTTTGATCAGGAAGTGGACGAAGATATTTATGAATCTAGACAGATTGGGGTGAGAGGTGTTCCGTTTTTTGTCTTAGATAGAAAGTATGGAATCTCAGGAGCTCAGCCTGATCAGGTGTTTAATGAGTCTTTGACAAAAGCATGGGCTGAATACCAAAAGGCAAACCCTTCACTTGAGATTTTATCTAGCCAAAATGGAGATGCCTGTGATATAGATGGAGATTGTTAGTTTAGTCAATTAGTCCATTCTTTGATTTCATTCCTGTATCTCTTCAATTTTTATTTCTTTAAGCAAAAATTCGCCTGATTCAGAATAAAGGCTTAACATAAAAGATTTCTCCCCTTCATCAGATTCAAAATTGTCGCTAAAGGTAACCCAGTCTTCGTGCTTTTCCTGTGTTCTCGAAATGGGCGGATTGCCATTAGTTCCAGCTAAGGTACTACTTCTAACCATGGTTTTAGGGTTCGACCAAAATGAGTATAAAATGAGCGGATTAGCAGTTTCATTTTTCATGGTTACAGATAATCGATACTTCTTTCCTTGGTCAATTTCAGCCTTACCTCTAAGTGAAAACTCATCACCAACTTGAATTTTATAGTACTCTTCTTGATTCTCCTTTTCTGAAATTTTATGAATTTCGTTTTTCTCATCTGCAGCAAGTGTGAGCATTAGATTGAGATCATTTGTTGTTATCAGATTGGATAATTCGTGATTTTCTACGATCTCAGAGCAACTAGAAATCAGTAAAAGCAGAGTAATTCCGATCGTGATGATTTTTACAAAACCCCATTTACTTTTTAACATTCTAGAAACTATTTAATTAATTGATTCTAAGATTACTCAAATCTTAGAATTTGAAATAGCTTATTACATCCTCAAGTTTTCCATTTCAAGTTGCGGAGCGAATGGTTGCTCATAGTATCGCTTACCTGTTGCTTTATACAAAGAGTTGGCCACGGCAGCAAAAACAGGAGGGAAGAGTGGCTCTCCTAATCCTGTAGGATCCTCATTGTTTTGTACAAAATGCACCTCGATTTTCTTCGGCGCTTCTTTTTGACGAATCATTCGATAGGTATCAAAGTTGCTTTTTGTAGGCTGGCCATTTTCAAAAGCCATTTCTCCAAAAAATGCATTTCCAATTCCATCAACAATCGCTCCTTCCCCCATATTGGCAGCTGCATCTGGGTTGATCACAATCCCACAATCCACAGCAGCATAGACGTTTTCTACAACAGGCTGATTATTTTTTATCACCGTATCTACTACTTCAGCTACATAAGAATTGTGGCAGAAATAGGCAGAAACCCCTCGATGTACATTTTCAGATGAGTTTCCCCAGTTAGATTTTTCCTTTACTAATTTCAAAACTCCTGCATAGCGCTTTGCATCATAATCATTTCTCTCACCGACAGGGTTGGTTTCGGCTCGTTTCAAAAGTTCTAGACGGAATTCGATGGGATCTTTACCCATTTCTTCAGCCAGCTCATCCAAGAAGGATTGCTCGGCCCCTGCGATAAAATTTGATCGTGGCGCTCGAAATGCTCCAATGGTGATGTTGGATTCGATTTCCCAACCTTCAGCCAAATAATTGTCAATTGATCCTGCAGGAAATCTATTCGCATAAACTGGAGACTCTGGTATTCCACCTCCTTTGACGTGGATGGCCAAAAGTTCATTGTTTTCGTCTAGGGCAGCTCGATACGTTGCAGAATAGGTAGGTCTATAAACCCCAGAAGTCATGTCGTCTTCTCGGGTGTAAACCATTTTCACTGGTTTCTGAATTTTTTGAGAAATCAAAGCAGCTTCGGTCATATGATGGCTGTAAGCTCTTCTACCAAATCCTCCTCCCATACGAGCGAGATTGATCTGAATTTTCTCTTCAGGGATTCCCAAACTACTCGAAAGCGTTTGCCTGATCAATTCTGGAGCCTGGGTAGGTCCGTAAATTATAGCTTGATCTCCTTTCACATCCGCGAAGCAATTCATGGGTTCCATGGTATTGTGTGCCAAAAATGGAGCTGAATAGGTTCTTTCTAGAACTTTAGCCGCCTTCTTGAACGCACCTTCAGGATCTCCATCTCTTCTCAATACATTTCCAGGTTTTTGGATATACGCAGCCATTTGCTCCTTATGAGTTCTGGTGTTTTCAAGACCTGAAGGAACTTTAATGGCCATGGCATTCCCACCTCTTCCAGCCATTGGGAATGTGGATTCAGGAGCTTTTTCCCACTCCACATTTAACGCTTTTTTGGCTTGCATCACTTCCCAAGTTGAATTGCCAACAATGGCTACAATCTCAGGAAATGTCGTGGTATCAAAAAAATTCCGATTATAATCTTCTTTAAAAATTGAAATCGAAAAAACATCATCAATCCCTGGCAAAGCACTTACCGAAGACTTATCAAATGATTTAAGTTTCATTCCAAAAGCAGGAGGGTGCACGATGGCGGCATATTTCATCCCTTCTACCTTGTGATCAATTCCAAACATGGGTTGACCCGTCACGATATTCTTTCCATCCACATTCTTTTTCGAGGTGCCGATGATTTTGAAGTCTTTGATATCTTTCAAAGCAACTTCCTCGGGTACTTCTAAAGTACCTGCCAAAGAGGCCATTTCCCCATAATTGGCTTTTTTCCCTGATGCTGCATGTTCTATAACTCCTGCCGAAGTCGTGATTTCTCCAGCAGGTACTTGCCATGTCTGGGCCGCTGCTAAAACCAAGAGTTGGCGAGCTGTGGCTCCTGCAGTTCGTAGCGGCAGCCATCCCTGTCGAATTCCTTGACTTCCTCCGGTAAATTGTCGGTCGTATCTCTCAGGATAAAAATCAGCTTGCTCCACAAAGACATTTTTCCAGTCCGTGTCAAGCTCTTCAGCCAAAATCATCGGCATGGAGGTTTTTACATTGGAGCCAAATTCAGGGTTTGGAGAGAAAAGTGTTACTGCTCCATTTTCACCTATTTTGATGTAACTGTTCAGCTCAAACCATTCTTTTGGCATGCCCAACGTTTCCTTTGCCGTGGGTTTACATCCCGCTAGCCAGCTAAAGCTTAGCATCATTCCTCCTCCAGCCAGAGCAGAGACTTTCAAAAAGGATCGGCGATCTAGTTTGTTGTTTATTTTAGTCATGATTTTTTTGGCTTAGCTTTTTTGCGCTGCAGTCTTGATAGCAGCCTTGATTCTCAAATAGGTTCCACAACGACAAATATTTCCGTTCATGGCATTTTCGATTTCTTCGTCGCTTGGATTCGGGTTATCTTTTAAAAATGCGGCTGCATTCATAATCTGACCAGCCTGACAATATCCACATTGAGGAACGTCATGTTCGATCCAAGCTTGCTGCAGGGGATGATCACCATTTTTAGAAAGACCTTCGATCGTGGTTATTTTGGCTCCTTCTGCCGACGAGACAGGAAGTGAGCAAGACCTTACAGCTGTCCCATCTAAATGAATGGTGCAGGCGCCACACTGAGCAATACCACAACCGAACTTTGTGCCGACTAAATTGAGGTGATCACGCAAAACCCATAAAACTGGTGTGTTGGGGTCTACATCCACTTGTTGGGACTTTCCATTAATGTTGAGGGTATATTGTGCCATATTGATTGTATTTGAAAATTAAATTTAAATAATTTTAGGTTCGATTGCTTACGAAATTCAAATAAAAGCCTCTGATAGTCAGGCTATCTACGGTGAAAAGGACCAATGAACATCAGGTCTTCAGTTGATTAATGTAAGGTTGATCTGTAAATCGTTTTCCCGTAGCTCTGTAAAGCGAGTTTGCCAAAGCCGCAAAGACTGGGGGATAGGCAGGTTCACCTAGACCGGTTGGATCAACAGTATTTTCTACAAAATAGGTATCGATTCGCTTAGGAGCTTCTGGCATTCGGATCATTCGATACCCGTCAAAATTTACTGCGCTTGGTTTGCCTTCATTAAACTTCATCTCACCAAAAAGCGCCGTTCCTATTGCGTCCACTACAGCACCTTCACAGAGATTTTTTGCTGCATCAGGATTAATTACAATTCCACAATCCAATACACTGATGACTCGATCTATTTGAACAATACCGTCCGTAACCTGAGCATCTAATGCTATGGCTGCATAACTATTATGGCAGAAATAGGCAGAAATTCCTCGAAAATTGCCTGATTTTACCGAGTTTTCGTTTGTCTTTGCTTTCAGTAATTCCAGGACTTTAATGAATCGATCAGCGTCGTAATCATTATTCTCCCCGACTGGATTACTCTTTGCTTTTTTAAGCAGATCGAGTCTGAAATCGATTGGGTCTTTGTCAGAAGCTTCCGCTATTTCATCCAGAAAGGATTGCTCTACTGCGGCCATGAAATTGGATCTTGGGGCACGGAAAGAGCCCGTGGTGATATTGGATGGAACTTCCCAGCCTTCTGCCAAATAATTGTTTACTGCACCTGCTGGAAAACGATCAGGGTAGATGGGGTTTTCGGGTAAGCCACCTGCATTGACATGAAATCCTATCAACTCATTATTGGAATCTAAGGCAGCACGGTAAGCCGCCTGATATCTAGATCTATAAATGCCTCCAGACATATCGTCTTCTCGCGTGTAGATTAACTTGATTGGAGCATTCATTTTTTGGGAAATCACTGCTGCTTCTATTAACCAATGCGCATAAGATCTTCTACCATAACCTCCGCCTAGTCTAGTCATTCCTATTTCTATATTTTCAATAGGAATACCAAGACGGATAGAGAGTGCCTGCTCTGTAAGCTCAGGTTTTTGTAGAGGTCCTGCGCATTCTACGCGGTCTCCTTGTACATGAGCGAAAAAGTTCATTGGCTCCATACAGTTATGCGCCAAAAATGGGCCTGTATAGGTTTGCTCAATTATTTTGGCTGCCTGATTAAAGGCGTTTTTAGGATCTCCGTCCTTTCTTATTTCTTGCGGCGAGGCTGCCGCTTGATTCATTTTATTCTTTTGGCTTTCCTCGCTTTCTAGACCTTCGGGAACGATTCGGCTTTCCGGTCTTCCAAACCTATCTCGCTTTTCAATATATCCTGGATGGACCTCCCATTCAGCAGTTATGGCTTTTTTAGCTTGCATCACTTGCCAGGTGCTTTCTCCAACTATAGCAATCAGGTCTGTAAATTGTGCCGTATCAAAAAAGGTTCGAGCATATTCATCTTGTAAAGACTTAATCTGAAAAACATCCAGAATTCCATCCATCTGTTTTGCTTGATTTGCATCAAAGCTTTTTAATCTCAACCCAATAGCGGGTGGATGTATAATCATAGAATAGCGCATACCTTCTTTTTGGTAATCTATTCCAAAAAGAGGCTTACCCGTCACGATTTTCTCCAAGTCCACATTCTTTTTGGAGGTACCGATAATTTTGAAATCTTTGATTTCTTTTAAGGGAACATCTTCTGGTACTGGCATGGTCGCAGCAAGAGAAGCCATCTCGCCATAGTGGGCCTTTCTATTACTTATTTGATGAACCAAAACACCTGGTTCCGTCGAAATTTCAGATTCAGGCACATTCCAAGTTTGAGCTGCTGCCAAAATCAAAAGTTGTCTTGCTGTAGCACCCGCCGTTCGCAGAGCGGTCCATCCAAGTCGGATGGCTTGGCTTCCTCCAATAAACTGACGTGTAAAATTCTCAGTGTCTAGGGGAGCTTGTTCTACAATAACTTTAGCCCAATCAGCATCTAATTCTTCCGCAACAATCATGGGCATGGAGGTCTTGATATTTTGCCCCCCCTCTGGATTAGGTGACATTAAGGTAATAAGTCCATTTTCACCAATGCTGATATACCCATTCACTCGAAACCATTCCTTAGGCATGGTCATTAATTCTTCGGCAGTGGGTTTACAACCTGCAAGCCAGCTAAAACTTAGCATTAACCCGCCACCTGCAAGTGCAGAAGCTTTTAAAAATGATCTTCTGCTTAGTTTAGATTGGGAAGTACTCATGAGATCAATTTATTTTTTCAACCTATTAAGTTACTCAAGAAATTTTAGATAGGCCTTTAATCAATAGTCTTGAGTGACAAATCATTCAACCATTTTTTAACTTCTTCCTGAGCTTGCCTTTCTTTTTCTCCTTCCATCACAAATAGAATCCCATCTCTTTCAATACCTCCTTTTATCGAAAATCCTTTCAGAATGGTACTTTTTGGACATAGTTCCTTCACTTTATCAAAGCTACTTCCAACTCCATATCCCGCATTTGTATTGAAGGGGATGATTGTTTTTCCACTTAAATCTGAGGAGGATAGAAAGCTTTTCATAGGAGGGGGGAGTTGCATTCCCCATGTTGGAAAGCCTATGAAAACAATATCATAGGAAGCCAAATCTTCGATTTCGGTCTTCAATGGCGGCAAAAAACCTGTATCATTTTCCTTGCTAACTTGAGCTACGATAGCTTGGTAATTTTCTGGATAAGGATCAATTAATTCCAACTCCACTAAATCACCTCCGACTTCAGCTTTGATCATTTCCGCAACTGCTTTTGTGTTTTTAGTCCTTGTAAGATAAACAATGAGAATCCTGTCTGTAGCAAGTTCATTTCGACCGAATTCAATCATTGGCCGAGATTGACTATTGCAACTCAAGGCGCTGAAAAGGAGAACAAAAAGCAGACAGTATTTCATTCGCTTGTTGAATTGTTCCTATGATCTAAGAATCATTCGATGTCTAAGAAACTAAAGTAGAAAGCTGTTGACTTTATCGGTCACCAGGTCCCATCAATTTGGTAAAAGAGAGTGAGCCTAATTTCCAACCATCGGCTTTTTTAATGTAAACTTCTGTGACTTCAAAGGGATTAGTGACTTCATTTCCGCCTACCTCAGCCAATAGAGTAATTCGATTCAATAAAATAGCTGTGTTATCAATGATTTCTACTGAAACCTCATGGATATCGGCTTTCTTATACCAGATTCCACCACTTCTGATAATATTGACTTCTCGCTCTTTTCCCCAAGATCCCCCCATATGAACGAAGACGGATTTGTCATCAAATAGCTCAGCGAGTTTATCAGCATCTTTATCAGCCATCCATTGCCACTTTGCTTTTGAAAGCGCCTTTATTTCCTCTTTTAATGATTCTTCTTGGGCAAAACCAAAATGTGTCATTAATAAAAGAATAGAGAAAATCGAAGTAAATTTTTTCATGGAAATAAATCTCTTAATGTTCAATCTCATGTGTATCCCTTACACTACTAAATGTGAAAACGAGCATTTTCCAATCATCTCCCTGCTTTTGATACACTTCGGTAACAGTAAATTCATTTTCTACATCATTTCCTCTTACAAATGCAGTCAGCGTAATTCTATTCCAGACTACAGCTGTATTTCCTGAAATTTCGATCGCTGTATCATGTACCTCTGCATTTTTGTACCAAATACTTCCGGTTTCTATGATTTCCATTTCACGATCTTTTTTCCAGCTTCCACTCATGTGGACGAATTTTGCCTTATCATCAAACAATTTTTCAAGCTTTGCCACATCCTTGTCGGCCATCCATTGCCACTTGTCCATGGATAGTTTTTTGATTTCCTTTTCAGTTTCTGATTCTTGAGCTTGCACAAAAGCGATAGAAATTGAGAATAGGAATACTAATGTAAATAACCTTTTCATGTTGTCTAGTTTATGTTTAGACCATAAATTTAATTAGCCTTTGATTCAATAACTTACATAAATCAAACAAAGTACGTGAGTGGGAGAGTCGTTTCTTGTAAAGTAGAGACTCTGGAGAATGAAGTTAGAAAATCACAATTGCCTTCATTATCCTTTAATAAAAATAAAAAAAGCTGACCCGTGTGAGTCAGCTTTCGTTAATTGGTTCTTTTAAGTCTTATTGAGGAAGCAAAACAGCGTCAATAACGTGTACTACGCCATTTGAACCCGCAAGATCAGCCGCAACAACGTTAGCACCATTGATTGATACTTTACCGTCTACAATGCTTACTGTCAAAGTCTGACCATTAAGAGTGGTAACAACTTGTCCATCGCTTAAATCTCCAGACATTACATTTCCAGATACTACGTGAAAAGTCAAGACACCTGTAAGAGCATCCTTGTTCTCTGGCTTCAAAAGGTCTTCTACTGTTCCTTCTGGCAAAGCTGCAAAAGCAGCGTTGGTTGGAGCAAAGACAGTAAATGGTCCATCACCACTTAAAGTTCCAGCCAATTCAGCAGCCTGAACAGCCGCTACAAGAGTGGTATGGTCTGGAGAACCTACAGCGATATCAACTACTGTGTTGGAAACGACCGGTGTTTCTTCGACTACTTCCATTACTTCTTCAGTAGTTTCTTCTTTAGGTGCACTGCAAGCAGTCCATAAGCTCACTGCGAACAGCATAATTACTAAGGATAAAGATTTGATGTTTTTCATTTTTGATTGGTTTTGATATTCGCTACTGAAACAAGAACAGATCGTCATTGTTTAGAAAAATTTTTATCTCAAATTCAAATGATGCTGATACCCTTGAAAGAGGTATTATAGAGATGAAATAATTTAAGGCTTATAAAATTTGTCAAACCAAAATTTAGTGTAAAGGCTTGATTTTGAGATAAATTAAAAAGAGTGGGTGCCAATTTTTTCTTTTTAATGATATAGAATTACTTCAATTGAAGAAAAGTAAAATAGAAATCTGGTCAAATATCTGTGTTTCTGGATTTTATTTTCGGTCTGAGTTTTGATACAGATTTTATACTTAACACAAACTGACCCGAAATGACAGAATCTATACTACTAGATCTGACCAAAAAGAAATTTGAAATTTGGCAGAATCAAGACAAAGAACAGCTTCAAAAATTTTTTGATGAACACGGTTTATTTTTTGATCTGGATGGACAAGTTGAAACTAAAGGACAAATTGCTGAAAAAATGATATCTGATAAATGTGTCCTCAGAGGAGCCAATTATCAAAAAACCATAGCCAGGGTTTATGGTAATTCTGCTGTGGTTCATGGAGAAGGTGAGTTTTCGCTTAGTATAAAAGGGGAGCTCAAGGCCTTTCTGCTAAGTTTTCTTGATGTCTGGATGGAACGCGAGGATGGATGGAAATTGGTTTCCACACATTATAGCTTGGCGAATTAATATAAGCGTCTCCAGTTCCTAGATTAGAGCCCATGGGCTGTCAATATTTGGAAAGTATAAGTATTCATTTGAATATCGTTCCTTTAATGTTTTACCATTTTAGAAATTTGTAAGGAATGAAGACGATCGGATAAAAGCTCCTTACTTTTTGATTCCGAAAAATTTTCTTTGGCTTTTGCTATCAAAAATTATTGGCCAGAAGCATCAAGGGTGACTTCCTAAGGGGTTTAAGCCCAGCTTATGATTTTGCAAATAGCTATCAAAAACAATAAACTAGAGCATGGAAAAATCAGAATCTTTAGAAGAATTCTACAAGAGAAAGTTTAATTGGCTCCCAGAAGACTTAAAAAAGGGGATTGGCCATGTGAATATCTTTCGGATACAACCTGATTTTGATAGCCCCGGAAAATCAATTCCCTATCGGCGACGAGATTTTTACAAACTCATGCTTGTAAAAGGACAAAGCCGAGTTCATTATGCGGATCGGGTTTATGAAGTGAAAAAACAAGCACTTTCATTTTCTAACCCCATGGTACCGTATAAATGGGATTCCAATCATGCGCAATTAGAAGGAGTTTACTGCATCTTTAACCCACACTTCTTTGTTGATTTTGCCAATATTCAACGCTATGAAGTGTTCCAACCCAATGGAACGCATGTTTTCGAACTTACTGATGAAGAGGCTTTTGAAGTAGAAAATATTTTTGAAAAAATAGAGACTGAATTTAACTCCGAATACAAGTATAAATTTGATGTGATCCGAAATCAGCTCATGGAGCTTGTTCATTTTGGGATGAAACTTCAGCCAGCAAATCTGCAAATTGAACATAAGGGTAATGCTTCTCTGCGCATAACTTCTATCTTTTTGGAATTGCTTGAACGACAATTTCCTATTGATCAGAGTCATAAATCAATTTCAATTAGAACTCCGGCAGATTTTGCAGCCCAGCTAAATGTCCATGTGAATCACCTCAATCGTGCGGTCAAAGAGATGACAGAGAAAACAACCAGTCAATTGATAGCAGATCGAATCCTAAAAGAGGCAAAGATACTGTTGCGAAATAGTCCTTGGAATGTCTCAGAGATTGCCTATTCTTTAGGATTTTCAGAGGTTCCTCATTTCAATAATTTTTTCAAAAAGCACACCGCAAAGAGTCCCACTCAGTATAGAAAAGGAAACTAAAAGGCAAACTCGAATAGACCTTGATATTTTTACCAAACTCCCCTTACCTTCATTTTTAAGGTATATACAGCATCCGTTGCCGTAATAAACAAAGTTCGTCGATCTAGTGCACCAAAGACCACATTGGCAGTCCATTTAGAAGGAACAGCAATATGTGCAATTTGATCACCTTTTTTGTTGAAAACTGTGACCCCGTCTCCAGTAAGGTAGACATTGCCTTTTTCATCTGTGGTCATACCATCGGAACCCATTTCACAGAATAAGGTCTTATTGATCAAATATCCGTCTTCACGGATATCGTATTTATAGGTCTTTTTAGCACCAATATCTGCTACGTAGAGTGTTTTACCATCCGGCGTACCCACGATTCCATTTGGCTTTACCAAGTCTTCGTCTACTCTAAAAAGCTGTGCCCCATCTTCGGAAAGGAAGTAAACATGTTCTCCGTCTTGTTGCATTTCCGGATCACGCTCCCAATAGGGACGTGCATAAAGTGGATCAGTAAAATACAGGCCGCCCTTAGGCACCACCCAGATGTCATTGGGTCCGTTAAGTTTTACCCCTTTGAAAGAAGAAACGAGTACCTTTTCTTTCTTACCATCTCTGCTTATCGCCCAAAGCTCATTGTTTTCATCCGCAGCGGCGATGAGTGTTCCATCCAACTTGAAGTACAACCCATTAGCCCTTCCGGTATTTTCCATAAAAGGCCTGATTTCATTAGGGCCTGCCGCCCACATGTAGATTTTGTCATTAGGTTGATCTGTGAAAAAGACATCGCCCATGCGATTGACAGCTGGACCTTCCGTGAAGGAAAAACCATCTTGAACTTTCACTAATTCTGCATTTTTGGCAACAATCGCTTTTCCGCCTTCTATTTGAGCAAAAGCTCCAAAAGAAAGACAAAGAAGCAGGGCTATGGATAAGGTGATTTTTTGCATATACTATTTTCTATTCATTGCATAAACTAACACATTCAAATCGGCACTATAAGCCATTCGAGTGATATTTTCATGAGTTTCACTGGGTAATGTAGCAAGTAAGGTCCATTCATTTTTACGAACATCACGAATAAATACTTGATCTCCTCGACCCATCAAGATATGGTTTTTATCTACCCAAATAAAATCAGAAGAACCCATCAATGCTGAACCGAATGGTGTTTTTTGTTTACTTTTGAGATCGTATACATTTACGGTACTCGGATCACCTTCATTCGAGGAGTTCCTTAGATAGCCCATCTGAGATGTTTTTGGACGTAGTTTTACTGATCTTCCTATATTTTCATCAAGTTCCCAGATGTCTTCGCGTCCATTGGCATAGACCAGTGAATTGGGTTCGCCTAGGACAAACATTGCAGCTTTATTGTCATACCAATCGTAATAGCCCACGGGCTCGATATCATCATAAAGAAGCTCTGCCGGTTCAAAATTGGTAGGATAAAGCCAAAGTCGCTGCCGCTTATCTGCTTCCATTACCACAGCAGCAATGTACTGTCCGCAATCTGTGATACTTGGGGAAAATTCACTTCGATCATCCGTCTTGCTCAGGTTGGTGAATTTTTGATTCTCAAAGTTGTAGACAATAATGTCGTGGTTTCCTTTTTCATCTGCAGCAGAAAAAACAAGCTGGTATTCATTGATAAAACTTGGCTGTGAATCGTATTCTTTACGATCTGTGAGTTGCTTGACAGTTTCAGTAAGCAGCTGAAGTTTCCCGCCTTTGGCAGCAGTATTTACTACAAAGAGGTCGGGATTATTTTGGCTAAAAGCCGAAAAAACCAGAAAATACAGAGCAATTGGCAGTAAGTGATTGATTTTCATTTAAAACGCTTTACGGTCAACCAAATTACAAAAACTCGGTTACATAGGAGTGGATAAATTAAGCTTATATACAAACGGAAATCTTGATGCGCTTCGAGATAGAACTGATCCACTTGCTGATCAGGCCGTTGTGGCGCTGATTCAAAACCCGGAGCTCAATTCGATAATGAATTCTTGGGATCAAATTCCTGGGGATTTACCCCAAGATTGGCCTTTGGAGTTGCTTAATTTCTTGAATTTCTATCAAGAAATTGAAAGCAAAGCTCCCGTAGCCCTTTTGAAAAATGGGCAGAAATTTTTTCAGGAAAAAGGTGATTTGTATTTGGCTATGCTCGGCTTTTATTCATTGCCGTATTGCTATGCTTTTGCAGATGGGGCAGAGGTTTTAGTTCGTTCCAATCGGATCGTAAATCAAATCGGAGAGCGACTTGGAGAGACTGGTAGCTTTTTGCTTGAGTTGTTTCGACCAGGAGCTTTTTTTACTAATAGGGTGGCTTATTGGACTTGTGCTAAGGTTCGCTTGATCCATGCCTTCAGTCGATATTTCGTGGAGCGATATGCACGTGATTGGAATCCCGACTTTGGGAAACCCATCAATCAGGAAGACCTGATAGGAACTAATCTTGCTTTTAGCCTTATGGTTCTTCGCGGTTTTCGCAAGATGGGAATCAACTTATCCACTCAAGAATCTACGACTGTATTAAATTACTGGCACTGGGTAGGGCAGTTGATGGGCTTGGAGGTGCAGTTTTGGCCGGTCACTGCGAAAGAGGCCTTCGAATTGGAGCGTTTGATCCGAAAGCGCCATTTGAAATATTCTGAGGCAGGACATACCTTGATTTCCGCCTTGATAAAATTTTATGAAGATTCTATTCCAGATCCTGTACTTTCAAAGCAAGCAGAGAGCATTGTTTCATTTTTTGTGGGCGAAGAGGCTTCCAAAGCCTTGGGCTTGAATCAAACTTTATCCATTCAGGGAAACTTGCTCGGGTTACTGTTTCGGTTTACCGGTTTTCAGACGTATGGAGGTAAAAAAGATTTTCGCTCAATCGAAAATCAGTTTCGAGCAAATCAATTGGAACAATTTGGTAAAGTGCTACAAGTACAGTTGCCTAGCTTAAATCGTTCATAATCGTACACTTTTTTGTACGTTTCTCACACAAGTATTCTGTTAAATAGCCTTAAATAATCTTAAAAGGCACATTTTTGCATATGGCATTCTTTTGGCACTTTTGGTAGCAATGAAAGAAATTACCAACTGGCTACAAAGAGTACCACTGGAGCTGATCTTTTGGATAGGAAGTTTGATTTCTATCCTTATGATCAACCCAGACTCAAGTACACACTTTACCCTGTGTCCTTTGAGTCAATTAGGGTTCGAGTGGTGCCCAGGATGTGGTTTGGGAAGGTCGATGAACTTACTAGCTAGAGGTCATTTGGCTGAATCCTGGTCCATGCATCAACTCGCAATGCTAGCGTATGTGGTAATCTTTTCCAGAATTTGGACACTAATTAAAAACCTTAAACACACACACAACTATGGCTAATGTATTGAGACACCTTCCTGAGCTGGAAGGAATGGAACTGGGATATATCCAGGGATTGATGAAAACGATGAATGAAGACCAAGCATCTTTATTTGCACAGGTTTACCGAGCAAAACGTAAGGACTCTCAAATGATTCTCATTCTGACCTTGATTGGATTCTTTGGCTTTGCAGGATTGCATCGATTTATCCTCGGACAGATCGGGTTGGGTATTTTATATTTCCTTACCGTGGGTCTTTGCTTTATCGGTACCATTGTGGATTTGGTAAACTATAAGAGTTTGGCTTATGAATACAACATTCGAGTAGCAAATGAGACGATCAACTTGCTTTCGATGAGTTTTCCTGAAGACTCAGGAAATAATTCAGGTCAAACTTCGTAATAGATATATTGAAGACTAAACCAACTTGGGCCGGCGATTTCGTCGACCCTTTTTATTACCAATCGTCGGAATCATCGCCTGTAGAACCTGATTCTTTGGTAAAGACAAAAATATCTCCATAGAGTTGTTCACCTTCTGGTGAAAGAGTGACTTGGAAAGAGGTGATTTTTTTATACAAATCTTCCAAGGCTTCGAAACTTGCCTGAGGAACGTGAAATGGAAGTGGGTAAAGGCTGTCATCATTTTTCTCAAAAGGGGGTAAAACTTCAGAGTCAAATAGATAAGGCCAAAGTGTTTTCCCACAACTAATTCCCCATCTGGTCATCGCAAAGTCTGTTGAATATCGATTTAAGCGCTCATTGATTTCCTCAAAAAATAGCTTGGTACTTTCTAACCTAACTCGTGAACCTGCCCTTGATTTTCCCTTGGTTTTCAAGTGTTTAATTTGACTTTTGCCCTGCTTCTTGCGCACCATGTATGCTCTGAACACTTTATGGTCGATTAAAACCCCATTGTGGAAACAGCCTGAAACAGCCTGTCCAGCTTTAATCACTAGCATCCCAAAGTAAAAATCATCGATCGTTTGAATTCCTGTGGCTATGTCAAAGGATTGATCAATAGGCAAATAGATTCGACCAAGTGATTCTTGATCCTTCCAAAATTCAATCCTATGCTTTTTGGACTGATACTCATAGGAAAATTCGGGTCTCCCCAATCTTTCAATTAGTTGATCAAATTGACTTTTACTTATTGATTGAAGATTGCCAGAAGGGATCACGAGTGGTTTATTTCGGGTATATTTGTACAAATTAACTCAAAAATTATGGATGAGAAGCTAGTAGCCTATTTAGAGAAAATGATTGATCCTGATGAAAAGGAGGCATACTACTTTGCTGATAAGCTAGGGGAAAAAGCAGATGAAGAAGTAAAGGACAAATTATTAGTCTTACTTCGAGGAGATCATTGGGAACATGCCTATTTAGCATCTCGCGCCTTAGCTAAAAGTCCTTTCAAAGAGGAAGGGTTAGAAGCTACGATAGAGGCTGTCTTTGATAAAAAATTTAAGAGTGTACAGGGAGCATTCGCTCAGGTACTTGAATTGTACAATCTGGAATTCAAATTCGTGGACATTTTGAAAATCTATCTTTTTGGAAATTTCAAAGCTTCCCAACTCGCTGAAGGCTATCTCAACGAAGTGGAATTTGATATTTCTCCACGAACCATTAGAAAAGCAGAAAAGCATTGGAATCATTATTTGCACAATCCCGAGGATGACGGCAGCCTTCAAATCAAAAAGGATTTCGTTGAACCTATCTTGTTGGAAATGAAGGATTTATTCTCTGAATAAAACACAACAATAGAATTTTTTTGCTGTTTATATTATGTGCGGCAAATTGATTTAATACATAGACAAGCAGATTTCTTCGGAGACTTTGGGTTTTCCTTAGACCCAAAATTGCTTGTGTTTAAAAAAGCCATACCTAAAGGTGCTCAGTTGATTTTTATCCATTATACGCCCTACAGCGATGGGGCCTATTTGGAATACAATCTGGGAATTCGGATAGATGAAGTGGAATATATGATTCACAAATTTCTTCCCTCCATGCACGGCTATTCCGACAATTCGGTGACTTTGGTGCAAACGCTGGATAAAATCGGTAAAGAACTCCCCAAGCGTTTTTTTGTAGAAAATGATGGAAGCCTGGCTAGAGTGTTGATGAGCGTTGAGAAGTTTTTTGTTTCAAATGGATTTGCCTGGCTAGATCAAATGAGTGATCCATTGAATCTTGAGAAGGCTTTTGCTGGTCGAAAGGAGCGCAAGTTTAAAACCCAAAATTTCATCTATAATGCCTTTCGAGGGACGGCATTGAGCAAACTTTATAAGCCCGAGGATTACCCAATTTTGCGTGAAACCTATCTTGGATTAGTCAAGCAAAATAGCGCCACACCCTTCAATATTGCTTCGTATTTGAAGTTTTTGAATTATCTCGACGAAGATTTCACCCATGATTCTTCTTTTTGACTCCGCGAACAGCCTGTGCGGTAAGTGGATTTTCCGGCCATTCGTGTTTGGGATATCGACTACGTAATTCTTTACGCACTTCGAAATATCCATTAGCCCAAAAGCTTTTTAAATCTTGAGTTAATTGCACAGGTTTATAGCCAGGAGAGAGTAATTGAATCAAAAGTTTGATCTTACCTTGATTTACAGTTGGAGTTTCCAACAAACCAAAGGTCTCCTGTAGCCTTACGGAAAGGAGTGGAGTGCTCCCATCATCTTTATATTCGATTCGAATTAATGAAGAAGAAGGCACTTCAAGCTTTTCTGGTGCCAATTCATTTAATTCATTTTGAAGTCCAAAGTCCAATGAGTGATAAAGAATATTCGAGAGATCTAACTTGAGCAGATCCTCATTTTTACGAATATCAGAAAGGTATGGACTCAACCAATCTTCTATGTTACTTAGAAGGTTTTCCTGACTCCAGTTTGGCCATTTGTTGTCTTTATTCCAGATTCGAAGGGATTGAACGCGGTACATTAACTGCAAGACTTTTTCGTCCCAATTCAACATGAACTGGCCTTCGTTTCGGAGTACCTTAATTAAAGCTTCATGGATTTGATCATGTTTGAGATCCTTGAGGGGTCGTTTTCCAAGAATTATCGCCCCAATCCGTAATTCAGTTTCAGCAATGAGTCCATTCCCTTTTCGATCCCAACGAACTATCTCCGTGGATTTAAGCATTGGCATAAGATCCTTGGGATTAATTGGAGCAGCAAGCCAAATTTTGCCCAGTCCTTCTCGAGCATCCACATGAGCCACAGCCAACCACGATTCATGGGCAAGATCATCTTTGTGACCTATTTGAGCAATGCTGCCATTGGCCAGCTGAAATTGCGCATTATTCCCTGGACGGGCCGAAGCAATACGCTCTGGATAAGCATAAGCCAATAAAATACCCGTTTGCCAAGGGTCGAACGGATCATTGTTTTCCTTCACTTGCATCATCTTTCTATAGATGCCGGCGACCTGATCGATCCGCTTGATTCGAGGAATAGCTACACCATCTTTTCTGTAACGGCGAAGTGCCTCTATGCGCAAATTAATATCAACACCTGCCTCCTTGGGCAATGGATCACGCTCCTCCAAAATTGCTGCTAAGTCAGTTGCTAAAGTTAAAGCTCCTATTTTTTCAGCTTCAAGAAGTAAATGAGCAATTCGTGGATGGCATGGTAGTCTATGAACTTCCTTGCCGTGTGAGGTTAATTTCCCGGCCTCCAAGGCCTCTAAACTTTCCAAAGTAGATTGTGCTGAAATCAAGCTTTTCTTGGGAGGAGGAGTGAGCCAGGCCATTCCTTCAATATCCTCTTTTCCCCAAGCAGCCATATCCAGCACCATGGGTGTCAAATCCGCTTCTTGGAGTTCCGCAGGCCGATATGGGATTAGGTTTTGCTGTGTGGCCTTCGTCCAAAGCCGGAAGCTTTGACCGGCAGTCAGTCTTCCAGCTCTTCCTGATCTTTGATCTGCAGAATCGGCACTAATTCTGTGCAAAACCAATCTGGAAAGACCGCTTTTTGGATCATATTTCGAGGATTTGGCATAACCTGAATCCACGACAACTTTGATACCTTCTATTGTGAGAGAGGTCTCAGCGATGTCTGTGGATAGTACTATTTTTCTGCGGTTGGACGGATCAGGAAATATGGCCTTTTGCTGTGCACCATATGGGAGTTGACCATATAGCGGAAAAATGGCATAATCAGGAAACCTATTCCTAAGGATTTTTTCAGCTTCCTTAATTTCTCCCTGTCCAGGGAGGAAAGCAAGAATATCTCCTTCCGTCTTTTCAGCTATAGTTACGATTTGCCTTGCCGTGTCTTGACCAATGGCGTAAGTATCCACCTCATTGGAGTGGTGTACTTCTACGGGATATTGTCGACCCTCACTGAGTATTACTTCGGCATCAATCAGCTTAGAAAGCGATTCTGTATCTATAGTCGCCGACATAAGCAGGAGTCGGAGATCTGGCCTGAGAATGTCTTGAATTTCTCGACAGAGCGCCAAACCTACATCTGAGTGCAAATTTCGCTCGTGGAATTCATCAAAAATCACCAAGCCTATTTCTTCTAAGGCATTATCAGAATGGATCATACGCGTGAGAATTCCTTCTGTAATGACTTCAATTTTGGTTTTTTCAGAGACCATTTGCTCGAAACGAATCCGGAATCCGATTTCATCGCCAAGCTTGGTGGCCGTCATATCTGACATTCGCCTAGCGATGCTTTTGGTAGCCAGTCTTCTCGGCTCGAGCATAAGAATTTTCTTTCCTTTCAGCCACTCCTCTTCCACCAAACTCAAAGGTAAAAGTGTGCTTTTTCCTGCTCCAGGAGGTGCTTGTATGATGGCAGTACTACGACTTCGGAGTGTATTTTTTACTTTTTGGATCACCTCAGCTGCCGGAAGATCGAAAGAGTAAGGGTCAAAGTTTTTGAAAAATGGCATGGACAAAATTAGGGCTTATCCTTCACTAGAAGGTACATAACAAAAAAAATCCACAAGGTTTACCTTGTGGATTCTTCTCAAATTGAGTTGGATTACTTTGAAAGCTTAGCTGAAGCTTTACCGTATTCCCAACGAAGTTCGAAGCTGTCGGCTTTCACTTCATAAACTAGACGCTCTTCCATAGTGGAAGTCTGCTGAGAAGGTACATTCACGCGAAGTACATCTTTGCTTGAGTCATAATTCATGGATCCCCACTGCTCAGCTACTGAGTTGAAAATCAAGGTAGATTCGTACTCACCTGGGATCACGAAAAAGGAGTAAGTTCCGGCTGGAAGCTTTTGTCCTTCTACCATAATATCAGAGGTAGTGGTGAATGTTGTTGCTTCGTTGGCCCCAGCTCTCCATACCTGACCTAGTGGTACGAGATCACCCCAAATCATTCTACCTTTTACAGCGGGAGAAGAATAATTGATGGTGATTTTAGCATCTCCAACTGTTCCTTCAGCGGTTTTGGCTGGACTGGCTTTTTCTTGCGCAAATGCCGCTAGGGCAAAAAAGCTCATTAAGGCGAGCGAAAAGATGGTTTTTTTGAAATTCATAATTTTAGTTTTTGATATGTGATTTAATAAAGGTAATGCTTGTTAAATACTCAAATGTGGGTAGAAAGGTTCTGCTTGCTAAACATTAACCCAAGCTTGCTTTTTGTTGCTTTCAACAATTCGATCCCCGATGATCAATTCTCTCAAACCACTAGCAAAGGTAGGGAAGGGAGCATCTTCTGGCTGAGCGCCAGCTCTTACCGCTGCATACACTTCCTTAAAAAGTTGCTTGGAAGTATCAGGAAAACCTTCATTATGGCCTCCTGGGAAACTTACTAGTGCTGATGCTTCAGGATAAAACAATCCAGGATCTTTCATTAAAACTGCATTTGCAGAATCTCTTTTTCCAACCCAAAGTTCATTTGGTCTTTCGGTGTTGAATTCAAAATTCGACTTTGAGCCAGCAATTTCAATATTCAAACGATTTTTACGCCCTGCATTCACTTGACTTACCGTAATTGACCCGGTATTTCCATTGTCAAATTTCAAAAGAACTGTAGCATAATCTTCAGAATTTACTGGATACTCTTTGTAATCTGAAGGATCAAGAGCTTTACCTGAGAAAGTCTCGATAGCTTTGAGGGGCTTTAGACGTGTTTTGTGTACCGTAGAAAAATTGGCCATTACAGAGGTCACCTTAAGTCCGGTAACATACTCAGTCATATCGAGAAGGTGAGAACCTATATCCGCGATAGCCCGAGAGTCTCCAGATTGATCTGGCTCTAGCCGCCAATTGTAATCGGTCTTGTGAAATAGCCAATCTTGCAAATAGGATCCCATGACTGCATACACCTCTCCTAGATCGCCTTTCATTCTCATGGTGCGCATCTGGCGAACCATAGGGTAGTATCTGAGATTAAAATGCACGGCATTGACAAGGCCTTTTTCTTTTGCCAAATCTACCAACTCTTCCGCTTCAGCGGTAGTTACGGCAAGTGGTTTTTCGCAAATAACATGCTTTCCTGCTAAGAGGGCTGCTTTCGTTTGAGGAAAATGAAGGAAGTTTGGCGTACAGATATGCACCACGTCGATACTTTTATCTTCAAGCATCGCTTCAAAGGTATAAGCATTTGGAATTCCAAGCTCAGCTGCCTTTTGATCTGCTACTTCTTGATTTACTTCTACAAGCGCTGTGACAAGTACATTTGGTAATCTACGCAACGCTTCTAAGTGAGCTGGGCCGATAAAGCCTGTTCCTACAATCGCTGCATTAATGGTTTGAGCCATGATTTTTTAGGTTTAAGGTTAAAAATAGAAGGCTTAAAATAGCGAATTTGATTCAATATTTGGGTAAAAATTGCAAAGAGGTGATTCCCTTTAAGTTATTTTTGAACCCACCAAGTCTCATTTTCAATAAGACTTCCAAGTTCTATGAATTCACCTATTTTTGGTAAAGCAAGAGGCAACCCAAGTTCCTCCGCTTTTTTGCTTACTCTCTCCACTGGATCTGTCCAACTATGCATGGCCAGACTGAAAGCGCCCCAATGAATTGGCATTCCAAGCTTGGCTCGTACATCTATACCTGCCATGGCTGTTTCTTCAGGTGACATGTGGATTTCCTTCCAGTTTTCATTGTATTGGCCACATTCCAGCATTGCAAAATCAAAAGGTCCATACGTTTCACCGATTTCTTTAAAGTGTGGACCATATCCTCCATCACCTGAAAAATAGATGTTATCCTGAGTTCCCTGGATGATCCAAGATCCCCAAAGTGTAGAGAATCTATCTGTAGGGCCCCGTCCAGAAAAGTGTCGAGAAGGTGCAAAAACTAACTTCACAGAATCCAATTCTACTTCTTGCCACCATGCCATCTCTTGTATTTGCTTTGGATCTACACCCCAACGCTCAAAGTGGGCCCCAACACCCAAAGGCACATAAAATGCTTTGGTTTTATCCTTCAGTTTTTGAATGGAGCCGTAGTCTAAGTGATCATAATGATCATGAGAAATAATGATAAGATCAATCTGTGGAAGTTTTTCGATTTCAATGGGAAGCTCTTTGCTAAAACGTGGTTTACCAAGCATAGGATTGGGTGCAGGTACATTTCCAAGCATGGGGTCAATCAGTATATTCAATCCATCTATTTGTAGCAGAAAGGCAGAATGACCAAACCAAATCAGCCGGCTTCCAGCTTGAGTTTTGGTTAATTCTAGCGAATCCCTTTTTTCCACGGGGATCTCAAAGCTTGGTATCCTAGTAGGATCATTTGCAAAGAATTTCGGAATCATGGTGATGGTTTTCCCAATGCTCATACTCATTTCGGTTGGAATGAGATTGGTAAATTTTCCTTCTGAAAAATAGGGTAGCTGCTCGTATTCGACGATTTGCTCCTTACTCGGAGATCCTCCAAACTCTGGGCTAAGGGTAATAAAAAGAATTCCGATCAGAATTAGTATGAGGAAAAGCGCTAGTATTCCTGTTAGCATTTTCGCAAGTATTTTAAAGGCTTTGGAAATCATTCAGAAATTATGATTGCATTAGAATACTTGATAAACACACTTCGGGACAAATGGTGCAAAAAATTAAGCGAAAGTTTGCCAATCTTCTCCAATGAGCTGTAATTCAGTAATTTCCTCGTCAAAATGAAAAGAGATCTTCATTTTCTCTTTTTCTCGATCATCAATTCCTAAACAAAGATTGAAATAGGCTACATCAAATTCAACAGAGAAATAACCAGAATCCGGTGATTTGAAAACAGGGGAATTGATCAATCGAATATTTTCAGCTGTGGCACCTTTGCTTCGGACATAGTAAGACAGAAAAATCCCAAACTCTTGACTGTGGCTTTCTAAAAATGAAACCAGGCCTTCTAAGGAAAGCCTGGCGGTATTTTTGAATTTCCAATTTTCTTGCATGGATCAAAATCTCAAATTGATTATCCCGCCAAGATTACATCAGCTTGCTTCGCAATCGTAAACGGCTGATTGTAGTATCTCGTGCCCGTGGCTTTGTACAGGGCATTAGCCACAGCACCCATAACAGGAGGGAGGGAGGGCTCACCCAATCCTGTAGGATGAATACCATTGTCCACAAAGAAAACTTCGATTTCTGGCGCTTGTGGATTTCGAATCAAATCGTATTGATGAAAGTTTTCCTGCTCGGGTTTACCATCCTTGAAAGTCAACTGGCTATACATGGCATGTCCAATTCCATCAATAATTCCACCTTCAATTTGGTTTATTGCACCTTCTTTATTGATCACAATACCGCAGTCTGCAGCGCACCAAACCTTTTGAATGACTGGTTTTCCATCCTTTTGAACCACATCTACAATCTGGGCGACATAGGAATTATGACAGAAATATGCAGCTACTCCACGAGACACGCCTGGCATAGGTTGATCCCACTTTGCTTTTTCTCTGACCAACTTCAAAACTCCAGCGTACCGATCGGCTTCGTAGTCATTATTTTCTCCGACTGGATTATTTATCGCACGATCAAATAATTCCAATCTTAAATCTATTGGGTCTTTACCCGCCGCTTCTGCTATTTCATCTATAAATGATTGCTCAGCACCGGCGATAAAATTGGACCGAGGAGCTCTCCAAGCACCTGTAGAAATGTTACTTGGAACATTGACAGCGATACCCTGATAGTTATCTACCGTTCCTGCTGGGAATCTATTTGCAAAAAGTGGGCTTCCAGGAATTCCTGCTGCTTTGGCAGAAAAGGAAGTCAGATTATTGTTCTCATCAAGTGTAGCTGTGTATTTCACACGGTACGCAGGTCGATATGTCCCTTGGGTCATATCATCCTCACGCGTATACACTAGCTTAACAGGTTTTCCAGCTTTCTTTGAAATCAAGGCGGCTTCCAAACCGAAATTACCATAGAGTCTTCGGCCAAAACCACCTCCCATTCGAGTCATTTCTATTGTAACTTGCTCCTCGCTCATCCCCAAAGCTTCCATCACCGTACTTCTTAGAGATTCTGGTGTTTGAATAGGTCCAGCTAGCTCAGCTTTGTCTGCAGTGACATGAGCGAAAAAATTCATCGGCTCCATGGTGTTGTGTGCCAAGAAAGGTGCCGTATAAGTCTTTTCGATCACTTTTGCTGCTTTCCGGATCATTTCGTATGGATTACCATCCTTCCTCAAAACATTTCCTTCCTCGCGCTCAACGGCATTGTAAAGTCGATTGTAGTGATCCTCACTATTTTCTAAAGGACTAGTCGATTCCCATTCGGCGTTGATTGTTTTCTTTGCTTTCATGACCTGCCAAGTCGTAGCACCAGTCACCACAATGAGATCATTAAATGCGTTAACATCAGACCAATTGGGTTTTTCTAAAGCTGTGTTTACTACGAAAACATCTTCTATGCCCGGCATCCCTTTGGCTTCTTCAGCATCATATGATTTTAGCTTCATACCAAATGCTGGTGCATGAATTAGCATAGCAATCACTTGGCCTTCGCGCTGATAATCGATCCCAAAAAGTGGTTCTCCCTTGATAATTTTCGGACCATCCACATTTTTGACGGCAGTACCGATGAGCTTAAAGTCCTTTGGATCTTTTAAGGGTACTTCTTCTGGCATAGGCAAAGAAGCTGCGGCAACGGCCACTTCTCCAAACCCAATTTTTTTACCTGTTTTAAGGTTTACTAATTCGCCATTTTCAGTACCGACTTGGTCCAAATCAACTTTCCATTGTTCGGCGGCGGCTTGTCTGAGCATATGACGAGCTGTGGCACCGGCTTTTCGCAGACCTTCCCAGCTAGCTCGAATCGATTGACTTCCACCTGCAACCTGTCGGTCGTATTTGATGGTATTCAAATCTGCCTGCTCTACAATCACTTTTTTCCAATCCACATCGAGCTCTTCAGCCACGATCAATGGCATAGCTGTTTTGATATTTTGGCCGATTTCTGGATTTGGAGAAAAAATAGTAACCAGTCCGTTGTCAGCAACTTTGATATATGCATTGATGTCCGTCCAGGATTTTGGCACACTCATTTCCGGACTTGGAGTACATCCAGAAAGCCAGCTAAATCCTATCATCAGTCCAGTGCCTCCGGCAGCTGATACTTTTAGGAAATTTCTTCGGTTCATTTCTTTATTCAGTTTCATGATCGGACAGTTTATGATTTTTTAGCAGCTAAAAGTATGGCCTTATTTATTCTGGTGTAGGTACCACATCGGCAGATGTTTCCTTTCATAGCTTCAGAAACTTCTTCGGCTGTCGGATTCGGGTTTTTATCCAAAAAAGCAGCGGCATTCATTATTTGTCCCGCTTGACAATAGCCACATTGTGGGACATCCACCTCAATCCAAGCTTTTTGTAATGGATGGTCACCATTTTCTGAAAGCCCTTCAATCGAAGTGATATTCATATCCGCAACAGATGAAATAGGAGTGGAACAAGATCGAATAGCCGTTCCGTCCGCATGCACGGTGCAGGCTCCACATTGGGCGATGCCGCATCCATATTTTGTACCAAGTAAATTTAAGTGATCTCTTAAAACCCATAAAACAGGAGTGTCTGGATCCACATCGATTTGATGATTTTTGCCGTTTACTTTTAAGTTTATTGCCGCCATTTTTCTAAGATTATTATACCCTTAATATACTTATTCTAAAGTGAATATCTTTTCTAAATTAGCCTAAGTGCATTTATTTTATCCAAATGGCCGTGGACATTGTTAATTGGTCCCGGGTCATCATATTCTCTTTTGGTAGTATGACACCACAATTCTCTAAGTAAATCGAGTAATGAAATGAGATCATGCTGGATGTTCAAAGAGATTTATTGCGTATAATCGAAGGCTAATTTAATTCACATGACAAAGTTCACCCTCGTTCTTTTATGCATTTTCATCATCGGGATTAACCCTAGTAGGGCTCAATTGGATCGAGAACAGATTAGAATTGAATCGAGCAAGGAATTGCGGAGCTCATTACTTGAGTTTAGAAGCTTCTTAAGTATTCCCAACAACGGAAAGATCCCTGCTGATATTGATGCGAATGTGGTGTGGGTCCGTGAAGCACTAAAGAATCGCGGCTTCGAATCTAAAGTTTTGGTAGAAGGAGGAGTAAAACATGTTTACGCCTCCGGCAAAAAAGACTCGAAGAAAAAGACTATCCTCGTTTATTTTCAAGTAGACGGGCAGCCAGTAGACTCGTCTGAATGGAATCAAGAGAGCCCATATATCCCTGAATTAATGGAGAAAATAGATGGGAATTGGGAGATACTAAATTGGAATTTCATTGATGGAGATATAAATGAGGATTGGAGAATTTTTGCCCGATCTGCATCAGACTCCAAAGGTCCGACTATGACTTTTATGTCAGCTTTAGATATTCTAGCTTCCAAAGGAATGGAGCCATCTGTTAACCTGAAGCTTATCTTTGATTTTCAGGAGGAAATTAGTTCCCCTCAACTCGCGAAGCTGATCGAGAAGAATAAGGAATTGTTTGAGGCAGATGGTATTCTCATCATGGATGGAACCCGACATTTATCTAATCTTCCAACTTTGGCCTTTGGTGCCAGAGGAATATCAACAATCACGCTAAGGATTTTTGGAGCGGAGCGAGATCTACACAGTGGCCAATACGGCAATTTTGCTCCTAATCCAGTTTTTAAGGCTGCAAGTCTACTTACCGCAATGAAGGATGAAAGCGGTAGAGTCTTGATTCCTGGATTTTATGAGGGAGTTAATTTTACTGAGGAGGATAGACGAGTCATGGCGGCAGTTCCTGAGTCGAATGAAGAAATCGAAAAGGAATTGGGATTTGCCAAAATGGATCAAGTGGGTAATTCCTATCAAGAAGCTATGCAGTATCCTTCTTTGAACGTGAGAGGAATTCAAGCAGCTTGGGTGGGCGAGGAGGTTCGAACCATCATTCCATCGGAAGTGATCTTGGAAATAGATATGCGCACAGTGGCGGAAACTCCAAATGAAAGACAAGTCAAGCTGGTTCGTGAGTTTATAGAAGTGCAAGGATATCACTTGATAGAAGGGGAACCAACTGCTGAAGAGAGACAAACTTATCCTAAGCTCGCCTCTTTTGCCTATCGAATCGGTTCACAGCCATTTCGTGCTGACTTGAATTCAAATTTTTCAAATTGGCTAAGCCAAGGCATGAATGCAGCTTTTGGGGATAATTTTATTAAAATGAGATTGACAGGAGGGTCACAGCCTATGGCTCCTTTCATTAATGTGCTTGGAATTCCTGCCGTGTCTGTAAGAATCCCGAACCCTGATAACAACATCCATGCTCCAAACGAAAATATTAGACTTGGGAATTATTTGGAGGGTATTCAGACCTGTCTCGGACTTCTGACCCAGCCGTTTGAATGATAGACTTTGAAAATATCATAGCCACAGGGATAGTGGCGCTCACGCTGCTTTTTGTGATTAATATTAGCAAAGCAAAAAGTCGGATGGTGCAGGGTATTCTAGATTGGTTTCCAGCCATACTTTTCGCCTATGTCATTCCTGCCGGATTCACGCATGCCTTTGGTTGGGATCTTTCTGGGGTTTGGCTTCATAACTTAAGCAGAAACTGGATTATACCCGTGACTTTGCTGGCAGTGATGAGTGCGCTTCCTATTAAGCAATTAGCGCTTGTGGGAGCTAGACCTTTGATTCTTTTCTTTTTAGGTTCCGCCTTGATTGCTATACTTCCTATTGTTTTAGTCCTGAGTATTTCGGCCCTTGATTCTTCGACCAATGCACTTTTCATAGGAGATGCCTATTGGAAAGGTTTGGTACCCATTGTAGGGGGATGGATCGGAGGTAGTACTAGTCAATTGATCTTGAAAGAGTTGGCGAGCACGCCTGAGGCTTTGTTTTTGTCTGTACTGGTTCTCGATAATATTTTGGTGAATATCTGGACCATTCTCATGTTTCAATTCATCAAAAAGGCGGAGTTTTTAAACACCATTTTCAAAATTCAAGACCCAATTCCACAAGAACTTGCCAAGCAAGAAACCGGTACTGGGAGAAAAATTTTTCCTTGGGCAATCGTGATAATTTTTCTAGGGTTGGCAGCGACGGTGTTTCTTTTGAATCTATCCTTCCTAGGAATGGTCGTCGCTCTATCTTTGCTTGGGTTGGCTCTTGGGAATTTCATTCCCAATTGGAATGCAACTTTCGCTTTGAAATTGGGAGGTATTTGTATTGTATTAGTGATGGCAATTTTGGGCTTAAAGCTAGATTTCTCTAACCTGAGTTTGCCTTGGGAATTTGTGCGGTTGGTTTTGATTTGGCTTGTTCTACATTTTTTGGGAATGCTTTTGGTAGCAAAACTTCTTCGGCTCAACTTAGTTTGGGTACCAATTGCCTCCATGGCTAATCTAGGAGGTATATCCACAGCGCCTGCCGTGACTGCTGCTTATCGAAAAGATTTGATGCCGCACGCGGTGCTTTTGGCCATTCTCAGTATGGTGACAGGTACCGCTTGGGGCTTGCTCACTATTTTCTTATTTCAATCTCTTTAAAGTCAAAAAACAGATGAAGTTTCCGAGCCTCGCTCAATTAAAAAAAGAACTTAAACTTCTAGATGAATCAGAGCTTCAGGACTTGCTTGTCGACCTGAGTAAATTTAGCAGAGACAATAAAGCCTATCTGTTTTTTAAGCTTAATGAGCGCGAACAGCCCAATTTATATGTGGAGATGGTTCAGGAAGAATTGGAAAATGAATTTAGTAATGCCCGGTCTGATCATTACTACTATGCTAAAAAATCCGCCCAAAAGATCCGGCGCAAAATGAATAAGCTTCTCAAACTAACGAAGGACAAATCACAGCAAGTGGAAATCATTTTATATTTCTGCGAAAGATTGAAGGAGGAGGGATTCTTAAATCACCATAGTACGGTGATGGATAATTTATATCAAATACAGCTCAATAAGGCCAAAAAACTCGTTTCTAGCCTTCATGAAGACCTTCAGTATGATCTGGAAATGCGATTTAATGAATTAGAATAATTTTATTTGAAAATTAAGTTTTTCCGCGAAAGTTTGTATCTTCCTAAGAATCAATTTTTTACTTAACACACTTTTTATGGAAACTTATCAAAAAGAAGGAATTACTGTAATTAGAACCTTAGAGCTGAAAGAGCAGGATGTGGTAATTACCTATGAAATTAACGCAAGTGCACTTTGGAATGCAACAGACCTTGGAAAATCAGAAATAGAGGCTTTTTACAATATTATCAATTCCACGCATACATGGGGAAGCGGCAAAGATTTCGAAACTGATGCCTGGGTGGGCAGTTTTGTCACTTGGAAACTGGTAGTGGTAGGTAATGACGGGTACGATTATGCATTGGAAATTGATGAGATAGAATTTAAGGAGGGAGAGTCGCCATTTCGTCGGCATACTATTAGAGGCAAAAGTAGGTCAAGGCTTAGAAAAAAGGTGAGGAATCATAATCCAAGTGTGCCGGACCCTGAATATTCTTTGTCCTTTTTCTTAATTCAGGAGAGAACTGGTGATACAGTTGGGGGCAAGAAGCGATTCACCATAGATCCTAAGATTCGATTAAGAAATATCCATATTTAATCCAGTTAAACAGAAATTTAATTTTATTTCATGCTTTAAATATTTTTTTCATATTCTTACAAACAAATCATACAAACAACTTCACTATGCAAAAGAACAATTTTTTCTTCGCCTTTTTGATCATCTCTTTTTTCTGGTCAAATGCTGTTTTAAGTCAGAATGCTCGAGATATTCATATAAAGTTTAGCGTAAATGCTGAAGTTATTTTCAATGGAGGCAATGTTGGAGATAATTCAGTTCTAACGGATGATAATAATGGAACAAGTCAAAATGGGAGACCCTCTGACTTTGAGTCTGAAGCATATCCCTCTAAATTCGTTCATTGGGAAATAGCGGATTTGAGTGCTAATGAACAAGACTATCAGCTAAAGTTTTTAGACTTTCCTTGGTCGGGAAGTATTGCCGCATTTGCCCAGAATCCAATCCCGGGAGGTGGAAAAAAAGCCAAAGCTAAAATAGAGGATAATTCACCAGAGGGTGTCCTGAAATATACGATTCGTTTTACGATCAGATCAAAAATTACAGGTGAAACACGCACATTTGAACTTGATCCGAAGATCAGGGTAATTGGTAGGCAATAGCCAATTTTTCTTCAGATTCAATCAAAAGAATTTTGATTCTTTTTTCAACAAACCTCAACTCTAAATTTTTATATCATGAAAGATACCATAATCACCTTGTATGTGGATACTTGTAAAATCTGGCAGTATTCAAATAAGAAAAAAGACAAGGAGAAAGTACTTGGATGTGTGTTGATTTGTGACAATCATTATGACCCACCAGGAACGGTTGATTTCACAAGTAATATTTCCTCCAACTCCAAACTAGCATGGGTAGGTGCGGTGATAAATATTCTAAGTAATCCGGAGGATTTTGTGATCATCGACGAGATCAAACCTAAAAAAGGTAAAGACTCATTTATCAAAATTCTTGATGGTGATGCTGGAGCCGGTACAACTCACAAAGATGGCTTCGTTGGAGATCCTGGAGACTGTGACCCAGAGGAATATAAAATCAAATTTTCTGTCTACTCGGGCGGAAAACGCAAAAAATATTCAATCGATCCAAAAATAAGATTAATCAAAACGACCTAACTAGGTAATAGTTGAACTTGAAAAATCTAATTTTCCTTGCCTTATACTTTTCTTTAGCAAATCTTGCTCTTAGTCAGTCTATAGATGAATCTAGTCAGATTCGATCTAAGGCAGATAGTGTAAAGGAGCTTTTCTATGCCAGTGGTGAGGAAAATCTAGAGTATTTGGCTGACCTAATGGAATATGAGGCCAACCCTGATAGCCTGCTGAAGTATGGGGAAATCTACCTTACCAAAGCTGAAAAAGATTCCTCAGATAGTTATATTTCAAGTGCTTATTTAATGCTTGGATATGGCTACAAATTCAAAGGGGACTTATCCAAAGCCCTAGAGTCATTTTTTGAATCTTTGAAATACGCCGAAAAAACTGGGTCAATAGAGGCTCAAGGTAGATCGATCCTCACGATAGCTGACACTTATTCAGCCAGTGAAAACAGTCAAAATGCCACAATCTATTATAGAAAAAGCATTGAAATGTTAGAGCAGGAAGGAGATTCTATATCGCTTGGTTCAGCTATCTTTAATGCAGGGGATGAGTATTTAAAAATGGAAAAGCTAGACTCAGCCCTGCTTTTCATTGAGCGAGCTCAACAAATTTTTCAAGGGGTAAATTTTGAAGTTGGTGAGGCCTATTGTCTTGGTAATCTCGGGATGATTTTCGCAGAATATGGAGACAAAATAACTGCTGAAAGCCGGATCAATCAGGCCATCGAAATTCTAGAAAAGTACGAGGACTATTATCCCGTCTCAGTCTATTTGAATTATATGTCCAATATTTATCTTGAGCAAAATGACATAGAATCTGCTTTAACATATGCCCAAAGAAGTCTAGATCTTGCAGGTAAATACGGGTTAAAAGATCAAATGAGTGAGGCTAATTTATTATTGTCAGCGATCTATGAAGACTTAAATAATTCCTCCAAAGCCCTCGAATACTATAAAAAGCACATTCAATATCGTGACAGCGTAAATAATATCCAGGCTGTTCAGGAAATGGCCAACCTCCGAACAGATTACGAGGTTTCTCAAAAGCAAGCCGAAGTAGATCTTCTGGAAAGTGCTGCTACCATAGCTACACTTAGGGCAAAGCGTCAAACCTTGCTATTGTATGGAGTTTTGGTAATGCTCTTGCTGGTTGCCTTACTTGCAATTGGAACATTTAGACGCTTTAAGTTTGAAAAAGAAACCAAGAAAATAATAGAGGAAGAGAAGAATCGCTCAGAGGAACTTTTGCTCAATATCCTGCCAGAAGAAATTGCTGATGAGCTGAAGATTTTTGGAAAAGTAAAAGCACATCGTTTTAATTCAGCTACAGTTCTTTTTACTGATTTCAAGAGCTTTTCAACAATGGCAGAACAAATCTCCCCGGAACAACTGGTTGAAAGCATTGATTACTATTTCAAGGAGTTTGATGTGATTACAGACAAATATGGACTGGAAAAGATCAAAACCATAGGTGATTCATATATGTGTGCAGGTGGACTTCCTACGGAAACAGCAAGACATGCCTTTGATGTGGTAAATGCTGGTCGTGAGATGATGGAGTTCACTAAAAAGCCCAAACCAGAAGGGATTGTACAATTTGAAATGCGGATAGGTATTCATACAGGTCCGATCGTTGCCGGTATTGTAGGAGTGAAGAAGTGGCAGTACGATATTTGGGGTGATACCGTAAATATCGCTTCACGAATGGAGAGCAACTCCGAAGAGGGCAGAATCAATATCTCTGGTACCACCTATGAGATTATTAAAGAGGAATTTGAATGCGAATACAGAGGTAGTATCGATATCAAGAATCGAGGTATCTGGGAAATGTATTATTTGAAATCCTGAATTAAAAGGGTCTCAATAGGGAATAGCTCTAAATTTTCAACCTTCAAACTTCAGTCAATTTTTCAACTTTTTCACTTCATCCTTCTGCCTCTCCTAGGCATTTCTCATCTGGCCCCTCAAATTCCATTGTGATATGATTTATGAATTCATGAGCCAGTATTTTCCTGAACTTTGACTTAAGTAGGGCTTGACTATCAAGAGAATAGTTTTGATTGAGCTTAACATGGATGGTTAGGACATTATAAGCTCCATCCATAGACCAGATATGGCAATCATGTATCTCCTTCACTTCGGGAAAAGCTTCTAACTTGGCATGAATCTCCTTTATATTCACATCCTCAGGAATACCTTGAAGTAATACCAAAAGACTCTTTCGGAGATTCTTTACCACATTCCAAAGTACCCAAAGGGATATCAAAACTGAGAGCAATGGATCGATAATAGGAACATCAAAAAATTGCATCACAATAGCCCCAAATAATACGGCTACCCAACCTAATACATCTTCTAGGAGGTGGAGAGAAACCACTTTTTCATTGAGGGTTTCTCCTTTTCTCACTTTAAAAACTGCTGCTCCGTTCACGATCACACCAAGTATCGCGAGATACATCATTCCCTTGGCATCAGTGTGGCTTGGATTGAAAAGCTCTGGTATAGCATGAGTTAAAATAAGGATAGAGCCAACGATCAAAACTATGGTGTTGATTAGGGCTCCTAGGAGTGAGAAACGTCTATATCCATAAGAAAAAGTGTCTGTTCTCCCTTTTTTAGAAAGCTTCTGAAAGTACCAAGAAAGCCCGAGGCTTAGACTATCACCTAAATCATGAACCGCATCAGAAAGGATCGCTAGACTATTGGTATAGAGTCCGCCAATGATCTCAATGATGGTAAATGCTAAATTGAGAAAGAAGGCAGCCTTAATATTCCCCTCGGCGTGATGATGATGTCCATGATCGTGATGATGCCCCATAGGGTGAATGTAAAGAAAAGTGCCGAAAAATTATAGTTGCAAAAGATCGAGTGTACTCAAGAATCGAAAGGCCTTGAGAAGGCTAAATTTTCTTGATAAAAGTGGGAAAGGAGCGATGTAAACGAAGAATTGGGCATGTTTGGCTTAGTATGAAATTGATTTCCTATTGTTCCTTCATCTAGCTTAAGATAGTTCCCAAAGTTTAATACATTGGGAACTTCCTTTGTTGATCAACAAATCTTCCTTAATCACCCTCACTTAAGGAAAAACTACCGTCGCCCTTGAAATCATTAAGGTTAATGGTAACTGACCAGGTTCCTGCTACACCGAGGGAAGTTACTCCAGAAAAACTATCTGGTTCCATATCTCCGTCAAGTGCTCTATCCAGAACAATGGTCCCAACCGCATCTCTCACTATCATTTGAAATCTACCATTAGCAGATGCTGTAATGTCTGCATTATATTCGGCCGTAGGTAATCGGTTTTTGTATTCAAAAGTTTGAGTTGTACTTCCTCCATTTCCTATAAAATCACCACCAATGTCGCCGATAGGCCCTTCATTAATGAGGACATTTGCGAATAAGTTATTATCATCAAAACTGTCGCATCCAGAAATTAATGTCAAAAGAAAAAAGAATATCAACAAAAGGAGCGATTGATTTTTCATGGCGTTTAAAGTTTTACTCTTAATGAAATGGTAATGTATTGTTTTAGAAAAAGTCAACAAACCCCCTGCCAATATTTGAAATATATCTACAAAAAATCTCTTTATTAGTCCAAATAGTGTCGATCTAAAACTGCTTTGAAGGCTCGAAATTAACAAGTCAGAGTTGAAGGATTTTTGTGAAGAACAATCGGAATTCTGTAGGGTAGGGACAAAAGGGAAGGATCAACCTTCGTATCTATTTCTACTTATCCAGCTCCTCTCTTAACCGGGGCAATATATACTCCAAATGCGCTTCACAATTAATCATTGAAATTTTGACCGCAGTGGAGACAAAATATATTTTGCGGCATTCTTTGCTCAGTAACTCGTACTGATTTATGAAATCTTCGGAATGAATTTCTGGAGTGCCATTAATAAACCAATGAGCAATATCTCCAAAAAAATTTCTTACCAATTCTTCCTGCGCTGCACGTTCTAGGGAATTATCCAGGTCTTTGTACTCCCAATATTGCACTTCGTAAAGATCGATAATATCCTTCTGAAGCTCTATGGATTGGATTAGATCGATTTCTCGATTTTGGACGATTTTGTTATAGACTGACAAGTTTGGGACGAAAGAGTTGCTTGTATTTCCCACTTTTTGGAGCAAATCAAAAAACTCTTCATCGCTAATTTTGGCTTTTACTTCTTCCAGAGAATGGGTTATAAACAATTCTTGTCCAATGATGGCACTATCGATTTTTCTTCGTTTGAGCCTTACGTCTTCCAAATCGATTTCAAGGCTCTCAATTAGTGTTTTGTATAGTTCCTTCTCAGCATTTCTATCCTTTCGCTGATCATTCCAAGTATTTAGCGATAGTGCGATTAATATCCCAAGCACCACCAGCACAATTTCACCAACTGCATAAAGTAGATATTTACCGAATTTGCTTTCGGTAAGAAGTCCTTGTCTGATTTTTCTAAAAAATTTGATCATCTAATTGTAAGTTTCCTTACCGAAGGATTTTTTCCATTTTCCGTCCTTTTGCCAATTCATCCACCAACTTGTCCAAATATCTTGTTTGCCTGGTCAAGGGATAGTCAATTTCTTCAATTCTATAGCCACAAATCATTCCTGTAATCAATGAAGCATTCGGATTGAGGTTTGCCTGCTTGAAAAATTCCTCAAAAGTCACCTGATCTTCAATAAGCTTTTGAAGTTTACTTTCATCAAAGCCAGTTAGCCATTCGATGACTTGGTGTAATTCGGCTTTTGTCCGTCCTTTTTTTTCAACTTTTGTTACGTAATGCGGATACACCGATGAAAACTTCATCTTGGCTATTCTCTCATTATGCTCTTCAGTTACTTTCATTTTTGTATTGGTTAACTGGATCAAGTGTGTTGAACGAGAAATTACATAACATTTTTGGAAAATCCTTTACTGAACAACACGCTAACAACGCATGAGGAGTGCTTTAGCTAATCTCTAAAGTAACATAAACCCCGCTTTTTAAGGTAATTATGCTTCCACCCAGTTCATTTCTGGTTTGGCTTTTGTTTAGCCCAATTCGCTACTGTTTTATCCGCTCAATGGTTTTATTTTCAATAAGTTATAAGTTCAAATTATACTTACTTTTCATTGTTTACAATTAGACTTTTATGATCCAAGCAAATTAGGGCTAGCCTATTTTTGGTAAGACCTATAAATGGCGCTGAAATTTTAAAGGATATTGTTCAATCTTATGTATTGAAGCAACATGATGGTTTTTCCGTCTTTGATTTCCCCACATTCTATCATTCTCATCGCTTCTAAAATATCGAGTTCTAGGACTTCTATATTTTCCTCTTCGTGCTCAACGACCTCCATCACCTACTTTCATCTCCTTGGAGTATTCTGCGATAAAGAAATAAACAATTTCTGTTACCGAACCAGGGGAAATATAGGCCTCAAAAATCTTTCTAACATCGGTGATTTTATACCCCGTTTCTTCTTCGGTTTCTCTGCGGATACAATCTTCCGCATTGTTCTTGTCCAACAGTCCAGCACAAGCTTCGATGAGCATTCCTGTTTCATTGCCATTTACAAATGTTGGAAGTCGGAATTGGCGGGTGAGAATCACCGTTTTTTGCTCTTTGTTGGACAGCAAAATTGTCGCACCATTTCCTCGGTCGTAGGCCTCTCTGCTTTGTGTAAGTTTTGTCCCATCCTTTTTGGAGTATTCGTACGTAATCTTTCTCAGTACATACCAATTATCAGATAGGATTTCAGAGTCTATAATTTTTAATGTTGTCTATCATTTTTTAAGGTTGAATTAAAATAATTCAAAGGTCACTTTTAGTATTAGGACTTTTTCAAACCGGTTGTGAGAAAGCCATTTACATTTAACCAATGAATAAAGGCATCAAACCAGCGGTTGCTGGTACGATTGGGGTTTCCTAATCCAAAACCGTGTCCCCCGTTTTGATAAAGATGAAATTCGACTGGTATACCTGCCTTGTACCAGGAATCGATAACGCCAAACTGTCCTCTAAATAGAAAATCATCGGTAGCAATAACATTAAACATAGGAGGGGCATCCTCTGGGACTTCTATTGGTCCCATGCCTCCATAAATGGGTCCGATAAAAGCGAGCTCCATAGTTTGGGAGTTTAGTGTTGAATGCATAGTGAGACCAGCACCTGCCGAAAAGCCAATCATACCTATTCTTTCCGTATCAACTCCCCACTCCTCAGCACGTTCAATAATCATGGCATAAGCAGCCTCAGCATCCTCAAGCTGATTAGAAAGGTCAATCTGAGGAAGGCTAGCGGGCTCTTTACTTTGTGAGCTATCTGGGGAAGGAGCTATGCGTGGCCGATTCATCCAATCTGAAAAGTCGTCTAGTGATTCTGGTGTCGGGAAAAGTCTGTACTTCAACACGAATGCAGCGATTCCTTGCTCTGCCAATGCGGCTGCCACTTCCCATCCTTCATTTCCCATGGAAAGCCATCTGTAGCCACCTCCTGGAGCGACAATGATGGCAGCTCCGTTTGCTTTGCCTGGTTCTGGCAGAAAAGGGGTGAGTGTCGCTGAAGTTATGTTTCGGGCCATAGGATCACCCCATTGGCGAAACCAGCTCTCTGACGCAGGTTGGTCTTCAACACTACCTGTTCCCAACAGAATAGCATTTGGTTCAGTAGGAGCATCAAGCGGGTAGATTGTTCCATCCTGAGCCATCGCAGAGAAAGCATAAAAAAGAAAGCAAATACAAATAAATGTTTTGGTGAAGTTGGTGGGTCTGTTTAACATAATACGCTGATTTTTTGATGTTAAGTTAAAATTTGGAAGGCTATTAAAAATACATGGAAATTTTCCATTGAGTACCATGTGGCCAATAGTAATCTCAAAAAAGGTCTTAAAAATGCGGTACATGTGAGCCAGATAAATTCCTTTTGAATTCCGACCACTTGTCAACCCTATATCAGATGTAGAGGAGTTAAGAGATTGTCAAGAGTTGATCGATTGGCAAAAAAACCTTGTTTTTCAATTCTGCTATGACGAATCTACTATATTGGATTTATCTTTTTACTTGTCCCAATCTCTTAGTCATATATTCTGATAAGGAGAAGATTAATGATGACAAAGCGATCAAAAAAGTCCCAAAAAAGGCTAAATATTCATTTACTGAACCAATCAGTGCAGTTAAAGCTTTAGCTTGATTCGCTTCTGTGATGAGATAGTTGATGTATCCATTGATAAAGAAGAGCGCCGTCACTAAAAGCCATGGCCAGCCTGACCGCCTTTGAACAAAGAATAAAATCATCCCAAAGAATGCGCTTATGTATGTTGCTGTAATTCCGGCATCTTCAAAGCGATATAAAGTTTCTGGTCCAGTAATTTGATACTGGGGAACAAAACTGATTAGAGTAAAGAACAGGGCAATTCCAAAAAAGAAAAGCGTTGTGCTTACCAGTAGTTGGCCATGCAATATCCGATTCCTTCTAAATATAAATCCTAATATCAGTAGGAGACCTACTTCCAGTGCTGGGAAAATATTCTGAATCACCAGCATATCAGCCTCGCCTTGGCCAGCAGCTCTAGCCGCAGAATGAACGGATAGTAATACTAAAGTTGCGATAAGCGAGGGGCCTAGTATTAAAATGGAAGCCCCTAACTTTATATGCATTAAAAAATTTGCTTTGGCGATAAATATCAATTGAGTCATGAGGAGAAATAACCATGCAAAGGTGGTTAACACATGGATGTTTTGGTAAAATGTAGGTGCTGAATTTGGTCCAAAATAAATGTTCCAGAAGCCAGAAATACTCACCAATATAGCTATCGATAAAAAGATTGTATTGGATACGATGATTCTAGAAAAAGGCTTCAATTTTACCAAGGATTTATGGATGATTTTCGATAAAGGCTTTAGGAGGGTTGTAAAACAGCTTATTGCGTGCTCAATGCTTTTAGTTTTCTCCTTAATCGAAAAGCAATAATTGTTGGAATAAGCGCAATCAATAAACCAGTGAGCACGCCTTTCATGGTGAACTGCAAGGTCTGTGGCGTATCTATATCGTGACGGTGATTCCATATTTCAACAATCTTACCTTCATCATTAATTCTAAAAACATTTATAATTGGTAAAGTGCCGGAACCTATGGCCATTTTTCCCAATAGACTCGAAGGGCTGTAAGTAGCCTCCCAACGGGTAGCAACCAAATCCCCTTCAGCTATCTGGTAATTGATTTTAGAGTTCCATGAACCGTTTTCCCAAAAGAAGTCAGCAATATTTTTTTGTTCAATTGCAGGTTCTGTAACGCCCTTCCTTTCTCCAATATCATGCACCACATATTCATCCGCTACATAGTCTACATACTTATCGGTGTTATTCGTAAACCACAGGTCTTGATAAAAATTTCGGGCAATCTCTTTATTTCGTTCTTCTATGCTTTTAGAGAATTGTTCCTCATTTTGAGCATATAGATTAAAAGTAAATCCTAATAGGATTAGAGTTAGTATCCTTGATTTCATGATTACTAAATTTATGTTGGTTAAACGGTTAATTATTCTTGTCCAGAACCGCTAAGCAGGGTCAAATTTTTAGTTTGGTTTACACATAGTATCGGTTTAATCAAATTTTATTTTAAGCCCGTAATACGCGTTAATGAGGTATAGTATATTTGCCAATGGCGCAGCTATCATCGATTGTTTCCATGTGATCACCTCTGTGAAAACGAGTAGGAATACAATCACTTCTATACCTGATAAAATGATAGCTGTATTCTTTAACCAGGGTCTCAACAAATCATCTTTTAGGTAAAGCACAAGCAAACCGCCTAAGAAAATGAGGTTTCCAAAAATGAATGTGACAGTCGCGATTTGGTTGATCATTTCCGCCAGTTCTACAGGCGTATTTTTGTAACCACCCAACATCAATGGGTAAGTAGATAAGTTGATGAGCTGGCCTACCGTTATTAATGACCAACTTATTTTTTTGCTTTTAGCGGCAAAATAAAAAGCCCCGATAGCCACCATCGTCATCAGCAAGAATTCAGCTTTCCAGTGAATAGCATAGGCATTCCAATTTTCGTTGATGTACGCAAACCTTGCTTCTATATCTGCAGGTGCTTTGCTTGAAAGTATGATGTAAACGATGATGGTTCCATTAACAAGTAAAGAACCCAAGGACCAAAGTGCTTTAGCTAATTTCATTATTTATTCATTTAAAGATCACATGGTAAATACTTAGTTGTAATAGGTTTATAAGACCCATGGCACTGTTGGTTTCATAATTTTTGTAATTAATTCCTGATACCATTCTTGCTCACCAATAGTGATGGTGAATACCATGAGGAAAACCAATAGTAGAGATAGAATTATGGCGGGATGCGTTAATTTTTTAAGCCGATATCCGATGTAGAGAATTACAATGAGGAATGTTGAAATGCCAATGTTTAAAGTAGTTTGAAGGGTTAGCCATTCTACCTCACCTCCCGTGAAGAGAACTGGGAAAAAAATTAGCCTAGCCCATCCAGGCATTAATCCAAAGAATACGGTTGCAGTCATCCAGATAGCATGGTCATCGTGTTTCTTGGAATTTATAATTGCCATGATTACAGCAATGCCAAATCCTAAAACCTGTATTGATTCAGTAAAGGCGAGTCCGTAGAAAAAAGAGGCTGGGATAATGGGCGGAAATCCTCCTTTTGCACCAAAGTACACGTTTGTGGGTACTATGGAAAGTGCCGAGAAAACTACTGCTCCCGCGATGAAAATGCCTATTATTCCCCAAAATCGATGCTGCTTCAGTTTTCCATGCGTTGCCAAATAGGGTTGAATGATGATGAGAGCGTACCAAGCTAATGCTGAAATAGCATGCAAGTGATAAGCCCAAGGTTCTGACAACCATGTCATGAAATATTGAGGAGTAAATCCTATGATGATAACAATCCATGGGAGTAGCATCCATTTATGAGCATTCTTATATTGATCGAAAACATCAGACATCACCTAAATTTAATTTTGTACAAGGGTCTATTGGCTAAGAGGATGTGGGTTACTAGCAAGGACTATAGATTCCAAGGAATGGTTGGTTTCATTATTCTAGTCACTAGCTCTCTGTACCATTCTATATCTCCAATGGGAATTGTGAAAAGCATAATGAAAACGAATAGGATTGACAGCAGTATCGCTGGGTGTCTGAGTTTTTTTAGTTTGTAGCCAACAAAAACTACGACTAGTATAAACAAGGGAATCCCAATATTAAGGCAGGTTTGAGCATCCATCCATTGTGTTTGTTCATCGAGAAATAAAAGTGGGAACATAACAAATCTTGCCCATGCAGGCATAAACCCGAAAAACAATGATGAGATCATCCAGATAGCATGTTCATCCGACTTTTTCGAGTTTATAGCACCCATAATCACTGCCAAGCCAAAACCTAGCACCTGAATAGTTTCAGTAAAAACTAGACCATAGAAAAAAGAACTAGGGAAGAATGGTTGCCCCCCATCAACAGCGCCTATAAAGACATTTGTTGGTACGATCGAAAGAGCAGAAAAAACTACAGCACCCGCAAGGAATAACCCAATCATACCCCACTTCCGGTGTTGTTTTAATTTTCCATGAGTAGCTAGGTAAGGTTGATAAAGAAGTAAAGCAAACCACGCCATTGCAGATAGTGCATGCAAATGATAAGGCCATGGTTCTGTAGACCATGTCATGAAATATTGAGGAGTAAATGCTATGATGATAATAATCCATGGAATAGCCATCCATTTATGAGCATTCTTATATTGATCGAAAACGCTAGACATTACTTAAACTTAATTTGCTACAATTAGCGAATATTCAGTATTTACCAAATATTATAACTGTTTTAAATTAAAAATAGTAATTTTATCCTGAATAAACAGATTTTTTCATCTTTTTTGAATGCATGGGACTCCTAGGTAATAAGGAAGCTTTTGGGGATGAAAATCTTTAAAGACTTTAGCTATGAAAGATTCTCCAGCTCCTCTTGCATTTCCTTGAGTACTTTGAGCATGTGGCTGATCTTCAGCTCTTTTTCTTCAAAATCACTCATATTGATGCTGCAGCTAAACTCCCAGAGCTCAAGTACTTCCTCCAGTTTGACGGTATAGGGCGCGTAGTCCTTATTATCGGAGTGCAGTAGGAGGCTTTCCGCGTCTTTTCGATACACCCGCTTATACACGATGCCTTCCTGCGCAGTGAGCAGCACATAGGTCTTACCCTCATGGAGTTCCTGTATACTCTCCAGAAAGCGAGCAATCACAAAGGACCCATCCTTTAGCGGGAGCATGGAGTCTCCCTTGATTGGAAAGGCTCTATGCTTGCCAGAAGGCAAAAAGGGAAGACGAATTTTTTCGAGTTGTTCGATAAACTCGGGATCAGAGTAGCCATTGAGGTAGCCCGCAGAGGCCTTTGCGGATATTACCTCAATCAGATCCTTTTCTTCTCCATCCATGATGATGGGGAAAAGCACCCGCTGACTGCCTATGTCTATAAAGGACTTGTTTTTAGACAGGGAGAGGTCATGTCGCACCAAGGCGTCGATTGGCAATTGAAAATACCCGGATATCAGGATCAAGATATCAATCGATGGCTCAGATCGGCCTTCTTCATAGGAGCCTATTCTTGATCGAGTGATGCCCAATTCCTCCGCTAGCTGCTCCTGAGTAAGCCCTTTCTTTTTTCGTAAAAAACTGATGTTTGTCGCTATTCGTCGCATTTGCTACAAATATAAGCAATTAGTGATTGATTATGTAGCTAATTTTGAAATGTCGGTTATCGGTTGTCCGTGGACTGCAAACTGCGACTGCGACTGGAAACTATCGTCCGTGGACCGTCGACTGCAAGCCGCTTCGGTCTTCGGTCATCCGTCTTCAAACACCGGGCACCCAACATCAAAACAAGTCAATTATGTACCTCAATACACACTCTTATTTCAGTCTTCGGTACGGTGTCTTTTCTACAGAACAATTACTAGAGACAGCAAAGCAAAAGAAACTGAAAACGATGACTTTAACGGACATCAACAATACGAGTGCCTGTATGGATTTTCTACGGCTTGCGCCAAAGTATGACATTAAACCTGTGCTGGGAGTGGACTTCCGAAATAGCGCGACTCAGGAGTTTATTTTGCTGGCTCAAAGTGCTGAAGGCTTCGCCCAAATCAATCATTTCCTGTCTCGGCTACTCATGAAAAGTGAGCCTGTGATTCCGGCAAAAGCACCCAAATTCCCGGATACTTTCATTATTTATCCTTTCAAAAAAATACTCCAAAAAGGCTGGACACTTGGCGAAAATGAGTTGATCGGAATTACCCACCTCGAACTCAATCAACTTCGATTTTCTCCGCTAAAAGCCCAAATTCATCGCTTTGTTGTCCTGCATCCGGTTACCTTCTCGGGCAAGGTAAGCTTCAATATGCACCGACTACTCCGCTCCATCGATAAAAATATGCTGCTTAGCAAGCTACCCAAAGACGAGCAAGGGGAGGAGTGGCATCAGATGCTAAGCTTAAAGGAACTAGAGGAGAAGTTCCGGGACTTTCCAGAAATTCTTCAGAATACAGAGCTTTTGCTGGAAAGCTGCCAAATAGAACTGGATATCGATGGCTCGGTGCCCAAAAATCAGCGCTGCTATTCCGAAAACGAGAATCTGGATTTCCGTCTACTGCGCAAACTGAGCTACGATGGCATTCCATACCGCTATCCCGAAGCCACGGACAAGGTGTACCGGAGAATCGAACAAGAACTGGAAATTATCCGTCAAAAGGGCTTTGTATCCTACTTTCTTATCAACTGGAAGATTCTAAAGTATGCCCGCAGCAAAGGATACTACTATGTGGGTAGAGGCAGCGGAGCCAATAGTATCATTGCATACCTGCTCAAGATCACCAATGTAGATCCTGTGGAGCTGGATCTTTACTTTGAGCGATTTATCAATCTCTATCGCAAGAATCCGCCGGATTTTGATATTGATTTTTCCTGGACAGATCGGGACGATGTGATCGAGTACATCTTTGATCGCTTTCCACACACTGCGCTGGTGGCCGTGTACAATACCTTTCAGTACAGAGCTGCTATTCGCGAGCTCGGTAAGGTCATGGGACTACCCAAGCACGAAATCGACGTACTAACCCGTGCCAAGGGAAAATTTGATTATCACAGTCTGGATAAGCTTTCGCAGCTGGTGATTCGCTATGCTAGCTATTTGCAGGATTTTCCCAATTATTTGGGCATACATGCCGGAGGGATCATCATCTCCGAAAAGCCCATTCAGAGTTATTGCGCTACTTTTTTGCCTCCAAAAGGCTTTCCCACCGCACAAATCGATATGGTGGTGGCGGAGGATTTGGGACTGTATAAGTTTGACATACTCAGCCAACGTGGCCTGGGTAAAATCCGGGATGCGGTAAACATCGTCGAGAAAAATCAAGGGGTGAAACTGGATATCAATGACTTTCGCAGATTCAAAGAAGACGAGCGGATCAAAGACATTCTGCGAAATGCCAAAGCCATAGGCTGCTTCTATGTAGAGTCGCCTGCCATGCGCATGTTACTCAAGAAGCTCCGAGTAGATCATTACTTGGGCTTGGTGGCAGCGAGCTCCATCATCCGCCCCGGAGTGGCCAAGTCGGGTATGATGCGGGAGTATATTCTTCGCTATCGCAAACCTGAACGGAGACAAGACGCCCATCCGGTGATGCTGGACATCATGCCGGAGACTTTTGGGGTGATGGTCTATCAGGAGGATGTGATTAAAGTAGCGCATTTCTTTGCCGGCTTGGACCTGGGTGAGGCGGATATGCTCAGACGCGGCATGTCTGGAAAATTTCGATCCAAAGAAGAGTTCACCAAGGTAAAGGAGAAGTTTTTTTCCAATTGCAAGGAAAAAGGCTATTCAGACGAACTAACAGCTGAAATCTGGAGACAGACGGAGAGCTTTGCCGGCTATGCCTTTGCCAAAGGTCACTCAGCATCCTATGCCGTGGAGAGCTATCAGAGCCTCTTTTTGAAAGCTTATTACCCACTGGAGTACATGGTAGCCACGATCAATAATGGGGGAGGATTTTACAGCCGAGAACTCTACGTGCACGAAGCCCGAATGAATGGAGGGATTATCCATGCGCCCTGTGTAAATCGTAGTTGGCTGGAAACGGTGATCCGAGGAAAGGATATCTACTTGGGCTTTCACACTATACAGTCTCTAGAAAGTAATTTTGCCCAGAAAATCATCCGTGAACGCACCAAAAACGGCCCTTTCGAATCTCTAGACGATTTGATTGATCGGGTGTCGGTAACCTTGGATCAGCTGATCATCCTGATCAAAATAGATGGACTCCGAAGTATGGGAAAGGACAAGCGTAGCCTGCTTTGGGAGGCACATATGAAAATCAACGGAGTATCTTTCGAGGAGCATATGCCCTTGCTATTCAAAACTCCCGGGATGGATTTTGACTTGCCACCATTGCCCACGACGGATAGTGAGCAGGCTTTTGATCAGCTAGAACATCTGGGGTTTACGCTGGAGTCGCCCTTTGACCTGATCAAAGACCATGAACCTAGCCTGCTTTTGGCAGATGATCTGTCGAATATGATCGGGAAAATCGTGACCATAGACGGCTATCTGGTTACGATCAAAAATACCGGCACCTCCAGTGGCAAGCGAATGTACTTTGGGACCTTTTTGGATGCGCGGGGAGATTTTTTAGACACCGTACACTTTCCGCCGGTGGCAGAGCGATATCCCTTTTCCGGCCCTGGAGTGTACAAAATCACCGGAAAGGTGATGGAAGAATTTGAATGTATCAGTATAGAAGTGACGGCGATGACCCGTCTACCAATCATCGAAGACCCTAGATATGCAGCGTGATGGAAGATAAGAGATCAATAGCACACATGGACTTGGACACGTTTTTCGTGTCCTGTGAACGGCTGATAGACAGTCGGTTAGTGGGGAAGCCTGTGCTGGTCGGAGGAACTAGCGACAGAGGAGTGGTGGCGGCCTGCAGCTACGAAGCCAGACGTTTTGGGGTGCACTCGGCCATGCCTATGAAGCTGGCCAAGCAGCTTTGTCCGGAAGCGGTGGTCCTGAGAGGAAATAGCGGAATCTATACCAACTATTCCAATATGGTCACTGACATCATCAAAGAGTCTGTGCCGCTCTATGAGAAGTCCTCCGTGGACGAATTTTACATCGATCTCACAGGAATGGATCGCTTTTTTGGCTGCTATAAGCTGGTATCCGAATTGCGGGATCGCATCATCAAAGAGACTGGTTTGCCGATTTCTTTTGGCCTATCGATCAATAAAACCGTATCCAAAATTGCTACAGGAGAAGCCAAGCCAAACAATAAAATTCAGATAGAGCGGGGAATGGAAAAGGGGTTTCTCTCTCCGCTTTCTGTACGCAAAATCCCCATGGTGGGCAATAAAACCTATCAGTCGCTCTGCGACTTTGGAATGAAGCGGATCCAGAATGTGCAGCAAATGCCCGTAAAGGTGATGGAAAAGGTTTTTGGGAAAAATGGCGTGGGGATCTGGAAAAAAGCCAATGGTATAGATCTTTCTCCAGTGATCGCCTATCAAGAGCGAAAGTCCATCTCCACAGAACGGAGCTTTGACCAAGATACCACAGACGTGGTCAGGCTAAAAAGTATCATCACCGCCATGGCGGAAAACCTGATTTTCCAACTTCGGCGGGGAAATAAACTGACGGCTTGCGTCACGGTAAAAATTCGCTATTCGGATTTCACTACCTATACTCAACAGCGGAAAGTGCCCTACAGCGCTTCGGATCACCTCCTTTTGCCTGTGGTGATGGATCTGTATGACAAACTCTACAATCGTCGCCTACTGGTACGAATGGTGGGCGTTCGCTTCAGCCATCTCGTTGAGGGTGGACATCAAATCAACCTTTTCGAAGATAGACCTGAGCTCATCCAACTCTACAATGCCATGGATTATCTGCGGGATAAATTTGGTGATCGAGCTGTTTTACGGGCGTCTGGTTTCGGCGCCAAAACCATTGGTCGTTTTAATCCATTCAGCGGAGAAGCACCGCCGCTATTGGCGAATCGAAGAGAATAAAGTGAAGTCAGAAAGGTAAAGTAAGAAGGAAGAAAGAATGACTGATATTGGGAGTACTTGTTCACGGCCTTTGCGACTTTGCAGGATGCTAATAAAAAAAGGAGCCAATTTTCAAAAAAGGCTCCGTCTCTATCTGATAGTCGTAATTCTTAAAGAATCGCTTTCGCTTCGCTACTTAGAAGCTCATTCGAATCATCGGCACCGGCCTGAAGAAAAGCATTAATCTCTGCATTCCGCTCTTGTCCTTTGCCTAGCAAAACACCCAAAGCTATGGTCACTCCAATCCGTGTTCCTACCTTCTTAGCCGCCGTATTGAAAAGAGGTTCTAATTCTTCATAACTCACCTCTTCCGCTAGCTTAGCGATATCCGCTCGAGCAGCTGCAAGCTTATCTCCCGATAGATTGGTATACTTCTTTGCGATCTTTTGAATCTCGTTCAAAGCACTTCTTTGCCCTTGATTTTGATTCGTATTCTTCTGCTGATTTTGCGGTTCTACAGGCTTAGGCGCTTGCTTTGCCCAAGAGTCTCTCAAGCCAACAGTTTTATTAAATACCAAATGATCCGAAGTCGAATCGGTATCTAGGGTGAAGTAACCCAAGCGCTGAAACTGAAACTTATCATCCAAAGTAGCACCTGCCAAAAATGGCTCCAAATACGCTTCTTTGATCACACGAAGGGAATTTGGATTGATAAACTCCATAAAATCCTTGTCCTCATGGGCATCAGGTGCTTCTTCCAAAAACAATCGGTCATACTCTCGTACTTCTGCCTTTATCGCATGCGCAATGGACACCCAATGAAGCGTTCCTTTCACTCTTCGCTGACTTGCTTCAGTACCGCTACCGGATCTGGAATCTAATTCCGCGGTACAATGGATTTCTGTAATTTTTCCCGAGGCATCTTTCACCATGGATTCACCTTTGATGATGTAGGCACTTTTAAGTCGTACTTCATTTCCCAAAGTCAATCTGAAGAACTTATTTCCAGCCTCTTCTTTGAAATCCTCTCGCTCAATATACAATTCCCTAGAAAATGGCACCTCATGTGTCCCTGAATTTGGGTCCTCAGGATTATTTTCCATGGCAAGCATTTCCACTTTATCCGCAGGATAGTTGCTAATAACCAACTTTACCGGATCCAGCACACCCATGACTCGAGTAGCTGTTTTATTCAAATCTTCACGAATACAGAACTCAAGTAAGGAAACGTCAGTGACTGAATCTCTTTTGGATATCCCTGACACTTCTGAGAATTTTCGAATGGACTCTGGTGTATATCCTCTTCTTCTTAAGCCCGAGATGGTTGGCATTCTAGGATCATTCCATCCGGAAACTACCTTATCCTGAACCAGCTGAAGTAGCTTACGCTTACTCATGACAGTATAGCTCATATTTCTCCGAGCAAACTCACGTTGCTTTGGACGTAGAAGGGAAGGGTCATAGATTTGATCTAAAAACCAATCGTACAACTCCCTGTGCATTTTAAATTCAAGCGTACACAAAGAATGGGAAACTTGCTCGATGTAGTCTGACTCACCATGCGCCCAGTCATACATGGGATAAATACACCAATCATTACCTGTTCGGTGATGTGCTTTGTTTAAGATTCGATATAAAATCGGATCACGCATCAGCATGTTGGAGGAGGCCATATCGATTTTTGCCCGCAGGACATACTTTCCTGGCTCAAACTCCCCATTTTTCATCCGCTCAAAAAGGTCCAGATTCATCTCTACAGACTGATCTCGATGCGGACTGGCAACCCCTGGAGTAGTTGGTGTTCCCTTTTGCTCAGCCATAGCAGCTGCAGATTGCCCATCCACATAGGCTTTATCATTCTTGATCAATTGCACAGCCCAGTCGTAGAGTTGCTGAAAATAATCCGAAGAATAGCATTCTTCAGCCCACTGAAAGCCGAGCCAAGAAATATCGTGTTTGATGGCATCTACGTATTCCTGCTCCTCTTTAGCCGGATTAGTATCGTCAAATCGAAGATTTACCGGAGCCTTATATTTTTCACCCAGTCCAAAATTCAAACAGATCGATGCTGCATGACCAATATGCAGATATCCGTTTGGCTCCGGAGGAAAACGAAATCGTAGTTTTTCTTTGGGTAGACCTGCGGCCAAATCTTCTTCTATAATTTGCTCTAAGAAATTCAGAGACTCTGATGCTTCTTTCATGATGGAAATTTGAAAATCAAAATTAAGGCAAAATTGAGAATAATGGTCTTTTAAGTCAGGAATTCGATCTAAAGTCATTATTGAGATTTCGAACTCCTATTTCCCGCTTAATTTTTCCTATTTTAATCACATGAATAAAGCGCCAATGCAGGGATCTGAAATAAGGGATGTAATCATCGTGGGAGCAGGTATTTCCGGCATCGGAACAGCATATTGGCTAAAGGAAAAGTGTCCCCAGAAAGATGTACTCATTCTTGAAGCCCGAGATTCAATAGGCGGGACCTGGTCTCTATTCAAATATCCTGGCATTCGATCTGATTCGGACATGTTTACTTTCGGATATCGATTTAAGCCATGGAACGACCCTCAATCGCTTTCCAGTGGGGATAAGATTCTAAATTATTTGAAGCAAACAGTCGACGAAAACAAGTTAGACCGATTGATTTCTTTCAATCATAAAATGCTAAGCGCCAACTGGTCGGATGAAGAAAAATGCTGGAGCTTGGAGGTGAAATCAGCCGAAGGAATCAAAGTACTTAAAAGCCGATTTTTGAGCATCTGCACAGGATATTACAATTATCAGGAGGCTTATCGTCCCGAATTTGAAGGAGAAGGGGATTTTCAAGGAAAGATCATTTTGCCTCAATTTTGGCCTAAAGATCTAGACTTTTCTAATCAGAAAATAGCCGTTATAGGAAGTGGTGCCACAGCCATATCCCTTGTGCCTAGTCTTGCTAATCAAGGGGCTGCACAAGTGACAATGATACAGCGATCGCCCACCTATGTGATGAATCTCCCCAATCGCAATGGGCAATTTGCTTTTCTCAGTAAAATCTTGCCAAACAGTTGGGCTTACCGATTAACCCGAAGTACAAATATTCTACTATCAATGGCCTCTTTTGGGATTTCGAAGGCCTTTCCAAAGTTCATGAAGAACTTGATCATGAAGGGCGCAGCTAAGCAACTTCCTAAAGGATATCCAGTTGAAAAGCACTTTAATCCAAGTTATAATCCATGGGAACAGCGGCTATGTGTGGTTCCTGATGGGGACTTTTTCACCAGTATCAACTCAGGTCAGGCAAGCGTAGTCACAGGGACTATTTCACATTTTTCTGAAAAGGGGATACATATGAAAGATGGTGAATTCGTCGAAGCAGATCTTATTGTGATGGCCACTGGTCTTAAGATTCAATTGCTCGGAGGCGCAAAGATATCGGTGAATAATCAGCTGGCAAAAATCAGTGAATCATACATTTATAAAGGTATGATGGTAAGTAATTTACCTAACTTTGTTTATTGTTTTGGTTATACCAATGCGTCTTGGACTTTGAAGGTAGATCTCACAGCAAACTACCTTTGCAAACTTTTGAATTATATGGATCAAAATGAGCTCGAAGTGGTGACCCCGAAGCCCAAGCATCTCGAGAGTGAAGAAAATTTTCTAAACCTTAGTTCTGGATATATAACCCGGGCCGAAAAGGACCTCCCAAAGCAGGGTTCAAAACGTCCTTGGCGCGTCTATCAAAACTATCTGATGGATATGCTAGCTACTCGATTTGGTGGAGTAAATGATGAGGTATTACATTTTACCAAGAGGGGCTAAAGGAATTTTTCATATTTTCCGTTCTTGGAAAAGTTCAAATTGAGAAAACGCAAAATCTAAAAAGCCATGAATAAGTCAAATTATACAACTTTAATTGCACTTATTGTAGCCTTGGGAGGCTTACTAATGGGTTTTGATGCCTCAGTTATTTCCGGAGTGGTGAAATTTATTGAACCGGAGTTTAATCTTACCAAGCTAGAATTAGGCTGGTCAGTAAGTTCGCTGACCTTGACTGCGACAGCGGCGATGCTGATGGCTGGTCCCCTCAGTGATAAATATGGTCGAAGACTAGTTTTGAGATATGCGGCAGTTTTATATGCAGTTTCGGCGATCGCATCAGCACTTGCGCCCACCTTTTGGTTTTTAGTCGTCGCCAGAATGATCGGTGGATTTGGAGTGGGGGCTTCTTTGATTTTGGCTCCTATGTATATTGCAGAAATCGCCCCTCCGAATTTACGTGGCCGAATGGTTTCATTCAATCAATTGAATATCGTAATCGGTATTTCTTTAGCATTTTTCACCAATTACCTTATCCTAAAGTATGGGGCGTCTGGAGCCTCTTGGGCCATAAACTTGGGTCTAGATGAGTATCAGTGGAGATGGATGCTAGGTTTAGAAACACTTCCTGCGGTACTCTACTTTTTAGGTTTATTTTTTGTTCCCAGAAGTCCAAGGTGGCTGATTATGCAAGGAGAATTAGAACAAGCTATGAAAATCATGGTACAATTCACCTCTCAAGAGCAAGTGGTTAAGGATGTTACTGCAATTCGGAAAAGTATTGAATCCGAAAAGTCGAGAAAAAAACAATCTTTTGCAGAATTGATGGATCCTTCATTGAAGCTAGTTATCACCATTGGAATCGTTGTCGCTATCCTTCAGCAAATCACAGGTATTAATTCCGTGTTTTTCTATGCTCCCATGATTTTTGAGCAGTCTGGAATAGGAACGGACGCATCTTTTGTTCAAGCTATTTTGGTCGGTCTTGTCAATCTAGGTTTTACCGTTTTAGCCATCCTTTTTATTGACAAATTGGGACGCAAGCCCTTGCTGACTTTTGGTGTGGCAGGAATAGTCATTTGTATGTTTACCCTTGCTTATGGCTTTAGCTCAGCGACCTATACGCTACCTGAAGAAAAGGCAATATCCATAGTAGACGCAGAAAATCAGGTAAAGTTAAAGGCGATGTATGAGGTAACTTTTGAAGATGATGTCAGCTTTAAAAGGGCAATTGCAGAAGCTATTGGAGAGGAAAAAGCGACAGAATATGAATCTGCATTAATCACAGCATCAATTAAAATGAATCCAACTTTAATTTTGGCTGGGATTCTTGGTTTTGTTGCATCATTCGCTATTTCTATTGGTCCAGTGATGTGGGTGCTCTTTAGCGAGCTATTTCCTAATTGGATTCGAGGGATCGCAATCTCCTTTGTGGGATTAATTAATTCAGCGGTTAGCTTCCTTGTACAATTAGCTTTTCCCGTGCAACTAGAGGTTTTTGGAAGCACCACCACTTTTATGATTTACGGGGTTTTCGCATTCTTAGGGCTTATTTTCATTATTAGGAAAGTACCTGAAACTAAAGGGAAATCACTGGAAGAATTGGAAGACCTGCTGGCTTCCAAGTAATTCGCTAGAAACCTGTAGATAACAAACCACAAGCAAGCTTGTTGCATGGGTATGTCAATTAAGCCCATCAAACCCAAACCTGGCCAAGAATCCGTTTGGGACTATCCGAGACCGCCAAGACTGGAAGCATGTAGCAAGCATCTTCGAATGGTTTTTAATGGTGAAATCATATTAGACACCAATATGTCCTTTCGAATGTTGGAAACTAGCCATCCGCCAACCTACTATTTCCCAATCGAGGCAATGAAAGCGGGTGTTTTGATTCCTGCGGAAGGCACTTCATTTTGCGAATGGAAAGGTGTGGCTAATTATTATGATATTCGAGTAGGGGATAAGAAAGTCACTAAAGCTGCCTGGGGTTACTTAAATCCAAATAAATCCTATCCACAACTTAAGAACACCATCTCAGTCTACGCCCATCATATGGACGTCTGTTATGTAAATGATGAAAAAGTACAAGCTCAAGAAGGTGATTTTTATGGAGGTTGGATTACGCAGGACATTGTGGGACCATTCAAAGGCGCGCCAGGAACATGGGGTTGGTGAAAAGATTTAAGACTTAATATAATAGCTAAGCGATGGTAGATATTTAGATTCAGATTCAAGCTCAAATTGGATAGATTCTAAAGCCATTGACATAGAATTATTCTCATCTAAATTCAGTATGTGGACACCCAAAAAGGATGTCCAATACTTTCCAAGTTTCATTTTCACCAAAGAACTTCTCTCCCTTAGAGAGTCATTCCCAATCGGCGTATCCAAAAGCCTATATCAGCTATTCAACAATAATAGGGTTAGTTAGTTGTGCATTTAATTCTTTTAAATCATTTGAAATCAACTGATTTAGCTTTGCCATATGTCCCTTTAATTCATTTGAAAGCTCCTCAAACACCACATAGGCAGCATCCGTAGGCCTCGCTTGTCCATTCTCGACACTTCGCTGTAATGAGGCAAGCCTATTGTTTAGCTTAATTGGAAAGTTCAATGGATCCTGTGGACTTTGATTTTGGACTTGATAAAGATCCATTTCAATGACAGCCATTTTGTCTAGGAGTTCATCAAGTTTCTTTGCTTCTGAGCTACTTTCTTCCAAGTTCATTTTTTCAGCCTGAGTACGGATGGCCCGAATTTGAATTACAGCTTCGTTTGCTTCAGAAACTTTGTCTCGTATTTGAATCGCTAAATCAAATTGCTTTTGAAGATCTTCAGCAGTGATTCCTTCAAGGTTGGGATCCATCTCGAGTTCAAAATTGGTAGTCTTCTCAACTCCACCAGTTTTTAACCGAACCTGATATTCGCCTAAAGGTGCCAATGGGCCACGCTGAGGACGCGCAGACCAAATAATCATGCCATCAAAGACAGTAGCTCCAGGATAGCGCATGTCCCAATTGAAAGTGTTTAAGCCAGCATTTACGGGCGGGATACTTCTTCTACCTGTTTCTCCCTTCTTACCTGTGTAGGAGGTAATCAATTCACCATTTGAATCCAATAACTCAATGGTGAGTGATTCTGCTTCCTCGGGTAAGTAATATTGAATCGCTGCATTATAAATCCCTCTTATTGGGTTTGCTGGCTTGAAAAGAGTCACCTCGTTTTGCTTGCTAACTGTGGCAGCCTCCCTTAGCGGACGAATATCATCCAAGATCCAAAAGCCTCTGCCATGAGACCCTAGCACCACATCATCATTTTTCAAAACCAAATCTCGAACCGGAGTATCAGGTAAGTTCAATTGAAGGGATTGCCATTGAGCTCCATCATTAAAAGAAATATATACCCCATGTTCAGTCGCCAAATACAACAAACCAGGCTTAACCAAGTCTTCTCGAATGGCTCGCGCAAAATGGCCATCTTGAATTCCTGAAATGATCTTTGTCCAGCTTTTACCATAATCCGTCGTCTTGAAAACATAAGGCTGACGATCGTCTACTTGATATCTATTTGCTGCTAAATAAAGCGTTCCAGGATTGAATTTACCCTCATCGATGATGCTAATTCGAGAGAACTTAGGAAGATCTTTTGGTGTAATATCAACCCATTTTTTCCCCCCATCTCTGGTGATATGAACTTTGCCATCATCTGAACCGGCCCAAATGGTATTTACATCATGCACGGAAGGCGCAAGTGCAAAAACGGTTGCATAGATCTCTGGACCATTCATGTCCTTGGTTATGATTCCTCCGGTTTCTCCCAAGGTTTCAGGATCAGCATAAGTCAAATCTGGACTAATCTTTTCCCAAGTTTGTCCGTCATTCGTTGTCTTCCAGACATGCTGTGAAGTGGTATACATGATGGACGGATCCAAAGGAGAAAACATGATTGGGAAAGTCCATTGCCAACGCTCAGGAAGGGCGGAGGCAGGTTCTCCAGAGAAGAATCTCGGGTAAACTTGAATATCTCGAATCTGACCCGTTTTCCGATTATATCGAGTCAGTAAAGCCCCCTGACTGCCCGCATAAAATACATCAGGATCCGTGGGGCTCTGGGTGATCCATCCACTTTCTCCTCCTCCCACAGCATAGTGCCAGCCATGACCAGGACCTCTTCCCATCATGTGGTCCCAGCCATCCGATGGCATTGCAAGAGTACTATTATCTTGCTGAGCACCAGCTACATGGTAAGGAACATCTGAAGTTGTCATTACATGATAAAACTGAGTTGTGGGATAATCCTCTTCTGTCCAAGTCTTCCCACCATTGATGCTGACTACACCGCCTCCATCATTAGAGCTTATCATTCTCATGGGATCATTGGGGTCGATCCACAAGTCATGATTATCTCCATGGGGCACTTCAATTTCTACATCGAAGGTTTTTCCACCATCCGTAGATTTCCAAAAATCTACATTAAGACAATAGACCGTTTCCTTATCTAGTGGATCTGCATAAATTCTGGAGTAGTAGAATGCTCGTTGTCTAAGTTTTCTTTCTTCATTCACTTTTTCCCAAGTCCAACCAGCATCATCAGAGCGAAATACACCACCTTCATTTGCCTCAACAATCGCCCAAAGACGATTAGGGTCCGCAGGGGAGACAGTGATTCCTATTTTACCAATTGGGCCTTCAGGCATACCTGGGTTTTCAGTCAAATCAATCCAAGTGTCGCCACCGTCCAATGATTTAAAAAGCTTACTGTCTGGACCTCCTCCCCACATTTTCCAGGCTTTTCTATAAACTTGCCAAGTAGACGCATACAGCACGTTTGGATTGGTCCGATCTATGATTAAGTCGGCTGCACCTGCCTTATCACTGACATAAAGTACCTTTTCCCAAGTATTTCCTCCATCTTTTGAGCGGAATACTCCACGCTCCTCATTTTCACCATAAGGATGTCCTAAAGCCGCCACATAGACAATGTTTGGATTGGTAGGATGAACTCGTATTCTAGAAATAGCCTGGGTTTCTTCCAACCCCAAATTCCGCCATGTTTTTCCTCCATCGCTTGATTTATAGACTCCATCTCCTTGAGTAATACTTCCACGTAGCTGGGTTTCACCACCACCAATGTAGACGATATCAGGATTGGTCTCAGCTACTGCAACTGCACCAATACTAGAAGAAGAAATTTGTCCATCTGTCACCGGAAACCATTCATTTCCCCCATCCACAGTCTTCCAAAGTCCACCTCCTGTAGCTCCAAAATAATATTCATTTGGACGGCCTGGACTTCCTGTGGAACCAAGAGATCGACCTCCTCGATTTGGTCCGATATTCCTCCAACTGTAGCTTTCATAAAAAGTAGGATCTACCGGTGGTGCTTGCTGCTGGGCAAAAATTGATTCGGAAGAAAAGAGTAAAGGAAGGACCATAAAGAGCCCTCTCAGGGAAATAGTTTGAATTTTCATAACTAGGGATAAGGTTGGTCATTCAAAGTACGAAATCTCAACAAGTTGACAAGACAGATAAAACTCAAAATCTTATTCGCTTGGGTTTATCCTTCAACATGTTTAAAGCTAAGAGTTTTTAGTGCCCAAAACTTTTTTCTCATTTCTTATCTCCTAGTTGTAAAGCCCTGTTTTACCGATACCTGCGTTATAGGTTTATTTTACAAGACTTTTCTTTTTCAAGATTTAATTTGGAACATAAATGAAAGTTCAAAGAATAGTTTTGCAGAATACCGCAGCTAGGACTTTGAACCAAAATGAAGAATGTATTAAAATTGATAATTAAATACCTCGGATTGTCCAATTAGATGAAGATAGGGGCTTAATCACCAAGATATTTATGTATATTGAAAAAAGCGATGTTTTAGAAAGTTTCAATTCGTTACCCTAGGCTAATACTCTTATTCCTCTAAGCTATTTCTTTAGCCAGAGTGGATTCGAATAAAGAACATTATCCCATCTTACATCAATTACCACCTTATTCCATGGACTTATTCCATTGAGTTTAGCTTACTCAAGTCCATTTTTTAAGCATGTAATAGTCAGTAGCTTCTTTTGACCCATTTGTTTTGTTCACTCTCAAAAGAAGAATCAAGGTACTTTCCCTGAAAAGCATTCAGTAAAATAACTTAGGCCCAATGGTCATGATGATTAAATAGTGAAAACATTAAACACTTTATATGGAAAAAACAAGTTCCCTAGAATTACTAGAAAGGAGAAAAAAATCAGTTGCCAACGGTGTTGGCGTTTACAATACCGCCACCGTTCGAGAAGCCAAGGGTGCGATTATTATTGATGAAGATGGGAACGAACTGCTGGACTTTGCTGGCGGTATAGGTGTGGTCAATGCAGGACACTGTCCTGAACCTGTCGTCAAAGCCATTCAGGAGCAAGCGGCTAAATACATCCATACCAGCTTTAATGTTGTGACTTATGAGCCTTATATAGAACTGTGCGAGGTTCTTTGCGAGATACTACCACATGGCGACCAAACCAAGGCTATGCTAGTAAGCACTGGGGCTGAAGCTGTGGAAAATGCAATAAAGATTGCAAGGCAAGCCACAGGTAGACAGGGAATTTTGGGGTTTTCAGATGCTTATCACGGGCGAACCATGATGGCAATGACCTTAACTAGCAGAATTGATTACAAGTACAATTGTGGTCCATTTGCCCCTGAGGTGTATCGAATTCCTTTTCCAAACTTCTTTAGATATAACGAAGGGAAATCATTGGATGAATTTGTAGACTGGAAGCTAAAAAGCCTTGAGGAAAGCACAAAAAATCTTGTAGATCCTAAAAGTTTGGCAGCAATAATAATTGAGCCCATACAGGGTGAGGGCGGATTTAACTTAGTTCCTCAGAGATACTTTGAAGGTTTGCGATCTTTTTGTGATGAACATGGGATTTTGCTAATAGCTGATGAAGTACAAAGCGGGTTTGGGAGAACTGGTCATTGGGCCAGCTGGCAGCACTATAATGTACAGCCTGACCTTAGTACTTATGCTAAATCCATGGGTTCAGGACTTCCAATTGCTGCCGTTGTTGGCAAAGCAAAAATCATGGATGCAGCACAACCTGGCACTATTGGGGGCACTTACATTGGAAGCCCTATTTCTTGCGCTGCGTCTTTGGCTACCATTCAATACATGAAGGATATTGACTTGAATTCTAAAGCACTGCAGATCGGAAAAGTCATAACTCACAAGTTCGAGCAGTTGAAAAGTGAATTTACTGAGATTGGTGATGTACGAGGGCTTGGTGCCATGATTGCAATGGAATTTGTAAAAAATAAAGACCCAAGACAGCCTGACGGAGGGCTGTGTAAGCAAATTGTAAAAGATTGCGCCGTTAAGGGGCTTATTATCCTTAGTGCTGGAGCTCACAAAAATGTGATTAGAATACTTTGCCCATTGGTCATCACTGAAGAACAATTGAACAAAGGGCTTGAAATTATTGAAAGCGTAATCTATAACCTCATAAAAAAATGAAACCATTCGCAATAGCGGGAGTCCAAATGAAAGTATCAGCAATTCATTCCAATGTGGAAATGATGAAGCTGAAATTAGACATCACTATGAATCTTTACCCATGGGTAGAGATGGTGGTCTTTAGTGAATTATGTGGTTACGGTCCGCTTCTACACACAGCCCAAGAAGTTCCTGGGGAATTTGAAAAGGAAATGCAGCACATGGCAAAGAAATATGGTATTTGGTTATTGCCAGGTTCCATTTTTGAAAAAAGAGACGGATTGATTTACAATACTGCCACGGTCATCAACCCACAAGGCGAGGTGGTAAAGCGATATAGCAAAATGTTCCCTTTCTATCCTTATGAAGTAGGAGTGACCCCAGGAGAAGAGTTCTGTGTCTTCGATGTGCCTAATGTGGGTCGTTTTGGAGTTTCGATATGCTACGACATGTGGTTTCCCGAAACTATCCGTACTCTGGCCGTAATGGGAGCAGAGGTTATTTTACACCCAACCCTCACAGGTACCATTGATCGCGAGATAGAACTCTCTATTGCTCGTGCCATGGCAAGTGTCAACCAATGTTTCTTGTTTGATGTAAATGGATTGGATACAGGTGGAAGTGGCTGTTCTATCGTTTGTGGGCCTGACGGAAGAGTACTCTATCAAGCTGGAAGTACCGAGGAAATTATTCCTATTGAACTAGACATCGAACGGGTAAAACGAAGTAGGGAGCTGGGAATTTTAAGGCTGGGACAGCCATTAAAAAGCTTCAGAGACCATATTGGAAATTTCGGAATTTATAAGCCCGGCGTACCTCTTCCGTATTTAGACTCTCTTGGCCCATTGATTAAGCCAACCAAATTGGAAAAGCTCACTGAGCTTCGGAAGAAGGAAAGTGAGATTTCTCAAAACGAGCCCACTTTGGGCTATAAAGGATTAAAATAATTTTAAACTTAAAAGACTAAACAAGTTATGGGATTACCGTCCACAGGAAGGAAAAAAGTAAAAATTAAGAACTATGTAAGTTGGTTTGAAATACCAGCACTCAATCTCGATCGAGCCGTGAGTTTTTATAATCATATCTACGGAATCGAAATGAAAATTATGAATGCTGGCGGCTATTCTATGGCCCTTTTTCCTGCTGATAATGGTATAGGTGGTGCTATAGTACTGGGAGAGGGGAGTATTCCCAGCGAAACAGGAACTTTAGTCTATCTCAATGCAGGCCGTGATCTAGCACCTGTCTTGGGCAGAGTAGAAGCAGCTGGTGGTAGGATAATTATGGGTAAAACCCTGATCAGTCCTGATGATGGACACTTTGCTTTGTTCATCGATTCAGAAGGAAACAAACTTGCCCTTCATTCTAACTCTTAACCCATGACGAGCCCAAAAAAAACAGTAAGTGCACCCTATTATAGCATCGGTCAGCTTCGGCTGGATCATTGGAATGAGTTAAAATGCCAATCTGAAGAATTAGCCCTCTGTAAAAAAGGGTCTTCCAATGAAGAAAAGCAGAAGGTGAGAGTGAAAAAACTACTCGAAGATTTATCTGCGGTAGAGCAATATTTCGCTATTCCCGGCAAAGCACTAGTACAAAAGCTTGAGAGAAGTCTAGAACGCGCAGAATACATGTTTCTGGCCAAATCTATCGGCACTACAACTCGTAAACTCATAAGTGATGTATACAGTGGTAACCCCTATTTCCCAAAGGAGGATGATAGTGAAGAATTAGAACAAGATACGGTCAAGGATTTGAACATGACCTCCAAAAACTATTTCGAAGTACTATTCCTAGAGAATTTGGATAATTCAGATGAAACCGTTCTTCATGAGAAACTAAGAGAGTTACAAGACCCAAAAGATCAATTCATCTACAATGTGATCATTCAGCATTCCTTTCAAGACGCTTTGGTTGCACTTTTTTTCAATCCAAATATCCAAGCTGTAGTGATCAGATATGCTCCTCCATTCAGGTCGAGTAATATCACTGAACTTATCAAACCATACATTCAAAATTTACTCAACATAAATCTTGATGATACTCCTGAAGCGCAAATTGGGCCTATCCTGGGTAAATTGATTGCAAGGTTTAGACCAGAACTGGATGTTTATTATGTGACTGATACTGCTCTTGGAAACCTAGAAGACGCTACACTAAATACCTTTCGAAGAATTTATTATCGAAAGGAAGATTTGCAAGAATTGCACCTAGCGATAATCAGGGGAATAGCCGAGCGGTTTCATACTCCATTTTTCTCAGCATTGAAAAAATATAGTCAGCGACCGACTGGAGTTTTTCACGCTATGCCTATATCTCGTGGAAACTCCGTATTCAAATCTAAATGGATTAAAGATTTTGGAGATTTCTACGGAAGGAATTTGTTTTTAGCGGAGACCTCATCCACTACAGGAGGCATGGATTCTTTATTGCAACCAACCGGTCCGCTGAAAAAAGCTCAAGAGATGGCTGCAGATGCATATGGGGCCCAAAAGACCTTTTTTGTTACTAATGGTACCTCAACGGCAAACAAAATTGTACTGCAAGCCTTGGTGGAGCCAGGTGACCTAGTCCTTATTGATAGAGATTGTCATAAATCTCACCATTATGGTTTGGTGCTATCGGGTGCATTTCCGGTTTATCTGGACTCTTACCCAATCGAAAAATATTCAATTTACGGAGCGGTTCCTCTGGAGCAAATAGAAAAAAAGCTACTTACATTAAAGGATGCTGGTAGGTTGGATAAGGTAAAAATGCTTCTATTGACCAATTGCACCTTCGACGGAATGGTGTACAATGTGCAACGGGTCATGGAGCGAGTGTTGGCCATCAAGCCAGATATGATTTTTCTTTGGGATGAAGCCTGGTTTGCTTTTGCAAGCTTTACTTACACGTTCAAGCAGCGTACAGGCATGTTTAGTGCGAATAAACTGTATGAGAAATATCAGTCTGAAGATTATCGCAAGGCTTACAAATCACATATTAGCTCCTTGAAAGATGGAGAAACTCCGACGCTACCTGATCCTGATCAAGTTAAAATCAGAGTGTACTCCACCCAAAGTACACACAAGACCCTCTCTAGTTTTCGTCAAGGATCCATGATCCATATTTGGGATGAAGACTTTCGAAGAAAATCAGAAAACACGTTTTGGGAAGCTTACATGACTCATATGTCCACTTCACCCAACTATCAAATTCTAGCCTCTTTGGATGCTGGAAGAAGACAAGTGCAATTTGAAGGATATGAGATGGTTGAGAGGTGTGTAGAGTTGGCAATGGTGCTAAGGGCCAAGATGGTAGATAATCCATTACTGAGAAAGTACTTCGATGTACTGACGGTGAAAAACTTTATCCCCGACAAGTATCGAGAAAGTGGCTTGAATGAATATTATGATTCCTCGACGGGATGGAATCGAATGGAAGAGGCTTGGGAAAACGATGAGTTTATGCTTGATCCAACGAAGATTACCCTTTTCATTGGTCGAACGGGTATAGACGGGGACACCTTCAAAAACAAGTATTTGATGGATCAATATCATATCCAGATCAATAAAACCTCCAGAAATACTGTCCTTTTCATGACCAATATCGGGACCACACGGGGAAGCGTTGCCTATTTGACCAAGGTATTGCTTGATATTGCTAAGGAACTTGATCAAGAATTTGATTCTCTGAATGTGCGGGAAAAAGAACTCGCGGATTCCAAAATACAATCACTTACGCAGGATGTTCCACCTTTGCCGGATTTCAGTCGTTTTCATTCTTCATTTTTGGCCGTCCCAGGTGTTCCTGGTGGAAATCTCCGTGCTGCTTACTTTCTCGCCTATTACGAGGAAAATTGCGAATATATCAATCTCACAGATTGCAGGGATACGCTAGAAGAAGGTAAAGAAATCGTAGCATCTTCTTTTGTGATTCCATACCCACCAGGCTTTCCCGTACTTGTGCCAGGACAGATGGTTAGTAAAGAGATCATTCGTTTTATGCTAGCATTGGATGTCTCAGAAATCCATGGCTACAGAGCAGACCTAGGACTTCGGATTTTCCAAGACTCTGTCTTGAATAGGCAAAAAACATCCACCGCCATGGGGGCCAGAAGTCTAAAGTAATTTCATTTCTCCAGCTTTTGCCCTAAGGAGGGCAGAACACATTTTAAACATTAATTACAAAAACATAAAAATGAGTAAAGTAACTAAAGCAAAATCGACAAGTAAAACTGCCTTAAAGGGCATTTCAGATATCAGAAGATTTTTTTACAAAAATGAAGTTCCACTTTATTTTATTAGTGCCACCAATTTCAATCTACTCGGGGCAGATGAGTGGATTAAGGGCTTCAAATTTATTTGTAACATAGAGTGCTTCGATGGGCTACACCCCAATGTTTTTGCCCCAAAAGAAGAAATGCCACATGATGACTTCGAAAGTATAGAGGATATCAATAATTACTTGCTGCAGCACCCAGAGGTGAAGGCTTTTATTCATTCCAGAAAAAAGAAAGGCAAGGCAGGCAAAGCTATGTTCTTAATGTTTGATGAAAAGACGGAAAAACTAGCTAAAAAACTTGGACTTGAAGTCATTTTCCCCTCCGCAAAAATGCGTAATGACATGGACAATAAGGTTAATACTAACCGAATCGCTGAAAGAGCTGGTGTTCCTTGTGTTCCATATGTTCTTTCGAAGGTCAAAAACTATCAACACCTTCAGGAAGTGTCAAAAAAAGAACTGGGTACGGATTTAGTGATCCAGACCCCTTTTGGAGATTCTGGACATACCACTTTCTTCATTTCCAATGAAAAGGAATATTTAAAATATGCACCTGAAATTGAGCAAGAGGGTGAAGTGAAAATCATGAAGCGTATCAATTGCCGAGGTTCAGCTATTGAGGCATGTGTCACCAAAAATGGTACAATCGTGGCTCCGCTCATGACCGAATTGGTAGGTTTTAAAGAACTAACGCCTTACAAAGGGGGCTGGTGTGGTAATGAAATTTATCCCGATGCGTTTACTCCTTCCATTCGACAAAAAGCCAGGAAATACACCCAGCTATTTGGAGATCAACTGAGAAAGGATGGATACAAGGGATATTTTGAATTAGACTTCTTGATTGATCAGGATAATGGTGCAATTTATCTTGGCGAATTAAACCCAAGAGTCACTGGAGCTAGTTCCATTACAAATCACGCAGTTTTTGCTCTTGCAGATGCGCCACTTTATCTTTTCCATATCCTTGAATGGATGGACCTCGATTATGACTTCAGTGTCAAAGCTTTAAATGAGCGTTGGGGAAAACAAGAAAATATCGATGACTGGAGTCAAATGGTGGTAAAGCATACTGAGGACACGGTGGAATACATACACTCGGCCCCTAATTCCGGGATCTGGAGAATGTTTGATAATGGCCATATTCAATTTGATCGTATGGACACGCACAGAAGAGCTGTAGAATCTGAGCAGGAAGCATTTTTCCTACGAATAAGCAAGAAAGGAGATTATCTCTACGAAGGCGCTGATATGGGTATTTTGGTTTCCAGAGGAAGAATGATGACCAATGATTTTAAGCTCACAGCCAGAGCAAAAAGTTGGATCAAGGCCATCAAGGGGCAGTACCATTCCGAAATGGTGGAAGACAAACGAAATAACCTCACTTTGATCGGTAGTCTTACCAAATAGTGTGATTTAAGTGTTTTCCAGAAGTTTTTAAGTGAAGTTTCGATTTAATCCGAACTACTGATTTATATTATACAAATCAGTGAAAACTATGCAGCGTGTCTTTACCTCCATCGATGAATCCAAACAGGATTCCAAATGGAAAAATTTATTCAATCAGCGTTGGCCAGCTTACAGAGCTTGGCTTGAAAGTAATAATAGCATCTATGATTCACGAGCCGCACACGAGGCGCTCAAAAGCTATATGCCTGAAATGGTGACTATGCATGAGCGGCTTTGCCATCTCGTGAATGCTGATGAAGCTGCTTTTTGCTTTCTTTCGGGATTTCAGCCACCCGTTTACTCGAGTGCCTGCTCCCAAGCGGTTTCAGCTCGTGGTGCTGTTCAGTTGGTACGCAACTATGATTATCATCTGGACCGGTTTGAGGGAGTCTTATTGAAATCTGCCTGGAATGGAAAGCAAGTTATAGCAAGTAGTGATTGCTTGGTCGGAGTTTTGGACGGAATGAATGAGGAGGGACTTACACTTTCACTGACCTTTGGCGGACGCCATGTCGTTGGTTTTGGTTTTGGTCTACCCTTTATTCTTCGATATGTTCTAGAATTTTGTAGCGAGGTCCACGAAGCCGTGGAAGTCTTGGGAAGAGTTCCTTCCCATATGTCTTACAATGTGACATTAACGGATCAAACTGGCATTGTTAGAACTATACAGGTTTCTCCTGATAGACCATTAATCATTACTGACGCACCTTACAGCACCAATCATCAAGGTCCAATTGAATGGACTGAGCATGGGGTTTTTAGCGATACTGGTCAAAGAGCTTCACATTTGGACGACTTGCTGGCTAGAGGACTTAGCGGAGATTCTTTGGTTCGCGCCTTTATGCATCCACCGCTGTTCAAAAGTAACCATTCCAAAGGTCAGGGAACACTTTATACCGCGGTTTACAAACCAACAGAAGGTAGCATGCAGCTCTTGTGGCCAAATGCCAGCCTTAATCAATCCTTCGAATCATTTTCAGAGGTTCAAATACCTATTACTTACCAACATTCTGAAAATTCGCATGCCTAAACACGAGTTATCAGATCCAAAAATCAAAGAATACCATGGAATTTAAAAGCATCAACCCCTATAACGGACAGGAGGTAGGTCACTATACTTCTCATTCTCAATCAGAACTTACTTCCAAGCTAGACAAGGCGGGAAAAGTTTTCCATTCTTGGAGAAATGTCTCTCTTTCAGAGCGAGCCAATCTTATGATGAAAGCCGGAAAAGTTCTCAAAGATAATGTAGAAGAATATGCGAAGATGATCACCTTGGAAATGGGTAAACCCATTAAGGAGTCAAGAGCAGAAGTAAATAAATGCGCCTGGGTTTGTGAGTATTATGCAACCAATGCCGAGCAATTTTTAAAAGATGAGATTATAGAAACTGATGCTCAGAAAAGCTTGGTAAAGCATGAGCCAATTGGTTGTGTTTTCGCTGTCATGCCTTGGAATTTCCCCTTTTGGCAGGTCTTCCGATATGCAGCTCCAACCTTAATGGCAGGAAATACCGGGGTTTTAAAACATGCTGCCAACGTATTTGGATGTGCCGAAAAAATCGAAGAAGTTTTTACAAAAGCAGGATTCCCTGAAGGGGTCTTTCAAAACTTGATTGTACACCATGATCAATCTGAAAAAATAATTTCTCATCCCAGCGTCAAGGCCGTAACACTTACGGGGAGTGAAAGAGCTGGATCAGCCGTTGCAGCATTAGCAGGAAAGTATCTTAAGAAGTCCCTGCTTGAGCTGGGAGGGTCTAATGCTTTTATCGTTTGGGAGGATGCTGATCTCGATCAAGCGGTAAAAACAGCAGTTTCCGCCAGGATGATGAACTGTGGTCAAAGTTGTATTGCTGCCAAGCGATTTATCCTCATAGAAAGTATTTATGATGAGTTTGTATCAAAGTTTACCAAAGCGATTACAGAACTCAAATCTGCTGATCCCATGAACGAAGAGACGGAAATTGGGACTCTGGCTAGAAAAGATCTAGCTGATGAATTGCATGAACAAATACAAAAATCATTGGATTTAGGGGCTAAACTCATTCATGGAGGAAAACAGAAAGAATGCTATCACGAACCAACAATTCTGGGAGATGTGAAACCGGGAATGCCAGCTTTCGACGAAGAGACATTTGGGCCACTAGCTGCCATGATCAAAGCAAAGGATGAAATAGATGCCTTTAGACTTTCTGAACTTTCTGCCTATGGCCTAGGCGTGACCGTCTGCACAACGAATATCGAGAAAGCGTTAAGCATGTCAAATCAAGTCTCTGATGGAGCTTATTTTATCAATGAATTCGTGAAATCAGACCCGAGACTTCCATTTGGAGGAACAAAGAAATCAGGCTATGGCCGAGAGCTGGCCAAAGACGGAATGATGGAATTTATCAATAGGAAAACCATCTATATTAAATGAGTTCTAAATTCAATCGTGTCTTAGGGAAATGGGATATTTTCACCCTTTCTTTTGGTGCTATGATTGGTTGGGGATGGGTTGTTCTTACTAATGAATGGATTCTTACTGCTGGCGTGCTAGGGGCGATCTTAGCATTTTGCATAGGAGGATTTGTTGTCGCTTTAGTTGGACTTACGTATGCTGAATTGACGTCGGCCATGCCAAAGGTAGGAGGGGAGCACGTCTTCAGTTATCGTGGCCTCGGTCTGGATGCTTCCTTTTTTTGTACCTGGTTTATTATTCTTGGCTATGTATCTGTTTGCGCTTTTGAAGCAGTGGCTTTGCCAGTGGTTTTGGATACAATTCTACCCCTCTCGGAAGGTGAACCGATCTGGTCTTTTCAAGGCAGTCCCATATATCTAGATTGGGTGCTGATTGGAGTTTTGGGATCAGTTCTGATCGGTGTGATCAACTTTTTTGGAGTAAAATCGGCTGCTTTTATCCAAACTTTATTCACACTCTTTATTTTGATTGCTGGACTTATGCTCATATTTGGAAGCTTCTTTTCTTCCGAGCAAGCTAATGCTCCAATTGAAGTTTGGGAAACTGGAAAACTTTCATCTGGTCTGCTCGCGGTAATTGTGATGACGCCTTTTATGTTTGTGGGCTTTGACGTAATCCCACAAGCTGCTGAGGAAATTAACCTCCCCTTTAAGCAAATCGGTAAGATTTTAATCCTTTCAGTCCTTTTGGCCATTTGCTGGTATACAGCAATCATTTATAGTGTAGGTTCTACTTTGTCAACAAGAGAATTGGAAGTAAGTTCTCTGGCTCCAGCAGATGCGATGCAAAAAATCTACTCAGGAGTATGGGCCAAAAATCTTTTGATTTTGGCCGGTTTGGCAGGTATAATCACAAGTTGGAATAGCTTCTTTGTTGGCGCTACTAGGGCTATTTATGCCATGGGACATTCCGGAATGCTCCCGAAAGCTTTTGCCATTTTACACCCAAAATTCAAATCTCCAATTACTGCTATTGCCTTTGTGACGTTTACCTCGATTCTCGCCACACTTTTTGGTGAGGAGGCCATGGGCTGGCTAGTAAATGCCGGTGGACTCGGCATTGTCACTTCCTGGACTTTGGTCGCTTTATCTTTTTATAAGCTACGAAAAAAGGAACCCATGTTGCCCAGACCCTTTAAAGTTTCCTATGGAAAATGGGTGGGAGTATCCGCCTTTATTTGCAGCTTAGGTTTGTTTTATCTGTATTTGCCAGGAAATCCATCCGCCTTAAATAGCATAGAATGGACCATTGTCGCCTCATGGTTATTTATCGGCCTGCTGCTTTATTTCTGGGCTAGTAAGGTGTATTCCAGACAGGGAATGCGAGATAAAATGGATGATCACTTGAGTTGAAAAATTCAAAGAAGACTCCTTGTTTTAAATAAGTACTTAAAGAGTCAGATAAACAACCTTTAAGATTGAATTTTTCGAAAATATGAGATTCTCGATTACAATAAATTATTTTGTAAATGAGTCATTTTCCAGTATTTACCTACAATAAATACATATATTAGGTATAAATTTTTAGTATAATAGCAAAAACCAAAGTTCTTCTTTTATCCAAAGAGACAGGTTTACGAAAATTCCTTAGCCTTTGCACAAAGACAAAAACAACCCAGATAAAGAACGCTCAACTCTTCAAGTGGAGCGTAGAAATTTAATTAAAATGATACCTATAGGGGCTCTTTTACCTTGGCAGGCCCTGAATACTTTCGCTGGTGAATTAAAGAGGAGGGAGGCCGGAACTCTAGAACAAGAACTGGCAATAGATAAAGTTTATAGGGAGGCAATCGTCTATGACGGATTACTGATTCCAAGAGGTTGGAATGAGACTTCGTTTCAAGCCTTGACTCAATCAGGTTATACAGGATTTAATGCTTCCCTAGATTCCCAAAATCTTGAAGTAGCCCTGAAATCCATGGCAGAATGGACTCAAAGAATAGCGGATCATCCTGATAAACTTATTCATGCAAAAACCGCAGACGATATTCTCCAAGCAAAAAAAGAGAATAAAGTTGGGGTAATGTACGGCTTCCAAAATGCGACGATGGTAGAGAATTCGGTCGAAAATCTGGAAACCTTATACGATGCAGGGACTCGCTGGATCCAATTGACTTATAATGAGCGCAATTTGCTTGGTGATGGCTGTACCGAACGGACTAATGCAGGTTTATCAGATTTCGGTATTGCTGTGGTTGAACGAATGAACGAACTGGGAATCATAGTTGATTTGTCGCACTCAGGAAGACAAACAACAAACGATGCGATAACCTTCAGTACGGCAGGGGTTTCCTTTAATCACTCCATGTGCGAGGCCTTGTACAAAGATCATCCAAGAGCAAAAACAGATGAACAAATCCGAGCAATGGCCGAGAAAGGGGGTATGATGGGGATCATCTGCTTGGGTTATATGATTGGGCCTGATCCTGGAGGAGAAACGACACTTGAAACCTATGTTGATCACATCGAACATGCCATCAAAATAGCAGGAATTGACCATGTAGGTGTTGCAGCCGATTTTGCAATTGAAGGACTAGAAGCCAATGGAGCTACCCGAGAAAATTGGTATGTCCCTCGATTGACACGATTTAAACCTTCCTATCAAGTTCGATGGCCTCCCTGGATTCCTGAGCTAGACAAACCTGAGCGCTATTTACATGTTGCTAGACTTCTCGATAAAAGAGGTCATAGTACTGGTGCCATTGAAAAAATCCTAGGTGGCAATTGGATGCGATATTTCCAAGAAACACTGAAATCTTAAACGCCTATTTCGGGCTTTTACACCTTACATAAAACCTTCTTTTTATAAATACTTTATCATGAAACATAGCCTCATCCTTCTATTTTTTGTAATCGGATTATTTACCAGTTGTAGTAATTCCTCTCCTTCAGAAAAAACCGTTTACGATGTGGTGTTTAGAGAGAATGTGGCTGGGACTTATGAAAAATGGCAAATCTCGGAAAGTAGTTTCGGTTACTATTACACCTTTACCGATAGAGGTAGAGGCCCAAAGTACTCGGAAGAAATTTCACTGAATAAGGAAAATTTCATTTCCTCACAAAGTATCAAAGGGGTCAATTATTTAAATGTGGCCATCGAAGAGAGTTTTTCTGGTAAGGATAAAATCGGCATCAGTAAAAATTTGATGGGAACGACCGAAAGCCCATTTGATGGGAATAAACTCTACTTCAGATACGATGGCTCACCAGCAGTTTATGAAGTTTTAGCGCAGCTTTTATTAAAATCTGAAGAAGGTAAAGTTGATCTCTATCCAGAAGGCAGCGCTGAGCTAATCAAAAATATTCCCCTTAAACTTTCCAATGGTACAGCTGTACAGCTTTTGGTGATAAATGGCTTAGAACTAGATCCCACCTATATCTGGATGTTGGGAGACCAGATGATCTGCAAGATTTCTGGAAATCTCCATGTCGTGAGACAAGATTACAGTGAGCTTCGCTTGAAAATGAAGGCCTTACAAGTGGAAATTGAAGATAAAAGTTTACTTGAAGTAGCTGAGAAATTAAGTCACAAAGTAGATAAAGTGCTAGTTCAAAATGTCAACGTATTCACTGTCGAAGGCGCCTTACTTCCCAATCAAGATGTATTTGTAGAGGGCCAGACCATTAGCACGATTCAGCCGACAGGCCAGGCCTTTAGCGATTCTGAGACTATGATAATTGATGGAACGGGAAAAACATTGATGCCAGGGATGTTCGATATGCATGTCCACAACTCTAAATTCAGAGGCCTATTGTATTTAGCCGGTGGCGTCACTTCCGTAAGGGATTTGGCTAATGATAAGCAGTTGAAAAACTTAGCTGCGCAATTTGATAGCAATGAAATTATCGGTCCACGAATCGTTATTTTTTGTGGAATAATTGATGGACCTGGACCTTTTGCTAATCAACGAAATGCGATTGAAACTCTTGAAGAAGGCCTAGCAGAGATTCAAGATTACAAAGACCTTGGCTATCAGCAAATAAAGTTATATAGCTCGATCAAGCCTGAGTGGGTGCTCCCTTTGACAGAAAAAGCCCATGAACTTGGTATGCGTGTCAGTGGCCATATTCCAGCATACATGACGGCAACACAAGCGATTAATCAAGGCTATAATGAGATTCAGCATATCAATATGTTGTTTCTAAATTTCATGTCGGACACTATTGACACCCGTTCCCCATTACGATTCACCATGCCAGCACAATATGGTGCTGACCTTGATCTTCAATCTCAGGAATACTTGGATTTTGTGGAGCTCCTTAAATCCAAAAATATCCTAGTTGATCCCACAGTGGCAATTTTTGAGAATATGTTCGTATCACAACTGGGTGAATTAAGCCCCACCTATGCGCCTATGGCAAGTAGATTTCCGGTTATTGAGCAGCGGGGTTTTTATACTGGAGGGATTCCAAAAGAGGGTGAACAAGTGGCGAGGTATCAGGAAAGTTTTGACAAGATGCTTGCTGTAGTGGCTGATTTATTTCAAAAGGGAGTTGCTATTGTTCCTGGCACAGACGGCTTACCTGGATTTTTATATCACAGAGAACTTGAACTTTATGTGCAAGCTGGTATCCCAACGGCTGAAGTGTTGAAAATGGCAACTATTAAATCAGCGGAGATCACTGGGGTTTCATCAGTTGCTGGGTCTATTGAAGTAGGAAAACAAGCCGATCTTATCTTAGTGGATGGAAATCCCTTAGAAGATATCAGCGATATTCGAAAAATCGAATGGACTATGAAAGGGGATTTTCTCTTCTACAGTAAGGAGCTTTACAACTCATTGGGAGTTCAATATTACAAATAAGACTCTTTGGGGACCATTCCTCATCTTGCTTAAAAGCTCTGCCTTTTTGCCTTGAATTAAATTCAAAACACTTTCATTATGCGAAACACCCATAAACTTCTAGTACTACTTTTTGGCATTAGCTCAATTCTAGCTTGTTGTAATCAAAAGGATCAACCCGAAGCAGAATACGACCCAGAAGCAAGACTTAAAGAACTCAATATCATACTTCCCGATCCACCACAACCAGTGGCAAATTATGTGAATGGAGTACAGGCGGGTAATCTCATATTTTTGGCAGGAAAAGGCCCGAGATATGCAGATGGTACAGAAATTACCGGAAAGCTGGGACAGGATGTGAGTATTGAGCAAGGCTATGAAGGAGCCCGATTGACAGCGATCAATCAGCTGGCTGTCTTAAAAGCAATGCTAGGTGATTTAAAAAGGGTTAAGCGAATCGTAAAAGTATTAGGAATGGTTAATTCGGATCCAAATTTTATTGATCAGCCTAAAGTAATCAATGGCTTTTCAGATCTGATGGTGGAAGTGTTTGGGGAGCGAGGCAAACATGCCAGAGCTGCCGTAGGAATGGCTTCCTTGCCGCGTGGAGAAGCAGTGGAAATTGAATTAATCGTAGAGGTGTATGAATAGTTTTAAAATGTTTTCGGTCTAGATTTCTACTAAACTGAAAACCTACCATTCTATGAATAAACCTATCCAACCCAGAAGGACTAAAATACCTAAAGGAACACTTCAGCGATTAAAGCTGGATGGACTTCCTCGATGGGTGCATTTGATAGGACTAGGGGGCACAGGGATGGTGTTTGTGATCTTCTTATTCTTGTTTTTGATATTTAAGGAGACTCCCGTTTGGGATGGCTGGGTTCCAGCTGATGAACTCCTCAATCCCGAGTATGGTGAAAGAATCTATGCCGACAGCTTCTTTCGCACCCGGATGAATACGTGGTCAAATCTGGTTTATATCTGCTTTGGCTTTTATGCCATAGCGATCGCTATTCTCGATTGGAAGCGTGCCTATCCCTTGAATCGCGGTTATCTTAGCGCCACGCCTGTTCTGGGGCTTCTTTTTGGACTTGCGGGAATCTATCTTGGGCTAGGAAGTGGCTTTTTCCATGCCTCACTGACTCGCTATGGACAGCAATGCGATGTAGGGGCCATGTATGCCCTGATGATTTGTATGGTCGCTATCGCAGTGGGGAGTTGGCTGCCGAAAATCCAAATGGGACGGAATCGCAAAATCTATCCTAGCTGGCCCATTTTGACGGTTTTGGTGGTTTTTGGATCAATTTATTTTAGCTATTACAAATGGGAGTACTCATTCACGGAAATCTCAGGCTATCTCACGCTGGTACTATTTTTATTTGCCATAGTGAGTTTGATTGAGCCGGGCAAATACTTGCAAATCGGTTGGTTTATTGCTGGGGTGGTGGCAATACTTACAGGTTCCAAAATTCGTGATCTAGATATCGCCCGTCAATTCACCGGACCGGATTCCATATTTCAAGGCCATTCCATCTGGCATTTCTTGTCCTGCCTGCTGTTTGTGTTTTTGTATTTGTATTTCCGCTCGGAGGAGCGAACTCTGATCAAAAATTGACTAAATTCAGCCATGAAGGCTAAACTTATTCTCTCCTTGATTTTTCCAATTATCACTTTTTCTTTTTCGGGCTTTGCCCAAAGCGGAGATGCGATTTTAAAAAATTCAGCAAGTACCTTTTTAAACTTGCAGGATTTGTCAGCAGATATACTTTATGAAATCAAGAACCCAAATGCTTCTCAACCCATCATATCTCAAAGAGGACGATTCCTCCAAGCTCAAGAAAAGTACGTCATTCAGCTTCCAGATCAAGAAGTCTACTGTGATGGGCAGACACTTTGGATCTTAATCCCTGCTCAACCAAAAGAAAATAGCGAAGTAACCATTCTAAATGTTGACCCAGAAGAGCGGCCCATGCTTCTTGACTTTTTCTCCAAAATCTATTTATCTGAAAATACCGCGATACTCAAAGGAAATCAGGTCATTGAGGGCAGGGTGTTTGATGAAATTGACGTGTTAATAAAAGATTCAAATACGGACTTTGCCAGAGCAAATCTTTGGATTAATGAATCTACCGGATTTCCAGAGCGTATAATTATTTGGGATAAACGGCAAACATCTACGCTTTTTCAGTTCAGTAATATCCAATTAAATCAAGGGCTACCTGCAAGTACTTTTGTATTTGATACGAGCAACTTTCAAGGAGAAATTTTTGAAGAACGAGAATAGTCTTCACCCTTGGAGCTTACTCCACATCAGCTAGTTTGTGGCTCCGTTTCTCCCACACCAATATGCATAATTGCATCACCCTGATGAAGGATTGGGTTGTTGTTTAAGCCAATTATAAATCCCGAGACTGGCGCTTTAATAGGACTTTTGAATTCCCCAAAGGGGTCAGTAATAAAACCGACTACTTGGTTTTTCTTGACGAATTGCCCGCTTTTTAGTTTGGTCTGGAGCAGGCCTGAGACCTTTGCTCGAATCCAAGACGATTTTTTGATAAAGTGGGAGGGATGATTTGGAATAGGATTCAAATGTGTCATCCCTAGATGATGCATGAGTCTTAGCGCTCCATCTATCCCATTTTGGATTGCAAACTCATCAAATCTTGCCGATTCACCGCCTTCATATACAATGATTCGCTTGTCTCGCTTTCCGGCCGCCTGACGAAGTGATTTAGGTCTGTACTTTGAATGTAGAGTGAATGGAGCATGAAAGGCTTTTGCCAATACTTCATTCTGAGAATCATTCAGCATGGCACGTACCTGAGGATAGTTGGTGCGATCTGCTCCACCCGTATGAAAATCTATGCCATAGTCAATCTTAGGAATGATTTCATTCATCAAAAAATAAGCGACTCGAGCCGCCAAAGAACCATTTTTATTCCCTGGAAAAGATCGGTTAACGTCTTTTCCGTCAGGCACATATCTAGAAAAATGAATGAAACCGTAGACATTAATAATGGGAATACAAATGGTTGTTCCCTTTTTAGGCACATTAAGCCCTTTTTCTATAATTCTACGAACAATCTCCACTCCATTAATCTCATCCCCATGCAGGCCTCCGGAAAGTAAAAGTACCGGACCTTCCTCTATGGCTCGACTGATCGTGATCGAGACGTCAATACTTGAGTGGGAGGGAAGCTTGGCGATATTGACCGTCAGTGATTTGGTCTCTCCTGGTAAAATTTCCACTCCATGAATAGCAAATCGCTTTCGGGCTGGTTTCTTTATAGGATCTGACGGATTGTGTTCATCCATGTTTTTTGGATTTGGCAAGATGTAGCGTGTTTGGGAAGCTTGTGTACAGGAGCTTGAATACAAAGATTAGATCAACCTAGACAGGTTAATCCATATCATCCTCGTAATTGTCATTCTCGCCGAGATAGTCGGCATCTGCGTGATCGTCTTCGTATTGTTCTCGGACATCTTCCTTCAATACTCCATCATCATCGTAATCATCATCTTTCTCCACCAAAAGCACCGCCTTTGCTGCAGTCATTCTCACCATGTAGATTTTTTCAAATGTTTCAAAAGGTAGCGCACTGACGCGTTCTCCTTTTGCATTGGTAAAGCTGATCAAATGATCACGATACCCGTTTGGGTAGACTAATTTTATTTGTTCTTGAAGATCCGAGCTCAATTTTTCATAATCTTGGATCACACGAAGTTTTTGTTGACTCATTGATTTTTTATTTTTGTTCGAGTGGAATAAATATGCGAAAAAACTTGACCAGTGAAAAAATACCAAAGAAATTCTATTGATTTCTTTTAAAATTTTTTGTCAGCTTGAGGTCAAAGCTATCTTGTTCGATACAGCGCAAAAGCTAAACCAATTTCATTCAGTAGTCAAATGTATTTTCATTGACGATAGGATACTATTCGTTCATCTTGGAAAATACACTTATTCAAAAGCCATCTCTGACCAAATAGGGCGAGCTTGATTCTATGACTTCAAACTTTTGCTCCATCATCACATCATCCGAAGTGATCTGCACCCTATAGTTTCCAGCATTAATAAATCGTTCGTAATGGATAAAATACGGCGCATCACTGCTTACCTTTCTCACCACCAAATCCCATCTGTACTGGTTAAATCCTTGGGTCCCTTCAAGGTCTTCTCGCCAAATTTCTCGATCTGATTCATCAAAAATTGAAATCCTTATTGGTCTTGCCTGACTCAACCAGTAGGAAAAATTCGCTTTTTCCAAGGTGCGATAATCGGGTTCGCCGCTGGAGGAATTATACCAGGGCCTAGGGGTTTTCTTGATTTCAAAAAAGTGATTCGTCTCAGCCAACAGATTTTGATTGACCATTTCATAAATAGGAGCAAGGCTTATTTTGTAAATCCCTCGTCCATGGGTTCCCACTACTAAATCCTGACTTTCTAAATGAAATTCAAGATCTGCTACTGCTGTCGCTGGTAAATTTTTCCCTAGAAAGGACCAAGATAATCCACGATCCAATGAAACATAGACTCCGCGCATACTACCAGCATAAAGGATATCTTCATTCTTTGGATCCTCTCTGATCACATTCATGGGCTCATTTGGAAGTCCTGCTTTAATGGACCGCCCAGTTTTTCCAAAATCATCAGAAGTATAGACATAGGCATTCAAATCATCATAATTAATGCCCGTCATTGCCATATATACTCTTGATTTTTGGTGCTGGGATGGCGCGATGCTCCGGATGTAATTATTGGCAATTCCTGTGGAATTTTCTTCCCAAGAAGTACCACCGTCTTTTGACACCCAAAATGCCCCATGATCTGTACCTGCATACAGCAGTTCCTTATCTAGAGAAGATTGGGCTATATCGCCAGTAGCAAACGATCGCTTTTCAGGATTGGAAGAAATAGCCAGATTGGGACTTATCGCCTTCCAAGTGTCTCCGCGATCGGTACTTTTCATCATGAAATTACCTCCATGATATAAGGTCTTGCTATCATATTGAGAGAGGAAATAAGGAGTCATGTAATTAAAGACCAAGGTGTCTTTGGAATCCTTAGGAAGCCGTGGCATAATGGATACTGCCAGATCCTTGGATTTATCCAATCGCATGGCATCGCCATGTTGACGGCTGTAATAAATGATTGATTTATCCTCAGGGTCGATTTGAGTCACGCATCCATCGCCACCATCCCAAGGATCAATCCATACATACTTCCAATGGTCAGGAAATCGGGTATTTAACTCCTTAGCAGGTCCATAGACCGTAGCATCATCTTGGGTGCCCCCGTAGATCGTATAATCTTCCTGATCTATGGTAATGTCGTAAAATTCTCCAGTGGGAATGTTATTGTAATGCATCCATGTCAAGCCCTTGTCATAGCTTACATAAAAACCACCATCATTTCCCAAGGCAAGATGATTGGGATTGCTAGGGTTGATCCACAATTCGCATTGATCCAAGTGGAGCCCTTGAGCTAGGCTAGGAGTCATTCTACTCACTTGACCTCCGATATAAGAGAATGTTTTTCCGCCATCTAAACTATGGGCTAGGCGAACGCCCAAACAAAAAACCTCCTCGTCATTTTCTGGATTCACGTACACATCGGTAAAATACCATCCGATTCCAGGAAAGATTTTAAATGGTCCAGCATGGGTTTTCGTCCAGTTTAAGCCTCCATCTTCAGTTTTATATAATTCTGCGGCTTCATTTCGTGAATTATTCAGATTATCGATCAAGGCATAGGCCTTATCAGGATTTGTACTGGAAACAGTAAGACCTATTCGGCCTATCTTCGGTCCACTCGGCAAGCCATTTGTACAGTGCTCCCAAGTCGTACCACCATCTCGGCTTCGGTACACCCCACTATTTTCACCACTGATGCCAGGATATACTTCCCAAAGCGAAGCATACATAATCTGAGGATCGCTAGGGGAGATCTGGACTTCATTTGCCCCAGTAACATCATTCTTGTATAATACCTGCTCCCAAGATTTGCCTCCATCCAGGGTGCGATAAAGACCACGATTTTGATTTTTGGTCCAAAGATGACCTAGCACGGTGACAAAAACGATATCCGGATCATTGGGGTGAATTTCTATCTCAGAAATAGCCCAAGAATCATTTAGCCCAATATGGCGCCAGGTTTCTCCGGCATCATCCGAACGAAACATCCCTGTGCCGGGTAGGGTAAAGTTTCTTGGCTTCTTTAGATTTTCACCAGTTCCCAAATACAGAATATTCGGATCAGAAGGAGCTAATTCCATATCTCCAATCCCAATGGAGGACTGCTCTTCAAAGATGGATTTCCAGCTCACTCCATGATTGATGGTTTTCCATATACCTCCAGAACCAAAACCCACATACATGGTACCCGGATTAGTTTCATCCACTTGCACAATATCGGCTCGAGCGGAATTAACAGTGGGGCCTAGAGCTACCCAGTCCAATTTGAAAGGAGTTTCTTCCTTCATCTTGCGATAAGTTTCGAAGGAAGCTACCAATGGAGATTCAGGCTGCTGCGCAATAACGCCAGAGGAAAGAAAGACAAAAAATATAAAGATTAAGCTCGCTGCTTTTACGCTCGTTTTACAATTTAAATAATCAAGATATTTCATATGGAGATTCTTTGGGTAGCTTGAGTGTGATTTCAAAAGAAAAATTAGATCACTGTCAATTTACTAAGAAACTTGTTTCTTATTCTTACTAAATGGCCCAAAGTAAGTTTGTTCGTACCGCTTCTAGGAAAGTGGCACGTTTAAATTCAGTAAAAACATTATAGGCTGATTCCGCTCCTTTGGCCAAGTCTTGCTACGTATGGTAAATTGAACTTGTGACAACGCCTAAAAAATAATAGCGCAAAAATGACCTGAACTACTTTCTGTAAAACCTACTTTTGATACTCTATTTTAAGAATTTTCCATACAAAATCACCCAACTTGGTTTCAACGATTACTTCATCTCCAACCTTCTTATTAAGAAGAGATTTAGCCATAGGGGAGTCCATAGAGATATAACCTTTATTCCCGATTAACTCTTCGTAACCAACAATCCGAAGACGGTTTTGAAGACCCTTCGCCTCATTTTTAATTTCTACCCAAGCACCAAAATTCACTTTTCCTTCTTGGTTGGGGTGATAGTGAATAACTTTAAAGTCATCAATACACTTACGCAAATAGCGAAGGCGATTATCAATTTCTCGAAGACGTTTTTTGTTGTAATGGTAATCGGCGTTTTCTGAACGATCTCCCAAACTTGCAGCCCATGCAACCTTTGCGGTCACATCTGGACGCTCCACTCGCCACAACGTATCATGTTCATCCTTTAATTTTTGTAAGCCTTCGGGAGTAATCATTTGTGAGCGATTGAGTTTTGGTAAAGTTGATTCTGGGATTTTTCGCCTCATAATAAATGATCTTGTTTAGAAATTTTTCGCAAGATAATATAATGATGGATTCGCTTGCTCGAGGGGCAGAATCAATACATGTTATAAGCTACCTTCTTGCATGGCATTGTCCTCCGTTATAGCCTGTCTCTAACTTGATTCGGGCTTTTGTAATATTTTGAGATCTACGTGAGGTGATATTCCTTCTTCAAAAGAGGAAAGAAACCTTCCTTTATCCCAAATCACTTATCCTTTTTCAAGCGAATAAAATCCTGATTATCAATTAAAAACAAAAGGAATTGTGGGTAATTCTTAATACCTTATGTATCAACCAAACAACAGGATTATGGCAAAAGTAATTATTACCGCAAAAGTGGAAGATTCCAAGAAGTGGGAAGAAGGTTTTAGAACCCATGGAGAATTGTTTAAGCGCCAAACCTGCGCAAGTCCGGTGCATATTTCCATAAATGAGGGAAACGAGGTTGCACTAATTTTTGAACCATCAAACGTAGAAACATTCTTCAAAATCCTGGATACCGAAGGCCCAGCTGCAATGTCGAATGACGGTGTCATCAGAGAGACAGTGAAGATATTCGTGATGGATAATGAATTTCATCTTTGATTTATCAAAGGTTCTTAACTGTATTTAAATGAAAGACGGGCGTAATTTATAATTACGCCTTTTTTATTTCCTCACGGACTCTAACACAAGAAAAGCCAGGAAGAAGGAGTAGGGTTAATTGTTAAAGGTTTGAAGGTTAAAAATTAAATTCTCTCCATACTCGTTCTGAACCTCTCAATACTCGTTCCGAACCTCATAATAGTCGTTCCGAACCTCATAATAGTCGTTCTGAACCTCTAGATAGTCGTTCTGAACCTCGAGATAGTCGTTCTGAACCTCGAGATAGTCGTTCCGAACCTCTAAATACCCGTTCCGAACCTCGAGATAGTCGTTCCAAACCTCGAAATACTCGTTCTGAACCTCTAAATACCCGTTCTGAAGCTCAAAATACTCGTTCTGAAGCTTTAAATACCCGTTCTGAACCTCTAAATAGTCGTTCTGAAGCATTTGATTCAAAGGGAATAGGTTGAATTAGTGTTATCAAGCCAAAAAAAGATGCAAAAGCTTCGAAAGGATCAGATTGGGATATTTGGATTAGAATAAAAGTGACATAATTTATATTATGTTAAATAAACCAAAAAACCATTCAATCTAACCCTTCCATTCCTTAAGCTCGATCTCCAACTCGGATGAATCCCCTACCACTGCCAAACCAAAATTGGAAACCGAATCAAGGTAGCATACAGTGTCAATCACTTTTGATGGTTTATTCTTTTGTCGCAAGATTTCTAGCCAAGGATTTTTACTTACAGAACGAACCAAAACTTGATCCAGCGGATATGTAAGACCTTTGCCAATGAATTTGATATAGGCTTCTTTAATACACCAATGCCTGAAAAAGACATTGGCTCTGTCCAAACCTTTGGCAGCTTGTATGGCTGAGATTTCATCAGAGCCAAAAAAATGAGTTGAAATCAATTCTGCTTCAATCTCAGGGTCTAGGAATTCCAGATCTACGCCCAGTTGCCCGTCACGTGAAAATCCAATGGCTACATGATCTTTAGAATGTGAGGAATTGAAATAAAGCTTTTCTTTTGAAAAGGCGATAAATGGTTTACCCAAGCTGCTGTAACCAAAGCGTATGGATTTGGGATGAATACCAAGGTATTCTCCAGACAATTTGCGCAGCATGCTTCTACGCTTAATAAATAGATCTCTATGCTTGGGATAGATAAACTTCTCCAGACGCTGTAATTCATCTTTAGAAAGATGGCTCGGGTCCACATCTTGGATTTCGGAAAGATTTGCAGTCCAGAGCTCTACTTTCATTTTTTGCTCTTTTGATCCCAGCGACGCAAACTACGCGTGATGGCTGTATTCATCTGACTGGAATACGGTTCCCGCATCAGTTTCAAATGTGGTCCGTCTATATGCTCCCGGTCCACCAAGTTCACCAATGGATCCCAATCGTACGTATGCTTAAACTCTCTCGGAGTCGTGATCAGCAGGGCTTCACAATCGATTTTAGCGATTTTATACTTCAAGATATACTTCTTCAGTAGCCCTGTTTCCTGGATCAAAATTCCTTGATTTCCGTCCTTATTGACCTTTTTGCGCACTTTTTCGAGCAATTCTGCCGGTCTATTCCATAGATCCAGATAAGTCAAATATTTGCGGTATTCATTTTTACCAAAGGTCCTGGATTTATCAAAAAACAGCGGCGGATCAATCAAAATCAACTGTACCTCCTCTCCTGCTTCTTTGAGCTGTCTGGCGATCTCAAAAGCCACAACATTTCCAATGGAGTACGATAAAATGCGTATGGGGCCTTCAGGTTGAATAACCTTAATCTCCTCACGGCAAAGCTGGGCGATCTCCTCAATACTCTTGGGAACGTAATCTTTCACCAGTTCCGGACTAACCGAAAGCACCCCATAAATGGGATAATCTCCAGGTAAATGACGTGTAAGCTGGGCATAAACTGTCTCGTAGTAAAACTCGCTGTGAATGCAAAAAAGCGGCAATTCATCCCCTGTAGTACTGATAGGAATAATTCTTTTTAACTCTTTAGGTAAATACTTGGCTTCATTTACTTTTACCTTAGTCGCGAGTGTCCGAATGGAATCATTTAGGCTGATTTCTTCCGCGAAATCAAATCGGGCATAAAGCTTTTCTTCTACTCCTTTCCATTCGGCTGCCGCTCCCCCATTTTTCTGAAAACTATCAAGAACCCCAATTAGCTTTTGAGAAAGTCCTTGTTCCCAAATACCCAAAATTTCCAATTCAAGGGTGTTTTTTGGTCGCTCGTAAGGCTCGGTATTCAAAGAATTCACCAAGGACTCAACCGTTGAATAGCGCAAGAACTGTTCGGGAGTCACCTTAATTCCGATCTCTCGAAGTCGGGCCAGAATACGGATGCTTTGTAGGGAATTCCCTCCCAGTTCATTAAAATCCTTATTGACGGGCAAATCCTCAGGGCCAAGCACATCTGACCAAACCTGGGCGATTTGTCTTTCCAGATATGTACTTGGCAATTTGGGAAGGCTGCTGCTTTGGCTACTTTGGTTTTGAGCCTCAATACTCAGTTTCCTGAGATCTACTTTGCCATTCGGTAAAAGAGGAAATTGAGCGAGCACCAGATACTGTTCCGGTACCATGTACTTGGGCAGATTTTCCGTTAAAAAGGCTCTCAACTTATCTGAATCGACGAATTTGGAATCCTTCACTAAATAGGCCAGCACCAATTTTCGAGCTCCGGAATCAGCTACAAAAGCGATGGCGGACTTCACATCTTCGAACTTCTGAGCTAAACTTTGAATTTCATTCAATTCTACTCGATGACCTCGGATTTTTACCTGATTATCGATCCTTCCCAGGTACTCGAGCAGTCCATCTTTTTGAATCCGAACCAGATCACCTGTACGATAAAGTGTCTCCCATTCCTCTGAATAAGGATTTTTTACAAATTTTTGATCTGAATTCTCTGATTTTAAATAACCATTCACGACACCAGGACCTGCGATGCAGAGTTCTCCCGGCAAACCGATGGGCGTTAAACTTTGATCTGGCTCCAGCACATAACTCAGGGTATTGTTGGTGGCAAGCCCTATGGGAACTTTAGGGTAGTTTACTTTCGGAAGCAATTCTTGCGCAGTACACCAGACTGTGCCTTCACTGGGGCCATATTCATTGAAAAGTTGGGTGTTTTTGAGTTTTTCAAAATGCAGCCCAATCAAATCAGCGGGGCACTCCTCTCCTGCCACCAGCACCGCTTGGAGTGCAGAAAGCTCTTCCTGGCTATTTTCCAGAATGGCTTTGTGTAGCGAAGGCAGCATCAAGGTATGGCTAATCTCCTCCCGCTGAATAATCTGCCCAAGTGCGAAAGCATCCAAGGCTTCTTGATTTTGGCTAATGACCAATTTTCCTCCCGTACAAAGGGACCAAAAAATCCCCGCAATCGAACTGTCAAATGAGAACGAAGACACGAGCAAAAAAGCTGACATTGGCGCCGAATAATAGGCCTTTCTCGCTTGGTTGGAAGAGTAGAGATTTTGATGACTTACGCGAACACCCTTGGGTTTGTTGGTACTTCCAGAAGTGAAAATCAAGTAAGCATACTCTCCTATTTTATATTCTTTATTGATATGATTATCAATGCTTTGAGATAATTCATTTGAATTGATTTCAATAACTTGAATTTCAGTGCTGATTGGATTTTCTTTTGGCCAAAGGGAGCTTGTTGAAATCACAAATTCAGCTCCTGATTCCTCGATATATTGGCTGATTCGCTGTTCTGGGTAATCGGGATCCAAAGGCAGATAATATCCTCCGTATCTCAGAATCCCAACAATGCTCACCACAAAGTCCACTGATCGATTAAGATAGATTCCGATGGGCTGATTTCTATCCACATTGAGTCGATCCAGTTCATTTGCCAGTGCCTTGCTTCTTTGGTCTAATTCGGCATACGAAAGTTTCTGATCGCCACATACCAGGGCAACCTCATCACCTTTCTCTTGAAGATTTTTGAGTATTTCTGGGATTACGCTTCCTGTATAATCAGGATCAAAACCCTGATTCAAGCCATGCGTCAGAAAATCTCTTTCCTCTTCAGAAATCAAGGAATATGCGGAAATCGGAAGACTTGGATTCGCAGAAATGTGATCCAGTAAAGTAGCAAAATGTCCACTCAATCGCTCTGCAAAGGCCTCATTGAATAGATCTGTGCTAATTTCCACTCCAATTTCATATTGTCCATTCCTTACACCAAAATGGTGCAAAGTCAGGTCAAATTTGGACACATCTAAATCAAGAACGTCAAAACTGATGGTAGAAATTCCAGCTTCTTCAAATGGGTTTCCACCAGAAGAATGTCCTACAAACATTGCTTGAAAGAGTGGATTACTGCTTTGATCATATTGCCCAGATTCTTGCAGCATTTGCTCGTAAGTGGCTTTTTCAGAGGAAATGGTCTGTAAAACCTCTTTCTGGGTTTGCTTTAAGACTTGAAGAAATGTCTGGCTAGGATCAAGCTCTCCGCCAATCACTTGGGTATCGACAAAATAGCCCGCCAAATCTTTTAGCTCATCCTGCTCGCGGTTCAGTACAGGGATTCCTACATAAATCGATTGGCTTTTGGAGTATCGAGAAAGTAAGATTTGAAAAACAGTAAGAAAGAGCGAAAAAGAGGTGCTTTGCGTCTTTTGAAGCAGTTGATTCACTTTGCCCGTAAGGGTTTCAGGAAGATTAAATCGTAGAAATTGGCCTTTGTAGCTTGGAATCGCAGGACGAGAATAGTCCAAAGGCAAATCCAAAAAAGCATCTTTAACTTTAGCATTTCGGCTGATTTCTTTGCGATCCTTTGCCTGCTCATTCTGCCAAACGCTGTAATCCTGAAATTGAAGAGCTTTGGAGCTTGAATCATTTGAAATTGAACTTTGCGCAGCATAAAACTCAGCAAATCCTTTTCGAATCAAATCAATGGACCATGCGTCGATAATGATATGGTGGAAAGTAAGTCCAAGTAAAATTTTCGTACCGCTCACTTGACAAGTTGCCAAGCGAACAAGAGGGTCTGATTCTAAACGAAAAGGACGGCTTGCTTGAGCTTTGAGCCAGTCTTTGGCTTCTTTCTCCGATTTGAATGACTCTCCCTCAACCCATTCGAAATCCCTTTCTGAACGAATCTTCATTCGTGGATTTTCGCCCTCCAGAACATAATTACTGGCAAGAATGGTATGGCTAGAAATTAATTGTCTGAAGGCCTTTTTAACCTGCGCCTCATCAAAAGAATTTGAATCGAAAGTCCAAATCTCCGCATAGTTATAGACTGGACTTTTGGGATTCTTTTGGTAAACCAACCAAAGCCTTTGTTGGGTATCAGAAAGTGGATAGGAGTCCGCCAGAGGTGCTTTTGGGATACTTCCCTCCTTCTCCTCGCCTTCATTATCCCCACTGAAATTCAGCCACTGATCTAATAAATCGTCCGAATTGTCCTCCATACCCAATGGGATTAAAGGATTCCTTGTTCAAGTAACCAAGTATGCAACTTCAAGTCATATCCAAAGGCTCTTTCGATAATCCAATAGGCCGAAATAGCCATTAAGAGCAAGGAGAAGCCGACTACAATGATGTAATATAATTTTACTCGGCTCAGCACAAAAAGAACTGGAAATGCCACAAGGATAATGGCCAACTGACCTAGCTCAACCCCGATATTAAATCCAACCAGTGAGTACACAAGGTATTCTCCACCTCTGGATTGCTCAGCAAGTACTGAAGCAAAACCAAATCCATGAAATAGCCCGAAAATCAAAATAATGAGCCATTCCCGCTTATTCAAGAAGGGAACAATATTATGGAATGCCGCCATGGCGATGGAGATAGCAATAATGGACTCAACGAGTCTTGAAGGGAGATTAATCACATCCAAAGCCGCTAAACTCAGTGTCACGGAATGCGCTAGGGTGAAAATGGTAATGATTTTGACTACTGAAATCAATGCTGTTTTGAAGCTCTTTTCTGGTTCAAAATCTGTGTATTTAATCCCTAACCATCTTCCTTTAGGGTCCTGAGGACGATAAACAATCACTGAAGGAATCAATAAGGCGATCAAGAATAGAATGTGATCCAACCCAATCCAAATATGGTAAACACCAGACTTTACCATCGCCATAAAACCTGTGAAAACTGAGCCCTCTTCAATGTCCAAGGTTTGGTTTGGGGAAGAGCTGCCAAAAATCAGAGATGGAAGAGCCTCATTTGCTAATACACCTGTTTTCCAGTTTCGCTCGATGTGCAAAAGAGATTCATGTCCACTGAGTTCATTGACGAAAATTTGATCATAAACCTTCAAATCCGATGGGACAGGATTCATATTAGTCATGGAAAAATTGAAAAGAAGGAAATCATCTCCATTCAAATCCAGTAAGTCTATGTCCGTAAATACAAGGTCATGACCCCCATTTTCAGAGCTGTATTTTAAGTTTTCTAAAATGTAGCTAACCATTGCTTGAACCTCGGCGCCATTTTGATCTGGTACCACTCCAGGTCCATATTCATACCCAAAAACCTTCGTTATATCACTTTTTCTAAGCTCTACTCGACAGTCCATTTGACCCTCGTAAATACTTAAATAAATATAGTTTTGATTGGGTCTATGCGCTTCTACTTGGTGAATACTGAAGGCAAAAAATAGGACAAAAATAAAACCTGTTCTCAATAATTGGGTTAGGGTCATGGGGATTTGGTAGGGGTTAAATCTGATTCAGAACATTAGACAAGGCCATTTTGTTGGCCCCGCCACTAAGCTGGGTAAAAAAAAACAATTGCCACTTGAAATCAAAATAGTATATTGTTGATTGCTTTTAACAAGAATGAATAAAAATCAAGAGAGTACCATTATTGACAGTACCGCAGTACAGCAAATAATCAGAAAAAAAGGCTTAAACACAGTAATGGATGATCTTATTGATCGTCTTGAAAAAGCTTTATTGGATTATTCCCCCGAAGATACTCACATCCCTACTCGTTCCGGTTTCAATTATAAAAAACCTTTTTTGGGTTTAGTGGAATGGATGCCACTTATGAAAAAAGGTGAAGAGGTCATTATTAAAGTTGTGGGCTATCATCCGGAAAACCCCGACTTATTTAAAATCCCGACCATACTTTCCACCATTTCATGCTATGATGCGCATACTGGGCATTTGAATTATTTAGTAGATGGAGTTTTGCTCACTGCCTTACGAACCGGAGCATCTAGCGCCGTGGCCAGCAAGTTAATGGCGTCTAAAAATTCCAAAGTATTAGGCTTGATTGGATGTGGAGCACAGTCGGTAACTCAGGTACATGCAATTTCAAGGTTGTTTGGAATCGAAGAGATCATCATATATGACACAGATCAAAACTCCATAGCAAGCTTGAAGGATCGCCTTGCTCCTATCGATATTGCTGCCGGACCCAAGTCAGCCAGCATTGAAGAGATTTTGAATCGATCGGATATACTTTGCACCGCTACTTCCATTGCTCCAGAGGAAGGCCCACTTTTCGATACCTATCAAACCAAAGCACATCTACATATCAATGCTGTTGGAGCTGATTTTCCAGGCAAATTTGAATTACCGCTATCACTATTGGAGAAAGCTTATGTTTGCCCAGACTTTTTGGAGCAGGCCTTGATCGAAGGAGAATGTCAGCAAATGGATCCAAGTAAAATCGGTCCCACTTGGGTAGAAGTGGCGCGGAATGCGGATTTGCAAGAAAAATACCAGCTTGGACTTTCGGTCTTTGACTCTACAGGATGGGCATTGGAGGATCAAGTGGTGGCAAATCTTTTTGCGGAATATGCTAAGGAACTCGGTCTTGGAAAGGCTATGAAAATAGAGTCATTTTCTGAGGATGAAAAAAATCCATACGGTTCCCTGCACCAATTGATCCACTCCAACCAATAGGTAAACGCTAAGATTAAATCAGATTTATGATTTATGTCAAAACAATTGACTTCTATTTGAAGTAACTTGTCTAATAGTTTTCATAATCTTTTCTTTACTAAGAAATGCACAACATTCACCAAACTCTTACGGTATGATAAAAAAATTACTCTTTACCGTTTTTTTATGTTCCATACTTGCCTTATCAGTCCATGCCCAATCACTAAGAGGTCGAGTATTAGATCAGTCTAGTTCTCCATTAATTGGGGCTTACATTATCCATAGTGATTCAGAAAACCACGCCCATACAAATGGGTCTGGTTATTTTGTGTTATCTGGGGTAAATACTGGCGACGTCTTACAAGTCAGCTATGTAGGCTTTGAAACCCAGACTATTGTAGTGGAAGATTTGTCCAAGGAAGTCACTATTCGTATGAAAGAGGCAGCTATTGAGCTCGGAGAAGTGGTATTTAACCAAGAAGTGAATCCGTTGATCTCCCTTTCAAGGATAGATCTAAAGGTCAATCCAGTAAACACATCTCAAGATATCCTGAGAAAAGTACCAGGTTTATTTATCGGTCAGCACGCAGGAGGTGGAAAAGCCGAGCAGATCTTTTTGAGAGGTTTTGATATTGACCATGGCACAGATATCAACATCACCGTAGATGGAATGCCAGTGAATATGGTTTCACATGCTCACGGACAAGGTTATTCTGATCTTCACTTTTTGATACCTGAAACAGTAGAGCGTGTGGATTTTGATAAAGGTCCATACAATGCTGATAAAGGAAACTTTGCGACAGCTGGTTATGTGAATTTTCAAACCAAGCGGGCTTTAGAAAAAAGTTCTGTGTCTGTACAAGGCGGAAGCTTCAACACAGTTCGAACTGTTGGTCTTTTCAATTTGATTAACGAAAAGAAAAACAACGCCTACATCGCTGCAGAATATTTGGCAAGTGACGGACCATTCGAAGCCAGTCAGAACTTCAATCGAATCAATCTTATGGGTAAGTATGGATTGACCTTAGACGATGGAAGTGATATCAGCGTATTAGCCTCTTATTTCACCAGTAAGTGGGATGCATCTGGACAAATTCCGATTCGTGCTGTGGAAAGTGGTCAAATCACCAATTTCGGTGCTTTGGATGATACTGAAGGAGGATACACTAGTCGAACCAACATCGCCCTTAATCACACCAAGCTGATCAATGATAGACTCTTTATCAAAAACAATGTCTACTACTCAACTTATGATTTTGAGCTTTTCTCCAACTTCACATTCTTTCTAGAAGACTCTGTGAATGGAGATCAAATCCGTCAGGGAGAAACTCGTGCCCTATTTGGTGCTGAGAGCCAGCTGACCTACAGCAACGAGTTCAGTGGTGGAGAATATGCTCTTCAATTTGGTGTCGGTCTAAGAAATGATGACAGCCGTGACAATGAATTAGAAGGGACAAAAAATAGAGACAGTATTCGTTTTGTAACCCAAAGAGGTGATATCACAGAGTCGAATTATTATAGCTACGTAAACTTTGATCTCTATCTGAATAAGCTTCGAATCAATCCAGGAGTACGAGTTGATTATTTTTCCTATTTGTACCAAGATAAGTTGACACCAGAATATGATCCTCAATCGCTTACTGCTGCGGTATTCAGTCCAAAATTGAATTTCATCTACACCGTAAATGATAATGTACAGGTTTATGCTAAGTCAGGTATAGGCTTTCACTCTAATGACACTCGATTGGTTCTGGAGAGACCAAACAATGAGTCCATTCTACCACGAGCATTTGGTGCAGACTTGGGAGGTAATTTCAAATTGATGCCAAGATTGATTGTTAATGGAGCTTTGTGGTATTTGAGGCTGGAGCAGGAGTTTGTTTATGTTGGAGATGCGGGAATCGTGGAAGCTAGTGGACGTACCGCTCGTCGGGGTGTTGATTTGGGTGTGCGTTGGCAGGCAAACAACTGGATCTATTTTGATGGAGACTTTACCTATTCTTATGCAAGAAGCATTGACGATGCAGAGGGAGAAAACTTTATTCCTTTAGCTCCACGAATCACCACGACCGGTGGTTTGAGTTTCGAAAAAGATGGTTTTGCAGGTGCCTTGAGAACTAGATATTTACAGGATAGACCAGCAAATGAGGACAATAGCGTCATTGCTGAGGGATATACTGTTTTGGATTTAAATGCCAGCTATTCCTTCAATGCATTCACTATTGGATTTTTTGTCGAAAATCTACTTGACACTGACTGGAAAGAAACCCAATTTGATACTGAATCAAGAATTCGCCTAGCTGATGGAAGCTTGGAGCCTTCTCCTGTAAGTGAAATTCACTTCACACCTGGTACTCCATTCAATTTCAGAGGCTTTATCAGATTTACATTTTAGTCAAGATTTCATGGATTTTAGCTGGAGCAAGGAGCAATTAGCCCTAAAGGAAAAAGCCAAGACTTTTGCCCAAGAGCACCTAAATACGGACGTTTCTCAAAAGGAAAGAAACAACATTTTCCCAACGGAAGAATGGAAAAAGTGTGCTGATTTTGGAGTACTAGGTTGGCCTTTTCCAAAGGAATATGGTGGCTCAGGCTATGATATCATGACAGCTGTATTGATGCTCGAAGGCTTGGGCTATGGCAGCTCGGATAATGGTCTACCCTTTTCACTTAACTCCCAAATGTGGAGTACACAAGTGGCGATCGAGGCATTCGGAACCGATGATCAAAAAAAGAAATACCTAAGGAAATTAATCTCCGGGACAGTTGGTGCTTTTGGCATTACCGAGGAAGGGTCTGGATCGGACACCTATGCACTTGAAATGACCGCAGAAAAGGTGGATGGAGGCTATATCCTCAATGGGGAAAAGCATTACATCACCCTTGCCCCTATTTGTGAAATTGCCGTGGCATTTGCCACCACCAATCCAAAACTCGGACGCTGGGGAATCACAGCGTTTATTGTGGATAGAAGCATGGATGGGTTCACTGTAAGCGAGGTCAGAGACAAAGTTGGTATGCGTACCACTCCTATGGGAAACCTTTATTTTAAAGATTGCTTCGTCCCTGAAGAAAATCGCCTAGGTAAAGAGGGCTCGGGATTGAGCTTGTTTTCTTCCGCTATGGAATCAGAGCGTGGTTATATCTTTGCCAGTCAGATTGGAAGAATGGAAAAACAGCTCGAACTGACCATCAAATACGCCAATAGTCGAAAGTCTTTCGGAAAAACTATTGGAAACTTTCAAGCCATCTCACATCGCATTGCGAATATGAGATTGAGACTAGAGACATCAAAAATGCATCTGTACAAAGTGGCTTATCTAGATCAGCAAAAGCTTCCATTAATGAAAGAAGCCGCCATGGCCAAATTGTATATTAGTGAAGCTTTTGTGGAATCCAGCACTGATTTTATTCGGATCTTTGGAGCCAAAGGAGTGGTCACTGAATATGAAATAGATCGAGACCTTCGCGATGGTTTGGGTGGATTGATCTATTCAGGCACTTCCGATATTCAACGAAATATAATCGCTAAACTAGACGGAGTACAGTGAATTCAAAGAGTACCATATTAAGCGAACTTTTATCAGCCGGAGCAAAAAAGAATCCGGATAAAATTGCCTTTAAGAGTGCCTCAGGTCATATCACCTATCAAGATCTTGATCTTAAAACCAATAAGATTGCAAATTGGCTGATCGAGAATGAAGTGCAAAAGGGCGATCGAGTGGGTATACTCATTGAGAAAAATATCTACACGGCATATGGCCTCTATGGAATCCTGAAGACTGGTGCAGTGATTGTGGCATTGGATCCTGCACAGCCGGCTGAAAAGCTTAAAGCCATTATCAAGGATTGTGAAATTAAGGTGGTGTTATCTATCCCAGCTCATCAGCGTATTTTAGATCAGATTGCTAGCCCGGACTTACTCGAATTAGGATCCACTCAGGACGTCTCTTGGGAGGAAGTCTTCACTGGGTTCAGCGATGAATTACCTCAAGTGGCGATAGCGCCAAGCGATTATGCATACATTATCTACACTTCAGGTTCCACTGGAGAGCCCAAGGGAATTGTTCATACCCATGAGAGTGGTTTGGCTTATGCAAGACAATCAACCAAGCTTTATCAAGTCACAGAAAATGATGTGATCGGGAATGTGGCTTCTTTACATTTTGATCAGAGTACCTTTGGGTATTTCTCAGCAATGTATGCCTGCTGTACCACGTATGTGTTCAATTATAGCGAATTGATCATGCTGGGTAGCTTTTGCGAAGCAGTTCGCAATAATGAAATCTCCATCCTTTATTCAGTTCCGTCATTATTTATCTCACTAGTAAGAGGTGGTTTTGATCTGGATTTTCCATCCGTACGATGGATCAAATATGGAGGAGAGTCCTTCCCCCCCACTCAGGTGAAAATGTTATTGAACAAAGCTCCAAGTGCGCAAGTATCGAATGTTTATGGGCCAGCTGAAGTAAATCAATGTACCTACTATACAGTACCCAAATCTTTGGATGTCAATCGAGAAGTACCCATCGGGAAAGTTTGGGACAATACGGAGTACTTATTACTGGATGAAAATGATAAGCCCATGAAGCAGGGTAAGTCTGGGGAACTCCTGATACACTCGGTAACCATGATGTCTGGTTATTGGAACAATGATGAATTGAATAAGAAGTCTTTTTATCATCTTACGAGAGATGGCCAGAGCATTCGTTTTTATCGTACCGGAGATCAAGTCTATTTAAATGAAAATGAGGAGCTCGTCTTCGTAGGAAGAATAGACAGGCAGGTCAAAATCAGCGGTTATCGTGTAGAATTGGGAGCCGTGGAGCAGGTTTTGATCAAACTTCCTGAAATCAAAGATGCTGCGGTATTCACCACCACCTTTGATGGAGTAAAAGAACTTTGCGCAGCAATCGTTCCTCAGGGAGATTCATTAGACATGACTCAATTGAAGCGTACCTTGCTAAAGTTTTTACCCAAGCAAAGCATTCCCAAACATCTGTTTGAAGTGCCTGAAATGCCGCATTCAGACAATGGGAAAGTACATTACCGAGAACTCGAAAAGCAATTTGCTAACTGAAATATGCTAAGCCAAGCGCAAATACAAGAATATGAAAACCAGGGCTTTCTAAAATTAGAAGGTCTTGTGGGAGGTAAAGACCTCAGTGCGCTTAATACTGCACTGGATAAGTTTGAAGAAATGGATGGTCCGGAATTTTTCAGAGAGAAAAACTCAGGAAAAATTCGAACGGTTTTCGCTCCTGAACAATTTCTGCCGGAGGTCAAGTCTTTGATTGATGACTTGAAACTTCGAGAGGCGATTGCTCAGTTATTGAAGAGCGATTTTTATCTCTTTCAATCCAAATTAAATACAAAAGCCAGCCTAGAATCAGGAGTATGGACTTGGCATCAGGATTTTAAATTTTGGAAAGAAGATGGAATGCTTGAGGCTGAGGCATTGACGCTTGCCGTGATGCTGTCCGATGTGGATGTAGCAAATGGACCTATTTTAGTAATTCCTTCTTCACAAAAGGAAGGTGAGGTTCCCTCCTATCTCAATAACCCAGACGGGGTTCATGATGAGAATTTAAAGTACATGATCACTCGTGAAACCTTGGCTGAAATGGTGTCGAAATATAGACCAATCGAAGCCCTGACCGGAAAAGCCGGAGATGCCTACATTTTCAGTAGTAATGTATTGCACGCTTCTTACCAAAACATGGGAGTTATCGATCGAAAGCTCTTAATGTTTACTTTCAACCCGGTGCACAATATCCAAGAAGTACCCAACCCAAGACCAGAATATATGGTCAAAAGGACCAAAACAGTTTTAAATCCGAAATGATGACAGAGGAACTCATTCAGTATATCAGTACAGAAATTGACACTCCGGTTACGCAGGAAGAGGAGTTGCTAAGCAGTGGCTTGATCGATAGTATTACCATCATGAAGCTGATCGCCCACATCGAAGAAGTCTACGATATCAAAGTTCCCGCTCAGGATATGGTTATTGAAAATTTCAATACCGTATCTTCGATTACAGAATACATTGCGCAGCAGCGCACACAATAAATTACAGAAATTGCAATCCAGCCAGCAAGCTCAATCAACCCTCACCGGGAGCCAGCAAAGTATTTGGGCAAGTCAAAAATTTGCCCCAGAATCAACCGCAAATCATCTCCCTCATACTTTTGAACTTGAGGGAAAAATAGATCCATCAGCATTTAAAAAGGCCTTTAAAGGTCTTATTGCAACGAATGATTCCCTCCGAACCGTATTTCATGAATCGGAAGATCATGAGGTTCTTCAGCTGGTTCTTGAGGAGTTTGATTATGATCTAGAATTTCTCCAAATCAATCCCTCTGAGATTAAAGATTGGATTAATGACCGAATTCAAAAACCCATTGATCTTCATAACTGTACCTTTGATTCGGTTCTAATTCAGCTCGAAGATGAACGATTTATCTGGTACTTAAATATCCATCATATCCTGGCTGATGCCACGACCTTCAAGGTTTTGTTTGAGGAAATGGCCAAACTATATTTTGCTATTCTAGATCAAAAAGAGACTGAATTAGCTGAAAAAGGAACCTTCTCGGAATTTAGAGCCGTAGAGCTTAGCAAACGAAATGAGCAAAATATAAAGTCTGAAAACTACTGGAAAAAGAAAGGGCAAAACCCAGTGAAGCAGCCTCTGCTCTATGGTAATCCAATTGACTCTAGTATAAATTCAGCCAAACGAATTCGTTTGCCTTTCAATGAGGAACTCAAAGCTCTAATTCAAGAAAAATCTAATGCTGAAGGCTACAGATCCTTCAATCTTGAGTTGACCAAATTCACAATTTGGGCTACCCTATTTGCTGGATTTGTTTCAAGGATTTCAGGTGAATCTATTATCCGACTCGGAAGTCCATTTCCGAACCGAAATTTGGCAAAATTCAAGAATACTTCCGGGCTTCTTATGGAAGTTTTACCTTTTGATATTCAAATAGATAGTACTGATAGTTTCGCTAGTTTATTTAAGAAGGTTAGACAAGAACTTTTTGACTTTTTTAAGAACGGGCACCCTGGCGCTCAGACCTTAGAAAATTCTAGAGGAATTCATTTAATCATCAATTATATCCCGCTTTATTTTGGGGATTTTGGTAACATTCCCACAAGGACTAAATGGCTTTTTCCAGATCAATTAGACGCTGGACACGAGATCAGATTTCAGGCTTTTGATTTTAACCAAAAGGATAATCTAGACTTCTACTTCGACATTAATGAGCGCTATCTTGGGTCAGGACAAATCGAGCGGCTCCCACTCCACTTTAAAAATCTTGTTCAGGCTTGCTTGACTGATGAATCAACTCTGATTACAGATATCAAACTCGCCACTCCTAGTGAAGAAAGTGTTTTGATCGAGACAGAGAAAACTGGAATTAGTCTATCAAAATCCTTGGATGAGCAACTTGCCAATAGTTTTGAACAAAATTCAAATGAAATTGCGTTAGTTGAAAATGGGAAAAGGCTGAATTATGGAGAGCTTAATTTGCTTGTAAGGAAAGCCATTGATCATTTGTCTTCAAAGGGAATAAAGCAAGGCGATATTGTTGCAATCCATAAGCCTAGATCTATGGATTACATGGTTTCTGTTTTGGCCTGTCTTAGAATGGGAGCGGCATTTGTTTCCTTACCCATAGACTTGCCAAAGAAGCGAATTGAGCTGATTTTGGAGGATTTAGAACCAAAAATTCTGATCAGTAGAAGAACCGATATTTCAGGACAAACTCCCTGTTTGGACCTCCAAATTCAAGAATTGAATCAGATTCCTTCACCAAGCGCAAGACGAAACATCACATTGGACCCTGAAAGGCTTGCATACATTCTTTTCACTTCAGGCTCCACCGGTAAACCAAAAGGTGTTGAAATTGAGCTTCCTTCTCTCTCAAATTACATTTCGGAAGCAAAGAAAATGTACAGCACGGGAAAGCCTGTCAGCATGCCATTATTCACTTCAGTAGGCTTTGATCTGACTATTACCTCTATTTTCCTGCCTTTGGTGAGTGGTGGTAGTCTGCATATCTATCCCGAATCAGGCAGTGGTCCAGATCTTTCTATTTTGGAAGTAATCAAAAACGATCAAATCAACACCATCAAGCTCACTCCTTCTCATGCACGTCTGATTAAAGATAGAGACTTGCAGTCTTCCAAATTAAAAGTCGCCATTCTTGGGGGTGAAAATTTGGAAAGCAAACTGGCAAAGGAGCTGCAGACTAGCCTTGGTTCTAATGCATCCATCTTCAATGAGTATGGCCCAACCGAAGCCACTGTAGGTTGTATCGTTCATCGTTTCGATCCAAAGAGTACCTTGCTAAATGTACCTATTGGTCAGGCAATTAGTGGCTGTTCATATTACATACTAGACGGAAAACTCAATCCCGTTCCTCAAGGTGTTTCAGCTATGCTTTACTTAGGCGGAGCGGTTTTAGCGAAGGGATATTTCAAGAATCCAGAAAGAACTGATCAATCGTTTATTCCAAATCCTTTCGATCCGGGGCAAATAATCTACAAAACAGGCGATTTGGCAAGATTGGCTTCGAACGGCGACTTGGAATTTTTAGGACGTCAAGACGAGCAAATTAAGTTGAATGGCGTACGAATTGAATCCAGTGAGCTAGAATCGCTGATTGCAGGCTTTCCAGGAATCGAAGAAGCCCATATTGCTTTGGCGGATGCCAATGAAGATCTTTTTGAGGCGCCTGATTTTTACTGCAAGAATTGTGGACTCCCCTCCAATTATCCAGATGCGACTTTTGATGAGGAGCAAGTTTGCAGTCTGTGTAAATCTTTCGAAGACTATCAGAGAAACGTTTCTTCCTACTTTAAATCCATTGATAATCTTCGATCTGAGATTTTAGGTCTTGGTGAAGGAAGAGAGGCTCAGTATGACTGCATGATGCTTCTGAGTGGTGGAAAAGACAGCAGCTATGCGCTAGCTCGTCTTGTTGAGTTAGATATGAAGGTATTGGCCTTTACCTTGGACAATGGTTTTATTTCCGATCATGCCAAGCAAAATATCGATAATACGACCCAGCAACTCGGAGTAGATCATATTTACGGAACCACAGAGGCGATGAATGCGATCTTTAGAGATAGCATCGAGCGACATCAAAATGTTTGCAATGGCTGCTTTAAAACCGTATACACCCTAAGTACCAAATTGGCTCTAGACAAAAACATTCCTGTAATCGTCACTGGACTATCACGAGGTCAATTCTTTGAAACTAGGCTAACTGAAGAGCTTTTTGTCAAAGAAAACTTCGACCCCTCAGATATTGATAACATTATCCTTGAAGCACGAAAATCCTATCACCGAAGCAAAGATGCTGTGAGTGAATATCTCGACGTCTCCATGTTTGAAACCGATGAGGTTTTTGAGAAGGTGTCATTTGTGGACTTCTACCGCTTTAGCGATGTAAGCCTTTCTGAAATGTATGCTTATTTGGATGAAAAAATAGGCTGGAAAAGACCCACAGATACGGGACGAAGCACGAATTGTATTATCAATGATTTGGGAATTTTTGTGCACAAGAAAAAGAAAGGTTATCATAATTATGCTTTCCCCTACAGTTGGGATGTACGAGTTGGGCATAAAAAGCGTGAGGAAACCATTGATGAACTTAACGACCAACTTAGCCCTGATGAAATCAAGCAGTTGATGATAGATATTGGCTTAGAGGATCAAGAAAACACCAAAGAGATTCGGGCCTATTTTAAGGCTAACTCTAGAATAGATAAAAACCAGCTTTTGGAGTATTTGCGTGAGCATTTACCTCAAAATATGATTCCGTCCAACTTTATCCAGGTTGATGCTTTCCCGCTTACTTCAAATGGAAAGGTGGACAAAGCTTCCTTGATCAGGCGTACTCCAAACAAAGGAGAGGCAGTGAATAAGGAGCTCACGCCACCTCAAAATAAAATCGAGCAACTCGTGCATGATACCTGGTGTTCGGTATTGAAAATAGAGGCAATTGACGTCACGGACTCATTTATTCCTCTGGGCGGCAATTCTCTTTCAGCGATTCGAATTGTGTCCTTATTGAGTAACAAGTTGAATTTCCAAATAGGAGTTCAGGTCTTTTTTGAGAAAGACTCTATCCGAGAACTATCAAAGTATATCGCTTCAGAAATCAAGAAAAGAATGGGGATCAAATGATTTTACCCACATTTTTCGAAAGAAATCAATCCCAATGATCAGATAAATCAGCTCCATCAGCTGATTTTTTTTAGCTTTAGACTTTATGAAAATAAAAGTCACCACACTCGGTCTTTTCCTTGGCCCTTTGGCCTTTTTGATTTTATACTTTTTTGTGAGCTCACCGGATTTAAGCTCCGATGCGCAAACCATGCTTGCTTTGGCAGCTTGGATGGCTATTTGGTGGATTACCGAGGCTATTCCTATCGCCGCAACGGCATTTCTCCCACTAATTGTTTTGCCTTTACTCGGTATTTTACCTATCAAGACTGTATCTGCAAATTATATGCATCCCACGGTGATGCTCTATATGGGTGGATTTCTCTTGGCTACTGGCATAGAAAAATGGAACCTTCATAAGCGAATAGCATTGACCACAATTCACCTGATTGGGAGTGATTTACGGAAAATCGTTTTAGGCTTTATTTTAGCCACAGGACTACTTTCCATGTGGATTTCCAATTCGGCAACTTCCCTTATGATGTTGCCTATCGGTTTGGCTGTGGTGGCCCAATTCCGCAATCAGCTCGGAAGTGGAAATAGCGAAATTGCTTCAAGTTTGGGCAAAAACATTATGTTGGGTATCGCGTATGGTGCTTCCATTGGAGGGGTAGCCACTTTAATCGGCACACCCACAAATACCATTTTAGTGGCTGTGGTTGCGGATTTGTACGATTATTCCATAGGATTTAACGAATGGTTTGCTTTCGGACTTCCACTATCGCTTTTCCTTCTCGGAGTTTGCTGGTATTATTTGGTTCGCTTCGCAAATCCCCTGCCCAAGAACTTTAGCATAGAAAACGGAAAAGATGTAGTTCACAATCAATTGAAAGCCTTAGGCAAAATCGGCTATGAGGAAAGAACAGTGATGATTGTGTTTGGATTAGTTTGTATTGCTTGGATCACCCGAGACCTACTTATCACCCCATTTTTCCCAGAAATAAACGACACGATTATCGTCCTGATAGGAGTAATTTTACTTTTCCTCCTTCCCTCTTCCCAAGAGGATCAAAATATATTGGACTGGCAAACCGCGGAGAAAATTCCCTGGGGAATTCTGATTCTTTTTGGTGGTGGACTTGCTCTGGCTGAAGGCTTTCAGGAAACGGGACTAGCCGTATGGATCGGCGAAAGATTCACGCTTATTGAAGGTATAGGCTTTTTTGCTCTGTTGCTGATCATTGTCGCCTCTGTAAACTTTCTTACAGAAGTTACCTCCAATGTAGCTACTGCTTCTATGCTTCTACCCATTTTGGCCTCAGTTGCTCTGAAGTTGGACATTCACCCCTTTGGATTGATGGTCGGTGCTACTTTTGCCGCAAGCTGCGCCTTCATGCTCCCTGTTGCCACTCCTCCAAATGCAATTGTTTTTGGATCAGGATTTCTCAAAATGAAAGATATGGTGAAAGCAGGCTTTTGGCTGAATCTGATTTCAGTTATCCTCATTTCCATCACCGTTTATTTCATTTTGCCTAAAATGTGGGGTATCGACTTACTTGAATATCCTTTTTAGAGATTAAGGATGTAAAAATGCTTCTCATAAAGAGGCAAATTGAATTATAAATCCATTCCGTCCCGAAAATTTCCCTTTTCGTCACATTTTTTTGTGCTACAAAGGGAAAGCCCATAATCTTGGTTCATCAATGAAATCAAAAGAAATGAACCGAAGGAAGGCGTATTATTTTCTAATAATTTTGGGTGGGATTTATAACCTGTTCCAATTATGTTTTGATATACACTTTCCTTGGCTCTGAGCATTTAGCCTTGATTTCTGAATCAAAATCGAATGTAATTGAACCCAGTTTTTATGAAAAACCAACTACTAAACTTCAGAAAGATCGAATGGCAACTGATGACTTTTGTCTTTTTGGTCATCATTCTGGTGAATGTATTAGGCGGAAACATGAGCCGCATGGACTATCAGTCCGGCTTTCGCTATTTTGCTAAGGTCCTTATCCCAGCGATATTTTTCGGATCATTCTACTTAGTGCATGTGGCCGTATATCCCAATTTCCGAAAGACCGGAAAGTTTTGGCCTTTTTTGACCTATTGTGTCTTGATTTTTGTGTTTAGCATGATGGCCACAGGCCTACTTTCTTATGGCGCTGGATTTTCAGAATCTATTTTTCAGCCGTTTTTCCTCACTACTGTAGCTCTCTATTTGGGATATTTAGTGATTACTTTTTTGATGAATCAAATTTTCTTACCCCCTCGATTTCCTGATTTTCAACTATACAATACCATTCGCTTGGTATTGATGTTTTTCTTCTTGCTGATCTTCTTAATCTCTTTTAGGCTCGCAGTTTCTGAGACCAGCTTGATCATATTTCTTATGATTATTCCCGCCTCAGCAGTTTTGGTTCTTTACAATTATTACTTCGTCTACAACAACAAAAAGAAGGGTAAACTAAAACGTTCTCGAATCTTTAATTGGGGATTAAGCATTCTGATCTTACTTACTTTTTTGATCATTGCGGCATCTTCTGGAGCTGAAGAGGCTTTGTTGGTAGGAATGGCAGCTGTGGCATTTATCCAATTGTTGGTGTTCCCTCTTTCCAATATGGCGTTTGATCGATATTCTTTATTTGAAGGGCAGGTGAATGAATTGAACATACAAGTCAATCAAGGATCGGCAAATCTGAGTTTCCTTAAATCTCAAATCAATCCTCATTTCCTTTTCAATGCTCTGAATACGCTTTATGGAAGTGCTTTGGTGGAAAACGCAGAAAAGACCTCAGACGGAATTCAAAAGCTAGGTGACATGATGCGCTTTATGCTCCATGAAAATCTCCAAGATCAAATTTCCGTGAAACGAGAAATCGAGTACCTTCAAAACTACTTGAACATCCAACTCCTTCGCTTTGGAAAAGAGCCAAATTTGGACTTGGATATTCAAATTCAAGAAGATTTCTGTGAAGGTCAAATCGCACCAATGATGCTTATTCCTTTTATAGAAAATGCGTTTAAGCACGGTATCAGTACTAAAAGTAAGTCTTGGATAAAAATAAATCTCCGATGCATGAAAGGATCAATTCATCTGGATGTAGTCAATAGTGTCCATCCGAAAAAAGCAATGGAAGATCCTAAAGATGAATCTGGTGTTGGACTTGAGAATGTGCAAAAACGACTCGAATTACTTTACCCAAACAAACACAAACTGACCATCGTCGGCAACGATTCGGAGCATTTTGTCCATTTTTCTTTGCAAATTGGTTGATATGCTCAAAGCGATAGCCATAGACGATGAAAGCATGGCCTTAGAAATCATCAAGTCCCATGCTTCAAAAGTACCCTTTATTGACCTAGAAGCGGTTTTTTCGAATGCCATCGAAGGACTCGAATATCAGCGTAACCACGATGTGGATTTGGTGTTTCTAGATATCAATATGCCTGATATTTCAGGAATCGATCTTGCGTCCCTATTACCAAAAGAAACCATGGTCATCTTCACCACGGCCTATTCTGATTTTGCTGTGAAAGGTTTTGAACTGGATGCAATGGATTATTTACTCAAGCCATTTCCCTTGAGTCGATTTATGAAAGCCTGTCAAAAGGCTCAGGAATGGAAGGAATTGCAGCCCAATGACGCTTCTGATCATCTTTTTATAAAAACTAGTGAAGGGCAAATTCGAGTCAATTTCTCAGAACTTCTTTTTTGCGAAGCTGCAGGCAATTATGTCACTTTTCAATTGGACAATGAAAAGCTGATCTCACGAATGACTTTTGGAGAATTAGAACAGCTGCTTCCCTCCTCCTTTGTGCGTACACATCGGTCGTTCATAGTGAACAAAAATCGGTTGGATAAGATCGAGCGACATCAGGTGCATTTAGGAAAGCATATCGTCCCAGTTAGCGTCACTTTTTCTGGTTCGATTTTGTGATCAAACTAGACTAATTAAACCCTATCAAGTATTCATTTCTATATTCTCTCGGGGTTTTACCCAGCTGATCTTTAAACTGCTTGTTGAAATTTGAAAGGGTGAAAAATCCACATTCGAAGCAAATTTGACTGATGTTCATTTTTTCATCTTGAAGCAATTTACAAGCCTGATGAATTCGGACACTGCTCAAAAATTTGGAAAAGGTTTGATTAGCTCTGCTTTTAAAAAAACGGCTGAAGGCACTTTCTGACAGATTACAAAGCTCGGCCGCATCTTTCAGTGTAACCCGGTTTCCCAAATTCTCCATCACCAATTCATAGACTAGGCTCATTCGATCACTTTCGGATTCCTTATGTGAATTTACGTAGGTAAGACTGCTAATATGTCTCGTATCGGAGGATTTTGCCAGAAAATCTAATAACTCCAAAAGTCCGATAATGGCTGATGTACCTTCTTTATTCAAAAGGCTTTTCATGAGATTTTCTGCTTGATTACGGGTTTTCCCATTTATAGAAATTCCTACAGAAGAGTCTTTCAATATTCTGGAAATAGTGGAAAATTCCTCCAACTCAAACACTGAGTTATTCAAAAATTGATCGGAAAAATAAATGACTATTCCATGGGTTCCTGCGGGATCATTTGTTTCAAAGTAGGCTTGATCATTTCTCCAGAGATGCGGCAAGTTGGGTCCAGTTAGAACCATATCTCCTTCATCAAAACGTTCGATCGCATCCCCAATAAATCGAGTTCCGCGACCTTTCAAAACGACAAAAAGTTGATATTCAGAATGAAAATGCCAGTTTACATCAAAAAAAGGAGCCACCAACTCCTTAATTATGAAGGCTTTTCCTTCTGGAATTCTAGATTTCTGTAAGGGTTTTCTCACTAGATTTTGTCATTAGATCTTTTGAAATTATAAAATAATATCAAAATACAGTCAGTATTCGAAGGGATTCAGCTGGATTTGTTCCCTTTATTTCTTCAATATTGATTTAAAATAGATAAACCCGAAATAATGAAAAATAGCCTGAATCCCTTAAAGTATTTGATTCCTATTTTTAGCCTACTCCTCATTTTTACGAGTTGTAACCAAAGGAAATCCTATCTATCCGATACCGACCCTCGAAGAGTTGAAATATTGGTACTTGGGCACGAGAGTGAGCATCATAACTCTGAAAAACTGATGATGTACTTATCTACTCCCCTATTTCAAAAAGGTATTAACCTCACCTATACCACTGATCTTATGGATTTGAATGAAGAGACTTTGGCCAACTATGATGGCCTGATGATCTATGCAAACCACGAGACGATCAGTACTGATCAAGAAGCTGCATTAAAGGATTTTGTTCAAGGTGGAAAAGCACTGATTCCTATTCACTCTGCCTCTTTCTGTTTTCAGAACTCAGATTGGTATATATCTGCCGTGGGAGGCCAGTTTAGCACGCACGGTACCGAAGAATTCACTGCTAAAATCGTCAATCCAAGCCATCCTGCTGTTCAAGGCATTACTGAATTTGAAAGCTGGGATGAGACCTATGTGCATGCAAAAGTAAATCCAGATAAGGAAGTGCTGATGGAACGAATCGATGAAAATGGTGCTGAACCCTATACTTGGGTAAGGAATGAAGGCGATGGACGCGTATTTTACACAGCACTTGGTCACAATGAAAAGACTTGGGAAAAATCAGAATTTCAGGAATTAATCGCTCGAGGAATACTCTGGGCTGTTGGGGATAGAGTTAATGCTCAATTGGAAGCCTATCAAATTCCTTCTCCCGAATTTCGAGATGCAGTCATTCCCAATTACGAGAAAAGAGATCCAGCCCCAAGGTTTCAGCTCCCTCTTTCACCAGAAGAAAGCATGAAATTGGTACAAGTACCGGTTGGGTTTGAGATGACACTTTTTGCTTCAGAGCCTATGATTATCAATCCTATGTCAATGACTTGGGATGAATCAGGAAGGCTTTATGTGATTGAAACCACTGATTATCCGAACGAGGTTCGTAAAGAAGGCGGAAATGATAAAATCAAAATATTGGAAGATACTGATGGCGATGGCAAAGCAGATAAGTTGACCATTTTTGCTGATAATCTAAATATTCCAACTTCTATCATGGCTGTGAATGGTGGAATCTTAATCTCTATGGCTCCTGATTTTGTCTTTCTGAAAGATACAGACGGGGATGATGTGGCAGATGTGCGCGAGGTGATCATGACTGGCTGGGGCAAAAGTGATACACATGCGGGCCCTTCCAACCTGAAATATGGCTTTGATAATAAAATTTGGGGAGTCCTGGGCTATTCCGGATTTCGCGGTGAAGTTAGCGGTGTAACACATAGTTTTGGTCAGGGGGTTTATCGATTTGATCCTAATGGCGAAAATCTAGAATACCTAGGCAACACCTCCAACAATACTTGGGGTCTAGGATTTACTGAAGATTTCGAAACCTTCATTTCTACCGCCAATGGTCAACACAGTGTGTATTTTTCCATGGAAAATAAATTTGTCAGAAGACCAATTTTCCAAGGATCGGCAAATACGGTTCACGGCATCGACTCCCATTATGATATGCCACATCTTACTCCTTATTTGAGACAAGTAGACTGGCATGGAAGTTATACGGCGGCTGCTGGGCACAATTTTTACACGGCGAGAAGCTTCCCAAAAGAATATTGGAATCGAATTGCCTTTGTAGCAGAGCCCACTGGACGGGTTCTCCATAAGGCTCAAATCAATCCAGATGGGTCAGGATTCGCAGAAAAAAATGCGTTTAACATTCTAGCAAGCTCTGACGAATGGTTTTCCCCTGTACATGCCGAAGTAGGCCCAGATGGTGCGCTTTGGGTTGCTGATTGGTACAATTTCATCATTCAGCACAATCCTACTCCGAGAGGCTTTGAAAATGGAGAGGGCAATGCCTATATCAATCCGATGCGAGATCGTGAGCACGGCCGGATCTATAGACTTTCATATAAAGGAGGTGAAGACTCCAAAACTTTTGATCTTAGAAATGCGAGTTCAGATCAATTGATCGAAGCATTGAAGAGTGAAAATATGTTCTGGCGCCTTACGGCTCAAAGGCTAATTGTGGAGCGAAATGAAGTAGACTTGGTTCCTGATCTTTTTGAAATTATCAGTAGTCAAGAAAAAGACGAGATCGGGATGAATCCTCCTGCAATTCATGCGCTTTGGGCTTTGGAAGGGCTTAATCAACTGGATGGAAGCAATCCACAAGCAGAGCAAATCGTGGCTAAGGCTTTAAGACATCCAGTTCCATCAGTCAGAAAAAATGCACTTCGAGTGATTCCAAAAACTCCAGAATCACTGGATGCAATTTTGGCTTCCAATCTTTTAGACGATCCAGATTTAACCACTCGTAAAGCTGCTTTTTTGACTATTTCGGAAATGCCTTTTTCAGAAAGAGCAGCAAAAGCCTTGGTTAGTTCTGCTGAAAATTCCGAGAATGACGGCGACAAGTATTTGCCTCAAGCGGTGTTTGCGGCAGTTCTCTCCCATCCAACAGAGTTTGCCAAGCTAGATAACACTGCTGCAATCCAAGCTGATGCAGAGAATGGATTATCCCTGAAAGACAGAATCTCAAGAAGTTTGGTGGCCGAGCAATATCCACTTGATCAGAGAAATAGTATTTTATTTCCTCCAGATGTAGCTGGAAAAGAAATCAATATTCAAATGATCATTTCCAAAGGGGATAATCCCTTGGAAGGAGTCTTGATCGCACAAGGAAACAACACCAATGGCTATAGCCTCTATATCCATGAGGATGCGCTCCATTTTGCCGTGGCTCAAAATGAAAAACTGACTATCCTGAGTTCTAAGAAAGATTTGCCAGAGGAGCAGTTCACCATTGATGCTTCTTTGGTGGAAGATGGAAGTATGAGTCTTTCCATAAATGGTACTGAAATCGCCAAAGGAAGGACCGCTGGCTTATTCGAATCTCCATTAAGTCCTAATAGGGTTCGAGTTGGCCAAAATGACAGCCGAAATGTAGTTGGAAAATATGAAGGGACTTGGTGGTTTGGAGGTCGTCTTAGCAATAAGTCCTCTCTAGCACTTAAAAAACCTGGCACTCAGATCGAGATGCAGTCTGAAACGGTTGCCTCTACGAGTGCAAACGGATCAACAGTTGTAAAACTGTCTGTAATTCCTCACGAGATGAAGTTCAGCAAGTCATCCTTTACAGTTAAAGCTGGTTCTCAGGTTACCATTGATTTTGAAAATCCCGATTTTATGCAGCATAACCTGGTCATCGGACAAAAAGGGTCTATGGAAGCAATCGGTAAAGCTGCAGATGATCTCGCTCGTGATCCACGCGGTGCCGAGCAAAACTACGTTCCAAAAACCAATGATGTAATCATCGCTACTGCATTGGTTGACCCTGAGGGTAGAGAGTCACTGGTATTTGTCTCGCCAACAGAACCTGGAGAATATCCATTTGTCTGTACAGTTCCTGGACATTGGAGAATTATGAACGGAGTCATGATCGTAGAATAATTATGGCCTTGGATGTAAAATTTGCGGTAAGTACCTGGCTTTGGACCTCCCCTTTTGATCGGGATACAGTTTCACTTTTCCCAAAGATCAAGAGTTTTGGATATGACGCTGTAGAGATTCCCGTCGAAGACCCGTCTTTGATCGATATTGATTTGGTCAAAAAGGCTCTAGCTGAAAATGAGCTTGAACCAGTGATTTGTGGAGCCTTTGGTACGAGTAGAGATTTGACGCATGATGACCCAAGCTATCATCAAACCTGTTTTGAATATCTGGATTCATGTTTTGAAATAGCTTCTGAATTGGGAGCAACATTCGTTGCAGGGCCGATGTATTCTGCGGTTGGCAAAGCTAGGCTAGTTTCTCCTGAGCAACGGAAAGTTGAATGGGATCGTGCTGTGATAAACCTTCGCAAGGTATGTCGGCGTGCAAGGGTATTTGGGCTGGAAATAGCCATAGAAACCCTGAATCGCTTTGAAACAGATCTTATTAATACTGCCGCCGAATTAAGACAATTGATCCAAGATATCAACGAAGCCGAGGCCAAAGCGATTTTAGATGGCTTTCATTTGAGTATCGAAGAGCCGAATATTGAAGAAGCAATTAAATGTGTTGGGGATAAACTGATTCATGTGCAAGTCTCTGAGAATTATCGAGGAACCCCTGGTACAGGTCAGACTGATTGGAATGCATGGAGACGGGGGCTAGAGGCTGTGAATTACAAGGGTTTTGTTTCCATCGAAAGCTTTACCCCCAATGTAAAAGAACTGGCAGGTGCCGTATGTATCTGGAAACCTTTAGCCAAAAGTCAAGATAGCTTTGCGCAAGAGGGGCTAAAGTTTTTGAAAAAGTGGGCTGAGGAGTGAGAGATTAGGGATTAGAGAATAGAGATTGGAGATTAATGAATAAGTGCATTAATTCTACCAATTGGAAAGAGATCAAAATCCGACTTGGATTCGAAAGCATCAACATGAATACCAAACTCAGACCCTTCGGAAATCTAGTAAATCGTATTTAAAACCACGAACTGCGGAAATCATTTATAAAAAAACATCATGAGTAAAAAACAATTCAACATCGCCATAATCGGATTAGGGTTTGGAGCTGAGTTTATTCCGATTTATCAAAAGCATCCTTTGGCAAACATGTATGCCATCTGTCAGCGAAATGCTGCAAAGGCTAAGGAAATCGGCGAGGCCTTTGGTATAGAAAAAGTCTACAAGAACTATGAAGAGCTGCTAAAAGACCCGAATATCGATGCTGTACACATCAATACCCCAATCCAAAACCATGCAGAACAGTCCATAATGGCTCTTAAAGCTGGAAAACATGTGGCATGTACCGTACCTATGGCTACGACGGTAGAAGAATGTAGACAGATCGTAGAGTGGACTGAAAAAACAGGGTTGACTTATATGATGATGGAGACGGTGATATACAGTCGGGAATTTCTTTTTGTAAAAGAAATGTATGAGAAGGGTGAACTAGGAAAGATTCAATTTCTCAGAGCTTCCCATCAGCAGGAAATGGCCGGATGGCCGGGATACTGGGAAGGTCTCCCTCCTATGCATTATGCCACTCATTGTGTGGGACCTGTATTAGCTTTACCAAAGGCCCAAGCAGAATATGTTTCATGTTTTGGCTCAGGCACAATTGATGAAAATCTAATTCCTAAGTACGGATCGCCATTTGCGATTGAAACTTGCCATATCAAATTCAAAGATTCTGATCTTGCGGCAGAAGTGACTAGATCGCTTTTCAATACAGCCAGACAATATAGAGAGAGCTTTGATGTCTATGGGTCTAAAAAGTCTTTTGAGTGGACTTTGATCGAACACGAAGATTCAGTTATTCATACGGGTGAGGTACCCGAAAGAGTCAAAATCCCTGATTACGCACATTTACTCCCGGAAGAGATCCAGGCATTCACGACCGGAGGAGTTTATGATTCGGATGAAAATCAGCATTTATCCTTTATTCAAGGTGCAGGACATGGTGGAAGTCACCCACATTTAGTTCATGAATTCTTGATGGCTCTTTCGGATCAGCGAGCCCCATTCCCAGATGCAAGAGAGTCGGCCAATATTACTTGTGTTGGAATCTTGGCACATGAATCTGCTATGGAAGGTGGAAAAATAAAGGAGCTTCCTGCGTTTACTCTTAAAAAATAGAGAGAATCAAAAAACATTACTTAACACAATTTTTAAACGAAAATGAAAAAGCAGTGGATCGTATCCACTGCTTTTTTCTGTTTTTGGATTTCAGTATAGCTTTTTCGAAAGAGCATTTTTAAAGATAATACAAACTAGAAATTATTTAATTGAAATCTTCATCAGTAAGTTCTTGGTTGAATTTAATCGAAGTTATCTTGGTTTCTAGGGCTGTTGGGAGCATTGCGTTCTTAATGAGAAGTGTCATCGGGATCATCACACCTTCCACCTCGGTATAATCCTTAAACATTACGTCTCCTTGCACATCTGAGCTGCTTCGTAATTTCAGACCGGAAGCCACTGAGTAATACTCGGTTGTTTTGGTCCCGTTTGGAGCTGAAATAACGAGTATATTGGCCATTTCCCCTTCAATTTCTTCTGTCCCTTGTGCCTCTAGCGTATAGCCAAGTTCTTGGTAATGTAATTCAGGAAAAACAAAGGTCTGGGCCTTTAGGGAAGCAACCATTTCCTCAGGAAGTTCTTGTTCCTGACCCATGGCTATCATCTTGCCTTTGCCATTGACCAAAACGGTTTTCTGGGCTATATTTCCCATGACAGAAGTTTCCTGGAGCAAGCGACTGTTTTCTTGATCTGAGATTCCTTTAATCACCAAACTGGTACCCTGAAACTCTGCCTCCATGATCATGACAGAATTCCTGATTTTATCCACATTGGCTTTTCCTCCTACTGCTTCTATGTAATTGGCAATGATGGTCTCAGGATCATTGAATTCATAATTCTCAACAATTTTGCTGGTGAAGCTTGACACCATCAAACCCAAGCCTAAAAAGAGACTGGCAAACACATTTTTTTTCATATTTCTAATTTTAAAATTTTTTGAATATAACTAAATATTGAAATTTCTGATCCCAAAACATCTAAGCTGATCTCTTCAGATGCTAATTATTGGTAATAAAAAAAGTCAGTAAGATGTCTTACTGACTTGTAGAGCCGAAAGAAATTATAATTTATTCTTTCACACGAGCTCCCTCAAGGTTAAACATTCCGAGAAGACTCCCCGAGGTATTATCATCATCGACCTTAGACATGGAGATGTTTACGTCATAGCCTGTGATATTAAAGGCTGCATTGAGAACTCCATCTATGATATTTACAGAGGACATTTCAGATTCCACTCCAGACGGGTCTCCGATAAAATAACCTTTGGTAACCCCATCTTTGGTTTCAAATCTCATTGGAATGGTGGCATCCCCTTCAGGAGTTCCATAGATAGTCACGTTCCACTTCCCTTCAAAATACTCAGGTGAGTCTGCTTGAGCAGCAAAGCTCAAACTAGCGATAAGTAGCAATACACAAGTGAAGATGCTTTTGGTAGTTTTCATTTTTTAACAATTAAATTTTTACGCTTTGAATATGTCGAATTTTCAGAAAAAAGATTCAATCAAGGTGTGAAAATTTATTAACAAACCGTTTATCAAATCTTACGAACATCTTGGAAATTAAAAAGTTAATACCTGTGAAAACCCATTAACGAAATATTCAAACGTGTTGAACGCCAAGAAAGATGAAACAAATTTTTAGTCTAAAGAGAATTCACGTACTGAGAGGGTTCCTCGCTAGTTTATTCTATCTGATTTTTGTGCTGGTAGTAAACGGACAAACGAAAGAAGTCAGTGGGCGCTTGGTTGACTCCAACACTGAAGAGCCAGTGGGATTTGCCCAAGTGGCTTTATTTACTAATACAGATGACACCAAACCCGTAGCCTTTTCGGATACGGATGAAAATGGGGCATTTAAACTCTCAGTATCTCCCGGTCAGTATATACTCAAGGCATTTTTTATTGGATACAAGGACTTGCTTGTACCAATTGTAAAGGTTGATGCCTCAACTGATTTGGGTGAGCTTACTTTATTAAGCGAAAACCAAAACTTGGAAGAAGTGATAGTGGAGACTTCACGGTTACCAGTACGGAGTACTCTAGAAGGTCTTGTGATTACACCTGAAAATAATTTGGCAAATATTGGAGGAACACTACTAGACATTTTAAGAAATACACCTTCAATCGCTGTAAATGAAGGAGGCGGTGTCTCCATTCGAGGAAGTACCAACACAAATGTGCTGATTAATGGGCGAAATTCTTCTTTGACCCAAAACCTTGATCAGCTTCCCGCCAGCGTAGTAGAAGAAATTAAAATTATCAACAATCCTAATGCACGGTATGATGCTGAAGCAGAAGGTGGAGTCATCGATATCGTATTGAAAAAAGGTATTGAACTCGGCACACATGGAGGACTGGAGGCAACCTATGGTACTAGGAATAGAACAAATGTCGGAGGACGGATCAATCACCGCAAATTGAATTACAATATCTACGCAGGTTATAACAATAGAAATTGGAAGTCTGTAGGTGATAGAAACTCAACTCGGGTGATTTTTGAAGATAATGAGACCTTGGACCAAAGCACCAGAAGTTCTGACTTGGATATAGGAAATAATTTAAATTTTGGAGCAGATTACTATTTCGGAAACAACACGCTGAGCTATGAAGGTGTATTTCAAGCCAATGAAACTACCAATATCAACACGCTTTTTGCAGAGCAAGTAAGAGCAGGTGAAGAATTTGACTATGTAAGAAGAAACAATGAAAATGAACAAGACGACGGTTTAGATAACGCCTTGATTTTTGAGCATAATTTCAAAGAAAAAGGACATGTGTTTCGAGCCACAGCAAGTCACTCTTACCGGAATCAGTTTAAAACCCAAAATATTGAGATCTTCAACAATACGCTTGACCCCCAACCAGACAACCTCACTGGTAGAGAACGTGCATTCACAGACGAAGTTCGAAACATTACCGTAATCCAGGCTGATTACATTGAGCCCTTGGGAGAAGGAAAATTTGAAACGGGTCTAAAGTCTACAATACGCGAGTTTGATAACGATTTCATCTATCAGCGCTTTGATGAAAATAGTCAGGACTTCGTGGAGGATGCCAGTGTAAGTAATCGCTTTTTATATCAAGATCAGATTCATGCAGGCTACTTAATCTATTCGAACAGTAAACCCAAGTTTGAGTATGGTCTGGGGGTACGAGGTGAGTTCACACAAGTTGATACCTATTTATTCAACACGGACGAAGATAATCAGCAGCGATATTTCAACTTATTTCCCAGCGTTCAGGGATTGTACAATGTAAATGATATTCATGGGATTAAATTTACTTATAGCCGCAGAATAGACCGTCCTAGGGCCTGGAGATTAAACCCATTCCCAAATATTACGGATAGCCTAAATGTCCGCAGAGGCAATCCAAATTTGATTCCTGAGTTTATTAATTCTTTCGAATTTGGTCATTTGGCAAACTTCAAAAATACCAGCCTCACAACGAATCTATTTTACCGTAAAGTCAATAATCAAATCGATTTTATCACCATAGTGGAAGATGGGATCTCCTATTCCCAGCCGGACAACTTAAATTCTGCCGTGGTCTACGGTCTTGAATTTATTGGTACAAGTGAATTAAATGACTGGTACTCGCTAAATGGAGGTGTTACTCTTTCAAGGGTCATTGTGGATGCATCGAACATCGGTGAAGAATTTACAAATGACGGATTCGCTTGGAACGCAAAGCTCAATCAAGACTTTAAATTGCCATATGGTTTTAATTTCCAAGTTGCGGCAAACTATGAATCTCCTGAAATACAAGCTCAAGGAAAAACCCAAGCGGTCTATTTCATAGATACCAGCATCCAGAAAGGCTTTTTAGGAAATAAAGGGAGCATGACCCTAAGCGTTCGTGATGTATTTGACACGAGACAATACGCGGGAAATTCACTTACAAACAGTTTTTCTCAGGATTTTGTATCCAAGCAAGAAACACGAATTGTATTGCTCTCAGCGAGATATAATTTTTAAAGAGCCAAGAATATTTATTGAAAGCGCTTAAAGCAAAAAACCACTCGAAAAATCGAGTGGTTTTACTTTTAATGAGCCTCCTGTCGGGATCGTCCCGATAGCCATCGCGGACAACGACCTACTGTTCATTCTTGGAATATTTAGAAATTAATCTTTCGCCAATCGACGGGTACTGAACGAAATCATCGACATATTTTCTAGACCTATTCTTCTTAATGTGTTTTTCAATTTTCAGTGCTAACGCCCTGTCTTGACAAGGAAGGCTTTTTGTTAAAATCCAATCATCAGACATACTTGTATACGATTCTGAATAAAAATGAGAGTTATGTTCTTCAAGCCGCTTATCAAGGTCGGATGTTTGACCGACATAGTATTTATCTCTACTCGGAGAATAAATAACATAAACAAAGAAACTGGACATATGCGCTAAAAATTATGTCCACAAAAAAAGGGAAAACATTTCTGTTTTCCCTTATTAAAGAGCCTCCTGTCGGGATCGAACCAACGACCTACTGATTACAAGTCAGTTGCTCTACCAGCTGAGCTAAGGAGGCTTTTTCCTTTAACGTGGTGCAAATATAGAAGCTTCAACTATTCACTCCAAGTCCTTCATGAGGAAAAATTCTATCCCCTTAAAAATGAGTGAGATTAATTTAAAATTCTCTTAAAATCGATAGTTTCTGTTTCAACTTTTCGATCTCATCTTCTGCTTTTTGAATCTTCACATCAAACTGATCTCGTAACTTGTCCGCAGTCTTTGACGCTGCAAAAAACTCTAGATTTGTCTTCCAAAGGGTGATGCTATTCTCCAATTCAGTAATCTGCTTTCGAATACCGTGCTCCTTCTTATTGATAGTCCTATTGGCATTTGGATCCGATTGAATTCGATTCAAGTTTAGTTTGAAAAGGAAGTTTTCTCGATCAAATCCTCCAGTATCAAGTTTTTCAAGATAAACATCCACTGCATTTTTAAACTCGGCTTGAATCTCCTTCATGTTCTTTCGAGGAACAAAACCGATCTCATTAAACTTATTGACCAATTCAGTAAGAGCTTCCTCTTGCAAATCACCTGCCTCAGCCAGTTTAAGGATCTCTGCACAGACTTCCTTCTTTTGAGCTAGATTCGCCTCATATTCAGAGTTGCTTGCCTTATTGGCATTCCTTCTGTTGTCAAAGAATGTATCGCAAGCAGTCTTGAATTTTTTGTAAAGGGCATCTCTGGTCTTTTCCGGTGTAGGACCTAAAGTCTTCCATTCCTTTTGAAGTCCGATCATCACATTGGCTGTCTTCTGCCAATCTGTGCTATCCATTACTTCCTCGGCTTTAGCGATCAGTTGCTCAGCATGCTTTTGATTTTCGGCTCTGACCTCATCAAGATTTTTAAAGAATTGATTCTTATTCTGGAAAAACTGCTTAAAGCCAGCCCAAAAAGCCTTATTGATCTCTTTTCCGGATTCTCTTGGCACTGGGCCTATTTTCTCCCAAGTCTTTTGAATCTCAAGAATTTCTTTGGTCTTAGCGTTCCAATCTTTAATTCGATCTGCTGAAAACTCAGTGAAAGTTTTGAGACTTTCGATCAGTTTTTCTTTTTCTTCCTGATTTTTCAAGAAAACCTCTTTCTGACCATCATAGTATTCCTTTCGACGATCATATACTGCATCCGAAGCAGCTTTGAATCGCTGCCAAAGCGCTTCCTGATCTTCTCTCGGTACTGGTCCAAAGTGCTTATACTCTTCGTGAAGCTCGTTGAGGGCTTTAATGGCAGTATTTAAGTCAGGCTCGTCTTTTAGCGCTTCAGCTTTCTCACAAAGTCCGACTTTAGAAGCTAGATTCTTCTTTCGATCGAGTTCCTTTAATTCAAAATAGATACTTCTATTATCATAGAAGCGATCCATCAAGGCATTATAATTTGCCCAAAGGCTTCTATTCTGTGAATTTGGAACCGGCCCTATAGCTTTCCACTCTTCTTGAATCGCTTTGATGGCATTGATACTAAGAGTCGTTTCTTCGCCATCTACCAGTTCTCGTAGTTTGTCAAGAATCTCATTCTTAAGCTCCAAGTTTTTCTCTTTTTGCTTTTCCGCTTCTTTTCTGGCGGTATTGACTTTTCGTCTATGCTCAAAATAAAAGACGTCAAACATCTTGTCCTCATCCGAAGGCTGAAAATCAAAATCGTCCTCTAATCCTCCTTCTTCTTTGAATTTGGCAAGTGCTAGATCCTTTTCTTCTTGGGCTAAAGCTTGATATGCCTTTCTTATTTCATTGATCAGTCGATCTATTTTGGAAGCCGTAGGAAGCGCAACTTTTTCTTTAAGAAGAACAAGAAGTTCTGTTTTATCTAAACTTGTCAGGTCTACCCCATCATCTTCTGAATCGTCCTCATCCGTAGAATCATCCTCATCTTCGGAGTCTTCTTCTGAATCCTCCTCCTTATTTTCGGTAACCAATTCAGCACTTTCACTTTCCTCTTTTTCTTCCTTCACAGCAGCTACCGCTTCAGGCTTAACTTCAGCCGTACTTTCCTCAACTTTCTCGTCCGTAGAAGCTGTGGTTTCTACCGGAGTAGACTCTTCTATAATTTCAGGGGATTCGTCTGCAGGAGATTCTTCACTAACCTCGGCAAATGAATCAATCTTTTCTTCAGAAGCGGGCTCTGAGCTACTTTGATCTTGCTCTTCAGCCTTTTCGATAGTTGCTTCTGAGGTTTCAGAAACATTGCTTTCTTCCTCTTTGGCCTCTACCTCTCCCGAATCAGAGGATTGCTCCTCAGCTACAGTGGAAGCTTGGATTTCTTCCGATGCTTCTTCAACTGTCTCTTCTACAGATTCATTGGTACTTTCTTTCTTCTTACCCTTTGCATCCTCATTTGGAGAATTTTGGGTCACCTTACCTTCTTCAGGTAATTCATTACTTTTCTCAGACATAAAAACAGAACTATTAACTCGTCAATATGGGCAAATGTATGGATTTTGCCTAATTTAATCGTGGGTCTAATGGATAATTTGCAAGCAGCTTAAATTCCCCGCCCATATTCTTCAGCAAACTTTTCCAAAGTTCTTCAGGAGTAAAAGAAAATGATGATTCATCAATGTTTTCTTGGCACAGAATCCAGGTATCTTCAGACATTTCATCAGACAATTGACCTGCACCCCATCCGCTATATCCAATAAAAAAACGAACCACATCAATATTCATACTCCCTAGTTTCAACTTTGAAACTAACTGCTCAAAATCACCTCCCCACCATAAATGCTCTCCAATCTGTATACTTCCCTCTAGTTCTTTCTCACCCACATAAACAAAGTGTAGTGTATTTTGCTCCACAGGCCCACCGACGAACACTTCCTTATCTAAGAAGTCCAGATCATCCACGATTTCATTCAGTCTCAAGATAGAGGGCTTATTGATCACAAAGCCAAAACTACCTTCGGCATTGTGATCGCACAGCAAGACCACGGACCTCACAAAATTCTGGTCCTGCAAAAATGGCTCTGAGATCAATAGATCACCAGCCGTAGGTGTGGGAGTAAATTTCTTTTCCATTCTTTCTCTACCAATGAGGATAAAAATATATACGATAATTTTTTAAATCCCATACCCATCTTAATTTTATAATCGAAAAATAATAGCCAACAAAGCATCATGGACATCGCATCAATACGTAAAGACTACACACTTAAATCATTAGAAATCAGCGATGTAAAAGCAAGCCCTTTTGATCAATTTCATTCTTGGCTTAGGGAAGCGGTGGATTCACAAGCATTGGAAGTCAACGCGATGACCTTATCTACAATGGGCTTAGATGGGGCACCAATAGGTAGAATTGTCCTTTTGAAAGAATTGGATCATGGTTTTGTGTTTTTTACTAATTATGAGAGTCAGAAAGGACAAGAATTGGCTCAAAATCCTAAGGCTTCCTTGACATTTTTTTGGGCAGAACTAGAGCGACAAGTGAGAGTTACCGGCAGCGTTGAAAAAATTGATTCTGTACAGTCAGATGAGTATTTCTTCTCCAGACCCATAAGTTCCCAATTGGGAGCCTGGACCTCTCCACAATCCAAGGTAATCGACTCCCGTGGGGAGTTAGAATTGCGTTTGAGTGAGGTAAGCAGACGATTTGAAAATGAAAAAATCAGCAGGCCTTCATTCTGGGGTGGCTACCGATTAATTCCAAAAAGCGTTGAGTTTTGGCAAGGAAGACCCAGTAGACTTCACGACAGAATTCGGTACGATCTGAAAGAAGATGGAAATTGGAATATTTCCCGTTTAGCTCCTTAATTATTTTAAGTCAAAAATATCATCGACCCCAAGGTATCGCTCTGATGTAAAGCCTTCACCATAGGTACGCATGATCCTATGTCCAAAATCTCGACCTCTAGCTTCAATAAAAGGTAGAAAATCAGGATTGGAAATAAAGCTTTCAGGCTCTTTACTTGAAGGGTCAAAAAACTGAGACTGGAAAGCCAAAATACTCTTAATCTTTATATCCCAATAATCTGTGATATCTACGATGAAATCTGGCTCTATATAATTGTTTTGAATGTAATGGTAAACATGTTTCGGTCTCCAAGGCTCTTGACTTTGACCTTCAAAGGTGGTTTCAATCTTTCGTAATCCACTCATAAAGCATGCGTTCGTGGCCAGCTGAGATCCTTTCCCATGATCAGGGTGACGGTCGCGAATGGCATTAGCCAAGACAATTTCTGGTCGATACTTTCTAATCACCCGAATCAATTCTAGTCGATGCCATTCATCATCTTCAAAAAATACATCCTTGAATTTCATGTTTTCCCGCGCCGCCAATCCCAAAATTTCAGCAGCAGCTTCGGCTTCTTGCATTCTGACCTCAGGTGTACCTCTGGTACCCATTTCTCCTTGAGTCAAATCAACAATTCCGACTTTCTTTCCTTTTGCAATTTGCGAAGCTATGGTACCTGAACAACCTAATTCTGCATCATCAGGATGCGAAGCAATCACGAGAATATCAAGTTTTGTCATACTAGTTTTATTGAATTCGAAGATTTTGACCGACGCGAAGGATACTTCGGGTACTTAGTCCATTCAATCGGGTAAGTTGAGATACTGTCACTCCATATCTGCGAGCAATAGCCCCCAGCGTATCCCCTCTCCTCACCCGATGGTAAGCTGCAGCACGTGCCTTACTTACATACCCAAAGGTCTCAGGTGTAATCGTTAGGTACTCATTTTTGATTCTATATTCAGAAAAATCATAGACAATCTCTGGGTCTAGTGCTAACCCTTGATAGCGCAGCTCGTAATGAAGATGAGAACCTGTACTTCGTCCGGTACTTCCGCCTAGACCAACAATTTCTCCGGCACTTACTTCTTGCCCCACCTCTACCAAAATCTTGGACAAGTGCCCATAGATGGTTTCTAAACCATTTTTATGCCTTAATACCACATAATATCCAAAACCATATCTATCATATGAGCGAATCCTAACGATTCCATCAAATCCAGCATAGACCGGGTCACGCATCTGTAGGTCCAAGTCGGTTCCTAAATGCTTTCTACCCCATCGAAAACCAAACCTAGACGTGACCGGAGTCGTTTCCAAGGGCATTTTCCAATCATATCCAAAAAATGGATCATATAATCTAAGCTGTATGGTATCTTGAAAGGTTTTCAGATCAAAATCATAGATATCAATCTTCTGACTGTCCCACGAACCATAATGTTCATAGGCGGTCACCCAAATGCTATCAATAAGAATTTGTTCTGAAATTTTTGCCAAGCGGTTTGTAGGAGCCCATATCATGAAGTCTTGGGCATCATCGACAATAGATCTCTGACGGGCCATATTCACTTCATTCTTGAAGAGAATAGAGTCTGTTCGCGAGGATAATTCTCTCAGAAGCCTGTCTCTATCAAAACCACCAAGCTCAATACTCTTTCTTTCCGTTGGGACGAATTCTTCGGTCTTGTTCTTCTTAATGATTTTAGGGAAAATCTGCGCATTAGCTTTTGTGGCAAAAACTAGGGCCGACACTCCTAAGAATAAGAACAATACAAAGGACTTCATGCAAATAGATTAGGTACTTTCTTTTTCAGCAAGGAATCTTTCCGCGTCTAGGGCTGCCATACATCCAGTTCCAGCCGCTGTTACTGCCTGACGATAAATATTATCCTGGGCATCACCACAAGCGAATACACCTTCCACGTTGGTCTTTGTGGAGCCTGGAATAGTTTTAAGATAACCGGCCGAATCCATGTGTAAATAATCCTTGAAAATTCCAGTGTTTGGTTGATGCCCTATAGCAACAAAGAAGCCAGAAACTTGAATTTCTCTTTTTTCTTTGGTTTGATTATTATAAACACGAACTCCAGTCACTTCCTCCTCGCCTAGAATTTCATCTGTCTCAGTATTCCAAAGGATTTCGATTTTGGGATTGCTCATCACCCGCTTTTGCATGATTTGTGAAGCCCTCATTTCATCACGTCTCACAAGCATATAAACCTTACTACAAATATTTGAAAGGTAGGATGCTTCCTCACAAGCAGTATCTCCTGCACCCACTATCGCCACCTCTTGGCCTCGGAAGAAAAAGCCATCGCAAACCGCACAGGCTGAAACTCCCTTTCCATTTAACCTTTCTTCACTCTCAATTCCAAGCCATTTTGCCGAAGCTCCGGTGGAGATAATCACCGTTTCAGCATGAATTTGCTTTTGATCGTCTATGGTAACCAATCGAGGATTTGAATCGAAGTCAACTTGGGTAGCGAGACCATATCGGACATCAGTTCCAAATCGCTCTGCTTGCTTTCTGAAATCCTCCATCATTTGTGGACCCATCACTCCATCGGGATATCCTGGATAATTTTCCACATCATTGGTGATGGTCAACTGGCCGCCTGGCTGTCCACCAGTATAGAGTACTGGTGAGAGACCTGCTCGAGATGCATAAATGGCTGCTGTATAACCTGCTGGGCCTGAGCCTATTATTAAAACTTTAACCTTTTCAATTTCTTGATCCATTCTGAACCTTATTTGGGTTTGCAAATTTTGTGAATTATAGGGGTTTAACTGCGCTTCGGAATGTTAAAATTCCCAAAGCGACTTAGGTTAAATCTTACTTTACTTTCAAAAAAGACAAATAAAAAAGGGGGCTTTCAACCCCCTCTTTCTTTCTTATCCAAGGTAAGGTTTCAGCGTCTTACTTCTGGAAGTATGTCTCAATCGTCGGATTGCTTTTTCTTTGATCTGTCGCACACGCTCTCGAGTCAAGTTGAATTTCTCTCCAATTTCCTCTAAAGTCATGGCATGCTCTCCATTCAGTCCAAAGTAAAGGGTGATCACATCTGCCTCACGCTGCGTTAGCGTAGACAATGCTCTTTGAACTTCCTTTCGAAGCGAATCATTCATCAAGCCATCATCAGGCTTCTCATCTCCATCATTTTCCAATACATCCAGAAGGCTGTTCTCTTCACCTTGTACGAATGGCGCATCCATGGATACATGTCGACCTGAGATCTTCATCGTATCAACCACTTCATTGGCAGTAACTTCAAGTACCTCTGCAAGCTCTTCAGGCGATGGCTCGCGCTCAAACTTTTGCTCAAGTTCACTGAAAGTTTTGCTGATTTTATTTAAAGAACCTACCCTATTAAGTGGGAGTCTTACGATTCTAGACTGCTCGGCAAGTGCCTGAAGAATAGACTGACGAATCCACCATACAGCATATGAGATGAACTTAAAACCTCTGGTTTCGTCAAATCGCTGAGCTGCCTTTATCAAACCAAGGTTTCCTTCATTGATCAAATCACCTAAAGAAAGTCCTTGATTTTGGTATTGTTTGGCTACAGACACCACAAATCTTAGATTCGCTTTGGTGAGTTTTTCCAATGCTAACTGATCGCCTTCTCTGATTCTTTTTGCAAGAACCACCTCTTCGTCCGCAGTCAACAAATCCACCTTACCAATCTCTTGAAGATACTTATCAAGCGACTGACTCTCTCTGTTGGTAATCTGTTTGCTAATTTTTAGCTGCCTCATTCAGAAATATTATTTATGAAATATTAATTTATAGCTTAGTAAAGTACTAATTATTGGACTGAATATTACTTTTTGTCTTCAGCTTTTTTTTCTGGCTTAGGCAAAAGTGCTTTTCTTGAAAGCTTAAACTTGCCTGTACGCTTGTCCACGTCGATTAACTTCACTTGGATCTCTTCACCTGGCTCGAGTACACCATCCATTGTCTCTACTCGCTCCCATTTGATCTCGGAGATATGTAATAAACCATCTTTACCTGGCATAAATTCCACAAATGCTCCAAAAGGTTGAATATTTTTCACCTTTCCAGTATAAGTCTCGCCAATTTCAGGCTGAGCGACGATTGCTTTGATTCGAGCAATTGCGGCATCCATGTTTTTCTGATTGGCAGAGAATACCATGATTTTACCCTGATTGTCGATTTCTTCGATCACAATCGTGGTTTCGGTATCCTTCTGCATTTCCTGAATCACTTTTCCACCTGGTCCGATCACCGCTCCGATCAATTCTTTTGGAATCATCATCTGGAATGAACGTGGTGTATGTGGCTTCAAGTCTGTTTTTGGCGCAGCCAAAGTCTTGGTAATCTCATCCAAAATGTGAAGTCTACCTTCCTTAGCCTGATAAAGCGCTTCTTTCAAAACTGCATAATCCAAACCTTCAACTTTCAAATCCATTTGGCAAGCAGTGATCCCTTTAGAAGTACCAGTAACTTTAAAGTCCATATCCCCCAAGTGATCCTCATCACCCAAAATATCAGATAGAATAGAATACTTTCCAGTTTTGCTGTCGGAGATCATTCCCATTGCTATCCCTGTTACAGGAGCTTTGATCTGAATACCAGCGTCCATCATAGCAAGCGAACCTGCACAGACCGTGGCCATGGACGATGAACCATTTGATTCTAGGATGTCAGATACAATTCTGATCGTGTAAGGATTGTCCTCAGGCGCAGGAAGTACTTTTTTCAAAGCTCTCATGGCTAGGTTACCATGTCCCACTTCTCTTCGTCCTGGCCCTCTATTTGGCTTAACCTCACCAGTAGAGAATCCAGGGAAATTATAATGAAGATAGAACTTATTGTATCCTGAGATAGTGGCTCCATCGATCATCATTTCATCCATCTTAGTACCTAAAGTACAAGTGGTAACAGATTGAGTTTCACCTCTAGTAAATACAGCCGAACCATGAGCGGATGGCAAATAGTCAACCACTGACCAAATTGGTCTAACTTCATTCAGCTTTCTACCGTCAAGTCTTTTCTTCTCGTCAAGAGTAAGATTTCTGGCGGCTTCCTTGTGAATTTTGCCAAAATATGGTCCGATCAAACTTGCTTCAAACTCATGCTCTTCGCCTAAGCTTTCCACAAATGCGTCTTTAATTTCTTTTACTAGTGCACTTCGCTCAGATTTGTTTGGAATCTGACGGCTTACCACATCATAAAGTTTGTCATAAAGCTCGGCTCTCATTTTATCAAAAAGTGCTGGGTCAGACTTTTCGTGATTGTACTCACGCTTCACTTCTTTACCCACCTCTTTGGTTAACTCTATTTGAGCCTGACAATGGCGCTTAATCTCTTCGTGAGCAAACTGCATGGCTTCTACCATTTCGTCTTCTTGGATCTCGTCTGCTTCACCTTCTACCATCAAGATAAAATCAAGTGAACCTGCAACAATGAATTCCAAGCTTGCCTTTTCCAAAGCAATGGGGCTAGGATTGATGACTAGTTTGCCATCGATTTTAGCAACGCGAACTTCAGAGATAGGTCCATTGAAAGGAATATCTGAGACTGCCAAAGCAGCAGATGCCGCAAGGCCTGCCAATGCATCTGGAAGCACATCTTCATCAGAAGACATCAAAGTAATGGCAATCTGTGTATCTGCGTGGTAATCATCTGGGAAAATAGGTCTGATCGCACGATCTACAATTCGGCTGATCAAAATTTCGTAATCGGAAAGTCTTCCTTCTCTTTTTAAGAAACCGCCTGGGATTTTACCTGACGCGGCAAATTTCTCTTGGTAATCTACTGACATCGGTAAAAAGTCTACTCCTTCTCCGGCTTCCTTTTTGGAAACTACCGTGGCCAAAAGCATTGCTTTGCCCATCCGTACTACTACAGCTCCGTCAGCTTGTTTTGCCAGTGCACCCGTTTCTATTGTAATTTCTCTTCCATCTTCTAGGGTGATGGTCTTGGTGATTAAGTTTGGTAACATAAATGATTGTTAAATGTGTGGTTGTAAATCTAAAAATGGATTGTACTCCCCTTTAAAAAGAAAAAAGTAAGGTTCTCACAATAGAGAACCTTACCAAGGGTTTTATTTTCTAAGACCGAGCTCAGCGATAATCGCTCTGTATCGCTCAATGTCTTTCTTGTAAAGGTAATCGAGAAGACTTCTTCTCTTACCTACTAGTTTCAATAAGCCAAGTCTTGAAGAGTGATCCTTCTTGTTTGACTTAAGGTGTTCTGTGAGGTGTAGAATTCTGTGTGTAAAGAGGGCAATCTGAGACTCAGGTGATCCTGTGTCAGTTTCAGATTTTAACCGTCCATGATTCTTAAACAACTCTTGTTTTTTCTCTGGTCTTAAATACATGTTTAGCTAAATTTTATAAAACAGTGACAAAGGTAAGGCTAATCTTCAAATAATAAAAGCTCAATTCGAATTTGAACTGGACCTTTTCAGGCCATTCTTCAGCTTTTTCCATAATTCTACATAGAAATCAGGCTCAAACAGCCTAGCATCCTTTCTTGCTTGTTTTAAAAAGAAAAGTCCAAAGGGAATTAAGGCAAGATTTGAAAACCATGTGCCAAAAAATGGGTCTACTATCCCCTCTTTTGCCCACTTTTCTCCAGTGATGGTAAGCATGTAATAAAGGATAAAGAAGATGATGGAAAAAAGAACCGGTGTTCCAAGCCCTCCTTTTTTTATAATAGCTCCTAAAGGCGCGCCAATCATAAACATTACTATACAGGCAAATGCCTGAGTGTATTTTTGATACCAAGCGATTTCGTATCTACGATACTCCCGTTGGTGATTGTCCACCGTTAATGCCTTTCCGTTAAATGTGTTTTTTAGATTCCTAGAATTGTTCACTGCCATGGTCAGCGCATTGGTCATATAATTCCTCGCTTCAACCACGGAATCTAACATTGCTCTTTCCTCTGCGGTGAATGACTCCGTACGACCTGGTTTCAGCACCTTTTTGGGGATCTCTTCTGGAATAGAATCTGTTGCGGATGAATCTTGGACCGTTCGAATTTTCTTTATGCTCGCTCTGGCTTGAAGTCTTTTGGACCTGAATAGCGTATCACTCGCTGAAGGCTCAGACACCGCTATGGTTGATTCTTCCTCGGCCACCACTAAGTTACTTAAAACTTCTCCTTCAGGCGCTTTGATTATCAGATCTGGATTTTCTGCCAATCGAATACTATCTCGTCTTATGGAATCAATTTTCGCAACTTGATCAAGTGAATCATTGTAAGCCTTGAGTTTCTTGGCCTTGATACTTCTCAGCGTATCATCTTGTGCTTTGCGGTCATAGATTTCTTTAGGAGGAGTGAGCGATCGTTCTCTGGTGAAGAATGGATAGATACCCGAGGCAGTTTGGTAATTTTGATAGATCTGATCATTCACGCGGGTATCGATGGAATCTAATCCCTCTCGGATTTCGCTAATGTTTTTTATGGCTCGATTGGTTGACCAAAGATCTTCTGGCGTGCGGTCCAGTTCGAATGCATCCAAGTTAAAGATGATGGTGTTCTCAGCAAAACTCGTTCTGCTAAATTCCACCGGTTTTTCTGAAATACCTCTCATTGCCCTTGCTTCCTTGTAATTTTGCCCATTAAATAGAATGAACCGTAGATATTTCTCATCCATAAATGACTCCATAATGCCAGAGTCAGCCAGTGTGACACTTAGGTTGCCGAGGCCCTGAGAATGATCATAAATGATAATGTCTTTCAACTGCTTCTCTCCTATTTTTTCATTGACTTTAATACTGTAATTGGGAATTCCTCCATAAAACACCCCCTCCTTAATTTCCAATGCAGGGGATTTCATCCGTATATCATACAAAAGACTGAAGGTCTTCAAATTGACCTTGGGGACTACATAATTATTAGAGAGATAAGCAAAAAAGGATAATACAACCACAAAGACTCCAATGGGTAAAAGAGCTCTTAAAAGGGAAATTCCACTACTCTTTATCGCGGTGAGTTCAAAATGCTCTCCTAGATTGCCAAAAGTCATCAAAGCTGAAAGTAGAACAGCCAAAGGCAAGGCCATAGGAGAAATGCTGATCACGAAATAGCCGATGAGCTCCATGTAGATCCAAAAGCCCAGGCCCTTTCCGAAGATTTCATCGAAATACTTCAGCATGTTGACGGTCAGGAGGATAAAATCCACCACCACAAAGGTCAATAAAAATGGGCCTAAAAAAGACCCAAGGATAAGCTTATCAAGTTTCTTCATGGACTAAATACCTTGAGAAAAAATACGTGAATTTCTTAAGGCGGTTCAAAAATGGCAATAAAGTTCAATTTATCCGCCGATAGTCTCTTTTAGTTTGCCCACTAGACCATCCCAAATCGCATGCATTTCTTCTTCATCAAAGTCTTCGGTGTAATCGATGATTTTCAAGAACATCGTCTGAGTTAACTCGTTTTCCTCCAGCTTGAATTCTATGTATGCATGATCCTCTGCATTGGGATTGTCCGGATCAAAAAAATCATATTTCACATGTGAATTGAGTCGAATGGATGCCACTTTGGCGTGATGCTCTTCATTATCAAAGAAGAAAATAAAGTTTTTATCCTCATCAATCCGGACTTCATCCGCAAACCAATCTTCTAATCCACTGGCTGTACTCAAATAACTGAACAGCATTTTTTTCGAGGCATTGATTTGATAATCAGTGACAAATTTAGTTTTTACCATGACCGTAATATTTTAGTAAATGAAAAATCTTTTTTTTTCAATAAACCCTTCTTGCTTTTCACAATCCAACCACTCATATTTGCATTCCCGTTTAAAGAAACGGTCATTTCATAAGAAAATACGCAATGGAAGGCTGTATTGCCCCTCGTGTCTTTCTTAATATAGGGATTAATTTTAGAAGAAAAGCGATCCCAATTGAATTAAAGAATTCAGGATTAAAATCAGGATATAATACCCTGATAATCACTCAATAATTTTTGCAAAAAAATGGCGAGGTAGCTCAGTTGGTTAGAGCGCAGGATTCATAACCCTGAGGTCACGGGTTCAACTCCCGTCCTCGCTACAAAGGCTTTCAGAAATGGAAGCCTTTTTTATTTTAAATTAATGATCATCAGGATTCATATCCGCCTCGGCGGACACGGGTTCAACTCCCGTCCTCGCTACAAAGGCTTTCAGAAATGGAAGCCTTATTTATTTTTGTACCTATGAAAGAATTCGTCGTATATGTTCTTTATTCCTTTCCAACAGGTAAAACATACACCGGAATGACTTCTGATTTAATCACAAGGTTTCATTTTCACAATCTAAAATCAACCAAGGGATTTACCATAAGATATAGACCTTGGACTGTCATCTGGGTTGAATTTTTTAATTTTAAAACAGATGCATTGAGTCGAGAAAAAGAATTGAAATCCGGGAAAGGGCGAGAATGGATAAAAAAGGAAATACTTCCCCTCTACCTAAAATAATTGTTCAGGATTCATATCCGCCTCGGCGGACACGGGTTCAACTCCCGTCCTCGCTACAAAGGCTTTCGGAAACGGAAGCCTTTTTTTAATCAAAGAATCAGGAGGATTCATACTCTCAAGACCAAGGCGGTCACGGGCCTGCCTGTCCTCATACAGATTCAATTCCTCCCGAAATAAAACGCAAAAAAAAAGTCCTGATTTTCATCAGGACTTCCGTAAAGCAAGGTTGTGCAACCCTTACTTCACACTTTCAACAACAGCTTTGAATGCCTCTGGGTGGTTCATCGCAAGATCAGCCAAAACTTTTCTGTTTAGTTCGATCTCTGATTTGCCCAATAATCCCATCAACTTTGAATAAGACATGCCGTGCTCTCTTGCACCTGCATTGATACGCTGAATCCACAAAGCTCTGAATTCTCTCTTCTTCGCTTTACGGTCTCTGTACGCATACTGAAGTCCTTTTTCGTACTTGTTTTTGGCTACTGTCCATACATTAGAACCTCTTCCGAAGTATCCTCTGGTGGCCTTTAGCACTTTTTTTCTTCTTGCTCTTGACGCTACTGCGTTTACCGATCTTGGCATAATTTTTAAATTTTTGACACTTGGTGTTTCGAGTTATTCGAAATCTTGATTACCAAAGCATCTGGTGAATAAATAAACCTGTAATTAATTAATGATTTGCTGAAAATCAGATTCTCAACATGTCACGTACTCTACCTTCGTCAGACTCATGTACAAGACCAGTCTTGGTCAAGTTATGCTTCCGCTTCGTAGATTTTTTCGTCAGGATGTGGCTTTTGAAAGCGTGTTTCCTTTTGATTTTGCCAGTTCCCGTTAACGCGAACCGCTTCTTTGCACTTGATTTGGTTTTTACTTTTGGCATTTTGCTGTATTTATTTAGTTGAAATTATTTCTTACCTGCCTTAGGTGCGATGAAAATATTCATTCGCTTACCTTCTAGCTTGGGAAGCTGCTCTACTGCTCCATACTCTTCTAACGCTTGAGCAAACTTCAATAGCAACATCTCCCCTCTTTCTTTAAACACAATACTACGACCAACGAAATGCACATAAGCTTTCACTTTTGCTCCTTCTTTTAGGAAGTTGATGGCATGCTTTAGCTTAAAGTTAAAGTCATGGTCATCAGTATTGGGTCCAAAACGGATTTCTTTTAATACAACCTTTGAAGCATTGGCTTTAATTTCCTTCTGCTTCTTTTTTTGCTCGTACTTGAATTTGGCATAATCCAGAATCTTACAAACTGGTGGACTTACATTCGGTGAAATCTCCACCAAATCCAAATCGTTTTCCTGTGCGAGCTTAATCGCAGCTTCTGTGGTCAACACGGCATTGCCGCCTTCCACGAAATCTCCCACGAGTCTTACTTCGCGGGCCCTGATTTTCTGATTGATCTTGTAAGGTTCTTCTTGCCTTCCTCGGTACGGTTGTCTACTTCTCAAATTTTAATTGGTTGTCTTAATGAAATCGCGTGCAAATATCGTAATAATTTCTAATTAAAGAAAAGGACATTAAATATATCCTAGTTAGCCTCTGCCTAATGACTCAGAGATAATTCCCTGAAAATAAGCTATAAATTCTTCTGGAGTGTAACTTCCAAGGTCACCCTCCCCATGTTTTCGAACAGAAAGCTTTCGTTCTTCCTGTTCCTTTTCTCCTAAAATTAGCATAAATGGGACTTTCTTCACTTCTGAATCCCGAATTTTTCTACCAATTTTTTCATCCCGATTATCGATATGTCCTGCAATATCGTGCTCATCAAGCAAAGCCTTCACTTCTTCAGCGTAGTCCAAGTATCTCTCAGAAATTGGCAAAATATTGATTTGATCAGGAGAAAGCCAAAGTGGGAAATTACCAGCACAATGCTCAATCAACACCGCTACAAAACGCTCCAAAGAGCCAAATGGCGCACGGTGGATCATTACTGGTCTGTGTTTTTGATTGTCCGAACCGATATACTCCAATTCAAAACGATCTGGAAGCTGGTAATCGACCTGAATGGTACCCAACTGCCATTTTCTCCCTAAGGCATCTTTAACCATAAAGTCAAGCTTAGGTCCATAGAATGCAGCCTCACCTAGCTCAGTTACGGTGTCAAGTCCTTTTTCAGCAGCGGCCTCAATAATGGCAGATTCAGCTTTGTTCCAGGCTTCATCTCCTCCAATGTACTTTGAAGGATTCTCTGGATCTCTAAGTGAAATTTGTGCCGTATAGTCTTCAAAACCCAAGGCCTTAAACACATAAAGCACCAGATCAATCACTTTGATAAACTCTTCTTTAACCTGATCAGGCCTACAGAAAATATGCGCATCGTCTTGAGTAAAGCCTCTCACACGGGTCAATCCATGCAATTCTCCACTTTGCTCATACCGGTAAACAGTACCAAACTCCGCATAGCGGATGGGCAATTCCTTGTATGAGTGCGGCTTATGCTTATATATTTCACAGTGATGGGGACAATTCATCGGCTTAAGCAAAAACTCCTCCCCCTCATGAGGTGTCGCTATAGGCTGAAATGAATCCTTTCCGTATTTCTCATAGTGACCAGAAGTTTCATAAAGTGCTTTATGCCCGATATGAGGTGTGATCACTTGCTGATAGCCTGATTTGTCCTGTGCTTTCTTTAAAAAACTCACCAATCGCTCTCGAAGTAAGGTTCCTTTAGGAAGCCAAAGCGGCAATCCCATTCCTACTTTTTCTGAAAAGGTAAAAAGCTCAAGTTCGCGACCCAGCTTTCTATGATCACGTTTTTTAGCTTCTTCCAAAAGTGTCAAATATTCGCTCAGCTCCTTTGCCTTCGGGAAAGTGACACCATAGATTCGGGTGAGCATTTTGCTTTTTTCATCACCTCTCCAGTACGCACCAGCAATGTTGGTAAGCTTCACTGCTTTGATAAAGCCAGTATTGGGTATGTGCGGACCGCGGCAAAGATCAGTGAAATTACCCTGCTCATAAAACGTGATGGTACCATCTTCCAGTCCTTCGAGAAGGTCCAATTTATATTTATCCCCTTTCTTTTGATAATAGGAAACCGCATCTGCTTTGGAGATTTCCTTGCGGATATACTCGTTTTTCTGACGAGCAAGCTCCACCATCTTGGCTTCTATTTTCTCTAGCTCCTCACCCTCCAATTTATGATCACCAAAATCAACATCGTAATAAAAACCGGTCTCAATTGGTGGTCCAATACCGAATTTAATTCCTGGATATAAATCTTCCAAAGCCTCGGCAAGCAAGTGCGCAGAAGAATGCCAAAAGGTATTTTTCCCTTCCAAATCATTCCAAGTTAATAGCTGTAGGCTTGCATCTTCATGAATGGCCCGCGTGGCATCCCATACCTGTCCATTTACTTTGGCTCCTAGAACATTCCGAGCTAAACCCTCGCTGATACTCGCAGCAATCTGTAGTCCGGTAGTTCCTTTTTCGTACTCCTTCACTGTTCCATCAGGAAGGGTGATCTTAATTTGTTGTGACATAAAATAAAAAAGCCTTTACAAACAGGCGATTGTTTAAGCTGCAAATATGCAAAGCTAGATTCCAAAGGAAAAATGAATCTCAATATTAATAAGCTCTGTAATCGACGATTCTAGATTATATAGCGAATAAGTAACAATAAACTAACCTACAATATAATCTGGGCCGATATTTTTACCCCAAATGGTTTTGCTCCAGGATTATCCAAATAGGTCATCCGATGGAAAAAGTCAACCCTGAAAAATTTGAAGATATTTTCTATCCCATAGCCTAGCTCTAGATACGGTTTGGCAGGATCGAGCCGCCCAAATGTTTCGAGCATATTGCCATCAGGGTCTTCCGTGGGAGCATTTGCAATATTGGCATCCCGTACCGATCCGAATAGAATATTTGCATTGGCTACACCTCTCCACTTAAGCTTCTTGATCAAAGGAATTTTATTCAATAAAAACCCTTCAAAGAAATGTCTGTACCTCAGGCTGAAATATTGATCTGAAGCAAACTCGTTGAAATTCATGGTATTGAATGCCGCATTGGTATAGAAGAGGGTTTCATTCCCAAGATGGTTTCGGAGCAAAGGATAAGGTACTTCCCCGAAAATTTTTCCTGCTTCAGCTTCATACCGTGATACCCCAAGCATCCCCATATTCAGACGCTGATAGACATACAGACTTAATTTGGAGTAATCAAAATCCCCATCAAGCCATTGAAAACCTTTAGTGTAGTTTAATTCGAAAATAGGCCATCGAGACGGACCGAAGGATACTCGCTCATTATCATTGATAATGATGATCTCATCGCGACCATATCTTACCCCTACTTTGGCTTCTGTGGTATGAAATTCAGATTTATACTCCCCGGTATCTTTCTCTAAATAAAAGAAGTCATAAAGCGGATCAAATTGACTGGTGCGAAGACCTGCGGAAAGTAGAAACCCTTTGAAGATTTCTCGCTGAAACTCCAGGCGATGGTTGGTACTGAGATATGGCCGTCGAAGTGTTCCAAATCTACTTGCCGCCAAGAAAATACTATTACCCGCCAAACTCTCAATCTCCAATCCCACTTGGTCAATTTCTCGCTGTGAGGTCAAAGAAAGAGTTGTCCAACGCTCTCGATTTAGAATTCTCGTGACTGAGCCTGTAAACTTCAATCTTTCATCCTTAAGGCCATAAGCCGCATAGCCTTCCAGCAGCCATTTGTTGCTGAATTTCAAGTTAGTTCGGAAGCCCATGCCCAACCTTACGCCTTCCACATCATTGTAATTGAAAAATCCGGGCCAAGGACCCAAATCCACTTTGCCAACAGGCAAGTAACCCGTAGCAAAGAATTTCAGGCCTTCAGAGTAAAATCGAATCACTGGAATCTTACGCAGTGTATCCACCATTTGTAATACTGCTAATTCCTCTGAACTCAATGGATCTTGACGGTTGGCCTTCCAAAACTCCTCTCCCCCCGAATCGAAGTCTGGTCGAAGTACTACAGCTTGGTTAAAAAAAGAAGTCTGCTGAGGATCGTTCAGTTTAACGCTATCTGCGGAGGTGTAGAACTTTGCCAATAACCCTGCCGTATTTGGCGTCACTTGACCTATTTTAATCTGTACTCTAGTCTTGGAAGGAATTAATGGTCCTGAAGCGGTTGGCTGCAGGACTTGTTGGATTTTGATCCGCTCAATAAAATTCAAATTAGCTTCCTTGTTGATCGTTAAATCCACCTGCTTGAGCGCATATGTTTTGGTATTGATCCAGATCGTACCAGAGAAAGCCAAGTCTTGCTCCCGCAAAGGGTACACCTGCAGCAAATACGCTGAATCGCCTTCAATCAGCACAGAATCCAATAAATCGTAATCGTAAAATCCTTTCCAGCCATCTGCAATCGGCGATACAAATTCCTTTTCCAGAATGTTAAGCCAATTTTTATAAAAATTATATTCCTGAAAAGCAGATCCGGTGATCTGGGAGGTGGTGGATCCATCCGTGATCCCAACTCCTGTCACTTTTGACTTTTCTACAATCTCTTTCTTAAGCTCTGGATTATTTCTGAAATAAAACTTCGATAAAGTCTCAGAAAAGAATATCGGCAAAATCTTTTCCCCCTCATCGTTGGTGAGCTGTTTGATGGAGTCCAAGACATTGGTTACTTTTTGCACAGCCTTCCGCTGTGTAAAAGACTCTGAAACCTGGTCAATGTCGATTTCTATTTTTGTGTAGTTTTTGGTTTCATATGCCTCCAGATTCCGCTTATCAAACTCTTTTTTCTTAGCGACTGCTCTTCTTATGATTTCAAAAGCAGGATTTTCCCCCGCCTCAAAAACAAAAGCTTCTAATTCAAAATCCGATGGCCTGAGCTGAAAATTGATGGTTTGCTCCCTTGCATCTGTTAAGGGCTTTGTTTGACTGAAATACCCCAAATAGCTGACTTGGAGACTATCAGCAGACACATTGCTTTCGATAATAAAATTTCCCTCAAAATCTGTGGATTTCCCCACAGAAGTACCTTTGAGCAAGACAGAGGCAAAGGGAATGGGGTCACCAGTTTCGGCATCAGTCACTTTTCCTTTGACAATTCGCTGAGCAGAGACCTGAAATGAGCCAATAAAAATTAAAATGAAAAAAAGGAGTCGCATCATTGATTTAAGCTGGATTGGGCAAATCCGTTTCAAAATTAGCTGAATATGGCAAGTAAATCGGATCTGATTAAATAAAGTTCTCTTTTGACTATTAAAAGCTCTTAAAAAACTGACCCGTTTTGAAAATTAGGCTTTTATATTTGTTTGAAATTTACACCTATGACATTTGATATAGCAATAGTGGGTGGAGGTATTGTTGGGCTGGCTACAGCACTTAAAATCCAGCAAAAATCCCCAAAATTGAAAGTAGTAATCTTGGAGAAGGAAGCCCAACTTGCCAAGCATCAAACCGGTAACAATAGCGGAGTAATCCACTCAGGATTATACTATAAACCCGGTTCACTCAAAGCGACCAATTGTCTTCAGGGCTACAAAGAATTGGTGCAATTTTGCGAAGAAGAAAGCATTCCTTTCGAGCTCACGGGAAAGGTCGTGGTGGCCACTAGAGAAGAGCAAAAGCCTCTACTTAATAATTTGCTGGAGCGTGGCCTTCAAAATGGACTTACCGGTACCCGAGCTATCACACTTGAGGAGCTAAAAGAGTACGAGCCCCATTGCGCCGGGGTAGCGGCCATTCATGTACCACAAACTGGAATTGTGGATTATTACGAAGTGGCTTTGGCCTATGGCCGAAAGTTTATTCAACATGGAGGACAGATTTTTTATAATCATAAAGTACTTAAAATCAATAGGAATGGTAATCTAAATGTAATCATTACTTCAGATAAGGTTGTAGAAGCAAAATTGGTAGTAAACTGCGCTGGTCTGTACTCAGACAAGGTCGCTCAAATGACCAGCCAAAAGGATGTTCAGGTAAAAATCATTCCGTTCCGTGGGGAATATTATAAGCTGAAAAAGGAGAAGGAGTACCTGGTTAAAAATTTGATTTACCCTGTTCCGGATCCAAATTTTCCGTTTTTGGGAGTGCACTTTACTCGAATGAAAAAAGGAGGTGTAGAAGCTGGACCCAATGCAGTGTTAGCCTTCAAAAGAGAAGGATACAAAAAGTCTCAAGTTGATTTGGGTGAATTAGGAGAAACCCTAGCTTGGCCTGGTTTCCAAAAAGTAGCTGCAAAATATTGGCAGACAGGATTTGGAGAACTATACCGCTCCTTTTCGAAAGCTGCATTTACCAAAGCTCTCCAGGAATTAATTCCTGAAATTCAACAATCTGATCTGGAAGATGGAGGTGCGGGCGTTCGAGCTCAAGCTTGCGATCGTACAGGAGGATTATTGGATGACTTTGCAATTGAGGAGACTAAAACAGCTATTAATGTGTTGAATGCCCCATCGCCTGCTGCCACAAGCTCTTTGGCAATTGGTGGTACCATAGCAGACATGGTCGTCTCTCGATTTGATTAATGATCGACCTGAGTAATGACGCTATCTGGAAAATACCGATCTGCCAAGGCAATCATTTCATCTCCTCTGACAAGATCTGCGGCTGTTAATTCCGATGTATGTTGGTGACCACTTGCGCCTAAGAGCTCCACTACGGCATGAACAGTGTTCTTGTGGTAATTGTATACACGCTCAGCCTTATCAGTAACCACAAGTCCTTTTTCTAGGCTTTTTCGCTGCGTGGCCACTCCAGTTGGACAATCATTGGAATTGCATCTCAAGGCCTGAATACAGCCCAAACTAAACATAAAGCCTCTGGCCGCATTGCAGATATCAGCCCCGATTGCGATATTCCTTACTATGGAAAAGGCGCTAATCGCCTTTCCTGCGGCGATGACTTTGATTTGATCCCGAATCCCAAACTTTTCCAATGTACTTCTGACGAAAATCAATGCCGGCAAAAGAGGAATACCTACGCTATCGGAAAACTCTAAAGGAGCGGCACCTGTACCCCCTTCGGCCCCATCTATTGTGATAAAGTCAGGAAATGAATTTCGCTTCATCATGGCCTTACAGATCGACAGAAACTCCTCTGTCCTTCCGATACAAAGCTTGAAGCCTACCGGCTTTCCTCCTGACAATTCTCTCAATTGACTTACAAAGTCAATCAACCCTTCTTCATTATGAAAAGCACTATGAGCTGGTGGAGAGAGAATGGTCTCCCCTGCCTTAACTCCTCTGATTTCAGCGATTTCAGGAGTATTTTTTACACCAGGAAGAACTCCTCCATGACCAGGCTTTGCTCCCTGTGAAAGTTTAATTTCGATCATTTTGACCTCGGGCCAATTGGCTTTCTCTTGGAAGGCCTCTGGAGAAAAATTACCATGTTCATCCCTACAACCAAAGTAGCCTGTTCCGATCTGCCAAACTAAATCTCCCCCATTTCTATGATAATGTGAAATCCCGCCTTCTCCGGTGTTATGATAAAAATTTCCTTTTGCAGCACCTTTATTTAATGCCATGATTGCTCTTGAGGATAGGGAACCAAAGCTCATCGCTGAAATATTGTAAATAGATGCTGAATAGGGTTGTAAACAGTCCTTCCCGCCGATCATCACTCTAGGATCCTTATCCTTTGGCACGACAGCATAGATGGAGTGCCGTAGTGCCATGTAATCCGATTCACCTATATCTCGCTGTGTACCAAACGGATGAGTATCATTCACACTTTTGGCCCGCCGATAAGCCAATGCTCTGGTGTTTCTATCGAAGGGTTTTCCATCCGTATTGCTTTCAATAAAATATTGCTGGATCTCAGGACTAATAGATTCAAGTAAATATCTAAAATGACCTACAAGAGGGAAATTCCTAAGGATTGCGTGCTTTCTTTGAAAGACGTCATAAACGCCAATAAAAAAGAGTAAAAGAAGCAACCAAAGCACAAAACGACCCAAATCAAAATTCATGAATTGGAAGTACCACATCAAAAAAATCGTGATTAGACCAAGGAGAAAGAGTCCCCCAAAAAAGAACTTGCGCATAGATGAGACAAATGGTGATTAGGCTTCAATATACTAAAAGCCATAAGCAATCACCCCAACAAAAACTCTCGAAACCGGTATTCCGCCCAAGTAAATTCATCATCCCGCAAAACAAAACCAGTATGACCACCCCTTTTTGGCATTTCTAGAATAATTTCTTCCTTGGTTCTAGCCAATTTCTCAGGATAGCATTCCGGACCCAACAAGGGATCATTCAAGGCATTTATCACCAAGGTAGGAATGGCGATATCAGGCATCCATTGATCAGCAGAAACGGACTGGTAGAAATCATTTGCATCAGCGAAGCCATGAAGTTTTGCGGTAAACGCTGTGTCAAAGGTGTCAAAATCATTCACACGCTCCAGTAACTCCAAATCGACTAAATCGGGAAATTGCTCTCCTTTCCTTCGCATTTTCTCTTTGAGTTTTCCAAGAAACCGCTTTTTGTAAAACACATTTCGCTTCTCTTTCAAAGTCGCGGCACTACTTGGTAGATTAACCGGGGTGGAGTATACGGCGGCCTTTTTGATTTGGTTAGGAAGATTTGCTCCCTTTTCACCGAGATATTTGAGAGTTTGAGCTCCTCCCATGCTGATGCCAGTCAGATAGATAGTCTCATATTTCTGCGTAGCCAAAACGTGCTCTACAGTCGTATTGAGGTCATAGCTCGCTCCATGATGATACAAGATGGGTTGAAGATTCATTTCCCCACCACAGCTCCTATTGTTCCAAACCAAAACGTCCACTTGATTTTTGTTAAAAAGCTTTACTAATCCACGAACATAATGACGTTCTGAATCTCCTTCAAGACCATGAGAAATGATAAGTAGGGTATTGCTCCCAACCTTTGCCCAATCTAGATTAAGGAAATCCTGATCTGGTGTAGGGATTTTTTCTCGAGTATAGACGACGTGCTCAACATTCCTAAAAAGGCTCGGCACTATGGTTTCCAAATGCCCGTTAAAAAGATAAAATGGTGGTTTTCGGTACGTGGAAGGAATAACTGGCATGGAAATGAGAGTTTCCTACAAAAGTAAATAAAGTAAGTGCCTGAAAAAAAACTACTATTCCAGCGAATGAAGCTGGGCTATTGCTTTCTCCAGCTGCCCAGATACCTGCTTGGCATGGGCATTAAAGCTTGGACCGAAGCCCTCGCTTTCTAAAATTACCTTTCCTTCATTTAGAAATTCGATCAAATCATCAAAACCAAAAAGCATTAATGTTGGCTTAACCTTATGACGAACTTGTTGGATGATCATTTCATTACTTTGGATCATTCCCTCTTCATATTTCTGCTTTAACTCTTCCATACCAGATTTAATAGCTCGGGTCAATTGGCTCTTAAAGTCTTGGTCACCATCCGCCATTTCGTCAATTTTGGATAATAGGTTAGGGTAATGTTGATTCATAGGCGCTTTTACGATGACTTTGCGGACTTACCTGCAAGGAAACCTGTAGACCATGCTGCCTGGAAATTAAACCCTCCAGTAATACCATCTATATCTAGGACTTCTCCTGCAAAAAAAAGATTTAAGTGAATTTTGCTTTCCATGTTTGCTGAATCTACTTCATTCAAATCTACACCACCTGAGGTGACGAATTCTTCTTTAAATGTAGTTTTACCGTTCAAGGGCAAATTATAACAAAAAAGATTCTGAACGAGCTTGTTAACTTGCTTTTTTGACAAATGAAAGTTTTGTTCTCCTTCTGTTATACCTGACCTCCAACATAAATGCGACCAAAAGCGGCTTGGTATACCAAACAAAGGATGCTTTGCAAGCTGCTGTTGGGGATGCTTGTTTATATAGTTCAATAAATGAGCCAAAAAGTCATTTTCTCCAAATTCTGCGACCCAATTGATAATCGCTTCAGCCTTATACTCCCTTTCAAATAACCATTTAGCACCGAAAGCTGAAAGCTTTAATACAGCGGGGCCACTCACTCCCCAATGGGTAATTAAGACAGGTCCTCGATAGTTTAATTTTGATCCTGCCAGCTTCACATGTCCATCTGGGAAAGAAATTCCCTTCAGCTCCCGAATCAGTTCTCCCGGTGTGTTGAAAGTAAATAGAGATGGAATGGGGTCCAGAATTTTATGTCCGAGCTGAGATAAAAATTCAAATCCTGAGAGCTTTGGGTGACCTCCCGTGCAAATAATTAAGCGATCAAAATGAAGATGACTGTTATTCACATTAAGTTCAAAGCCTTCTAGTTCAGATTTTTTGATTTCTGAGACTCCCGAATTCAAATGGATTTGCACTCGCGACTTTTGCGCCTCTTTGGTCAAAGCATTGATGATACTTTGCGAATCATCCGAAACTGGAAAAACCCGACCATCAGATTCTATTTTTAAAGGCACTCCTTTACTCTCAAACCAATCCATGGTGTCTTGAGAAGTGAACTTTGGAAAAACCTTTTTGAGGAATTTTTCACCTCTTGGATAATTTTTCACATGGCTTGAAACCGGCAAGGGCCTATGCGTAACATTGCAGCGACCGCCTCCGGAAATTTTCACTTTAGAAAGTAGCTTCGAACTCTTCTCAAATAAGTGGACATCAGTATGTATATCAGCTGCATGAATTGCAGAAAAAAAGCCAGCAGCTCCTCCACCAATTACAGCAATTTTTAATTTATTACTCACAGATTATCAATTAGTTAAGATCATCTTCTTTTACCAGTAAATGACCCCAAAATACCGCGAGTTAATTCTCGGAAAATGGTTCGTCCTAATTGTCTTACCATGGTATTTTTACTCAACTCTTCAATGAGGGATTCATCTTCTTTGGTACGTCTTGCAGTGCCAAGGTTGGGCTTAGGAAGACTGGCTTTTTCCTGCTCCTGCTCGATTTTCTCCATCTTCTTTTCCAGCATTTCAAAGGCACTTTCGCGATCGACATCCTCATTGTATTTGCCTACCAAATCTGAAGATGCCACCAAGGAATTGATTTCATTATTGGTCAAAATATCCATACGAGTGATGGGAGCTCTCACGAGCGTATGAGCTAGAGGAGTAGGAATGCCTTTCTCATTCAAGGCCGTAACCAAAGCCTCTCCTATTCCCATGGAAGTCAAAATTTTGGAAGTCTCATAAAATTCAGAATCCGGATAGTTTTCTGCGGTTTTGGAAATTGCTTTTCGGTCTTTAGCGGTAAACGCTCTCAAGGCATGTTGTATTTTTAAACCGAGCTGACCAAGAATATTCTCAGGTACATCCGTTGGGGTCTGGGTACAGAAATAAACTCCCACTCCCTTTGAGCGAATTAGCTTTACGATCGCTTCAATCTTTTCTAAAAGGTCCTTTGATGCATTATCAAAGACCAAATGAGCCTCATCTATAAATAGGCAAAGTTTAGGCTTGTCATCGTCTCCTTGCTCAGGGAAAGTCTCATAAATTTCAGAAAGCAGACTCAGCATAAAGGTAGAAAAGAGCTTAGGTCTGGATTGAATATCAGTGAGTCTGATGATGGAAATCACTCCTCTTCCATATTTCTGACGGCAGAAATCCTCAACTTCAAAGGACTTTTCCCCAAAAAACTTCTCAGCGCCTTGTTGCTCTAGCTCAATGATCTTTCGCATGATGGTACTAACAGAAGCAGAAGAAACGCTTCCAAATTCCTTCGTGATTACTTCTTTTCCCTCATTCGTCACAAACTGAAGCATCCGCTTCAAGTCCTTCAGATTCAAAAGAGGCAGATGATGCAAGTCACAGTATCTAAAAATCAGAGCTATGACACCTCGCTGGGTATCGTTCAAATCCAAAATCTGACTGATCAATACCGGGCCAAATTCAGAAATGGTAGCTTTGAGTCTTACTCCTTTTTCATTGGAAATGGACATCAACTCCACTGGAAGGCCCATAGGGTCATAGTCCACACCAATGACTTTGGATCGATTGAGAATAAAATCATTCGCCTCACCAGGCTGAGCCAAGCCAGAAAGATCCCCTTTTAGATCCATCAACACAGATGGTACACCTTTAAGCGAAAGCTGCTCAGCCAGCACCTGAAGTGTTTTGGTTTTACCAGTACCCGTAGCACCTGCAATCAAGCCGTGACGATTTAAGGTTTTGAGCGGAAGTTTAATCTGCGCTCCTGATACTGGATTACCATCAAGTATACCCGTACCTAAGATTAAAAAGTCCTTTTTATACACTTGACCATCAGTCAAGACTTTTTTAAATTTTTCTACCTTTTCCATTTATGAAGATTTGAAAACAAGCTACAAAAAAACCTTTAAGCCGATGGCAAAAAGGTTCTTTTGGGTATTCAAATTAAGAATTTTAGTACGTTACCACAGGCTCAAGCTCCTTAGCGGAGTCAATGTAACCCGCGACTTGAGATTCAGAAGGTACTGCTCTAGTCAATCCTTTTTCTGCCTGAGTTTTAACCAATGCTGCGTGTAAATTAGCTGCATTTCGATTTCTCAACTCCTTAACGGTATCTACTCCTGCAGCTTTCAATAGCTCAGCAAATTGGCTTCCAACTCCTTTGATTCTAAACAAATCTGCCATATTTACCCAGTCCAGGATCTTGCCTTCAGCAATGCCAGAAGCCTCGGCAATGCCTTTTCTTCCAGTTTTGGTAGCTCCTTTTTCTAAAAGTCCTTCAACAGTGGTAACACCAGCTGCAGCCAATTTTTCTTTGAAAGCTGGGCCAATGCTTTCGATCATCGTGATTGTTTGTGCCATAAAATTTATTTGTTTTACTAAATGATTCGCCTGATTTACCATTAAAACAAGCAGGCCTAAAATAAAGACAAAATTTAATTTCTAAAATCCTTTTCTAGAATAAGAATGGAAAATACGAGATTTGTATAAATTAACTTTTGAGCTCAACCACTTTTAAGTTTCTTGCTGGTTGAATAAATAATTTTGAATTCTGTGGATAAAATCTTGAAGAAAAACACGCTTGTAGTCCTATTGGTGCTTACTGCTATTTTCACTGGCAAAGTCCAAGCTCAAGTACTTCCAAATTTGGGACAAACGGATAAATGGATGACAGGTGCAATTGCGGCAATGGAGAGACAGGACTTCGTTACAGCGAATAATATTTTTCGAAATCTGATTGATTCTGGGCTTCCGCTGCCGGAAGAGATGCCCTATTTTTTCGCGGAGACGCTTTACCACTTAGACCAATTTGATAACAGCGCAAACTTTCTCAACAAATACCTTGAGCTCACCGGCTTCACGGGAGAAAATTATGACGGAGCCAAAGAATTAAAAGAAAAGCTCTCTGAGCCTCTCAAATCCATTCAAATGTGCCAGCTCTGTGATCGTCGTGGATATAGATACAAGGCTTGCTTCACTTGTGATGGCAATAAGGAAATCGAACAGGATTGCGACTATTGCAAGGCAAAAGGAGTGGTGGGATGTAGCCGATGCGGCGGGACAGGGATGATCACCAAAAAGAACATTTTCAACATCGTTGAGTACTTTGAATGTGAGCGATGTGCTGCAAACGGAAGACTCACTTGCCCTGTATGTCAAGGCACCAAAAAGGAAGTCAGCGCTTGTAGGACTTGCGGAGGTTCAGGCCGATTGGCCTCAGATGCCATTTGCGACCATACGGAAGAAGTACATGATCACGATGTAGTTCCTGAAAATTGATAAGTAAAAAGCCAGATTCAAATCTGGCTTTTTGTTTATTTACAATACTTATTTGAAGCTTCTTGCGCTCCTGGATATTCAAGAGCTAATGCGAGTTGGAAGTCTTCGCATGCAGAGCCTATTCGTCCCGTCGCAATTTTCAATAAACCACGATTGTAATAAGCTTGGCCAAAATCTTTATCAATTTGAATGGCCTGCCCATAAGAAGCAAGCGCCTCTTTAGTATCTCCAAGTTGATGCTGTGCCCTGGCTTTCATAAAAGAAGCCATGGCAGGAGCTCCTGGAATTTCGGCGGCTTTGTTCGCATAAAGCAATGCAGCATTATACTTCTTTTGCTTGTGATTCAGATTAGCCAAGGATAGCAATACCTGAAAGTTATTCGGATCCAAGGTTAAAGCTTTATCAAAATCGGATTTTGCTTCCTCATACTTTTTCATTTCCTCAAAAGCACGACCTCTATTGTAAAGGATCCTCACGTCATTGGGTGAAAATTCAAGTTTTTGACTGTAGGCTTCAATTGCTTGTTCAAATTGACCTTTTGCAAAAAACTGATCTCCTGGCGACACTTCTGGCTTACAGGCCAAAACCAAAGAGATCATCGTAATGATCATGCTGACCTGAAATAATTTTTTCATTCTTTACTAATTTTAGACTACGACATTATTCTCGCGCAGCGCATCATTAAGGGAAGTTTTGAGGTCGGTGGAAGCTTTTCGCTTGCCAATGATCAAAGCACAAGGCACTTGATATTTACCGGCAGCAAACTCTTTCTCCAAACTTCCAGGAATCACAACCGATCTCTCGGGCACAATTCCACGATATTCTTTAGGAGCAGATCCGGTCACGTCTATGATTTTTGAGCTTGCGGTCAAGGTAACGCCAGCACCAATAACGGCCTCACGCTCTACTTTCACGCCTTCCACAATAATGGCCCTAGAGCCGATAAACGCACCGTCTTCGATAATCACTGGAGCAGCCTGAACCGGCTCCAAAACTCCGCCAATCCCTACTCCACCACTGAGGTGAACATTCTTTCCTATTTGCGCGCAAGAACCAACGGTCGCCCAGGTATCAACCATCGTGCCACTGTCCACATAAGCTCCGATATTAACATAACTTGGCATCATCACTACTCCTCTAGCGAGAAAAGAGCCATATCGAGCTATAGCGTGAGGTACCACGCGTACTCCCTGCTTGGCATAGTTTGATTTGAGAGCAATTTTGTCGTGAAACTCAAAAGGACCCACTTCTATGGTCTTCATTTGCTGAATGGGGAAATAAAGAATCACTGCCTTTTTCACCCAGTCATTCACCTGCCATCCACCTGACTCCAAAGGCTCAGCCACACGGATTTTACCAAGATCTAATTCATCAATGGTGTCCTTGATAGCAATTTGAATTTCTTTTTCCTGTAAAAGCTCTCTGTTTTCCCAAGCTTTTTCAATGATGGTTTTCAGTTCCATTTTTTTAGTTAGTTTCGTTTATGCCCGATGCAGTTTCACCCCCAAGAATCGTAATCGCATCCACCTTAAAACCGGTGCACGATACCCGGGCTTGGGAAAAATTTGGGCTTTCGCTGCGTGAAACAAATAAATACGAGATAAACATCATAGGTTTTTCAACCAAAAAGATTGAAATATCTCATAAAGTAAAATTCCACTCCTCTCAAGCCGTTCCCAATAGCCTCATTAGTCGCATCAAAGCGCAATTGATATTTCGGAAATTACTCTTGGAAATACGGCCTCAGCTAGTCATCTGTTGTACGTTTGAATACCTGCCCATAGTCCAACAACTCAAAGACAAGATTGGTTTTCGACTGATCTATGACGTTCAGGAAAACTATATCCTCAACCTTTCTTTACGGAAAAATAGTCCTGATTGGAAGATCAAACTTTGGGAAAAAGTGATCAAACTGGCAGAAGAAAGTAAAGCAATAGATCATTATATCCTTGCGGAAAAATGCTACCAAAGTCAGTTCCACGATCGAAAGCCAGCACTCGTTTTAGAGAATAAATTCGTGGGTGAAATCAAGACTATTTTGCCTAAAAAACCAGAAGAAAAATATGGTTATCACTTTGTGATTTCCGGCACCCTGGCTGAGTCATTTGGAACCCTGAATGGGATAGAATTTTTCAAAGCAGTCGTGAAAGAATATCCATTTTCGAGGCTTACAATTATTGGGCAAACTACCGTCCCGGAATTTGAAAAAGTGCTTTTAAAACAAGTCGAAAATCAACCTCAAATAGACTTGAAAATCGACTCAATCCCAGTCCCACATTCAGAAATAATTGAGGCCATTCAAAGCGCAGATTTCCTCCTCTGCCCTTATGAAATTCACGCCGCTTTTGAAGGAAAAATCCCTTCCAAATTTTTCGAAGGCCAGGCATTGGGAATCCCAATTCTTTATCCAAAGAATGAAACTTGGAAAAGCTTTTTCAAAGAAAGTGCAGGAGGTTTCTCAATAGATTTTTACAAACCTCAGGAATACCTGTCTCAATTTCGACTGGCCTTGGACCAGGTCTATTTTTTAAATCCCAATCAGCTTGAAGTGAATTGGGAGTCGGATAAACCTGGCTTTCTAAAGCTGGTCGAAGGTCTAATCCAAGCTTAAGGTTATCCACGTTCAGGGCTAATACTTATCCACCTACCCTCTCTAGTTTACACTCGTTTCACCCTTTTGGAAACTGAGTAAAATCAACCTGAATAAGCCTCGATTGTGATTTTTTGATTTTACAACAAATTTAAATTGAGTTTATTATGAATATTTTTAGGTTAAAAAATAAATTATTTTAGACTAACCTAAATCAACATCCACGGATGAAAATGAGTTATCAACAGTCGATTTAGCTTCTATTGAAAATATATTTAGCTATATCTAAAATATAATCCTAACTTTGTCTAAACGGAAATTCAAACATGACCCTGACTAACTCAGAAGAGAATTACTTGAAAGCGATATACCACCTTTCCGATGGCGGTAAGAAGGGAGTATCAACCAATGACCTGGCCTCAGAAATGAAAACAAAACCAGCATCGGTGAGTGATATGCTTCGCAAACTTGGAGAGAAAAAAGTTATCAACTATCGTAAATATTACGGGCTCCAAATCACGGATGAGGGAAAAAAATACGCCCTACAAACCATCCGAAAACATAGACTTTGGGAGGTGTTTTTGGTGGACAAATTAAGGTTCAGTTGGGACGAAGTTCACGAGGTAGCAGAGCAGCTAGAACATGTCCGCTCCCCCCTACTCATTCAGCGACTTGATGAGTTTCTAAACTTCCCGAAATTCGACCCTCATGGTGACCCAATTCCAGATGAGTTTGGAGATGTAAAAGCCCGGCCTCGGATCGCTTTGAGTGAAATGGAAATTGGTCAAAATGGACAGATCGTTGCAGTCAAAGATAGCTCTGCAGCCTTCCTCAGATATTTAGACAAAGTGGGCGCTTACATAGGCGCTAGAATCAGACTTTTGGACAAAGTAGAATTTGACGGATCAGTAGAAATAGCAGTCGAACAGAAGAAGCTTTTTATGTCAAAAGATGTAGCATCAAATATCCTGATCGTAGTCTCATGAAAAGAGCTTGGATTATAGCATTCTTATTCATTCTGGGGTCTTGCCGCTTTGACTCTCCAGAGCAAAGAAGCAAACCACAAATCGTGGTGACCACAAGTATCCTCGCAGATGGGGTTCAAAATATTGTTGGAGATTTAGCCACCGTGGTTCCATTAATGCCCGCTGGTGTAGACCCACATTTGTATAAGGCATCTGTGCGTGACTTGGACCTACTCCAAAATGCGGATTTGATTATCTACCATGGCTTGTTTCTCGAAGGTAAAATGACCGAAATTTTTGAGAAACTAGCTACCCAAAAGAAAATTATCAATGCATCCGAAGGTCTGGACAGCAAAAAGCTAATTCGAAGTGGACCTGAAGCACACAGCGTAGATCCACATATTTGGTTTGATGTGTCCCTTTGGAGTGAATCCATGGATTATACTGCCAAAGAGCTAATGCTTTGGCGTCCTGATTGGACGGGAGAATTGAAAAAGAATTCTGGGGCTTTTCAAGCAGAACTCGATTTGCTGAATAAAGAAATTATAGAAAAGGCTACCCTACTTCGGAAAACAAATCAAGCTTTGATTACCGCTCATGATGCTTTCGGCTATTTTGGCGAAGCCTATCAGCTAGAGGTTAAAGGACTTCAAGGACTTTCCACCCTAAGCGAACCAGGGCTTCGTGATCTGACCGGCTTGGTCTCATTTATTGTAGAGCGTGATATCAAAGCCGTTTTTGCGGAGCAAACCATCTCCCCAAAAGCGATTGAAGCCGTAGTGGCCGGCTGTGCCAATCAAAACCATCCCATTAAACTTGCTGGACCACTTTATACCGATAGCCTTGATGCTGTAGGAACTCCTGCTGGCACCTATATTGGGATGGTCCGCGCCAATATCAATATGATCTTTAACAACCTCAACTCATGATAGTACAAGCCGAATCTCCCATTTTAGAAGTTCATGATTTGATTGTGAGTTATGAGCAAAGCCCGGTGTTGTGGAATGTGGACTTAACGCTTCCACAAGGTCAATTAATTGGAATTCTCGGCCCAAATGGCGCCGGAAAATCAACTTTGATCAAAGCTATAATGGGCTTGGTCAATCCTACTGGTGGTTTTGTCAAGATCTTCGACAAATCATTAGAAGAAGTCAGATCAAGAATTAGCTATGTTCCCCAGCGTGAATCTGTGGATTGGAATTTTCCTGCCTCAGTTTTGGACGTGGTGATGATGGGTACTTATGGAAAACTTGGATTGTTTAGACGCCCTGGGAAAAAGGAAAAGGAAATAGCACTTGCCAGCTTGGATAAGGTTGGGATGAGCGCATTTATCAATCGACAAATCTCCGAGCTTTCTGGAGGGCAGCAGCAGCGTGTTTTTTTGGCGAGAGCCTTGGCTCAGGATGCAGACTTGTATTTGATGGATGAACCTTTTGCAGGAGTGGATATGGCTACCGAGACGGCCATTTTTGAGCTATTGAAGCAAATGACCCAAGAAGGTAAAACCGTGATCGTGGTGCATCATGATATTTATTCTGCCATGAATTACTTCAATTGGATCATCATGTTGAATCTCCACTTAGTCGCATCAGGCCCCAAGGAAATAGTGGTGACCGAAGAGCTTCTCAGAAAAACCTATGGCGGAAAATTGAATCTACTTTCCAAGGTTTCTGAACTAGTCAGAAAGCAAAGCTTCAACCCTTTAAAGAGCTAGGCCTTATGGAAAACTTTACCTACTTCTTTACCTTCCAAGATCCGAGTATTTTTTATGTGGTGATCGGCATTACCCTACTGGGTTTGGGTTCGGCCTATGTAGGTACTTATAGTTTTTTGGACAAAAAAGCCCTGCTTGGCGATGCCATTTCACATGCCGTGCTTCCAGGGATTTGTCTCGGGTTTATTTTAGCAGGAGAAAAAAATCCGCTCTTTATCGTAGGTGGAGCATTTGTTTCAGGCGCGCTTGCTACTTTTCTCACAAGTTGGCTTAAGCGGAACACAAAGCTGTCTGAAGACGCTATCATAGCCTCTATTCTTTCTATTTTCTTTGGATTTGGCATCGTCCTTCTTACAGTTATCCAAAAGTCAGGAAATCCCGAAATGGCTGGTTTAAATCATTTCATCTTTGGGAATGCTATTGCCATACTGGAGGAAGATCTCTGGATTTATGGTGGTCTTGCGATCATGATCATAGTTGCACTGACACTTTTTCAAAAAGAATTTAGCCTACTCGTTTTCAATGCAGACTACGGTCGGTCCATCGGATATCCCATGGGCATGATCAGGCTAGTTTTTAATGTGCTAATGATACTTTCTGTTGTGATCGGAATTCAAGCCATTGGAGTAGTCTTGATGGCTGCTCTTTTGATTACTCCAGGTGCTGCAGCTAGATTCTGGACAGATAATCTTTCCAAGCTTCTGATTCTTTCTGGCTTCTTTGCAGTGATCTCAGGAATCGCAGGTACCTATGTTTCTTTCGTCATTCCCCAGATGCCGACTGGCCCTTGGGTGGTGGTCTGCTTGTCATTGATTGCCTTTTTATCTTTTCTTTTTGCTCCCAAAAAAGGGACCATTTCCAGGTACTTTTCCAGAAACAAGTACTTGAAAAAAACCCAAAACGAGCACGTACTTAAGGCCCTTTACAAAGCGAAAGAACTCAACCGAGATCCGTTGACTATAGAAAATATCTATGAGCTCTACCCCTTCCAAAAGAAGGAAACAGAGCAATCAATTAATTATTTATTCAAAAATGGTTTACTGATTAAAAATCAGGATATTATAAGACTATCAGACTATGGTATTTCTGAAGCTCAGCGTGTTGTTCGTCTGCATAGACTTTGGGAAACTTACCTTACCGAGTACATGAATATAGCACCGGATCACGTGCACGATTCGGCCGAAAAACTAGAGCATATTATCACACCTGAACTGGAAGCTATGCTGGAGAAACGATTGAACTTTCCGCAGGTCGATCCGCATCAGGAAAACATCCCCCGAGACAATTATGAGCTTTGATCAAAACGCATTTCTAATCATCCTCACAGGATCGCTTATCGCAATTTCTTGTGGATTGCTCGGCGTGTTTATGATGCTGCGCAAAATGTCCATGACTGGAGATGCCATTTCTCATGCAGTATTGCCGGGCATTGTTATTGGATTCTTTGTATCCGGAAGTCAGCGTGGCTTGGAAGTGATCATAGGTGCTGGAATATTAGGGATTATTGCAACGCTTATCATTGATTGGCTTCGCAAAAAAGCTAGAGTGCAACTAGATGCTTCCATAGGTATCACCTTTACCCTACTCTTTGCCATCGGAATTATTCTAATCAATCTCCTGGCATACAAGGTCGATTTAGACCAAGAATGCGTGCTTTATGGTGAGATAGCCTATTTACCTATCGATCTTTGGATCACAGGATCAGGGACAAACCTAGGCCCAAGAATCACTTATTTAGCATTGCTAAACTTTGTTTTGGTTGGAGGCTTTATCTATCTATTCTTCAAAGAATTGACCCTAACCAGCTTCGATGAAGGCTTCGGCACTGTGATGGGTTTACCTTCCAAATCAATCAACCTTGCACTCATGAGCATGGTGTCCTATACCACGGTGAGTAGCTTTGAGGCCGTCGGTGCCATTTTGGTGGTTGCGCTTTTGGTAGTGCCTCCCGCTACGGCTTTTCTTTGGACGAAGGAACTGATGAAACTCATTAAGCTTACTTCCATTCTCGGGATAGTTATTTCCATTTTAGGTTACTATTTGGCCTATTTATTCGATAGTTCTATAGCTGGAATGATGGTGACTGTCGCTGGGGTATTATTTTTGCTGAGTGCTGTAGTGAAAGCAAAAGGAAGAACCGCGGTTTCTGGAACTTCGATTGCAAATCCTTAGTTTATCACATTAATGAAGGACATGACAAAAATTGGATCGTTGATTTTATTTTTCTTGATCGTATCGGGGTCAGTGATGGCTCAAGAGAAGATTGAATGGCTAAAGTTTGAAGAGGCTGTCGCCAAAAATCAAGAAAGCCCCAAAATGATTTTGGTGGACGTCTACACGGATTGGTGTGGCTGGTGCAAGAAGATGGACAATGACACGTTTACAGATTCCACTGTGATCTCCTATATCAATGAAGAGTTTTATGCGGTCAAATTGAACGCAGAAGATACCAAGCGGACGTTTGATTTTATGGGAAAAGAGTATTCCGAGGCAGCTATGGCCCAAGCCATGCGGGTTCGCTCCTATCCTAATTTTGTCCTAATCGACCCTACTCTACAGAACATTACCCAGATACCAGGCTATCGTGGACCAGCAGATTTTTTGGAAGCCTTGGACTACATGGCAAAAAATGGATTTAGAGGAAAATGAGTTTTTCCCTAGCTGATCGTCAAGACACCATTGTGGCATTGGCCACTCCGCAAGGAATCGGAGCTATTGCTGTAATCAGACTTTCTGGATCCAGAGCGATAGAGATTGTAAATGAGGTCTTTTTTGGCAAAGATCTTAGCAAACAGGAATCCCACACCATTCACTTTGGCACCATTAGGGATGAAGACAAAATCATTGATGAGGTTTTGGTATCGCTTTTTATTGCTCCAAAATCCTTTACCAAGGAAAACGTCGTAGAAATCTCCACCCATGGCTCTTCCTATATCATCAATCGAGTACTCAAGCTTTTCCTAAAAAAAGGCGCACGCCTTGCCAAACCAGGAGAATTCACCCAGCGGGCTTTCTTAAACGGACAATTTGATCTCGCTCAAGCTGAGGCAGTAGCCGATCTAATCCATGCGGACTCCGAGTCTAGCCACGAAGCAGCCTTGAATCAGATGCGCGGAGGATTTAGTTCGGAGATTCAAGAACTACGGCAAAAACTGATTCACTTCGCTTCAATGATCGAATTGGAGTTGGATTTTGGAGAGGAAGATGTGGAATTTGCTAGCAGAACGGAGCTGCAAGAACTTGTAGAGCGACTCATGCGAGTGGTCGAAGAACTGATCTTGAGTTTTGATCTGGGCAATGTGATCAAAAACGGCGTTCCCACCGTCATTGCAGGGAAACCCAATGCTGGAAAGTCTACTCTACTGAACGCCCTTCTGAAAGAAGAAAAGGCCATCGTTTCCGATATCGCAGGTACTACCCGTGATTTTATCGAAGATGAAATCAATATTAATGGAGTCATTTTCAGATTTATAGACACGGCCGGTTTAAGAGAAACTACTGATACTATCGAGGCCATTGGGGTCAGCCGAACTCAGGAAAAAATGAAGACGGCTTCTTTGATTTTATATCTGTTTGACCTCGGAGATACCGATCTGATCGAAATCAACCGAGATGTCAATAAGCTCGAAAATCTAGGAGTTCCCTTTATCAAAGTGGCAAACAAGCTCGATATGGCAAATCCTGAATTGCTCGCAGAACTGAAAGCCAAGCATCCGGATACACTCTTTATCTCCGCCAAAAACCAGGAGCATCTAGAAGATCTCAAAGCCAAGCTCATGGAATTGGTAAATTTGGATAAATTCAAAACCGGCAACACTGTGGTGACCAATATTCGACACTACGACAGCTTGATCAAAACGCGGGATTCACTGCTAGACATAATTCACGGCATCGAAACCGAAGTCACCAATGACTTTGTCGCTATGGATATCCGTCGCTCCTTGCACTTTCTTGGTGAAATCACAGGTGAAATCACTACAGATGATCTGCTGGCGAACATTTTTTCGAAGTTTTGTATCGGAAAGTAACCAGAACAAACTAAGCAATAACCAAGCATACATAAAACATTAATTTAGCCCTATTTTAGGGCTTTTTTTACGCTCTAACCACTCATTTTCCTTTGTATTGCTATTGGTTTATTTTGTACCCTTTTGTACCTTTATTGTACCTTGAGGTAATGAGGTACAAATTTTAGGGATTTAGCCCTCTTTATTTTGCGCTTAATTGCACTTAAATACACTTAACGAAACTTAAAGCTACTTAATGAGCAGTAATATTGAGGTACAACGGATTTGCCAGTATTGTGAAAAGGAATTTACAGCCCGTACAACGGTAACAAAACACTGTTCGGACAAATGCAGTAAAGCCGCTTACAAAGCCCGTAAACGTAATGAAAAGATTAAGCAGTCAAATGCTGAAACCACACGGACAAAAACCAAACATATTGAGAAATTAAAAACCAAGGAGTTTTTGAATGTTAGAGAAGTTGCCCAATTATTAAACTGTTCCATTCGCTCGGCATACTACTTCATTGAAAGCGGTACTATTTCAGCCGTAAACTTAGGGCAAAGAATGACAAGGGTAAAGCGTTCAGAGATTGACAAACTATTTAACAAGACGTAAAAAAAAGTTTTTTCAGCCGTTCACATTTTTCACGGTTTTCACTAGTAGCATAAAAGACAATGGCAACAAAAGTAAGTTTAAGACAAAAGAAAATAAGCAAGGGGCGCAATAGCCTTTATTTGGACTTTTACCCACCTATACCCCACCCCGAAACAGGCGAACCCACACGCAGGGAGTTTTTAGGGATTTACATTTTTGAAAAGCCTAAATCAGCTATTGATAAACATCATAATATTGAGACCTTAAAAATAGGGGAAAGCATACGTCAAAAGCGTGAAAACTTCTTAAACAAGCCTGAAATTTATAGCCAGTATGAAAAAGAACAGCTACGCAAAAAGGAATTAGCTGAACAATGTTTTGTTGAATACTTCACAAAATTAGCCAACAAACGGAAAAATAGTAACCATGATAATTGGGTTTCAGCACTCAATTATCTTGAAGCCTTTACTAATGGCAGTTTAAAGTTTGGCGACCTCAACCCTAAGATTTTAGAGGATTTCAAAGAATACCTACTTACCACCAAAAGCAAAAGGAGTAATAAAACAACTCTTTCACAAAATTCAGCCCTTTCGTATTTTAACAAGGTAAAAGCCGCACTAAGACAAGCCTATAAAGACGGAATTTTGCCGTTTGATTTAAACGCCAATGTAAAAGCCATAAAAGCTGAAGAAACAAGAAGAGAATACTTGACTATTGAAGAACTCAATAGACTCGTAAAAACCCCCTGCAACAATGATTTACTGAAACGTGCAGCCTTATTTTCGGCACTCACAGGATTGCGGTTTTCTGATATTCAAAAGATGACTTGGGGCGAGCTGGAATACATAAACGGGCAGGGCTATTTCCTTAATTTCACCCAAAAGAAAACTAAAGGTGTTGAAGTTTTGCCGATTTCAGAACAGGCATACAGCTTTATAAATGGAACAGAAAACCCAAAAGAAATGCCGCAGGATAAACTCGTATTTGAAGGGCTTAAATATTCAGCCTATAACAACAAACACTTGTTTCAATGGATTGGGGCTTCAGGAATAACAAAGGACATTACCTTTCATTGTTTCAGACATACGTTTGCAACATTACAAGCCTTTGAAAATACAAACCCTGTTACTGTTCAAAAAATGTTGGGGCACAAAGACTTAAAAACCACCATGATTTATTACCACATAGCCGATAAGTCAAAACGTGATGCAGTCAATAAAATTAAACTTGACTTAACGTAAAAATTCTTAAGTCGATACTTCAAAAAAGAGAACATTTATCAAAAACAAATCATAAAACTATGAATGATAAAATCGAAAAACTACGCGAAGCAAGATACCTGATAGAAAATAGGGGTCTAACAGACATGAGTGAAAAAGAGCTTTTAATGACAATCGCAGAAAGTTCAATGGCAACTCGGAAAATGTTAAAGAACTGGACAAATTTCATTGTCGGCATCAACATAGCTGGGCTGATATTAGCAATCCTCTATTTCTCTCAACTCTAACATCTTTTTTTCATAAACGTGGATTTATGTAAAAGTAAAACCAAAAAAAGATTGAGTTTTAATCGTTAAAAGCTTTCTGCATAAAAGACAAATGAATTACCTAGAAATTATTTTAAAAGGTTATTCTGATAAGAATACCAAACAGTTTTTCAAAAAGTATTTATACAGGGAATTTAAAAAAGCTGAAAAAGAACAATTCTTTGAAGCTGACGAGTTCTTTAATGGTTGTCTTAAGGTTGTTAAGGGGCTAGAAAACCAATTAGAAGAACATATTTCTAAGCGGAGGTATGACTTGCATTTGTTGCTTTCACATGCAGAAAACGGAACGCTTAAGTATGGAGATTTAAAAGAAGGGGAAACCATTTCGCAAAAACGACTTGAAACAATAAAGTACTGCACCGAAGAATTACAAAAAGACACACCCGACGGAGTACAAAACAATGTTAATTTATTCTCCTTGACCCAAGGTCGCTTTACGGGTTGTCTATCCCAAATTGACATACTACTACTTAAGGGGCACATACTTTCGGCATATTCAAAAGCAAAAGAAGAAACTGCAGCAATACTACCTAAACAAAAAAAGCCTGAACCAATACCCATTAAATACACGGCTTATCATCATGTTTTAACCTACTTAATCGAATGTAACGCAAATGGCGAAAGTTTCCCTATTGGTCATAAAAAGGAGCTAGAAAGGATAGGAAACCAAAGAATGGGAACAGGAAAAGGAAATAGATTTTATAAAGTATTCAATGAGATTGTTCAAAAAGACTTAAATTCATCAAAAAGTCTTATTGAAATTGGAGGTGAAAATTGGCGGACTATTGTTAAAACCCTTTCAAATGAACCTGAAATCATTGAAGAATACCTACAAAGTAAAAAGCTATGATTAAGGGCGAACATAGAGCGTCGCCCCAATAAGCCCCGAAAAACGCCCCCTGATTTTTAGTGCATAATTTAAAACATAAAGATTATGCACAATTTAGTATTCAGTCCTATCGACCCCGAAAAGCTAATAAGCGATATTTCGGAGCGAGTTACCGCAAACATTCTTAAAGCGGTAAAGATTAGCCAATCAAGCACAGATCAACCTGAACACCTTTTAACTATTCAGGAAGCTGCAGAATTTCTAAACCTTACAGTACCTACCATTTATAGCAAAGTAAGTAAGAATGAGCTGCCAGTTATGAAACGCTCAAAGCGTTTGTATTTCAGTAGTATCGAACTTATTGACTACCTCAAAGAGGGGCGCAAAAAGTCGAATGCTGAAATTGAGCAGGAAGCAGAAGCGTATCTATCGAACAATAAAAAAGGGTTGAAGTAATGGCAAGCACTAACAACAACCCTTTGCATAAAAGACAAGGGCAATATACGAAAAGAGAATACGCCAAAAAACTTTTTGACATACTATACAAAAAGCCATTAAGCAGGCGTATGGCGGCCACCAAAATGGGATTTCCAGACCAAACGTACATGGTTACTCAACTTGTTTATGACTGGATTGAACAGGGTAAAGCCCAAGTAATTGGAGCAATAAAATGCAACCGTTCAGGACGATTTGTTGGAGCAATCACAACGAACCCCGATCTATTTAAGGCAAAAAATGACAACCAATTAACCCTGTTTTAAAAATGAAAGCAATAAAGATAAGCCCACAGTTTGAGGACTTACAGCAACCTGAAACGTTTACAAACCATATTCAGGACTTGCAAAAGGAACTGGAAATAAAAAAGCAGAACAAAGGTTTATTCAAAGTAAAGACTGCCAATGAATGGTTGGAACTTGCAAAAACAAGTCCTATTCCTGAAATGCTATTTGGCGAATTTTGGCACGAAGGCGAAATAAGTATTTTGTTTTCAGATAGTAATTTAGGCAAGTCCATTTTGTCCGTACAGATTGCAGACAGCATAAGCAAGGGGCAACAAATACCAGGCTTTAGACTGGAAGCAAAGAAACAACCTGTTTTATACTTTGATTTTGAACTTTCAGCCAAACAATTTGAAGTGAGGTATTCAATAAAAAATGAAGCCCAAAAGGTATTTGAACATCATTACTCCTTTGATGACAATTTCAAACGGATTGAAATAAACCCCGATGCCGAAGTACCAATAGAGAAAAGTTTTGAGGAATACCTCAATCAATCATTAGAACAAAGCATAATTGAAACAGAGGCTAAAATCTTAATTATTGACAATATTACGTACCTCAAAAATGAAACAGAGCGTTCTAAAGATGCATTGCCCTTAATGAAATACTTGAAGGCGTTAAAAAGCAAATACGAACTTTCAATATTAGCACTTGCACACACCCCAAAACGTGATTTAAGCCGACCAATTACACAAAATGATTTAGGTGGTAGTAAAATGCTCTATAATTTTATAGATAGTTGTTTTGCTATTGGGCAAAGTAATACGGATAAAAATTTGCGGTACATAAAGCAGATTAAAGCCCGAAATACAGCAATGATTTACGATACTGAAAACGTAATAGTTTGTCTAATTGATAAGCCGTATAATTTCCTTGCATTTGAATTTATAGATTTTGGAGCAGAACGGGAACACCTGAAACAGCTAACAGAAAAAGACCAACAAAGTAAGGTTTCGGAAGCATTGGAATTAAAAAAACAAGGACTTTCGAACGTACAAATTGCCAAACAGTTTGGAGTTTCAGAGGGCGCAATACGCAAATGGATTAAAAAAGGGGCTGAAAATGAATAGTTTAGAAAACAACCTCGTACCACTCGTACTGGGTACGAACAGTACGAACAGTACGATTGCACACCGATACGGTTTAGAAAAAAGCAGCAAAAAACACTATTGCCCCAACTGTAATAAAAAGACGTTTGTACTGTACATTGACTCAGAAACAGGCGACTATTTACCCAAACAGTACGGACGTTGCGACCGTGAAAGCAAGTGTGGTTATTTCCTTAACCCATACAAAGACGGTTTTGCTAAAGCTATTTGGGAGCAGAAACAGGGCAATAAAACAGCCTGGAAGCCACAGCAACCAGAACGGATAAAGAAGCCCGTAAACAAGCTCAAAAGGGCGTTTATTCCTTTTGAGGTGTTCAGCCTTACCCGTGGAGGTTATGAACAAAACACATTCATTCAAAACCTACTTTCAAGTGTTCCTTTTCCTTTTGAAGTGCAGGACGTTGAAAAGGTTGTTTCTTTGTACCATTTAGGAACAGTACAAAACGGCTACCGAAAAGGGGCAAATACTTTTCCTTTTATTGATGTTCAGGGCAATGTAAGAGCCATTCAGGTAAAGCAATTTGACGTACAGAACCACACCACAGGCACGGACTTTTTACACTCTATAATTGAGAAACACCACACCCGAAACAATAAGCCGTTGCCTAAATGGTTGGAAGCCTATAATAAGAACGAAACAAAGATTTCCTGTTTGTTTGGCGAACACCTTTTAAGCAAATACCCATACAACCCCATTGCGTTGGTTGAAGCTCCAAAAACGGCTATTTACGGCACTTTGTATTTTGGTTTCCCTGAACAACCTACAAATTTACTTTGGTTGGCAGTTTACAACTTGAGCAGCTTAAACCTCCACAAATGCCAGGGGTTGAAAGGCAGGAATGTTTTATTATTCCCTGACTTATCTAAAGACGGCAAAGCCTTTGAATTATGGAGCAGCAAGGCAAAAGAAATGCAAAAGCATTTTCAGGGTACTTATTTTCACGTTTCGGGTTTGCTGGAACAATTTGCCCCGAAGCAGGACAAAGCACAAGGCAAAGACATTGCAGACTTTCTTATAAAACAGGATTGGCGATTATTTAGAAAACAAGTCACTAAAGACAAGTCAAAGCCAAAGCCTCAACCCAAAGAAACCCCACCCCGTGAAAAAAGTGAAAAACGTGAAGCCCTGAAAGAAACTTTTTTTTCGCAGCCTGAAACCTTGGCAAAAGTGGAGGTCTTCAAACCTGAATTTTCGGAAACCATAAAAAGGGAAATACCCCGAAACTGGAGCAAAGAAATTACAGAACTAGAAAACTACTTTTCAAGCATTGAACTGCCAACCCAACCCATAAAGCTGAACAAATGCAGTACAATAAATGATTGCCCTCTATTAATTGAAAGTCACTTTACTGCCGTGAAAGTAAACAAGGGCAAACGAACTTATTTACCTTACCTGAACAGATTGAAAGAACTGAAACAAGCACTTGACTTAAATTCAAAGCGATATGAAATCAGATGAACAAATACTAACAAACTCCTTACGTAATTCTTTAAAAACAATTCTTCAAGCGGAAATAGAGCACCTACCAAGAAGCCTTGAAAAATTAGAGCCTAAAGAACGCCTAAACTTCCTTTGCAAGCTAATGCCCTTTGTTTTTCCTAGAGTAAATTCTATACACTCCAAAGATGGTGAGCCGTTTAGTTTTGAATAACTAAAACTTTTAAATGATTTGAGAAATGAGATTCAAAAATAATTTGACTAAAAAACTTTCTTCGAATATTATTCAATAATATAAAATCACTCAATCCTAATACCATTCTTATAGATTTGTTCACTAACCAATTCACCGCTTTCGGTATACTCTTTCAATACTCCATTCAACTCACCAGCCTCAAACTCAGCCTCCCTAAATAACTCACCAGATTCGTAATAACGTTTCCATAAACCATCAGCTAAACCATTTTTTAAGGCACCTTCTTTTTCCAGCTTTCCTGAATTGTAATAGATTTTACTCATTCCCTCACTCTTTTCAGACTTATAAGTTTCTTCTGAAGCCATCATACCGTTTTGCTCCCAATATGTTTTTATTATTTCTACAAAATTATCCTTGAAACGCATCTCTTTGCTCAATTGCCCGGAATCGTAGAAAATTTTTCTTGTTACAATTTTTCCATATTTAAAGAGCACTTCGGACAGAAGTGTACCATCCTCTCTGTACATTTTCCATACTCCTTCTCTTTTCCCATAATTGGAACTTCCCTCCTCCATCATTTGTCCATTTTCATAATAAACAATCACTTTTCCATTTATTTTCCCATCACTGTAATTTATATTTACTGCTAACTGGCCGTTGATGTGATAATTCTTCCACCTTCCTTCCTCTTTCCCATCCCGATAACTCCCCTCTGTTTCCAGTTGGCCATTTTCGTAATAGTATTTGGAAGTCCCTTCCCTGTTCCCATTTTCATAACACTCCTCCATCTTCAATTGTCCATTATCCCAATAATAGACCGCATTTCCATTTATTTTTCCATCTTCGAAAACAGCCTCGAATAGCAACTGACCATCTTCATTGTACCGTTTCCATACTCCTTCTTCTTTCCCATCCTGATAACTCCCCTCCTCTTTCAATACCCCAAATTCGAAGTATTTTTTCCACATCCCTTGTTTTTCTCCTTGATTGAGACTTCCCTCTGATTCTAAATAGCCATTTTCATAGTAATATTTCCATACTCCTTCCTCTTTCCCATCCCGATAACTCCCCTCCTCTTTCAATACCCCAAATTCGAAGTGTTTTTTCCACATCCCTTGTTTTTCTCCTTGATTGAGACTTCCCTCTGATTCTAAATAGCCATTTTCATAGTAATATTTCCATACTCCTTCCTCTTTCCCATCCCGATAACTCCCCTCCCTCTTTAACTGACCTGTTGCGTAATAGAACTTCCATATTCCTTTTGCTTTTCCATTCTCATACCTCCCGTTTTTAGCAAGTTGACCGTTCCTGTGATAAACCTTTATTCCATCAATTAATTCACCGTTAAATGATGCCTCGGTTTCCAACTTTCCGTCTCCGTAATAATATCTATGGATCATACCTTTTAATTTTTACTATTAAAATCATTTGGTAATCGAAAAAGTATCTAAAACTTAAACATAAACCTAGCTTCACCATAATTTAAGCCGTAAAGGAAAATAACCCACCTGATTATTTGTTTAAATTTTTAGTATTTAAACTCCTTAAAATCATTTACCTAAATTAGCTAAAGTTCTCAAATAATTTAGGTTTCCTAACTATGTCCAGATATTCTAATTTACCAACCCTATACGATGAGGCTTTACAGATTAATATTTCGAAGCTGAAAGAATGGGGCTATTTAATACCCAACAATTGGAAGGCAAGCACTTTAAATTGGAGTAGGAACGGAAACCAAACTGCAAGCATTTCAATAGGTGTTTCAACTCTTGAAGGGAATGAATACTTACACCTGAAATACAACTTCAGGGATGAGCCTAGAGATTACAAAGTTCGATTGGTAAAGAAACCAACCAATCTTGGAATTGGTGAAATGTGGTTTTTCCGGTGCCCCTCCACGGGGAAGCTTTGCAGAAAACTTTATTCAATCGAAGGGTATTTTTATCATAGGGAAGCGTTCAAGGGATGTTTCTATGAGGCACAGATTCAAAGTAAATACGCTCGATTTATTGACAAGAATTTCAGGGCTTACTTCAAAGTGGATTCCCTATACGAGCAGGTCTGTAAGAAGCACCTGAAAAAGACTTATGCAGGAAAGCCAACCAAAAAGTATTCAAAACTTTTAAATCAAATTGAAAAAGCAGAGTTCGTAATTAAGAATGAAGCACGGCTATTCCTATTTTGAAGTTTGCGTTAATTGATTGGTATTCGTATTTTTTGTTTTTAGAAGCGTAAAGACTCAAACCAATTGATTTTATGAAAAAAGTATTTTTTTTTATTGTCTTATTAACCTTGATTTTTGAGATACATGCCCAATCATTCGATACCTTAAAACTGCCAAAAAAAGTTACTGCCATTTACAAGGATACCCCTTTGAGAGAGAATCCAGACGTTAATGATGAGATTATTAAAAAAATTCCTTCAGGGGCTTCTCTAGATGTAATAGGTTATTCGGATGCATACTTGAAGGTCAAATATGAATCAATTGAAGGTTTTGTTAATTACAAAATAGTTAGATCCTACTCAACCGAGTACGGGAATTTCAGGAAGTATGCAGAGAAAATTGAAAGTGACAGAAAAAGAGAGGAAAACCGTAAAGCTGATTTAGAGAAAGACCGCCAAATGATTGAAAAGTACGGTCAGTCAGTAGGAACAAAAATCAACGAAGGAAAAATTTGGGTTGGTATGACTGAGGAAATGTTATTAGACAGCTGGGGTAAGCCAGAGGATATTAATATCACGCAAACCACCTATTCGATAAGAAAACAATTTGTCTACGGGCTAGGAAGGTATGTTTATGTAGTTAACGGGAAAGTTGATGCATGGCAAAACTGATCCTTACGAGATTAGGGAGGGCATATTTCAATCCTTAAAGCATTTGATGGATAAACCGTTGTGGTTACAAGCGTTTGTATGCGTGCAAAACTCAGGCACAAAAATTCGACCCTTTTAGTCCCATTTAAATTAATGTATGGGAAAATAATTTTTACATATTAATAACCTTTGCTGCCAATTAGGCCAAAAGTCCCTCAATAAGACCTATTCGAGAAAGCTGACCATATATTATTTGCAGATAATGGCACAAATACAAATAGCTGAAAGCATAGCATTACACCAATTTGAACAAGTCATTTATATTTGAAACAAATCATTGACATGAAACAGTTAACTCTTTTTACAGTCTTATTACTCTTTAGTTTCCTCTCTTATGGTCAAAAGGTAGCAGATACATACCCCTTCGATATGCAGTCCATACCCGAAAGCATTCAAATAATTGATGGCTTTATGGGTATCCAACAAATCATTGAAGCAGAAGATCAAAGTCAAGACGAACTTTACCAATTACTATCCAGATGGATTGCTCAAAACTACAAACGCGGTGACTATGTGACCGATCTTGATAGCAAAACATCCATTATTGTGAAAGGAAATAACACAATGATGGTTGAATACGTCCAATTCTCTAAAAGTAGTGGAATGTCAAAAGTTAGTGAAAAGATTACCAACGATCACACAATTACATTTGACATAAAGGATAGCAGAATTCGGGTGACTGTCATCCCTAACGACATGAAGCTATATTTCATGAATTTCAATCCAAATACATTTGCACAGTATGAGGATTACGTTGAAGGTAATGCGCAGGTCTTTTACAATAATGCATTGGCATTTGACCCTTTTACAAAGTACAAACGCAAAGAACTTAAAAGTTACAACTTCAGTTTTGCTTATCTGCAAGCATTCGACAGATGGGTGCAAAGCAAATTGATTTCTATTGAAAAGGCAATAACCAATAAACCAAATGATGACTGGTAATCGTAGATTGAAATAAATATGGGATTCGTAAAGGCTTATGCTAAGGACTTAAAAAAATACTTTTTCTTACCCCTGTAGTTCAAAGTGCAAATTTGTAGCAAATAAATCGGATACAAAGAAAATTATAATTATTTGCGCCCTATTTGTACCCTATTTGTACCCTATTTGTACCTATCAATCATAACTATTTGATTATCAATATTAATTACTTTCTGTATCGGGAAGTAAAAAAAGGGATCAAATTGCTTTGACCCCTTTCTCACCTTTTATTACTCACACTATTAAAAAATAGTTTCTTGAGTCCTTAGGACTCTATACTTCTTTGCCTTTCAGCATTTTGTTCCAATACAAATAAGGCAAACCGTACTTTTTCAGCATCCACAGTCTCCAATGCTCCTTGCTGCTGTCAAATACCAGCATTTGCTTCAGTTTGGGATCTGGGATAAAATTCTGATCGTAGTCAAACTCCGCCAAGACCATTTTACCATAGCCTGTGACTAGCGGACAGGATGAATATCCATTGTATGACATGGTTCCCATATGCTTGGTCTTCTTCAGCTTGAGAATATTATCCACTACGATGGGTGATTGCTTTCGGATAGCAGCTCCAGTTTTTGCGGTGGGTAATCCTGCCACATCCCCTAACCCAAAAATATTCGGGTATTTTTTATGTTGGAGGGTGTGCTTGTCTACATCTAGCCAGCCGGCCTCATTCACCAAACTTGACTCTCGAATAAATTTAGGAGCAGCTTGAGGTGGAGCCAAATGAAGCATGTCATAGGGGATTTCTATAAATGAGTCCCCAGACTTTTTCTCATCGATTGGGTTATTCTCATTCAGTGCAATCTCTTCATTCTTATTCACCCACTTGAAAGTGACAATATTCTTTTCCGAATCGATTTTAACGGGAGAATAAAATGGTCTAAAGTGAATCCCATAGCGATGGATCACTTTAGTCAAGGTATCAGCCACACATTTTACCCCAAAAATTACTGTTCCTGGTGTCGCAAAGATCACATTGGCATCAATTTGATTCTTTTTGAAGTAGTCAGCTGCCAAATAGGCAATTTTCTGGGGAGCTCCCCCACATTTGATAGGTGTACTAGGCTGGGTGAAAACAGCATTTCCACCTTTAAAATTTTTCAATACTTCCCAAGTATGCTCAGGATCGGTGTAGTTGCTACATACATTTCCTTTATCCAGAGCTTCTTCCAGTCCTTCGATCATGGATGGCTCCATCACCAATCCAGGGCACACCACCAAATAATCATAAGTGATACTTCCATTTGCCTTGGTGTCTAAGGTATTTTTATCTGGATGAAAAGCTGTCGCAAAATCCTTGATCCAGTCTACGCCATCAGGAATTACATCCGCCATGGGCTTTCCAGTCTTATCGTAATCGTATGTTCCTGCCCCCACCAAAGTCCAAGCTGCCTGATAATAATGCATGTCAGCAGGATCGATGAGGCCGATTTTTAGGGATTTGTCTTTTTGTAAAAGATTAGCTGCGGTCATAATTCCTGCAGTACCGCCGCCAACAATTAGAATTTCATAGTGTGAGTTCATGGACTAGGTGTTTAAAGTTTATTCAAGTAACAATTTTGGCATTTTCCATTCGGTAACAATTGTTACATAATAGGTACAAAGCTGATTTTGATCATGTTTTAACATTTGATGAATCCCTTCAAAAGGTGGATTTCCGGGGATGGTAAACCTTGAAAATCTTCAATAATACTCTTGATTCAGTCCATTTTCATGGAAAAAATTCAACCACCAAATTTCTTTGACCTCTAAATTTTGCTTTACATATATTCGAAAAAGCGTTTCATTGGCAAAGTGCTATTAATGCCAAATATTTATTGGATTTAACATGCAATTACTTTAATTTTCAAAAGGATATTTTGATTAATAAGCCTGAAAGGAAATATAAAAAGTTGAGTCTTAGTAAACCCTTAAAAATTTTCTTGCTATGAAAATCGCATTAATAGGTGGCACCAGTCTGTCCAACACACTTGGTAAAAAGTATATGGATATTGGACTATCTGTAGTTTTTGGGGTGGGGACTGATTTCGATACGGATTCCCCTGATTGGAAGGTGATCAATAGATGTTTCAATAAAATTTGTCCTTATGAATCAGCTATGATTCAGGCTGAGATCATTCTTTTTTGTTGTCCAAACGAGGAGTTCAATGAGGCTCTAAAAGCTTTAAAGAAGGTTGATTTACTTGACAAGATATTGGTCGATTGTACCAATAACCAATATCAGGACAAGCTAAAGTGCTCGAACGTTAATCGGATTATGAAAGCTGCTCCGGGAATACCCGTTTTTAAAGCGTTTAATAACTTAGGAATCGATTATCCTCTCTCCGACTCTTTGGGTGTGATCAAAGAAGTTTATTTCTGTGGTGAAAACGTTCCTGAAAAAATCAGGGTGAAAAGATTAATTGAATTGATTGGATTTAAGGCAATAGACGCTGGTCAATTGGAAAATGCAACACTTTTGGAAGCTTTCTATCATTTGGGAAAGCAAATTTCAGGTCTGGGTGCAGACTCTAATTATCAATTTAAACTGGTGTCCCTCTGAGAAAAGTCAAAAAGATTGAGAAGCTTTTTGATGTAGCTTTTGAGAAAATCTAGTTAGATTTACTCCTAAACCTCAAGTATCACCAAACCCAATTAACTTGAAAACCCTAGTTATTGACATCGGAGGATCGAATGTCAAAATTTTGGCCACAGGCCAAGAAAAAAGAATCAAAATACCTTCTGGAAACGATTTTTCGCCCGAGCACATGATCCCACTTATTAAGGAAAATGCCTCTCATTGGGAATATGATCGCATCGCAATGGGCTTTCCAGGAAAAGTGAAAGACAATCAGATTTTAAGCGAACCCGTAAATCTCGGACATGGCTGGGAAACTTTTGATTTCGAAGCTGCCTTTGGCTGTCCTATCAAAATCATCAATGACGCTGCAATGCAGGCTCTGGGAAGTTATAATGGCGGAAAGCTCCTTTTTCTTGGACTTGGAACAGGCTTGGGTACGGCAATGGTGATTAAAAATACCATCATCCCAATCGAAGGAGGTCATCTTCCTTATCGTAAATCCACTTTTGAAAACTACGTGGGTAAAGTCTACTATGCAGAAAAAGGCCACGATAAGTGGGAAAAGCATGTATTCAAAACTGTGGAGATTTTATCCGATGCACTCCAGCCTGACGACATTGTGCTCGGCGGTGGAAATTCTAAGATTCTCACCAAAATCCCCAAGGGTTGCCGACTGGGAACCAATCTAAATGCATTTGGAGGAGGCTTTAGACTCTGGGAAGAAGATTTCATTTATTAAGTTTTTGATTAATGGGAGTGAATTATTTCACTCCTATTTTACTTTCGTTTCCTAGTAAAAGGTCCTTCCCTTTATTCACTCAATAATTCTCATTAACCCTATGCTTCAGCTCATTTCTAATGCTTTTTCTCATTCTAAAAAAACTGCAATTGTAGATCAGTTTGGCACCTACACCTACAAGCAACTACTTTCAAAAAGCGAGCAGATCGCAAGTTTTCTATTGAATGGAAGACAAGATTTAGAAGAGGCTCGAGTAGCATTTATGGTGTCTCCGGGATTTGATTACGTGGCTACGCAGTGGGGAATTTGGCGAGCAGGTGGGATTGCAGTTCCACTTTGCATCTCCTACCCTTTTCCTTCACTGAAATATGTGCTGGATGATACGGGAGCAAAAAAGGTAATACTTGGAAAGGAGTATCAGGAGGTACTCGCTCCACTTCAAAAAGAAGAAAACATCGATTTAATATCCATTGCTGCCTTTAATAAAGATGCAAACTTTCAGGCCTTGCCAGAATTAGACGCAGCTCGTGGAGCAATGATTCTTTACACTTCCGGTACCACCAGTCTACCGAAAGGTGTACTCAGCACCCATGCAAACATTGAGTCCCAAATCAGCACACTTGTAAAAGCTTGGCAGTGGTCATCGACAGATTACACGCTCGGACTGCTTCCGCTACATCATGTTCATGGAATTATTAATGTGCTTTCTTGTGCGCTTTGGGCCGGAGGCACGGTACAGTTTCTCCATCCTTTTGATGCGGATCAGGTTTTCAAAATCTTCGCTGAAGGCAAGGTCAATGTGTTTATGGCCGTGCCAACGATTTATTTCAAATTGATCTCAGCATACGAAAGCTATTCCCCAAAAAGGCAAAAGCAAATCAGCGAAACTCTTTCGACATTCAGATTGATGGTCTCTGGTTCAGCGGCACTGCCAGTTTCAGTTATGGAGAAATGGAAAGAAATTTCTGGACACTATTTGCTGGAACGATACGGGATGACCGAAATCGGAATGGCCATCAGTAATCCCTATTCTGGTGAAAGGAAGGCTGGACACATCGGCTTTGCCTTGCCTAGTGTTGAGGTTCGTTTGGTAAATGAAAATGATGAACCAATAAATCCTGGAGAATCTGGAGAAATTCAGATCAAAGGACCCTCGGTTTTCAAGGAATATTGGGGTAAGCCCGAAGCTACGCAAAAAGCCTTCACCGCTGATGGCTGGTTTCGAACAGGAGATGTCGCCATTCAGGAGAACGGCTATTATCGAATTTTGGGTAGAGATTCCATCGACATTATTAAATCCGGAGGCTATAAGATTTCTGCATTAGAGATTGAAGAAGTCATTCGAACATTTCCTAAAATAAAAGATTGTGCTGTGGTGGGTATCCCTGATGAAGAATGGGGTGAGCTTGTGGTCGCGGGCCTAGTGGCTGCGACTGACTTTGATTCAAAATCTTTAATGGATTGGTTGAAAACCAAAATACCCGCATATAAAGTCCCTCGGAAATACTTGGTAATCGAGGATTTACCTAGAAATGCAATGGGTAAGGTGACCAAAAATGAATTAAAAAAACGATTCTGATATGATCTACGGAATAGCTATTCTGGCTTTTTCTTTTCTCCTAGGCCAATGGATGGGCGTCCTGCTCGGACATTGGATTGGAATAGACTCCAATGTAGGTGGAGTGGGTTTTGCCATGATTATTCTGATTCTGACCAAGGAAGGCTTTCAGCGAAAGGGCTGGTTTAAACCCGAGTTGGAATACGGAGTCGACTTTTGGGGAAAGCTGTACATCCCTGTGGTTGTTGCCATGGCTGCTAGCCTAAATGTCAAAGCGGCCATTACCAGTGGAAGCCTAGCTATTGCTGCTGGCGCCATTCCTGTGTTTATCTGCTTTGCCGTTTTTCCTTACTTGAATAAAGCCCTGAAAACATCCTAAAATGTCAGAATTAATTCAGGTTATTGATTCATATGGGCTTATTGTTGCCTTTTTGGTGGTAGGTCTCGTAATGTATTTCTCTGAGATCATTTCCAAGAAAATCTTCCGCTCCAAGATCCCTGGCTCGGCGATCGCTATTTTTGCAGGTCTGGTTTTGGGGTATATCGGAGGTGTATTTGGTGGTGGGGAAAAAGGCCTTTCTGACATTCCCGTTTTCAAAGGTGTTGGTTTTATGGGAGGCGGGATGTTCCGGGATTTTACCATAGTCGCCACTGCTATTTCTGCGAGCTTTTTCCTAATTAAAAAATCAGGGTTAGCTGGAATGATTTCCTTGTTTTTGGGATTGATCATCTTTTTCATTGTCGGTGTAAGTCTAGGTTGGGCTTGGGGATTCCGTGATCCGGTGACTTTAACCACTATTGGAGCTGGAGCTTGTACTTACATCATCGGCCCAATCACTGGCGCCGCTTTGGGTGCTAGTTCGGATATTATCGCGCTTAGCATTGGCATCGGTGTGGTGAAAACCATTACTGTAACCATCTTCACTCCAATTTTGGCAAAAAGGATAGGGCTTAACTCTGAAGGATCGGCTATGAGCTATGGAGGACTAATGGGCACTACAAGCGGTGTGGCAGCAGGCCTGGCAGCCACAGACCCAAAGCTAGTTCCCTATGGAGCTGTGACGGCTACTTTCTACTCAGGACTTGGATGCCTGATTTGTCCTTCGGTTTTCTACCTGATTTTGGATTGGCTGGTGTAAAAGTCTGTCTAAGGTAAATCAGCCATTTTTTAGACCCTATTAACGTGAATTCAAAGACAGTAGCGACAGGCAATTATACCTTTGAATTATCCATTCTTACTTTTCAATCCAAAAAGTGGTCTAATGACGGACCAGCGACGAATGGCTACCTCATAAATTACCCAGGTTAGCCCAAATGTCCCGATGGACATGATAGAAAATTTCGTCAGAAAGCTCAAATCCACATGCATCAGGTAATAGCCTAAGACTATAATAATGGTCTGATGAAGAATATAAAAGGGATAAACGGCCTCATTGGCATACTTCAGTGCCTTACTCGGGGTATTGAGGTAAGCTGAAGCATAGCCAAAGAGCACTAAAATCCAAGCCCATAGGTTAACAACTTTCAAACCTGCCTCGATAAAGTGAATAAGGGTGGAATCCTCAAAAACTATCCTGAGGCCTATTAAAAGTGAGAAAGCTAGAAGTCCAAGGTAGAGATAGCTTCTTCGAGCCGCTTGTACCGTTGGCCAAAAAACGTCCTGAACTGAGATGAGCAAAAAGCCATAAAAAAAGAGGGTACAATAGTTTATCAAATTAAACCAATCCCCAAGAAGCGCATGGGTAGAAGGAAAAAAGGGTTCGACCAAAGACTCCCATAAATAAAGCGGAATCACCATCCAAAAAAGGCCAAAGGGAGCGGAAGAAATTTTTCGACTCAATTTCAATAATCCTGCATCAGGGTGATTTCTCAGGTAAATAAATGCGGGAATCAAAACCAATGAAAAGAGCAAGAGATACGGCAAAAACCAGAGATGATGCCACGAAAAATTTCCTTCTGGATATATTCCAATAAAGGCCTCAGTTGGCCAATAATCAAAATATCCACCACTAAATTGACCCTTGTCCAATCGCTCCAAATACACTTGTGGTGGAACGATAAAAAGAATTCCACTCACCAGTGGAATGAAGAGTCTCACGATCCTTTCCTTAGCAAATACTCCCCCATTTCGTTTTGACAAAGCATAAAAAGTACCCATCCCTGAGATTACAAAGAGTATAGGCAATCGCCACTGATTTAGAAAAAGCATGGGCCAACGAAGATTTGGATAGATTACTTCGTTTTTAATGTGCCAACCCCAAGGGACAAAAAACATCCCTACATGGTAGAAAATCAACAATCCGAAAACAATCACCCGCAACCAATCTAAATCGTATCTGCGCATAAAATTTTTGATAGGGAATAAGCTTTGCACAAATTAGAAAAAATGTACCAAAAGATAGCCTTGGGTTTTTTACTGTAAAATCGCGTCTGTATAAGTCGAATATTATCACCCTTAGAGTCTGGTATCCAGTGGTTTATTCGCACTTTCGAGGCTTTTAAGTAAACAAGATCAAAGCTCATAGTAGTCCTATTTTCTCAATATTCTTCCTTGATTTTGGCTTTTTGATATTCAATGTATTGGCTCAATTGACCTTGTTGTAAAAGGGATTGCCAAAGCAGAAATAAATTGGCATCTTATGTCTCAACCTCGGAACTTTTACCCAAAAACCATGAAAAATCAACGCCGTAATTTCCTTAAAAAAGCAACTGGCAGTTTGGCTTTAGCTTCTACAGGACTTGGATTTTCGTATCAAGCTTCAGCAAAATCTTTGACATTAAATCCCCAAATCAAGACTTCTGCGAATGATAAAATACGAATTGGATTAATTGGAGCAGGAATCATAGGGCATTACGATACGGATACAGCACTGCTGGTAGAAGGAGTGGAATTAGCGGCTGCATGCGATCTCTACACTGGTCGAATTGCCTATGCACATGAAAAATGGGGAAAGGACTTGTTTACCACACGAGATTATCGAGAGCTTCTGGCAAGACCCGATATAGATGCCGTATTGATCTGTACGCCAGATCACTGGCACCAGCGCATTGCCATCGATGCCATGAAAGCGGGAAAGCATGTGTATTGCGAAAAACCCATGGTTCAACGCATTGAAGATGGTCAAGCGATCATTGATACTCAAAAATCCACTGGCAAGGTCTTTCAAGTGGGCAGTCAACGCGCTAGTTCGGTGGCTGTACTCGAAGCCAAAAAAGTACTTCAATCTGGGATGATTGGAGATTTGACTTTTGCTTCAGCCTATTGCGATCGCAGCACATCTAATGGTGCCTGGAATTATTCCATCCCAAGAGATGCCAGTCCTGATACGGTGGATTGGGATGAATTTTTGGGTTATGCCCCAAAAATCCCATTTGATGCCACACGGTTTTTCCGATGGAGAAACTACAGCGATTATGGGACGGGAGCAGCTGGAGACTTGATTGTTCATCTTTTGACCACCGTTCATACAATTACCGACTCTCACGGACCGAATAAAATCTTCAGCGCAGGAGACCTGAAATATTGGAAAGACGGTCGCGATGCTTACGATGTGATTAATGCCCTGATGACTTACCCCAAAAATGATCGACATGATTCCTTTCAAGTTACGACACGGGTCAATCTATGTGATGGCGAAGGCAAGGGTGAATTTGGACTAAAGCTAGTCGGTACAGAGGGAGTGATTACGATTGGTTGGAATGACTTTACTGTCCAAACACTCAAGCGAAGTGCCGCTCCGGGATATGGCGGATACGACAGCTTTACTAGCTTTTCGAAGGAGGAAAAAGTAGAGTTTGAAAAATGGTACAAGGCCACTTATGGTGATGAAAATGGTGGTGGATTCACGCGCGGCGAGCCTATGGAATTTGAAGCTCCACAAGGCTATGACGATCGCTTAGACCATATGAAAGTGTTTTTCAATGGAATCCGTGAAAATGGAGCCATCCTTGAAGACGCTTCCTTCGGCCTTCGTGCAGCAGCCCCTTCCCTAGCCTGTAATTTGAGCATAGCCCAAGAAAAACCTATTCTTTGGGATCCAGAGGGGATGAGATTGATCTAATGTCTCAATAGTTTTGGGATTTTTCGTAATGCTGCCAATAGGTGGAGTTCAATGCGTAAATGTTGATGTGGATGGTCAACAGACCACAGACAACAGTCCACAACATTTCAAGCTATAGATTTATTTTTCACTGGTAAGAAAGTCGATATTCATATTCCATTTCACTAAAACGAAACCAATTCCTGATTTTTGGAATTATTCTAACTGATGAGCACTGAAGTAACCATTAAAAACATGGTATGCCCTCGCTGCATAGCCGCTGTTTCCGATATTCTTGACGAGATCAAGCTGAATGGACAAGTAGCGCTCGGAAGGGTGATTCTTGAAAAGGCTCCGAGTTCAGAGCAAAAAGAGAAACTAGCCGAATTACTTCAAAGTCGTGGCTTTGAGTTATTGGAACCTGGAAAATCCTCCCTGATTTCAAAAATAAAAACCCTAATTATAAACTTGGTTCATCATCAAGAAAATCAGCTTCATGAAAATCTTTCCTCCTACCTCTCCGAACAACTCAATCAAGAATACACGGGATTGAGCAAACTTTTTTCCTCGGTGGAGGGTATGACCATCGAGCGATTTTATACCCTGCAACGAATAGAAAAAGTTAAAGAGTACCTTTTTTATGACGAGATGAGCCTTTCCGAAATCGCATTTCGCATGGGCTATAGTTCCGCTGCCTATCTCAGTGCCCAGTTCAAAAAAGAAACCGGTATGACGCCAAGCGAATTCAAGAAAAATGGAAAAGGCAAAAGGAAAGGGTTAGATGGGATCTAAATGACTTTATCGATGGCCAAGGTAGATTTTACAACTATACATTTTTTGGCAAATACAGCACTGACTAGAATTTAGGACAAAAAAGTAAGCGCGAGCTTTTTTTGAATTAAACTTACATAAGACGCAAATACTTGATGGAATCGGGAAGATTTGGACAATAAATGTGTAGAAACAAACAAATTATCCCCCATTAAAAAAAACAGCGTTCTCCGTAAATGGAAAGAACGCTGTTTAGATCAATACTACTTTTTGGAAAGAAGTCTGCCACTAACAGGCTCTAGATCATACATGACGAATGTTTCGATAATACTCTCCATATCCTCGTTTTCTCCATGATCCTCTTTCCCTTGGTCGGTTGCAAGAAAATTGTAAAGCGTTTCTTTTTTGTCATAAGTTGACCATACGATTACTGTGTTTCTTTCCTTATCCACACTTACTTGATAAGCTATAAGGCCGTCAGACTTTTTGTCCATTTTCATGGTTGGAGCTTTCGCAATTCGAATCAATTCCTCCAATTTCCCGGGTTTTGCAGTCGATACTGATACAAATGTGTACGTTGGATTATTCATAATCATTGTTCTTTTGATTTTTTATTATGTTTATGATACAAATATAGCCATTTATTTCATTTACATTGTTTTTGATGTACATTTGTTCAAACTCGAACTAACCTGATAAAATGGATTACACCTTACTTAAAAAAATAATCGAGCTTGTAGAAATATATCAAGAAGGGCACTCCTCGCAAAAAGTGGAGGACTTTACGATTTGGCTGAACAATACCCTTTTTTCAGCTAATAGCGGAGACGAGCATTCAACCCATGATGAATTGGTTCTAGCTTTTAAATTGATGTTTTTGAATAAAGAATTGAAAAAACAGACCAAAAGCATTTTGTTAAAATCGGCTATTTCTTCCATTGATGAATACAGCTTTTTGCTGCATTTGGACTATCAAGAAAGCTTCAGAAAAATGGAGATTGTAGAAATGCACAACCTTGAGGCGCCGACAGGTATAGAGATCATCAAACGACTTCTCAAGAATAAGCTAATTGAGGAGTTCCCAGACAATGAAGATAAAAGAGCGAAGAGGATTAAGATAACGAATAAGGGGAAAGCGGAATTGAAGACAATTAAACCGAAAATCGACCTGATTTTCAGCAAGTTTTCAGAACCGCTAAAATTGAATGAGCGAATTCAATTTAGTGGAATCCTAGATAAGCTTATAAAATAAAGTATTGAATACGCCAGGATAATAAAACTTCTACTGCATACCCTTCGGGACCAAGAGCCTAACCAAACCACCCCTAGCTCTCCAGCATAGAATTGAATTTGACTACTTCCGTCCAAATCCACACCAATCCAAAAAAACAGCCTTTATAAACCAACCGCATTTTGGCGAATACGGCAGGAACTCCTATTTTGAGTCAGAGCAATGGAATTGATCGCTTATTTTTTCAATGAAAATCATAAAACCAAACAGAAAAGTTTGTAATCAGAGCCCTGGCTACTCTCCTATTCACAGCATCTGAGGCTTCATCTTAACCAACCCTTCCCATGATAAAATTCTTTCGAAAAATTAGACAAGATTTACTTTCAGGAGGACAGACTGGAAAATACCTCAAATATGCCATTGGAGAGATTGTACTCGTGGTGATAGGGATTTTAATTGCACTTCAAATCAATACTTGGAACGAAGAGCAGAAAGCCAATAAGTTGGAAAATGTATATCTACAACGACTCAAAAAAGACCTTGTCGCAGATACCTTATACCTAACAAAAAGACTTCGTTATGTAAAAGAGGAGAGGACAAAAATCTACAACTTCATTCATGAGATTTACAATACTCAAACTACAGAAGAAGAGTTCAAGCGCTTATTTTCAATGCAGAGCTTCGATGCCGAAAACCTGGTGATGCAAACCAGCACCTTTGAAGAGTTAAAGAGTACAGGACTTATAGATATTATCCAAAATGAGAGCATTAAAATCGCAATGATCGATCTCTACCGAGAGTATGTTGTTTCTGCCGAACACTTTAATGAGATTAATTATTTTACGGCAAACTCCCATTTCGCGAAATCAGCACATGTTGCCAGTAAATATTTTAATCCTGATTTGTACGATGAAAAAGGATTGTTTGAAGGCACTGATTGGACATTTATTAATGACCCCAGTTCTGAAAATTTCAAATTACTTGAAAACACCCAAGGAGGCTATTTCATAAAATATGGCTTCTTTATTGGCCACTTTGAAAATTTAATATCAAAATCAAAGTCGCTAATTGGTCAGCTCAATGAAGAACTGATAGAAAGAAAAAAGTAAAGTCTAAAATTCATTGATAACAGATTCCATAAACGGAATTGATGCAAAAGAATCTAGCTATCGGTAATGCCGAATTGTCCCACGGGTGAATCACAGCAAAGAACCTTAGCCAAATCCTTAAAATTGAGCGAAATGAAATATGCAATTCTATTAATCCTGGCCTATTCGAGTATTGCCTTGTGTAGCGCTCAGAAATTGAGAAACGAATTCACCTATGCACCAAGCACTGAATTTGGTGAACAAATTGTATTTCAAAACACAAAGGACACGACTGTTAATCGATATGAAAAAGCGGTTATCAATGGTTTTGACTCTAAAGTGCCCTTTTATCACTACATCAACAGCGAGAACACCAACAAATTCGTCCTTCTTTTACACGGTCTTGGTGGTTCAAAGGAAAACTGGGTAAAACCAACGTCGGATGGGAAGCTGGTAGATTCTCTCGTATCGCTCGGTTATAATGTAATTATTCCAGATGCTAAGTATCATGGCGAAAGAAGTTACGAATTCAATTTTAGGCCAGCAGGCACACTTCCGCCCGAGTTGTCTAGAAGTCAGCAGGACGCAGAAAGTCTATGTGAACTTTATTCAAGTACCATCAAAGATTTACGCATCCTAATGGATTACCTTGAAAACCGATATACTGGTGAGAAGCTTCAGTTCGATTTGATTGGATACAGTATGGGAGGCGCATTCTCATTGCTATTGAATGCGGTTGACCCAAGGATCAATAGCGTGGCATCCTGTGTTCCACCCTTAAATCGTCCCATAAAAGAAATAAAAGGCTTCGCTTGGCCAAATGAAATTGCTGAAAAGCTGAAAGATATAAGTTCCATGTATTACGCTGATGTTCAGAGATCACCCGTAATTCTTTTGATGGGAAGAACGGATTATTTCACTACCGTGACGGAGGTGAATCAGTTCTTTGATGGAATGCATATTACGGATAAGAAGCTCAAATTTTATGAGGCTGGACACAGCCTTCCCCCTGTTTATATCAATGATGTGATTGAATGGATTACTTCACACAATAAAAATTAAAAGACCGGCTATCTTGTGCAGCTATCCACTCCGTAATAACCAACCCTTCCCATGTTAAAAATCTTTCGAAAAATTAGACAAGACTTACTTTCAGAAGGTAAAACTGCAAAATACCTCAAATATGCCATTGGAGAGATTGTACTCGTAGTGATAGGGATTTTAATTGCATTACAGATTAACAATTGGAATGAATCTCGAAAAGAGCGTCGAATAGAATCAAATATTTTGAATGAAATTCTTGTAAATCTTGAAGATGACCTAGAAAACCTCGACTTGAAAATTGAAGAAACATCTACATTTCTTACCCATAGTTCAAAGGTTTTGGAGCATCTGCAAAACCAAACACCGATCACAGATTCCTTACAGTACCATTATTCGGCTTTAATAGGTCATGGGAATTTTGAACCTACCCTCATAGCCTATGAAAATTTAAGCAACATCGGAATTGATATAATTCAGAATAAGGAATTACGACAAGCAATTTCAGAATTATACAGTATTAAGTATTATGCAATCGTTGAAGACAGAAGAACAGTTGTCCGAAGATTTCAAGAGAATCAAGTTCTGTTGATACAAAATAAAATAAAGATCTATGAAAATTACAGGAAAGCAGAACCGATAAATCTTGAAGAATTGAGAAATGACATACCTTTTCAGAACATGTTAACTACCAACATATGGATTTTAAATTGGGTAATAGGCCGATACGAAAAAGGAAAAGAAGAAATTAAAATCGTACAAGGTCAGATTAGAAAAGAATTAGAAAAATAAGGAAACATCCACATGTCCCTAATTACTTGGCCTCAAAACCTTTCAAAATCAGCTCTAAACCTACCTCCCACTCACCTGAACTCTGGCTACTCTCCTATTTACAGCATCTGAGGCTTCATCTTAACCAATCCTTCCTATGATAAAATTCTTTCGAAAAATTAGGCAAGACTTACTGTCAGAAGGTAAAACCGGGAAATACCTGAAATATGCCATTGGAGAGATTGTACTTGTCGTCATAGGGATTTTAATAGCACTTCAGATCAACAATTGGAATGAATCTAGAAGACAATCTATCGCTGAAAAGGAATTTATAACAAGCTTAGAAAATGACTTAAAACAAGACAAGGCTTTTATTGAGAGCGTAATAAAACTCAACGAACCAAGAATAGAAGCTTATGAAACGCTAAATAGAGACTTACTCAAGGTTTACAATACGGACAATAATTTTTTAGATTCTTTATTCAGAGTGTATTTTACAAGTCAACGTACATTTTATCCCATTAATGGCTCATACGAATCAGCAATTTCTGGGAATCAAATCACTGTTTTTCGCAATAAGGAATTGGTACAAAAAGTAGTGAAATTGTACAACACAACTTATGACAGACTCATTGATAATGGTAGGATTTTGGACGAAAGATGGGCTGATCTAAGCAAGAAATATAGCTATGAAAGGCGCACAGGTACATTTCGTGAAATGAAACCTGAACAGTTGATCGAATTTCTAGACGATGTATATCATCATTTTAAACAAATGGAATGGTATCTAGAACAATTAGAACTAGCTACAGAAGAAATAGATACTATAATTACAGTTAACTAATGAAAGCACGCTCATGGCACTACTTATTTGGCCCCAAAACCTTTCAAAATCAGCTCTAAACCTACCTCCCACTCACCTGAACTCTGGCTACTCTCCTATTTACAGCATCTGAGGCTTTATTCTAACCAACCCTTCCCATGATAAAATTCTTTAGAAAAATCAGACAAAATTTACTTTCAGAGGGAAAAACTGAAAAGTATTTGAAATATGCTGTTGGAGAAATAATACTTGTGGTTATCGGAATTTTGATTGCGTTATCCATCAATAATTGGAATGAAAATATCAAGAAAGTGGAGCAGGAAAAAGTTTACTACTGTAAGATTAAAGAAGATTTACAAACCGATATAAAGAATATTCAAAGAGGCATTAAATCTTTGGATGAGAGAATAGTTTCTGCTAAAAAGGTACTAATAAACTTGTATCAGAAAGTTGATGACAAATCCATTCTATTGGAAGGGTTTATTCCAGCTGTAAGATCTTACGATTTTATACCTAGTAAATCTGCAATTCTAGATATAACGTCTTCAGGTAAATTAGAAAATTTTAGCAACTCTAAACTGAAAACATCTATTCTACAGCATTATTCGGATTTAGAATATTTAATGAATGTTTTACAACAAAACCAAAAAGGGTTCAGTGCCCTGAGTTTTAAATATGAGGACTTTAGTGCGTTTGGCTACCATCAAATCCCCTTATATAAAGATAATTATGGAGAAGAACTATTAAGTCTTATGCCAAATGTTAATTGGCAAAAGGATACGGAAAACATTCTCTTTAAGCAATTTCAAGATCACATTAATATGTCGGTAATCATTAGTGCTCGAGAAAAAGAACTATTGAAGCAAATACTCTCTAGTACCGTAAAATTGGAAACAGAATTAGAGTCAAATTGTAATAATTCAACCAAATAAAGACCTAATACCCAAATGATAAAATTCTTTCGAAAAATTAGGCAGAAACTGCTCTCTGAAAATAAATTCAGCAAGTATCTGATTTATGCGATTGGGGAGATCATTCTGGTAGTCATAGGAATCTTGATCGCGCTGCAGATCAACAATGACAATCAGGAAAAACTAAATCGAAATTATGAGGTGACCATGCTGAGGGAAATTCAAGATGCTCTTGAAGAAGACATCAAAAATATGGAAGGTGGACTAGAGAATATAGCCGAGGTAAAAAAAAGCGTCTTCAAATTAGCCTCGATTCGTAGCGATCCTTCTTACCCTCAAGATTCATTGGCTTATCATTTTAGTGAAGTGAGAAGAGGCGGTATTACCATTGCAGTGAATTATAGTCCCTATGAATCGATCAAATCAACAGGCTTGGATAAAATCTCAAATTCCGACCTCCGAAACAGCATTACCAATTTGTATGAGGTACAATTAAAAGGGGTAGAATTTTGGGTGAATGATTTTATTAGAAGACAATTGTACAAGAGAGGTGATTTGGTGGCAACATTGTTTGAAAAAGAAGTGAGGCCAGATTCCATCAAGGGTATAGAAGTAGAATACTTGATCAATGAAGAGGTGATGCAAAAGGATGAATTTGATGATTTCATGATTCTATCCGGTGGATTTATCCCCATTGCCGAGAGATATATCAGCGTCGCTATTAGAAATATGAAATCTCAAGTCAAAGAAATCGAGCTAGAACTGAGCAAATAACCAAAAAAAACACTTTTTTAAACTAAATACTTTTTGGCAAATTCAGAACGAACTCCTATTTTCAAACAGCAAAAAGAAAGCGCCAGCGCATTTTTTGAATTAAACGCACAAAAGGTGCATATACTTGACCAAATCGGTTAAATATATGTACCAAAAGTACGTCAATAAACAAGTTAGGTAGCATTAAAATCACCATGATAAAAATCGTAAACCACAGCAAAAAAGTATTAGATATAGCCTCTAAAAATGGGTGGAGTGTTGGTGCTCGTTATACGAATTTAAGGGACATTAAAACTTTTAAAAATATAGCCTTTATAGACATCGACTGGAAAAATTACAACTTTAAAAAGCATTTAGCCACTGTTAAAGAAATTAGACCAACAATGACTGTAGCAAGAGATATTGAAAACATAGATGACTTAAAAAGTATTTTGGAAGAAGCTCAAATTCTTGAGCAATATTGTGAATACGTGATTGTTGTACCAAAAGCAATCGAGTTGGTTAATCAGATTGATATGATTCCGGAAAGGTATATTCTTGGGTATAGCGTACCTTCTAAATATGGAAAAACTGAAATACCCCCAGAATCTTTTGGAAATAGAAAAGTTCATTTATTAGGTGGTCGACCAGATGTTCAGCGAAATTTGGCAACTATTATGAATGTAGTAAGTGCTGATTGTAATAGATTTACTTTAGATGCAGGATTTGGTGATTATTTTGTTGGCGACAAATTTATCCCACATTCAAAGGGTGGATATGAGAACTGTATAAATGATAGTATATTGAACATAAACAAAATTTGGGATGGATACAATGGACAGAAGGGATGAATTTCTTTTAAAAATGTACGAACAAATGTTCAATGATATTGACAGACATCATAAGATAGTTTGGCAAGTTATTGGTGTATTAATTGGTTCCTTTGCAGTAGTAGCATTGGCTGAAAAAGAGTTAATTCCTATAGATATTGCCGTTGCGGTTGTGATTCTTATTTCACTTTGGGTAATTGCCCATGTTTATGATTCAAATTATTGGTATAACAGGAATCTTGTTATCATTTCAAACATAGAAAGACAATTTTTGAAGAAAGAAGACCTTAAAGAAATTCAATACTACTTTGGTGAGCACCGAGATAAAAATGCGGTTCAAACCTCTCTCAAAATTCAGCTTTATGTAGGTTGGGGTCTTGTTGTGCTTTTTTTGTCTTATCATTTCATCACGGAAATTTATCCGGGATTTTTTATCAGTTGGGCAGATGCTTCATTTGACTGGATGAAAATGATGCCCTATATCGTTCTTATTGTGTTCTACTTAAAACTAGTAAAGTGGATAAAAAAGAAAAGGGAAAATGACTATGAAGAATTTGTGGCAAACTCACCAGGAATTGAAATAGACACCAGTTCAATTAATTACGGAGGAGGTCATCCTATCTCTAAAAAATAAACGCTACCTAACAATGTGTATAGTGCATAGCACCCTTCGGGATGCTACGACACCATACACGAAACGTTACCAGTAACCGTATGACAGACAACACAGCGACATATTATGTTTATGTTTACATAGACCCGAGAAACTTTGAAGAGTTCTATTACGGCAAAGGAACGGGAAGTAGAAAGTCTGCTCATCTCTCTGACGACAGCGACACAGAAAAAGCAAAACGCATTAAAACGATTAAAAAGGAAGGACTTGAACCAATTATAAAAGTAATTGCGAAAGGGTTAACAGAAAAAGAAGCGTTTTTAGTTGAGAAAACTTTAATCTGGAAACTTGGTAGAAACTTGACAAATCTTTCTTCGGGACATTTTGCCGACAAATTCAGACCTCACGACACTTTTCATCAAGACCTTTCCGGCTTTGACTTTAACAACGGACTTTATTATGTAAATGTTGGTGAAGGACCCAATAGGTGTTGGGCTGACTGCAAAAAATTCGGCTTTCTATCGGCTGGACAAGATAAAAAATGGAGCGACCCTATAAGAACATTAGAACTAGGTGACATTGTGGTTGCTTACTTAAAAAATCACGGCTACGTTGGTATTGGACGAGTGACTGAAAAGGCAATTAGAGTAAATGATTTCAAAATTGACGGAAAAACATTGAGACAATTTGAAGTCAAAGAGCCGAATATATTTGACAACTGCGACAATGATAAATCAGAGTTTCTTGTAAAAGTTGATTGGATAAAGGCAGTTGACAGTAAACAAGCAAAATGGAAAAGCAAATTCGGACTTTTTACAAGCCAACTTATCAAAGCTTCATTGCAAGGACAGCACACGACAAGACTATATTTAGAAACTGAATTTGACATAAAGTTCAAAGACTTATTATTAACTGAATGACAGCGAACAAAAAAAGAACGGCTACTGGTAACATAAGTTTGGTATCATGCGGGGTGACGTGCTTACATTCAAGTTCAGTTTTTCAATTGGGCTTTAGTGCTGGCTTGACAGTTTTGTGCTTCGAAATCCACTTTTTCGCCAAGCGCCAAACCGCTAGCGGCAAGCGAAAAACAAATAATTGGAATCATGAAAACAATTAGCCTAATCCTCATCACAATGATTTCGCTTCAAAGCTTTGGACAGTCATCTTCAGAGAATAGAAATTTGGAATTTGATTCTTTAGACCTTCAAATTTTGATTAGAGCTGACTCTATCTTATCAGATGAAACGAAATGGAATAAGCAGGATGACAGAAAATGTGACGATGACATAGCAAACGAAAAATATAGCCTCTTTTGTTCTCTCTACAAGGCTTCAATAGATATTACAGGTGAGTATGAACACCGAAGATCGTCTTTACAGTTAGTAAGATTTACATTGGAGAAATATGAAAACGGAAGGGTAATAAATCATAGACTAATGGACTGGAATAATCATCCAGATACAAGCTTTGAAGAAATTAAAAAAGTATTAAGGGAATCTATAGATGAGATAAAAACAATAAATAAAGCTGCCGCTAACGGCGGGTAAAATTAATAGCTAGTTTAAGCTTGCTTACGAAAACCTCCCCTCAAAGCATAGATTGTATCTACCCTTTCCAATTTTTCCAGCAGCCTCAAACCCCCAAAATCTTATAAATCTCTTCCAAAATCCTGTAAGGCTTTTTTGTGTAAAATTGGTCAACTTTGTATCCTCGGAGACTCGCTATGGACACAAAGACCACAAATCCAGATATAATCTATAAGGAAACCTTTCCGGTAACCGGCATGACCTGTGCCGCCTGTGCTTCGAGCGTAGAGACGATCTTGCAGTACACCGATGGGGTAAAATCCGCATCGGTAAACTATGCCACCCAAACCGTAAAGGTGGAATTTGATGCCAGCACCAGTCCAGACAAGCTAAATCAGGCTCTGACCGATATCGGCTATGGACTGATCATTACCGATCAGAATGCTTCGGAAGTAAGTCAGGCGGCTCAAGAGGAAGAATATTTGGCCACCAAGACGCGCTTGTACTGGTCAGCTGGGCTAACCCTTCCTGTGGTGATCCTTGGAATGTTTTTTATGGATTGGGAACCGGGAAAATGGATTTCCCTCCTACTCACTCTTCCTGTGTTATTCTACTTTGGAGCACCATTTTTTGTAGGAGCGTGGAAGCAAGCCAAGCATCGCAAAGCCAATATGGATACGCTGGTGGCCCTGAGTACCGGGATCGCTTTTCTTTTTAGCCTTGCCAATACGGTTTATCCTGAGTTTTGGACCACACGGGGCATTATGCCGCATGTGTACTACGAAGCTGCTACGGTCATTATCACCTTTATTACCCTGGGAAAAGTACTGGAAGCACGCGCCAAATCGAGTACCAGTTCGGCGCTGAAAAAATTGATAGGCCTTCAGCCCAAAAGCCTCAAGGCAAAAATCGATGGAGTCGAACAAGAAATTCCCATCAGCGAAGTAGTCCAAGGCTATGAGATCATTATCCGTCCAGGAGAGAAAATCCCGGTGGACGGAAAAGTGATTTCTGGAAGTTCCTTTGTGGACGAAAGCATGATCTCGGGTGAACCCATCCCTATCGAGAAATCAAGCGGAGCCAAAGTCTACGCCGGCACGGTCAATCAAAAAGGCAGTTTTAGCTTTATCGCAGAAAAAATCGGTAGTGAGACCCTCCTATCGCAGATTATTCAGCGGGTGCAGGAAGCTCAAGGCAGTAAGGCTCCTGTGCAAAAACTGGTAGATAAAATCGCTGGAATCTTTGTTCCTGTGGTGATCAGTATTTCCATTTTGACATTTGCCACTTGGATGATTGTAGACGGTGAAGATGCCTTTACCCATGCCCTACTGACGTCTATTGCGGTTTTGGTGATTGCCTGTCCTTGCGCCTTGGGATTGGCTACGCCTACTGCCATTATGGTGGGCGTTGGAAAAGGAGCTGAAAACAATATTCTCATCAAAGACGCCGAAAGTCTAGAACTCGCTCATCGCGTGAATGCTGTCATTTTGGACAAAACCGGGACGATTACGGAAGGGAAGCCAACCGTTGGTAGAATTGAATGGACTGGAGAAAGTAAACGGTCCACGGAGGACGTTCGACCGTCGACCGTGGACTATCGCTCCATACTTCTAGCTCTTGAGAGCAAATCAGAGCATCCGCTTGCAGAGGCGGTTGTTAAAAGTCTTCATAAACTTAATATCAGCCCTGCATCCATTCAGAATTTCCAAAGCATTACCGGAAAAGGCGTACAAGCTAAATCATCTACTGGAGAGACCTACTTGGTGGGGAATCAAAAGCTTTTGGATGAACAGCAAATTAAGCTGGATCCTGAAAGCTATGAATTAGCTGAAAAATGGCGTCAGGAAGCTAAAACCGTTGTTTTCTTCGCCAATGAAGAAGAGGTTTTGGCTGTTATTTCCATCGCAGACCAAATCAAAGAAAGCTCCAAAGCAGCCATCCAGAACCTACAATCTCAGGGAATTGATGTGTACATGCTCACAGGGGACAATCAGCACACTGCCAAAGCTGTAGCTGATGCCGTAGGTTTGAAACACTTCAAAGCTGAGGTGATGCCTTCCGATAAATCTGATTTTGTAAAAACCCTACAATCCCAAGGAAAGACCGTTGCCATGGTGGGTGATGGAATCAACGATTCGGAAGCTTTGGCTCAAGCCGATGTCAGCATCGCCATGGGGCACGGTTCGGATATAGCCATGGATGTGGCCAAGATGACCATCATCTCCTCAGATCTTCAGGCCATCCCAAAAGCCTTCCACTTATCAAAATTGACAGTAAACGGCATCCGACAAAACCTCTTTTGGGCTTTTATTTACAATCTGATCGGAATTCCTATCGCTGCGGGAATTCTTTACCCCATCAATGGGTTTTTACTTGACCCCATGATCGCCGGAGCCGCTATGGCCTTTAGTTCGGTTTCGGTGGTATTGAATAGCTTGCGTCTGAAAAGCAGAAAACTCTAAAGAATTTCCAACTAACTCTAGCCCCTTACACATTCTTACGAATCAACAATCTTCAAAATGAAAACGTTAAAATTTAAAACCAACATCAACTGCGGCAATTGCCTCTCCAAAGTAAGTCCTAAACTGAATGAGCAAACTGGAATAGAATCCTGGGAGGTAGACTTGACTGACCCGGATAGAACCTTGACCGTGGTCACAGAAGACTTAGAACCTGAAGCGATTAAAAAGGCTGTATTGAAGGCAGGTTTTCTAGCCAACCCCAAGTAATTATTCATTAATAATCAATTACTTACAGTACAAATTTGAACATCCAGAATTTTATTCCGTATTTTTGACTCAATGAAAGCGAGTATTTCCATTCTTTTAGCCCTCTTGGTTTTCTTCTCATCCGTTGGGATGGCGAAGACGACGCATTTTTGTATGGGTATGGAAATGAAATCGGAAATCGGTTTTGGAAAAAAACATGTGGACTGTGGCATGAATATGCCCATGGACCACAGTGAAAATGATTCAGACAATCATCAAGACTCCAAATCCTGCTGCGAAAATATCACTACTCAGCTTCAGGTAGACGATGAAATTCAATTGAAAAAAGTGGATTTTGACTTATCCTTAAACTTTGCCGTCGCTTTAGTTCAGGTTTTTGTTTTTGGGATTGATTCTGATTCTTTCGAAGGAGATCAATTCCCCACCTCTTCCCCTCCCCTGATAGAACAGGACCTTCAGGTGCTGTATCAGTCTTTCTTGATTTAAATCGCTGGTTGCAGGAAGCCCTGCATGCATTCCATGTGCCAAAAGTCTTTGGCATCCATTCTTGCATTTAACCATTGATTTATGCTCAATCGACTTATCAAGTATTTCTTAGAAAACAAACTGGTAACGGTTCTTTTCCTTTTGCTGATTATTGGCTGGGGAATTGTTACTGCTCCTTTCAACTGGCAAATTGATTTTCTGCCTAGGGATCCCGTCCCTGTGGATGCCATTCCTGACATTGGAGAAAACCAACAAATCGTCTTTACGGAGTGGATGGGTAGATCTCCCCAAGATGTGGAAGATCAAATCACCTATCCCCTCACCACTTCTCTTTTGGGTCTTCCGGGAGTAAAAAGTGTGCGATCAAGCTCTGCATTCGGCTTTTCCAGTATCTATATCATCTTCGAAGAAGATATTGAATTTTACTGGAGTCGATCGCGGGTTTTAGAAAAGCTCAATTCCCTTCCAGCCGGACTTTTACCGGATGATGTCCAACCGAAACTTGGACCAGATGCCACGGCTCTGGGTCAGGTATTTTGGTACACCCTAGAAGGAAGGGATGAGGACGGTAATCCTACGGGAGGCTGGGATTTGCACGAGCTTAGAACCATCCAGGATTATTATGTACGCTATGCCCTTACGGCCGTAGAAGGCGTCGCAGAAGTGGCATCAGTCGGCGGGTACGTCAAGGAATATCAAGTAGATGTAGACCCAGGAGCTTTAAAAGCCAATGGGGTGACCTTGATGGATGTCATGGAAGCTGTGAGAAAATCCAATCTGGATGTATCAGCAAATACCATCGAAGTCAATCGGGTTGATTATTTCATCCGAGGCCTAGGCTATGTAGAGGAATTGGAAGATCTAGACAAGGCCGTTGTCAAAGTCACTAACAATGTTCCAATCCGTATTCAGGATGTAGCTCGAGTGAATATTGGGCCACAGCCCAGAAATATGTCTGGCATCTTGGACAAAAGTGGAGCTGAAGCTGTGGGTGGAGTCGTAATCGCCCGATATGGTGATAATCCTCTAAAAGTCATCGAAGGTGTGAAGGGAGAAATTGAAAAGCTTTCTCAAGGCCTACCTACCAAAACATTAGCTGACGGCACAGTTTCCAAGGTCACCTTAGTGCCTTTCTACGATAGGACAGGCTTGATATACGAGACCTTAGGGACACTTTACGAAGCCATCAATCTTCAAATTCTAGTCACAATCCTGGTGATCATCGTGATGGTGTATAACCTCCGAGCTTCACTCCTGATTTCAGCCTTGCTCCCCATGGCGGTATTGATGTGTTTCATTTTCATGAAATACTTTGGCATCGATGCCAATATTGTTGCCCTATCGGGAATTGCTATTGCCATCGGAACCATGGTGGATTTGGGGATTATTCTAAATGAAAATATTCTGAGGCATCTGGAAACTGCCCCAAAAGGCCAATCCAAACTCAAGACCGTTTATCTGGCTACTTCCGAAGTCTCTGGAGCCATTATCACAGCCGTTAGTACAACCATTATCAGTTTTCTTCCAGTATTTACGCTCCAGGCGGCGGAAGGGAAACTCTTTGGTCCTTTGGCTTATACCAAGACTTTCGCCTTGGTTTCAGCGGTAATTTTCACACTACTGATCATGCCTGCTTTCTCCCACTGGGCTTTTTCCATGAAGGAGATCAAAGGGAAGTTGGGTAGAATTCTGAATTTTTCGCTTCTGCTTCTAGGTCCTGTTGTTGCCTTTACTATGTGGGCTTGGGGCGGCTGGTTGCTGTTTGCTTTTGGCGCACTCAATGTTCTAGCAGATCAATTTCCTGAAAAAGTACAGCCTAAGAAAAATTTCGCAACCATTTCCATCACACTGCTCTTCGTCACTTGGCTTTTGACTGGGCTTTGGATGCCATTGGGTGTTTCTGTGAGTAAGCTGCTGAATTTTGGATTTATAGCCTTTCTGCTGGCTTTGGTTCTAGGTGGATTTTCGGGTTTTATTCGAATCTATCCTAAGATTCTAGTATGGTGTCTTGCGAATAAGGGCAAATTTATCCTTTCCCCTATCCTAGTGATCCTTCTAGGAACTAGCGCTTGGTTAGGATTTAATCGAGTATTTGGATTTATACCAAGAAGCTTTGATGTCATTGGGGTCAATATCCGAACTACCGGACTCTGGTCAGGTTTGAGTCATTCATTTCCCGGAATGGGCAAAGAATTTATGCCTTCACTGAATGAGGGTTCATTTCTACTCATGCCGACTACCATGCCTCATGCAGGAATTCAGGAGAACAAAGAAGTCCTTCAGCAACTCGATATGTTGGTCACAGCAATTCCTGAGGTGGATTTGGTCGTGGGAAAAGCCGGACGGGCAGAGACAGCAATTGACCCTGCTCCTATCAATATGTTTGAAAATACCATCAATTATAAAAGCGAATATGCCACTGATTTGGACGGAAATAGACTTCGCTTTAAACTAAAAGATGGAAAATATGAGCTAAAAGACGGTTCTCTATTTGATCCGGAAACGATGACTCCCAATCAAATTCGGGTAGAAGATTTGGTGCCTGATGAGGATGGCGAATACTTCCGTCAATGGAGGAAACACATTCAGTCGCCAGATGATATCTGGGAAGAAATCGTTTCAGTCATTCAAATCCCAGGCGTGACCTCTTCGCCAAAACTTCAGCCCATCGAAACCCGCTTGGTGATGCTTCAAACTGGAATGAGAGCACCAATGGGGATTAAGGTATATGGACCTGATCTTCAAACTATTGAGGACTTTGGTCTCCAATTGGAAAAATATCTCAAAGATGTCCCTTCGGTAAAAAAAGAAGCTGTTTTCGCAGATCGAATCGTGGGAAAACCTTACCTGGAATTGGACATCAATAGAGATGAAATATCCAGATATGGAATGAATGTCGTGGATGTTCAAGACTTTATAGAAACCGCCATTGGAGGCATGAAGCTAAGCACCACGGTGGAAGGCCGCGAAAGATTTCCAATCCGTGTGCGCTATGCACGGGAGTTCCGCGACGATCCTTATGCCATTGAGAATCTTCAAATCCCGACTCCTTTGGGCAATTACATCCCATTGAGCCAAGTTGCAGAGATTTCTTATAGACCGGGACCCGATATGATCCGGGGGGAAAACAGCTTCTTGGTAGGATATGTCCTCTTAGACAAAATGGACGGTTTTGCTGAAGTCACCGTAGTAGAGCAGGCACAAGACTACATCCAATCAAAGATCGATTCAGGTGAACTGAAAGTGCCAAATGGAGTTCGATATGCTTTTTCTGGCACTTACGAAAACCAAGTCAGAGCTGAGAAAAGGTTGGGAATTGTGGTTCCGCTCTGTCTCATCCTGATTTTCTTGATTTTGTATTTCCAATTTAGATCGGTATCCACTTCCCTTTTCGTATTTGTGGGGATAGGAATGGCATTCTCTGGCGCTTTCCTCATGCTTTGGCTATATGGGCAGGATTGGTTTATGAACTTCTCCTTCTTCGGAACCAATCTCCGTGATCTATTCCAAATGAAAATCTACAATCTCAGTGTGGCCGTTTGGGTAGGATTTATAGCCTTATTCGGTATTGCTACGGATGATGGGGTAGTCGTCGCTTCTTATCTAGATCAAAGCTTTAAAGCCAATCAGCCTAAATCTGTGAAAGAAATTCGAGAGGCGGTTTTGGAAGCAGGTAAGCGAAGAGTTCTTCCATGTATGATGACTACTGCGACGACTTTATTGGCATTGGTACCAGTCCTGACTTCTACAGGGCGAGGTTCGGATATCATGATCCCAATGGCTATTCCATCTGTTGGTGGGATGGTTTTGGAGATTACCACTGTATTTATTGTCCCCACTTTGTATTGCTGGTGGGCTGAAAGAAAATTGAAAAACAATTCCGAAGTATTCACTGAGGAGTTTAACACATCAAGCCATGAATAATAGAATCTTCACGAAATTTGAATTTCAGGGTAAAAATCTCGGGATTCAGATTTTCAATTTGAAATTCCTGACTGTCGTAATTCTCCTTCCTTTGATTTTGACATCAGGAATGACGAAGGCTCAAACCCTTGACGACTATCTAATTCAAGCTGCAGAAAATAATCCAGGCTTGAGGGCTTCCTATGCACGATATGAAGCTGCGATGGAACGGATAAATCAACCCGGATTACCCGATCCAGAACTACAGGCAGGATTTTTCTTTCGACCCATGGAACGCTTTATGGGAAACCAGCAAGCTGACCTGCGATTAATGCAAATGTTTCCTTGGTTTGGAACGATCTCTACCCAAAAGGAAGAAGCCAATTATATGGCTCAGGCTCAATATCAGCTCTTTTTAGAAGATAAAAATCAGTTGATGTACCAAGTGAAATCAACCTGGTACGAGATGATTCGACTGAACGAGGAAGTTAGAATTTCTAAAGAGAACCTAGAATTTCTTAATAAATACGAACGGCTTGCATTGATTAAATATCAGTCAGCAAGTGGAGGTGCATCAAGTGGTTCCATTCCACAAATGTCTGGATCGGAAAGAAGTATGACTTCCAGTTCCTCAGCAGAAGCGTCTGGAATGAGCGGAATGGGAAAAAATCAAAGTTTAGCAGCTAATTCGACGAGTTTATCCAATTCAGGAAGCATGAATTCCGGAGGTATGTCCAATTCTGGTTCATCCATGAGCGATATTCTTCAGATTCGCATTTCAATACGAGAATTGGAAAATACTATCGAACAGCAAGTTGCTGATTTGGAACCTCTACACATCAGATTTAACCAATTGCTTAATCGAGAGATTGGAACAGAAATCTCACTTCCTCCGGGTTTTGAACCTCTAGAATTGGATGCGGAAAAAATGATTGTTTTAGACAGCATTCAAGCCAATAACCCCATGTTGGCAATGTATGACTCAGAATATGCTGCCTATGAACAACAGGCCAAAATGGCTAAGCTTGACGGAAGACCAATGCTAGGTGCAGGCGTTAATTATATGCCATTTACTTCCCGCGAGGAAAACGGGATGGTAATGGGCGGACGAGATATGGTTATGCCGATGGTTAGCCTCTCACTTCCCATTTATCGCAAAAAGATCAATTCTAGAATCAAGGAAGTAGAATTGCTTCAAGAGGCGACAATTTTAGAAAAGGAACAAACGAGAAATCTATTGGCTGTAGAATGGGCAAATGCCTATCGAGATTGGGAAAATGCAGAGCGAAAAATCAGACTCTACAGCGAGCAAAGGGATTTGACCAATCAAAAGCTCAATTTATTAATCACCTCCTATTCGGGTGATGGAGAAGATTTTGAAGAACTCCTCAGGGCTCAGCAGCAACTGCTGAATTATCAGTTACAAGAGATCAATGCCATCAATTGGCAATATCAAAGCCTAGCTAAACTGGAGATGCTTTCCTCCTCTTCAATTCCCCTTAATTAATGAATTCCATGAAAAAGATATTTGAAAATAAAGTGATCCTCATTGTTAGCACCTTACTTCTTGGTGGAATACTCGGGTGGATTATAAAGCCAGGGGCTGAAAGCTCCGAGGCCAGTCACGAGCATTTATCCGTATTTGGAGAAGATACGCTTTGGACTTGCTCCATGCATCCTCAAATCAAATTGGGAGAACCAGGTTCTTGCCCTTTGTGTGGGATGGATTTGATTCCAGCCACTCAAATGACCTCGGGGTCCGGTAATCCTATGGTTTATGAAATGACTCCTGAAGCGGTGGCTTTAGCACAAATCCATACAACCAAAGTCGGCGGAAGCAATGCCTCAGGTGAGCTTTTCTTGACAGGAAAAATTCAAGCCGATGAACGCGAGAATGCATCTGTAACGGCAAAATTTCCAGGAAGGATAGAGAAACTCTTTGTCACCTTCACAGGTGAAAGAGTTCAAGCAGGGCAAAAATTGGCAACTATTTACTCTCCTGAGTTACTTTCAGCCCAACGAGAATTGATAGAAGCAAGCAAGAGCAAAAATGACTTTCCCGAGCTCTATCAAGCCTCAAAAGAAAAACTTAGACTTTGGAAACTAAATGAAAGCCAAATTCTAGCGATTGAGCAAGGAGGCACTGTGAAAGATCAGATCGATATTCTGGCGGATCAAAGCGGTGTGGTCACCCAGCGGAATATATCCGTAGGAGACTATGTCAATACAGGCCAAGTATTATTCAATGTGGTCAACCTGAACAAACTTTGGGTTTTATTGGATGCTTATGAAGCAGATTTGAATTCTATCAAACTGGGAGATCCTATAAATTTTTCTGTTTCAGGTCTATCTGGCGAAACTTTCCAAGCCAAAGTATCATTTATTGATCCGCTTTTGGACCCCAACACCAGAGCAGCGTCGATACGAGTAGAAATAAGCAATTCAGGACAAAAATTAAAACCAGAAATGTTTGTCACGGCCAAAATCAAAACTCAAAACAAAGGGTCTGAAAGTGGCATCAGTGTCCCGAGAACGGCTGTCCTTTGGTCTGGGAAGCGCTCAGTGGTTTATGTGAAAGTGGCTGGTGAAAGGCCTTCCTTTGAAATGCGAGAAGTCACTTTGGGCAGTAGATCGGGAGAAAATTATCAAATTGAATCTGGACTGCAATCTGGAGAAGAGGTCGTTACTAATGGGGTTTTTGCCATCGATGCTGCTGCTCAGCTGTCAGGTCAATACAGCATGATGAACCGACCTGAAACCAAATCAATTGAAGTAGCTCCTGAATTTAGAGCACAAATCACAATAGTTGCAGATGCATATTTCGAAGTGAAAAATGCTTTGGTTAAGGATGACCTGGAAGGAACCAAAAAAGTGATAAGCAATCTAAATGAAAGTCTTGCTCAAGTAAATATGTCTTTGGTATCAGATAAAGCTCATGACTCCTGGATGGCTCAATTGGCTGGACTGAAAGACGCCAGTGCAAAGATTTCTTCTTCTTCAAACCTTGATGAATCCAGAAAGTATTTTTCAATGCTTTCTTTCCATATTCTAGAAATGACAGAAACATTCGGGATTAATAAAGATGCTGTTTACCAAGATTACTGTCCCATGGCATTTGGAGATCAAGGAGCCTATTGGTTGAGCGAAAGAAAAGACATTACCAACCCGTATTTTGGTGCTTCGATGCTTACATGTGGGGAAGTAAAACAGACATATCTCAAAGGCCAGCCCGTGATGAATCTTTCTGACTCAGCTCCTAGCCCGGCCCCAACTCACCAACATTAATTAAACTAAACCTTTATATTCTAAATATGAAAAAATCTCTAATCATCGCCCTTACCCTATGTTTTGCAATATTCTCCTGTGGAGAAAAAACTGAAAATCAGGAAGGTCAAGAGATGCAGAATGAAGCAAAACAAGAGACTGTATCAACTCCTACGGCATCTTCAACCTCTGTTTCAACGACTGACATGATTGATGCCTACCTTTCGGTAAAGGACGCGTTAGTAGCTGATGACCAGGCTACAGCTGCAGCTGAAAGTCAGACATTAGTGAATGCGATTCGAGAATTTGATGCTGAGGCTGATCTAGAAGATCTAAAGGCTCAAGTATTGACAGAAGCTGAAAAATTGGTATCAGGTGATATCGCTAGTCAACGCGAAAGCTTTCAAGCCTTAAGTGTGGGGATGAAAGAAATCTTAAAAGTAGTCGGCACAGATAGAACAATCTATCAGCAGTATTGCCCCATGTATAAGAACAACACAGGCGGTATGTGGCTTAGTGCATCTGAAGACATCAAAAACCCACTTTTTGGAAGTTCCATGTTGACTTGCGGCAAAGTTGAAGAAACCTTGGCCATGAATTGATTTCAAATTGAAAGCGAATTCTATTTTTAGGTTCGCTTTCTTAATTACCTCATATATGAAGCTAAAAATATCACTGTTCGCACTCTTTCTATGTCTGATTTCTTGGTCTTCTTTTGGACAAGAAAAGCTATTGGAACCATTAAAAGTCTCTGAAATCCGAGGTATAAATGTCTTTGGCAAGCCAGTGGACAATCAAACCCGATGCGTGCATTGGCATTCAGAATTGGACATCATTGCCATCAAATTCAAATGTTGCGATAAGTATTACCCTTGCTTTTCCTGCCATGAAGAAGAAGCAGATCATGATCATAAAGTCTGGCCAAAGGAAGAATTTGATCAAAAAGCGATTCTTTGCGGGGTTTGTGGGAATGAACTAGGCATTCAAGAATACATGAATTCTAATAATACTTGTCCTCATTGTAAATCCAATTTCAATCCTGGATGTAGCAAACACTATCATTTGTATTTCGAGACAAAAACCCACAATGAGAAAAAATAATCAATACTACATTAGACGAACCCACCGATTTTTAGGTGTTTTTATTGGGATACAATTTTTGTTGTGGACCGTTTCTGGGATTTACTTCTCTTGGACAGACATTGATGAGATCCATGGTGATCACTTTAGGGAAGTGATTGCACCGGTTACCTTCGATCAGCCGCTTTTTTCACCTTCTGAGTTGAATTTTGATCAAGGTATTTATTCTCTTGAACTAAGGTCAATAGCTGGGGAGCCGTTTTATTGGGTGAATGAAAACTTTCTATTTGATGCAAAAAATGGTGTAATCCGGGAAGCTATTACTGAATCAGAAGCGATAGAAATCGCTAAAATGCATATTGTTTCAGATATTCCTGTGCGAGAAGCCATTTTAATTGAGCAAGTGGATTCGCATCATGAAATTCGTGATAGAGCCATGCCTGTTTGGCAAGTGCAGTTTGATCACCCCGAAAATCTTGTTGCCTATGTCGACTATAAGAATGGAAATTTTGAACGAGTAAGACATAGAAGTTGGCGATGGTTTGATGCACTTTGGATGTTTCACACCATGGACTATGCTGGTCGAGATAATTTTAACAATTGGCTCTTGAGGGGCTTTTCCTTATTCGGACTTGCCACCATTTTAAGCGGCTTTACCTTATTTTTTGTCACTCAGAAAAAAAGGTTGTAAAAATTCGAGTGAATGAACGTTAGCCAATCTGCTATTGGATACTCAATCTAACTCCGAGAAATGCCCTAATTCCCTGATTGGAGGCAAACATATAGGTGGGGTCAAAAGTCAGAGCATTCGGATTTGATGGTGTAGGGATCACCGATCCATCCGGTGCGAAATCCACTCCCCGATCAAAAGGATCAAAAGCTCTGGCAATGGAATTGGCTGGAGGCGTAAAATTCAAAAGGTTCTTCACCCCTCCATAGATTTCCCATTTGTCTCCAAGGGTCTTGGTGAGTTGGATATTCTGTATGCTAAACCATGGAGAAAATTCAGGTCTATCATCCAATGCACCCAATAAAGGCAAACGCATGGGGCTATAGACATTTCCCGTATAATCAACCGTAAGACCGAGGTCTGAGAAATTGTACCCTATCGTCCACACACCAGAAAAACGCTCGGTAAGCAATTGTCTAGTGCTGACCCCCTCCTCTTCAATGCTGACGTCCATCAAGGTCACTCCTCCCATGACTTTAAAGCCATTGGCCCAAACTGCATCTACATTCATCGAAACGCCCTTAGATGTCGCAGTTCCGTCCAGATTGTCGTAGATGATTTGATTGGGGTTGGTTTCATAATCTGGGATGATTCGATTGGTGAAATGGGTGTAAAACGCTGACGCATCCAATCCGATAAAAGTACCTCCATCGGTGTAGATTTTTCGAACTAGGTTTGCATTGGCATTCCAGCTAGTTTCCGGATCTAGTTCCTCCGCAAAAACCACTTCTCTGGCACCTGTAAGCGCAGCATGATCTTCGGTAAAGACATTTGCCACACGGAAGCCATTACCTGCTGATAAACGCAAAACCGTGTTTTTATCCGCAGATGAAAGCTTGTAATTCACACGGGGCGAAAAAATGGAACCATGCACAGAATTGTAATCCAATCGACCACCTAGAAGGACGGTGGAGGAACTGCTTAATTTGATTTCATCCTGCACAAACAACCCTGGCAAATGGGTCACAGAAGGTTCATTTGTTCCCTTTTCACTAAATGTGGCCGGTGTATTATCGTCGTAATAAGTATAGCGATAGGCAAGTCCTGTCAATAAATTATGTTTGCCTAAGCTTTTTGCCCAAGTCAACTGTCCAAAACCAATGATCTGATCTGCCAAATATTCGGTATCTCCATAGACTGAGTTTTGATTGTGGCCATTGGCGGAAAACATAAAATTCAGGTTTTCTGAGCTTTTGATCTGGTAGGTCCCGAAAGTCTCCCAGCGACTGGTGTAGATACTCTCACCGTAGATTACATCTCCTCCTCGATATTCTGGGGTCCAATTCAATTCTCCACCCCAGCGATCCTCGTACACGTATCGCGCCGCTACATTAAAAACCCTACCCTGAGGACGCTTGATGTCTAGTTTTTGAAAAATGGAGATTCGTTCAGATAAGGTTAGGTCAGTGAATCCATCCTCATTATTGTCTATGGGATTGCCATAGTAAAATGCATTGATACCAGTGAGCGACTGCACATTTTCCCCAAAATTGCTTCGAAATCCTAAATCTAAATTGGTCTCTCCCCAGCCAGTCACAAAAGCATCCGCAAAAACCTGAGGAGCTTTAAACGGTGTTTTAGTAATCACATTAATCAAACCTCCAACGGCTTCCGATCCATATAATGTGGATGCAGGGCCTTTGACCACTTCAATGCGATCGATCAAACCCTGAGGAATTCCGGTGAGTCCGTATACCGTGGCCAAACCGCTGACAATGGGCATCCCATCAATCAATATCATGGTATATGGACCTTCAAGCCCATTAATATGAATATCACCAGTGTTGCAAACATTGCAATTGACCTGTGGTCGTACTCCATTTACATTTTGAAGGGATTCGAACAATGAGGGCGTAGGATTGGCTTTAAAAAATGTCTTACTGTATACCTCCACCGGCACAGGGCTATCTAGCTTGGATACCTCCTGCATAGTACCTGAAACCACCACTTCATCCAAACTGGTGTCTAATTGTTTCAGGTCAAAAACGAGCTCAGATTCAGAATCCAAGCTGACATCAACTGATTGTTGAACACTCCCAAAACCCATCAATGAAGCCTGTATCGTGTATTTTCCTGGTTTAGGAACCGTTAATGTAAACCTACCTTCCTGATCAGTGACGGCTCCTATTGAAGCATCTTTAATCCATACATTGGCATATTCAAGTCCAACACCACCAGACAAGACTTTTCCAGTAATCCTTTGACTTTGGCTAAAGGAAGCGAATGAGATGAATAAACTTATGAAAAGAAGAATGGACCTTTTCATCATGATCTAAATTGAATTAGTATTACAAAAGTATAAAGTTAGACTACGCTAACAAAATTGTTATTGAAAAAAAATTAACATATTTGAATCTGCAAACTCTAAAAAATGGCATCTCAAACAGAAGAGAATTATTTAAAAACCCTTTTTAACCTTGCACAGGAAAGTGGACAGGTAAATATCTCAGAATTAGCAAGTAGGCTAGCAGTGAGTAAACCTACGGTTAATAGTATGGTGAAAACCATGCAGAAAAACGGTTGGGTGGATTATGAAAAATACAAGCCAGTGACCTTGACCGAAAAGGGCAAAAAGGCTGCAGCCCTTGTCATTCGAAAGCATCGACTGACAGAAATGTTTTTAGTAAATGAGATGAAATTTGGTTGGGAAGAAGTTCATGAGATCGCCGAACAAATGGAACATATTCATGCCCCTAAATTTTTTGAGCGAATGGATGAAATGCTCGGATTCCCGACAATCGATCCTCACGGCTCCCCCATTCCTGATAAATCAGGACGGGTTCAAGAAATCAACTATCTCAGCCTTGTGGAATGCAAACCTGGTCAGACTGTTATTTTGGCGGGTCTTACCAACAGCTCCTCAGATTTTCTGGAGTTCCTTAATGGTCGACAGCTTCGCCTAGGCCTAGAACTCAAAATCCTATCAAAGGAAGCTTATGACCATTCTTTAGTGGTTTCTTATGAAAATCACGAATCTGAAACTTTGAGTGAAAAAGTATGCCAGAAGCTTTTGGTCAAGGTTATGTAATTCTTGAATTCAACTTGCCAAAATTTAAGCCTATGGTCTCTTTATTTAATAAGGATCATTATTCCAATATTTTCCGCTAATTTGAATTCAACCCTGTTTAACAAATCTTTCGCCATGAATTCAAAACGTAACCTTTCCTCTCCTCTCACTTTTCTAAAGGCAATCTGTCTTGGTTTCCTTTTTACATGCCTTCTTTCATGCAATCAATCCAAAGGTACGCTTGAGTCTGACTTTGAAGGTTGGGAAATTTTCGGTGCTGCAGATTGGACCATTGAGGAGGGAATACTTCATGGCACAGTGAATGATACGGTAGGCTTCGTGATGAGCAAAGCGGCGTATTCTAGTTTCCGACTTACGGTAGAGTTCAAACCCAATAGTAGTATCAATTCAGGGATTTATTTGCGCTGCCAAAACAAAGAAATCAGCTTCGTGGATTGTTATGAATTCAATATCTGGGATTTACATCCCAATCAAGACTTTCGCACAGGTGCTGTCGTTAACATTGCTCCACCCTTGAATTATGTAGAAACTATAGATCAATGGAATACTTATGAGATCGAATTGAAAGACAATAAGCTGAAAGCCTGGGTGAACGGGGTTCAAACGGTGGATCTTGAGGATCCCAGCTTAAAGGAAGGTTTTATTGCGTTACAAGCCATGGGGAGTGGAGAAGTGAGTTTTAGAAAGTTGAAAATCCAAGATTTATCCAAAAAGTAATCTAATGTCCTTAAAGAAAACTCGAAAAAGGTTTCTTTTCATTCTTTTCCTTACCTGTCTTCACTTCCCCACTTTAGGTCAAGGTTTTTCTTATGGCACTTCCTCGGAAGAAGCACTCATCGCCTATCATCAAGGTTGGCAAAGAATACTAGACTTAGGAGAGTGGACCTTGGCAGAAGAGTCTTTCCGAAATGCTGTTGAAAATGATCCTGATTTTTTGTTGGGCTGGAGTCAAGTGGGAAGAATCTCCAATGAACCAGAGGAGCGAATGGAAATCTACCAAATGCTAGAAGAAAAGAAGGATGAAGCGGAAGGTTTTGAACGGGAATTACTGGAGGTCTATTTGGGCAGCTTGAAAATCATAGACTATAGAGATAGAGGATTGGGTATAAAGCCAGAGATGGTCAGCGAATTCCGAGATAAACTATTTTCAACGTCCCAGTCCTTTTTGCAAATTTATCCCGAAGAAATTTACATCGAGGCAGAATATATGGAAGCGATCCATGGTATCTATGGGGCTAAAGCCACTTTGGACTCCATGGCAAATCGGCAGATTTTCGACAAGAGTGCTTTCTTTAAAAGTTATCAAGCACTGTGCTTTTCAGAACTGTGCCAAAGTAAAGAAGCAATGCTGGCACTTGATGAGCTCTCAGAATTATTGGGAACTGAAGATAGTCCGGCTTTTTATTACACTAAGGGGCGTATTTTGTATGATCAAGAAAAGTACTCAGAAGCGAAAAAATCGATTAATAAATGCCTTGAATTGGACCAGAAGCATACTTTGGCTAGACGAATGGAAACGCTTCTCAATGATTATTGAGTTATCTCTTCCAGCCTCGATTTGCCTTTTTTTCAGCATTGATCTTTTTGGATTTTAGTCGCTTTTCTATGGCTCCTTTTTTAGGCTTTGTTGCCTTTCGGATTTTCTTTTTCACAAAAGCGCTCCGGAGTAATTCCTGAAATTTTCGGATTGCAATCTCCTTATTTTGGAGCTGAGACCGCTTTTCTTGCACAGTGACTTGCAAGACGCCTTCATCCGTAATTTTGTTTTTGAGTTTGGAAAGTACGATCTCTTTTTCAGCTTCATTTAGGAGTTCAGAAGCCTTGATGTCAAAATTCAACTGAACCTTTGTCTCGACTTTATTTACATTTTGCCCGCCCGGTCCTCCACTTCTTGAAGTGATGAATTTCAATTCGTTCAAAAACTCTCCCTTGCGCACTCGCTCATTGATGGAATTCTCCATTTCAAAATATTCTATTCCGCTGTCATTATCATTCTTGTTCAAAAATCATTAAATTATTTTCGATAAACCACTTTTGCCTAAACTCATGAAGAAAAGACGCGAATTTTTAAAAACCTCCCTACTCGGTGCAGCTGGACTTGCAGTAGCTCCGGCATGGCTGCATGGGGCTCCGAATATCATTAAATCTTACAACCAAAATGGTTCGATCATTAATGGAGTGAAAATCGGTTGTATTACGTACTCCTTTCGACAGATGAAGGATCAAAGTGCTGAAGCTATCCTAGGATATATCAATCAGGCGGGAATCAGCGCTGTTGAACTTATGGGTGACCCAGCTGAGGAGTTTGTAGGTAAAATCCCTATCGGCTTCAACAGAATGGATTTATTTATGCTTATGGGTAAAGAAAGAAATGAAACCATAACTGATGACGAGAAAAAGGACCTTGAGGAAATGAGAGCCAAAATTGACTCTTATAATAAAGAAGTCGCAACTTGGAGAGAACAGGCGGACATTTCAAAATTTGAAGAGTTGAGGAAAATGTATGAGGCATCAGGCGTGGAGATTTATGCTTTTAAGCCAAGTACTTTTGGAAAGCTGAACACGGATGGTGAGATCGCTTACGGAATGAAAGCAGCAAAGGCTTTAGGTGCTAGCCATGTTACCTTGGAGCATCCATCAGACGATCAGCATACCATGAAACTAGGTAAGATGGCTGAAGAAATCGGTATCTCTGTTGCCTATCATGGACATGAGCAGGAAACCTTTACATTTTGGGATACCGCCTTGGAGCAAAGCCCTGCCAATGCCCTAAATCTTGACGTGGGACATTACATTGCTGCGGGGAATACGGATTTAATGCCATTGATCGAAAAGCAACACTCAAGGATCAAAAGCATCCATGTAAAGGATCGAAAAAACCCTGAAAATGGTAAGGACAACGTGATCTGGGGACAAGGGAATACACCCATCGCCGAAATACTCAATACTATGAAGGCAAATCAATACGACTTTCCTGCAACTATTGAATTGGAGTACAAGATCCCATCTGGATCAAATCCTATTTTGGAAGTTCAGAAATGCCTAGATTTTTGCGCAAATGCACTGAACGCATAAGCATCCAGACAAAAAGAAAAAGGCGATCCAATTATGGATCGCCTTTTTTTATTGAACCTTACTTCGTCCCATTTGATGTAGATTCAACCAAGCTGAGCTGTGACAATTGATTGGTGAGTGTTTTACCACCCTTTATTCCAAAATCCAAAGTTCGGATAGGGAATGGAATTGTAATACCTTCTTGATCAAATGATTTCTTCAAGGATAAGATGGCTTCATTTCGCCCTGGAATAAAATCCTTTTGTTCTTCTGAATATTGTACCCAAATATTCAGCGTGAAATTTATAGAACTGTCGCCAAAGCCTGTCCAAAAAATACTCGGTTCCTCAGATTTCAGCCGATGAGGTAAGTCTTGCATAGCCTCTAGGGCTACTCGCTGAACATGCTCCAGATCTTCCCCATAACTCACCCCACAGTCAATCTGCACTCGTCTCTTCTTATTTTCTGAATAATTGATAAAATACTCTTGAAAAAGCAATCGATTCGGGACATGAACAACTAGACCATTGAAAGATTGGATTTTGGTTACTCGAAGATTAATATCCACCACGGTACCTTGATGCCCATCTTTTGATTCAATCACATCTCCAATTTTATAAGGCTGATTGAAAGTGATAAAGATTCCTGACATAAAATTGGCAGCAGTGTCTTGAAAAGCAAAACCTAAAGCCAAACCAGCTATTCCCAGTCCAGCCAAAATGGATGAAACAGTTTTGCTTAGGTCCATGACAGATAAGGCCATCATGATTCCCAAAACCAAAATACCCAAGAAAAACAGTTGACTCAAAAAACGACTGATAGTCTCATTGGTACCGAGACGGATCATGTATTTTTGAGAAAGTGACTTTACTGATCTACCTATAAAAACAGTGGCCAAAATCACTAAAATGGCCAAAATCAAGTTTGGTAAAAGGCTGATTCCAGCGGAAAACCAAGTCGATAATTTATCTGTGATTTGGTTGAAAATTGTTGAGGTATCTATTCCTAATAGTTCTTCCATTTATTTTTTGTCTTTTACCGTTGACAGTAGAAAATTTATGCCAGACCTTAAAACACTGGCCACATAGCCCTAGTCCTCGTTTTCACGTATGAGTCATCATGCTTAAAAGAGATTGACTTCGCAGATTGGGGAGATTATTCCTCATAGTTTTTTACCGTCTAAAAGTGTTTGGGTTGTGATCAGTCTTTGTTCACAGGCACATCGGAATATTGGCAAAAAAAAGCCGCAGATTTCTCTGCGGCTCCATCAATCTAATGTGTGGAATTATTTCAAATACTTGGTAAACATCCACATTCTTTTCTCCAGCTCACCCACAAAATTGGTGAGTAAATCTTCTGTTGCGATATCACCAGCTTCTCCAGCGGCCATCGCTATTTTTCGATGTGACTGTACTAGTGATCCTAGACCATCTACTACATTTCTCACAGACTCTTCTGCATCTTCCACATCGGTCACCTCATTCAAGATTGAATTTTTCAGGTATTCGGAATAGGAATGCAATGGCTTGAAACCTATGGTTACGATTCGCTCAGCTAGCTCATCTATATTTTGGTAGACCATGGTATAGAGCTCTTCAAACTGCTCGTGCAGGGTGAAAAAGTCATTACCCTTAATATTCCAATGGAATCCTCTCAAGTTTTGATAAAAGATATGGTAGTCAGAAAGGAGATTATTCAAATCATGTGTCACATCGCCCATCATCTGACTGTCCAAGTTTAGATGGTTACTTAAAGTCGCTTTATTCTTTTCTAAAGTTGTCATTATGATTTTAAAAATTTTTGGTTCGCCTTATAAGGTCCAATTCGTATGCCATGGAGCCTCTGCTAAAGGTTCTTTGGTAAAGCTGCCCTAAACCCAAGGATTATTTGACCAAAATGCTCCTTTGAAAAATAAAATCTATTCTCAAAAAAAAATAGAGAAAACTAGCGTAGAAAGTTTTCCCCAAATCGGCAATTTATTGCACATGAATTAGTAGCGATTAAGCCGCAGATTTAAATATCGTATTCCTTCATTTTGTTAAATAAGGTTTTTCGATCTATTCCTAGTTTCTTGGCAGCTTTAGTACGATTGTACTTTACTTCCGCTAACACTTTACGCAAAACTTTAGCTTCGGCTTCTGCCGCGGCTAGCTTAAGGTCATCCGGCATTTCTTCAGCCTTTTCCTCCTCAGTCCTGTCGAAATTAAATTTTTCAGCGAATACTATCTCCTGTGGTAAGGAGCTCAAAGTAATTTCATCACCTTCAGCGAGCAAAACTGCCCTCCGGATTACATTTCTCATTTCCCGAAGATTTCCAGGCCATGAATATTCCAAAAATGTTTTGATCACCTTATCTCGAAATCCTTCCACCTCTTTTCCCAATTCCTCATTGGCTAATTTCAAAAAATGTTGTGCAAAGTCCTCAATATCAGGTTTCCGCTCGCGCAAGGCTGGTACCGTTAGGCTGAATTCATTGAATCTATGGTACAAATCCTCTCTAAATTTACCCTCCTTAACTGCCAGCCTAAGATCCTCATTAGAAGCTACTATTATTCTTACATCGATGGCTTTATCCACTGTGCCTCCTACCCTTCGGAGCTTCTTTTCTTGTACCAGTCGCAATAGCCCAACTTGCACATCGTAAGGCAGATTGACTATCTCATCCAAAAAAATAGTGCCTCCATCTGCCAATTCAAACTGACCAGGTTTCGCTGCATTGGCTCCTGTAAACGCTCCCTTTTCATGCCCCCAAAGCTCCGAACCAGCCAATTCTTTGGACAATGCCCCGCAGTCAATGGCGATAAAAGGCTGATCTGCACGCTTGCTTTCAGTGTGAATACTCCTAGCAATGTTTTCTTTCCCCGCTCCGCTTTCTCCGTATATGATCACCGAAAGATCAGTCGGAGCCACTAAGCTCACCTCTTTGTATAACTTTTTGGATTTTGGGCCTTTGCCTTTTAGGAATCGGGAATTGGATTTGCCTGATTTTTTTTTGGACACTGGTTTTGACTTATTCTTACTTGTCTCAGTTACGGATGCATTTTCATCCATAGCCCGATCAATGAGGTTTACTAATTCATCTGGGATCAATGGCTTAGTGACATAGTCAAAAGCTCCATTTTTAATCACTTCTACAGCGATTTTGACATCTGCATAACCCGTAATTATGGCAACTTTGGTTTTTGGGGAAATGGATTTGACCTGCTTAAGCACATCTCTTCCTTCCATCTTTCTCAATTTGAAATCACAAAAAATTAGATCAAAAGCTTGGCTTTTGACCTTATCTAATCCTTCCTGACCAGAAAGAGTTGTTTCTACTTCGTGACCTTTTTTGGTAAGGAATCTTTTTAAAAGTTGACAGATATCTAGGTTATCATCGATGACAAGAATTTTGGCCATAAGGTTACAAGTAAGTTTGAACGATTTGGTTCAATTGCTGGATATTAAAAGGTTTACTCAAAAATTCTTTGGCACCTAGACTAATCGCCTTTTGCCTTGCTTCATCATGATCAAAAGCGCTCATTACTACAAATTTTGATTCTTGGCTTTGTTCCAGAATATTCTTCAAAGCTGTGAGCCCATTCCCATCAGGAAGGTTAACATCTAAAAAAACGAGTTCAGGCTTTTCAAGACTGACTGCCTTTTTTCCCTCAAGCAAGGTCCCTGCCATAAAAACCTCAAATCCATTTTTCATTAGAAATCTACTTAGCGCATTTCTAATTTCTGCCTCATCATCAATCACCAATATTTTGGAACCTCCACTATGCATCCTTTCGAGTTTTACATTTTAATTTATACCTAAAAAAAAAAGGCACCAATTCTATGGTACCTTTTTATCAAAAAACTTCAAGCACCAACCGACCCGAGCAAGGATTTCCCTTTCGCTAGGCCCTTATCTTTGGCCTTTACAATCCTCTTTTTGAGCGCTTTTGCCTCAGTTTGAATCTCGTCTAGGGCTCGTTCTGTCTTAGTCTTCTGGGCTTTCTTAAGCGATCCTTTACTCAATAAAACAGTAGCTGCTACCGCTCCAGCAGCTAGGCCGGAGATCAATGTTATTTTTTTCTTTGTCATTTTCATAAGTCTTGAATTATAGGTTTTCGATTTCTTTAATTATGGCTTCCTTAGTCTTTCCCAGTTTTTTCTGGAGTCTTCCCATAATTTCATCTTCCTGTCCATCTAGAATGGTCCCATCATCTTTGATCAGTTCGCCATACTTCTGCTTCAATTTTGCTTTTGTTATTTCTAAATTTCCTTCAATTGTTCGATTATCCATTGCTTGTAGTTTTAAGGTGAAATAATTGACCCGAGTAATTTTCCAAATTGGAACATTCGAGTCTTCGCCCTTAGGTGTTCAATACATATGCCTCAATTTAAATAGAATTTTAAATGACTGTTTATCAGTGAATTGTATTGTTTTTAAAAAAAGTATTGGAATAGAGTTTAAAAATTTTCGGGAAATTTTTTCCCCATTTTTGGGAAAACAAAAACATAACTGGCCTTAATGAAGCTTTTGCACGCACTCAGTTATTATTAACTTAAAAATTAAACACGCCAAGAATGCCACAATCTTCCATTCAAGTACTCTATTTGAATCATCTTCCAGAAGACTTTGATTACATCCAAGACCTCGTTAGTGGAATTACTGAGTCCAAAATTGTCCTCACAGGTGCTCAATCAATGAAAGATGTTCAAACCATGAATTTGAACGATATCGATTTATTTTTTGTGGATTCGATGTTTCGGACAAATTCCGATAAAAACCTCATCCAAGAATTAAAAACCCTCGCTCCAAAAGCAGCAATCATACTTCTTCAAGACAAAAAGCTAGTGGATTATAACTTCGAAGCCATCAAATTGGAAGTTTCAGACTATCTCGTCAAAGGCACATTTGACAGTTTGGATTTAGAATCAAAAATCCTTTATGCCATTCGCGATTCCCAAATGATTGCGAAGCTCAATCAAGAAGTAGAAAAATTCAGCTCTATTTTTAAAAAGGCCGCAGACCCTTTTCTTATGATTGATTCCTCAGGGAAGATTCTAGAGGCCAACCCAAAGTTTGAAGAAAAATTTGGTATAAGTGCACATGATCCAAACTATGAAAGTCATTATTTCATGGATTTAATCTTAGACCAAGAAAACATTCAAGACTTTACCCAAAAGCTCGGATCAATTGTAGAAGCTTATGATTTTGATTATAAGCTCAAAGGGGCAAATGGCATAGCCTTCAATAGCTTAACAAGTATCGCTCTGCATTCCCCATCCACATACCAAGTCATGATCAAGGACCTAACTGCGATCAAAGCCAAAGAAGCGGAGTCTTTTACCCTAAAGAAATTTGCATCTACTGGGCGAATCGCACGATTATTAGCTCATGAGGTCAAAAATCCGCTGACTACCATCATGCTTTCTTGTGATCAACTCCGACTAGAGTTACCCCAGGATGTTCTTGATGAATCAGGAGATCTTTTTGAAATAATCCTCCGAAACTGTAACCGTATCAACGACCTCGTCAGCCAATTGCTCACCAGTACCCGATTTGCCTCTTTGGATCTCAAAAATCAAAATATCAATACCCTCCTTGATGAAGTTTTGGAGGAAATCGGAGATCGTATCGAACTCAAAGGAATCGAAGTTCAGACCATTTACGATCCTTTTATTGACACACTCAAACTCGATGGAGAAAAAATAAAGATCGCTTTTACCAACCTGATAGTAAATGCGATTGAAGCAATGGAAGAAGGATCTGGTCAACTGCTTGTACAAACAAGTCAGGATAAAGAAGGCTGTAAGGTTGAAATCCAAGACAGTGGAAAGGGAATCTCAAAGGAAAATATGGATCGCCTCTTCGAACCCTACTTCACAAATAAGGAAAATGGAAGTGGGCTAGGCTTAACCAATGTGCAAAACATCATCTTGAGCCATGGAGGCTCAATTCAAGTCGAAAGTGAGGAAGGAAAGGGTACTAGCTTTTACATTTACCTAAAGTCCGCTCCTATTGAAAGTATCACAGAATAGCGCTCAGACCCTGTAATCTTTTTGCTGCTTCCTCTAGTTCGGAATCTTCCTTTGCAAAGCAGAAACGTAAAATCTTATGATCTTTGGCATCCGAATAAAAACTAGAAACTGGGATGCAGGCTACTTTAAGTTCACGTGTTACCTTTTTTGCTAAATCCATATCAGACATATCTGTGAGATGTGCATAGCTGACTTGCTGAAAAAAGCTTCCCTGAGTGGGTATAAATTGAAAATCTGTTTGGCTTAAACCCTCTAAAAATAAGTCGCGCTTTTTCTGATAAAAGCTTGGCAGTTCAAGATACGGATTGGGATCTTCCAAGTAAGCCGCTAGAGCATGCTGAGCAGGTCTGACAGTGGTAAAAGTTACGTATTGATGAATCTTACGAAATTCAATTGTCAACTCCGGTACAGCAATACAATACCCTATTTTCCAGCCTGTTATATGAAATGTTTTCCCGAAGGATCCACAAACAAAAGTACGAGAACGAAGCACGGGGTGAGTAAGTAGAGAATGATGTTTTCGTCCATCAAAAACGATATGCTCATACACTTCATCGCTCACAACGTAGATTCCAAACTCAAGGACCAATTCTGCTAATTGGTCAAGATCATTTTTGGTCCAAACGTATCCGCTGGGATTATGCGGAGTATTTACAATGATCAGCTTGGTTTTAGAATTGATCCTTGATCGTATCAAATCCCAATCAGGCGCAAAGTCTTCAGGGCTAAGTTCTACATGGACAGGAATGCCTCCATTCAGCAGAATAGCCGGATCATAACTATCAAAGGCTGGCTCAAGAACAATTACCTCGTCGCCTCTTTTTACTACAGCAGTCACAGCCGAAAAAACGGCTTGAGTGGCACCTGAGACGATGGTCCACTCCTTGTCTGGGTGGGTATTCACCCCATAGCATTTGGCTGTTTTCTCAACCATTGCGTGGCGAAGCTCTGGCACACCCATCATGGGAGCATATTGATTATTGCCATTCTGAGTAAAGTGGGCTATCAATTCCAAAAGCTTCGGATCAGGAGAAAAACCGGGAAATCCCTGAGAAAGATTAATTGCCTCCGCTTCAGCGGCAATCCGGTTCATGGTAGTAAAAATCGTTTCTCCTATGGAAGGTAGCTTTGAAATCACAGGCTTTGGCTATTATTTGGTTTGATTAAATATAGAAGATCAAGTCTGCCCAACAAACTGAACCTCTCCCAAAGGATTATTCTTCGCAATTTTTTATCTTAAAATTCGAAACTCTCCTGGCTATGAAATTCCTCAAACTAATCTGCATTTGCCTCCTCTTTCCTTTTTTCGGATTTGGTCAGAACCCAATTAAACTACTTCCGGAAAACCCTCATTATTTCAAGTACGAGGGCAAACCATTGGCTCTAATTACTTCAGCCGAGCATTATGGCGCTTTGTTAAATGCTGATTTTGACTTTGCTAAATACCTGAATACGCTCCATGAAGACGGAATGAATTATACCCGAATTTTCATGGGAAGCTATTTTGAAATACCCGGAACCAGTTTCGGAATCAAAAATAACACCTTGGCCCCCGAGCCCGGTAAAGTATTAACCCCATGGAAAACTGTCAATGAAAATGGAAGAATTAAATACGATTGGAGCATCTACAATCCCGCATATTTTCAGCGCCTTAAAGACTTTATGACCTTAGCTCAAAAGCAGGATATAATCGTCGAAATCACCTTTTTCTCTTCCATTTATCGAGACGAACATTGGGATATCAGCCCAGAAAATCCTGCCAATCGAATTAATGCTGAAAGTGAATCTTTAGACAGAAAGCTGGCTCATACCAAAGAAAATGGTGAACTATTGGCTTTGCAAAAGGGATATGTTCAAAAGCTTGTTCGAGAGCTAAATGACTACGACAATTTCTTTTTCGAAATACAAAATGAACCCTGGTCAGATCGTGGGGTAAAAGTCCTTAACCTAATGAACAAATATGTGACAAATGGACCGAATTGGATGGAGGAAGTGGAATATGCAGATCAACTTTCCCTAGACTGGCAAAATGAAATGATCGAAACCATTGTCGCTACGGAGGCTGACCTTCCGAAAAAACACCTCATCGCCCAAAACTTCACCAATTTCAAAGCGCCACTTTTTGATGTTTCTCCTCATGTTTCCATTGTAAATTTTCACTACAACTGGCCCGAATCAGTCGACTGGAATTATCATCTCAACCGTGTCATCGGCTTTGATGAATCTGGCTTCGCAGGAAACGACGATTGGGTCTATCGAAGACAAGCATGGGCTTTTATGATGTCAGGAGGTGGGCTTTTTAATCATTTAGACTATTCTTTTTTCGTAGGAAAAGAAGATGGGACCGGAATCAATGAGGCGCCTGGCGGTGGTAGTTCTACTTTCCGAAAGGAAATGAACACACTTTCTGAATTTATCCATTCACTAAATCTACCAGCAGTCAAGCCAGCAGCCTATCGGATGATTTCTTCACCTGGGTTAATTGGTTTTACTCTAGATGATGGAGCGGGAGGTTTGGCAGCTTATGTAATCGAAGCGGGTAAACCTATGAGTTCTGTGGAGTTTGAAATCGAACCGGGAGAGTATGAGGTCATATTGCTTGATCCAATTTCAGGTGAGCGAAAGGTTGTAAACACCTACCAAATTAAAGCCTCAAGGCTGGTTTTGGGATTGAATTTAACCCAAGGGGAAACAGTTATCCACATTAGAAAAAAGTAAAGTGATAGAATTTGAAGCGAAAATAGAGAAGTTCGATTTCAATCACTGGCAGCATCATGTGCATTTCCCGGAACATTTTCTGGTAGAAATAGAAAGTGAGAATAAAGGACGTATCATCGCATGGTTTGATGGTTTGGGCCCATATCACTTAGCGGTATTCAAAGCCAAGACGCATCCCTATATTCTGGTCAATCAACAAATCCGAAACAAACTCAAGAAAGATGCTGGTGATTTAATTTCAGTAAAGGTGGAGATTGATCACAGCGAATTTGGCCATGATGTTCCAGAAAAATTTTCCGTTTTACTAGACCAAGACGAAGAGGCAGCAGAGTATTTTAATTCCCTCACCAAAGGAAAACAAAGAAGCTTGATTTATATCGTAACCAAGGTGAAAAATCCAGAAAGCCGAATGAAAAAGTCCCTTGCCATTATGCATCATTTGAGATTAAGCAAGGGAGCTTTGGATTACAAGCAACTGAACGAACTGATCAAGTATTATAATAATCTTTAAGAGAGGAAGTGTGACCTAGTATTCAAAAGATCTGAACCTAAGAATCGTTCTAGCAAGCGAAGCTTTCGAAAAAAGTGGCATCTGACCAACCTTTTTTTTGTCCAAGCCTAGCTCCCCACTTTCCCTCTCTCTTAGGCTATTTTACTTCTTCTTTGCCTTAGGTTTCGGCGGTTCTGCATGCTTGTTTTTTGCTTTTCTAGGACGACTGGCACCGTATGTTCCTCGGTTAATCTTCCCTTTTTTGGTTTTCATGTCTCCTTTTCCCATAACTTATTAGTAGAATTGGTGAACACTAAATTTAAAAAATCATCAAATTGATGTCAATTCAATGGCAATGCATTTATGATAGAAATTAATTGTGATTTAGGAGAAGGGATTCCAAATGAAGCTGATGTCTATCCTTTCATCGATGCTGCCAGTATCGCTTGCGGAGGGCATTTTGGGGATTACTCCAGCATCAAAGAAAGCCTTTCGCTTGCTAAAGAAGCCGGCGTGAAAGTAGGTGCACATCCCTCCTATCCAGATCAAAAAAATTTTGGAAGAAAGTCAATGCAAATCGAGATAGGAGAGCTTTTGAAAAGTTTAACCGAGCAAATCGACCTCTTTCTCAAAGTCGCTGATGAATTGGAAATGAGCATGGATCACATCAAATTTCATGGCGCCTTATACAACGACGCAGCAGCAAATGAATCCTTGGCAAAGGCGCTCATGGATTTTGTCTCAAAGGAATATCCCCGAACCTGCATCTTTGTCCCTCCTCACTCGCAAACAGAGAAACTGGCTATATTAAATCACATTCCTCACCGAGTTGAAATTTTTGGAGATCGAAGCTATAGATCGGATTACTCGCTTGTCCCTAGGAAAGAGAAAAACGCTTTGCTCACCAAAGTATCCGACATTGAAGCACACCTTTCGACTATTCTAGAAAAGAGTGAAATCAATCTTCAATCTGGAGAAAAAATAAAAGTAAAGGCAGATACCCTTTGCTTCCATGGAGATAACCCCGGTCTACCCGACTTTTTATCACTGATACGATCTAAGTTTTGGAAGTGAAACCGAAAATAAACCATATAAGTCCACACCTTTCAGAAATTCTTTGGGAGGAACCAATCTCGGATACACTTCTGGAGAAAAGGGTAAGCCTCTTCGAATTAATTAAGAATGAACTTCATCCTGAAATCATTGACATAAGGACAGGATATAACTCAATAGTCGTGCAGTGGAAGGACAAGGTTCAAAGGGAACGCTTGGAGGAGCTTTCAGGAAAAGTCGGAGTTCTCAATCCACAAGAATTTAACACCTGGGAAATTCCTGTATGCTATGGCGGGCATTTTGGAAAGGATTTAGGGCCTTTTGCCATGTCCAAATCCATGAGTGAAGAGGAAGTCATTCAGCTTCACTCTGAACAAACCTACCGGATCCACTTTTTCGGATTTTTACCCGGATTCATGTATTTGCACGGCTTAAATCGAAAGCTGAGCAGTCCAAGAAAGTCAGTCCCTGCTCGCAGCGTACCTGCAGGATCTATTGCAATTGGAGGAGATCAGACTGGTATTTATCCATCTTCAAGCCCGGGCGGCTGGCACCTAATTGGACAAACTCCTCTCCTATTTTTCCAACCCAAAAATCCTAAACCAGTCTGGGCGAATGTGGGTGATTGGATTCGTTTCAAGTCGGTAAATGAGCAAGAGTTTGACGATCTAGTCCAAAACTCAAGTCCACCCCAAGCGATATGATCAAGGATATTGGTATAATACGAATTCTCAAAACCGGGCCAAGTTCCAAAATCAGAGATTTGGGTAGAATGGGGTATTCTGCTTGGGGTGTACCTTGCGCCGAACCAGCGGATCGAAAGGCTTTTATTTGGAACAATCATCTCCTCAGAAATCAAAAAAACGATGCGCAATTAGAAATCAATCAACCTGGCTTTGAGGTGCAATTTTCTGAGCCTACAGTCATTTGCTTCGCTGGAGCAAAGGCAGAAATCAAAATAAATAATCAATTAAGCAGCTCTTTCGGTATCCAACAAATTGCTGCAAATGACATACTTCATGTGGGTAAATTCTCGATTGGCTCAGTGCTTTACGTTGGAATTCGAGGAGGTTTTCAAAGCGAAATCGTTATGGGTTCTCGGAGTATGTTTGCTTCTGTAACGTCCAAAGCACATATCGATAAAGGTGATGAGGTAAACTTTTTCACCAATATGACCGCCAGACTAAGTTCTAGTTATGCCCGAGCAACCTATGATACCGATTATCTGACCACAGAAATAATCTCTGTATACCCAGGACCGGAATGGCATTTGTTAAGCTCAGCGCAAAAGCAGTTCCTTCAATCTTCTAAATTTCATGTTTCTCAGATGAAAAACACCATGGCAGTACAATTGGAGGAATTACTTCCAAATAAGCTTTCAGAAATGCTGACTTCCCCTGTGTTTCCAGGTACGGTTCAGCTGACTCCTGGCGGAAAGTTAATTTGTCTAATGCAAGATGCACAGGTGACGGGAGGATATCCGAGGGTGCTGCAACTAGATACATCTGAATGGAATATTTTGGCTCAAAAAAAGCCTGGAAGCACTTTTTCCTTTAAAATTATTTAATCTAGAACGTTCTCAATCCCAAGGGAAAGGGATGCCAATAAAAAAAATATTCCACTGAAAATTGAAGGTAAGCATTCGGACACTTATCTTAAGAATTCTTTAAACCACGAATTTTATGGACTCAGCTTTAAAAGCTCAAATCGAAAAGCAGGGTATGAACCCTGAACTTGTTGCACAGCAGATCAATAATTTCAAAAACGGATTTCCCTTTTTGACTCTGACGGCGCCGGCCACCCCAAGTGATGGAATCATGGTGCTCAGTGACTTTGAGCTAGAGCGATTGATGGAGGAATATCCAGCCAATGCTGCAGGAATAGAAGTGGTTAAATTCGTTCCGGCGTCAGGCGCTGCCTCTCGGATGTTCAAAGATTTGTTTTCATTTCTGGATGGTGATGGGGACATCTCTAAGAGTTCTTTTGTCCAGAAATTCATGAATAATATTGAAAAATTCGCCTTTTACGATGATTTGAATACTGTGCTTCAAGATCAGGGTTCTTCAATTAATCAAGCCCTGGACAGCAAAGATTATAAATCCATTTTGGCTGCATTGCTTGATGAAAGCGGACTTGGGTATGGTAGTCTTCCAAAGGGTCTTTTGAGATTTCACTCGTACCCAGATCAGCGTCGAACACCAGCACATGAACATATGGTTGAGGGAATCCAGTATGCCGTGGGTATAGGTAATGTGGTTAAAATACATTTTACCGTATCTCCTGAGCACGAAGAAAAATTCAAAGCTGAGATTGCCAAAATCAAAGAGCCTCTCGAAGCTGCCCATGGATTAAAATTTGAAATCAGCTACTCTCAGCAGAAAAAGACAACGGATACCATTGCTGTGAATACTGATAATAGTCCTTTCACAGAAGAAGATGGGAGTATACTTTTCCGACCAGCAGGTCATGGAGCTCTATTAGAGAATTTAAATGACATATCGGCGGACCTCATTTTTATCAAAAACATCGATAATGTGGTGCCTGATCGTCTGAAGCCTGAAACCAAGCGATATAAAATGGCCATTGGTGGACTTCTTTTAGAGATTCAGGCTAAGGTCTTTGCTGCACTTCGCAGTTTGGATTCTGGTATTTCCGAGGAAAGTATCCAAAGCGCAAAAGATGTTTTTTCCTCAGTCCTTGGGGCTAAACTTCCAGCAGATTTCAAATCAAGAAGCCTGTCAGATCAAGCAGAATTCTTGCGTACAAAACTAGATCGACCTATCCGGGTCTGCGGCATGGTGAGAAACACCGGTGAGCCAGGAGGAGGACCTTTTTGGGTTCTTGAGGAGGATGGGTCGCAGTCACTCCAAATCTTGGAAACAGCTCAGATCAATTTGGATGACCCAAAGTCAAAAGAATATTTCTCAGCTGCTACACATTTTAATCCAGTTGATTTGGTTTGTGCCACCAGAAATTATAAAGGTGAAGCCTTTGATTTACTTCAATATCGAGATATGAAAACGGGCTTTATCACAGAAAAATCGAAAAATGGACGAGATCTGAAAGCCTTGGAGCTACCCGGTTTGTGGAATGGTGCTATGTCAGATTGGAACACCATATTTGTAGAGGTACCGTTGATTACTTTTAATCCCGTAAAAACGGTAAATGATTTGCTCCGAGAGGAGCATCAATAGAAATCACTAAGTCTAAAATCAGAAATTTGAAATCTTCAGATTTCTGATTTTAGCTTTCTACCTTTTTCCCTTCATACATATCATAGCGAAGAAGACGACAGTCGATCGTTCCATTCCAAAACTCGATTCGTCGACTTGCTTTGAGTCCAACTTTTTTGGCGAGAGCCATATTGCCTGTAAAAATATAGCCTCTATAGCCTGCACACTTTTGCTTAAGGAAGTCCCCCATGCGCTTGTAAGTCTCTTGAAGTTCATCGTCTAGGCCCAATCGATCTCCATATTCAGGATTAAACATAATGACCCCTCTTGGCTTTTCAGGAATCTCTGTTTCGGCAAAGTCACAAACCTGAAAATCGATCATATGATCCACTCCAGCGGTGATTGCATTTTCTTTGGCAAAAGAAATCGCTTGAAGCGAAATATCGGAGGCCACAATCACCAATTCAGGTATCTCCCGGATTTTATTTTCTAGTTTAGTTTTTTTGGCCTGAAAGGCCGAATCTTCATATCCTAAAATATGCTGAAAAGCATAGTGATCGCGGTATAAGCCAGGATAGCGATTTGTTGCCATCAGTGCTGCCTCGATAGCCAAAGTGCCTGACCCACACATAGGATTGATAAAAGGTACACGGGTATTCCATTCCGTGGCATAGATAGTCGCCGCAGCGAGAGCTTCCATCATTGGCGCCTTTCCTGGGATCTTTCTGTAGCCATGCTTGCCCAAGGTTTCTCCGGAAGTATTGAGGTAAATGGTCGCTTGGGTTTCTTTCCAATACAGTTGAAAAACCAAGCCAGAAAAATCAGATCCGGAGTCGGGGCGTCTTCCTTTTAGATCACGAAATCGATCCACAATTGCATCTTTGACCTTTACATTTACGATCAAAGGGGTGGTCACGCTTTCATTATCTACTACCGAATTGACGGAAAAGTATCCATCCACATCCAAATATTCCTCCCAAGCAATCGCTTTGATTTTCCGATAGATGTCTGAAGCATTTTGCAGATAAAATGATTTTATCTCATACAACACGTGAGAAGCCGTGCGAAGATGAAGGTTTAAATCCATGCATTCTTCCATGCTTGCCTGGATTTCGAGACCGGTTCGGATGACACGATCCGGGATAAAACCCAGTTCACGAACCTCTTTTTCAAGGTATTGGACCGATCGGTCCTTGCAGGTAATGAAAACTTTGGCTTTCTGATTGAAATCGAGCATGCGCAAAAGTAAGAACATCCCGCAAACTTTCCGCTCCTCCAACCGGACCTGCCATTGTGGGATTTTTTTGAAAAAGTCGAAATCGATTGCGTATCTTAAAGTTCAGCCAAGTTGAAGATCCATGATTTTTTATGGAGATTTAAATCAAATCAAAGTTTATTGTATGAAAAGCACCCTTCGTTTATTTCTCATTACTCTTATCACGCTCACCCTTGTTTATTGCTCTCCGCCTGACCAAAAAGAATCTTCGGACGAAGGTTGGGTAGAGCTATTTAATGGCGAAAATTTAGATGGCTGGAAGGCTGTTGCCGGGCAGGCCACCTTTGAAGTTGTGGACGGTGTGATCGTAGGAAAAGCCGTTGCTGATTCCCCTAATACTTTTTTGATCACTGAAAAGGAGTATGGAGATTTTATCCTCGAGTTGGAGTTGAAAATAGAGCATTTGTCTAGCAACTCAGGAATTATGGCCCGAGGACAATTTGATCCGGCAGCCAGAGATGGCAATGGTCTAGTCTTCGGCTATCAGATCGAAGCAGACCCAAGTGAGCGTGCTTGGTCGGCCGGCATTTATGATGAAGCCCGAAGAGGCTGGCTCTATCCCTTAGATTTAAACCCAGTCGCCAAGTCCGCATTCAAAATGGGTGAATTTAATAAGTACCGCATAGAAGCCATTGGAGATGAAATCAAAACATGGCTTAATGGTGTGGAAGTAGCTTACGTGGTCGACGACATGGATAGTCAAGGTTTTATCGGTCTTCAGGTTCATAGTATAGGAAATCCCGAGGATGCCGGCCGGGAAACATCCTTCAGGAATATCCGAATCAAAACCGAAAATCTAGATCCTATGCCTTTTTCAAAGGACATCTTCGTGGTGAATAATCGCTTGAATGACCTAACAGATTACGAAGTAACCAAAGGCTGGAGATTGCTCTTCAATGGCCAAGATTCTGAAGGCTGGATAGGCGCATACAAAGAAACTTTTCCTGATTTTGGCTGGTCTGTGACAGATGGTGTTTTGACTATTGCAGCTTCCGATGGAGCTGAGTCCACCAATGCTGGCGATATTGTGACAGAAGAGCTCTTTAGTGCTTTTGACCTTGCTTTTGATTTTAAATTGACTGAAGGGGCGAATAGTGGAGTAAAGTATTTTGTCACCCTTTCAGAAGGAAACGAAGGTTCGGCGATCGGACTTGAATTCCAAGTTTTAGACGATGAGCGCCATCCAGACGCCAAAATGGGACGTGATGGAAACAGAACCCTAGCATCACTTTATGATCTAATTAAAGCGGACAAGCAGCCTAGGTTTGTAAAACCTCCTGGGGAATGGAACAAGGGCCGTGTAGTGGTCTACCCAGACAATCGAGTAGAACATTATCTCAACGGTGTTAAAGTCGTGGAATATGTCCGAGGCTCTCAAGAATATAGAGATCTAGTAGCAATCAGTAAGTATAAAATCTGGGAGAACTTTGGAGAGGCTCCCGAGGGACACATTTTACTCCAAGATCATGGAGATGAGGTGAGTTTCAAAAACATAAAAATCAAAACATTAAACTAAGACCCAAAATGAAGAACAATCCACGCAGAGACTTTATCAAAAAATCAGCAGCAGCCAGCCTTGGTTTTTCAGCCTTAGGTTCAATGGCTTTTTCCGCAAAATCCTATGGAAATATCATTGGTGCCAATGATCGTCTGAATGTTGCTATTGCAGGTTTGGGTCGAAGACTCGGAGCTTTTTATGAGCCAATTGGACTCAAATCCAGTAATGTAAACCTGCTTTACCTCTGTGATGCCATGCAATCCCAAATGCCAAAAGCGGCTAAGAATTTCGAAAACTACATTGACTACGAACCACAGCTAGAGCAGAATATCATGAAGGTCCTTGAGGATCCAGATGTTGATGTCCTCATCAATGCTACTCCAGATCATTGGCATGCTCCCGGTACTTGGCTAGCCTTAGAAAGAGGTAAGCATGTCTATGTAGAGAAGCCTTGCTCCCACAATCCTCGTGAAGGGGAATTATTGATAGCACTCCAGAAAAAGTATAATAAGGTTGTTCAAATGGGAAATCAACAGCGCTCTGCTCCTGAAAGCCGCGAAATCATAGCAGCAATTCACGCAGGAGAGATAGGAGAAGCATACAAGGCTACTGCATTTTATAGCAATGGTCGAGGCCCTGTGCCTAATCAAACTCAAACTGCCCCACCAGATGGACTGGATTGGGAGATTTTTCAAGGTCCAGCTCCACGGAGAGCATATACTGACGATACCTGGAATTACAACTGGCATTGGTATGGATGGGATTATGGTACAGCTGAAACTGGAAATAATGCCACTCACGAACTAGACGTAGCCAGATGGGCGCTTCAAGTGGATTATCCTAGCATGGTGGAAGTAGAAGCCGCTAAGAGACATTTTAAAGATGACGGCTGGGAAATGTATGACACAATGGAAGCCCAATTCAGATTTGAAAATGGTTCGGTCATTGAATGGGATGGGAAAAGCAGGAATAGCTACAATACTTACGGATCAGATCGGGGCACCATTATTTATGGTACCGACGGAACCGTTTTCGTAAACCGGAGTGGATATAAGCATTTTGATCGAGCTGGTAAGCTTATCAAAGACAGCCAGAGCGCTTCCAATGAAGCAGGTACCCAGCTTGGCGGCGGTGGTGATATGAGTACCACCCATGTGGTCAATTTCTTCAATGCTGTTCGTGGTATAGAAAAACAAAACTCAAATATCGAAGAAGGTGCAGTCTCTACCCTACTCTGTCATCTAGCCAATATTTCTTACCGAACTGGTGAATCTCTGGTTTGCGATCCTAAAAATGGTCATATCACGAATTCCAAAAAGGCAATGGCCCTTTGGAGCAGGACCTATGAGAAAGGTTGGGAGCCGCCTAAGGTTTGATTAGGAAGTCCAATTCAAAATTCTGCACATGACTAATCCTATTCTTAGCCCGAATTTCCTACTTCAATCTGATTTTGCAAGGAAGTTATACGACGAGTATGCAGCTCATTTACCCATTATAGATTATCACAATCATCTTCCTCCCGCGGATATTTGTTCGAACAAATCCTTTGACAATCTAACCCATATTTGGCTTGCAGGAGATCATTACAAATGGAGAGCGATGCGCACCCTGGGTATTTCCGAAGAGTACATTACGGGAAGTGCTTCAGATGAGCAAAAGTTTACAAAATGGGGAAAAACGGTCCCCTACACGATGCGCAACCCACTATTCCACTGGACGCACCTAGAGCTTAAGAACTATTTTGGAATACAAGCATTACTTACAGAAGCTAATGCGAAGGAGATCTACCAACACTGTAATACCATGTTGGCTATGCCTGAGTTTACGACAGTAGGATTACTTTCTCGAATGAAAGTGGAAACAGTCTGCACCACGGATGATCCAGTTGACAATCTGAGTAATCATTTAGCTTTTAGCAAGCAAGGAAAAGCAGTGGGAATGTATCCGGCTTTTAGACCAGATAAAGCCTATGCAACCGAAGAACCTGAAAATTATTTGCCCTATTTAGAGCGATTAGGTGAAGCCGCAGGGGTCGCAATCCATTCATTTGATACATTAATGGAAGCGCTCAGTTCAAGGATTGACTTTTTTCATGAGCACGGTTGCAGACTTTCAGATCATGGATTAGAACGGTTAGTTTGGTTTGCCAAAGGCAGCCACGATCCTGAAAAACTTTTCAGAAAAATCCAAAATGAGCAGAAATTAACTCCAGATGAAAGCGATTACTTCCGCTATCATATTTTAGTGGAGCTTTGCAAAATGTATCATAAAAAAGGCTGGGTACAGCAGTTTCATCTCGGGGCTTTGAGGAACACGAATTCAAGAGCATTTAGAAACCTCGGTCCTGACACAGGGTTTGATTCCATTGGTGATTTTGATCAGGCTCTAGGCTTGTCAAAATTTTTAAATGAATTGGACTCCACAGATCAGCTTAGCAAAACTATCCTCTACAATCTTAATCCGCGTGACAACGAAGTTTTTGCCACCATGACGGGAAATTTCAACGATGGCTCGGTAAAAGGTAAAATTCAGTATGGATCTGGATGGTGGTATTTGGATCAAAAAGATAGCATGGAAAATCAAATGAATGTGCTCTCGAACATGGGCCTCCTAAGTTGTTTTGTAGGAATGCTTACCGATTCAAGGAGCTTTTTGTCCTTTCCAAGGCACGAATACTTCCGAAGGATTCTCTGCAACTTGATTGGTAAAGACGTAGCTGACGGCTTACTTCCTTGGGATGAGAAATGGCTAGGTCAGATGGTGTCCGACATCTGCTATTACAATGCAAAAAATTACTTTGACTTCGACCCCAAGAATATCAAATTCGCATGACATACTCTTTATTTTCACTAGCTGGTAAAACAATTGCCTTTTCGGGTGCCACAGGAGTTTTAGGCTCAGAGATGTGTCGACATTTGGCTAGAGCTGGCGCAAAAGTCATTCTAATCGGACGCACGCCACAAAAGCTTGACAACTTATATGAAATCATAAAAGATGAGGGAGGAAAAGCCTCTACCTATTCCTGCGATGTGACGGAGGAAACCCAAGTGAATCTCCTTGGAAGTCAAATAGAAATCAATGAAGGTCGAGTGGATATCCTTATCAATGCTGCCGGAGGTAATCAACCAGGAGCCGTAATCACACCTGCACAAAATTTACTTGATCTGGATACAGAGGCATTAAGAAAAGTCATTGATCTCAACTATATGGGAACAGTACTTCCTATCAAAGCCCTTCTCCCCATCTTCCTTCGTCAAGGCCATGGAAATATTATCAATATCAGTTCCATGGCAGCATCTAGGCCGATGACTCGAGTGATGGGCTATGCCTCAGCCAAAGCTGGAATTGACAATCTCACCAAATTCCTAGCTGTAGAATTTGCCAAAAAGCATGGTCCTGATTTTCGAGTGAATGCTTTAGCCCCTGGCTTTTTCCTCACCGAGCAAAACAGAAATCTCTTGACGGAAAAAGATGGCTCACTCACCGAAAGAGGCCAGCAAATCATTGCTCATACACCCATGAATAGATTTGGCAACCCTGAAGACCTTTTGGGGGCCATTCATTGGCTTTGCAGCGATGCATCAAAATTTGTGACTGGTACCATTGTGGAAGTGGATGGAGGATTTAGCGCCTATTCGGGAGTTTGAGTAAATTGACTTATAAAATCGAGAGATATGAACCCAAAAATGGAGCAAACCATGCGTTGGTATGGGCCAAATGACCCAGTAAGCCTTCGAGACATAAGACAAGCCGGAGCAACAGGAATAGTGACCGCTTTGCACCACATACCTAATGGATCTGTATGGACAATTGAGGAAATTCAACTTCGGAAAAAAGCAATTGAAGAAGCTGGACTCACTTGGTCCGTCGTGGAATCAGTCCCCGTACATGAGGAGATCAAAACCCGCTCAGGTAGATTTGAGGAATACATTGCCAATTATCAGCAGACCATCCGAAATCTAGCCCAAGAGGGGATTTTTACGGTTTGTTATAATTTTATGCCTATTCTCGATTGGACGAGAACGGACTTAGCTAGAGAGTTACCTAATGGGGCTAAGGCACTTTTTTATGAAAAAAAGGCTGTTCAAGCCTTTGATTTATTCATCCTAGAGCGACCTGCAGCCTTTGATGAATACTCGTCAGAAGAAATAGAAGAAGTAAAAGAATACTTTGAAAAGCTATCGGATGCAAAGCATCAGCTTATCATTGATAATATTTTGAAAGGTCTTCCCGGATCGGAAATTGGATACACCTTAGATGAATTCCGTTCTATGCTTCGCACCTACGACGGAATAGACCGAAAAGGACTAGAAGAGCACTTGCGCTTGTTCTTGGATGCCGTGGTACCCGTGGCAGAGGAAAATGGCGTTTGCCTCACCATTCATCCGGATGATCCTCCTTTTTCTCTTTATGGCTTACCTAGAGTAATGAGCACAGCCGATGACGTAAGACGCATTCTTCGTGATAATCCTAGCCCGAGCAATGGTATATGCTTTTGTACGGGAAGCTTTGGTGTGCGTCCTGATAATGATCTTCCAGCGATGGTTCGAGAATTTGGAGACCATATTAATTTCATTCATTTGCGCAGTACGAAGCGAGATGAACAGGGAAACTTCTTTGAAGACAATCATCTCGAAGGAAATGTGCCCATGGTTGAGGTGATTTCTGAAATTTTGGACGTTCAACAAAAACGAAACAAATCCATTCCCATGCGACCAGACCATGGGCACCAAATGTTAGACGATCTAAATAAAGTGACCAACCCAGGTTATTCAGCCATTGGCCGTCTGAAAGGGTTGGCTGAAATCCGAGGAGTGGAAGCAGCTCTCATTCACATCAAAGAGTAATGACGGAAAAAGAAAAGATGCTTGCTGGTCAGCTTTATCAGGCCGGAGATCCAGTTTTAACGGCAGAACGTTTGAAAGTGAGACAATTAATCAAAAAACTAAATGATTCGGATCCTACTGATGAATCCTTAAGAAGAAGGTTGCACAAAGAAATCTTTGGTAAAGTCGGCAATAATTTTTGGGTCGAGCCACCATTTTACTGCGACTATGGCTACAATATTGAAGTCGGTGACGATGTATTTTTTAATTTCAATTGTGTAATCTTGGATGTTTGCAAGGTCAAACTAGGCGACCGAGTCTTCGTTGCTCCCAATGTACAATTTTACCCAGCCACGCATCCTTTGGAGGCTAAGCCTCGGGGAGAAATGTGGGAATACGGAAAAGAAATAACTATAGGAAATGACGTGTGGATTGGAGGTTCTGCAGTAATTTGTCCCGGAGTAAAGATCGAAGATCGTGCGGTGATTGCCGCTGGAGCAATAGTCACCAAAGATGTTCCTTCAGATGTGGTCGTAGGAGGAAATCCAGCCAGAATTATTAAAAAAATTAAGCAAGAAAGCTAAAACCAATGTCCCAATTCTATTCGCACAGAGATCTAGAATTTCAACTCTTCGAAAACCTGGATCTTCAACAGTTGACGCAATATCCCTTTTTCGCTGATCATTCATCCGACACCTTCAAAATGGTCCTCGATGCAGCCAAAGAAATTGCAATACGGAGCTTGCGCCCATTACTGACCGAAATGGACCGAAAGGAGCCTGTTTTAGAAAATGGGAAAATTAAAATTCATCCGGGGATGAAGGCCATAGTAAAGCAATTTGGAGAGGATGGCTGGATTAATGCCACTTTCCCATATGATGAAGGAGGACAGCAATTGCCATGGACCGTACATTTGGCGGCAGGATATATTTTGCAAGCTGCAAATTACTCTGCTAGCGTATTCCCATTTTTGACTACGGGAGCGGCAAACCTCATTCGTACTTTTGGTACCTTAGAACAAACTGCGCGATTTACTCCAAAAATGTATGCAGGAGATTGGCAAGGCACCATGGCCTTGACGGAGCCAGATGCAGGTAGTTCACTTTCTGACCTCACTACCTCAGCCACCCCAACAGAAGATCCGGAAATCTATAAAATCAAAGGTCAAAAGATCTATATATCCTGTGGAGATCATGACGCCTGCGACAATATTATCAATCTACTTCTAGCTAGAATAGAGGGTGCACCAGCTGGTACAAAAGGAATTTCCTTATTCATCGTGCCCCAAAAAAATCCAGAAACAGGAGAATCAAATGATGTCCTGACGGAAGGTCTTTATCACAAAATGGGCTACAAGGGTGCTCCTATCGCTCACTTGATGTTGGGATCGAATGACAACTGCATGGGCTATCTGGTTGGCGAAGCTAATCAAGGCTTGAAGTACATGTTTCAGATGATGAATGAAGCCAGACTTGGAGTAGGCATGAATGCCGTGGCCATCGCGACGGCAGCTTATCAGGCTTCTTTGGCCTATGCCAAAGAAAGACCTCAAGGACGGAAAATCAATGAGAAGGATTTAAGAAAGCCTCAAGTTCCCATCATTGAACATGCAGACGTAAAACGGATGCTTCTTTTCCAAAAAAGCATCACTGAGGGAGCTCTGGCTCTTCTTCTCTACTGTAGCTGGCTCTCAGATCAAATCAGTCAGGAGCAGGATTTAGATAAGAAAAAAGGGCTGGAAAGCCTGCTCGATTTACTGACTCCCATTGCAAAAAGCTACCCTTCAGAAATGGGGTTGCAGACAACCTCCGCCGCTGTTCAGGTGCTTGGTGGTGCTGGCTATACCACCGATTTTCCAGTGGAACAATATTATCGAGAAGCGCGAATTCACCCTATTCATGAAGGAACAACAGGAATTCATGGAATAGACCTTTTGGGAAGAAAAGTGGTGATTAATGATGGTTTAGGGTGGAAAACACTCATGGGAGAAATTCAAAAAGATCTCCAAAGGGCAAAATCCATAGAATCCCTTTCGGAAATGATTTCAACATTCCAAATGCACCTCAAGGTATCAAATGAATGCCTGATAAAGCAAATTGCCAAAATGAAACAAGGACCAGAAGTCTTTCTGGCTGATGCAACACTTTTCTTGGAATTATGCGGTCATTTGACCGTAGGCTGGATGTGGATTAGACAAGCTATTACTGCCCAAAGTAAAACTGAAAGTGAAGGAAAATCTGATTTTTATAAAGGCAAACTCAACACTGCGCAATACTTTATGGAGTATGAAATCGTGAAAATTCAGAGTCTGGTCACGCGTTTGTCATCAAATGAATTTCCCACTATCAAGATGACGGCAGAACAGTTCTGACTTTTAAAAAAGTAAATAATCGAATTTGAGTTAAGTTAAGACGTAGAATTCAATTATCGAGCTTATTCTGCATTTCATCTGTTGCAATCTTTCAATTATCGAAAGGAGATACCTGAGAAGTAAAACATTTACCTATTTTTGAGCATCAAAAGTATTCACATAGATCAATTTTAATGAAACGAGTTTTAGTAAGTGGTGGTGGAGGATTTTTAGGGAGCCACCTTTGTGATAGATTATTGAAAGAAGGAAATGAAGTCCTTTGTGTAGATAACTTCTTCACAGGAAATAGAAGAAATATCCATCACCTTCTGGACAATAAGAATTTTGAGCTGCTCAGACATGATGTCACTCATCCCCTTTTTGTGGAAGTAGATGAAATCTATAACCTTGCATGTCCGGCTTCGCCAATTCATTACCAATTTGACCCAGTACAGACTACAAAGACATCTGTGATTGGGGCTATGAATATGCTTGGGCTAGCTAAGCGATTGAAAATTAAAATTTTACAAGCAAGTACTTCGGAAATATACGGTGATCCTGAAGTCCACCCGCAGCCGGAATCTTACCGAGGGAATGTCAATACCTTGGGGCCAAGAGCCTGCTACGATGAGGGAAAGCGATGTGCAGAAACTCTATTTTTTGATTACCACAGACAACATAATGTAGCCATTAAGGTCATGCGTATTTTCAATACCTATGGACCTAGAATGCACCCAAATGACGGACGTGTGGTGAGTAATTTTATTGTTCAAGCACTCAAAAATCAAGATATCACCATCTATGGTAATGGAGAGCAAACGCGCTCTTTCTGCTATGTGGACGATAATATCGAAGGCATGTATCGGTTGATGAATAGTAGAGATGGATTTACGGGCCCTGTGAATATTGGTAATCCTGGAGAATTCACCATGCTGGAGCTCGCCAGTCTTATTATCGAACTGACTGGAAGCAAAAGTAAATTGATCCATATGCCACTGCCAGAAGACGATCCTCTTCAAAGAAAACCGGTAATCGACCTGGCTAAAAAGGAGTTAGACTGGGAGCCCAAGGTTAATCTCAGAGAGGGTCTGGAAAAAACCATTGCCTATTTCGAAACTGTGATATAACCAAAAAAGCCACCCAAGGGTGGCTTTTTTGATTACTGAGTTTTTTTAGATCACTCGTTTTTCAATATATGCAGAGTTGAGTAAGGTCAGCGCACCCATGTATTTGAGATCAAAAGGGATCAAATCTCCAACTTTGTAACCCTGTTTGTTTTCACCTAGATCGATCACAAGCATGTCACTACTCGCGCCTACGAACTCAAAGTCCTTATCTTCAGGAATCAAATAGTCCGCATTAATATCCAACAAGCCAAGATCAAGAATAGCACGGAGTGAAGTTTTTCCATAATCACTTTCATCAATCTCAAATTTATCACCACTTGGATTTGCTTCCAAAGAGCCAATGGGCACGGTAGGCTTTTTCGTGATTTCAATGATTTCCGCGTATAAGCGCAACACATCGGGCTCCATGCCTTCAAAAATATTCTGATTCACTAGATCAGTACCAAAATAGAGGGTCTCTCCCACTCTGAAGTGATTAATGCCCTTTGGCAGCTGGTGAATCTTCAATAATGGAATAACCACTGAAGTGCCACCCGTAACCCAAGGTATTTTACGATTGAATTTGGCCTCAATCAGCTGCTCATAGAGTGAGAGCTGGATGAATTTATCGTGACTTGGCATTACCCCGTGAAGGCAGTTTAAATTAGATCCAATTCCTGTCACTGTGATATTTGGCAGATCAAATACGGATCCATAAAAATCCATCAGGCTTTCACCCATTACTCCTTCTCTCAAATCTCCCAACTCGATCATAATTATCACCTTATGCATCTTTCCTTGTCGCTCTGCTTCTTCAGACAGGAGCTTGATGGTGCTGAACTCACTATTAAAGCTCACATCAGCATACTTCACGATATCCTCTATCGCGCGCTTTGCCGGAGGCTTGATGTAAACGGTCTGAACTTCAGGAGCGATCTGCTTAATTTTCTTCAGATTACTGATTCGGGCATCGCAAACTTCCTTAATGCCCAAATCGAGGACCTCTTTCAAGTAAGGCTCATATCCGCAAAGCATTTTGGTTACAATCGCCCACTCGATTCCATTGTCCTTAAACAACGCATCTAGGTAATCGTAATTCGTTTTTAATTTTTTCCTATCCAGTGTTATGTAAGCCATAATAGTCTTTTGTTAATCAATTACCGATCTAGGGATATCTCTGGGAAGCCGAGTCAATAACTCATAATTGAGCTGATCGCTAAAATCTCCAAAGGAGGACACCGAAATACTCAAATCGCCCTGATTGCCTATCAGCACTACTTCATCCCCTTTTTCCACATTATCCAAGGGTGTCACATCAAGCAACATCAAATTCATGTTGACCGTTCCGATTACGGAAACACGGTTGCCTCTGACTAGTGCTCTTCCCGTATTACTAAGTGAGCGACTAAAGCCATGACCGTATCCCACTGGTACGGTGGCTACCTTGATCTCAGAGGCAGCGAGGTAGCTCATTCCATAGCCGACGTACTCTCCTTGTTTCACCGTTTTCACATTCATCACTCGGCTCTTCCAACTGATCACCCGTCGCAGTGGATCCTCGTTATCCATACCCTTGGGCTTTATTTTTTCAATATAGGTCTCCGTAGAGGGCCAAAAGCCATATTGCATAATCCCAATCCTTACGAGATCAAATCTAGACTTAGGAAAACGAACTGCTCCAGCACTGCAGGCGGCATGCAAGATTTCAGATTCTATACCGCTCTTATTGAAAAGCTTTACAGATTTTTTGAAGCGCTGGTACTGGGTTTTCACTCTGAAAAAATTCGCGAAACTCTCTGCGCCCGCGTAATGTGTACAAAACCCTTTGACCAAAAGGGCATCTGGATTTGCTTGAATCAATCGAATCACTTGATCAAACTCATCCTTTCCAAAACCCGTCCGATTCATCCCCGTCTCCAACTCGACATGTATCAGGGCTTTCACTTTCAGCTTTTTGGCAATCCGAATAGCATTTTCTAGTCTCTGCTGGTCAAACACGAAAAATTCTATTCCATGCTCAATAGCCCACTCCAATTCCTCATCTTCCACCATTCCCATCACCATAATGTTTCCCTGACCCTCTATGGCCCGATGAACCAAAAATGCCTCCTGAGCATCAAAAGTGGAGAAATGTTTTGCTCCCAATTCTAGCGCCAAAGGCAGATAGGTGCTGATTCCGTGACCATAGGCATTTCCCTTCACTACATGTGAAATAGTGGTGTTTGCACCGACTAATTCTCTGAGATAGGCGAAGTTGTTTTCTGCAGCACTGCGGCTTAATTCTATATAGCTCGTTCCCCTCATTGACTTTTATCTAAAACTAATTTAACTAGTTGATCAAACATTCTGATTCCTGTTTCAATCAATTCATCGGGAAAATCATAATCCGGATTATGCAATGCAGGACAATTTTCTCCCCCTCCTATTCCAAACATGGCACCAGGGAATTTCTCGGTAAAAAGACCAAAGTCTTCACCAAAACGGAAGGGATTTTCAATTTCCTTAAAGTCCAATTCTTGTCCTGCTGCAGCTTCCTTTACCAAAGCAAAAGCTTTAGGGTCATTTGTATTGGCGTGAAACTCTTCCAAATACTCATGCTCTAAGTCAAGTTTATGGTTCTTAGTTATGGATTGAACCTCAGTCAATAAATTTTGATCAAAATTTTCCATCACCTCGTTGCTCCAAGATCGCAAAGTAAAATGTACCTCAGCGTATCCTGCAGATACCCCATATGCTTTTTCACCAAGGTGAACATGAATCAAAGAGGCTAAAGCAAAATCTTTTCTTGAGATGTCTTTTTGGGAAATTTTTTCCACAGCTTGAATGACCTCGGCAACTGCCAAACCGGGATTTATTCCATTCTCAGGTTCTGCTGCATGTGAGGTCTTACCACTGAATTTGAAAATCACACTTTTTACCGCTGCGGTAAAGCTGGACGGACGGCAGATCACCTGATGAAGCGGAAATCCCGGAAGATTATGCAATGCAAAAGCAAAATCTGGTTTAAAATCAAAATTTGGATCATGCAAAACCTGACTTGCCCCTTGCCCTGTCTCTTCAGCTGGCTGAAAAAGCAAACAGACCTCTCCGCTTGAAATGGGACTTTGTGAAAGCTTCCTGGCCAATCCTAGTAAAATGGTCGCATGTCCATCGTGTCCGCACTTATGAGAAATGCCGGGCATATTAGACTTATGATCAAAAGTATTGATCTCAGTGATCGGCAAGGCATCAATATCCGCACGGATAAGAATCCGTTTACCAGGGTTTTTAGATTTAAAAAAAACCGCTAGCCCAGTATCACCAACACTCTTAATATCATGACAATCAATCGATTCAAGCTCATTTTTCAGAAACCGTTGCGTTTCAAACTCCCGACCAGAAAGCTCAGGATTCGAATGCAAAAATCGTCTGATTTCAATTAATTCAGAATCAATCATTTTAAAGGGAAGAGTATGGTTCGAGACGAAAGTTTACTTGTATGAAATGGGACTACGAATTCTTAAACCGCATCTCTAGGTACTTGTTGGTAAAGCCCAAACGCTCGTATAACTTTTTGGCTGGATTATCTGGCTCCACATGTAAAGCTATATCTCCTGTACACTTGGACTGAACATCCTCTATCAACTTCCTACCTACTCCTTGCCCTCGGGTACTCGGGTGTACCGCGATATAAACCAAAATATTCTCTGGAATAAACCCTCCCATACCGGTATCATTCACCACCACAACTCCCTTGATATCATTTTCTTCGTGAGCCACCGTGATACTTCCTCCTTTTTCAAAAACATAGGTAAGGCATTTCATAATATCTTCTCGGGCATCTCCGTATTGATCCAGATTTTCAAACAAGAAATCAGCAATTCTATCCTTTGTAAATACCTGGTCTGGCCCGTCTTTTCCTTCTATTCTTGTGATCAGCATAATTCTATTTTCTATTTGAAATAATCAGATATGTAAGTAATGACATTAAAATACCAAAAATATTAGGGTCCACGTCAAAAGGCATTTGAAGAATGGACTCCTTCTTTAATATTTCCAATACAATGGTAACGCTACCTCCAACCAGCATAGAAGCTAAGGCGGCATTAGGATTCTTTTTCTTGAAAAATAACCCAGCAATCAGGGGCACAAACAAGCCCGAGACCATAAATGAATAAGAAAGCAGCATGAGCTCCAGGACGTTGGTCATTAAAGTTGCTAACAATAAGGCAAAGGTTCCGATTAGAAGCGTCGCAAGCTGCGAATAGCGCAGAAGCTTTTTCTCTGGAATTTTGAAAATATTAGACATAATGTCCGTCACAATATTTCCGCTGGCCGCCATCAGGCAACTATCCGCAGTACTCATTATCGCAGAAAAATAAGCCGACATCATCAAACCCATAAGCCCTACCGGCAAAACAGTTCGAAGTAGAACTGGAAGTCCCATTTCCGCATCCATATCTGAAGCGCTCAGGTAGCCTAAGCTCTCAAAAAGCCCTTGCTGCACAGCGACACGCGCAAAAAGCCCTAGCAAAACTCCCATAAAAGCCATAATTGGCCATTCAAAAAGACCTGCGATAAACCAGGCTTTTTTAGCAGTTTTTTCATCCCGACTAGCATAGATTCGCTGGTAAAGTGTCATACCAATAAACCATATAGGGATAATGGTCACTGCCCAATTTAGCAATTGCTGCCACTCCACATTCCAAATGTCCATGAAGGATGGATCTAATGTATTGACAATACCATCCCAACCTCCTACGGCACTGTACCCAAGGGGAATTCCTATAAATACCAAACCTCCCATCAGTAAAAGCCACTGGACCGTATCGGTATAGATCACTGCTTTTAACCCACCAAAAACCGTGTAAACCACTGCAGTAACTCCCATTAAAAGAAGAGCTTGATTTAAATCCAAACTAGGAAAGGTCGCTATAGCCAACTTTGCTCCAGCGAGAATCTGTGCGCTAGTAAAACCAATGTATCCAACGGCTGATATTATCCCGGCAAGTAAAGCAACTCGCTTGTCAAAGAGGTGCAGAAAAATCTCAGGAAAAGTGAAAAGTTTATGTTGATTGAGCAGCTTGAACACCCTTGGGATCAAAATCACAGCACTTAACCATGCTCCCACCAAACCGGTAAATAACATCCAACTCCCTGCTAATCCGATAGCAAAACCTAAGCCACCTAAGCCAATGGAGAATCCACCTCCCACATCTGTTGCCACTACACTCAGGCCAATGTGAAGACTACTCATCCCCCTTCCTCCGACATAGTAGTCGTCGACATTTTGATTTTTACCCATGAAGTAAAAACCGACCCCAAGCATGGCTATGAGGTAAAAAATAAATATGGATAGATCTATTGGGTGGATCAAAACGCCAACAAAGGTGGGCATAATATGATGGAATTAAAAATTGACGCTACTTTAAAATGTGTCAAATTTTTAATTTTGAGAGGTTTTTGAGTGGTTGAGCTCGTTTTATCGTCCGGACAAACTAATAAGTAACTTATGAGATCAATAAAGGCTTTTCGTCTGTCTTGTTTTCATTTCTAGGCTTTTGTGTATCTTGAATATCCCAACACTAATCTAATCCACACTATGAAAAATCAAATGACATTACTGCTTTTTGCAGTAGTCCTAATGACTGGCTGTATTAACCGCTCAGACCGCTCCTCGGACAATTTTATTACAGAAGAAGTCGATATTGGAAATATCACTGCCCTCTCGATTAATGGGATCATTGACCTGAGACTACAGCAAGGAGATGCTCCTGCCATGGAAATCAAAGGCGAGCAAGATGCCATCGACGGAGTCAAGATCAATACTTCCGGCAATCGCCTCGAAATCACCTATGAGGCTGAATCGGGGCTTTTTCTCAATGTAAAAACACCTAGAATCACTCTAACCCTTACAGACTTGACCGAATTGGAATTTGACGGTGTAGGGAACTTTGTAATGGATGAAGATTTTACAATCGATGCCATTAAAATCAGAGGAAGCGGGATTGGAAATATCCAACTTGGCATGGATGCCAAAAGTATAGATGCACGATTTGACATGATGGGAAATGTGAAGCTGTCTGGCTCTGCAGATTCGATGATTTTAAGAAATGATGGCGTGGGTCAGATCGATGCAGGTCAGTTGATCGTACAAAATCTGGATTTAACTTCATCGGGAATTGGAAGAATCGATGTGCACTGCGAAAACGAGCTTTCAATCTCGGTGAATGGAATAGGCTCGGTGAGTTACTCTGGTAATCCAACCATTCTAAAGAAGGAAGTCAATGGGATTGGCAAAGTGACTGAAAAATAGGCTTTTAAACTCACTCCTAAAGATTGCAAGAGAATCCAGTGCCTTTCCAAATAATAGTGGATTCGTCCAAAATTGCAGGATTAATACCAGCGTCAGCAGAAAGGAAACCTAAACTTTCTCCGTCACAAGCATAGACCACTGGAATATTAAAGCAATTAGGACAACAGTCTTGCACAACAAAAACATCTTGACCATCAAGCTGAGTATGTGAAATATAGTAATATACCCCGTAATAGCTTTCATCAATTTCATTTGTAAAGAGACTAAGCCAATCTAGGCTTGCCACGGGATCAGTCACTCCACAGATTAAACGAGGCTGTTCCTCCTCTTTGCAGGCCGAAAAAATCAGACAGAAAAACAAGATCAGAAAGCAGGTGTTCTTCATTTTGTGAGTTATTGATTATTGCATAATCACCCATTAATTCTTGACTGAATTAACTAGGATTAGAAAATACATAATTTGAGTAAATTCTTTTTATTTCCCTAAAAATGAATGAATTAAAAACTCAAGACAAACCAAAAATCGGTCTAGGTGGAGGTTGCCACTGGTGTACGGAGGCGGTTTTTCAAGAATTAAAGGGTGTATTTGCAGTTAGCCAAGGCTGGATCTGTTCTAATGAGGCAAATCAAAATCCATCAGAAGCAATCACCCTTTATTTTGATCCAGAAGTGATTTCGCTGGAGATTCTCATGAAAATTCATTTGATGACGCATGCCAGCACGTCGGATCATTCCATGCGAGGCAAATATCGATCTGCAGTGTATTTCACCTCAGAAGCCCAAAAGCAGGAAATCCTCAATATACTCTCTAAGCTACAGTTGGAATTTGATCAGCCCTTAATCACTCAGTGCCTTCCCTTGATCGACTTTAAATTAAACGAAGAGTCTTTTTTGAATTATTATCAAAAACAACCCGACGCTCCATTCTGCCAGACCTACATTTCACCAAAGCTTGCTTTGCTTCGCAAAGAATTTCGAGCAAATGTGCTTTAATAAGTAAAATTGACAACAGTATAGGAATTATTACCTACTCCCAGCTCTATGCATTTTCGGAAGTTTGAAAAGCAATTCTAAAAAAGTCAATCAATCGGCATTCATTCCGCCGTAAATCAGGAGCAAATGAACATCTTTGAAACATTCAAAAACCTCTTTGGCTCCACACCTATTTCCGATACTCCCGAAGGATTCTGCCCAAATTGTTGGGGAAGGCAGAAGTATCAAGGCGCCTTTTATAATGCCATAAAGAATGAAGAAATTACCACTAAAAATGTGGACCAGAAGAAAGGCTGGATTGAAGGCTATGTGGAAAGAAATCTCACTGGAATTAAACTTGTAAGCACTGACGGTGGTTTACTTTGTAATTATTGTCATACCAAATATTCCCCAACTGAATAATAGTACTTATGCTCAACTGGAACGAAATAATCAAATACACCAATCACGGAAATCCCACCCCACCCAGAAAAGTGGAAAAGACAGATGCTGAATGGAAGGAGCTTCTAACTCCAGAAGAATACCACGTCACACGTCAAAAAGGAACCGAGCGCGCGCATAGCTCCGATATGTGTAGCCTTTTTGAGCCGGGAATCTATGCATGTAAATGCTGTAAAACTCCTCTGTTTGATGCCAATGAAAAATTCGAGAGTGGGACGGGTTGGCCCTCATTTACTCAGCCGCTCGAGTTAGACCGGGTCGCATATCATAAGGACACGAGCTTTGGAATGATCCGTGTCGAGGCACTTTGCAATATCTGTGACGCACATCTTGGACATATTTTTCCAGACGGTCCTGCACCAAGTGGATTGCGCTACTGCGTAAATGCGCTCTCCCTTGAAAAGGTTTCTGAATAAAAATAAATCAAGCCCAGAAAAATTTCTTGGCTTTTTTATGAGTTTTAATTTTTTGATAATCAGGTGATTTGATTTATCTTCCTAGATCATCACTTGTATTATGCGATATCTATTATTTGTGCCTTTTTGGTGCTTCAGCCTATTTGCCATCAGTGCCTATGGACAGCGAGAAAACCCCAATATTATTCTAATCATCACAGATGATCAAGGCTATGGGGACTTTGGCTTTACGGGAAATACACTGGTAAAAACCCCAACATTAGACGCCCTTGTCGCACGGAGTATCGAATTCACCAATTACTATGTCTCTCCCGTTTGTGCACCCACAAGAGCCAGTTTGATGACAGGTCGCTATTCGTTGCGCACAGGAATACGAGACACATACAATGGCGGCGCTATAATGGCTGGAAGTGAATTGACCCTAGCCGAGCTTCTAAAGCAAAGGAATTACAAAACAGGGATCTTCGGCAAATGGCACCTTGGAGATAGCTATCCAAGCCGACCAATGGACCAAGGCTTCGACGAATCACTCATTCATCTTTCAGGTGGGATGGGTCAAGTCGGAGATTTTACCACCTATTTTCAGGGCGATCGAAGCTATTTTGATCCTGTGCTTTGGCACAATGGAAAACAAGAAAAATATACGGGCTACTGCTCGGATATATTTGCTGAGCAGGCTATAGATTTTATTTCAAGTACTGAGGATCAGCCCTTTTTCCTCTATTTATCCTTTAATGCCCCTCATACACCTTTACAAGTCCCAGAAAGCTACTATGAAAAGTATCGAAATATTGACCCAAGCGATGTATTGACTGCTGTGAATACGCATAACATTCTGATGAGTGACAAGGATAAAGAAGATGCTCGTCGAGTCTATGCCATGGTTACCAACATTGATGACAACCTCAAGAAGCTTTTTTATCAACTCGAAGAAAAAGGCATTGCAGATGACACCATGGTGATTTTTATGACGGACAATGGTCCTCAGCAAGCCAGATTTGTTGGAGATATGCGGGGAAGAAAAGGGTCTGTGTATCGTGGTGGAGTTCGTGTACCACTTTTGGTTCATTATCCAAAAGCCTTTGGCCAAAGCAGAAAAATTGACGAAACGGCAGCGCATCTAGACATTCTACCCACGATTGCGGATTTGTTGGATCTTCCCTTACCTATGGACCGAAAGATTGATGGGGAAAGCTTGATTCCTTTATTGAAGGCTGAGAAAGGTAAACTTGAGCCTCGTTCATTATTCTTCTATTGGGACCGTAAATATCCTACCCTATATCAAAATATGGCCATTCAAAAAGGTGACTTTAGACTAGTAGCACATGCCGATTTTGATGCAAACCTTGAAGATTTTGAGTTTTTCAATTTCCGAAAGGACCAAAGCGAAAAAGATAATATCACTTCTGAAAACCTTGGGCTAGTCGAAGGGCTCAAGGCCGAAATGGATGAAATTTATACTGAACTCATCCAGTCCGAAAATATCATGAACCAGGCCTTTATTCATGTGGGCACAGCATTTGAAAATCCCGTTTACCTAAATCGGAATGATGCCGGCGGCGATCGAGGAATTTGGGCTCAGGAGGAAATTTTTGGCAAGTGGTATGTCAAAACTGAAAAGGCTAAATACAATCTCCGGTTCAAATTCATCAAAGCTGTTCCTGCAAAAGGGAAATTGATATTAGAGCTAGGGTCAGTAGTTTACCAGCAAAGTCAATTGGAAGCCACCGACTGGATTGAAATGAAAAATGTGGAAATTCCCGCATTTGAAGGTGATTTAATCCCTTTCTATCAAGCAGAAGGCAAGAGAATTTTTCCCTTTTGGGTAGAAGTTGAACGAATGAATTAAAGCACTTTTATAAAAAATCGAGCATTAAAATAATCTTCCTATTTTAGCTCATGCAAAAAATTGATCCTTGCCCATCCTGTGAATCTCCCTATGGGTATGAAATGGATGGATCATTGGTTTGTCCGGAATGCGGATTTCAATGGTCTCCCAATGGAGATGAAAATCAAAACTTTGAATCCAGAGAAATTCGAGATGCAAATGGCGCACTGCTTAATGATGGTGATTCAGTTTTAGTAATCAAAGACTTGCCAGTAAAGGGAGCACCAAAACCTATTAAAGCCGGGACCAAAGTCAAAAACATACGTTTGGTGGAGGGAGATCATGATATTGATTGTAAAATCCCCGGTTTTGGAGCTATGTCCCTCAAATCTGAATTCGTGAAAAAGATCTTATGAATTCAAACATCGAACTCGATTCCATCCGGCTTAATTTTTCCCCAAATGACCTGCTTCTGCTAAATTTAGCCTTGGCCTTGATCATGTATGGAGTTGCTTTGGATTTGCGTTTTTCGGATTTCAAGTATTTATTCAAAAACCCTAAAGGCTTTTTTCTTGGGGTATTTTCTCAATTTTTGCTGTTACCATTTTTGACTTGGGTCCTAATCTGGATCATCGCTCCTCCACCTTCAGTTGCTTTGGGTATGTTTCTGGTGGCCTCCTGTCCAGGAGGCAATGTTTCCAATTTCCTCAGTAATCTGGCCGGTGGAAACACGGCTCTTTCGGTCAGTTTAACTGGATTTTCAAGCTCAATTTCCATTATCACTACACCTTTGAATTTTGCACTATGGGCGGGCCTTTATCCACCTACTGCCAATTTACTTCGGGAAATAAGTTTGGATTATGGAGAAGTATTCACCACCGTGGCACTTATTTTAGGAGTACCTTTAATACTCGGGATTTTGACCCGACAATACGCTCCTCAGCTTGCAACCAAGGCTTCAAAAATCCTAAAACCACTCAGCATCTTAATTTTTTCGGCATTTGTAGTCATTGCCTTTTTGGGAAACCTAGACCTTTTCCTTCAGTTTATCTCCTTGATTTTTCTTTGGGTATTGCTACATAATCTGGTTGCTTTGGGAGCAGGATTTTTCACCGGGAAAATCTTCAAAATGCCACTGGCTGATGTAAAGTCTTTGACTATCGAGACTGGAATTCAAAACTCAGGTTTGGGACTTGTCTTGATCTTCACTTATTTTGACGGTCTAGGAGGCATGGCTATCATTACAGCCTGGTGGGGAATTTGGCATCTGATATCAGGAATGGGCATCGCATCACTTTGGAAAAAAGTAAAATGAAGGATTTTTTTAATTATGTCTTAAGGTTTTTAGTCCGTGTGGCTTTACACCTCTACTACAAAAAAATCTATGTTGAAGGCTCTGAAAATATCCCGAAAAATGTCCCTGTTATTTTGGTTGCAAATCACCAAAATGCACTAATTGACCCCCTCCTTCTTGCCACTCATACGCGGCTGAATCCTTACTTTTTAACCCGTGCATCGGTATTCAAAAAGGCCATGGTGGCCAAACTTTTGAATTTCATTCGGATGCTACCAGTATATCGGGTACGAGATGGTTTTTCTTCGATCCAGAAAAACGAACAGACTTTTGATCAAACATTTGAAGTACTCAAAAACAATGGAACGGTGATCATTTTTGCTGAAGGCAGCCATAGCCTAGAGCGAAATTTGAGGCCTTTGAGCAAAGGATTTACCCGAATGGCTTTTGGGTTGAAAGACCGATACCCGAACCTCACTCCTGTTATTTTACCGGTGGGAATTAATTTTAGTGCACATCGAAGGTCTGGAAGTCTTGTCCGCATCATTTTTGGCAATCCCATACCGGCAGATATGCCAAACTCAAAATCTGGTCTTTTGACTAAATCCGTTCAAGAATCTCTAAGAGAATTGATCGTAGAAATTCCAACAGAAAATTATGATCAAAACCTGCAGGAATTGTTGGATCAACAAGTTGATTTAAGTACTCCCAAAGAAGTAGAGAATTACTACGAAACTGGGGTGGTCACCAATCCTGTTCGCTCTGTGAATACCATGGCAAATCGACTGATGAAGATTTACCACTTTCCGCTTTTTCTTTTATGGCTTTGGATCAAACCTAAAGTGGAAGACACAGTATTTTATTCGACATTCAAGTTTCTAATTGGCTTCTGCTTTGCCTTATTGTGGTATGCGGTACTTATTGTTCTATCCCTGTACAGTCCCTTAGGATCTTGGGGCTTGGCCATTTTATTTTTAGGCTGGGTTAGTCTTTGGACAAACCAAAACAACCAGGAATAAGTGATTTAAGGGAGATGAAATCAGGTTGAATTTTTTACCTTTGCACAACCAATAACCCAAAAATAACTGAAGATGAACCAAGACTTCTTACCCATTAACGGGACAGATTACGTCGAGCTGTATGTGGGCAACGCAAAGCAATCCGCACTTTATTATCAATATGCATTTGGCTATGAACTGATTGCTTATCAGGGGCCTGAGACAGGAGTCAAAGACAGAGCGTCCTATGTTCTGAAGCAAGACAAAATCAGACTAGTATTGACCTCTCCATTATTTGAGGATCATGAAATCACTCGACATATTGCAAAGCACGGCGATGGAGTGAAAGTATTAGCTTTATGGGTGGATGATGCTGAAAAATCATGGGAAGAAACCACAAAGAGAGGCGCTGTCTCCTTTGCAGAGCCTAAAGTCATGCGAGATGCACATGGTGAGGTTAAAACTGCTTCCATCCGAACTTACGGTGAGACAATCCACACATTCGTAGAGCGAAAGAATTATTCAGGAATCTTCTTACCTGGATTTGTTGAGCGAAAAAGCACATATAAAGCCAAATCAATTGGACTCAAATATATCGATCACTGCGTAGGAAACGTCGAGCTTGGCGAAATGAACCGCTGGGTAGAATTCTATGAAAAAGTGATGGGATTCAGTCTTCTGGTAACATTTGACGACGCGGATATCTCAACTGAATACACCGCTCTGATGTCAAAAGTGGTTTCCAACGGCAATGGATACATCAAATTCCCAATCAACGAACCTGCAGAAGGAAAGAAGAAATCTCAGATCGAAGAGTATTTGGACTTCTATAATGGACCAGGCGTTCAGCACATGGCTATTGCCACGGACGATATTATCGGTACTGTGACTGAGCTTCGCAAAAGAGGTGTTGAATTCCTGGAGGTTCCGAGCACTTATTATGATGACTTGCTGGACCGAGTGGGTAAAATCGATGAGGATTTGCAACCACTAAAAGACCTGAATATCCTGGTAGATCGTGATGACGAGGGGTACCTTCTTCAAATCTTTACAAAGCCAGTACAAGATCGTCCAACACTCTTTTTTGAGATCATTCAGCGAAAAGGAGCAAAATCATTTGGAAAAGGAAACTTCAAAGCCCTGTTTGAAGCAATAGAAAGAGAGCAAGAATTGCGAGGAAATCTCTAATTTGAAGCCGGTATTTTTCATACCGGCTTTTTTTATCCTTAAAAAATATAACTCATGAAAAAGATCTTTGGATTGATCGGGACTACGGTTAAGGGTGGAATTTTCTTCTTACTACCCTTGGCTCTAATTTTTGTGCTTTTAGGAAAAGTTCTTGAAATCCTTGAACCACTGTCTGCGAGCGTACAGGAAGTATTGGATCCAGGAGAGCGCTATGAAAATTTCCCATATCTATTTTCCATTTTGACCCTTATACTAGTCTGCTTCGCAGCAGGATGGATAGCCAAATTAGGTGCGGGACAAAAAATGATACGGCTCATCGAGGATAATGTTCTTTCATTATTCCCTGGTTACAGCTTGATGAAATCAACGCTTGAAGCAAGAGCTGGAGTAAGCGGGGAAAGCAATTTCCCTGTGGTATTGGTTCCCATCGATGGTTTGATGTTTGGCTTTCATGTGGACACCTTGGACAATGGGGATTTTGTTGTTTTCATTCCTGGGGCTCCGTCAGCTTGGGAAGGAAATGTGGTGATTTTCCCTGAAAATCAAGTCACTAACACTGATTATAAGCAGGACGTGATCATCGACATTATGCGGCAGCTAGGTACCAATACCAATTCAACCCTACTGAAATCCCTGGCAAAAAATAAAGCTAAATAGAGTACAAAATCAGTTTATTCAATCACTACTCTTCTCTATAAAGTAGCAAGTGAAGGTTCCGTAAAAAATCCATTGGCATCTTGACTACCTTCCTATCATAGGTGATCAGTCCATTGGTTTCGATTTCAACATCGGTAGTTTGAGTGTAGATCGCAGCCGAGAGTCCCATTCCTTTGTATTTGAGTACAGTTTTCAGAAGTGCTGCATAGCGCTCTTTGAGTTCTGTTTCAGTGGTAAACCGCTGATAGCCCCAATTATCTGTATCCTGCCATGTGTGCCCTTCCAGAGGAAGACCAAGGCCTCCATATTCTCCAAGAACCATTGCTTTACCTTTCCCAAAAAGTGCCGGATCAGGCATCACAGGATCTGGATAATTGTGTAAATCCAAAATATCCCCAACTACTGAAAATCCATCCATTACAAAATTTCCACCACTTGCCGAGTTGATGAGTCTTGTTGGGTCTATCTCCCTTGTCATTTCTACGATTTCTCGTGTATCAAACTGTCCCCAGGCTTCATTGAATGGCACCCAAACAACGATAGAAGGGAAAAACTTAAACTGATCCATAATTTCTTTCCACTCCTCCCGAAAAATCGCTTTGCTTTCCTCGGTGCGCTCTTTCACCACATTTTCCCTAATAATTCCTGGTCTTACCTCCCATCTATTCCCCAAATCACCACTTGGCATATCTTGCCACACCAGTATTCCCAAACGATCCGCATGATAATACCAGCGTGCCGGCTCCACTTTTGCATGCTTGCGAATCATGTTGAAGCCCATCTCCTTTGTTTTTTCTATATCAAAGATTAAAGCAGCGTCATTTGGCGCTGTGTATAAACCATCTGGCCACCAGCCCTGATCCAAGGGACCAAATTGAAACAAAGCTTCCCCATTTAGCATCAATCGCTGAAAGCCATCTTGGTCCTCAGCCATCCGAATATCACGATATGCAGTATAGGATGTCACTTCATCCAAGACCTTTTTCCCATCCATCAGCTGCACGGTCACATCGTAAAGAAAAGGTTCGTCTGGACTCCAAGCTTTCGGGTTGGATATTGGAATCTGAATCCTTTCTCCCAAGTTTGAAGTGACGGAAGCGATAGGTTCTTCACCATCAGAAAGCGTGATTTTTACCATAAGGTTTGATGAGGAGTTTTGAGCTTCTACATCGAAAACTAAGCTCTTTTCTTCCCAAAGCGTGTTTGGGTTAACTTTTTGAATGTACTGCATTGGCACTTTTTCTAGCCATACCGTCTGCCAAATCCCGGTAACAGGAGTATACCAAATTCCCCTTGGTTCCTTGACTTGCTTGCCTCGTGGCTGAGGTCCATCGTCGCTTGGGTCCCATACACGTACATTTATTTTTTGCTCTGGCCCTTCAACCAAAAGCCCTGTGATATCAAATGAGAAATCATCAAATCCACCTCGGTGAATACCTGCCTTTTGTCCATTAACCCAAACTTCTGCCTCCCAGTCAACTCCGCCAAAATGAAGAAGAACTCGCTCATTTTTCTTATTTCCATCCCATTGAAATACTTTTTCGTACCAAAGCACCTTTTCTGAGCCTACGGTCTTTTGAACGCCAGATAAATAGGACTCGACCGGAAAAGGAACCAGAATATCACCATCAAAATCAGCAGGTAAACTTTCTCCTCGGTCTTCGATTGCGTATTTCCAGGTTCCATTTAGGCTTTGCCATTGGCTTCTCACGAGTTGCGGCCGGGGATATTCAGGGTGAGGATTTTCTCTGGAAACTTGGTCAGTCCAGGGTGTTTTGAGCCTTGCTTCTTGGGCAAAACCTTCGAAGACTAGTGCAAAAAACAAAAGTGTAATCAGCTTTTTCATGATGTTCTAGTTAAAGTCGAACCACAGAACAATCGGATATCCTTCATCCTGAGGCCTTGCAAAAGATGCTCCCTGTTGAGATTGAGGCCCCATTTCTTCTGCCTGATGAAATTTGGTACCGATCGCTGGAATGGAATATAGGAAAGATATATCTGAGTCTGGAAAGGGAGGCTTTACACCAGCTGTAGCGTCCTCTGGATAGGTTGGTTTGAAAAGATTGAAAAATAAGCCAGGTGTCTCGGATCGTACAATTACATCTGGACCATCCAATTGAAGTCGCAAGGCATAAAGATTAGCATGATAGCCCTTAAACTCGGGATATTCCAATTTATCAAAGCTATATCCAGTCTGGGTATCATTGTATGCTTTTTCCCAAATCCCGAATTCAACTCCCTTTCTTCTATTTTGCCAAACTCGATAAGGTCCATCCCCGATCCACTTCACCCCTTTTACCTTTAGCTCATTCACATCAAATCCAATTCCTAAGTAGTCTATTTCATCAAATCGAGAATGTGGAGCTGTCGCAGACATCTTTATTCGTCCATCTGCAAAAACAGTCCATTCCAATCTTTTAGGATAGGGATTAAACTCAAATATCACCGTAACAGAGCCATTGGAGTTCCAATCATACGATGATTTGATTTTCTGACTATCAATACCTTCGATGGTTTGAGCGGATTGTGCAAAAGAAAGTAGGCTATCATTCAGCCAGATTTCTCGTAGATATTGCCCGCGCATATCAAAAACAAAACGTCGCTCCCCAGCTTCAAGAGAAAGTAATCCATCTTTCTCTTCAAGTTTCAAAGGGCTTCGTGCGATCCTCCGATATTCTCCGAGCACCTTGTCAGTCATTTCCTGAGGTCGGCGGATGGGGTTAGACCAAGTGTAAAGCTCTTCGCCATGGATTCCTAAGACCTTTAGATTCAAATAATCACCCCTTTCCCATCTATCTGGAAGTGGCAGCTCCACAAGCCTAGTTTCGCCTGGAAGAGCGTCAGGGAGTACAATTTCACCACTGTAGAGCGTTGATGGTTGTCCCCATCGGTCAAGCTTCTTAACTTCCCATACCAGTTGACTCTGGTTCAAATTAGCGAATTGATAGAGATTTTGGATTTGAATGATCCCATCAAATTCTGGTGTTAGAGCAAAAGGTAAAACCTGAACGGGTGACCAAATTTCCTTGATGGTAAAAAAGCTCCCCTCCTTTTGTCCCAAAGGACCAAGAATACCGTCTGGAGCATGATTTCCATCCGAATCATAAATTCCTCCTTTATCTTCTCGATACAAAGCCTCATCTTTAAAAACCCAAAGAAACCCTCCTGCCCCAAGTGGATTATGGGTATAATCATTCCAGAAATCTTCGAGTCCTGCTCCCAGCCCTCCATCATGCAATCCATGCAAAACCTCAGTGGGCATAAAAATATCGCTTCCATTAGACAAGCGTTGAATTCCTTCCTTGTAGCTAGGATAATGATGCGTATCCACGTCATTTTTCAAAAGCCAAGGATACAACACAGGTCTATCCTGAATATCAAAAGCATGAAATCCAGCTTCGTTAAAAAAGTCCCAACCGCCTTCATTTCCATTGTTCCAAATCACAACACTCGGATGATTGGCATCTTTGAGCACGAGTTCTTTGACCAGCTTTGGCCCCACGATCGTATCATAGCCATCCTGCCAGCCAGTTAATTCATCCAAAACATATAGGCCAAGGGAATCACACAATTCCAAAAAACGAGCATCAGGCTGATAGTGAGACATTCGCACCGCATTCATATTCATCTCCTTCATCAGGAAAATGTCCTCTAAATGATTGGCCTCGCTCAGTGCCCTTCCTGTTTTAGGATGAAATGAATGTCGGTTTACGCCTTTGAAGATTGTTTTTGTGCCATTGATGTAGATTCCATCCTGTGGGCGTAATTCAACCGTTCGGAAACCAAATCGTTCGGTTTGGGAAAATAGCACATCATCGGCAAGTCTAATGCTATACTCCGCTAGGTATAAATTTGGAGTTTCTGGACTCCACTGTTTTGCATTTGTAAAAGCTTTCTCGACCCATAGACTATCCCCAGAAACAGAGACGGTCTCTTCTCCTAGCAACTGCTTTGTTTTTGCATCCCGAATCTTCCAATCTATCTCCAAGCCATCAGAAATAGCTCCATTTAGGACTATAAGGGATCTAAATTTTCCATTTGCTTTAGCATCAATCGCAATTCGCTCAAAATGATTTTGAGGGAAAATTTCCAAATAAACCGGTCGATAAATTCCTCCGAAAATCCAGAAATCAGCTTCACGCTCTGCCTTGTTTACAGATGTGTTGCTCGACCTCTTGGCCACAGCCACTTCAAGTATATTTTCCTGCCCTGGCTTGATCAGTTCGGTAATGTCGTATCCAAAGGATTGGAAGCCACCTTGATGCGTCTCTCCTGCCGATTCCCCATTGATTTTGACCTTTGTATCAGTCATGGCCCCTTCGAAAACAATCCGGACTACATGGTCCTTGACAGATTTTGGGAGGGTGAAAGTCAACCGATATTCTCCTGTCTCTTTTCCCAAAGGGATGTCAGGATTCCTATGGTCGTGTCCGTAATTAATCGTTCCAAACCCCTGCATTTCCCAGTTGGAAGGAACAGCGATTTTGGTCCATTCGCCAGCCCGCCTACCATCAGATACTTTAAAATCCCAGCTCTTGGTTTTAGAGGCATCAACCCCACTCAAGTAAATTCGGCGGTACTTCGAATGCTCTTGAGCTTTTGAAATAAAAGTGCAACTAAGAAAGAGAGAAACTAGAAGAATTGATCTCCGAAGGAAGGTCTGAGGCATGTCAGCTAAATTAGAAATCTTTTCGGGTTCCCGAAACAGCATATTCCAACTCTACTGATAAAATAGGGAATGCGAATCCTAGCAATTTTTCACAATTTCGATATCTTAGTTCTTTTAATCACAAATGAATACTAATGAGCGCAATTGACCCAAAAGTAGCCGAAAAAGCCAAAAAATGGCTGGATGGCAATATTGACCAAACCACCAAAGACAACATCAAGAAATTAATGGATTCCAACCCCACAGAATTGGTGGATTCATTTTACAAAGATCTGGAGTTTGGAACAGGAGGACTAAGAGGCCTTATGGGTGTGGGCACCAACCGAATGAATGTATATACGGTTGGAATGGCTACTCAAGGACTTGCAAATTATCTGTTGCAATGCTTCCCAAATGAGAAAATAAGCGTTGCCATCACACATGACAGCAGAATCAATAACACACTCTTTGCTACGGCCACGGCAGATGTTCTGACCGCAAATGGAATCCATGTGTACTATTTCCGCGAAATGCGCCCCACTCCTATGCTTTCTTTCGCAGTGAGACACTTCGAGTGTAAAAGTGGTGTGATGATCACTGCTTCGCATAATCCAAAGGAATACAATGGCTATAAGGCCTACTGGGACGATGGAGCTCAGGTGGTTGCCCCTCATGACAAGAACATCATCGATGAAGTGAATAAGATCACCTCTTTCGATATGGTGAAATGGGACCAAAATGATGAGCTTTTCCATTTCATCGAGGAGGACTTTGATAGCATTTATATGGACTTGGTAAAGGGCTTGAGTTTGTCTCCTGAGGCAAATAAAGCCCACAAAGATATGCCTATCGTTTTCTCTCCTATCCATGGTGCATCGGGTAAAATGGTGCCCGCGGCTTTGAAGGCTTTTGGGTTTGAGAATGTGCATATCGTGAAAGAACAAGCCGAACCGGATGGTACTTTTCCAACCGTAATCTATCCCAATCCTGAAGAAGCGGAAGCTTTAAATATGTCTGTGGAGCTTGGAAAGAAGGTAAATGCCGAACTTATTCTGGCTTGTGATCCAGATGGAGATCGCTATGCAGCTGTTGTGCCAAATGAAAAGGGTGAATTTGAATTGCTGAATGGGAATCAAACTGGGACTCTACTTTCATACTACCTCTTGAGCAAATGGAGGGAAGCTGGAAAGCTCAACGGCAAGCAATTCATGGTCAATACCATTGTGACCACAGAGCTAATCAATCGAATCGCTGAAGGATTTGAGGTGAAATGCTTCAACGTATTAACCGGCTTCAAAAATATAGCGGCCATTATTCGGGATTTGGAAGGCAAGGAAACCTTTATTGGAGGCGGTGAGGAATCTTACGGATATCTAGTAGGTGATTTTGTCAGAGACAAAGATGGTGTAAGTGCTTGCGCAATGGTGGCTGAGGCCATCGCCTACTACAAAACACAAGGAAAAAGTGTCTTTGACGTGTTAGCAGAGGTTTACTCAAAATTTGGCTTTTACAAAGAATCACTCATCTCTGTGACTAAAAAAGGGAAAGATGGCGCTGAGCAGATTCAAGCCTTGATGAACGGATTCAGAACCAATCCTCCGGCTGAGATGAATGGAATTCCGGTAGAAAAAATCTTGGATGTTAAGGCCGGTACTTTAAAAAATTTGGTCACAGGACAAACCGAAAAGCTTGACTTGGATTCTTCGAATGTCATGCAGTTTTATCTTAAAGACGGTAGTAAAATTTCTGCAAGGCCATCTGGCACCGAGCCCAAGATTAAGTACTATTTTTCGGTAAACGCTCCATTGGAGAATACCAAAGATTACCGAAAAGTAGAACAGGAATTAGTAGATCGAATGGAAGGATTGAAAAGCTATTTCAGTTGATCCCAAATTTTCAAAAAACAAGGTCTGTTGCGTTGAGTGACAGACCTTTTTTATTTACGCTCCCAAAGTACATCTGCGAAATAATCTTCGGAATCGGCAAAAGCTTCTTTAATCTTGAAGCCAGAGCGTTTAGCGAGTTTTTTAATCTCTGAGATACTATACTTTTTGCTTATTTCTGTAAAAATCGGCTCAAAGGCATCAAATTTAAAGCTTTGATTCAGAGACTCGATGAATACATTTTGAGCCTTCATTGACACCAAATGGCTCCGACATTCACCATCTACAGGATTGTAGCTTGGCCAATGCATGAATTGGTCTAAGTCGAAATTAGCCCCTAACTCTCGGTTCATCCGCCGAAGTAAATTGATGTTAAACTCCTTGGTGATTCCAGCATGATCATGATAGGCGTCTAGGATGGTTTGAGGATTCTTTTTCAAATCGAAACCTAAAAGGACCTCGTCCCCTCTCTCGGTTCCAAGTCTTAGATGATCCAAAACATCATGGGCTTCTTCGAGAGGAAAATTGCCAATATTTCCACCTAGAAATAAAATAAGCGTTGGATTACCATTTGCCCATTGTCGCTTCAAGAGTGAGCCCCGATAAGTATCTTCAATCGCACTAACTTTCAGGTCCGGCATTTCTTGCCTCAGACTCTCCTTTAACTCAACCAAAACAGATCCCGAAAAATCAATTGGAAAATACTCAAAAGAAACCCCTTTCTCGACTAGATATCGCAGAAGAATTTTGGTTTTCAGTCCATCTCCCGCTCCCAATTCCACCAAGTTAAACGGCCTGTTGAAATCTAATATGTTAGCTAGAATTTTGGCGTGTTGATTCTCTAGAATTTCGAATTCCTTTCGAGTGAGATAGTATTCAGGCATATCCATGATTTGCTGAAAAAGCTTATCTCCTTTGGCATCATAAAAATATTTGGAAGGAAGCGATTTAGGTTCGGCACTAAGGCCAAGTAGTACATCCTGAGCAAAATTACCCAAGTCGAGATTTTTTGCAGACATAGATTAAAGTGTTTTGGCAAGACGGATACCCATAAATTGCCAGCGGTAATGTGGATGAAAAAAGTTTCGATAAGTGGGTCTAGAATGTCCTTCGGAAGTAGCCACTGAGCCACCTCGCAGCACCATTTGGTTGATCATAAACTTCCCATTGTACTCTCCAAGTGCTCCCGGTGCAGTGGCAAATCCGGGATATGGAAGATAGGCCGAATTGGTCCACTCCCATCGCTCTCCCCATTCAAATTGACCGGAAGCAATTTCCCACTCAAATTCAGTTGGCAAGCGCAATCCTCGCCAGGCTGCATAGGCTGATGCTTCATAGAAATTTACATGACTCACCGGAGCATTGGGTTTTAGGTTTTGTCGCCCCGCTAAGGTGTAATAAGTCCATTCCTGACCTTGCTTCTCCCAATATAGCGGCGCCTTTATATGATTTGCATTTACCCAAGCCCAACCTTCATCATGCCAGTAGTTAGAGTTTTGATAGCCTCCAGCCTCCATAAACTCTAAATATTCCTCATTTGTCACCAGGCTCGAAAATATCTCGAAATCCTGCAAGTAGACCTTATGTCTTCCTAACTCATTATCAAAACAAAAACCATTTCCTTCATAGCCTATTTCGTAGATTCCTGAATCAATTTTTAACCAATCCCCTTTTAAAGTATTTTTATATTCTTTAATATCTATGACACTTATATCCAGTGGATTAAACCATAAATTATACTTCAGGTCAGTCAACAAAAGCTCCTGATGTTGTTGCTCATGATTATAACCTAAAATCACCAGGTCTATCAATTCTGAGTCTGACTTATCGAGCAATTTGATCATCGCGGCATCCACATAATCACGGTAAGCTTTTACCTCTTCCACAGAGGGTCTAGTCATTAGACCACGCTGATTTCGTGCAGTTCGAGCACCGTGGGCATTGTAATAAGAATTAAAGAGAAAATTAAACTGCGGATGCGCAACCTTGTACTCCAAATCGTAGGGAACCAAAATAAACTGCTCAAAAAACCAGGTGGTGTGTGCTAGATGCCACTTAGGAGGACTAACTTCCTCTGAAGCCTGTAGACTGTAATCCTCAGTAATTAAATCCTTGCAAAGTAAAGTTGAATGGTTCCTAACTTTTCGGTACCGATCCGCAATCGTCATAAATTCTAAAAAAGGTTTTCCGAAGATATAATTTTCTACATTGTTTGCCTGAAATTCTTTAGAGAAAACCGCCCCACTTGGGGTAAATACTCTAGTTCCATTCTATGTCAAATCTCATTTTTTAATTTTCTTGAGCAGAATAGCCTAATTCTTGTTTATTTCGTAACCAAATCCCACACCATGCAAATTCAGACTCAGGTTTCCCTTAAATCCTTAAACACCTTCGGAATTGATCAAAAAGCGTCATTTTTCACCGAAGCGTGCTCCGTTGAGGAGGTTCGGGAAGCCATGATTTGGGCGAAAGACCAGGACAAGGAGGTTTTTATCCTAGGGGGCGGAAGTAACATTCTACTTACCCAAGATCTGGACTGTTTGGTACTTGCCATGAAGATAAAAGGGATTGAGGTCATTGATGAAACCGATGAGCACTTTTTTATAGAGGTGGGCGCTGGGGAAAACTGGCATGAATTCGTGCTAAAGTCTATAGAAATGGGCTGGAATGGATTGGAAAATCTTTCTTTGATTCCTGGAACTGTGGGTGCCTCTCCCATGCAAAACATTGGTGCTTATGGAGTCGAAATCAAAGAAGTCTTTCATTCATTGAAAGCACTGAATCGCAAGACGCTAAAGCTCGAGACTTTTGATTCGGAAACATGTGAATTTGGGTATAGAGAGAGTATTTTCAAAAATAAAGTCAAGGGCAAATACATCATTTGCTCAGTTGTATTTCGACTTTCAAAAACCCCTCAATTCAATGTGGACTATGGGATCATCAAAGAAACCCTTCAACAGCAAGGTATAGACCAGCTTACTCCACGATCGATAAGCAATGCAGTAATTGAAATCCGCCAATCCAAGTTACCTGACCCGAAACAAATCGGCAACGCTGGCTCTTTTTTCAAAAACCCAACTATTTCTACTGAGCAATTTGAATCTTTGAAAGCTGAGAATCCTGGCATTCCAGGGTATCCCTTACCCGATGGAGTAAAAGTTCCAGCAGCTTGGCTGATTGAGCAATCTGGCTGGAAAGGAAAGCGATTTGGCGATATTGGCGTACACGAGAAGCAACCACTCGTTCTGGTAAATTATGGGAATGGTGATGGAAATGCCATCAAGGAGCTGGCTCAGAAAGTGCAAGCATCCGTGAAGGCGAAGTTCGGAGTAGAACTCACTCCGGAGGTCAATTTCATCTAGATCAACTGGTCATTGACCGTTATCTCTTGTTCGTATTTTTCTACCTCCACCCCGAATTTTTCTAAGAAATCTACACCTTCATCCCTTCCGATTCCTTTGTATTCAGCATAGGAATAGAGGAAAACGACTTTTTTGATCCCCATGGAATAAATGATACGAGCACAGGCAAGACATGGTGCTAAAGTCACGTAAAGCGTTGATCCTTCCACAGAAGTGTTGTTCTTCACTGCATACAGAATGGCATTCTGCTCTGCGTGTAAGGCCAATGAACAGCTTCCCTTACTATCTCGTGCACATCCGCTTTCAGGAAACTCTATATCACAATTATGAGTGCCTGCTGGTGGACCATTGTATCCAATAGAAATAATTCGTGTCTCTTTGGTCAACACCGCCCCCACGTGCTTTTTGATACAGTGCGAACGCTTGGCAAGATTTACTGCCAATTCCATAAAAATATTGTCGAAATCTGGTCTAATCATGAATTCTCCTTTGGCCAAAATTACTATTAGATTTTAAAGGATTAAGGGAAACAACAAATTAAATCCATCATTTCTACGTTTTATGAAATGTGTTAACTTTAAGCACCTTCGATCGTTTGATTAATGGTTTATCCCCAAAATATGACTTATACCAAATTTCAATCAATCAGTATCTACCTTCTTTTGGCCTTGGTTTTCACAGGGTGTAGTGCAATAGATATTTTCAAAGAAAACAGTGAGATTGCCCCGACGAGAAACTATGAATCATTTGTAATAGTAAATCAGGAAATAGGAATGAGAGGCTTTTCTTCTCAATACATTGATCAAAATGTACAGATCCGACTTCAAGAAAATCTGGAGAAATATGGAATGATCTATGAAAAAAACACCCCAGATGTGGTTATTCGCTACACTTCCAATGAAGATTCCCGGTCCAAAGAAATCCTGCCAAATCCTTATCCGACCCGTTTTTGGGGCAGTCGAATTTATGATCCGTGGATGTGGAATCCCTACAATCCTATGATGAATGACAATAGAATCCGAATCGATAATTACGAACTCGTACAAGTAATTGTAGACTTTATCGACCCTACTCAGGATAAATTTCTTATGACACTGACTGGCGTTACAGAAGTAAGTAGCGAAAAAACAAAGGAGAAGAAAGTACTCAAAACTGTGGATAAGATTGTGGAACGATTCATGACAGAAATTAACTCTAACCCAAAACAACCCTAGCAATGGAAACCAGATACACTAGTCTAAAAGATTTTTATCCCTATTACTTAGAAGAACACCAGAATCCAACCTGTCGGAGGCTTCATTTTATAGGAACGGGTTTACTCTTCCTGATCCTTGGGGTGGCTATTTATTTTAGCAATTACTGGCTACTGTTTTTGATACCTGTCGTGGGATATGGTTTTGCCTGGGTTGGCCATTTTTTCTATGAAAAGAATAAGCCAGCCACTTTTCAATACCCATTTTACAGTTTGGCTTCCGATTTCATTCTATTTTTTGACTTATTAAAGGGAAAAGAGAGATTTGACCCTAATAAATAGAATTTTTTAAAGAGTTCACCGTAAAAGAGTTTGATATAAAAAAATTAGTTTTTACTTTTGTATGGTATTTATTGTATTTCAAAAACTCTTTTTTGCATTTAATGTTAACCGTGGTTCTCATAGACGATGATCCAATCAGCACTTTCGTAACTGAAAAGTTGATTGAGAAGAATGTGCAAGAGCCAGTACGTTTTTTTAAATTTTCTGATCCTAGGAAAGCACTAATTGAACTGCGGAAAATTCGTCCCAATTTTCTTTTTTTAGATCTCAACATGCCTGAAATGGATGGTTGGAGTTTTTTAGATTCTCTGAATGGTGAATCAAAGGATACAAATATTTACATACTGAGCAGTTCTGTGGATGAAAGAGATATTAATCGAGCAGCATCCTATAAGATGGTCAAAGATTACCTCGCCAAGCCCTTGGTTAAGACTTCGATTTCATCCATCTTCCATTAAGTTTTAAGAAAAATCAAGAAGTTTTTTCAAACTTGCTTTGTCCTTTCTAGTTTAGTAGTCAAAGGAATTACTTATGGCAAAAGCAACAATTGAAATTATTTCTGCGCTTGAGAAAACAGCAAAGAAATTAGAGGCGGGGGCCTCCTATCAGTGGGGTCACATGGGAGCTTGCAATTGCGGGAATCTCGCACAGGAATTAACCAAACTTAGCAAAGGCGAAATCCATCGATATGCCATGCAAAGGCATGGAGATTGGGCAGAACAGATCCTAGAATTCTGTCCAACAAGTGGGTATCCTATGGATTTGATGATCTCCAAAATGCTAGATTTTGGGTTTAGTCTTACCGATCTCCAAAAGTTAGAGACACTTTCAGATCATGAAATTCTAAATAGAATGCCAAAGGATCGACGAGACAAAATCAATAAAAATGCTAAGGAGGATGTGATCTATTACATGAAAACCTGGGCATTAAAACTCAGAGATGAGTGGGTGGAAGCCCACCCTGAGATTGATCTGGAAAAAGACCTAGCAGCAATAAAAAAAGAAGAGATCATCTTTTGATCTTGGTTATTTCCCGACTTGACTTTATCTTCGGGCATCCTTAGAAAAAGAAACAAAATATGGTATTACTAGACGTCTTCAGTTCACCTATCGCGGGCGGTGCCCAAGTTTTCCTACTTATCGTTTGTGTTTTGGTTGGCCTTGGTGCCGGTCTTTCAGCGATAGATGCCCGTTCTACATTTTCCGGAAAGAAGAAATCGGACCATTAAGAGATATTAGATATCAAAGCAAAAGGAAGCCACATGGCTTCCTTTTTTTTATTATGAGGATTTCTCCAAAAAGTCCTTTACCACCTGCTTCAAGTTTTGAGCCGCCAAGCTTTTAAAATCAGGTCGCCTGAAATCCAAATCCGGCAATTGTATATACGTTTGAAAACCTGCTGAGCTTCCTTCCCTACCAGAAGAAATCAGTGCTCCCACTTTATCTTTTGCGTCCATGATTTTTTTCAATTCATAAGCCCCTTTTCCGCTGTTGGACTGCGAGTCGTACCTTCCTTCTCCTGTAATAATGAAATCCGCCTTGGCTACCTTCTCGGTAATCTTGATTTGCCCAAAATAGAAAGGCGCTCCCTTTTCAAGTGCCGTGTCAAAGAAAAATGAAAGACCAAATGCTATTCCCCCAGCCGCCCCAAAGCCCTTTTGGTCTTGCACTACTTTCTTTGTTTTCAAAGAAAGTAGGGAAATCATGTTCATGGCCTTGGCTTCAAGCTTCGCGAAATCATCAGAATTAATACCCTTTTGCGGCCCAAAAACAGGAATAGCACCCTTTTGTCCAAAAAATGTATTGTCTACATCGCAAAGACAGAAAAACTTGATTTTTGGCAGGGGCTTATTCAGCTGTATATGGCGAACTTTCCCCAAAACATCTGGAGAAAAGGGAATGATAGCTCTACCCTTTTCATTCAAAAAAGTAACTCCTAAGGCCTGCAAAATTCCTAGACCAAGATCAACCGTTGCAGAACCTCCTAACCCAAGAACGATGGTTTGCGCACCTTGCTGAATAGCGTGCACTATAAGCTTTCCAGTACCAAAAGTAGATGTGACTTGCGCATCAATTTCATTACTTTTTAGTAAGCCAACTCCAGAAACTGTAGACACATCCACAAAGGCAGTAGCCGTCTCTTTCTCAAATCCATAAAACCCCATAATGGGCCTACCCAATGGATCAAAAGTTTCGATATTGATTTTTTTAAGATCTAGTAGTTCGGTGAGTAACTCACAAGTTCCATCTCCCCCATCAGCTATCGGACAGAGCTCAATCGAAGTATTAGGACGAACTTTCTGAATCACACCCGCAATTATATGAGCCACTTCCATGGCTTTAAGAGTACCCTTGAATGCATTGGGTGCGATGAGTACTCTGTCCCCCATTATTTCGCCTTCATTCGTTGAAAATAATCCTTCGAGGCAGCTTTTACTTTTGGAGCAAGGAAAAATGTGGAAACCATAGTAGGAATGGCCATCACTGCGTACATTCCATCCACCAAACTAATTACCACATCAAGCGAAGTTACGGCTCCGGCCACGATTGTAACCAAATAGAAATAATTGTAATAATCGGCTCTTTTGGCTCCAAATAGATAATTAAAACATTTGTGTCCATAGTAGCTGTATGTGAACATCGTGGAAAGCGCAAATACCAAAACGGCTACCATCAAAAGATATCTACCATAGGAAGGTAATGCCTGATCAAAAGCCGCCAAGGTCAAACGTACGCCATCAGATTCTGTGGTTTGCCATACCCCAGTCACCATAATCACGAGTGCGGTCAAAGTACATACAACGATAGTGTCAATAAAAGGGCCAAGCATGGCGATTAATCCCTCTCGGATCGGCTCGTTATTTTTAGAGGCTCCATGGACCATTGGCGCAGTTCCAATGCCTGCTTCATTTGAGAAAGCCGCGCGTCTTGCTCCTGTGATAATCACAGCTCCTACTACACCTCCAGCGGCAGCTTTGCCTGTAAATGCATCGGTGATTATAGTCATCAACATTTCTGGTATTTCTCCGAGATAGTTGAAGAGAATGATTAGGACAGTTATAAAATAAAGAACCACCATAAAGGGAACCAGCTTTGACGCGACTGTAGCAATACGCTTAATACCCCCCAAAATCACAATAGCGACTACAGCCATCATACTAATCCCGATAATCCATCGAGTTTTATCCCCCTCATCGAGTCCATTGGGCTCCAGCATAACTGTTCGGATCACAGCAGTTAATTGATTCGCTTGAAAAATCGCCAACAAACCAATAACACCGGCGATGCAAAAGATATAAGACAGAAACTTCCACTTTTTACCCAACCCTTCCTCTATCACGTACATTGGGCCACCTTGAACCTCACCCGAGCTATCTTTGCCCTTGAACATGATAGCAAGCGAACAGGTGTAGAACTTGGTAGCCATACCAACAAATGCAGAGATCCACATCCAAAAAATCGCACCCGGTCCACCCATAGTGATCGCGATGGCTACTCCCGAGATGTTCCCTAGGCCCACTGTGGCTGCGATGGCTGAAGAGAGAGCCTGAAAAGAAGTGATTTGCCCTGGTATATTTGAGTCATCATATTTTCCTCGAAGCAAGGAGATGGCATGTCCGATTTTAGTAAATGGGATAAAACCGGAATGAACCAAAAGAATTATTCCGCCACCCATCAATAAAATAAGCATGGGCGTACCCCATATCCAGTTGGCAAAAGAAATAATCAAGTCTCCCATGAGTAATAGGTTGAGGTTAGGGTGAAAATCAAAAGATGAGTATAGCCCCTATTTCTTCAATATCAAAGACAGAAGAAATAAACTATAATGTAGAGTGAAGGAGGTGGCTAAAGATTACCAATTCACCTTTGGAGATTTATAATAATTGATTCCTTGCATCTCCCAGCGCTTTGAAGCATTTGCAAGTCGACCTTCAAAATTTTCCCAATTACGCTGATTTGAAGGTGTCCAGGCTACTTCGGCAGTTGCATATATTCGTGGAAAAATCATGTATTGAATATCAGCACGATTGGTAATGGTTTCAGTCCAAAGTGGGGTCTCAACTCCAATGATATCCTCTGCAGTAATTCCATCAACATAGTTGGCAGGATCCCAATTGTAAGCATCATCTATTTCGATATAGGCAGCCCAGTGTAGCCCGAGTTGAGTAGTGGAATCATACTGCATGTCCATATAAGTTTTTTTAGCCGGAGACATCAGCACTTTATTCCCTTGTTTATTGGCTAAAACCGCATTGTCCTCGTCGCCCCAAAACTGTGCAATATTTCCTGGCAACAAGGATGCAGTTGCCACTTCATCCCAACCGATGCTCACTTTTCCATATTTCTGTACAATTTCCTGAGCCCTATTCACAAACTTGATATAGTCATCCTTATCAGTTACGTGTGATTCGTCTCCACCTATATGGAAATATGGACCTGGCGTCATTTCGACAATTTCTCGAACGACATCATCGACAAACTGATAGGTCAAATCTAAGTCGGTGGCAAAAGTTGAAAACCCAACTTCAATTCCTGTGTAGAGCTCAGCAGGTTCTGGATTCACCTTAGGCTTATCGTAATCCAAGGGCACAATAGTCAAAGAATCCAGAATGCCATTGGCAGGATTCACGCCCGGATTCAACTCAGCATATGAGGCCAAAGCTGCATTGGTGTGACCAGGCATATCGATTTCAGGAACCACCGTAATGTATCGCTGCGCGGCATAGGCAACAATCTCCTTGTATTCCTCCTGGGTGTAAAAACCACCCTCTCCACCGCCAACTTCAGTGCTCCCGCCTATTTCAGTGAGTTTGGGCCAAGACTTAATTTCAATTCTCCAGCCTTGATCATCGGATAAATGCAAATGGAGATAATTATACTTCAAACCTGCCATTACATCGATATAATGCTTCACATCTTCTACATCAAAAAAGTGTCTGGCTACATCAAGCATAGATCCCCGATATCCATACTCCGGCTGGTCATTAATAGATCCTGCAGGAATGGTAATAGCAGAACTTACGGGGCGTTGAACTGCTATTTCATCAGGTAAAAGCTGAAGGAAGCTCTGAATTCCAAAAAACAACCCTGGCTCGCCGTCAGAACTAATCACGATCTCCTCATTTGAAATTGATAAATTATAAGCCTCTAATTGATCTCCTTGGGTTTTTCTTAGTATCAAATTTCCCCCTTCAGTAGATGTTGAAATCTCCGAGCCTAATACTCCCCCGATCTTATCTGCTAGATATTCTCCCATCCAGTCCATCCCTTCACCTCTACCTTCGATCAAAATGGTGGTAGAAGCATCCACGATGAATGAGCCTTTTGCAGATTTAACTTCCCTAGGAAGAGGAATAATATTTTGGTCATTCAGAGTTTCTTGTTCTTGACTACAAGAAAAAGAGAGAAATAAAGCAATAAGTAAAAAGGGTGATAGGTATCTCATAGTTTAGGATTTTGTCAAACTTAATCTAAATTTTTAAAAAAGTTTTGGCGTAGGTTATTTTTCTGTGTAACGATGATCATTTTTTGGATGGGCTAGGTAAATTCAGCAAGGAATTAAATTTCAAATTAACCAGAGTCCAAGTAGTGATTAATCTTTCATTTTTAATAATTTGAAAGTCAATTAACCCTTTATTCAAACCCATTAATACCTGATCATGAGTAAAAACAATAGACGGAAATTTTTAAAGACATCAGCCGCGGCGATAGCTGGATTTTATATTGTGCCAAGGAATGTTCTTGGAGGACCAGGTTTCATCGCACCAAGTGATAAATTAAGAGTGGCAAGTATAGGTGTCGGAGGAATGGGAGCTGGTGATGTTCGTGGCGTTTTCGGTAGCGGAAAGGCGGATATTGTAGCGCTATGCGATGTGGATGATAGCCGTGCAGCTGACTCTGTCAAAAAATTCAACAAGGCATCCTACTACAAGGACTTCCGGGTAATGCTGGAAAAGGAAGAAAACAACATTGATGCAGTGACTGTATCCACTCCCGATCATATGCATGCCGTACAAGCTATGATGGCAATGAAAATGGGAAAACACGTGTATGTTCAGAAGCCCCTTTCACATGATATTTACGAGGCTCGGATGCTCACAGAAGCCGCTGAAAAATATAAAGTGGTAACTCAAATGGGGAATCAGGGTTCTTCAGGAGATGGTGTGCGTAAAATGGTGGAATGGTATCAAGCTGGCTTGATCGGTGAGGCAACCAAAGTCTATTCTTGGACCAACAGGCCTGTTTGGCCACAAGGAATTCCTTGGCCAGAAACACCAATGGATCCTCCAGCTGATTTAGATTGGGATCTTTGGCTGGGTACAGCCCCTAAGAAAGACTACGTAGGAAATCTCGTCCCCTTTAATTGGAGAGGCTGGTGGGATTATGGAACTGGAGCCCTTGGCGACATGGCCTGTCACATCATGGAGCCTCCTTTCAGAGTTTTAGGACTAGGGTACCCTAAATCCGCAGAATGTAGTGTTGGATCGGTCTATGTAGGAGAATTCCAGCGAGGATATTTCCCCGATAGTTGTCCTCCCTCCTCTCACATCACCTTGCGTTTTGATCGCCCTGGAAAAGAGGATTTAGAGTTTCACTGGATGGATGGAGGAATTCAGCCCACTAGACCTGAAGAACTAGAGCCAAATGAGCAAATGGGCGATGGTGGCAACGGAGTAATTATTGAAGGCACTAAAGGCAAAATGATGTGCTCCACTTACGGAATAAATCCTCAGCTACTGCCAACATCCAAAACCAAAGACATTAAGGTTCCAGAAACTCTCTACAGAGTCCCAAATGGAGATAGAGGACATTATAATAATTGGGTGGAAGCATGTATAGCCGGACATGGATCAGAAGAATTCAACAAGCTTAGCTCTCCTTTTTCAGTGGCAGGTCCATTGACAGAATCAGTTTTGATGGGTAATCTGGCAATTCGAAGCTACGATTACAGCCCTAGGAAAAATGAATTCCCAGGCCGAGGGATCAAACTGGTTTGGGATGGTCCAAATATGAAAGTCACTAATTTTGATCCTGCAAATCAATTCGTCAGGAGAGAATATCGTGGTGATTATTCACTATAAACCAAGAAAAAGGTCAGGAAAAACTCCTGACCTTTTTTATTGAACTTCAAGTTCAACTCTTCTATTCTTTTGCCGACCGGCCTCCGTTGCATTGGAGGCTACAGGCCTAGTTCCTCCCCAGCCGGAGATCCGCATCCGCTCAAAAGGCACGCCAAGGGATACCATGTAGTCACGTACTGCTTTTGCACGATCAAGAGACAATGCTTTATTCAAACTAGGATCACCATAACTGTCTGTATGGCCATGAATCCGTACCACGACCTCTTCATTTTCGAGAAGGAAGGTGCTGATTTCCTTTAAGGCTAATTCGGTTTCAACCCCCTCAAATTCAGAAGTACCTCTTTGGAATGACACCTTTTCAAGCTTAATACTACTTCCCTTGGTTACTTTCACGAGAAGTGCCATATTCGGTTGTTCTTGATTCAGTGCTATGACGGGCATGATTTGGGGGAAATATCCATTACTTAAAACCTTCACTTCATCTACCCCCTTTTTAATCAAATCCGATAGAAACAAGGTGTCTTTACCGGCGAATGTGACAGGATTTTTCTTGGATAAAAATTCTAATTCAAAATCCACTTTTACTTTCTCCACTGCATCCACGGCAATCCATTCCAGTGGCTTTTGCTCCAGTTTTACAGAATCAATGAATAGACCCACCTCTGGTTTTCCCACGGCGATCAGCGGAGAAATAGGCTTTATTTTTTCCTCCGTTAGGTATACTTCATCAGATTGTTCGATGGCAGGTGCATAGACATTACGACTGATACTTCTGCGCAAAGCTGGAGTAAAATCCGTGGGTAATTCCAATTCTTCTTCTTGGGCGAAAGTCAATAAGTCCGAGAATCCATTACTATTTTGGCTCGAAGACCAAACCACCTGATTAGACCCCACAAAGGCCACAGCCATTTCCGAACCAGGAGAATTGAGTTTTTCCCAATTCACAGGATTACTCCAATCTTGCCAAGTATCGCCCATTTTTTTGGTGATATAAATATCCTTCCCACGTGCTCCAGGCTGATTATTTGTAGAGTAATAGAGCAACATAGTCTTTGAATCATAAAAAGGACTCACCTCTTGACCAAATGTATTGATAACTATTCCCAGATTTTGAGGCTCGGACCAAGTAATACCCGAAACTAATTCAAAAACATATAGATCTTCGTTTCCAAGCGAATTAGGACCATTTCCCGAAAGAAATATGTATTTCCCATCGACCACATTTCCACTAACAACACCTTTAAAATCATTGATCTGTGGCACCTCAATTCTTCTACGGTAATTCCAATCTTTCCCAAATTTGGCGTACTCGTGAATTCCCGCATTTCCCTCTTGATCTTCGTGAAAAACCAAAAGTGTCAATACATTCTGTAAGCCAAGGGCTACATCAAAACCTGAAGTACTCAAATCCGCTCGATGAATGGCCTCAGACCATTCGTTTTCTCCAGTTTTCTGAACCATCCAGATGTCTCCTGGATCAGTATTTCCTCCCACATTCTCGATATGAAAGGCTCTAGTAAAAAGTAAAGTATTGTTCCCCACCCAAACCGGATTGATGTCATTCTGAGTGGAGTTTGCTCCTGACAACGATACGGTCTCCTGAGCAAGTACTGAGTGAGATAAAAGAAAGGCAAGTAGCCAAACACTACCTGCCAACTTTATGTGATTCTTTGTATTCAACATTTTATTTTCCAAGGACTATCGCAAACACCAATGGTGCGACAATCGTGGCGTCAGATTCAATGATATACTTGGGTGTATTTACGCCTAGTTTACCCCAAGTAATTTTTTCGTTTGGTACAGCTCCAGAATACGATCCATATGAAGTCGTAGAGTCTGAGATTTGGCAGAAGTATCCCCATAATGGAATGCTATCGCGCTGCAAATCTTGATGAAGCATAGGAACTACACAAATAGGAAAATCTCCGGCGATCCCACCACCTATTTGAAAGAAACCTACCGTGCTATCTTCTTTTGCATTTTCAGTGTACCAATCCGCCAGATACATCATGTATTGAATACCGCTTTTTACGGTGTGTACATTCTTTACATCTCCAGCTATACAATGACCTGCAAACATGTTGCCAAGGGTAGAATCCTCCCATCCCGGAACGATGATCGGAAGATTTTTCTTTGCTGCCTCGAGTAGCCAGCTATTTTTTGGATCTATTTGATATGATTTTTCAAGCTTTCCAGAGAGTAAAATTTTGTAGAAAAATTCATGCGGAAAATAAGCCTCCCCTTTTTGATCGGCAGCCATCCATTCCTCCAAAATCACGTCTTCGATTCTTCGCATAGCTTCCATTTCTGGAATACAAGTATCCGTGACCCGATTCATATGGCGCTCCAATAAATCCTGTTCCTGTTCTGGAGATAGATCCCGATAGTTTGGAATTCGCTCATAGTAATCATGAGCCACTAGGTTAAATACGTCTTCCTCAAGATTGGCACCTGTGCATGTAATGATTTGTACTTTATCTTCACGGATCATCTCGGCCAGTGAGATTCCCAACTCTGCAGTAGACATTGCTCCTGCTAGGGTAACCATCATTTTACCCCCTTCGTCCAAATGCGTTTTATATCCTTCAGCTGCGTCGATCAATGCAGCTGCATTGAAGTGTCTGTAATTGTGCTTAAGAAATTCAGTGATTTTCATGTAAAAGTGATTTTTGCTCGAAATTACCCATTTTTTTTCACAAAAAAACCCGGCTAGCCGGGTCTTTAATTCCTGTTTGGCTGAATTACTTAACCGAATCAGTTGGTGTGGTATTGTAAGCCTTATTTAATCCTTCGATTACTTGGTCTGTGACATCGATCGCGTCATTTGCATACCAAACTGCCCCACCTCTAGTATAGCTCAATACCATGGTGTAACCGTTTTCTTCAGCAAAGCCTTTCATGTAGGTTTGAATTTTTTCGTACACGTCATTGTAAAGACCTGCCTCATCAGCAGAAAGCTCCTGCATCAAGTTGTTTCGGTAGGTCATTAGATTTTGCTCCTTTTTCACCAATTCCTCTTCCTTAGCTCTTGCCTGATTCATGGTCATAGAAGCCGCAGATTGTTGAAAATTCGCTACTTCCTGCTCAAAACCTCTTGCTCTACTTTGAAGCTCTCCTTCGAATCGCTTGCCTTTCTCGGTGATTTCTTCAGATTTGGTCTTGAAGTATTCATATTTATTAATCACACTGTCAGTTTTGACAAAAGCCAACTTCATTTCTGAAACTGACATTACTTCTGATTCTCCCCCTTCGGTGGTAGTTGGTGCGGTTTGATTACATGCAAAGAATAATCCTGCGGATAATGCAAGAATTCCTAAGGTGTTTAATGTTTTTTTCACTTCTGCTGATCTTTATGATAAGGGCGCAAATATAAATAAAGAATTGAATCTTCCAGTATATGCAAGGCGAAGCAACAATTAAATTGAGTTAAACTAAAAAAATATATCCTGAGCTAACCGATAAACCTGGGCATGCGCTTCAATAATATCCCTAATTTGAGGGGAATATCCACCTCCCATGCAGCACATTATCGGAATCCCGGAAGACTTGGCCAGATTCAGAACTAGCGAGTCCCTATTCCTAATCCCTTGAAGGGAAAGCCCCAATCTCCCTAACTTATCCGAGGCTAAAGGATCAACTCCGCATTGGTAAATGATGAAATCAGGAGAAAAACCTTTAAGAATGAAGTCTATATTTCTTTCCAAAAGATCTAAGTACTCCTCATCTCTAGTATGATCTGCTAAGGCAATGTCTAAATCTGATTTCTCCTTATGCATGGGATAATTTGATTTGCCATGCATACTAAAAGTGAAAACATCAGGATTATTTTGACAAAGTACAGCGGTACCATTTCCTTGATGAACATCCAGATCTACTACTAAAATTTTGTTGGCAAGTCCTTTCGCTTGAAGATAATTGGCAGAAACGACAATGTCATTAAGAAGGCAAAATCCCTCTCCATGTCCGGCATATGCATGATGGGTCCCCCCTGCAATATTCATCGCGATACCATATTCCAGCGCAAATTCGCAAGCCTTTACTGATCCATCTAGTATGTTGATCTCCCTCCGGACCAATTGTTCACTGAGAGGAAATCCAGTTTTCCGTTCCTCTTTTCGACTTAATGAAAGGGTCTTGAGTTTTTCGAGATATGAGAAGTCATGTGCTGTCAGAATCCATTTGTCATCTAAAAAATCGGGCTCAAAGAAATTATTTTCCGTGACGGTCCCTTCATACAACAATTGCTCAGGGAGCAGGGCATACTTTTCCATCGGGAATCGATGACCTTCCGGTAAAGGATGAGAATACAACTGTGACCAGGCTATTTTGAGCATAAAAAAACGCTTGATTTAAACCAAGCGTATATTTTTTTGTTTGAAAAACCTTAATCCTCGAAGTCTTCCTCTTCAGACTGAAAGGAATAGGCTGTTTCATCCAGCTCTAAGGTATCATCATTAAACTCTTTGATGAACCTAGAGATCACACTATCAGAAATACTATCCACATTCAAAGCAGCATCTAGGCCAAGCCCAAAATCGTGATTGGTGTCAATGTCCACAAACTCCTGAACTTTTACTCGCTCGTCGTCTTCAATATCCATGATGATTTCGGTGATAAACCAACCGATCTCCTCCTGCTCACTATTGAGAGGCATCATATTTCCATTTTCATCCTCCTCATATTTTATTCCGTTGAAATTTGGGAATTTCTTGGCCGCCTCATGCTCTGCAAGTTCATAGACTTCAGAGGAATGGTGTAATCTCAGGGTGTACAAGGCCGCATCATAAATGACTTCTTTCCCTTCGTACATTCCTACAAAATAGAAGTTGACAAACTCGTCCGAATTTTCGTCATCCGGGATAATTTTGTAGGTACTGTTATTTTTCTGGAGCTCAGACTTTAGGTCCTCTATTGCTTTAGGATCAAATCCTGGGTTTTGGGTAGACATATTCTTATTGATTATTCAAAAAAAGGTGTTCATAATTTCGCATATCTCTCTCTAATTATTGGAGAAAGTAAAGTATTTCATCAAAACCAACAAAACTTCTTTTGATAAATATGCATTAATTTTAATTATCCATACTAAAAAAGTTATTTATGCATTACTGATCAACAGGATCAAGGGAATTTCCGAAAAGACTATTTAAAATACTCAGTACCAGTGCAAAGAGTAATGCCCACCAAAATCCGTTTACCACAAAGCCCTCGATAAGCCAATCACAAGCCAAGATTACCAAGGCATTCACTACCAACAGAAACAACCCAAATGTGATGACCGTTAGCGGAAGGGTGAGAATAATGAATAAAGGTTTCAGAGACATATTGATTAAAATAATCACCGCGGCTAAAATAAAACCTGTCACTACTCCATCGAGATGAATACCGGGGAGTAAAAACTCAGCAATAATCACTGAAATCCCGCCAAGAAGAATTTTAACCAAATAGGTACTTGCCTTAGATTGCATTTGCATGATTTATATCACAATTGTGTTTTTTTCAGATGTAAATTAAGCATAAAGTGACAAGTTTGCTTGAGTATGTCTGATTCAAACAAGGAAACTACAGCCCTGTACCTTATATTTGTTTATCAATTTAAAATTTACCCACGTGATCATTATTATTTTCTTCCTTCTTCACTGGTATTTCTCCCTTTTCTGCCAGAGTTTCTTCCTTCATCGCTATGCGGCGCATCAAATGTTTGTCATGAACAAGTATTGGGAGCGTTTCTTTTACGTTTTCACCTGGATGTGGCAGGGTAGTTCCTATTTGTCTCCAAGAGCCTATGCCATTCTTCATAGAATGCACCACGCTTACAGTGATACACCAAAAGACCCTCATAGTCCTCATCACACAGAAAACCTCTTTACCATGATGTGGAAGACTAAAAATATTTACAATGAATATTTCTCTTTCAGATTAAAGCCTGAAGAAAGGTTTTCAAAGGACATTCCTGATTGGAATAAATTTGATCGATTTGCAGACCAGATGGGCGTAAGAGTAGCATGGGGATTACTTTACGTTTTAATTTATGTCCTTTGTATCTCAGTTTTTGAATTTGCAGGTACGCACTGGTGGATGTATTTTCTGCTTCCTATCCATTTCTTAATGGGACCTGTACATGGTGCAATTGTCAATTGGAGTGGCCACAAATATGGATATGCAAATTTTGACAACAATGACAAATCAAAAAACAGTCTATTATTAGACGTTTTGATGTTGGGTGAGTTATTCCAAAACAATCATCATAAGCTTCCTAACCGACCAAATTTTGCGGTAAAATGGTACGAGTTTGACCCCACTTATCCGGTGGTAAAACTGTTACATGCCACTGGTATTATAAAACTCAGGACCGTCTAAAATTCCATTATCCTAAAACCTCTTTTAAAAAGAGGTTTTATTTTGCCTAATAATCAAGGTGTTAGAAAAAATGTTTAATGGAATTAAACAAATGGGTTCATTTAGTTTTGAAAAAAGAAACTAAACCCATAATTTGGTTTGAATTTAACTTAACACCTTATTTATGAAACCATTAACTAGAGCAGAAGAAGAAGTAATGCAAATCCTATGGCAGATCGAGCGTGGCTTTGTAAAAGACATGCTAGAGCATATGCCTAATCCAAAACCAGCTTACAACACAGTTTCTACAATTGTGAGGATCCTAGAGCGCAAAGGTTTTGTGAGCCACAAGTCGTACGGAAAGAGCCATGAGTACTTTCCAATCGTGTCCAAGGATGAGTACAGAACTTTCATCATCAAAAAGATGCTTGACGGCTACTTCGACAGTTCATTCAAGAAACTTCACGAATTTTTCAAGAATGATGAGTCTTTAAACACCAAGGAATATCAGTAAGATTAAAAACCCAACACAAAAAAAGGCCCCAATTAATTCGGGCCTTTTTTATTTCTAAGTGCTGCTACTTTTGAGTTTCTTGAAGCAGTATTTCTATCGCCTTATTAAGCTGTTGATCTATTCCTGCGTCAATCTGACCAGGCATATTTTTAATCTGAATCTGTGGCTTGGTTTCATTGTTTTCTAGCCACTCCCCCGCTTTATTCTTTGCCGACACAGGAACGGTACCCCATCTAGATCCGTCAGGTAAGCTTTCCCATCCAGCAAAGGAACATGTGCCTGGTGTTGGCATTCCTAAGGTAATCCCAATTTCTAGATCAGTATATCCACAGGCAAAACAATGTCCATCAGAATAATTGCCTTCGTTAAACATCGCTAGTGTCGGCTTAGTCCAACGTGCAGTAGGTTCTATACCGACTTCTCGCTCTTCAGTCGCATAGGTTAGGAATTTTTCCCCAGTGAAAAACATAGCCAAATCTGCTACCAAGTCTCCACCACCATTAAATCTTGTATCCACGATCACAGCATCTGTATCGAAATACTTACCCATCATTTCTTCGTAAACATTTCTATAAGGGCCATCGCTCATCCCCGGGATATGCACATACCCCAGTTTTCCACCACTTTTCTCGGCAACTTCCTTTTGATTTTGTTTTACCCATCGCTTATACAGCAATTGGCTTTCTGCTCCTAGCGAAATTGGCTTAATCGTCACCTCCTCTTTCTTACCAGTCGATGGATCAAGAATCTCTAACAAAGTGAAATCTCCAGCTTTCCTGTTAAGAAGCTTCGCAAAGTCCATATCCGGACCAATGATCTCTCCATTGATTTTTTCGATTACCATTCCAGCTTTCACATCAAGACCTGCCTTTTCCAAGGGTCCTCCCGAGATCACTTCAGTGATTTTTATTCCATTTCCTTCATGTCCATAATCCCAGAAAATTCCCAAAGAAGCCGTTTGATCAGGCATGGATATACTTCTAGAATATCTGGCTCCTGTGTGTGAAGCATTCAACTCACCGAGAAGCTCAGAGAGCATCTCTGAAAATTCGTAGCTATTACCGATATGAGGAAGATATTTCGCATAATCTGCCTTCAAGGCATCCCAATCTACCCCATGCATCTCAGGAGTATAAAATATTCCATCTGTGCGGAGCCAAACATGCTCAAACATATATTCGAATTCCGCACGCTGATCATAGGCCATCTCTCCTGAGATCTTGACGGTTTCGCGCTTCATAGAACTTGGGTCAACTTTTGAGATGGATCCAGAATTCAAAATGTAGAAGTTTTTCTGCTCCTTATCCCACATCAAACCAGCATAGCCAGCATCTAATCCAATTTCTTGCTTGGTCTCTTTGGTTCGAAGATTAGTGCTCCAGAGATTATATCCTTTTTCAAAGGATGCGAGATAGTACAATTTCTCTCCGTCTTTCGACAAAATAGCATCAGCCAAGTCCGAACTATGAATGGTCAATTTGGCTTTTCTCTCCTCGATTCCCTCTAGATCAAACTTAAGGTCCTCAACCTTTTTTTCCTCCTCTTTTTTATCCTTGTCATCTTCCGGATCTTTCTTGTCTCCCTTTTTGGACTTTTCCAGCTCTTTCATCAAGTCAAATTCTTCTTTGGACAAATTAAACTTGTCCCATTCTTCCTGATCGAAAAACATGCTATATACGTCCATTTGGCTTTGCCCACTTGTAGCATAGCTACGAAGTCCATCTCGATTGGAAAACCAAAGCATTTGTTTGCCGCCATTTACCCAAACCGGTCCTGAGTCACTATAACCACTTTGCGTCAGCTTTTTCATCTTTTCTTTGCCGGAGGCATCTAAAAGAACTACTTCAGAATTGACCATTGTGGGCCTGTAGGTGGCTAGCAGCCACTTGCTATCAGGGCTCCAAGTAAAATACTGATCACCATCTCTCATGTGAAATAGCTCGTCTGAAGAAAGCAATCGCACGGAAGTCTTTGCCGTCAGGTCATAAACGACTAAATTTTTTCGGTCCTGAATGTAGGCCATTTTCTTCCCATCTGGTGAAATTTTCGGCAAATACGATTCTCCTTCTATTTCCAAAACAGGCGATTCCTTAATCAAAGTAGATGCAAAGAAAAACGGTTCTTCCTCTCGCTGAATTTCGGCTTTAAAAATTTGCCATCTGCCTTCTCGCTCACTGGCGTAGTAAATGGACTTTCCATCAGGTGCGAACTCAACAAATCGCTCCTGCTCAGCAGATTTTGAAATTTGCTTTGTCATCGCACCATCTACCGAAGTCACAAAAACCTCTCCCCTCGCCACAAAAGCAATCTCTTTACCATTTGGCGAAATGGACATCTCTCTCACTCCTCCATTGATGGACACAAAGCTATCCGAATTTGAAGCTTCCTGTCTTCTTATTGAGACTTCAATTTGTTTAGGTTCATTTCCTTTTTCCAAAGTGTACAATTGGCCGTCATAGCTAAAACTCATCAAACCAGCCTCTGAAATGGTCAAAAAACGAACAGGAAACCCTTTAAATTGGGTTAATTGTTCTGCTTCAGAATTTGGAGAAAAACCCTTTGCGAAAACATTAAAATCTCCATTTTGCTCACTTAGGTAATACATTTCTGTTTCATCTGGTGAGAAAACTGGGTTTCGATCTTCTCCATAAAAAGTGGTAAGCATGGTATGGGTATTACTCCCTGCGTCGAAAAGCCAAATATCTCTGGCTATGCTCGACTGATGATGCTTTCTCCACTCATTTTCGCCACCCTTCTTGTCATGATAGAGCATCTTTGTACCATCGGCATTCGGCTGAACATACTCTGCCGGAATAGTCCAAACCTGGTCTACACGGCCACCATGTTTTGAAACTTGATATAATTCAGGCATTGATCTGGAGGGAAACTGCCTGTGATCTACAGCATCCATTCGTACCGCGCCAAAAATTACAGATGAATTATCAGCCGAGAAACTAAACGGTTGCTCGTCTGTAGAGTGATAGGTCAATCGAGTGGCCGCTCCACCCAATGCCTCCATCACAAAAACATCGAAATTCCCATATCGATCGGAGGCAAAAGCCAGATGCTTACCATCCTTGCTCCATACGGGCATAAAATCATGTGCTTCGTGGAAAGTTAGCTGCTTGGCTTCTCCACCTTGGCTAGATACCAAATATAGATCTCCCATGTAAGTGAAGGCAATATGTGCTCCATCAGGGGAAATAGCGGGATGCCTAAGCCAAGAAGGCGATTGAGCAACAGTTACTGCCGAATGGGCAAATAGGAAAACAAAGGCAATCTTTGAAAGAAAATTTTTCATTAGTTAATCAGGGTTTTTCTATGAGGCTACGTCATCTAGCCAGTGGTCGAGCCAACTCTAAGGGTAGCCAGCTCCACAAAGCTTGAATTCATGGGTTTAAATTTAAATCCCCCAAAGAAAATCAAAAAAGGCAGAAGATTTACTAAGTCTTTTCATGAAAGGGTCTAATAATTAAATTCCGGTCAGAATCCTTCTTCAAATGATTTCAATTCCCAAAATACCCAAGCTATATTTGCAAGCTCATTACAAAAAGACGCAAAAAGAATGAATTCATTTATCGAAGAACTAAAGTGGAGAGGAATGCTCCAAGACATGACCCCAGGCATTGAAGAGCATCTTTCCAAAGGGATGGCTTCAGCTTATTTGGGTTTTGATCCCACAGCAGATTCTTTGCACATAGGTCATTTGGTAGGTGTGATGACATTACTACATTTTCAAAGAGCGGGTCACAGACCGTTTGCCTTGGTTGGTGGTGCCACAGGAATGATTGGAGATCCTTCTTTTAAATCTGCTGAGCGAAACCTCCTATCCAAAGAAACTCTCGATCACAACATCTCTTGTATAAAGAGCCAATTGGCAAAATTCCTTGATTTTTCAGCCAAAGAAGCCAATCAGGCAGTCCTAGTCAATAATTACGATTGGATGTCCAAATTCAGTTTCTTGGACTTTATCCGTGAGGTAGGCAAGCATATCACCGTCAATTATATGATGGGAAAAGACAGTGTCAAGCGTCGACTTGAGGATGGAAATGGGCTTTCTTTTACAGAGTTTTCATACCAGCTGATCCAAGGCTATGATTTCTATCATTTATGGAAAAATGAAAACTGCTCTGTCCAATTAGGTGGATCTGATCAGTGGGGAAACATCGTTACGGGAACAGAATTGATTCGCAGAATGGGCGGAGGATCAGCATTTGCACTTACAGTTCCCTTGATTACCAAGGCAGATGGAACAAAGTTTGGAAAGACCGAAAGCGGTTCAGTTTGGCTTGATCCTGAGAAAACCTCACCCTACGCGTTTTATCAGTTTTGGCTCAATGTCAGTGACGAGGATGCATCCAAGTATATCCGAATCTTTACCACACTTGATCAGGAAAGCGTTTTGACCTTGGAAGCCCAGCATGCTGAAGCTCCGCATTTAAGAATTCTACAAAAGGAATTGGGTAAGTCTATTACCACTATGGTACATGGCGCTAAAGAATTTGAAATAGCGGAAAAAGCATCACAAATTTTATTTGGTAAATCATCCACCGAAGATCTGGCAGCTTTAGATGAGCGCACCTTTTTACAAGTTTTTGATGGAGTCCCTCAGGTGAAAATCAGTACAGCTGAATTCCAAGAGCTTTCCACTAATCTAGATCTCTTTGGTGAAGTCACTCAAGGTGTTGTTTTCGCTTCCAAGGGAGAAGCCAGAAAGATGATCCAGGGCGGTGGAGTAAGCATCAACAAAGAGAAGCTTCAAGATCCGAATGCGGATTTGAGCGTTTCCCTCCTACAAGACAAGTATTTGCTTGTGCAAAAGGGCAAGAAAAACTATTTCATTATTGAGGTTGCTTAACCTTCGGTCAAATAAGTTTGGAAAACCTCGTTCGGATAGTACTCAATTGAAAAAGTACCTTGAATTTTAAAATCAAGGCTTAGCTATTTTGACCAAGGTTTAATATTTTTAAATCCTTTAATTTATTTCACTTTATGCCATCCGAGAAAAATAAGGAAAAGATCATTCTTGATGCCGCCACTGCGCTATTCACCACAAAGGGCTTCCAAGCAACACGCATGGAGGATGTAGCTAAGCAGGCAGGTATCAGCAAGGGCTTGACTTATTTCTATTTCAAGAATAAAGAGGATCTTTTTCTGGCTTTGACCAAGCGTGCCTTTGATGAATTTAAGGAGGTATTTAAAGAAGTAAAACGCATCAAGGGCAAATCAGGGCTGGACTTAATCTGTGAACTTTTTGTGCAAGTGAATGCATTTGCAGCGAAGAATCAAGTCTATTATGACTCGATCATCAGTTTTATGGATCTGATGAAAAAATATAATGATCCAAATACTCGCGAAGGTATCAGTCCTTTGATTTTGGAAAGTGAACATTTTCAAAAACTGTTGACCATGTATCATGACCCAGCCAAACTAGGTGTGATGATGATCAGTCAAGGTATCAAAGACGGAAGCATTCGTGCCGAACTGCAGCCAGAAATCACCTTCTATACCATCTGGAGTATGATCATCGGCTATGAAAAGATGAGAGGCCCCATCTCACAGGATGACAAAGACATCAAAATCAATCAAGAAAGTTGGGAGCATGGCTACGTAAAGCTAATGCGTGATATGCTCAAAGGAACCGTCCAGGCAAGCAAGCCTATCACTGTCCAAGGAAGTTTATTCTAAAAAAAAGCCCCGAAAAAATCGGGGCTTTTTGAATTAATGGACATTGCCCATCATTTTTCGAATGACTGGTTTGAGTAGGAAAAGCAATACCGCAGATCCAATCACAGTATAAACAATGAGCATATACTGGTCTGGCATTTGTGCCAGAGCCTCTTCTGTTCCACCACTGGCCTCACCAGCAATCAATCCAGCGATCAAGTTTCCAAGTGCAACTGACAAGAACCAAATACCCATCATTTGACCACCATAGGATTTGGGAGCAAGTTTGGTAACCAAAGAAAGCCCGACTGGAGAAAGACTCAATTCACCGAAGGTGTGAAGCATGTAAGTCAGGATCAACCAAGTTGGTGCCGCAAGGTCTCCAGAAGCAGCAATTTTCGCAGCGAAATACATCACAAAAAAGCCGATCCCCAAAAGCAAAAGCCCGAAAGTAAACTTCAAGGGAGAACTTGGCTCTAGGTTTCTTCTACCTAACCAGACCCACATTGCACCAAAAAATGGCGCAAAAATGATGATAAACATGGAATTGATCGACTGGAAATAGCCCGTAGGAATCTCCCATCCGAATACAGTTCGATCAGTAAATCGCTCAGCGAAAAGATTTAAGGTACTTCCTGCTTGTTCAAACCCTGACCAAAACATCGCAGAGAACAGAAACAGAATGGTAATGACACCTACTTTGTTCCGATCTGATTTATCCAAACCACCAAATGCCATTACATAACCCAAGTAGCCGAAAGCTACCACTGCGATCACATAACCCGACACTCCGGCAATAAATGAAGCATCAATAGAGATCCCACCAAAAAAGAGAAACGAAACGATCGCTACCATTATTAGCCCGATCCAAGTGACCATGGATTTTAGTTTTTTGGTGCTAGCTATTTCTTCAGGAGTTTCCACCACAGGTGCTTCTCCATATCCGTCCAAAGATTTGCCTGTGGCTTTGTACTGAATCAAACCCAGGACCATGCCTAATCCTGCCAATCCAAAGCCCAAATGCCAATCATAAGCCGCCAAGGTGCTACAAGCAATGGGTGCAATCAATGCTCCAATGTTAATCCCCATGTAGAAAATGGAAAAACCTGCATCTCTTTTCGAACTTCCAGGCGCATAAAGCTGCCCGACAATTGAGCTAATATTTGGCTTCAAAAGCCCTGTACCCAGAACAATCAGAATAAGGCCTAAATAAAATGAACTGGTATCTAAAGTAGTGAGGGCTGTTTTGGCTTCATGTCCTCCTGCTAATAAATTTTGTAGACCAGGAAGTGCCATGGTAAAATGCCCCAAAGCGATGATTATCCCACCGTACCAGACTGATTGCTTTAATCCAAAAAGTCGATCGGCTAGCCAGCCTCCTGGCAATGCGAGCAAATACACACCCATGGTGTAAAGTCCATAAATGGCTCCGGAGGTCTTATCGTCAAAACCTAAGCCACCATCAATGACCGCCGTGGTCATAAAAAGAATGAGAAGAGCTCGCATCCCGTAGTAGCTAAATCGCTCCCACATCTCGGTAAAGAAAAGGGTCATCAGTCCCTTTGGATGACCAAACATGGTGGGGCCATCAAATTCTACTGTCTGTTGATTTTCCAAGGAAATTAATTTTTGGGTAATGAAAGATTTACAATGATAACCGATTTTGGAGATTTAAGGCAAAAAGTTTTTGAAAGTTGGATGGATTCCATCCAAATTCCAGAAGAATCATTCTAGATTCTGGCAGGACAGAATAAAAATCCTGACCTATGACATATTTTCTACTGATTTTCTTCCGTAATCGATTACGCGCTAAAATAAAGCCTATTTTTTACTAGGAGGATTAGACCTTTTACGTACTTTTGTACTGACTATTTTCAGATCAAAACCCAAATATTTATGCAGAACGACGTTCTGGAATCCCAGATTTCGCCTTTGGACTACCTTAGATTTTCTACGAGCGAAAAACTCCATTACAACCTTTCTCCTGCGGAGCTGATTGAGCAATCCCTGGCAAGAGGAGAAGGTCATCTCACCTCAACTGGCGCCTTAATGGCTGATACCGGAACATTCACCGGCAGATCACCAAAGGACCGCTATATCGTACTGGATCAAAAAACAAAAGATTCCGTATGGTGGGGTGATATCAACATTCCTTTTGATTCAGAGCAGTTTGACAGTCTTTTGGTCAAAATGAAGGATCATTTAAGCGAGCAGGAGCTTTTCGTAAGGGATGCTTATGCTGGTGCAGACCCAGCCCACAGATTAAAGCTTCGAGTGGTTAATACTTGGGCTTGGCATAATTTATTTTGCCATAATATGTTTTTGCGTCCGGATGCAAGCGAATCAGAAGATTTCAACCCGGATTTCACCATTCTTTGCGCACCTGAGTTCAAGGCTGATCCAGCCCTTGACGGTACAAAAAATGAAAACTTCGCCATTCTGGATATGACACGCCGGATGATTATCATTGGGGGAACCGGTTATGCTGGAGAAATGAAAAAGGGGATCTTCTCCGTTTTAAACTTTCTTCTCCCTCATGAGAAGGGAATTCTTTCCATGCATTGCTCCGCAAATGTGGGTAAAAAGGGTGACACCGCAATATTTTTCGGGCTTTCCGGCACTGGCAAAACCACACTTTCTGCAGATCCTGATCGTGCACTGATTGGTGACGATGAGCATGGCTGGACCAAGGAAACCGTCTTTAATTTTGAAGGAGGCTGCTATGCAAAGGCTATCAATCTTTCGAAGGAAAATGAGCCCGAAATCTGGGATGCAATCCGCTTTGGTGCGATCGTGGAAAATACCCGATTTATACCTGGAACACGAATCGTAGATTACACCAATAAAAGTGTAACAGAAAATACACGAACCGCGTACCCAATCCACCATATTGATAATGCCATTGAGCCATCTGTAGCAGGTATTCCTAAGAATATTTTCTTCTTGACGGCAGATGCATTTGGAGTGATCCCTCCTATTTCAAAACTAAGTAAAAGTCAGGCCATGTACCATTTCATCTCTGGATACACTGCAAAAGTAGCTGGAACTGAAATGGGCGTAACAGAACCTAAACTTACTTTCTCTGCTTGTTTTGGAGAGGCTTTCTTGCCCTTACCTCCTACTGAGTATGCCAAGCTTTTTGGTGAAAAAATCGAATCCCAAGACGTAAACGTTTGGCTCATCAATACAGGATGGACGGGCGGCCCATATGGGGTAGGTTCACGAATGAAGTTGAAATACACCCGCGCCATGATCAGCGCAGCTCTAGAAAATCAATTAGATAATGTGGAATATAAAACCCATGCGGTATTTGGCTTTCAGGTACCCCAAACTTGTCCTGATGTGCCAAGTGATGTTTTAAATCCACGCAATACTTGGTCAATTGGAGAAGATTACGACGCACAGGCCAAAAAATTGGCAGAGGCATTTGTAAAGAACTTCCAAAAATTTGAAAGCCAAGCCTCGGATGACATCCTTCAGGGTGCCCCAAGAGTATAAACCCAAATAAAAGGAGCGACAATTCGCTCCTTTTTCTTTTGACGGTAAGGTAATATCCAAATCAAGGTTTATTATTGCACCACAAATTATTTTTAAACACTTTTTTGCGAAACGGCATGAAAACAGCAGAATTTATTACTTCCAAAGGCACGATGAAGGTGGAGTTTTATGAAAAAGACGCTCCAAACACGGTGAAAAACTTTACTGACCTTGCACAAAAGGGCTTTTATGATGGTCTTACCTTTCACCGGGTCATCCCAAATTTTGTCATTCAGGGAGGATGTCCAAATGGTACAGGCACCGGCGGCCCAGGTTACAAAATCGACTGTGAACTCACAGGAGAGAATCAATATCACGACCGTGGTGTACTTTCCATGGCTCATGCCGGTAGAAATACTGGAGGCTCTCAATTCTTCATCTGTCATAGCCGCGACAATACTGCACACCTAGATAGAAACCATACTTGCTTTGGCAAAGTCGTGGAAGGACTGGAAGTCATCGACGCAATACGCGCTGGCGATCTCATCGAAAAAATCACGATTTCTGAAAAATAAATTAAAGCTCCTGAATTGGAGCTTTTTTTATGACTAAAGGCCTGTGAAAATCTCTCTAAGATGAGCTTCAGTGCCTTTAGGCGAGTCGCCCCACTCTAACTATCACTGTGTTCATGTTTTTTACGACTTCAATCACCTTTGACATGAACTGAGTCACCTTTTATACGACTTCAGTCGCCTCTGACACGAGATAAGTCATCTTTTAGCCGAACTGAGCCGCTTTTTATATGAACCGAGTCATGTCTAAGGTACCTTCTACCCACCTCTGAAGTAACCCCTCTCTAGTTTTAAGTACCCTTTTTGGCTTATTGGTAAATGAATTATGAATTCAAGGAAAAGCGGAATCAATGCTTATAATTCTCTCAAAATATCGAGAATTGCTTGATAGATAGTTGGACCGGTTTCAGGCCCCAAGGAATTGATCTCACCATAGGGCCTGTTTTCATTTTGGTAAGTGAAAGGAGCCTCAACGTCCCACTGACTTTTCGGGATGATATACCCTACCATATCATTAGACATTCCCGCAAAAAACTTAACCTGTCCCGGGATTTGGCTTTGCAAAGCGGGAACTTCAATAGGAGCTATTCCAAAATCTGCTCCCTCAGGGGCATCAACACCTCCATGCAAGATTTCTGGATACAATTCTCCGGGAGCATGGACAAAAGTAGCTGGACCTATGGTCCAAGCCGAGACTTCGGAGCGAATATGTTTCCACTTCGTAAATCCACGATCAAAAATTCCCAAAAAAGCAGCGAGATGAAATAGTTGATTATCCATACGTAGCTCGAGGCTTTTGGCGCGCACATTCAGATTAGCATCCTCTACAAAAAGGGCATTACTATCTGCCAGGGTCTCAAGGGTGATTTTAGCCAAAGCCCTCCCTTGAGCCAGAAGTTTATCTTGGTCTTGAGTTTGAAAACCTTCCTTAGTAAGGGGATCTACCACTTCCATACTTGGATGTGTGGTCATCAGCCCGCCAATGGCTCCATTGAGAAAAATCGCTACTCCTCCCACTCCATCAATGACAGTACTATCGCCAAGGGTAAGTCCTTTCTCCACCATATTTCTCCATGGATCTGCAAAATCTGACGTGACGAGCGTATTTTCCAGCCAAAGCGTCTCGGGATGATTTCCCCAATTCATGATGGTTCCTAAGGTCTCCCCACTTTCCCGACTCAGCACCTGCATCAGTTTTAATGCTGGATCAAAAACCTGAGGATCACGAGTATCTCCCACCAAAGGCTTGAGTTTTTCATTTTCCTGTGTAAACTTAAAAACAGCCGATTCTCGCTTTTCAAAAGCCTCATTCACTGCTGATTCTATTCCCTTTTGCACTAGCTCCAAATATGCCGGATCTACTCCGCGCTCATAGTCGGATGCTCCCCACATCCCCATCAAATCCGGGGAAGAATGAACATGGGTACTTGCTACAATCACATAGTCAAGCTCAGAATTACTTTCCTCAATCATTTTTCGGGTCTGAATCACTTCATCATTCCCAAAACCAATCATATCAATCACACAAAGCGCGATCTGATGCTCTCCGTCGTCCAGCACCATTGCTCTAGCCCAAAGCGGGTCTAGAATGCCTTGTGCTGCCCGTCCATTATGAAATCCCGCAAGCCAAACCCCATCAAACTTTCCATTCCCATTGACATCCGTATAGGTATCCCCGTCCTCGGGATTGTATCTTGAATCCTTATTCGCATCCACCCAAGTGTCGGTGAGGGTTGGGCTAATATCCACTTTGGCAAAACCCGCCTTGACAGTAACTGGGGTGGAACTTTCTAACTTTAAATCCACCCAATACCCAGAATGCCGGTCACGAAATTGGTATACACCATAGCTAAAAATGACAGCAATCAGTAGCAAAACAAACACGAGCAAGCCAAGGAAGAATTTTTTCATGGGAGATTTTTGATTCTAAAATAACGGTTTCAGGTGTTAAAATTGGTAGGAAAACCATTGAAATGGTTTGGATCGGTAGATGCTAATGAAATAGCCCACGGTTTAAACCGTGGGCCAGGTTAGCTATGCCTCATGTCCGAGAATGGCTTCAGCCATTTTATACCTTAAACTACATCTATACTGCAAAATCTTTTAAAAATTTGGCTTCGTGAGCTTCTACATTTTTCACAATATCCCGAAACCAACGATAGGTGATCTCCTCCTTTTCCTCTGGAGATAAAAAATAGGATTCCGATCTGGATTCCTTGCTTTCTCGTGTCAGTTCGTACAGGCAAATCGCCGCAGAAACTGAAATATTGAAGCTTTCCGTGAAACCCAACATGGGAATATGAATTAATTCATCACATCGGCTGATAACTTCCTTACTAATCCCCTCATGTTCATTGCCAAATACCAGAGCCAACTTTTGACTTTTGTCCAAATCTTGAATTCGCTTTGAAGTGGCATCTGGTCTGGTACCCACGATGCGATATCCTTCCTTTTTCAACTGGTCAAAACACAAATCCACTGAGGATCCGTTAGGCGAATAATACTTATGCAAATCCACCCACTGCGCTGCACCACGTGTCACATAAGGATTTATCTTGTATTGACTGGTTTTTTCAATCACATGAACATCCTGAATTCCAAAACAATCACAGGTCCGTATTACCGCACTGGCATTATGAGGCTTATAAATATCCTCCAACACCACGGTGAATTGCCGTGTGCGTTGTGCCAATACTTTTTGGATCATCTGCTTTTTGTGATCCGTCACATACTGCGAAAGGTAATTTTTGAAAGCTTCTTTAAAAGCCTTTGAATTTAAAATGCTATGTGATTCTTCTTGGGTCAAAACAAGCCGAGCTGTTCGTCATCATCTTTGCGCTTGGGAGATAAATCAATGGTGGAGCCTATTTCTATGTCTTCATCCTTTGCCCCAGGCGCTGGCTTCTGATCCCCTTTCTCCTCTTTAGCTTCAGGCTTGGGTTCATCTGTTTTCGCCTTATTACTACCCTCGGAAGGGCTTGGCTCTGGTTTCTCCTGCTTTGCTTTAGTCGTAGGTTCTTCTTCCTCAGAATCATCCTCATTTCCTTGAGAACTTGTATTGGATGAAGGTTTTTGCTTGATCAATTCCAGCTTTTTCACTGGATAATTACTCAGCTTATTGCCAATTGCCTTCCAACCTTTCAGATCGATCAGCATATCCAAATCGTACTCCATTTCTACTTTTTCTTTGTTTTTCAACAAAGTGGCTTTCACCTGTGGCTGCTTTTCTGTAGAAGCTATCTCTAGTTTAGAGGACTTATGATCTGAAATAAAATTAAATCGCTTGTTGATCGTACTGGTCTCAATTTGGAAACGCTTAACAAAGTGGGTTTTGCTAGCCCCATCAAAGTAAATCGCAGAGATAACTTTCTCCGGATCAAATTTTTCGATCAGCAGAATATTCGCGGCATCGTAGCGATTAGTGAGTTCAAAAGTGGTAAGCTCATAATCCCCGTTTTTGTAAAGCGTAAGAATACGATCATCACCCAGGTAATTTCCAATCCATTCACCCCTCTCGTCTGTATTTAATCGACCCACTACTGGATCATAATAAATATCTAGCCCACCAAGCGTCGAAACTCCCTCCATCTTGAGGACGATCTTTCGTACTGGATATTTGGTCAAGATATTTCCTCCTGCTCCTCGACCCTTGATATCGATGGTAGCAAAATCAAAATCAAAGACCTTCACTCGCGCTTTGGCGCCTTGAGTTAGGGTAACAGTTACTATTTCGGCTTCCCCATTAGGATTAGCGGTTAAGTAGGTCACTTTAGAACCTTTCGTTCCCTTGGTAAGATTGTATTCTTTGTCTCGAGTCACAGCCAACACTTGGAATCTTTTAACCATGGACCTGCCTGAAGCACCGTCCAAATAGACCAAATTGTAAACCATTCGTTCGTCACCCTTACGGAAAACACCCACGAACAAAATATCCTTACCCATGAAGTTCTTTTCTTGGATTTTGGATACCATACAGACTCCATCACGTCTGATCACGATAATATCATCCAAGTCAGAGCATTCACAGACAAACTCATCCTTTTTCAGCCCAAAGCCTACAAAGCCGTCCTGTCTATTGACATAGAGTTTTGCATTATTTGCCGCCACGACATTGGCATTGATGGTGTCGAAAGCTTGAATTTCAGTCTTTCGCTCTCGGCCTTTGCCATACTTTGAAAGCAGGTTTTGATAGTAAGCGATGGCATATTCAGTCAGGTGATTCAGATCGTGATTGACTTGATCCAGTTCTTCCTGAAGCCGGCGCATCAGTTCGTCAGCTTTGAATGCATCGAATTTAGAGATTCGCTTTATCCGTATTTCGGTCAATCGGACCAAATCATCCTTAGTGATTTCGCGATAAAAATCTGGTTTGTAAGGTTCTAGACCTGCATCTATCGCCTCAAGAACTGCCTCCCAAGTAGTACACTCCTCGATATCTCGATAAATTCTATTTTCGATGAAAATCTTTTCCAGTGAAGAGAAAAGAAGCTTTTCCATCAATTCCGCCCGACGAATTTCCAGCTCTTGCTTCAGCAGATCCTTGGTTTGTTGAGTATTGTAAGCTAGAATTTCATTAACAGATAGAAAAACTGGTTTTTCATCTGCGATCACGCATGCATTGGGAGAAATCGAAACCTCACAATCTGTAAAAGCATACAAGGCATCAATAGTCACATCTGGTGAAACCCCAGGTGCCAATTGGATCATGATCTCTACGTCCTTGGCTGTATTGTCCACCACCTTTTTGATCTTGATTTTACCCTTGTCATTGGCCTTAAGGATTGAATCAATCAAGGAGTCTGTTGTAGTGGCGTAAGGAATTTCTTTGATAGCCAAGGTCTTGGAGTCCACTTCTTCTATCTTCGCTCGGACTTTTACCCGGCCACCTCTTTTGCCCTCATTGTACTCGGAAAAATCAGCTAAGCCACCTGTGGCAAAATCAGGGAATACTTTTGGCTTTCGACCTTTTAAAATCTGGATCGATGCCTCGATCAATTCTATGAAGTTATGGGGTAGGATTTTGGTTGATAAACCTACTGCAATTCCTTCTACACCCTGAGCGAGAAGTAACGGGAATTTTACTGGAAGCGTGATCGGTTCTCTTTTTCGACCGTCATAAGAAAGCTGCCACTTTGTGGTCTGAGGATTGAAAACCACATCTAGAGCAAACTTAGACAATCGAGCCTCAATATATCTCGCCGCCGCAGCGCTATCTCCGGTGCGGATATCTCCCCAGTTACCCTGCGTCTCGATAAGTAGATCTTTCTGTCCGAGGTTTACGATCGCATCGCCAATTGACGCATCACCATGTGGGTGATATTGCATGGACTGGCCGATGATATTAGCGACTTTATTAAATCGCCCATCGTCCATTTCTTTCATGGCATGCAGAATCCTTCGCTGTACAGGCTTGAGACCGTCTTCGATGGCTGGGACTGCACGTTCCAGAATCACATAGGATGCATAATCCAAAAACCAGTCCTTGTACATTCCAGAAACTGGATTGGAAGTTTGTAGGTTTTCGTCTTGATTGCCCAGTGGGCTATTCTCCTCACTCATGTAGTTCTTGTATTTTCAAAAGGCCTAGAGGCCAAGGGTAATTACTAATTATGCGGCTTCGGTCTCTTCTTCCTGCAAGTCCTTATCTGCTGCTCCGCCTAGGTCCAAATCCTTTTCTATTTTCAGATTATCGATGATAAAGTTTTGTCTATCAGGGGTGTTTTTTCCCATGTAAAACTTCAAAAGATCTGCGATTTTGGTCTCCTTATTCAAGATAATTGGCTCCAAACGAATGTCTTCACCGATAAAGCCACCAAACTCCTCTGGAGAAATCTCTCCCAAACCCTTAAAACGCGTGATTTCTGGTTTCGAACCTAACTTGTGAATGGCTCGCTGCCGTTCTTCGTCAGTGTAGCAATAGATAGTTTCCTTTTTATTTCTCACTCTAAACAGTGGAGTGTCCAAAATAAAAAGATGTCCATTACGAACCAAGTCAGGGAAAAACTGCAAGAAATAGGTCATAATCAGGAGTCGAATGTGCATTCCATCCACATCCGCATCGGTAGCGATTACGATCTTTCGGTATCTCAACCCTTCAATGCCATCTTCGATATTCAGTGCATGCTGAAGAAGGTTAAATTCCTCGTTTTCATACACCACCTTTTTGGTCATCCCATAGCAGTTTAAGGGTTTTCCCCGTAGGGAAAAAACTGCTTGCGTTTGCACATTTCTTGACTTGGTAATGGATCCAGAAGCTGAATCACCTTCGGTGATAAATAGCATCGTGCCATTTTTCAAATCATCATCCGCCTTTGGGTCATCGTAATGAATTCGACAATCGCGTAGCTTCTTATTATGCAAATTGGCCTTCTTTGCCCTTTCATTTGCCAATTTTTTGATACCTGAAATTTCCTTTCGCTCTCGTTCAGATTGCAAAATTCGCTTCAAAATGGCATCAGCCACCGCTGGATTTTTATGGAGATAATTATCAAGTTCTACTTTCAGAAAGTCATTGATAAATGTTCGGACCGTCGGACCATCTGGACCAACAGATTGCGAACCGAGTTTGGTTTTGGTCTGAGACTCAAAAACTGGCTCTTGTACTCTAATAGCTACTGCGGCAACAACACTTTGACGGATGTCAGAAGCATCGTAATCCTTCTTGTAAAAATCCCGAAGAGTTCGGACCAAACTTTCTCGGAAAGCCGCCAGATGAGTTCCTCCTTGCGTGGTATATTGACCATTCACAAAGGAGTAGTATTCTTCACCGTACTGATTGGTATGCGTAATGGCTACTTCGATATCATTGCCTTTCAGGTGAATAATAGGATACCTGCAGGCTTCCTCGTCTACCTTGTTTGAAAGCAAATCATATAATCCTCGATCAGAAAAGTACTTTTTGCCATTATAATTGATGGTTAAACCAGCATTCAGATAGGCATAATTCCAAATTTGATTCTCTAGATATTCTGGAATGAAGTGATAATTCTTAAAGACAGATCCGTCAGGAGAAAAGACGATTTTGGTGCCGTTTCTATCCGATGACTTGGTGACGGGCTGATCATTAACAAGCACGCCTTTTTCAAATTCGGCCACCTTGGTCTCTCCATCTCGATAAGATTGGACTTTGAAAAAATCAGAGAGGGCATTTACCGCTTTGGTACCTACCCCATTCAATCCAACAGACTTCTGGAAAGCACCCGAATCGTATTTACCACCCGTATTGATTTTGGAGACGCAATCGATCACCTTTCCAAGCGGAATTCCCCGTCCATAATCTCTCACTTCAACTTTATGCTCAGAAATTTTGACTTCGATCGTACGGCCATAGCCCATCATGTGTTCGTCAATCGAATTATCTAGGACTTCTTTGACCAAAACATAGATTCCATCATCTTGGGCACTTCCATCTCCAAGTTTTCCGATATACATCCCTGGACGAAGACGAATGTGCTCTCGCCAATCCAGAGATTTGATACTATCCTCGTTGTATTGTGTGTTTTCTGCCATAAATCGAGTGAGACTCTTAAGAGCCTAATCTTACTTGTTTGAATTTATTAAACAAAAGGACAAAAAGTGCTACTACCCAAATCGCCAGCAAAACTGGAATCAGGTAAAAGAAAAAGTTGAATTTCGAGGCTTGGATTTCATTTTGATTGTTGATCGCATGCACATAGAATACCATGATAAGCAAGCTTAAATTGATCACCGATCCAAATGAATAAAACCACGCCAAAATATAATCTCGGTAATTATCCCCAACAGGAAAAATGCGGTGAAGACCTTTATGAGTTTTGGTTTCAAGCATTTTAGGTGGAACCAAAACAATCATATTTACCACAGCGAAGAGCCCGATCATCGCATAAAAGAAGGTATCTCGCCCATTGTCCTGAATTCCGTCAGGTTGATATTTCAGCAATTCAGGCATAGCCGAATAGAAATACAAGAGAAAGAGAACAAATCCAAAAACGCTGAAATAAAAGAAAACCTTTCCGAAGCGATAGTACATGATTGTGATGGGGGTTTATGGCTGCTAATATACAGGATTTGAGCAAACAGAAAGGGCATAATCTGTGTTCGATTTATGATTATATTTGACAGTTAGTTTCGCAAATCATCCAAAATAATGAATCTCAGTCCAGTAGTGATCGCCATTCCGATGTATTTTATTCTGATGGCCATAGAAATGATCACGCTTCGATTTCAAAAGCATCCTGGCTATCGCTTAAATGATGCCATCACCAATATCAATTGTGGGGTGATTTCCCAGGTCACTGGTGTTTTCATTAAGGTTCTTTCTATCGGGATTTACACCCTGATTTATGAAAATTTGGCCTTCATGCAGATTCCAAACAACATTTGGACTTTTTTGCTTCTGTTTTTCTTGTATGACCTTTGCTACTACTGGGCGCATCGCAAAAGCCATGAGATCAACCTCTTCTGGGGCGGTCATGTCGTGCATCACTCGAGTGAGGAGTACAATCTCTCAGTGGCCTTGCGGCAAAGTAGTACACAGACCATCTGGACATTTTTCTTTTACTTTCCCTTGGCACTTTTAGGTTTTGACCCTGTGATGCTGGTTTTGGCCTCTGGGATCAATTTGCTGTATCAGTTTTGGATTCATACCGAGGCCATCGGGAAAATGGGCTTTTTAGAAAAATTCATGAATACCCCTTCGCACCATCGCGTGCATCACGGTCGCAATCCAAAATACATTGACAAAAACCACGGTGGGACTTTCATCATTTTCGACAAGTGGTTTGGGACATTTCAGGAGGAAGAAGAGACCCCAACTTACGGAATCACCACCCCAGTCAATAGCTGGAATCCTTTTTGGGTGAATCTATCCCACTATGCCACGATGAAGGAAGAACTCGCCATGATCCCAAACTGGGGAGATAAAATCCGATATCTGTTCAATAAACCAGGTTGGCTTCCCGAATATTTAGGAGGATATCGCGCGCCTCAAGAACCAGGTCCAGACTTCAACAAATTTGATACTGTCGTACCCCCTACCTTCAATTGGTACGTCTTCTTCCAATATGTCATGCTTTTGGTACTGACCGGTTATTTCTTGTTTCAGGTCAATAATTTTGATTGGACCATCAAAATTGGAGTGAGCCTAGCGATCATTTGGACCACTGTTAGTTTTTCTGGGGTTTTCGAAAAGCGCAGCTGGTTTTTTCCGCAAGAAGTCTTACGCCTGATTTCATTTACCGGGGTTTTATTTCTACTCTTTGAGACCTTGATTTCAGTGCCACTTTTGCTCAGTGTATTGGGCGTCTATTTGCTTATTTCATTTGCCTGGTTGATTAAGAATCAACAGTCCAAATCCAAAATTTCTACCGCTTCACTCTAATATGAGATTATTATTCCTAGTTGCCCTAGTTTCCATTTTGGGACTATCTGCCTGTAGTTCAAAACTGGATTCAGGATCTATCAATATTGAAAATTGGAAAGCCGATCGTTATGGATGTAAAGGGTTGCGAATGCAGGATCTGGATGAAATCCAGCGAATCAAAAACAGCTTTCTAGGCGCTACCAATCAATCCATTATCAAAACTTTGGGTCGCCCTGATCGTGTCGAGCTGGTGGACAAAAGCCAAAGCTTTTTCTTTTATTTCCTAGAACCTAGCAGCAGTTGTGATGGGGTAGAAATAGAAAAAGAACCTCTGAAGGTTCTTTTTCGAATGAATGCAATAAGTAAAGTTTCGGAGGTAACGATTACAGACCTGAACCCATAAAACAAAGTGCAGCAGCTCCAAGAGTTCCTGCATTGTTTTCCAAAGTGGCCTTCTTCAAATGTAAATCTTTGATGTAATACGGAGTCAGGTATTGAGCCAACGTCTCCTGCATGCTAGGCATCATAAACTCCAAACCTGCTGATATTCCACCTCCGAAGTAAACTTCAGTTACGTCGAGAACTCGAATAGTAGAAACTAGCGACTCACCCAAAATCTTACCGACTTCCTCAAATACTTTAAGCGAAACTTGATTTCCTTCTTGGGCCGATTGCACCAAAAGATGGGTTCCCAAAGTTTCTTTTGCCAGGCTTCCTGCCAAATCTGGATAATCTGAAATGAATTTGGCCATAATGTTCAAAATTCCTTGTCTTCCGACCAAGGTCTCCAAGCGAGCGCTGTTTCTAGAAAGCATATGTCCCATTTCCAGCGCATTTCCTCTGGAGCCTTTGAATACCTGACCGTCTAGCACCAAAGCACTTCCGATTCCAGTTCCCATGGTGATAAACAAGAAGTTTTCAGCAGGATTGTCTTTACCAAAGTAAAACTCACCAATCGCAGCAGCTGCGGCATCGTTTTCTAGATAAAAATCATAGTTAGGATAAGCTTCGAGGAGCCCCTGCTTAAGATTAAACCCATTCAACCCTGGTATCGCAGGAATTTCAAGTGTGGTACTTCTATCCTTGGAAATCAATCCTGGTAAGCCAATACCCACATGAGAAACACTTGGGTATTTATCAAAATATTTCCCTAATTCAGCTATGAATTTTGGGCCAAAACCCTCAGGATTCTCTCTATAAATAGTGGTATCTTCCTTTTGAAAATCGAGAATTTGACCTTCTTTGTCTACCAATCCAATTTTAAGATGGGTACCGCCAACGTCAACTCCCAAAAAATGTGAATTCTGATTCTGCATAGTTCTACTTTGGGTTTTAGGATTTCAAAAAAGCAAAAGAATTAAATCACTTCCTATAATCTACCCCAATCTGCTCGAAAATTTTAGAAACAGCAGGACAAATGAGGGTATTTTGTAGGGTTAAATTTAGAATTCCATGCATATTCTTTCGATTGGTATGAGGATACTCTCGGCAAGCTTTCGGCCGATCTTCATAAACCAAACACGTATTGTCCTCCTTAAGAAAAGGACATGGAGCCGAATTTAATACATAATCTCCATCTTCATCCCGATGTAGGTAAGTTTCAATAAAGACACTAGACTTCATCCTAAAAACCTTAGCCAGACGATCTATATCCGTCTGGATGAAAATCGGGCTTGTGGTTTTGCAGCAATTTGCGCAGGCCAAACAATCTAACTCTGCAAAAGTCTCATTGTGCAGGGATTCAAATTTGGCGTCCAGAACCTTTGGCTTTACTTTTCTCAGGCGCTCCTTCAGTTTTTTATTCGCTGGGTAGTTTGATTTACTTTCTTCAACAAAAAGATTCAAATCCATTCCAATGGTTTTTAATTCGAGCTATTTAAGGCGATTCCATCTGGGAGAAGAACAATTTTACGAGCCTTATAAAGCTGTCCGATGCTTTGCTTAAAATGCTTTTTGCTCATTCCGAGTTTTTCCTTGATTTCCTCTGGGGAAGATTTATCATGCAGTTTCAAAACACTTTCAGTGGCCAAGACATCCAAAATCTTCTGGGCACCTTCTTCATATTTTTCTCTACCGGTTGGCAATAGCTGCAAATCCAGCTTTCCATCATCTCTCCTTTTTTTCAGATAAACGGTCCTTTTTTCACCAATTTCTATGGGCTCAAATACCTCATTGGCATAAAGCAAACCCTCAAATTGGCTTTCTACCAAAACCTTATAGCCCAGATCTGTTAGATCAAAAATCAATCCGGTGAGCGGAAGTCCTGTCATAAACTCTACCGGCGCAGGACCGATAAATCCGGCATATTTGCTCACGCCAATCAATCGCGTAGTTTTATGATCCACGCATACTCTGATCAGGTGCTTCTGCCCCACTTCCATGGGTTTTCCCATTTCAGAATTGGGAACAAAAAGGTCTTTTGGAAGACCCCAATCTAAAAATGCCCCAAAACTCGTCGTCTCCTTAACTTCCAAAACGGCGAACTCATCTAGTAAAACCTTGGGGTGCTGGGTCACTGCGACTGGTCGATCTTCGCTATCTGTGTACACAAAGACCTCAACCATATCGCCTTCCACTTCATTTCCAGTGAGATACCCCTGGGGTAAAAGAACTTCTTCACCAGAGTGCAGTCCTAAGTAAGCTCCAAAATCCGTGAATCTGCGGATTGGCAAGGCGGTAATCAGACCTAATTCTTCCATAAGTCAAAGTTAGACAATAATCTTCGCACCAAAGAAAATCGGTGAAACATTGCCCGTTTTAAGGGTGTTAAAAATTGGAATAGGAAGCATGGCGACTTAGCTTTGTTCCATCATTTGATTTAATAAACCCAAAAAATTAACGAATCTCTGATTCCCATCTACTTATGAAAAACATCTCTGTAATCGGCTCTGGAACCATGGGCAATGGCATCGCACACGTGTTCGCTCAGTTTGGATATGAAGTATCTTTAATCGACATCAAACAAGATTACTTGGACAAAGCTCTGGCGAAAATCTCCAAGAATATGGATCGACAAGTTGCTAAAGAAGTACTCACCCAAGCCGATAAAGATGCAGCTCTGAGTAGAATCATTCCATTTACTTCCCTTGCAGAAGGTGTCAAAAATGCTGATTTGGTCGTAGAAGCCGCCACAGAAAACATGGAGATCAAATTGGATCTTTTCAGGCAAATCGATGAGTTGGCTCCATCCACCGCTATTCTAGCTTCCAACACATCTTCAATATCGATTACCAAAATTGCCTCTGCTACGAAGCGAGAGGAAAAAGTAATCGGGATGCATTTTATGAATCCTGTTCCTGTGATGAAATTGATCGAAGTGATTCGTGGATTCTCCACTTCGGATGAAACCACAGACATCATCATGGATCTTTCAAAAAAGCTTCAGAAAGTACCGGTAGAAGTCAATGATTATCCAGGGTTTGTTGCCAATAGAATTCTGATGCCAATGATCAATGAGGCGATTTATACCCTTTACGAAGGTGTGGCAGGAGTTCATGAAATTGATACTGTGATGAAATTAGGAATGGCGCACCCTATGGGTCCGCTTCAATTGGCGGATTTTATTGGACTGGATGTTTGTTTGTCCATCCTTCGTGTACTTCACGATGGCTTTGGTAATCCAAAATATGCTCCATGCCCTTTACTCGTAAATATGGTGGAAGCAGGTCACAGGGGTGTTAAGACAGGAAAAGGTTTCTACGAATACACTCCGGGAAGCAAGGACCTTGTCGTATCCTCACGATTTACCAAATAAACATATGCACATCGCAGTAGCTGGGAATATTGGGTCGGGTAAAACCACCCTCGCAGAAAAACTAGGAAAGCATTACGGCTGGGATATTGAATTTGAGTCAGTTGAAAATAACCCCTATCTGGCCGATTTCTATGCAGACATGCCTAGATGGGCTTTCCATTTGCAAGTCTATTTCCTGAATTCTCGGTTTAATCAGCTGAAGACCATTCAGGCCAAAACGTCTCCCACTATCCAGGATCGTACAATCTACGAGGATGCGTACATTTTCGCTGCCAACCTCTATAAAAGCGGGTATCTCAGTCAGCGTGATTACGAAAGCTATCTCAGCCTTTTTCATTCCATGCTACCACATGTAAAGGCTCCTGATCTTTTAATTTATCTAAAAGCAGATATTCCAAAGCTAGTCGGTCAAATCGAAAAGCGAGGCAGGAGCTATGAAACCACCATGCGGATCGATTACCTGAAGCACTTGAACGAACACTACGAAGAGTGGATAGGAGGCTATAGGGAAGGCAAATTATTAATCATTGATGTGAATCAGATTGATTTTGTGGCCAACCCAGACGATTTTGCTGCGATTGTGAGTAAAATTGAGCGTGAGATGTTTGGGCTTTTTGCTTAATCCAACTTTCATAAAAAAACGAGTAGCTAAAATTTAGCTACTCGTTTTTTTTTGCTTTTAATCTTTAAGCCAGTTTTCTCATTAGCCACTTCAGAATCATTCCGCGAGTCTCCTCGTTAGGATTAATCAGCAATTGATCAATCCTTCGAAGGCTACCTCCAGTCATCAAAGTCTCATAAGGAGAAATTCGCAAAAGCTTGAATCCATGTAATCTGGATTGCAAGTCCATTTGCAAATCGTTGAAGGCAGTTAATCTCCAACCTGATGCACCTACCCCGTAGAAATCACCAGGTTCACTTCCTTCACCAAAAAGTGATTGAGCGAGAGTTGGTCCAAACCAGATCCTTTGCTGCATCCCTACCTTGAGACAGTCTTTTTCATATGTTCTGCAAAGTCGTTTATATCCTTGCAAAAATTCAAAATTAAATTGATCATAGACCTCTGATCTTAAGGAAATTAATCTATATCGATTAAAGTGAGACTCATCGTCATATTTAATCAAAAAACGATTGATCTTAAAATCAAATTTGAGCTTATTGAGCAGAGGAAAGTCTTCTTTTCCTCCAAGCTCTTCAAAGGATTCCCCTAGCCATTCTTTGGATTTAGAATCAAGAAATTGATGATTGACCTCAAGATGAAAATCTTTTTCATACTCCAGCTCCCCCTCTTTCAAAATCGAATCAAGCTGCCGAATGATTAAATTATCCATGGCTCTTATTAGGACTCACGAAGAATCTCCCAGGTATGATCTGCGAGTAACTTCACTTCTGCGATAAAGTCTGAAAAATTCTTTTTTCGTCCCCATTCCTCTGGAGAAATCATACTCATGAAGTCTGTCCCGTCCTCTTTTTGATACAAAAAATAAGTATGGTTAATCAAGGGTTCAAAAGAAATAGAAGCTTGATAAATCCGCTCCGAAATCTCCACTCTTGCCTGTATTTTCTTAGCCTGATCGGCCAATAGCTGCATTTGCTGGTAAATCTGAGACATTTGCATGTCTGTCTGCGAATGCATGGCTGCCACCGCCCTCCCGGTAATTTTACCCTTATCCTCTGGCTTAATCAGAGCACTTCCCGAATGATGCGCAAAAGGTAAAGTCCCCGGATTTTCGGTGGTTTTTTCCTTCATCTTTTCCAGATCAAGTCGGTCTACGTCTATTCGATTCTTTTCCATCACTATTCTTGATCTGTGGTTATTCTTTCCTTAAGCTGGGGTTTCGAACCAGGAAAGGTGGTTCGTTTAGAAATATCATATCCTATCCAAAACATGATCAACATGAAGATGATGAAGAATATCAAGAATATTTTCTTTTTCGTTTGCATGAATTTAATAACCTCTAGAGGGGTAAAATTAAGAAATGCTTTTCAATGAGTAGGAACTTACATGGGTTTTCCTGCTGAGGTAAAATGCTAACACTATCCCAACTCCGGCTCCGAGTAGATGGCTTTCCCAAGAAACCCTGCCAACAGATGGCACCACACCAAACACTAAACTCCCATAAATTGTCACTATAATCGCTGAAACGAGTAGGTCTATTTTCTTCCAACGGAAAAAGCCAAATCCCATCAGAAAAAAGGCCAACATATAAACGAGACCACTACTTCCAATGTGTAAATATGGGCGCCCTGCAAGCCATACGAGGATATTTGTCCAGAGCATCCCATATACCAAAACCCACCCCGCAATCCGATCATAGAAATAGTAAAGTACGATACTTAATACCAAGAATGGAGAGAGATTGGATAGTAAATGCATCCAATTGCCATGAATAAATGGCGTGAGAATAATGCCAAAGACACCGTAGATTTTTCGAGGAAGAATTCCTAGGATCCCAAAGTCTAAATTGAAGCTTTCCTGAACCAGAAAAATCAAAAGCATAAGGATAGCTATCCTCACCGGCACAGATAAACTCATCTTAAGACGACACCAATCGAACAATCTCATACCATAGAAATTATCGGATATGAAAAATGTTTATAATTTTAGATTCAAATCCAAAAAAAACGCTGATATCACCTCATTTTATATGTATAAATACATCGATGAAGCCACGATTTACAATTATCTCGGTAAGGACAACCCCGAATTGATCAGAGAGCTTCTAGGCCTAGTCCTAAGCATTAACTTGGTGGAACTTGAAGAGCTGCCCGAATTTTATAAAAAAGAAGATTTCGCGACTGTAAAAAAGCGAGTTCATAAAGCCAAGCCTTCCTTGAGCTACATAGGCGCAGAAAAAACACTGGAATTAATTCATAAAATAGAAGAGAATCTGCAGGCTTCAGCCCCGACGAATGAGCTACTTCAGGACCATGTAAAAACCATTCGTCAAGAATTGAATACTTTCATCGAGAGCCTCTAATCTTCAAAAAATCCACTTCATGAGAAAAATTTTACTAGCAGTCCTAGCACTGGCAGTCACTAGCATTTCTTTTGCCCAGCAAAGCACGCTCAGCGTTGAATACATTATGCGTGATCCATCCTGGATGGGTACTTTCCCCTCCTCTCCCTATTGGTCTGAGGATGGTAAAAGCATATATTTTCGATATAACCTTGCTGGAGACCCTGCTGACTCACTTTACAAAATTGAGCTGAACCAAATCGATCAAATCCAGAAGGTGCAATGGAATGAGGCCAAGGACTCACGTGGTAAAAGCGGAGAATATTCTCAGGACAAAAAGAGTCGAATTTATCGAGAACAAAATAAGTTGATGCTCGAAACAGTCAAAACAGGAGATGTAGAAATACTTTTGGAATGGCCAGATGCCATGAGTAACCCTTATTTTCTTTTTGATGAAAGTAAAATCGCCTTTAGCTCTTCAGATAATATTTATGTCTTTGACCGAAATACTGGAAAGGCTAGCAAAGTCACCAACATCAAATCGGGGTCGAAACAATCCGAATCTTCTTCCAGCTCATCCAGCGGTACAACTAAAGGATTTGTGGAAAGCGAAAATTTAGCCCTTATCCAAATACTACAAGAAAGAGCTAAAAAAGACAGTCTCAGCAAGGTATATCGAGAATCCATCAAAGAGATGCATGAAGAAGAGGAATATGCCTTTTATACTGCCGGAAAAAACCTTTCCAACTTAACCTTATCGCCTGATGCTAGATTTGCTACGTTTAGTGTGTTCAAACGTACTAGCAATCCTCCAACAGCAGTCCCTGACTATTTGGATGCATCAGGGTATACCAAAGATCTTCGAGCTAGGTCTAAAGTAGGTACGGAGCCTTCGGAGATAGAAATAGGCTTTTATGATTTAGCTAACGATACGGTTTTTTACCTCAACACCTCTACCCTTGAAGGGATCCAAGATTTGCCAGATTATGTGAAAGATTACCCTGACAAAGAATGGGAAGTAAAAGATCGTGATGTTTATCTTTCTGGTCCCTACTTTTCGCCTGACGGCAAAAGTGCTGTGGTGGTGGTTCGCTCGCTTGACAATAAGGATCGCTGGATCGCACAGGTGAATTTCGAAAATGGAGATTTAAAAACGCTAGATCGGCAGCGTGATGAAGCTTGGATCTCAGGCCCTGGGATTGGCTGGACATTTTCCGCAGGTGAATTTGGTTGGCTTCCCGACAGCGAGCACATCTACTTTCAATCAGAAGAAAGCGGCTATTCACATCTCTATTTGCTGAATGTAAACAACGGCAAAAAGACTGCACTAACTAGCGGTGAATTCGAGGTCTTTGATCCATTCCTATCCAAGGATAAAAAGAGCTGGTATCTGACTACTTCTGAAGTAGATCCCGGAGAGAGACATTTTTACCGAATGCCAGTGATGGGCGGGAAAATGGAAAAATTAACCAACATGACTGGTGAAAACCAAGCGTATTTGTCCCCAGACGAATCCAAAATGGTCATTCTTCATTCTTACAGCAATACACCTCCAGAGCTGTATTTGAAGGACCTAAACAAGAAAAATAGCGAAGTTATAAAGCTGACCAGCGGTCAAAGTGAGGAATTTAAGTCCTACAATTGGCGAGACCCAGAGATTGTAAGATTTGAAGCTCGAGATGGTGCCATGGTACCTGCGAGACTCTACACACCTGATCCAGCCAAGAAAAATGGGGCCGCCGTAATCTTCGTCCATGGGGCCGGATATCTTCAAAATGCACACAAATGGTGGAGTAGCTACTTCCGAGAATATATGTTTCATAATCTTCTAACCGATTTGGGATACACTGTTCTAGATATCGATTACCGAGCAAGTGCCGGGTATGGAAGAGATTGGCGAACAGGAATATATCGACACATGGGCGGCAAGGACCTTTCGGATCAGATTGATGGAGCAAAATTCTTGGTGGAGCAGCAGGGTATCGATAAAGACAGACTGGGAATTTATGGTGGAAGCTATGGAGGGTTTATCACCTTAATGGCACTATTTACTGAGCCTGATGTATTTAAAGCAGGCGCTGCTCTTCGTTCGGTTACGGATTGGGCACATTACAATCACGGTTACACTGCCAATATTTTGAATACACCCGAAGAGGACCCAATTGCCTATCGTCGTTCCTCTCCTATTTATTTTGCCGAAGGCTTGAAAAATCATCTTTTGATCGCACATGGTATGGTTGACGTTAATGTTCATTTTCAGGATGTAGTGAGACTTTCCCAGCGATTGATCGAACTAGAAAAAGATAACTGGGAAATGGCAGTTTATCCTGGGGAAGATCACGGTTTTGTAGAGCCTTCTTCTTGGACTGATGAGTATAAGCGAATCTTAAAGCTATTCAATAACACCCTTCTCGACTAAGACTATGCCTCCTTTCACTCTTAAACGGCTCCTTCTATTTTTCTTTTTATGCGTCTTATTTGTGGCCTGCGGCCCAAAGGAGACACCTCAACAGGAAATTAAACGTGGTCTTGTCACCGAAAAGGCGATGGTGGTTTCCGCCAAAGAAGAAGCCTCAGCAATAGGCGTAGAAATCATGCGAAAAGGTGGAAACGCCTTTGATGCAATGATGGCCACTGAAATGGCCCTAGCTGTCACTTACCCATTTGCAGGGAATCTTGGAGGCGGAGGCTTTATGGTGTACAGGATGGCAGATGGAAGCACTGGAGGTCTAGATTATCGAGAAAAAGCTCCTGGTGCTGCAGATCGCGACATGTACCTAGACGAAAATGGAAATATCATTCCTGGATTGAGTACTCAAGGGGCATTGGCTTCTGGAGTTCCTGGGACCATTGCAGGGATTTTTGAAGCGCAAAAACGATTTGGCAAATTAACTCCAAAAGAAATTCTTGAGCCAGTGATTGAGTTGGCGAAAAAAGGCTTTTTGGTAAGTGAATATCAGGCTGCAAGCTTTGATGGACTTCGAGAAACCTTTATTAAGATGAATGGAGAAGATACTTTTTACGCCAAACCTTACGCCGCTGGAGATACATTGAAGATACCTATTTTGGCAGAAACCCTACAGCGAATTGCAGAAAATGGTCGAGAGGAATTTTACTCAGGACAAACTGCCGATATGCTCGTGGATCATATGACCGAAATCGGCGGAATCATTACTAAGGAGGATTTAGCTGATTATCAAGCTGTTTGGAGAGATCCTATTGTTTTCGATTACCGTGGAGTAAAAGTGATTTCCATGTCTCCTCCTAGCTCAGGAGGCGTGACTATAGCCCAGATTCTGCGAATGATTGAACCTTATCAATTATCGGATTATGGGCATCATTCAGAAAATCATATTCAACTCCTGGTAGAAGCTGAAAGAAGAGCTTATGCCGACCGGAATTATTATTTAGGAGATCCCGATTTTGTAGAAATCCCCATTGACGACTTACTTAATCAAGACTATCTCAATGATCGAATGAGTTCATTCAACTGGGAAGAAGCGACCAAGTCTGAGGACATCGCTGAGGGCGCAATCGTGTTTTCTGAAAGTATGGAAACGACCCACTACTCTATCGTAGATGCTGAAGGAAACGCCGTTTCAGTGACCACGACCTTAAATGGCGCTTACGGATCGAAGGTATTCATTGACGATTTGGGCTTTTTCATGAATAATGAAATGGATGATTTCAGCTCAAAGGCTGGCGAGCCAAATATGTTCGGTTTGATAGGTGCAGAGGCCAATAGCATTCAGCCTGGAAAGCGCATGCTAAGCTCCATGACTCCTACTATCATAGAAAAAGACGGTGAACTTTTAATGGTTGTTGGCACTCCAGGAGGTTCGACTATTATAACATCGGTGGCGCAGGTCATTTGTAACGTGGTGGATTTTGGAATGGGAATGCAACAAGCCGTGAATGCTCCGAGATTCCATCATCAATGGCTTCCTGATTTGGTGACATTTGAGCCAAATTCCTTCGATAGCACCTTGATTCAAGGGTTGAAAAAGAAAGGATACATCATTCGTGAAGATATTAGTCGAATCATTGGTAAGGTGGATGCTATTTTGGTTTTACCGGATGGAAAACTGGAAGGTGGAGCTGATCCTCGAGGAGATGATACGGCCGTTGGTTTCTAATCAAATTCTAATGAAGAAGGCTACCTTTGCTGACGGAACCAAACGACCTGTCGTGGATGTTTCCCACTTGATTAACCTAATGGACCTTTAATCCATTACCAATACATCAGCATGCAAAAGAAAAAAAGAGTCGTTGTCGGCCTTTCAGGCGGCGTCGACAGTTCAGTGGCTGCCCACTTGCTTATCGAGCAGGGATATGAAGTCATTGGGATGTTTATGAAAAACTGGCATGACGAATCCGTTACCATTTCCAATGAATGTCCTTGGATGGAAGATTCTACAGATGCCATGCTCGTAGCAGAAAAGCTAGGAATTCCCTTTCAGGCCATTGACCTGAGTGTAGAATACAAAGACAGAATCGTTGATTATATGTTTTCAGAATACAAGGCTGGGAGAACACCAAATCCTGATATTCTTTGCAATCGCGAGATTAAATTTGACATTTTCTTAAAAGCAGCAGAAAAGCTTAAAGCGGACTTTGTGGCTACTGGACATTACTGTCAGCGTGGGGAAATCAGTAAAGTGGGCAAAACGGTTTATCAACTACTTGCGGGAGCCGATCCAAATAAAGATCAAAGCTACTTCCTCTGTCAGCTCGATCAGAATCAATTGAGCAAAGCTCTTTTCCCAATTGGGCATTTGCAAAAATCAGAGGTTCGAGAAATTGCCAAATCTCTTGATCTTATCACTGCAGACAAAAAAGATAGTCAAGGACTTTGCTTTATTGGAAAAGTGAGGCTTCCAGACTTTCTTCAGCAGCAGTTGAAGCCGAAAAAGGGGAAAATTATCGATATCCCTGCTGATCTTCCCATGCTTCAAAAGTATGCAGTTCCGGCAGGAATAGACTTAGAGGATTTAAGTTCGGAGGAATTGGATAACATCGCATTGCCCTTATCCTTCAATGAAAATCAAGGCAAAGTCCTGGGAGAACACAATGGGGCTCACTTCTTTACTGTTGGGCAGAGAAAAGGGCTAAAAGTGGGTGGAACAGGCCTTCCACTTTTCGTAATCGCCACAGATACGAAGCAGAATGTGATTTACACTGGTCTTGGTGAAACGCATCCCGGCTTGCTACGCCATGCTCTTTTTGTGAAAAATGAAGAGGTTCATTGGATCCGTGAAGATTTGAAGCTTTCTAATGGTGAAGTCGCCACCTATCAAGCTAGAATTCGTTACAGACAGCCACTGGTTGAAGCCAAGCTGATTCAAAAAGAAAATGGACTTTATGTTTTTTTCAGCACTCCCCAAAAAGGAATTGCCGCAGGACAGTTTGTAGCTTGGTATGATGGAGAAGAGTGCATCGGATCAGGAACCATCGCCTAATCCGGCTAGCATGAGACCACTTCACATTATTTATGAGGATGAAAGCCTAGTGGCTATCAATAAGCCATCTGGGCTTTTGGTCCATCGAACCAAAATCGCAGCCGAGGAAACTGAATTCGCCTTACAAATTCTTCGAGATCAAATTGGCAGTTGGGTCTCCCCTATCCATAGATTGGACCGGCCGACTAGTGGAGTTTTACTTTTTTCAAAAAACCCTGAGCTCATGCCTTCTTTAAAGCAGCAGTTCGAAGAAAGAAAGGCTGAAAAAGTATATTGGGCGATCTGTCGCGGAATTCCTGCACAAAAATATGGCAAAATCGATTACGCATTAACGAGTGAGTATTCGAATAATCGTCAGGAAGCCTTATCGAATTACAAAGTCATCTCCGAATGTGAAATACCTTTTGATACTACAGGAAGATACCCTACGAGTCGGTATTCCTTGATCGAAGTCAAGCCTGAAACTGGCCGCACTCATCAAATCAGAAAACATTTGGCCCATTTGCGTCACTACATTATCGGAGATAAAAAGCATGGGGACAACAAACAAAATCATTTTTTCGAGCAACAATTTGGCTTAAAGCATTTGCTGCTTCATTCAAAAAGCTTGAGCATTACGCATCCTATTTCTGGTAATCAAATTCTTTTCACAGCTGATCCACCTGTTCATTTTGTAAAAATTACGACTGACTTATCACTTTCCTTACCAAAAGATGCGAGTCAAAAACTGGCATAATTGTCAAAATGAGCTATTTTAGCCAACCCTTAAAAACAAACAGATGAAATCGAGCATGACCCAAAATGACGCACAGAGGCATGATTATAATGCTTGCGAAGATTCCCTATGTCCTTTAGAAAACAAATTATAATCATATGAAAAAAACACTACTTGGCCTAGCTATTTTACTAGGCTCTGTCTCCGTCACTCTGGGACAAAAGAAAAAAATTGAAAAGAGATTTGATCGGGCTGAAGCAGAAGCTCATATTACCTATTTGGCATCAGATGAGCTCAAAGGTCGGGATCCTGCAAGGCCAGAAATGAAATTAGCGATAGATTACATCGCTGGTGAATTTGAGAAATATGGTATTAAAACCGTTCCAGGGGCTGATGGATATTTCCAGAATATCCCTTTTGTACTTTCTTCTCCCCCTAAATCAGGATCTCTGAAACTGGGTGAATCCACTTTCAACCAAAAAGAATCCATGCTGGTTTTGGATGGAACTTCCGTCACTGGCGACTTCGAATTGGTTGATCTTGGCTATGGTTTGGCTGAGGATTACAAAGGAAAAGACGTTAAAGGCAAAATCGTGGTCACCAATCTCGGTGCTCCAGATCGAATGAGCCCAGCACAGCTTTTTGCTGTAGGTCGTGAAAAAGTGGCTCTAGCTTCTGAAAATGGTGCAGCAGGCATCATTGAGATGTACAATATTCCTTCCATCCCTTGGCAATTAATCGCTAATTACTTGAGTTCTGATCAAATGAGCCTTGATCAAGGCGCTGCAAGTAAACTACCTTATATCTGGGTGAAAGATTTACAAAATGACACCAAAAATGCAGTTGCAAAAGGAGAAATTAAATCAGTAAGCCTCAACATCCAAGGCAAAACACAAAAGCCTATTGATGGCAAAAATATTCTAGGCTGGGTGGAAGGAACAGATAAAAACTTGAAATCTGAGTTTGTGATGCTTTCTGCTCACTATGATCACGTGGGTGTGGGTACTCCAGATGCCTCTGGCGACAGTATCTACAATGGAGCAAGAGACAATGCCATCGGCACGGTATCAGTCATCAATGCCGCTAAATACTTCGCCAAAAACCCACCGAAACGTTCTATTCTATTTGCACTATGGACTGCTGAGGAAAAAGGCTTATTGGGAAGTGCATACTATGCCGAAAACCCACTTTTGCCTCTTGAGCAAATGGTTTATAACCTGAATATCGATGGAGCTGGATATAATGATACATCTGTGATCACTGTGATTGGTTTGACTCGAACTACTGAAATGGCTACCCTTGAAAAGGCCACTGAAGCTTTTGGACTCAAGGCTATCGAAGATCCAGCGCCTGAGCAAGGTCTTTTTGATCGTTCAGATAATGTAAGCTTCGCGAAAAAGGGAATCCCTGCACCTACTTTCAGTTTGGGCTTTACTTCGTTCGATGATGAAATCAACAAGTATTATCACAAAGCCGCAGACGAAGTGGATAGTATCGACATGGATTATGCAGTGAAATATTGGAAAGCTTACATCTACGCTGCTGAAATGATTGCTGACAACAAGAGCAAGCCTTTCTGGCTTCCAAATGATAAATACGAAGCTGTTGGTAAAAGTCTTTATGGCTTAGAGTAGACGTTCCCTTACTACAAAAAAAGTCAGCATTTTCCGATGCTGACTTTTTTTGTTCTTTGGAAGTAGTCAATTAACCATTAAAGAGCATGCCTGCTAGAGTAGCAGTCATCAAGCAGGCCAGAGAGGCTGCTAGCAAAGCTTTTAAACCCAACCTACTTAAATTCCCTTGTTGGTTTGGTGCGATGATACTAATACCGCCCAATTGAATGGCAATGGACGAAAAGTTGGAAAAGCCACAAAGGGCATACGTAGCAATTACGATGGATTTTGGACTTAAAGTCCCAGCTGCTTGCATCTCAGAAAGGCTCAAATAGGCCACAAATTCGTTGATTACAGTTTTTTGCCCTAGCAAACTCCCTACCTGAAGTGTGTCAACCCACTCCACTCCTATCACCCAAGCGAACAATCGGAATACCTGACCAAAAATATACTCTAAAGAAAAGCCGGCAAACTGTCCACCCGTGGTTCTTGATACCCAAGCATTTAACCCCGTGTAATCCCCAATTAAGCCAGTTAGCACGAAATTAACCGCGGCGATTACAGCAATAAATGCCAAAAGCATAGCACCTACATTAAGGGCAAGTTTCAAGCCTTCTGACGCTCCTATAGACATGGCGTCAATCAAGTTGACTCCCATGCTTTCCTCGTTCACTTGAAGTTTTTCATCGATCACTTCTTTTTCCACTTCAGGAATAAAAATCTTAGACATCACAATGGCTGCAGGAGCATTCATTATACTTGCCCCTAATAAATAAGCCGCAAATTTGGTTTGTTCCTCCAAGCTATCCCCTCCAAGAAAGGCCACGTATCCAGCCAAAACACCTCCTGCGATGGTGGCCATCCCCCCTGTCATCAGGCACATGAGTTCAGATTTACTCATGGTAGGAATAAAAGGCCGAACTAATAAAGGAGCTTCGGTTTGACCTAGAAATATATTTCCTGCTGCTGAAAGGGATTCAGGGCCAGAAAGTCTCATGGTTCTAGACATCACCCAGGCAATACCAAAAACCACCTTTTGCAATACACCTAAGTAGTAGAGCCCAGCAGATACCGTAGAAAAGAAGATGATGGTTGGGAGCACTTGAAAGGCGAAGATAAAGCCAAAGCTATCGGTGGCTAGATCACCAAAAATAAACGTTGCACCATCCTGACTAAAGCTCAGAAACTTCACAAAACCTTGACTAAGAAGGGCAAATCCTTTGGCTACAAAGGGAACTTGCGTAATCAAAAAACCAAATACCAGCTGTAAGCCTACGCCTATAGCTACGAGCCTCCAGTCAATCTTCTTTTTGTTACTTGAAAAAATAAAAGCCACCAAAATGATGACTACAATTCCAAATCCACCTCTAATAAAATCCATAGCTTAATTTCCAGCGAGCTCCAAAAATAAGTAACCTACCCCTAACAAAAAAGCTCGGCTTTCGCCGAGCTTTAAATTAGTTACGCTTATTTATTTCATCTCGAATTCTCGCTGCTTTCTCGTAGTCTTCATCGCTGATGGCTTTATCCAGCATCTGATTGAGACGATCTAGGCTATAATCTTTGAGACCAGGATCCTTTTTGGGAGTACTTTGACGCTCTGACTTACTCTGAGCCACCTTTTCCTCTGCTTTATCTTCCTCGGTAAATTCCAGAGCAGCTTCACTCATCACCTTCTCAGCGCAGAAAATAGGGCTTTCAAATCGGACCGCAATGGCGATCGCATCCGAGGGCCTAGAGTCTATCACTACATCTCCCAAATCGGTGTGTCCATGAATTTTGGCGTAAAAAACACCTTCCTTCATATCTGAAATCACAATCCGGTCCAGATGGAAATTGAAACTTGTTGCGAAAGATTTAAAGAGATCATGAGTCATGGGACGATTGGGAACGATCTTTTCGATCTCAATCGCAATCGCCTGAGCTTCAAACATACCAATCACAATAGGCAATCGTCTTGCTCCTTCGGTTTCACCAAGTACAAGGGTAAATGACCCTGATTGTGAGTGATTTGATGATAATCCTAAAATCTCTAGTTCAACGAGTTTTTCCACAAAAATTAAAGTTCAGCTTTGAGTGCCTCGGTAAGTTTTGGAACTACATCAAATGCATCTCCAACAATACCGTAATCGGCTGCTTTGAAAAATGGCGCTTCCGGATCTTTATTGATCACCACTATACATTTGGAAGAGTTCACGCCTGCAAGGTGCTGAATTGCTCCGGAAATTCCGATCGCAATATATAAAGTTGGCGCAACTTTTACGCCTGTTTGTCCAACGTGTTCGTGGTGAGGTCTCCATCCAATATCAGAAACTGGCTTTGAACAACCTGTCGCTGCACCGAGAGTTTTAGCCATTTCTTCTATCATTCCCCAGTTTTCTGGTCCTTTCATACCTCTTCCGCCAGAAACAACAATATCTGCTTCAGGAAGCAAAACTTCACCCGTAGCACGTTCTGTTGCGGTTATTTTCGAGGCAAAATCACTTTCATCTATAGTGACCGCAAACTCCTCAACACTCGCAGCTCCGCCGTCTGTTTTAAGATCGATTGCATTCTTCTTTACTGCCAATATTTTATTTTCAGTGGTAAGCGCGGTCTCTGCGAAGGCTTTTCCGGTATAAATACTTCTTTTCACCAAATACTCCCCTGAAGTCTGAGGAAGCTCTACCACGTTTGAAACTAATCCAGCATTAAGCTTGATGGCCAATCGAGCTGCAACAGCATCGCCCAAAGAAGACTTGGCCAATACCAATGTCTTAGCGCCAATATTTTGGAAAGCCTGAGCCACCGCTGAGGCATGAGCTTGGATCACTCCTGCACTTAGTCTGTCGTCCGATACATGAAGCACTTTATCTGCTCCAGCCGTACCCGCATGGGCCAAAGCATCATTATCTATTGCACCTAAAGCCACGGCTACAACGTCGCCTTCACCAGTTTGATCAGCAAGAGCCTTGGCAAATGAAACAGCCTCAAGGCTAGTCTTTTTTACTTGTCCTTCCGAGTGTTCTATATATACTAAAATTGACATAATATCTTGATTTTTAATTTTTTAAAACTTTTGAATTAAAGTACTTTTGCCTCATTCTTGAGCAATTGTACCAGCTCTCCCACATTATCCTTGTCCACTAGTTTTACACTTCCTTTAGCTGGTGGTAACGCGAAGGACTTGGTCTCAGCTTGAGTCGAATCACTCACGGGCCCCACTACATTCATTGGCTTTGATCTGGCAGACATGATTCCTCTCATATTTGGAATTTTCCATTCTGCAATTGGCTCTTGGCAACCTGCTATCAAAGGCAAATTAGCCTCAAGATTTTCTTTACCACCTTCGATTTCTCTGGACATTTTTACTGATGTTCCTTCCACATCTAGTTTCATCACTGGAGAAAAACTTGGCATTCCAAGAAGTTCACCAACCATTCCGTGAACCATACCCCCATTGAAATCAATAGATTCTCGTCCCATCAGAATCAAATCGTAACCTCCCTCTTTGGCATAGTGCGCAATCTGTTGAGCTACATAAAAAGAATCCTTGGGATCTGTATTCACTCGGATCGCGTCATCAGCTCCAATGGCTAATGCTTTTCTCAAGGTTGGTTCGGTTTCCGCTCCACCTACATTCAAAACGGTTAATTTTCCACCCGTTTGATCTCTCAATTCCACCGCTCGAGCTAAGGCATAATCATCGTATGGTCCGATGATAAATTGCACTCCTGTAGTGTCAAACTTGGTGTTATTATCAGTAAACTGAATCTTTGAGGTCGTGTCTGGTACGTGGGTGATACAAACAAGAATCTTCATTGGTTTAGATTTAAATAATTTTAGATTTATTTCACGTGAAATTAACAGTCACTAAGTAATTAAAAAAACTATTCGATGAGCAATTTAAATCGTTTGCAGGCCTTGAAGCAATTTTGTGAAGAAGAACCCCAAAATCCTTTCAATTGGTATGCATTAGCATTGGAATATGAATCCATCGATCCCTCTCAAACAGAAAATCTATTTAATCAACTCTTAAAGGATCACGAAAGTTATCTACCTACTTACTTTCCTGCTGCTCATTTTTTTGCTTCTCAGAATAATTTGGATAAAGCCCTGCAAATATTTGAGGATGGAATCAAACTTGCCCATAGTCAAAATGAAAGTAAAACTGCCAAAGAACTTTCGAGTGCTTTGGAAATTTTCAAATTCGAAAACGATCTGGATTAAGTGATTTTAAATGATTCGGGAAAATGCTTTTGATCCAACTCCTGTGCACCAGCAGCTAAACCTAGATCATACAAAGCCTGGCAGTTTTTCGCATTATCCATAGCTGCTAGACTATCAATATCCTTTTGGGTATATGGCTTTGAAGGCTTAAAGCGCTTATTCATCTCGTCCACATCCAAGGTTACATTATACCTTAAATAATGGAGCAGAGGCTCTCTTTTGCCTTTCCCGAAGCCCAAAAGATCACCATCCAGATCTCCTGACTCCCCATCAATATGCTGAGCCGTGGGTGAATTAGAAAGCCACTGGAGCACTTTCTGGTTTTGCCAACTGGCATCCTGCATAAGCATTTCTGGAAGTTCTGCCGCCCAATTTAAAAGATGGTTTTTTTGAATCTTTTTTGGCAATCGTTTCCATTTGGTCATTCCCGTTCCCACAGAAGCCAGTAGGATTTTATCCTCTCCCATTTCCCATTTGAAGGGAAAACCTGAAAGTGTAGCCACCATTAGCAGTTTCAACGCCGGATTATTTGCCATACTCACACCCCCATCCACAAACGCAGCCTGTCCCATATCTCCGCCCACATCGATGGATTGAGGAAGAAAATAGGTTGGAGCGGCTGCACTAGCTCGGACAGCCTTCCAGATAGGGATACTCCCATTTTTTCCATGTTCTGAATCGAAATATTTTCCATCGGGATGGTTCAGCAGCGGCCAGACACTATTGGTATCTGCCCTTTTGGCCACGATACAAAGACCAGTTTTTAGCGCATGGCTGTCTCCCAAGGTCAAATCACCAAAAACACCCTGAAGCTCCTCATCTAGAGCCTTATGGTCATATCGTGCCTTCATTAGGTCATCGATTTCAAAAATTCTATACCACTTATATTTTCTTCCAAAAATCTTAGTACCAAGCTCAAAATACTTTTGCTTAATCTCATCTACACTCATCCCTATCGCCAAAGCAGAAGCAATGATGGAGCCGGTACTCGTCCCTCCGATCAGGTCAAAATAATCGGATAGCAACAATTCATTATTTTTATGCTGCTTGCGCAAAAGATCTTCCAAGTGTTTTAGGTAACCCAAAGAAAGTGCACCCCGAATTCCTCCACCATCCAAGGCTAAAATACGTTTGGGACCTGAGCTTTTTAATTTTTCTTTAAAAGTTTTCATGGTATAAAAATCAAAGTGAAAATTAGTAAACAGATTGATTATCAATTTAGTAAATTCCAGCATCAGTTGAAACTCACCTTAGCAACTCATGAAAAGCCAACAAGAAGTACTTGCCCAACTTTTACCCATCATGGAAAAAAATGGGAGCTGCTTTCAGAAATTTTTAAAGATCAAAGCGAAGCCAGCTGACGTCGGGAGTTGGGTAATTACCAAAACAAATGATGGTATTGAGACAAAAAATCAAGCAAAGCCAGGTGATTGGCTGGTGGAAAATCAGACTGAAGCAAAAGAACGGTATTTAGTTAACGAGAAATTTTTTGAGGAGAAGTATAGCTTTCTCGAGAAAAGAGGCGAATGGGGGATCTATTCCCCAAAGGGCAAAATCTTAGCAGTTGAATTCAATGAAAAATTAGGGAATAAAAATCTTCCAAAGCAATTGGTTTTCGAAGCCCCCTGGGGAGAAAAAATGCGACTTCGAATTGGAGACTATCTCGTTTGCCCCTTGGATAAAAGCGAAATCTACAGGATCGCTCAGAAAGAATTCCTAGAGACTTATCAGCCTTGTTAGGGTTTTAAGACAATTTTTCCCAATTGCTTTCCATCTCTCATCCGATCAAAAGCCGTTACAGCCTCTTCAAAGGAAAAAACCTGATCAACAAGTGGCTTGATTCTATGTTTGCTCACGAACTCGAGCATTTCAAGGAAATCCTGATCACTTCCCATTGTTGAACCCTTGATATTCAACTGATTCCAAAAAATCCTTCTGGCGTCGAGTTGACTTGGATTTCCTCCCGTGGCACCATAAAAAACCACCGTGCCTCCAGTATTACATACTTTCAATAAATCTGAAAAGGAATCGCCTGCTGCTCCATCTATAATCACATCAAAGCCCCCTGCAATACTTTTAGCTTCATTCACCCAGTTTGCATCTCGGTAATCAAATCCAGCCTTCGCCCCTAAAGATCTCGCTTTTTCAATCTTAGCTGGACTGCTACTACTCACATAAACCTCACCTTCCGCTGCAATAGCAAACTGCGTAGCAAACTGAGCAACTCCTCCACCAAATCCTGTAACCAAAACTTTTTGCCCTTTTATAAGCCCTGCCCGATAAAAAAGAGCACGAAATGCCGTAAGTCCTGCGAGTGGTAAGGCGGCAGCTTCCTCCCAATTGAGGTGGGCTGGCTTTTCATGAAGTCGATCAGCGGGTACAAGCACATTTTCCGCCAAGGTTCCATCTCTTGGAATTCCTAGAATTTCAAAGTCTGCAGATTGAGCTTTTTGGTCATTTCCCCAGTTGATACTTGGGTTAATGATGACTTCCTTTCCGATCCAATCCTTGGAAACCTGATCACCGGCCTCTTTTACAATTCCAGCACCATCTGACCCTAGAATCACACCATCCCTAAGATTAGGATACAGGCCTTTCCTAGCCCATTCATCACGGTGATTGAGTGCAGCAGCTTTGATCTTCACCAAGACTTCTTTGGCTCCTACGGCTTTGGATGAAACTGACTTAAGTTCAATCTTGTCTGGAAGTGCTCTATTGAGCGTAATAGCTCTCATTTATTAAAAATTTGAAGGTCCGTTGGAATCAAAGTCGATTTCGTCCTCATCATCATTGTTCACCTTACTTTGATAGCTCACAGTAGTGCCCTTGTCAAAGTTGCTGTAACCTGAAGACTCTCTTGGAAGTGAATTACCATATGGCTTGGCCGCCCCAAAGTCCGACATGTTGACGGTTTCGTAGTCCACAAATTTGGTATACTGACCAATGAATTTCAGGTGAACGCTTCCAAGCGAACCATTTCTATGCTTAGCAATAATCACTTCCCCAAGTCCAGCTGAATTGATGGTCTGTCCATCCATGTCCACTTCATGAAGCCCGTAATATTCTGGTCGGTAGAGGAACATAACCATATCAGCATCTTGCTCTATGGAACCTGATTCTCTCAAGTCAGAAAGCTGTGGCTTCTTATCTCCTCCTCTGGTTTCCACCGCTCTAGATAGCTGTGAAAGCGCAATAACGGGCACATTCAATTCTTTAGCGAGCTTTTTCAACGCTCGAGAAATACTGGCAATTTCCTGCTCACGGTTTCCTCCACCTCCTTTAGAATCTCCAGACATCAACTGCAAATAATCAATTACGATCATCTGGATATCGTGCTGTGCCTTCAGTTTTCTACACTTGGCTCGAAGTTCTAGGATGGACAAAGCAGGTGTGTCATCCACGAAAAGTGGTGCCTTGGATAATTTTGCGGTCTTGTGAACCAATTGCTCCCACTCGTGATTTTCGAGGGAGCCTTTCTTAATTTTTTCAGAACTCAATTCTGCTTCTGCACTGATCAATCGATTCACCAATTGGACAGAAGACATTTCCAGTGAAAAAATAACTACTGGCTTATCATGATCCACAGCGGCATTTCTAAGGACAGAAAGTACGAAAGCCGTTTTACCCATCGCAGGTCTAGCAGCGATAATCACCAAATCGGACTTTTGCCAACCCGAAGTCACTCGGTCAAGCGCCGTGAAACCTGATGGAACTCCAGTGAGACCATCCTTTTGAGTTTTTCGGATCTCCATCTCCATGATAGCTTCTCGCATGATGGACTTCATATCCGAGTAATTCTTTCGGATATTCTTTTCTGAGATTTGAAAGAGCGATTGTTCCATTTTATCCAAAAGCTCAAAAACGTCCGTAGTTTCCTCAAAAGCATCCTTTTGAATTTCAGACGCAATTTGGATCAACTCTCGCTTGATTGCCTGCTCGGTGATGATTCTGGCGTGGTACTCAATATTAGCAGCAGAAGCCACCTTCGAAGTGAGCTCTGTAATGTAAAAAGCACCTCCTGCTATTTCCAAAGCCCCATTTCTTCGCAACTGGGCAGTAACAGTAAGTAAATCAATCGGCTGTGAATCAGTAAAAAGATCCAGAATAGCCTGAAAAATGACCTGATGAGAATCTTTATAAAAACTCTCCACTTTAAGAATATCGATCACATTGGTAAGTGCATCTTTCTCGAGCATCAAAGCTCCGAGTACTGCTTCCTCAAGGTCTGTGGCTTGTGGTGGAATCTTTCCGATGGTATTTGGAAACTCTAAACCTGGTTTTTTTCGGGTGGTTCTTACTGATTTTTGGTTTTCTGCCATGTTACAAATGTATCTTCTTTTACACCAAACTTTTGAACAAGTTGTACACCATTTTTCCACAGCCCGAGGAAAACGGTTTCAAATCGTCTGGGTAATATTTTAAACGCTTTTGGCTGGTGTTTCCTTGTAATAAACGCCATTTCTATAGCCTCTGAACATACTGCAGAGCATTGCCCAGGTAAAATGCCAAAGCATTTCGGAAAGTGGAATATTAGCAATACGAATCCCGAGCAAGGGTTTATCGTCTAGCATTCCATACTCATCCCAGAAATGCGGGAAAAGTAAATTGAAATTAATATAGTAAATCAAAAAGGAAATCGCTCCCGTGGCTATCGCCGAAATCCAGCTGAGTTTGATCAGATCTGGACGTTGGAACCAAATGTAAACCGAAAGCAAAAAGAAAGTAATGAAGGTGACGTAGCCAGAGTGAATCCCAAAGCCCATACTGAAGACCGTCAAGCTTCCTATCCCTGTGATGAAAATCCAGAAGAAGTCTCGGTACTTTGGTTTGGTTTGCTTTTCGTAGTCGATCTCGCGCTTGGTGAAAGAGGAATAAATGTATCCACCCACTCCAAACATGGCAAAACCTATGATATAATCTTCGATGCCGGGGATACCTTGTCCAAAAAGTGTAGGTGGACGCCAGTAGTCCCGAAAATACCAAACTTCGGCCACCACTCCCATTAAGCCACCCACAGCTCCGACCTTGATCATTCCTCGCTTAAATGGGCTCTTAATAAACACCACCGTCCAAGCGATCATATATAGTAAAGAAAGTATAAGGTAAGCGTACTTATCGGGGAGCATAGTTGAATTTTGGCTCGAAATTAAGACAAAAACTAGAGCACCAAAAAAAATGATCATTAAAGCTTTATTTGATCTTTGCTCCCAACATTTATTTTTATGTTTGAACCTCTTAAACTAAACCAACCCGCAAAATGAAAAAGTATCACTTTATCGCTGTAGGAGGTGCTGTCATGCACAACTTGGCTCTGGCTCTAGTCAAAAAAGGCTACCAAGTCACAGGCTCTGACGATGAAATATATGAACCCTCCAAGTCACGACTCGCAAAAGCTGGAATTCTCCCAGAAAAATATGGATGGTTTGAAGAAAAAATTCACTCGGGTCTCGATGGGATTATCCTTGGGATGCATGCTCGCATCGATAATCCCGAATTGATTAAGGCTCAAGAATTGGGGATTCCTGTCTATTCCTTTCCAGAATTCATCTATAATCAAAGCCAGAACAAAACACGAGTGGTCATAGCTGGATCACACGGAAAAACCTCCATTACTTCCATCATTTTGCATGTCTTGAAGGATCAAAATGTGGATTTTGATTATTTGGTTGGAGCGCAAATCGAAGGTTTCGACCTAATGGTGAGGCTCTCGAATGCTCCAATTATCATCATCGAAGGAGATGAGTATCTCACTTCACCACTCGATCGGACTCCTAAATTTTTTCATTACAAACACGATATCGCACTTGTGAGTGGAATAGCTTGGGATCACTTCAACGTCTTCCCAGATTTTGATGAATATAAAGATCAGTTTCGGAAGTTTGTTGACCTTACCCCAGCAGACGGCACTTTGATTTACTGTGAAACTGATCCTTTGGTCAAGGAAATTAGTTTGGTCTCTCCTACTGCAGGCAAAAAAATTCCATACCACGCTCATCCTTCAGAAATTAAGCAAGGCAAGACTACCTTGATCACTGACAATGGACCGGTTTCCATACAAATTTTCGGAGAACACAATCTGCAAAATCTTCAGGGAGCACTACATGTTTGTGATGCTCTAGGGATTTCCTCCGAGCGTTTTTATGAAAGTCTACAAACCTTCAAAGGTGCTGCGAAGCGCATGGAATTGATTAAAAAGAAAGGAAACTCGCATCTCTTCAGAGACTTTGCACATGCCCCATCAAAATTGCAGGCTACTACCAATGCGGTTAAGAATCAATTTCCCCAAACCAAATTAATAGCAGTACAGGAACTCCACACTTATTCGTCTCTAAACAAAGATTTCTTACCAAACTATAAGGGCACCATGGATCTCGCAGATGTGGCGATTGTCTATCTCAATCCGCATGCTGCTGCAATGAAGAGACTCGAATTGATGGATGAAAATACGCTTCGGGAGGGCTTTGGGAGAAAAGACCTTATCTTGTTCACCGATAGCGCAAAGCTGAAAGAATTTTTGCTTGCCAAAGACTACCAGAATACCAATTTATTACTAATGAGTTCTGGAAATTACGATAACATGGATCTGGAAGAGATCAAAACCAAATTTGACTGAAATGAAGCTTAATTTAAAAAACCCCATTGCATTTTTTGACCTTGAAGCCACTGGCACAAACATTTCTACCGATCGAATCGTGGAGATTTCTATTGTCAAGCTTCATCCTGACGGAAGTACCGAAACCATGACTCGAAGAGTTAATCCAGGAATCCCCATTCCATTGGAAGCTTCACTTATTCATGGCATCTATGATGCTGACTTAGTCGGTGAACCCACGTTTAAAGAAATTGCGAGAGAACTTTTGCAGTTCTTTGGGTCCGCGGATTTAGCAGGATTTAATGTATTGAAATATGACATTCCTCTGCTTTCTGAGGAGTTTCACCGTGCAGGATTAGAGCTTCCTCTAGAAAAAAGAAACCTGCTAGATGCCCAGAAGATTTTTCATCTCATGGAAAAACGTAATCTCACCTCGGCCTATAAGTTCTATTGTGGAAAAACTTTAGAAGATGCCCACAGTGCTGAAGCTGACACTAAGGCCACTATGGATGTTTTCATTGCACAGGTCGAACGGTATTTGGGTGAAGAAGCTGAAGATTTGCAGGGCAATAAGCTGGGGGCTTTTGAAAACGACATGAAAAAGATTCATGAACTAGTGAATAGCAATATGGTGGACTTGGCAGGCCGTTTTGTTTACAATAGCGATGGACAAGAGATCTTCAACTTTGGGAAGCATAAAGGAAAAACCATCAGCCAAGTGCTAAAGGAAGAACCTGGCTACTATGACTGGATGATGCGTGGGGATTTCCCTATTGATACCAAGCGAAAACTTACTCAAGTCAAACTTCGCGGATTTCAGAACTAGCGACTAAATAAAAAAAGGCTCCAAAACATATGATTTTGGAGCCTTTTTTGGGTCAAGACTTTTCTAAAACTCACCTCTATAATATTTCATTGCTCGCTCCATCTGTTGGTTTAGCTTGGCTTGACGATTTTCAGGTCCAGGGTGTGTGGAAAGGAATTCTGGTGGAGCCTCTCCTCCTTGCGCAGCCATTCTTTCCCAAAAAATCGGAGCCTGTCTTGGATCGTAGCCAGCCAAAGCCATAAAGATCAAACCCAGCTCGTCTGCCTCAAGCTCGTGCTTACGGGAGAAACTCAGCATGCCCAGCTCACTTCCCATACCCACAGATTGTAAAAAAATAGCTTCGGTAAGGCTAGGATTCTGACCAATAGCAGTCGAGAGAACCCCCATGCCAAAGTTTGCAAGCAATCCATTTGACATTCGCTCTCTTGAATGTGAAGCAACGGCATGTGCTATTTCATGCCCCATTACAACAGCAATTCCGGTTTCGTCCTGCGTGATAGGAAGAATCCCAGTATAAAAAGCCACCTTTCCTCCTGGCATACACCAAGCATTTACCGCGTCGCTTTGGAGCAGATTAAACTCCCATTCGAAAGTTTGAGCAAGGTCATTATATCCCTCCCGAATCAAAAAACCTTCGACTACCGCGGCCATTTTATTTCCCACTTTTAAAACTTCTTTGCCTTGTGGGGTATTTGTCAAAACCTTTTCCTGACTCAATACCTTTTTATATTCCTCGTTCACTAAAGGCTGAATCTCCGAGCTTTCCACTAAGGCTAGCTGACTGCGACCCGTAAGGGGTACTTTTGCGCAAGCATAAACCAGAAGAGAAAGAAATAGTATGGATAGGATCTTTTTCATAGAAGTATTTTTAATCTATTCACTCAAATTGAGTACCAGAGTTGCTGGACTAATTTTTTTTGTATTTTGCCTTAAAGTTAACCACTATGGCTCCGAAAACACAGACTCAAGGACTTAATAAAGCCCAGAAAGAATACATTGGTAAAATGACCAACTCATCCACTTTTTGGTTTGGGATGCTAGCCAAATTACCTTCAGCAGTTTTTTGGGGCTTTCGGATGAAAAGCTTATCACTGGAAAAGTGTGAAATCACTATTCCTTACATGTGGCGAACCCAGAATCCCTTCAAGTCGATCTACTTTGCAGCTCTTGCCGGTGCAGCTGAATTGAGCACGGGAGCACTTTGTTTACTTTCTCAAGCTGGGAAAGGTAAGTATAGTATGTTGGTAGTGGACTTTCGAGCTGAGTATTTCAAAAAAGCCAATCAGAAAATCACATTTACCTGTGAGCAAGGCTTGGAACTCAACGAAGTAATCGATGCCCTGGAGCCGAAAGATAGTAATAAACTTACCATGATTTCTACAGGAATGAACCCAAATGGCGAGGTAGTGGCGCGATTTCATGTGACTTGGTCTTTCAAGCGAAAGTCTTAACGAATCCACCTTTTTTCGCGATCAATAAATTGGTCAAGGGAAGCATACACCCGATCTTTAGACCAGTCTAGGAATTCATGGCTTTGATTCCTTTGATTGTAATTGATGATAATTTGATCCCACTCTGTTCTTTCAAGCTGATGCTTGATCATCAAATTACGACGGATAGAATCTGACTCCACTACTTCGTAATATCCCTCCCTCCTCGCATGCCAAGCCTGTTTTTTTGCATATTCACGCCCATTTCTAGCTTTTTTGCTGAAATAGGAAATCGGTCCATAAATCGCAAATCCTCCCGTTGGTGAACCCGTAGGCCCTGCAGTTATCTGACCTTTTCTCGAAAGGCTTTCGGGTTCGTTCGGGTCTATGGGCACAAGCTTCCCATTAAGAAATCGAAAAGCATAAGGCTCAGACCTTATTTCAAAGGTGGGGAGCAAGCGGGCTTTGTCCTGAAGCTCTATAAATAAAAACCGCTCCTGTGTAAGTGGTATTCTTTGCTCAAGGAACCCTAAATAGGAAATCACTAAGGTATCTCCCCTAGTTGCCTGAACATTGAAATAACCTCTGGAATTGGTAAGGACCGGCTCGGAAGAAGTTGAAATCTGAACGCTCACTCCTTCGAGATACTTCTTGTCAAGTGCGTCCACAACATTACCGGAATAGGAAATTTGCGCCCTCACATCTAGGACAAGGAAAAAAAGTAGCAGAAAGAGCAAGAAATACTTCACTTCCCGAAGATACAGGCTCGCATTAAATCGAGCCTTCATACCTCGTTAATAAACCTAAAAGACAGGTTAAGAGATGCAAAAAATCAATTCGAAACGAGATCCAATAGCATATCTGTGGCCAAAAATTCTGGTTTTTCTGTTCTATACCACGTTCGATTCGAAGGAATTTTCATGCCTTCGAATTCTGTTTCTCCTTCCAAATAGATAATCTCCCCTTTTTGATTGGGTTCGTCCTGATAAAACTTATAGGCCGCCATTCTATACGTTTCTGGCTCTAAATAAAAATACCAGATGTCCTTTTCATAAGGCACTCTCACCACATGATACCTAACTCCATCCAGCGTTTCCTCCAGCACTTTCTCATCAATCAAGGTACCTGGATCATTAAGTTTCATGGGAAGCCCCCAAAGGTAGGTATAGTAATTCCGTAGCATCTTAGCACGTTCTTCGGTGACCTCCCCTTCAAAAACCTGAACAGAGTCACCCCAAACAATAAAGTGTAAGTCGTCCTTGCGGTAAATCACCTTAGATAGTGTATTGTCAAAGGAAACGTCATAACGTCTAGACACTCGACCTTCTGGCAGACTATCTTGGATTCTCAATGTGCCTTTGAATTCCGGCCAAATTCCATTCGGGTCATGATAGGCAATCGACTTTTTGATCAAATCTGGCCCTGTCAAAGCTTCATTTTGGTCTGCGGTACAGGAAATCAAGAAAGCAAAGAGCAGGATGTAAACTGGACGCATCATTTTTTATTTCAATGTATGTATTTTCGGTCAATGAAATCAACTCTTACCCGCATCGCTCCCACCCCAAGCGGATTTTTACATCTAGGTAATGCCTTTTCATTTTTACTGACCAAAGCCATTGCGATGCAAAATCAAAGTAAGATTTTGCTTCGAATCGATGATTTGGATCGGGATCGATTTCGGATGGAATATCTTCAAGATATTTTTGACACGCTAGACTTTTTAGAGATTTCCTATGATTTAGGACCAAAAAGCCCCGAGGATTTTCTGGTCAATTGGACCCAATTGAACCGTTTAGATTTATATAAAAATGCCCTCGAGCGACTTTGGGAATCTAAATCGCTCTTTGCCTGCACCTGCTCCCGAAGGAAAATCTCCCAGCTCAATTCCTCAGGACACTACCTCGGACACTGTCTAGATCGAAATATTCCAAAAACCCGAAAAGACACAGCTTGGAGAATCAATACCTCAGAAGCTGACTTGATTTCCAAGCTCGATTTGAATAGTAAAAGAAATGAATTTATCCTACCTGAGGATGTAGCTTTTTTTGTGGTTAGGAAAAAGGACGAACTCCCCGCTTATCAGCTCACCTCTCTTGTGGATGATATCCATTTTGGGATAGATTTGATTGTCCGAGGAAAGGATCTACATAGCTCGAGCTTAGCCCAATTATTTCTGGCAAAAGAACTTGGCGAATCTAGCTTTGAGAAAACCCTCTTCCATCATCATCCTCTCTTGAAAAGTCCCAATGGACAAAAACTCTCCAAATCGGACGGAGCAACATCCATCCAATTTTTGCGGAAATCCGGAAAAAGCTTGAGCGATATATTTCTCATCCTCTCGAAAGCTTTGAACTGGGAGGTCCCCGTGAATAATTTTGAAGACTTCCAATCTAAAATTCTAAAAAAATAGCCGCTCCAAAACTGAAGCGGCTAGAGGTTGGTGCTTAATACTTAGCAGGCTGGTCCGGCATGACTTTGGACTTTTCGATGAAGTCTCGAATGTCTTGATTGGATTTTTCCAAATCCTCCGCTCTCAAATACATCATATGTCCACTTCTATAGCCTTTAAAAGAAGTTCTATCGCTCATTCTTCCAGTTGGATCAATATGGCGCAGACTGTATTTGGCATTGAAATAATCTGTACCTCCATCATAGTATCCTGACTGGATCATTACGTGCAAATACGGATTTTGCCTCATTGCTGTACCTAGGTCGTATCCAGTTGTCTCATTTGATCGATCCCAAGGTCTCACTGGGCCGAATAGATTATAGGTCAAATCAGTTTCAAATTTCAGCGTATTTCGAGCATAGATATTAAATGCTGGCGCAAAAGCATGATTCCAAGACGTCAATGCAGGATCAAAGTCATAGGCAGTCCCTGCATTCTGTCTGTCAATGCCACGATATCGGCTATCCAATCTTCCTACAGTCAATCCTTCATCACGAAGCAATTCTTTCCAGAAAAAACTGGTAGGCACCATCAAATTATGTCCTAAAATTGATTCCTTGCTTATGCCTGAATAGTAGGCCATTTTCTCAGCAATCGCATCCCGCTCAGCTTCAGAAAGACTTCCTCCTTTTACCATGGCCGGAAGTAATTCATCAATGGCAAAAGCTTCAGCCTCAGGAAGAATATCATCCAAATCTCGATTCTGTAAAGCTGGTGGCAGCTGCTTATGATACCAAGCAGTAGCGGTGTAGTATGGCAGGTAATTAGCCATCTTCACTGGGCCGCCCCTTTCTATCCCCATGTCTGTTGGTGATACCAAAATAACCCCATTGAAATACATCCAATGCGAATTTTGAAGCTGAGCCACCAAGCCAGCGACTCTCGTAGTACCGTAACTTTCACCGATCAAATACTTTGGCGAAGCCCAACGATTCTGGCGTGTTACAAATGTGTTTACCCAATCCGCTAGATAGGCGATGTCAGAATTGATCCCAAAAAAAGTAGAACGATCTACCTCAGGATTCAGAATCCGCGAATACCCAGTGTTCACTGGATCTACATAGACGATATCGGCCACGTCTAGAATAGAGTGTGGATTATCCTTAGTACCGTATGGCTGGATTGGATATCCTTCGTCATCGATTTTGAGAAGCTCTGGACCCGTGTAGGCCAAATGCATCCAGATAGAAGCAGAACCTGGCCCTCCATTGAAGGAAATCACCAAAGGCCGAGTGGTTTTGTCTGAAATATCAGTACGCTCGTAGTATGTGTAAAACAAAGCGGCCATTGGCTTTCCATCTTTGTCCCATACAGGCTGTGTACCTGCAGTGGCTCGATAAGGCACATTTTTGCCCTTGATTGTGACTGAGTGCGTCGTTTCGACTTTAGACTCAGGCTCTAGAGATCTTTCCACCTGGGCATGCGCTCCAAAAAGCACCAAAAAGGCTGTGAGAAATAGTATGTTTTTTTTCATAGTTGTGATTTTTCATTTCAATCTACTTCACATCCGAAACATGAAATAGCACAATTACACAAATGGAGCTTTGATTCTTACTTACTGGATGAAACTAGCTTGGCAATCACCACCGCTGGGTAGAGTATTCCTATCGTAGACAGGAAAACAGCAAGCATTTTTGCAATAATCTGCACAGGGTAAATATCCCCATATCCCACCGTGGTCAAGGAAACCAAACTGAAGTAAATAAATGTGGCAAAATCTAATTCTGCCCCTGTAAGTCCTTCTGCACCCTGAATGGATGATCCGGTGTAAATATGGATCAAATCCAGACTAAAAGCTCCCAAAACGGCAACCAAAAGGTAAACATTGACTGCTCCAAAAACCCGATACAGATTGACTTCATTATCTCTAAATAAAAGTCTGATATTCAGAAATATAAAAACAATCATATTGAGTAACCCAACGAACAACTCAAGCTCATAAAAGGTAGCCTCTAAATCGCTGAAACGGATAATTCTTAAAATCAATTGACTAAGAAAAAGGGTTGTGGTTAAGATCACCAGCCCTCTTTCTCTGGTAGACCAAATCCCTGTAAAAAAAAGAAACAAAAAAGATGCACTGACAAAAATATTCCCCACATATCCATAGTCTATCAGAATTGGCATCACAAAAACCAAGAATAGCAAGATGAAAAATAAGAGCACAAAACTGGTGTCGGCCAACCAATAGTTTGTGAATCTATGAAAAGCCTTCTTCACGTGGGGTCTGCGATAGCGCATCGCTTTAGATATCTCGGGCATAAGCTAAAATTCTAAAATTCCTTCCATAACCCCAACAGCTTCACCACGAATTAAAACCCGATCCCCTTTTTTTTCTATCTCCATTTCACCACCTCGTTTACTAGCCTGGTACGCACGAAGTATAGATTCACCTGTTTTTTGATGCCAATAATCCATGAGGGCGCAATGCGCAAAGCCAGTGACTGGATCCTCAGGAACACCCACATTTGGACCAAAAAAGCGCGAATAGATATCAAATCCTTTTTTGCCTCTTGCAGTAATAATGATCCCTTCCTCACTATTCGCAGCGATGTCAGCAAAATCGGGAATGCAGGACTCAACTTCATCAGCACTCTCGAGCTCAAGAATCCAATTCTTTTTCAATTCCGCAGAAGCGATCACTTTTTTATTCATAAAATGATCTGAATACTTAAAATGAGTCTTTTGGACTGTGGGAAGAAGCGGAAAGTTCATTTCCAATTTATTACCCATACTTTTCACCCGAAGTTCTCCACTTAATGTGGAAAAAACCATTTCTTCACCTTCTTTCGCCCATCCTTTTCTGAGCATCCAATAGGCACTCGCTAGCGTTGCATGGCCACAAAGGTCAATTTCCAAGGTCGGCGTAAACCATCTCAGATTAAACCTGCTTGGGACTTCAGTTTTCTCGACAAAAGCAGTTTCACTAAGATTCATTTCCAAGGCGATCTGCTGCATTTGAAGAGCAGACAGTTTTTCTTCCAAAAGCACCACAGCGGCTGGATTTCCTGAAAAAGCTCTGTTTGTAAATGAATCTACAGTAGCAATATTGATTTTCATCTTAATATCGTTCTTTCAAAATCATAAAATGATGAGCAAAGTGCGCCGGAATGATCCAAAAAAGTGAATTCACTTTGATATCGCTTTCATTGGCATTTCCCTGAAATTCGAAAGAAGCTTCAGGAATCAATCGGATCAAAGACAAAGTAGCAATCCTATGAATCTTAAAATCACTGAGCAAGTCTTTGATAGATAATTGATTAAAGCCACCTTGATCCACATACAAATCCTGATCCATACCTGGAAGCTTGCTTTGGTCGCCTCGAGCTATACACAACGCACGATAGGCCATAACTCGTTCCGTATCGGAGATATGACCGAGAACTTGCTTTGGTGTCCATTTTCCTGGAGCATAGGCCTTTTCAGCCCAACCTTCACCCTTGCCCTCAAAAAGGGCCTCAATTTCCTTCACTTGCTCATTCATCAAAGAAAGAAACTCCTTGCTTTCGACTAGTTTCAAATACGTATCGAAGTAAGCTGGGTGATTACCTTTACTCGGAAATTTGGGTACTTTCATATTTCTATTGGGGTTTGAAGAACACAAGTATAAAATAAATTTGGCCTACCTCATTTCAAATGTGATAAGCTAGCGCAAAAATATTTCAGCAGAGGATTATTCGATTTTTGCAAAGGCTTAAGAACTAGATTTTAATTAAATCAATTCTAAATTCAGTAATTCTGAGCCGAATTAGAACCACCACCATACATGATTGGTTATGTTCGTGTAAACATTGAAAATTATGAGAGAAAAAGAAATAGTTACCCTACAGAGATCATTACTTCAGGATACTGAAGCAATGCTGAATAAGCAGGTGGAAATGGAAGGTAAGTCCTCTGCTTACTACCTTTCTATGGCGTCGTGGTGTGACATGATGGGTTATGCGAATGCAGCCAAATACCTATACACACACGCAGACGAGGAGAGAATGCACATGATGAAGATTTTTCATTATGTAAACGAAGCGGGCGGTCACGCAATCCAACCAGAAATCACAGGAATCAGACATCATTTCAATTCTCTGAGAGAGGTATTTGAATTGATTTTGGAGCATGAGATCAAGGTGACCAAGTCGATCAATACCATCGTAGATCACGCATTTACCAAAAAGGATTTTGCGACTTTCAGTTTTATGCAGTGGTTTGTGACCGAGCAAAGAGAAGAAGAGACAATGTCTAGACGTGCTCTTGAACTATTTGACATTATTGGAGAAGAGGGTGTTGGCCTTTGGACCATTGATCAAGAGCTTGGCAAATTGCATAGCCAATCCATCGGAACTGCATCAGCTGAGTAAGCTGCCATTTGAACTAATTAAAAGCGGCTAAAGCCGCTTTTTTCGTTTAAAAACAAAGGTAAATAGTGATGTGGAAAAGGGCCGAAAAGCTCAGGTGAGCATTCACTTCATCCATAATACCACTCAAACCCTGCGAATATCTACGATTCTTTTTACTTTTAGCATGACGAAATACGATGGAGATATTTATGAATAAGTTAACAAGAGGCATTTTTTATGTGGCATTACTTGGCTTGATTGAAGCTTGCGAAAGCAAAACTGAAGAAAGCAGCTCTGAAGAAAAAATGACCATTTCCAGCACTCCAAAACCCGGGGATGCTCCAGAGGGCATGGTATGGATTCCTGGTGGTGAATTTGTCATGGGAACAAACGAGGCTGATGCTTATTCTGTAGAAAAGCCAGCGGTCGACCTTACCGTAGACGGCTTTTGGATGGATACGCATGAAGTTACCAATGCGGAATACCGAGAGTTTGTGGAGGCCACTGGTTATATCACGCTTGCGGAGCAAAAACCAGATTGGGAAGATCTTAAACAACAATTACCTCCAGGTACCCCAAAACCAGATGACTCCGTATTAGTACCCGGCTCGATGGTTTTCACACCGCCTTCCAGTGCTGTTCCCTTGCAGGATATTTCACTTTGGTGGACTTGGGTGGAAGGTGCGAATTGGCAACATCCAGAAGGTCCAGGCAGTAATTTAGAAGGACGAGAAAATCATCCAGTGGTGCACATTGCCCATGAAGATGCCATGGCTTATGCCACTTGGGCAGGCAAACGTCTGCCGACTGAAATCGAATGGGAATTTGCCGCGCGAGGCGGAGTTGATGGAAAGCGATTCGCATGGGGTGATGAATTGACACCAAATGGCCAATATCTCGCCAATACCTTCACAGGAACTTTTCCACATGCTAATTCAGGTGCGGATGGATATATGGGGACAGCACCAGTGAAATCCTATGCCCCTAATACTTTTGGACTATACGATATGATCGGAAACGTTTGGGAATTGACCGATGATTGGTTTGATGCATTGAAATTTGCTCGATTAGCAGGTGAAGCCCCAAAGCTTGATGCGGGTATGAATCCATGTTACGTACCCGGAAACCCATATGCCCGAGAGCGAGTAATCAAGGGTGGATCGTACTTGTGTGCAGACAATTATTGCATCAATTATCGACCCAGTGCAAGGCAAGGCCATGCTTTCGATAGCGGCACGTCAAATGTTGGATTCAGATGTGTAAAATCCCCTGATAGCAAGACGCTTAGTCTGAAGTAAATAAATTAATCTAGCACTAGGCCTAATTGTAGAATTAGGTCTTTTTTTGTTTCTATATGAAAAAATTCCTCCTTCTCTTTTTTATCCTTATACAGGCAACTGCCTATGGACAAACCCCACTCAAACCAGGTTTTGAATCGGAAGAATACTTGCAAGTCCTTTCTATTTTCACAGGGAACAGTCATGATCCAAAAGTACGAGGAGACATCCCTTACCCCACTGATTTTAAGCTGGCCTACGAGTCCGAAGTTGTGGGCTTGGAAAATAAGTGGTTTCTCTGGACACATCGAACCGCCAAGCTTGCCATCATCAATTTTCGTGGAACAGTTCCAAATCCAGTATCGTGGCTTGCAAACTTCTATTCGGGGATGATCCCCGCCAAGGGAAATCTTGTGATATCTGATTCACAAAACTTTGAATACAATTTCTCCGCACATCCAAAAGCTACCGTGCATGTAGGTTGGACCTTAAGTTTGGGGGCCTTATCTCCTAGCCTCCTGGAGCAAATGGATCAACTGGTCAAAGAAGGCTATCAGGATTTTATCATCACAGGTCATAGTCAAGGTGGTGCGATTGCTTATCTCGCCACAGCCTATTTGAGAAAATTAAAGGACGGGGGACGCTGGGACTCCCCACTCCGACTGAAAACCTATGCCAGTGCTGCCCCAAAACCTGGCAACCTTTTCTTTGCCTATGAATACGAGTCTATGACGGCAAATGGATGGGCTTATAATGTGGTCAATTCGGAGGATTGGGTTCCTCAATCTCCTTTTTCCATCCAAAATACGTATGATTTTAGCGAACTAAATCCCTTTTCTGATATCTCAGGGTTTTTGGAGGATCAAAAGTTTATGCAGCGGATCGTATTCAAAAAAGTTTACAATCAATTGGATAATCCTACCCAAAAGTCCCAAAAGCGCTTTGAAAAATATCTAGGTGACAAAGTGGGAAAACAGGTACAAAAGCAATTGCCAGGACACATCATCCCAGATTTTTCACCTAGCAATCATTATGTTCGAACAGGTAATCAGATCGTCCTTCAAGCGGATGAAAGCTACTTTGAAAAATACCCCACTGATCCTGAACAGATTTTCTTACACCACATGCTTATCCCTTATTATGAGCTTTTTGAACGGCAGTATTTAAAAGAGAAATAAATATAGCGGTTGTCGGTTGTCAGTTGTCCGCTTCCCTGTTGTCAAGTTGTCTGCGACTGAAGACTGCGACTGATAGCGGTCGTCCGTGGTCTGTGGACTGTTGACAAAAAACTGCCACTAAATACTCTTGCCCGTTGTCCGCTTCGCTGTTGTCGGTTGTCCGTTGTCGGTTGTCGGTTGACACACTGCGAACTGAAAACTGCGACTTCTACTGAATACTGTTGTCAGTTGTCGGTTCACACACTGCGACTGAAACTGCGACTGCCACTATCCTGAGTTGTCTGCTTCGCTGTTGTCGGTTCTAGCTCCAATCCCTATTCCCTATTCCCCATCACTAATCAAGAAGAATAACCCTTTGTGATTCGCTGAATATATTTCCCTACTATATCAAATTCCAAATTTACTGAATCACCGACTTTCAACTGGTGAAAATTAGTGTGCTCATACGTATATGGGATGATCGCCACGGTAAATTCCCCGGGCTTGGAATTGAAGCAAGTCAAGCTAGTTCCATTGATGGTAATCGAGCCTTTTTCCACAGTGACATTACCCTGATGATCAGAGTAGGCAATCACAAATACCCAGCTTCCGTCTTGATCTGTGATCGATTTCACTACACCCACCTGATCGACATGCCCCTGTACAATATGTCCATCAAATCGTCCATTGGCTGGCATGCATCGCTCTAGATTTACTTTTTTACCCACAGCCCAGTGGGCTAAATTGGTTTTGGATAAGGTCTCATCAATAGCCGTGACTCTGTACTGGGATCCGTTGACGTCCACCACAGTCAAACACACGCCGTCATGTGCGAGGGATTGATCGACTTTCAATTCACTCCCAATGGAGGACTGTAGATCAAAATGTACATTACTTCCCTCTCGGGTGATTTTTTCTAATGTGCCAAAGGCTTCAATAATTCCAGTAAACATTTTTTTTAAGTTTCAGAGTCTCAGAAGTAAAGCTTAAAATGCTCATTCTAGTTTCAAAATAAGCGAAATAATCGATTATCTTCGATCAAAATAAGGTCATAGTAAATGCTCAAACTGGAAGATACGTACCTGCACAAAGGCAAAAGAAAAGCTTTGGTCAGACTTTTAAGGGAAAAAGGCATCCAAAGTGAGCGTGTGCTGGATGCCATTTACCAACTTCCCAGACATTTCTTCTTCGATTCGGCCCTGGTTTCGCATGCTTACGAAGACAAGGCATTTCCGATTGGGGAAGGCCAAACCATCTCACAGCCCTACACGGTCGCTTTTCAAACTGAGCTCCTAGAGATCAAACCGGGTGACAAAGTGCTTGAAATCGGTACAGGTTCAGGATATCAAGGAACCATTCTGCATATTTTGGGTGCTGAAGTTTACACCATCGAGTACCAAAAGAAATTATACGAAGGAACCAAGCGCTTTTTGAAAAGACTGGGAATAGAAATGAATCTCTTTTATGGAGATGGGTCTCAAGGACTTCAAGAGTATGCCCCTTATGACAAAATCCTCGTCACTGCCGGTGCACCTGTGGTACCCAATGCCTTGATTAAGCAATTGAAACCCGGTGGGATTCTGGTGATTCCCGTGGGAGATCGAAGCACCCAAAAGATGCTGAAGCTCACCAAAAAAACCAATACACAAGTAATCAAAGAAGAATTCGATTCCTTCGCTTTTGTACCGCTGTTGGGAAAAGACGGGTGGAAGTAGATTACTACGATTAGCCTATATGTGAAGAATTTACTGCGACTGTTGTCAGTTGTCCGCTTCGCTGTTGTCGGTTGATACACTGCGACTGCCACTGAATACTGTTGTCGGTTCTAGCCCCATTCCCTATTCTCTCACCCTCCCTCCATCTTGGCCCCTCGCTAAATTTGTCCACTGGACAAATTCTTCACGCTCTGTCCTCCCCAATCCCTATTCTCTATTCTCCTTTCTCTTCTCACTTAGTTATCCTACATCACACTTCCAAAATCAGCAACCCCAAAACAAAATTCCGAATCAACCCATTTTTTCTTCTCTCTCGAAATTTTATTTGTAATTTTGAATAAATATTAACGATATGGCTAAGTCTAAATACGCGCGGGAGTCCTCTACCATTATGACGGAAATGGTATTGCCTAACGACACCAATACCTTAAATAATCTTATGGGAGGAAAGCTGATGCATTGGCTGGATGTGGTGGCTGCCATCGCGGCTCAAAAGCATTCCAATCGCATCGTGGTGACTGCTTCGGCGGATAATATTTCCTTTAAGCAACCCATTGCTCTTGGTAATGTGGTCACTTTGAAAGCTCAAGTAACCCGTTCTTTTACTTCCTCCATGGAGGTATTTATCGAAGTAAGTGCTGAGGATATTCCAGCGAATAAAAAGGTGATGACGCATCGGGCCTTTTTTACTTTTGTCGCAGTGGATCAAAACGGCAAACCTATCGAAGTTCCTGAGGTAATTCCCGAAACAGAAGAAGAAAAAGAACTCTATGATGGGGCCTTACGAAGAAGGCAACTTCGCTTAGTGCTGGGCAAGCGCATGAAACCTGAGGATGCGGTGGAGCTGAAGTCCATTTTCAATATGTCCTAAATAATCCCAAAGAGGCCTTCTAAAATTGGCCTCTTTTTTTGTGTTGAGGAGTTTTTTGAGCAACTTCAAACATGGAAAAAATCACCCTGTCCGAACTAGCAAATATCATCACCGAGGAGATTTATTTATTACCTGAGGATAGAGCCATGGATTCGAATGAGGCTACTCATCAAGAGGCTTTGGAAGATAAGAGTCCCAAGCAAGAACCTGCACCTCAACAGCCAGTAGAAAATGAGGAAGCCGAGCAAGTTTCTGTAGTGATGGAGCCCAAACTAGAACCGATTAAGATTTCCGGAAGCTTCAATCAAGGGATTTTGATTTTGCATGAGGAGGAAGAATTGAGCGGGGAAATCATGACACTACTTTCCAATATCATCAATGCCGTAAATCACTCCATGAATGATGTGGGACTGGTCGCCTCCTCCCAATTAGCAGGACGCTCACTAGAGGAATTGTACGATCTTGGAGCGCATAAAATCGTCAAGTTTGGACGGATCCGACATGGAATCGATGCGCTCCCTGCTCCTGACTATCAGGTCTATACAGAAAATGAAACAGAATTCTTGTTTGCAGATGCGCTGACGAGTATTCAAGAAGATAAAGCCTTAAAAGGAAAGCTTTGGAAAGCCCTTCAAAGTCTTTTTAACATCACTAAATAATCATGAATTTGACCACTGAACAAGCCACTTGGGCTAAGCGATTTAAATGGATTAGCCTGATCGAGGGCATCTCTTTTTTGGTTTTGCTTTTTATAGCGATGCCTTTGAAATACGTTTTTGATCAGCCACTTGCAGTGACCTATGTGGGCTGGGCTCATGGCCTTTTATTCATCATTTACATTTACATGGTATTTCCAACGGCGAGCAAGCTCAAGTGGAATTTTAGCCGAACCTTTTTCGCCCTTTTGGCTTCCATCCTACCCTTTGGTCCATTTATTTTTGACCGAAATCTCAAAAAGAGTCAACATGTAGAGTTTTAGCCATGGCGCTGATTAGCAAAAAGAAAAAGATTTTCTCGATTAGTCCCGGCCTGAGAGAATATCTGGTGGGATACTCGCGGGAGGTGGATATTCCCATTCACTATCATGAGCTTTTGCGCTATACCAGCTCCATTTCACTGTACGACTCCAAGGATCAGGATACCCTTTGGGAAACGGTCTTTTATGATCAATCCGATCGCGAAGAAATTCACTTAAACGTCAAGAAAATCTACGCTTTGCTCAAGGCCGGAGGTGATATGAGCGTGATGCAGCACCTGTATGTGGACCGGATTGACCTTTGCGTATATGGAAATACGCAGCCCTTTCGGGTTCGGATAGTAAATCGAATCAACGATAACTTCGACTATTTCTACATCAAAAATGCGGATGCGTCGCGGGTCTATGGATTAGAATTGGAGCATTTGCTTTCCCCTAATCGAATCAGCTATCTCGTACACCAAAACACCCTGATCGAGGAACATATCGCTGGGATTCCTGGGGATAAGTTTATGAAGGAACATATGGATCTGCATCATACGAATGCGATTCGCCTTGCCAAGGAGTTTGTGAAATTCAATGAGCGCTGTTTTGTGCGACTTTTAGGCGACATGCACTCCTCTAATTTTGTGATTGATGTGACTCCGGATTTTGAAGAAACGCATTACCGTATCCGCGCTATTGATTTTGACCAGCAGTCCTATGAGGGTAAAAAGTCCATTTATCTCCCTCAATATTTTAAGGAAAATAATGCGCTCATCGACTTGGGCATGAAATACATCACTCCAGAGTCCATGCGCCAGTATCAGAAGGAAGAGCGAACCTTGATCTCCAATCGCGTGAAATCAGCCAAAGTCACGATCAAAAACATTCTCAATGCCATGGAAGGAGATGTACTTTCCATTCCAGAGAATATAGAAAGCCTAAAGAAGGATCTGGCCAAGCATTATAAAACACAGGATTTTTTGGGTGCCAAAAACATGGGGCAACTCCTAAGAATCAGCCTAAATCAATTGTAGGGACAACTCGTCTGTGAGGGTCTCAAATCATTTTTTCGTCGATACTTTTGAAGACCAAAAGTATCCAAAAGTCTTGGCACCGTTCTTTTCTTTCCGCTGGTAGCGTTTCCTGCAAAGTAAAATCTTGTAAAAAGCGGAATTTTGTCCTGGTTTGCCACCCTAAAAATGACTGGGTCTCCCTCGATCCCTCGGGAGCCAAGTCATTTTCTATACGGGTTTACAAAACAGTCCAAAACCGAAAATCCCGCAGGGCCCTGTAACCGAAAGATCACAGTGCATTTCAAACTATTGCTGGTAGAACGATTTGTTGCCGATTTTAATCTAGCATTCGTTTAGGGCTTTTCATTAAAATCGTGAAAGAACCAATTAGGATTTCTCTAAGCTCTAAACCAATCGTCTTAAATACCCCCCGTAGCCGCTTTTTCCGAGTTTGTCGGCAGCTTTCAAGAGCTGTTCTTTTCCGATAAAGCCGTTGCGATATGCAATCTCTTCGATGCATCCGATTTTAAGCCCTTGACGCTCTTCGATCACTTCTACGAAAGTAGCCGCCTGAAGCAAAGATTGGTGCGTCCCAGTATCCAGCCAAGCCGTACCGCGATTCAAAATGGCCACTTGAAGTGCCTTTTTTTTCAAATACACATTATTGATATCGGTAATTTCGAGTTCGCCCCTAGGGCTAGGCTTGATGTTTTTGGCGATCTCTACTACTTCATTGTCATAAAAATATAAGCCAGGTACCGCAAAATTAGATTTCGGGTTTGTTGGCTTTTCCTCGATACTTACTGCCATCTGGTTATCATCAAACTCCACCACTCCATAGCGCTCTGGATCATTGACATGATAGGCAAAAACCACCCCTCCTTGAGGATCGGTATTCTCTTGCAAGGTTTTATGAAGGCCCGAGCCATAAAAAATATTATCCCCTAAAATCAAGGCAACTTTGTCATTACCAATGAATTTCTCTCCAATAATAAAAGCCTGAGCTAATCCATCTGGACTTGGTTGTACGGCATATTCGAAGGTACAGCCCACTTGCGAACCATCCCCCAAGAGCTTTTGAAATGCCTCCGAATCATCCGGAGTGGTGATAATCAAAATCTCACGGATCCCAGCCATCATCAAAACCGATAGCGGATAGTAGATCATCGGCTTATCGTAAACAGGCATCAGCTGTTTTGACACGGCGATAGTCAGCGGGTAAAGTCTGGTGCCGGATCCCCCGGCCAAAATAATTCCTTTCATAAGCTTATATTAGAAACAATATCTAGATCGAAGATCAAAACTATCAATTATTTCCATTCCAAAGAAAATGAAATTGCTCTTTACCGCCCTTGGATCACGAGGTGATATCGAACCCTTTCTTGCGCAGGCAGAGCTTTTCAGGGCTGAACACGAGATTATGTGTGTTTTCCCTGAGCAATTTCGTGAGGAAGTAGAAAAATTAGGCTATCAATTTGAAGGATTTGATCCCGCATTTTTGGAGCTTCTAGGCTCAGCCACTGGCAAGCAAGTCATGGGAGGAAGTGGAGTTTTTTTCACCAAAATCAATGGATATCTGAAATTGATGAAGTCATCCATGAAACTTCAACAGTCTATCATTGATGTACAGCGAAATAGTATTAGAAGCTTCCAGCCAGATCGAGTGATTTTTCACGCGAAATGCCTGTATGGTTTTATTGGGGCTTTCTCAAACCCAGCAAAATACATTCTTCTCAATGCAATCCCTTGCATGAACCATCCTACCGAAGACTACCCACATATCGGTTTTGGAAAGTGGGGGGAATTCAGTCCGAAATGGAATCTGCGAAGCTACTCTCTAATCAATGGGGCCAGACGGATCATGTTCAAAAAGTTTTTGGGTACCTATTATTCAGATTTTCCTTCAAAGAAATTTACTCCATCAGCTCTTGGAAAATTTGAAGAGCTAGAGCTAAAAACCATCTATCAAATCTCTGTACACCTTTTTCCTAAACCAAAAGACTGGCCCGAGACAGCGGTGATTTCTGGCTATCTGCATAGAGACCAAGCGAGGACATACCAACCTGAAACAGCACTGCAAGACTGGCTTAAAAACCATCCAAAAGCCATATTGCTCACCTTTGGATCCATGAGCAATCCCAGACCCCAGGAGATTTCAAGGATTTTAATTGATCTCTTGGTGGAAAAAGGCATTCCCGCCATCGTCAATACCTCTTGGGGAGGATTGGAGAAAATAGACGGAAGTCCAGAATCGATTTTCTACACCAATCATATCCCCTACGATTACATCATGCCAAAGCTTTATGGGGTGATCCATCATGGAGGCTCGGGCACCACTCATCTTACCAGCTTATTCGGATGCGTACAATTAATTATTCCGCATATCATCGATCAGTTTTTTTGGAATAATTTGGTTGCAGAAAAGAATCTTGGTCCGAAAGGGATTCCTGTAAAGAGCCTAGACAAATCAAATTTATCCTCAATTTTAGATGATTTTTGGACCAATTCAATCTATCCCGAAAACGGAAAAATAGTATCGAACCAAATGAATACTGAATTGGATAAAGAAACCCTCAAATCTTATATTTTAAATTGATCAAATGAACTTCAAATTTTCCCAAATCGTAGTCCTCATTCTTTCGGTGGTCCTTTTGTCCTGCCAAAAGGGTGAGAATATTACCTTCGAAAACCCCACTGGAGAGAAATACAGACCAGAATACCACTTCACCCCTCCTACCGGCTGGATGAATGACCCCAACGGGATGTTTTTTCTGGATGGCACCTATCATCTATTTTACCAACACTATCCCGATTCCACGGTTTGGGGGCCAATGCATTGGGGGCATGCCACAAGTACGGATATGCTCACTTGGGAGCATCAGCCCATCGCTATATATCCAGATAGTTTGGGATATATTTTCTCAGGTTCGGCTGTTTTGGATATTGAAAACAGTTCGGAGCTTGGTACGATCGAAAATCCGCCTTTGGTTGCCATTTTCACCTATCATGACCCTGTGGGAGAAAAAACCACGTCCACTACCTTTCAAACACAAGGCATTGCCTATTCCTTGGATAAAGGAAAAAGCTGGGAAAAATATTCTGGTAACCCTGTATTACCAAATCCAGGTATTCGGGACTTTAGAGATCCCAAAGTAGCTAAAATTCAAAACTCTGATGGGATGGCTAGCTGGGTGATGACCCTAGCCGTAAAGGATGAAATTCATTTCTATAGTTCTCCAGATCTGATCAATTGGACTTTACTTAGCACTTTTGGGAAAACACTTGGAGCTCATGGTGGAGTGTGGGAATGTCCAGACTTATTGCCATTCACCGCACCCGATGGTCAGCAAAAATGGGTGCTTTTGGTCAGTATCAATCCTGGGGGACCACAACAAGGCTCAGCTACTCAATATTTCATTGGAAACTTTGAAAATGGAGTTTTCACTCCTGATGATGAAATGATTCGCTGGCTGGATTATGGGCCGGATAATTATGCCGGAGTCACTTGGAGTAATATTCCCGATGCGGATGGTCGTACCCTTTTTATAGGATGGATGAGCAATTGGCTTTACAGTCAGGTGGTTCCTACCGAGAGTTGGCGATCCGCCATGACCATTCCTAGAGACTTGAGTTTGTTTGATGTAAATGGCACCCTTCTACTCAAATCCGGACCAGTAAAAGAGATGGAAAGTCTGCGCATAGAGACCTTCGAAATCGGTAAAAATTCATCACTTCCAGGTCATGCATTTGAGTTTAGTGCAGACATTGATTCGGATAATTTTGCATTCAAAATCCTGAATGAGTCTGGCGAAGAAATTCTTTTTTCCAAGGAAAATGGTTTGATCACCATAGATCGACGCAATGCAGGTCCGAATGATTTTCATCCTGATTTTGCAGCAGCCCATGCCGCGCCGATGAGTTGGAAGGCCGAAAAAGTAAGATTATTCGTTGATGCTCATTCTGTGGAGCTTTTCATCAATGAGGGTGAAATCGTAATGACCTCTACTGTATTTCCAGAAAATCCTTTCACTAAAATAGAAAGCACTTCTGGCTTGAATGACGAAAAGATTTTTAAATTAAAGAAAGTTATGAACTGAGTCCGAACATCGAAAGCAGCCTAGAAATTGAATCGACTGGACGACCTTGTTTCTGCCTCAACACTCCAAACCAAACCTATTTATGTCTACACAAGAAATCAAAAAGGAATACTCCAATGGTGAAGTCACCATCACATGGGAACCTAAGAAGTGCATCCATGCAGCAAACTGTGTCAAAGGTTTGCCAGGCGTCTTTGATGCGAACAAAAAACCATGGATCAATGCTCAGGGAGCTTCTACGGATCAAATCATCAATCAGGTGAAAGCTTGTCCCAGTGGTGCTTTAGGCTACTATTTGGACAAAAAAGAGGAGGAAGACCCAATAAGCGAAGAGCAAATTGTAGAAGTCGCCAAAAATGGCCCACTCATGGTCTATGGCAATATCAAAGTCAAAATGCCCGATGGAAATACACTTACCAAGTCCAAAGTCTCGGCTTTTTGTAGATGTGGTGCTAGTCAAAACAAGCCCTTTTGCGACGGATCACATAAAAAAATTGATTTTCAAGGATAGCCATGCGGAAAGTATTGGTGCTTTTTGCACATCCAAAGTTTGAGCATTCGGATGCCAATAAAGCCTTACTCAGGGCTATTTCCGATTTGGAAAATGTGACGGTAAGAGATCTGTACGAACTCTATCCAGAATTCAATATTTCTATTCAAAAAGAACAAGAGATCCTTTTTGAACATGAAGTTGTGATTTGGCATCATCCATTTTACTGGTATTCTTGCCCGCCATTGTTGAAGCAGTGGATTGATTTGGTTTTGGAATTTGGATGGGCATATGGTCCCGGTGGCATTTATTTAAAGAACAAATATGTCCTGAACGCCATCACATCTGGCGGGTCCAAGGAAGCTTATGGCCCAGAAGGGAAAAATAATTACACCATTGATGAATTTTTAAGACCCTTTGAACAGACCGCTCGTCTCTGCGGAATGCACTATCTCCCCTATTTTCAGGTTCACGGTACACATAGAATTGATCCGGAAGAGCTTCGAGCCAAAGCTGAAGACTACCGTAAGTTGTTGGTTCATCTTAGAGATTCTGAAGAAATTGAAATAACTAACCCTCAATCCTGAAGCGACCATGGAAGGATTTTTACCCCAAGCTGTAGTCTATATTTTAGCGGCAATCATTTGTGTTCCTATTGCTAAAAAACTGGGAATGGGTTCAGTTTTGGGCTATTTGATTGCCGGAATTGTGATTGGACCTTATCTCTTAGGCTTTCTCTCCGAAGGAGAAGACATCATGCACAAGGCCGAATTTGGGGTGGTAATGATGCTATTTCTAATCGGTCTGGAGCTAGAACCTAAGAATCTTTGGAAAATGCGAGAACTGATTTTGCGCGTTGGGCTCTCGCAAGTTTTGATCAGTTCGGTCCTACTTTTTCTCATCGTCATAGCACTTGGCTTTTCTTGGCAGGTCTCGTTGACCATTGGTTTATCAATGGCTCTCTCTTCTACAGCAATCGTTTTGCAGTCCTTGAAAGAAAAAAATCAAATGGATAGCCCCGTGGGGAAGCTTTCATTTGGGGTGTTACTCATGCAGGATATTGCAGTCATTCCTATTTTGGCGGTTTTACCACTCCTAGTAGTGGCAAATGAAGGGCTTGGCCAAGGAGCAGAATCCCACGGCTTAATCGATAATTTTCCGGCCTGGGCACAAACTCTATTTATTTTCGGTGCCATTGGATTGGTCATCCTTCTCGGCAGATATGCATTTGGTCCATTGCTGAATTTGGTTTCCAAAACGCGACTCAGAGAATTATTCACAGCTTCTGCGCTACTCATCGTGGTAGGAATTGCTCTCTTGATGGAATTTGTAGGGTTGAGCCCTGCCTTAGGAACCTTCCTTGCAGGAGTAATTTTGGCCAATAGCCCCTATAAACATGCGCTTGAATCCGATCTAGATCCTTTTAAAGGTCTTCTATTAGGATTGTTTTTTATGGCTGTGGGTGCCACGATTAATTTCAATCTTATTTTTTCTAATGCAACCGCGATTTTATCCGCCACTTTGGGAGTAATAATCCTTAAGTCAATTGTGCTTTTGGCCATAGGATGGAAGAAAAAATTGCCTGCTTCTCAAAATTTATCCTTTGCCATTGGACTGGCTCAGGTTGGTGAATTCTCATTTGTTACCTACGCATTTGCTTCCCAATTGGGGATTTTCGATAGTGAAATTTCAGATTTTTTGATGGCCATTACGGCTTTAAGCATGACAATCACGCCTTTGATCTCCGTGCTTCTAGACAAGGTGGTATTACCACAAATGGATCGGGTGAAGGAGGAAGAAAAAGAAATGGATGACATCGAAATGAAGAGAAATGTGATCCTGCTTGGCTTTGCACATTTTGGATCCACTTTGGGACGATTCCTCCGTGCCAATGGGATTGAAGCTACGGTTTTGGATTACAATCCAGATCGGGTGGATTTCCTTCGGAAAATGGGATTCAAAGTATATTTTGGTGATGCCACAAGACTTGATTTGCTTCAGGCGGCCGGTGCTGAAGAAGCTGATATTATTATCTCCGCAATTAAAGATGCGGAAACCAATATTAAGCTTGTAGAGCTTTGCAAAAAGCATTTTCCCAAAATCAAAGTTATGATCAGAGCCAAAAACCGGGTGGATGCATACGAGCTAATGGAAATGGGTGTGGATAATATCTACAGAGAACACTTGGACACATCCATTCGAATGGGTGAGGACGTGCTCAAAAAACTTGGGTTCCGGGCGCACACGGTCCATCGATTGGCACAAAGCTTCAAGGAACACGATGAGTCAGCAATGAAGGTCCTTGTGAACTATAAGAATGATGAAAAGGAATATATTTCAAAGGTCAAATTGCAAATCGAAATGCAGGAAGCTCTACTTTCAGGAGAATTGTCAAGAAAATTTTCACTCAATGATCATGCTTGGGACAGTGACTCCATGAAAAAAACGGTCAAAGAATCCTGAGACATTTATTTTTCCGATTGTCAGAATAACAAGTTCTCAGATTTATCAGAGGGTTGTTTCCAGAAATTACAGAACAGAAAATTGACAGATTCTCGAATACCCCTAGGAGACTAGGCAGGAATCATTTGCAGGATTCAATACCGTGATAATCGTCACAGTATTCTCCATCATTGCTGTATTAATTTTGCTTTTCAAAACCTTTAAGAGCACAATCATCGTATTATCGGTTATTCCGCTCGGAATGGTGGGAGCTTTAGTTGCACTTTGGATCACAGGGAACTCTTTATCCTTTGTTGCGATTATTGGTCTTATCGCTCTAGCAGGTATCGAGGTAAAGACCTCGATACTTTTAGTCGATTTTACGAATCAACTCCGCCTGGAAGGGAAAGATTTGGAATTAGCCATTCGTGAAGCCGGTGAAGTACGATTTTTACCAATTGTACTCACAACAATCACAGCCATAGGGGGGTTGATTCCCTTAGCGATCTCTACCAACCCTTTGATTTCTTGTCTGGCCATTGTGCTGATTGGAGGATTGATTAGTTCGACCGTTTTATCAAGAATTGTGACACCGGTAATGTATAAGCTATTACCACCAAAAATATAACTATGAATCAACAATTTACTACCCTCAAAAAAGCCGTGGAAGTTTTTCACTCTTATGGCATTTCTGTTTCAGGTCCACGAAAGAATGATCATTTCATTCAAAACCTGAATATGGATCCAGTTTTTATTAATGGATTGATCTTCGAACTGGAGTTTCAGCTTCAGTTATTTATTCAGGATGAAAAGATCTGCAGTGCGAAAACACCAAAGGAATTGATCGAGTTGTTTCTTTCTCTTCAAATACAAAATTGATTCAAAACCAATTAAAAAAGGTCTGTTTTTGAAGAAATCAGACCTTTTTTTCTTTCATATCATGGAAAAGCAAACACTCTCTGGCTCAATCCGAGCAAATATTCAAATTGGTTCTGAAGTAGCTGTAGTTCAAAAACATCATCAGCGCTCTGGAGAACTCACAAAAGGCACGGTGAAAAGAATCCTCACAAGCTCTCCATCACATCCACACGGTATTAAAGTCATGCTTGAAACTGGCGAAGTAGGCCGGGTCAAATCAGTTTATATTTGATCCGTCCTTCTAAATCTCTTTTGCAAGCCTCGCAAAAAGTATCGCAAGACTTGATCCTTACAAACTCGGAATTGCTTCTGGCTAGGGTTGCGAAAAAAAGCACTCAATTCATGTGGGCTAATGTGCATTCCAACAGATGAAAGCACCTCCAAAATATCATCCTCTTTGTAATTAAGGGCGATTCGAAGTTTTCTAAAAATCTGATTATTGTTTAGGCTTTTTTCAGTTTTTGGGATTTCCCCATCTTTTTTTCCTCGATTTTTAATAATCAATCCATTCAGAAACCCTGCTAAATCCTTATCAAAAAAAGCTGCAAACTCAGGATCATCATCCCGCTTGAGCCAGTTGGAAACTTCGCTTCGGGAAACCTCTCGCTCAGTAAGCCCGAAAATCTCAATCATCTCAGCATCCTTGAAGTCAAATGTGTACCGAAGGGTTCGCAGGATATCGTTATTATTCATGCCTTAAAGGTAATAAATGAAAGCCAAAGAGGGCTAGAAGACTGCCCCAAACTATACTTCCATGAGCTTCCATTTCCCCCTTCGGAAAAAGTAATAAGAAACCAAGGAATGAAACGAATGGCAAAAGGAAATTGCAATAAAAATCCCCAAATGGCCCATTCCAAAAGTAAACGCCAAGGCATAGGCAAGCGGGATTTCAATAAACCAAAGCACCCCAATATTAATCCAAGCTGGTGTCTTGGTATCTCCAGCACCATTAAATGCCTGAGTGAGCACCATTCCCACCGCAAAAAAGACATAACCCAACACGATCACTTGAAGTCCTTGTTTGGCCACCTCTTGAACTTGAGGGATATCTGTAAAGAAACCAGCTAGCTGTTCTGCAAAAAGCAAATAAATCCCAGTTACTGAAGCCATAAATATTACGGCGTATCGCACAGTCAACCAAACTGCTTCTTCAGCTCTTTTAGGCTGCTTCGCTCCGAGATTTTGTCCAACCAAAGTAGCTGCAGCTCCAGATAACCCCCAGGCCGGTAAAATGGTGAATATCAAAATCCTAAAAGCAATCGTATAGCCCGCCAAGGACGCAGATCCAAACTCAGCATTCATTCGAGTCAGTGCGATCCAAGAAACTGAATCGATAAGAAACTGACCCATCCCTCCTGCTGCGATATCCATTATTTTCTTGATAATTACCCAGCTGATCACAAGGTTTTCCTTGAGGATTTTCAGCTTGTGCTTCCCATTAAAAAGATGGTATAATTGGTAAAGAACCCCGATTCCTCGCCCCAAGGTCGTGGCAATAGCTGCGCCTTCAAGACCAAAGCCATCAAAACTTCCCAGACCAAAAATAAACAAAGGGTCCAAAACAATATTCAGACCGTTTGCAATCCAAAGGGACCGCATGGCATGATGTGCTTGCCCTGCCCCTCTAAAAGCTCCATTGATGAGAAAAAGGAGCATGATGGCTGTATTTCCAGCAAAAATGATCCTAGAATACATCACTCCTGAATCAACCACGTCTTGCTCTGCTCCCATCAAACTCAGGATATCTGCTGCAAATACCCATCCTGAAACTCCCAAAATGATGGAAATTACTCCTCCGACCACTAAAAGTTGAAAGGCGGCAGAACCTGCATCCTTGTAATTTTTTTCGCCAAATCGACGAGATATCAAAGCCGTCGCAGCCATTGAAATCCCAAATCCTACCGCGTAGACTAACACAATCACAGATTCCGTCAAACCAACTGTAGCGATAGCGTTTTCCCCTAGCTTAGCTACAAAAAATATATCTACCACCGCAAAGAGGGATTCCATCATCATCTCTAGGATCATCGGAATCGCCAATACGACAATAGCTGTTTTAAGCGAAAGTTGGGTGAAATCTTGTTCCTTACCCTGGATTGCGTCCTTGATTAATTGCCAGGTCATTTTAGGTTCAAGTTTTTTGGGGTGTTTGAAAATGAATATTAAGGCCGTAAATATGCTAAAAATCCTGCTCTGGTCATCCTCTATAGCTCGCCTAGGACTTCATTATCCAAAATAACCTCGGCATTCGGATGCAGCCAAAGTAGGGATGCTGGAAGAGTATTGGTGACTTGCTGGGTTAAAAACTTCTCCACAATCTCTTTTTTTCCTTTTCCAGTGATCAGCAGGATGATTTTTTTCGATTCGAAGATATTTCCCATTCCCAAGGTCATTCCATGACTTAGTGGAATTCCCACCTCTTGAATCATCCCATGACTCAAGGTTGATTCTGTCAGTTCTGCAACATGACAATAGGTTTGTAAAAACTCCCCAGGCTCATTTAAGGCCAAATGTCCATTTACGCCTATTCCTAGAATACAAACATCGATTGGCCCAGACTTCTCTAATTCATCCTGAATCCGATCACACTCATCCTTGGGAGCCAAGGTCAGCTCATCAAATGAAATATAGCGATCCGGGCGATGTTGAATCGGCTTCAATAATTTTTGCTGGATATCGTATTCAGAAGTAAACCTTGAGCCTTCTGGCAATCCCACCCACTCATCCAGCTTTATCACTCGCATCTCTTCAATTACTTGCGGAGACTCTTTGTATCGATCGACCATATGCTGGTAAAGCCCAGTGGGCGAACCACCGCTGGCAGCACAGAAAAGTAAATCAGGCCTTAATTCAACCTCCTTCATCATCAATTCAGCGGCGAGAGCACTCATTTCTTGATAATTTCTGCAGCGGTGTAGTTTCATAAGCCAAATTTCTGAAAGTGAAAAAAGCAAAAAATAGTGAAGCCACCACGTAAATCCATAAATCTTATTTCTGAAAAAATCACAGATAAATTAGAGAGGCATTGGAAATTCTTCCCCGTTAGGTCTTATTGAAATAAGAGCAGAATCATTTGTTAGTCAGTGGATTAATTCAGAAATTAAACGTCGCCGGAGGTTTTTTTGCCGGTATTAATAGAATTTCAATCTCTTTTTGACCCCATATTTTTAACTCAAAAAAAGCCATGGTAACTCACTACATCATCACCAATCGAGAGGTGACTTCTCGTAAAAGCAGAAATTACATTGCCGTCAATGACAAGGAATACATGCGAAAAGATGGAGACGAAGAAGCTCGTCACAATCTTCGGTATGGTACGGTCAGTTTTGACCCGAGAAAGATTAAAAAACTCAGCGACTTCAAAGTAAATATCCTGCCTGATGTGGCTACAGAAACCTTGGAAAAATACGCCGAAGGAGAAGCGGTGAACAAAAAAGTATTCCCCTCAACACAAATTTTTGAAGAACTCTATAAAAGTGGAGTCAAAGCGAAGGAAAAGGAGGACATTCTGGTGTTTGTGCACGGGTTTAGAAATGATCTGGAAGCAGCATTGGTTGCACTGGGTGAACTCCATAAAAAGTACGTGGAGCCAGATGATTCACCCATTCAAAAAATTGTTCTCTTCACTTGGCCTGCCAAAAAGAAAATGCTCAAATACCGCTCAGATGCTTATGACGCTGAGCAATCAGGCTTTGCACTTGCCCGATCCATGGGCAGTTTGAGGGAGTTTTTTAGGCAAAAATTCGTAGCAGAAAAGAAGCCCGGTTGTGATCAAAATATTCATTTGCTCTGCCATTCCATGGGAAATAGAGTGCTTCAAAGCATGATTTCCTCACTTATGGCAATTGAAGTCCCCATTACCAATATTTTTGGGCAAATCATATTGGCTGCACCGGATGTAGATTATGACGCTATGCAAGAACCAAAGCCTTTATACAAACTAATCGACTTGGGACAACGTGTGCATGTTTACTTTAACAATCGAGATCTAGCCCTTGAAGTATCAGAGACGACCAAAAATTCCTTCAACCGACTGGGAAGATGGGGCGCAAAAAAAACAGATCGACTGCCCGATGATGTGTACGAATGTGATGTGACAGAGACCTCAGATGCTAAAGGCATTTCAAACCAAGTGACCAATCATAGCTATTTTATTGCTTCAGAATCGGTAATTGAAGACATTAAAGCAGTCCTAAGTGGAAATTCATCAATTTTCAATTTTTGATTATGAAGTTTTCAGATCTCCACACGCACAATCACATGCGCGCGCATTTTTGGATGCAAGAAAACCCAAAGCGGTTCCAACGCAAGAATAGCTTTACGCCTTGGACTGTAATAGCTGGAAATCGCCGAGGGTATCTCAAAGGAAAAATGGGTGCCTCCTACAGCCAAGCCGATTTGGTGAAAGCATGGAATGCCAACGTTCGACTCACGTTCAATTCACTCTACCCTCTTGAACGACAATTTGTTCGTGGATTCAAAGTGACTCCCGGTAAGGACAAATGGTATCGTTTTTTGATCAGTTTCGCTACCACACACAAGCTTCCACTTCGAGATTTTATCCAAACAGCATACATGCGAATTCCTGATGAAGCCGTAGATTACTTTCAGTCGGATAATTACGATTATTGGGATTCTCTAAATAGAGAAATGCGTTTTGTGACTCAAGAATCAGGTACCCGCATCAAAAAAAATGAGATTTTTACTCCGGGCGTTTTTAGAAGAGTATTTGAATCAGAGAAAAAAAGGCGAGCGATCGCACACCTTGAAAATGACGCTAAGGATGCGCAATATTTTATTCCACAGAATAAAACTGAGCTTCAAAAGTCACTCGGGGACGATCAAGAAATTACCATGGTGATCACCGTAGAAGGTGCTCACGCATTCGGGACCGATCGTGCATCTATTGACAGCATTTCTGATAGGATTAAGGAAGTGAAAGAAAAATGGCCCGTAACCGTGTTTTTTGTAACATTTGCGCACCATTTCGACAATAAGCTTTGTGGACACGCCCACTCTATTCCAGATGTGGGAAAGCTACTTTTGGACCAGCGAATAAATCGGAATAAGGGTTTTAAAAAGGAAGGCATGCGAATCGCTCGTGAGCTCTTGGGTCTTAATGAAAGCTTGGAGAGAGATCCTGGCCTGGGCTATAGAATCCTTCTGGATGTAAAGCATATGAGTGCTCAATCTAGAAAAGACTACTATCAAGAGATCATCCTCAAATGCTTCGAAAAAGGTGACATTATTCCAGTCATTGGATCACACTGTGGCTATTCAGGACGAAAAACACTTGATGAGCATATCGCTCTTCAGGATAGCGAACGGGATGATTACTGCGAGCTTTGTGGAGACGAATCCCACTTAAAAAAACTGAGCAAAAAGGAACAGAAGGATTTTATAGCCAAGCAAAAGAGCGGAAAATTCAATTCATGGAATATCAATCTCTGTGATGAAGACATCGAAGTAATCGTCAAAACCAAGGGGCTTTTTGGACTTTCTTTCGATCAAAGGATCCTAGGAATAAAATCCAGCGACACTGATCAAAGAAATGGAATCGAACTACTTTGGGATAATATAGATGCTATCGCAAAGTCAGCCTATGCTAACAAAAATCTGACCGATGAAGAGAAAGCGAATGTTTGGAATTGTCTTACCATCGGAACAGATTTCGAAGGACTTATCGATCCACCTAATCCCTATCCATCCGTGCTTGAGTTTCCACTTTTCGCTGGGAATCTAATTTTCACCATAGAGCAAGCACGCAAGGTCAAAAATGCTAAGCATCTAAGTCATTTAAAAAGCCGAAAGGATGTAGAACAGTTGGTAGAAGACTTTTGCTATAACAATGCTGAAAGCTTTGTCTCCAAAAACTTCCCCAGATGATTTAAGGAAGCTTGTCTTCTCCGAAGATTTCTTTGACTACCCAGCCTTTTCCCCAATTCTCCATTTCCTCTTTTGACCAAAGTTCAGGGAAAAATATAACCTTCTGGAAACGTGGAGGAAGGTATTTTTGCCAGTTAGTTCCACCCGTCGCAGCGATATCAACAGGGTCTTTTTGTAGATAGCGCACAGCAGATTTGTAATGAGCCAAAGGCCAAAAGACATTGGCTTTGAGGTCAAATTGTCGCATCATTTCCGTCAATTCCTCTGAAGGATTTGATATCGACATGTACTTCTGCCAAATATTTTTTCGCCTATAATTCTCTATGATCTCGATCAGCTTTTTGCCATACTTGATCTCGAAGTTTTTAAGTGTGAGCGTCTTTTGTCCAGAAGCCAATTCGATCGCTCCCTTTTGCCAATATAAGTGCTCAAAAAGATCGTCGGATGGAGAATGATAGTCGTGCTCTGCTCTAAATTCCTGCGCCACTAAATGAAAAGCATCTGCTGCCATTAATTCTATCTCACGATATTGCGCACTTTGGAAGCCACTTGAGGGCAAAAGTGACATACGGAATTTCAAAAACTGCTCCCGCTCCATGCCTTTCCACATCATTGCGAAAGAATTGATCAAATGATCAAAATACATGAGAATCCGATCAAGCCTCTGCTTAAAAAACTCTTCCTGAATCTCATCTTGATCTGAGATTTGCTCCATTTCGGAAATTATCAGCTTAAAATACAGCTCAGTAATCTGGTGATAAATGATGAAAATCTTCTCGTCTTTAAAGCTGGTTTTAGGCTGCTGCAAAGACAATAGCACATCCAGATTGATGTATTCCCAGTAAGTGAGATAGTCTGCATAAAGCAGTCCCTCAAGATAGGAAAGCATATCCTGCCCTGAGGCTTTGAATTTTTCTTGAAGCTGATGAATCTTATCAAGAATTTTTGGGTCAAAATTTGATTCGTGCATGGGGGATTTTAATCAAAAAGATAGTTTTTTAAATGCTAATCTATTTATTTCGAAAAGCGTTATACTGCTAGCAGAAAGACAAAATTGTCTCATTCTATTCACAAAAAAAAATCTGTATGGAGACCGTAGAAATACACAAATCTCAGAAACAAGACCTATTTGAAGGCGTAGATTTCCTTGATTTGGACGATTTACTGACCGAGGAGCATAAATTAATCAGGAGTTCGATTCGAGATTTTGTAAAAAAAGAGATTTCCCCCTATATCGAAGACTGGGCACAAAAGGCCTATTTTCCTTATGATATTGTAAAGAAATTTGGTGACGTTGGTGCATTTGGCCCGCAGATTCCAAGTGAGTACGGCGGAGGGGGGCTTGATTACATCTCCTATGGCCTGATCATGCAAGAAATTGAGAGAGGTGATTCTGGAATGCGCTCCACAGCCTCCGTACAAGGCTCACTGGTCATGTACCCGATTTACAAATTTGGGAATGAGCAGCAACGTAAAAAATACCTCCCAAAGCTGGCTTCTGGCGAATATCTAGGTTGTTTTGGTTTGACTGAACCTGATCATGGATCCAATCCAAGTGGAATGACCACCAACTTCAAGGACATGGGTGATCACTATTTGCTCAATGGAGCTAAAATGTGGATTTCTAATTCTCCGAAGGCCGACATCGCAGTAGTGTGGGCTAAAAATGAAGAGGGCAGGATTCATGGCTTAATCGTAGAGCGAGGCATGGAAGGCTTTTCTACCCCAGAGACCCATGGCAAATGGTCACTAAGAGCATCGTGCACTGGTGAGTTGGTATTTGACAATGTGAAGGTCCCAAAGGAGAACTTACTTTTAGGAAAAACAGGTTTAGGTGCACCCATGATGTGTTTGGACTCTGCCCGATTTGGAATCGCCTGGGGTGCAATTGGTGCAGCCATGGACTGCTACGAGTCTGCTAGACGCTATGCAGCCGAGAGAATTCAATTTGGTAAGCCGATAGCGGGTTTTCAGCTAACGCAAAAGAAACTTGCCGAGATGCTTACTGAAATCACGAAAGCTCAATTACTGGCTTGGAAAGTAGGTAAAATGATGAATGAAGGAACTGCTCGCACGGTTCATATTTCTATGGCCAAGCGAAATAATGTAGAGATGGCACTGAATGTAGCTCGTGAAGCTCGTCAAATTCATGGAGGAATGGGTATCACTGGAGAATATCCACTGATGAGACATATGATGAATCTGGAATCTGTTCTTACTTATGAAGGAACTCATGACATTCACCTTCTGATTTTAGGAAATGAAATTACTGGAATCCAAGCCTTCAAATAATTAGGCTAGAACCAAAAAAAGCTCTCAGACTAACTCTGAGAGCTTTTTTTATGAGCTTCAATTAATTTTTGATAAGCTTTCCAAAGTACAATTTCTGCCCCTCCCCTCTTAGCCAGACTAAATACATGCCCTGTGGAAGCAACTCAATGTCTAGCTCAAATTCTACATTAGATTTTTGAGCGATTCGCACGCTTGGAGTGAGATCTCTACCTTCTTGGGAATAAATCTTCATAGAAACCAAACTGAACATTGGATCCGAATCGATGGAAACCTCCACAAGTGACTCTCCTGGATTTGGGAAAATCAATAGCGACTCAGCCCTAGAAACCGGACGAGAAATAAGACTTGAAATTGTAAGGGTTACAGGCTCCAACCGAGTCATACATCCAAAACTTGTGGTCAATTCTACGGTATATTCGCCCATTTGATCCACAGTCAAAGATCTCTCATCTGCCCCAGAAATAGGATCTCCATTCCTAAACCACTGATAGGTATATTCCCCCTCTGGAGCAGTAAGATTATTTCCATCCTCATGAATCTCTCCTTCTGGCAGCTGCTGCACACTCACTTCGATTTCCTCAGTCTCCGAAATGCAAGCACCTGAATATCTAATCACGGCATGGTAAATACCAGGAGTAGAAGTTTGAAGTGTCTTGCCCCTTTCGCCTTGCACTTCAGTGCCATTCCTTCTCCATCTAATCACCTCAAATTCTGCGTCAGACTCCAACACAATCTCTGCTTCTTCTCCCTCGCAGAGGTTTACATTTCCACCAATTTCTACAGGACTAGACGCGGAAGGGATAAGTGTCAAAACAGCCTTTTCCAGAGTTTCATTTCCAGAAAGATCCACAGCGACAATTTCTACTTCAATAGACTCGCCAATATCCTCACAAGTGTAAACCGATCTATTTAGAATCACCTCAGCAACTTCACAATTGTCAGAAACCTCTTCGATGAAATCATCCGCAGAAAGAGTCAATTCTCCTGCTACAAGATCAAACTGTATTTCCAAATCACGTAATGTCAACTTAGGTCCGCTAGTATCCTTCACCACTACGAGAGACAATCTTTCCCAGACTTGACCTTCTTTATTCTCTATTCGGATGACTATCCCCTGTGGCTCGGCGACATCCTGACAATCAAATTCAGAATGACTAAACGTGATCTCCAAATCGGGATCTGCGGGCGGCCAGCTGGTAAAGGCATCCTCAGCTTTTAGAGTTACCGTACCCGTCTCTTCATTCAATTCTAAAATAATCTCTTCTTTGACTGGAGGGAAAGGATTATCAAAATCCTCTTGGGTGATCTCCACAGGATTCAGAGTCCTTTCGCAACCTGATTCGCTAGAAATTATCACAGAGTAATTCCCCGGCTCTGTCACTTCAAATTCACGACCTTCAGCTCCTTCAATAGGATCATTATTTTGTAGCCATTGATAGCTCAATTCTCCTTCCGGTGCAATCAAAATAAATCCATTTCTTACGATTTCGCCTTCTGGTAATTCTTTTACACTTACTTCTACATTTTGTGATTCCCAGAGACATCCTCCCTCGAATCGGATCAAGGCCTCATATTGTCCTCCTTGAGTAGCTTCGATTGATTTACCGCTTCCTTCCAACTCTTGGCCATTTCTCCTCCACTGTACCACTTCAAATGCCCCCTCTGAAACCACAGTTAGTAGCGTGCTTTGCCCTTGGCAAATGTTGGTATCTCCTGAGATAGTGACCGGAGTGCTCACTGTTCCAGAAACAGTTAAAAAGGCGGATTGCTCAGTAACATTTCCTGAGAAATCCACTGCCCTAAGTTCAATGACCATCTCTTTACCGATATCCTCACAAGTGATTTGGGTTTTGCTGAGGATCACTTCTTTGACTCCGCAATTATCAACCAATTCAGAAATAAAATCATCCGGTTCCAGCTCTAAAGTTCCAAGAACCCTATCCAATACCAATTCCACATCTTTGGTCTGTAAAACGGGAGGAATCTCATCTTGAATCAAAACAGAAATAGCCAAATCCCAAGAATTACCATTCTGATCAGAAATCACCACATCCACCTCCTGATCACCGATAGATTCGCAGTCAAATGCATTGGGGGTAATTACCACAGAAAGCTCTTGATCAGCTGGCCAGGTTGTGAAGATATCTTCAGGAGAAAGCGACGCTACTCCATTCTGATCTAGGAATAGAACGATTTCATCTTTTACTGGAGGAAAAGGAACTTCCTCAGCTACTACAAATAGCGTTTTAGAAATAAGTGGGCAACCCGATTCGGTGATTATTTCGGCATAATAGAGTCCTTCTTCATCGATGAGAATATTCTTACCTTTTTGCCCCTCTAGCAATCCACTCGGGCCATACCAATTCAATACTTCGAATTCATATTCATCCCCCAGTTGAATCTCCGCTGTATTCCCTTGATAAAGTGGTGTTTTGGCACTCAATGAAATTGTATCAGAAGGAACAAAACGAACATTCAATACGGAATTGCTAGGACTAGACCGGTTACCGGAACCATCAATTAGAACAGCACTAATATCAAAAAGTTTCTCTTGATCTCTCCAGCTTATGTCTTCACATGTAATCTCCTTAATGGACCATTCGTAGGTATATGGACCATCGCAATTGTCATAATCTATAATAGGGTCAAAAGAAAAAATATTCACCGAAACAGGGCCCTTAACAAGAGGATCAAAAACTAGGGAAGAAGAGGTGATACTAAACTCAGGACTTATGGTGTCAAGGACGGCAATTTCAACTGTTTCAGACCAACTTTGGCTCGCTGATTTAGAGGCTGTAATTTCAATATTTGCCATAGGCGAGTCCTGACAGTTTAAAACCTCTTTAGACAAAACGAACTCTTCGGGAGAATAAGAACCAAAAGTTTCAATTAAATCGGAGAGTTTCACATTTACTACCCCCTCCTCGTTGAGGTACAACTTAATTTCTTGCTTGACTACTGGGTCCTCCAAACTTTCCACTCGCTCAACCTTCAAAAGAAAAGTACCAAAAGTTAAATCGGTATGGCGTACCACATAAGGCATATTCCCCTTTGGTTGAAGTGATTTGCTCCAATTCATGGGAAACCGGATGGTTCCTCCTTCATAAGTCCCTACAACTCTTTGATCTGAATCGAATGGATTTTGGAAATCAATAATTTCATATTCACTTCCTGGAGGAATATCATAGGCTGAGAAATCAACAGCAATGTTTTCTGAGTCATTTAAACTTACAATGGTGACATAGTATTTAGACTCATCATATTTGTTTTTTGTCACCATTATCTCGTCCAATACTGCCGGGAAATTTCTAAAATCGGAATTGACATCAAAACCAAAACTATCCTTCCAATTCTGAAAGTTTAGACCATTAAACGGAGTAGGAAAATTTGCAATATTGAATAAACTATTGGAGTCCCAGTTGGCTCCAGGATAATCCGCGGACCCTCCAAAAAGTGCATAAAAATTACCGTGAACATTATACAGTCTATTAGATCTCAACTCAAGACCAGAAAGTGGCAATAGTTCAATTTGATTTCCTCCACCAAATACTGTGTTTTCTTTAAAACTCAAGCTCTGGTTTGGAAAATAAGTGCGACCAAAAGTCACATTGCTTACTTCATTTGCTTTAAGCCTAGACCCTTGCAAATCTCTGTAAAACACATTCCCCATGACTTCCATATCAGAGCTCAGATTATTCCTAGATCCGATCGTGAGATTATGGGGAGGTCGATGCACTGTCAAATCCACATCGGCGATTACACCAGTGTTGAAAGAGACATTCCTGAAAACTTTTATCCCCTTGTTTTCAGGATTAGTTGTATAGATATTGATCCCTTGAGAAGCATTTTGGAATACAATATTGTTTTCAATGATTTTTGGCTGACTAGGATCAGCATGCTGAATATAAAAACCGTGACCTGTTCCTCTGGTCTCAGCCTGAGATCCGTTATTGAACACCACTGTGCCATAAACCTCATTATTAAAGCCATTTCGCCACAATTCCATCCCACCGCCGTTAACATCATAGACCCAACAATTAATGATCTTGATATTATCTCCGAAAAGGGCAATCCCAGATTCGTATAAAACCTCTGCAAAACCATTGGAAGCTTCAGACTTTCTGATCGTAGTGGAAGAGGTGATTTTTAGATTGACAAACCATGTATGAGTGCCTTTGACAATAAGTCCCGTACCCGAGGTTCTATTTTTACTTACATCGATGATAGCCCCTCCATCATTTTGAGCAATCACCACAATAGGGTTTCCTGAAGATCCGTTCAAAAAGCTTTCAAAATTACCTTCGTAAACCCCATCCAATAATACCAAGGAATCCCCAGCGACGAGAGGAGACGATTCGCTTAAGGCAAAGGCTAAGTCCCAGGCTTGAGAAGGATCTGATCCGTTGTTTGAAGAATTTCCTGAAGGGGAGGCAAATTTTGTTGATCCGAGTACTGTAAAACTCAAAAAAAGGAAAAAGAGTAAAAATGTATTTCTAATTTTCATAGTCAACAAAAAGCACAACACCATTTCAAAAATGGAAATTTTTCATTCATTTCTAAGTTACTAATTAATCACAGTTTGAACGAATTCACTCAATTCTACTTTTCAATAAAATCAACTGAACCGGATTAATGGGATCATTCGAAAACACATAGATATTTCGCTGATCCCGACCAAGTCGGCCCCTCGGGTCAAATTTTATACTCAAAGGCAGGCTTTCACCTGGATTAATTTGAGTACCGCTCATTTCAAGATTTAGGCAAGTGCAGTTTCCCTGTATTTTACGAATCTCTAATACTTGTTGCCCACGATTAGTCAGCATCACTTCCTCTTCTTGCACCTCATTGGGAGAGATATCCTTGAAGTCAATTTCTTTGGTGCTGAGCAATAGCTGAGGCACTCGGTTAAAATCTTCTCTTGGAATCGGAGGAAAGTATTCGAAAACATCAGCAATCACATCTAATCTTACACTGTCTGCTCCCTTCCATCCAAGGGTAATATCGTCTTCAAAGAATCCTAAATCATTCTTCATGGCGCCATCGTAGGCGATTTGTACAAGTCCACGACTTTTTGAAGGGATGCTATCCGTGGCACCCACAAGATATAGGTACTCAGGTCCCATAAAAAAAATGCTGTCTGCTCGGAGGGTCTGACTACCAAAATTAAAGATCTCAATCGCTTTTAACTTAGGCTCATTGGTAAACACCTGACCGACATTCACTTTGGATTGACGGAAACCAAGATCAAGTCGTTTGACTGGATAATCGATCAAGGGATTTTGGGGAAAAGGAATGGCTGTACCTTCGACAAATAGCGTATCCTCAACAGAATGAAGATTACCTTTCACAATGATCATTCTTGAAAATGGCCCTGCTGCCGTCACTGGATCAAAGCTGATTTTTACCAATCCTTCTTCTCCTACCTTAAGGCTATCACTTGTATACTCTGCCGTGGTACAACCGCAGTCTGTCAAAACCTCCTCGATCACCAATATAGAATCTTGAGTATGCGTAAACTTGAACTCAGCAATCTGAGGACCTTGTTCTGCTAGAATTGTACCCAAATTGACTCGATTGACTTCCCAGATAGTTTTAGGAATCTCAGCTTCTTGGGCCGAAACATCGAAAACTGAAAGAAGGATATATAAGACTGTAAGTCCAAAGGAAGCACGAATATTCATAGGGACAAATAACGTATAAATTCAGACGAATTATAGGCTGATTTACTTAATTTGCGCCAAAATTAAACCAATGGCGAGAGTATTAACAGGGATTCAAAGCAGTGGCAGACCTCATTTGGGTAATATCTTAGGAGCGATTGTTCCTGCCATTGAATTGATCAAACAAAACAAGGAAGAGTCTTTTATTTTTATTGCAGATTTTCATTCGCTTACGAGCTCGAAGGATGGTGCACTTAGAAAGGAGAATACACTGGCGGTAGCTGCAGCCTGGCTGGCTTTTGGTTTGGATATAGAAAAGACGGTTTTTTACCGACAAAGCAGACGACCTGAAGTAGCTGAGTTGACTTGGTATCTCAGTTGCTTCACGCCCTTCCCTATGCTTGCCAATGCGCATAGCTTCAAAGACAAATCTGAACGTCTCTCCGACGTAAATGCGGGCCTCTTCACCTACCCCGTGTTGATGTCAGCCGACATTCTCTTGTATTCGGCAGACTTAGTCCCTGTAGGCAAGGATCAGTTGCAGCATTTGGAAATGTGTAGAGATATCGCCTCAGCTTTCAACCATCAACTAGGTGAAGAAATCCTGACCCTACCTGAGCCACGAATCTCTGAAGAAGTCAAAATCATCCCTGGCACAGATGGTCAGAAGATGAGTAAATCCTACAACAACTACATTGATATCTTCCTACCCGAAAAGCAGCTTAAGAAAAATATCAATAGCATCATTACAGACAGCACCCCGCTAGAAGAGCCAAAAAACCCAGATACATGCAACGTATTTAAGTTGTACAGCTTGGTGGCATCAGCAGATCAAACTGCACAAATGCGCAAAAATTATGAAGGCGGGAATTACGGCTATGGCCATGCCAAAAAAGATTTTTTGGCGCTAGTCTTAGAAAAATATGCCGCAGAACGAAAGGCCTTTGATTTCTACATGTCCAATCCGGAGGAAGTTGAAAAGAAACTCTCGGCAGGTGAGGCAAAAGCCCAAGAAATAGGGATGCAACTTTTGCAGCAAGTACGCGAAAAACTAGGCTTTGCCTAAACCAAAAACCCAGCGAGATTAGTCGCTGGGTTTTTTATTGAACTTCTATTTCAAGAAAGGCTTATCTACTTCTCCAAAGATCCTTCATCTGCTTACCGCTGACAAGCATGACAAAACGAGCTGGATTTGGAATCAAAACGATTCGAACATCCATGTTTTCGAATTGCTCTGATTCAATGGGTACACCTTGATACCCACTGACTTCATAGCTCACGATTCCTCGAGCATCTGGAAGTAAAGGCTTGTAGGTGTTGGCCAAGTAAGCTGTAGGCAAAAGAATATCAGTATCAGACTGAAGTTTTTCGTGTATTTTTTCCAACTGAACCTCAAATTCTGCTTCATAGGCCTCATTGAAATCATCTTCGAGATCATGTAACTCCTCTTCGAGATCATCATAGCGTTCATTGCTATAATCCATTCCACTCAATTCAATTCTCTTTTCTACGATTGCGGTAAGTTGTTTATCAAGCTTATCCAGATCCATTTCTAATACTTTTTTGGTTTTGAAAGCACAAAGATGGGTAATCCTTTCTTGAGGATAAATTTTTTTCGAGAAAAGTAAGGAAGTACTTAGCTTATCAGAAGAATTTTCCCATTTCTACCAGCTTTTTCATAGGTGGCTATAGCTTCTTTGAATTCTTCTAATGGATATTTTGCAGCAACATCCACTTTATCTGAATGCTGAATCAAAAAGCCAAAAACCTTTTGGAAAGCTTTTGTACGATCTTCATTTGACAAGCTTTCAATCCAAGTGGTCAGCCAAAAACCTTCAATTTTCAAATTCTTAAAAATCAATAGACCACTATTCATTGGGATATTTTCAAGACTCAAAAGTCCAAAAACCATCATTCTACCTCCCTGCTTAAGGCAAGCCAAAGCTTTGCCTCCAAGCACTCCGCCTACTGCATCAAAAATCACAGAAACTCCTTCTCCAGTTTCTTGACCTACCACCTTCTGGAGCTTTTCTTTTTCCGTGTTTACTACCAAATCAGCACCTAATCCTGCTAACATCTCTTTTTGAGAATCATGACGCACTGTGCATGCGACTTTAATCCCTTTGGCTTTAGCCATTTGGATCGCAAACTTGCCAAATGCCGAGGCACCAGCTGTAATCAGGAGCCACTCCCCTGCCTTCAAACCTGATTTTTCTATCATTCCATAGGCAGTCATAGGATTGACGAAAGCCTGACAAGCCACTTCGTCTGACATGGCATCCGGCACAGGAATCACCATAGCTGCTGGTGCAGTCAGGTATTCTCTCCAAGTGCCTATGGACGTGAACATCACCCCAGTTCCTTTAGGAATAGTCCCTTTTTCATCCGACTTCTCCACCACCCCACAAGCTTCAAAACCAGCACTACTTGGTAGTTTTGGAGTAATCCCATACATGCCTCTTACAAACATGATATCGGAGGGATTGATATTTCTTGCTGTCACTCGGATTAAAACTTCATAAGCCTTGGGCTCTGGTGTAGGTGATTCTACCAACTTCAACACATCTTCCGGCATTCCTACATTTTCAAAAATCACTTCTTTCATCTCTTCTTTGGGGATTAGTATGATAAAATTAAAATCAAATAAAACTATGGATATATTTTAACTCTAGTTCATCCACTGATGTATTTTTTCTAACTTATGACCTCATCAATTAAACTAGAATTACATGGATTTGTCTTCACTTTTTTCTTTGGATGGAAAAGTAGCCTTGATCACAGGAGCGAGCAAGGGCATCGGCTTAAGTATTGCAGAAATATTTGCGGCGGCTGGCGCAAAAGTAGTCCTCAGCAGTCGCAAACAAGAAGACCTCGACAAGCATGCAGAAGCACTGAATGCCAAGGGCTATTCGGCTAAAGGAATCGCCTGTAACGTGGGAAACATGGACGAGTTGAAGTCACTGGTCGAAAAGACTGTAGAAGTTTTCGGAGGCATCGATATTTTGGTTAATAATGCGGCAGCCAACCCCGTCTTTGGCCCTATTCATCATACCGACATCGCTGCTTTCGACAAAATAATGGATGTAAATCTCAAAGCACCCTTTGAGCTCAGCAAGCTGTGTTTTCCGTATTTGCGGCAAGCGAGTGCCCCATCAGTCATCAATATCAGTTCTATAGGAGGGATTTCTCCCGAACCTGGTTTGGGGATTTACAGTGTAAGTAAAGCCGCTCTCATCTCCATGACCAAGGTATTTGCCAAAGAATGGGGAGAAGCCAAAATTAGAGTAAATGTTATCTGCCCTGGACTGATCCAGACTAAATTTTCGGAGGCTCTTTGGTCCAACGATAAAATCATGGCCATGATGATGAAGCAACTGCCTATTAAGCGAGTGGGAACACCAGAAGAAATCGGAGCCATGGCTCTCTTTCTAGCTTCGCCTGCTTCCACTTATACCACCGGCGCAGTATTCACTGCGGATGGAGGATTTACAATTTAAAATCGATTCAATGACCCAAATAACCTCTACTGAGGAGAACTTCACCCAACTCCTCCAGAAGTATCAAAAGTTTGTAGAAGAAAAACTATTTCCCAGAGATCTCGAACTAGTCACCACGCCTTTTTTTCAATCTGTGCCATTCTTGAATGAGCTTCGTTCTGAGGCAAAATCCTTGGGACTTTTTGCTCCCCATCTTTCTAAAGAAGAAGGAGGACTTGGCCTGGATTTGGTGAAGTTTGCTCAAGTTTCAGAGATTCTCGGACAAAGCCCTTTAGGGCATTACATTTTTAATTGCAATGCACCGGATATCGGAAATATGGAGCTCCTGCATCTATTCGGCTCAAAAGAACAAAAAGAGCAATTCCTGTATCCTTTGCAGCGTGGTGAAATACGTAGCTGTTTTGCAATGACTGAGCCTGGCCATGCCGGAAGCAATCCCATCCATATGTCCACTCTCGCAGTGCGTGATGGGGATGAATATGTGATCAATGGCCACAAATGGTTTACCACTGCGGCCGATGGAGCAGCTTTTACGATTGTCATGGCCGTCACCAATCCAAATGCAGATTCTCCTTATCAAAAGGCGAGTATGATCATTGTACCTTTGGATACTGCGGGATACAGCAATCTTCGAAATATCCCTATCATGGGCGAACCTGGCGAAGGCTACCTTTCCCACAGCGAAGTCAAATTTGAAAACTGCCGAGTACCTGCATCCTATTTGATTGGTCAAGAAGGCCAAGGCTTTGTTTTAGCCCAAGAACGACTTGGTCCTGGCCGAATTCATCATTGCATGCGTTGGATTGGGATTTGCGAACGCGTTTTTGATATGATGTGTACCCGCGCAATGTCCCGAGAGCTCAATCCAGGTAAACCACTTGCTGAAAAGCAAACGATTCAGCACTGGATTGCTGAAAGCAGAGCATCGATTAAGGCCAGTCGACTGATGGTGATGGACACTGCTCAAAACATGCAGCTAAAAGGTGCCAAAGCAGTCAAAGAGGATATTTCTACGATCAAGTTTTTTGTCGCAGACGTGCTGATGCAAGTCATCGATCGGGCAATTCAGGTACATGGTGCTTTGGGTATTACTGATGACACTTTATTGTCTTTTTGGTACCGACATGAGCGAGGAGCAAGAATCTACGATGGACCAGATGAAGTACACAAGTCTTCTCTAGCTCGAAGCATTTTGAAAAAATATTCATCCTAAATCGAGTCATGTCAAATCAGTTAGATTATAAAAAACTCAAAGAATTCATTTCTGAAAAACTCAAAGTTTCTATAGACTCAATAGAAATCACTCAATTTAAAGGGGGATTTTCGAATTTGACTTTTCAGATTAAGACACCTGAAAAATCTTGGGTTCTTCGGAGACCTCCTTTCGGAGAAAAAATAAGTAAAGCCCACGATATGGGTCGGGAGTTTTCAGTATTAAAGGCCTTGCAAAACGCTGGATACCAAAAAATTCCGAAGGCAATACTCTTTGAGGAAGATCCTGAAATTTTTGGAGCCCCTTTCTTTGTAATGGAGCATATCGATGGACTTATTTTGAGAAATAAAACTACAGAGTTGGAGACCTTTGAACCCAAAGATTTCCATAACCTGTCAAAAAGTGCTATTGACGCTTTACTGGAACTCCATCAGCTAGAACTACAGAATTCTGGCCTGCTTGCACTTGGAAAACCCAAAGGGTATGTAGAGCGGCAGGTAGTTGGTTGGTCACAGCGCTATTTCAAGGCTAAAACCAATGAACTCCGTGCCGTAGAAGAAGCTATTACTTGGCTGAATTCCAATTTGCCCTCGAATGAAAATGTTGGCTTTATTCACAACGATTTCAAGTACGACAATATGGTATTAACCAGAAAGACTCCTTTTGAAGTTAAGGCCATTCTAGATTGGGAAATGGCGACTGTTGGCGATCCTTTAATGGATCTCGGAACCACCCTTGCCTACTGGGCACAACAAGACGATCCAGATATTTTAAAAATGTTTAATCTCACACATTTACCCGGAAATCTGACAAGGCAGGAAGTAATTGACTACTATGCAAGCAAGAGTGGTCACGACCTATCGCAAATGCTCTTTTACTATGTTTTCGGCCTAATCAAGGTAGGTGTCATTGCCCAACAAATCTTCAAACGCTTTAGTCAGGGGCATGCTAACGATCCTCGATTTGGAGCTTTGATCCATGTAGTAGAAGCTGCTGGACGGCAAGCCACAAAAAGTATAACCACAGAAAAAATATAATATGACCATTCAAAATGTATGTATTCTCGGTGCGGGAACGCTTGGCTCTAGGGTAGCGCTCCAATCCGCCATATCAGGCTATCAGGTAAATGTTTATGATATCACTCAAAAGGCTCTTGATGGTTCTTTCGAGACCATGAAAAAGATTCTGAACCAACTCCAGAAGGCGAATGCCATTACTGAAGATGAGGCAGTGGCATCCCTCTCTCGGATTCTATTCACTTTAGACCCTGAGAAAGCTATTGCAAATGCTGACTTGGTGAATGAAAGTGTAACTGAGGAACCTGACATCAAGAAAAAGGTCTGGAAACAGTTTGGCGCATTGGCTCCAGAGAAAACCATTCTCACCACCAATACGAGTTACATGCTCGCCTCTATGTTTGCAGAGGATTCAGGGAGACCCAATAAATTCTGCGCTTTCCATTTTCACGATGTGTTTTATTCTCGGGTAGTGGATATCATGCCTCATCCTGGAACAGATCCTGAGTTGATTCCAATTTTGGAGAAATTTGGACGAAGTATCAATCAGGTTCCAGTTTTGGTCAAAAAGGAAAATCACGGCTATATCTTCAACAGCATGCTTTTGGCTCTAATCGGTGCGGCAGGCAAACTCCTGACCAATGAAGTGGCTGAAGTGGAAGCGATTGACAAAAGCTGGATGGTAAATTTCCATATGCCTATGGGACCATTTGGAATTTTAGATAGCATCGGTCTAGATACTGCTTGGCACGTGACGCACAATCGCCCAGACAAAGCCTCTCAAGCTTTTGCTGCTTTGCTTAAGGGATACATCGATCAAGGAAAGCTTGGTGAAAAAACAGGGGAAGGATTTTACACCTATCCAAAGCCTCGTTATAAGGATCCCGATTTTGTGATTTAGTCACAAAATCAAAAAATCTAAGGGCAAGATTTAGATAAATTTTGCCCTCAGGTATTTAATTTTTTCTCCTTTTTCGGAAAATATTTTTTCGTAACGGGTCTGAATTCCCAGGTGATCATCTTTCCACTCACTGGCATAAAAATCATGAGTATAGATCAAAACCTCAATGTCTTCTCTTGATTTAAAAAGCTCTAAGCTATAATCGAAAAGTCCAGTATTGTCTGTTTTGAAATGAATCAAACCGTCTTTTTGTAGAAGTGGCTTATACATCTCCAAAAATCGCGGAGAAGTTAATCGGCGTTTTTCATCCCCATCTCTGGGAAATGGATCTGGAAAAGTAATCCACAATTCTGAAATTTCATTCTCTGCAAAAAACTTGTCCAAAACCTCTATCTGGGTACGCAGAAAAGCCACATTGTCGATTCCTTCTGCAATGGCGATGGTACTACCCTTCCAGATTCTACTTCCCTTAATATCCACACCCACAAAATTTTGATCTCGAAACTCGCGCCCAAGACCCACAGTGAATTCTCCGCGACCACAAGCAAGCTCCACCACGAGCGGATTATTATTGTTGAATTGGGCTGATCGCCAATTTCCTTTGATGATATTAAAGATGTCCTTCCCTTCTTGGATGACATTTGAATTTTCTTCGTTTTGCCTAAATCTGGCCAGTTTATTCCGCCCCATTTAAAGATTTTCTATTTCTGCGACCACAAAAGTACTCCCTCCGATAAATATCAAGTCATTTTCAGAGGCTTTTCTTTTTGCTTCGGCCATGGCAGCATTCACATCTTGGATGGCTTTTCCCTTCAAACCAAAAGATTCTGCAAGTGATTTCAACTCTTCACATGGAAACGCTCGTGGAATGTCCGCTTGACAAAAAACATAATTGGCCGATTTTGGCAAAAGTGAGAGGACCGAATCCAGGTCCTTGTCACGAACGAAACCCAGTACCATCCAAAGTTGATCAAAACTATAGGTCTGAATTTGTTCCAGAATCAATCTAATACCAGACTCATTGTGACCCGTATCGCAAATCATAAGTGGTTGATCACCTAGCTTTTGCCAGCGACCTTTTAGTCCTGTGCTAGAAATTACTTCCCGAAGGCCTTTTTTGACTGCTTCTTGCTCAACATGCCAGCCAAGCTTTTGTATTTCCGAAACCACCCCTAAAACTCCCAAAAGATTGATCCTTTGATAAACCCCAAGCAAATCAAGATCATAGGTATCTATCTTACCCGCACCCTCAATTTGAAAGGTGGCAACCCCTTCCTTTTCGGTCCTTTGGATCACTTTCCAATGTTTGTCTGCAAAACTAATTGGAGCATTTTCTGATTCAGCTTTAGCTTGGAACACCTCTACGGTTTCGCTTTGAGTTTGAGAAATTACCACAGTAGTCATTGGCTTAATTATTCCAGCTTTTTCCCCAGCAATGGCTGCCAAAGTATCTCCGAGAAATTGCATATGGTCATAGCCAATCGAAGTAATCAAACTTACTTCTGGCGAAATTACATTCGTGCTATCCAGTCTTCCACCCATTCCCACTTCAATAATGGCGATGTCGACTTGTTCTTGAGCAAAATACCAAAAAGCCATTGCCACGCTCATTTCAAAAAAACTTGGACGTAATTCATCCAAAAACTCAAAATTCTCTTCCACAAACTGGATCACCGCGTCTTCAGACATGGGTTTTCCATTGATTCGAGCTCGCTCCGTAAAATCCTTTAGATGAGGAGAAGTGTAAAGCCCTGTTTTATATCCTGCTGCCTGAAAAATAGAAGCGAGCATATGCGAACTACTACCCTTACCATTGGTGCCGGCCACATGGATACTTTTAAATTGATTCTCTGGATGATTAAGGTGAGCACAAAGCTTTTGGGTATTGCTGAGATCCTTTTTGAAAGCAGCTGCACCTATTCGATGGAACATTGGGAGTGCCGAATAGAGATAATCCAGCGTTTCCTGATAATTCATGAATTAATCGACCTTGACGATAAATGTGATTTTTCCTGTGGAGAATTCCGCAGCAGTTCCAGCCTGCTTTTTAAATTGAATTCTATTCACCACCTGGCGATAGTAGGATAGCACCTCATTGGATACGTTGTATTCGAGCGGAACGGCCTGTACTACTCGACCCGAGTCATCTACTGTGATTTTGAAAACTATTCGCCCATTTCTTGTGGAAACACGGTCGTTGATTTCTGGTCTTGCCGCAAAATCCCAACCTGCAAGATCAAGGCTGTATCCCGAACCAGAACTTACCCCCTTGCCGGACCCTTCGCCCATTAGGGCTCGTCCATCTACTGTCCCTTTGGGGTCACCCGCATCACCTTTCTCAGTAGATGTACCTTCTGCCCCACCAGAACTTGGTTTCGTGCTTTTACCTTCAGTTCCTCCTCCTCCAAAAATCGCTCTTTTGTCAACTTTGGGTTTCTCTTCGGCCTTTTGAGTAGTTTTTTCCGCTTCAGCCTTCGCAGGGGTCTCCGTGGTTTGTTTAGGCTCAACTCTCACCGGTTCCACTTTTTTTGCACGCTCAGCGGCTTCCTCTTGCCCCTTCAAGGGAGAGGGAGTCTTGCTCACAGCCTTATTTACAGCTGGTGTGGTTTTCGTTACGGGTTTAGCTGTCTCAGTTCTCGGACTTGGAGTCGGGGTAGCGGGCTGACTCACCACTTCAGCCACTTCACCAGGAGCTGGCGAATCATTTGTCTGACTTGGTGTTTCTGAGGGGGGATTTGGACTATTTCTATCGCCTGATCCAGCGGGAGTAAAACCTAGATTCAGTTCCAAACCAAAAGTAGGAAGTGGCGGAATGGGTTGCTTCCAAACCACGATAAAGTAAAACGCAATGAGCAATAGTACGTTGAAAACCAGCGTGATCACTCCCGCTCGCTTTCTACTCTTGCTTTCCTCCTTGTCTGCGTTCCAATATTGCATTTTAGTATGGCTTTGTAGCAATCGACACGTTGGCCTCGAGGCCCGCGGCAATCCCTCCGATTTCTACCAAATATTCTACAGGTACATCTTTATCGATATGCAGGACCACTTGTCCATTTTTACCTGAAAGTAGAGATGTAAGTTCAGCTTTAACTTGATCCCTTGAGATCACCTTATCATTAACGGAATATTTCAAGTCCTTGGTTACACTTACGGTCACTTCTTGCATTACTATATCGGATGTTTCACTTGAAGGTAAATTCACCTGCAATCCTGATGGCGTAATGAATGAAGAGGTAAGCATAAAGAAAATCAATAGCAGAAATATGATATCCGTCATCGAGGACATGCTGAACGCTGGATTTACTTTATTTTTTGCTTGAAGTCCCATAATTACTTGTCTTGAAGAAGGTCGATAAACTCAATGGAGGAATACTCCATGTTGTGAACGAGCTTAGATACACGAGACACCAAATAATTGTAGCCTAGATAAGCAATGATACCTACCACCAATCCTGCTGCTGTGGTAATCATGGCCTCATAAATACCAGTAGAAAGCAATTTAGGAGAAACCATTCCCTCTTCTTGAGCCACGGCAATAAATGCCTGAATCATACCTGCTACTGTTCCTAAGAATCCAATCATAGGAGCCGCTCCCGATACTGTAGCCAATAAATTGAGATTCTTCTCCAATTTATAGATTTCGATTTTGCCCACATTTTCTATAGAAACCTCAATATTTTTAAGAGGGCTCCCGATTCGATCAACACCCTTAGCGATCATATTTGCTACAGGAGTATTTTCACCCGCACAAATAATCTTTGCCTTTTCAACTTGTCCACTTTGCACCAAGACTTTGACCTGATCAAGAAGATGCGATGAAGGCTTCGATGCTTTTTTGAGGGTGATCAATCGTTCGACAAAAATGAAAATTGCAAGAATGAACAATAAATAAAGAGGGATCATCATGTACCCACCTTTAATCAAAAGGTCAAGCAATCCGATATTTTCTTTGGTGGCGCCATTCGCCAGGTTTTCTGCTACGGCCAATGAATCCGTAGAGAGGGTTTGAAGAAGAATCATATTAGTATTTCAAAATCCATAAAGCTTCTGTGTACTCACTTTTGACGCGTTGAAGCTCTTCGTTAGCGGCAGTAAACCCTGAGAATCGACCAATGGCCAATCGATAGTTTTCTGAATCAGCATTAGGGCTGAGCAAATAAAGCGTCTCCGCTCTATCCCAGTACTTTTCTGACTCTTTCAACGCCAATCGTTCATTAGGCAAACTCCCAACCACTATAAAATATTGTGATGGAACAGGTTTAGTTTCCATGCGAATCAACTCGCCTGGAGTACTTTGCTCAATAGTTGTACCATTCTCTGTAATTTCAGAGTCTTGAGCTAAAGGTTTCTCATCATTTTCACTAACCTGCTCTGAATCAACTCCTTCAGAAGAAACACTAGTTTCTTCTTGGCTCTCCGTTACTGCTGGTGGATTTTGAATGGGAGCCTCTTCCGCTACTGAAATTTCTTGAGTAACTGGCTCAGAGGATGATGAAGATTCCCCCATCATTTGCCACACAATCACACTAATAAGTCCAATGAGAATAATTGCCACTGGCCAAACCCATTTTTGTGATTTTGCAGGAAGTGGCTTTGCCTCCTCCTTTTTTGGGGCACTTGTCGAGGCACTTGTTTCTAGAGGTTTTTCCTTTTCAGCGATTATGGCAGCCACGCGAATCGCTTCTTCTTTTTTAGCCGCCATGGCTTTTGCTGCAGCAATTTTTTCCTGAGCAGAAGCTTGGCTTTCTACATCGCTTGAGGGCTGCCCTTTGCTCGAAGTTGTTGATTTAGCCCCCTTCCTCTTAATAGGTGCGGTATTAACTATGGGCAGGCCAAAATCCTGCGGATTTGGAGTAGTCTGTGAAGAAGGTTCTTTTGTCATCTCTTGCTAAAACTACGAAGCTAACGGAATTGGGATAAATGTCCCAAGTAAATGCGCTACAAATTAAAATTTGAAGGACAATCCACCTTCCAATAGCACACCACGAACAGGATAATTCAACCAACGCGTATTCAAGCCATTGAGTAAATTATTGCCCTGAGCAAAAACCGAAAGACGATCCGTGATCGCAAAATCAGCCATTAATTGCACGTCCGCTATTGACTTTAGTGTAGTAAAAGGAGTTGGAGCATCTTCACTTGAAAGTACGGATGGTGCCTTTATTCCTCCTATAAAGTTTAGATTTGCCTGAATCAACAGAGCGTCAATAGGCTTAACTTGATTGTTGATGGAAAATTCCCAAATCGGTCTATGCCAAGCTTCTTCGAGGGTATTGAGGTTATATTGGTATAAATTCAAACTCGAGCCCAAGCGATAAACTTCCGATAACTGTAGGGAAAGCTCACCCTGAATAGAAATTACGGTGGACTTATCATCATAAACCAGCTGGAACTGAGATGGATCTAGAGGCGAATTGACGAAGAAATACAACTGATTATATCGATCAAAATTCACAGAGCCACGATAGTTGAAAATTTCACTGAACTGTCCTTGAATTCCGGCCTCGATATGATAGTTATTTACGGTATTTAGCAATCGGTTGGTTGGCCCTAACCAAGGGTTTTCTAGCACAAAAGACTGATAAGTTTTTCGGTCCACATCCCCAGAGAACTCAGCAAAAAAACCAAACTCATCCGCAAACTGATAGGATGCTCCCAAATTTGGGAAAATTCTGAAATCGCTTGATTTATCCTCAATGGAATCATTTTCAGATACAATATTGATCCCGGCTGTAAAGTCAAAATCACCATATCGATACGAAACGGAAGGTCGAATGGAAAAATAATTCCTGTTTTCCATATAGTCCACATTCTCCGGTGTGGTACCAAAATAGCTAATCCCTAAATCAGCTCTCCAGTCTTCATTGACCCTGTATTTACCTTTGGCCTGAAGAGAAAACTCATTTTCCATGGCAGCATAGCTATCTTGGAATGTCCGGAAGCCTAATTGTGATTCATAAGTTATTGGGCCTGTTTTTTCTATGTCTCTGACTCCTGCTTGGATCGAAAAACGGTTAAAAACATTGTCTGGAGTGAGATAATCCGGGTCTTCAAATGTCACAGGATCGACTCCATAAAAGGAATACTTATCCTGATTCCAGTCTAATCCACCAAAAATTTCAACCACGTCTGAAAAATACGATCCATCGATACCTGCATGGGAATGTGATTCTTGGGATTGCTCATCAGCTACGGGTCCTTTTCCGAAACTTTGGTGATCCAATACTGCAGAAAAATTAAACTGATCGACTTCTGTTGCCATAAATCTTGCCTCCAAAAGCGGAGAGGCAAAATTTCCATAGCCAGCCTTGATAAAACCTGGGTAAAGATCTCTACGATCCTTTCGATACACTTTATCCACTGCGGTCGCCTCCAAATTCAGAGGCCTAAGATCAAGTCCGTAGCGCTTGGTCTCATAATTAAAATCTGACAATCCTTTGGGTTGAGGAAGAACAGGTAACTTCTCGAAGGCTCTAGGCTGAGTGGGGACGGTCAGCACCCGGTCCTTTCGGATCACAAACTCCTGATCTTGAACCTCCCCTTTCGTCTGGGTCTGGGCAAAGGAAATTGAAGTCGAAAGACCTCCTAAAATCGCTAATGCGTATAGTTTTGATAGTCTATTCATGATCAATTCAAGTTATTCAGTTGTGCCTGAGCCATGGCTATGATTTCTTCATTGATAGATTTTTCCACGATGGATTCCAGAGTGGCCTTCGCCTGGAAGGTTTCTCCCGTTTTCTGATAATTATCAGCTAGCAAAAGGAACATTCGTCCATACCAATAGTCAAAGTCAGCGAATGGTGAGGAGAAGTCAAAGATGGTTTCATTCGATTGTTCATAGCTCTCCTTTTCCTGAAATGAGAGGGCTAGCAGGTACAATCCCTCTGCACCTTGAATGGTCTTATATTCATTCACTAGACTCATCAAAGTAGTTTCTGACTCCGCTCGCTGATTCATGGCTTTTTGAGATTTGGCTTTCACCAAAAGTGCTGTTGGAGTGCTTTCAGGAAGGATTCCGTCCAAAGTGAGCAATTGATCCGCAGTCGAACTTGCCTCGTTGTAGTCCTTGGTGGCATAGTACGCCTCCATCAATCCCTGGATCGCTTCGGCCTCTTCTATTTTATTTCGAGCATTCTTAGCAGCCATATCCAGATATGGAATGGCCGCCGCGTAGTTTTCACGATCCAATTCTATTGCCCCAATCCGTTGCATTGCTTTAAGGCGTTGTGGGGATGCTTGTTCTTGTTCCAAAAGCCTAAACTGGGCCAAAGCTTGGTCAACTTGTCCGTTTTGGAAGTAACTATCACCCAAGAAATAGATGGCGTCTGTCTTCTGCGCGGAACTTGGATAACTTCTCAAATAATTTTCAAAAGCAGGAATAGCCTTGGAGAAGTTCTTGTCAAAATACATGGATTTTGCAGCCTCAAACTCCAAGGTTTGAATACTTCCGCTTCCAGGATTCGAAGATTTGTAGGATTGCAAATAATCTCCAAATTCTCCCGAACGACCCTGTAGTGCCAGGGTTTCCTGTAATCCTTTTAAAGCGGTTTCTGAATTTTCAGCATTAGGATAATTGGTCAAAATCCGCTGATAATCAGCCACAGTCTGATCATAATTTTGAAGAGAAAAATTTGCCACAGCACGGCCTTCTAAAGCATATGGCATAAATGGACTATTCGGTTTTTCCCTTATCAATTCTGAAAACTCACTGATCGCTGACTGATAATTGGTCTCCTCCATATTGATTTGACCTTTTTGAAATAAGGCATCTTCGAAGTACAAACTATTTGGATATCCAGAGATCAAACGATCCAGCTGATATAAAGCATCAGCATTTTTTGATTGGAAATTTTGCACCACTGCCAATCGATAATAGGCATAGTCAATTCCAGAATTGGATTCAGTTATTGCTCTTAAGAAAGTGGCTTCTGCTTCAGAAAAACGCTTTTGAACATAATAACAATCGCCTAAACGCAGTAAGGCATCATCGTAATATTCTTTCTGCTGTTGACTCCTTAGATAATCAGTATAGAGCTTAAATTGCTGCTCTGCACGAGGATACTGCTGGGAATTGTAGTATGCATATCCCAAACCATAATGCGTTTTGATTAAGTATGGATGATTTTTCGGAGGATTAGTTTTTCTTAGGGCTTCATAGGCTTTAATAGCAGCTGCTAGGTCTCCTTTTGCCGAATGCACCTCCCCTTCCCAAAATCGTGCAGCGAGCACAAGTTCAGAATCTACAGGATAGGTTAAAGACTTCTCTAGATAAGCCAATGAGGGATTATATTTTTTGTCTCGGTAATAATTCATGGCTTGGTAAAAAGCCACTTTTTGATACGCTTCTTTAATTCGTGGCGACTTATTTGAAATTCGCTCCATTTGCTCCAATGCTCGCAAATAATCACTCGTATTCACCAAAGCTTCAGAAAGCAGGCTTTCCGCTTGAGAGCGATAAAGTCCATTGGGATAATCCTCCAAATATTCATCCAAAGCGGTAATCCCCAATTGGAAGCTTCCGTTTTGAAGGTTTACCTTGGCATAATTCACCAAAGACTCTTCTTTCATTTCCTGATTGAAATCCAACCTCGATGCAGAATTAAAACTCGTTGAGGCAAAAGGGTAATTCTCTAGCTTCACATAAGCCTGCCCCAAATAGTAACTCGAGGACTGAGAAATGGCATCTTCTCCATTTGCCGATACTTTGAGATAATCTGTGGCTCTCGCATAGTTTTCAATTTCGAATTGAGCGATTCCACCTTTGTATACTTCCTCACGGGAAAGTTCTCCCTTCCTGGAATTAATAAATGCATCGTAATTTTCAGCAGCCTTTGCAAAGTCCTTTTTAGCAAAATAAGCCTCAGCCAAATAGAGGTGAATCACTTCCTTTCGGTCTAAAGCAGCACCAGAAGCAAGCTTTGGCTCTGCAAAAGAAATTAACTGCTCATAGGAACCTTGCTGATAGTACAAAGCTGCAAGCAAATAAGGTGTTTTCCCGCTGTATTGTGGGCTTTTGGAAGCAATTTCTAGATCGGAGATGGCCTTTGAAATATTGCCATTTTGCATCGCAATAAACCCACTATAATAATAGGCATCTGCACTTATAGGCTGATTGAGCGTTTTGGCTTGATCAAAAAAGGGGGCGGCTTGTGTATAGTTCTTTAGCTGAAAGTGAGCATACCCCTGCTTGAAATACAAATCAGCCTTCATTTCATCACTTAAACCATTGGGAGCCACAAGACCATAGCCCTCCAAGGCCTGCGCATAATCTCTTTTATAGAAAAAATGATCCCCTAAATAAAGTCCTGCAGTGGCCACCGAAGGGTGATTAGGATTGTCCAAAATATAGGACTTCATCAAGCCAGCACCATCAGGACTCTCCAGTTCCAATGCCGAAATGGCCCGATGCAACTCTGCAGCATATTTTTGATCATAGGTATTGCTAGAAGAGATGACCTTAGAGTGGTCGTAAAGTGATGCGGAAAAAAGTTCCTTGTCAAAAAGGTCTAGCGAATGGTCAAGGTTTCTTTGGGTGCTAGTTTGATAGCGTGTGGATTGGGCAAATAGATTCGAGCAAAGTAGTCCCGAAAAAAACAGCACCAGATAGATTTTCATAGAGTGGCTTAGCTAATCAATGCAAAATTTTAAATAGCAACTCGCGGAGAATATCACTTTCGCTCATACTTACGGAGTCAACTCCTTTGTAACGAAGGTCAGCCTCTTTGAGGTATCCAAATACATCAATTACCTTGCCTAACTTATAGTTGTTGGATGCAGATCTATATTCTTTCACTGCAAAGGGAGGAACACCCAATTCCCCAGCCAATTGCGTATCAGAGGCATTCTTGGAATTCTGAACCAAAGCAATCCGCATGAAATAATTATAGAGTAAAGAAAAAATCGGAATTACGGGATGAGCCTTTGGGTTTTGCACAAAATAGTTGGCAATCTTATTAGCTTTCACCACATCTCGGTAGCCAATAGCTCGCATTAATTCAAAATTATTGTACTCTTTATTGATACCCACATATTGAGCGACATGGCTTGTGGTTATTTTGGTTGGCTCCTTGAAATTGATGATCATTTTATCAATTTCATTGGTAATCACATCCAAATTATTTCCAATGGAATCAGCCAAGAGCTGTACCGCTTTAAAATCAATGTCGTGCTCTAGGGATTTGAAATAGTCCTGAATCCACTCTGATAGCTTGTAATCAGAGATTTTTTTCGACTCCACATAAACTGCCCGCTTTTTTACCTCCTTAGCCAAAGCATAACGCCCGTTCAGTTTTTTACCCTTATGTGCAAAAACCAAAATCGTACTGGGTAATGGATTTTGCAGATAGCCAATCAGCAGTTTTTGAGACTCTTCCTTATTAATGTCTGCTAGGTACTGAGCCTCTTTTACGACCACAAGTTGCCGCTCCGCCATCATGGGGAATTTCCTGGCATTGTTCAGGATTTGGCCCATGTTGCTATCTTTCCCATAGAGCACCACCTGATTAAATCCTCGCTCTGCTTCCGGAATCGCATTCTGCTCAATGTACTTGGTGATATAGTCGATGAAATAAGATTCCTCCCCTTCCAAAAAGTAAACAGGCGCAAACTTATTGGCTTTGAGGTCTTTAATTACATCTTGAGGATTTTGATTCATGAGCGCTTTTAGAATATGACTTAAAGATAATAGCCCCGATTAAATCTAGGCAAAAAGGAATCAAACTTTATGGCTTAAACTATTCCAGTCTTAATTTTGTATTTAAGGAAAAGAAAAGGAAAATGACTTTCGAAAAAGGAATAGAAGAATATAAAGCGGGGAAATTTGAAGAAGCGCTAGTCATCTTCAATCAGCTCATCGATCAAAAGGAAGGAGAAGCCGAATATCATCTCTTCCGAGGACGAGTGCTCTCTCGATTGGGAAAAACGCAAGAGGCCTTGGCGGATTTTGATATTATTACCACTATGGAGCCATACAATACAGACTGGATGAGCGACCGGGCTGTGGTATTACACCTTTTGAAGCGAAACGAAGAAGCGCTTGCTGAATTTGATAGAGCTGTAAATCTGGACCCTAAAAATCCTTACCGGTACAGCAGTAGGGCCTTTTTCAAAGAAAGAATTGGCGATTTGGAAGGCTCCATTGCAGACTATACCTTGGCCATAGAGCTAGACCCTGAGGATGCCATTTCCTACAATAATCGAGGGATAGTGGAAGATAAACTTGGCTATCAGCAGCAAGCGAAGCGAAGTTTTAAAAAAGCAGATGATCTGGTGGGGTACGATCCGGAAAAGCTAAGCAAAAAGCGAGAAGCTGACGACCCAAAACCTGAGATTCCAAAATCAACGGCTAGCCAACTTAAAAACGCTAATAGCAATTCAGAGCAAAAGTCAGGAATGACGCATTACGTTCAGGTATTCAAGTCCCTGCTTACAGACCCTAAAACACGTTCGGAGTTTAGTGCCTTTCTGAAAAAAATGTTCAAATCCTCAAAATGATTTGATTACCCAAAGTGGAGTATGGATGGAGTTCGCGAGCTTTTTGGAGAGACTTCGGTCCAAGAGCCTATCAAGAATCCCTTGCTCATCGCTCAGTGTGAAAAGCATGTCTATCTTATTTTCTTCAAGATAATCCTCAATACCTGACTTAAGATCAGATCCTGCGGCTTGAAGCCTGAATTCTACCAAATCACTTTTACAAAAAGCACGTAGCTCCTCCTGCATGGTGAGATGCAAGGATTCTGTTCTTAGGTTAATTGCCTTTTCAAAATGAACCACCTCTACCCTTGATTGAGAAAAGGACGCAATTTCCACCACTTTTTGGATCGCTAATTTGTCCTCCTCGAGATAGTCTTGTGCGTAAGCCAAGAGTTTGAATTTTTTAAAATAGGCTGTTCTAGGAATCACCAAAACGTCCACCTTCGAATCCCCCACCAGCCTACTGGTCCGAGAGCCCATGGTTTTGGATAGCTTTCCGTTCACCCCCTCAGTTCCCATCACTATCAAATCGACTTTTTCTCTTTTGGTAAAAGCCTCTATGGTATCCACTATTTGCCCCTCATCCATTTGAATTTCTGCAGATGCCAAGCCATTCTTCAATGCCTCCTCATTTACTGCTTCAAGCAGATTTTGAAGCTTTTCAGTGACAAATATTTTCTGATGAACACCTTCTGGATCATCCGGAGAGAGCTTCAAATAATCTGATTTGTTCAACACATGGTATAGAATCAAACGGGCTTTATAAAGCTCCCCCAACCGTGTAGCAAACTCAAGTGCATTGAGTGAACACTCAGAGAAATCGATGGGACAAAGAATTCGAAAGTTTGATTCCATAGTTTAAGATTAATAGCCTTTGTCTCTATTTACTCTATTCTGCAATGGGAGATTTTGCTCCATTCTATTAATATTCTCGACAACCTGCGGTGCAGCAGCTTCTGGATTGGTTACACTAGCAATGTGCGGTGTAAACTGAATTTTCGGATGATCCCAAAAAGGGTGATCCTTTGGCAAAGGCTCTTTGCGGTAAACGTCCAAAAGAGCTCCTGCCAAGTGGTCAGAGTCCAAGGCCGAGATTAAATCTTCGTCTACTAGGTGCTTGCCTCGTGCTACATTGACTACGAATGTTCCTGGATTACAAGCTTCAAATAGTTCTGCATTCAAAATATTTTCAGTGTCCGCAGTCAGTGGTAAAAGACAGACCAAAACATTGATTTCTTTTAGAAAGTCATGAAGTTGATTTTTGGAATAGTATGGAAATCCCAAATTTTTCTTTTCAGAAAACCCATACCCCATCACCGGGAAACCAAGATATTGGAGCTTATCCACTACATCTCCCCCGAGGGCTCCCACTCCCATCACTCCTACTTTCACGGGGATTTCAGGATTGGACATATCCCAGACTTTCTTTTTCTGGTCTTGACGATACCGCTCAATCTGTCTATGGAAATTTAGCACCCCCATAACCACATAATTGGTCATAGACCAAGTCAACTTTTCATCCACGATCCGCACTATGGGCAAATCCTTGGAGATGGATTCGTCAGTCAAAATATGATCTACACCCGCACCCATCGAACTGACCATTTTCAGATTTTTAAACTCAGAAAGTATCCCAGATGGATGCTGCCAAACCATAGCCACTTCGACTTTATCTGGCGCAGAAATATTGGGATAAACCTGAATTTCAAGTTCAGGTTTATGCTGCTTAATTACTTTTATCCATGCCTCAGGATTTTTCCCTGGACATATAATCGCTAAACTCATAAAATTAAAATTAGCTGATTTAAATTTTGTTTTGATCAACTGGATCAAATCTCATAAAATTCTCGTAGGGATACTAGGTCAATTTTTAAAAATGAATCAAATTTGACTTAATTAATGCAATAGTAACCTAACCGACTATATGAAAACCTCAATCAAATCCATCCCAATTATCCTAGCGATACTTGTTTCAAGTTTCAACTTAGCTTTTGCGCAGCTTCAAATGCCGCAGGCCTCCCCATCAGCTCGTCTTGCTCAAAAAGTAGGTCTAACTGATGTAACTGTCGATTACAGCCGACCAAGCACGAAGGGCCGTAAAATCTTTGGGACGCTCGTCCCTTATGATGAAGTTTGGAGAACCGGAGCTAATGGTGCCACGGTCATTGATTTTTCCACTGAAGTAGAAATAGGTGGAAAAAAATTACCAGCTGGTAAATACGCGATTTACAGCATTCCAGGTAAAACAGAATGGACTATCATCCTATCTTCCAACACAGATTTATGGGGAGCGATGGGTTATTCTCCCGATTCCGATGTGGTACGATTCAATGTGAAGCCTCGTAAAACCAGTAAAAAATATGAGACTTTTGAAATCACATTTAATAATATGAATGATAATAGCGCCGATCTTTCCATGAAATGGGAAAACACCAGCGTAGATTTCAAAATTACCACAGAAGTAGATCCTATCGTGATGGCTCAAATTAAGGAGCAGGTAATCGATACTAAGACCGAAAACCCAAGTTTGCTGTATTCCGCTGCGAGCTATTATTACAATAATGACAAAGACCTAAAGCAGGCATACACTTGGATTGAAAAGTCAGTTGAAAGCGATCCAAAGTATTGGACCGTGCACTTGAAAGCTAAAATCGAACTGGCGCTAAATAAAAATACGGATGCATTGGCATCAGCAAATACATCCAAAGAAATGGCAGAAGAAGCAAACAACCCGGATTACGTCCGGCTCAATGAACGCTTGATAAAGTCAATTAAATAAGCAAAAAGGTCTCGATTGAGGCCTTTTTTAGTTTTTGACAAACTTTTGAATAATCATTGCAAAGAGCATCAAGGCTAGACATCCAATGGCATTGTACCAAAGAAATCCAATATCCCAGTGGAAGCCAAAAAGCCCCTCTCCATTCCTAAAGTGAATAATCAGAATAAGAGCCTCTGAAAGCAAAGCAGCAATAAAGACTGCGCGTCCTTTGACCCACTTCATAAAGAAACCTACCATAAAAATCCCGAGGATAGTTCCGTAAAAAAGCGAACCTAAGAGATTAACAGCTTGGATCAGATTTTCAAACAAAGAAGCGTAAGTCGCAAAGAGAATAGCCCCTAAGCCCCAAAAAGCTGTGAAAAGTTTGGATGAAAATAAATAGTGCTGGTCCGTAGCTTCTTTTTTCACAGACCTTTTGTAAAGGTCCACAGTGGTGGTAGAACCTAAGGCATTCAATTCAGAAGCAGTGGAAGACATGGCCGCAGAAAAAATCACGGCAAAAAGCAACCCTATAATGCCTTGTGGCAAATTATCCATCACGAAGCGCATAAATACATAATCCGTATCCCTGGTCTCAGCAAGTGGGTCATTGAGCAAAATCAGAGATTTTACATCATCTCGGATCTCAGTCTGTTGTGCTTTTAACTCACCCAATTCAGCTCTAATTTGGTTTTCTTTGACTTGATCCTTAGCATCGATTGCGGCAAGCATTTCCATATAAGAAGCCTTACTTTCATCAAAATTAGCTGTGTATGCCTCTTCTAATTCAGCAAAATCTCCAGCATATTCACTCGCTCTCAAATTATCGGTTTGAACCGTGTTAAAGACTACAGGCGGTTGATAGAATTGGTAAAAGACAAAGACCATTACCCCTATGAACAGAATAATGAACTGCATTGGAATCTTGAGAAAACCATTCATGATCAGACCAATTCGGCTCTGTGTGAGTGTCTGCCCGGAAAGATATCGCTGAACCTGACTTTGATCCGTACCGAAATAAGACAGAAAGAGAAAAACAGCTGCAGTCATTCCCGACCAGACATTGTATCGATCTGCAAGGTCAAACTCCAAATTGACAACATTCAGCTTATCCATCTTTCCTGCCACATGAAGTGCTTCTTGAAAGGATATCGGAAGCATTTGAATTACAATAATACCCGCTAAAATCATCCCTCCCATCATTACAGCCATTTGCTGTTTTTGCGTAATGGAGACCGCCTCTGTCCCTCCAGAAACAGTATAAACGATCACCACTGTACCAATCAAGACATTTGTGACTGTCAGATTCCAACCCAACAAAGTGGAAAGGATAATGGCGGGTGCATAAATAGTAATCCCTGCGGCTAATCCTCTCTGAATAATAAAAAGAAGGGCTGCAAGCGTTCTTGTTTTCAGATCAAAACGATTTTCCAAATACTCATAAGCGGTATAAACCTTGAGCTTATAATACATCGGAATGAAGACCATAGAAATGATAATCATCGCGATGGGCAGCCCAAAGTAAAATTGGATAAAACGCATCCCATCTTGGTAGGCCTGTCCAGGGGTACTCAAGAAGGTAATAGCCGAAGCTTGAGTGGCCATGATGGACAAGCCTATGGTCCACCAATTCATGGAGTTTCTACCTCTAAGGTATGAGTCTAGGCTCTTAGGCCCATAAGTTTTATAGACGCCATATCCAGCGATCAGGACCAGCGTCCCAAAGAGTACAATCCAGTCTAAAGTGCTCATGAATAACTTTGCATAAACCAGTAAAACAAAGCGATCATCAAGAACAAGCTAAAAATCAAGCCGAGATAGAGTCTTTTCCAGTTGAAGGGTTTTTCTTCCAATTTATTGTTCGATCATGTTTACAAATAACTTCGTCGCACCGGCAACTCCAGCGGGCAATTGTCTAAAGAAAGAAATTCCTGAGTAAATAAACGTCCCTTCTCCATATTTTGCATAAATCAATGACCCCTTGGAAGGTGCTTCATTCGGCTCATTCATGGTAATAGGAGTGTCATATTCGGCTGAGATATCACTCACAAAATACAAACCTCTCTCCTGAACCCATCCATCAAAATCGCTTGACTCAATCTGATTTGGTGTAGAGAGTAATGGGTGCCCCCAATCTGCCTGCACAGGCGATCCTTCTACCGCCACTCGAGTCCGACTTAGCGAAAAGCCATAAGGCCCCAACTGATTGGTCAAAAGTCCAGAGCTCGTATTGTATTGCACAATGACATTTCCACCAGACCTCACATAGCCCATCAATACCTGTTGATTAGCGGCTAAAGTTTGGTTGGTATTATAGGCTCTAATTCCTACAATAATGGTTTTGAACTGCTGGAAATTTTCCACAGAATAATCACCATCACCAATCATGGTCACTTGGTAACCCAAAGCTTCCAAAACCTGTGGGACATCATCACCAGCCCCAGGGATATACCCTACTTTCGCACCTGAGAGTTCCCAATCAGCCTTGATTAAATTCAAATTTGCTCCCTGAAAGTATGTGAGATTAGGGATATGGTCGTAGATGATCCGCTCAGTAGTCAAGTCAAAGACAGACCCGTCCGAGGTCACATATTGAGCTGTGATCTTTCTTGAATTTAACCTATCGGAAATGAAAGCCACTTTAAAGACTCTCTGCTTCTGATCCGTAATATCGGTAACGTTCAAGATTTTAAAATCTTGCGCATCCATGCCTTCAAAGGACAGTGAACCATCAGTCATCTGGTTTTGAAAATTGACTGTAACCGTAATTTCGGGTTCCTTTCCAGAAAGGAGAAAAACATTTTCATTGGAAAGCCTCAAGTTTATTTCAGGAATCACGGTAAGTGGCTGTTGCACCTCACCTTTTACCCTGTCATTGTATTTGTACATCACCGGGATATCAAATTGAAATGTTTGACCAACAAATTCAAAAGTCACTTTTCCTGAAAGATTTGGGGCATTAAAAGGCTTCCCAATCAAGGATAAATCTCGGACATCATACATCGCACCATCCGGAGAATTTACTAGCCAGTAAGGCTGCGAATAAGCATAGTCTTGAGGTATTTCAATAGTAAAGCTTTGTCGAACTGGTAAATTTTCTGAGGAAATATTATTCGAAGGACTAAACGACTTCTCCAGGAGCTCAAGATTCACTTGCTCCACTTTTGAAGCATTTGGATTATTTAAAATTAATTCAAAGGCCAATTCGTCTCCTCTGGAAACTAGCTCTGTCCTGGCATTCAATTCCATTTCTATACCCAATAATTGGACAATTAGCTTATCCACTAAATGACGCTTCTCCTGAAGCCAAGCTTCATCGGATTCAATTCCTGCAAGAGCAGCCTTTATTTCGAGCAATCCTGATACATTTTTACTAGGCTCTTTGAAATCAAAGGATGCCAGACTTTTCTCGATCAATGCCTCTATAGCTTTACCTCCAGAAATGGTCTCCCATCGATTCGGTACATTTTCAAAAGCAGAATTCTTGAAAGATTCCCCTTTCAAAAACTGAATATGATCTTCAGCAAGACCTATATTTGGGGTATCTCCAAAACCTTGAGATTTATGCATGGTACGACTATCCGCGGCAATCTGACTGTATGTTTCTCCTAAAAGTGGGTTGAAATTCCCAACTGGAAAGACGTCATATTGCTCATTTGGATCTGGATCAAATCGGCCACCAAAATTGTAAGAATTCCAAAAAATACGTTTTGGCTGCCAAGGTTGTACATACTCAAGCTGCTCCGGATATGCTGTCATATCTCCAGCCAAATCAAAGGCCTCACCAGCTAAAATAGCCGAAGTCGTATGATGCCCATGGGTAACCCCTGGAATGGTATTGAACCGAGTAATGATAATATCCGGCTGAAAATTTCGAATAACCCAAACCACATCGCCTAGAATTTCCTCTTTACTCCAATTAGTCAAGGTTTCATCAGGATTTTTGCTATATCCAAAATCCGTGGCACGAGTAAAAAACTGCCTTCCTCCATCGGTTTCACGTGCTTTAAGAAGCTCTTGAGTTCTAATTTGCCCGAGACCGATACCCAGCTGTTTTCCTATCAAATTTTGACCTCCGTCTCCTCTGGTAAGGCTTAAGTAGGCAACTTCCTGGTTTAGTTCATTACTTAGGTAGGCAATGAGCCTTGTGTTTTCATCATCTGGATGCGCTGCAACATAGAGTACTCTAGTGGTTTCTTTTACGCGAAGCAATTGATGATAAAGCTCTGAAGAAGGAAGTGACTGAGCGAAAGAAGAAAGCACCAAAGAAAAAACAAGTACAAAACTTGCTCCCACTTTAAAGATTGGAAAGGTCATAGGGTCTAGATTTCTTTCGAAAGCTAAAACAAGCACTAGTCAAATAAAAATTTTTTGTGATTAGTGGAATTATTTCGTCCTGTGAGGGCGAGAATACTTCACTTTTCCGGGAATGGTATAACCTAGCGTAAATTCAAAAAAATCAGCTTTCGCTTTGTGGGCTTTGATAGCAAAGCCTGCAGAAATCTGATCATCGATGCGGTATCGAACACCTATTCTTTCGTAGTACTGAGTGAATTCCTGATTCAAATCTGTCCTGTAAACATAAACTCCAAGAGCTATAGGTACAAACAGACGATCGCTAATTTTCCATTCCCAAGACCCGACTAATGCGATTGAAGTTTTATCAAAAAGCCCAAAACTTTGATCAGGAAATCTTTTTTCAAGACCGGCTGCATAAAAAACATCTATCCCAAGACCCAAACGATATTTGTACGAGGCTTCCCAAAGATAATTGACTCCTAAGCCTCCCCTGAAATAGCTCGGCTCCCCAATTTCATAACTTCTTCGCCCCAAATAGGCGGCAATATTCCAGAACCCTCTTTTTTCCAAATCTGGATAAATGGGGCGAGCAACATCTCGGGCAATTGGCCGACCTATTTTTGTGCTTAGTCCAATTCCTATTGGTACCATATTCAATCCCTTATTGGGTTTAGTAGACGCACCGTTTGAATAATGCTTAAGTCCTAGCGTAGCGGTCAAATCTAGACGGTCAGTAATTCTGTACTTTCCGTTCAACCCAAGGTGTACATAGCCATTCACACTAGAGCCAAGATAATTATTCAGCGGGTTATTTTGCTCATCATAGGGATTGGCGTTGAATCCTAAGCCTAGCTGACCAAAATACCCAAATCGCAAACGGTTGTTTTTCAGATTTCTTCCAAAAGGAAATTCAAAAAAGCCATAAACTGCCATAGGCTTGCCTATTTCTTCAAAATATGGCAATGCAGTAGTAAAACCCAATCCGAAATTAGGATTACGATACAGGTCGTCCATGTAGTTTGGATTGCGTCTTTGCCAACCTATTTTAGCGTCTATTGCCCTAAATTCGATGATTTCATTGAGTGCTTCAGACCAATCTTGTCCTGTACTTGTGAATGGCCCAGATTCATAAGAAACCGTAATTGATTTCTGGAATTTTTCCTGAGAATACCCCTGTAATGGCAAAAAAATAATTGAAATAAAAAGGAGAGAAAACTGACTTTTCTTCACGATTTTTTGAGTTTACCGCAAAAATAATTATTCATTTCGAAATCCCGCATCACCAAGTCATATTCCCCTTTAAATGAAAAAAGCTAATCCCTAAGGATTAGCTTTTTTTGGAATGCGTGATGTTTAATTCTCCATCCAGTTTGGACCTAGAAGTTCTACAAGCTTTGCATTGTATTTTTCCGCTTCTGCCTCATTTTTCAATCTGGTGTGAATTTGGAACAAAACAATCATGGTATTGGTATCTTCTGGCTTTTGCTCCAATGCTCTTTCGAAATAAGGAATGGCTTCAGCGTAAAAACCATTCGCTTCTTTGCCCATGGATTCAGATCTCTTTTCCCACTCCTCATCAGAAAGGTTATTGAGTTCATTCATGATTTTTTGAGATCGGTCTAGCAATAAAGCGCCAGTGTAGTAGTTGCCTTCATAATAACTAGGGTCAATCTCTACAGATTTTTTATAGTCTGCTAGGGCTCCATCCAAATCGCCAGACTGCTCCTTCAGATAACCTGATCTCAATAGGATACCTGTATTCTCTGGATCATTCTTTAAAGCTTCCTTGATAGAAGCCATTGCCTCATCCATTTTGTCTAATTGCAAAAGCAATTGGATTTCGTACTCAGCAAGTGCTTTATCGTCTGGATAATCTGCTCTACCTCTCTGTACGATTTCATAAGCAGCCTCAGGATTTTGCTGAGAGCTCTGAATTTGTACCAAAGAATAGTAAGCGTTTATTTTATTGTACTCCTCTACATCCAAAAGGTAATTGAAGTGACGAATAGCATCTTCTGTCTTTCCAAGGTCATTTGCTAGAAATCCAGCATTGTAGTGGACTGTAGTATCACTTAGATCAACTTCTCCAGCAAGGTCGAAAAACTCATATGCCATCTCGTAGTCATCAGAGTTATATCTTTCAATAGCCTTGTCAAAAGCAGTATTTTTTAGAGTGAAAATGGAATAAGGTCTCAAATTATCAGGAACACCTAGTATATCAGCTTCATAGACCATTTCTCCTACTCCAGAAGTCTTGTCTCCTCCTCCCATTTCAAAAGCCTTGTTGTAAGTTTCAACAGCACTTCTACCTACCTCAAGATTACTCATTGTGTTGGTTGAATCCATTCCAAACATCTTGGTTTGGATCTTAGCTTTTAGAAGCATTGTCTCGGGATCATCCTTAGTTTCAGGATCTTGAAGTGCAGCATTGATATCATTGAGTGCGGCTTCCACATCACCCTGCTTAAATCCCTTTTCCGCGGATCTAACGACTTTCTTTTGGCCAAAGGCTAAACCGGTCGCAGCAATGAGGGCCAGTGATAAGATTAGCTTTTTCATGTTAAATTAAATTTTCTTTTTTAGGTTGATTATTCTTTTTCATCAGAGGACTCTTCTCCAGAATCCAATTTCTCATCATTATTATTTGGAGACTCTTCAGAACCTTCGGCATCAGTTGCGATTACCTCTGTCTCTTCTTCGTCTTCGATAGTTACTTTTTCTACAGAAGAAATTTGGTCTCCTTCACTAAGTCGAATCAGTTTAACACCCTGCGTGGCTCTACCCATGATTCGCAGATTGTCCATGGAGATTCGAATGATTATTCCTGACTTATTAATGATCATCAAATCATCATTATCCGTCACTTCTTTGATCGCTACTAGCCTACCTGTCTTTTCGGTAGTGTTCATAGCTTTTACTCCTTTTCCTCCTCGATTGGTGATTCTGTACTCGCTGAGGTAAGAGCGTTTGCCGTAGCCATTTTCAGATACTACAAGCAACGTTGCATTTTCTTCGGAGGCACAAACCATGCCAATAACATAGTCATTATCGTTATTTAACGTTATGGCTTTTACCCCTGTAGCAGTCCTTCCCATCGGACGAACAGCCGTCTCATGAAAGTGAATGGCGCGCCCAGAATTGGCAGCAATCACCACGTGCTGATCTCCATTGGTCATTTTTACACTTACGAGCTGATCTTCTTCCCTAATATTAAGTGCGATGATACCATTGGTTCTTGGGCGACTATATTGCTCTAGAGTAGTTTTCTTGATGATACCGTTCTTGGTCACCATAATCAGGAAGTGATTATTCAAATAATCCTCATCCTTCAAATCACCAACTTGGATGATAGAGCGAATCTTATCGTCTTGCTCAATGCTGATCAGGTTTTGGATCGGTCTACCTTTTGAGGTTTTGGACCCTTCAGGGATAGCATAGGTTTTAAGCCAGAATAGCTTTCCTTTATCAGTGAAAATCAATAGATAATTATGCGTAGATGCAGTGAAAAGATATTCCGTGAAATCATCTTCTTTCGTGCTCACGCCTCTTGAACCTACACCGCCTCTTCCCTGAGTACGATATTCTGTTAACGCTGTACGCTTTACGTATCCATGATGCGAAACAGTAATCACCACTTCCTCATTCGGAATCATGTCCTCATAGCTGAAATCCTCAGCATTGTGTTCAATTTCCGTTCTTCGGTCATCTGCATAGCGATCTTTCATTTCTGTCAGTTCGACTTTGATAATCTCCATACGCTTATCCTCATTAGCAAGAATTTCCTTGAGCTCATCGATCAGAGCCATGATCTCTTTGTATTCTTGAATGATTTTGTCGCGCTCCATTCCGGTAAGACGCTGCAATCTCATATCCAAAATTGCTCTTGCCTGAATTTCGCTCAACTCAAACTTTTCCATCAAACCATTTCTGGCCGTCTCAGGATCCGCAGAACTTCTAATTAAGGAAATAACCTCGTCCAGATTATCAAGCGCGATCAGATATCCTTGAAGGATGTGAGCTCGCTTTTCTGCTTCTTTAAGCTCATATTCTGTCCTTCGTACAACTACCTCATGTCTATGCTCAACATAGTGAACAATCAGATCCTTCAGGTTCAAGGTATAAGGACGTCCCTTTACTAGGGCGACATTATTTACAGAGAAGGAAGTTTGAAGCTGGGTGTGCTTATACAAGTTGTTTAGGACGACGCTTGGCATTGCATCCCGCTTCAATTCATAAACCACGCGCATTCCCGAGCGATCCGATTCATCTCGGATGGCAGAAATACCATCAATTTTCTTTTCATTGATCAACTGAGCTGTTTTTTCCACCATGCTCGCCTTATTGACCATGTATGGAATCTCAGTGATCACAATCATTTCTTTGTTTCCACCATCCTTGGTTTCCACATTGGCTTTGCCACGAACAACAACACGACCTCGGCCAGTTTCAAAAGCAGCTTTTACTCCATTGTATCCGTAAATGATACCTCCGGTAGGAAAATCAGGTGCTTTGATAAACTCCATCAATTCAGAAACGGTAATTTCACGATTATCAATATAGGCGATGATTCCGTCTATGACTTCTCCCAGGTTGTGAGGAGCCATGTTAGTAGCCATACCTACAGCGATACCCGAAGCACCATTCAAAAGCAAAGCAGGAACTTTGGCAGGTAGTACAACTGGCTCTTTCAGTGAGTCGTCAAAGTTGAATTGAAAATCGACAGTTTCCTTATTGATATCAATCAACAATTCTTCAGCGATTCGCTTCAGCCTTGCCTCAGTATATCGCATGGCCGCAGGATTATCTCCATCAATAGAGCCAAAGTTACCCTGCCCATCCACAAGCGGATATCGCAAAGACCATGGCTGTGCCATTCTCACCATGGTATCGTATACTGCAGAATCTCCATGAGGGTGGTACTTACCCAGGACTTCACCGACAATTCTCGCTGATTTTTTGTGGGGTTTATTGTGTAGTACGCCTAGTTCTTGCATCCCGTAAAGGATTCTTCTGTGAACCGGCTTCATCCCGTCTCTTACATCTGGAAGTGCCCTGGAAACAATAACCGACATCGAATAATCGATGTAGGCACCGCGCATTTCCTCTTCAATATTAATGGGTATAATGTTCTCGTTTTCTCCTTGAGCCATAAATTGCTATCTGGGTGAATTAAATCAGTCCGCAAGATAGTAAAAACCCTAAGGTTTTGAAAAGAGATTTAAGCTAGTTCGTTACTAGATTTTTGATCAGTACCATTGACCAATTTTTCGGTTTTGGTAATTAAAAATTCCACTACCTCTATATTCCACTCCATTGTGCATATGTTTCATTACTACTCCACAACCCCCTATTTTGCATCGCTTAGTACCTGGGAATCGAACCGAGAAACCCACCTGGAGTGCATAGACATTTTGGTCAAGCGTTTGAATCTCTGGAAGTAAGGGATTGGAATACACAAAACTTCTGAATTCCGCACCTCCCTTGACAAACATTTTGGTATACTCCGAAAAGTCTCTTTCTATCCGCAAGCCCAAGCCGAAATACGGGTCTTCACTCACCGAAACATATTGGTCCATGGACTGCTTCAAATCCAATTGACCAAACTCAGCCTCTAAAATAAATCTCCAAGGATAAACCTGTCTTGCACGCTGAGTGAGCTCAGACATCATATAAAGGTTATTGGTAGAATACCTCCTATACTGCCATTTCAGAAAGCTTTGTCTTCTTTTGGCGTCATAAAGTACCAAGCCCACCGTGCCATACAATTTGCTCACCTGATAGCTGGACGCATCAAAATTAAACTCATGATCTCCGCCTCGCATATTTGAGAAATTTCCCCACTCCCGACCATAGCCACCACCTATGGTCAAAAGGCTAAATAAATTAATCCGGATACCTGCATTCAGAGGCATAGCCCAATCACTCGACTTCATGTCGATGGGAGTTTCCTCTGTAAGCTCCAATTTATTGTCAAAATTTTGATACTGATAAAAAGGAAAATTATAAGGGGTTTCTGAATAAAAAGGCATCTTGGTTTGATGATACGCTGCGCCGCCAGATATCTCTAAGCTAAATTGCTCTAAGACATTTCTAAATACATTCCCCACCGAACTATTGCTTTTAGGCGCTTTGGCTTTTTCCGAGATCCCAAAGATATCTTCTTCTTGGGCCTGTGAGACCGAACAAATCAAAAGGGATAAAGCGAAAAGTATATATTTTGTAAATCTCATAGATGGTAAACGTCCAAGGTTGAATCTTGGTGTAAAATAAAAAAAAGCCTCCACTCGGAGGCTTTTAACTCTAATTATTCTTTAAGATCAACCATCAGTTTCTTCAGCCGAAGTATCCTCCGCTTTAGTGGCTTTCATCTCTTCCACTATAGCGTCGATTTTCTCTTGTACGGCCGCATCAGCAGATCTGGCTCCGTTTACTTTGTTGTAAGTGGATACACCCAAAACTTCGTCGTCCATAATCAACTCCGTCTTATATTCTTTTGCACTTTCTTGCAATCCACCCATGAAGTCGAGGACATTTTGATAAGCTACTTTCTCTTCTTCAGTTACGTTGGCTTCAGCCATTTTGGCGTCATCACCCCAAGCAGCCTTAATCTCATTGTAACGTGCACCCCCTTGGAAAATCTCATTTTCTGAGATCATGCTCTTGAGCTCCTCCGTCTTTTCATTTACAAATACAGCGGTCAAAAACTCAACGTTTGCGAATTTCTGGATTTCTTCATCAGTCACGGCTTCATCTGCTTCTTGTGCAAAAGCAGTCAATCCTACAAAGGCAAATAGCGCTCCAAAGAGCAGTAATTTTTTCATACGTCTTGTTAGTTTAATTTTATCAACTTTCAAGAAATATAAAAACGCCTTAAAAATCAATGTAAAATGGGTTATTTAGCTTTTTTTATGATAAATGGTAAGTTCGCCTATCACTTAGGCTAAAGATCTCAATGCAGAAATGGTCTGGACTGGATTTTCTGAATTGAAGACAAAGCTGCCAGCTACCAAAATATCGGCGCCGCACTCCATGAGTTTTGGTGCATTCTGTAGATTCACTCCGCCATCGATTTCTATCAAAGTCTTTGCCCCCTTCTGATTTATTAGAGATTTAAGTCTTTTTACTTTCTCATAGGTGTTTTCAATAAATTTTTGACCTCCAAATCCAGGGTTCACAGACATCAAACACACCAAATCAATATCAGTGATTATTTCAGAAAGCAAATCAATAGAAGTATGTGGGTTAATGGCTACCCCTCGCTTCGCACCTAGGCTATGAATACCCTGCAAAGTCCTATGCAGGTGCGGACAGGCTTCATAGTGTACAGAAATTATCTCTGCCCCACAATCGCGAAAAGCTCCCAAGTAATCATCTGGATTTTGGATCATGAGATGTACATCCAAAGGCTTGGTAGCATGACTTTGAATGGCTTTGGTCACGGGTATACCAAAGGAAATATTGGGAACAAAAACCCCATCCATGATATCTATATGAATAAAATCTGCCTCAGAGGCATTAAGCATTTCTACCTCTGATTGTAGGTTTGCAAAATCTGCAGCAAGAATGGACGGAGCCACTTGGATTGACATATTGTTTGGCCTTAATTCTTTATTTTCTGAAAATTTTCATTTGTCTTACTTGTCTTCCATCGATCGCTTCGATGACATAGATGCCTGGTCTTACAAGGTCTAAAGAAAGCTTGTACGGCTCTCGCACTGAAGCTCGATTCAATTCCTGGCTGACCACTCTACGTCCACTCATATCAATCAAGGTAACTCGGGTAGAGAGTTCGTTTCCAATCAAAATTGAGAGTTCATTCGCCTCAACTGGGTTTGGATACACCTTCCATACGAGTTCTTCTGTTGGTCCTTCGACGCTGAGGATTTCTCCGTAGTAGGCCTTGTAAAAGTTTGGAATTCCAAAACCAAGGATATTATCAGGGTCATCTGCTTGGCTTCCACTCCTGAGCAGATTTTCAATCAACTCATCCTTTGTCCATTCTGGTCGACCCTGCATTAATCCAGCAGCCAATGAAGTGATTTGAGGAGCTGAGAAAGAAGTCCCATTTGCAAAACCAAGTGAGCCATTGGATCGAAGCAAGGCAACTCCACTTCCGAAAGTAGCGAGGTCTGGCTTCATTCTCCCATCACCCGTTGGTCCACGGCTACTGAAGCTAGCAGCAGAAAGATCGCTGGTCGTTGCACCAATACTCAAAACTCCCCGAGCATCCGCTGGGGCTACGAGCGAGGATTCACCACTACCATAGTTACCAGAGCTATTGACCACAAGAATTCCTTTATCCGAGGCTATTTGTGCACCTTTCGTAATGATCGCCGTTTGACCATCCATATCTTCTACCGAGTAGTTCATACTTGGGTCATCAAAATCCCAATAGCCCACAGAGCTTTGGATAATATCTGTCCCCAGACTATCGGCGTATTCGGCACCTCGAACCCAATTATATTCTTCAATTCGATATTCTGAATTATCATCCTCAGTGATCACCAAAATAAAATTAGCATCTGGTGCCCCGCCTTGAAGGAGTTCAGGATCATCTGAGGCGATCAGTGAAAAAACATTTGTTCCGTGTTGATTGTCTGCAAACACATCCACTGACCAAGGTCTAACCACATCAGAATTTGCTACTAGTTGGCCTTTGGAAAATAAATGGCTCAAACTAGGCATGTTATTAACTCCCGGAAATCCAGCGTCAAAGACCGCAATAGTCACTCCTGCTCCTCTTAGGCCTTCTTCATGCATTTCTGGAATGCCAAGCAATTCATTTTGAAAGTCAAACGGGGTTTCATTGGTACCCAGAGTGCGCTTATTTTCGTCGGAACAAGTCGTCAAAGTCACTGAAGCAAACAATCTATTGCGCATTCTCGCATTCGGCCTTGTCACAAAACCAGGGGCAATGAATTCTACCTTTTCGACAAAAGGAAGCGCTGAAACCGTTTCAACGGCTTCATCCGACAACACGGCTATCGAAGCATTGAACCATTTACTATGGTATAAAATGTATTCACTGGCAGCCTCCACCTCAGAAACGTATTTGGAACTTACTGGTAAATCTAAACTATCCACACTTACTCCTTCCTTAGCTCGTCGGGTCAGGGCCTCTTGCGTCAAATATTCCTGTGGATTGGAAAGGGTAAAAGTCTCTTGTGGCTTAAATTTGTAATACACCGCATAGCGATTTTGAGCTAGCGCAAAATTGCTCAGCATTAACAGACATGCTATCAAAAAAAGTACTTTAATCCTGCCCATAATCCACCAGTTTCATCAATGTAATCTCCCCAGAATTAATTAATTGCTGACCTAAACAATCGTTTCTGGAGCAATAAGTTACAACTTCACTGTATTTTTCCACCATTCCAATACCATTTGCATAAATCTCATAGCGTCGATCCCGAAAGGTAATTTCATCATCTTCATCATTCTGAAGTACCCTTACCAAATCCACCTCACTCCTATCACCTTTTTCAAATGACACAGAACTTACAACCTCAAAATCATCCGTATCCTCGACTTGATAAATATTCCCATCCCAAATTGTGCCTAAATCTGGAGGAAAAACCAAAGGAACCAAGGTCTGGTTTTCTTGATTTTCCACAAAAGAAAAGTCTCTAATCAAGCGGGTAAAGCTTAGGGTTCGAGTCCAAACAACTTGATCATCAGATTTTTCTCGATCGACCACAAAAACCTGCTCTCCTTCCTCATTTATAAAAAACGAGCGAACCTTATCCCGGTAAAAAAAAGAATTCGTCTCCGAGTCGTTTTCACCAAAATAGATCGTCTGTTCGACTTCATAAGTCCAAAACAGCCCAATTTCAAGAGGCTGATAATCAAAGCCAAAATCGCTTCTAGGCTCTTCGATTTCTCGATCACAGCCTGCAAAAGATAAAAGCAAAACAAAGGAAAGTATAACTCTTCTCATCGATTTAATTCTGACCTAAAAATACGAGTAAATTGAAAGAAAAGGCAATTCTTTCGCAATTCCTTCATGATACCTTTTCTAGTGCTTATTCCCTCCTTACCTTTGCGGGCAAATGAATTCCAATTATGGCTTTAAGCACTTTTGTTAAGATCAATTCGGTCAATAATCTAACGGATGCAAGGTATTGCGCCGGAATGTATGTAGATCTTTTAGGCTTCGAAATTTCTCCAAATGCAGAAAAATCAATCGATCCGCAGACATTTAAGGAAATCACGGGTTGGCTTTCAGGAGTGGAATATGCAGCTGAACTGGAGAATGAATCTGAAGAAGAAGTTCTTCGATTGCTTACTGATTATGACATGCAATGGGTGGAGCACAAGAGCATCGATCTTTTGGTTTCTCTTCGCGAAAAAGGATTCAATTGCATTTACAAGCAAGATCTCACTCACGTAAAGTCTGTAAAGACCGAGCTAGCTGAAGACCTTAAATCAAAAGGAATTTATCTTCATTTAACCTCTAAAAACAAGGAACTCTCAGAACGGGAATTGGAATTAGTAAGACAGCTCGCCGGAAGTTGCGATGTCCTTTTGGGCTCGGGAATATCTCCTCAAAACTTGCAGGAAACCTTGGAAAGCATCTCACTTAAGGGACTCGCACTAAATGCGGGGGACGAGATAAAGCCTGGCCTCAAAGATTTTGATGAGCTTGCCGATATTCTTGAAAGCCTTGAAATTGAAGATTAACTAGCAGGAGCTAATACTTTGTAAATCAATGATCATCCCAAAGATCATGTAAGTTATAAGGACTGTTTTCCCCAGTAAAAAAAGACCCGTCGACAAATCGATGGTTTACACCTATATTGGCTAACTCTTGGAGATCAGACTCACTGAGTTGAAGCTCAGCCGCCTTGAAGTTTTCTTCGATTCTTCCTCGATTCGTGCTTTTGGGAATCACAGCAATATCTCTAGCGATAGACCAAGCGATCAGGACCTGCCCAACACTTGCCCCATGTCGATCTGCAATTTCCTTTATTTTTTCATTGTCTAGCAGCTTGGGATCATTAGCATGCTTTTCAGATCGTGAATCTGGTGAGCCCAAGGGAGAATATGCTGTGATCAGAATAGCACGTGATTTACAATAATTCACCAAATTAGCCTGTGGCAAAAAGGGATGCATTTCCACCTGATTCATTTCTGGCTGCTGGCCAGGCAAACTAGCCAATTCATTTAGCTTGTTTTGATTGAAATTGGAAACACCGATATGCCTTGCAAGGCCTAATTCTTTCATCTCTTGCATCGCTTGCCACGTAGCGCTCAGAGGAGCTTCCTCATAGGTGTAAAAATCCTCTCTTTCCTGTGCAAATGTCACTCCTGACTTAAACGCCAAAGGCCAATGCACCAAATATAAATCCAAGTAATCCAGCCCAAGGTCCTTTAAGGTATTTTCCAAAGCAGGTTTTACCTGATCAGCCTTGTGCGCATTATTCCAGAGTTTGGAGGTAACAAAAAGATCCTCCCTTTTCACCGAACCCGATCGAATGGCAATCTCGATTCCTTCTCCCACCTCCTTTTCATTCTGGTAAATTTTAGCACAGTCCAAGTGCCGATAACCTGCTTCAATCGCCCAAACGACCGCTTTTCGAACTTGGCCCGGTTCACTCTTCCATGTACCAAGACCAAGTGCAGGAATTTGATCGCCATTTTGAAAGCTCAGATATTTCATATTTTCAGATTAAAAGTTGAAAAGTAAGGTACAAAAGCTAATTCATAGCTTCAATCTGTTTGCCTTCTTTCTAGATAGTTTTTGAACCGCGCCATCACCCAAACATGCATCTTTGCTTGTGTAGCCACATAAATGTACCATGGTAATCTGGGAACAAACTCATGAATAGCCGATAGAATATACTTTCCATCGAGGACTCCTCTAAATTCAAGCCAACCATAGTCAAAGCGCTTCACGAGCCATCCTCCAGTAATATAAAAAAGCTGACGGTCTGAGTCACTTCGATCAGGAATCATCGTGAGTTGGAGCATTGGTTTTTTGCCCCAAAGCAAGTGGAAGCCGAGTTCACCGTTTTCATTGGTTTTACCATTGATTAAAAAACTGAAAAATGTAGGTAACCAAATATTGTAGCGATTTGCTACCCAAGTTGCTGAATACCCACTCGGGTTCGTCATTCTTTGGATGCTTCGCACAGTATTCTTCATCCCTTCCGTTTTCTCAAACTTTGGCAAAAGGGGCTCCTCTGTTGTTTCTAGAGCAATTTTTACTGCTGTTTCATAATCCAAGTACTCTATTTCTTTTTCTGTAAATGCCTTATCCTTCGATACCAAAAGCGTGTGACGCAGACTTTCCACAAGCGGGTAAACAAGCTGCGGCGGTCCTTGACCAAATAATCCTACCCAAAATTTGGACAAGCCAAGTGAAAAGACTGGGACTGAAAAAACGAGTCTCTTTTTACCCATCACTTCGGCCGTACGTGCAAGCATATCCCGATAGGTCATGACTTCAGGGCTACCAATTTCTATCGCTTGATCATATACATTCGGATTACCCACACAGATGTCCATAATCTCAAGTGTATTCTTAAGAGAAATAGGCTGTGTCAGCGACTCCGTCCATTTGGGACACATGAGCACTGGTAAGTTTTTTACCAGATTTTTGATCATATCAAAGGATGATCCGCCTGGACCTACGATGATTGATGCCCTCAAGGCTGTGAGTTTTGCAGTTCTCGAACCAAGAGTTTTCTCCACTTCTAGCCTACTCATGAGATGGCGGGACAAATCCTCTTCTTTTCCTTCTGGCACCAAACCTCCCAAATAAACGATCTGCTTTACATTAGCGAGGGCTGCAGCACGGCTAAAATTGTCCGCAAGAAGCAAATCTGTGTCTTCAAAGCTTCCTTGATTTAAACGAGTGCTCGCACTCATCGAATGGACTAGATAGATAGCGACATCCACATCTTTCAGCGCCTCAGTGGTGGAAGAAATGGAGTACAGCTCCACCTGTCTCCACCGTACATTAGGATTTGGATTATGAGCGACCTTCTTTCTACTAAGGCCGATGATATTGTATTTTTGATGAAAGTGGTGGATAAACCACCGTCCGATATAACCGGAAGCGCCGGCGATGGCTACAGTGAGTTTCTTCGGTTGAGTAGAGGTTGTCATAGATTCGATACTTGATTAACTACCCAGAGCCGAGACAGTTCATTTGGCTTGAGCCATTTCACTCGCTAAGGTGGTGGTATAATATTTAACACGGATAAAATCCTTCTCCCATTGTGGCAATTGTCCTTTAGAAAAATATTCTAAAAATTGATCTGTCACCTGACCAAATTGAGCTTCATGACCATTTCTGTAGGATTCAGGAATTACCAATTTATAGGTTTTTGAATTCACTATTTCGAATCCTAAACCTGGAAAATCATCCTGAAATTCTGTTTCGATCAGATTTTCTAAAGCCTCTGCCTGATTGTCCAACAGCTCAACAAAAAGCTGCGGAACATAGCCTTCTGCCTCGCCTTGCATGATCCGGAGATTTGCCTTGGAGCCTCTCATTATACTATAGTGTGTATCCCCAGCTCCTTCCGGTGCTTGAAATTCCCAAATCACGCTTACCTTCGCATGTACTCCTCTCAAGGAATAGTGCATATCTCCATTACAGTTAGGTGTCAATTGATCCCCTACTAGTTTTTCACCTGTTACCGTAAAAAATTGCTCTGCTGAAAGCGGGGTAGGCCAACGTCTAGCCGAGTGCATTTCTACATCCTCGAATTGGAGATTTTCCTCCGGAAATAAAGTCCACTGGATTAAGTCCACCAAATGAGTCGTCACATCGACAAGACCATCTCCTTCAACCTGAGAATCAAAAAACCATGCTGGCCGCACCAAAGGCTTTCCAGAAACATATTTAAAAAAGTGATGTACCGACTGCTTACTTATCCCTGGATTTTCTGTGGTACCTTTCTCTTGAATGCCGAAAATAGCTTCTACTTGCGAAAGTCTTTTTTGCAAAATAGAGGTAATCTCGTAGCGCTCAGTCATGATGTCAAATAGCAACAAATCATTTTGCTCTGCTAAAGAAAAGGCCTCTTCGAGCTTAGTGAATCCTTCTTGATTGATCACCAACGGCTTGTCTGCATAAACATGAATCCCCTGCTTGATCGCTTCTAGGATGTAATCAATTTTTTCATCGTTTTTCCCAGCCACCACCATCACATTTCCAGGCTTTGACTTGATCATGGCCTCTAGCGGATCTTCGGATAAGTTTACATCAAGCTTCCATCCGGTAGGATCATCGGATCGAGTGTTGTAACCAGCTATGCGATTGAGATAATCCGCCAATTCAGGACCTTGCCTCGCAAAAACAGATATAGTAGAATCTACTTCGGGATACATATTTTTATGAATCAAGCCAGCATGAAAATGGCCCGGAACCAAATTCATGATCTTTATAGTCGAAGTAGAATTGGTCGAAGTAAAATCTGAAGTGGGTTGAGAATCACAAGAAGCAAAAGCCGTAATCATTGTGAAATAAAAACAAATCGATTTTAGATTCATGGGTTAAGCTTTCACGTAATTCGTTCCGTATGGGGCTCTTTGCTCCCTTTCTAGGTGGGAATTGGCTTCCTCATCATTGACAAATCTCTCCATCACCGGATCCCATTCAAGCTTACGTCCAACTTTCATAGCGATATGGCTCACCAAACAAACTGAACATGCTCTGTGCCCGATTTCCACCGGGGAGAGTAATTCATTTTCATTTTGAATAGCTCCTAACCAATTGCCATGATGCTCGGTACTCACCTGCAAGTGAATCTCATTTGGGCCAATCACAGAGTCCAAAATGCGTGGATCAGAAGCATCTAGGGCTTTGGAACTATTTTCCTTAGATACTGGATCAGATGCCGAGGCGACGTAATTTCCTCTAGAAACCCAGATCCAGCCTTCTTCCCCCTCATACCGGATTCCATTAGGGTATCCTCCACTCGTAAACATCTGTAAACCGTTTTCATATTCAGCCTTGACCATAAAATCACCATGCACATTCCAAAGTCCTGACCTTGGAAATTCTGCCACAGCCTCGATGTATTTTGGTCCAGTAAGTTCGGTGTTCATTCCCCAAGCAGCCGAGTCAAAATGATGTTGACCCCAACCCGTAATCATGCCTGCTCCATATTGCTCCAATCTCAACCAGCCAGGACGATCGTAGCCTTGCTGAGGATGAACGCCGATTTCAGTGTATGGTATCTCGGGAGTGGAACCAAGCCACATTTCATAATTCAGATTTGAAGGGACCGGCATAGCAGGTGCGTCTGGGCCAGACGGATCACCGGGTAGACCTATTCGAACGGTATGAAGCTTACCTATTCGCCCATTTCTCACCAATTCTGCGGCTTTACGAAACTGAGTGCTAGATCGCTGCTGTGTACCCAGCTGAAGCTTCATTCCTGTTTTCTTTACTGCATCGGCTAGCTGACGACCTTCCCGGATAGTCAATGAGGTTGGTTTTTGTAAATACACATGCTTTCCGGCAAGAACCGCTTCCATTGCTGGCTGTGAATGCCAATGATCTGGAGTGCTAATCACGACAGCATCGATTTCAGGATTACTCAACACATCGTGATAGTCCTCATACATCTTCACATCCATGTATTTACTACCTAGCTTAGTATTGTAGTGGTTCTCTACCCAAGATTTGCCATCTGTCATCCGATTGCTATCTAGATCCGAAACGGCGACAATGCGAGCCACATCATGCTGCCAAACTCCAGGCAAATCGTGATCACGGGCAATTCGACCACAGCCAATTTGTCCAATGTTAATTTTATTACTTGGTGCATTTTTGCCAAAAACAGAAGCTGGTACAATGGTAGGAAAACCAATTGCACTGGCTGCAAGCGCACTTTTCTTGATAAAATTTCTTCTTTTCATGATAAGTGAATTCTAGGTTTCAGGGTTTGGATTCTATTTTACAAAGTTCTCCCAGTATGTCTCTGCTTCTTCGGGGCTCATTGTGCCATCAAAGACGATCATCCGATATTTTAAAGTATAGCGTTGATTGGGTAAAATCTGCCAGGACTCATGTCGGATCGGGCAAAACTCTATAAATACATTTCCTATTCCGTCATAATTATCCTCTGGCCAGATTCGCATGGGCTCGGGATGGGATTTGTTTGTATTATGACTCAGGAAAAGAATTCCTGAAGTTCCTGACTTATCTGCGGTCTCACCTGTGACCATTACCCATTTGGCATTTTTGCCGTCTGCGGTTTTGCGAGTATCCCCTTCAGAAGTCAGAATGCTACTATTATTTGTACCCCAAGCTTCAGTGGCACGGAACCCAATCCCTCCGCCGTATCTGTAGTCATCCAATAAAATTCCATCCTCCAAATCGGTGAAAATCGTAGAGGTATAATCCACCATATATCTACCTTGATCACTGGGCTTCACTTTAATTCTGAGATCTTCCTTGATGGCAATTTGCTCAGAATCTGGAGCCTTCAGATCAATGTGATTTTGACGAACATTCAGTTCTGCAGCTCCTCCTGCTTGTTTTTTGGAGATCAAATACCCAAAATCAACTCGCCCTTTTTCATCTCCTAAATTCCAAAAATCAACTTCTCTCCCAGAAATCGTAGCACGTGTATATGGACCCCAGATGCCATAATGGTGATAATGATCCTGAGGCTGAATCCTGGTCAAAATTTGACCGGAAGGTGATTTTAGGGGATGGATAAAACCTGATTTGCTAAAGGCTTCATTGACACCTTCGGGCACAGGTTTCTTGGTCGATTGATAGGTAAGAACTATTTCATTTCTCAAGCTGAATTCAAAACCAGTAGGGGTTTCAGTCAAACTCACCTTTTGCCCAAAACCAACCTTTGTCATCAAGGCGATTAAAAACAAAAGACAGAATGTTTTTTTGAGAATCATGATTAATTCAGGTAATTAAGGTGATTCCAATAAATATATTGAAATAATTCTTTCTTACAGACACCATTTATCCCAATCTCTATGAATCGAGTATTACTATCTTTGTTTGCTTCTTTAATCTTGATTACCAACAATATGGCTCAAGGCCTGAATGAGATAGTCTTGGACCAAAATTGGCTGGGAAAAATAGAATTCCTAGCTCCCGAGGAGACCTCTTGGGATTATGAAAAGAAAAAGAAAGTACTCGTATTTTCATTGCATACAGGATTTGAACATTGGGTCATTCCTCACACCGAAGAAATGATCAAAATTCTTGGCAAAAAATCGGAAGCATTCGACGTACAGGGATCGAAAGATATTTCCTGGTTTGAAAAAGGCCAGCTCGATCAGTTTGACCTGGTGGTATTGAACAATACCTGCTCCATTTCAGATCATCGAAATCTATTTTGGGATCAGCTCAATGTCCTATCAAATGCAGATTCAGTGACTTTGATGACTAAGGCAATGGAGCTTGAATCCAACCTTATAAATTATGTAAAAAATGGAGGCGGCTTAATGGTCCTTCATGGGGCGATCACTACGCAAAACAACTCTCCTGAATTCAGTAAGCTCATAGGTGGAAGCTTTGACTACCATCCACCCCAGCAAGAAATCCGAATCCGACTTGCCGACCCCAATCATCCTTTGGTGCAGGCATTTCCCGTTGAGGGTTTTAGCCACGTAGACGAGCCATATTTTTATAAAAATGCCTACGAAAACTTAGATTTTACTCCCTTACTATATTTCAATAATTCAGAAATCAGGGATCAAAGAGAAGGCCAAGAAAAAACTGAAGGTCGAACCTATGCCGCATGGATTCGAGTGGAAGGGAAAGGTAGAGTCATGTATTGCTCTCCTTCTCACAATGCCCAAAGTTTTGAAAACCCAGATTTACTCCGATTCTATTTGGACGGAATGCAGTGGTTGGTTGGTGATGTGGAATAGGCTAAACAGGCACCATCAGGTTTTTGGTAGAAATTCCCTTAAGCCAAAAGAATGAAAATCAATGAGTAGGCATAAGGCTCCCAATTACCGCCTCTGCCGCTATCCGGCCTGAAGTCATCGATGCATTGATCGAACCATTCAAGAGATAGTCTCCCGCAAGATATACATGATCCACGATTTTGGCTTCAGTACGAGGTATGCTATACTTTACATCGTCCAGTGCAGGTAATGCATATTCGATCTCGTAGGTCTTCTCATGGCGGAAATATTCTCCTTTAATTCTAGACACGCGCTCAAGCTCCTGCTGAACAGCCTTAATCAAATCTTTTTCTGAAAGGTCATGCTTCAAAACAGTGACAGAAAGCAAAGAACGATCTCCCAAACAATACTCAGGAGACACATCATCCATAAATACAATGTTATTTACCAAGTGTCCCTCTCCCGGAATTAAGCCAATCATAGGGCGAGCCATAAAAGATTTTTGAGTTGAAAAGTACAGGTTGGTAACACGTTGGGCAGGTGCAAATTGACCTTGAAGCTGTGGCATAACCTTATCAGGTTGAGTAGCGATAATTACCCGATCGGCAAGATAGGTCTCGCCATTTTGCATATGAATGGCACCTCCTTGCACTTCTTTTACCGGAGAATTAAAGAAAATCTTGGTGTTGGATAATTGCTTCCGAAGCATTTTAGGAATCTCCCCCATTCCCTTTGCCGGAACGGCTGCATTCCCAATGGAAAACATTTTAAACACAAACTCAAACATGCGGGAGGATGTATTCAAATTTGGCTCAAGGAAAATCCCACGAAAAAAAGGAACAAAGAAATTTGAAATAATCTGATCCGAGAAGCCATAGTCTCGAAGGTATTGTGCAGTGGGAATCGAAGGCGCGTTAAATATGTCTTCATCACTCTTCTTTTTCAGCTCTTGAGTGAGACTAAACATTTTTACCTTATCCAGAAAAGACCCGACTTTAGAGAAAGCCATGCTTACAATTTTCAATGGATTCCGGATTGGATCATCTATAATGTAGGATTCCTGCTCACCAAAAATCACCGCTCCAGGAGAAAACATTTTTAGATCAAGTGCATTGTAATCCAAATAATGCTTGGTCTCAGGGTAAGCCGTCAATAAAACCTGAAAGCCATGATCCATTCGAAATTCATTGGAGACATCCGTTTTCACCCGTCCACCAATATCGCTTCCTGCTTCTAGAATGACCGGAGAAAAACCCGCTTTTTCCAATTCTATAGCTGCGACAAGGCCCGAGAGGCCAGCTCCAATGATATAAATTTTCGGATCTTCCATGTCTTTTGATTTTCTACCTTTAGTGACTATACTGAAATCAACCCCGTCAAAGAAAAAGAGTTTTGAGACATAAAGAAAGCTTTTGATGGGAGGTTTACAGAGAATCTCAAAAAAATGGTAAACTGCCAAAAATTTCCCCCTCATGAAAAAACTACTTAGTCTTCTCTTTTTTCTCTGTGTATTCAGTTTTGCCCAAGCCCAATATTTCCCCGAAAAAGGAAACTGGGAAAAGGCTTTACCTAGTAATATGGGCATGAATGAAGCTGCACTAAAAAAAGCAGTTGATTTTGCTATCGCTCATGAAAGTGATGCCAATCCCAATCTGAAAGTTGCGCATTACGAAAGCGGATTTGGAAGAGAACCTTTTGGATATCCTATTGGCCCTATGAAAACTCGTGGTCCGGCTTCGGGGCTGATTATTTACAAAGGAAAAGTAGTCGGTCAATGGGGAGACCCCGATAGAGTCGACTTAACTTTTAGCGTAGCGAAAAGCTTCCTATCAACCACTGCTGGACTCGCCGTCCGAGAAGGTTTGATTCGAGATGAGATGGATTTGGTATATCCATACATGGCTCCCATCTATCCCTATGATCCTGCCAGAATGATGATGAACAAGGCAGACCATGTGTATGAAGATGACGTATTTGAGCTTTTTGATACGGAGCATAATAGAAGCATTCGATGGGATGATCTGCTCCGTCAGACTTCAGATTGGGAAGGCACACTTTGGGGAAAGCCTGATTGGGGCGATCGACCCAGCGAAGGCGTAGCAGAGAAGCGAGCAAGACCACAAAATGCCCCTGGAACCGTTTACGAATATAATGATACGCGAGTAAATGTATTGGCTTTGGCACTTTTGAATATTTGGAGAAAACCCCTGCCAACCGTACTTAAAGAGCATATCATGGACCCAATCGGCGCCAGTGATACTTGGAGATGGACGGGCTATGAAAACTCGTACATCAATTTAGATGGACAAATCATTCAGTCTGTTTCTGGTGGCTCACACTGGGGCGGAGGCATGATGCTATCGGCATGGGATCAGGCCCGTTTTGGTTATTTGACTTTGCACAATGGTAACTGGAATGGAAAGCAATTGATCCCTGAATCCTGGATCGCAAAATCCAAAACACCCACACCAGCAAAGCCAGACTATGGATTTATGAATTACTTTCTGAATAATGATCAAAAAGCCATTCCTGCAGCACCCAGTAATGCTTTCTTTCACCTCGGAGCTGGAGTGAATATGATTTATGTTGATCCCACCAATGATTTGGTGATTGTCGCTAGATGGATTCCAAATGGAGACAAAGCAGAATTAGTCAAATTGGTGCTTGAATCTATCAACAAATAAAGCACGGTTCAAGCGTCTTCAGATCCGTAAAGCCATTCTATGCCAGGTTGGGGAATTAACGTAGCAATTAAGACAAAAAGGAATATCAATGAATGTTTAATTTCATAGACTGACTTCAGATCAAAACTAGGTAGATATTTTATGATTGAACGACTAGCCGAAAAGGCAACCATCCAACAACTCTTCTGGATCGATGCTGTTGGAGCGTTCACCACAAGTGTCTTGATTTTTGGTCTTCTCATACCATTTCAAGAATGGTTTGGGATGCCAGCAGGGACTTTAAAGTTTCTAGGAACCCTTGCTGTCACTTTCTTTGCTTATTCCTTAGTTTGTGCTCTTTCTAAGCCTAAGGACGCCAGACCATTTCTTCGGCTCGTTGCTATTGCAAATACATGCTACGTCGCTTTGACATTGGTCATGCTATTAACTCATATTGATATAATCGCTGTATTTGGATGGCTATATTTTTCGGGTGAATGCACGATTGTCCTTTCTTTGGCTTTGGTAGAATACCAAAAAAGCAAAATTGAAGCATGACAGATTTGGCCTCCATCTTCCAACCCATCGTACATTACGGACTTCACTTGCTAGCTCCGGGCTTGATCGCATTTGTCTTTTTTAGAAAGGAATGGAAGAAAGCTTGGATAGTCATGTTACTCACCATGCTGGTGGACCTCGATCATCTTTTGGCTGACCCAATCTTTGATCCTAATCGCTGTGGGATCGGCTATCATCCCCTTCACTCCTACTTTGCAATGGCCATTTATGTGATAATGCTTTTCTTTCCCAAGACAAGAATCATCGCAGTGGGCCTGTTATTCCATATGTTTACAGACTGGCAAGACTGCCTCTGGATGAGCTAAAGTCACAAGTCAAAGCGAGCTTTCTGCAAGACTTAAAAAGCAAATTGATATTGCATCACAATCATTCCTTTTCTTGATTCTGCACTATTACTAATGAGTTTACCATTGGAACCTTCGGTTAAAATAGGCCGACTTTGATAATCCAAAGACAGTTTGGAGCGATTTCCCTTTTGCAACCAATTTACCCCAAGGTTCATCACTGAGAACGGGTTAGATGCTCGCTCGAAGTCAGAAATACTCCACTGAAAATAGGGCTGAAGGGTTCCTAAATCTCCAAAAAGGTCATTTCGCATGAGATACCCCATTTGCAGATAATAGATCTCACCAGTTCCAATCAATGGGTATTTATTACCCGCTCCATTAAATGTGGACATGGCATTTGTACCATTTGCAGGATTCATGGCTCCACCATTTCTGAGATAATTAGGTCCAAAATTGTAAGAAATAAAGGCAGCATATGCAGTTAAAGCGGTTCCTTTGTCCGCATCCAAAGGCGAATCTAAAAACACATCTAGGCCAAACTGCTTGGACGAAACAGGGACGATATAACCATTAATATCTGCCCGGTACTCCAGAGCATGAGCCTGACTAGCAAAACCTCCACCTAGATTAAGAACACGTTTCTTTCCCAAATAACTACCCACCATATAAGGCAATTGATTGCTCTCTTTTTCCCAAAATTGCCAGAAAAAGTAACCTTGGTACTGTAAAGCAGGAGCTTCTTCACTAAAGAAAGCTTCATTGACTCGGTCTTCCGGCAAGGTTGGAATTGGAGACAAAGCCGTTTGAATTGGAAAAGGATTGGAAACCGAAAGTCTGTAATCCAATTTTCCCAATTGACCTTTTGCATAGACCCCAAGTTTTCTCACGAATTGATCTGTGAGGTCATTGGTAGCTTCTTCGATAATCGGCAGGTCAAGCCCTAGAATTGTTCCCACAGAAGAAGAAGAATACCGCACCGTGCCATTCCAGCCATGCAGTCCTGCTCCCAAAGTAAATTTACCAGGTATGATTGCATACTCGGCGGTGACATCATGGAGGAACATTCCTGGTTTTCTACCAGATAGAGATCCAAAACTATTGATGCCAAATTGGGTATAAATGAAAACTTGATCCGTAATCTGACCCAAGACCTGATATCGAACCCGACGCAGTCCTACGTCAAATCCATTTTCCCGTGGAGTATCAAAGATCGTAGAACCTGGATTGAAATCCGTAAAGCGAACCCAGATTTGACCCAAACCTGTACCCTTGATATAATGTGTATTTTCAGGGTTAAGGAAAACTTTGAGTTCCTTCTCTTGTGCTGAAACTGTTGCTACCGAATGCAAGAAAATAAGGCAAAGCAGTAGCCATTGAAATATGTTTTTCATGGATGGGATTCTATGTTTTTGATAAATTTTTCTTAAAAGCATCTTGGAAAGCTCGATTAAAATAAAGGACAGGCACAGCTAGTCCATGGCTAGCCGATACCTTGTCAGGTACCGACTAACTTAATTTGGTCTCAAGATTTTTTTTTGAATGGCCAGAAGTGATTTAAACTGTCCTTTTGAGCTTACGTGCCGCAAGCTCGTGATCTGATGCGGGGGTATGATTTTCCAGCCCAACAATGTGAACCGTACCACCATCTCGCTCATAATCTATCTGAAAATGATGGAGATTTTCCATAACCGAATGATCGACGAGTTTGGTGTTTTTCAAATCTATCGTCACGTCAAAACCTGCAGGTATTTCTTCAAGTTTTCGCTTGATGCCTAGGTAATTCGAGAAAATTGCTGCCTTATCTATCTCCACCAAGTATCGATTTCCAGTAAATGAAACCAAAGTCGGAGCTTTAAAAAAGGAGCTGATCGGAGTACCATTCAGCACGTGCATTACCACTTTTAAGACAATACCTGCGGCGATTCCTACCAAAAGATCTTCAAATAAGGTGAAAAAGATAGTCACCAAGAAGATCGCTAGTTGCTCACGCCCAATTTTTAGCGTGTTTACAAATTCCTTTGGATGAGCTAGCTTGATTCCGACTGTAATTAACATGGCTGCAAGAGCTGCATTAGGAATCATTTCAATCAAAGGAGTGGCTACCAAAACGAAGATTAACATAAATAAGCCATGAAAGAAATTTGCCCAACGAGTCTTGGCCCCGCTAGTTACGTTGGCAGAACTACGCGCCACTTCAGAAATCATCGGCAATCCTCCTAGAAATGCTGCTAGCGTATTTCCTGCTCCCACTGCGATAAGATCTCTATTGTTATCAGATTTTCGAGTGTAAGGATCAACCATATCTATGGCCTTTACAGTTAGAAGAGACTCGAGAGAGCCCACCAAGGCAAACATGATGATGTATTTGATGAAAATACCCGTCATGGCTATCCCTCCAAAATCTACATTGTATCCGACGTTTTCTACGAAATTACCGATATGTAGTAAGGCGTATGCTGGCTTAGTGTTTTGAAAATCCATAAGCAATTCTGCCGGGATGGCAATAAGAAGAACAACCAAAGGAGCTGGCACCTTCTTGATGAGAGGGTTTTTGATATATGGCCAGCCCATCATAATAGCCAGTGAGGCTACCCCAATTAATGTGGCTCGAGGATCTAGATTAGCGAAAAATTCGGGTATCGCACCGATCATACTGAAAATACTCAACCCTTTGTACAAGGCTGGGTCAACATCCAAAAGTACAGGGATTTGCTTGGCAATAATTATAATACCAATTGCCGCGAGCATCCCATGGATGGCTGAAAGCGGGAAAATGTCAGCGAGCTTACCCAACTTGAATACTCCAAATAAAACCTGGACTACACCTGCCACAACCATGGCTCCCAAGGCTAATCGCCAACCGATTTCTCCACCCCCAAATTCATTAACCGCACCAGCCACCACGACGATCAAACCCGCGGCTGGGCCTTTAATGGTTAATTTGGACCCTGCCATAAAACTGACCACCACACCACCTATAATCGCGGTCAACAAACCCATGATCGGAGGAAACTCCGATGCTTTGGCAATGCCCAAACTCAAAGGCATCGCCAGCAAGAATACCACAAAACCTGAAAGGGCATCTGAGGTAAAATTTTCTTTTAAACCAGCCCAACCGTCTTTAGGAAGAGCAAGAGAAGTTATTTTTTTCATTTTAATTTTTGCCTAAGGCTTTATAAATGAGCTCTGAAATCAGAGTTTATGTCTTTTGAGATACTATTTTTTTAATTCAAGTTTGATTTCACTCCCTAGGAATAAGCGAGCAAAAATCCGGACGCATACGATCCCCTCCATCACAAAAGCGAGTGCCGCAAAGGCCGCTAAGAGAAACTGATCAGGATGAATATGCGAAAACAAGAGGTCTTCACCAATAAATGTGGGTGAAAGTGGAAAGCCCATTAAGCCCAGCGCACTCAGCAAGAACAAGAAGGCTATCACTGGATATTTTTTCACATAGCCCTGATAATCAGTGAGTCCATGTTGCCCAGTTTTCCTTTTTAACCAAGTGATGAGTAAAAGTCCTGAAAGCCCAAAGACGAATACCCCACTGAGATAGATCATGACTTGCTCCCAAGCAAAGAGCTCATTTTCGGCAATAGCCAATACCATCCAACAATGATTCATGATCAGCATTACCCAGCTAAGACGAGCAGAATGCCTTTCTGAAAAGGCCTTCAGAACCATCAGTAATGCTAAAAGCGCAAAAACTGTTGGCAAATAAATCCGCACTTGCTCAGGCACCTTGTAATCTGCAATCAATAATCCCATCCCAATCAAGTATGCAGGAAGGAAATAATACAGGACAGATCGATAGCTGAGAAAATCCAATTTATGACCAAGCTTTTTGAATGGATTAAAAACCAGCCTATTGATCAGCAAATCTAAATTCCACTCCTTCAGACTCCATAAGTACATGGATATCTTGATTCGATTGAGAGCTCCTTCATTTTTCTTAGCTGCCGAAGGTGCGAAGCCATAGAATTGTTCCCGAATTAGGTAACTCACTACAGAAGGCGAAACCAATAATTGGTATGTTCTCAAGAATGCATTACCGGAAAAATGAATCAATGCCAGCATTTCTAAGCCTGCGGCAAGTTCGATAAACATGATCCCTATTTGGGTAAGCGATGCGTAGCCTATTTGAGTTTTGACCGATGTCTGCACCCTGGCAATGAGCGTAGAAAGGATGGCCGTAGTAAATCCTACAAGACCAATCACCACCCGTACAAGCACCTGATTTTCCCAAAATGGAAAGGTCCGCATGAGTAAAAATACACCGAGGTGAACCGAAAGCGAGCCATAGAAAATCGCTGAGGAAGGCGTAGGCCCTTCCATTGCCCTAGGGAGCCAAGAAGAAAAAGGAAACTGTGCAGATTTGGCAGCTGCCGCCAATAGGATCATCAATGAGATGAAAATCCCAACTCCCGAATGACCAACAAGATGTTCATGCACAAGATCCGAATTCATCAACTTGAGAAAAGTCACATTCTCATGCCAAAGATGATGGCTAGCCCACATGGCTAGGATAATACCCACATCTCCTATTCTGTAAATTGAGAAGACTTTGATCGCATTTCGTGTAGGCAAAAGATGACTACGATAAAATGCTACCAACAAGAATGAGGAAAGCCCAAGAACCTCCCAGCCCACAAATAATGTCTCAAAATTACCGGCAAGGACGGTTACGTTGTATCCCAAATAGAAGAACAGAATAGTGTTAAAAAAGCGCTTATAACCAGGTTCTCGATGCAGATAGTATCTGCTATAAAACGTAATCAAGAAGGTCAATAAGCCGCCAACTGTCACATAGACAGCACCGACTCGATCGAAGAAGAAATCAACGAGAAATTCAAAATTGTCATTTCGATAAATGACAAATTCTTCCAAATTGATAGCCTTAAATCCCTGAATAGCCCAGAAAACTAAATAGATCATGATCACAATAAGGTTAAGCCCCGCGGTGTAAAAGGCTACCTTTGATAAAAGGCCTTCCTTGCGCTCAGGAACCAATAAACTGATCAGGAATCCCAGTAAAGGAATCCCAATCATCGCTTGAATCCAAAATGCTAGATCTATCATAAGGAATCAATTAAGTAGACAGGTAAATTTTCTGAAGAGGAGCGCAAGGTATCAGTGAGATGATCCACATGGCTGGTTGGAGTAAGAGGCTCATAAGCCTCAAATTCACCCTCTTTGTACTGGTAGAAAACCTTGGTTTTCGGCTCGATTACTACAAAATGGACCCAGTAATTTTTGATCCATTCGAAAGTATTCGGAGCATTCTGCAAGACCTTCCAAATTACATCTATATGGTGCTCCACAATGAGCATCAAGCGAATGGGATCGTGAATTTCCACCATTTGATACGGTAAGCCAGTGCGCAAATCTCCATCCGCTCCATTGGCTACCCCAATCAGTCCCATGACATTATGCGGAAGTTTTGTCCCAGCTCCTAGCCTTTCATTGTCCATGCGGGAAAAGTAGTACTCTAGATTTATCCCTCCACAAACCGGCGCAGCAGCGGCTAGAATTTTGTTCAGGGCCACTCCCTCAGAATCTTTTCTATAGTCGTAAGAATTTAAAAAGGCTCGCCTATCAAAAAACAGATTTTTGATGGTTGATTTTCTCGAAACGATACAAAGACTATTCGTAGCATGATTGTATTCCGGTCTTGGCTCAAAAAGTGAAAAGGCTCTCTTTTTTACCGAATCATGGATAGAAGAAGTCGACTTATCTTTAGAAAGTGTAGCAAATCGCCTGGATCTTTCCACCGCATTTATATCCAATGATTTTTTAAATACTTCTAGATTTCGCTGATGAAGCTCTCTATTGCCCGGAGATAAAACCTCTAAATCAAAATAGGCGATTTCATCCTTAGTTGTGTCATGAAGGGCTCCAACAAATTGAGTTGTTTCGGGAATGTTCATCCCTCTATCTCTCAAAATTTCTCTCACTCTCGGGTCATTGGCCATATAAGCAGCCACTCTTGCATTTACTGAACCCGGTCGGCCGCAGCAGGCTCCACAGTCATACCCCGCATAATGAGTATTGTTGATGCTTGAGGCACCATGACTGATCAAATAAAGAAGCGGAGAAAAACCATCAATCAAACCTATGCTTCTCAAAAGCCCTTCTACACGATCTGCCATTTCGGATATTTTAAACCCTATTTGAAGTCCCTCTTGAAATTCTCCTGAATGCTCGATGGACAAACTTCCATCTGGATCCATATGCTTAAAGGACGACACTTCTAAATCCGAAGAAGACGGACTGAAAATATTCTTGATTAGGCGTAAAGCCGACCAAAACCCTACGGTTTGAGCACTTAACCAACCGCCTACAAGCGAATGATTATTCTGATGAAAATGGATTTCTTTACCTAGCTTTTTGTTTGAAGCTGTCTCCCTAATCAAGTATTTAGGATCCATAGGAGCGGGACAAACCTTGGTGTGAAACTTCCCAAACTCAGGTTGAAAGTAAAATTCAACATTGAAAAATCCAGGGGTACCAAAAGTAGCGCATTCAGGATCCACAAACTCTACATGCCGACGAATAGAGCATTCTCGATCATCAATGCAAAACATAGCTTGAAAACTAGGAATCTTTTTAGATTCAGACTCGCTTGGGACATGGGCTATTCCTGCCAACACTTCATCGTAGTAGCTCCACTCAAATGCTTCTTGCCAGAGCGAAATCAAAGTGTCCTCTGAATTAAGCTTCTGCTTTTGAAACAAAACTGAAGTATCAAAGGGATGCTTAATTCCGATCGGAATCCAATTTTCCCCAAACTTCTGATCCAAATAATCAATCTCTAGCAAACACTCAAAAATCAGCAGATCATTAAAATCTATGGGCCTACTATCCAATAGCGAACTCGGCTGATCCTGAAGTACGGAGACCATTCCCGACCATCCCGGATGCGCGAACTGCTGATCAAATAAGTACCAACCATAGGAATCTGGCTTGCCTACCAGAATATCTAGGACCATTTCGAGGTCTAATTTTGGGTGCTCAATAAGTTTAACAACCCTTGGTGACTTAAAGATGCTCGAGTAACTCATCTCGTGCATGGTCTTAATCGCCTGTAAAAACCCTTTCGACTCTATCGGAAATGGCCAGAGAGAAATCCCTTGGTCGAAATAGGCAGAGAGTAAACGAAATAGAAATGGGTGAACTCTTTTATCCAGATTTATATGGTAATCTGACTTCCAATGTGCTCTGAAACTTCCAACTAACCCCAATTGAACTTGATCGGACATTGGAGAAAGCATTTCTTGTTTTTCTAGAATCCAGTTATTGCCATATTTCTCTTTCAAAATTCGATCGAGTACAGATTCTTTAATTTTTCCCTTCTGGAACAATTCCTGATAGGCTTTGAAACTGAGATAACCTTTGTACCCAAACTTCACTTTAGCTGATTTCAAGGCGTGATGGAATGACAAATCTTGAAAAGCATGGAGCGTATTGTGATGTACAAAGTCCTTTAATGGGGCTTGACTAGGAAGGTAATGCCGTAATTTGTATATGGCATCCTCCAAAGAAAAGGCAGTTTTTCCCTGAGAAATGGACATAATGTTTTAAGAATTAATGAATGAATGCTCTAAGAAGAGCTGATAAAAATGCCGTCAGACGGCAACAGGTCCTAAAAAATCAGGCTTGATAGCTTCTCCAAGAGTGGAAAAGCTTGTATAAAGGCACATTAGTGGCCAGAGACTTGGTGGTAAAAATAGAATTTACCGCATTACCAATAGAATAATTCAGTATGTCAGAGAAATCATATCTAAAAGAGTCGCTAGGATGCTCTACCTCCGATTCTGTTTTCTCTTCCTCCTCTAGATTTTCTAAATATCCAAGATCACGATTTTCATCGTCAACTATGGCATGCAAATACAGACTACCAGGCTCTTGGTCTGCGCTATGCTGTATTGACTGTTCAAATGGATTGATTTGAAGTAATTCTCCAACGCCGTCACTTGCGGAGAGAGCGTGGGTAAAAAAAAGAATGAGAGAGAAGAATAAACTCATGACTTTCAAATCGCTCGAAATTTAAATATTTTCTTAATCCTTTATATAAATTTTACTTATTTTTTTCATAAAATTTTTTAATCAAAAAAAAAGCCCCGCATTTGCGGGGCTCAGGGTGATGTGAACAACTTTTCTCAAACTCCTTATTTCTAAACCGATCTTAAAGACTCGACTTATTTGGTATAAGGAAACCTATCATCAATAGTTGGTATTAGTTTTACTTATTCGGAACACTTCAAGAAGCCCCTTTCACTTAACCTATAACAAATATCTAATTCAAAAGAATTAAATTTTGATATTCAATCATTAAATACAATAAACAGAATTTATTACTGTTGTTGATAAAGTTTTAATCGTCTTGCATACAAATATACTGAGGCATTTTGGTTGGGTTATAAGGCTAAACATTTATTTGATTTTAATCAAATGCAAAAAAATGTATTCGAAATGTTAACAAACATTAAAGATAGGTTTTGCCAAGGGACCAAAAATCTTCATCTTTAATCCATGAAAACAGTAGGGATTTATTTATTCGACGAAGTTGAAGTTTTGGACTTTGCCGGACCTTTTGAGGTTTTTTCGGTTGCATCGCAACTCAGAAATTATGAATCCCATAGAGTTCTTACGTTTTCGGATGAGGGACAAACTATTCATGCGGTAAATGGACTTTCCGTAAATCCAGACCAAAGTCTAGAGCAGATTGAAACCTTGGATTTTTTGGTGATTCCAGGAGGCCAAGGCTCAAATGAGGTTATTAAAAAACCAGCCGTTCTTCAAAAGCTTGATCAACTCATTCAGTCCGCTGAATGGACCATGAGCGTTTGTTCTGGCTCTAGGGTTCTTGGTGTTCTAGGACACTTGGACCACAAGGCCTATTGCTCACACCATAGCGTATATTCCAATATGACAGAGATCGTCCCTTCTGGTGACCCAAGACCAGATTTACGCTTTGTACCGGCGGATGAAAAAATTTATACAGCAGCAGGGATTTCAGCAGGTATCGACCTTTCCTTTTTCCTTTTGGAGCAAACTTGGGGAATCGAACTAGCCATCGAAACCGCAGAATACATGGAATATTTACCTTATCTAAGCAAAGAATGATTGCCTCCACTCCTCAGCCTCCCTATTACGCAGTAATTTTCACCAATATGCGCACAGATTCAGATCAAGGCTATGCCGCCATGGCTAAATCTATGATCGAACTCGCCTCTCAACAGCAAGGCTATCTAGGCCACGAAAGCGCTCGTGAAAAAACTGGTATAACGGTGAGTTATTGGAAAAGCTTGGATGCCATTAAAAACTGGAAACAGCAAACCGATCATCTTATCGCCCAAAAGTATGGACGAGAAAAGTGGTATTCCTCTTATAAAACCCGAATTGCTTTAGTGGAACAGGATTATGGATTTGGATTATAGTCTGCTAGAAGGCATATCCAAAGCTCACGCCTGCATACAAAGGCCAAAATGTACCACTCCCAAAGAACGGCGTTAGCGTAGCCCGGAAAAGAAAACCGCCATCCACAGGCTCGCTTCGATATCCAATAATCATATTCCCTGCAATCCCATCTCCAAAATTTCGATCATCGCTTGAGGCAAATGTATTGGTATTGTCAAACCCAACGACGTATGTTCCTCCGAGCCCAAGCTCGAAATACTTCCCATTTTTACCCAATAAATAATTCAAACCAAAAGGAAAGGTAGCTGCTCCTGTACCTTCAACCGAGAGAAAAGACAAGCCTACTTTATAACCCAAACCATCCAAACGTTTCTCAAATCGCTGATCGTAATTGAATGAATAAAGCAATCCATTACCAAAGAGTTCTGCATAAACGCCTCTGCCTCTTTCGCGAGCTTCGAGCTGAGCCATGGCAACACTAGACCAAAACATTATGCCAAGTACGGCCAAGGAAAAAATACTCTTAAAACGCATATCCAAAGCCTATTCCGGCATATAAAGGCCAAAAACCATTGTTATTGAAAATTGGATTCAAGTTCACTTTCCACATAAACCCTCCATCCACTGGTACTTTTCTATAGCCAAAATTAAGCGTACCCATAACACTTGGTGAGCCATCTACATCCAAGATGAAGCTATAATTATCAGAAGCGTAGGAACTGCAAACATAATTCCCGTTGGCATCAAAGAAACCATCCACACAGTAGGAATCATTGTACTTATCATCAAAAGCAAAAAATGTAAAACCTCCCCCGATTTCAAAATAGTGAGGTCCTTTGCCAAAAAGTCGATTTACCATAATCGGTGCAGAGAAAAAGCTCTCATTTGTGGTAGTATATCCTCCGATGCCCACTCGCATTCCCCAAGAATCCATCTTAGTCTTATCAAATCGGAAATCATAATTAAAGCTGTATGGAAGTCCAGCCCCTCCTAGCTCTAGATATACCGAATTAGTAGGTAATTTCGTGTCTTGTGCAAGAGTAGTTTGATACGCAAAGAGCAGGGTGATTAATGAGTAAAGTAGAGCGTGTTTCATAGTTGGGATTTTAAAAACGATATGGCTATTGAAACGATAATTCTTAGGTATCGTTTCAAAAACGACTGTGTAAATTATAGAAAAACAAAGGTCACCAAAAAAGCCGTAGAATTCACTAATTTTAAACCATGAAATCAGGGGGTAGTAATCAGAAGTTTAGCAATAAGGTTGTCTCCATAACTTTGAGTCTGCTTGCAGTTAATCTGGTGATCTTAATTATCTTTTCCTGCGTGGGCGATGATTCGACATTCGGAAATCCATTTGGAGATTGTCCCGCAGCAAGCAATGCAAATGCGGTGGATTTATCCGTGTTTTATAGCCCTTTTAAAAATTCTATGTATTCAAGCCCCACGGATACGGTAAGTTTAGACGAATTTGCTTTCAATATTGAGTTAACCCCAGAGCTGATCAGTTCCAGTGAGAGAGGTGGGTTTCCAGGTCAAGCTTATGCATTGAGTTGTGCACAAACCTTTAATTTCAAAAATATTTCAAATATTACGGTGATCCTCAAATCACCCTTCAATAACCTGCCGATTGGCACAGATATATCTTATCTCCTGACCCTTGCTGACGCCACCACCTTGGATGATTTGAGAGATTTTCAACGTACCGCCAGTTTTTTCAACATGAAACTTACCGTGGTGCCTCCGAATTATTCACAACTTCATACACAGACCTTCCTATTTCTTCGTGACGGAAGTCAAATAGTGGTAGAATCGACGAGCCCGTACATCCAAACTAATTAATGAAAATTCTTCAAAAAGTATTTCTTGGCTTTTTTGTGACCGCCATAGTATTGGTCATTCTTTATATGCTCGGCCCCAAGCTAGAGCCTGTAGCGCTTACTATCAACTACCCTGAAGTTGGTACGATCACTCAAATCGAAACTTATATCGCACAGCGCGAAGACAGCGTTCAAGGTCTGAAACCGGGAAATGAGGCCTACATTGTTTGGGCAAACCCGGAAACGAAAGAAAAGACCCCTTACTCCATCGTCTACATTCATGGTTTTGGAGCAAGCCCAATGGAGGGAGACCCTGTCCATCGATTTCTTGGAGCACATTTCGGAGCCAATGTCTTTGTTACCCGGCTTCCAGAACACGGGATAAAGCGTGACAACGGCATGGAACACCTCACTCCAGAAATACTGGCTGATGCAGCTGGAGAAGCCTACGCGATAGGTAAGACAATCGGGGATGAAGTAATAGTTGTGGGAACTTCCATGGGTGGTGCTTTGACGATTTTGCTAGGATCACAACAGCCAGAAATCAAAGCTTTGGTGGCTTATTCACCTGCTATTCGAGATAACGGACAGCGTCTGGAAGCTTTTTATTCACCCTGGATGGAGAAGCTTATGGAATGGACCATGTCAGAAAATGGAGTAGTTCATCAAGAACGAGAAGGAGAGAAAAAGCTTTATTGGTCGGAGGACTACCATATGCATGGATATGAAAGCCTTGCGCAGCTTATGTATTCAGAGATGAATTCAGAGACTTTTGCCAAAATCAATCAACCCTTCATGCTGGGGTATTATTATAAAAACGAGGAGGAGCAGGACTTCGTGGTTTCTGTTCCCAAAATGCTAGAAATGTTTGAATCCATCTCCACTCCCGATCGATTAAAGAAAGAGATGGCTTTCCCCGATGCAGGAGATCATGTGATTGCCAGTTCAATCACTTCGGGTGATTGGGAAGGGGTTCTTTTTTCCACGATAGATTTTCTTGAAAATGTTGCCGGGATTCCTGCTGCAGCTCAATTTTCCGAGCTGAATTTGAACAAGGTCCCGACCTTGGATTGACCTACTTCTCTTCACTCAAAAGAAATCGAAAAGGTACTGCCGGAAGACCCGCAGAATTGATCAAATTGACTGCTGGATTATCTGCCCAGGCGTACCGAATCTCGGTAATTTCCGCTTTTCCTTCAAGGTCAATTTGAACTTGATTTTCGCCAAGAATACTGGCTTCTGCTTTCACAAACTGTCCTTTTTCATTCCCCAGAATGAAGGCCTGGGCTTGGTCACCTTGAGTCAATTTCAGCCCCTCTCCTACTGACTTGAAAGTCAAAATCAGGGTAGATTCATTTTGTATGACAGTATCAATCCTTGGGCCTTCGGCCAAAACATCTTCCTCAAAAGCTACTTTTTTTGCTAAAAGCCACAGTCTTTCACCTACATCCTTTTTGTTTCTAGGATGGATATCGTCCGCTTCGCCAATATCAATGATTACCGCCATTCCTGTGTTAGGTAGTGAAAGCGTTTGATCCTGAGCCTCCCTCAAAAATGCCCAGTCACTATCAGGTTGTACCTCTTGAGGCTCCATGAAATTGGCCAATTGAACAAATAGAAAAGGAAAATCGCCGATTCCCCACTTGTCTCTCCAGTTTTGAATCATGGCCGAAAACAACTCTCTATATTCCTCATGGCGTCCCGCATTGCTTTCGCCTTGATACCAAATTGCTCCTTTGATAGGATAATTGATCAAAGGATAAATCATTGCATTGTACATCATTCCAGGTTGGAAACTTAGCCATTCCACCTTTGGTAGCTGTGGCTCTACAATGGAATTAGAATAAGCCCACGTACCCTCCAAAGACACTTTTTGGCCAGAGACAGTCAGATACATTTCATCCTTTGAGCCAATCCTGGGCTCATTATTCCAAGTATTCGCCGCCCGAACTGTGATTACATTTGACCCTTTGAAAAGCCATTCCGAAGGAACATCTAAAACAGGCATCGCAACACCCCAATCCTTGTAAAAAAGAAGTCGCCCATTGATATAGACGTAGGCTTGCTGATCAATTGAAGCTAAAGTAAGCGATACCTCTTCTGTGCTATTAAGTCGAAACGATTTCCTTACCCAGGCAATGTGTTGAAGCGGATTGGCGCTAGGTAAATTAACCCTTCGCCATGATGCGTCATTGTAGCCTATTGAAGAAACTTCAAAAGAGGCCAAGGAATCGGGTCCTTTGACCAAAATATCACGAATTTCTCGTCTCTTTTCGTTAGCGACATTCTCTGCCTCATACACATCTGGATTCGAAAGAATTTCTTGTGATTTCTCCGAAAAGGATTTCTCTAAACCTACCAAGACCTCCAGGTCTGTCCAACCCTCCGCAGGTGAACCTCCCCAATTGGATTCAATAATCCCGACTGGGACATCCTTTTCAGCTCGATTCTTTTTGGCAAAAAACCAGGCCACCGCTGAAAAGTCGTGCATATTTTCTGGGGTAGCTTTTTTCCATTCTCCCCCTGCCACATCTGGCTGCGGAAAAGCACTGTAAGAATTCGGGACTTTGAAAAAACGAATATTCTCAAAGCCCCCTTGTTCATATTCTTGTTCTGCACCCACAACGCCCGCTTTCAGAGGCCACTCCATATTGGATTGACCTCCAGCCAACCAAACATCTCCGATATACACGTCATTCACCTGGACTTGATTGACAGCAAGTACATAAGGACCACCAGCTGTCAATTCAGGTAATTCAACATGCCAAGTGCTGTCCTCTAACACCGTATTACTGCTGACAACCCCAGCTAGTGTCACACGAACCTTCCTCCCGGGAATGCCCTTTCCCCAAACCTTGAGAATCTCACCACGCTGAAAGACCATTCCTTCAGAAATAATCTTTGGCAAAATAACCTCTGAATCATACGAGGGAGTCGAGCAACTAAGCCCGATCAACAAAGGAATACTTAAAAGGAAAAGCCGGGCATTTTTCATGGGAAGAATTAGATAAATCGATTCAATAAATTCTCGAAGAGTTCTTGTTTACCACTGGTTTTGGCAGGCTCTCCATTGGCGAAGGCATGATTTCTTAAATCCTCCAAGGTCAATTTGCCTTCTTCAAAGGCTTTACCATTTCCAGAATCAAAGCTTGAGTAGCGAGCTTTTCTTCGCTCAAGGTAATCCGAGTTATTCAAAATGTTTTCAGCTATGATCATGCTTCTCGCAAATGCATCCATACTTCCGATATGCGCATGAAACAAGTCATCCATATCCGTGGAGTTTCTACGGACTTTCGCATCAAAGTTTACTCCACCACCTTGAATACCGCCGGAAGTTAAAATCACCAACATGGCCTCAGTGAGCTCTTGCAGGTTCATCGCAAATTGATCCGTATCCCAGCCATTTTGGTAATCTCCGCGATTCGCATCTATACTCCCAAGCATTCCTGCATCAGCGGATACTTGAAGCTCATGTTGAAAGGTGTGTCCGGCTAAGGTAGCATGGTTCACTTCGATATTTAATTTAAAATCCTTGTCTAAACCATGATGACGCAAGAATCCTATTACTGTAGCTGCATCGTAATCATACTGATGTTTAGTTGGCTCCATCGGCTTAGGCTCAATGAAGAACGTGCCTTTGAATCCATTCTTCCGCGCATAATCTCGAGCCATAGTGAGGAATTGAGCCAGATGCTCTGTCTCTCGTTTCATGTCTGTGTTGAGCAGAGACATGTAGCCCTCACGGCCACCCCAGAAGACGTAATTCTCTCCTCCCAGCTTGATGGTCGCATCCAATGCATTCTTTACTTGAGTCCCTGCAAATGCGAGTACATTGAAGTCTGGGTTTGTTGAAGCCCCGTTCATATATCGAGGGTTGCTAAAAACATTTGCCGTCCCCCAAAGGAGTTTAATACCAGTCTCTGCTTGCTTTTGCTTGGCATAATCGGTGATGATTTCCATGTGCTTTTCATATTCAGAAAGGCTATTTCCTTCATCAATAAGATCTATATCATGGAAGCAATAATATGGCGCCCCTATTTTCGTGATAAATTCGAAGGCGGCATCCATTTTATCCTTTGCACGTTGGATAGGATCTGATGCTGCATCCCAAGGATGCACAATGGTACCTGGACCAAAGGGATCGCCTCCTGTTCCGCAGAAGGAATGCCAGTATGCAATTGAAAATTTGAAAAGCTCCTTCATCGTTTTTCCGGCAATCTTTCGATTTTCATCGTAATAGCGGAAAGCTAATGGATTATCAGATTCAAGCCCCTCAAAGGCTACTTTGTCGATTCCTGAAAAAAATTCTTTAGACATAATTTGTTCTTTAGGTTTAGGTTTAATTGTTGACTCTTTTTGGTTTAATTCTTTAAAAATGTGAGCAAATGCTCTTTCCAAGTAGCATAGACTTCTTGGTATTGTGGTATAAAATTCGGATTTGGAGTGAAAGTCTCTAGAAGTTCCAAAGTCTCAAAGGCTTCCTGCGTGGTGGAAAACACCCCTGCTCCAACTCCGGCACCTCGGGCAGCACCTTGAGCGCCATCTGTGTTGTAAAAATCCAGTTCGACTTCATTCATATGAATAAATGCACTTCGGAAAACCGGGCTCAAGAACATGTTGGCCCTTCCTGCTTTAACTTTATTAAGGTTCAATCCCATGTCTTTCATGATATCAAAACCATAGGTGAGTGCCGAAACAATTCCTTCTTGTGCCGCTCGCATCAAATGGGTTTTGTCATGTTGAAGCAAATCCAGTCCAAGTAATTGCGCCCCCAATATTCTATTTTCTAAAATTCGCTCTGCACCATTTCCGAAAGGCAAAAAGGAAAGTCCGACAGCTCCTATCGGTGCCGATTTGGCCCATATATTCATCTCCTGATAATCGAAATCTCCTGCACCCAGATTCCTTTTCAGCCAACTATTCAGAATGCCTGTCCCATTGATGCACAGCAATACACCATAGGATGGTTTTTCGATTTGATGATTAACATGTACAAATGTATTGACCCGAGACTTTGGATCAGAAAGCGGCTCAGTAGTCACCCCGTAAACCGTACCGGAAGTTCCTGCTGTAGTCGCCAATTCACCTGATTTTAATACGTTTAAGGAAAACGCATTATTTGGCTGATCACCAGCACGATAAGTAATTGGAATACCGGCTTCCAAGCCAGTTATTTTTGAAGCTTCAGTGGTAACTTCTCCCTGTTTGGAAAAAGAAGGCTTCACTTCAGGAATCCAAGATTTCGGAATTTGATAATTAGCTAAAACTTTATCGCTCAGCTCATTTATTTTAAAATCCCAAAAAACTCCTTCTGAAAGTCCTGTCTCAGAGGTTAAGATTTCTCCCGTCAGTTTCATGGCAATAAAGTCACCAGGAAGCATGATCTTATGAATTTGATCTGCTATCTCAGGCTCATTTTCCATTACCCATCGGAGTTTTGAAGCAGTAAAATTTCCCGGTGAATTAAGAAGGTTACCAAGGCAATATTCTTCACCAAGCTCCTGGAAGGCTGAATTGCCCAGTTCAATCGCACGACTATCGCACCAGATTATCGATGGGCGTAGAACCTGATGATCTTTATCTACCACTACGAGTCCGTGCATCTGATAAGCTATTCCTATGGCCTGGAGTTCTCCTGGCTTTACTTTACCCGTTTTTAAAACAGCTTGAATAACCTGTACGGTGTACTTCCACCACATTTCGGGGTCCTGTTCTGCCCAGCCACTCTTTTGTGCCATGATCGGCATTTCCTTAGAAGGCATGGACTTAGAAGCATGAACGACTCCTGAATCGGCATTAAGCAAGGAAGCTTTCACGGAAGAACTTCCCAAATCTAATCCTAGCAAAAGTTTTCTCATGATTACCAGAATACAATATAAAGCGCAGCAATAATACCCGAGATGATAAAGGCTCCTATCTTAAATCCTGTACTAGTTTTGAATAGGTCTTTATTGATATCAATGGAGTTTGGATGATCTTTTCCTTTGCCTTCATAAAGAGAAATAGCTATCATTAAGGCTGCTAAAACCAAGAATACAACCCCCATTCGATCGATAAATGGCAATGCTGGGAAAACTACTTTCAATACAACCGAAAGAGGGATACTAAGCCCCGCTCCCACTAATGCTGCATTTGAAGTCGTTTTTTTCCAGAAAACACCAAAGAAGAAAATGGCGAAAACTCCTGGACTGATAAAACCGGTGTACTCTTGAATAAACTGAAAAGCCTGATCCAATTGGCCCAATGCAGGTGCAACGATCGCGGCGATCACAAAAGCAACTGCGGCTGTAATTCGACCTACTTTTACCTGCTGGCGTTCAGACGCATTTTGCCCAAAATATTTTTTATAGATGTCCATCGTGAAAATGGTCGACGTACTATTAGCCATTGAGGCCAAAGATGAAACAATTGCCGCAGTCAAAGCTGCAAATGCTAATCCCTTCAATCCTACTGGAAGCAATTGCAACAAGGTAGGATAGGCACGATCAGACTTAACTAGCCCAGTGCTTGGGTCTGTCATGGAGTTAATAAAGCCAGGATCGATTCCGTCTTTTACAATCACCCAAGCCGCAATTCCGGGAATTACAACGATTAATGGCATCAAAAGCTTGAGAAAACCTGCGAAAATCATCCCTTTCTGAGCTTCATCAAGGCTTTTTGCTGCTAAAGCTCGCTGTGTGATATATTGATTAAAACCCCAATAACTCAAATTGGTAATCCACATTCCACCTACCAAAACACTCAAACCAGGGAGATCGAGATAAGCATCTTTTGTTCCTCCGGATCCATCAGGAATCATCATTTCGCCTTTTGATAAAATCATAGAAAAATGACCAGGAACTTCTTTGCGAAGCATACCTAAACCTTCCCAAGCATCTCCTCCACCGACCATTTGCAGCGAAATATAAGTAGTGGCTAGGCCACCACAAATCAGGAATACAACCTGAACAACATCAGTCCAAGCTACGGCCTTAAGTCCTCCATAAATGGAGTAGATCATGGCAAACATGGCCAAACCAATTATTCCATAGACTAAAGGAACATCCAGAATGGTATTCAAGCTCAAAGCTCCTAAATAAAGTACAGAGGTCAAATTCACGAAAACGTAAAGCAAGAGCCAGAAGATGGCCATTGTAGTTCTAACCCTACCATCGTAGCGATCCAAAAGAAAACCAGGCATGGTGTAAATACCCTTTTTGATGTAAACGGGTAAGAAAAATATAGCCACCACCAAAAGTGTAGCTGCCGCCATCCATTCGTAAGTCGAGATGGCTAGACCTAATGCGAAGCCTGAACCTGACATCCCAATAAACTGCTCTGCCGAAATGTTTGACGCAATTAAGGAAGCGCCAACTGCCCACCAGGGCAATGCCTTCGAAGCAAGAAAGTAATCAGAGGAATTTTTTTCGTGTCCTTTCTTTTCCTGAGAAACAAAAATTCCCATTCCGATAATCAAAAGACAATAACCTACAAAAACAACGAGGTCTAATGGTTCTAAAAGCATAGGCTTGGTTTAAAGGGTTTATTGAAACGATACCTGAGAGCTTTCTCAAGCGCTTAAGCGGATAAATATAATGTTTTCATGCAAACGTATGCATAGATTTTATGAAGTATGGTTTCAGACATACTTGTCTCCAAGCAAAAATGAAGATGAAAAGCTTAAAAAAAGCTGAAGCAAACCTGAGTTCAAAGCCATTTCTACCACTGGACAATCGCTTAAACTGTACCATAATCGACCATTGCTATGTCCAAAAATGAACACTATTAAATCCCTTAATACTAAACTGTTCGCAAAAAGGTTAAACAGAATCTCCTTTAAATCACAATTACTGCTGTTAATCAAAAAAAACACTCTCTTTTTGAAAATGACCTTACCTTAGCACTAAAATTGAAAAACATAGGTCATGGCAAACAAAAGCAGTGTATTTGATATGATTGGTCCGGTAATGATTGGACCTTCTTCATCCCATACTGCGGGAGTGGTGAGGATAGCCCGTGCGGCTATACGCGTGCTAGGCGGGATTCCTGAAGAGGCAGAAATCACCTTTTACAATTCATTTGCTCGCACGTATGAAGGGCATGGAAGTGATCGAGCCATTATTGGGGGATTGTTGGATTTTAAAACTGATGACCCTGCTATCAAAACAGCCTTACAAAGTGCTGAAGAAAAGAATTTGAAATTCAAGTTCAAATCCATCGGGAACTCCTCGGTTCATCACCCCAACACGATCAAACTGAATTTGACCAAAGGGGAAAGAAAAATCGAAGTTGTCGGTGAAAGCCTAGGTGGTGGTGTGATTAATATTGCTGAGATTGATGGTTTTGTTGCCAATTTTTCAGCGCAAGATCACACCTTAATCATCAAGGCCGCGGATGTTTCTGGGGCGATTGCTTTTATTTCAAGTGTGATTGCACAAGAAAAAACGAACATTGCTACTATGTCAGTTTCTAGAAAAGGAAAAAATGACCTAGCTTGCCATGTGATTGAAATGGACTCCGGGCTTAATCCCATTACCCTGAACTACTTGAAATCCTTACCTTGGATCAAAGAATTAATTTATATACCAGACATAGATCTCTAAACCAACAATGAAAAAGCTATTTCTCAGCTTCATTCTGGGTTCTATTTTTCTTCTATCTGCACAAGCACAAGATCAAGGCAGTTCGGCCGTATATGATCTACAGACTGCAGTACAGGTAGCTTTAGAAAATAATTTGAACCTTCAAAGAAGCCAACTTAACCTCCAGAGCACCGAAGCAACACTACTTCAAAATAAAGGACAGCGCTTTCCTTCCCTATCCACTGGCGCGAGTTCAGGATATCGTTGGGGTCGTTCTGTTAACCCGGTAACCAACCTCTTCGAAAACAACCGAATCGGAAACGTCAATCTCTTTGCAAATTCAAATGTGACCCTTTTTGGCGGGGGAAGAATTAATAATAGCATCAATCAATCCCAGTCTGATATTGAATCTGGAATGTATACGATTGAGGCAACTAGGAATGATATTACACTAAATATCATTAACCTCTTTATCAATGTGGTTTTCAACAGAGAGCAACTAAAGATTGCCAAAAATCAACTGCAGACCACCCAAGAGCAGCTGGAGCGTACCACTAAACTGGTGGATGCTGGATCACTTCCCTACTCGGACCAGCTAGACACCCAGTCTCAGAATGCTACAAATGAATTGGAAGTCATTAACGCAACCAACAACCTTAGAATCGCAAAACTCAATCTTGCTCAAGCGATGCAGATTCCTTTCAGTGAGGAATTTGATGTAGTTGAACCCAAGTTTGAAATCAATGAAGATCTAATGGCATCTGAAACGGCGGGAGAGATTTACGAAATTGCAGTAGATTTTTTACCTGAAATTAGAGCAGCAGAGGCGGCAGTACAAAGTTCAGAGTACGGCGTGAAAGTCGCCAAAGGAGCATTCTACCCTTCCTTGAGTGTCGGAGCAAATGTTTTCTCTAACTATGTGGATCTGGTATTCGGCATGGGAGATCGGCCGTCTTTTGGAGAACAGATTGAAAACAACCTTTCTCAGTCTTTGAACTTCCAATTGAACATTCCAATCTTCTCTAACCTTAATAATAAGGCAAGCCTTCAGCGTGCTCGAGTGCAGCAACAACTGAGTGAAATTTCCGCTGAGGAGGCGCGAAACCAATTAAGACAGGATATTGAAACTGCATTTAATAGTGCGTTAGCAGCTGAGCAATCTTATGAGGCATCCCTTGTACGGGTAAAAAGTCTGGAAGAATCCTTTAGAATCGCTCAGCAAAGATTCGATCTAGGAGCGATAAATTCTGTGGACTTCCAGGTAGCACAAAATAACTTCTTCAATGCACAGGCAGACTTATTGAATGCCAAATACACCTATATTTTCAGAGTGAAAGTCCTGGACTTTTACCTGGGCAACCCCATTAATCTTAACTAAACCATGGCTAATAAAAAATCAAACAAACTACTCTATTACCTTCTCGGAGCTGTAGGTATTATTATCGTTTTCGCCATCATTGGCAGATCTGCAGGATGGATTGGTGGAGTACCTGAGACTGAGGTTGAATTTGCCACTGCAAAAAAGACCACAATTGTAGAGAAAGTCAGTGCTTCTGGTGAAATCCAGCCAGAAATTGAAGTAAACTTAAGTCCGGACGTTGCCGGTGAAATTATCGAATTGAATGTTCAAGAGGGTGATTCTGTGGCAGTTGGTAAACTTTTAGTGAAGATCCGACCTGATAACTTTATCTCAGCACTTGACAGAAGTAAGGCAAATTTGAACCAACAAATGGCAAATTTGGCCCAGTCTAGGGCAAACTTGCAAAGATCAGAGGCTCTTTTCAGCCGAACCAAGCAGACTTATGATCGACAGAAGACCCTTTTTGAGCAAAAAGCCATCTCTGAAGCAGATATGGAGCAAGCTGAGGCAGATTATGTTTCGGCACAAAAAGATCTCGAAGCAGCTAAACAAAATGTGTTGGCTTCTGAATTTGTAGTGAAGTCTTCCCAAGCCACGGTAAATGAAGCCGCAGAAAATTTGAGATTGACCAATGTTTACTCTCCTGTAAGCGGAATCGTATCAAACCTTCTCGTGGAGCAAGGAGAAAGAGTGGTAGGAACTCAGCAAATGGCGGGTACTGAAATGCTAACCATCGCAGATCTTTCTAAAATGGAAGTACGAGTGGACGTCAACGAAAATGATATCATCAGACTAAGCCTTGGTGATACCACTATTATTGATGTGGATTCTTACTCAACTACTAACAAGACTTTTAAAGGAATCGTAACAAGCATCGCCAATACTGCAAATCCAAAGGCGACCTCTGATGCGGTTACAGAATTTAAAGTGAAAATCAGAATCTTGAATGATTCCTATGCAGACCTAGTAGCTCAAGGAAACAAGTACCCATTCAGACCTGGAATGACTGCCTCTGTGGATATTATCACTACCTCGAAGTCAGATGTGCTTTCTGTTCCTCTTTCTGCAGTAACCACTCGTGAGACAGAAGTAGACACTCTAGCAGATGGATCTACTCGGGTGCGTGAAATTGTCTTTGTAAATGATGGCGGTGTAGCCAAAATGAAAACTGTCAAAACCGGAATCTCTGACTTTGAAAATATAGAAATTCTTGAAGGCTTAGCTGCTGATGAGCAGGTTATTTCCGGTCCCTACTTTGTAGTGAGCAAATCGCTCAAAGAGGGAGATCTTGTAAAGGCTATGGGTAGAAGTGAAAACGGTGAAGGAGCTTCTGGAAGTGGCGTGAGTGTTTCAATAAATTAAAGATCCGCTACCTTCAAAAAAGGCTCCGAAATTAATTTCTGAGCCTTTTTTTTACCATTTTTTCAATTGATCATAAACCAAATGAAGTGGGAAACCCATGACATTGAAATAGGAACCCTCAATTTTACTTACACCGATGAAGCCTATCCATTCCTGGATTCCATATGCTCCTGCTTTGTCAAAAGGCTCATAGGTTTTGATATAATGCCAGATTTCTTCCTCTGTGAGCATTTTGAAGGTGACAAGCGTTTCATCCTCAAGGGTAATCTTTTTTATATTGTCACGCATGGTGACTGCCGTCATTACAGTGTGGGTTGCACCTGAAAGACTCTTGAGCATGTCAAATGCTTCATCCTCATTTTTTGGCTTCCCCAACACATGGTCTCCTAAGATAACCACAGTATCCGAAGTAATCAAAATCACTCCATCTTCCAATTCAGCCTCAAAAGCATCTGATTTGAGTTTGGATAAATAGGCGGCCACAAAGGAAGCCGGCAAACCTGCTGGGATTTCTTCGTCCACAGGATTTACTCGTACCTCAAAATCTACCTCCAACCCCTTCAGCAACTCCTGCCTGCGAGGTGAGTTGGAAGCTAGAATAAGTTTCTTGGTTTTAAGTTTTTTAAGAAAAGGCTCCATAGTCAAATCTAAATTCCTCTTGATCAATACTCGAAAAAATCAACCCTCCAAGGGCCTTAGGATAGAAGTAAGTGGATTTCTGAGGCATAACCTCACCCGATTTACAAACTTCCAAAATCTGATTCATTTCCAACTCTCGAGTAATAATCGCAAAGCTCGCTTTTCCACTCCGTACTTCTGCTACGCATCTTGAAAAATTTCTTTCGTAGCTGATTTGATTTGATCCACGCTGGAGCTCCATAGGAATCTGCAAGACCTTTTGGAAAAGTGCGTCGTGTAAAATCATCGTATCAATCTTCCGCAAAGCCTCATTGACCCCCGGATTAAGCTCAGCTTGGCGTGATTCCTTCACATGCAGCAAGTAGCTCTCTTCACCCAAAACTAACCCAAAGGTTCCTGGAATATGAAATGCGTAATTTTCCAATTCTTCAGGATCAGAAAACTTTTTAATCTCAAACCACTCACTAACTCGTTGCAAGAATTCCGTAGCGCCTAATTCCAAACCATAATAAAGGCGGTGGGTGGGTAATATTTTAATGTGATTCCCTTTGGCATTGGTGAGGTACATCAGATGAAAGTCGCTTCCTTTCCATGCCTCGTCGGGGTAGTTTTCTGAATTTTCCTTTCGAAAAGTTATTGCACTCTGGAGACGGTGATGTCCATCCGCCAAAATAACTTGCTTGGGCTCCAATAACTTCAAAAACTTTCGAATAACTAGAGCATCATGGATCACTGCAACCACCTCTCGTACGCCTTGGTAGTCTTCGATTTCAAAAAGTGGGAATTCCATTGCGGCATCCATATGCGGCTCTAGCTCAAAGTCATCATCTTCATATAGACCATGAGTTGGGCTAGATTGAAATAAGGTTTCCCGAAGCAAATCCTTCCGATCTCCTACTGCAGAGGTAATCGTGTTTTCATGCCTAAGGATGATATTTTCATCCCAATCATACGCTTTAATCTGAGCGATAAACCCCTTCCGACAACGCTCCTCATGCTCGCCCGGTACTCTGAAATATTGATAGTACACATAGATGGCAGGGATGCTATCCTGAATCAAAACACCTTCAGACTTCCATTTTTGAAGGATTTCTTTAGCATGAGCAGCCGGCTGATCTCCCGTAGGTACAGATATATTTATACTATTTAATGGATTTTGATACAAAAGTTCCCGTTGCTTGGCGGAAACTACATCAAAAAGCGGTGCAGTCAAGAGCTCCAATCGATCTGCTAGATCACGATTGTATCTCCATGCGCGAAGGGGTAAAATTTCAGCCATCAGTTTAATCTCTTTTTCCAGGCGGACTCCTTTTCGGACTGATGCACTTGTTCTGACACAATGGATTTTTGTTTTTTCTCCATAAATCGAACTGCCAAGGCAGCAAGTATTTCTTGTTCCTCAGCGGAAAACTCAGGAATAAGCTGGGAAGGCTCAAAATATTTAGCCACAAAATTTGTATCAAAATTCCCTGATCGGAAGGCTTCATGTTGGATCGCAAATTTGCAAAAATCCAGAGTTGTTTTGATTCCCGTAATTTTATAATCCTCAATCGCCCTTACCATCTTTTCTATTGCAGCTGTTCTGGTTTCTGCGTGTGTGATCAATTTCGAGATCATAGGATCATAAAAAATAGGAATGTGCATTCCTTCTTCAAAACCATCATCCACACGAATTCCAGGTCCCTGTGGTCTTTGATAGACTTTCAATTGCCCGATATCTGGAAGAAAATTATTTTGAGGATCTTCAGCATAAACCCGAACTTCCAAGGAGTGCCCATGGATTATCAGGTCCTCCTGCTTAAAAGATAAGTCTCGACCTTCTGCCACATAAATCTGTTCCCGCACCAAGTCTTTTCCAGTGATCATTTCAGTCACGGGATGCTCCACCTGAAGTCGAGTATTCATCTCCAAGAAATAAAAATTGAGGTCCTGATCCACGATAAATTCTACTGTACCAGCCCCATAATAATTACAGGCCTTGGCAACACCGACTGCAGCTTTGCCCATAGCCTCTCTCATCTCAGGAGAAACTACTGACGACGGAGCCTCTTCAATTACCTTTTGGTGTCTTCGCTGAATCGAACATTCTCTTTCGAAAAGGTAAACGATATTTCCATTTTGATCACCTAGAACCTGAATCTCGATATGGCGTGGGGAAGTGATAAACTTCTCAATAAATACCGCTCCATCGCCAAAAGATGAAGTCGCCTCACTCACGGCACGGTTCATTTGGTCCTCAAACTCAGCTTCATTTTCTACGACCCGCATTCCTTTACCTCCGCCCCCGGCACTTGCTTTGATCAATATGGGGTAGCCGATTTCCACAGCTAGTTTTTTAGCCTCTTCAATATCCGTAATAGCCTCTTCTGTACCTGGAACCAAGGGAATATTGTATTTAGAAACAGCCTGTTTGGCCGCTAATTTACTACCCATGATTTCAATGGCCTCTGTGGAAGGCCCCACGAAAATCAGACCTGCTTCCCCTACTTTCCGTGCAAAATCTGCGTTTTCTGACAAAAATCCATAACCCGGGTGAATGGCATCTACCCCAAGTCTTTTACACTCAGCAATGATTTTATTACCCAAAAGGTAGGATTGAGCGGATGCAGGAGGGCCTAGACATATTGCTTCATCAGCAAAGTGAACATGGGGTGAATTACGATCAGCTTCACTATAGACTGCTACGGTTTTAATCCCCATTTCTCTGGCCGTTCGCATGATACGTAAACTAATCTCTCCTCGATTTGCAACTAGGAGTTTTTTTATCTCTGGCATGATAGACTATTTGGGTAAATCTTGAGCGAAATAAACAAAAATCTTCTAGTAATCGCCTATAAATAGGGAAACCACAATGCATTTTTGGTTGGCAGGCATATAAGTTTTATTTTTGGCGAATTTTAAAGTTAAAAATTACTTAGCACCCACAATATAAAACTAGACACATTGGATTTATTCGCAAAGTTACAAACCAACCTAGGTCCACTAGGAAAGCACTCTAAGTTTTCAGATGGATATTTCTCATTCCCAAAGCTTGAAGGAGAAATCGCTCCAAGAATGAAATTTCAAGGTAAAGAGGTCTTGACATGGAGTTTAAATAATTATCTAGGACTCGCAAATCATCCTGAAGTAAGACAAGCAGACGCTGCTGCTGCTGCGAAATGGGGAGCCGCCTATCCTATGGGAGCGCGTATGATGTCTGGCCAGACTTCTCTTCACGAGCAGTTGGAAGATGAGCTAGCCGCTTTCGTAGGAAGAGAAAAAGCTTACCTTCTGAATTTTGGTTACCAAGGCATCATGTCAGTGATTGATTCTATCCTGGATAGAAAAGATGTTGTAGTGTATGATTCGGAATGTCATGCTTGTATTATTGATGCATTGAGGATGCATTTGGGCAAGCGATATGTTTTCCCACACAATGACATTGAAAATTGTGAAAAGCAACTTGAGCGCGCGACGAAGTTGGCAAATGAAACCGGAGGAGGAATCCTAGTGATTACCGAAGGTGTTTTTGGAATGACTGGTGACCAAGGAAAATTAAAAGAAATTGCCGCTCTCAAATCCAAATTTGAATTCAGACTTTTGGTTGACGATGCCCACGGTTTTGGAACGATGGGCCCTACTGGAGCAGGAACCGACGAAGAGCAAGGTGTACAGGATCAGGTCGACCTTTACTTCTCCACTTTTGCCAAGTCTATGGCAAGTATTGGAGCCTTCATCGCAGGAAATGCTCAAGTCATTCACTTCTTGAGATACAATATGAGATCTCAAATTTTCGCAAAATCACTTCCTATGCTTTTGGTGGAAGGTGCATTGAAGCGTCTAGAGTTATTAAAAACTCAACCAGAATTGAAGGAAAACCTCTGGAAAATCGTCAATGCATTGAGAGATGGCCTTCATAAAAACGGATTCAGCACTGGTCAATCAAATTCACCGGTAACGCCAGTCGTATTGAATGGTACCGTGGGTGAAGCAGCTGCACTTTCCCAAGACTTGAGAGAAAATTACGGAATCTTCTGTTCTGTAGTAATCTACCCTGTAGTACCTAAAGGCATGATTATCTTAAGGTTAATCCCGACAGCTATGCATTCCATCTCCGATGTAGAAGAAACGATCACAGCTTTCGCAGCCATCAAAGGAAAACTTGTAGATGGTGTTTATAAGAACTCAGAGCTCGCAGTTTCTTTCGGAGAATAAAAAAAAAAGTAAAAAAATGCCCTTTAGGATTGATATAGGAGTTTTTTCGGCTATATTCACTCGAAATAAACTTATCATCAACCTAACAAACAACTTTAACTATGAGCAGATTTAGTGAAGTAAAGGACCTTATCCACAGCATGGAAGAAGATTTCCAGAAATTCTATGAGAAAGGCAACAAAGCAGCTGGTACTCGAGTGAGACAAGGTATGCAAGAACTAAAAAATCTAGCACAGGATATCCGAAAAGAAGTTCAAGACAAGAAGAACGCAGGATAATCTGATAATACATAAAAAAAGGTGACCAAATGGTCACCTTTTTTTATGTATACTCATTAGGGTTAAAACTCTACTTTATTATTTTCTCTTTCTATGTCCGCCAGTCGCATAGAAGGATCGATCTCGATGGACTTGATGGTTTTAGCATCTCTATTGATCACCACAGTTTTGGTGTAATTAGTCCATGGCCAATCCTCAGTGAGAATTCGCTCGGGCATTCCTTTTTCCTGCTCCTTCTCACCTCTCATGATGGCCAAAGGGAAATATAATTGCTCTTGGGTACCATCCTGGTAGGTAATTACCAAATCAATGGGCATCGGCATCAGCCCTATTCGCTCAAGCGTAATTTCAGTCCCTTCTCCAGTATCATTCACAGCTTTGATTCCATAATCAATCGTTTTGGTCGTAAAGACAAAGTACTCTCTATACCAGTCTAATTCTAGACCACTTTCCTTTTCCATGATTCGAATGAGATCATTTGAATTGGGATGCTTGAACTTCCAAGTATTGAAATATTTCTTCAGTGCACGATCTCTCACATCAGCTCCAATGACATAGCCCATCTGCTCCATAAACACAGCACCCTTGCTATAAGCAGCTCTTCCATAGGCATAATTTGTATTGAAATGATCTGAATGTGTGCTCAATGGCTCTTCCTGCCCTGACTTTGCTAGACCAATGTAACCCCTGTAAGAGCCTCCATGGACATCATCACTTTCAGCAAAAATTGCATCCATAGTCAAGCTAGATGCATAGCTTGTAAAGCCTTCATCCATCCAGGAATAAAGAGATTCATTAGAGCCTAGTACTCCATGATACCAGCTATGAGCCAATTCATGGACCATTACACCCACAAGGCTTCTAAGAGAACGCTCGCCTGTAATCAAGGTAGACATAGCGTATTCCATACCACCATCTCCGCCCTGTACCACAGAAAATTGCTTATATGGATATTGACCAAAGTGTTCAGAAAGATATTCTATGGCTTTTGGCGTATATTCTTTCAGCTTTTCCCAATTTTCAGAAGTCTTCTCTCCCGGGATAAAATAATGATGAACCGTGATTCCATTATCCATCTGGATTTGATCGTGCTGATATTTTGGATCAGCAGCCCACATAAAATCATGCACCTGTGGAGCCACAAAATGCCAAGTTAGCAAGCCATTCTCAGGCTTAGGTGCCGTTACTCCTTCATCCTGATATCCATGGCCGATTTCGTTTGGATTTTGAAGGTATCCAGTACCACCTATTACGTAATCCGAATCGATGGTGATTTGCACATCAAAATAGCCCCAAACACCATAAAACTCACGACCGATGTAAGGATTAGCATGCCATCCCTGCTCATCGTAATTGGCCATTTTAGGGTACCACTGAGACATGGAATATCGTACGCCTTCCTCACCATCTCTTCCGGATCTTCTGATTTGCAAAGGAACTTGACCCACGAAGTCCATTTCGAAAACGGCTTGGGAATTGGGAAGAATAGGTTCTGAAAGTGTTACTTCCAAAATGGTCTCATTTTCCGTAAACTGTATTTCCTGCCCATCCATTTTTAGTGATTGAACATGTAGAAAACCGATTTCATCCGGACCCAATTTGGAAATTCGATCCCCCACTCTTCTGTCAGGATCGTTGATGGTGCGAGAACGGACGTCCATCATACTTCCCGGTTGGAATGCATTGTAGTATAAGTGATAGAACACGCGGTCCAGTGTATCCGGGGAATTATTGGTATAGATTAGTTTTTGATGGCCTTGGTATTGGTTTCTTTCCACGTCCATCTGTACATCCATTTCATAATTCACTGCCTGCTGAAACCTTCCCGTTTGGGCATCTACCCCAGCTGAAATCAAAAGACAAAGAAAAAGCCCCAAAATAGGCTTCATAAAAGGTGATCGCATAAGTATTTTTTTCTTTAAAAATAGGGACAAATTTGAGCCTATTTCAAACCAACCATCAAATAATCTGAAAAGCCATTGCAAGCAGGTTTTTCCGTTGAAATAAATTCCCGGAAAATTAAAAGCAAATTTCACTTACTTGACACTGTTATTCGAGAGAATAATTATGAATAAAACCATCCACCTTTAGTACTCTTATTCTTATGAAAAAAGCACTGGCTTTAATCCTATGCACTTTTTTGAGCCTATCTCTGATGGCTCAAAATGTGAACATGGAGGATTTTTCTTCCATGAAAATGCGAAGTATCGGCCCGGCAGGTATGAGTGGCAGAATTGCCGCCATCGACGCTGTAGACGCCAATCCCAATATCATTTATGCCGGCTCAGCATCGGGCGGCCTTTGGAAGTCCACCTCGGGCGGGATCACTTGGAAGCCTATTTTTGACGATCAGGCAGTTCATTCCATCGGAGCCATTTCCATTTACCAAAAAAACCCAAACATTATCTGGGTGGGTACAGGAGAAGGTAATCCTCGTAATTCCTTGACCATGGGATATGGCGTGTACAGATCTCTGGACGAAGGTGAAACGTGGGAACTCATGGGGCTTGAAAAAACACGAGCAATCCATAGAATTATCGTTCATCCAGACGATCCCAATACCGTTTTTGTAGGAGCAATTGGTTCACCATGGGGAGAACAAGAAGAGCGTGGCCTCTATAAAACAACAGATGGAGGCAAGACTTGGACAAAAATTCTTTACATCGATGAAAAAACTGGTGTAGGTGAAATGATCATGGACCCAAATAATCCGAACAAGATTTTTGTCAATATGTGGCAACATAGACGCTATCCTGACTTTTTCGAATCTGGAGGTCCATCTTCAGGACTTCATGTTACTCACGACGGTGGGGAAACATGGAAAAAGCTTGATGATTCTAATGGGATTCCTTCTGGGGACTTGGGCCGAATGGGTCTAGCCATTTCTGCCGCAAATAGTGATAAAGTCTACGCACTCATTGAGTCCAAGAAAAACGCATTGTATGTTTCTGAAGACGGAGGGAATAATTTTAAAATGATCAATAGTGGTGATGATATCGGCGATCGGCCATTTTACTATTTTGAGATTCATGCCGATCCTAAAAACGAAAACAGGCTTTACACCCTTTATTCTCGCGTAGGAATGAGTGAAGATGGAGGAAAGTCCTTTCAACAACTCCTCCAATACCAAGGGGTACACCCAGATCATCACGCTTGGTACATCAATCCATATGATCCAAAGCTTCTGATTGATGGAAATGATGGGGGCTTGAATATTTCACGAGATGGTGGGAAAAACTGGTATTTCGCAGAAAGTATCCCAGCGGGACAATTCTACCATGTCAATGTGGACAATGAGCTCCCATATAATATCTATGGAGGAATGCAAGATAATGGCTCATGGGCTGGACCTTCCTACATCTGGAGAAGAGATGGAATCAGGAACACCTATTGGCAAGAAATTTCTTTTGGTGACGGATTTGATGTAAGTCCGCACCCAGCTGATTCTCGCTACGGTTACACCATGTCACAAGGTGGAAATCTCTCAAGATATGACAGAGAAACTGGACACAATCGCTTTATCAAGCCTACCCATCCAGATCCAGATGTATTTTTAAGATTTAACTGGAATGCTGCGCTGGCGCAAGATCCGCACGATGAAAATACCGTTTACTACGGTTCTCAATTCCTCCATAAATCCACCGACAACGGCGAAACCTGGGAGATTATTTCTCCTGATTTGACCACAAATGATTCTACTAAGCAAAGACAGCAAGAAACAGGTGGATTGACTTTTGATATCACAGGTGCAGAAAATCATACCACGATTTTGGCTATTGCTCCGAGTCCTATTGATCCCAATGTAATCTGGGTAGGAACTGATGATGGAAACCTCCAAGTAACCAAGGATGGTGGCCAAACTTGGACCAATGTGGCGACCAAGCTTTCAGGACTCCCAAAAGGATCTTGGATTCCCCAAGTCAAAGCCTCAAAATACGATGTAAATGAGGCATGGGTAATTGCTAATAACTATAGAAACAATGACTTCAGCGCTTACGCTTATCATACTTCCAATTTAGGCGGAAGCTTTACACGGATAGCTGATGACTCTAAAGTTTGGGGATATACGCTATCAATCATGCAAGACACTGAGGTTCCTGAGCTCGTTTTCTTGGGAACTGAGTTTGGCTTGTATGTTTCTTTTGACAAAGCCAAAACTTGGAACAAATGGGAGCATGGCTACCCAAAGGCAGTTTCAACCTATGACTTGACCATTCAAGAAAGAGAAGCAGATTTAGTAATTGGCACCTTTGGTCGAGCTTTTTATGTTATGGATGATATTCGTCCACTTCGAATTTATGCTCAAAATGCCGGCAAGGCACCTGAGGCTAAGATTACAGCCGTTCCAGCTCCAGATGCCTATCAGGTAGAAATTCAGCAGCCGCATGGTGAGAGATTCCCAGCGGATGGCAAATATGCTGGTGAGAATCGAGAGTTTGGAGGTCGTTTGAGCTTTATCATCAATGAAGCAGATTCTGCAAAAATGGACACAGTTACGGTTAAAATTTTCAACGAAGCAGGAGAACAAATCCGTACCCTTAAAACAAAGCCATCTTCAGGAGTGAATAAAATCAACTGGGGTCTTGATCGCAAGTCGACCACAGAGGCCACTCGTTCTAGAAATCGATCAGGTTTTTACGAGGCAAGTGGTGGAGATGCACTTCCAGGGACATACAAGGTTGTCTTTGAGTATGGAGAAGAACAGGCCGAAACGATAATAAAAGTGTCAAGTGACCCAAGAATCGAGACAAATCTAGCCAATCTGAAGGCACGTCAGGATTTCACATTAAAAATGGAGGACTTGGCTACGAAAATGAATGCTTCGATCAAGCAGCTTGATAACGCAGAGAAGACTATAGAAAAAGTCATGACCCTCACCAAGGATCTCGAATCAGAAGATGCCAAAGAACTGAATAAAGCAGCTAAGGAGATTAAAAAATCTTTAGAGAAAGTACGTGAGGAATTCAACGGACCAACGAGAGAAGGTCAGGGAATCGTGCGTAACCTCTATCCTACTACCATGACAAGGCAATTCGCGCCAAGACGTTATGTTGGTTCTTCTTACGATAAGCCAGGAGCTACTGAGCAAAGGCTCTTCAATCAGGCCGAAGAATCAGCCAATACTGCCATGAGTAAAGCCGATGAATTCATCAATGGTGAATGGAAAGCCTTCGAAGAAAAGGTGAAATCAACTCAGATCGACTTATTTGAGGAGTTCAAATAATCATCACATTCATTCTAAGAAAAGACCTTCATTTATGGAGGTCTTTTTTTATTATGCAGCTTCATGTCCCAATTGAAAAATAAAATAGGCTGGATCACCGCTGCTAGTTTGGTCATTGCAAATATGATCGGAACAGGTGTTTTTACCAGTCTTGGCTTTCAATTACTTGAAGTCCAAAACACCTGGTCTATCGTGATCGCTTGGGTGATTGGAGGATGCATGGCCTTGGCTGGAGCTATGATTTATGCGGAACTGGGGACTCATTTCAAAAAAACAGGTGGAGATTATATTTTCCTTTCGCAGACCCTTCATCCGATTTTCGGGTATTTGTACTCCTGGGTTTCACTGACTGTTGGCTTTTCGGCACCCATCGCCATTGCAGCTATGGCGATGAACCAGTACCTTACCCCGTGGAGCGAAGGTTCGATCATACCGGGCTTATTGGCTATTGTACTCATTCCCTTGGTACATGTGGTATCTATTCACCGATCGGCTCTTTTTCAAAATACTTTCACCCTTTTGAAAGTTCTCTTTATTCTGGTTTTGGTTTCCATTGGCTTTGCTTACTTGGGCTCTCCGCAACAAGCTTTGGACTTTTCTAATACATGGCAAAAAGAAATCTTCAAGCCCTCCTATGCCATTTCTTTAGTCTATGTATTCTATGCTTATACCGGTTGGAATAGTGCTGCTTATATCGTGGGTGAAATCAGGTCCCCTGAAAAAAACCTTCCCAAAGCATTAATCACAGCCTCAATTCTAGTCACTATACTCTATGTGCTTTTTCAAGTTGTTTTGCTCAAACATGCGAGTTTGGAGCAGCTCTCTGGCAAAGTTGAAGTTTCAGAAATCGCCTTTGGAAACCTATTTGGATCCACCGGAGCAAAACTTATAGCTTTTATGATTGCGCTTCAATTGATCGCAACCATCAGTGGATATGCTTGGATAGGCCCTAGGATTACTCAGGCTATGGCCAAGGATTATCGACTTTGGCTTCCCATTTCGAAGCAAAACAAGAATGAAATACCTGTTCGAGCAATACTTTTGAATATGGTCATAAGCCTTCTGATTTTCCTCAGTGGATCTTTTGATCAGATCATGCTTTATGCAGGATTTGTCCTACAGCTCATGGGTACCATCACCGTGTATTCCTCTTTGAAGATTAAATCAAGCAACGGGTTTAAAGCCCCTTTTCGACCTTGGCTTCAGCTTATTTATTTATTCTTAAGTAGTCTGATTTTGATCTACCTTTTGTGGGAGCGCCCCACTGAAAGTCTCTGGGGACTTGCTTTGATTCTAGCGGGGATTCTACTTTTTGTCCTAGACAAAAAAACCTCAAAAGTTTAGCTTCCGAGGTTTCATTTTAAAGGTTATAAAGTTTTGAGTAATACTCTTGATAGGAACCAGAAGTCACATGATCTAGCCAATCTTCATTAGCCAAATACCAATCGATCGTGAGCTCTATGCCCTCCTCAAATTGTAAGCTTGGCTCCCAACCTAGTTCCTTTTGGATTTTAGTGGCATCTATTGCGTACCTTAAGTCGTGACCAGCTCGATCTTTTACAAACGTGATTAGTTTCTCTGAAGTACCCGGCTCTCTGCCCAACTTCTCGTCCATTTTCTTGCAGAGCAAGCGCACGATATCAATATTCTTCCATTCATTGAAACCTCCGATATTGTAAGTTTCCCCGACTTTTCCTTTGTGAAATACGATGTCAATAGCTCGCGCATGATCCTTCACAAAAAGCCAGTCACGGACATTCTCACCCTTCCCATATACAGGTAAAGGCTTGCTATTTTTAATGTTATGGATACAAAGAGGAATCAATTTTTCGGGAAAGTGATTCGGGCCGTAATTGTTTGAGCAATTGGAAACCACCGTTCGCATTTTGTATGTATTGGCATAAGCCCGCACAAAATGATCTGAGGAGGCTTTGGATGCAGAATAAGGCGACTGAGGATCGTATGGGGTAGTTTCTAGGAAAAATCCACCATCATGGAGCGAACCATAAACTTCATCCGTCGAGACATGATAAAACAAATGATCTTGCAGGTTATCAGCCCATTTGGTTTTTGCCACATTCAAAAGATTTACTGTACCGATCACGTTGGTCATTACAAAGGCGAGCGGATCAGTAATGGATCGATCCACATGAGATTCTGCTGCCAGATGGATCACATCCGTTATTGCATATTTCTCAAAAACCTGTTCTAGAGCACTTGCATCCTGAATATCTGCCTTTACAAACTGATAATTTGAAGCATGCTCCACTTCCTTTAGATTTTCCAAATTACCCGCATAGGTCAAAGCATCCAGGTTTACAATCTGATAGTCCGGGTATTTTTCTACAAAAAGCCTTACTACATGACTCCCGATAAAACCCGCTCCACCGGTGATTAAGATTGATTTTTTCATGACTTAAGATAATATTGAGTATACCAATCAGTAAATGCTCGAACCCCATCTTCTATGTTTGTGGAAGGTTTGTATCCGGTATCTGCGATAAGATCCGTAACATCGGCATGTGATGCTGGTACATCACCTGGCTGCATAGGTAACATCTCCATAATGGCTTTTTTACCCAATCCTTTTTCCACAGCATGGATATAATCCATCAATGCCACTGGAGATGAATTTCCGATGTTATATATTTTATACGGTGCCTTAGCGCGACTAGGGTCACCATCCAACTCTGAATAGCTATCATTTTCAACAGGGGGGCGTTCGGCTACTTTGAGGACTCCATTTACTATGTCGTCTATGTAGGTAAAGTCTCTTTTCATCTGCCCATGATTAAATACTTGTATAGGCTTACCAGCTAAAATGGCTTCAGTGAAAAGGAATAACGCCATATCTGGCCTTCCCCAAGGTCCATAAACAGTAAAGAATCTTAAGCCTGTGGTGGGTACTTTGAACAAATGGCTATAAGTATGGGCCATCAGTTCATTTGACTTTTTAGAAGCAGCGTAAAGGCTGATCGGGTGATCCACTGAATCCGAGGTCGAAAACGGCAACTTTTCATTTGCCCCATAAACAGAACTTGAAGATGCGTAGACCAGATGCTTCACCGGATGGAATCGACAAGCTTCTAGAATATTCAAAAAGCCAACAATATTGCTTTCTACATAAACCTCCGGGTGGCTTAATGAATAGCGAACACCTGCCTGAGCAGCCAGATTGATCACTATATCAAACTTCTCACTTTCAAATAAATCAAGCAAAGACTGCTTCTCCGCAAGATTCAACTTTATAAATGAAAACTTACTAGATGAAGATTGGACCAACTTTCCTTCCTGAATATCTGCCTGATTGATGCCTAAATCATGGAGTCTATCATATTTAAGATTGATGTCATAGTAGTCATTGATCATGTCTAGGCCAACCACCTCATCTCCTCTATTCAGCAACCGCTTGGACACATGATAGCCAATAAAACCTGCCGCTCCAGTTACCAGATATTTCATGCCTTAATTATTTGTTTTGCAATGCTTGTCCCGAAAACTGCCGGAACTGATCTCGCTTCTGTGAAAATCATTCCTAGGTGTGATGCTCGCATCATGCTCGAATTCATTTTTCTTTTTACTTCGATTTTGTAGCCTAAACTTAAAGATGCTTTTGATATGCTTCTAATAATGCTGCATGAATTTTGGGTCTTGCATAATTATTTTCTATCTCTACCAAAAGATTATCCGCTAATTGGGCCATGACATCTCGTTTCACGAAGGCAAATTCCATCGCCTCTTTTAGCACTTCTTTATTTTTTACGGGGAAAATCAACCCCGTCTTCTGCTGTTTGATAATATCAGTGTTTCCAATAATATCGGAGCATATCACTGGCAGCTGCATGGCCCCCGCTTCCAGAAGTACATTTGGAAACCCTTCACGATGCGATGGATGAACCAACACGTCAGCCAAGGCCATGTAATGCGCCACATGGTCTGTCCAGTCCAGTTGTACGATTCTAGGGTGATCTGTGATCTGTTGGATAATTTCAGGTGACAATGGGTTCAAGTCCTGCTCATAGCTTCCTAACAAGACCAATTTAGATTGATTGGTGATTTTACATTCCAGAAAAGCTTCAACAAGCTCTTCGATACCCTTATCTTTGACCAACCTACCTACTGCTAGGATTATAAAATCATTTTCTCCTGGCATAATTCGCATGGTGGCTGCTACCAGATGATTCTCTTTCAGCACATTCCGATTATATTTTGTCAGGTCCACCCCATTGGAAGAACCCTTTGCAATGATTTCTACTTTGTCCTCCTGACAAAGCTTATTCTCAAGTACAAAGTTTTTCAATCCTTCAGAATTAGGCCAAACATGCGTTGCATAGTCGTAGGTCCATTTCTCTGCTTTTTGTAGCAAGGTTTTTCTATTTCCCTCTGCCGCCATGTATGGAATGCCAGCAAGGGTATGAATACGAACCTTGACCCCCGCCCATTTGGCAGCGATCATGCCCAATAAACCCGCTTTTGGAGTATGGGTATGGACGATATCAGGTTTCTCTTTCTGAAACAGATTTTTGAGTTGCCAGATACACTTAAGGTCTTGAATTGGGGTGATTTTACGGGTAAAAGGAATGACCACATGCTTACACCCTTCGGCCTTCTCTATCTTGGGAACCTCCTTGCCATCTGCACTGACCATGAGCACTTCCCAGCCATTTTCACTCATAAATCTCATTTGATCCGCTAACAAAAGTTTGAGAGAAAGCGGAACAGTAGTAATACGAATAAGCTTTGGCATGTAAAAAGAATATAAAAGACCAAAGTTAAGATTTTAAGCCTCTTTTTCTTCCTATTTGTTAATTTCCAATCAATTTTTTTGTCTAGTCTTCCTCATCTAGTTGGAATATTTCCTCAACGGGTATCTCAAAAACCCTGGCGATCTTCAAAGCCAAAACCGTAGAAGGAACATATTTACCGGATTCTATACCGTTGATCGTCTGTCTGGACACCTGAATTAGCTCTGCCAAATCCTGCTGAGTATAATTCTTTTTTGCACGTTCTACCTTTAGTGAATTTTTCATAAGCCAGCTTTTTTAAAGTTGCCCAAGGCGAAAATCCACAAACAATTGAGCGAAAATAGTTTGAAGGCGCATAGAACAAGTGATTTTATCATCCTGCTTTCCATCAGTTATCGCTTTGATTGGCTTGATAAATTTGATATCTGAAGGCAGCAAAAATGTAGGCGTTCAAAAGGAAGAGCACCAGGTATGCTGTGAAATAATCCGCATTGATACTTCCGTATCGCCAAACATTAATAACCGCCGATGCGAGCAAACCCCAAATCAACCAATAAAACCCAGTTTGAAATGCTTGTAATCTAAACCTTTGGATCATTTCATCCTCTTGCGGCTCCTTGGTCAGATTGAGAATTCCGAAACTGACAGCCCAAAGTGCGTAGACAATATTGCCCGCTTCATCAGGACTCATATCTACTCGAAGGATAGCCAAAACAATCACAAGAATCACCGCAGAGGAGAATAAAACATATGCTACTTTCTTCCAGCCTGGGGAAAAAAGTGGCACTTGAATTAAGCTTGAATTTTTCATATGAGTAAAGATATTTTTACTAAAAGTAAAACAACCTTTACTTAATGTAAAATACTTTTATCAATATTATTTCAAATAGTTCATTCATATTTTCACCAATGCACTGTCAAAATTTCCATATTCTCAAAAACCGAATGCTTTCCTTACCTTTATTTCATAGAAAAGGCAAAAAATCTCACATTTATTAAAATGAAAAAAAATATTGCGATTATCGGCTGTGGAAATCTAGGTAAATCCATCGCCCACGGACTTTTACAAAACCCAAACTTTGATGCGGGGCAATTGATACTTACCAGAAGAAATGTGACAAGTCTGGAAGAGTTTGCAACAAAAGGAGTTCGGGTTTTCACTGATAATGCCAAAGCTGCGGCAGAAGCTGAAATCGTAATTCTAGGTGTGAAGCCTTACAATGTCAAGCCGATCATGCAGGAGATTTCTTCGGAGTTGGATATTTCAAAGCATACCATCATTTCTCTCGCCACTGGGGTTACCCTGTCGGAAATTGCTTCTGAGATCAGTTCAGACGCGGTGATTTTTAGAGCTATGCCAAATGTTGCCGCAGATATTCAAGAATCTGTCACCTGCGTCTGCCATCAAAATGCAAGCGATACACAGGTACAGGAGGTAAACGAACTCTTCAACAGCATCGGAATCACTATCCCAATCGATGAAAATCTTATGGAAGCAGCCACTGTTCTAGGAGCATGTGGGATTGCTTATGTCCTTCGATTTATGCGAGCCATGATCCAAGGAGGGATCCAAATCGGTTTCGATTCAGCAACAGCGAGCAAAATTGTGAATCAAACTATGAAAGGAGCAGCAGAGCTCATGATCCAAAACAACCTACATCCTGAGGAAGTAATCGATAAAGTCACCACCCCAAAAGGTTGTACAATAGTGGGCTTGAATGAGATGGAACATCATGGATTTAGTTCCTCCTTGGTACGCGGAGTATTGGCAAGTTTTGAAAAAATCGAAAAGTAATTCGCAATCGATTGTATTCGAAATATCAATCTATTTCTAGAAAACGTAATATTTTCGTAACAGTAAAGAGGTAAAGGATTGTTTTTCTTTTGAATCTTTTTATTAGTTTTGTTCTGGGTGATAAACAACTTTTAAAAATTCCTTTTTTACTCATACGACTTTTTAAGGGAGGACTGTTTGGTATTTTTCGATCCTTCCTTCTACTTATTGGACTAAAATCAAAAAAGCTCTCGACGGTTCGAGAGCTTTTTTACGTTTAGAGAATATGGCCTGCTTAGTCAAATAGCTCAGCAAGTTTATTTTCGAGTGATGCTCCTCTCAGGTCACGCGCAACAATCCTTCCTTCCGGATCTAAAAGAAAAGATGCGGGAATGGCATTTATCTGATAGGTCGTTGGGGCTGGGCCATCGAAATAAGTCAAATCAGAAACCTGCGGCCAAGTCAAACCATCTGTTGCAATGGCTTCGACCCATGGCTCACGAGCACGATCCAAAGAGACTCCAAAAATCTCCAAGCCTTTATCTTTGTATTGCGCATACATTCTTACCAGGTTCGGATTTTCTTGACGACAAGGCTTGCACCAAGCTGCCCAAAAGTCGATCAAAACATACTTTCCTCTGTAATCAGACAATTTCAGTAATTCCCCATTTGGATTGGTGGATTCGATCTCAGGAGCTACCTGCCCAATAGAAAGCGCGCGCATCTCGTCGAGTTGCTGCTTAATCTGCAAGATCATTTTGGTATCAGGGTATCTGTTATTTAGTTCGGTCACCAAACTATCTATAAACGGAAAATCGTTTTTGGTATTCAGAAAACCCAAAGCCGCAAGAGAAGCGAAGCTATCATCCATACTATTAATCACTTCTTTGACCTGATCTGATTGATTGGCTTCGAGATTCAATGCCTTTTCTTGAATTGTCTTGATTGCCTCAGCATCGTTCGCGCTCATGGCAGCATAGTATTCTTCATTAAGTTCATTGACTTGATTTTGATAGTTAGTCATCAAAGTTTGAATCTTAATCATCTCTTGGCTATCCTTTGAGCCATTGATTTCCAGGCTATTAGCTTTAGAAAAATCATAATTGACTTGAACATCCTCATCGAATAATGCCAATCTGACTTTCTCCCGACCATAAAGATCTAATTCCAAAAATTTGGGCGACTCCAACTCCAACTCGAAAGAATAGTTACCGTCCGTGAGCGTTAATGTATCCAAGACAATTGGTCGGCTATCTGTAAACTCCGAAAGGATCAAGTTGCCATCTGGCGCATTTTTTAGCGTTCCTGAAATGGTGATTTTGCCGTCATTTGAAGCATTTCCTGCATTTTCGCACGAAAAAAACAAGATGGTGGCAAACAGGATAAAGGATGATAATTGAATTTTCATTTTTTATTTAGCTAATAATTCTGTCAATATTTTTGTGGCCACGGTAGGATCTGCTTTTCCATTTGATTTGCGCATCACCTGCCCCATAAACATGCCTAAAAGTCCTTTTTTACCAGATTGGTAAGCTTTCACCTTGTCAGGATGCTCGGCAAGAACACTTTCTACTATAGGAATCAACGAAGACTCATCACTTTCTTGAATCAAATTAAGACGCTGAGCAATCTCTAAAGGACTTTCTCCAGTATTCTTTAATAACTCAGGATAAACATTTTGCGAAGCAGCAGAGAAACTTACTTTCCCGTCATCCACTAATTCGATCAGTGCGGCTAAGGTCACTTCATCGATGGGAAAACCACTAATTTGGCCTCCAAGTTCATTAAGTGATGACTTTACCGGACCCATCATCCAGTTGGATGCAGCCTTGTAGTTCTTGGTCTTGCGACAAAGCTCATCAAAGTAAAGCGCCATTTCTTTATTTTCCGTAAGGAAATAAGCGTCGTAATCCGGTAGGCCAAATTCTTCTACAAACTTTTGATGCATCTCCCTTGGAAGAACAGGCATGGAGTCTTGGATTGCTTCAAGCCACTCATCGGAGATCAATATCGGACTTAAATCGGGCTCTGGGAAATATCTGTAATCGTTCAGGTCCTCTTTAGTACGCATGCTCGCCGTGGTACCTTTAGCTGCATCGAAAGTTCTGGTTTCAGAAATGATTTCTTCTCCTCGTTCCAGCAAATCAACCTGACGTTCAAATTCATGGTCTATGGCTCGGGCAACGTTTCTGAAGGAATTCATATTCTTAACTTCCACTTTTTTCCCAAGCTGGGTGGAGTCCTTTCTCATGACGGAAATGTTCGCGTCGCATCGAAGCGAGCCTTCCTCCATATTTCCATCGCAGATACCCAGATACATAACCAGTTTTTTGATTTCGGCAAGAAAGACCGTTGCCTCCTCAGCGGTAAACAAATCCGGCTCCGAAACAATCTCAATTAGAGGAGTCCCAGCTCGATTGAAATCAACCAAAGTATCTTCCTCTTCGGCTAAATGGATCGATTTACCTGCATCTTCTTCCATGTGAATTCTATTGAGCTGGACATTACGCTTCGTTCCATCTTTCAAAAGGATAGGAACAAAACCTCCCACACAAACCGGACTTTTGTCTTGGGTAATTTGATATCCCTTCGGAAGGTCGGGATAGAAATAATTTTTCCTGTCGAAAATATTGTACCGGGTGATCTCAGAATTACAAGCAAGCCCCATTTTCACTGCATACTCGATTACCCGCTCATTTATTTTGGGCAGGGTACCTGGATGCCCCAAAGTAATCACCGAAATTTGAGTATTGGGTTCTTGGCCATATTTGGTCGAATCAGCCGCAAAAATCTTACTTTTTGTGGCCAACTGAGCATGAACTTCTAAACCTATTACAACCTGGTATTTTTCCTTTGGATCATCCATCTATCAGCGCCTTACTTCAAAAATTGAGCTTTTGCCTTTACTACAACATGATCCAAACCATCTAGGTTTTTTCCACCCGCCGTGGCAAAGAAAGGTTGACCACCTCCCCCACCTTGGATTTCTTTGGCTAGATCTCGGACGATCTGACCTGCATTGAGATTTTCTGAAGAAATCAAAGCATCGTCGAGTATAACAGCAATCTGAGGTTTACCAGCTATATCCGCAGCAAGCACCACCAAAGCCATTTCTACCTCGTTTTTCAACTCGAAAGCAAGCTTTTTCAAGGCATCGGCGCTAGGAAGAGTCACCTTTGCGATGATTACGTTTTTATTTCCTGCCGGTTCTACTGCTTTTAAAAGCTCCTGCTTTACGCCTGAAGCCTTTTCTTGATGCAAAGAATCGATCTCCCTTCTTAATTCGTTTCGCTCTGAAAGCAAACTTTCCACAGCCTTCTTCAGATCGGCTGGATTTTTTAGAATTTCTTGAATCTCTTTTACCAACTGCTCCTGTCCGCGCAGGTAATTTTCAGCTTTCACTGAAGTGATCGCTTCAATTCTTCGAACACCAGATGAAATAGAACCCTCTGAAACTATCTTAAATAATCCAATCTGACTCGTGTATGGTACATGTGTTCCTCCGCAGAGTTCCACCGAAAACTTTGGATCAAAGGTAATAACGCGAACAAAATCGCCGTATTTTTCTCCAAAAAGGGCTGTCGCTCCTTTTTGCTTCGCCTCTTCGATGGGGACGTTTCGCTGCTCATTCAAGTGGATGTTTTCCCGGATTTTCTCATTGACGATTTGTTCGACTTTGAGAATTTCCTCCTCACTCATTTTTGCAAAATGAGAAAAGTCAAACCGAAGTACCTCATCATTAACCAAGGAACCTCTCTGCTGGATATGATCTCCGAGGACCTCTCTCAAAGCCGACTGAAGCAAATGCGTAGCCGTGTGATTGTTCATCGTCAGCTTCCGCTTTTTCGCATCCACTTCTGCAGAAAATAAGGTATCCGCTTTTACAGGAAGCTTATCGACGAAGTGAATGATCAGGTCATTTTCTTTTTTGGTATCGATCACCCGTATCTTTTCCCCTTCTGAAATCAGCCAACCCGTGTCTCCCACTTGTCCTCCACTTTCTGCGTAAAAAGGCGTTTTGTCCAAGACTATTTGAAATAGCTTACCCTTTTTACTACTGACCGCTCGGTATTTCAAAATGCGAGAATGAGCTTCCAAAAAGTCGTAACCAACGAATTCTACAGCTACATCTTCATTGATGATCATCCAATCGCCGGTTTCCTGCTCAGAGGCAGCTCGAGATCGGTTCTTTTGCTTTTCCATTTCTTGGGCAAAGCCTTTTTCATCAAGCGAAAGACCATTTTCTCTGGCGATCAGAGAAGTCAAATCGAGAGGAAATCCAAAGGTATCATATAGCTCAAAAGCAGTTGGTCCAGAAATAACAGTCTCTCCCGAGGCAGCCATTTCCTTTTTGATCTGATCCAGACGCTTTAAGCCATTATCCAAGGTTCTGAGGAAAGAACTCTCTTCTTCAAAAATCACCTTGGAGATAAAGTCTTTTTGCTGGCGTACCTCTGGGAAAATGTCTCCAAAATTCGCTGCGATCAAGTCGCAGAGCTCATATAGAAATGGCTCTTGGAAGCCCAAGAAGGTATAGCCATAGCGAACTGCACGACGCAATATTCTTCGGATCACATAGCCTGCTTTATTGTTAGAAGGCAGCTGTCCATCCGCAATGGTAAATGAAATAGCACGAATATGATCTACAATTACTCGAAAAGCGATGTCCGTCTCCTCGTCTTTGCCATAAGTTTTGCCGGACTTGACCTCCAAGGTATACAAAAACGGAGTAAAAAGATCGGTATCGTAGTTGGATGATTTGTGCTGAATGGCTCGAACCAATCGTTCAAATCCCATCCCAGTATCCACATGAGTGGCAGGAAGGTTTTTCAGACTTCCATCTGCCACTCGATTGAATTGCATAAATACCAAGTTCCAAATTTCGATCACCTGAGGATGATCATTATTTACGAGGTCCTTTCCAGGAATAGCTGCGCGTTCTGCGTCTGACCTGAGGTCAATATGAATCTCAGAGCAAGGTCCACAAGGTCCGGTATCTCCCATCTCCCAAAAGTTATCCTTCTTGGACCCCATGATGATTCGATCCTCAGGCACGATGGCCTTCCAGAGGTCAAACGCCTCCTTGTCCATAGCTAGATTATCCCCTTTATCTCCCTCGAACACAGAAACATAAAGACGATCTTTATCTAATTTGTAAATTTCAGTCAAAAGCTCCCAAGCCCACTGAATCGCTTCTTTTTTGAAATAGTCACCAAAAGACCAATTACCCAACATCTCAAACATGGTGTGATGATAGGTATCTACGCCCACCTCTTCTAGGTCATTGTGTTTTCCACTCACGCGGAGACACTTTTGACTGTTGGCCACTCTGGGATATTTGGCCTCTTCGTTACCTAAAAAGGCATCTTTAAATTGATTCATCCCCGCATTGGTAAACATCAAGGTTGGGTCATTTTTGACCACAATTGGTGCGGAAGGGACATATTGGTGTTGCTTACTCTCAAAAAACTCAATAAAGGTCTTTCGGATTTTCTTTGCTTCCATGAAGTTCAGCTGACTTTACTTTTGGTCTATTTCTTAGGGTGATTTGACGCCCATTTCTTTGGGCAACAAAATTAGAATATTTGCCGGGCTTTAATGCATGAAATACCGAAAATAGAACTCCCCGCATACTTTCACCCTTTTTTTCTCCTCAAAGTACCACAGGACTATTCATAATCTTTTGTTTATTTACTGTATACCAATGAATTTTTGAATCCTAACATCCATGTCCTATTTAGATCAAATCACCTCACCTACCCTCCTGCTTGACGAAAAGATCTGCAGAAACAATCTCAAAAATATGGCTGCCAAAGCGGCGAAAAATGGAATGAAGCTGATGCCTCATTTCAAAACGGCTCAATCTCACCAGATTGGAAACTGGGCTAAAGACTATGGCATTACGGAAGTCACAGCCTCTTCTTTGAAAATGGCCGAATACCTTTGTGACCAAGGCTGGGAAAATATTCATATCGCTTTTCCTTTTAATCCTTTGGAAGCGAAAAAACTCAATGAGCTCGCAGTAAAGCAGTCTTTTTCGGTGCAATTAATCAATACTGATACGACTCAGAAATTGGTTGAAGTACTGACTAATGATGTAGGCTTCTTTATCGAAATTGACGCTGGATACGGGCGTACAGGTGTAGAAGTTAGCGATTTTGGGCTGATAGAAGCTATTCTGAAAATCGCGAAGCAATCCTCCCACCTTCATTTCAGGGGATTTTACCTCCACCCTGGACATACGTATTACGCAGACATCCCAAAAATTTACGAGCAAACCCGCCAAGCCCTTGCCATGCTTAAAAGCAAATACCAATCAGAATATCCTGATTTGGTAACGCGAACAGGAGATACTCCTGGCTGCTCCGTGACTGATGACTTTGGTGACATTGATGAGATGGGTCCTGGTAATTTTGTTTTTTACGACCTCATGCAGTCGACCTTGGGAAGCTGCGCAAAGTCGGATATCGCGGTGGCAATGGCCGTTCCGGTGGTAGATATCAAAAAAGATAGAAATGAGATTTTGATTCATGGTGGAGGGGTTCATTTTGCCAAGGATGTTTTGCCGCATGAGGACGGTGGCAAAAACTTTGGGGAGGTAGTATACCTTCACGATCAGGGCTGGAGTATCCCGAATGACGGTTCCCATCTGAAAAGCATCTCACAAGAACACGGCATCATCAAAGCCTCAGATGATCTGATTTCAAAAGTAAAAGTCGGAGATCTTTTGGGTATTCTACCCATTCACTCCTGCATGACGGCCGATGCGATGGGCGCCTACTTGACTTTGGATGGTAAGTGGGTAGATCATGCTGAGGGCGTCTAGCTGTCAGTTTATTAAAAAATCATTCTTCACTTTAAACTTTTCAATCGATGAAAAATCTTCCTAAAGCAATCTTCTTCATAGGGATTCTAATTTTAGCCTCTTGCAATACTCCAGAAGGCTATGATGTTCTGATTCGAAATGCACAAGTCATCGACGGTACCGGTGAGCCAGCTTATTCAGCAGATCTGGGTGTTCGGGCAGACACTATTGCCTTTATCGGAGATCTCAGTAATGCGGTTGGAGAAAAAGAAATCGACGCACAAGGAATGGTAATCACCCCAGGATTTATCAATATGTTAAGCTGGGCAGTTGAATCATTAATCGAGGATGGAAAATCGCAAAGTGACATCCGGCAGGGAGTAACCTTGGAAGTGTTTGGTGAAGGACAATCCTGGGGGCCACTGACTGAGTCAAGTAAAGCGGACCTGCTGGCAAACCAAGGAGATATCAAGTACGACATTACTTGGAATAGCCTTTCGGAGTACTTGGAATTTTTAGAGAAAAAGGGCGTTTCTACCAATGTCGCTTCCTTCATCGGAGCCACCACCTTAAGGATTAACACAGTTGGATTTGAGGATCGTGAAGCCACAGAAGAGGAGCTTGGAGCAATGCGTAAAATGGTGGAAGATGAGATGAAAGGCGGGGCTTTGGGTATTGCTTCATCACTAATCTATGCTCCCGCTTTCTATTCTAGCACTGAGGAATTGATAGAAATCAGCAAAGTAGCATCCAAATATGACGGAATGTATATCTCGCACATGCGTAGCGAAGGGGATCGCCTTTTGGAAAGTTTGGATGAACTGATTCGCATTGCAAATGAGGCTGATATCCGTGCAGAAGTCTATCACCTGAAAATGGCAGGTGTGAAAAACTGGCATAAGTTTGATGCCGTGGTGGCAAAGATAGATTCAGCGAGAGCAGCTGGACTCGAGATCACTACAGACATGTATAATTACGTAGCTGGCGCAACAGGTCTGGATGCGGCTATGCCACCTTGGGTGCAGGAAGGTGGACTCAATGATTGGATCCAAAGATTAAAAGATCCAGCCATTCGGAAGAAAGTAGAAGCAGAAATGAAAGATCCCAATGTACAATGGGAAAGCCTAATGCTAGCATCTGGTAGTGCAGATAAAATGCTTTTGGTAGGTTTTGTGAATGATAGTCTAAAATATCTCACCGGAAAAACTCTCTCAGAAGTGGCAGAGATGCGTGGAAAAAGTCCAGAGCAAACCGCCATGGATTTGGTCATTCAAGATGGTAGTCGAGTAGGCACGGTTTATTTTTTGATGTCTGAAGAAAATGTAAAAAAGCAGATTGCCCTACCCTACATGAGCTTTGGTTCGGATGGCGGATCCATGGCTCCTGAAGGAGTTTTTCTCAAAAGCAGTACACACCCACGTGCGTATGGCAACTTTGCAAGGTTGCTCGGGAAATACGTTCGGGAAGAAAAAGTGATCTCTCTCGAGGAGGCCATTTACAAGCTTACTGGTTTACCGGCCAGCAACCTCAAAATCCAAAAGCGCGGCTTACTTAAGCCAGGCTATTTCGCGGATTTGGTGATTTTTAACCCAGAAAAGGTGCAAGATCATGCCACTTTCGAAAATCCACATCAATACGCCACAGGAATTTCTCATGTCTTCGTCAATGGAACTCAAGTGCTCGAAAATGGCGAACATACCGGTGCTTTGCCTGGAAGAGCTGTTTGGGGACCTGCGAGAAGTATGGTGAAATAATTAGTGATGGACCATCAAGCCTAGGAAGTAAATCATAGCTTTAAACAGACTCAAAACTCAAATAGGGGAAATGAAATATAAGGTACATAGATTAGATGTCAAGAGTGACACCATGCAAGAAAAGTTAGAGCTGTATTTAAATCGACTCGATGGAGAAGTTATTTCAATTATCCCAAATGTTCGCCCCTCTTTTCAGCTCATGGGGGCAACTGCAAAAATTGATTATATCCTCATCGTAGAAAAGCAACAATATTAAGTCTGACCTGCTGGGATTATACTACCTTTCTGAGGTGAACATTGTATTTGTAGTCAACAACAAAAATGGGGGATTGGCTGCAGAGCTCCCAAAGCTTGAACAATACTGTCAGCAGAAAAATCTTAGGGATGTTCGGTTTATCCCGACCCGTTGGAAAAAGCATGCCATTGAAATAGCCAAAGAAGCAACCGGAGATGGCTGTAGTCATGTAATTGCTGTTGGCGGTGATGGGACTTTGCATGAGGTCATCAATGGCATCTTACAAAGTAACATTAGCGCCAATGAATACCCAATCATTGGACTCCTTCCTTATGGTTCAGCTAATGATTTTGCTAGGACTGTGGGCCTATCAAATTCATTAGAGGAACTGCTTCAGTTAATTCAATCCCATACTACCCAGGAGATTGACCTAGGGAAAGTAGTATTCTCTAAAAATCAAGAAACACACTATTTCATCAATGTTACCGGAGTTGGGCTTGGTGCCTTAGTTATTCAAAAACTAGAGAGATCAAGCAATTCACTAAGTCCTAGTTTAAATTACTTCATATATATCGTAAAAGGCTTTATCAGTTATGCCAAGAAGAAAGTTAAAGTTAAAAGCGACTCCTGGCATTGGCGTGGTAAACTACTCCAAATGGTTATTGCGAATGGACGATACTTCGGGAACGCCATCTGTGCCACTCCTGACGCCAAACTCATCGATGGGCAGTTTCAGGTTGCTATTTTTGGGAACTTAAGCATATGGGACTACTTAAAAAACTTAATAAAATTAAAAACTGGCGAAAAAATCAAGCATCCTGAAGTGAGTTATTACACCACCAAGGAAGTGTTGATTGAAAGTTCGGACTCCTGCGGGATTGAAGCTGACGGAGAATACCTTGGCTTGGCTCCGGCTGCCATAAGTGTACTTCCAAAAGCAATCAGTTTTTTAATGCCGCCTAAGCCTGTTCGTTAACTCTCAGTATAGTTTACTTAAGCTCCAGCTCACCTGGTTTCACTGGTACATTTAATTAGTTGAAATCAATTAAAATAGCTTCATCTTAAGGAGCTAGGTTTTTTTAAAATAAGAGGAGCTCTAAAAGTCTATTGCTTATGATGCAGGAAGTGAAAGAATGGTTAATTAAACTTGGTTAGACTAATTTTGCACCATGATCATCATTATTGGAGCAGGTTTATCAGGACTTTTAACAGCTTATAGGTTAAAAAGAGCAGGAATCCCATTCAAAATTCTGGAAGCAAGAAATCGAATCGGTGGACGAATTAATACAGTGATTGGAGCAAATGATACACCTATGGAGATGGGGGCAACTTGGTTTGGTGATCAACATCAAAACTTAAAAGCCCTGCTGGAGGAATTTGAGATTAGATATTTTGAGCAGTACATGGACCGAATCGTATATTATCAAGCCTCGCAGACTTCCCCAATAGATTCGTTCCAAATCCCCAACCAAGCTCCAAGTTATCGCATTGAAGGTGGTACATCCAATCTGATCAATTGCCTATACAATCAATTAGACGAAGGTGATATCCTCCTAAACCAAACTGTTAGAGAGATTAAATTTCTAAATAATTCGGTTGAAGTCTATGCGGACACAGTCTATATTGGGAGCCGAGTAGTATTAGCCATTCCGCCAAAATTATGGGCGAAAAGAATTCGATTCGAGGCTACTCTCCCATCCGAATTGATGGAAATTGCAGAGCAAACACATACTTGGATGGAAGACTCTATCAAGGTGGCTTTGACCTTTGATCAACCATTCTGGCAAACTACCGGCCAGCCGAGAACATTTTTCAGCAATGCTGGCCCGATTACTGAATTCTACGATCATTGCAATTCTGAAAGAACCAAGTTTGCACTTTGTGGATTCATCAACTCCTCTTTTAAGAAACTTGACGATTCCGAAAGACGGGCCAGGGTGATTGATCAGCTAAAGAAAGTTTTTGGGCCAAAAGTGGGAGAATTTACGGACTATGTAGAATGCGTCTGGAGTGAGGAAAAAAACACCTTTGAAGCGACAGACATCCCTCATTATCCACATCAAAACAATGGGAATCAATTTTTTAGAAAGACGTTCTTTGAAGATAAGTTAGTACTTTCCAGTTCAGAGTCAGCAGCGGAATCTCCAGGATATATGGATGGGGCTGTATTTGCGGCAAATTTAGTGGCTAGAAAACTGATTGCTTTGGATGGTTTGAAAGCTTTCTGATACCAAATTGAATATCTAATAATGAAGAAAAAAAACTTAGGATTGGGGATGGCCTTAGGGATTGCTATAGGTTCTGCAATCGGAGTGGCATTAGGTAATGTAGGAACTTGGATTGCAATAGGTCTGGCATTGGGCGCTGGAATAGGGTCTATCAGCGAAAGATCCAAGTTGAAAAAAAAGGATTGATGAGCTGATTTAGAATGATTTTTACATGGCGCTTTTAAATCTTCAATTGCAAGGATAGCGCAAGATTTTATTCACGAAGCTCGTTACGAAAACTTGGTCAATCTTAAAAAAACTTGGTCGATGAAAACACCAAGAAAATCAATAGTAATTGACCAAAGGCTTTCAGAATTTAAAAGAGAAATAAACTCTAACCGATGATAAAATTCTTTCGCATAATTAGACAACGAATGCTGACAGAAAACAGGGCAAGCAAGTACCTGCTTTATGCCATAGGTGAAATTGTGCTGGTAGTTATCGGGATTTTGATTGCACTTCAGATTAATACCTGGAATCAGGACAGGGTCAATAGGAAAATGGAAAAAAAGATCTTAATAGATCTACGACAAGAGTTGAGTACGAACAAAGAGAAAGTCAGAAAGGCTATCGAAAGAAGAGAGAATCTTTATGAGCCTTTAGGTAGATATATGAAATTGATGGTAAAGGATAGCATATCCTATTCAAGTTTCTCTGAAATCCATCAAAAGACCTTTTTCTCTAGTAAAATTTCACCATCCTTTGGTGTCATTAATTCTTTAATTTCTTCAGGAGAGGTCAATTTGATTTCCAATGATTCTTTGAAGTATTTAGTCACGGATTGGAGGGATGTTATTGCGGTATTCATGTACATCGAAGATAATTCTTTTGCAGGTCATAGAAGGTTCGAGGAATATTTCGATAAGGTTTTCCCTTTGATGGGGAATCAATTTCATAATAAATCCCTCGAAGATTTACGAGTTAGATTTGAGAAAATCATTGACGATATTGAATACAGGAATAGGCTGATCACAATCGGCCAGCACTTTGAAGCAGCAAATCTCAATGGCCATGAGACAATTGACTATATAGATAGAATGACAAATCTGATCGATCGGGAACTTGAAAAAATGAATTGAATTACCTTTAGTAAAATCAAATTCCTAGGACAAATCAACTTTAAAACTCATCACATACCAATAGACAAAAGCCAATGACTCAAAACAAACGACTTCAAATTGGCGACGGAATAATTAGCGGCTATTTGTCTATTTTTTTAGCAATTCTTTGTTTCGGGGGTACGGTTTGCGCCTATTTCCCTGAATACTTAACCACCAGCGATTTTCGGGAATTATATAGGCCTGATTATGTGAAATGGGCTTTTTTAATTGTGCTCGCCCTATCATTCTGCTTTGCCTTATCCAGTTTTATTTTGAGCAAAAAAACAAGGCATGGCTTTCTTGCAATTTTACTGATAGCAGCCTCAATCTTTTTAGCCAGCGGACTTCCTGAATACCAAATCCAGGAAATTGATTCCAAATCATTCACGATTGGTATGGATTGGCTTATTCTTGACCTATTGATTTCTGCGCTCATATTCATTCCTATGGAGTTGTTTTTACCCAAAAGACTAGAGCAAACAAAGTTTCATGAAGAATGGAGAACAGATTTAGTCTATTTTATTATCAGCCATTTGTTGATCCAAGTGATCGGAGTTTTGGTTCAGCTCCCGGCAGTGAAGCTATTTTCAAATGTCGGTTTGACTAGTTTACACGAATGGGTTCAAGGAATTTGGTTTATCCCACAATTATTTCTCGCCTTAGTTGTATCTGATTTATTTCAGTGGATTTCACATTATTTCTTCCATAAAATCCCCTTTTTATGGCGTTTTCACTCGGTTCATCATTCTATCAAAGACATCGACTGGTTAGCCGGATCCAGAATCCATTTTGTTGATTTGATATTGGTTCGAGCCTTTTCTTTTCTACCGATTTACGTGCTTGGATTTAGTCAATCTGTATTTATTGCATATGTCGTGATCGTATCCATTCAGGCAGTCTTAGCACATGCCAATACGCGAATTAATTTTGGCTCTCTCCGCTATATAATAGTCACCCCCCAATACCACCATTGGCATCATGCTGATGACCCAAAGGCATATAATAAGAATTTTGCCATTCATTTTCCATTTATTGATATGCTGTTTGGTACCTATTATCCTATCGGGAAAAGCTGGCCAAAAAGTACTGGACTTGGTGATGTAAAATTCCCAAAAGGATTTACCCGTCAGTTTGTATTTCCCTTTTTCAAAGACCCTACAAAAAACAATAGCATTGACGATCCTAGCGAACGCTAATTGATGATCATATAAATCATCAGTTGTGAATTTTAGCTCTAAATTGGTAACAAAGGTTCACTTTTCGATTAGTATTGAACGGTTGAGCCTTAAACCATCAAAATCCTTGGCTATGAAATTATTATTCCTTCTTGCTCTAATCTTCTTACCGATCAGCTACACGGTAGGGCAAACTATCTCGAAAAACAGGGTAATCATTTTAACAGATATTGAGGCTGACCCAGACGATACTCAGTCGCTTGTTCGGTTGCTTTTATATTCAAATCAAATTGATATTGAGGGAATTATAGCTACAACTTCCTGCTGGATGACATCAAGTATTCACCCTGAATCAATTGAAAGAGTGATCAATGCTTATGCAGAAGTGCAACCCAACTTATTGAAACATGAAGCTGGATTCCCAGAAGCCGTAGCACTTGAAAAACTTGTGAAAAGTGGGTTGCCTAAATACGGAATGGAAGGAGTTGGGGATGGAATGGATTCTGAAGGTTCGGAGTGGATTATCAAAACCTTAGAGAAAAATGATGATCGCCCACTGTGGATTTCTACTTGGGGAGGAGTTAACACCCTTGCTCAAGCTTTGTACAAAATTGATAAAACCAAAAGTAAAGAAGAGTCCGCAAGACTTATTTCCAAATTGAGAGTCTACACGATCTCTGATCAAGATGATAGCGGTATTTGGATTCGGAACAATTTTCCAGACCTATTTTACATCGTCACACCAGGAGATGACTATGGTAGCGCCACATGGACAGGAATCAATAGTTTTATTCAAGGCATTGACAACACCACCATTAGTAATAGTTGGATCGCAAATCACATTCAACAGAATCATGGTCCTTTAGGTGAAATTTACCCGGATGTGGCTTGGGGAGTGGAAGGTGATACTCCCGCATTTCTCTCTTTAATTCCAAACGGATTGAACGATGCAGAACATCCTGAATGGGGAGGTTGGGGTGGTCGCTACGAATTGTACAAACCAGATTTTTCTAAAACTAAGAAAGGCGGGTCAATCGTTAATATAGAACCAGAAACAAGACCCATTTGGACAAATGCCATCGACCATTATATTCGGTACATTCCAAGTGAATATGGACGAACTGTAAAAAAAGACACTGCTGTATTCGAAGGGTATAAAGAAACGTTATGGCGCTGGAGAGATGATTTCCAAAATGATTTTGCTGCTCGTATGGACTGGTGTACAAAGTCCTATGCCGAAGCAAATCATGCACCTTTACCAATTCTGTCACATGATGAGCATCTCACCGTAAAATCAGGGGAAGCATTTTCTTTAGATGCATTCGACACACTAGATCCAGATGGAGATAGTTTCAGTTTTTTATGGTTTAACTATCCTGAGGCTGGAACATATAAAAAGACTATAAATGTAAATGGAGCAGAAAATGTGCATATCGCTTATTATACAGCGCCAGCAGTGGATAAAGAAGAGACAGCTCATTTCATATTAAAAGTTACCGATAGAGGGACTCCACAATTATCAAGTTACAAAAGAATAATTGTGACAATTTTACCTTAACGAACTCCCGCCAGCGTCATTAATTCTTCAATTTTCTCAGCAAAAATTAACTTGAATTGCAATGAAGGATTACTTGATCTTTGGAGCTCAAATTAGTGGTAAGTATTCAAAAAAATGAATTGAATCAACTTCAGTATGATCAACTTTTTTAGAAAAATTCGTCAAACTATGATTTCAAAAGGGAATACCAGCAAATACTTGAAATATGCATTTGGAGAGATTGTATTAGTAGTGATTGGAATATTGATTGCCTTATCCATCAATAACTGGAATGAAGACCGAAAAGCCGACAGAGTGGCTATGGAAAACTATTAAAATCTACTCCGATCGCTGGAACAGGATTCGGTTACTGTACACGACGCTCTGCAGAAAAGCATTATTGCTTTGGGTGCTCTTGAAAAAATCATTCCATTAAATCAGAATAAAGAATTACTAGAGCTTGATGAAGAAAAACTAAATCAGTACCTGATTGAGCTCACCTATGCCGGACGGAGCTTTATTCCCAAATCAGGTGTGTACAATGTCCTTACATCAAACAATGGCTTTGAATTAATACAATCCGATAAAATCAAATCCATGCTCATCAACCTTTATGATTATCAATACAAAACCTACGAAGATGTGGATGGACAAATCGATGAAAAGTACCACAATGAACTGGCTTCCACCATACGGGAAAAAGTAGGGCACGTTGTACAATTTAGGCCTGAGCTGCAGGTAAAGGTGTCTGGGGCAAAGGAACTTTTTATTCAACATTATGATGAACTCTCTGCTGAGTCAAGAGATATCTATGGCATGCTATCCTACAATAGAATGTTTCTCCTTGATATTCAAAAGTCTATCCATGAATTAACCTCACTGATTAGAGAGGAATTAAAAGAGTAAAGCAAAAATTGTGATTTTTGGAATTTCTAAGAATTTGAAAAAATCAGTTGGAGATAAACCGCCAGAACTACTTACCTCTATTCCAACTCGATCCTAAACGTTTTCCAAAAAGACAACCCCTCGTCTGTAACCCCTTCTATCCGGATATCCATTTCAGAGACGCCAATAGGGACATAGACTTTAAATGCATACTTTCCTTTAGGGAGCTTAGCACTTGGATTCCAATAAAGCGAAGGCCTTCTTGTCAAGGGCTGTTCCTCGGTAGGTTCATTGAGAAAAGGAATTTCCTCAGCAAATCCTCGAAATGCGAACTTCTGAAATCCAAAATCATTAAAACTCTTCTCCTCACCTTCTGCAAATCGATCCCCCCTATTGGTTTCAATCATAATCACTCCGGCGAAACCAGCTAAACCAAATGTATTTGCACTAGTAGTAAAAATAGCCACAGATTTCACCTCATCGGTGATCAAGGTTTGGAGTACTGTATTTGCGGTTTCGGTACTATCCGAACTGTAGAGGTACCGTGATCCATCTATGATGATGAGTGGCTGGCCAGCGTTTAGTCCATAATTGAAATTTCCCAGTCTTCCATTTCCAAAGCGCATTCCGATGACCTGATCCAGGGTATTCCCCGGCCAATTATCCAAATCCTCTCGAGAGTAGAGTTGATCGGGTTGGCCATATCCATAGAACCTGTCAGCTAGGGTTTCGATGCGTTCATCCTCCGCTACAAATTCTTCCAGGAGAATATAATCACCCAGAATATCATAGTACATCTGATTTTCATTTGTTTCATACTTAGTATAACTAAGTCTGGGAAATGACCCTTTGAAAATAGGTGATTCTCTGCTGTTCAAAACAACACTCCCATATGGCTTTTGTCTTTTATCCAAGGCTGCAATCGAGAGGGTATCCCATTCGTAGAAATTCAGCCCAGTGGCTCTGAAATTTCCAAGCGTATCTGTTTTTACTATTCCATAATCCGCCAAATCTCCCCGCACGATTGTAATGGGATTGATGTCGGGTTGACGCTTTTTATCTTTTATAAATTGCCCAACAACCGTAATTCCATATTCAATCGAGTGCTTTGGCCTGATCGTTAATGGGTCTTTTTCTTCCAGGTCCATCCACTCGTAGGCCTGCATGATCGAGGTCTGTCCTGAAATCTGCGACACCAACTTAGGATCTGTCGCTGAAATCATCACCTCGTTAGGAATTAATTCGTCCAATTCATCACGAATGGACAACTCTAAGTCCATCACCTGATATCCTTCTTCTTTGTAGACAGAGTCTTTAAGGACAAATTCTAAATCACCCAAAAAATCTACTTGAGAAATTGGCTGATTCTGGATGTTAAGACCTTTTTTTACAACTGGAAGAGCTCTTAGAAATATATCTCGCTCTGGATAATTTTTCATCCATTCGGTGTAGGCCCGGATGAAATAATCCCCCTGAGGAAGTGAATCTGGAAGAGACATAGCTCCCTGCATGTGCCCATCGCTGATTAAGTATTGATTAGCTAGAACCACCTGAGATCGAGCGTCAAGTAGTTCCACATGGAGCACCCGACTAAGGGTATCTTGATAAAACTGATTTTTGTAAAGCATCCTTCCACCAAGCCAGACAGTCTCACCCGGATAGTAATAGGGTTTGTTTGTGAGCAAATAGGGGGTTTCTCGCAGGTTTTGCCAGCGATTAACCGCTCTTTTTCCAAAGTCAACTTCTGCTGCAAAACTTTCAAACGTATTTTCAGGAGTGAAATCATGAGGTAAAGAACGACCCATTCGAGGACGACCGATATAACCCGAAAGGACGACCTGGGTAGGATGAATTGGGACACCGTTTCTATCAATATCAAAATACCCTAAAGGAGCGGTAACCCAACCCACAGGGTGGTAGATATCCACATAATACTCATTCCTCCAATTTTTCTTCAAAAAGTGAACCTCCACTCGCTTGGGCCAAATGATTCTAAAGTTTCCATTGCGCAAAGGAATGCGTCGAATCGAATCTTGGGCTAACGGAGTAATGGATTCACCGAGTTCAACTGTGTATGTGTTCGTGCGCCTTCGATTCATCTGCTCAGGAAAAGTCTCGTATAGATCAAACCCTTGCTCGGGTAAATCTTGAAGCAGAATTGATTTCATCAAATGCTTGATGGAGCCTTGATAGCTAGTCTCTTTATTTAATTGAGTCTGATTCAATTTAATCGAATCAGTAATGTCCTTTTCTTGAAAAAAGGCTAATCCGTAATAGCTGGATTTGAAATTATAGAATTTATAATCCTGTAAATAGTATGTGATTTTGTATCCTAAAGCATCATTCTCTATTATCAGAGGTTCCTGTGCAGTAGCCTGAATGTAGTTCACACCCTTATCAGGTTTCACTTTTTCAAATTCAAGTACCCAAGGATTTGTAATTTCTAATTGCCCTGCAATCGGATCATCAGGCAAAGCCAAAAAAACGTCTTGAAAGCGTTTCAAATTTCTTTCCCAAGGTTTATCTCTTCGACTTTTGAGCTCAACTTCACTAAGCAAAGACTCTAAAGGTGTTAAAATAAAGTCTACTGTTTTGGTTTCATTCTCACCAACCGAAACCTCGATAGTACTTGTGGTATAACCTACAAAAGAGGCTACCAACTGAAAAGTCCCAGGCAAATCGGGTCGAGAAAGCTCAAAGAATCCGTCCTCATCCGTCGTAGTACCTATGGTTGTATTATTTAGAAAAACATTGGTAAAAGGCAACAAATCTCCTGTCACCGCATCCTTTACAGTTCCATTCACCGTCTGGGCAAAAACATCAAAAACACACAGTGGAAAACAAAAAATTAAAAATAAATGTGGTCTGAGTAATCGGATCAAGACGGTATAGTTCGATGTTCTTGTTTAGTGTACTGAAATCAAGATGCAAAGTTTCTTTTATTAAAAAATGCAGATCTAAAAATAAAGCATATTGATTGTCCCTTTTCAATCTAAAGCCAAAAAAGACCAAATCTCTAAATTTGGTCTTTTTTGGCTTCTTTGTGATGCTGAAGGAATTTGATCCCGGATTCTTCTGCTTAAGTAATACTCAATAGCCGAGGGTCTTCATCATGCTCTCTTCGGTCTGATCACTTGCGAAAAGCCTGTGCGTCACATTTCCATCTTCATCCCGATCAATAAGTACATGCTTTGGTGCTGGGATCAAGCAATGCTGAATACCTCCATAGCCTCCCAGTGACTCCTGATATGCACCGGTGTGAAAAAAGCCGATATATTGAGGCTTACCCTTGGTGATTTTAGGGAGGTATATATTAAACTGATGCGCTTCAGAATTATAATAATCCATGCTGTCGCAGGTCAATCCTCCCAGAGAAATATTGTGATAAGTTTCGTCCCAATTATTGACCGCAAGCATGATGTACTTTTGGTTCATACCCCAGCTATCTGGCAATTGAGTAATAAAGGAGCCATCGATCATATACCATAGCTCTTTATCATTTTGCAGTTTTTCATCCAAAATAGAATACAAAACAGCTCCACTCTCTCCTACTGTATAGCTTCCAAATTCCGTGAAAATATTTGGCTCTGTCGTGTTGTTTTTAGCACACATCCATTTGATGTTTTTGACGATTTGATCTGCCATATATTGGTAGTCATAGTCAAAAAACACATTGGTCTTGATGGGCCAGCCACCGCCAATGTCCATGGTATCAAGGGTTGGCGCCACTTTTTTCAAGTCCACATATTTTTGGATAAATCGGGTCAATTCAGACCAATAGTATGCTGTATCTCGAATTCCCGAATTGATGAAAAAGTGAAGCATTTTAAGGCTCACCAGTGGATGATCCTTGATTTTTTCCTCATATAAGCGGATGATATCATTGTACCGAACACCAAGTCTGGAGGTATAGAACCCAAATTTAGGTTCCTCGTCTGCTGCAATTCGAATCCCAACTTGGAAAGGCACCTTCACATGCTCCAAGTAATAGTCGATTTCTTCGATGTTATCGAGAATAGGCACGCAATTCACAAAACCATCATTCAAGAGCTCAGAAATATATTGCTTGTAAAGCTCTCGCTTATAGCCATTGCAGATGATGAAAGTGTCTTTTCGGATTTTACCTTTTTCATAAAGCTTCCGCACCAATGGAATATCAAAAGTGGAAGAGGTCTCCAAATGAATGTCATTCTTCAAGGCTTCTTCTACTACGAAATTGAAATGGCTAGACTTTGTACAATAGCAATAGGTATATTTCCCCTTGTATTCATGCTCAGCAATCGCGGTATTGAAATACCTCTTGGCGTTTTGGATGCTTTGAGAAATTTTAGGCAAATAGGTCAACTTGAGCGGAGTACCATAAGTCTCGATGATCTCCATTAAATTCACTCCATTAAAAAATAACTCGTTATTATCGACGGAGAATTCCTGAGTTGGAAAATCAAACGTCTGCTGAATCAGGTCGATATATCTATTCATCTATCGGATGGTTTAAAATTCGGTGACAAAACTTGTAATATAAATTGGCTTTTCAAATGTATTTACCACTTTCTGGCGTCATTTTATCAACTCCTAGTTTATCAAATAGTTAGGAGTATTTTTTTAAACAGCAAAAAAGTAATGGATCATCTCATTTAAGCCATAATGTGCAAGCTGCTTCCTACTCATACACTACGAAAAAGAGAATATCCTTTGGGCCTATCTGCAATTGCAATACAGCCTAATTTGGCTACTTTTGCAACATCATAAACCCAAATCCCTGATCACTTACAAAAATGCGAGAGATAAAACTTGTAGAAGTTCGTTCGGAATTAGCTGCCGGTACCCGTGGAGCGAGCCTTGGTATCGATGCACTTAAAATTGCTAGTCTAGATAAAAAATCAAGCTTCTTTACCCAGTTTGACCCTATCAGTGTACCTGATGCCAACAACTACCTTTGGAAAGGAAATGAATTTCCCCATGCCAAATACATTGATGGCGTATATCAGGTCTTGAACAACGTTTTTCATACGATCGAACTTTTGAGATTAGACTCAAAATTTCCAATTGTACTCGCAGGTGATCACAGTACCGCAGCAGGTACAATTATGGGAATAAAGTCAGCTCATCCAGAGAAGAGATTGGGAGTTATTTGGATTGATGCTCATGCTGATTTGCATACCCCTTTCACCACTCCATCTGGAAATATGCACGGAATGCCGTTAGCCATGTGCGCACGATTTGATAATAAAGAATGTCAAGTCAATGAGCCGGATCAAAAAACCATTGACTATTGGGATAGAATAAAAAGTATTGGCGGCGACTTCCCAAAAATCAATGCCAAGGATATTGTTTTTATATCGGTAAGAGACACAGAAGCGCCAGAAGATCACTTGATGGAAAAATACGGTATCAGAAACTTCACCACTTCTGAAGTACGTGAAAAAGGCGTTCAGCAGATTGCCAAGCAAGCCTTGGAAGAGCTTAAATCCTGTGACCAAATATACATTTCCTTTGACGTGGATAGTTTGGATAGCTCCATTTCGGTGGGTACTGGAACTCCCGTGGAGAATGGACTTACCGTTCAGGAAGCGATAGAACTTAACGCAGAGCTCATCAAAGATAAGCGTGTGTGTTGTTGGGAAATTGTGGAAGTAAATCCCACTTTGGATACCGAAAACACTATGGCTGAAAACGCATTTGAGGTATTGGAGATTACTACGAAATCTCTTGTCGATAATTTTTAAACCAACAAATTTAGGCTCAATGAGCCATTGAATAATGAATACTCAAGAAGCTATAAATCAAGGATTAAAGGAGGCATTCAAAGCTTGTTTTGATGTAGATATTTCCCTTGAACAAATCAGCCTTACCCCTACTAGAAAAGAGTTTGAAGGAACCTACACTTTTGTAGTTTTTCCATTTTTGAAAATTTCGAAAAAAGCTCCTGAAGACACCGCGACGGCACTTGGTGAGTATTTGAAGGAACATGTTAGCGACGTGGCTGACTTCAACGTGGTCAAAGGCTTTCTAAATTTGGTTTTGAATCAGCAATCTTGGATTGAGCTTTTTAATCAGATTAATAGCAAATCAATCTTGGGTCAATTGCCGCCCAATGGCCAGAAAGTCATGGTGGAGTACTCCTCGCCCAATACTAATAAGCCTCTTCACCTTGGACACCTGCGTAATAATTTTTTGGGCTTTTCAGTAGCGCAAATTCTCGAAGCTAATGGCTACCAAGTGATCAAATCCAACCTCGTCAATGATCGTGGCATTCATATTTGTAAATCCATGCTTGCCTACCAAAAATATGGAAATGGAGAAACTCCTGAATCATCAGGCTTGAAGGGTGATCACCTCGCTGGCAAGTACTACGTGCTTTTTGACAAGGAATACAAGAAAGAAATCCAGGCTGGAACCGAGCAAGGCAAAACCAAAGAACAAGCCGAAAAAGAGGCTCCGCTTCTCATCGAGGCTCAAGAAATGCTTCGCAAATGGGAAGCCAATGACCCAGAAGTAGTGGCCCTTTGGAAGCAAATGAATACCTGGGTATATGCTGGCTTTGAGCAGACCTATAAGCAAATGGGGGTGTCATTTGATAAGTACTACTTCGAATCAGATACCTACCTCCTCGGCAAGGATATTGTCTTAGAGGGGCTTGAAAAAGGTGTTTTCTACAAAAAAGCCGATGGCTCCGTCTGGGTGGATTTGAGTGATGAAGGATTGGATGAAAAACTTGTGTTGCGCGGTGATGGCACCTCAGTGTATATGACCCAGGACATGGGAACCGCAGACTTGAAGTACAACGACTTCCAGCTGGATAAATCGGTCTATGTGGTGGGAAACGAGCAGGATTATCACTTCGATGTCCTTTTTAAAATCATGCGAAAGCTGGGAAGACCCTACGGCGATGGCCTTCATCATTTGAGCTACGGAATGGTGGATTTGCCTTCCGGCAAAATGAAATCTCGTGAGGGAACCGTTGTGGACGCGGATGACCTCATGCAGGAAATGATCCAAACGGCGGAGGATCACACCAAGGAATTAGGGAAAATCGACGGGTTTAATGCCGAACAAGCAGCTGAACTTTACGAAATCTTAGGAATGGGAGCTTTGAAATATTTCCTTCTGAAAGTAGACCCCAAGAAACGCATGCTCTTCAACCCACAAGAATCCATCGAGTTTCAAGGAAATACAGGCCCTTTTATCCAATATTCTCATGCAAGAATTAAGTCCATTCTGAGAAAAGCGGACCAAATAGGTGTGGACTATAAAAATCCAGACCTAAGTGCTGTCGACTCCTTGCAGGAATCAGAGACCGCTCTGATTTTCAACTTGAGTGAGTTTGAAAAGAAAATCAAACTGGCCGGTGAGGAATATTCACCAGCGGTAATTGCTCAGTATTTATTTGACTTAGCCAAAGAATATAACCGATTCTATGCAGATGTAGCGATTTTCCAAGAAGAAGACGAGGCCTTAGTTGCCTTCCGAGTTGCGCTTTCTAAATTGACTGCCGAAACAATCAAAAAAGGGATGAGTTTGTTAGGTATAGACGTCCCAAATCGAATGTAAAATGAAAAAACTAGGCTTAATTTATTTACTCCTTTTCGCTTTTGCTTGCCAAAAGCCAGTGGAGCGTCCAGAGACAGTAGAAGCAAGTATTGCCTTAAACCCAAATACAATGGAAAGTATGTTTTATGATTTTGAAATGAAGGATCTCAACGGCGAAATGGTGAAATTTTCATCCTTCAAAGGCAAAAAAATCCTAGTCGTAAATGTCGCTTCAAAATGCGGATACACTCCTCAATATGAAGGACTTCAGGAGCTTTACAAAAACTTTTCAGACAAGGTCGTTATCCTTGGTTTCCCAGCAAATAATTTTGGCGGCCAGGAGCCGGGCAGCAATGAAGAAATCAAAGAGTTTTGCACGGCAAATTATGGAGTTACTTTTCCAGTCTTTGAAAAAATATCTGTCAAAGGATTCGATAAGCACCCGATCTACAGATGGCTCAGCGACCCTAAGCAAAACGGTTGGAATAGCGAGGAGCCAAGTTGGAATTTCTGTAAATACCTGCTTGACGAAAAGGGTGAGCTATTGAAATACTACCCTTCTTCTGTTTCGCCTCTTGACGAGGACATTCTGAAACTCATCGAATCATAAGAAGCTGAGTGAAGCAAAGCATCCAATCCAAAAATGAAGCTTGGCTTCATGCCGTTCGCCTAAGAACACTCCCCCTTGCACTAGCCAGTATTTTTGCTGGCTCTTTTCTGGCTTATCATCAGGGTGTATTTCGGTGGAGTATTCTTCTTTTGGCGTCATTGACGACGATTTTTCTTCAGATCCTTTCTAATCTTTCCAATGATTATGGGGACTCTGTGCATGGGGCGGATCATGCGGAGAGGCAGGGACCAGTTCGTGCTGTTCAATCTGGGTTAATTTCACTTTCAGAAATGAAAAAAGGCATGTATCTCTTCGGAGGCTTAGCCTTGATTTCAGGTCTACTCCTACTCTATTTCGCTGTACAGAGCATTTCCCTTTTCTTGATTTTCCTTTGTTTGGGATTATTAGCCATTTGGGCAGCAATCAGCTACACTTCCGGCAGCAATCCCTATGGATATCTAGGCCTTGGAGACATCTCGGTTTTTCTGTTTTTCGGCCTTTTGGCCGTACTGGGCACCTATTTCCTTCATGGCAAGAGCTTCTTTTTACCAAGTATTTTAATCGGTACTGCATTAGGCTTTTTTAGTACAGCGGTCTTGAATATCAATAATATTCGGGATATCGAATCCGACCAGCAGGCTGGCAAAAAATCAATTCCTGTACGCATCGGTCGCAAGGCCGCAGTTCGCTACAATTGGCTCTTAATTTTGGGTGGAAACGCCTTTTTGCTGATCTTCAGTTTTCTGACGGATTCCTATGGTGGATTGCTGGCTTTGGGTATTTTCCCAGTAATGATCAAAATCGGCTTGGGTGTCCAAAATGCGAAAAACTCCGCAAGCACCGATCCATACCTCAAACAAATGGCCTTATCCACGCTAGCTTGGGTAATCCTATTTGGATTGGGACTTCTTATTTTCTGAAAACTGACAAATGTCCTTTTTCTCTTAGGAATTTTGGTCTATTTTACATCAATAACCCTAAAAACTATGACAAAAGTACTCGTTCCCTACGATTTTTCAGAGCAAGCACAATTTGCTCTTGATTTCTCTACTCAAATAGGAGAAACCATGGATAACATCCACATTGAAGTTATCCATGTAATGGAAGTTCCAAATGCCGCTAGTTTTGGTACCATGGGAGGTGGAGATACCATTCCTGATATGGAAAATCAAATGTTCTTCATAGAAATGATGAATAAAAGAAAAGGACAGCTCGCTGATATGAGAGCTAAGTATGCAGGAAAAGCCTTTTCCTTTGAAGCCAAAATCAAGCTTGGAAATGCTTTTAAAAGTATTTCTGAAAGTATAGCCGAAGAAAACCCCGATTTAGTAATCATGGGCTCAAAAGGTGTTTCTGGAATGGAAGAAGTTTTGATAGGAAGTAATACAGAAAAAGTAGTACGCACGGCTTCATGTCCAGTGGTCACCATCAAAGCAAAAACCAGCCCTGATCAGATCAATAAAATCGTGTTTGCTAGTGACTTTGCAAATGAATCCCCTGAAGTAGCTGCTAGAATCAAAAGACTTAGCCATCTTCTTGATGCTCAATTATATCTGGTCTTTGTCAATACGCCAGGTAATTTCGAAAGTAGTCGAGAATCCATTATGCGTATTAAAGACTTTGCAAAACAACACAATATCGCTGATGCGAAAGCAGAGATTTACAATTCGAGATCAGAGGAGAGCGGCATTTTGGAGTTTGCAGAAGATATTGATGCGGATCTCATTGCCATGACCACACATGGGCGCACGGGCTTTTTGCATCTCATCACGGGATCTATTGCTGAAGACGTTGTCAATCATTCTACCCGTCCTGTTTGGACCTATAAGGTAGACTAATTTTAAAATCATAATTTTAGGGGCTGTCTTTTAGAATCAAGACAGCCTCTTTTTTGTTCACAAACATTATGGGAAGAAAAAATAACGACTGGAAAAATCGCAGCGGAATGGTTTACTCCACCAATGATGATTTTGAATATGATCAAGGAGATGGAAACGAAACTGAAAGCCTAGACCCCAAAGCCCAAAAGCTCAAAGTCATGCTAGACAAAAAAGCCCGCGGAGGAAAGAAAGTTACTTTGATCGAAGGGTTTATTGGTTCGGAAGATGAACTTAAAGAGCTAGGCAAAATGCTCAAAAGCAAATGCGGCGTAGGTGGATCTGCCAAAGACGGAGAAATCCTGATTCAAGGGGATCATCGAGATAAAGTTCTTCAATTATTACTTCAAGAAGGTTATGGAGCTAAAAAAGCGGGAGGCTAAGGCTTGGAAGCCCTATCTTTTTTTTCAGGCTAAGTTATATCCCACTTTGCCTTATCTGAGCTACAAAGCGCTGCAGGTCAAAAAGAAATACCCGACGCCGCCGGCAATGAGCAATGAGCTCGTCCTTGGAGAATCAGATCAAAAAATTCTAATCATTGGGGAATCTACCGTGGCAGGTGTAGGCGCTCAAGACCCCACAGAAACCCTTGCGCACCACATTCATTCATTTTTTGAAGGGAAATATGAAGTTCAGAATTATGGTAAGAATGGAATTCGAGCCAAGGAGCTACTTCCCTATTTTCGAAAGAATCTCAAATCTATTGATGGCCAAGTAGACGGAATTTTCCTGTACATCGGAGCCAATGATTGCTTCAAGCTAACTAGCCCTACCGACTACTACAAGGCCTTAAAACACGTTCTTGAGGTGCTTCAAGAACAGTTTCAAGCAAATTGGATCTATCTAGCTGATATTCCACCAGTTGAGCAGTTTCAGGCTTTTCCACCCATTCTCAAATCCTTCCTTAAGGAGCAGCGGCATTTCCTTAAAGCACAAATGGAAATGCTTTCCCGGGAGAATGAACTGGTCATCCATGAACAAATCTCAATGGATTTTGACCCTTCTTTTTTCTCAGATGACTTGGTTCACCCCTCCGGGAAAGGCTATTTGGAGATTGCAAAATTTTCCTATGCCGGCCTGCAACGAGCAGGAGTCGTCTAGCAAAGTAGAAATTGAACTGGGAAGTGGCTATGTCTGAGTAATCAGATTATTCTGGATTATACTTAGGCGGACTCATTGATCCTCCCCGTCCAGCTTCCAGGATGGGAAGATTAGCTTCGGTTGGAATATAAATCACCGTTTTGTCCGAAAGATTCCTCTGCTGGCGAACCCAGAGATATTGGATATACTTTTCCGAAATCGACCCATTTTCTATTTTAATGGCTTCTGCCGCACCTTTGGCTCGTTCGATCTCTGCCTGAGCGTTGAGTTTTTCGGCCTCCAGATTTGCTGCGGCCTCCTCGATCAGAATTCTACGGTTTTGTTCCGCTTTTGCAAATTCGGCTCGTCCGCTCATTTCTTGTTGCCAGACATTGTAGGTGGGACATCCCCACATCCCAAACCCAATAAAGGCGAACAAAAGCCAAGAAATTACTGTTCCCAGCACGATAGGTCTTCCATTTGATTTCATATTATTTATGGGTTTTACTAGCCGCCCAAGGCTTTTAAGATGAAGTTACGAGGAATATTAACCTCCCGTAAGGATTTTACATTGATTCAAATAAAAAACTTTTACTCCGTTTGCGGGTTATTTCTGCATTCCTATCTTTGCCCAACAGAAATGATTACAGCCAATAGAAATATTGAATTTTTAGTATTCCCGTCGCATCTCCATGCTACGCATCATTTCCATCATTCCTTTTAAGGAATTTTTATATCTACATGGTAGCGCCGATGATAGGGATTCTGCGTTTCCTCCACCAACATTACTCTTCTTACAACACATAGCATAAATTGCATTCATGGAAAATATTATCCGTATTGCCGTACAAAAAAGCGGTAGACTTTCTGAAGATTCTCTTCGCCTCATCAAAGAGTGTGGCATCAAGTTTTATAATGGTACTGGTAAGCTGAAATCCACCTCTACCAACTTCCCTATCGAGTTTTTATTTCTCAGAGATGATGACATCCCAGGCTACGTAGCTGACGGTGTTGCCGATTTGGGGATTGTAGGAGAAAATGAACTAGTAGAAAAAAATAAAACCGTCAATACCCTCAAGAAGCTTGGGTTTTCAAAATGCAGACTTTCATTAGCTATTCCGAAAGGTCAGGATTATCCGGGTCTCTCTTATTTTGAGGGAAAAAGTATCGCTACTTCCTACACCAAAATACTCGGTGATTACCTCAAAGAAAATAACATCAATGCTGAAATCCATGAAATCAGTGGATCTGTAGAAATCGCTCCGAGCATTGGTTTGGCCGAAGGAATCTGCGATATCGTAAGCTCAGGATCAACTCTCATGATGAATGGATTGAAGGAGGTTGAGCAAATTTTCAAATCTGAAGCAGTGTTAATTGCCAATCCAAGTCTTAAAGACTGGCAAAACGATATCGTCCAAAAACTAGTATTCAGAATCAACGCGGTGCAGCAGGGCAAAAGCAACAAATATGTTCTACTCAATGCTCCAAACGAAAGCTTGGATAAGATAGTCTCCCTCATTCCAGGGATGCGAAGCCCCACCATTTTGCCATTAGCGCAGTCTGGCTGGTCTTCAGTACATTCAGTCTTGAATGAAGATCAGTTTTGGGAAAATATCGAAGAACTCCGTGCCGCAGGTGCAGAAGGAATTTTGGTAGTACCTATTGAAAAAATGATTCTTTGACCTAAACCTATTCTGGAATGAAAATCCTTAGAAACCCTGATCAATCCCTTTGGAAGAGAGAACTCAAGCGACCTACTCAGTCAGATAGCGATATTGGAAAAATCATCCGACCGATCTTTAAATCGGTGAAAAAACATGGTGACAAAGCACTGAAGCATTATGCCTTAGAATTTGACCAAGTAAAACTTGATGAAATTCTAGTCACCGAGCAGGAAATAAATGAGGCGGTCAACCTAGTTTCTGAAGAACTGAAAGAAGCAATAGAAATTGCTTCAGCAAATATCAGTAAGTTTCATACCGCACAAAAGCAAGCTGAGCTGGTGGAAGAAGTGATGCCTGGTGTGGTCTGCAGTCGCAAAAGTGTCCCAATTCAGCGAGTTGGCCTATATATTCCAGGGGGTACAGCACCTCTTTTTAGTACAGTGCTCATGCTTGGAATCCCGGCAGTTATCGCTGGATGTTCCGAAATCATACTTTGCTCCCCGCCAAACAAGGAAGGGAAAATTCACCCTGCGATTCTCTATACGGCAAGTTTGATCGGCCTCAAAAAGATTGCAAAAGTTGGGGGTGCACAAGCTATTGCGGCGATGACTTTCGGTACTAAAAGTATTCCAGCAGTGGATAAGATCTTTGGCCCAGGAAATCAATTTGTGACAGCAGGAAAGCAACGAGCCACGAAATATGGAGTAGCCATCGATATGCCTGCCGGTCCATCAGAGGTACTGGTATATGCGGATGATTCGGCAGTTCCGGAATTTGTTGCAGCTGACCTCCTTTCCCAGGCGGAGCATGGGGTGGATAGCCAAGTGGTCCTTGTGACTACCTCTGAAGCTTTTGCCAAAAAAACCTTATCGCAAATCGACATTCAGCTCAAAAACCTGAGCAGAAAAGCCATCGCAAAAGAGGCATTGACAAATTCCAAGGTAGTGATAATGGAACGGAAAGAGAAAGCCTTGGATCTAATCAATTTTTATGCACCAGAACACTTGATTATCAGTGTAAAAGATGAGGACAAGGCTGTGAATGAAATCTACAATGCAGGTTCAGTCTTCATTGGAAATTATACCCCTGAGTCAGCAGGTGATTATGCCTCTGGTACGAACCACACGCTTCCGACTTACGGGTACGCTCGAAATTATAGCGGGGTATCTTTGGACAGTTTTGTCAAAAAAATCACCTACCAAAAGATCAGCAAATCTGGACTCAAATTACTTGGTCCGACCATAGAAATCATGGCAGCAAACGAACTTTTGGATGCGCATAAAAATGCGGTGACTGTAAGGCTCAAACGAATAATTGAAGAAGGAAATGAGCTTTGATCTAAGTAAACTACTGCGCCCTCATATTCTGACGCTGGCACCTTATACTTCAGCGAGGGATGAGTACTCGGGCAAATTGGGGATATTTTTGGATGCCAATGAAAATCCATATGGCTCCATAACGGAACAGGATTTCAACAGATACCCAGATCCTTACCAGTCTGACCTGAAAGAAAAGCTTTCTCCAATCAAGCAAGTTCCTTCGGACCAGATTTTCTTAGGAAATGGGTCAGATGAAGCCATTGATTTGCTTTTCCGTGCTTTCTGTAACCCTGGTAAAGACAATGTAATTTTACTCCCTCCTACCTACGGTATGTATGGAGTCAGTGCAGCTATCAATCAAGTGGAAATCAGAAATGTCTCACTTACTGAGGACTTCCAGCTCCAGCCGAAACTAATTCTGGAGGCTGCAGATCAAAACACCAAAATTGTATTCATTTGCTCTCCAAATAATCCTTCTGGAAACTCTATGAGGCTCGAGGATATGGAGTTGATTTTGCGGAATTTCCCTGGGCTGGTCGTGATTGATGAAGCATATGTGGACTTTATGGAGCAAGAGAGTTTTGCCGGTCGATTGGATGAATTTCCAAATCTTCTAGTCATTCAGACCTTTTCAAAAGCCTGGGGATTGGCATCTTTGCGACTCGGAATGGCTTTTGGGTCCAAGGAACTCATCAAAGTTCTTAACAAGATCAAGCCTCCATATAATATTTCAGGGCTGACTCAGGACACCGTGTTGGAGGCTATGGAAAAATTCCCAAAAGTCCAGCAAATGGTTCAAAGTATCCTTGCTGAAAGAGCTCAACTCCGAAAGGACTTGAATGAAATACCACAGATCGAACGAGTCTATCCCTCAGATGCCAACTTTTTGTTGGTCAAAGTGCCTCATGCCGATCAGATTTATGCGGATTTAATTGCCCGTCGCATTATTTTGAGAAATAGATCCAAAGTAACCCTTTGTGAAAATTGTCTGCGAATTACTGTGGGAACTGCTGAAGAAAACCAGAAATTTATAACAGAACTCAAAGCATGGTTCGAAAAAAACTGAAGAACTTGATATGAAAAAAAAGGTCTTATTCATTGATCGTGATGGTACTATCATCAAAGAACCACCCACTGATTTTCAAGTAGATAGTTTAGAAAAGCTAGAGTTTTTGCCAAAGGCAATTTCAAACTTGAGAAAAATTGCCGAAGAGCTCGACTACGAGTTGGTCATGGTCACTAACCAGGATGGTTTAGGAACTGACTCTTTCCCAGAACAAGACTTTTGGCCAGCACAATACAAGATGCTCAAGACCCTTGAACAAGAAAATGTCTTTTTTAAAGCAATCCATATCGATAAGACCTTTGAACATGAAAAGGCACCCACACGCAAACCCGCAACGGGAATGCTTGAGGGTTATTTTTCAGAAGAATATGACTTAGAAAATAGCTTTGTGATCGGAGACCGTGCTACTGATATTCAACTGGCAAAGAATCTCGGAGCAAAAGGCATTTTCATCGGAGAAAATAACAAGGAGGCTGCCCTGTCTACGAATGACTGGGATGAGATTTATCGATTCTTGAGATTTCCTGACCGAGTAGCTGAGGTCACTCGAAAAACTTCTGAAACAGATATTTTTATCCGAGTAAATCTAGATGGAAAAGGTAAAGGAGAGATTTCCACCGGACTTCATTTCTTCGACCACATGCTCGATCAACTCGCCAAACATGGCGGAACAGATCTCACTATTCGGGTAAAAGGCGATTTGCACATCGATGAACACCATACCATTGAGGACACAGCTCTAGCACTAGGAGAGGCTTATCTGAAAGCCCTTGGAAACAAAACAGGGATTTATAGATATGGCTTTTGCCTTCCGATGGATGATGTTTTGGCTCAGGTAGCGATTGACTTCGGGGGAAGACCATGGATTGTTTGGGATGCCGAATTCAAGCGGGAAAAAGTAGGCGATATGCCGACAGAAATGGTCTATCACTTTTTCAAATCATTCTCGGATACGGCAAAGTGCAACCTGAATATCAAAGTAGAAGGCCAAAATGAGCACCATAAAATCGAGGCCATGTTTAAAGGCTTTGCGCGTGCGATTAAAATGGCCGTGATGCGGGATCGCAGCAATCTGGATCAGCTACCGAGTACGAAGGGTGTACTTTAATATTTCTTAACTGAAACAAAACAAAATTATGCACGTTATTTTGTTTATTTAGTTATGAAACGACTTCGACATAGTTTAGCTATACTTTTATTACTTCTAGTTCTGATTTCATGCAGAGCGGATCTGATTGATATTGAGCAAGACTTCAAAAATGGAGACTACGCTGAAACCATCGATCAGCTCGGCGCCTATCTTTTCTTCCACATCACAGATGTGAAAGCATTACATATGAGGGCAAGAAGCTATGAGGAGCTGGGGCAATTCACTGAGGCTAAAGCAGACTATGAACGAATTATTGACCTCAGTCCAGAGTATGGACTAGCCTATGCAGGACTTGGTAAAATCGCATTTGAAGCCAAGGACTATAAAAATGCGGAGCTTTATTTTCTCAGAGCTGCCACATTCGAAGAGAATAATTTTGAAATTCTCTACATGATTGGCCGCGCCCAACTGATGAATGAAAAATACAGAACTGCTGAGGAGTTTTTGAGAATGGCTAAAGATCTTAACCCAGAATTTGGTAAGGTTCATTTTTACATCGGCATGACCCTAGCCTTTCAGGGAGATGCACTTGGAGCAGCGGCGGCCTTTAATTCCTATGTCAGGTACGAGCCAGATCATCTTACCGGGAGGTATAATCGAGGCTTCGCACTCATGCGAGCTGGGTATTTGGATTGGGCTTTGGAAGATTTTGACGCGGTGCTAAAGGCATCTCCAGATCATTGGGATGCCATGGCCAAAAAGGGTCACTGTCTCCAGCAAATGGGAGAACCTGAAGGGTGTACCCTTCTCACAAGAGCGGCGACCAATGGAAGTGTTTACGCCCAGGCTGTAGAAGGAATCTGTAGCTGATCAATCAATCTTGATTTGAGAGCCGCGGCATAATTCTCTTTGGCTTTAGGTACCTCATCCAGAAAAAGATAAGGCTCGATCATCTCTAATTCCATCAGGAAAAAACGGTTATTTCGCCAAATACCATCCACACGTACATATAAAGAATCTGTACCATAGGCCTTAACAAGCTTCTCAGCCATTGCCATCATTTCCGAGTTTGGCTCTATTTGTTTGATCTTTCCCCCAAAATAATGCTGAACACGGAAATCGTTTTGAGCGGGTGTTTTCAAAACAGCGTGTGAAAATTTTGAATTGAAAAAAAGTAAGGAATACTCACCTACTTCTGCCACTTCTTTGATGTATGGCTGCACCAAAAAGTCTTCATTTTCCAGCAGGGCATTCAGTTTTTCTTCAAAGCCCAAACCATCCTCTCGCTTCACTCGAAAGGTATTTTTTGCGCCCCCAGAAATTTTTGGCTTGAAAACGAACTCCTCTCCTTCTAGCCCTGAAAAAAGCTCCTTAATATCCACTTTAGATCCTCGCTCCAGGGACTTTCCAGCAATCACATCAAAGCCGGCAGCCTCGATTTGATGCAAGTAATCCTTATTGGAATTCCAGCGAAGTATTTCCAAATCATTCAGAACTGGGATTTCCAACTTCTTCATTTCATCTATCCAAGTCAAAAACTCAGAATAATAATCAAAATAATCCCACACCGATTTGACTAAAAGACAACTATACTTTGACCAGTCCGCATCAGGATCTGACCAAGCCACCAATTCATTGGAAATACCCATTTGATCTAGAAGATCTCCAAGGATTTTATTCTCATCTGCTGTGTTGGTATCAAAATTTCCCTTGGAAACGTAAGTGACTATAGCGACTGTTTTTTTCATGAGTTGAGATTTTAGGCAAATGTAAAAGAACGATAAAATATTACCCTACACTTCTATAAAAACCCTAGATAACTCTTACTTTTGATGTACTCTGAACCTATGAATAACAGAAAACTCGTCATCGTACCTACCTACAATGAGGTGGAAAACATCGCAGACTTGATTCAAGTCGTGATGGAATTGGATGGGGATTTTCATCTCTTAGTGATCGATGATGGCTCTCCCGATGGTACTGCAGCGATAGTTCAAGCCAAACAAGAAGAGTTCGTGTTTCGACTCCATTTGATCCAGCGAAAGGGCAAACTTGGGCTTGGAACAGCCTACATCGAAGGGTTCAAATGGGCTTTGAAAAAAGGCTATGATTATATTTTTGAAATGGATGCGGATTTTTCCCATGATCCGAATGACCTAATCAAACTTTACACCGCTTGTGCTGAAAATGATTTTGATCTAGCAATCGGATCGCGCTACATCACTGGCGTGAATGTGGTCAATTGGCCCATTGGAAGGGTTTTGATGTCCTATTTTGCCAGTGTCTACGTAAAATTCATCACGGGACTACCCATCAAAGATGCTACAGCTGGATTCAAATGTTATCACAGAAGAGTACTTGTGGGGATTCGATTGGACGAGATTCGCTTTATCGGATATGCTTTCCAGATTGAGATGAAATTCACGGCTTGGAAGCTAGGTTTTCGCTTGATTGAAGTACCTATTATTTTCACAGACCGTACGAAAGGAACCTCAAAAATGAGCAAGGGGATTTTCAAGGAGGCGATTTTAGGAGTGATTTCAATGAAAATCAAAAGTATTTTTTCTCCCTATAAACTCAATCGAAGCGAATCGACTTTATCGGATCAACCTTCGAAATTACAAGCACAGGAATTAGAATCACCAGCAAGGTCAAAAGAGTAATCCCCGCATTAAGCGTTAAAAACACAGGCCAATTCCAATCAATCGGAACGTAACTCATGTAGTAGCTCGCAGGATCCAGAGGAATGAATTTAAACTGATCTTGAAGGAAACCTATCCCTAAGCCGATCACATTTCCTATAATCAAACCTCGCATCAGAATCCTAAAACCATTCCATAAAAAAACTGATCGGATTTGCTTATCTCTCGCACCTAAACCTTTTAAAATCCCGATCATTTGCGTGCGTTCCATAATGAGGATAAACAAAATAGCTCCCATATTGAAGACAGCCACAAATCCAATCAAACCAACGAAAACATAAACATTGGTGTCTAGCAGGACAAGCCAATCAAAAATCTCATAATACTTTTGCTTACTCTGTACGAGTTTGAGATCGGCATCTAGGATTTCTTCGATTTTTTCTCTCTGAATCTCCTCGGTCTGACTTTCATCCACATAGATTTCTATACCGCCAATTTGGTCCGTAGTCCAAGCATTCAAATTTCGAATAGTCTGCAGCTCACCTAAGACAATTTTCTGATCAAAATTTTCCAAGTAGGTTTCAAAAATTCCGACTACTTCCACGCGTCTATATCGTGGGGGATTTTGTACAAAATAAAGCGTAACCCTTTCACCCACTTCCAATTGCAGCTTATTTGCCAAATATTTACTGACCATAAGCTCGTTTGACGTGCCTTCATCTGGTATGGTTAGCATCCTGCCTTCAATCAAATATTGACTAAAAAAAGCCGTATCGAAATCCTGACTCACCCCTTTCATCAAGACCCCTTCGACTTCACTTTCGCCTTTCATCAGCGCAGCTTTATTCGCATAAGTTTGAATTTTTGAGATGAAGGGAAGCTGCTTATAGTTTTGATAGAAATTACTCTGAAGGCTAGAAGGAGTTTCTTCAAAGGCATTGCTCATGGTGTACCTTTGCACCTGATAATGTCCTGTAAATCCAAAAACACGCTCAGAAACGGTATTTTGAAATCCCCCCAAAATCATAAATGCCAAAATCGAAAGGCCCAAACCCATGGCCAAACTCGCGATGGCTATGGTGTGAATGGTGGCCGAAAATCCTCCAGCTTTTTTAAAACTTAAGCGATTGGCTATGAAAAAGGATAAATTCAAAGGATTTCTGGATTGAAAACTGAGGAAATTAGGGGCCTTTAGGTCCTGCTAAGGTACACAAGATTTACGTTTACCGAAACTGGCACTAAGGCTAAAAACAGCTTAAATCCCTGCTTGAAAAAATATAATTACCTAGATTTGATAAACCTTCACACCCTATGAAAAACGTTCGAATCCGCTCCCTCATATTTTTAGCTCCTTTACTTTTTCTAAGTTTCTTTACAGCAAAAGCTCAAACTGGAGAAACCCTGACCGCCGCCGAGCAACCAGAGCTTTACCTTCCTTTATTATCTGGAAAGAAAGTGGGGCTTGTAGGAAACCAAACCAGTATTTTACCAAGTAAAAACAAAATTCACTTAGTGGATTTCCTTTTGGAAAATAAAATCGATGTGCAGCGCGTATATGTGCCGGAACATGGATTTCGAGGGGATGCGGATGCAGGGGAAAAGGTGGATAATTCAGTAGATGCTAAGACAGGACTACCCATTATTTCCCTTTATGGAAATAATAAAAAACCGAGCAAAGATCAATTGGAGGGACTCGATGTGGTGATTTTTGACTTGCAGGATGTAGGTACGCGCTTTTATACATACATCAGCACCATGCATTACGTGATGGAAGCCTGTGCGGAAAACGGGATCAAAGTGTTGATTTTTGACAGACCTAACCCTAATGGCGATTATGTGGATGGCCCAATGCTCAAAAAAGGATTTGAAAGCTTTGTGGGAATGCACCCAATCCCTGTGGTTCACGGCATGACCGTGGGCGAGCTAGCTCAAATGATCAATGGAGAAAAATGGCTCAAATCCGGTATACAGGCGGATTTGGAGATCATCCCTATCAAAAACTGGGGGCATACTGATGCATACAACCTTCCTGTAAAGCCTTCTCCAAATCTTCCGTCCGATCTTTCAATTAGACTATATCCGAGCACCTGCTTTTTTGAAGGAACAAATATTTCTTTGGGTCGCGGGACGCTTTTCCCTTTTCAGGTATTCGGATTCCCCGATCCAGCTTTTGGTTCTTTTGAATTCACCCCAGTGAGTATCCCCGGCATGGCAAAATCCCCTCGATATCAAGATCAGGTTTGCTATGGTCAGGACCTTAGAAATGAACCGATGAACACACAGTTTACCTTGAAGTACCTTCTTGAAGCTTACGCGCTCAGCAAAGACAAGTCAAAGTTTTTTACCAATTATTTTGACACCTTGGCAGGTTCTGATGAATTGCGAAAAATGATCATTGCTGGTAAATCCGAATCTGAAATTCGAGATACTTGGAAATCTGCACATCAGGACTTTTTAGCTCTCCGGGAGAAATACCTCATTTACCAATAAATCTAAGCCAACGAACAGATAGGAATGAAGAAAGACCTTCGAATCATTTACATGGGGACGCCAGAATTTGCTGTCCCTTCACTTACTAGTCTTGTGAAAAATGGATGGAATGTGGTAGCAGTAATCACCGCACCTGACAAACCTAAAGGAAGAGGACAGAAAATGGTGCCATCTGCGGTCAAAGACGCTGCATTAAGTCACAATATCCCGGTGCTCCAGCCTACTAATCTCAAAAGTCCAGAATTTCTAGAGGAACTCAAATCCTTCCATGCCGATCTTCAAATCGTCGTCGCATTTCGCATGCTTCCAGTGGTCGTTTGGGATATGCCCCCACTAGGCACTTTTAATCTCCATGCTTCCCTCCTGCCAGATTACCGTGGTGCAGCTCCTATTAATTGGGCCATCATCAATGGAGAAAAAGAAACGGGAGTAACGACGTTTTTTTTGAAACATGAAATAGATACCGGAAGTATTATTTTTCAAGAAAAAGTCCCGATTCTTCCAGAGGAAAACCTTGGAGACGTGTATCTAAAGTTGATGAATTTAGGTTCGCAGCTAGTCGTGAAAACAGTAGAAGCTATTGCCGAAAACAATGTAAATCCCAAAGTTCAAGATGAGAGCAAAGCAAAGCATCATGCACCAAAAATATTCAAAGAGACCTGTGAGATAAATTGGGGAAATGCAGCTATTGACATCCATAATTTGGTACGCGGTCTTTCCCCCTTTCCTGCTGCCTTTACGAGCATTCAAGGACAAAATTGTAAGATTTATAAGACTAGTATCGAGCCAGGGAACTTACCTGGATCGATGGTGGGTGAATACAAAACTGACGGGAAGAATCACCTAAAATTCCAAACTGGTAACGGGATTTTATGCATCGAAGAGCTACAACTTGCAGGAAAAAAACGAATGGGAATCCAAGATTTTCTAAGAGGAAACTCCATTTGAATCCTCCTTACTTTATTTTGATATCAAGCTCATTTTTAGGAGATTAGAGAATGTTTTAAACTTTAATATACCCAACTATGAAAAAGTTACACCTTACCGCCGTTTTGTTATTCTTTTTTAGCCTCTTCACCACGACTACCCAAGCTCAGTTTTTAAAAAAAATCCAAAAAGCAGCTTCGAGAGGAATGGAACAAGCCATCGAAGACAAGGTGGAAGAAGAAGCCAACAAATACGTTCAAAGACAACTTGAAAAACAACTTGCCGGACTATTTCCCGAGGAGGGAGAGTCCACCCCTGTCACCTTGGACATGAATAAAATCCTGAGTGGATTAGGCGAAGATGTGGCAACAGAGGAGGCTTATATGTTTAAAGGGTCCTCAAAAATTGAAATCCAATCCACCGACAAAAACGGTAAAGGCGAAGATCCACTTTTTTTAAAATCATTTATGACTCAGGGCGAAAACTACACCGCTATGGAGCTGGAAAATCCAGATGAAAAAGATGGTGTGATCGTCATGATTTTTGACATGGACAACCAAGCAAGCATCCTTTTAATGGATAATGATGGTCAAAAAAGCTCATTTGCGTATAAGCTAGACCTGATGAGTGTTACTTCTGATCAGCAGGAGGCTATAGAAATGGAAATGGAAAACAATGAGTTTTCCGTGGAAAAAACCGGTAACACGAAAGATATTCTGGGCTATCCCTGTGAAGAATACGCTGTGAAATCCAAAGACGGCGAGGGAACCTACTGGGTAACTCAGGAGCCTATCGAGGGATATGCTTCATTTTGGGGAAAAAACAGTCCTTTTGTAACTACCAAAACCCAACAAACCTATTCTGAGCAATTCGCTAATTTACCTGAAGGCAACTTTATGGAAATGAATTTCAACTCGACTGATGGAACCAATACCATGATGAAAGTTTTGGAGATCAACCTCTCGGATGAGCACACCTTTACTATGAGTGAGTATCCCAACTTGATGACTCAATACCAAAACCAATAATTCATATAAAATTGATTTGCGGGACTATTTTTCGAATTATCTTCGTCACAAACTAGCTTAAAATGAAAATTTCCCTGATAGCAGCAGTGGCGAAAAATTTGGTGATTGGAAAATCAAATGATTTGGTGTGGCGCCTTCCTGATGATTTCAAAAGATTCAAATCCATCACTTCGGGCCATTATATTTTAATGGGCCGCAAGACTTTTGAATCCCTCGGAAAACCCCTCCCCAATCGCACGCATCTCGTTGTCACCAGAAATGCAGATTACGAGGTTCCAGAGGGTCATCATGTCTTTACAGACATGCAGGATGCCTTTATTTTTAGCCTTGAACAAGGAATAGATACCCTATTTGTCATTGGCGGAGGAGAGATTTATAAAGAGTCTTTGGATGTTGCAGATGAGCTTTTGCTGACACTTGTGGATGCGGAGCCGGAGGGGGATGCTTTTTTTCCTGAATGGAATCCAGAAAATTGGGAAGAAACATACAGAGAATTTCATCCGGCAGATGAAAAGCACGAGTATTCATTTACTTATGTAAATTTGAAGAGAATCGACCACAAATAAATGAATCAACGTGTAGTTTGGATTACCGGCGCATCCTCCGGAATTGGTGAGGCATGCGCAAAAAAATATCTCGAAGAAGGCTGGCAAGTCATTCTTTCTGCCAGAAACCAAAAAGAACTGGAGCGAGTAAAAAAAGAATCAAAACATCCTCAAAAGGCTGAAATACTAGCCTTAGACCTGACCGATGGTAGTGCATTGGCGGAAAAAGTCAAGGAGGCTATAGGAATTTTCGGGCAAGTAGATGTCCTCATCCACTCCGGAGGAATCAGTCAGCGTTCCCTAGTCAAAGACACTGCAATGGAGGTGGATCGACGACTTTTTGAAGTAAATTTCTTTGGAACCATTGCCCTGACTAAGGCTATTTTACCACATTTCATTCAAAGAAAATCTGGGGCTTTTGTTGTAATTTCTTCTTTGGTTGGCAAGTTTGGAACTCCTTATCGAAGTGCCTACGCCGCCTCTAAGCACGCTTTGCATGGCTTTTTTGATTCTCTTCGTGCAGAGCACTCTGAGGATCAAATCCAAGTCACAATCATTTGTCCTGGATTCATCAAAACCAAAGTATCGATCAATGCCCTAACGGCAGATGGAACTCCGCTGATGGAAATGGATGATGTTCAAGCCAACGGAATGAGTCCAGAAGATTGTGCCAAAGCGATTTTTAAAGCAGTTAAATCAGGAAAAAACGAAGTGAATATCGGAGGAAAAGAGACTTTTGGCGTTTTGGTTAAGCGTTTTTTCCCAGGCATTTTTACAAAACTAATCCGTAAGGCAAAGGTTAGATAAGGCATGAAGGAAATCAAAGCGGAAATAATTGCCATTGGAGATGAATTGCTCTATGGACAAATAGTAGATACAAATAGCCATTGGATCAGTCAAGAGTTGAATCTTATCGGAGTTAAAGTCATCCGAAAGACCACCGTGGGGGATAAGCGACTTGAGATCCTTTCTGCCTTCAAGGAGGCTGAATACCGGGCAGATGTCATTCTGATCACGGGAGGCTTAGGACCTACTCAGGATGATTTGACCAAACCATTACTCGCTGAGTATTTCAATTGTAATATCGTAGAGGTGCCGGAAGCTGTAAAAGCCATTACAGAATTTTTTGAGCGAAGAGGACGGGAAATGACTCCACTGAACATCCTTCAAGGCCATCTTCCAGCACTATGTACCTATGTACCAAATGAAGTGGGTACGGCACCCGGAATGTGGTTTCAGCGAAATAATACCTGCTGGATGAGTATGCCAGGCGTGCCTCATGAGATGAAGAAATTAATGCATGACTTTGTCTTGCCGAAGCTAGCCGAAGTCTTCCCACTTCCTGTCATTCGTCATCGCATGATCAAAACTGTAGGTATTGGCGAAAGCTGGCTTTCTGACCTAATCTCCGATTGGGAAAATAGCTTACCTCCACATATTCGCCTAGCTTATCTTCCTTCTTTAGGTCATGTTAAACTTCGATTGACAGGCTTTGGGGAAGATGCTCAGCAGATCGATAAAGAAATCCAAAAACAGATAAATAAAGTCCTGCCCACAATCGAAAAGTATGTTTATGGGTACGACGGAGAAGTTTTAGAAACTGCTATCGGCAAACTTCTTAAAGAATCTGGTCAAACTGTAGCACTAGCAGAAAGCTGTAGCGGTGGTTTTGTAGCACATCAGATTACTACGGTACCCGGTAGCAGTGACTATTTTCAAGGTGCTGTGGTCCCATATCACAATGAATTCAAGACCAAAATACTCGGAGTACCTCAGGAGACCCTAGCTGCTCATGGCGCCGTGAGCGAAGAAACGGTCATTGCGATGGCCAATGGGGTTCGCAAACAGTTCCAGGCTGACTTTGGTTTGGCAAGCAGTGGGGTGGCGGGACCAGGAGGAGGATCTATCGAAAAACCAGTGGGTACAGTATGGATTTGTTGCTCAGGAAAAGACTTCGTGAAAACAAAGAAACTCCAATTGACCCAAGACCGCCTCTTGAATATTCAATTGACAAGTGTAGCTTTGTTGAACTTGCTTCGGATTTGTATTTTGAAGTCAAGCGAATAAAATTTTATTTGAAAGGTTTGGGATAGTCTTATTTAGAATATAATTTTATAGGAAGAATAAATACCCAATTTAATTACAGAGAACTATGGCAAGCGTAGAAATGCTCATGCCCAAAATGGGCGAAAGTATCGTAGAGGGAACCGTACTTACCTGGCTCAAGAAAGAAGGTGATTCCATTGAGGAAGATGAATCCGTACTCGAGGTAGCCACAGATAAAGTAGACACTGAAGTTCCTTCAACCCATGCCGGGACGCTTAAAAAAATACTCGTGCAGGAGGGTGAAGTAGTGGCTGTAGGCGCTCCTATTGCTATTATTGAAACTTCTGGTGAAGCAACAGCAGCAGCCCCAGAAGAGAAAGAAGTACAACCATCAGCCAAAGAGGAATTGCTTTCGATTGCACCAGAACAAACTGCTGCATTGATAGCACCCGCAAATGAAGATGTGTCAGATGAACGCTTTTATTCTCCTCTGGTAAGAAACATAGCTAAAGAGGAAGGAATTTCTCAAGCAGAGCTTGCTAAAATCCCAGGTACTGGCAAAGATTCTAGGGTGACGAAGCAGGATATGCTCAAATATCTTAAAGACAGATCCACCGCACCTGCCCCTTCTGCTCCAGGCGCTTCTCCAGCACCGTCTATCTCCGAGCCAAAAGTACAAATCAGTATTTCCGGTGAGGACGAGATTATAGAAATGGACCGCATGCGCAAAATGATTGCCACTAGAATGGTGGATTCTAAGCGTATCTCTCCACATGTGACTTCTTTTGTAGAAGCTGACATGACGAACATCGTACTTTGGAGAAATAAGAATAAAGAGGCCTACAAGAAGAAATTTGGTGAACCAATCACCTTTACTCCTTTCTTCATCGAGGCAATAGCAAAAGCAATTGGAGATTTCCCAATGATCAACATCTCAGTGGATGGGGATCGAATCATTCGTAAAAAAGACATAAATATCGGAATGGCCGTAGCGCTTCCTTCAGGAAACCTAATCGTTCCAGTTATTAAAAAGGCAGATCAACTCAACCTAGTTGGGATATCTAAAAAGGTAAATGACTTAGCTGCAAGAGGTCGAGCTAATAAACTTACTGCCGATGATTTGACCGGTGGTACTTATACCGTCTCCAATGTGGGGTCATTCGGTAACGTAATGGGCACTCCTATTATCGCGCAGCCACAAGTAGCCATAATGGCCGTGGGAGCAATTGTAAAAAAACCAGCAGTCGTAGAAACTCCAACTGGAGATGTGATTGCTATACGGCACAAAATGTTCTTGTCACACTCTTATGATCATAGAGTCGTTGACGGTTCACTGGGTGGAATGTTTGTTCGGAAAGTCGCAGACTATCTCGAAGCATTTAACATCAACACTGAACTCTAAAAAAACGGACCCAATTGGGTCCGTTTTAGTTTATCAATTTTTCTCGCAATCGGATATGAGCCTGCTCTAACTTAGCTGCCAAGATGGAAAGTCGAATGGGCTTGGTCAGATATTCATCCATTCCCATTTCCATCGCTTTTTTAAAGTCCTCATCAAAAACATTGGCTGAAAGTCCAATGATCATAACATCAGACTGTGCACTCCCTTCTCTGATTCTCCTTGTGGCCTCCAAACCATTTAAAATTGGCATTTGAACATCCATTAAGATCAAATCATAGGGTCTCTCCTTAAGAGCCGAAAGTACCTCTAAGCCATTTCTAGCGACATCAAATTCATAATGCATCTGGTGAAGCATAAGTGACATTAACTCAAGATTAAGGTCATTATCCTCAGCTAAAAGAATCCGGAGTGGAAATCTCTCTCCGAGTCTTATATCCTCAGAAGCTGTTCCCATATAATCCTCTTTGGCGGTCACGTCCTGATCCTCCAGCTTACTCAATAATACCTGAAATGAGAACACCGATCCCTCACCAACTTGGCTTTTAATTTCCAAATCGCCTCCCATGATCTGTATAATCTTCTTGGCAATGGCAAGACCAAGACCTGTTCCCTGAAATGACCGCTCGGAAGAACTTTCAACCTGGTAAAAAGGGTCAGTCAAATACGGGATATTTTCCTCAGGAATCCCAATACCAGAGTCTTGGATTTCACAATGAATAAAATACGCTGTTTCGGTAAGCATCTCTGCTCGAAGCCGGATGAAAATCTGCCCTCTATCTGGAGTGAATTTGATAGCATTTCCTACCAAATTGAGGAGTACTTGAACCCATTTTTCCCTATCTCCCTCAAACCAGGCTCGAGCCTGCTCATCAATATTTGAACTCAACTTGATATGCTTTCTCTTGGTCATCCCAAGAAAAATATTGGTAACCTTCTCTAATTCATCGGCGGGATTAAACGCCTCCTCTGTCAGTTCGATTTTCCCTGACTCGATTTTGGAGTAATCCAAAATGTCTTTGATAATATTCAAGAGAGAGTTTCCAGAAGTCTTAATAATTTGAAGATACTGGAGCTGCTTTTCACTTAGATTGGTATGTTCGAGCAGGTCGATGATCCCCAGCAATCCATTGAGAGGGGTTCGAATTTCATGACTCATATTCGCAAGAAATTCAGATTTTGCCTGATTTGCCTTATCAGCTGTGTTCATCGCATCTATCAGACCTTGTTCCCACACTTTTTGGGCAGTTATTTCCTTTGAAATGGACATCATTAGGCTGTTATCAAGCGGAAAAAAACGGACTTCAAAATATTTCTGGACATTTTTGATTTTCACCTTCCACTCCACGGTTTGGATTCTACCTGTCATTCGTGAATTTTCAAAGGCATTCCAGATTTTATCCCTTTGACTTTTACTGATGGCTTTTTTAATATTTTGACCAATCAATGATTTAGAATTATCTAAAAAATCACCATGATCTTTGATGTCCAAGGATAGTATTTTCCCTCCATTGTCATAAATGGATATCACATCAGGAATATTCTCTATCACATTTCGAAGTCTATTTTCACTTTGAATCAATTCATTCCTAGATTCGTATTGAGTGGTAATATCAGTGCATATACCACTACCTCCCAGAAACTTACCGGATTCATCATAATGCAATTTTTCGAAAATCCGTAGTCTTATTTTCTTTCCATCACGGCGGACATAATCATATTCAAAATCCAAATGAGGATATTGCTTTTGTACAGCGGATAGAATGTATTTTCGTAACCTTCTGACATCTTCCGAACGACTATCCTTTTGAAATGCCTTCTGGAATTCCTCTAAATTTCGACCAAGAATCCGCTCCACCTCTTTGGTTACTCTTGTGATTTTACCTTGATGATTATGAAAAAAAACAAAGCCTTTCAGTTCTTGCAGAAGTAAACTCTGCTGCTCAAAAAGGTCTGCAATTTCATTACTCTTTTTCTCGAGTTGCCTTCTAGATTTTTCATTGTTATTTAGAGAAAAAGTGAAAATCACGACTGTGCCCCCGAGGATCAAAACCAAAACTGCAAAAAGATAAAAGTAGGTCGAGTAAATACCCGAGTTCAAATCATCCGTTTTTAATAGAAAAACTAAAGAAGCCCCTTCCTTTAGCTGCCCAAAATCAAATGGATATTGAGCTGCAACTCCACTCCCTTCTCCTCCCTCAGACTGCCAAACCAAATCGTAAACACCCTTCAGCCCGAGTTCTACGTCAGATTCGATCTCACTGGTAGTTTCCTCAGGAAAACTCAATTCACCTGATTTTAGGCCGGATAATTGAATAATCTTTTCATCCATTACTAAGTACTTTGCTCCTTCCGGATCTAAGTAATAGTCGGCTACAAAATTGACTGTAAAAGAGGGTAAATTGATAAAAAACAGTAAGTCTATGTCCCGCTTGCCCACAACTTCATGGGTTAGTTTACCATCAAGAGATTCTTCATCAGTCAAAGTTCTCCTGATGAAGTCGTTTCTAGGAGTCATTTCAAAAGAAATGAGTGAATCCTGAAAATCGACCCATACTGAATCAATTAAATTAGGGTAAGAATTAAATACTCGTCTTATGGTTTCGGTAAACTCCTGTCGATAATCTTCAGCATCCATGTCTTCATCATCGATAAAATTCCGAACCACTTTTGCATCGATTTCAAAACGATAAATCTCCTTTTCCAATTGACGAGAAACGAGCTCTGTCTGACTGGCTAAGAATTCTTTTCGGGAGGAAATTTGAGAATTCCGAATGGCGATAAAAAAATTTACCGCCAAAACCACTACCAATACGATCATTAAAACCCCAAGAATTACATTGGCCCAATAGTCGCGTTGGTATTTGGTTTTTAGAAACTCCATTAATTGAAAATTTCAATAAGCAACCAATCGACCAATTCAAAACGAGAAGAGATGGCACAGGTCAAACCACCTTCATTTTCAAATTCAAAATGCTCTTTTGAGGATAGCAAAAGGCTTTGTGCCATATCTCGAACTTCTGGACTTTTGCTATTGTATAGGTTATAATCAGAAATCCTAAAATTATTTGAGCGAATGGTCTCACGATAAACATGGTTTCGCAAAGGCGGAAAACCTAATTTATTGATTGCTTGGGGTGATCCAGCTACAATATCTCCCTTTCCGGTGACCACTAGATAATCCCCATCAAAAGACTCTAGAAATGGACTGAGAACCTCTTCTATCCTGAAATCAATACCTAAAACTGAATGAAGCTTTTCCTCATGATAAATGGGGGTAACTAGCGAAACGATCCAACCTCTACCTGCAGGATCAATATAAGGATCCGGAAGCCAGCGAGGGACTCGTTCTGGATTATGAGATTCATCCGCTTCGTAGAAAAAATTGAAAGTGGTCACATCTAAATCTGGGTCCAGCAGATTCACGGCATCATAGGAGGGATACACTCTAGAAACTTGGTTCACTGAATTTGTGTAAACCTGTGAAACTAAAGGATATTTAAATACAAGGTCCTTGAACACTGAATCCAAGGAATTAGTGATCAAAACTTCCTTGCGGGCTAATGGCATGTCTGTCGCGAGCTGAGATATATAAATCGTACTCAGATCACTGCCATCGCCCGGTCTATTGGTAGAGATACCATCTACAATAGTATACTTTGAATCTACCCTTAACTCTTCACTTTGATTTGAAGACACCAACAATTTCTCTGAAAATCTTGCGATTTCATCAATTTCCTGCATTAAGCTTTTTCCTTCACCCTCTAGTCCATTAATTAAGGTCTTAAGCCGATCATAATTCGCTTGATGGCTATGACTTTCCGGAGACTCACAAGAGCAAATCCAGATCCACACACAGACTACAATCAATCTTCTCATAGTCCAAATTAAAGAATTTTAATCAAAGCTTTCCTAGCTCCTCCCTGAAGGAAAGGCCCATTTCATGGAAACGGGTCTTGACTTTTTCAAAGAATTCTCCTTCCCAAAAAACCTCTAACTCAGCCTCTTCCAAAACATCCATTTCTGGAACTTTAAATGTTTGCTCCATGGGTCCAAGCTCAAATTTGATAATATACTTGTTGTTCCAAGCAAACAAACTGATTCGGATCTCCTCTTTGGACCATTCCTTTAAAACTCTCATTACGGACGCTTCACTTCTGAAGTATAAGTAATCTCTGCCTTCAGAGAGGATGCCACGGAGCAATACTTATCTACTGAAAGTGCCACTACTTTTGCAAACTCCTCTTCCTTAGCATCTGGTGAAACAATCACAAATTTCAATTGGATAGAAGTGTAGAATGCAGGAATTCCATCGTTACGTTGCCCCTCCACTTCTACATAGAAATCCTCAATAGTCTTCCGCTTTTTTTTCATCATCAAAACCGCATCTACCGAAGCACAGCCACCCAAGGACGACAAAAGTAAATCCATCGGAGATTGTGCCTTTTTTTCGGGTGCGTCATACATATCGATGGCGACTTCATTTCCTTGCTGGTTTGAGGCCACGTATTCGTAGTCGGCCTTCATTCGTACGGTTACACTTCTAGTTGACATGAGTCTTGATTACTTAGGATAAAAGATTTTAGATTACATATTTCTGCGGTACTGCCCTCCTACTTCATACAAAGCATGAGTAATATGGCCTAAGGAGCAATATTTAACCGCCTCAATCAGCTCCTTGAAAATATTTTCATTTTTAATTGCAGCTAGCTTCAGACGTTGGGCATATTCTTCGGCCTTCTTCGGGTAAGCCTTTTGGAGGTTTTGAAGGGTTTTGATTTGATCCTCTTTTTCGCTTTCAGCAGCACGGATAACTTCACCAGGGGTCACAGTGGGAGAGCCTTCAGAAGATAAGAAGGTATTTACCCCAATTATCGGATATTCACCAGTATGCTTAAGCATTTCATAATGTAAGCTTTCCTCCTGAATCTTGCCTCGCTGATACATAGTCTCCATAGCTCCAAGCACACCTCCTCTTTCAGTGATTCGGTCAAACTCTACATAGACTGCTTCCTCCACTAGATCTGTCAGCTCCTCGATGATAAATGCACCTTGCAATGGGTTTTCATTTTTTGCTAAGCCTAATTCCTTATTGATAATCAACTGAATCGCCATAGCTCGACGAACCGATGCCTCTGTAGGAGTTGTAATAGCTTCATCATAGGCATTGGTATGCAGGGAGTTGCAATTGTCATAAATCGCATACAAGGCCTGCAAGGTCGTCCGGATATCATTAAAATCGATCTCCTGTGCATGCAAAGAACGCCCGGAAGTCTGGATATGATACTTCAACATCTGCGAACGCTCATTCGCGCCATACTTAAGTTTCATGGCTTTCGCCCAAATCCGTCGGGCCACTCGACCAATCACCGCGTATTCTGGATCGATTCCATTGGAGAAAAAGAAGGAAAGATTTGGAGCAAACTTATTGATGTCCATGCCTCGACTTACATAGTATTCCACATAAGTAAATCCATTGGACAGCGTCAACGCCAGCTGGGTAATTGGATTCGCCCCTGCCTCGGCAATGTGATACCCTGAAATTGAAACAGAATAGAAGTTGCGGATGGCATTCTCTATAAAGTATTCCTGCACATCTCCCATCAGTCGAAGTGAAAACTCCGTGGAGAAAATACAGGTATTCTGCGCCTGATCTTCTTTCAAAATATCTGCCTGAACCGTTCCCCTTACCTTGGAAATGGTATCTGCTTTGATTTTTTCATAGACTTCCTTCGGCAAAACCTGATCACCAGTCACACCCAAAAGCATCAAACCCAATCCATCATTTCCTTCTGGAATCTGTCCTTTGTACACGGGACGAGCAATACCCTTTTCTTGATAGATAGTCTCTATTTTTTGATCGATTTCTTTCTCCAATCCATTCTCTCGGATATATACTTCGCATTGCTGATCGATAGCCGCATTCATGAAAAATGCAGTCATCGTGGCAGCAGGACCATTAATGGTCATGGAAACCGATGTCTTGGGATCAACCAGATTAAAGCCTGAATACAACTTTTTAGCATCATCCAGACAGCAAACATTCACGCCAGAGTTTCCTATTTTTCCATAGATGTCTGGACGATAGTCTGGATCTTCTCCATAAAGCGTTACGGAATCAAAAGCCGTAGAAAGTCTTTTCGCAGGCATTCCCTTCGAAACATAATGAAATCGTTTATTGGTCCGCTCTGGCCCACCCTCTCCTGCAAACATCCGCGTTGGATCTTCTCCTTCTCGCTTGAATGGAAATACGCCTGCTGTGTAAGGGAATTTACCTGGTACATTCTCGGTCAGACCCCATTTAAGCAAATCTCCCCATGCCTCATAACGTGGCAAAGCAATTTTTGGAATTTTAGAATCCGAAAGAGACTTGGTGTAAGTCTGAACCTTTATTTCTTTGTCGCGAACCTTGAAAACGTAATAGTCATCACTATATCGCTGAGCTTCTTCGCCCCACTCTTCAAGCCACTTTTTATTCTTCGGATCAAAATCTAATTCTACCTGAGCATATACTTCTTGTAACTCCTTCACCAATCGGTCCACATCCGCAACTTGAGAGTTTTGGATCGTTTCAATGGACTTTTGAATACTGTAAAGCTTTTGTGCGATTTCTCGCTGCTCTTCTACCCAAGCATCATAGTTTCTATTAATCTCAGTGATTTCTGAAAGATATCGGGTTCTGGCAGGTGGAATAATATAAATTTTCTCAGATTGACCTGCAGTCAATTCAAAAGTGCTAACCCATCCTTCCTTCTTTTTATTGATTTCAGCAATCAAAGCGCGGTAAAGCTGATTCATTCCCGGGTCATTAAACTGGGAGGCAATGGTGCCAAACACCGGGATATCTTCGTCCTTGGTTTCCCAAAGATTATGATTGCGCTTGTATTGCTTTTTTACATCGCGGATGGCGTCCAAAGCGCCACGCTTGTCGAATTTGTTCAAAGCAATCACATCAGCAAAATCTAGCATGTCGATTTTTTCCAACTGTGAAGCTGCTCCATACTCCGGAGTCATCACGTAAAGCGAAAGATCAGAATGCTCAATTATTTCAGTATCTGATTGGCCTATACCAGATGTTTCCAAAATCACCAAATCAAATCCAGCCGCCTTAACTGTATCTACAGCGTCCTGCACATAGCGAGAAAGGGCCAAATTAGACTGCCGAGTTGCTAACGAACGCATAAAAACTCTAGGGTGATTGATGGCATTCATCCGGATTCTGTCTCCTAGCAATGCTCCACCCGTTTTTCGTTTGGATGGATCCACGGAAATGATGGCAAGGGTTCGATCTTCAAAATCAATCAAAAACCGTCTAACCAACTCGTCCACCAAGGAGGATTTTCCAGCTCCACCCGTTCCTGTGATACCTAGTACAGGTACGGAGGATGCTTGACTTTTTTCTCGCACCGAATCAAGCAAAGCTTTAGATCGATCAGGAAAGTTTTCGAAAGCCGAAATGGCCCGAGCCACGTAGCCTTTCTTCTCTTTTACCAAAGAGAACTCCTCAGGAAGTTCATCCCCAATCGGGAAATCACATTGCTTCACCAGATCATTGATCATACCCTGCAAACCCATAGCTCTTCCATCGTCTGGAGCATAGATGCGCGTAATTCCGTATTCATGAAGCTCTTTAATTTCTTCAGGAAGGATGGTCCCTCCTCCTCCACCAAAGATTTTGATATGTCCGGATCCCTTTTCCTTTAGCAGGTCATGCATGTATTTGAAAAATTCCACGTGCCCCCCCTGATAGGAAGTGATCGCGATGGCCTGAACATCCTCTTGGATCGCACAATCCACAATTTCCTGTACCGAGCGATTGTGCCCCAGGTGGATCACCTCACATCCCGTGGACTGAATAATCCGACGCATGATATTGATAGCCGCATCGTGTCCATCAAAAAGTGAGGCTGCAGTGACGATACGAATGTGATTTTTAGGGGAGTAAATTTCTACTGAACTTGTCATTATATCGGGTTTATAGCTTGGCTTATGTTTTCTGATGTGAAAATCCCAAAATTGGAAGGATTCTGAACACAGTGCGAATATAGGGAATTTAAAGCTTGGTGAAGGAGCATTTTTGACACAAAACCAAATATTCTTTGGTGTCTAAAAAAGACATATATCATGAAAATAGTTCTTTTTACTGTGGTCTTTTTGTTATCATCAATGGCTATTTTTGTCAAGAACTCAAACCAACTCGACCATGATTCAGTATACGACTCCCGAAAACGCCGTTAGCCCAGTTCAGAGCCACCAACGTATATTTGTTCAGGGAAGTGCCGCTACCCCAACCACCCTGCTCCATGCCTTGGCTGCACGAAAGGAAGAGCTTAGAAATGTAGAAATCGTCGCAATCACGACTTTGGGAGATATGCCCTTGGTGGCTGAAGATTGTAGACAAAGTTTTTATATGAATTCACTTTTCGTTTCTCAAAATGTACGGGAAGCTGTGAATTCAGAACATGGAGGGTATGTACCAATTTTTTTGAGTGAAATCGGGCACCTTTTCAGAAATGGAATTCTTTCCATCGATGTAGCAATAATCCAAGTATCCGAACCAGATGCACATGGCTTTTGCTCTCTTGGTGTTTCAGTGGATATTGCCAAGCCAGCAGTAGAGATGGCTGAAGTGATCATTGCCCAAGTGAATAAAAGAATGCCGCGAACACACGGAGATGGCCACATTCATATTTCCAAAATTACCCATGCCATCCATGTGGACGAACCCTTACACGAGATTGATCACTTAGAGAAAATCACTGAAAACGATAAGCAAATCGGTAACCATATCGCCAGCTTAATCGAAGATAGATCTACCCTTCAAATGGGTATTGGATCTATTCCTGATGCGGTCTTGGGTTCACTTCACCACCACAGGGATTTGGGAGTACATACGGAAATGTTCTCTAATGGAATTCTTGGGCTTCTCGAATCTGGCGCCATTACCAATGCGTACAAAAAGAAGCACCCCGGCAAAATCGTCAGTTCATTTGCCGTAGGCTCAGCAAAACTCTACGAAGAAATCCACGACAATCCGCTCTTTTCATTCCATGAGGCAGCCTATGTGAATGACACCGCAGTGATTCGAAAAAATCCTAGAGTAGTTTCTATCAATTCTTGCCTTGAAATGGATATCACAGGGCAGGTTTGTGCAGATTCCATCGGTAGTTACCATTATTCCGGTGTGGGTGGCCAAATGGACTTTATGCGAGGAGCAGCTTTGTCTCCCGGAGGGAAACCTATTATGGCACTTACCTCCACCACCAAAAAAGGCGTAAGTAAAATCGCTCCATTTTTGAAGCAAGGTGCCGGCGTGGTCACCACTCGTGCACATATGCACTATGTGGTGACTGAATATGGTATCGCCTATCTCTACGGTAAAAACCTACGGCAACGTGCCTATGAACTACTGAATATCGCTCACCCAGATCATCGGGAAAGCATTGAAAAAGCAATAATTGAGCGTTTCGGCAGTTTTGTGTATCCTTTTAGATAGGCAACTTTAAAATTAAAAAATTTAAAATGGTCATGGCCTTATTTACCTGATTTTGCCTGTCTCGATGCATATCGGGAACGAAGTATGACAGACCGTTCCAAACTCGATTCGGGAAAGCAATCTATTATGCTTATTAAAGCTAAATAGATTGCCAAGCCTGCGAAACTCATGATAGCCATGACTAGAGCGATGAATAAATTGCTGCTGCCTAGATCAGTTTAAACTTATGAGCGAATAACTCCTCATAACAACCATTTGGTGTTCGCTATTTTGATTTCAATGGCATCTGATTAGATTCGTAGGCTAAAATGCATCCCGACCGCCTATGTCTTCAAAGAATTACGCCTTTTTTGTTTCTATCACAGCCGCGTTGGGCGGCTTTTTATTTGGCTTTGATACGGCCGTAATCTCCGGCGCAGAGCGCGATATCCAAGAAGTATGGGGGCTGAGCGACTGGATGCATGGTTTAGCCATCGCTTCTGCACTTTATGGTACAGTCATAGGAGCCCTCTTTGGAGGAATTCCCGCCGACCGACTAGGCAGAAAGAAAAGCTTGCTTTGGATTGGCTTGCTTTATTTCGCCTCAGCTTTTGGCTCGGCGATGGCTTGGGACGTCTCTTCCTTTACCCTCTTCCGTTTCATCGGAGGACTTGGAGTCGGCGCATCCTCGGTCGTGGCTCCAATGTATATCTCGGAGATAGCTCCTGCCAAAAACCGTGGTTTACTAGTAGCACTCTACCAATTCAATATAGTCTTTGGAATCGTGATCGCTTATCTATCCAACTATCTTATTGGCACGGCAGATATAGCAAACGAATGGAGATGGATGCTTGGCGTAGAAGCAATCCCGGCACTGATTTATTCCCTCATGATTTTTAGCATACCCGAAAGCCCACGCTGGATTATCGCAAAGCTTGGAGATAAAATCAAAGCTAGAGAAATTCTGACCCGAACTGACCCCGAAGGCGTGGATGAAGCCATTCGCCTTGCGCTAGAGGAAGAGGCCAAAATGAAGCAAAAAGCCAGTTTTGGTGCTATTTTCAGTAAGCGGTTTATGCCTACGACTCTTTTAGCTATTATGATTGCCTTTTTCAATCAGGTGTCTGGTATCAATGCTATCATCTATTTTGCGCCACGAGTATTTGAAATGGCTGGGATATCCACCGAAAATGCGCTGATCTCTACCATTGGAATTGGGGTAGTGAATCTCTTCGGTACTTTCCTAGGTTTATATTTAATCGATCGACTGGGAAGAAAGAAACTTATGTATATCGGTTCTTTCGGCTATATCATTTCCCTTTCCTTGATGGCCTACAATTTCCTTGGACCTGGCATTCCGGCCTTTTGGCTTCCAATTTTTGTATTTGGCTTTATTGTTTCGCATGCGATTGGACAAGGATCAGTAATTTGGGTATTTATTTCTGAGATGTTTCCAAATGATCTTCGCGCCTACGGCCAGTCTATAGGTTCCTTTACCCACTGGATTCTAGCCGCCTTGATTGCCAATGTATTTCCTTTCTTTGCCAATGAATTTGGACCAGGATATATTTTCGCCTTTTTCGGATTGATGATGGTAGGTCAGTTGCTTTGGGTCAGATTCAAAATGCCAGAGACAAAAGGTCGTACTTTGGAAGAAATTCATCAAAACATTCACTAAAACTATGAATAAGAAAGTTGTGGTCTTCGGAGAGATGCTCTGGGACTGTTTGCCTAGTGGTGCTGTACCGGGTGGTGCACCTATGAATGTGGCACTAAACTTACATAAGCTAGGGCTCCAATCTAAACTGATCTCCGCAGTAGGTGAGGATAGTGACGGAAAAGCTCTTTTGGATTTTTTGGGCGCCTCTGCCCTACCCTTGGACCTAATTCAAGTGCTGGCAGATCAGCCCACTTCGAAAGTATTGGTGGATGACTCCGACCCAGAAAACATGAAGTACGAGATCGTAGCTCCAGTAGCCTGGGATTTTATAACTGTGAATCAAGCCAATATTCAAGCTGTATCTGAAGCTGATGCATTTGTTTTTGGTTCTCTGGGTGTACGTAATCCAAAGAGTTTCTCCTGCCTAATGGAGTTACTTCCACTAGCTAAACTACGGGTATTTGATGTTAACCTCCGTCCGCCTTTTGTCGATCTAAAGCAAATTGAGAGCCTTTTTACCCAAACAGATATCCTGAAAATCAATGAGGAAGAACTAGAAACCCTGGCAGACTACTTTGGACTAAAGCCCGAAATAACAGAGGTAGCTGGCTTTCTAATGGAAGAGTTTAACCTACGGCTGGTCTGCGTGACTTTGGGAGCAAAGGGTGCTTTTCTCCAAGTAAAGGATACAGGCATGAGACACAAGGGCTACCGTGTGAAAGTCCAAGACACCATTGGGGCTGGAGATGCGTTTCTTAGCGGTCTGATTTATCAACAGCTCAAAGGCAGCGACTTGGTCAAAACACTTGAGTTTTCCAGCAAGCTTGGGGCTTTTGTGGCGAGTCAAAAAGGCGGTACTCAAGAGTATACTTTGGAGCAGATTGAAAGCTTAGATTTGGAGGCGAATTAAAAAACAAAGCACTTTTGTTCAAATGCTTATCTTAATATCTTTACCAATCATTAGTCATTAAGAAAAGTGAGATCAGAAAGCAAGTTGGCAAGTCTAGGATTATTAACAGCAATATCTGCCTCACTTTGCTGCATTACTCCAATTTTGGCCATCTTGGCGGGTACGAGTGGACTTGCTTCGACATTTTCATGGCTTGATCCCTTTAGACCTTATTTTATAGGTTTTACCTTGTTGATCCTTGGAATGGCTTGGTATCAAAAACTCAAGCCTAAAAAGCAAATTGACTGCGCTTGCGACACTACAGAGAAAACCCCATTTATTCAAACGAAGCAATTTCTTAGCATAATTACGGTTTTCTCAGCACTGATGCTTGCATTTCCTTCCTATGCCGATTTGTTCTTCTCTGAGCCAAATAATCAGGTAGAACTAGCAAATCCCATGGACATCCAAACGATAGAATTTCGAATAAAAGGAATGACTTGCACTGGATTTGAAGCCCCGGTAAACCATGAGCTCAGCAAATTAAATGGTATTGTAAAAGCATTGGTTTCTTATGAAAATGCCAACGCGGTCGTATAATTCGACAGGACTCTGACAGACTCTGACGAGATAATGGAGTCCATTGAAAAAACAGGCTATTCGGTTGAAGATAAAAAAGCTTTAGAATGAAAATAGTACTCCAATCCACACTAACCTGTCCTAATTGTGGGCATAAAAAGGAGGAAATAATGCCTACGGATGCTTGTCAATTTTTCTATGAATTTGAAAGCTGTAAAGTAGTACTCAAGCCCAAACTAGGAGATTGCTGTGTTTATTGTAGCTATGGCACTGTCAAGTGCCCTCCAATCCAACAAGGAAGTAGTTGCTGCTAACAAGTGAACCTGACTCTAACCAAATGCTGGGATTAGGTCTTGCAATTACGAAAATTACAAACCCTTAAAATCAAACACCTACTCTAATCTTCTCTCCGATCTCAGCCAGTTCTTCTTTACTCAACTTGAGCTTAGGACGAGTAAAGTTGATATCGTCCATGGTGTTTAGCGGAACGAGATGTACATGTACATGAGGGACTTCCAAACCGATTACAGCCACTCCTACTCGGGTGCATTTAATCGTTTTATCGATGGCCTTTGCCACCCTTTGAGCAAAGAGATGTAAGCCGCTGAGCACCTCAGGTTCTAAGTTAAAAATATAATCCACCTCCACTTTAGGTACCACAAGCACATGGCCCTTGACCAAGGGCATGATATCCAGAAAAGCGATGTAATTTTCATCCTCAGCGATGATTTCAGCTGGGATTTCCCGATTGATGATTTTTGTAAAAATGCTTGCCATGACGCTAAAATAAAAAATCCGGGATGAACATGGATTTGGATTAGTAAGAAATCTCTAAAACTTCAAATTGTAAGGTTCCGGCTGGTGCTTTGATCTCAGCGATCTCCCCTACCTTTTTGCCGTTTAGGCCTTTGCCGAAAGGCGAACCCAAAGATATTTTTCCGGCCTTCAGATCAGCCTCTTCTTCGGATACCAAAGTATATGACACAACCATGCCGTTTTTCACATTCTTGATTTTCACAGTGCTCAGAATTCCAGCCTTCGAAGTATCCATCTGTGAGTTGTCAAGCACACGCGCATTTCCCACGACAGCCTCAAGTTTGGCTATTTTCAGTTCCAAGTGTCCTTGAGCATCTTTGGCGGCATCATATTCTGCATTTTCACTCAGGTCGCCCTTGTCACGAGCCTCAGCGATTTGCTTGGCAATATCGTGTCTTCCCTTGCCCTTAAGCTCGGCGAGCTCTTCTTTCAGCCTGCGAAGGCCTTCCTCTGTATAGTACTGTACTCCCATAGTCGCAATTATTTTGGATAGGTATCTAAAACAAAGTAACGGTCGCAGAATGGGACCGTTACTGGGTATTTGACCTTATTTGATGGACAAAAATAGAAAAAGCATTTTCAGAAAACAAAGATTGCAAGCATTTAAAAGTATGACTCAAGCCTGATGCAGTCCTCTTTAAAGTAGGGAGAAGACATAACTCTATGACTAAAAAAAACAGGGTTATATGTTTTGACGGCATGGGTATTCGCCGAATAATTTTAGACCTTAAACACTAGACTTTAAATCTCTAATCTGCTCCACCAACACCTCATTAATGCGGATATAAGATTCCACCGTCCAGCCTGCCACATGTGGACTAAAAATCACATTTTCTCTTTCAGCTAGTTTGTTAAATTCTAGCTGTTGCTTTGGCGTGAATTTTTGGAATTTTTCGATTTCTAATACATCCAGCACAGCTCCTCGGACTTGACCAGTATCTAGAACTTTGTTCAGCGTTTCGAAGGAAACAACTTCGCCTCTAGCAGTATTGACAAGCCAAATGGGATTTTGAAAACTTTGGAAAACCTCCTCGGTAAAGTACCCTCGAGTCTCAGGCGTAAGTGGCACATGAATACTAAGTATATCCGTGCTAGCGCAAAAATCATCCCAGTTCACTTCCTCCACCTGCTCATTTCCAAAACCACTCTTGTACTTATCATAAGCAATCACATTGACCTCAAAGCCCTGAAGTCGCTTCGAAAAAGCCGTCCCCATATTACCAAAGCCCAGAATCCCCACGGTTTTTCCTTTGAGTTCTACCCCGCGATTCCCTTCACGATCCCAAATGCCTTTTCTCACTTCTGCATTCGCTTTTATAACATGATTAAAGAGCGCGAGTAATCCACCCATGGCATGCTCGGCCACGGCATCACGATTTCCTTTGGCAGCATGAAAAAGCTGGATATTCCTCTCTTGCACATAGTCCAAGTCGATTTTTTCCAAACCTGCTCCTGCTCTTCCTATAAATTTTAGCTGAGCGGCTTTCTCTAGAAGTTCCCGATCCAAGGGTGTTTTGGACCGTATGATCAGTCCATCGTATTCTGCTACGCAATCCAAAATCTCTTCTCGAGTTATTTTTGGACAATAATTGACCGTATGTCCCAACTCCTCAAGCATAGGAATGATGCTGAGATGCATTTCATCAATGATTAAGATTTTCATGGGTTTTGATTAGAGATTGAGTAACGACATCGCTACCAAAAAATAAACTGCCAAACCGAGCAGATCGTTTGCAGTGGTGATAAAAGGACCCGAAGCTAAAGCTGGATTTATGCCAAGACGATCTAGGACAATTGGAGTTACGGTGCCCATGAATGAGGCAAGTAATACCACAGAAAACAAGGCTATAGACACCACCATAGCAAATTTGGTCCCATTTCCATAAAACAATACCACCATCCCAAATACAAAAAGGGCGAGGATCACACCGTTCAATAAGGCAACCAAAAGTCCTTTAAAAAACCTTTTTCCAAGACTATCATCAAACACCGACTTACTGGCTAAGGATTGAACCACCAACGAAGAGGATTGAATCCCCACATTTCCACCGGTTGCAGTAATTAGTGGAATAAAGAAAGCTAGTGCTGTTACTTTGCTCAAGCCAGCTTCAAAAAAACCAATAAATCCAGCTCCCATCAAGCCTCCTACGATACCGATCAACAGCCATGGTAACCGAGCCTTGGTCAATTTGATCACAGAGTCATATTCATCGACGGTATCGGAGATACCGGACATGGCCTGCATATCTTCCTCAGCTTCTTCACGAATTACGTCTAGGATGTCATCTACAGTAATTCGACCTACAAGCACATTTTTAGAATTGACGACAGGAATAGATTCCAAATCATAGCGACGCATGATCTCCGCCACTTCCTCCTGGTCCTCGTACGTTTGAACAGAAATCACCTCATCCTCATAGATATCTGCGATTTTGGTATCATCTGCGGCTAGCACTATCTTTTTCAATGAAACCCGCCCCAGCAATTGCTGGCGATTATTGACCACATAAATCGAAAAAATCTTCTCCACATTTTCCGCCTGCCGTCGAATCTCATTGATGGTTTGAACCATCGTCCAGTTTTTATTGGCACGGATATACTCCTTTGCCATGATACCACCTGCGGTATCTTCGTCGTATCGAAGAAGTTCGAGGATTAGCGCTGTTTTGGCGCTATCCTTAAAATGGCTGATGATATCTTCTCTCTCCTTTTGAGAAAAAAGGTTCAGCATATCGGCAGCATCATCCGAGTCCATGCACTCCACCAGACTAGCGATCTCGGTTTCGTCCATTTCCTTCAGGACTTTGGCCAGCGTATCGTCTTCTAGTTCAATCAGGATATCGGCCGCAACTTGTAGATCCATTGCGCGGAAGACATAGATCGCCTCATCCATCGAGAGTTCTTCCAAAAGGGAGGCGATATCAGCGACATTGACTCCGTCAAAAGACTCTTCGATAAAACTCAGGTTCTCCTCCTCAATGGCCACTTGAAGACTTTCAAGGTACTCCTTGGAGAGTTCGAATTGCTTAATGGCTTCCACGAGATTTTTCTATTTCTTGGGTTAAAAACACAAAATCAGATACATCCAGCTGCTCTGCACGCATGTCCATCAGCGGATGCTCCTTCAAATCCTCTGCAAGATCAAAAGATTTTAGCGAGTTACGAAGGGTTTTCCTTCTATTCCCAAAACCACCTTTGACCACCTTGAAGAAGAGCTTTTCATCACAGCCCAAATTCTCCACATTATTTCGCGTGAGGCGGATCACACCAGAGTTGACTTTCGGAGGTGGATCAAAAACATGAGGAGGTACAGTGAAAAGGTATTCGATATCGTAAAAAGCCTGAAGTAATACAGACAAAATGCCATAGGCTTTGCTCCCTTTCGGTGATGCGATTCGCTCAGCCACTTCTTTTTGCAGCATGCAGACCACCTCAGTCACTTTGCTACGCTGTTCAAGTACTCGGAAGAAAATTTGCGAGGAAATATTATATGGGAAATTCCCCATCACGATATAGGATTCAGGGAAGATCGTTCGAAAATCATGCTCTAAAAAATCCCCTAAAATCATGTTTGACTCCAGATCAGGATATTTTTCCTTCAGATAGGCAATAGACTCTCGGTCAATTTCGATGAGATGCAAATCAAAGTCTTTTTTCAAAAGAAAATCCGTAAGGACTCCCATCCCGGGTCCAATCTCCAAGATCGCTTTGGTCCCCATGTGACCTGTCACCGCATCGGCTATCTTTTCAGCAATGGTCAAATCTTTCAGAAAGTGTTGACCTAAATGCTTTTTCGCCCTGACCTTTTTCATCGATAGCCTTTTAAAATTTGTAACTTGCGTTTAAAATTATAACATTATTCCCAAAGGTCGAGAGCCGAACAAGGAATAGGTCGAAAGGAAGCAGAAAAGCGTATGAACCCCAACTCAAATAAACCCATCATAGGAATCAGTATTGGCGATTGCAATGGCATAGGTCCAGAAGTAATCCTCAAGGCACTTTCGGACCCACGAATGGTTAAAATGTTTACTCCGGTGATCTATGGTCATGGGAGAATCATTGCGTTTTATCGCAAGGCACTTTCGATGGAAGACTTCAACTTTCATCAGACTAGGGATATTGATAGTATTCATCATAAAAAAGTCAATGTTCTCAACATCTCCGAAGAATGCCCAGATGTATTTCCAGGTACCGAGTCGGAGTTGGCTGGTAAATTTGCGCTGGATTCATTTGAGGCAGCAATCGAGGATCTCAAATCTGGAAAAATCCACGGTTTGGTTACCGCCCCGGTCAATAAAAACAACATTAACACCGAGCAAACTCCCTTTGTTGGACATACCGAGCACCTAACCAAGGCTGTGGGGAAAAACAAAAGTCTAATGATGATGGTGTCTGAAGATTTTCGCGTTGGGGTAATCACTGGGCATATTCCTCTCCATCAAGTCACTCAGACCATTACCAAGGAGCTGATCAAGGAAAAATGTAAGCTTATGCTCTCCAGTCTCGAGAAGGATTTTGGTATCAATAAACCAAAAATCGCCGTATTGGGACTGAATCCACATGCAGGTGAGGACGGGCTTTTGGGCAAAGAAGAAATAGAAATCATCCAGCCTGCCATCAATGAATTGAAGGATCAAAACCTTTATGTTTTTGGTCCTTATCCAGCTGATGGCTTCTTCGGAATGATGCAGCAAAAACGTTTTGATGGAGTCTTGGCCATGTATCATGACCAAGGGTTGATCCCGTTCAAGGCACTGGCATTCGACAGCGGGGTAAATTTCACGGCTGGACTGCCTGTGGTACGAACTTCACCAGACCATGGCACCGCCTATGCGATTTCGGGGCAAAATCTTGCTGAAGCAGGATCGATGCGCTCAGCCTTATTTCTGGCAGTAGATGTGGTCAATACCCATCAGCAATTGGAAGAAGCTGTATCCTAGGAGAAATCGGCAAAAAAACCAAAGAATATTTTCTAATACGGTTCCAAGTATTCAAATTAATCCCTAAATTTGCGGTCTTAAATCAGGAGGAGCTATGGACAAATTCTTCAGAACCTTTGATATAGAGGTAATTAAGTATAATGTAGGTGTCCATGAGATCGACTTCACGATTGATGATCAGTTTTTCTCGCATTTTGAGGATAATGAGATTGTTGACAAGGGAGATTTGGCCGTACGGGTCAAAATGGATATTGGTGCAAATTTGATAGAGGTTGATTTTGAAATCAATGGGCAAGTTGAATTGACTTGTGATCGCAGCTTAGAAAAGTTCGATTACCCATTGGACATTCAGCAAACGATGATTTATAAGTTTGGTGGAGAGGAAAAAGAAATCAATGAAGATGTGTACATGATCACTCGTGACACCCCATCAATCAATATTGCGCAGCTTTTGTATGAATTCATCTTGTTGGCTATTCCTACAAAAAGAATTCATCCTGATTATAAAAATGAATTAGATAATGACGATCCTGAAATTCAGGGTGGATTTATAATTATAGAAAGAGACGAGGAAAACGAAATTTCCGAAGAAGAGCAGATTGATCCACGGTGGGCTTCGCTCAAAAATTTAAAAAAGTAAGCACAATCATAAACCACGCATAAAATGGCACATCCTAAACGAAAAATTTCAAAAACCAGAAGAGACAAGCGCAGAACTCATTACAAGTTGGAAGCAAGAGGCCTAGCTAAATGCCCAACGACTGGTGAATTTCACCTTCCACACAGAGCTTTCTGGCTTGATGGCAAACTTTATTACAAAGGCCAAGTGATCATGGAAAAAGAGGTATTGGCTTAATTTGCTATACTTTCAAAATAGATCCATCCTGTTTCAGGGTGGATTTTTTTTTGACCAAAAAAGCCGCCCAGATTACGCTATTCCTTAGCCAAGTAAGATTTGTTTTGGTGGTAAGATACATTTGTAATATTTTTGACCCTTATCACGTCGGGTAATCTCGACCCAAACAACCCAGCCCGGTCAATTTTTTTGCCCGGAAAACCAAACACTGAATGGACCAAATTAGAGCCATGATCACTGGTATCCAAGGCTATGTGCCCGAATACCGACTTACGAATAAAGAATTGGAGACCCTTGTCGACACAAACGATGAGTGGATTCTCAGCCGAACTGGCATCAAAGAAAGAAGAATTTTAAAGGGAGAGGATCAAGGCACCTCCGTCATGGGTGCTGAAGCCGTAAAAGGACTTCTCGAAAAAACAGGAACTGATCCTGCAGAGATCGATTTGATCATCTGCGCCACAGTCACTCCTGACTTACCCTTCCCGGCCACAGCAAATATTATTGCAGACAAAGTCGGCGCAAAAAACAGTTTTAGCTTTGATTTGGCTGCTGCTTGTTCTGGATTTCTGTTCGCATTAAACGTGGGCACTCAATTTATCCAAGCTGGAACGCATAAAAAAGTGATCGTAGTAGGCGCAGACAAAATGTCCTCTATTGTCGACTATACGGATCGAACCACCTGTATTCTCTTTGGAGACGGTGCAGGTGCTGTACTATTAGAAGCCACTACTGAAAATGTGGGTATCATGGATTCAATCTTGAAATCAGACGGATCTGGAGAACCTTATCTTCATATGAAAGCAGGAGGAAGTAGAAGACCTGCTACCCATGATACCGTGGACCGAAAGGAGCACTTTGCCTATCAGGAAGGAGCTACTGTATTTAAATTTGCTGTGACCAATATGGCAGATGTGAGTGCAGAAGTAATGGAGCGCAATGGTCTAAAAGGTGAAGACGTGGCTTGGCTAGTCCCACATCAGGCCAACAAACGAATTATCGATGCCACTGCAAACCGCATGGGCATTGGCCCTGAAAAGGTAATGATGAATATTGAGCGCTATGGCAATACCACAGCAGCCACTATTCCACTTTGCCTTTGGGAATATGAGAAACAACTGAAAAAGGGCGATAATTTGATATTAGCGGCTTTTGGGGGTGGATTTACTTGGGGAGCCACTTATGTGAAGTGGGCCTATGACCCGAAATAACTTGAATACAATTTAAATACTATGGCAAGTACAGCTGATTTTAAAAATGGTTTGTGCCTTGTGATGAATAATGATATTTACAGTATCGTTGAATTTCAGCACGTCAAACCAGGAAAAGGAGCCGCATTCGTGCGAACCAAACTAAAAGGGTTGCAAAGCGGAAAAACGCTTGACAAAACCTTTAACGCTGGGGAAAAAGTGGAAACTGCTCGAGTAGAAAAACGTCCCCATCAGTACCTTTATCAAGATGACTTGGGCTATAACTTTATGGACTCTAATACTTTTGAGCAGATTTCAATTCAGGAAAACCTGATCGAAAGACCGGAGCTACTTAAAGAAGGCCAAATGGTGGATATCTTGATACACGATGAGACAGAAACTCCCCTTTCGGTCGAGTTGCCTCCTTTCGTGGAACTTATGATCACCTATACCGAACCAGGCATCAAAGGTGATACCGCGACCAACGCGCTGAAACCAGCGACATTGGAGACGGGAGCGACAGTAATGGTCCCGCTTTTTGTGGAGCAGGATATTATGATCAAAGTGGATACTCGTGATGGATCATACTCCGAACGCGTAAAATAACTTTCATTTTCGCGGAGTAATCCTCACCTTATCAATTCAAGCGGGTGACATCAAATCACCCAATTTATTTTTCCTTCAAAGGAACCTACCTTAAAAAAAAATTGAATGAAAGCTAAAGAGATTCAAGAGCTAATAGATTACATCTCCAATTCAGGTTTGGCAGAAGTCAAAATCAAAACAGGAGAATTTGAATTGTCAATAAAGAAATATGCAGACTCTGCTCCGGTACAAACTTTCCAAAGTGCACCTGCAAGTCCAGCGCCTGCAGCCGCAGCTCCTAGCCCCATTCCTGCTCCAGCAGCAACAGAAGAGGCGGCTCCTGTGGCATCTAACTTGATCGAGATCAAATCCCCAATGATCGGAACATTCTATATGACTCCGAATCCAGATGCAGATCCTTTTGTGACTGAAGGAAGTAAAATCAAAGCTGGAGATACGGTTTGTATCATCGAGGCGATGAAACTCTTCAATGAGATCGAATCTGATATTTCAGGTAAAATCGTCAAAATTCTTGTGTCAAATGCCACTCCTGTGGAGTATGACCAGCCCCTATTCTTGGTAGATCCTGCCGGGTAATCCATTTTTCACCTAATACCATTGCTGTGTTTAATAAAATATTAATAGCCAATAGAGGTGAAATAGCCCTTAGAATCATCCGTTCCTGCAAAGAAATGGGTGTAAAAACAGTAGCAGTTTACTCTACTGCTGATAAGGATAGCCTTCATGTGAGATTTGCTGATGAAGCCGTTTGTATAGGGCCTGCACCAAGCAAAGACTCTTACCTGAATATCCCAAGAATCATAGCTGCGGCTGAGATCACCAATGCAGATGCGATTCATCCAGGCTACGGTTTCCTTTCGGAAAATGCCGAATTCTCAAAGATCTGTGATGAATACAAAATCAAATTCATAGGTGCGAGTGCCGATATGATTAATCGTATGGGCGATAAGGCAACAGCCAAAGAAACAATGAAGAAGGCTGGTGTGCCTACCATTCCTGGTTCTGAAGGGCTCATCGATAATGTAGTCCAAGGTCAAAAACTCGCAAAAGAAATCGGATACCCTGTAATTCTCAAAGCCACTGCTGGTGGAGGAGGTCGTGGTATGCGTATCGTCAAGGATGAAAGTGGATTTCAGAAAGCATGGGATGACGCTCGTATGGAGTCCAAAGCAGCTTTTGGCAATGACGGGATGTATCTTGAAAAATACATCGAGGAGCCAAGACACATCGAGATTCAGATCATCGGGGACAAAAACGGCAAAGCCTGTCATCTTTCGGAAAGAGACTGTTCTATTCAAAGAAGACATCAAAAACTGGTCGAGGAGACTCCATCTCCCTTCATCACTGAAGAGCTTCGTGAAGCTATGGGTAAAGCAGCCATCAAAGGCGCTGAAGCCATTAAATACGAAGGAGCTGGAACGATCGAGTTTCTAGTCGATAAGCATCGTAACTTCTACTTTATGGAGATGAATACTCGTATTCAAGTAGAGCATCCGATTACTGAGGAAGTGACCGACTTTGACTTGATTAAGGAGCAAATTAAAGTTGCAGCAGGAGAAAATATCAGTGGCAGAAATTACTACCCTAAGCTCTACGCTATGGAGTGTAGAATCAACGCCGAAGATCCAGCTAATGGGTTTAGACCTAGCCCTGGGAAAATCCAAAACCTACACATGCCAGGCGGCCGCGGAGTACGTGTGGACTCACATGTCTATGCAGGATATGTCATTCCGCCAAACTATGATTCCATGATCGCAAAGTTGATCGTAAGTGGGCAGAGTAGAGAAGAAGTCATTGTGCGGATGAAGCGAGCTTTAGAAGAGTTCGTGATCGATGGAGTGAAAACAACAATTCCCTTTCATATTGCTTTGCTCAATGATCCGCAATTCAATGCTGGGAACTTCACCACGAAGTTTTTGGAGGACTTTGATTTTTCGCAGATCAAGTAAGCATACAAAACCAAACAAAAAGCCACTCGAATTGAGTGGCTTTTTTGTTTCTATCAAATTCGAAAATTTGGTTCGGTATTCTTGCACATTCCGATTAGTTTGAATTAACCGCTACTTTCAAATCTTTTCTTTCTTCAGTGTCAATAATTATCCAAAAATTAACATTAAGCCGACCTGACTTTAATAAAATTTTTCCATAACTTGATTTTGGAATACTATATAAAGCATGCCCTCAAGACTACTTTCATTTATACCTGTTTTTGTACTGCTTATCATCGCTTCAAGCTGTGATGACAAAGGAGCTGAAACAAGCAGCCTAAAAAATGTAGATCAGGTCAGTTACAACTTTCATATTCGCCCCATTCTTTCAGACAAATGCTTCGCATGCCATGGTCCTGATGCGAATAAACGAGAGGCAGATTTGCGTTTGGATACCGAGGAAGGTGCTTTTGCCGCATTGAAGGAGAGCCCAGGGAAATTTGCACTAGTTTCAGGAGATCCTGAAAAGTCTGAGGTAGTTCATCGAATCTACACTGAAGATCTAGGCGAGCTTATGCCTCCGCCCGAGTCAAATTTAGTATTGACCGATGAAGAGAAAGAATTGATCACCAAGTGGGTCAAGCAAGGTGGCAAATACGAGCCGCATTGGGCGTTTGTTAAACCTCAGAAGTCTAGTCCACCAGAATCAAATGGTTGGGGAACTAATGAAATCGATCAGTTCACTTGGGCTAAAATGAAAGAGCAGGGACTGAAGCCTAATCCCCAAGCCAAACCCCATGAATTAATCAAACGAGCGAGTCTAGATCTAACAGGTCTCCCTCCTAGCCCAGAAATATTGGATAGATTTGGTGATTTTTCCGGAGAATTGAGCTATGAAGATTTAATAGATGGGCTTTTGGCCGATCCTGCGTTTGGTGAAAAATTAGGAATCTTATGGATGGACATATCTCGTTATTCAGACAGCTACGGCTACCAGGATGACAATATCCGGACACAATGGCCCTATCGAGATTGGGTAATTCATGCACTTAACGCGAACATGCCCTATGATCAGTTTATCACATGGCAGTTAGCCGGGGATCTTTTACCTAATCCTACCAAGGAGCAAATCTTGGCCACAGCGTTCAATAGAAATCACAAGTATACTGAAGAAGGCGGAGTCATCGATGAAGAATATCGAATCGAATACGTGCTGGATAAAACTAATACCGTCAGCAAGGGACTTCTTGGCATCACCATGGAATGTGCACAGTGTCATGATCATAAATATGATCCGCTCTCGCAAAAGGAGTATTACCAATTTTTTGCCTTTTTCAATAATAGCCCTGAAAAGGGATATGAAGGGGATGTGAGCCAATCCAAGCCTGCAAAAACTCCCATCCTTTGGGTGGATCAGGAAGACCTATCCGGGATTCTAAATTTCATCAATCATAAAGACACTACTGATTTAAGCATCTCTGTCATGGATGAGCTGGAGGGAGATGAGAAGCGAACCACATTCATTCTGGATCGAGGAGTATATGATGCCCCAACTGTGCCTGTTGAACCAAGCACCCCAAGCTCAATACTAGGATTTGATGATGGTTTAGAGAAAAATCGTCTAGGGCTAGCAAAGTGGATTACCAATGAAAATAATCCGCTAACAGCACGTGTGTTTGTCAATTTAATTTGGCAGGAAATATTTGGTGCCGGCATCGTAAAGTCCGCAGGTGACTTTGGTATGCAAGGCGACCTACCCACACACCCTGAACTTCTGGATTGGCTGGCCGTGGATTTTATGGAAAATGGCTGGGACATTAAGCGCCTTTTGAAGCAAATTCTGACATCAGCTACATATAAGCAATCTGCAATTATCGAATCCGATCACCTATCCAAAGATCCCGAAAATATCTATCTAGCAAGAGCTCCAAGATTACGCTTGCCCGCAGAGAATATCCAAGACCTGGTATGGGCAAGCAGTGGATTATTGGTCAGAGAAATCGGCGGGCCTAGCGTAAAACCCTATCAACCTGAGGGAATTTGGGAGTCGGCGACCTCGGGGCGTGGAGTATTGGCCACCTATGTCCAAGACACCGGAAAAAGTCTCTATAAAAGAGGATTGTATAACTTCATCAAACTTACAGTACCTCCACCAAAAGCGATCATTTTCGACTCGAGTAATCGTGATCGATGTGAGCTTAGCCGTGGCAGAACCAATACCCCCTTGCAAGCCTTGGTCATGATGAATGACCCAATGGTCCTAGAAGCATCTCGGGTGCTAGCGAGCAAGCTCAACGAAACAACAAAAGACCCTGAAGCAGCCATTTCTGAGGCTTTCAAGCGTATCGTCTGTAGAGATATAGCCAGTAAGGAACTTGATATTTTAGAAAATTACTATGAAGATCAGGTCGAGCGATTCGGAGAAAACCCAGATCAGATCAAGAGTGCCTTAAGCGTTGGTGAGTATCCACTTGATGATAGTGCGATCACCAAGGAAACAGCTGCATTGATGCAAGTCATCGTGAGCATTTATAATTTGGAAGAAACTATCACAAAGAGCTAATTATGGAAAAAGAAATTCTAGAGCATGGATTAAACATGAACCGTAGAAAATTCCTTTCCAGACTGAGTTTAGGAGTAGGAAGTGCTGCGCTAGGATCTTTGCTCATCCCTGACCTTTTTTCGGGTAAACCAAACCCAGAAGAAGCCATAATGGATGCCTTACCTCATTTTGCTCCTAAGGCGAAACGAGTGATTTATCTTTTTCAAAATGGGGCGCCCAGCCAATTGGAATCGTTTGACTACAAGCCCCTCCTAAATAAAAATATGGGGCAGGAGCTTCCTGCATCCATACGTGGAGAGCAGCGTCTTACAGGTATGACAGCAGGCCAAGACTCCTTTCCACTAGTAGGCTCATACTTTAATTTTGATCAATATGGGGAGTCAAGAGCATGGATTTCCTCGCTTTTCCCACATACTGCCAGCATCGTAGATGACATCTGCATAGTCAAATCCATGCACACAGAAGCCATTAACCATGATCCAGCATTAACCTTCTTCCAGACTGGAGCGCAGGTAGGAAATAGACCAAGCATGGGTTCATGGCTCAGCTATGGCCTAGGAAGCGAAAACAGCAACCTACCCGCATTCTGTGTATTGCTAAGCAGAGGTAGAGGCAATGGCCAAGGAGTGTATTCCAAACTTTGGAGCAATGGCTTTTTGGATGCCACTCATCAAGGTGTTCAGTTTTCAAATTCAGAAGACCCTGTACTTTATCTGAAAGATCCAGAGTCTATGTCAAGATCAGAGCGTCGAAAAATGATAGATCAGATCGCAGCAATGAACGATATTAATTATCGAGAATTCAACGATCCTGAAATTTCGGCTAAAGTGGCGCAATACGAAATGGCTTTCAGGATGCAAACTGCGGTACCTGAAATGACAGATGTATCGAAGGAACCAGACAGCATCGTCAAGCTATACGGACCGGACTGTCTAATACCAGGCACTTATGCCGCCAATTGTCTCTTGGCCAGAAAACTCTCTGAAAGTGGCGTGCGTTTCGTGCAACTCTATCATCAAGGTTGGGATCAGCATGGCAATTTACCCAATGAAATGGCTCTTCAGGCGCAAGATGTGGATCAGGCTTCTGCAGCTTTGATCACAGATCTGAAGCAGAGAGGGCTACTCGATGAGACTTTAGTGATTTGGGGAGGCGAATTTGGAAGAACGAATTACTGCCAAGGAAAAATCTTAGCAAATAATTATGGGCGAGATCATCACCCAAGAGCCTTTTCCATTTGGATGGCTGGAGGTGGTGTGAAATCCGGAATGGTCTATGGTGAGACTGACGAGTTTGGATATAACATCACAGAAAATCCGGTGCATGTACATGACTTCCAAGCCACGGTAATGCATTTGATGGGGGTTGACCATGAGCGCATGACTTATAAGCATCTGGGGAGAAGATATAGACTGACCGATGTCTCTGGTCATGTAGTGAAAGACATCATCGCCTAGTCCTTATGATCAAAACCAAGACCCTACGTTTTCTTTTAGAAAACACTCTTTTTGTTTGGCTGGGATTAGCTTTCATCCTTTGGATAGGTGGTGATTCAGTCATCCTTCCAGAATGGATACAAGTATTAGGCAGAAGTCATCCGCTCATCCTTCATTTCCCTATTGTCCTGATTCTTTTCGGAGTTTTATTTTTTTGGATTCCAAAAATCGATCAAAAACCTGATCTGAAAGAATTCGGCGAACTCTCGCTACTAGCTGGAGTAAATTTCGCAGGAATTACTGTCATTGCCGGCCTCGTTTTGGCACAAGAAGATTACGAAGGAAATGCCTTAGAATGGCATCAAAATGCTGGTTTGCTGGTTTTTTTAGGAGGTGTTTTGATTTATTTTTTAAGAAATCAATCCAAAAAAATACTGCAACCCTCTTCACTTGCATTGGCCCTGGGCATTGTACTTACGGGGCATTGGGGAGCTGACCTTACGCATGGGGAGAACTTCCTACTTGCACCTCTTATGGATGAAGAGCCAGAATTGATCGCCTTGAGCGAAGCTGAAGTTTTCCGAGATGTGGTACAGCCCATCTTAAACACGAAATGTGTCAGTTGCCATAAGGAAGGCAAGATCAAAGGCGAGCTCCGGCTCGACCATATTGAAGGAATCCAAGCTGGGGGTGAGACAGGTCCTTTTGTCACGGCTGGAGATTTGGCGAATTCTTTAATGGTGGAGCGAATCAATTTGCCTCTTGAGGCAAAAGAGCATATGCCACCCAAAAACAAGCCTCAACTCACGGAAGAAGAAAAATCAATCCTCATGGACTGGGTGATAGCTGGAGCTAAGTTTGATCAAAAGCTCATGGACATTGAGCCTGAGTCAGAATTATTCGTTTTAGCATCTCAAAAATTTGAGACAGAAACGCCTTTTGAATTTGCTGCAGCTGATCCCGATGATATTGAAGAGTTGAACAACTTCTTCAGAAAAGTAGAACCAATTTATCCAGGATCCCCTGCCCTGGTGGTTTCCTATTTCGGAATTTCTGCTTTTGACCCTTCATCACTTAGCGATTTAAATAAGATAAGACAGCAGGTGATCCAGCTGAACTTGAATAAAATGCCACTTCAAAATGTGGACTTAAGTATAATTCGGGATCTAGAGAATTTACAAGAATTACAGGTCAACTTTACTGATTTAAATTCAAGCCAACTAGACTTAATTTCCCAAAATTCCAGTCTCAAAAGCTTGTCTATTTCAGGTAACTCAGTCGATAGTGATGGTTTGCAAGCCTTGTCCAAAATGATCCAATTGGAAGAGCTTTTTGTGTGGCAAACCGGGCTTTCAGATCAAAATGAAAAGAAATTAATGGTTGCTCTACCAGATACTGAAATCGACTTTGGTTTTGATAGCCAATCCGTGGTCTATGAACTGAATTCTCCGAAAATCGAAAGTGATAAGGACATGTTTGGTGATAGTACATTGATCAGCATTTCCCACCCTATAGCCACAGCAGAAATCCGATACACACTGAATGGCGATCTACCAGACAGTTTGGCTTCACAGCGATACCAAGGGCCTTTTTGGGTGAATAAATCAGCGGAAATAAAAGCGAGAGCTTTTGCTAGTGAATGGAAGGGAAGCCCCGAAAGCTCCATTATTGTCTTCAGAGCCGGAAATCCCCCTAAAGAATTGCGCTTGCTTACAGAACCAAATCCAAACTATTTTGGCAAGGGAAATATCACCTTGATTGATCAAGTCAAAGGAAAGAATAATCACACCTCCGGTGAATGGCTGGGCTATCAAGATCAGAACGCAGAGTTTGAGATTATTCTAAATGAAAATCAAAAACCCCGAGAAATTACGATTAGCATGCTGTATCATGAGGGGGCGTATATTTTCCCGCCTACTCAGGTACAAATCTGGATTAGTGATGGAGGAACTTGGAATCGGGTAGTGAATGAAATTCCTGACCAATCAACCCAAATCCTACCTTCTAGATTTGAAGCCTTGACGTACACTTTACCCAAGCAGGACTTCAGCCGAGTCAAAGTGCAGGTCAATAGAATAACCTCCCTGCCTAAATGGCATCCTGGAGCAGGGTCCAAGGGATGGGTATTTATCGATGAAATATCTCTTTTGAATTAACAAATGAATCGATCGCATACCGAATCATACCTTAAATTACTTCAGGAAAAACTTACTTTGGCCCTCGGCCAAAAAGAAAAAATCAGGCAAGCAGCGAGGGTGCTCGCCAAAACTCTGAAAAGTGACGGCTGGATTTATGCATTCGGCACAGGCCATTCACACATTTTTGCAGAGGAAATATTTTACAGAGCGGGTGGGTTTGCAAGAGTTCGCCCGATTTTAGATCCAGATCTTATGCTTCATATCGACGCTTCTGCTAGTACTGAGATTGAGCGTCGAGAAGGCTATGCAGCTACCCTACTTTCTGGATACCAAATTTCTTCAAAAGATGTACTGATTCTTGCCTCTAACTCAGGTCGTAACGCGGTGCCCATAGAAATGGCCCTTCTAGCGAAAAAAGCCGGTGCGAAGACCATTTGCCTCACCAATCTCAATCATAGCCAAGAGGTAAGCTCTAGGCATAGCTCAGGTCAAAAGCTTTATGAAATTTGCGACGTAGCTCTAGATAATTTTGGGGAAATTGGAGATGCAGGATCTATGATCCCTAGCATGGATGCCAAAATGGGTGCTACATCCACCATAATTGGCTCTGCCCTATTGCATTCAATCCAACTCGAAACCGCATCACTTCTTTTAAAAGCAGGGCATTCTCCTGAAATATTTCACAGCTCCAACACTGACGAAGGAGAAAAAGCTAATCAAAGATTGATCGAAACGTATAAGAGCCAAGTCAAAAACCTTTGAAATCCCTCCAGCAGCATATTTACGGCAAGATGTAAAAGTCCTCAGCGTGGTAAGAAGGCCCCAAAGGCTATCATGTGCAAGTATTAATTTCTTCTCGAGAGTATCCTGCGATCTGAAATTTATAAATTTCAAGAGATAATATTTTAACTTAAGGAGTCAACACAAATAACCTACCACTAACCTAAATAATTTAAATGGCCGAAATACAGAATTTAAGCAATACATCAAACCGATACCTAGCCCTTGATGTCCTTCGGGGTATGACCATTGCCTTTATGATTATTGTGAATACTCCAGGAAGTTGGTCTGCTTTATACGCCCCTCTTGCCCATGCTGATTGGCATGGTTTCACCCCGACCGATTTGGTCTTCCCCACCTTTCTCTTTGTGGTGGGAAATGCGATGAGCTTTTCGATGAAAAAAATGCAAGAAATGAATCCAAAAGACTTTTATACCAAGGTTTTCAAAAGGACTTTCTTGATCTTTTTTATAGGATGGCTATTAAATGCTTTCCCTTTCTACGACTATAACGAAGCTGGAAATATTGAATTTATAGCACTCACCGAAGTGAGATTCTTTGGAGTATTGCAAAGAATTGCTTTAGCGTACTGCTTGGCGGCACTTCTCCTTTATTGGGGAGGTCCAAAGCTCGGGTGGATTTACAGTATTGCTGCTTTGATTTTATACTGGCCTATCATGTATTTCTTTGGTGATCAGCCAGATCCTTATGCTTTAGCAGGAAATGCAGCGATTAAATTGGATCTGCTGGTCGTGGGTGAATCGAGGATGTATATGGGTGAAGGTATTCCGTTTGACCCAGAAGGTATCTTGAGCACACTCACATCGGTAGTGAATGTAATTTTCGGATATCTAGCAGGCAAGGCCATTCAAAAAGGAGGAAATACGCTTGCTACGGTTAAAAGATTACTCTTATCTGGAATCATTCTCATCGCCATTGCACAATCATGGGATTTAGTTTTCCCTATCAATAAGAAAATTTGGACCAGCTCTTATGTGCTACTGACCGTTGGATTAGATTTGATTTTGATTGCGGTATTGATCTACCTCATAGAATTGAAGAATTCAAAAAGCTGGACCTATTTCTTCGAAGTTTTCGGGCGCAATCCGTTAATCTTATATGTGGCCTCAGGAATTGTAATTTCAATATTCAGTATGATTCCAATGGGTGAAACAACCTTCAAGGGAGCCATATATTCCAACCTTTTCACTAGTTGGCTATCGCCAAAAAATGCATCCTTTCTATTCGCGCTAAGTTACACCATGTTGATCTGGCTGATCGGCTTATGGATGGATAAGAATAAAATTTATATCAAAGTGTAAAGACAAAGAACCTTAGACCCATCAGAAAATGAAACTTCAAATAGCAGTTTTCAACGTACAGTGGATGAGAGACTTATTCCAATTGGACGGCCTCCCAAATACTACTGGAAAAGATCACGAAAGAAGTTTGAAATTGGCAAGGGTCATTGCAGCCATTAACCCTGATTTCCTGGGAATCGTAGAGGGGCCAAATACCTTGGTAAACGAATCCAAGACTGCTTCCCAACAATTGGAGGCCTGGCTTTCGGTGTATCTGCCGGATTCTCCATTGAAAGGAATACACGGCTTTCCATCACCAGGTCAACAAGAGCTATGCGCTCTTTACAATCCCCAAAAAATCAAGGTGCTTTTTACACCTGATACTCAAGCGGGGAAACGATTTGATGAGCCATTCCTTATGGATACTACAAATCGCCTGATCAAGGAACAGTACAAGCACTATCGTCCCCCCTTAGAACTTAGCATCCTCAGTCTAGATGATCAATTGATTTCCAGAGTAATTATTGCCCACACCAAGTCAAAGGGGATTTTTGATATGGTCGATTATGCGCGGTTTGAGCAAATTTCTGAGCGAGATAGACTTAAGCTTTTTGCGGAATGTATGTCGATCCGAGAGCGCTGTGACTCGTATTTGGAAAAGGGTCAAGAGGTCATTGTGATGGGAGATATTAATGATGGCTTTGACTTAGACTTTTACGAAAATCGCTTCAGCAAAAGTGCTGTAGAAATCCTTCTCGGAGATATTTGGAAACCCGAATACGTCCTTAAATCTGCTCTCCCAAAACCTAAACTTAATTCATATGGCTGGACGCCAAACTCGAGTCGATACAGAGACCGAATCACTGGTGATTTGGTCAATGTCTTAATTGATCATATTTTGGCTAGTCAAGGCCTCCAAATCACAAAGGGGAAAGTCTGGAATCCATTTCTGGAAAAAGATGACCCGATTATCGCTGGACTTAAAGATGAATTACTTTCATGCTCAGATCACTTTCCTGTTGTTTGTGAATTAGATACTAACCACTAATCGAAATGGACCCAGAACAAAAAATGCTCGAGAATCTCCAAATCAACACTGGCAAAAGTCTTGATGAATGGATTAAAATTGTAAAAAGTACCAAGCTTCAAAAGCATGGTGAGATCCTTAAATTCTTAAAAGGCGATCATGGTTTTACTCATGGTTTCGCTAATCTCGTAGCACATAAAACCCTCAAATCGGACGCTGGATCTCAAGAAGATGAAGATCTTCTCCAAAACCAGTACAAAGGAAAAGAACACTTTAAAGGACTCTATCATCAGTTAGTAGCAGAAATCTCACACTTTGGTTCTGATGTTGAATTTTTACCTAAAAAAGCCTACACCAGTGTGAAGCGTAAAAAACAATTCGCCATGCTCATCCCAGCGACGAAAAGCAGGTTTGATATTGGAATAAATCTAAAGGGTTTTGAGCCAGAAGGAATCTTAGAGGCCGACACCAAAACTAATGGCATGTGTAGCCATCGGATCTGCTTGAGTTCAGAAACAGATTTGACTCCTGAAGTATATGGTTGGCTAAAAAAGGCCTACGAGCTTGCTGGTTAATTTATCCTTCGATTTCCTCTACGAGCTTTGCATACCAAGCTTCTCCATATTTTCGGATGAGTGCATCCTTTAGAAATTTATATACCGGGACATTCAAACTTGCTCCTAATTCACAGGCAGGACTACAGATTTCCCATCGATCATAATTCAGCGCATCAAAATCATCGTATTTCGTGATTCGGATTGGATACATATGACAGGAAATCGGTTTTTTAAACTCGACTTTATTATCCAAATAAGCCTGCTCTATCCCGCATTTCAGGATTCCCTTTTCGTCTCGAAGGGCATAAGCACATTCCTTGTTATCGCCGATGGTGGGAGTACCCTTGTCTCCATCTTTATCGATCACCCATGTTCCCTGAGCTTCGATCACTTTCCTCCCCTCTTCCGTGATATAGTCTTTGACTAGAGGGTAAATTTGCTCTAAAATTAAAGTTTCCTCATCCTCTAGCGGTGCTCCAGCATCTCCCTCTACGCAGCAAGCTCCCTTACAGGCCTCCAGATTACAGACAAAAAATTTATCCTTGATATCATCCGAAATCACCGCTTTGTCTACCAGTATCATAGTTCTATTTTTTTCAAAGGTAAGCAATAGGCTGATCAAGCCTCTCTATTTTTCTTTCTGACATACACCCCTTTTGTAAGTCTGGCCACCAATTCTCCATTCTCCCCTCGAACCTCACAAGGAAATTCAAACACTTTTTTACCAAGCGTATCAACTTCATCTTTGATGGACTCAAGCTCCTCCGGAGAAAGCTTAAACTCAGCATAGACGGTTCCTTTCCCAGGTTTCACGAAGTCTATCGTCGCGTATTTGTCCCAAACGAGGTAATCCTTCCCAAGGCCAATCATGAGGATAAACATGAAAAAAGGGTCACACATGGAGTAAAGCGATCCTCCAAAAGCTGTCCCGACAAGATTGCGATTATACCAAGTAAGCTTCAGTCGAACTTTAAAACTGGTGAAATCCGGAGCGTGATCGATAATTTTAATACCCGAAAACAAATACGGTGGATACCAATTGATCCGCTTTATCAACTTGAGGTATCTACTTTGTCTGCTTTTACTCATGCGCAAAAGTAAATTTTATTGGCAAAAAAAGAACCGCTCCTGTCGGAGCGGCTCAACCCAGCACTATGAAGAAAAGCTATTTTTTTAGCCTTCGGATACATAACATGACCTATTGCCCTTTGTTTATGAATTGTAAAAAAAAGATCAATTAATTTTCAGAATCCATCTTTACTGAATAAATGGACTATTTTTCTATGAAATAATATTTCCAACCGTTTAGAATTAATCCCGTAATTTTACATCGTGCAAGTCGGCTTGTCGCTCCTGCACTCGGTACATATCGAGACAGGGGAGGAAAGTCCGGGCAACATAGAGCGCCATACTTCCTAACGGGAAGGGCTGCGGTTGGTGACGGCCGTGGTACAGAAAGTGCCACAGAAAATATACCGTCCTGATTCCGATAGCTATCGGGACTGGATAAGGGTGAAAAGGTGAGGTAAGAGCTCACCGCGCTGGTAGTGATATCAGTGGCAGGGCAAACCTTATGGGTTGAAAGATCAAATAGGTTTCGCGTCGGATTCAATTCCGAGAAAGGCTGCTCGCTTTTATGCGGAATGGGTAGATCGATGGATCCCGATTGTGAAGTCGGGACTAGATAAATGACAAGATTCCTTATAGGAAACAGAACCCGGCTTATAGACTTGCACTTTTTTATTTTATATTCGAATCATGTCCAAAATATTGATTATCGATGACGAAAAAGTCATCCGCTCTACGCTCAAGGAAATTTTAGAATATGAGAAATTTCAGGTATCAGAAGCCCAAGATGGCCTAGAAGGTCTCGCCAAGATTCAGGAGGAAGATTTCGATCTAGTCCTTTGTGATGTAAAAATGCCCAAGATGGATGGCCTGGAAGTTTTGGCCAAAGTGAAGGCCATGGACAAGGCTCCTCAATTCATCATGATCTCAGCGCATGGGAGTATTGAGACTGCCGTAGAGGCCACGAAAAAGGGTGCCTTTGATTTTATCCCAAAGCCACCTGACCTTAACCGTCTTTTGCTTACGGTCCGCAATGCCCTCGATAAGAAAAATCTGGTCACCGAAACCAAGGTGCTGAAAAAGAAGCTCTCTAAGAAATTTGATATGGTGGGCGAATCTTCAGCCATCCGCTTGGTAAAAGAAACCATAGAGAAAGTGGCCCCAACAGATGCGCGAGTTCTAATCACTGGACCCAATGGTACTGGTAAGGAGCTTGTAGCCCACTGGCTTCATCAAAAGAGCAATCGTACTTCCGAGCCTTTTATAGCGGTCAACTGTGCGGCAATCCCATCAGAATTGATAGAAAGTGAGCTTTTCGGTCATGAAAAAGGAGCTTTTACTTCAGCTCACAAACAGCGTTCGGGGAAATTCGAACAAGCTCAAGGTGGTACTCTCTTTTTGGATGAAATCGGAGATATGTCCTTGTCTGCACAGTCTAAAGTTCTGCGTGCACTTCAGGAAAATCTAATCAATCGAGTGGGAAGTGATAAGGATATCAAAGTCGATGTGCGAGTACTTGCTGCAACTAACAAGGACCTCAAAAAGGAGATTGAGAACAATAAATTCAGAGAAGATCTCTATCACAGGTTAAGTGTAATCCTTATCCAAGTACCTGCTCTGAAAGATCGGCAGGAGGATATCCCTCTACTCGTAGAAAAGTTTCTTCAGGATATCGCTCAGGATAATGGAACCCACCCAAAATCCATGTCTAAAGCAGCACTTAAAAAACTTCAGGAATTCCCCTGGACAGGAAATATTCGTGAATTGAGAAATGTGGTAGAAAGATTAGTCATTCTTGGCGAAGACGAAATCAGCCTAGAAGACATAAAAAAATATGCTGACTATTAAGTCAGCATATTTTTTATCCTCTGGATTCTTCCAAAGTGTCCGCAGAAGCGTATGCTGGGCAAGGCTTGCTAGAGGCACAGGCACCAAGTGCTAATATTCCAATCAAAAGGGCAATCGTCGCAAATTTTTTCATGTTGTATTTTTTAATCAGGTCAAATATGTTCAATAATATCTAGTATAGCAATAACTATACTAACAAGTTACACCCGCGGATTTCGCTGTTATCGATCCTACCTAGGATTTCTATCATTCCATCCGCATCTCTACGCCCAAGATCCTGAGTTTCTATAAATGCACAGGACTGAACATTCGCCAAGTCGATAATATTGATCGCTCCTCGATCCGTGCTAGACTCTGCAAGGGGATCATTCAGGTCTCGTAAAATAACGCGCATGCAGGATGGAATCTTATATTTCCCCTTTCCTTTCGAGTAGGCCTGGGATAAGAGCTCTGTCATACCATATTCAGAATGGACCTCGTTGACCTGAAAAAAGGGCTTCAAAATATCATGAACTTCCTCTCGGATCATTTCTTTCCTTCGCCCTTTCATCCCACCTGTCTCCATGACAATGAGATTTTTTGGAGGATTTAAAGGAAGACCAGATTCAGCTAGATCCAATAGTGCGAAGGTCACCCCCAACAATAAAATATTCTTTTTGTCTGAGCCAAGACTCTCAATTTTCTGAATAAGCTCCTTTTGGTTGTACAGATAAAATCCAGAATGCACGGATCCCGATTTTTGAATCCAATGATTTGCCATACTTACCAAGCTACTCCCCTTTCGCTCTAGATATGCCGGCAAAAGCGCGAGCACATGAAAATTATCAATTTCGCCATATTCCTTTTGGAACAAATCTAAAGAATGATTCAAGTAGCGTTTTTCTGAATCAAAAAAATGCTTGCTCGTAATCATGCCTGTGGTGCCACTACTGGAAAAAAACTTTGAAAAATTTTCTTCCGGACCAGAAATCACCTTGAACTCTTTGAAAAACTGAATTGGTAAAAAAGGGATCTGCTGAATGGTCTTAACGCTTTCAGGATTTACTTTTCTGGCTTTCAAATAGCTTTTATAGACTTCATTTTCCTTGGACTGAAACCGAAAAAGATCTAAGGCCATGGAATCAAATGCCTCCGAAGATAAATTTGTTAGGTCATCTGAAAAACTTTTGAAATCTTGCATCGTTTTATAATTTGCACTCGGGCAATTTACCAGTAAAGGTCTTTGATCCGTAAAATTAGCTTACCCTATGCGTTTGAAAAACTATTCAGGAATTATCTTTTTGGCAGCGATGGCCTTTGGTTGTATCAACCCTCCTGATAATTTTCCTACCGTTCCTGACATTACGTATGAATCTTTGGAATATGTCCCCACAAATGGCCAAGATTCACTGATTTTTGGGCTTGATTTTCGTGATGCTGAAGGTGACCTTGGCTTGTCTTCCACTGATATCAACCCACCTTACAATGCGGTAACTTATAAGAGAGATCTCGCAGGTAATTTAATCACCTATGCAAACAGACCTATCGAGGCTCCGGATTACAATCCAATCGACTGGGTGATTGACCCGATTATCAATAATCAAACTGTCAAAGACACGATCTGGGTCGAGCAAAACCCGAATCAGTTCAATATTTTCGTTCAATTTTTCATCAAAAGAAACGGGACTTTTACTGAATTCAAATGGCAGGACCCCCCATTTTTTACAACCTTTAATGGCCGATTCCCTCGAGTGTTAAATTCTCAGGAAGGTCAAGCTGTGGAAGGAAACATTAAATATGCAATGCTTTCGTCCGGCTGGGAGTCCATCTTTAGAAACGACACAATCCGAATTGATGTATCCATTCAGGATCGCGAACTCAACCGAAGCAATGTAGTCAGCTCACCTGAGGTGACGCTAAGGCAAATCACCCGCCCTGGGTCTTAAAATAAAAAAGCCATCTAACGATGGCTTTTTCATGTTCTAAATCTTTGGAAATGTTTTTGGCTGTGCTTCATGCATGATCGCATAGGCCTTTTCCACCACATCTTCCACGCTCGGTTTAGAAAAATAATCTCCATCGGAGGAATATGCAGGGCGATGTGCCTTAGCTGCAAGAGTCTGCGGCGCCGAATCCAAATACATGTACAATTCTTGGTCTTCTATTGCCTGCTGCATCATAAACGCCGATGCCCCACCCGGTACATCCTCATCAGCAAAAAGAACTCTATTTGTCTTTTTCACAGATTCTCCAATTTGGCCTGTGACATCAAAAGGAAGTAATGTCTGTGCGTCGATAACCTCAAGCTCAATACCCATTTCCGCCAATTCATCCGCAGCCTCCAATACTACTCTACACATAGATCCATAACTCACAACCGTAAGATCCTTACCTTCTCGCAAAATCTCTGGATGACCCATTGGAACAGTGAATTCTCCCAAATTAGTCGGCATTTTTTCTTTCAAACGGTAACCATTCAAGCACTCAATGACCATGGCAGGTTCATCAGACTGAAGCAATGTATTATACATTCCTGCAGCTTGTGTCATATTGCGAGGAACGCAAATAATCATGCCCCGCAAAGAAGAAAGAATCATTCCCATGGGAGATCCTGCATGCCATACGCCTTCAAGTCTGTGTCCTCTCGTCCGTACGATTAGAGGCGCTTTTTGACCACCCTTCGTTCTATATTGTAAGGATGCCAAGTCATCCGACAACATTTGGAGACCATAAAGCAAATAATCCAAGTATTGAATCTCTGCCACTGGACGTAGTCCGCGAAGAGCCGCTCCGATTCCTTGACCAATGATGGTACATTCACGAATCCCAGTGTCTGAAACTCTACTTTCGCCATATTTGGCTTGCAAGCCAGCAAATGCTTGGTTTACATCACCGATTTTTCCAACATCTTCTCCGAAAGCGAAAAAGGCAGGATTATTTTCTAGCGTATGATCGAAAAATGACTGAAGCACTTCCCTCCCATCCACCAGTGATGCATTAGCCCCATATTCCACTGGAACAGCTGGGACATTTGACACTTTCCACTTAGTTTGGCTATACAAATGGCTATTGTAACGATCCAAGTTCAGTTGCTCTTGATTTTGAAGCCAAGATTTTAATGCTGCTTTACTATGATCCGAATCTAGCCTTAGCGTAACCAATGCTTTGCGAACGGTACTGATCACATCCTTACGAATCGGATTTAAAGTCTTGGATAATTCATGAGCCATTTGCTCGAGAACCACTTTACGCGTACTGTTTTGTGCAGCTTCTTTGATAAGAGCTACAGCTTCCTTTAGTTCTGTCTTAATAGAAGAAGAAAATGAGCGCCAAGCAGCTTCCTTCTCTTCTTTAACTTGAGCTTTTGCTTCAGCTTCGATTCCATCTAGTTCATCAGCGGTCGCAATTTCATTTTTGAGGATAAATTCTCTGAACTTGACGATACAATCCCATTCTTTCTCCCAATCCAATCTCTCCTTGGACTTATATCTTTCATGAGATCCGGAAGTTGAGTGCCCTTGTGGCTGCGTCATTTCAGTCACATGAATCAATACAGGTACATGTTCCTTGCGAGATAGCTCACCTGCTTGATGATAGGCCTGAATCAAAGTTTCATAGTCCCAGCCTTTCGCACGGATGATTTCGAATCCATTTTGATCTTCTGTACGCTGAAAACCGCTTAATACCTCGGAAATACTTCCTTTGGTCGTATGATATTCTTGAGGAACAGAAATCCCATATCCATCATCCCAAACCGAAACTACCATCGGAACTTGCATCACCCCAGCAGCATTGATGGTTTCATAAAACATTCCTTCAGAAGTGGATGCATTTCCAATAGTCCCCCAGGCCACTTCATTGCCTTGCTGTGAAAAAGTCTTGAATGACTTCAGCTCTTTATTCTCTCTGTAAAGTTTAGAGGCATAGGCCAAACCGAGCAATTTAGGCATTTGAGCCGCAGTAGGTGAAATATCGGCTGCACTGTTGTACATCTTGGTAAGATCTTTCCAGCTTCCGTCTTCATTCAGCGAACGAGTGGCAAAGTGACCATTCATTAACCTTCCTGCACTTGCAGGCTCTGCCTTGACATCTGTGTGAGCGTAAAGTTGAGCAAAATATTCTTGAACGCTCAGTTCGCCCAAAGCCATCATAAAAGTTTGATCTCGATAATAGCCAGCTCTGAAATCTCCCAATTGGAAAGCTCTCGCCATTGCCAGTTGCGCCAATTCTTTCCCATCACCGAAAATGCCAAATTTGGCTTTCCCCATGAACACTTCTTTCCTCCCCATCAGCGAAGCATGCCTACTGATCAAAGCAATTCTGAAATCTTTGAGAATTTCTTCTTTGCTCAGTCGGTCGAGAATACTAAACTGGTTTAATGACGTACTTGTAGACATAGATTTTTATTTCTAAAGGATATTTGGGTTTGCCTTCGTAATCAAAGCACTTCAAAAATAGCCAAAATGAAGTTTTTTGCAAATTTAAAAGCAATTAATTCCCCATCAAAAATTCCGTTACCAATACTTTTCATTTATGTGTACAAAATTAAATTTGGTTTAAATTCTTAAACCAAATATTATTCTAATGTTTACGAATGTTTTAGAATCGTTTGAGTGTCAATACTTTCCAAAAGTGGAATCCATATTATCGACGGATAAAATGATTTTTTTTAAAAGAAAACCTAGCTATTTTCTTTTCAATAAAATATTCTTTCGAAATCAAATTAATTTCAAAAGGAGGGTGATTTACTCCTGTATTTTATCTTTTCTCTTTGGGATGACCTGCTATATTTGCGCCAGAATATTCATACCAAACCCAAACGTCATGATAATTGGTGTTCCAAAAGAAATTAAGAACAATGAAAACCGCGTTGCTCTTACCCCAGCAGGCGCGAAAGAGCTTGTAAAAAGAGGTCATGTAGTATATGTTCAGCATACCGCTGGAGAAGGCAGTGGCTTTCTTGATGAAGAATATGTAGCCGCTGGTGCACAAATTCTTCCAACCATCGAAGATACCTATGCGATCGCTGAAATGATCATGAAGGTAAAAGAGCCAATCGAGTCTGAATATGCCTTGATTAAAGAAGATCAATTACTTTTCACTTATTTCCATTTTGCTTCCCACGAGCCGCTCACTAAAGCAATGGTGGAGAATAAATCGGTATGCCTTGCTTACGAAACAGTGGAAAAAGCAGATCGTAGCCTTCCTCTTTTGATTCCAATGTCGGAAGTAGCCGGAAGAATGGCTGTACAAAAAGGAGCTAATTACCTAGAAAAACCACTAAAGGGTCGTGGGATCCTTCTTGGAGGAGTACCGGGAGTGCTTCCTGCAAAAGTATTGATCCTTGGCGGAGGTATCGTAGGAACCCAAGCGGCATGGATGGCAGCAGGACTTGGTGCTGATGTGACGATCATGGACGTTTCGCTTCAGCGAATGAGATACCTAGACGATGTCATGCCTCCAAATGTGAATACCATGATGTCCAACGAATACAATATTCGTAAATTGATTAAGCAGGCAGACCTAATTATCGGTGCTGTTTTGATCCCAGGTGCTAAGGCTCCACACTTGATCACTAGAGATATGCTAAAAGAAATGGTTCCTGGAACGGTTCTCGTGGATGTAGCTGTGGATCAAGGCGGATGTATCGAAACTTGTAAGCCGACCACCCATGAAAATCCTACCTTCATCATTGATGATGTGGTACATTATTGTGTAGCAAATATGCCAGGTGCGGTACCTTACACCTCTACCCTTGCATTGACTAATGCAACACTACCTTATGCTATTCAACTCGCTGATAAGGGCTGGAAGCAGGCATGTATTGATAACAACGAATTGAAGCTTGGCCTTAATGTAATTCAAGGAGAAATCGTTTACAAAGCAGTAGCAGATGCATTTGATATGCCTTACGCGATGGTAGACAAATACTTGATGGATTAATCTCCAATTACTTGATCCAAATCCCTTGTCATTTCCATGGCAGGGGATTTTTTTTAGAAAAAGGACCAAAAATCTTGCTTCATTCCTTCCACATCTATAGCAGTATGGATTCCAATTTTGCGTGGTACATTTTCCTCTGGGGCATCGAATTCTTCCACTTTAGAAAGCTCAGGTTTGATCAGAGCCTCCACGATAGCCACATCCCACATTGTCCAGCGAAGCTTTTCAGGATCTGCTTTGGTCCACCAGCGCTCATACGATTCCCAGCGATCTACCAAATAATCACCAAGGGGGGATTTACCTTTTAATTTCTCATCAACCTCCCCCTTTTCAAAAACAAGCCGCTGACTCGTGGTGGCAGTCATCACATTGAGCTCAAGCCCCTCTGTATTCAAAAGCAGATTCACGGCTAAAGTATCATTACCCGAATTGAATTCTTTTTTGTTGTAAGTGTTGGTTTCAGGATTGTGCCAAAAGCCCAAATAATGAACGCGTAGTAAAGGAATAATCTCTGGAGCCTGAAGAATGGCCGAGGCTACATTGGTGCAACTTCCTAAAATAATAACGTCTAGCTTTTCTTGTTTCTTCAAGCTCTTGGCCTGATTGACGATAAAGGTGGATGCCTCTGAAATTCTGGGTTTTTCAATACTTTCCAAAGGAAAATTAGCTCCTACTGGCAAAGCCACATCTGATCTGCCCGTTAATTTTACCAACTCCTCGTTGATAAGCTGACTTTCCCAGACCGTAGAGTCACTTGCTAAAGGTGAAGTATGAAACTGAGCAGAAGTGATAGCAACTAAATGAATACTGGGATCATTTAGTGCTCTCGCCAGAGCAAACAAATCGTCCACCTCGTTGGCGGTATCAGCGTCTATAATTAAGGGAGCGCCTTCCCTTTCCTTAAAACCATCAGCAAGGAAAAAACTTAAAAAAAATATAACTAGATGATATGGAAGGGTCATGCATTAATCTTTAGAGATTTACCAATAACTTGAAGAAAGTTGAAAACATTCCATGGTCGAATCAATTTTTAATTTTAAGGGCTGTGGGTTTATCTTTGAACTCCTCCATCTAACAGCAAAACTCTTTACATGTCAATCCAAAATAACCTAACTCAGGTCCAATCTTCATTCAAAAATCCAAATTGTCGATTAGTAGCTGTGAGCAAGACCAAACCCATCGAGGATTTGATCGAAGCCTATGAAGCTGGTATTCGGGATTTTGGAGAAAACAAAGTCCAAGAGCTGCAATGGAAGCAGCCTGAGATGCCATCAGATGTGCGGTGGCACATGATCGGGCATCTCCAGAGCAACAAGGTGAAATATATCGTCCCTTTTGTGTACTTGATCCATGGAGTAGACTCGCTGAAGCTTTTGAAAGAAATCAATAAGCAAGGCAAGAAACTGGATCGGAAAATCTCTGTTTTGCTCCAGGTTCACATTGCAGCTGAGGACACCAAATTCGGTTTTGACTCTGAAGAGGTTTTATCCTTACTTCAATCGGAAGAATTTCAAGAGTTGAGCCACGTCACTATCAAAGGCCTCATGGGTATGGCCACATTTACCGAAAATGAAGACCAGGTGCGTAAAGAATTTAGAGGTCTGAAAGCCCTTTTTGATCAAATCAATCAGCTAGCACTACCTGAATTGAAAGAGTTTGAAGAAGTATCTATGGGAATGAGTGGAGACTACCTCATCGCACAGGAAGAAGGAAGCACCCTAGTACGAATAGGTTCTGCTATATTTGGCGCTAGAAATTAAAATCACCAGACATAGATGAAAGGAAGAGAGGTCATACAAACTGCCGCTGTTTTTGGAGCGCTATCGGTAGCTATAGGTGCTTTTGGAGCACATAGTTTAAGTGAGGTTTTGGAAGAATCCGGAAGAACAGAAACCTTCAAAACCGCCGTTGACTATCAGTTTTATCATTCCATCGCCCTTTTGGTGATTGGTGTTGTCTTTATCCAAAAACCACATTGGAAGCAATTGCGCTGGTCCGCAATATTTATGATTTTGGGTATGTTGATTTTTTGTGGTGCCCTTTATGCTCTTTCCCTCACGGGAATATCAAAATTCGGAGCAGTGGCTCCATTTGGTGGATTATCACTTATTTTAGGTTGGCTCACCATTATTTTCGCTGCCAAAAAGCGGGTGAAATGAAGAAAGCAAGCTTAGCAATTATCCTTTTTCTCGTCTGCCTTACAGGCTTTGCTCAGCTCTCTCGCGATCAATATCAGAAACTCGAAACAGCCCTTGGTGACAGGAGTTTTTTTAGTGGACATCTCACAGGCTTTGTTCTTTACGACTTGGATAGCCAGCAAGTTCTATTCGAGCAAAACAGTCAAATTCGATTTATCCCTGCCTCTACGACCAAGCTCTTTACCCTTTTTGCAAGTGTAGTCATCTTGGGGGATAGTACCCAGACGCTTCGATATACTACGCAAGGAGATACAATCCGAATTTGGGGAAGTGGAGATCCTACTTGGGATTACAAGGATTTCGAGAATTCACCAATCGAAAAACTCATCCAACCTTACCAAACCGTGGTCTTTTCGGATGCCAATATGGATAGTCCGGCCTTCGGGTATGGATGGCAATGGGATGATTATTATTATGATTATTCCGCGGAGCGAACTTCATTACCAATATTTGGTAATCTTCTCGAAGTGAAAAAAGTAAGTGGAAGACCTCAAGTCAAACCCAGCCGATTTCAATCAAGTGTCAAAACGACTTCACGCACGATTCGAGAACTCGAACGAGACTTTCACAGTAATACTTTCTACTACAACCCGAATAATTTTCGTGGAGCGGAAACCCACATTCCTCTCCTGACGAGCCCGGAACTGTTTGTGCAACTTGCCTCAGAAAAAACAGGTAAAAATTGGAATTATTCCCCAGACACCTTGCCTGCTGTACACCAAGAACTTCGCGGCATGCCTATTTTTCCAATCCTTGAGGAAATGATGCTGGAAAGCGACAATTTTCTTGCAGAGCAGTTATTACTCATGGTTTCCGACCGTCTTTTCCAAAGGCTAGATACAGAGCGCGCCATAGAATACATTCTCAAAAGTTACTTGAACGATCTCCCCGATACCCCAAAATGGGTGGATGGAAGTGGGCTAAGTCGACACAATCTTTTTACCCCAAGATCCATGGTAGCTCTTTTTGAGAAGCTCTATCGGATGATCCCTGATTCAGAGCTTTATCAGTTGCTACCCACGGGAGGCGTTTCCGGTACCATTAAAACTAATTATCAAGCAGCAGAGCCCTATATTTTTGCAAAAACGGGTACCATGAGCAATAATCACAGTCTGGTAGGCCTAATTAAAACAAAAAGCGGGAAGGTCTATTCCTTTGCCTTCATGAATACCAACTACCCATACAAAGCATCCGAAGTACGACGTGAAATGGAAAAAGTCATGGTGATGATCCGCGAAATGCTTTAGAATAACTATATTTCTCCATAAGCCTAGAACAGCTCCCATCAGTAACCATTCAGTACCTTATGATTTTTAGAATATCCCTTATCCTAATTTTTCTCATTGCAAACTCCGCTATATCTTCTGCGCAAAACAAAGGATGTGTACAAGACTTAGAAGCCTTACTGGAAATCCTCCAAGACACTCCATCCTATAAAGATCAAATCAAGGGAAAGGATGAAAAGGGCTATCTGTCATTTTTTGAAAAATTAAAAACTGAGGCAAGCGAAGCAACAACAAAAGGAGAATGCTTTTTGGTACTTGGTAACCTTAAGTCTCCCATCAATGATAATCACCTTTTCTTGAGTGAAATTCCTGAAATTAAAATTGATTCAGAAACCCTGCAGGATTCAGTTTTCATGGAAAAATACAAGGAGAGTGATGCTTTTAAGAATTTTTCTAGAGTAAATACGGATTTAGATTCCCTAGAATTGAAGCTTGAAGAATTACCGGAAAACAGCACTGAGGGAATTTATTACTACGGAGATTATGCCAAAATCGGACTTTTTCAACTTACAGGAGGCAATTATATCGCAGCCATCCTCGAAACAAAACTACCACATTGGGAACGAGGGCAAATTGCCTTTATAGCCAAAGAGTTTGACCAAGGTAAATGGAACATCTGGAACTATAGTCTGATCACGAAGTCTCTACAATTCATCTCAAGTGACCGAATCGTTGATGGGACATTTAATCGGATCGCTTGGAGCAAATTCCCCGAAAGAGAAGATTTTACCCAAGTTTCGCCCGAAAAACCAGTCTTCGAGTTCAATCAACTGAACGAAAATGTACAATACCTAAGACTAGGAACATTTGCCACCAGCACACAAAAACTCAAAGAATCCCAAGAATTCTTTGATCAAATTCAGGACTCTATCTCCGCTCCAAACCTTATTGTGGATCTAAGAAACAATGGAGGTGGAGGGAGTAAGTCTTCGAGAAAATTTTATCAAATGCTCAGAAAGGAAGTCAAAAACAGAAAAGTCTGGGTTTTGATAAATCAGAAGACTGCCAGCAATGCCGAACAGTTTACCATTCAAATAGCAAAATTTGACAACCTGAAAACTTTGGGAAAAACTACGGCTGGAATTCTAGCTTATGGCAATAACTACGGAAAGTCGGAGACGCTCCCGTCAGGAAGGTTTCAGATTTACATCACAGATATGGCCGACAGTGGTGGCTACCTAGCCTATGAAAGCATAGGAGTACAACCAGAAATCCCTTTAGAGATCACGAGTGATTGGGTAGACCAGACCTTGCAAATCATAGCGGCAAGTGAAAAATAATTCTGGGATTACAACCATCCGGATAATTTTCGGATGATCCCTCAGAAAGACTCTACATAAACTTTTGATAAAATGTACTCACCCTAACTGGTCTTGAGGGTAGAATCTTATTGAATTAAAGCATGAATTGCTTCAATGTTGACTTACATATTTTTAGGATCTAGGAACTTCCTTATTTCGCTCAAACCATGAAAAGTATTACCTTCATGTGCTCAGAAAAATCAATCTCAATCCATGAATAAACGTGCTTTTCTCAAATCTCTAGGAATGGTAGCTGGAGCTGCTCCGCTGCTCTCTTGGAGTATGCCATCCCCGACTTTTGATCCCGACACACTTTTGCCGAAGGCTCTAAAAAAAGGAGATTGGGTGGGATTGATCAGTCCTTCGGCAGCTACAGCAGACCGGATGCAATTCACCTTTGCTCAAGAAGCTTTGGAAGCACTTGGTTTCAAAGTGAAGCTGGGCGAAAACCTCAAAAACAGAAGAGGACATCTAGCCGGAACAGATGAGGAGCGAGCGAGTGATTTGAATTTGATGTTTGCTGACCAAGAAGTGAAGGCGGTGATTTGCATCAGAGGGGGCTCTGGAGCTGCTAGAATTTTACCTAAACTCGACTACAAACTCATTCAAGAAAATCCCAAGCCACTGATGGGCTATTCTGATATTACAGCCCTTCACTGCGCGATTCAAGCACAGACCGGGCTGATTACCTTTCATGGCCCAAATGGCTCTGGAAGCTGGAATAGCTTCAATGTAAAGCAGTTCGAGGAGCTTTTCTTTAACCAAAAGCAAGTAAGCTATCAAAACGAAATGCCAAAGGGAGACGATTTGGTAGTAAAATCCAACCGAATCCAAACACTCAAAGGAGGAAAAGCAAGCGGAAAGCTTCTGGGTGGCAACCTCACCGTACTTACCGCACTTTCTGGTACACCTTACTACCCTGATTTCACGGACTCCATCTTATTTATCGAGGATATTAGCGAGGATCCGTATAAAATAGACCGAATGATGAGTACCCTACAGCTCAACGGGACGCTGGACAAAGCAAAGGGGGTGATTTTTGGTCAGTGCACTGACTGCAATCCTGGAGGTGGTTACGGTTCACTGACCGTAGATCAGGTTTTGGATGATTATCTGTTGCCGCTAGGCATACCAGCCTACTCAGGAGCAATGATCGGGCACGTACCCAAGCAATTTATTCTGCCAGTAGGCGCCCAAGTAAGTATGGATTCAGACAAGGGGACAATTACGCTAGACCAAAAAATATTTCAAGATGCTTAAGCAATTCTTTTACTACCTATCCTGTTTTTGCATTATTGCAGCATGCTCTTGTAGCAAGGATGAAAATATCACGGACCAACCCATAGAAACCAGAATGATGACCTATTTAGCTTTGGGAGACAGTTATACTATTGGAGAAGCAGTGGCTGAGGAAGAGCGGTATCCGAATCAATTAATCCCATTATTGGAAAATCCTCAGTCTTGGGAAAAGCCAAAAATTATCGCCAAAACGGGCTGGACAGTAGATGAACTTGACGCGGGAATCAATGAAGAAACCACACTCTCGGCATCCTATGATTTGGTTACTTTATTAATTGGAGTGAATAATCAATTTCGGGGTCGGCCAGTAGAAGAATATGCCGTAGACTTTGAGAAAATGCTCCTGCGGGCCATAGGTTTCGCAGGGAATAAGCCAGACCATGTGGTGGTTTTATCTATCCCCGATTGGGGCGTAACGCGTTTTGCTCAAAACCGTGGGGTAAACCAACAAGAAGTCGCTGCTGGAATCGACGCCTACAATCAAACCAAGAAAGAAATTTGTGATAACTACGGAGTTAAATACATAGATATCACCGAAGACTACCGAGCAGTGGGGAGCCAACCTGAAATGCAAGCTGAAGACGGTTTACACCCTAGCGGCTTGATTTATACGGATTGGGCTAAAAAACTTGCAAACCACGTAAACACCATAACCTTTTGACCCCATGTACAAACTTTCCCTAATCATCCTTTTCGTAGCCTCGACCATGGTTTCTTGCACTCCTCCATCTGATGATACTATTGAAACTTGGTGGATTAATAGTGCCAAAGTGGATTGTGTAGGCGTGGGCCCGATGACTTGCCTTCAAGTACAAAAAAATGTCGCCGAACCAGATCCAGAAGCATGGACGCTTTTCTATGATGGCATCAAAGGCTTTGACTACCAAGCAGGAAAAATTTATCAAATCAAAGTCCGGATCACCGACCGAGAAGCGCCCCTACCCCAAGATGTTTCTTCAAAGATTTATGAGCTAGTGGAAGTGGTCAGTCAAAATCCAGATCCTAGCCTGAGAATTACAAATATCTGGAAGGTAACTTCAGTGGGCGAAATTGAAAATCCAACCAAAGTCAATTCCGAGGAACCTCTGATTTTCGAATTTAATGCTAGCGCAAAGACTTATTTTGGTGACATGAGCTGCAATAGCGTTCGAGGGGCTATTCAGACAAATGATGGCAAATCCTTCACCCTAGGCCCAGGTGCAGCTACGATGATGGCATGCATGGATATGACTGTGGAAAATCAGATTTCCAATGCACTCCAAGAGGTCAGAAGCTATGAAATCGCCGACCGAGAACTTCGTTTTTTCAATGAATCCGGGGATAAATTAATGACATTCCAAGCTGTAGATTAAGATGAAAATAATCGCCATTGGCAGAAATTATGCTGCTCATATTGAAGAATTAAAAAACGAAAAGCCTGGAAATCCTGTAGTCTTTTTAAAGCCTGAGACGGCGGTCTTGAAACCAGGAATGCCTTTTTTCTATCCTGATTTCACACAGGATATTCATCATGAATTAGAGATCGTGCTAAAAATCTCCAAACCTGGCAAATACATTGAGAGGAAGTTTGCGCATCGCTATTTTGAAGAGATCGGCCTGGGCCTGGACCTTACCGCCAGAGACCTCCAGCAGCAATGTAAGGAAAAGGGATTGCCTTGGGAAATTGCCAAAGCCTTCAACGGCTCCGCTCCCCTAGGGGAGTTTATTCCCGTAAAAGAGGCAGGTGATCTAAGTAATATTGATTTTCACCTGACTGTAAATGGAGAAACCCGTCAAAAAGGAAACACCAGTCATATGCTCTTTGACTTTGGGACCATCCTAGAATACGTGTCCCAATTTTTCCTTTTGAAAAAAGGAGACTTGATTTTTACCGGTACACCAGCAGGAGTCGGTCCCATTCAAATTGGAGATCATTTGGAGGGATTTATGGGCGAAAGAAAAATGCTGGACCTTGAAGTTAAATAAGATTTTACCCTTCTTATTTTTCTTGAGCTTTGCTATTGCAAATGCACAGGAAGTCGTTCCTGGATATTACCAGTCACCTGTGAGGCCAGGCGGAAGGAATTACCTTTCCGGAAATTTCGCCGAGTTGCGACCAAATCACTTTCACACGGGTTTAGACTTCAAATTTGGAGGGCAAGAAGGAGAACCGATTTATGCTGCAGCTGATGGCTGGGTACATCGAATCAAAGTTTCGACCTACGGATATGGAAATGTGATTTACCTGAAGCATCCCAATGGACAAATCACCTTATATGGCCATCTAAGAAATTTCAATGAGGAGCTAAGTGCCTTTATTCGTAAGAAAATGTACGAAGCAAAGGCCAACGATTTGGAAGTCTACCCCAATCCAGGTGAGCTTCCAGTTAAGAAAGGCCAGCAGATAGCAAATGGTGGAAATACCGGTAGTTCAGGTGGACCGCATCTTCATTTTGAAATTCGCGATAGCTTAGATCGGGCGATGGACCCCTTGAGATTTGGCTTTTCAGAAATCCTGGACACTACCCCTCCTACTCCTCAGACCATCGCATTGGTGCCTTTGGATGTCAATTCACGAATCAATGGTCGATATGAGCGTTTAGAAGTGACACCCGTTTCGACTGGAAGAGATTTTCGTCTCCCAAATACCATTCAGATATCTGGAAAGGTGGGTTTGGAAATCCGAAGTTTTGACCAATTAGACGGTGCAAGCAATAGAAATGGCTATCCCGTTTTTGAACTTTTTGAACAGGATAGTTTGATCTTAAATCTTACCGTGGACAAGGTAGATTTCAATTTTACCCGGCAATTTCTTTTACACACCCACCAAAATCAATTTACCAAGCTCTACAAGCAAAAGGCTCTACTTTTTGATTACATCACTCCCAAGGCAGAAAGCACTGGTCATATTTCCCTCGAACCAGGCGAAAAGAAAAATTACACCTTAAGCTTACAGGATGCGCGAGGAAATATGCGAAAAATCGCATTTAGCCTGGAAGGGATAGAAATGGAAACTCAGGTGAATAGTAAGCTCACTCCTACTCGATCGCGCTTGAGTTTCAATCAGAATATCATGGAAATCATTGCTCCAATTTCACCGGAAGGTGGATTGGCAAAATTCTACGTGGGCCAAAATACGTACGAAATGCTTCCTGCTTATCAGGATTCCAAGAGCCGTACCTACCTCTGGGACATGAATTTTGGAATACCAGATCAAGTGGATGTATGTTCAGAAGTGATTCTAACCGGAGTTTTAGCCATGATTCCCGTGCGTCAGGAAAGGTTATTTGCTAGCAAATTTGCTGCGCTGACTTTTTATGAAAACAGCCTATTGGAGGATCTCTTTCTGAGAATGGAAAGTACAGGCCCTGTTTCGAATCCAAAACTTGAAATCAACAGCAGGTCCGAATACTTATGGAATCCCATCACGGTCGACTGGAAGGTTTCGCCCGGTGCCTTGGATCGTGCTCGAACTCACGTGTATCAGTTATCCTCTAATGGAAGTAAGTCTTTTGTAGGTGGTAGTTGGCAGGAAGGCTCTATCCGATTTGACACCCGGAATTTTGGAACTTTCGTTTTGGCTGAGGATAATACCAAGCCCACGATTTCCGTGGTCCGAGTAAACTCTTCGGAATTGAGGTTTGTGATACGGGATAATCTCTCGGGAATTAATAACTTTGAAGCTAAGGTCAATGGCGAATGGGTACTCATGCGGTACGAACATAAGCAAGCCGTCATCTGGTCAGAAAAATTAGATAAACAACCTTTTAAGGGGGATGTTGTACTTAGAGTCACCGACCAAGCTGGCAATACGGCCGAATGGAAGGGGACGATCAGTTAAATTTCTCACCATAAAATTTGAAAAGTATGTCATTAGAAGTAGGTCAAAAAGCACCAGAATTCGAAGCGAAAATTGAAACCGGGGAAACAATCAAACTCTCTGATTATTTAGGAAAAAAGGTGATTCTCTATTTTTACCCCAAGGACAATACGCCCGGATGTACCGCTCAAGCTTGCAACTTGCGAGATAATTACGAAGAGCTACAAAAAGCTGGATATGTCGTACTCGGAATCAGCAGTGACTCAGAAAAATCTCATCAAAAATTTATCGAAAAGCAGTCTCTTCCCTTCTCTCTTATCGCAGATCCAGATAAAGTTGTGCATGAAGCGTACGGAACCTGGGTGGAGAAGTCTATGTACGGGAGAAAATACATGGGGACCGCTCGAACAACATTTGTAATTGACGAAAAAGGAAACATCGCTGAGATCATCGAAAAGGTGAAAACCAAAGATCACACAGCGCAAATTTTAAACTAACCCTCCACTAATGGAAAAAAAATCAATCGAACAACTTCAAGAAATCGCTTCTCAAGTGAGAAGGGATTGTCTTAGAATGGTTCACGCAGTCCAATCTGGTCACCCGGGAGCATCTCTCGGGTGCACCGAGTTTTTTGTTGCACTTTATTTTGATCAGATGCATCACGATCCAGCATTCAATATGGATGCAAAGGGCGAGGATGTGTTTTTCTTGTCAAACGGTCACATTTCACCTGTATTCTACAGTGTGCTTTCACGCTCTGGCTATTTTCCTACGGAGGAAATGAACACCTTCAGAAAGATCAATTCACGCCTTCAAGGGCATCCTGCCACGCATGAGCACCTACCCGGAATCCGAATTGCTTCTGGATCTTTGGGACAAGGTTTATCTGTGGCAATTGGAGCTGCGCAGGCTAAAAAATTGAATCAAGATGATCATACAGTGTATGTGCTGATGGGAGACGGCGAACAAGAAGAAGGCCAAATCTGGGAAGCGGCCATGTATGCCGCTCACTGGAAAGTGGACAACTTGATTGCGACGATTGATTTAAATAAGCAACAAATCGACGGTCCAACGAAAGAAATTATGGATTTGATCGATCTGCAGGCTAAATATGAATCCTTTGGTTGGGAAGTAATCCACACCAAAAATGGCAATGATATGAGTTCCGTAATCGCGGGACTGGAAGAGGCTAAGGCCAAAAGCCGAAAAGGAAAGCCAGTGATGAACCTCCTGCATACCGAAATGGGCTATGGGGTAGACTTCATGGTCGGAACCCACAAGTGGCATGGAATCGCTCCAAGTGATGAGCAGTTGGCTGAAGCTTTGGGACAACTTCCAGAGACCCTTGGCGATTATTAATTTTTGACTTTAGAATCTCAGACTATGACTAATTCATTGGATTTAAAATATAACTACACCGAGAAGAAAGATACCCGCTCAGGCTTCGGAGACGGCTTTCTCGAGCTAGGAAGGACCAACCCTAAAGTGGTGGGACTTTGCGCCGATCTTATCGGTTCACTAAAAATGGGAGCTTTCCAAAAGGAGTTTCCTGAGCGTTTTTTCCAGACAGGAATCGCTGAAGCAAATATGATGGGGATTGCTGCAGGACTAACCATCGGTGGGATGATCCCATTCACCGGTACATTTGCAAATTTCTCGACAGGTAGGGTTTACGATCAAATCCGTCAATCCATAGCCTATTCTGGTAAAAACGTAAAAATTTGCGCATCCCATGCAGGACTAACCCTAGGAGAAGATGGTGCTACGCACCAAATCCTAGAAGATCTAGGAATGATGAAAATGCTACCGCATATGACTGTGATCAACCCATGTGATTACAATCAGACTAAAGCAGCAACCATCGCAATCGCAGATCATGAGGGACCAGTTTATTTAAGATTTGGACGCCCTAGTTGGCCGATTTTCACAGATCCAGCTCAGAAATTTGAGATTGGAAAAGCTTGGAAAATGATCGAAGGTACAGATGTAACAATTTTCGCTACTGGTCATCTAGTGTGGGAAGCAGTGATCGCTGAGGCGGCATTGCGCGCTGAAGGAATCTCTGCCGAAGTAATCAATATTCACACTATTAAGCCATTGGATACGGATTCGATTTTGGAATCTGTTTTCAAAACTGGTTGCGCGGTATCTGCTGAGGAGCATCAGTATAATGGTGGATTAGGAGATAGTATTGCGCAGACCTTAGCTCGTCACAATCCTGCTCCAATGGAGTATGTAGGTGTGGATGATAGTTTTGGTGAATCCGGTACTCCAACACAACTACTTGAAAAATATGGCTTAAACGCTGCTTCTATCATCACTGCTGCAAAGAAAGTGGTCGATAGAAAATAAATTTTAACCTTGATTTTAGAAAACCACAGCTCAACATGAGCTGTGGTTTTCTTTTTTTATCTATTTTCAAAAGATGATCACCCCACACCCCGATCTTAAGCTTCAACCCATCACGGAAAAGGATCACAAGAAACTTTTTGATCTGATGAAGAAGATCTACACTCCTGCCTATTCTCATTTTTGGATTGATCAGGGCGAGTGGTATTTAGAACTTTGCTATAATATTGACAACCTAAAAAAAGAACTGGCTCGTGAGCGAAGCCATTATTTTTTCATCCAATGGAGCAACAAAACCATTGGTATCCTGAAGTATGATTTCCCTTTTTCTCCGCGAGAAATCGAAATCCCCAATGCCATGAAGCTTCATCGCCTTTATTTACATCCAAGCACTCATGGAAAAGGAATAGCTCCAAAAATCATGACATATCTTGAGGAAATCGCAAAGTCAAACGGATTAGATACAATTTGGCTGGAGGCCATGGCAAGGCAAGAGCAAGCCAAATGCTTCTATAAAAAAATGGGTTACAAACTAATCCACAGTTACAAACTGGATTTTGAGCGCTTCAATCCAGGCTTTGAGCAGATCCAAATTCTTCAAAAAAAGCTTAATTAGTCAAGGTGTAATATGTAAATTCCTGATCCAAAGCCAATTTTAAATTAAATAGCCTAAAGATCATGAGAGTATCCATTCTTAGCTCCATACTACTTCTTTCACTTTTTGCTTGTCAACCTGAAAGACAATCTGATACCAAAGTGCTCCACGCAAATCTTTTAAGTTCCGTGGACTTTGTCCAGGGTTCGGCTGAAAATCCAGCGGATGAAGAACTTGTTGGAGTTTATTTCATGCCCTCTTGGAATACCTCCACAGATCCAGCTGTTGATCGAGACAGCTTTTGGTCCTGTATCCAAGACCCTAAAAACTGCTCAAGTCTTCAAAATCCCGGAATCTGGGGACCAAAAGGACGAGTTTACAACCAGCGTTTCCCATACGAAGGCCCCTATTTAGACAGAAAACCAGTCGCAGAATTAGGAGGCTTCTATAAGCGCGACGATCCGAAAACAATCAAAAAGCAGCTTCAAATGATGAAAAGCTACGGGATTGATTTCTTTGCCTACGATTGGTTTTATGGGAGAAACTATTACTACCACCTTTATTTTGGTCCACAGTCCAAAATCTTTTATCCTGAAGGTTGGAAAATAGATCCTAACCGAGATGGACGAGTGGCTGTTCCCGGGCTGGAAGAGTGGAATGATCAGCTGAAGGTGATGCTAGATGTAAACGCCAAACTTCCGGAAAAAGAGCAAATGAAATGGGCGATCAATTGGTGTGACGATAGTCATGAACGATGGATGGCTTGGTTGAAAATAGGCTCTCCCGATGAATTAGCCAGAAAAGCGAATTACCAAGGCGAAAAACCAGATAAAACACTTTACCTGAAGGTACATGAGAAAATCACTCGTCAGTGGACTGACACCTATTTCAATCGAAAAGACTATCTCAAAGCGCCAGATGGTAGACCCATTGTCTATTTCTATTTCCCACAAGACGCAGAGTCACGGGCGGCATATTATGGGATTGGGTTGAAAGACCTTTTGGCTTTGTCCCAAAAGGTAGCCAAAGAACAGGGCTATCCGGGAATCAAATTTATTGCAGTAACAGCTGGACCCATGATGACCAATGAAAAAGCGTATGGACTCCCCACCAAATGGGTGGCGAAAAATCCTCAAAAACCTTGGGAAGGCGGAGAATATCGAGACAAGCTTTTGCTACAAGATTACGTGCCTCGATTGAAGGGAATGGGCTTTGAGGGAATGACTGCCTATGTCTACCACAACTTTATGGAAAAGTCCAACCGCTCCTACGCTGATATGCGGGAAACCTACAAAGGACATTGGAATATGTGGTCGGAAAAATTTAAAAACGATCCAAATTTCGAGTATCAAGTACCTGTAGCCATGGGCTGGGATATGCGTCCAGCCGGAGGAACTTGGCCACAACAAACCGGATTTCCTAGTGAGCCAGAGAAAGACCGGGTTCATTCGGACAAAAACAGCTTTACCGCCAAACTCAAAGATGCTCAGTCACTTTCAAGAAAGTATAGAAATTCTAATGGAAACACGGTGATGATCTGTTGTTGGAATGAATACTTGGAAGGAAACTATATCGAGCCCACAGAGGGTCATGGCTACGATTATCTGGAAGCGATCAAGGATGTTTTTGGTAATTAACATTCAAAAATAAAATCAATCCAAGCCTTATCAGAAGGTCCCTTACCCAATAACAGGGTAGTTCAAGCAAATTTCAGAAATGAGAATTGTCATTGACATTTGATCATCGGTTGGTTTCCGTGCTAGGTTTATTCTATTTTTAAACAAATAGAAAATGACCTATCATGAAAAAACTACTACTCAGTCTAAGTTTTGTGGTTTTCGGTTCTTCGGCCTTCTCCCAAGGCACAAAATTACTCCGAGAACCTTCTTTAAGCGAAACCGAAATTGTCTTTGTTTATGCCAATGACCTCTGGAAAGCTCCAAAGAACGGAGGAGATGCCATCCGACTCACGAGCAACGAAGGCGAAGAAAGCCTGCCGCATTTTTCTCCTGATGGAAACTACATTGCCTTTACCGGCCAATACGATGGAAATACAGATGTTTATCTGATTCCATCCTTAGGTGGAGAACCGCAGCGTCTCACCTGGCATCCAGGTTCAGATGAAGTAACTGGTTGGACACCAGATGGCAAATCGGTAATTTTTGCCTCAGGACGAGCCGGCCATGCCACCAAAGAGTCACAATTTTACAAGGTGTCCATTTCAGGCGGGATGCCGGAAGCACTAGCTGTCCCCAGAGGGGTCAATGGCGAACTTTCCTTAGACGGAAATCATATGGCATACCAGCAGATTTCATTTTGGGATCCGGAATGGAGAAATCACCGCGGAGGTCAAGCCAAACCCATCTGGATCTTGGATATGAATTCCTATGAACTTCAGATGACTCCACAGCTGGATAATGAGCGCCACACCAATCCAATCTGGTTGGGAAATAAAGTCTACTATATCTCTGAGCGAGATTTTCTGGCCAATCTCTGGTCTTTCGATCCAGCCACAGGCGAAGAAAATCAAGAAACATTCTTTACGGATTTTGATATCAAAAATATAGACGCGAGCAATTCCGAAATAATCTTAGAAAAAGGGGCACAACTTCATGTGTTCAATCCGGAAAGCAAGGAGATAAAAACCCTAGAAATAAACGTGAAGGGTGATTTTCATTGGGCTCGTGAGCGTTGGGTGGAGGTCTCTCCCAATCAACTTCAAAACCCACAAATTTCTCCGACAGGTCAACGAGCTTTATTCGAGTTTCGAGGTGAAATTTTAACTTTCCCTAAGGAAAATGGAGCTGGAAGAAATATCACTAACTCCTCCACTGTAGCTGAAAGAGCACCTACATGGTCTCCTGATGGCAAGCATATCGCCTATTTCTCCGATGCATCGGGCGAGTATCAGTTGGTCATTGTGAATCAGACCGGCAATCAAATCGATCGAACCATCTCCATCCCAGACCCAAGCTTCTTTTTCAAACCAGAGTGGTCTTCAGACAATATTCATCTTGCCTTTACAGATACAGATTATAACATCTGGCTAGTCAATACCAGCAATGGGGATGCGAAAATCGTGGACACAGACCGCTACGCTCACCCAAATCGGACCATGAACCCAGTTTGGTCGCCGGACGGAAAGTGGATTACTTATCCCAAATTGATGGAAAATCAGTTTAAATCTATTTGGGTTTATGAAATCTCGAGCGGAAAGAAAATCCAAATCACAGATGCTATGGCGGATGCTATCTCTCCGGTTTGGGATGAAAGTGGAAAGTATCTGTACTTTTTGGCCAGCACAGATTATGGGTTGAATACAGGTTGGCTAGACATGAGTAGCTATGATCGACCAATTACTAGATCGCTTTATCTGGTTATTTTGAACGAAGCCGATCCTTCACCTTTGCTCCCGCAAAGTGACGAAGAAAATGAAGTAGAGAGCGAAAAGAAAAAGGAAGAGAAAACAAGCACAACCATCACGGAAGAAGGTCTGATGAAGCGAATCGTGGCCGTGGACATTCCTGCTAGAAACTACACCGGATTGGCCGCCGCACCTTCGAATCAAGTGTTTTATATGGAATCTGTGCCAAATGAAGGTACTATTCTAAAGCGATACGATTTGACCAAAAGAAAATCAGAGGACATTCTTCCTTCGGTAAATGAAGTGATCATTTCAGCAGATCGGAAATCCATGTTATACAGGTCGGGTCGCACATGGGGCATCACGGAAACCTCTGGGGCGAATAAAAAAGTCGGAGACGGTGCCATCAAAAGTATCGCCAGCATGAAAGTAAAAGTAGATCCCAAAGCTGAGTGGCAGCAGATCTATCGAGAAGGATGGAGATATCAGCGTGACTTCTTGTACGTGGACAATGTACACGGAGCACCTTGGGACGATATCTACGAGTGGTACAAGCCTTGGGTAGATCATGTCAGACATCGGACGGACATGAATTACATCATCGATATCATCGGAGGAGAAGTAGCCGTAGGTCACTCCTACACACGAGGAGGAGATTTTCCTGAGATCGATCGAGTACCCATAGGACTTTTAGGTGCTGACTTCGAAGTGGAAAGTGGCAATTTCAAAATTAAGAAAATCTATACCGGGGAAGATTGGAATCCAGGTTTAGATGCACCTTTGGCGCAGCCAGGAAACTTAGCTCTGGAAGGAGAATATCTAGTAGCTGTAAATGGACAAGAAATCCAATCGGGTAGCAATCTTTACACCTATTTTGAAGGCACAGCAAACCAACCCACTAAAATCCATTTGAACTCCAAGCCAGGAATGGAGGGATCTAGAAGTATTTTGGTGGTTCCGGTAAGCAATGAAAACCAGCTACGTACCATGGATTGGGTGGAAGAAAACCGAAGAAAAGTAGATGAATTGTCCGATGGACAATTGGCCTATGTGTATCTACCGAATACTTCCAATCCCGGATATACCTTTTTCAATCGATACTACTTTGCGCAGCAAGACAAAAAAGGAGCAGTAATCGATGAGCGGAATAATGGTGGTGGATCAGCCGCGGATTATATGGTCGATATCATGAACCGAGAATTGATGGGCTATTTCAATTCCAGAGTGGCGGGCAATACTCCTTTTACACAGCCGATTTCCGGGATTTGGGGACCAAAAGTCATGCTGATCAATGAACGCGCCGGATCTGGAGGAGATTTGCTCCCCTATCTTTTCAATAAAATGGAAATCGGACCCCTCATCGGAACCAAAACCTGGGGTGGATTAGTAGGCACTTGGGATACACCACCGTTTATCGACGGAGGTAGAATGGTGGCACCTCGAGGCGGTTTTTATGACACAGATGGAGAGTGGGCTGTAGAAGGAGTAGGAATCTCACCGGATATCGCGGTGGAGCAATTACCCAAAGATGTGATTGCTGGCAGAGATCCTCAACTTGAACGTGCTGTTAAGGAAGCACTTGAGCTCATGAAAACAAAAGGGATCGAGCTGAAGCCTGAACCGGCAGCTCCGATTCGGTATTTCAGGCCAAAGGGGAATTGATTGGCGAAACTAGATAAGTTGCAAGATTTTAATAAAACCCTAACCAAACATGTAAGGATTCAACAAATCGTGATTTGAATTGAATGAATAAATTATCAAATTGAAGTGTATTAAATCATTATTTGAAATGTTAGATCAATTACTAAAAGCCGCAGACGGACCTTTGAAGGAAATGCTTGCCGGTATGAATCAAGAAAATCCTTCAGCAACCGCCAGCGCACTTGAGGATAGCTTAGCTGGAATTTTAAAGCAAAAAGTTTCCTCTGGAGATACCTCAGCCATCGCGGAGATGTTTTCTGGACGTGAGACCAATGCATCATCCAGTGTGATTCAAGGACTCCAAGGCGATGTGGTATCCGACTTAATTGGTAAGCTAGGAATATCGAAAGAACAAGCCGCAGGGATTGTTTCTGCAGCACTCCCCATGATCATGAATTACTTCAACAAAAATGTTAATAATGCTCCACAAGCTAATGAGGACATCATGTCATCTGTGATCTCCTCTCTCCAAGGTGGCGAAGGCAAAGTAAATCCCACCGATCTCCTGGGCTCACTAATGGGTGGAGGCAAAGGAGATGGAGGAATGGATCTAGGAGGATTGATGGATATGGGTAAAGGACTATTTAAGTGAAAAATGTATTATTAAACTCTTTAAAACGATGAAAAATTTTAAACCACTTTTATTCTTAGGGTCATTTATGTTCGCCCTAGTTTTTTCGGCTCAAGCACAATTTAGCTTGCCTAATCCAGCCGATTTTAAGAAAGACATGATGGGTGCTATGCTCCCTGGAGATGACTTAGGCCTATCAAATAAGCAAAAGGATGATCTGAAAAAGCAAAATGAAAGCTTCCTTAATGACGTGATCGAAATAGCAAATGGAAATGATTCTGATGAAGGCAAACTAAGCGCGATCAAAGGACTTGCTGGCAAAAACAACTCTGCATTGAGTGGTATTTTAGGTAATGACAAACTGCTAAAGTCTTATCGAAAGAAGATTAAAAAACAAATCCGGCCCTTCAAAACGAAATATAAAATAGCTAAATTGGTACTATGAAAAAATTTATAATAACTCCGGCCCTCCTTCTTTTTCTTGGCCTTACCATGTCCTATGCACAAGGACTTAAAGTTCCCAGTGTTGGAAAAATGGGAATGGCTACACAAGTTCTTGATATCCTAAACACAACAGATGGAATGGATTTGAGCTCAGATCAAAAATCAAAGCTTGAAAAAAACAACAAAAGCTTCGTTGATGACCTGATGAAAGTCAACGACAGTAAGCTATCTGATGATGAAAAAAAGGAGAAGTTTCTAGGTCTAAAGAACAGTAGAACAAAGTTTCTGACTGATTTACTTGGAAGCGATTTGTTCAAAAAGTATTCTGGGCAAATTCTAAAATCGATTAATCCACTTAAAAGTAAATTAGGCTTAGCAGCTCTTGCTTTTTAGGTTAATCCAACCCAAATTAAGGCCATTCTGAATAATCAGGATGGCTTTTTTTATTTACATAGCTATGTTCCGAATCCCACTTCATACCCTTTGCCCATCCTTTATCTGCCTGGTACTTCTTTGTAGTTGCAACTATACGAGTAAACAAGAAACGGTAATCCTGGAAATAGAATTAGACCAAATGGAGTGGATAGATCTGACTCATTCATTTGATTCCACCACACTTTATTGGCCAAATAATCCTACGGAATTTGAACATGAGGCTGATGCATATGGGACTACTGAGCAAGGCTATTTTTACTCCTCCTATTCTCTATCCACCCCAGAGCATGGAGGCACTCATCTGGATGCACCCATCCATTTTTCAGAGGGAAAGCTTACTTCAGATGAAATTCCTCTCAATAGCTTGATTGGAAAAGCGTCGTTGATCGATGTTTCTGAAAAGGCCTTGGGGGATCGTGATTATTTGATTTCCGCTGACGATATTCTGAATTGGGAGAAAGTAAACGGAGAACTTGAAGAAGGAAGAATTATCCTTTTCAAAACTGGTTATGGCCAATTTTACCCGGATAGGGAAGCTTATTTTGGGACAGCAAAAAAAGGGGATGCCGCCATTCCTGAACTTCATTTTCCTGGGATTTCCCCGGAAGCGGCTGAGCTGCTAGTTGAGCGAAAAGCGAAAGCTGTAGGCCTCGACACCCCAAGCTTGGATTATGGACAGTCCAAGGACTTTAAAACGCACCAAATTCTTATGGGAGCTAATATTCCGGGTTTTGAAAATGTGGCGAATTTAGACTTGCTCAGCACAAAAGATTTTTACATTCTTGCCCTGCCGATGAAAATAAAAGGTGGAAGTGGTGGACCTTTGCGCATAGTCGCGGCAGTATCTCCTAAATAAAGCTTAATGCATAGAGGAAATTCTCTGATGCCCTTAGCCTGAATCAAGAGATTCAAAACTACTACTACCCTTCTGAATTTAGCTTTTCTACAAATTCAGGAATTTCCATTCTTCCTACCTTCTCTACTTCAGGCAAATATTTTGGATTGTCTGCTAATATTTTCCGGAGATTCTTTTTCCAATTACCCAACATATGAGTCGTCAAAATAACATACTCCCCATTCGGCTTGTACATAGCATACTGAGGCAAAGTCGTTACCACTCCATTCGTACTGGTACTTACCATATGAAGGTATAGTTTATAATTTGGCCCATTGTCTACCAACTTAAAAAACCCTCCATCATTCGTCCCGCTTATCTCAACATTTCGATAATCCAATTCTGCTCCAAATTCCCTAATGCCATATCCAATGACCTTGCCTTCTTTTGCCTTATATACTTCATCCTCTGCCTCTCCTTTTTGGTTTTTAATGACAAGAGCATAGTAATTGGTATCTGCTTTTTTTCCGCCAATTTTGATTTGACATTTTACGGTATCTTGTTCTGCAAAAAGAACATAGCCATTGACATAATTTTGAGCCCAAGCCAGGCCAAAAACTAGACATAATAAGCTGGTTACTAACAATTTTTTCATAGTGATGCTGGTTAAAATTCCACGAAAATGATAAAAAGTTTGATCACTTTTTTCACCTCGAAAAAATAAATTTCAGTCATCAAAAAATGAGGAAAATCCGGCCCAAATAAATCTTAAAAGCTGACCATGTTTTGTTGTCAAAAAACCAAAACTTGCCAAATTTTTTCAATAATCTCATGAGCTCTCTTTGGCTTGGTCTTTTTCTATTTCAATTCATTAAAGATATGCCTAGCTAGAACGTGACTTCTAGTTAAATTTTATTTCTCTTACAAGATGGAGTTTTCAAATTTTCATCTCTTATTTTTGAACAAAGCATTCGGGTTTTCAGGTTTTATATTTTGAAAACAGAGCTCCTGGATGAAGAACCCTCAGATGAGTCTGATCCTATAAAGGCCAATATGCTAATTTGACAGCAAATCGATCAGTCAACCGTATCATTAATCATAATCTCAAACTAAATACTAATTATCATGCTTAAATCAATCACTAAAGTATCTGCCCTAGTAATCCTCATTTCTCTTGTATTTGCCTGTGGAAGCCAAGAGAAGGGAGTTTATTTCGTAAATCTTAATGACGGAGATACCGTTACATCTCCTTTTAAAGTAGAAATGGGTGTTAACGGTATGGAAGTAGAACCAGCTGGCAAAGTCAATGAAGGATTCGGTCATCATCATTTGATTATTGATGGAAGCTTTATCGAGGCTGGGGTAACTGTTCCTGCTAATGAAACCAACATTCATTACGGCAAAGGGCAAAAAACCACAGATGATATCGTACTCTCACCTGGACAACACACGCTTACACTTCAATTTGCAGATGGTGTGCACGCATCTTATGGTGAAGCAATGAGCAAAACAATCACCATTACTGTAGAGTAATAAGCGCCAGTTTTTTATCAACCAAGCCATCAATAATGGCTTGGTTTTTTTTGAACTATTTCAACAAGCGCATCAATTCACGCGCGGTGTATTCACCCTTTTGCTTGATTAGATCTCTAGGTGTATTATCACCTACCTCAAAGGTCATCGACTCCGCTCCATGGACGAAAAAGAAATAGCTATTTGAAGTGACACTTCGCTCATTTGTTTCTGTTGGACGAATATTGGGGTCATAGCCAGGGATTCGTTTTGAGGATCGCTTGATGAGCTTTGGAATCAAGCCAGGCATATTTCCTTCCAAGTCTTCATTAATCGTATAAAAAATATCCTCCCAAGTAGAATGGAAATCAGCCGCGAAGACGAACTCTCCACCTGTATCTGCCACCTTTTTTTCCATAAATGCAGCTAAGGCCTTTGGTTCGGGCTGATTGAAATTGACCCAATCCCTATTGGTATCAATTCCCCCTGCATTATGTCTCCAATGTCCATTTGCCACTCCATCCGGATTCATCTGAGGCATGAGGTACAGATTATATTTCTTACGAAATGCTCGAGACTCTGGGGAATCTTCACAGATCGTTTCTACGAAAGACTTCATTGCTAGGTATCCAGTCACTTCAGGAGGATGCTGCATGGAAATCACCATCAACATTTCTCGATCGTCTGCCTCCCCAATTTTCAATACTTCCAGTTTTCTACCTTCTGTGCTTTTGCCTATTTCAATTCGCTCGACAAAGCTTTGCTCAGCAAGTTTATCTTTCCAAGTCTCTGCATCTACTGTACCTACCAAATCCTGAGCGGCGATCCAAAGGGTATCAGGAGAACTCGTAACTTTCAGATAAGCCTCTTTTGGTCTGCCTTCTTGCACCTTTGGTAACATAAAATTCAGAGAATCCACATTTGAAAATTGATTTCCGTCATTACTGATTTTAGGAAAATATCGATGAAAACCATTTTCCGAATAAGTGAATTCAATCCAGAAGGTTTGGGCTCTTTCGGACCAGACTTTGAATGCATACCAAGGGCTGGGATTGATAGGTTCGTTTTCAGGTAAAATTAGAACGCGGTAAAGCGTGTCATTTACTTTTTCTGCTCCATTTAGTCTAGCTCCCTCAAACTCATTAGAAAAATAGACCTGATCTCCCACAAAATAGGTTTGTTTGACTTGTTTCTCTATAGCCCTACTTTCAGTTGGAATAATTTGGATGGGACCTTGGCCCTCCCATTTCGTCGTAGACTTACAAGAAAAGCCTGCTAGGACTAGCATGGCAGCGAGAATAGAATTGAAAGACTTCATTTCGGAAAGTTAAAATAAAAACCCTCCAAATTCCTTCGGAGGGTTTGTAAATCACATTTCATAATTCTTAAACGCAATAGATTGCTTCGCTCTCCATGAAGTTACACCTTCGGCACCTTCCATCCATTATGGTAATGGGCTTTCATTAAATCATTGGCGGCTGAGGACGTGAATTGGTTTTTGTCCGCATTCCAATACACTTTCTCACCAGTTTTGTATGCAATATTTCCCATTTGGGCATTGATTGCCGCTACCGAACCGGTCTGAATCGCGCAATTAAGCAAACTTGGATCATTTGCTTTCACCGCCTCGACAAAGTTGACTGCATGCAGCTCTAGTGCACTACCCACTCCGCGTGTATGGGGAACTTCTTCCACTTTTGGTACACGCTCACCGTCTTTAGTTTCTGTTTCAGGAATTACTTTCCAACCTCCACGATTCACTACCAGTGTGGCATTATTTCCGATAAATGCAATTCCTTCCGTAGTTCCATAATTTCCTCCATCAATTCCCGTGGCATGCTCCCAAAGCATATTGAATCCATCGTATTCATAGACCGTCTGAAGCGTGTCCGGTGTTTCAGACGCATCGTCTGGATAGGCAAATTTACCTCCTGAAGCCATTACGGATTTTGGAGCAGATACTCCCATGGCATAGAGCGCAATATCAATCTCATGAACACCCCAGTCTGTCATCAAGCCGCCAGCATAATCCCAAAACCATCGGAAATTGAAATGAAAGCGGTTGGGGTTAAATTCTCGCTTTGGAGCAGGACCAAGCCACATGTCGTAATCTACACCTGTCGGAGGAGCTTGATTTGGAAGAACAGGAACTGGCTTCATCCAGCCTTGGTATGCCCAGCATTTTACTAAACGAATCTGCCCAAGCTTGCCGGACTTTACATAATCAATCGCTTCTGCATATTGCGAACCAGATCGTTGCCATTGCCCTACCTGTACCACTTTTCCGTAGCGTTCCTGAGCCTTGACCATGATCTGACACTCCTCAATGGTATTCGCAATTGGCTTCTCGACATATACATTCTTCCCTGCAGAAACGGCATCCACCATATTTAGACAGTGCCAGTGATCTGGCGTCCCGATAATCACTACATCGATATCCGGATCCTCAAGCATCTTTCGGTAGTCCTTGTATTGTTTTGGCCGAGTACCTCGCTGCTTAAATACATCTTCCGTTCGCATGTCTAGAACCGATTGATCCACATCTGCCAATGCCACACAGTTCACCTGAGGCATTTTGAGATGCGCATTCATATTGGACCAGCCCATTCCTTTGCAGCCAATTACTCCATAATTGAGCTGATCAGATGGCTTTATTTTGCGGGTAAAAGCGCCGAAATCAGCCGTAGTGAGTACCTGAGGCATGCTCAGCCCCGCACCTAGGAGCATGGTATTTTGAATGAATTTTCTTCTTGAGGACATCGATATTTTAGGTTATTAGGGTGGATGAAAATTAAACTTATTGGTAATTTGAGGATTGCCAAGCAATCACTTGAAACTGATCAAAGTGGCCTTACCCAAATATTCCTAAATCGAACAGGATTACCGTGATCCTGAAGTTTAATCGGAAGTTCCTCGGGATGTGCCTTGTAATTTGGGATTCCGATATATTCAGTAGGTCCTTTTAAAATCACATTATTCTGCACTAATACCCCATTAATCAAAACGGTAGCTGTAGCTGGAGAGGTTAGCATGCCATTTTTGTCAAAACGCGGTGCTTTAAAAATGATATCGTAGTAATTCCACTCTCCTGGGGGACGAAGTGGATTCACCAAAGGTGGATGCTGCTTGTAAATACTACCTGCTTGACCGTTGGTGTAGGTTTTACTCTCGTAGCTATCCAAGATTTGTACTTCATACATTCCCATGAGGAAAAAGCCTGAATTTCCACGACCTTGGCCTTCCCCCACAATCTCTGTAGGTGCTGACCACTCCACGTGATACTGTCCATCACCAAAGGCCATCTTGGATTGAATATCCCCTTTACCGCGCTGCACGACTAGTTCTCCATTTTCAATGGCCCAAGCAGCTGGACTTGACCCATCACCGGCGCTGACAAAGGCATTTTGGCTACTGCCATCAAAAAGAACAATCGCATCAGAGGGCGGAAGATTATTCTCAGCTCCAGGAGTGATTTTGGGTGGTACCGGAGTATAAAATTCGGTAGCCTCCGGTTTCATCGGTGGAGGTGTTTTTTCTTGTGCCAAAGCACAGGTTCCAAAAGCCGTAAAAAGCACGACAACAAAAGACTTCTTCATTTAATCAGGTTGTTTTAGGTTGAATACAAGGGATAAATTAGCTTAAAAACTCATGAATGAAAACTCGGACTTTGGATTTTTGATGAGGGGCTTGGCAGAGTCAATGATTTTATGCCAAATTGAGGGTATGAAAAAAGCTATACTCGGCCTATTGGCATTCCTTTCCGTTCAAATTGTCGGTTTTTCTCAGGAACAATACTTTTTCCCTGGTGAGAAATTTGATAACAGTATCCCTTCTCCATCAGAGTTTCTTGGGTACGAAATTGGTACTTGGCATACCCGCTACGACTTGATTGTCAAATACTTTGAAAAGCTGGACGAACTTAGTCCTCGAGCTGAATTGACCATTATCGGTCAAACTCATGAGCACAGACCCAAAGTAATCCTCACGATTTCAAAGGAAGCAAACATGTCCAATCTTGAAGAGATTCGGCAAAAGCAAGTTCAACTTGCAAGTCCTAGCGAAGCAATGCCGGATATTTCATCCATGCCAGCAATCATTCATTTGGGCTATGGTGTTCATGGTAATGAGCCTTCCTCGGCAGAGGCAGCCATGCTTACGGCCTACTGGCTACTCGCTTCCCAGTCTGATCTTGCAAAAAATCTATTGGAAAACTCTGTTGTTCACATTGACCCAACTGTGAATCCAGATGGTAGAGATCGCCACAGCCTCTGGGCTAATAGCAACAAAGGCTTTCCTCCTGTTGCGGACCCAAATGATCGTGAACACAATGAAGCCTGGCCAGCCGGCCGAACCAATCATTACTGGTTTGACCTAAATCGGGACTGGCTTCCTCTTGCTCACCCGGAGTCTCAGTCCAAAATCGATTGGTATCACACGTGGTATCCTAACGTAACGACCGATTTTCACGAAATGGGTACAAACAGCACTTACTTTTTTGAGCCAACCAAGCCTTTTGGATCAGAAAACCCAGTGGTGCCAAGAAAAAACTACGAGGACATCAATATCCGCTTTGCCAAGTATTTTGAGCGATACATGAATGAAATCCAGAGTTTGTACTGGACCAAAGAGGTTTTTGACAATAGCTACCCTGGCTATGGGTCCACCTACCCAGATATTCAAGGCGGATTAGGCCTAGTCTTCGAAACGGCCAGCAGCCGAGGTCATGTGCAAGAAAGCCAGCGCGGTGAGATCACTTTTGCCTTCACCATTCGAAATCACGTGGTAAATTCTCTTGCCACCATGGAAGCAGCATTAGACAATCGCGAGTTCATGCATGAGTATCTTCGCGAGTTTTTTGACACAGCTATTTCAGAGGCTAAAAGCTCTTCGATCAAAAATTACGTATTCGGTGATAAATACGATCAAAGTAGAAATACACTATTCGTCAAATTTTTGATGGATCATCAGATCGAGGTCTATGAAAATAATCGTGACGTGTCTGCAGGTGGCTATGATTTTGGAGCAGGAAAATCGTGGATTGTCCCAACTGATCAGCCTCAATATAGAATGGTCCGGACCATGTTTGAATACGTGGACGAATTTGCGGATTCGGTGTTTTATGATGCATCCGCATGGACCATGGCTGCAGCCTATGGAATGCCCTTTGCAGCGAATGCAGGGAGCGGAAAAGGTGAGAAGCTTGAGAGTATAGACTTTCCTTCATTTGATTTCCCAGAGAATAAAGCCTATGCTTATTTGATCGACTGGTCTGATTTTTATGCGCCAAAATTCCTTTATCATGCACAAAAAGAAGGAATTCATGTGGAGCAGGTAAATGGGCCATTCACCGCTCAAACGAATTCTGGCCCTATGGATTTTCCCGCAGGAACCCTTATGATTCCTATGGGCTTCCAAAAACTTTCCGCTGAGGAAGTTTCGTCCAAATTGAAAGTTATTGCTGAAAAAACACATCAAGAGGTCTTTTCCACAGAAACGGGCATGAACCTCAAGGGAATCGATCTCGGCTCCAACCTAGTGGGAGCATTGGAACTACCCAAAGTATTGATGGTGGTGGGAGATGGCGTATCTTCTTATGATGCTGGAGCCATCTGGTATTTGATGGATAGTCAAATTGGAATGCCCATCACGAAAGTCAACTCGGATGATTTGGGACGGTTAAATCTTTTTGATTATACCTCGATTATTCTCCCTTCCGGGAATTATTCCGGTCTAAGTGAAAACTTTGTTAACCACTTTAAGGATTGGATCAATCGTGGTGGCACAGTGATCTCCAGCGGAAGCGCAAGTCTTTGGCTTCAGAGACAAGGTATCACAAGTGAGAAGCCTGTGACCCTTGAGGAACCAAAAGAGGACCCGAAAGCTCTTCCCTTTGCCGATCGAAGAAACTTCGAAGGTGCAAAAGCGGTAGGTGGAAGCATTTACATGGCCCAGCTTGATCTCACCCATCCTATTGCCTATGGCTATCAGCGTGAGACTTTACCCGTATATCGGAACACGAGCATCTTTATTCTGCCCAGTGCAGATAAATACTTGACGCCTGTTCGCTATACATCCGATCCATTCCTCGGAGGATATATTTCTGATGAAAACCTGAAAAAACTCAGCCAAAGTGCAAGCGTGATCATCTCCCCTTCAGGTCGTGGCCGTGTGATCCACTTCTTTGACAATCCTGTATTTCGAGGAACTTGGTTTGGTACTAATAAGCTACTTTTCAACGCCATTTTCTTCGGTAACCAAATGGATTAAAACATGCAAATGGATAACCTAATAAAAGGGCATCTTAGGGTTTAGCCAAAAGGCTTTATTTATCGACTGAAAATCATGTAGATAAGATATGACCATCTCTAAATTTGTTACAGGCATTTGTTAATCAAATATTTAGGTTAGTCCAACCGGAGAATTTTAGAAGATTTCTTCGGGGGTGAAAGGTTTCCAAAAATCTCTTTCATCCCCGATTTGAAATTTTAAGATTATTAAACTTATCTTCAGTGATGGACAAAATCAGGCTCTGGTTCCTTCGAACATACGATCAAATCGTCTCCAGCATTGCATTTTTGCCTGCAATCATCAGCATAGGGTTCTTCTGTGTAGCTATCCTTATCTTTTCTTTTGATGTGTCAGAAATGGGTCAGGACCTGAAGACCAAACTCACCTTTCTGGCTTTAAAGGACTCGGCAACCGCTAGGAGCATCCTCGGGGCTGTGGCAGGAGGCGTGATTTCGCTAACTGTTTTTAGCTTTTCCATGGTGATGATAGTGCTCAATCAAGCTGCATCGCAGATGAGCAATCGAGTTTTGGATAAGTTGATCGGGAATCGATTTCAGCAGATTGTATTGGGTTTTTATATCGGAACCATCGTCTACACCTTCTTTATTTTCAGCACGATACGTGATACAGAGTCAAGATTTCAGATCCCATCGATCAGTATTTTTTTAATCACCGTGCTGACGGTAATCGATATTTTTCTTTTTATCTATTTCTTACATTTTATCACCCAGTCGGTGAAGTACGATGTCATTGTAGAACGGATCAAGTCAGCCACATTTAAAGGAATGAAAGCCTTTTGTACTTCAAAAAAGGAGGTACGACATGAGCAGGAATTCGCGGCTTTGGAAGTGATCCGTGCAAAAACTTCAGGTATTTTTGAGGGCTTCGATACCAAAGAGATCATGGATTTTTGTGAGGAAAATGAATGCAGCTTTTTGGCCATCTATCCTATGGGAACCTTTATTTTGAGAGGACAACCTATTCTAAAATGTAGTCATACCATCGCCGAGGAGAAGATTCCTGAAGTGCTCCAAGGTATTATTTTCAGCCAGCAAGAATCCGTGGATCGGAATTATGAATATGGATTTCGTCAACTGAGCGAAATCGCCCTTAAAGCACTCAGTCCAGGTGTCAATGACCCAGGAACGGCCATCTTAAGTTTTAGGGCTTTGATGGATTTGTTTCAATATCGCGCCTTGAATTTTCCTCCAGAATCGATTACCCGAGAAGGTTCACCCTATCTTCTGATTAGAAATGAACATAGCTTCGATGCTCTTTTTGAGCGGATTGTTTTACCAATTTGGGATTATGGAAAAAATGATCGGATGCTCGCTCAGGAGTTTGATCTGCTACTCGGTCAGCTGTCTTTGATACTTTCCTCCGAGCCGGTTTTTGAGCTTTTGAAAAAAGTCAGAAAGCAGTTAGGAATGAAATAAGTAATATACTTATACCAAAGAAGTACCCACTGTATGGGTAATTTTAACTGATATTTTTAATTGATTTTAGCCAAAATTTCCATTCGAAATATATCAGGTTCCCATTTTTTTATAACTAATTAATAATTTGATTCTGAGTTAGTTTATTGATTTTCAGCACAAAATCAGAAATAAAAAACCGGAGCTAAGGAAGCCGAAATAAATTTTGTAACTTTGTAAGAGTCGAGGGCCAAAATCCTCGTAATCCCCTGCCCAGACCGATTCCCCTCGGTAATCAAACAGAGAAATTACGTGGTGCCTACCTCACTATCCTTTCCAAAATGGAAAGTCAATCATACTTAAACCAAACACTACTGAATGGCCAGATCACAAGAAACCTTTAACAAGAAAGAGAGAGAAAAAAAGCGACAAAAGAAAGCCAAAGAAAAAATGGAGCGTCGCGAAGAAAGAAAAGACCAAGCAACTAAAGGTACGCTTGATAATATGATGGCCTATGTGGATGAATTTGGAAATATTACAGATACTCCACCAGATCCGATAAAAAAACCACAAAAAGTGGATGCCGAAAGCATTGAGATTGGTGTTCCAAAAAGAATCGCCGAAGAAGAGCCTTCTGAGCGAACAGGGAAAATTGATTTCTTCAACCATTCCAAAGGATATGGTTTCATTCGTGAAATCACTTCTCAAGACAAATTTTTTGTGCACGTCAATGGACTAATTGACGATGTAGATGAAGGAGATAAAGTGACCTTCGAGCTAGAAAAAGGTCTGAAGGGCCTGAATGCGGTAAACGTAAAGAAGGTCTAATTCAAAAAATATTTAGCAATAAAAAAAGTCGGCAAAAGCCGACTTTTTTTATTGCCTTTTGTAAGTCAAAGTGATTTTACCGGCCAAATTGCCTAGAGGAGTTTCCATGGCTACCTCATTGTAAGTGACCATTTGAGTTTCAGAGATATCTACGATCTCATAAATCACTTCATTTTTATTCTCATCGATCATGGTAAGTTCATCCCCTTTCACCTTCCAAACTCCTTTTCCATTGATCACGTTGTCAGGAGATGATATGATGTATGTTCCGGTTTCTTCCAAAATCAGATTACCACGGATATGTAAATCTTTTCCTCCCTCAATCATGGCTGCAAGATCAGGACCTTCGGTTTGCTCAAAGTCAAAGTCCGTTCCTGACCACTTACCCACTAGGAGTTCCTCTGTGCTTTTTCCACAGCCTGACAAAAGTAGGATGGTAGCAAGGAAAACAAGATAGTTAGCGAAGGGTATATGGAGCTTTTTCATAGTATTTGATTAGGTATGCAGAAAGATAAAAAAAGCTCTCAAATAATTGAGAGCTTTCCAGATACCTGAGCAAATTTCTATAGTGCAAATTTCACTGGTAGTTTTAATGCGGTGATCACAGTTTCACCATCCTTTTTACCGGGCTGCCATTTTTCCATTTGATTGACGATGCGTAGTGCTTCTTCGTCACAGCCTCCACCGATACCTCGCAGGATCTCGGCATGACTCACAGCTCCGTCCTTTTCTACATGAAAAGAAACGATAACTGTACCAGTAACTCCGTCCTTTTTCGCAGCTTTTGGATACTTTAAGTTATCTACCATAAAGCTGACAAGGCCTTCCATCCCACCTGGATAGACAGGTAATTCGTCCACTTCCTCATATACCTTGCTGTCAGACTGAGCATGTACCGCTTGTGGGGAGGTGAAAAATACTATCATGGCCAATACGGCTAAAAAGCCAATTTTAATCGTTGATTTAGTTTTCATATACAGTTTAATTTAATCGTGGTTAGTTCTTATTAATTTTTGAAGTATGACTAAGATCCATCTCTACATCACGGGAAAGTGTGAATTTCAAAGGCCTCTCTAAGTGTATCTAGCACCCATTGCCGACCCTAACTTCGTTCTGCACGGGGCGAATACCTTGGTCTGTCAAATTGAATCCGGCAAATCTATGTTTGAACAACCGAAGAGAAGCCACTCCCTTTACATCACCCAAATCATAATTGATTGGAAGCGTCATTCTAACTTTGACGGGTTTTCCTTTTTGCTTTCCAGGCTTCCAGTCACCCGATGACTTGACTACGCGGATCGCTTCCTCATCACATCCATAACCTATTCCTTCCAGAACTTTAACATCGCTCAAGCTACCATCCTCAGTCACCACAAAGGATAGGACGACCTTTCCCTCAATTCCCTTTTCTCTAGCCTCTTCAGGATATTTCAGATTTGACATTAAGTATCCAAACCACTCTCGCATACCTCCTGGGGGCACCGGCTGCTCCTCCACCACATCAAAAACATCATCCACTGGCATTTCTGTGATAGGAAGATTTTTGTAAAGCTCACCCTGATCTGGCATAGTCTCATTATCAGGGTTTTCCATAATCACATTCGACTCCTCTTTCGTGGATTGATTTTCACAAGCCAAGGCAACCACAAGAAGTGCAATCAGCGGGAAAAAGAATAGAAAGCGATTCTTTTTAAAGGGATTGGATTTGGCTTTATTCATCATGATGATGCGTTTTTTGGTTTGAAATTGGCTGAAGTAGTGAATGCACTCGAAACTCTTTTGTCCAGAAATCAATCGAACCAAAAGCCGAGAATAATCAAAGGACGAATAAGATTGGGTCACTCCTTGATCTGCCTGAAATTCATGGATTTCTCGTAAGGATTTTTCGAATAGATAAATGATAGGATTGAACCAGAGCAAAATTTTGGTCAATTGAATCAAAAGTAAATCGTAGGTATGCTTCTTCGATACGTGAATAGATTCATGGATCACTATCTGTTGCTGATCAGGATCACTGGGTAAATACTCCGGTAGTAAGACGAAATGAAAGAAAGATGCTGGCTTGAAATCTTCGTGAATGGCGAAGGTCAATCCATTGGATTTGATCTGCTTGGATTTGCTGATCAAGATAAATGAACGAGTCAGGCCTGCAATCACCTGAATCATCATGAAGACTACACCCAATACATAAGCTGACAGTAATATTTCTTGCCATGTGAGATTGAAAATGAATCCAGCGGCTGGAATTTCACTGACCTCTCCTCCTACCCAAACTGAAGGAAGCATCACTCCATTGAGCAACGGATCCTGGGTAAAATACTCAAAGGAAAGGAGTGGAATAAGTAAGGACGCCAATAGCGAACCTATCAAGTAGCTTCGGTTGAGATCAAAGAAGGTAAGTTGCTCAAGAACAAGCTTATAAAAACCCCATGAGATCATCAGACATAAACTCAATTCAAATAAATAGTTAAATACCTGCATCATGACTTTCCTCCTTTCTCTAACTCATCAATGAGCCTTTGTAGTTCTTCGATTTCAGTATCCGAGACTTTATTTTCTTTGACCATAAAGGAAAGAAAATTACCAACCGATCCTTGGAAGTAGTTCGCAAGCATGTGGTTTGCGGAGTTTTTGCTGTACTCCTCTTGACTAATGATAGGGAAATACTGATTGACGTTGCCGAAAGTTCGATGATTTAGGTACCCCTTAGATTCTAACAAACGAATGGAGGAGGCCAATGTCGTATAAGGTGGCTTTGGCTCAGGTAAAAGCTCCAAGACCTCCCGAACGATGGCATTTTCCATCTTCCAAAAAATCTGCATAATGCGCTCCTCGTGCTGACTTAATTCTTTCATAGCACCAAGGTAAAAAAGGCAATTGAATATTCCTACTATTTTTTCGTAGTTCTACGATATTTTAATAAAAGGGAGCAAAAAAAGCCCTCTGAGAATTCAGAGGGAATGATTTAGTTTTCCGGGTCAGGTTCTTCTTCATTAATAAAAACAGATTGGCTAATTATAGGACTCACCATGAAATACCCCTCTGCTCGATCGTTTCCACGCTGCGTCACAATATTCGTATCTGGATTTTGAGGAGGAGGGCTAAAAAGACCCCCATCGGTAAAGAGCAAGCCTACCAATTGATTGAAATAATCATAAACAGGCTCATTCAAGCGATAAAGCACCAAGCGTATCCGGTCTTTAGCCTCAAAGGCATAATTCAGTTCCAAACCCTCTTCGAAAAAAGTCAATCCAAAAGTATCGTCAAAAAGCAAGTAGTCATCTCGATCATTGAGTAAAGTATCGTTTTGTATGATTTTGATTCGATAGAAATTATCCTCTTTAAAGGGTATTTTGCCATAGGCCGAAATGTAATATCCTTCATCTCTGAAGGTTCTTTCCTCTTCAAACTTATAGGTCAAGCTATCTAAAGTCGGCGGCTCAAGCATTAGCCCTCTCGAAACATAAAGATTGTCCTTCCATTCTATTTTCAATTCATAGGTCTCCCCCACCTCAGCAACCCTGCGATCAGAAACAGGCTTATAGCTATTTGAGGCATTGACGAAAATAAAGGGAATGACTTCCTCCGTACCCGGAATGCTGATCGAAACAGTTGCATCTGCGATGATAACTGGCTCTGTATTGTCAAAATAGTTTTGTGCCAATGACATTTTCACCTCATTGAAAATCGGTTCATTGGTCCACTCAGCTTCAATAACGGGGACGAGGCCATCTATGGTCGCCAGAGGTAAATCCACTTGTTCTTGACAGCCGAAAAGCAAAAGTCCAATAACTATGATCGCTAATCTTTTCATCTCAAAATTGGAAATTGTAAGTAATAGAGGGAAGAAAAGTGAATAAATAGGTCATAACTATTCCCGGTTCTACGGTTTGGGCGGGCCCATCCACATCCGGATCGTAGTTTATGTCGCCATTGGTGATTTCACGGAATTCATATGCGAAAGGATTCTTTCTCCCGTAAAGATTATAAATACTAAAGTTCCAGCTCCCTCTCCATTTTTTACCCTTATTGGGGTTTTTCCAACTAATCGAAGCATCCATTCGATGATAATTCGGGAATCTATCCTCATTCCTAAATTCTGAATAAAGACTCAAAATCTGATTGTCAGATTCATACAATCCTATTGGAAATGAAACAGCCTGTCCCGTAGTATAAACAAAGGTAAGTCCAGCCGACCAAGCTGGTGAAAACTCATGATTCAAAACCAAAGTCAAATCATGAGGCCTATCGTATCTCGGATTATATTTTTGCCCCAAAGAAACCCCTTCAATTTGTCTCCATGTTCTTGACCAAGTATAGGCAAGCCAACCGGTCGTTTTGCCTACATTTTTGCGCAGCAAAAACTCCAAACCGTAAGCCCAGCCATCTCCAGAAAGAATCTCTGTTTCCACATTATCTGCAAAAAGGACATTTGCTCCATTCTTAAGGTCAATGATATTTCTAAAGTCCTTATAATACCCCTCCACCGAAAACTCCCAGCGATTGTCATCAAAATTGTGAAAGAGCCCGAGTGAAACTTGATCAGATCGGATGGGCGGAACATAGCGTCCAGCCAATATCCAACGATCTATCGGGAGACCGGCAGAACTGTTGGAAGCAATTTGCAAGTATTGAAAGTTGCGGTTATAAGCCGTCTTGAGCGAAAACTGATCATTGATCAAATAGCGAAAAGCTAGGCGAGGCTCTAAACCCTGATAAAATTTTATGCTTTCGAATGATTTGTAAGAAAGGGAATCAAGGATGACCGCATTCTCGCCAGGATTGTCGTCAGGGTACAAATAATCTACGCCTGGACCAACTTGATTATACAATCCCCAGCGCAAACCGGCTTCTGCACTTAGCTTCGGAGAGAAATTATAACTCATCCCCGCGAAAATATTATTCAAAATTCCATTCTTGGGATTCGTTGCTAGAGGTTGCACAGCACTGCCACCAGCGGGATTGACCTCGATGGGTGCAAAGTGATAATATTGGCTGTGGACTCCCCAATAAGTCTGCAAATTTTCACCTCTTAGCTTGGTCCATTGTGCTTTAATTCCAGATTCAGACAATCGATTATTCCACTCAAAACCTGCTTCCGGATCATCAAACTCCACAAAGTATCTATATTCCGAATGATATCCAGTCAAGTCAAAAAAGAATGTATCCGAGATATTTCTGTTCCATTGAATCGAACTAACCCAATTTGCCCAACCCAGACCAAAATCCTCATCTAAGCCCAGAAAGTCTCGCCCTTGATAAGAAGAGATGGAAAGCTTGTCGCGATCATTGAGATAGAACGTAAACTTGCCGCTCAAATCATGAAAGTTCAGGCGATTATTTCGGAGGTCTTCATCATTGGAAAGCTGCAAAAAAACATCCGCATAAGTTCGTCTTGCAGAAACCGAAAAAGTCGAATTGTTATTGAAAAGCGGGCCATCTACTGATATTCGGGAAGAAATGGTACCAATTCCCCCCTCACCATGAATTTGCTCCCGATTACCTTCTTTAAGGGATACGTCAATCAGAGATGACAATCGCCCACCATAAGAAGCAGGCATATTCCCTTTATAAAGCTCAACTTGATCTAAAGCATCCGGATTAAAAACGGAGAAAAAACCAAAAAAGTGAGAGGCATTATAAACCGGAGCCCCATCAATTTGGATTAGGTTTTGGTCTGCCGAACCTCCACGAACAAATAATCCTGTGGTCCCCTCTCCTGCCGTTTGGACCCCGGGTAACAGTTGCAAGCTTCGCAATAAGTCCACTTCACCAAACAGAGCGGGGATATTTTTGATTGACTCAATTGGAAGACGGACGATTCCAGTTTCAAGGTTTTTGACTTGTTCGTCCGGACGGATTTCCTGAATAATTATTTCATCAAGAGACATTTCGTCGGGACTCAGGAAAAACTTGAGCTCCTTATCAATATCTTTTGGATTAATCACTCGATTGGAAGTCTGATAGCCTACAAATGAAATGACTAATCGATCGGGTAGCTCGCGAATCTGAATACTAAATTTACCATCCAGATCAGAAACCACTCCCGTAGAAACATCCCCCTCCCAATAAATACTCGCGCCTGGCATGGGCTCTGAGTTATTGACATCTACGATAGTACCATTAAGGACTTGGCTTTGGGAAAAAGCAGAGTTGCTAAACCCTCCAAAAAACAAGAGAAACACACCCAAAAACGGGAGCGATTGAATTTTCATGTGGTAAAGTTGGTCGTGGTTCTTTAGGAAGACGAACTAGAAAGATTAATGTTTGTTAATTATTAAAATTCCTATGCCATCGGGTCAACCTTATTTTAAACGGCACTGTAAAAATGCACGAGATTTTATAATTTCGAACCATGATTTGGGCATACCCTGATTTAAAGCTGATATTAATACTTGCAGGGATATTTATCCTTCTGTACACGCTCTATATTGTTCGTTTTTGGCGAATCAATCGCCGCCTCAAAGTGGAAAAGCGAAGACTATTTACCAAGCTAGTCATTCGCACCTCCTATTTCACCCTATTTTTAATTGCTTTAGCCGGTCCGTCTATCGGTGTTTCGACCAAAGAAATCACTGAGGAAGGAAAGGATATTTTCATCGCCGTGGATCTGTCCCAGTCCATGAATGCACAGGATATCGGCCCGAGTCGCTTGCAGCGTATCAAATTTGAATTAAAAAATCTAACCAAAAGCTTCCCTTCCGATCGAATTGGATTGATCATTTTCAGTTCGGAAGCCTTTCTTCAGTGTCCCCTTACATTTGACCAAAGCGTTTTGCAGTTGTACATCGACGGCCTGAACACCGGTTTAGTTCCTAATTTTGGTACTGATCTCAATGGACCTTTGCTCATGGCACTGGATCGATTTGAAAAAGATGAGAGTCAAGAAATCAAGTCAAAATCCATTATTCTGATTTCTGACGGGGAAAATTTTGGAGATGATTTGGACGGAATTGCCAATCGCCTTTCAGACTTAGGTGTCAAAGTATTTTCGCTGGGGGTTGGAACAGACAATGGGTCGACCATTCCTAGAGGTAATGGAGTCGTCATTGATCCTAGCACCGGACAACCTGCAGTGACCGTTTTGGATCGTGATCCACTCCAAAGGATCGCATCCCAGACTGATGGACAATATTTTGAAATCTCCGATGGAGTTCAGGAAGTGGGAAGTCTAATCTCAGCCCTGGAAAGAATAGAAGGTGGAGTGACTGGGTCTAGAACCGTGGAAGCCTCCGCAAATAAGTACTTTTACTTTCTAATGGTGGCCTTCGCACTCACCTTGCTAGATATGATGTTGCCTATTAAAACCATCAAACTCTAATGAGCTGGAAATCAATCGCCTTTATTCTTTTGCTTTTACCTGCTTCTTGGACTCGCATTTCTAGATTAAATGAAGCTATAGATCAAGCCGAAAAAAGCTATGCAAGTACGGAATATGAGCAGTCCATTACGGATCATTTGGCTTTGATAGAAAATTTTCAATACTCCTCATCAAACTTGGATTTCAACTTAGGGCTGAGTTATCAATATGCTGAGAAGCTTGAAGAAGCTACAGCCAACTTTGATAAAGCTTCCATTGCCGTTGACAAAAAGCTGTCCTCCATGGCTTTCAATCAGGGCGGTGTGCTATTGGGAAATAAACAGGAAAATGAAGCTGCGCTGAGCAAATTCAAGTCCGCCCTAATCAAAGATCCCACGAACGAGACTGCCCGATATAATTATGAGCTTTTGGCTCGATGGATGCAGCGGGACGAGGAGCGTCAACAAGAAGATCAAAATAAACCCGAACCTTCGGATTTTGCGAAGCAGAAAAAAGCAGAAGCAGATCGATTGGTAGAGCAGTTTAGATTTAAGGATGCTCTGAAAGTAATGACAGATGCTCTGGCCCAAGATGAAACTGTTGCTGCCTATCAGGAGTTTATTACTAACCTACAAGAAGTCACAGAAATCGATGAAAAGTAAACTAATACTATGTACAGGATTACTTTGGGCTCTGGCCTTCGGTACGAGTCATGCCCAAGCTGTCGGCGACTATTTCAATAAAGCAGCGCGATCCTATGTGAAAACAGAGCGAGATCAAGCACTCGCCACAGTCAATGAAGGACTGGGCAAATACCCCAATGACCCAAAGCTTCAAGCCCTCAAAGAAAAACTAGAAAAGGAAAAAGAGGAGGAAGAGCAAGAGAAGCAGGATCAGCAAAATAAAGATCAGCAACAACAACAGCAGGATCAGCAGAATCAAGACAGTGAAGGTGAGCAATCCGAGCAAGATCAGCAGCAAAAGCAAGATGGAGAGCAGACGGATCAAGATAAGGCCGATGAGTCCCAAGATGGGAAACCAGAAAATCAATCTGAGGATGAGCCAGAAAATGCCAATGATCAAATGGATGCGAACCTAGCTGATCGAAATAAGGCTATGGAGGAGTTTAAAGAAAAGCTCAAAGCCATGAACCTCACTCCCGAGCAAGCAGCCCAGATCTTAGAAAACATGAATGCAGCAGAGCTTCGCTACATTCAACAAAATAAAAAACGACCCACCGAACGTCCAAAAAAAGGCATTCCGGATTGGTAAAAATTAGATTAAAGAACTAAACCCAAATTTAACATGATCAAAGAAGTATATATCGTATCAGCAGTGCGTACTCCCCTAGGCAGCTATGGAGGAGCCCTATCAGGGCTCACCGCAGTGGAACTTGGAAGCAAGGCTATCAAAGGAGCTTTGGAAAAGTCAGGAGTAGACTCCAAGGAGGTACAAGAAGTATTCATGGGAAATGTGATTTCCGCAAATCTTGGACAGGCTCCCGCAAGACAGGCTTCTGTTGGTGCAGGAATAGGCTACAATGTTCCCTGTACCACTGTCAATAAAGTATGCGCTTCAGGAATGAAAGCAGTAATGCTCGGTGCCCAGTCCATTATGCTTGGTATTAACGATGTCGTAGTAGCGGGTGGAATGGAAAGCATGTCTAATGTTCCATTTTACGTTCCTAAAGCACGTTTCGGCTACAAATACGGTAATGCAGAATTTGTAGACGGATTAGTAAAAGACGGCCTTTTTGAGGCTTATTATAATTTTCCAATGGGAAATTGTGCCGACAATACTGCTAGAGAATTAAATATCAGCCGTGAAGATCAAGATGCTTACGCCATTCAGTCATATGAGAGATCAGCAAAGGCCTGGGCAGATGGAAAATTTGCAGATGAAGTGATTCCAGTGGAAATTAAAGTACGAAAGGGCATAGTAACTATCAGCGAAGACGAGGAGTACAAAAATGTCATGTTTGACAAAATCCCAAACCTTCGACCTGTGTTTGAAAAAGAAGGAACAGTGACCGCCGCAAACGCGTCGACAATGAACGATGGCGCTTCTGCTCTTGTATTGGTAAGTAAGGAAAAAGCTGATGCACTTGGGCTGAAGCCTTTGGCAAAAATCCGTGGATTTGCAGATGCGGCTACGGATCCAATTTGGTTTACCACTGCACCCGCCTTGGCCATTCCAAAGGCAATCGCGAATGCTGGGCTTTCTGCTGCCGATGTGGATTTTTATGAAATCAATGAGGCATTCTCCGCTGTAGCACTAGCAAATCAGCGACAACTAGAACTAGACAATGACAAAATCAACGTCTTTGGAGGTGCAGTTTCTCTTGGACATCCACTAGGTGCATCCGGAGCAAGAATCATCACCACACTAAATAGCGTACTGCATAACCATCAAGGTAATATCGGAGTCGCAGGAATATGCAATGGAGGTGGCGGTGCCTCAGCCATTGTAATCGAAAAAATGTAATCTAACCCCAAGCCACAGCACTAGGTGCTGTGGCATTTCTATTTATGAGGAGTCTTCTTCTTATTTTTTTGTTCTTGGTAAATTTCTATGTCTTTGGTCAGGACACCGTTCGGACCTATTATGACAATGAGGAGACCCTTCTCAAGGAAGTCTATGTTGTAATCAACGGAAAGGCTCAAGGTGAAGTCAGGAGGTATGCCCTTGAAGGTGGCTTGGTGCAAATCGGCCAACTCAAGGATAATCAGCGTCATGGCCTCTTTGTAGACCTAGATGAAATCTCCGGAGACACGCTCAAACTCACTACTTTTGTAAATAACGCTCGTTCAGGAAAATCCATTAGTTATTTTCCCAGTGGACTCATCCGACAAGAAAGCTTTTTCGAAAATGATCAGCTCCAAGGGGAAGTCATTACTTATTTCCCCTCGGGAGTCGTACAAGACAAAACGAACTTTGTCGATAATCGACCCAACGGGCCCACTCAATCTTTCTTTGAGTCGGGAGCCCCTAAAGTCAAGGCTACCTTCAAGGACGGAAATTACGACGGCCTTTATGAAGAGTATGACGAAAGCGGGCAGCTATTGATTTCAGTTAATTATAAGGATAGTGAAATTGACGGTACGGAAACTCGCTACTTTGCCAACGGTACGATTCAATCCGCCAGAGATTATAAAAAAGGTGTCTTGGATGGGAATTATTTACTCAATTTTCCCAGCGGAAAAGTATCCAGAAATGGCACCTACAAAAACGGCCAGCCGGAAGGAGAAATGATCGAGTACCATGAGAATGGAAAAATCAAAGAGCGGGCAATTTTTAAACGCGGCGTACCAGTAGAAAGCATTAAGAAATATCATCCAAATGGTGAACTCGAAATGCTTGCAGAGTATGACAAGGAAGGTGAATTGCTCAGCGAAACGTATTATCACATCAATGGAAGCTTAAATTACCAAGCTCGATATGTGGGTGGTTTGATCGAAGGAGAATTAAAAATCCTCCGAAAGGACGGAACAATAGAGGAAATCAGAAACTACAGAAAAGGTTTATTGGATGGAAAAAGAGAATACTTTGATCAGAATGGTGAACCCATGAAAACAGAAATGTATTCCCGCGGAAAGAAAGTTGACAATTAAGACCTCTCGAATCTGAAGAACCTAAACCTTTTTTTATTTTTGCCAAAAGACTTGATTCATGACTGAAGCTATCAAAGAAACCCAGTTCAAATTTCCTGGACAGATCGATTTTTACAAAGGCAAAGTACGCGATGTCTATATTTTTGAAAAAGAGCTGGTAGTCGTGGCCTCAGATCGAATCTCCGCCTTTGATGTAGTTTTACCCAGAGCCATTCCCTATAAAGGACAAGTATTGAATCAGATTGCTGCTAAGTTTCTAGCCGCCACGGCTGACCTTGTTCCAAATTGGGTGGAATCAGTGCCGGATCCAAATGTCACCATAGGCAAGAGATGCGTCCCATTCAAAGTAGAGATGGTGGTCAGAGGATACCTCGCCGGCCATGCAGCCAGAGAGTATAAATTGGGCAAACGCATGCTCTGTGGAGTGTCTCTTCCTGAAGGGCTCAAAGAAAATGATAAACTTCCTACTCCTATCATCACTCCCACTACAAAGGCCGATGCCGGGCATGACGAGGATATTTCCAGAGAAGAAATCCTACGTCAGGGAATTGTCTCGACCAAGGATTATGAAAAACTCGAAGCTTACACATTGGCCCTTTTCCAGCGTGGACAGGAAATGGCTGACGAAAAAGGCCTAATCCTTGTCGACACAAAATATGAGTTCGGAAAGCATGAAGGAGAAATTTATTTGATCGATGAAATCCACACGCCCGACTCCTCTCGTTATTTCTACAAGGAAGGTTACAGCGAAAATCAGGCGAAAGGATTACCACAAAAGCAGCTCTCTAAGGAATTTGTACGGCAATGGCTGATTGCCGGAGGTTTTCAGGGAAAAGACGGTCAGCAGATACCCGAAATGACCGATGATATTGTAGAAAGCATCTCGGATCGCTATATTGAGCTTTTCGAAAAAATCACCGGAGAAACCTTTGTCAAAGCAGACACCAAAAACATTGAAAACCGAATCGAAACAGCGATTTTGAACCAACTTACTTAATTACAAAAGACCATGAAATACTCAATCGATAAAAAAGAGCAATACGTAATTTTCACTCCAGCAGAAGAAAAACTCGATTCGCTACTTGCACCAAAGCTTAAATCCGAGCTTTTGACAATCCATGCAGAAGGCTTTTCCAACTTAGTGTTGGATATGTCTCAAGTGAAATATGTGGACTCTAGCGGACTGAGTGCTTTGCTTGTAGGAGACCGTGAGTTTGGAAATGGGGGTGGTATTTTCATTATCTCTGGAGTGCAGGAGCATGTGATGAAATTGCTCAAGATTTCGATGCTTGACAAGAAATTAAATCTTGTAAACACCCTTGAAGAGGCTGGAGAGGCCATTTTCATTCATGAAATAGAAAACGGCGAAGACAGCGAAGAAACCCTAGAAGAGGAGGATTGATCCCTGAATTTGAAGTAACGGTACTTGGGAATACTTCCTCCATTCCTGTGCATGGAAGAAACCCCACAGCTCAGGTGGTCAGATACCATCAGGAGTATTTGCTGATCGATTGCGGTGAGGGCACTCAAATGCAATTGAAAAAATTCAAACAGAAATCCTCCCGGATCTCTTGCATTTTCATTTCGCACCTGCATGGTGATCATTACTTAGGCTTGGTAGGCTTGCTTTCGAGTTACAACTTGAATGGGCGTACCAAGCCTTTGACGATTTATGGCCCAAAAGGTCTTGACGAAATTATCACGACCCAGTTTAAATGGAGTAAAACCAAACTGGTCTACCCTTTAAGTTTTCGAGAAACCAACCCCAACGAGGCTGAATTACTTTTGGAAACCAACCAAATTCGAGTGTTTAGCTTCCCAATGAAGCACAGGCTTCCCACCACTGGTTTTAGAATTGAAGAAAAAACACGTCTGCGAAACCTGATTAAAGAAAAAGTTTTGTCCGAAAAGCCATCGGTGGAAGCCATTAAGACGCTACGTGAAGGACAGGACTTCCTTGATGAAGCGGGTAAACTCTTTCGGGTAAAGGATTTTGCATATCCTCAAGGCGAAATGCGATCTTATGCATTTTGTTCGGACACCATTTTCGATCCTGATCTGGTTCCTCATGTAAAGGATGTCACGCTACTTTACCACGAATCCACCTTTATGGATGATCAAAAAGATCGAGCAAAAATCACCTTTCACTCCACCGCCAAAGAAGCTGCAGAAATCGCCAAACGGGCCAATGTAGGTCAATTGATGCTTGGGCATTTTTCCTCGCGCTACGGAGATCTCGAAGGACTTTTGGCAGAAGCCAAAACTATTTTTTCAAAATCCTATTTAAGTACTCAAGGCGAAACTTACCCTATCACATGACCGATCCTTCGATAAAAAAACGCACCAATCTTTTTGTCATTCTGGCAAGTATATTTCTCACCAATGCTATTCTCGCTGAAGTGATCGGTGTGAAGATTTTTTCAGGTGAAAAAACATTGGGATTCGAACCGGTAAACTGGACTTTCTTTGGAGAATACGTCCTCGATTTTAATCTAACTGCGGGCGCAGTGATTTGGCCCATCGTATTCATTACTACCGATATCATCAATGAGTATTTTGGTAAAAAGGGTGTTCGAAAAATTAGTTTTATCACTGCTGGATTGATCGCCTATGTTTTTTTGGTAATTAGCCTAGTCACAGTTTTGGTGCCGGCAGACTTCTGGCTTGAGGTCAACGCCACGACTCCGGACGGAACCCCTTTCAACATCAATTATGCGTTCAACCTGATTTTCACGCAAGGTCTAGGAATTATCATCGGATCACTGACAGCCTTTCTTTTAGGACAATTGATTGACGTATATGTCTTCCAAAAACTGCGTGCGGTTACCGGTCCAAAACTTATCTGGCTTCGCGCCACAGGATCCACTTTTGTCTCTCAATTTATTGACTCGTTTGTGGTTTTGGGAATCGCTTTTTACGTTTTCGGCAATTGGGGATTGAGCCAAGTACTTGCTGTCGGCATCATCAATTACATCTACAAATTCACGGTAGCTATCTTACTCACTCCACTTTTATATGTCGGTCATGGCTTGATCGATCGCTACCTTGGAAAAGACCTTGCAGATCAAATGATGGAAGAGGCTTCCGAAGACACTTCCTTCATTTAGCACAAAGGATATTTCCTTGAGTGACTGATTAAGGCGCCGCAACCAAATATATTTCTCTTAAAATACCTTAATACTTAATAATATTCTATTGATGTTTGAAAGGGATTAGGAATACAAAATAAAAGTTCCTACATTTGCACCCGTCAATAAGACATAGAACAATTTTTCGTGCCGTGAAATCCTTACTGTCGCTTGTCTGGGATCATCACAAGGAAACATGGCAAGAAAAGTAAGGAAAACATCATGGAGCAAACACTCAAGTTCTCAGACTTGGGAATTTCTGCGGAAATTCTTAAGTCGGTGGAAGAGATGGGCTATACCCAACCTTCCCAAATTCAAACAGAAGCTATCCCTTATGTATTAGCAGGAAGAGATGTCATCGGACAGGCTCAAACTGGTACTGGCAAAACAGCCGCATTTGCGATACCTATCATTGATCTGGTAGATCCAGATTTCAATAAGCCACAGGCAATCATCCTCTGCCCTACTCGTGAACTCGCAGTACAGGTGGAAGGAGAATTCCAAAAACTATCCAAGCACCTACGAAACATCAACTCCGTAGCAATCTATGGTGGTGAATCTATAGACAAGCAGATTCGCGTACTTAGAAAAGGAGTACAAATCGTGGTAGGTACACCTGGACGAGTTCAGGATCACATTAAAAGAGGTACATTAAAGCTAGAAGACGTTGGAATCATCGTATTGGATGAGGCAGATGAAATGCTAGACATGGGTTTCAGAGATGACATCGAGGCAATATTGCGTGAAATGCCAGAAGAAAGACAAACCGTCTTTTTCTCTGCTACCATGCCTAAGCCGATCATGGATCTAACCAAGAAGTTTCAAAAAGATCCTGCGATTGTAAAGATCGACAAGAAGGAATTAACAGTATCGAATATTGAGCAAGTGTACTACGAGGTGAAATCTTCACTAAGAGTAGATCTAATGGCTCGATTGATCAATGTCAACGAATATTCTCTTAGCGTGGTATTCTGTAATACCAAGCGAATGACTGATGAGGTTACCGAAAAGCTTGCAGCTCACGGAATCCTTGCTGAGGCTCTTCATGGAGACCTATCTCAGGCACAGCGTGACAAGGTCATGAATAAGTTTAGAAAAGGTCATTGCGCAGTATTGGTTGCTACAGATGTAGCCGCTAGAGGTATTGACGTGGATGATGTGGAAGCTGTATTCAACTTTGATCTTCCTTTAGACGAAGAAAACTACGTACACCGTATCGGTCGTACAGGTAGAGCAGGTAAGTCTGGTACAGCCATTAACTTTATCTCCGGAAGAAGAGATTCATATAAGCTTAGGGATCTAGAAAGATTCACAAAAGCTGCTATCACTCAGCTTGCACCTCCTTCATTGGCAGAATTGATCCAGATGAAAAAAGATCAATTGGCAAATGATATTCAAGCGAAAATCGCGATCGAAGAGGACAATCAACTTTTCGAAGAGACACTTGGTCAATTATTGGCTAATGGCTTGACCATGGAGCAAATTGCTCTAGGTTTGACTAAAATCGCCCTAGGTGACTCAGTGAAGAAACTTAGAGAGCAAAACTTTAGCATCGAAGCTGGAAGTGATCGCCGAAGAGGTGACTCAGACAGCAGAGGTGGACGTAGAGAATTTTCTCGTGACGGTGGAAGAGACGGAGGTCGTCGTGGTGAGCGAGGCGGAAGAAATGATAGATTTGAACGTGGAGAGAGAAGTGGACGTAGAGAGCGTTTTGACCGTAGCGAAAGAGGCGGTCGGGATGCAGGACCTCGTGGCGAAAGAGCTCGTGAGGCAAATATGGCCAGACTTTTCTTGAATCTAGGTAAAAAAGATCGAATCAGACCCAACGATATCGTGGGAGCAATTGCTGGTGAGGCAGGTGTTCCAGGTAAGAGTATCGGTGGAATTGATATCTATGACAACTTCTCCTTTGTGGACGTGCCTCAGAAAGATGCCGCTCACGTAATTCAGGTGATGAAGACGAATACCATCAAAGGTAAGTCTGTAAACATGGAGATCTCAAAAGGTTAATTAATATTGGTTATTTGGTTAGAAAGCGCGGTCCTCTTTGGGCTGCGCTTTTTTGCTTTTCGACCATTTAATCTTTTTTCTTTTCCTTACTTTCGTCATTAACTTTAGACATGCAGCTTTTTTACCACGAAAATATTGAAGGACAAAGCGTCTCCTTCGGAGCAGAAGAATCTAGGCACTTGACTAAGGTGCTTCGCAAAAAAATAGGTGATTTGATCCAAGTCACAGACGGAAAAGGCCAATTGGCAACCTGCATTCTTGAAGAAATCAGCTCGCGCGGAGCTAGGCTTCAGATCAAAGAAAAGACTCTCAGCCCCAAGGATGATTTTGAGATTCATCTGATTATTGCTCCGACCAAAAGTCCGGATAGGATGGAGTGGATGATAGAGAAAGCAACTGAAATCGGATTTCATAAACTCACCTTAATCGAAAGCGAAAACTCGGAGCGACATAGAATTAAAACCGATCGACTCGAGAAGAAAATGATCTCAGCTTGTAAGCAAAGTCTTAAATTTCATTTTCCCGAAATATCTCCTTTTGCTTCATTTGAAGAGATGCTGAATACATCCCAATCATTTGATGGTCAAAAATTCATCGCTTATGTGGACGAACAGAATGATCAGCATCTTTTTGGTCTTGCCCAGCCTCATGGAAAATATTGGATTTTGATCGGACCTGAAGGGGATTTTTCCAAAAAAGAAATTGACGAGGCCCTGGCCTTGGGTTTTGAGCCTGTTTCCTTAGGAAAGAGTAGACTTCGAACCGAAACCGCTGGGTTGGCTGCCGTCCATATCCTTAATCTGGTGCAAGAAAAAGCCTAAATCAAAAAGACTTCAAGTTTCACTTGAACTATCAGCACCTTTTTCTTTAAATTGAGGTAACTTTTAAACAGGGACCGTGCCGTACAAAGAACGCGAAATAGAGAAGAAATATTTTTCCATTGGTGAGGTAGCCAGTCAGTTTGGCGTCGCCGCATCTTTGATTCGATACTGGGAAAGTGAGTTTGATATGCTTCGCCCCAGAAAGGACAAAAAGGGGAACCGTCGATACACCAAAGACGACATTCAAAAACTACGGTACATCTATCACCTTGTGAAAGAAAAGGGCTATACCCTACAAGGAGCTCAAGAGGTAATCAAATCAGGTAAGGAAGAGGGCTTTGATAAAGTAGCTGCTGTCCAAAACCTTCAGGAGCTCAAGGATTTTTTGATCAAAATTCGAGATGGCTTCAACAAACAAACCGGAGAATGACGATCTCCAATACTTCCTCGCTTTAGCATTAGCACCAAAAATAGGCCCTGCCGTCTTCAAAGCGATCTTGGCTTATGCAGGTTCTCCCAAGCGATTTTTTGAACTCCCGAAAGGAAAGGTAAGTAAAACACCTTCAGTGGGGCCCAAGCTTCTGGAACTGCGCAACCAGGAACAGAAACTTCTTGCCAAAGCAGAGTCAATTATTGAGCAGTCCACTAAGCAAGGATTTAGTATCCTCACTTCTCTCCACCCAGATTTTCCGCAGCGATTGAAGCTTCAGGAAGATGGGCCCGTAGTTCTCTTTTCAAAGGGAAAAGCAAACCTAAACTTCGAAAGAACTGTGGGCATCGTGGGTACTCGAAGTGCCACTTCCTATGGAAAGGATGTGACCAAACGGATCGTAGAGCAGCTCCTACCCTATCAACCAGCAATTATTTCAGGTTTGGCGTATGGCATTGATATCGAAGCACATCGGGTAGCCTTAAATTTTGGCTTGCCGACGGTGGCTGTTTTGGGCTCGCCCATTGATCATATTTACCCGGGGATTCATCGGAGTACAGCGGAGGCGCTGCAAGAAACAGGTGCCTTAATGAGCGAATATCCACCCGGAAGCAAAATGGTTCCAGGAAACTTTCCCGCAAGAAATCGAATCATTGCAGGCCTCTCAGACGCTTTGATCGTGGTGGAAGCAGCCAAAAAAGGAGGTGCCTTAATTACTGCGGAGATTGCTTACTCGTACAACAAAGAAGTCTTCGCCGTACCTGGAAACTTACAATCTCAGTATAGCGAGGGCTGTAATCATCTGATCCAAAAAATGAAAGCCAATATCTTCACCGGGCCTTATGATATTGCACAGGCACTGTTTTGGCCTGAGCCAGGAGAGAAAAAACAGGAAAAGCCAAACCTTGATCTGAGTAATCGAAGTCCAGAGGAGAAGATGATTTTGAGTTTATTGCAAGAACTCAAGGAAGTGGATATCGATAAGTTAAGCTTAGAAACTGAAATTGGGCTGGGAAATTTGGCATCCATTCTTCTTTCCCTAGAGTTTGAAGGAATCGTAAAATCCTTACCTGGCAAGAAGTACAAATTACTGCATTAGCCTTGCTTGGTTTTCCGTATCACTTTTGGGAAATACCACAAATAAAACCCACTCAAGCTCATCAAAAGTAATCCAAAAGCCGTGGCACTTGAGTAAACTAGCTTGGCTGTTTCGGTATTCCCAAAGTAAAAATCAACGATACTTCCATCGTGTACTTTCTCAATCCAATCAGAGTGACGTGTCGCCACTGACAGAATCTCTCCGGAATATCCATCAATCTGTACTTCAGTAAAATGCTCTTCAAAAGTAACTTTGGCTATTCCTTTATCCGGCCGTATATCGATACGATCCACCAAAGAGGAAAGAGATCGGGAATCCATCTCGGTGATGGCAATAGCGAGCATCTTTTCTGTAGGAATCCACTCACCCTGCCTTTGAACCTCTGAGCTTTGAGTTGGAGGCAAGAGTTCGACCTTCTTTTTCCAGGCGAGCAAAATTGAGGTAATCCCGATTACTAGAAAGAAAATCATTAGCGGAACCCCCAGCCAACGGTGAATGATCCGCATGCGACGCAGACGACGCACTTTTACTTGAAGTTTTTCTTGCTGCATAACTACTGATTAAACACGAAGCTAGTAAGCTTCATGGCTTCATTTAGCTCTGCCTTGTTCAAACCCAAGTCATGTCCGAGCCCTTCCAGAGTTTCGATCATTCGCTCCGTTGCCATATTTCCAACCAATTCATCCTTGGCCATTGGACACCCGCCAAAACCATTCAAGGCCCCATCAAAACGGCTACAGCCCGCTCCTATCCCAGCTTTCACTTTGGCTGCAATATCTTCCTTGCGACTATGCAGATGGGCACCAAATTCAATATGTGGGAAAGCCGGTATTTGAATTTCAAAAAGTTGGGTGATCAGTTCAGGACTAGCTGAGCCAATGGTATCTGAAAGTGAAATAATCTTGACGCCTAGCTGATCCAGTTTTTGTACAAATTCGGCCACCAATTCAGGAGAATAAGGGTCCCCGTATGGATTACCGAAGCCCATGCTGAGATACGTTACCAACGTTTTCCCTTTAACCTCGCAGAGATTTTGGATTTCTTCCACAGTTTCTAAAGCTTGGGCGATAGAAGCGTTTGTATTTCTCTGCTGAAAAGTCTCAGAAATCGAAAGCGGAAAACCCAAATAATCAATCTGTGGAAAAAGCAAGGCGTCATTTGCTCCCCGTGTATTGGCCACAATGGCCAAAAGCTTTGACCTCGACTGATGAAGGTCCAAAAGCTCTAAAACCTCTGCTGTATCCCGCATCTGCGGAATAGCCTTAGGACTGACGAAACTCCCAAAATCAATCGTATCAAAACCTATTTCCAACAGCTGATTAATATAAGCAGCCTTTATGGCTGTATCAATAAAGTTGGGAATACCCTGCATCGCATCCCTGGGACATTCAATAAGTTTGATCATAGCCCGAAGATATGGAGAAATGAGAAAAGGAGGGAAAAATTGGGAAGGAAGGTCAATCCAAACAACACTAATAGATCCTAATGAAATTAAAATACCTCCTTTGCGATCTGATAGGTCGCTTGCGCTTTACTCATGGTATAGAAATGTAAGCTGGGTGCTCCTGCCTTTACCAGCTCCTTGCACTGAGACACAGCCCATTCGATTCCTACTTCGCGCACATCTGCATTACTCTTGCATTTTTCCAACTCATCCATTAAGGCATCGGGTAAGTCTAGGAAAAAAGTTCTCGGAAGCATGGTGATCTGACCAAGTGTAGAAATGGGTTTGATCCCGGGAATAATCGGAACATCAATCCCAGCAGCTCTTACATCCTCCACAAACTTAAAGTACTTGGCATTATCAAAAAACATCTGAGTCACGATATACTCTGCGCCATTGTCCACTTTTTCCTTGAGATATTTCAAGTCAAATTTCATGGATGGTGCCTCAAAATGTTTCTCCGGATAGCCTGCTACACCCACACAAAAATCTGTTTGGAAAGCAGGCTCCGTCTCCTCATGTAGGTATTTGCCTTTGTTCATCCGTACGATTTGCTGGACCAGTTCGGAAGCATAGCTGTGCCCATTCTCCTCCGGTACAAATTTGCCTTCCGTCTTGGGCGCATCACCACGTAGCGCTAGGACGTTTTCCACCCCGATAAAATTCAAGTCGATCAGGGCATTTTCGGTTTCTTCTTTGGTAAAGCCTCCACAGAGCAAGTGCGGTACCGCGTCGATATGAAAGCGATTCATAATCGCTGCGCAAATACCCACTGTTCCTGGGCGCTTCTTTGTACTGATTCGCTCTAGTAGGCCATTTGGATGCTTTTTATAGATATACTCTTCCCTATGATAGGTCACATCCACAAAAGGAGGCTTAAAATCCATCAGTGGCTCAATCCCCTGCAATAACTCTTTAAGACTTTGTCCCTTGAGCGGAGGTAGGATTTCAAAAGAAAAAAGCGTTTTATCTGCTTTTGCTAAATGCTCGGTAATTTTCATACAATTGATTCTGTGGAGATGGATTGAGGGGAATAGGCCAAATTTGGGGAAAGAAGCTTTTCTGCTGCCTCCAAACTTATTTTCTTTCGGTCTGCATAGTCTTTAACCTGATCTTGAGCGATCTTTCCAAGCCCAAAATAAGCGGATTCGGGATGCCCAAAATAAAAGCCAGAGACCGAAGATGTAGGGTACATCGCATAGCTTGAGGTCAACTTCATGCCAATTCCTTCCGCATCGAGAAGTCGGAAAATCTCCTCTTTTTCGGAGTGCTCGGGACAGGCCGGGTATCCGGGAGCTGGGCGAATACCTGTATAATTCTCACGGATTAGATCGTCATTTTCTAAAGACTCATCCGTTGCATAGCCCCAATACTCTTTTCGGACAAGCTCGTGAACATATTCAGCGGCTGCCTCCGCCAATCTATCTGCTAAGGCTTTTAAGAGAATATCATTATAGTCATCTCCATTTTTCTGAAACTCCTCCAGCTTTGGCTCCATTCCAAGTCCTGCAGTTACGGCAAAGCAACCCAGATAATCTGTTTGATTTGGATGAAGGTAGTCTGCCAATGATCGATTAGGCACTCCTCTTCCTTTTTTACCTTGCTGTCGCAAAAAGTGGAATTCACCGTTTTTATCTCCAGTGGCTTCTGAAGGCAGAATTCGGATACTGTCATCAAGTCTCTCTATCGGGAAAAGCCCAAAAACAGCTTTGGCAGAAAGCCAGCGCTCAGAAATAAGCTGATCGAGCATTTGATTGGCATCGGCAAAAAGCTTCTTGGCTTCAGAACCAACTACAGGATCTTCCAAGATTTTTGGATACTTCCCACTCAGCATCCAAGTGCTGAAAAACGGGGTCCAGTCGATATACTTTCGCAAAACTTGCATATCCAGCTCTTCAAGAACCGTTTTTCCAAGTGCTTTGGGCTTGACTGGAGCGTAATTTTCCCAGTCTATCTCGACAGGGTTCTCCTTGGCCTCGTCGTAGGAAATTAGCTGTTTGACTGATTGCTTGGCTTCATGAGCTACTCGAAGCTCAGCATAAGTTTCTTTAATTTGCTTGTGGTATGCGTCTTTAGTTTCAGGGCTAATGGCTTCACCGGCAATAGGGACGGATTTACTCGCATCAGTCACATGAACCACGGTTCCTGAATACACCGGATCGATTTTTACCGCCGTATGAATTCTGGATGTGGTGGCTCCTCCTATCAATAATGGGATTTTCAAGCCTTGACGTTCCATTTCGGATGCTACATTGACCATCTCATCGAGGGAAGGCGTGATTAGACCGCTCAATCCGATGATATCAACTTTGTTTTTTATCGCTTCGTCGATGATCCTTTGGGCATCTACCATAACCCCTAAATCGATGATTTGGTAGCTATTGCAGGCCAATACCACGCCTACGATATTTTTCCCAATGTCATGCACATCACCTTTTACGGTAGCCATCAGAATTTTTTTCAAAGAGCTTTCCTCTTGCCCTTCTTCCGGCAAAGGCATAAATGGCTCTAAATAGGCCACCGCTTTCTTCATCACTCGGGCAGACTTCACCACTTGAGGGAGGAACATTTTCCCTTCACCAAATAGGTCTCCCACTACATTCATCCCATCCATCAGCGGGCCTTCGATCACTTTAAGCGGATTGACTAATTCTAGTCTTGCCGCCTCGGTATCCTCTATGATGTAATCCAAAATCCCTTTGACAAGCGCATGTTCGATTCGTTTTGCCACTGGGTCAGATCGCCAAGCCTCGTTTGCAATTTCTTTTTTACCTGTAGATTTTACAGTCTCAGCAAAGTCCAAAAGCCGCTCTGTAGCATCCTCCCTTCGGTCGAAAAGCACATCTTCCACTCGCTCCAAAAGGTCCTTGGGAATGTCATCATATACCTCCAACATCGTAGGGTTCACAATTCCCATATCCATCCCATGCTTGATGGCATGATAAAGGAAAGAGGCATGCATGGCTTCTCGGACAGGATTATTTCCCCGGAAAGAGAAACTTACATTACTCACACCTCCACTTACTTTTGCACCAGGAAGATTGGCTTTGATCCATTTGGTCGCTTCGAAAAAATCCACCGCATTCTTTCTGTGCTCCTCCATTCCTGTGGCCACAGGGAAAATATTAGGATCAAAAATTATATCGTCAGGATTAAACCTGGCCTTCCGCACCAAAAGGTCATAGCTGCGTTTACAGATTTCGATTCGTCTCTCGTAGGTATCCGCCTGTCCGTCCTCATCAAAGGCCATCACCACAACTGCAGCTCCAAATTTCTTGATGGTTTTGGCCTGCTGAAGAAATTCTTCCTCACCATTTTTGAGCGAGATTGAATTCACGATTCCTTTGCCCTGCACACATTTAAGTCCCGCCAAAATGATAGACCATTTCGAACTATCAATCATAATCGGGATTCGAGAAATTTCAGGCTCAGAAGCAATCAAATTTAAAAATTGAGTCATAGCGGCTTCCCCATCGAGCATTCCTTCGTCCATACAGACGTCAAGAATCTGCGCTCCCCCTCGCACTTGGTCCAAGGCCACTTCCAGTGCCTCGTCATAATTTCCTGAAAGAATCAACCGTGCAAATCGCTTCGAACCAGTTACATTAGTTCGCTCACCGATATTCACAAAATTCAGTTCGGGTGTGAACACCAAAGGTTCTAAGCCAGATAGCTTTAATAGGTTTCTAGTCTCCATCACATTCAATCGGCTAAAATATTTTCTTGAGATTCAAGGCTCCGTGGGGCATAGCTTTCGGCCATTTTGGCTAGAGCTGAAATATGATCAGGAGTAGTCCCGCAGCAGCCCCCGAGAATATTCAGCAAACCATCTTTTAAAAATTCATGCACTTGATCTGCCATTTCCTTGGCATCTTGATCATAGGCCCCAAATTCATTGGGAAGTCCGGCATTTGGATAGGCACTCACATAGAAGGGAGCTTTTTGAGCTAGCACTTTAAGATAGGGTCGTAGCTCCTTTGCACCGAGAGCGCAGTTGAGTCCTACGGAAAGGAGTGGTACATGGCTTACGGAAATCAAAAAAGCTTCTGTGGTTTGCCCGGAAAGAGTTCTACCCGAAGCATCCGTAATGGTACCTGAAATCATTATTGGAATCCCTCCTTCTTTGGGATCCAAGGGGATATTTCTTTCTTCAAAAACCTCCTGAATTGCAAATAGCGCTGCTTTAGCATTAAGGGTATCAAAAATGGTCTCCACCAAAAGTATATCCACTCCCCCATCCAAGAGACCTCTAGTCTGCTCCTTGTAGGCATCTGCTAGTTGATCGAAAGTCACCGCTCTAAACCCAGGGTCATTGACATCCGGTGAAATTGACGCCGTTCGGTTGGTGGGTCCCAAAGCTCCAGCTACAAATCGAGGTCGTTTCGGAGTTTGGGAGGATACTGCGAGTGCCACTTCCTTAGCGAGCAAAGCAGATTGGAAATTGATTTGATAAGCTAAGTCAGACAAATCATAGTCCGCCTGAGCAATGGATGTCCCACTGAAGGTATTCGTCTCAATAATATCAGCACCAGCATCCAGATATTCTTGATGAATTTGCTTGATGATTTCAGGTCTGGAAAGGGACAATAGATCATTGTTACCCTTGAGAGGCTTGTGATGATTTGCCAATGCGGGAGTTCGAAAATCCTCTTCTGTCAGCGTATATCGCTGAATCATGGTACCCATGGCACCATCGAGGATAAGAATTCTTTTGGCTAATTGTGCTAGAAGTAAGTCCGTTCTGTTTTGCATAGTCTATAAAAGCTTAATCGAGCAAAACCACGGAAAAAAGTAAATCTACTTCTCCGCTCATCTGTTTCCGGATTCATCCGGAATGGGAGTTAGCACCTTGTTTACAGGTTGCTAAGACGTCAAAGGGCCCTTCCCTCGGTCTTTCTCGATAAGCTCACCAAAGGTAATACCAAATCGATAAAAAACCACCTAACTCGCAATTAAGAATTTAGCCATCAAATTATGGGCGGATTCCGACACTTATATTCCAGTAGGGTGCGGCCATAAAGCCAGCCATTCCGAGCTCGGCAAGTTTGAAATTTGCCAAGGGCAATTCATATCCCAATGAGGTGCTAAAGACCAAATCGAACAGCTTACCGTCTTGAACAGGTAGCCCATACTCTAAAAACACCTCTGGCTTACCGAGTAATCCACCACTTCTCAAATAGCCATCAAAATCTCTTTGCTCCAGCAACTCAGGAAAATCAGGTTTGGAATTTTGGGTAATGGTGTAGCGAATATTGCCATAGCCTAGGCCCGCCAAAGCCCCAAATGCAAAGTTTTTTACCTGAAAAACTTTCATTCCAGCATCTGCATAGACTCTCAGACTGTTTAAACTATGAGATTGAAAATCACTTGCTGCTCCATCCATGGCTAGATTGTATACCTCCAATCCATAAAGCAACTTCTCAGTCTGACCGAGAATTTTGACACCTAGATTCGAGGGCCTTCCTTCCAATGGATTGAGACCGGCTTCCACCAATTGTCGGTTAAATTTATCAGGCTTCGAGAAATGAAAACTATTAAGCAGGTAAAAGGTGATACTCGCGTCCTTATAGAAAAAATTACGGTCAGGAATGGTGATTCCTGCTCCTAGACGAAGAAAAGCACCAGCTTGCGTGTTTTCAAAAGAAACTCCATTTAGGTCCCACTTCCCCTCAAATGGACTGAAGGAATAACCGAACTTCCCAATCAAAGAAACTGATTCTTTTCGACCAGGAATAGGGAAATCATATGTGAGATGAAATCCTATTTCAGTTAAAAAATTCCCGTATTTCCCGCTCCCTTTTTGGATATCATTTTCCCTAAGTATAAAGCCTTCGGCTGGATCTTGGAGAAAGGCATTCAATTGATCCGGCTGCTCTGAGGGGAGCATCTGAAAATTCAGGTAGCCCACTCCTAAAGACATATAATGGATCAACTGAAATTTCGATTCTTCGGTAAAGGAATATCCAACATTGATCAAAGCTCTGGAGGTACGGTAGTCGATTCTATAGTCGTCCAGTTGCCCTCTTCCTCCATGGTTTTGATACAATTCAAAACCAATAACCAAGTCATTCAAACGTGTCTGTGCTCCCAACCCAAAGGTTTGATACCGGTTGGGAAGTCCAGAGATTCCCCGATCTGAGAGTAGCTGATCAAATTGATTGAGTTTGGCCGTAGAAGTACCTCCTAGCACGTACAGAGTACTCCTCTTTTCGTAGAATTTTTGAGCCCATGCAGAAGTAGACACTCCTACCCAAAAGCAAAAAAATACGAATACACGGCTAAAATTAATCCTCATTGATCAGGCTGGTCGAGATAAGCTTGGGATGAAAAGGCAAAATTTATGCTAAAAAAGCTCTTTTATCCCTTCTTATTCAATTGACCCAACAATTTATCGTAAAGGCCCTCAGGAGTGAAAGGTTTGGGGACGAAGTCATTGATCCCAACTTCATTCATCTTTTCTCTAATCTCGTGGATGGAAGATGCTGTAAGAACTAGAATAGGTGTTTGACTTTTGTGAGCATCTGAATGACTTCGAATGTACTCAGCCACCTCAAAGCCATCTACACGAGGCATCTGCAAATCCAAGAGAACCACATCAAAATCAGCTTTTTCAAACTCATCCATGGCTTCTTGTCCATCTGATACCAGCACCAATTTGCCGGTATTCCAGGAAGTTAAAAATTTCTGAATCAGGATCTGATTCACCATATTATCCTCTGCTACCAAAATGGATGCATCTTCTAGAGATTTGGGTGCTGATCGACCGGCATCGGACATAGGTTTTGTTTTTTTAGATGGAATTTTAAAAGTAAGCTCAAATGCAAAATCTGTTCCTCCCTCAGGCTTCATTTGCACTTCTATATCGGATCCATGAAGCTGAACCAATCTCTTCACAATCGTCAATCCAAGTCCAGTACCACCATATTTACGCGTAGTATCGGAGGAAGCCTGCGTAAATTCCTCAAAAATCGAATCCATTTTTTCCGAAGGAATCCCAATTCCAGTATCTGAACAAACAAACCGGATTCGCATTTCATCCTCGGTCTGATCTAGATTAGTTAAATGCATTGAGACCTCCCCCTTTTCGGTAAACTTAATCGCATTTGAAATCAAATTATTTACAATTTGACCTATACGAATGGGGTCTCCTATTAAGGAGTCTGGAATGGAATCGTCGATCTGGCAACTGAGCTTGAGATTTTTTTCACTCGCCTGGAATGAATAAGAATGAACCAATCTTGAGATCAACATTCGCAGATCGAAAGGAACAAGCTCAAGCTCTATTTTACCCGATTCGATTTTAGAATAGTCTAAGATATCATTGATCAAACCTGTTAAGTTTTCCGCAGAAAACTGCAAAGTTTTCAAATTTTCGAGCTGGTCTGGGCGAGGATTCTCCTGCATTAAAAAGTGAGACATTCCGACTACCGCGTTTAGAGGAGTTCGGATTTCATGACTCATTATGGAAAGGAACTGTGACTTGATCAGTGAAGCCTGCTCAGCCCGCTCTTTTTCCTTAAGCAAAGCTTGCTGTGCTTCTTTCAATTTTGAGATATCTCTGGCAATTCCTGTGTAGTATCCCTTCGAATTCTCTTTGTTTTTAATCACCTTGCCATTGGAATTGAATACACGAAAACTACCGTCCTTGTGCTTAAGTCGAAATTCTAGGATTTGATTTTTTTCTAGGAAATTTTCTTCCTCGCTAAGCATTCCTTGAAAGGCCCCAAGATCTTCCGGATCAAGATACTCAAAAATGCTATGTCCAGTCACCTCGTCAGATGAATAGCCAAGAAACTGAGTTACGTTCGGCGAAACATAGGTGAGCTCAAAAGTATCGGAAAGGGAGAATATAATTTCTGTTGACTCTTCTACCAGGGTTCTATACTTTTCTTCTGATCTCCTCAGATCTTCCTTAGTTTCAATGAAATCCGTAATATCTCTGGCGCTAAACAGAATACCTCGGATGTAAGGATCATCTAGGAGATTTTTGGCGAAACTCTCAATATAAATTCGTTTCCCGTTCATTCCCTGAATCCAGAAATCGATATTGACTTCTTGCTTATTCTCCAGAACAGAGCGATAGTCCCCTTTGACTATTTCTAGAACTCCCATAGAAAGGAAATCTCTAAAATTTCTACCGACAATTGAATTCACACTGAAGCCCAATTTTTCGCCTACTGAGGCGCTTATAAACTTGTAATTACCAGCCGAATCCAAAATGGCTATCAAGTCATGTGTATTATTCAGAATTGTACGGAGGTATTGAATCTCTTCCTTAGAGTACTCCGACGGATCGCTCAAGAAAAGGGCAGGTTTTTCAGGAATGATTTCCTTTTTTTCACCTTTTACCACCAAAAACCGGCTCTGGTAGTCCGATGGAAGATTTGTAAAATCCCAATTATAGCTTAAGGACAAGCCATCCTTGGTGATTATATTTTGGTAAATTTTAGAATCAATTTCTTGTCCAGATTTAAAAAATTCCTCGAGCTTATATCGAGCCTCCTTGCTAGAGAAAAAGTCTCTCCAATTATCTGGCAAGTCTTTGAAGTTTTCTTTGTAAAATTTATTCACATAGATGATTTCCTCTTTATCCATCAAGAATAGTGGAGCCTTGTATTGATCAAAAAAATCAGAAATGTCAAATCTATGAAACTGCTCCATCGAAAGGTGAAACTAATTTACCGTTTTAAATCCTCAGCTTTATAATTACAAAGTACCTAGCAGCGATGCTTTTGGATCGTTAGGTAAACTTACTAAAGTTTTCCATTAAAAATAAAATCCAAAAGTCTATATTCCCTCTTGAAAATCTCTTTTCAAATATTAGTATTATGCAAGTAAAATCGTTTAACTAAACCAAAAAAGAATGATTATTTCAACAACAAACAACCTCGAAGGGTATACGGTAACAGAATATCTCGGCATTGTCTCTGGTGAGACAATTATCGGAGCCAATGTCTTCAAGGATTTTTTTGCAAGTATAACGGACATCGTTGGGGGTAGATCTGGAGCTTACGAACGCGTATTGCGGGAAGCGAAGGCCACTGCCATGGCAGAAATGGAAATGCAAGCCAAAGCCTTTGGCGCAACGGCTGTAATCGGCATTGATCTAGATTATGAAACCATTCGTGACGGTATGCTGATGGTCACCGTGGCCGGTACAGCTGTTCGTATTACAAAAAATTAATGAAAAGCCCGTTTAGGGCTTTTTTATATATTCTTTCATTTTTTCTACTGTAGCTTTTTTAAAAAAATGATCTCCAATAATTGTGACAGGGGCAGATTTGCACATATCCAAGCATTTGGTTTTGACAAACTTAAACTGCCCTTTAAATGGCGCCGAGCAGAGTTCTTCCTTCAAAACCTTAGTCAGCTGTTTACACCCTGACTTTTTACAATCAGACCCGGTACAGATAAAAACAAGTTTTCGTGGATGCTTCATCACGTAGTGGAAACATACTGCATCATCAACCCACAAATGTAGGCTCCGTACGTTCCTGCGGCATAACCTAATACGGCAAGAAGAACTCCAACCGAGGCTAGCGAGGGATCAAAGGCAGAAGCTACGATCGGTGCTGAAGCCGCTCCACCCACATTGGCCTGAGAGCCCACGGCAACATAGAAAAACGGAGCTTTGATTAAATAGGCCACAATCAGCATAATGAGAATGTGGAAGAACATCCACAAGATGCCTATCAAGAATAAGATTGGATTATCCAATACTGCCCCGAGATCCATTTGCATACCAATACTGGTCACCAGAACATAAAGAAGTACTGTACCCATTCGGGAGGCCCCTGCACCCTCAAGATTTCTAGCTTTGGTAAATGACAAAGCGAGCCCAGCAGTGGTGGCGATTACCACGATCCAAAAGAAGCTGGAATCCAAGGAGTATTGGCTAAGTGAAGGATAATTTTCCCCGATGAAAGGTGCTAGCCAATCCGCGATCAAGTGCGCCGCCCCAGTCATTCCAAATCCGACCCCTAGGATAATCATGGTGTCTGAAAGCGTTGGAATCTTCATGATTCCTGCCCTGAAATCAGCGATTTTATCTCTTAATTCATATATAGCAGTACTATCTGCTTTGAATATCTTATCTATCTTATCCGGCTTAGCGGCCCAAAATAACAGGAAGGCAAGCCACAAATTCGCGACTAGCACATCTACTGCGATCATTTGACCAAACAACTCCGTGCTTGCACCAAATACCTCTAGCATGGCTGTTTGATTAGCTCCTCCGCCGATCCAAGAGCCAGCTATGGTTGCGAGACCCCGCCAAACTTCCTCCGGACCACTTCCGCCAAGTAATTCCGGCTGAATAGTTCCGACAGTCAATAGCGCTAAAGGCCCTCCAAGCATAATCCCGAGGGTTCCTGCCAAAAACATGGTTAATGCTTTCGGTCCGAGACGGAGAATTCCTTTAAAATCTATGCTTAGGGTAAATAGCACAAGTGAAGCAGGAAGCAAATATCGGCTGGCCACTTTGTAAAGACCAGAGCTTTCTCCTGAAATGATACCAAAGGAATTCAATACTGCAGGTAAAAAGTAAGCCAGCAAAACGACAGGGACCACAGAATAAAATTTGGTCCAAAATCTCGATTTGCTGGCCGAGGTTGCAAAAATGGTAGCCAAAATTAACATCAGAATTCCGAAGACTACTGCGTCATTGGTAATTAAAGGTTCGTTCGCTTCCATATTCAGTGGGTGAGTTGCAAGGTTAATCACAAATGGTGAAAATCACCAAAAAATCGAGTTTAACCTTCGTCGATCAAATGTAGAAGTTCACTCAACATCATGGCTGTAGCACCCCAAACTACTTCACCGTCGATTTCAAAGTAAGGAGTATCAAGGACCAAATTACGCGCGAAATTAAACTTCTTCTCCTTTCTGATACTTGGAGATAGTAGCTCTTTAACGGTGGGCAGGAGAATCCGGTCCACCTCTTTTTCCTCTCTGACGAATTCCGGTTTCTGTGACGTTATCCCAATAAATGGGCTGACAAGGAAATTACTTGGTGGGATAAATAAACTCGTCATCTCTCCTAAAATCTCCACTCGACTTGGATCCACCCCTACCTCTTCTTGTGCCTCCCGAAGAGCTGTTTGCTCAAGATTTGCGTCTTCCAATTCATACTTCCCCCCTGGAAAAGCGATCTGACCACTATGTACTCCTTCGTAACTCGGCCTTTTGATCAATGGAAAACAGACTTCTTGGGAATCCGGATAAAAAAGAATCAAAACAGCACCTTTTCTATGATTTGAAGGGACTTCAGGGTCAAAGCGTTTTGGGTCAATGGGGTTTGGTGCCATGGTCAAATGCGCATTTTTCCCTGGCAATGGTTTTGAAAAGCCTTTTTCTAACTTTTGAATTAATTCAGTGAAATTCATTTCAAATCTAACCCCCTCAGTTTTTCGGCTAGGTAATTTGTAGGATCATAATCTGTGGAAAGTTGATTATAAGCATATTGATAGAGTCGATCCTCATCAAGATTAATCAACCAAACCATGGGCCTGTAGCCATTTTCTTCCTGCAGAGAGCCCAAAACCAAAAATTCCCCACTGCTAATCCAGCGTCCTTCTTCGAGCATACCCGATGGCCCCATAAACAGTAGCGTTTCTTTCATTCCATCCTCTCTATACCAAACCACTTTAGAGTCTGGATTAAAAAATGCCTCCTTAGAATTCTTTCTTGCCTCGACCTTGGAAGAGTAAAGGTCTATTCGGCCATTCCCTTCTGGATGGGCAAATTGATAGGGATAAAGTGGGTCATCTTCCAAAATCGGATTGCGTTCAGGCATCGTCAGATCTTGGATGCTATCCGTTCGCATCAGCTCAAAACCTTCAGGGCTTACCGCAATGGATGGTCTCCATTGAGCCAGCCAAGCTGGATATGCCGCTAGTCCATTTTGGATTTGTGCTTTGAGAACTGAATTATTGATTTCGCCATCTGACAATGAGGCAGCTGACTCATTCGATTCCTGATCACCACTACAGGAAAAAAGGGCTAGACCCAGAACCAGAAATACAAAAAGTCGTCGATTGATCATCAAAAGGGAATTGGAAAATGAAAATAATACGGTGTAGCGTAAAATCAAAAAAGGCCAGAGTAACACTCCGGCCTTTTCTAGCTCTCAAACCTATTAAACCTATTGTAGATATTCAATATTGAATACAGCCGAAAAGTAGAAATTGTTTTCATATAGTCCAAACAATCGATTGCGAAAGATTTTCAAAATTTTATTTTCCATGATATTTCTCATTTTATTGGTCTCATTTTCAATCGAATGGAAGGAAATCCTGAAATATTTTTTTTTAGTCTTACCTTTTAAAAAATTTCAGTTTTTCCAGTATCATGATCAATCCGAGTCAGCATTCTCAACTAGCGAGACAAATCTTCGATGGTTTTGACCAATACATTTCTAAGTTTGGAGTACACAGTAGGCTGGCTCCCAGTTATTTCAAATCCAGAAATTGGACTCAGACACAGCAAAATCACAAGGATCGATTGCGCGTTTACAAGGATATTCTCAAACCCCTTTGTACTGAAATAAATGAAGCTTTGAGTGAGCAAAAATCCAATCGAGAGATTTGGAAGGCTGTTCAGACCTCCTATTCGGCTTTGATCAAAGAAAGACAGGATGTGGAGCTTGCTGAGACTTTTTTCAATTCAGTCATCCGAAAAGTATTCCCTGGGCTTTCAATGGATGAGGAACTCATGTATGTACGAGAAACTCGCCTCCCTCAGCTTGTAGAAGACAGTAGCGATCTTTTGAATACCTATCCTTCATCCATGGGACTGGACAGGATCATTCGGACTATTCTGGATGATTATGATTTTGGCGTTCCATTTATGGATAAGGAAGCAGATATTAGCTTTTTGATCCATAGTATAAAGGAAGTTATCCTCTCGAGATACCATGTGGCACCCACCACTAAAACTCAACTTTTAAAGTCCGTTTTTTATCGAAATAAAGCGGCTTACTTGATCGGTAGAACCTATTTAGGTCATAAATGGATGCCTTTTATTATTCCCATCATGAATGGGCCTGAAGGAATTTTCGTAGACACTCTCATCTTCGATCCGAACATAATGAGTCATCTTTTCAGCTTTACCCGGTCTTACTTTATGGTGGAAGCAGAGATACCTTCCCAAGTGGTGAGTTTCCTTCATGAGGTGATTCCACACAAAAAAGTACATGAATTATACAATGCCATAGGTTTTAACAAGCACGGCAAAACTCTTCTGTATCGAGATTTTCTCTCCCATTTGGAGAAAAGTGAGGACCAGTTTACGATCGCTCCCGGGGTAAAAGGAATGGTGATGACGGTGTTCACCCTTCCGTCTTTAAATCTTGTTTTCAAATGTATCAAGGACCATTTCGAGCCTCCCAAAAACATGACCCGAAATGAGGTTCGAGCAAAATATCGCTTGGTTTCTCTCCATGATCGAGTCGGTAGAATGGCCGACACACATGAGTTTGAGGATTTTGCTATTCCCAAAAATAGAGTGAGTCCAGAGTTACTTTTGGAGCTTAAAAACACCATCAATTCACTTCTAGAAATCAGAGGAGATCAATTGATAATCAAACATCTATACACCGAGCGGAAAATGATCCCACTGAATGTATATCTAGAAGATTGTAGTAAAGAGGAGGGATTAGAGGTAGCTGAAGACTATGGCCGGGCCATAATCCAACTGGCACAGGCCAATATTTTCCCCGGGGACATGCTCGTCAAAAACTTTGGTCTGACTCGTCAAAAACGAGTAGTCTTCTATGACTATGATGAAATTGAGTTTTTGGTGGATATGAATTTTAGAGAAAAACCAAAGGCAGAAACCTACGAGCAAATCTATGCACCAGAGCCTTGGTATTCAATTGCTAGAAACGATGTATTTCCAGAAGATTTCAAAAGATGGATGATAGGACGTGATGATCTGAAACCTCATTTTTTAGCCTATCATGAAAAACTTTTTCTCCCTGAATTTTGGCAAAGGCTACAATCCAAAATATCAAATGGAGAATTGATTCATGCATTCCCCTACCCTGAAGAGATTCGATTTCGCCCCAATCAAAAAGTATGATATTGTGTGGTTTCCTAGAACCATTTGACAACAAAATGTATTTTTGAAACCACAGCGGAAACGCCACAATTGAAGATGACTACCAAATCCCATCCAGACACACTTAAAGATCTTAAAACCAAGACAATCCAACTGTCTACTCCAGATGATGACCATCGCCCGGTGTACATCGCCGGGAATTTCAATAATTGGACGACTCAGGATCATCAGTTTCGCATGAAAAAGATTTCCAAGGGAAATTACGAGTTCACCTTCCCTGCGGAGACCAAGTTTCAAGGAGAATTGATCTATAAATTCACAAAAGGAGACTGGTCAGAGGTTGAGATTGATCGATATGGAAATCGAACACCGAATCGGATATGGCATGACGAAAAAACGACTCGAAAAGAGAAAGTAGCCAAGTGGAGAAAAAACTGGCTCCCCTATCGCCCTAGTCAGCTTCCTCAGATCCATCTCATGTCAGAGGAATTTGAGATTCCTCAGCTCAACAAAAAGCGACGAATCTGGGCCCTTCTTCCCCATGACTACGATACTAGCGATGAACAATATCCGGTATTGTATCTCCAAGACGCACAAAATTTATTTAATGAGGAAGCTGAATTTGGGAATTGGCAGATTGACAAGAAACTAGCCGTCATGTCAGACTATGGCATCGGTAAAATCATCATCATTGCTGTAGAACATGGTGAAGATGATCGATTGGAAGAATACAATGTGGGCAGAACCCTTTTAGGATCTGGAAGTGGCAAGCAGTACATCCGATTTATAACTGATACCCTGAAGCCATTTGTGGATGCCACTTACCGAACCAAACCCGAGCGGGAGTTTACTGGGATCGGAGGAAGTTCGATGGGCGGTCTGGTAAGTATTTTTTCAGGAATCATGTACCCAGAAGTTTTTGGTAAACTGATGATCTTCTCCCCTTCGCTCTGGGTGCTTCCCAAAATCAAACTAGGCTTTTTGGATCTATTTGACCCTATGGATACCCGCATTTATATCTATGCTGGAGGTGACGAAAGTAAGGACATGATCGCTCATGTCAGCAAGCTTCAAAAAAAACTACTTAAACGCGATGCCCTTCATGGCAAAATGAAAGTGCATTTAAGTATTAATGAAGAGGGAAAGCATTCCGAAACGTATTGGAGTGACGAATTTCCAAAGGCCATAGAATGGCTGTTTTACAGTGATAAAGAAGCATAAATATGAAATTCATTTCAACGAATACTTCATCAGCCACAGTTCAGGTGTTTGCTGTTTTGGAAAAGGATTTAGAAACACTTCAGAATAAGTTAGACTTCCAGTTGCCATCGGACAAAACCTTTGACGGCAGCAAGGATAGCCTCCATTGGTTGGAGAGTTCTGGAAAGCAAATCGCCCTGTTGGGTTTGGGAGATGGAAACAGTCCAAAAACCATTCTAAACTCCTTCCGAAGAATTCTTTCAAAGAATGGCAAAAAAATAGAAGACGCTACAGCTATCCAATTTATCGGAGAGCTGAGCGAATTCCAACTCACCCAGGCACTAGTTGGATTTAAACTTGGAGCTTATCATGCTGATTTCTACAAAAAAGAGCGTAAAAACAGCTTTGAAGAACTATCTGTACAAGTAAATGTCAGTGAGACCATCATTTCTAAGGCTAGCAAAATTGCAGATGCAATGAAGGAAGCGATGAGACTGGTGGATTTGCCACCTTCGGTGAAAACACCCGAATATTTGGCGAAGTGGGCGCTTTCGAAGTCAAAAGAATTAGGCTTCAAAGCCCAAATTATCGACGAAAAGCAGGCGAAAAAAGAAGGTCTTGAGGCCTTTTTGGCTGTGGGTCAAGGAAGCTCCAAAGCTTCCCAATTTATCATTATGGAACACAGACCTTCCAATCCAAAATTTCATCTCGGTTTAGTAGGCAAAGGAGTCACCTTTGATACAGGAGGTCTAAATATCAAAACACAGGGAATGCATCATATGAAATCCGATATGGGAGGTGCAGCTGCCGTTTTGGGCACCATGCAATTGATTGCCGATCTTGAGCTTCCGATTCACTTGACGGCCATCGTTCCCGCTGTAGAAAATGCGGTAAGCGCCGAGGCATTTTTGCCTAGTGAGGTGATTTCAAGCCATGCAGGGTTAAGCATCGAAGTGATCGACACGGATGCCGAAGGAAGATTGATTTTGGCAGATGGACTTTCTTACTTGGTGAAAAAATACAATCCAGATCATGTGATCGACCTGGCTACTCTCACCGGCTCTAGTGTTGGTACTTTTGGCTATGAATGCGGTGCGCTTTTCTCCAACAATGATCAATTAGCACAGGACTTACAAACTGCCGGGAGCGGTTGTTCAGAGCGAGTTTGGCCTCTTCCTGTGTGGGAAGAGTACGGAAAGGAAATGGATAGCGACATCGCAGATATCAAAAATTATCATGGCAAACCTATCGCAGGAGCGATTACGGCAGCTAAGTTTCTCCAAGCATTTACCCATGAGCATCCATCTTGGGCTCACCTCGATATTGCAGGGGTGGCTTTTGGAGATAGTGAATTTTCAAAAAGTAAAACGGGCACTGCTTTTGGTGTTCAATTATTACTTAATTTCATCGAAAACCAATTGAACCATGTCGACTGATTTTTCCACTTTCCTCTGCATCTCCAATTTCTTTAAAGGAGGTGACTTTCTCGTTGAACTGAAGAAACAAGGCAACAAAGTATTTCTAATCACTTCAGAAAAATTGAAGGACCAAGCCTGGCCATATGACCACATTGACGAGGTTTTTTACATGCCTGGCCAGGATCTTGATTGGGATTTGGACACCTTACTTCAAGGTGTTGGTGGCTTGATGAAAGCCAATAAAATCGACAGCATTGTAGCCTTGGATGATTACGATGTAGAAAAAGCCACTTTCCTTCGTGAAAATCTCCGAATCCCAGGAATGGGACAAACTACTGGGAGATTCTTTAGAGATAAATTGGCGATGCGAATCAAAGCTCAAGATGAAGGAATTCAGGTTCCTGCTTTTGCGCCTCTATTCAATGATGAAGACATCAATCAGTTTGCAGACCATATCCCAGCTCCATGGGTTCTGAAGCCTCGATCCGAAGCCTCAGCGCATGGAATTATCAAGGTTCATGACAAAAATTCACTTTGGGAACATATTCATGGACTAGGTGAAAATAGACTTTACTATCTGGTGGAGCAATTCAAACCCGGAGATGTCTACCATGCTGATGGTTTGATTTTGGAGGGAAAGCCGCTCTTCTGTGCTGTATCCAAATATCTCTCTACCCCGATGGAAATCTCTCAAGGGGGAGGGATTTTTAGAAGCGCAAGCGTTCCCTATGGCTCAGATGATGATGAAGCTATTCAGAAAGTCAATAAGCAAGTGATGAAGGCTTTCGGTATGAAATCCGGAGCAACGCATACTGAGTTCATCAAAAATAGAGAAGATGGAGAAATCTATTTTCTGGAAACCTCATCACGGGTAGGTGGCGCACATCTCGCAGAAATGGTGGCTGCAGCCACAGGCGTCAATCTCTGGGGTGAATGGGCTAAAATCGAAGACGCGCTAGCCAAAGGGAAAAAGTACAAACTTCCCAAGGTACGGAAGGAATATGGAGGAATTGTTCTGACGCTTTCTTCTCACCAAAACCCTGACTTGAGTGGCTTTAATGATCCCGAGGTTTGCTTCAGAGTTCCTTTGGAATATCATGCTGGATTGATCGTACGATCCAAAGATCATGGAAGAGTACGTGAGCTTTTGGATGACTATGCACAGCGACTTTCTTCAGGTTTTGCATCAGTAGCAGCTGCTCCGGAAGTAAAGAAGTTTCACTAAAACTTCTCCTCCACTCCTAGTCCAAACAACGCAAAGTCATATTTGACTGGATCTTTCGGGTCAAATTCCCGGAGACGGGCTGTCAGTTCAAGGGCTGTTTGCCAGTCCGTTCGTTTGCGTGTGATTAAACCAAGCTTTCGCGCTACTCGATCCACATGAAGATCACAGGGACAAATGAGATCCTTGGGCTGCAATCTGTTCCAAATCCCGAAATCCACACCCTTATCGTCATGTCGCACCATCCAGCGCAAAAACATATTCAATCTCTTACAGGCCGACTTTCTTTCGGGCGTAGCGATGTGCTTTCGTGTACGTGAAGGAGCATCAGGTAAATCAAAAAAGGTCCGATGAAAGCCAATAAGACTTTTCTCAATGGCTTGATCCGATCCTTGCCCACTCAAAAAAGCATCCTCGAGAGTGTCGTATTTTTGATAAAACTGACTCAAAAATTCAATGAAATAAAGCGTATCCGTCGCAGTAAATGTGCGATGCTTAAAATTTAAGAATGCCTTTAAGTCATTTTCCTGGTGAGAAATCATAAACTCATGCGGAGCATGATCCATTTTCTCAAAAAGCTCTAAGCATTTATTGATGATGGTTTTTCTTTGGCCCCAGGCCAAAACCGCAGCAAAGAAACCTGCAATTTCAATGTCCTGCTTTTTTGAGTATCGGTGAGGGATAGATATCGGATCCAGTTCAATAAAACCCGGCTGATTATACTCAGCCACCTTTTGATCCAAAAAATCTTGTAAATCAGTCATCAAAGGGCAACTTTGACTTCTCCACCTTGGGTTCCGTCAAACCATTTGAACATCAATTCATTGTCTACTCGATCGGAAACATGCCAATCGAAGCACTTCATTTGCGTAAGCGAGCGAAGGGAATCTTGATCTGGATCATACAAGCAAATATCAAAATCTGGTAAATCCTTTGATTCGGTAGTATTCCATTTTTCTAGAATAAAACCTTCTTCCATTACCCGTACTTTTTTTCCGAAAATATAATCTGATAAAACCGAGGGCACTCCGTCTGTTCTTCTAAATCGAAAACCGGAAGGCCCAAACATGATTTGCTTCTCCAGCTTTGCTTCCAACAAATCATTGGAATAGGGTAATGCTTCCCACTCAGACTCTTTGAGGACGACTCTTCTTCCTTCAGGTCTCAGCCGGGTGAGCAATTTGGATAGCAGTGAAAAGAAATAGGTCAAACCCACGAAAAGCAATCCAAACGTAGCCAATACTGGATAGCAGAGGATGAAAATCAGATTCCAGATAAATCTGAAAACGTGGTGAAAAAAGAGTTGAATTTTATTCATGAGTACTTCGCACTAGCAAAAGTACGCTTGATTAAAGGATTATCAAAAGATTTAATCCATGAGAAATGTCCTGAAAAGGCAATCCGAGCATTGCTGAAGACTAAATTCCGGATCAATACATGATCTCAACGGGAAAGCGTCCATTCACGGCTTTTAATTGATCAAAAGCCGCTTGAGATAGTTTGATGAGTAAGGTGGAATTATCGCCCGTCTCCGGCAAAGCCCCAACTACCCGTGCAAAAATAGTGACATCATTTTCTTCATTCTTCACTCGCATGATTGTTCCTATCGGAGCAGTACGGTGCAAGACTAGATACTTTTTATGCGAACCAGTACCTTCAATAAGCTCGGCTTTTCCAGTTTCTTTTATATTCTTAAATCCACCTGAGCTGGCCTCAGCGCTCATGGCAGCATCAGCTTCTTCGATGCTACTCACCACTTTGGGCTGTCCATAAACCGGAACTGTAGATTCCTCAATGGGACCTCTACCCACTTTTAGGATTTGACCGGCCTTGACGTTGTTTGAACTGAGGGCATTCCAAGTAATTAAATCCTCCACTCTGGCATCATAGGTGTTGGCTATGGAAAAAAGAGTTTCTCCAGATTTTACTGTATGTGACATCCATTCACCTGGCACCAAAGGCTTTTCGTTACCAGTAAGTTCAGGTTGAGCCGCTGCTTCCAATTTCTCCACTTGCTTTTCTACCTCCTCTTTTTTAGGCTCTGTAACCTTTACTTCTTTCTTCGGAGCAGCTTTCTCTGCCACAGGAGTCGCTTTAGTCACAGTTGTAGTTGTAGCAATTTCTTGAATAGGCTCAATCACAGGCTGAGGTTCTACTGCTTGGGGTTGAGCCACATTTTTGATGATTAGCCCTTGACCAATGCTCAAGTCGTTTCCGATCAGGCCATTCCATTCTTTCAGATCTTCTACTTTGACCTCGTATTTCTTAGAAATAGAAAAAAGAGTTTCTCCAGGCCCTACATTATGAAGCTTCGCTCCTTCCGGAATTGCAGCAACCGGGATAAAAGGCACTCTAATACTTTGTCCGATTTTTAGGCCTTCCTTTAAGACAGGATTGGCGCTAATGATATCCCCAACTGGTGAATTGTATCGCCTAGAAATACCAAAAAGTGTCTCTTTGGGGTCTACTTCATGAATAATGAAAGACTTCCCGTTCACGGTTTCTACACCTACTGAGTCAGGTACCGATACCGTCGAGGCGAAAGATGAAGAATGTGTAAAAAAGAAAAGGGCAGTGAATAGAACAAAGATTGACTTCAATTCTGAAAACATATATGAACAGGTAATAGTGTGACGTATTGACAATTAATACAAGATTAATTTCGATTCAGTACATGCGCAAGAATTATGCTAAAAACCTCAAATAAATTACAAATCGCATGATTTAGGAATTCTTTGCAAATGCATCCTGTTTAAAAATTAATTGTGCCTATTTCGTATCTTTTGACAGGCTTATAAGTTTTATACCTATGACATCTCGTTTATTAGTTTCTCTTTTCTTGGTTCTCAGTTTCGCCATTTTGGCTTCGGCCCAAGAAAAACCCAATACACAAAAGACCATTCTTACCTTCAAAATAGATGAGGACATTGATCCAGGTATGAATCGTCGGGTTAAGCTCGCCTTAGAAAAAGCTGAAGAAATCGAGGCTGATCTCATCATTATAGAAATGGACACCTATGGAGGGGCAGTGACCGATGCCGACGACATCCGTACCATGATTCTCGAATCACAGATCCCAATCTATGTTTTTATAAATAAAGACGCAGCTTCGGCTGGTGCCCTAATTTCAATTGCAACGGACAGTATTTACATGGCGCCCGGAGCTAGTATAGGTGCGGCTACGGTGGTGAATGGAGCAGATGGAGCTGCGGCGCCCGACAAGTACCAATCCTACATGCGGTCCATGATGCGGAGTACGGCTGAAGCCAAAGGCAGAGATCCAAAAATTGCCGAAGCCATGGTGGATGAGAAAATTGTAGTGGAAGGAGTTTCTGAGGAAGGGTCGGTAATCACTTTTTCTGTTTCAGAAGCGATTAAATACGGGTTTTGCGATGGAGAATACGAGAGCATTGAAGCCATTCTGGCCAGCCAAAATCTTCTCGCCGATGAGGTGGTAGCTTATGAGCCCAGCCAAGTCGAAGACATTATCAATTTCTTCCTAAATCCCGCTGTGAGTGGCTTTTTGATTCTAATTATCATAGGGGGGATTTATTTCGAGCTGCAAACTCCTGGTGTTGGATTTCCCCTTGTGGCCTCAATCGTAGCCGTGGTCCTATATTTTATCCCTTACTATCTCAATGGTCTTGCAGAAAATTGGGAAATCATTCTGTTCATTGTTGGCTTGGTCCTTTTAGCCATAGAGCTTTTTGTCATACCTGGATTTGGGATTTTTGGAATTTTGGGTATTCTGGCGATTTTAAGTAGTCTGGTTTTGGGTATGCTTCCCAATCAAAATTTTGATTTCCAATTTGTCCCAGCAGGAGACTTGTTTGCGGCTTTGCTCACCGTCATCCTTGCCGCAATTTTTGCGGTGACTTTGATTTTTTGGCTCACGCCAAAGGTTAATAAATGGGGGGCATTTAAAGCTATATCCTTGGCAAATACCCAACTCAAATCAGAGGGGTTTACCTCTACCATTTATCAAGAAACGCTTTTGGGCCGAACCGGCAAGGTTCACTCCCGACTTCGCCCGAGCGGAAGAGTGGAAATTGACGGAGAAATATATGATGCCTATTCGCGGGGAGAATTTATTGATAAAGGGGAAGCCATCCGGGTAATTTCTACAGAGGGCACATCCATCAAAGTGAAAAAACTGGAGGGCTGAATCTCTGAAGTAAATTCATAAATTTGCTCCATGAATCCATTTCAAACGGTTTATGACCGAATTGGTGAGGAAAAAATTAAAGTACTCTGCGATAATTTTTACAAAGAGGTCGCCAACACACCCCCACTCAGAAGTTTGTACCCCGAAGACCTTGACCCAGCCAAAGAGCGGTTATTCCTATTTTTGGTACAGGTGTTTGGAGGGCCTCAGACCTATTCAGAGCAGCGTGGACATCCGCGACTGAGGATGCGCCATTTACAATGGAAAATCGATGCTAAAATGCGCACTCATTGGCTCAACGCCATGTTTACGGCTATGGATGGCATCGCACTTGATCCTGAAGAAAGGGAGCTAATGATGGGTTATTTTATCAAAGTTGCCAATCATATGATCAATCATGATTAAGATCGAAAGAAGACTTTATTCCATCTATGCGCTGGTATTGTTTGTCCTGAGTTTTTTTTTGATCTATCCATTTTTCCTACTCTGCATTTGGATCCCTGGTTGGCAGAGAGCGGGTAGAAAAGCCACTCAGTTTTGGGCAAAGTTTTACTTTACCATCATCTTCATGCCGGTGAAAAAAGTGATGCATACCAAAATCAAAAAGGGGCAGCCTTATCTCTTTTTGGCCAATCACTTCAGCTATTTGGATATTGCAATGATGGGCTATACACCTACTGAAATCATGTATGTGGGAAAAGCATCCATTAGAAAGGTGCCTCTTTTCGGGTATTATTTTAGAAAATTACATATTGCTGTGGACCGTGGAAGATTAAAGAGTCGGGTGGAAACCATGCGTCGAGCAGGTCTAGCATTGGATCAAAAAACCAGCGTGGTTCTATTTCCGGAAGGGGGCATTTATTCCACAAAACCTCCTGAGATGGTTCCTTTCAAAAATGGAGCATTCCGACTGGCTCTGGAAAAACAAATCCCTATCATTCCTGTCACAATTTCTTATAATCACTTAATTTTACCTGACAATGGAAAATTTCTGTTTCGATGGCATCCAGCAAAACTCGTTTATCACAAAGAGCTATTGCCGCAGGTCGGAGATACGGAAGAAATCCTAAAACAAAGATGCTTTGATATCATCCAGAAGCAGCTCACACTAGACCAACTCAATGAAAATCGATAAGGAAACTGTAAAGAAAATCGCACATCTAGCTCGACTCGAATTTGACGAGGAAGGTGCTGAAAAGATGGCGAATGACATGAGTCAAATCCTCGATTGGGTGGAGCAACTTGACGAAGTGGACACCGGAGACGTGGAACCTCTGACTACCATGTCAACAGAAGTAAATGTGCTCAGAAAAGACGATGTAGGCACACATCTAGACCGAGAAAAAGCCTTGGCAAATGCCCCTAAAAAGGACGAAACCTATTTTCGAGTTCCAAAGGTTTTGGAATAATGCCAGAGATCAAGACCAAATCTACCTCCTTCATTTACCGAAATCTGCTGCTGCTTTCCATTGGTTTGGGAATGTTGGCCTTGATTTATGTGTTGTTTTTTCCAGGTGCTGATTATAGGATTTTTACTTCAAGCCTTTTCACGGATACCATTGCAGTGCCTTTTGATCGGTTGGATTTAAAAGGTCTGAGCATTCCACTTGAGGTGGACAATTACCTAGTTTTTCAAGAATTCAAAGTAAGTCCAGCTTTGACCAGAAGCCAAGAAAGCTTGGTATTTGGCTTGATTTTCAACCTGTTGGCCATTTCAGGGCTGGCGCTTTTTACCGCATTTCGGAAATTATATTTCGTAATTGGGGGCATCCTTTGGATTCTCTTGATGACGCTGAGCAATTTCAATGGGCTTGATATTATCGCTCCCAGCTCCAATTATTCACTGATTATCATCTTCTTAGGCACATTTCTACCCACCATTTTGATTTATATCTGGGGGCAGGAATTAGTCTATATCAAACGCTGGCTGATTATTTTTCTAGGTTTCGTAGCGACAGCCTTCACCCTCTTTCAACTTAGTCCCTTGCCCTCTCCCGAGCTGTTTGTTTCTTACCATATTTTGGTTCCGGCGATAGGATTTTCTTTAATCTGGCTGATTGCCTGCGGGCATGCCATTGTCTCAGGGATTTATATTCTTTTGGCTCGAATCAATCAATCTATTGGGATCAAGATTTCTATCCAGTTCCTGATTCTTAGCCTCATTTATCTCGGGATATTATTTGCGATTTTATTGAGCTTAACAGGAGAAAAAAACCTCCCCACCCCCACTTTCAACCCCCTCTACCTAATCGCATTTATTGGTGTTTTTGGATGGCTTGGGGTGAAAATCAAAAGCGAAACAGATCCAGAACTTTCCTCCAAAACCTCAGTCATTCAAGCAATTTACCTCCTCGGTTTCGCACTTGTGCTTTGGACCGTTTGGAAACTGGGAATTGACTCAAATGAGCCTGGAGTCGAATTATTCAAGCATATTTTGGTGTATAGCCAGATTGCATTCTCCATTTTCTTTGTAGTTTATCTCCTGAGCAACTTCCTTTCCATCATGGACTCCGGGCAGGCGATAGACAAGGTTATTTACAAACCTTACTCCCTTCCCTTTTACCATGTGCGAATTGGAGGACTTATTGGCCTAATGGTACTCACCATCTATGCTGACGGGATTATTGGTGTGCAAGTCAATTCCTTGAGCAATAACGTTTTGGGAGATTATTATTACGCCAGCGATCAAAAACTGGAGGCTAGTATTCTTTATGAAAACAGTTGGACTCGCTATCGCAAAAATGGTAAGGCCAAACAGAGTGTCGCTCAATTGCTTTTTGAGCTAGATCAACCTACTCTTGCAAAGCAACATCTGGAAGAAAGCTTTGCCGAAAACCCACAGATCGATAATACTATCCTACTTGCAGAGCGATTGCATCGGGAAAACAAGATCTTTGAAGCGGTTTTTTATTTAGAAAATGGACTCAATCGCTTTCCTAAAAGTCCAGAATTGGCAAATAACCTTGCCCTTTTCTATACCAAACTCGGTAGAATCGCTGATGCTCAAGAAACCCTAAACTCCTTTGCTGATCCGATTTCTGAGGCCAATAAGCTCGCGCTTGGTCTAAAAGCAACTTCAGCTCAATCCGATTGGGAAGCAGGCAATACATTGATCGAAAAAATCAACACCATTCCAGCTCAAAAACTTCGAGGGCAAGAAGTGAAGGATCAAGACAATACGATTTTGATGCAGAATGCCATGGCCATCGGTAATCCGCTTTTGATCGAGGCAACTTTACGAAATGTCTTCACTTCGAAGAGTTTTGAAAACACCTCCAATGATTTAGCACTTCTTGACTCGCTCACTCGAGATCCGCTCTACACGGATTATATCATGTCCTTGCAGGAGACGGCCAGTTTGAGGAGTTTGGCTTCCAAACGCATTGCTGAGTCGGTCAAAAATCTAAAGGGATTGGCCTTCCGTAACCCGGGCGATGCAGCGTATTATTTGCAACTTTCTTCTAGCATTCTCGCGCTACAATTAGATTTTGATAAGGCCGCAATAGATTTGCTCGCTGCGCTCGAAAAAGGCTTTCAAAATGTACAAAACGAACATCTTAATATTTTGAGATTGGCTGGTCAAAATGAAATAGCCGATAGTTTGCGCGTTTTCTTTGAATTGACTGAAAATTCAATCAATCCAGCTTTCCTAGCTATTTGGGCTGATTTTCATGAATTGATGCCTCAAAAAGGCCTTGAGATCTGGGAAGAAATCACCGACTCTGAAAGCAAAATCAGCTTTGGCAGAAGGCTCATCCAACATAAGTCCCATGGACTCACCAAAAGCCAGATCCAGCGAGTTGCAGAATCCTTGACTGAGCAGGATCGAAGTAATGAACATTTGAAAATTTTCCTTCAAAACCCAGAGTTCACTGAAACTTCACAACTGGAAGCCTTTATGAATTGGCTCAATTTGGGTGATGAATTATCGGCAAATCCCTATATGACGCCCTTAGTTTTGGCGGCCGCGGATCGACTCTCAGATCCTTTAGCACAATATGAATTGCTTAATGCTGCTAGTGAATTTAATCGTGACCCCATTCTTTGGATACAAAAAGTAAATGCAGCCCGGAAAATTGGTCTTGCAAATTATGCCTCAGCAGCTCTGGAAGAAATGAAAAACTGGATTCCTGAGGACGAGTTATTCAAACTACAAATGACCAACTTCTAGCTACCATTCACGTATTTTGATTAAGTAACCTTAAAAAAATCACGCTGAAGCCTTATCTTGACAAAAATTACTAAACCAATGAGCAGAATAATCGAAACCACCGAAATCAACAAGACCTATAAGATGGGTGCTGAAATCATTCAAGCTTTAAAATCGGTGAGTATTACCGTGGATAAGGGTGAATATGTTGCGTTTATGGGCCCATCCGGATCAGGCAAATCCACCCTGATGAATATCATCGGATGTCTGGATACCCCCACTGGTGGAACGTATATTTTGAACAACAAGGATGTGAGTTTCATGACAGAAAATGAACTCGCTGACATTCGTAATAGCGAAATTGGTTTCGTTTTCCAGACTTTTAACCTCTTACCGAGAGCATCTTGCCTAGATAATGTGGCCCTGCCCCTTGTCTATGCAGGGTATAGCAAAGCGGAGCGCGAGGAGCGTGCACACAATGCTTTAGTAAATGTGGGACTAGGAGATCGTACCAAGCATAGACCCAATGAACTTTCTGGTGGTCAGAGACAGCGTGTGGCCATTGCACGAGCTTTGGTAAATGACCCAAGTATTATTCTTGCAGATGAGCCAACTGGTAATTTGGACTCAAAGACTTCCTACGATATCATGGAGTTATTTCATGAGTTGCATTCCAAAGGCAATACCATCATCATGGTAACTCACGAAGATGACATTGCCCACTATGCCCATAGAATCATCCGTCTTCGAGACGGACTCGTAGAGACTGATGTCATCAATCCAAATCCAACACGCGGCACAGAAGTATCTGTATAATCCCTTTTTATCTGTGGGATTGCCTTAACTTTGCCCCAGGCAAACGTGACTATGAAAGTATATACAAAAACAGGCGATAAAGGTGACACCTCCTTATTGGGGGGTGCACGAGTACCAAAATCCAACCTTCGAATCGATGCTTATGGCACAGTAGATGAGTTGAATTCGTACATCGGTCTGCTTAGAGATCAACCGGTTAATGAGTCTAGACTTGATCTGCTCAAAGAAATCCAAGATCGACTCTTTACCATCGGAGCAGATCTGGCTACGAGCCCAGGTAAGGACAAAGTCGTGAAACCAGACCTTCACGATGCAGACATCACACTGCTTGAAGATCAAATTGATCAAATGGAAGGTGGTCTCCCTCCTCTGACCGCATTTATCCTTCCCGGAGGACATACTGCTGTTTCATTTTGCCATGTAGCCCGTACGGTCTGCCGACGCGCAGAAAGACAAGTGGTAGGCCTGGCAAGCACAGAACCAGTTTCAGACCTTGTGATCAAATATCTAAATCGACTTTCCGATTATCTTTTTGTCCTAGGACGTAAAATGGCCCAGGAGCTCAATGTGGAAGAAGTGACCTGGAAGCCACGAAATAAATAATATCAAACAGTACGCGAATTACCAGAATCATGAAGACTACTCTCTCATTTCCCGTCTATAAAACCAAAAACTCAAAGCTTCAACAAACGAATTTTTCCAATTTGGTCTTTGGGCAAACCATCAGTGACCACATGTTTGTGGCAGATTACAAAAACGGTGAGTGGACCGATTTGAGAATTGAAGCCTATCAGCCCCTTTCGCTTAATCCAGCGAATGCGACTTTACATTACGGGCAGTCGATTTTTGAAGGAATGAAAGCCTATCGCACCCCAAATGGAGAAGTGTCTGTTTTCCGTGGAGATGCCAACTGGCGTCGACTCAATGAATCAGCAGAGCGCATGTGCATGCCTACGATTCCTGAGGAGATCTTTATGGAGGGATTGATGCAGCTTTTGGATTTGGATAGAGATTGGGTGCCTACGGCAAAAGGAGCCTCGCTTTACGTTCGCCCATTTATGTTTGCCACAGATGATTATATCGGTGTCAAGCCATCCGAGACCTACAAGTTTATGATTTTCACATGTCCAGTGGGAAACTATTACAGCAAACCTGTGAGCGTGAAAGTGGAGACCGAATTCACTAGAGCTACTCCAGGGGGCACCGGAGCAGCCAAAACTGCCGGTAACTATGCCGCCTCCCTCTATCCAGCCAGGAGAGCACAGAATTTAGGATATGATCAATTGCTTTGGACAGATGGCAAAAACCATCAAATGATCGAAGAAAGCGGAACGATGAACGTGATGTTTAAAATCAACGGTACCATCATCACTGCTCCTACCACCACCGGTACTATCCTTAAAGGGATCACTCGAGATTCTGTTATTCAGCTGGCAAAAGATTGGAATGAACCACTAGAGGAGCGATTTCTTTCCGTATCCGAGCTAGAAGAAGCATTGAATTCAGGAACCCTTGAAGAGGCATTTGGTACGGGCACAGCAGCTACTATTGCACATATCGAGCGAATTCATGTTAATGGCAAAGACTACACGCTTCCAGCTAAAAAAGAAGACGCATTCTCTCATAGAGTTTTACGTGAATTAGACGGAATCAAATACGGTACTATCGCAGATCCACATCATTGGATTGCACTAGTGTAATATTTCAATTGGGTTGGAAATCACTCTATAAATGAAAAAAATACTTTCCCTTATCCTTTTTCTAGGCCTAAGTGTTGGGGTCTTTGCACAGGGGAAAGATTTTATTTTGTTAAAAAGAGGAGCTAATCAAAAATCGCAAATCCGCTACTACCCCGGAGAGGAAATCACCTATTTGAGCAAAAAGCTTGGCTACTATGTCACGGATGTGATTACCGAACTGGATCAGGATTTTATCTATCTCCGAGAAAATATTATCACTCCTGCCGATATTCTGGAGATAGACGTTCGCAATAAAGACCCACGAAATCGCACACTACGTAGCCTCAATACACTGTTTCTCGGAGCCGGAGTTCTTTTGATTTCGGTAGAGACCATCAACAGCCTTTATCAGGAAAATGAATTTGAAATTGATAGTGGTGTGGGATTGACTTCAGCCATCTTGATCGGTACAGGGCTGGCCCTTTTGCCTGTACGCTACAAAACCTTTAAACACAAAGGCTCTAACCGAATCCAAATCATTCAAATGAGGATGGATTAATGAAAAGATTATAGCATAATCCCATTTTTTTGGTGATTTTTGCACCTCAAATTTTAACCTAAAAATCATGACTTCGGATCAACTGAAAGACTTGAAAGCTCGCACCTCGGCTTTAAGGAGGTATCTTTGACTACGACCGGAAGAAGGCAGAGATAGAAGACCTGGAGGCAGTATCGGCCCAGCCAGACTTCTGGAACAATCCTGAGGAAGCAGAAAAAACGATGAAACAAATCCAGCTACGTAAAGGCTGGACAAAATCCTATGAAGAACTGGATCAACTGATTCAGGACCTCGAGGTGCTCTATGAATTTTATTCCATGGAAGAAGTTTCCGAAGAGGAAATGAAAAAGGAATATGAGAAGGGCAAAAATGCAGTAGAAGAGCTGGAATTAAAGAAAATGCTCTCCTCCGAAGAGGATCAGCTGAATGCCGTGCTCGAAATCAACCCTGGTGCCGGCGGTACCGAATCCAATGACTGGGCATCCATCCTCATGAGGATGTATATCATGTGGGGAGAGAAAAATGGATACAAAGTAAAAGAAGTGGATATCCAGCCCGGAGAAGTTGCCGGAATCAAATCCTGTACGCTGGAATTTGAAGGTCCGCTTGCTTACGGCTTTTTAAAGTCAGAAACGGGTGTGCATCGCTTGGTACGGATCTCTCCATTTGATTCGGGAGGGCGACGACACACCTCTTTTGCCTCTGTATATGCCTATCCGGAAGTGGATGACTCGATTGAGATCGACATCAATCCGGCAGATGTGGAGCTTCATACCTCGAGATCAGGTGGTGCAGGTGGTCAGAATGTAAACAAAGTGGAGACCAAAGTGCAGCTTACACACAAGCCTACAGGTATCGTGGTGGTATGTCAGATCGAGCGATCCCAGTTGGCAAACCGTGAAAAAGCGATGCAAATGCTGAAGTCGCGGCTTTACCAGCTGGAGCTAGAAAAGCGAAATGCCGAAATCGCTAAAATCGAATCTTCCAAACTCCGGGTAGACTTCGGTTCACAGATTCGAAATTACGTACTGCACCCCTATAAGCTGGTCAAAGACAATCGGACCGGTCATGAAACCTCAGATACCCAAGCTGTATTGGACGGCGGACTAAATGAATTTATGAAAGCCTACCTCCTAGCTCAGAGCGAAGAAGAAGCCAATAAGGAATAGAAAGATAGCCGACTTAGTTCGGCTATTTTTTTTTACATCACCATCGTTTGGTTTATGTTTGAATATTTCATCGGCTTTTGCTTACCAGCATTTATCCTGCTATGATCGAGTCGGCTTTTTCACTACTTTCGCGCCATGCGTAAGCTCTTACCCTCTTTTTTTACCTTGGATTTTTTCCTGCTTTGTTCGAGCTCCTTTCTCTTTTTCAGCTCCTTTAATATGATTATCCCGGAGCTTCCCTCCTACCTTACCTCACTGGGTGGAGAAGAGTACAAGGGTCTTATTATCGCCTTATTTACCTTGTCAGCAGGTTTATCCCGACCCTTTAGCGGTAAACTCGCAGATAAAATCGGGCGAATCCCCGTGATGATGGTGGGGGCCTCGGTTTGCTTTGTGGTGGGTCTACTCTATCCTATCTTGAGTTTTGTGGGTGGATTTCTTTTTTTACGCTTTATGCATGGGTTTTCTGCTGGCTTTACTCCGACTGGGGCCTCGGCTTATGTTGCCGATATCGTTCCCTTTCAGAAGCGTGGCGAAGCCATGGGTATCCAATCCCTCTTTGGATCCATGGGAATGGCTGCAGGGCCGGCCATTGGAGGCTGGGTAGCCACTTTCTGGCCCATCGATGTATTGTTTTACCTTTCGGCCTTTACCGCTATTTTCTCCATTTTGATCCTATGGAGATTACGCGAGACATTAGAGGATAAAGTTCCGCTGTCGGCAGGTCTTTTTAAGCTAAAACGAGATGAAATCATCGAAAAGCGAGTTCTCGTTCCCTCGGGAATACTCTTCCTGGCTGTCTTTTCTTTTGGGGTGGTATTGACTATTGTACCAGACTTTTCTTCCCATTTGGGGATTCAAAATAAGGGGTTATTTTTCGCAGTATTTACCCTTTCCTCATTGGGAATCCGGCTGATTGCAGGCCGCACTTCGGATCGATATGGTCGGGTGCCGGTGATGCGCGTGGCAAGTTTGACCATGATAGCTGCTATGACTTTGATGGCATTTGCAGAAAGCAAAACCATACTTCTAGCCTCAGGAGTGCTTTTTGGATCGGCAGTGGGAATGTATAGTCCCACCACTGCAGCTTGGGTGGTGGATCTTTCCTTGGATAAGTTTCGCGGACGTGCTTTGGCTACCATGTACATTGCCTTGGAAGGGGGAATAGGTATAGGAGCCATCGTTTCGGGTTACTTATTTGCCAATAATCCTGAGAACTTCCGCTTGGTATTCCTTAGCAGTGCAGCAACCGCCGGATTGGCTTTTGTTGCCCTGATTTTTGTAAAGCGTGATCGTAAGGCTACCAACCCTCAATAGCCTAGGTAGTTGCTAACTCTTGGAATAGCCAAAATAGATTTCTGACGGCCATTGTAATACACCACCTTTTCGCCATTGAAAAAAGCTCCTTCCTCGAGCATGATTCTCACGTCCTTCTTCCACTCCTCCACATAAACTACAGCATTGAGCTCTATGGCGTATCCGGTGTTCTTGTGAAGGGGAAAATCACCTGCTCCCGGTGTATCTCCCTGATTGTCCCACATGCCTATGGTAGGGCCAGCCGAATGACCATAGAAGCCCAGCGGATGAGTATAGATGCTTCCTCGGATGCCTTCGGATTCCATTTGTTTTCGCGCTTCGCGCAAAATTTCATTTCCTGTCCGTCCAGTGATATAGTTTTGGGTGAGAATATCTTGAAGTCTATTGCCTACTTTCAAAGCCTCCTGAAGGTAAGCAGGCACTTCTGTCTCCCCTGCCTTTAGTACATAGGCTAATTGCTGGGTATCAGTATTCAGTCTGAGATATTTGATCCCAAAATCAATATGGAGCAAGTCTCCTGGCATAATGACCATTTCCGAAGGCCGTACAGCAAAAGAGCGCTGAGCTTCTTTGGAATCAGGATCTGGCCGCTGAATATCTACTGTCGGATGAAACCAAGTGTCCAGCTTCATTTCCTTGATTTTTTCTCTGTACCACCAGACCACATCTTCCGTGGTCGTCACACCAGGGGTAATGACCCGCTCAGAGAGTCCTTCCGCGATGATGTAATGGGCCAACTCCTGAATATGCTTGTAGGTGGCCATCTCCGCAGCAGTACGGGTCTCCAGCCATCTCACGGCAAGGGTTTGTGCTGACACCACAGTGTTATTCAAACCAGAAGGAAGGTAGTTCATGAAATCATCAAACTCATTCTTGGTCAATCCATCCGCATGTCCATAATCTTTGGCATAGTTGAGTCCTATTTTCGTGGGGTTTTTGGACGCGATTAGCTCCATCAACGCAGCCCACTGATCGGGCTGGACTTCAGGATCCCAGGCTCTTTTAAATGACTTGCCCACATCGTAGCGAGCAATGGCATAGGTTTCTACTTCGGCACCAGGGCCAGGCTGATACATCACAAGGATTGTTCGGCGACGAGCAGCATGCCAGGTAGCAGGCAGTAGGGTGCGAATCACCGGATCCTCATTGTATTCGCGTGAAATCACCACCCACATATCTATTCCTGTCTCTGTCATCAGTTCGGGCAAAAGATGATCGATCCGATCCTCTAGCCAGGAATCAATGACAGCGGCTTGCTCCCGCTGGCTCAAAACAGCCAGATCTTGGGCAAAAGCAGGGATAAAAAAGAGGTAAAGAAGAAGCGAAAGGAAAATTTTCTGAAGCATATTCATTCGTTTAGATCCTGAAGATATACTTTTTCTTTGGGTGAAAAAGTGTTTTTCACCAGGTACTAGTCAATTTTGTATTCCACTTAATTTAATGAGAAGTCAATGCTAGAAATGATTTGTGGATTGTTGAATTTCAGAATGGCCTTGGATTTTTATTTGGAAATTGGAATGATGTTAATCTGTTGTTTTTCGACAGGAAGGGCAATTAGGATGTGAAAATAGCTTTACCAAAACTGAAACAACGTGGCCTTAACCTCTTCCTTTTCGATCCTTTTCAGAGGTTTTCGAATTGGTTTTTCTTTGATACTTTTGAAGACCAAAAGTATCCAAAAGTCTTGGCCCCGTTCTTTTCTTTCCGCTGGTAGCATTTTCTCTGTCCATATAATTAGTGCAAAGCGGAATTTTGTTCTGCTTTGCCACCCTAAAAATGACTGGGTCTCTCTCGATACCTCGTGAGCCAAGTCATTTTCTTTACGGGTTTGCAAAGCACAACAAAACCGAAAATTCCGAAGGGCCCATTAACCTCAAAATTCTAGTTTATTTGAACACTTGACTTAGTCTAACGGTAGTTCATTGCTTTTCATGGTTTTCATTTCAACGAGCTTTTTAAACAAGATGCCAGTTCCTTTAATTCAGGACAATTGGTTTTGAGCGTCAATTCTGCGCTGACTGAGTTTTCGAAAACGAACGAAAAGCAAAATAGCTGTAAAGCTCAACCCTATCAATAAACCGTACCAAATGCCTTTTTCAGCGAAGCCAAACTCAAAAGCCAGGAGATACCCAAAAGGAAGCCCGAAAACCCAATAGGCCATAAGGGTAACAATGGTGGGCACTTTGACGTCCTCCATCCCACGCAGTACTCCCAGTCCCACGACCTGCGCCCCATCCGAAAGCTGAAATAAGCCAGCAATAATCAACAGCGAAGCAGCCAAACTCACCACCTCAGGATCAGAGATGTAAAAAGTAGGCAGAATATAGCGACCTAGGAAGAATATGATGGCAGTCATGGACATAAAGGCTAAAACCATTTTGTACACCATCATCCCTGCGTCCTGCATGGTATGCATATCCCCTTTTCCGATCTGATTTCCTACGCGAATCATCCCGGCTGTGGAAAGTCCCGTAGCCATCATATAGCTAATGGCGGCAAGATTCAAGGCAATTTGATGAGCTGCGAGTGCATTTACTCCTATCCATCCCATCATCACAGCAGCTGCGCTAAATGCACTTACCTCAAAAATGTACTGGAAACCAGTAGGCACACCAATATTCATGATTTTGGAATAAAGCAACTTAGACATTCCAGATAGTCGAAGGCTCAAATTGAAAAGTTTATATCTTTTCGATCTCAAAACATAAACTCCCATCAAAATAGGCATCAGAATTCTTGAGATGAGCGTAGCATATCCAGCTCCCATCAAGCCTAGTTCTGGGAATCCCAAGGTTCCAAAAATCAATACCCAATTAAGGAATACATTGACCAAATTACAGAAGATAGTGATATACATCGCCTGTTTGGTTTGAGATAGGCCTTCGGCAAATTGCTTGAAAGTTTGAAAAATCATAAATGGAAAAAGCGACGCAGTAATTACCCATAAATATGGAATGGCTTCCACCACCACCTCTTCTGGCTGATCCAGAGAATACAGCACCTCTCCTAGCCCGATTAAGATCACAGTGAGAAGAATACTAAATCCTACATTTACCCATAAACTATGCTGAAAAAGACGGCTGATTCGTTTGGTCTTCCCTTTCCCATCAGCCATGGATACCAAGGGAGTAATACCCATGCTGATCCCCATTCCAAACATCAACACAACAAAAAATATACTATTGGCCAGCGCGGAGGCAGCCAAAGGAACAGCCCCTAGTCGCCCCACCATCATGGAATCTGCCACGCCTACCATCACCTGACCAAGCTGACTAAGCATGACCGGAGCGGCCAAGTTAAAAGTGATTTGTAAATGCTCTTTTGACGTCATGAGAGACTTATAATCCTAGAATTCTTCCTGCCTTGAGTAGGCCTGCGATACTGAGGGAATCTGTTATTTCGCCTAACATCACCATATCAATAGCTTTCGAAAGCGGCAATCGCTTGATCGCCAAAACCTCGGTTTCTTCAAATTCGGTTTCCCCTTCTTCCAAATCTTCTGCAAGGTAAACCCAACCCACTTCGTCGGTGACGGAGTTTGACGTATGAATTTTTAGGATTTCCGTCCATTTTTTGGCGGTAAAGCCGGTTTCTTCTTTGAGTTCACGCTTTGCACTTTCCAGACGATCAGCAGAATTTGGCCCTCCGCCCATTGGGATCTCCCAACTGTATTCATCTAGTGTGTAGCGATATTGACCTATCAGCCAAGTATCTCCATTTTCTGCCAGTGGAATGATCGCCATGGCCCTATTTTTAAAATGAACCTTGCCATAAATCCCAGGTTTGCCCGCAGGATTTAACACCTGATGCTCCTCTAATCGGATCCATGGGTTGTCGTAAATAGTTTGGATGGATTTGGTTTCCCAAGGGTTTACACTCATAGCTTCAAAAAAAAAGGGTGACTTTCGCCACCCTCATATGTGAATATTTTCGATTACATCGGGATCGGCAATACTTTAGAATCCTTGAAAGTAGATAAAATTACCATGGATTGCATAGAGTCCACTTCTTTGATTTCAGATACTTTTTCTAGCATCAACTTCTGATATGCGGTGATATCTTTTGCAATGATCTTTAGGATAAAATCACCAGAACCTGTGATGTGATGACATTCGATCACTTCAGCGATTCCATTGATCTCTTTCATAAAGGCATCGATATTCGCTTTGTTGTGACCTATCAAACTCACCAAAACAAATGTACTCACGCCAAGCCCAATCTTCTCAGGATCTAATTTCGCGTGATAACTTTTTATAATTCCTGACTGCTCAAGCTTCTTTACTCGCTCTAAAGTCGGGGCTGGAGAAAGGCCTATATCCTTGGAAAGCTGTGCGTTTGTAATCTTGGCGTTAGCCTGAAGAATCTCAAGAATTCCTCTATCAATCTTGTCAAATTTAATTCTTACGCTATTATCCATGATTCTTGAATTTACAAAATTTTATGTCGTGCAAATTTAATATAATTAAGGAATGTTTTAAAGCCTTTCTTTCGAATAAAGAAAAGAAATTCAAAACTTTCTTATGATTTCGGGTGATTTTGACAAAGAAATAAATGAAAGTTCTTAGTCCTCAAGCGAAAATTCAAATAATCTCTTGTTTGAAAAAATAAGAACGCAGAAAATCAGTTTAAAGTTTATTCTTTTTTATAAAATCCCTGGCCTCTTGGTGAGCAGGGTGTTTTCGCTTAGCGTACTTTTTTACTTTTTTGAAGTATTCCTTTGCCAGCTTCTTATTTCCCGCTGCTGTTTCCATCTTTCCTAACTGCACGAGTGAGAACAAATAATAGCCGCTTTCTTGGGACTCCGACTCTTCTCCGTAGGAAATCGTTTTGAGATAATATTCCTTTGCTTTTTTCGGATCTCTGACCCGATCATAATACTGAGCGATGAAAAAAGCGGCATACCGTCCACTGTTGGATTCATAACCTTCTTGCTTGGCATCTATCCGTTCCAATATTTGAAATGACTCGCTGACCGATTCAGTCCATCGCCCTACGGTATACAAATGACGAGCATACGAACGATGGAAATAAGGATTATTGGGGAATTGACCATGCAAGTATTCAGAGATCCTCAAGGCATCATAGGGCCTTTTCTCCTCCGAGGCATAAAGTCTAAATAGAAAATACATGGCCTCGATTCGGGTGTAAAATGCATTACTGGCCACCTCCTCCAATTGAGTAAGACCTAGCTCTTTGCTACCGGCAGGAAAAAGTGCCATAACAGGCCTGAGCAGCGGATAATTTTCAGGAATCCACACTGAGAAGTAATTGAATAAAGCATCTCCCAAAAGCAACTCCGGGTTAAACTCCGCTTCCCCTCTACTCAAATCCATGTATTTCAAAGCATTCCTTCCAGCAAAGGCCGCTTTGGTCCAGCTCCTTCGTTCACTATATAATCTACCTTGAAAGCCATAGCCAGCTGCAAGAAAAAAAGCCGCTTCCTTGTTGGTTTCATCTTCGTCGAACATTCGCTGAGCCTTGTCGGTGGCACGCTCAAGGTATCTTAAAAAGATCTTGTCATATCGTTCATTAGTCACGTCCACCTCTATCCTCCACCAATAGCCCAAGGCCATTAAAAAATCCGGCAGCGGATGATCGGGGTACTGATAACCAATTACGCCAAAATCTCGCTCCGCTTTCGCAAAGTCGAAATCATACATACTATTGATCGCCGCTGTGATTCTAAACTGCAGCCCCTTATCGAGCAATAAATAGTTTGACGGGTTTGCATTGAAGGGAATCGAATCGGCTTCTTGAGCAAAGCCCGTAGTGGCTATAGCAAGCCATAAAGTCAAAATCGTTCCTATTTTTTTCAATCGCATGAATTTGGATTCCAAGGCCACAAAATTATAGGTATTCTCAAACATTCTTTAGCTTTGAAATATATTCCTTGCACATGGCACTACCTCTTTCTTCAGATGCACAACGCTTAAAAGAAATAATAGATTTCGATAAACGGGTTTATTTTTTCATTCTAGTATTTCTTTTTCTGCTAATCCGGTATTTCACAGATGTTTTGATCATTGATGCTATTCCAGATTCGGAAAGGCTCAAGGCTGAAGGCAGTTTCACCTTTTTCTACATTTTCAATGCCCTTAATTATATCTGGACGCCCATAGCTCTGCTTTGGAAATTTACTGTGATCGCCTTTCTATTTTGGTTTGGGGCATTTATGCTGGGTTACAAAGTTTCTTATAGAGAGCTTTGGCAATTTGCCTTGGTCGCAGAAGTTGTATTTCTTTTTCCCGAATTGATCAGGCTGCTGTTATACATCGATCCGAGTGCCGGTGTTACCTATCAGGAAATCGAGGAATTCCGGGCGCTTTCACTGCTTTCTCTTTTGGGAGCCGAAAATGTCGCACAACAATATCGCTATGCTCTGGCCACAATTAATGTATTTGAGATTTTGTATGGCATCCTTTGGATGTACGGCTTTCACATGATTAGCCGTCGCAGTTTAGGAGCTTCGGCTATCGTCGTCATCGTTTCATACTTTATTCCTTTGGTAATCTGGCTAGCTTGGTATATCATGGCTTATCGCTAGGCCTATTGCTCTTGGCGGCTGAGGCGCATCGCTTGGAGCAATACTTGACATTTTCCCAGTCACGCTCCCATTTCTTTCTCCAAGAAAAAGGTCTCTGGCAAACCACACAGGTTTTTTGAGGCAGGTTTTGTTTTTTCATCTTACGCCCAACGATTTGGTAAGGTATGCTTGGCTAAAATCCGCCTAGCTTCCGCCTGCACTTCGGAGTCTTTCTGGATTTTCCAGATATAATCCCGGGCAGCTTTGGAAGATTTCTCAAAGTCTACAATAGGTTTGGGGTAGTCTTTCCCCAAATAAAACTGATACATCTCTTGCTCCATGGGGGAAATTTTCCAAGGTTCATGAATAATGCTTGAAGGTAATTTGGCGAGTTCTGGAACCCACATTTTAATAAAATGCGCATCCGGGTCATGGTCCTGAGATTGCTTTATGGGATTGTAAATCCTCACCGTATTGATTCCCGTCACACCAGCTTGCATCTGAAGCTGAGGATAATGAATCCCCGGTTCAAAATCCAAAAACATTCGAGCCAAGTGATCAGACCCAAACTTCCAATGCTGTCCGAGCTGGTGGGTCAGGAAAGAGACCACCATAGCACGCATCCTAAAATTCAGATACCCGGTCTCCCGCAAACAGCGCATGCAGGCATCCACGAGAGGATATCCAGTCATTCCATTTTCCCAAGCCACGATGAATTCAAGTTTTTTAGCTGTTTCGAAGTGATGAAATCCCCGATTAATAGATTCAAATTCCATTCTTGACTCCATCTCAAATTTCTGGATAAAGTGGCAATGCCAGCGTAGTCGGGCAATGAAATTAGTAAAGTTTCTAACCTGGAATTTATCTTTTTGACCTTTCGAAGCTGCCTGATAAACTTGGCGAATGGAAAGACAGCCCCATGCCAAATAGGGAGACAATCGACTGCAGCTTTTTCGACTTTCTGTGGGTTTACTGATATGACGATTGTAATTCTTCACTCTGTCCGAGCAAAAAGAATCTAGGTATCGATAAGCCAGGGACTCTCCCCCTTTTTGCATTTTTGGATTTGGCTCATTCAGTTGGTACACTAATTCACCCAAAGTAAATCGACTCTCAAGATCAGGTGGACATTTTGCCCAAGTGGCAGCGTTCAAATCCGGATTGGCCAATGGTGATTTAGCATAAGCAAACCAAGCTTCCCTCCATCCCGATCTGTTTTTTCTTCCCCGCTGTACCCCTTGCTGAGGAAATTCATGCCATGGAATTCGGTTTTTTTTCATAAAATCCTTCACCCAAAGATCCCTTTGAAAAGTGATACCTATCCCTGTTTCTTGATGGGAATATAGACCTTGAATATCAAAACTTTCAACAAGTGCCGGCAGGAGTTCCGAAAGCTCAGCTTTCAGTTTCAAAACCGCAGAACCGTAGGCCTTCAAGCGTGTATCCATATCCGCCAAGCTCTCCCATACAAAGCGGACGTGTCTTGTAGAGCTTTGTGGAGCTGCCATCAAAGACGGCTCGAAAACATAGCACAAAAGAATAGGAAAACCTGCCTCTATTGCCGCTTTCAAAGGGGCATGATCATTCAGTCGTAGATCTCTCTTTAGCCAGACAATTGATATTTTTTGCACAAAAGCTAAACCTTCATACCTCCTCAAAGTTTTCTAGATGTGAAAATTGAAAAGACATTTACTGACGAAGAAATAAATCGCATTGTGGAAATGGCCTGGGAAGACCGAACACCATTTGATGCAATAGAAGCTCAGTTTGGAATTCCCGAGAAGGAGGTAATCAAAATCATGCGTCGAAATATGAAAGAAAGCTCTTTCAAAATGTGGCGTAAACGTGTACAAGGCAGAAACACGAAGCACGAAAAAAAATCAGGGGATGAAGTGAACCGTTTCAAATCAAAAATGCAGCGGTCTATTGCGCTAAATAAGATTAGTAAGAGATAAGAAACGGCTCAGAAATTTCTGCTCGTCAGGCCGTTTCAAAAGGCCAAGACATAATGCCGCCTTTAAGATTGGTAACTTTTTCAAATCCCATATCAGCCATAATGCTGCACGCCTGACCACTTCTGGATCCGCTTCTGCAATACAGATAATAAGACTTATCCCTTGGGAGATTTTCTATACTCTTTTTAAAAGATCCCATGACATTGATATTTCTTGCTCCGGGTATCTTTTCAGAGGCAAATTCACCAGGCATTCTGACATCAATAATTACCGCGTCAGCCCCTTTCATTCCTGCTAGAAAATCTTGAGCATTTAAGTCTTGGTATTTTTTTGGAGTGCTTTTGAAGAAATTAAACATAGCTTCTATTTTTTCTTTAAAAGTAAGCTAGCTATGAGTCCTCTTCAGTACTTTTTGTCACTTAGTGAGTCCGCTTCGCCGAGTAATCTTTGAGTTTGATCACCAAAATAAAAATCGCTAAAAACCAGGGTGCGCCATGAAATAAAAAGTCAAACCAATCCATTGCCTGCATTCCATTTGCCCCACCAAAAACCCATTTCAATTTACCCCAAAAATGTGGTTCCGGCGTGAATGGAGCTAGTCCTAGCGTGAGACAAAGTAAGGCCACGGTCTTCCAATTGGTGACTAGTGCTTGAGTGATTTGTGATTTTTTCTGCTCCATGGATAAGTAATTTGCGCCCAAAATGTAGTTGGAAATTCCTCGTCATGATCAAACCCAAGGGGTTCATCCTTGCCAGAATTTGGAATATATGCTGATCCAAAGATGTAATCCCACACACTGAGGGTAATCCCAAAATTCACTCCATAGCTACCTTCAGGAAGCTTTTTGGCATGATGCCAAGTATGCATTACAGGGTTATTGAGCAAATATTTAAATGGGCCGTAGGTGATTTTGACATTGGCATGATTCAAATGCCCAATGAGAATGGTGAAAATATGAAGTAAAATAAAATCATCCAGCCCAAAACCAATCATCGCCAAGGGAATATATTGCAAGGACTTGTACACGATGGTTTCCATCCAGTGATAGCGTAAATGCGCTGCAAAACCCATCTGATGAACCGAGTGATGTACCTTATGAAATTCCCATAACCAAGGCACACGATGAAGCAAGCGATGTACATTCCACTGAATAAAATCTGCTACCACTAGCATCAATAAAAGCTGGAAAGCAACTGGCCAAGAATTCACTTCTATTGCTACTAGATTAGTAATTCCGAAGAGGCCAAGAAAGTCATTGAAGAGCTCTACTCCTACATTGGAAATAGCATTGTACCCTACTAGGGAGAAAAGGAAAAAGTTGAAAAACATGTAAAATCCATCCAACCAGAAATCCTCTCGGAAAAATGGTCTATCCTTTCTCCAAGGAAAAAGAATTTCTAAAGACCAGACCAAAAGCGATAAGCCAATCAACCAGTAGAAGTAATTGCCCCAAGAAGGGTATAAAACTTCTGATTTCAGATACTCCCAGTATCCATAATAGCCATTAACGAATGTTTGAAAATATTTCTCCATACAGTATTACAACAACTCTTTTCCCAAAATGTATATCGCCATGATTACAACAAACCATCCAAACCCTTTTTTCAGAACTTTGTCATTGATTTTTTTCGAAAGCGCACTTCCTATAAAAATCCCGACAATAGACAGGGCCGTGAATGATAGTAAAAGCGTCCAATCTATGGTTTGAGTTCCCAAATCACCTAGAAATCCGATCAAAGATTTGGCCGAGATAATCAGTAAGGAAGTACCCACTGCCATTTTCATAGGAAGCTTGGCGAGAAGTACCAATGCTGGAATAATCAAAAAGCCCCCTCCAGCTCCTACAATCCCTGTCAAGACTCCAACCAAAGAACCTTCCAGAGCTATCATAGGGAAATTGAACTTTACTTTACTTGATTCTTCCTCCTTCGTCTCTTTCTTTCCTTTAATCATGGAATAAGAGGCTGCAAGCATGATCAGGGCGAAAAACACCATGATACCTGTGTTTTTAGAAACCTCCAATCCCTGTATAGAAATAAGTGGGTCCGGTAAAGCAGGAACCAAATACATTCGCGTCAAAAAGACGGCGATAAATGAGGGAACAGCAAAAACGACCGCGGTCTTATAATCGACCAACTGTTTTTTCATGTAAGTAAATGAGCCGATTAAAGAAGTACTGCCCACCACAAAAAGGGAATAAGCAGTAGCTAAAACCGGCTCCACTCCAAGAATATAAACTAAAACGGGTACAGTGAGGATCGATCCTCCTCCGCCGATAAGGCCTAGACTAATTCCGATAACTATAGCGGCAGCAAAGCCAATGATAAATAAACTATCCATTTTTTTCTTATTCGTTGATGGTACAAAGGTAGCTTCACACCATCTGGAGAGGAGTGACTTTTGTCACTTCACGAAAAGCAAAGTTAGGGATATGTTGAGGCAAATTTATCCTTTGTGAAATATGGGGCAGAACCCTGATGAACAGTTCGATTTCTAAAATATAAAGCGTATTTTGAATTAAAATTAGCACACTATGAAAATTCTAGTCCCTATCGATTTTTCTCAAGATGCTGAAAAAGCTCTTGAATATGCGATCACCTTAGCCCAAAGAAAATCAGGCGAAATTGAACTGATTCATGTCATCGAATTAGTATATGATTTCGCTTCTCAAGCAGCCTTGGCACTGGATGGGATGCATCAAGATGCCAATAGAATTTTGGGAGAGCTAGTGACCAAGTACTCGGGAAGTGGCGTAGAAATGAGTTATGCTATCAAGGAGGGAACAGCCTCGATTACAGCTGCCAAATATGCCCAAGAAATCGATGCTAAGCTCATCGTGATGGGAACCAAAGGCGCCAGTGGGTTGATGAAATTTGCCATGGGATCCACCACCGTAAGTCTGCTCAAGGAATCTGAAGTTCCTGTCTTGGTGGTACCAAGAGAAGCAAATCTAACTCAGATCAAGGGACTGACTCTCGCACTTGAATTTTCAGACCATGAAAAGAAATTTGTTGATTGGGTCGTAGATATATCTCAAAACTGGGATATGGAGCTTTCGTTCTTACATATTCAACACAGCCCAAGTTTCAAAGATGAATTAGCTTGCTTTGGTCTAAATGCTTTTTTGGAAAAGAATTTTTCTGGAAAGAACTTCAAATGCATTACCCGCAAGGCCGAATCACCCAGCGCTGGACTGAATGCCTATCTTGAAGACCAGCCCAATACCATTTTAGTCGTCTGCCACGAGCACAAAAACTTCTGGAATCAACTGACCAAACGAAGTGAGTCTATTGATCTGGCTTACACAGCAAAAACTCCTGTTTTGGTTTTAATTTGATTATTTGGAAATAAGCTCCTCAAAATCATCCCGAATGTAAATCACATTCCGGCCGAGTTCGATCCAGCGTTTCTTCTCGAGTTGCTTGAGTAGTCTAGAAATCACCTCGCGCGATGTCCCTAGTTCAGTTGCGATTTCCTGATGGGTAATATGAAGTTCATTTGTTTTACCCTGCTTCATTCGAGTCACGATATACTGCATGAGTCGCTGATCCATCCGCTTAAAAGCTACTGCATCTAAAGCAGCAAGCATTTCATTAAATCGCGTTTGATAAGTAGTTGACACAAAGTCTTTCCACTGTTTAAACTCACTCGTCCATTCTTCATGGCTTTCGATTGGAATAGCAATGATAGTAGTCTTTTCCTCCACAACGGCTTTGATCTCGCTAGGCTTTGAGGCGGTACAGCAAGTGAGTGAAAGCGCACAGGTCTCTCCTGGATCTAAATAGTATAGAAAAAGTTCTTTCCCATCTTCGTCCATTCGAAGTACTTTGATGTAACCGTCCAGAACCACCGGAACCATTTTTACATATTTCCCAGGTTCCATTAAGACATCGCCAGGATTGAGTTGATGGATCTTTCCTTTAGCTAAAATTTCCCGAAGCAATTCAGGGTCAGTAAAAAAGGGTAAGGCTGATTGAAGTTCGTCTAAAGTCATGGATGTGGTACGCTTATTCCTGTGTGCAATATTGAAAAAAAATCTGAAGTCCTCCCTTGAATCTTATAAAATCCTATCCAATCCGACTGAAACTGAATGAATGGGTTTTAGCTCCCGATTTGATTATTTCTTACCTTTCTTCCCGAATTTAGGGAAGTTCACAAAAAGAGCTTTTTCGGGTAGAAGCATTCCGCTAGCTTTGAAACTAATACTTGAGACTGCATCTACTCTATGATCTTAAAAAAGCTTTTAGCTCTTTCATTTCTTTTTTTCAGCCTCTCAGCCTTTGCTCAAAAAATCAAGATTGTTGATGAAGACAATGGCTTGCCTTTGGAAGGCGTTTTGGTTTTTGGAGCCAACCCACAAATCAGTCAAATTTCAGATGCTCAGGGCAACATAGATTTCGAGCCATTTACTGAGGAAGAGATCGTTTACTTTCAGATTTTTGGGCACCAAAGTGCTTCATTTACCCCTGCTCAAATCAAGGCCAAAAATTATCTTATCAAGCTAGAGCCGAGTCTCATTCAGATGGATCAGGCAGTGGTATCAGCCAATCGTTGGAGACAAAACGACCACGATATCGCCAGCAAAATCCGGGTGCTTTCTAAAGATCAATTGACACTTGAAAATCCATCCACCACCGCTGACTGGCTGGGAGGTTCTGGGGAAGTTTTTATTCAAAAAAGCCAACAGGGAGGCGGAAGCCCAATGATTCGTGGCTTTTCTGCAAACCGATTACTTTATGCTGTAGATGGTGTGAGGATGAATACAGCCATTTTTAGAAGTGGAAATCTTCATAACGTCATTTCCCTTGATCCTTTTTCCCTTCAAAACACTGAAGTACTTTTTGGCCCAGGGTCCGTGATGTACGGGAGTGATGCGATTGGTGGAGTCATGTCTTTTGAGACCCTATCGCCAAAATTCTCGACTAGCGAAAAAACCCATTGGAAGGGCTCAATTTATAGCCGTGTAGCTAGTGCCAATAAGGAGCGCCTGATCCATGCGGATATAGCAGCAGAGTTGGAAAAATGGGCCTTTCTCAGCAGCATCACTCATATCAGCTTTGGAGACCTCAAAATGGGCTCCAATGGACCCGATGACTACCTTCGACCGACTTATCAGGCAAGAGTAAATGGTGCAGATCAGATTTTTGAAAATAGCGATGACCGAGTCCAGCGATTTAGCGGATACGATCAATTGAACCTAATGCAAAAGGTAAGATTCAAAGCGAGTGAAAAAGTCAGCCTCGATTATGGCTTTCATTATAGTGCATCCACTGATATTCCACGATACGACAGATTAATCCAAGGTAGCTCAGACAACCTCCGTTTTGGTCGATGGGATTATGGCCCACAAGTCTGGATGATGAATACTCTGGGAGTAAGTTTTGATAATCAATCTGCCATTTTCGATCAAGCAAAAATTCGACTTGCTCATCAATATTTCGAAGAAAGCCGCATTTCGAGACGCTTTGGATCCAGCAATGAAGCCAATCGAGCCGAGCAAGTAAATGCTTTATCCGTCAATGCAGATTTTATCAAAAGTCTGGTTGGAGAGGATTTTATCAGCTATGGAGCTGAGATAGTCAGCAATAAAGTGGAATCTGAGGGCTTCAATAGAAATATTGACACAAATGCTCAGAGCGATGAATCCTCACGCTATCCAGACTCCGATTGGTTTTCGGCAGCGGTCTATGGTACCTATCACCGGCAATTTTCATCCCGATGGAAATTGCAGGCGGGTCTTCGCTACAACTTCACTTCTCTTGAAGCCGATTTTACTGATAACCTCCCCTTCTTCCCGCTACCATTCGATCAATCGCAATCGGATTTTGTAGCTTTGACTGGAAGTTTGGGTTTGATCTATGCACCTATAAAAGGACTCACCTTTTCTCCGGTTTTTTCCACTGGATTTCGTGCACCTAACGTGGATGATATTGGAAAGATTTTCGACTCTGAGCCCGGTACAGTTTTGGTCCCAAATCCGGACATAGCACCCGAATACGCTTACAATTGGGAGCTCAATATTAGTGGTCGGGTAAACGAGAGACTTAAGTTTGAGCTTACAGGCTTTTATACTTTGCTAAACAACGCTCTGGTAAGAAGATCCTTCACACTGAATGGAGAATCTGAAATCATTTATGACGGCGAGCTAAGCGATGTCTTGGCCATTCAAAATGCCGCCTCAGCGGAAGTCTATGGAATTCAGGCTGGGTTTGAGTTTTCAATCAATAAACACCTCCTCTTCACGACTAGATACAATTGGCAAAAAGGAACCGAAGAACTAGATGACGAAAGCACAAGCCCTTCAAGACATGCGGCCCCAGCTTTTGGGTTGACGAAACTCACCTTTGCGAAGGGCAAATGGAAAGCTGAATTGGTCGGTCAATATTCAGCCCAGATCGATTTTGAAAATCTACCTCTTGAGGAAAAAGGTAAGCCAGACATTTATGCCGCGGATGAAAATGGAAATCCCTATTCCCCAGACTGGTTTATAGTATCCATCAGGAGTACTTTTGATCTCAGTGATGTGATCCAGATCTCAGGAGGTGTAGAAAATATAAGCGATCGGCGGTATCGCGCCTACAGTTCAGGAATTTCTGGAGCGGGTCGTAATTTCACTCTAGGGCTTAGAGCTCGCTTTGATTAAAAAATTCTACAATTCATTTCTAATTATCAACCATTTATCCAGAAATGAGTTAAACAAAGTATCTGGATTTCACGCTATGGCCTCAATTTTCAAAAAAGCTTTTTTCTCTATTTCTCTCTTCATCCTCGTTGCACTAATCCCGTTAAGCTGCGGGGTTATATGCGATGATTCGTGTGGCTGCGGCCCAACTTTCGAAGTGAAAGATTTCAATATTACTGAAATGGAGGCGCTGACTCTTGTTGGTCAAGGTCAACAAGTCACTCCAAGTGGTACTTACCCATTTGACGAAGTAGTTAAAGGTATCCGGATTAAAAGTTTTCAAACTATCGCTGTCACAGAACCTATGAGTACAGCTGGAATTCTTGGGGTAGCTTTTGCTTGCAGTCCGCCTCCCCCTCAGTCGGCGTCAAACCTAGCCGATGTTAAGATTATTAATTTAAAAGAGATCACATTACCAACCGGGGAAACTCTCAAGATTGGCGATGATATCAGTTCCTACTTTGGAATGAATTACTACTTTGCAGAAGGTACAAGACCTATCCCAGAGTTTTTGGAAGGTACTCTAGAACTCTTTGCTGATGATTTTTTCAAATTAGCTTGGGTCCAGAATCCAGTGTCTGAGCTTAACTTAGTCTTCACGATAAGAGTGCAATTGGAGTCTGGATTGGAGTTTTCCTTGACCGACGAAATCTTGAATATTCGCTAGTTTAAATAACATTCTCGTAAATCTTTTCGTAATTCTTTAGATTCAATCTAAATAGTATTATTTTTGCGAAGAATTTAACGGGAGAAGCCACATGCCAATTACAGCCGATCAATTAAAACCTCAGACATCAGGTATCATAGAAGAGGTAAGCAACTCCCCGTTGAAGATCAATTTAATGGAGCTGGGTTTTTTGCCGGGCAAAACAATCACGCTCTCCTATGTGGCACCGTTTAATGGACCTCTTGCCTTTTTGCTAGAAGGAACATTGCTCGCCTTGCGAAAATCTGAAGCAGCACTCATTCAAATCCAACCTGCCTGATTCCATGGCTGAAGCTCTATCCACCCTTCAACGTACGTTAAAAATTGCCATAATCGGGAATCCGAATGTAGGCAAGTCCACCATCTTCAATCATCTTACTGGACTGAGTCAAAAGATTGGCAACTATCCCGGAGTAACGGTGGATAAGAAGTCCGGTAGTATGAATTATAAAGGAAATCAATATGAAATTATTGATTTACCTGGCACCTATAGTTTATTCCCAAATTCAGAGGATGAAATCATCGCACATCGGGTTTTAAATCATCTCGGTGAAAGCGAAAAGCCGGATTACGTCCTCATGGTGATAGACTCCACCCAACTTTCCCGAGGACTGTTTTTGGCTACTCAACTCATTGACTTGGGCTTGAAACTCGCTTTGGTTTTGAATATGTCTGACCTTGCAGGTAAACAAAACATCAAGATCAAAACCTTCGATATTTTTAAGTCACTAGGAGTGCCAATTCTGACGACCGATGCTCGCAGTGCATCAGGACTGGAAGCAATCAAAGATTTGATCCATGATCAAAATTTTGGAGGGAAAGAGGAATTTATTTCAATCGAAGAAATTGTACCAGAATCAATCCTAGGTGAAGTAAAGGAGCGATTTTCTTTCAATAATTCGTACCAAGCCTACCAAATGCTGCGTTTTGCCTCCAAGGATAAAACGATCTCCAAGGCAGATCAAAATTGGCTTGCAGAGCATATAAAATCGAATAATTTTAGTCTAGAGGAGGCGCAACTTTTGGAAACAAAAATGCGATACGCCAAGATTTCAAAACTTGTCGAGAGCGCTGTTCAAAAAGAGCCCACAGGAATCAAATCTACCTCCAAGCTAGATTCGGTTTTCCTTCATCCTGTATTTGGATATGCGATTTTTGGGCTGATTTTGCTCCTCATTTTCCAAGCAATTTTCGCCTGGGCTTCCGTGCCCATGGATTTGATTGATGGATTTTTCGCTCAGTTGAGTGGATGGGTAGCAGGGGGTTTACCAGAAGGACCTCTGAGTTCACTGATCGCCGAAGGTTTGATTCCGGGGATTGGAGGAGTAGTGATTTTTATCCCACAAATCGCCATGCTCTTTGGCTTTCTGGCCATCCTGGAGGATACTGGATATATGTCTCGAGTGGTATTCCTGATGGATCGATGGATGAGACCTTTTGGCCTCCATGGTAAAAGTATTGTTCCGTTGGTATCTGGAGTGGCATGTGCCATCCCCGGAGTAATGGCAGCTAGAAATATTGGAAACTGGAAGGAGAAAATCATTACCATTTTGGTAACTCCTCTGATGAGTTGCTCGGCAAGATTGCCTGTTTACATTATTTTAATTGGACTCACTGTTCCAGATGATAATATTTTTGGCATCATCAATCTACAGGCCCTTACATTACTCTGTCTTTATTTATTGGGGATTTTGGGTGTTTTGGTGACTGCATTTGCACTCAAGCAGATTCTAAAAAGTGATGAAAAAAGCTTTCTCATGGTAGAATTGCCATCATTCAAGACCCCAAGATGGAAGGATGTAGTCTTCACCATGTACAATAAGTCCCGAACCTTCGTAGTGGAGGCTGGAAAAGTGATTTTGGCGATCTCCATTATCCTGTGGGTTCTCGCCTCCTATGGTCCCTCCTCTCGAATGGATTCAATCAGACAAGAAGGTGAGATGAGGCTGGCCAGTGCCACGGAAGCTGAAGCTGCTCAAATCCAAGCAGAAACCAGCTCTAAATTGATAGAAAATTCATACATCGGGATCATGGGAAGAGCCATCGAACCTGTGATCAAGCCTCTTGGTTACGACTGGAAAATAGGGATAGCATTGATCACTTCCTTCGCAGCTAGAGAAGTGTTTGTGTCCACAATTGCCACCATTTATAGTATAGAGGGAGATGTAGAGGATGATCTTACCATCCGGGAGAAACTTGCTCAGCAGACCTATCCTGACACAGGAGAAAAAGTTTATACCCGAGCAACTGCCTTCTCGTTGATGGTGTTTTATGTTTTTGCCATGCAGTGTATGAGTACTCTGGCTGTGGTGTATAGAGAAACCAAGGGCTGGAAATGGCCGATTATACAAACAGTTTATATGACTAGTTTGGCATATTTATTAGCTTTAGTCACCTATCAAATTTTCTCCTAAAATGTGGCAAGAACTAATCGTAGATTTTTTACTTATCGCGGCCAGTGCATACCTAGGCCGTAAATTTTTCTTTAGCCCTAAATCACAGCCAGGCTGTGATAAGTGCGCTAAGCCTTAATTTGGGGAAATTCAATATCCCATTTTTTTCATACTTTTAGTTTCATGGGCAAAATCGCCAAGCAAAGCATTCAAACCAGCCTGTATTCCTATGTGGGAGTGGTCATTGGTTTTTTCAATGTGCTGTGGCTTTATCCATATGCTTTTGATCCCTCAGAGTTAGGAATTTTCCGTACAATCCAAGATTTGGGATTGTTGTTTGTCCCTTTTGCGCAGCTAGGTCTTGGCCATGGTATTACCCGATATTTTCCTCGACTCAAGGATAATCAATCTGCCTTCCTAAGTTATAGTCTGCTCATTTCTTTGGTGGGTTTTGCTGCAGTTGCGCTTATGTTTTTTGGGTTTAAATCCCAGATCATAGCTCTCTTTGCGGTGAATTCTCCGGAGATTATTGATTTTCTAGGAGTCGTATTACTGATCACCTTATTTGCATTACTCAACAGCATCCTTGATGCTTATAGTCGCTCTTACATCAAAGTAGCCGTACCTACCTTTTTCCGAGAAGTCTTTTTGCGACTATTAACCTCCGTTCTAGTTGCTTTCTACCTGCTGCAATGGATCAGCTTTGATCAGGTAATGCTAGGGCTCGCCTTGGTCTATCTTTCCGCCTTGGTAGGTATGTTGGTATATTTAATTTGGCTGGGCGTTCTAAAATTTGATCTCAGTTGGCAAAGCTTCCCATCTGGGTTTAGAAGTTCCTTCGTGAAATTCAGCTTGGTAACTTTCCTAGGAACCGCTGCTTCCACGCTAATCATGAAAATAGATAGCATTATGGTGACTTCCATGATCAGTCTAGAAGCAAATGCCGTCTACACTATCGCATTTAGTATGGCATTGGTGATAGAGATGCCCAGAAGAGCGATTTCTCAAGTGGTGATGCCTGTTATAGCAGATCATTTTGCCAATAAAGAACATAGTCCGATCGACCAATTATACAAGCAGGTGGCCAAGCGACAGTTTTATGTTTGCCTGCTCCTTTTCTTGTTGATTGTTACCAATCTGGATAGCATTTACCATTTCATTCCAAATAGAGAAATCTATGAGGCAGGTAGAAATGTGGTGATTTTGATTGGGTTAGGTAAATTGATTGACGTGGTCTTCTCGGCCAATTCTGAAATTTTAGTCTTTTCGAAATACTACAAATTCAACCTATTCCTGACCGTTGTCATGAGTGGATTGATCATTTTATTCAATTTCCTTCTCATTCCGATTTATGGGATTGAAGGGGCAGCTGGAGCCTCAGTGCTGGTAATTCTCCTTTTCAACTTGATGAAATTTTCGTTTCTGAAATACAGATTAGGCTTCAATCCTTTCTCTTGGGAAATTTTCAGAATTGCTATAGCAGGCTTGTTCTCCGGGGTTTACTCACTCGATTTCGGCATGAGCCCATTGGTAAGTATTGTAGTGAATTCCTTATTTGTCTTAGCAAAATTTGGCTTTATGTCCATGCTCTTGGAAGTGGGGCATGAAGAATGGAATTGGATACAGAAAAAAATAAAAAAGTCCGGATCTTAGAGTGTTACAAACCTCCTTATAGACAAGATTTGAGCTGCCTTGAAACCGCAAACTTCCACTGTTATCCTGCTTTTTGAGCGAGGTCCTGATCCCGATAGCTATCGGTACAGGATGAGGCCTGTTTTTGGAGAGGGCTTCACTCGGTATTTTGTTAAATTGTGAAGTTTGAACATGTCGACGACCCGGACATGACAAATATACGAGTATAATCTGATGGGGTTCAAGATTTGGGCAGGGATTTAAATTTTATGTCCTGAGCTTTTTATAACCCGAAGAAACTGGTAAATTCTCAAACAATGGCCAAACGAATAAATAAACTGCCGAGCCCCATAAAAATAGCCTCGAAAGAAAAGATGCTTTCGTCTAATCCCTTTATCTTTGTTGAAAATTTTTAGCTCCAAGAAATGTACTTAATCAAAAAGTTAATTGTTTGTCTAGACCAGACTGAGCTGGATCATACCCTCATTGAATTTGCCTCTTACATTTCCTCGGTTAATCAGACAAAAAAAATCTACTTCGTTAATGTAATCCGAAATCTATCCATTCCTAAAGAGGTCTTGGAAGAATTTCCAAATCTAGTAGACGACATGATTTCTGAGCGCAAAAAAGCCATGAAATCGCAGGTGGATAAAAGCTTTCGAGGCAATGAAAAGGTGAGCTTGAACTTCGTGGTGCGTGAAGGCTCCCTCTCCAAAAAAATATTGAAGTTGGCAGAAGAAAAATCTGCAGACATGATCCTCATTGGGAGAAAAGTAAAACTTCCTGGTACTGGGGTAGCCGCTTTACGACTCGCTAGGCGGGCTAGCTGCTCGCTTTTGATAGTACCTGAAGGCGCTAAACCAAAAGTAGATAAAGTACTGGTGCCCAGCGACTTTTCTGATTACTCCAAAGATGCCTTGGAAGAGGCAATCATTATTGCCAAGAAACACGGAAGCACCAAAATCATTTGCCAAAATGTCTTTCATGTGCCCAATGGCTACCATTTTACAGGAAAGACTTACGAGGAGTTTGCTGCAGTAATGCTTAAGAACGCGAAAAATAATTTCGCTAAATTCATCAAAAAGATAGATACTCAAGGCATATCCATCACCCCTATTTATACTCAGGATGAGGATGAAGATCCTGTACAGGATATTGTGGATAAGGCCATGGAAGAGCAGGTGGATGGAATCATCATTGGAGCCAAAGGTAGAACGGCTGCAACGGCACTTTTCATTGGGAGCATGGCCGAAAGGCTCATCCAAGTCAATGACAGCCTACCTCTCTTAGTGACCCGACCAAAGGGCAAGAATGCCGGAATCCTAGATTATTTGCTCGAGATTTAATCCTGCTGGCAAAGAGTCCTTTGAACTAGTTTGCAAGGCAGAGTAAACCTTTGAAGGCAAACCAAGTCTAAGCAAACAATGACTAAATTTGGCGATCAGGAAATTCTAAACCTCATAAATCACCCTTCGACTCGCGAAAAAGGATTCAGACAACTCATTGTGACGCATCAAGAGCGGGTCTATCATTTGATTCGACGGATGGTCATTATCCATGAGGACGCAGACGACTTGACTCAAAACACCTTTATTAAGGCATTCAAGTACATTCATAAATTTGAGGGGCAATCAAGCCTTTTTACTTGGCTCTACAGGATCGCCACGAATGAGGCCCTTTCTTTTTTAGAGAAAAAGAAAAAAAGATTCTTCCTGCCGATAGATGATTATAATGAAACCCTAGCCAATTACTTGGATCATGGAATTCAATTTACCGGTGATGAAATCCAGCAGAAACTCCAAAAGGCATTATTAACCTTGCCGGATAAGCAACGATTGGTCTTTCATCTCAAATATCAGGAGGATCTCTCCTATCAGGAGATTTCAGAAATCACCAAAACCAGTGTAGGTTCGCTCAAGGCGAGTTACCATCACGCAGTCAAGAAAATCGAACAATATCTAGGAGAAGATTAAACCCAAGGCCTAAATTCAAGTCTAAAAGAAAATGAAACAATTGCCAAAAATAAAAGATTTCAAAGCTCCGGAAGGATATTTTGAGCATCTGCCAGACCAGATTATGGCTAGACGATCCAGCCGTCCCGTCATTCCAATTTGGTCTCGATATGCTGCCGCAGCGATGGTAATATTATCTTTAGGAATATGGGTTCTGACCCAACCAGAAACGACGACTGACCCTTATCTGGCGCTTGATTCAGAAGTGAATCTTTATATTGAAAGCCAATATTGGACAGCTGAAGATATTTTGAGCCTCACAGATGATTCAGGTGTTATTCTTGAAGAAATCATTGAGGAAGAAACGGTATTTGGGAATGAAGAATGGATAGACGACCCCTTATTTTGATGCAGCATTTCATGAAAAAAATTATACTTCTTTTATTCTTTGGGCTCTTTTCGCTATCGGTTTTAGCGCAAAGACCCGGAAGACCCGATCGCGAACAATTGGAAGCCGCCAGAATCGCCTTTATCACCACACGATTGGATTTGAGTCCAGATCAGGCACAAAAGTTCTGGCCTATTTTCAATGAATTTAATAATCAAAGGAATTCTAAGCTTCGAGAAATTGCTGGGTTATCGAATGATGGATCTGATCTTTCTGATCAAGAGGCTAAAGCTCTGATCAAGAAACGATTTGACATCCAAAAGACTATGATCGAAGACGAAATCGTATTTGTAGAGAAGGCATCTTCAGTGTTGAGCTACAACCAGATTTTAAAATTGAATCAAATTAACAAAGATTTTACACGCCAAATGTTCCAAAGGCAAAGGCGTGGAAATAACTAAAAAAAGAGCGGCAAGCCGCTCTTTTTTCATTTAGTCCTTTTTCAAAAGGTCTCGAATTTCTTCGAGTAAAACTTCTGATTTTGGAGGTGCAGGGGGTGCTGCTGGCTTTTCTTCCTCTTTCTTTTTCGTGCTGTTGATTCCTTTGATAGCTAAGAAAATCACGAAGGCTACGATCACGAAATCCACGATATTCTGAATAAACAGGCCGTAATTCATCGTTACGGCAGCGATGGTCTCTCCGGCAGCATCGACTTCTTCGGGTTTCAACTCGAGGGACAAATCCTGGAAATTTACCCCTCCTAGGAGAATTCCTATTGGTGGCATCAAAATATCCTTGACAAAAGATGCTACGATCTTTCCAAATGCAGCACCTATGATCACCGCGACTGCTAGATCAATGACATTACCTTTGACGGCAAATTCTTTAAACTCTTTCAACATTCCCATATGCTATTGGTTGAGGGTTGGTGGATAAAATTATAATTATGAGAATCAAGATAATAATCTTTCCCTTTCAATTCCTAAAAACTAATTTTGGCAGCGCTTAATTTTTTGGATTTTTAATTCAAATCCAGTCGAAGAATCGCTATTCCCAAACTAACACACATCATATGCCTAGCCTAAAAGCTCAGAAAATACCCCATAAACTGGTACAGCACAATCATGAACGCATAGATAATTACTACTGGATGCGGGATCGGGACAATCCTAAGGTAATTGACTACCTCAATGAGGAAAACCGGTTTTTGGAGGAAAGTTTGGCCCATACTAAGGAATTTCAAGAAGCTATTTTTCTGGAAATGAAAGGCAGAATCAAGGAGGATGATCAAAGTGTTCCTTATTTTAAATCTGGATATTATTGGTACAGCAGATATGAGAAAGGGGCTCAATACCCTATTTTTTGTAGGAAAAAGGATTCTTTGGAAGCTTCTGAAGAAATCATCCTAGATGTAAATGAACTCGCCGAGGGAAAAGCTTATTATCAAGTGGGAGGTGCATCAGCAAGTACCAATCAAGAAATTCTTGGCTTTTCTTCGGATGATGTGGGAAGGAGAATTTACACCATCCATTTCAAAGACCTCAAAACCGGGGAAATTAAATGGGAGCAAATCCCTGAAACCACCGGAAATTTCACTTGGGCAAAAGACAATAAGAGTATTTTCTATAGCAAGCAAGACCCTGAGACTTTACGCGCAAACCGTGTGTATTTGCATGTTTTGGGAACTCTTGTGGAAGAAGACCTGCTGATTTTCGAAGAAAAAGACGAAGAGTTTACCTGTCACGTTCATCGAAGTAAATCTGAGGAATACATCTTCATCCATAGCCAAAGCACCATTTCTTCTGAAATGCGCTTTCTCAAAGCCGATGACCCAACAGGTGAATTCACCTTACTTCAAGGTCGTGAAGACGATCTCGAATACGCAGCCGATCATTTTGGTGATTATTTTTGGATTCGTACCAATCTGAATGCTCATAATTTCAAAATGGTCAAAGCACCTATTCAATCACCATCCAAGGAACATTGGGAGGAAGTGATTCCACATAGACCAGAAATTCTATTTGAAAATTTCGACTTATTTTCGTCATTTTTGGTCACAGAGCAACGAAAAAATGGACTAACTGAACTCCACTATCATCCTTGGGGTGAGGGCGAAGGTCATCAAATAAAGTTTCCAGAGAATACCTACACCGCTTGGATTGGAACTAATCCAGAGTTTGAAAGTGAAACCTTTCGATTTGGATATAATTCCCTCACAAGCCCTGCGAGTACCTTTGAATACGATCCCAAAACCCGAGAAATGACTTTGCTAAAGCAGCAGGAAGTTCAAGGTGGATATGACTCTGACGAATATTTCGCCGACCGTATTTGGGCAAAAGCCGAGGATGGAGTGGCAGTACCCATTTCACTGGTTTACAAAAAGTCGCATTTTAAAAATGACGGAACCAATCCCTGCCTGCTTTACGCCTATGGATCCTATGGCTATAGCATGGATGCCTATTTTTCATCGAGTAGATTGAGTCTTTTGGATCGAGGTTTTGTCTTTGCGATAGCGCATGTCAGAGGTGGCGAAGACTTGGGAAGACAATGGTATGAAGACGGAAAGCTGCTAAAAAAGAAGAATACCTTTACAGATTTCATTTCTTGCGCAAAACATCTTATCTCGGAAAAATACACGAGTTCTAGCCACTTATACGCTCAAGGCGGCAGTGCCGGTGGTCTCCTGATAGGTGCGGTGATGAATGAAGAGCCTGAGTTGTTTCATGGAATGGTTGCTAACGTGCCTTTTGTGGATGTGGTGACCACGATGCTTGACGAAAGTATTCCATTGACCACAGGGGAATTCAAAGAGTGGGGAAATCCAAAAAATAAGGAATACTACGACTATATGCTCTCCTATTCCCCATACGACAATATTGAGTCCAAAAGCTATCCTAACCTGTTAGTCACCTCTGGACTCCATGACAGTCAAGTTCAGTATTGGGAACCAACCAAATGGGTTGCAAAACTTCGAGAATTAAAGACTGATGACAATTTCCTTTTTCTTCATACCAATATGGAAGCGGGCCATGGAGGAGCGTCAGGTCGATTTAATGCCTTAAAGGAACTGGCATTGGATTACACCTTTTTGCTTATGCTAGAAGGTAAGCTTCAAAGCCTTTAAACTGCTTAAATCAACGCTCTAATCCTTCATCCTAAAATAATTTTGACACCATCGTAAAAAGAGATTTTTTTCTACCTTTGAGTCAACCTATTGTACCTATTCTATGAAAATTGCTTTGATTGCTCATGATGGAAAAAAGGCGGACATGGTTCACTTTTTAAGTGGATTCAAATCCGATTTGAGCCGAGGAGATGTGCAGCTCGTTGCCACAGGAACCACGGGATCGCACATCGAAAAATCAGGATTCGAAGTAATAAAAATGCTTTCGGGTCCAATAGGAGGAGATGCGCAAATTGCCGCTATGGCAGCCCAAAAGGAACTTGATATGGTCATTTTCTTTAGAGACCCATTGGATAAGCATCCTCATGAACCTGATGTACAAATGCTCATGAGGATCTGTGATGTACACAATATTCCACTCGCTACCAATCCTGCATCCGCAGACCTAATGTTCAAAGCTATTATCCAAAACCTAGATGGAACTAAAGACAATTAAACGAATTGGCGTATTAACTTCTGGTGGAGATTCACCCGGAATGAATGCGGCCATTCGAGCTGCCGTGAGGGCAGGATTTTATTATAATATTGAAATGTATGGGATCTACCGAGGCTATGAAGGCATGATCCTAAATGACATAAAAAAATTAGATTCAGGCCATATTGGACATATTTTGGAGCGAGGAGGAACATTCCTAAAATCTGCCAGAAGTGAAGAATTTCGTACTGTAGAGGGAAGACAAAAGGCTTATGAAAATCTAAAAAGCCATGGAATTGATGCCCTAATCGTAATTGGTGGAGATGGTTCTTTGACAGGAGCTCATTTGTTCTTTAAAGAACATGGCATCCCTGCCATCGGACTTCCAGGCACTATAGACAATGACCTTTCTGGTACGGATTCCACCATAGGTTTTGATACGGCCTGCAATACGGCGATTGAGGCCATTGACAAGATACGAGATACTGCCACATCCCATGACCGTCTCTTTTTTGTAGAAGTAATGGGCAGAGATGCTGGCTTTATTGCTATCAATGCTGGAATCGGAAGTGCTGCTGCCGCTATTTTGATTCCTGAAAAGAAAATGCCGATCGAGGAACTGGTTGAGAAACTAAAGGTTCGAAGAAAGAGGAAAAAAACCTCCAATATCGTGATCGTGGCTGAAGGTGGTAAAAGTGGTGGTGCAGCAGAGATTGCTCGAAAAGTGCGAAAGTATTTACCACACTACGACACCAAAGTAACCATCCTAGGGCATTTGCAACGTGGTGGAGCTCCATCTTCCTATGATCGCCTCTTGGCTTCTAAGCTTGGGGTAATGGCTGTTGAAGGCCTTCTGGCAGGTAAATACGACGTGATGGCAGGCATTATCAATAACAAGGTGGTCTATACTCCGATCAAACGAGCCATAGTAGACGACAAAAGTGTGGATGAGGATGATTTCAGAATTGCCAAGATTCTTTCGACTTAAATCAGCTCGAGCACAAAAAAACCTTCAGATAAATCTGAAGGTTTTTTTTATGCGCAGATATCAGTTGTTTATTTCTTAATAACTACGGATGAATTTTTCCCTAGGATAATCTTTCCCTCTCCAATCTCCACCTCTCCCAACTCATAAATTGCTCTGGCGTCGCCTTCAATTGCAAAAGTGATCTCTACAGGCTCTGACCCTAACTGGTGAAACACATGGAACTCCTGACCTTCAATCACTCGCTGATAAGCCATAACGGTTTGAGGAAAATCTTCTTCAAAAAGCTCTAAACTTCCGACAGCCAATGCTGGGGTTTGATTTCGCAAGGCGATAAGCCCTTTGTAATGATTAAAATAACTATCTGGATTGTCAACTTGTAATGCAAGAGGAGTCACAGTTGAGTCCATGGTGTATTTGGGCTCAATCCAAGTTGCACGACCTGTATCCTTTGATTTTTCATCCCATAGGAAAGGCTCCCGAATTTGCTCATCCGGCTTTAAGCCCAACATGCCTATTTCTTCACCATAGTACAGATATGGAGCTCCTGGCATGGTCATTAAGATCGCAATAGCTTGCTTATACTTTTCAGGATCCGAACCTAGTTCATTAAGAAGCCTAGGTTGATCGTGATTGGAAGAAAACGTTGCATCAATAAAACTCGGTGTGATAGCCTGATAGAAGTCCAAAACTTCCTTTTGCTTTTTTGCCAAAAGCATTCCATCGGCATTATTCAGAGCATCTAAAAGCGTATAATGAAAGTCAAAATTGAAAAGTGCAGGCAATCCCGGTAGATATGGAGCCACTATTTCCTTTTTATCATAAACCTCACCTACTAGATAAATATCTGGTTTGATGGCTTCCATTTCAGCGCGAAATTCCTTCCAGAAGGCATGATTATCTAGAGGCCTGTCATCTGGAAAAATATGCTTTGCCGCATCGAGTCTAAATCCATCCACTCCAACTTCTTCTAACCAAAATCGGCCGATATCATAGATTTCCTGGCGGACCTTAGGATTATCAAAATTCAAATCCGGCATTCCGCCCCAGAAAAATCCGTAATAGAAATCTTCACCTTGTCCTGGGTCATGCCACTGCCGAATATTATCCGAATCCAGTGTAATCACCTTTTTATTCAAAAAATCTGCAATAGTATCTTTTTGTGCCCAGACGTAGTAATCACGATAGGGATTATCTCGACCTTTCTTCGCTTCTAGAAACCATGGATGCTCATTACTGGTATGATTGATAATCATATCGATTACAATCTTAATATCTCGCTTGTGAGCTTCTTCAAGGAGATTTTTGAAATCATCCAAAGTCCCATAATCCGGATGAACGGCCTTGTAATCCGTCACATCATACTTGTGATACGTGGGTGATGGCATAATGGGCATAAACCAAATGGCATTCGCTCCCAGCTCATTCACATAGTCTAGTTTTTCAGTGACTCCGTTAAAATCCCCGATTCCATCGCCGTTTGAATCATAGAATGATTGTACAAAGATTTCATAGGTGACCCCAGCTTCAGGCCAGTAGTTTTGGACCGTAGAATCACTGGAGTTTTCTTTTTCTACATTAGCCGTACAGGCACCAAGAATTCCCGTCATGAAGATTGCAAGGTATAGGATGGAATGTTTCATATTAATAATTGAAAGGTATAGATGCTGATGAAAGAGCCTTTCAAAAGAAAAAGCCACGTTTGTGGCTTTTTCAATGATTGGTCTGCCTAAAATTAATTTCTATTCACGGCATTGAGCATGTCAAATGCGACCTCAAGTCGCTTCACAAAGTTCTCTTCTCCTTTGCGCAGCCAGTTTCTAGGGTCATAATACTTCTTGTTCGGGCTATCTGCACCGGTAGGATTACCTAACTGGGTTTGAAGGAAGCCTTCATTATTTTTGTAATTCGTCAAGATACCTTCCCAGAAAGCCCATTGCATATCTGTATCGATATTCATTTTGATAGAACCGTAGCTATTTGCTTCTCTGATTTCTTCTACTGATGAACCAGATCCACCATGAAATACAAAGTTGAGTGGCTTGCCGCTAGTGCCATATTTCTGATTGATAAAATCCTGAGAATTCTTCAAAATAATAGGCTTCAATTCCACATTCCCTGGCTTATAAACGCCATGAACATTACCAAAGGCTGCCGCGATAGTGAATAAGTCTCCGATCTCTTTCAGATGCTCGTAAGCATATGCTACCTCCTCTGGTTGAGTATAAAGCTTAGAAGAATCCACATCGGAATTATCTACTCCATCTTCTTCCCCACCGGTAACTCCTAATTCGATTTCGATCGCCATTTCTAGCTTAACCAACTCCTTAAAATATTTGCAGGAGATTTCTACATTTTCATGAAGTGGCTCTTCGGAAAGATCGAGCATGTGAGAACTATACAATGGTCTTTTGTGCGTAGCGTAATATGCTTTTCCTGCCTCAAGCAATCCATCGATCCAAGGCAGAAGCTTCAATGCCGCATGATCCGTATGAAGTACCACTGGAACCCCATAGGCTTCAGCCATTTGGTGAACGTGATGCGCACCTGAAATACCGCCTGCGATACTTGCTTGCTGCTTGTCGTTTGGAAGTGATTTACCTGCAAAAAATTGAGCCCCACCGTTTGAAAACTGAATAATAACGGGAGAATTAACCTTTTTGGCAGTTTCCAGTACTGCATTCACGGAGTTAGTTCCGATCACATTAACTGCGGGCATCGCAAATTCATTCTCCTTTGCATATGCATAAAGGTCCTTTAGCTCCTCGCCGTACTTTACTCCTGGTTTGAATTTCATAATTAAATAGGTTTTAATTCTTAATGAAGCGCTTGATTAGCACTCTTTTGGTGTCATAAGCTTCAAAGATATAAATACCCGCCTTAATATTCCTTACATCCAATTCTAAAATCTGCCCGCTATTGCTTACTCTTCCTGAATTCAAGATCTGACCTTGCATATCGATGATTCTAAACTCACTTCCTGCCATTTCCACTGGCAAATCCACAAATAATTGACCATGGGTGGGATTAGGGAAAATTCTAAAACTACCCTCAGGAATAATTTCTTTAGGAATGTCGGTGACAAAATCCTCTTGAAGGATACCTGGTTCTGGTGTCGGAAGCTTTTCTGAAGTGTAAAGCACAAATTCAGAAGGCCTGAAGTTCAGGTTCATAGTAGTCGAAGTCGCCTGAAATTCATCGCCTGTAAAATAATTGTACCATGTACCAGTACTAGGAAAACTGACTGGGATATTTGTGGCATTAGCTAGGCCAAAGTTGCCGTGCAAGACCACGTCCATATCCGAATGTTCTATAATGGCAGACTTAATACTGCTACTTAAGGTTAGTGTGGTTTTATCTGGGTTGCTAAAGGCTTCGTGACCAAGTTTCAACTTAATCATCTCTTGATAAAGCTTGAATAAACGCTCTCGCTCAGGGTTTTGTAAATATTCCCATTTGGTGGGCTTGATCCCCAATCGATCGTCGTTGAGCTCTACATCGTACCCAAATTCACCAAATTGCCAAATCATTTTAGGCCCAGGAATGGCGAAATAGAATGCACTTAAAAGCTGGTTTCTGTTTACTGCGTTTTCCAGTTGCCTGATATTTATAGGCGAAGTAGCGCCAAAATTAACAGACTCCCACATCACCCGTTCTTCATCGTGGCTTTCTTGATAGGAAACTAAATTTGGATTTTTCCAGCCTCTATTGCCATAATATGCCCAACCAATATCTTTCACTTCTCCCTTAGCCATCTCACGGAAATCAAAATTCATATTTCCCCAGAACATCAATCCGTAATCGGCAAGCTCGCGCTCTTCTGAGTTTTCTGATAAATGCTCCAAAATCACATAAGCATCAGGGTGATCCTCCTTAATTTCATCATAGATATGCTTCCAAATTTTGATTCGTGAGGCATCATATTGTGACCAAAGGCCCACATTATTTCCTGAATTGACTTGGGTAAAGCCCTTACTCAGGTCAAATCTAAATCCGTCTACTTTATATTCGGTAAGCCAGTAATTATTGACTGAATCCACAAAAGTTTGAGTCAACTCACTCTCATGGTTGAAGTCATAGCCAACATTGAAGGGGTGTTTTGCCACGCGATTGAACCAAGGATTGTCTTCAGTTGGGGCGCCGAATTCATCGTCATTGTACAGTCGCACCATTGGACTTTGGCCGAAGGCATGATTCAAAACCATGTCCAAAATGATCATGATGCCTTTACCATGAGCTTCATCGATGAGTCGCTTCAGGTCATTTTTGGTACCATAGTATTTGTCAGGAGCAAAGAAAAAGGAGGGATTATAGCCCCACGAAATATTGCCCTCAAATTCATTTACGGGCATTAGCTCGATGGCATTGATACCCAAATCTTTTAGATAATCTAATCGATCTATGACCGACTGATAGGTACGCTTTTCATCAAAGTCTCTGACGAGCAATTCATACACGACGAGATCTTCTGGAGCAGGCCTTTCATAGTTAGTGTTTTTCCACTCAAATTCCTCCTGCGCAGTCTGCAAATAGGTTGCTTGGAACTGTGCCTTCCCCACTGGATAAGGCTTCAGGCCGGGGTAACGACCTTGATTAATGATTTCCAGATCATGATCTGGATCGGATGTTTTATCAGCATAGGGGTCTCCAATTCGAATTACCCCATCCACTAAATATTGAAAAATGTACTCTTGTTTTGGCACCAAATTTTTGATTGATAGCCAGAATGTACCGCCGTCTGGCGTGCGCTTCATTTGGTATTCTGGAAGGCGTTGCCAATCATTAAAATCGCCCAAAACCTGCACCAATTTCTTGCCTGGTGCATTCAATGCCAAGATCACTTCGGTATCTGAAATATAATTGATACCAAGCTTGACACCTGCGGGAAGCGGAGCGATTTCCGAAGGAGCAAAAACCTCAATACTGGCAATTTCTGAGTCAGAACTTCCTCCAGAAACAGCTATAGCCTCTAGTTTGAAATTGCCAGGCTCGCTAGCTGTAAAATCATAAGTAATGCTCGTCGCATTTTGGGCCGTTTTTACTTCCACTCCATCTAGCTCCAAGGAGATATCTGCAGATTGAGAAGTTTCCGCTTTGAACGAATAGGATTCACCTAGATCAAGGGAAACCTGCCCACTGTTTGGCGCGGTAAATGATACCTGAAATCCCTGAGCAAGGTTGACGAAAATATCGCCATTGGCACTAGTTTTCCCTTCTTTAGTACCGTCCCCATTTCTAAAGACCAATCCTAAACGATAGATGGTCAATCCATTCGGATTATCAAAAAAGTCATTTGGCGTAAGCTCAAAAGTATAGATGTTGTTCTGACCCTCAACTTTGGTCATTTTGGCATCTGGATCTTCAGTGGCCCATGCAAAAGGCACAATGGACCAAGTAGTCGATTGCTCACTTTCTGTCACCGCTCCAATGTGAATGTACACGTCGCAGTTACAGTTGTTTAGTCCCCCACTCCCCTTGGATGCATCATATATGATTTTCACTTTCTCATCAGCTCTCGGCACCGCCGGCTCTGTGGTCACCTGAGCGAAGAGATTGATACTAAAAACTAGGTAGAGAAGGGTTAAGGTTAATCGACTTTTCATTTGATAGAAATGAATAAAGACCGGTTTTGAAGCAATTCTCCAAAACCGGTCAAATGAGACTAAAATTTAGTCAATTTAATTTTTTGTCAGCGTATAGGTTACTTCGCCTGGCTCGTTGAAATTCAACGTAACAGTGTAATTACCAGCTTCAGCTACCGGAATGTTATCTCCACCAGCTTCCAAGTCTCCATCACTTCCACCATAATTGAAGTCCCAATTTTGGTTTGCTCTGAACTTCATTTCTCCAGCTTTTAAGTCTGCGGTAATGGTCAAAACGTTGAGGTCCTTATTGAAATTCATTGGAGTTTCAGAATCCCATCCACCTGGAGTAGCATCTCCGATTATACCCCAAAGAAGTGGATCAGAAAGTGTATATGTTTTGGTATTCATGTCTACATTGACTTCAAACGTGCCAAACTTTGTCACTTTAATATTTGATGCATCAGATGCATTTTCCAAGGTACCATCTGCTCCGTTATCACCGTAGTTTTTTCCGTCTACCCAATCGTTTTCTTCAGTAAACTTAAACTCTCCGCTACCGCCCAGGATATGTACAAAACCAGTGAATTTTTTATCAAAGTTAACTGACTTCAACACTGTCATTTCATTTCCAGGATTCCAACCTTGATAGTCACCAGGTACATACAAAGCAGGAAAATCAACAAATGCATCATAAGGAGTTACATTCAACGTGGTTGTATTTCCATAAATAGGCATCAGAGCCACATCGATAGAAGATTTAACTCTAAATTCAACTTCGCTTGAAGTCCCAACTGGTAATCCTTTTGCGACTAAAGCTTCGTTTAACTCTTGTGTAACCACCTCAATAGTAGTCGTAGCAGAATTTCCTACCTCTACAGGGCTAGCGAAACTCGCACCTGCCGCATCCATTTCAAGGATATAGGTCACGTTTCCATCCATTCCGAAATCTGGAATTGTCACTTGAAAAGGAATCACCTGTTCGGCATTTTCAATGCTTAATACAAGATTTCCACCATTTTCAGGGCTGACCAAGACAGAGCCTGTTTGTGGAATAATTGGCGGAGCTTCATATGGCTCACAAGCTAGGATCAGTGGGAACAAAGCGAGAACCCATCCAATTTTACTCAATACTTTCATAAGGATTTAATTGTTGTTTTATTTTGGTACTTGATTTAATTATATTCTACCTGTTTATAATTCAAGGCTTGCCTACTAGACTTTTGGCCTCCATTGGCATTTTCTGAGTTTCCTTAACTGATATTAAAAAGCAAATTCAATCCATGCAAGAGCGCTAATAGGTCCTAGGACTAATTTTTTATTGCAATCGTTTGCGTTGACGATTGCATAAAAAATCTTTTTTCTAGCCATTGGAAAAAAATCCTAAAATTTCCCTTTTATTGGGAAGGAATGAATTAGCTGACCGACTTCTAAATCAAATTTTCATTAAGTGAATTAAAATCTTGGAATAGTATAATTTATGAAAATAGGACAGGCCACAATAAAAGATATCGCCAACGAACTGGGTGTCTCCTCCTCCACCGTCTCTAGAGCATTAAAAGATTACCCTGGGATCAGCGATGAGACCAAGCGCAAAGTCAAAGAAGTAGCTGAGCGACTAAATTATCGACCAAATGCTGTGGCATTGTCGCTGCGTAAAAGTCGTTCGTATACCATTGGTGTGATCATTCCGGAGGTAGTTCATTTCTTTTTTTCCACCGTGATCAGTGGGATAGAAGAAGTCGCTCAGGCCAGAGGGTATAATGTGATCCTATCCCAAACCAATGAAAGTCTAGACCGAGAAAAGTCAAGTATTGACACCATGCTATCCAACCAAATTGATGGATTCTTGGTGAGTTTCTCTAAAGAGACTACCGATTTCGATCATTTCGAAAAGCTTTTGAATTTCGGTTTTCCTATTGTTTTCTTTGATCGGTCTCCCGACTTAAAGGAGTCTATTTCTGTTACAGTAGATGACTATCAGGGAGCATATGAAGCCACCACCCATCTGATTCATCAGGGATACACTTCCATCGCACACCTGAAAGGTCCAAGTAAACTCAAAATCAGTCAAAATAGGGAGAAAGGATATCGTGATGCTCTCTACAATCATGGGATTGAAGTAAATGAAGATTTCATCGTAGAATGTGCCAAAGGAACGAATGAAGAGGCCTATGGCGTAGCGGAGGCCCTTTTGAAAAATCCCCAAACCAAGCCAGATGCATTCTTTGCCAGCAATGATATGGCTGCCGTAGGGGCCATGATGGCCTGCAAAAATGCCGGAATAAAAGTCCCAGAGGAAATGGGAATCGTGGGTTTCAGCAACTGGCAGTTTTGCTCCATGATTGAGCCAAGCCTAACTTCTGTGGCCCAGCCAGGATACCAAATGGGAGTAAGATCCACTACCCTTCTTTTGGATATTATCGAAAAGAAAATTGAATACGATTCAGTAAAAGATCCGATCGTCCTGAATACAGAACTTCTGGTAAGAAAGTCTTCTGTGCGCATGTAGCCCTATTTTTTTTTCATTTTTTGAGAAAAAAAAGTGCAATCGATTGAATAGGCCTGCTTTTTCTGAGAATCTATATTTTCATACTTTTTGTAGAAAAAATATGGCATTCGAAGACGTCTGGGATTTTTCAGATTAGTTTTCCTTTCCAATATTAGTGCTTGACTACGTATATCTAGCCGATTTTAATACTATGCCTACTACAGATATAACCCTTCAGGAACGTCTCCAATCCGCACGATTTTCAGCCTTCGGAGCCATAGATTTCTGGAAAGAAAACGAAAGCGGAATAGAAGGAGCTACCACCACAGGAAAGTTTAAATTTACCGTGTATGGTTCGGGCTTGATCCGGGTTCAGGCTTCAAGATTTAGCTCCTTTGAGGAAAATCCCTATTCGGTGGTTACTGAGCCCTTGACCTCTGGTTTTGAAATTACTGAGGACTCGAGTAGTCTTCAAATCCAAACCAGTCAGCTCAGGCTAAAGATCCAAAAGAATAATTTTCAGTTGACTTTTTTGAAGTTAGATGGAACAGTCTTAAATGAAGATGATTCACTAGCAACAGGCTGGATAGGGACGGAAGTAAATACCTATAAAAAAGTCCAAGCCAACGAAAAATTTATTGGTCTTGGGGAAAAAACCGGAGGACTTAATCGCTTTGGAAGTGCCTATACCAATTGGAATACGGACTATTTTGCCTACGGAACAGGTGACGATCCGCTTTATATGAGTATTCCGTTTTTCATTGGAACACATGCTCAAGGGAGCTACGGCATTTTCCTCGATAATACGCATAAATCTGTTTTCAATTTTGGGGCCTCCACTCGTCGATTCATTTACTTTGGAGCTGAAGATGGAGACATGGACTATTACTTTTTTCATGAAAATTCCATAAGCGAGATCATCTCCTCTTATACTCATCTTACAGGAAGGATGGAAATGCCTCCAAAATGGGCCCTCGGCTTCCAACAGTGCCGATATTCGTACTATCCTGATTCTGAAATATATACAGTTGCTAGAACTTTTCGAGACAAAGACATGCCGGCTGATGTGATTTACTTGGATATTCATCACATGGAGGCTTATAAAGTTTTTACTTTCGATGGAGAGAAATTTCCAGATCCCAAAGCCCTGATCGCTCATCTAAAAACTCAGGGTTTTAGAGTAGTGGTGATCATGGATCCGGGGATCAAAACCGAAAAAGGATATCTCCCATATGATGAGGGAAGTGAAAAAGGACTTTTCGTAAGCTACCCTGACGGGGCTGAATACGAGGCACAGGTCTGGCCAGGATGGTGTGCATTTCCGGATTTCACCAAAAAAGAGACCCGTGATTGGTGGGTGGAGAAAATGCAGTTTTACACCGATGCCGGGGTGGATGGCTTCTGGACAGATATGAATGAGCCAGCCTCTTGGGGACAATTCACTCCAAATTTAATTGAGTTTGATTACGAAGGCCAAGGAGCGTCACATCGCAAAGCCAGGAATATTTATGGCATGCAAATGGCGCGAAGTGCCCAAGAAGGATCTGCCTTCCAAAACCCAAAAGAAAGGCCCTTTGTACTTACTCGGGCAGGTTTTGCCGGAATCCAAAGACATGCTGCTGCTTGGACTGGTGATAATGTAGCATCGGAAGAGCATATGCTAGCCGGGGTTCGTTTGGTCAATTCGCTTGGTTTGAGTGGAGTTTCTTTTGCAGGATACGATGTAGGTGGATTTGCTGGTGAAGCGAGCAAGAGCCTTTTTGCCAGATGGATGAGCATTGCCACCTTCTCTCCATTTTTTCGCGCACATTCCATGATCAACAGCAATGATGCTGAGCCTTGGGCTTTTGGGGAAGAGGTGGAAGAAATCTCCAGAAACTACATGAAGCTTCGCTATAAATTACTTCCAACGCTTTACAGTTCATTCTATTCTTCTTCGAAAAATGGACAACCTATTTCTGCTAGTTTGGCAGTAGATTATCCTCAAGATGAGAGGATCTATCTATCTGATTTTCAAAATGAATATATTTTCTGTGATAGATTTTTGGTAGCTCCTGTAGAGTCCACCAAAGAAATCATGAAAGTATACCTACCCGCTGGGACTTGGTATTCTTTGTATTCGGATGAAAAGTTTGAAGGACGAAGAACTCATTTTGTAGAATGTCCACTGAATTATTTACCTGTATTTGTGAAGGAGTCCAGTCTATTTACCTGCCAGTCTGAGGTATCTCATACTGCTGAGCAGACGGATGGAGTTTTGAGCATCCATACCTATCCAGGGGAGCAGGACTGTTCATTTATTCATTATGAGGATGACGGCTTGAGTTTAGAATATAAAAAGGGTGCTCACTCGAAAAGAAAGCTAAACTATTCTGCAAAAACCAAAACAATAGAATTGACCGAAGTCGACGGAGAGTATTCAAGCGATTTTGATCAATTGAGGATCTATTTCCATGATTTTAAAGGAAAAGAGGTTCAAGTAAATGGAGAATCTGTCAAGGTAAAATCTGAAAATTTTGCTTTCCTTGGTAAGCTTACTGAGTTTGACCCGTTGCCAGAAACATCCCATCCTTTCCATGAAATCCAGGATTTAACTTTCATTGAAATCCCAAATTCTACCAAACGAATAACCATACAGCTTTAAGCTCTTATTCTTCTAATCAGCCCAAAATGACCGAACAAAAGAAAAAACTCAGTTTCTGGCAAATCTGGAATATGAGCTTTGGATTTCTTGGAATCCAGTTTGGATTTGCCCTTCAAGGTGGATTCATGTCCCGAATTTTTCAAACTTTGGGTGCGGATAAAGATGCCATTCCATTTCTTTGGATTGCTGCACCGCTCACTGGATTATTGGTCCAGCCGATTGTGGGATATTTAAGTGATCGAACTTGGCACCCACGATTTGGACGGAGAAAGCCCTTCTTTTTCTTCGGAGCAGTCTTCAGTACAATTGCCTTGTTTTTTGCTCCCTACTCCTCCGCACTTTGGATGGCAGCAGGTGCTTTATGGATTTTGGATGCCTCGATCAATGTGAGTATGGAGCCATTTCGGGCTTTGGTTGCAGATAAGCTTCCAGATTCTCAGCGTTCGTACGGATTTGTGGTACAAACTCTCATTATCGGGATAGGCACTTGGGTAGCTTCAAACCTTCCCTGGATGATGACCCAACTTGGTGTTCCCAATACTGCTCCGGATGGTGTAGTGCCTGATTCCGTGAAATATGCTTTTGGGATAGGTGCTTTCGTTCTTTTCAGCTCGATTCTGTACACCATCCTTACCACAGAAGAGTATCCTCCTGAGGACATGGAGGAATTTGAGCGGGAAAAAGCAGCCAAAAAAGGTGCTTTCTCTGGCATGAAAGAAATCTTCGATAACATCACTACTATGCCCAAAGTGATGCAGCAATTGGGATTGGTACAGTTCTTTTCTTGGTTTGCTTTCTTCACCATGTGGAGCTTTGCGACTCCGGCAATTACGGAGCATATTTTTGGGGCAACAGACACCAGTTCGGCTGCTTATAACGACGCTGCCGATAGCGTAGGTAGCTATCTCGGGACCTATGGCCTTGTATCCATGTTCTTCGCTTTGGGGCTTTCATTTGTCGCTAGTCGCATGAAAATCAATAGAAAACTCGTTCATATGACAAGTTTGATCCTTGGTGGATTCGGGTTTATTTTGATCTATTTCATTAAAGAAGCCTGGATGCTCCATATCTGTTTTTCCCTCGTGGGAATAGCATGGGCAAGTATTTTGTCTATGCCTTATGCCATGCTTTCAAGCTCAGTGGACCCAAAAAGAATGGGGGTATTTATGGGAATTTTCAATATGTTTATTGTAATCCCACAAATCATTGCTGCTCTCGGCGGAGTAAATTTTCTATACAAATTTCTATTTGGCGAAGAGGTAATCAATACAATGCTCTTGGCGGGAACCCTGTTAATTCTAGCCGGGCTGAGCAATCTTTTCATCCGCGACCGAAGTGTTACTCATGATTAATTAGAAATATCTGAGGAAAGCCGATTTTGAAAAGAATCGGCTTTCTTATTTTTGGCTAAAGATCTAATATGAAGACCCTAACAATCACCGGAGTTCCGGAGCATTTCAATTTCCCTTGGACCACTTTGATTCCAACTCAACCCCTTACAGATTTGAGTATTCAGCTAAAGTGGGTGGAAGAATCTCGAGGCTCCGGCAAAATGTTAGAGGCTTTGGACGAAGGTGAAACAGATGTGGCAATCGTCCTTACCGAAAGTTTTTTTAAAAAGTATGAATCTGATCCGAGCATAAAGATTTTGGGTCTATTTGTGCAAAGCCCTCTTAATTGGGGAATTCACATTTCACCCAAAAGCACTGTCTCAGACTTGTCTCTGATTCTGGAACCGAAATTTTTAATCAGTCGAAAAGGTTCGGGTTCTGAATTGATGGCTAGAGTTCTGGCTGATCGAGAAAAATGGAATTCCGAAAAGCTGGAGTTTGAAATTGTCAACAACCTCCCAGGAGCCCTTGACCGAATGCAAAACCATGGAAATGAAATGTTTCTTTGGGAAAAATTTACTACCAAACCTCATGTGGATTCGGGCGAAATGATACGAATTGGAGAGGTGGCGAGCCCTTGGCCTTGTTTTGTAGTGATAGCAAAAGAGGATACTATCCGGTCACATCAGGAAGCATTAATTAGGTTGATGGATTTGGTATATCAAACCAATTCTCACATATCTGAAGATCCAAAAACACCGCAGTTAATTGCAGAGAATTATGAACTTCCTCTAGAGGATGTGCTGAAGTGGATTAGTGAGACAAAATGGAATTTGAATTCAGAAATATCTAGAGTCGAAATGCAAGATGCTTTAGCAAAAATGAAGCATTTCGGCATTCTAAAAGACTTACCAATCCTGGAGAATACTTGTGCCGCCGGCTTTGTGAAATTCGTTTGAGCTTAGGGCTTAAGTTGCTCCCAATCCCAAGATTTATTGATCTGACTAATAGCATGATGTGCTGTCAGGTCATACTGACAAGGGACAATTGAAACGTAATTGTTTGCGATAGCCCACTCATCATTGTCTTCTCCTTTATCGAAGTTCACAAAATTTCCTGCAAGCCAAAAATACTTTCGACCGGTTGGGTCAAATCGCTCATCAAATTCCTCTTGCCATTTGGCGTCAGCCTGCCGACAAACTTTTACTCCGCGAATGCTCTCATTTTGCTTTGGAGGAAAGTTGACATTTAGTGCTATACCTTTGTTAATTCCATTCTCTAGGACTTGTCGAGCTATTCGCTCCACCCATTCTTCGATGTGAGAAAAATCTGCTTTGGAAGAATAATCACAAAGGCTAAACCCGATAGAAGGTAAGCCTTCAAGCGCTCCCTCGATGGCAGCTGACATGGTGCCAGAATACAAAACAGAAATAGAAGTGTTGGATCCGTGATTGATGCCACTTACTACCAAATCTGGCGTTCGCCCTTTCAAAACGTAATGCTTGGCCAGTTTTACGCAATCTGCAGGCGTACCACTCGACTTGTATGCCTCCACTCCTTCAAAAATATCTTCTCCACTAAGTCTCAAGGTCTCACCGATCGTAATGGCATGCCCCATTCCCGACTGTGGACTATCCGGCGCGACCACGACGACCTCGCCAAGCTTTTTCATAACAGATACTAGGACTCGAATTCCTTTGGAAGTGATCCCGTCATCGTTAGAGACGAGAATAAGAGGTTTTGACATTAGTTTTTGTCTAGTTCGTTGTAGTAGGCTGTGATTCGCAGCAAATCTCCGCGCTTGTCATGTTCAAGGCGATTCTTTCGCATAAAGAGGCTGATTTCATCTTCATAACCAGGCAGCATCTCAAACAAATCACGCTTTTTCATACTATAGCGTTCGATCGCTCCCTCCTTGAAAAAATAATAATTAAAGGCCAAGCGATAGCCCATCATGGTTTGAGGTCCAAAGAATGGATTCATTCCCATTCCGCCCATTGTATTGATATTTCGAGCGTCTGTAGCGATATATTCTCTGCACAGCAGAGCAATTTGATCTCCTTCAGTAAGTACCTCAAAAAAGACAGGTACTTCGTAATCCCCATTCAGGGCGTATGGAAGGCTGTAGAATTTTCTCACCCCGCCGTATACCTCGTCAAAAATCTCAAAATAAGCAACATTGGCAGCGGTTAGTGTCTGAATCACATCTCCCTTCATTTGAACGAGATTATTATCCAAGTCATACTTCAAAAGTCCCGAAACTCCTTGGCCGTCTATGCCATAGACGTTACCCTTGTGCCAAATCTGAGAGGGAAACTCATCTTGGGCGTAGCCCGAAAATATCAGAAGGCTGAATACAGGGATAAGAGCATATAGTTTGACAATTGCTTTCATCATGTTATGTTTTACGAAACAGCCCGGGGAGGGTTGAATTACTTCTGTGATTTTAATTGATATCTATCAAAATAATAACTTTCTATCACTTTAGAATATTGTGACCCATTTTATCTCTTTTGGTCTCCAGATATTTAGCATTGTGAGGATTGGGAGCAATTTCGATAGGAACCTGCTCTACGATTTCTAATCCATATCCGAGTAGTCCAACTCGCTTCTTGGGATTGTTTGAGATGAGTCTAATCTTACTCACATTCAAGTCGCGCAAAATTTGGGCTCCCACACCGTAATCTCGACTGTCCATCGGAAGACCTAGAGCCAAATTGGCCTGAACAGTATCCATTCCCTCCTCCTGAAGCTTGTACGCTTTCAGTTTATTGATCAATCCTATACCCCTACCCTCTTGATTCATGTAAAGCACCACACCTTTCCCTTCATCCTCCACCATTTTCAAGGCTGCGTGAAGCTGAGGTCCACAATCACATCGGCATGAGCCGAAAATATCACCTGTCATGCAAGATGAATGTACTCGAACCAAAATCGGTTCATCTTCATCCCATGTCCCCTTGATCAGTGCGAGATGAATCTCATCGGTATTGGTTTGCCGAAAGGCGATCAATTCAAAATCACCAGAAACGGTAGGCATATTTACCCCGATTTCTCTTTTGATCAGACTTTCCGTTTTTAGGCGATAAGCGATCAAATCTTTGATAGATACAAGCTTCAAATTGAATCTTTCAGCGACTTTATATAGATCTGTAAGTCTGGCCATGGTGCCATCCTCATTCATTATTTCTACCAATACACCCGCCGGCTGCAATCCAGCCAATCTTGAAAAATCTATGGCAGCCTCAGTATGCCCTGCTCTTCTGAGTACTCCTCCTCTTTTGGCTTTGAGTGGAAAGATATGACCTGGCTTACCCAATTCATGTGGTTCGATGCTATCGTCCACCAAAGCTTGAATTGTCTTCGCTCTGTCCGAAGTAGAAATTCCCGTCGTGCAACCATGTCCTATCAGATCGACAGAGACAGTAAACGGTGTCTCGAAAGCAGCCGTATTCTGCCCCACCATCATCTCTAGTCCTAGGACTTCACAGCGATCTTCGATCAAAGGGGCACAAATTAACCCTCGGCCATGAGTGGCCATGAAATTGATAATTTCAGGTGTTACTTTTTCTGCAGCACAGACAAAATCACCCTCATTTTCACGATCCTCATCATCGACTACAATGATCACTTCGCCATTTTTAATGGCTTCAATTGCGTCTTCGATGGGGTCTAACTTATATTTTTCCAATGGAAGTTGGGATTAAATTCAATCAAGGTGCAAAGTTACACCCTTTGACACGTAAAACAGATAGAGACCAAAGAAAGTTTGGTTTAACCAATAACAATCCCCAATTCCTTGTCTATTTCTACCTGAACTTTTTTCAGAGCAAAATAAATTTCCTGAAGCTCTTGAATCTTTTTTTCATCCGAATGATCTTTTTCGCCTTGCTTTAACTTTTCCTTGGCTTCTTCCATCATTTTCTGCACGAGTCTACGCTTCAGTCTGAGAATCGACTTAAACCCTGTTTGTGACAGATCGCTCTCCTCAGAATTTATAAAAATTTGGTGTTTATCATGCCAATGAGGAGAAACTTCATGACGCGTGGAAATCAAATCAATTACTTCTTTTTGAATGTTTGGGTCTCCAAGTTTTACAAAATAGTCAACCGTTGGAGTTTTACCCTCTTTGAGGAAATCTCTAAAAATGGTCAGGATTTTTTGATGGATTGGACTAAAGAACTCCAATTCCGCCACTTCTTCCAATAAGTATTTGGATAAACTCAGACCTTCATCATCAAGCTGCTCCGCACCATAATTCAACAAGAGTCGAATCATCTCTTTCTCTTGGATTCGCAATATATCTTGGAAAGAAGTGGCAACTTCTTCACCTAGCAATTCTTTTACAGCTACTTCGGCTTCTTGTTCTACCTGCTCTCGCTTTACTTCCTCTCGCTGCTTTTTAATGAGCGATTTATTCAGCTCAGTATGGAGAATTTCTTCTCCGATTTCCAACAATTGAGCCGCTTCCTTTGCGAAAACCGAACGAAGAATCGGGTCTGGGATTTTGCTAATGCTTTGGACCACCTCCTTGATCAAATTTGCTTTTTTGATAGGATCTGAGGCAATTTCATCTTGGTACAGCTCGATTTTAAACCCAATGAAGTTTTTGCTGTGCTCCTTGAGGTAAGACTGAAAGGCTTCAGTGCCGACCTTACGCGAATAGCTATCAGGATCCTCGCCTTCTGGGAAAACCACGGCCTTGACATTCAGCCCTCCTTCCAAAAGTAAATCTATGCCTCGAAGTGATGCTTTGATTCCGGCAGGATCTCCGTCATACAAGACGGTGACCTGATCTGCAAAGCGTTTGATTAGCTTAATCTGACCTTCGGTCAAAGACGTACCGGATGAAGCTACCACATTTTCTATTCCAGAAAGGTGCATAGACACCACATCGGTATAGCCTTCTACCAAATAGCAATTTTCCTGGTCTCGAATGGCCTTTTTAGCCTGATACATACCATAGAGCACATCCGATTTGTGGTAAACCGGGGTCTCTGGAGAATTGATGTATTTCGGCTGATTTTTATCCTTGGTTAGGATTCTAGCTCCAAAACCAATGGGTTTACCACTGATGTTGTGGATAGTAAAGGTCACACGACCTCTAAATCGATCGTATTTTCTGTTTGGGTCTGATTCTTTTTGAAGAATAAGTCCAGCTTTAAGAAGTATATCTTCCGAAAAACCTGCCTTTTTTCCAGCTTCGAGGAGGTGATCCCAGCCATCTAAAGCATAGCCCAAATCGAATTTCTCGATGACGGTAGGTGTAAAACCTCTTTCTTTGAAATAGCTCAATCCTATGGATTTACCTTCGGCCGTTTGAAGGTTTTTTACAAAAAAATCACGAGCGAAAGAAAGCGCGATGTACAAGCTCTCCCGCTCTTTGAAAGCCAAATCTTGCTCTGGAGTTCTATTTTCCTCCTCCTCTACTTCAATCCCGTATTTTTGTGCTAAATGCCTAATAGCCTCCTGAAAGCCAATACCCTCAAGATCCATCACAAACTGTATAGGATCTCCTGCCTTACCACAGCCAAAGCATTTGTAAATTTGCTTAGCTGGGGAAATAGAGAAAGAGGGAGTTTTTTCTCCATGGAAGGGACAGCAAGCCCAAAGATTTTGTCCTTTCTTTTTCAGGGAAACATAATCTCCGACCACCTCCTCGATGTCCATTCGCTCCTTGACCTTGTCTGTAGTGATCTTACTTATTCCCATGGATATTTTTCATTGTAATCTTTGCAAAAGGCTGCGCGACGACAGAACTATTTGCATCCTGCTAAAGTTAGTTATTTTGACAGGATAAGTCTCGCGTTTTTTAAATGCGGAGATAAGGCCTAAATTTCGGAAATTTTCTCAAATCCCCATGAATTTAACCAAAGAGTCCCTTTTGAAAACCCTTTCCAGAGTAGATGATCCAGATCTGAAAAAAGATCTCGTGACTCTGGGAATGATTCAAAAAGTAGTCATAGATGGTAATAAAGTTAGCTTTAACGTAGTATTGACCACTCCTGCATGTCCGCTTAAGGAGGTGATAAAAAATAATTGTCTGGATGTACTTCGCGAGGACTATGCGGATGCCTATGAGTGGGAAATTACTATGACTTCTCAAGTCACCACTGTTCGGGAAGCCACTCCAGTACTTCCCGATGTTAAAAATATCATCGCAATAGCATCTGGAAAAGGTGGCGTAGGCAAATCTACCACCGCTGTAAATTTAGCCGTTTCACTCGCTGAGCTTGGCGCCAAGGTAGGTCTCATCGATGCTGATATTTCAGGACCGTCTATTCCCACGATGTTTAATGTGGAAGGCGAGCAACCTACAGTGAAGAAGGTGGGAGAAAAAAACGTAATCGTCCCAATCTTGCAATATGGGGTTAAGCTGATCTCTATTGGGTTCCTAACTCCTGCAGAAAGTGCAGTAGTTTGGCGTGGTCCTATGGCTAGCTCGGCCTTGAGGCAGTTTATTTCGGATGTAGAATGGGGAGAGCTGGATTACCTTTTGATTGATCTACCACCTGGCACTTCTGACATCCATCTCACCATGGTACAAACTGTACCAGTCACGGGAGCGATCATCGTTACCACTCCTCAAAAGGTGGCTTTGGCTGACGCTACCAAAGGATTAACGATGTTTCAGCAGCCACAAATTAATGTTCCCGTTCTAGGTGTTGTTGAAAATATGGCTTATTTTTCACCCGAAGAATTACCTGATAATAAATATTACCTATTTGGTAAAGAAGGAGGACGAAAACTTGCAGCTAAATATGACGTTCCGTTTTTGGGAGAGATCCCAATAGTACAGAGTATCAGGGAAAGTGGAGATACGGGTTTTCCTGCAGTATTTAAAAACGGGAAGACTAGAGAAGCGTATACAAGTTTAGCGGAGACAGTAGCAAGACAAGTTGCTATTCGAAATGCGTCAGAAAACAAAACCAAAAAGGTAGAAATTACCACATAATCGAAATGGAAGAGAGCTTAAAAAATAAGATAGAGACTGCATTAGATAGCATTCGCCCCTATCTCGAAGCGGATGGAGGAAACGTACGTGTGGTGGAGCTGGATGAAAACATGGTGTTGAAAATAGAAATGCTTGGCAACTGCGGTTCTTGTCCAATGTCTACCATGACCCTAAAGGCTGGAGTAGAAGAAGCGATCAAAAGAGCTATACCAGAGATCACAAAGGTCGAGGCTATCAATCTTACGCTCGCCTAATATTGCTTCTGTGATCAAAAGTTTAAAATGTCATCTAACCGTTTTTTTACTCCTATTCGGAACGGTTTTTATATCCTCAGAGCTATTTGCACAGGAGTTTACTGTAAAGAGCATCGATTCTTCTTCGATCCATCAGCATGTAGGAGGTGAAAAGTGCGGTCACGGAATATTGGAAGCCCGACTTGAAAAACAGGTTGGGTATTTTGCTTCCAAGCCTTATTTCGAAAGTTGGATTGACAAAAAAATCGAGTCAAGAAGGAATAGCCCACAAGTACTTTCTAGAACTCAAAACGACCCTATCAGAATCCCTGTGGTCGTTCATATCATTCACAGTGGCACCACCCTGGGCCAAGGTTCGAATATTCCAGATTCCCAGGTTTTTGAACAAATCAGAGTCCTTAACGAGGACTTTAACCGAACCAACGCCGATGCTTCTCGAACACCAACTGAATTCTTGCCAGTGGCAGGATCTGCGAATATTGAATTTGTGTTGGCTCGACAAGATGAGCAAGGATTGCCTACAACAGGTATCGTCCGTGTCCAAGGTCCTAAAAGTACCTATAGTCCTGACGATGCAACTTTGATCGGGCAGACTTCACAATGGAATCCCGAAGAATATCTAAACATTTGGGTAGTACCCTTGGTACAACCGTTCATTGGTTATGCATCTTTTCCCATTTCTGATCTGCCTGGTTTAAATTTTGCTCCCACTTCAGTCATTACGGACGGTGTTACTGTAGATTATAGATTTTTTGGTGTGGGTGGAAATGCAGTTGGATCCTCTTTAGGACGAACTGCTACTCACGAAGTGGGGCACTATCTAGGCCTTAGGCATATCTGGGGTGACGGCGGATGTGGTGTGGATGACTTTGTGGAAGACACTCCCCCTCAGGACAATTCCAATAATAGCTGTAATTCCAATCCATCTCGATTTAGCTGTGGCACAAATGATATGATCCAAAACTACATGGATTATACACCGGATGCCTGTATGAATATTTTCACTTTAGGTCAAATTGAACGATTCCATGTGGTTTTAGAAAATAGTCCACGAAGAACCACCTTGGTAAATAACCGTGCAACAGAAGACCCTGTTCTTCCTGATTTTGACCTAGGAATTTTACGAGTTATTCAGCCCTCAGATTTTGCTTGCGAGCCATTAATTCAGCCTGCTATTGAGGTTTTGAATGCAGGAGAACAAAGACTAACCAGCGCAAGAATTCAATTGCTGGTAAATGGAGTAATGGCAGAAAACAAGAATGTCACTTTTAATCTTGAAACTGGAGATAGCGAGGAAATCATATTTAATGAGGTGGCTTTACCCCAAGAGTCCAACCAAGTAATCTTCCGAATCACATCCGTTAACGGTGTTGCTGATCAAAATCCGGATAACAATGAAGCCATTACCAATCCAGTTATTCAAGGAAATATTGAATTGCCCTACGCGTTGGATTTAGCACAGTTTCCTGAGCAATGGGTAGTGGATAATCCAGATGGCGAGATCACTTGGTCAGATACTCAGGTTACCATCAATGGACAGACTCAAGATGCCGTTGTGATCAATCACTATGACTATGAGGCCCAAGGTCAATTAGATTACTTTATCTCTCCAAAAATTGATCTGACGAGGTATCCAAATGCTCAGTTGGTGTTTGAGGTAGCTTATGGGCCCTACGCGCAGTCCGGCTTTCAAGATCGTCTGTTGGTTGCCGTATCTCCAGATTGCGGAGGAAGTTTTGATATTAATTCAGCGACCTATAATAAGTTCGGAACGAGGCTAGAGACTTCTCAGCCTACCTTGGACGAGTTTGTCCCAACAGATGCCAGTCAATTCAGAACAGAATTATTCAATCTAAATGAATTTGCTGATTTGGGCTCAGTGCGGCTGGCCATTGTCACCCAAAACGGATATGGAAATAATCTATATCTAAAGAACATTAGAATCCTTCCAAACGAGGAATTCAATTACAAAGCTGAGATAATAAATCTTGTTTTGCCCTCTCCTATTGTGGATGGTACTCAAACCCAAGAGCGTGTATCCATCAAGAATACGGGGAACTTACCACTCACGAGCTTCCTGTTCTCTAGAAGTACCAATGGATCTCAAGTTGAAACATTTGTAGCCTCTGGATCCACCCTTATGCCCGGTGATACGACTAATTTGGTTGGAATGCGCACCACGAGAACTGGAAAAAATCGAATGGATTTCACGCTCTTCGATCCTAATTTTGATATGAATGGGAATAACTCGAATAGTCTGGTAAGGTATATTATCGAAGATGCCCAGACCATCTCAAGTCCATGGAGGCAAAACTTCAATAATCCCGGAGTACTCTCCTCTTGGAATACATTAAATCCAGAAACGGATGGCCCAGCCTGGCGTACCCAAGCCACCTCCTCAGGCGAGGGACCAAATAACGTATTGGTATTTGACTCTCCAGTTGCTGGAAACAGCTATTGGATCGCATCCCCTATTTTCGATTTATCTTCTCGAAGCCAAGCAAGCCTGTTCTTTGACCTAGCAGCCGGGGAAGTAAGCGGCACCACCAAGCTTCAACTACTCGCCTCGGAAAATGGAGGAGAGTCCTATGTGGAAGTTTGGTCAGCTTCTGGCACCGAGCTTTCTACGGTGGGTGTTGGCGCTTCAAATCCTAATACCATCGGAGATTTCGCAAGAAAATATGTGAATCTAAGTGATTTTGCAGGTACTGGAAAAACGGAAGTCAGACTGGCCTTCGCCCTCTCAGGAGTGTCTGCTTCAGACTCACCCATTTACTTGGATAATCTAGAGCTTTTCCTCAGTGCAAATCCAAACCCTGTGATTCCAGCAGAAGGTCGTACCGTCCTTTTCCCAAATCCAGCCAGCGATTTCTTTAATCTTGCATTCAACTTGTCTTCTTTTGAAACTGTCAACATCCAAATTATCTCATCTTCAGGTGCTTTGATTCAAGATATTGACTATCCTCAGACGCTGAACCAAACCTATACTTTTGCAACTGAGCTCTTTGGGCCAGGAGTTTATGTAATTAAAATTACCAGTGATACGGTCCGAGAGACTAAGAGGCTAATTATTAATTAACCTTAAAATAAGCCGAGGCACTTGCTTCGGCTTATTTTTTGCCTATCCAGATATTTGGAGTTTCATTCCAAAGGTTGGGGAGTTTAGATTTCCCACGTATCTTTAGCCATACTAATCCTATCTCATGAGTTCATTTGGATATTCTTTAAGAAAAGTACTAGTCAATCTCACTATTATTCTCGCACTTTCAGCCCTTTTAGGCTACCTGTTTCTGAAGCTTTATCTACCCATGTATACCAATCATGGAGAAACTGTGTCTGTACCTGAATTGACTGGATATACGTTTGATGAAGTCAAATCAAAACTTGAGGATGCGGGGCTCCAATATGAGGTATCTCCTGACTCTGCATACAGTACGGAAGCCAAACCGCTAGCTGTCCTTAAACATATTCCTGCATCAAATACGTTAGTAAAAAATGGCCGAAAGATTTACTTAACGCTCAATGCGCGAAATGCTCCTCTTCTTAAAATGCCCAACCTTGTAAATACACAACTTAAAAACGTTCAGGAAATTCTAGCCAATATGGGTCTGGAACGAGGAGATATTGTGTATGTTCCGGATATCGGGATTAATGTGGTACTGGAACAAAAATACAGAGGTCAAAACATTCCAGAAGGAGCTGATATCCCTAAAGGCGCTACCATTGATTTGGTGGTGGGAGACGGATTAGGAAATCAAATTCTTCAAGTACCCAATATGCTAGGGCTCGAAGAATCTGAGGCCGAGTTCGTTATTTTGGGTTCTGGGCTAAGAGTCGGTCAAAAAATCTACATGACAAACGACACTGTTCCTGCTGGACGGGTGTTTTCCCAAACGCCTCAAGCTGGATCTCAGGTGAAAACAGGAGAAATCATTGAACTTTGGGTTTCTAAAGAAAGTAACTAAAAATGAAGATAAACCGGGCAGCAGTTTTATCTATTTTCCTTTGGGCCTCAATTGGTCTTGGGAATGCCACTGCCCAGTTTGTTGAATTCGGACCTCTTCATCGCATAAAAGCAAAACCTTCGAGTCTTTCCGGTGCAAATTCACGGATCACGGAGACCTTGAGTATTCCTTTCTGGGAAGATTTTTCAAAAGGCATTGACACCTTAAAATGGGCACCTGAGGGAGCCTCATACACCGAGACTATAGGAATCAATCCTCCATCCATTGGAATGCTATTGCTCAATGGTGTGGACGAAAATGGTCGCCCCTATTCCTTTGTCAATATTGACCAAGGCGTTACTGACCAGTTCACTTCTAAAACCATCGATCTTAGCGGCATCCCAAGTGCCGAGCAAAACTCGCTCTTTTTAAGTTTTTTTTGGCAAGCGGGAGGTAGAGCAGAATATCCAGATGAGGGAGATCAGCTATCCCTACAAGTACAAAATGAGGAAGGATCTTGGATTACCATTTGGTTTGTCAGAGGCTCAGCAGATCATCCTAGGGAAGAGTTTACCCAAGCCTTTGTACCGATACTTCCTGAACTTCAACACGCAGAATTTAAGTTTCGATTTGTTGCTCGAGGAAGACAATCTGGTCCCTTCGATTCTTGGTTGGTAGATTATATTTATTTGAATACCAACAGAAATCCTGAGGAAACTGATTATCCTGATAGAAGCTTAACAGTTCCCAATAGGCTGCGCTTGGGTGATTTTGGGGCTTACCCCTTAGAGCTTCTTGCAAGCAATCAAGAGCGTATTTGGAGTCTAGTTTCAAATGAATTTCAAAATTTGGAGGATCGATTTAGAGCAATGGAATATTCCATTCAAATCTCAGATCCGGAGTCAGGAATCGTATTACCCATCAATACCAATACCCCCTTTAATCCGGTTCCTAATGCCTTGGAGCGTCGAAAGTTTGAAAGCTTACCTTTTGACGAAATCCCTGTTCCACAACTCGAAACAGATTTAATCCTCAAAACCACCTTGCTATCTGGCGATGACCTCTTATTTGAATCAATCGGTGGTGATACTACGCGGTTTGAATCGGTAGATTTTCGAGAAAATGACACTGTCAAGACCACCTTCCCTATCAGGGATTTCTTTGCTTATGACAATGGCTCAGCGGATTATTCTGCTGGCATCAACCAACGAGCGGGTCAGTTGGCCGTGGAGTACAACACACCTGAAGAGGTTTATCTAAAGGGTATTTCCATTAATTTCACAAACCCGAATCAAGGTGAGCAAGCGATAGATATTTTGGTTTGGAAAGAATTAGATCAGGCTCCAATATTTAGAAGAGAAGATTTGATACCCAGATTTCCGACTTCAGATAGCTTGGTGTATTTCTCCTTAGACACAAACATCGTGGTAAGTGGGACGTTTTACGTTGGCTATGCTCAGTTTACGGATGACTTTGTTTACGTTGGTCTAGACAAGTTAAATGACACCGGTGAAAAGATTTTTTACAATGTAAGTCAGACTTGGGTACAAAATGAGGAGGTGTCAGGTTCTATTTTGATACGCCCCCATGTCACGTTGGCTACGCCATTTGTGGAGAATGAGCTACCCGAGGAAAATTTGAGGGTTTTCCCGAATCCTGTTCGAAATAAGCTCGAAGTAGAAGGCGCTTTTTCCGAGGTGAGGATATTCGACCCATTTGGAAGAGAGATATTTTTAGAGCGAGAGCAAGGTCAAAAAGGAGAAATTATTAATTTTAACGGACAGAGACCTGGAATATACATCCTTCAGGTTTTAACAGAGGCCGGATTACAAACACATAGAATTTTAGTCAATTAATCATGGAAGACATCAACGTACAAGATTTAAAATCAAGGTTGGACGCCGGAGACAAATTCGTTTTTCTCGACGTTCGTGAAGAGTGGGAATACGAAGAGGACAATTTAGGCGCCAAAAACATCCCTCTGGGAGATTTACCAGATAGACTGGAGGAGCTTGAAGATTATAAGGACAGCGAAATAATCGTTCACTGCCGGTCTGGAGCACGTAGCGGCAATGCGAAGAAATTCTTAGAGACTAAGGGTTTTAATCAAGTTCGTAATGTGCTAGGCGGAATAATGGCCTATCGAAATATTTAAGAAAAGCCTTTAAGTAAAAATAAAGGGTTTTGGGGAGAAGCAGAGGATGAAAATCAAGATTGCTATCCACCCCAAAACCCTTCTTTTTTTGTCTAATGGCCTAAATCCGGATACCTCAGGATGACTTGTGCCCATTAATCTTCCAATTAAAAAAGCAAAAAACAGCCATCCCTGATAGCCCTCTAGCCCCGGCTTTGCAAAGGCGATTACGTACTGCAAAGCAGCAAGGGTCAAAGCAACAGTAATTTTATTTTTTGCACTTAATCCTGATTTATGAAGGCAAATGTATAAGAAGCCTACATAAAGGGGAATTCGGATCAATAAGTCATTAGCATCCATAAATGGGCTAATGACTCCCATTCCCGCATAAGCGAGAAAAAGAAGGTAAGCTACTAAGGAAATTTCCTTGTGCCTTTTCGGAAACAAGCCAAAAATCACATGCCCTCCGTCTAATTGTCCTATAGGCAAGAGATTTAAAGCAGTGAAAAACAAAGATAAATACCCCGCAAAAAGCAAGGGATAATGGATGACCTCAGACATAGCGGGCATTCGTTCCGGATCTACAAAAAGATGCTCCAGAAGCATGAAAAGAAGATTATCCCCCAGCTCGAAATTGAGAACATCGTCTCCGTATCCTTCAAAATTCGGATCAGCTAATTCCGGATGCACTTCGTGCAAATAAGTCAACTCAGGCAAGGTGGAAAAACCATAGATCAATACCCCTAAAGCAACAACAAACCCAGCAAGAGGCCCTGCAATACCGATATCAAAGAACTTTCTCCGGCTGTTAATAAAGCCTTTCATCTGAATAATCGCTCCCAATGTCCCGATCGATGGAGCCCCTATAAATCCAAACCAAGCGGGAATAAAATATGGAAGCGAGCACTTGACCCTGTTTTTGATGGACATGATTAAATGCCCCATCTCGTGAATGAACAAGATCCCTATGAAGGGAATAGAGAAAAGCGTAGATCGCCAAAAATATTCCCAAGTGAGTAGGGTTTCTTCCGTCCCAAGGATTGATTTTCCATGAACCCATTCGGCACCTGAAAGTGTCGTAGCAACAAAAGTGACAAGAAGTAACAACCCATGTCTGAGGTACTCTTTTGGACTATACATGGGCAAAAAGATCAAAAATAATTTGAGGATTAGTCACGTGAATTGCTTGAATACCAACCTTATTCGCACTAGTGACATTCGCCTCCAAATCATCAAAAAACACCACCCGCTCAGGAGATGTCCCCAATTGGTCTACCATGGACAAATAAATAGCTGGATCAGGCTTAGAAAGGTTCATTTCATGGCTCAAAAATACATGCCCAAAGATATCCTCAAGACTCTTCAGAGAATGGTCCTCTTCAAGGATCAAATTTACCGCATTGATATGGATTTCATTTGTATTGCTAAGCACCCCAACTTGATAAGAATCGCTCAATTTTTTTATTAATTCGATCCGGTTTTTTGGGATTTTTCCGAGCAGGCTATTCCATAGCTCATCCACAAATTGATCACTCCAGTCCATCTCAAAATAGGACCTTACCTCATCACGAAACTGCGCTGAAGTGATCAAGCCTTTTTCATAGTCAAGGTGAAAATCAGTGAGATAAAACGTTTCTACCTTTCCGTGCAGTTTAGGGTGCACCTGCTGCTTGATGTAAGCCAGTGTCTTTGGGTAATAGATATCAATGATTACATTCCCCAGATCAAAAATCAAAAAGTCTGCATTAGGTGCATTTTTCATGCTAAATATGAGTTGTGAAATTGATATCAAATATGTAACATTGCACTCCCAAAACCAAGGTTTGCAGCCCAAACAGGGTAAAAATCAGGTTTTGAAAAAAGGGCCTATAGCTCAGTTGGTTAGAGCACCTGACTCATAATCAGGTGGTCCCTGGTTCGAGCCCAGGTGGGCCCACAAAGCCATTCGTTAATTCGGATGGCTTTTTTTATCTATTAACCCAGCACCTGACTCTCCCGATAGATCGGGAAAGGTGGTCCCTGGTTCGAGCCCAGGTGGGCCCACAAAGCCATTCGTTAATTCAGATGGCTTTTTTTATTTATTAATCCAACACCTGACTCTCCCGATGTATCAGGACAGGTGGTCTCTGGTAACGATAGCCATCGGTAGATCCCTATTTTCCTTTATCAATTAATGCTATGATCAAGATTCAAAGGAATGTTCATGAAAAGAAAAGGGATTTGTTCAATTTGGAACCAAAGCACCGGTATCAGAAAGGCTTTCAGAAAAACAATCGCTCGAACAGGACCTGAATCAAAAAAAAGTCAGGAATGAATTCAATAATATCCCGATATTCTCTTGCGAGATCTTAAAATTGACATACGAGGTCCTAGTCCCTTGATTGGTAATAAATGTATTTACGATTAGCCAATGACGCATATTTTTTCAGATCTATGACAAAGCATTAAAGAAAATTGTTGAGATGTTATTCTTTTGCTTAATTAATGGTAATTACCTTTAAGTAATCCTAGCTACCATCTATGATCCGTAGAAAAATCCAAAAACCATCACTCACTCCAGAATTAATAACTAGAAAATTTTTAATAGAAGAATTAAACCAAAATGTCTTCAAACCTCTCACTCTTGTTTCTGCACCAGCTGGTTATGGCAAAAGTATGCTTCTTAGTCAATGGATCGAACAAAGCAAAATTAAAACCGCATGGATTTCACTTGATAAAGAACATAATGACCTTCACACTTTTCTATCTATCATTATTGAAGCTATACAATATGTATTGCCAGGAGTACTTGAAAAAATTGAGTTTCTATTAAATTCTTCTGTTCTACCCCCTACTGAAGTTCTCTTTGAAGAATTGATAAATGGTATGGATGACCTTGAAAATAATTTGGCAATTGTTTTAGATGATTACCATTTGATTAAAGATCATAAAATACATGAACTTGTTAATCTATATCTACAATTCCCTCCTGAAAATATCCATATTGTCATCTCAACTCGCAAAGACCCCCCATTGCTGATCAATCAGTTGCGGTTGTATAACAGGATTTTTGAAATCAGAATAGATCAACTTTCTTTTAAGGAAGAAGAAATTTCTGAGTACATATTATTGAACCAAAAAATTGAGATCTCAAAAACGGTTGCAAATCAATTTTTGAGGAAAACCGAAGGGTGGATACTTGGATTAAAAATGTTGTTGTTTTCTGCTGGAGAAGTGGATGTTTACAATGCCTCTGTATCCAATCTCCATCATATGAAAGATTTCTCCAATTTCATCATTCAGGGTCTTTCCAAAACCGTGTCGGGAAAATTTGTAGAGCTGCTGTTGTTTTGCTCAATCTTAGATCGGTTTAATGCCCCACTAATTGACCACCTTATAACTTGCACAAAATACAAAGGTGAATATTCCGGCAATTCTTTTATAGCCAAAGTTTTAGAATTGAACCTCTTTGTAGTTTTCGAAGACAATGACAAGGAGTGGTTCAGGTTTCACCATTTGTTTCAAGAATTAATCCATCTTCAATTAAAAGAGAAATTAGAGCAAAATGAAATTGACGCCTATTATTTAATGATCAGCAAATGGCTCTTAAGCCATTCAATTTTTGATGAGGCTGTAAACTATGGAATGAAAGCCAAAGATTATCAATACGTTGCCTCGATCGTCGAAAAAAACCGTTTTCTCAAATACCCTGAAATGCGATGGTGGGTGGTAGTAAAATGGATGAATCAAATTCCAAAGGATATACTTTTTGAAAGGCCCGCGCTGATTTCAGCTGAAATATTCAACTGTATGGAAACATTCCAATACTCGGACTATCCGCCGCTTATTGAATTATTAGAAAGTAAATTGAATAAGTACCCGGACCAAATTGTAGAAGGAGAGCTATATTTCCATAAGGCATTTCACAATACATTCGTAAACAGCAATCCGGACCTTGCCCTGGAAAACTTAGAAAAGGCGCGAAATTACCCCAATATCGAAGAAGTATTATTGCGAAGAATGTTTTTTTATACGGCTGTTGCCATGCAGTTCAAAGGTCAATATATGGAGGCGGTTAAGTACCTCCGCCAGGAGGTAAAAAAAAATCAGAGTTCTAAACTATCCACTCTGGGATATGCAGAGATAGCTATCTGTCTTCTGGAGGGTAAAATGATTGAAGCCGCGAGTGCCGGTAAAAATTATTGCACAATGATGAGAGGCAAGCATGATAGGTATATTGAGGCATGGGGTAACTTTCTTTATGCGAATGCACTTTTTCAAATGGATCGTACGAAGGAATCCGCTTCATATTTCAGCCAGGCATTAGAAAACCATCCCTTATTTTCTTACAGGTTGAGTCTTGATGCAAAAATAGGTATCATTTTATCGCAGTTTTTTTCCAACGAGCTGCCTGAGGAGGAATATCGGTATGAAGAACTTGAATATTCTGCTCAGAATCTTGATCTTCTTCATATTGCCGATTCCGCTAAAGCAAGATTAAACTTACTAAATGGCAACATGGCTAAGGCACTAACCTGGGCACATACGTATGACGAGGATTTTCATTTGAAAGACACACAATTTTTAGTGGAAGTTCCTTTGATTACAAAAGCACGGATTTATATGGCCTTTAATGACATGGAAAAAATACAATTTACTCTTTCTGAATTAGGAGAATACTATGAAAAGCTTTTGTCAATCAATAATCAGTTTCATTTACTTGATATTCTCGTATTACAATCAATAGGTTTTTACAAGATCAATGATCAGGATAAGGCGTTGTTTTTTCTTGAAAAGGCTCTTGAATTCGCCGGGAATAATGGTTTTATCCGCCCATTTATTGAGCCCGGTATGCAAATGAAAAAAATGCTGCTTCACCTGAATATTATTAATAAAAATAAGGTTTTTATTAATAAAATTATCAATCGTATTGATAGTATTTATTATAACCAAAAGTTGAATAAAAATAATAATAGATCTTTATTGACAAGAGAATTCCATCTCTCCAAAAGAGAGATAGAAATTATCAAAGAGGTATCAAATGGATTACGAAACCAAGAAATCGCAGATAAATTATTTATTTCCTTAGAAACTGTGAAGTCACATATCAAAAATAGCATGAAAAAGTTGAATGCAAAAAACAGGATGCACCTTGTTAGAAAGGTCCAAGAAAATGGCTTGATAAAAAATTAAGAACTCTGTCGAGAAGATGAGCAACCATTCTTTTGAAAGAGTAAATCGTCCGACAAAATCCATAATTCTTTGTTTCCTTCAATGCTTGGTGGTTTATATATGAGTGAGTTTAATGTTACTAAAGACATTTACGAACTAAAAACATGAATACACCACCAGTAAATATCTTAGGTAGCGAAGTACTTTATATAAATTCAGTTAGTACTGGCAGGACATACCGCATTATGGTTAGCCTTCCATACGCTTATGAAAAACCAAGAAAAACATTACCTTTTTTCAACACAATTGAGAAATGTCCGGTGATATATTTACTGGATACTATTTGGCATTTTGGTCTAATCACCGATATGGTACGCACCATGGCTCTATACGGTACAACAACTGAAGCAATTGTTGTCGGTGTTGGTTACCCAAAGAACGAGAATCCGCAAGAAGCCTATTCAGAAGCTGCAGCCAGGTGTGCACCAGATTTCACTCCTCGCAAGAGCGAGCAATATGAAAAAACCTATTCGGAGGTTTTAGGACGGCCAGTTGTCACAGGGGATGCTCATAATTTTCACAAGTTCATAGCACAAGAACTGATTACATTTGTTGAGGATAACTACCACGCAGATCCGTCAAAACGAATTCTTGCAGGATAATCACTAGGAGGTTTGTTCGGAATTTTTTCACTTTTGCGCAAACCGGAACTATTTGAAAAGTATATAATTTGCAGTCCCTATCTGATATATGATGGCAACAAATTTATGTCTGAACTCGAAGAAATGTATGCTGCGAAAAATAATAGACTAAAGCAATAGCATACTTTACAGTTGGGGAGAATAAAGAAATGATTGCAAAACCAATAGTAAGCAATTATTTGGCTTTCATTGCAAAATTGGAATCTCGTAACTACGAAGCATTTACTATTCGAAAGAGAATATTTGAAGGTTTAAATCATACCGAAGTGATAATGCCTGGATTTCATTTGGGTTTAAAATGGGCACTAGGGAAATAGAATATTTTTTAATGTAAGTTTGATAGGAAAACAATTCCTTATCATTATAATAAAATATTTATTTTATAAGTTCTACCCTTGTTTATATTAAAAAAATATCTAGAATCTCAAAATCCGACAGACTTTTCCGCCATGACGATTTTGTTTGACATGGAACTGACGAAAAATTAGCCTTGATTGGATACTAACCAGGCTAGAAATAAAATTGGGATTCGTGTTGGTTTATCTTAATTTTTTGCAGATTATATACAGGGGAATGACTGTATATTTTTCACATCGTTACTTAGCAGAAAAGATTTGAGAACAATCGCTGATAGGCCGGCCCGGTACTAAACTGCTCCAAAATGAACAAATCGAATGAATTTATCAATAACTGCCCACTCAAAAGCATCCAAAACACCTTCGATGCTAATTTCAAAATAGATTGTGCATAATACTTACTTTTCTCCCCTCCTCTACCCCCCTCCCTAACTTTATTTTTCACACTTTTGAGGGATTGACAATACGCTATTTCCTGTGTTAATTGATTAAAAAGATTTATTATAAATTATTTACAATTAATTATACCTAAAAAATACTCTTTTAAATAAAATTCGTTGTGAGCAGATTACTCTCGGATGAATCAAGCCTTGAACGGCCTGCTATATCTCAAATTTTGGTTTTTGGAAATTTAGATCAATTGTGGTCTTCCAAGTTGGTATACATGCAAATTACACCAGAGAAAAAGGTAGGTAAAAAAAATTATTTAGTAATAGAAAGGTTAAAAGACCAAGCAGAATTAAATGGAGTACTCAATACACTCTACGGTCTTCATTTGACATTGATCTCATTTAAAACCATTGAAATGAATTAATAGACATGTAAAAAACCTAGGTAATTCTATCTATCCGTGATAGTTGTCTAAAATTTATAGCCAAGAATACAAACTACTCTTTCAATTAATCATAACAAATATTTCAAACATTTTATCATGAGAATAATTTTTAGGCTTCTAATCATGATCGTCGCAGTTCCAATTGTGACTTTTGTGAGCTTTGCACAATCAAATGATCAAACTCAGATCGTCTTTAAAAACGTCCGTGTATTTGACGGCACAAGCGATCAACTTACAGGCACTGTGGAGGTGCTGGTAGAAGGCAACAAAATCAAAGAGATATCAGCTAATGCCAGCAGGAATGCTGCTAAAAATGCTACTGTAATAGATGGCAGCGGACGTGTTTTAATGCCGGGTCTTTCAGATACCCATACGCACGTCATGTTTGCTTCCCTTCCCGAAGCAGCACTTATGTTTGGTGAGCCCAATTTCAACGTAATCTATGCCACCAAAGATGCAGAAGCCATGCTAATGCGTGGTATTACCACGATAAGGGACTTAAGCGGTAATACGTTTGGATTGAAAAAGGCCATCGATGAGGGACTAGTGCCTGGGCCTCGCATTTATCCATCTGGTGGAATGATCAGCCAGACCGCAGGGCATGGAGACTTCCGATTGCCTAATCAAGAACATCCAGCTTACACTGGAGAATGGCCAGCACTTTATCAGCAGGGCCATGGGTATTTAGCAGATGGACCAACTGAGGTCATAAGAGCTGCTCGCGAGAATTTACGGAATGGCGCCTCACAGATCAAATTGGCAACCGGAGGAGGTTATTCCTCTCCTGCAGACCCACTATTGGGTATTCAGTATACATATGAAGAGGTAAAAGCAGCGGTTGATGCAGCTAAAAACTGGGGAACTTATGTCACTATACATTCCTACTTCCCGGAATCCATCAATATGGCCATTGATGCCGGCATCAAAGATGTTGCCCATGGTCAGTTACTGGATAAGGCTACCTTAGAGCGTATGGCCAAAGAAGGGGTGTTTTTAAGCACACAAGCCTTTACCCTTTGCAGTGAACCACAGAATTCTGAATTTTCAAATGAAAAACTGGCTATTGTATGTGTTGGGACAAAAAAAATGTACCAATGGGCCTCCGAAATTCCCGATTTAAAAGTTACCTGGGGAACGGATATGTTCTTTGTCCCTCGAGATCAATTTGACGGGCAGGTTAAGCAGATGGAACGTTTAACACCTTGGTTTAAGCCAGCAGAGATTCTTAAAATGGCTACCGGAAATGCAGGTGAATTGTACAAAATGAGTGGACCGCTCATGAACCCCTATCCGGGTGAACTTGGGGTTATTAAAGAAGGCGCCTATGCGGACATGTTGTTAGTAGAAGGTAACCCACTGGAAAAGCTGGAAGCAGTGACCAATACAGACAACCTTTTGATCATCATGAAGGATGGAAAAATCTATAAGAATTCACTTAATTAACTATCCTCATGAGTACAATGAAAATACAAAAATACTGGTGGTTAGCTTTTCTGAGAGGGCTTATTTTGATCGTCCTTTCTATTTACATTTTTCAGAATCCGGTCAGCGCGCTATTGGGCGTAGCCATTTACATCAGCATCAGCTTTTTATTTACAGGAATCACGCAAATCTTTGTTTCAATAGCTGTAAGGAAAGAAGCAGAGAATTGGGGATGGGGCCTTGCGGGAGGAATCGTTGATTTATTATTTGGGTTTGTACTCCTATCCAATCCGGAAATGAGTGCAGCATCCTTGCCATTTGCTGTTGGGTTTTGGTTAATCTTTTCGGGGGTTATGACCTTTGTAAGTTCTTTCCAAATCAAGAAGGAAGGCTCGTCATCATGGTGGTTGGAAATGCTTGGTGGATTGTTGTCTATTTTAATAGGTTATCTTATATCAAGTAATTTAATTCTTGGAACGCTGGCTATCACAACTTGGTTGGGAGCTGGCCTAATGATACTTGGGATATCAATCATTGCGTTGGCACTAGAATCCAGAAAGGGAATCAAATCAGTGTTTTAATTTTTAAAACAATTTTTTTAAAATGAAGAATATAATTTATACCCTCATATCAATTGTCATTATCAGCATTTTATACAGTTGTGAAGGGAACGATACGAATACAAAAAAAAGAAGCCAAAGCTTCGATTCCCTTCCCCTTGATACAGAGTTTGATCTAGTAATTTTAAATGGCCGGGTATTGGATCCCGAGACTAATTTTGATGCTATTCGTAACGTCGGGATCAAAGATGGCATTATAGGTTTAATCACGGAGAAGGAGATTAAAGGCAAGGAAACAATTGATGCTACCGCACATGCTGTGGTGCCGGGATTTATTGATGTACACCAACATTGTGTCGATCCATACATTTACCGCCTTATGGTGCGTGATGGACGAACAACCATCATGGACCTAGAATCTGGCGCTTACGGGCCCAAAGTGGGTGAGTGGTATGCGGCACGTGAAGGGAATGCACCCATCAATTTTGGGGTATCATCGTCACATGAATTTGCCCGCGCATCAGTTCTTGATGGATTTAAGGACTGGAAATTCTTTAACACGCCAGACGCCCTTGCTTCTCGTGTAAAGCAGGGCTGGAGTAAAACCCGGCCTACCCTCGAGCAGGGCAATCAAATTCTGGCTGAGGTGGATGAAGGTTTACGAATGGGGGCTATAGGTGTAGGTTCGACGTTGGGGTACATGCGCGAAGGCGTATCGGCCCGGGAAATCTTCGAGGTTCAAAAACTTAGCGCTTCATATGGGCGGCAAACGAATATGCATTTCAGGGGAACACCTGGAACCGATGTGGCCGAAACAAACGGCATACAGGAAATGCTGGCCAATGCAGCAGCATTAAATGCCCCTGCGATAGCATGTCATTTTAATAACCCCGGTTACAATTTGGTACATGAATTACTGGTTCGTATGCGCGAACAGGGGTATAATGTGTATGGCGAATTGTATCCTTATGCAGCAGGTAGCACTGCCCTAAATGCCGTGTTTTTAGCACCCGAATATTGGGTAGACCAATTGGGTAATAAATACGAAGAAACCCTGTTGGACGTACAAACCAATACATTTTTTACCTGGGAATCATATAAAAAAATGAAAAAGACCGATCCAACGCGTCCTGTTGTAGTATATAAAATGCCCGAATCAGCCGTGGTTGAATGGTTAAAATTACCTGGTGTTGCCATTGCCAGTGATGGTATGCCGTTAATTCCCTGGGATGGCCTGGAATGGGACACGCCTTACGAGGATTTACCTAACGCTCACCCAAGATCTGCTGGTGCATATGCCAAATGCTTCAGGCTGGCTCGTGAAAACAATATTCCCTTGATGCAAATTGTTGCGATGACCAGCTACAACCATGCGAAACCTTTGGGAGATATGGGATTGAAAGCAATGCAGGTTCGGGGTCGTATGCAGGAAGGTATGGTAGCAGATATCACCATTCTTGACCCAGAAACCGTACGGGATAACTCCACCTATGCCAAGGGAACAATTCCTTCATCAGGTATTCCTCATGTGATTGTCAACGGGGTAATTATCATGAAAGACTCCGAACCATTGAAGGGAGTTAATCCAGGTCAGCCTATTCGCTTTCCAGTGGAAGAAGATAGCAGGTTTAAAGGTCTTTCAGTCGATAGATGGGAAAAGAAATATACAGTTGTCCCGGATGACTTTGGTGGTGCCGCATTGCAGAATTAAGCTGTTGCGATGTTGAAGGAGAACTTGAGCACTAAGTACAAAAACCAATGCTAATAATATCAATGTCATCATGAAAGGTGATGAAAATTATAAAAATAAATTATAGGAACCCTAATAACAATTGATCAAAAACTTGAATAATTATGAGAAAAGGAACACTTAAGCAAAGGAAGCTTGTAAGGCTGTGGACATTGATGTCTCTGGCTCTGGCATTTTTGATCACTTGTAATTTCACTTATGGGCAATCAACGAAAAAGAATGAAGCAAAGGTTCAATTTGACCTGGTTATTAAAAATGGTCGGGTCATGGATCCGGAGACCGGTTTTGATAAAGTGGCTAACGTGGGAATTAACAACGGTTTCGTTACCAGGATCACCACCGATGAGATTGCCGGAACGCGTACAATCGATGCCAGTGGCCATGTGGTGGCACCCGGGTTTATCGACTATCATTCGCATGCCCAGGAGCCTTATGGACATAAGCTCTACGTTCGGGACGGTGTAACGACGCCGCTTGATCTGGAGGTGGGTGCCTTCCCAGTGAATGAGTTCTATGAGTTCTGGGAAGGAAAATCTTTTGTTAATTATGGCACGAATGTAGCTCATGTTGGAGCACGATTGTCTGTACTTGACGGTCAGGAGCCTGATGGAAGAGTACTGTACAGTGCCGCAATGGGCAGGGCCATGAACGATGGATCTCAGTTTAAAACAAAATTATACGATCCAAAAGATGAAAAGGCTATCGTCGATGCTGTTGAAAGGGAAATCAAGCAGGGAGCACTTGGTGTTGCCTATCCCATAGGCTATTACACAGTGGTGGGCAGCCCTGAAGTCAATGCCGTTACCGCCCTGGCCGGTAAGTACAATTTACCAATTACTACACATGTGCGCTATCTCTCTCAGATACCACCTAGCGGCTATATGGGAATTACCGAAATGCTCACCATCGCCCGGCAGAACAATGCTGCGGTGCTTTTTCATCACGTACAGAGCAATTGCCTGGGCTTAACTGGGCCCTGTCTAGATTTGATTGATGCTGCCCGTGCACAGGGTCAGAAAGTGGTCGGCGAGTTTTATCCGTATCAGTATGCCGGAACCTATGTAGATGCTGATTATAACCGGCCTGGTTTTGAACAACGCATGGGTATACAGGCATCAGATTATGTTATTACTGCTACAGGTGAACATCTTACACCGAAGAAATTGGACAGCCTGCGGACTGCAGCTCCGGGAACCAACTTACTCATGTACACCATGAAGGAAGAATACATCATGGAAGCATTTAAGAGGCCGGGTACTATTGTCGGTTCGGATGGGATGCCCTGGATAGTTGAAGGGGATGAGGGAGGCTTTAATGCGACATTTGACACTCCATATGGTGCCGGAAACGGCCATGCCCGAGGATCAGGTACCCATGCACGCATCCTTCGAATGGTACGTGAAACTAAAGCCATTTCTTTGATGGAAGCTATTTCAAAGATGACCTATGGCCCGGCTTCCTTTTTAGAGGATCATGTGCCACAAATGAAGATTCGGGGTCGCATCCAGGAAGGTTCAGCTGCGGATATCACCATTTTTGACCCGAAGACGGTTACTGATAATGCTACCCCTACGATTGGTGAGAATTCATTGCCTTCAACAGGTATTCCCTATGTAATTGTAAATGGTATTATCGTAGTCGATGATTCTAAGGTTCAGAATGTAGCAGCCGGAGTGGCGATCAGGAACAAGACAATTGAATAGATCTGGTGTTTTCTTGCTCAAATTTGTAAAACTAAGAACCATGAAATATATACAAGTCAAAATTAGATTTCTAACCGCGTTTTTGTTCTTAGGAGTCTGCATTTCATCACATGCGCAGGACGCTCAGACCAAGAGTTTGAATAATACGGCCCGGCCTGATACCATTCAGGCAGGTTTGCAGGGTTCGGTGAATCCGATGAATGCCAACGAACAAATTCTTACCGGGAAGCAATTATTAGATGAATCGTTTCCCAATTCAATTCCAATCTTTGGCTCTGATACCCGTTTCAAAATTGGTGGCTATGTAAAAGCTGACTTTATCCATGATTTCGACTATGTTGGAGATCGCTATGAATTCGAACTAGGAAGTATTGCGGTCGATGGATCACCTCAGAGGGAGCTTGGAGGAATTACAACCTTTCACGGCAAAGAGACACGGTTTAACTTTGATTTTAGATCAAAAGCCAAATGGAAGAATGGCAAGGAATTCCCTATGAAAGTTTTTATTGAAGCGGATTTTTTCAATGATGCTGAAAATTTGCGATTTAATTTAAGGTTGCGTCAGGCCTATGGTGTTATTGGTCGTATACTCATCGGTAGGACCTGGACTACCTCTGGAGATCTTTCGGCCATTCCCAGTTTAATTGATTTTTCAGGTGGGGATGCGTTATACGGCGGTCGAGCAGTGCAAATTCGCTGGCAAGATAAATTCGGAAAGGGTTCATCCTATGCTGTCGCACTTGAGGATCCAGGAGGCCAGATAGATAATCCAAATAACCTCGAAGGAGCATTTAGACCTCAAATGCCCAATCTTGCAGCAATGGTTAGGCATCGTTGGACTAAAGGATCTTCAATACAATTGGGGCTAGATTTATTTTCTTTGAACTGGAGGGGCCCTAATACAGTGCCTAATGTGTCTTCCCTTGGCTATGCGATTACTGTTACAAGTCGAATAATCTTAGACGTAAAGAATTACCACGATTCTTTCACATGGGGTGGAGGATTTGGCGAGGGCCAGGCTCATAAAATCATAGCTTTATCATGGGATGGAAAAGCATCAGGGGTTGTTGATAATACTGGTTTGAGAAATGCTCCAGGCTGGTTTGCCTACGCTGGTTATAATCACTACTGGACCCCGAAGCTGAACTCAAATCTTGCCACCTACTGGTGTGGCACTGAATTGACCAATATCCAGTCCGACAACACCATAGCCAGAGCCGGAACAGTTCATGCAAACCTCATTTATTTCCCCTATAAAAAAGCCTCTGTAGGTTTTGAATACATGTGGGGACTGAGAGAAAATAAGGATGGTACTCAAGGGAATGCAAATAGGATTCAATTTATGGCGAAATTTCTATTTAATTAAAATGGCCTCTCCGATTTAACTCTTGATAAATGAAACCGATAAGAAGATAGTGCTGCTTTTAATTTTGCGAAAATCTTTCAGGCACATATTCTGGCGCATTTGAAATATCCTATGATGCGGGTTTTAAAGTAGTATATATGTTTTTTAACGAACTTTTATTTAGAAAGGGCAAAAGATCTCGCACAATTCAATGCTAAGTGGATCAATTCAATTTTAAGAAAAGACTAATTATGAGTTCCAAGATTGCCATATTTCTCATATCGATGCTGCTATTAACCGGTAAGACTCTTGCGCAAAATGATAATTATTTGATCGAAGATAGCGTCATCCAGGTGAGTGCCAAAGATAAGGTGGTCTGGGATCTCTCCTTTACCTTCAAAACTATGAATGTGTTTCGTGGGTTATTGCCTTCCAGAGCACCGGCTTTTTCTACGCTTGGAGGTATCAAAGCGGGAAACTTTGTCCTAGGCTTCTACGGTGGTGCTTCAACCAATGGTGGTTACACAGAAACGGACCTGATCCTTATGTATTACCGTCCCAGATTCAATATTCGGGCTGATTGGTATTACAACTTCACCGAAGGAATCACTAACATTCCAACCCCTTCAGGATTCTTTGATTTCAACCCAGAAAAAACCCGTGGATTGCTGGACTTCATGGCAGAAGTAAGCCTTTCCAAGAATTTCATACTAAAATCATCCACTTTTCTTTTTGGTCGCGACCGCGGTGTGTTGCCGGAAGATGAGGAGGACGGAATTGAGCTAAGAAGAGGGGATCAACGGTATTCTCAATATGTTAAATTGAGCTATTTGACGAAGCTTAACAAGGCCAAATTACTGGTTCATGCCGGCTATTCATATAGTTGGACGAACTTCTCCGGCCCAACTTTTTATGCTGACAAGGCGGGATTCAACGATATAGGGATATCGATAACCAGAAACATAATTGAAACAAGTACGGTAAATATCCCTTTCAAAGCTTCATTAACGATTAATCCATTAACCAATAATATTTACTTAGTTGGGACGATTTCAGTAATAGAATTATCAAAACTAAATTAAGTTACTGACTATTTATACATAAAAGACAACAATTATTTAATTTCCTCAATTAAATAATTGGATAAAAATAATTGTAACTATCTAAATGTAGAATTAAAAGGTTTTTTTCGATAAAAATTATTTATAAATAATGTTTGGTCTAGTCTTAAGCTCTCATTTTGAAAAAAAATGCAATGAATTTAAAATGACTCTAAAGAAATCGAATTTATGTTTAATATCTATACATCCTTGGTAAATTATCTCATTGAATAATAATCAGATGGTCCCTGGTTCGAGCCCAGGTGGTCCCACAAAGCCATTCGTTAATTCGGATGGCTTTTTTTGTTCTAAAACGCAACATTCAAATATCCTGATTTGCGAGGTAGGTAAATAGGTTTTAGTTGAAAAAATCTAACAACCTCTGGGCACAAAAAAACCTGAAGCATTAACGCTCCAGGTTTTTTCTATTTTGTCCAATAGATTAATATTTGATTTCGCCTCGAATGGTGCTTTCACCTGAACCATTCGTAGGGTCAAAGAAACCAACTACTGTCCCTTCTCCAGTAGCACCTTCAAACTTACCTGTACCTCCTACAATTTCCACCTCTGCTTGGAAATTAAATTTTGTTTCAGATTCAGGAGTAACAACATTATTAATGTTTTTAAACCAAACTGAATTACCCTTTCCATCTGTTGTCACTGAACTCACAATATCAGGAATTTCTGTTATACCTAGGTCGGATAACTCATCTGAAAAAAATTGAGTGACTGGTGCACCTACAGTCTCTAGTCCGTTTTCACCGAGCTGTGAAACTTGATTCAAGAAGGTCATAGCTTTTCCCATATGAGTGGAGTTTCCTACACCTACACCTGGAAAAAATGCTGGAATCGTTTGGGGTGAAACTGGAACATCATTTGCGTCTACTTGTCTTAACTGATTAGAAAATCTCTCAAAGTAAGCTCTTTCGACTCGATCTCCCTTTCTCAGGTTTTCTCCTCCACTTGTTTCGGAATTTAAAATCTCCAAAGAAGTATTCTCTTCTTCGACTAAGATAGGCTCAGTTTCTGACACGCATGAAGCAAAAGCAATCATGGAAGCCGCAACAATCAGCAGTTTGGGTTTAAGTAATAATTTTTTCATTTGCATTTTTTTAAGGATGGATAGTTTCTTTAAATAGGTAAGAGATCAAATATTTTTTGAAAAAAATTTTTCAAAAAATAATTTCTCCACCTATTATTTGACTTTCATACCAATAAAAATGCCAAACATCATAATTTCCTGAAATAGTATTATCAGGAGATGATTATAACTTAAGCAAGACTTTCTCTTAGGAATCAAAAAAAGCGCTTCTGATTGAGACTGAATTTCAGAAACCTTCTACTCAGTTTTCAAAACCTTTGCCGGATTAGTGTTCAAGACTTTCCAAATTTGACTTCCCACAGTGAGGAATATCACCACTAATAAGAATAGCAAACTTATCCCTATGGATAATATTCCAACACCAGAGTGAAACGCAAAAAAGCTATTCAAGAAGAGATTTATGACAAAATAGGACAGCCCTCCACCGAGTAAACTCGCTATCATCCACATGATCAAATAACGTCTCATGAGTCCGAATGATAATTGCTCCTGACTAGCACCAAAAACCTTCCTTAGACTAAAATCCTTTAATCTTGAAGACATATTTAAGGAAACTAGCCCATAAAGCCCCATAGCAGAAAGCAAAACAGCTAATACAGCCGCAAATAAAAGTATCTTTTGTACACCCTTGGTGTCCTTTTGCTCTAGATCAAAGACATCAGCCTGAAGTAGTCCTTCAAAAATTTCTCTAGGGAAACTTTCTCTCCAGTTCTTTTTTACCAGATCCATAGCAGATACAGCGGTCCCGGGACTCATCTTTAAAGTGAGATAATTAAAAGTACTATCCTCACTAGCGCGAATAATGGTGGGGACGATGGGACGCTGAAAATAGACCGAATGAAAATCCTCGACGATGCCAATTATTCGATATTCTGAAGAATCTATCGAGAATGAGGCGTCCACTGGCCACGTCAATCCTAAATCTTCCATAAACTCATTGTTAACCAGAATTGCCTCCGTTCGATCACTGATTTTCTCGGGATCAGGAAGTCTACCCAGCTTCAATTTCATATCCAACACTGAGGAATAATTTGCCTCTGCTTCCAAATAGTCCACCGTATATTTTTGATCTTGAAAGACCACCTCACGTTCCGCTGGAAAGCTCCCTACATAACCATGACTCCCACTTATCTCCTCTACACTCGCCATGGACAGTAACTTGTCTTTTAGCGTAAAATATTCCTCCCGGTTGGGGACATTTACGATGATTTTATCTGTCTTATCATACCCCCAGTCACGGTTTCCATTGATATGATTTGTTTGCACAAAGGCCACCCCTGCCACTATGCCAATGATAGCTAAGACAAACTGAAAAGTAAGTAGAAAACTAGTGAGCATACTTTTACTACCTATCTTCTGATTCCCTTTTAGAATGCTGATCGGCTCAAATGAAGAGATAAATAAGGCTGGATATAAACCTGACACCAAAGTAATAAAGACCACCAACCCGATCAAAAATGTCCAAATATATGGGTTGTGAAGCAGATCTAGACTTAAGCTTTTGTTGGCAATTTGATTGAATCCTGGAAGGAGAATAAAGAAAGCTAAGCAACAACCAAGCACCACCGCCAAAAGGCAAACCAATAAATTCTCACTGAGAAATTGAGCGATCAATTGACCTCTCTTTCCTCCGATTACTTTTCTCACACCTATTTCCTTTAGGCGCCTAGAGGCCATGAGAATGGAAATATTGATATAATTAAAGACTGCAAGAATTAGGATAAATAAACTGATAGCCCCCAGTAGGATCTGTGGTCCCAAACCCAAAAAATCACGGACACCACGCTCTATTTTTCCTATCTGATAAACCAAGTCAGTGTATGGAAGCAAGTCTAAGCTTAGGTAAGGCTTGTCTGGATTGATTTGATTTTGATTTTCCTTTAGGCTGTGCAGCCCCGCTTTCAGCTGGCTTGGATCTACACCCTTCTCCAGATGGACAAAAGTCCAAAGCTCAGCATTCCAAGCTTCCTGAAGTGGCAATTCATCACGAGAGGAACCAGTACTTTCAAAATTGACCAAAAGATCAAAGTTGAACATGCCCATGTCATTGAGCTTCTGCAGAACACCTCCGACTTTATATTGGACCTCTTTACCCTCGATCACTAAAGACAGCTCCTGACCGATGGGAGATACATCTCCAAAGAGCTTTTCTGCTAATTCATATGTCAAAATCACCTGATTGGGCTCTTGAAGAGCACCGGCATACCCGTGCTCCATACGGAAGCTAAACATCTCCATAAACCCGGGATCTACATAGATGACCCGCTGATAATAGCTATCCGTTTTGTGGATCAAAACGGGAAAGCCCTGACGAACTCGAGTATGTGATTTGATCTGTGAAAACTCCTGAGAAAGCAATTCTGCAATTGGCTCAGCGACGGTCCCATAAGTCACTTTCCCATCTTCCTCTTCCACAGTGTAGGTGAGTTGATAGATCTCATCTTTGTTGGGCTGTAGCATTCCTTTAAACCAAATCTGCTCAATGAATAAGTAGGCGACCAAACTACAAGCAACTGCAAGTGAAAGCCCAAAAACAGAAATAAAAGTAGTCAGCTTTTGCTTGAGGATATTTCTCCATCCGATTTTCAAATAACTCTTAATCATAGCTCCTGGATTTGAGGGGTATTCGTTGGTTTTAATTCGTTTGATATTACTCCATCTAAAAAAACTGAGCACATGAATCCAAAAGCGAAACCTAGCATAGGCTAAACCACGATCTTCCAGATTCAAGTAAAAAATCTCGTACGCATCTCCTTGGATCTGCTCCAGTTTGGTGGGAGCACAATAAAACTCCAAAAACCTATCTGCCCATTTAGGAGGGAAATGCTTGAATTTAGTATCCATATGTGAAGTCTAGGGCAAGTGGCGGTAGTTGGTCATAGAGCTTATTTCTAAGCTCCTTTATTTCGGTGATAGCAGACCTTCCTGTGCCAGATAACTTAAAAAGTCGCTTGCGCCTTCCTCCCCTTTCTTCTGTGGCACCACCCATTTGAGAAGTCAAAAACCCCTTATCTTCTAATCGATTCAAAACCGTGTGAATTGCGCTGATATTGACCTTGCGGCCAGTTTGCCGTTTTATTTCCTCCAAAACAGAAACCCCATAAGCCTCCTGATCCAAGATCCCTACCGTAAGCAAAATAAGCTCTTCCAACTCCCCTAAATGGTATCCTTTCATCTGAAATTGATTTATTCTACAAATATGAATGAAATATATATCTTTTATGTTTGTAGAACAAATACATACTGTAAATTTTGCTCACTGGGAAATCAAAATTTCTGATTTGTTCTTAAGCTCGCTTGTACAACCCAAGCGCTTTCTAAAAAAGATCTAATAGCACAGATAATTTTCAGCAGAGCATTGTTAGAACTAACCAGAAAGCTATAGGAATTACTCCCTGTTGTCTACTGCTTGCTTTAATATCAGGAAGGGTTCAGGTTGGATCTTCAAAGGTCCTTGAAAAGGTTCACTCAAAAGAATCATAAAGAAAATTACAGAAGAGATGAAACCACTGTATAAACCAAGAAAAAGTAAATTGAATTTATCAGGCTTATATATCCCAAAAATTATCATCATAACAAAAAGTCCTGCCAAAAGGATGTAGAAGACATAATTTCCCCGATTATTTGATTGGTAGACTCTCACTTGCATGTTATCCGAGAGTCCGTCCAGATCAGAGTATAGGTCTTGAACCAAGTATTTCTGTTTTTCTGTCGTAGGGGTCAAGTCATGAATTCCCTGATAAATCTTGCGAAATTCCCGCATCGTAGCTGTAGCAAAAGGATTACCGTCCGCTATAATGTAATCCTCATCCACCATCAAATTAACGTACGAGAGAATATTCTGATTTACTTGAGAAGCCTCTGGAGTATTATATTCCTCCAAATCCATATACATATCTACTATCCGAGAAGCCTCTCCAACGAGGGAATCCTTGATTTGGTAATAAATTATCCGATCATTTGCGAAGGTGAAAGACAGTATTAGAGCCAAAAGTCCAGCTGAATTCCTAAAAAGTACTCGTCCCGCACGTTCGTGTTCTTTCTTTAGATGGGCTGCCATGAGCCTGTGAGACCAGTAGTAAATCAATAAACTTGTACTCACTGCAATGGACACAAATAGCATCATCCCAAGGATGAGTGGCACTTCAAAGAAAAATTTGAATAATTCCATATGTCTTGTTCTAAATTAACCCCGTTGCCCTCTTTGTAAGAACTATATTCATTAGAGAGTACTAGCTTGAATTTTAATAAAAAAAGGTAACACTCCAAACTGGAACTTATCGAATGATTTCTTTTTTCTGTTTTCAACCAGTTGATAAATGATTATGGTCAACTGGTTTACAATTCTTATAAGGTGGACGATCTGATTTGCGCTTGTTTCTTTTATGGATTAACTTACCTCAAATATTTATAACTGAGGGAATTAGCGATTGTCCACTTTAAATATCATTTCATATGAAAAGAAATTTACTCGTTGTGATTGGCTTGGGGCTTTTAATTTCTTCATGCTTTTCCCAAAAAGACTACGTGACGGAATATGATTACAATTACCAAGGCACTTTTAAAAATTACAAAACATTCGCATTCGTCAGACCTGATGTGGAAGACACCTTATTAGTCACACCTATCATGACATCGACCATTGGTGCCAGACTCGGATCCCAAGGCTTCCGAGAGTTCACAAATAATCCAGACATGCTGGTGAGCTATAAGATTTTTTTGGATTCAATCAGATATCGGGGTTATGTACAGCCAGAGTTGGATTATTGGCTTCAGCGCACTGGATATACTTACAGAGATGAAAATGGGGATTTGAAGAAAGAGCAAGAAAAAGATGAAACTTACAATCAAGTAAAATACAGTCAAAACAACGGAATGCTTGTTATTTATGTGATTGACAATAAGGGTGGAAATACCATTTGGCAAGGATATACAGCCGCTGCATTTGATCCCGGATCTCCTGATTTTCAGGCTGACTTAACTCGAGCGGCTTATCGAGTCATGAATGAGTTTAAAATTGTCAATAAAACCCAAGACTAAAAAAGGGAAGCTAATTAGCTTCCCTTTTCTCATTTTAAGCCCATTGGATTGAGCGTTCCAAGCGCATGTCGCATAATCACCTCTTGGAAATACAGGGTATAAATTGCTTGAGCCAGATCTCCTTTGGCACGTACCAATTGCTGATTGGCAGTTGACAAATCGACGAAATTCGAAAGTCCAAGTCTAAATCGCTCCGCTACTGCTAGTTGAGCCTCCTCAGCTGCCAAGACTTGGACTCGAGTGTTTTTCTCTTTGCGTATAGCCGCTTGATAGTTTTGATTTGCCAGGCGCACATCTTGGTAAATACTTCTGTCCAAAGACTTTTTCTGGAGTTCTTGATTCATCAAAGCTACCTTGGCTCTGCTCACATCCACTCTGGTTCGAAAATTATTAAAAATTGGAATTTGAAGATTTAAACCCAAGTTATTCTGTGGGTAGATCGTCAACAACTGCTCTTGGATAGAGCGATCGTCTAGAGAAGTAAAGAAGGTGGTGTAGTTGTAAAAGGCAGAAAGTCTCGGATAATACATTGCCTTAATGGCCTTCAAATCCTTACGCGTTGAATTCATCAACATATCTTGCTGCTGTATATCAGCACGGTTCTCTAGAGCTATTTCATAAAGCTCATCCACAGGCATTCCTTCGAAAATCAATGCGTCTATTTCTGGGCTCACTTGAGTCAAACCTGGAATTACCCCAGGCTCCAACTGAAGATATTCTCCTAGGTCCCAAAGATCATTTTCATATTGGATCTCAGCATCTACCACAGTGGATTCAACTCGAGCCACCTCAGATTGCTGATTGTATTGGTCTGAAAGGGTTCTCAAGCCTGCATCCACAAAACCCGTAATCTGCTCAAGTAGTTGTTGTTGATTATTGAGGTTTTCTTGAGCTATGCGCAAAAGCTCTTGATCTAAGAGCACTTGCAGATACAAACGTGCTACATCAAAGACAACCTGTTGAGCTGCTCTCTCCAGACCCATTTCTCCCGCCTCAAATGCCAGCTTTGCAGATTGAGTGTCAAATATTCTTCTACCCGAGTTAAAGACAGGCATGTCCACATTCAATCCTGAAGAAATAATCTCGTTGGTCACATTTGTAACCACAATTTCTCCTTCGATCTGTTGAAATTGCTGTCCAGACTGTCTTGCAAAAGTAGTCCCAAGATTAACCGCCGGAAAGTGAGAGGCGAAGGCAGATTGCTTCTCCTTCTTCAATACTTCCATTTGGTTGGATTGAATTTGATAATCCAGATTGGCGCCAAGAGCTATTTCTACAGCCTCTGAGAAATCCATTCGCAAGGTATCCTGAGCCCAAACTTGGCTACTGAAAATTCCTAGAAAGAGGAGGGCAAGGCAAAATCTATCCATGAATAATTTTCTCATCTGTCGTTACTTTTCCATCTACAAGATTGATCAGGCGTGTCCCGTAATCCGCATTTTCTCTGGCATGAGTGGCTTGAATAATGGTGGTCCCTTCCTTATGAAGTTCTTGAAAAACCTCCATAATTTCTTTGGCTTGGCCGGAGTGCAAATTCCCTGTAGGCTCATCAGCGAGCAAAACCTTAGGCTTGCCGGCAATCGCCCGCGCAATTCCTACCAATTGTTGCTGACCTCCAGAAAGCTGGGCGGGAAAAAGATCCTTTTTTGCCACCATATTGAATCGATCAAGCAATTCAGCGATGATGCTTTTACGCTCCGAAGAGGGCACTTTTCTATATAAAAGCGGAGTTTCGATGTTTTCAAAAACTGTCAATTCATCGATCAAGTGGTACGCCTGAAAAATGTAGCCAAACTCACTTTTATGCAAAGCAGATCGCTCCCGCTCTCGCATAGCTCGAATGCTCCGATCTCCGAAAAGGTAGTCGCCTTGATAATCTTCATCAAGTAGACCCAAAATATTGAGTAAGGTGGATTTTCCGGCTCCACTAGGCCCCATCAAGGTGATGAATTCTCCTTCATTAATTTGGAGGTTAATCCCCTTGAGGATGAAAATTCGTTGAAATCTCGATTCGATAAATTTATCGATCTCTTTTAGTTCTATCATTCTTTAGTATTCTATTTATTCACTTTTGAGAGTTTTGGAAGGGTTTAACTGGAAGACTTTCCAGGCCCGGTATCCAATCGTCAGGATCGCCAAGAGTAGTACTACACCTATTGACATGGCAAAAGGCCAGATGGTGATTTCCGTTCGGTTGGAAAAATCTTGAAGCCAAGAGTTGCCAAACCAAAGCCCGAAGCCTACGGCTAATGCCGCGGATATGACCAGTAATTTGAAAAAATCCGCTGCCAATACTTGGATTACGCTGGTTTGGGTGGCACCCAATACTTTCCGGATACTGATCTCGCGCGTTCTTCGTAAGGCCACATACGAAACGAGCCCAAACAAACCCATGCAAGCGATGAATATCGCAATCCCGGAAAACAAAGCGAAGATTTGACTGATTCGCTGTTCGGAGGCATACATTTGACCGTAAGCCGCATCCACGAATTCATAATTGAAAGGTCTATTAGCCACAGTCTCCTTCCATACAGATTCTAAGGCAGCCAGATGCTCGGCAGGGTTTCCTGTTGGTAATTTAACGAGCAATACATTGGCATTATCAGGGTCATTATAGATCACCAAAGGTCCCACTTCGTGGTGCAGGGAATTAAAATAAAAGTCTTTAACCACACCTTTGATCACTCCCATTCCAAAACCCAAATTCACATTTTTACCTATGGCCTCTTCAGCCGTCCAACCCATTTTTTTAATAGCAAACTCATTGAATAAAACCGGATGTACTGCCTCACTTTTCCTAGCCTCTTGTCGGGTAGGATCAGCTTCGGTAAAATTTTCACCTGCCAACAATTCCAAATCGAGAGTTTTTACAATATCACGATCCACAGAGTATCCAGTGATCATAAATTCCTCGGTATTATCCCCACCGGGAAAAATACTATAACCAGCCTGAATAAAAATTGGACTATCAGCTGCTCTAGCGACAGATCGGGCGGCACCCTTACGGATCATTTCATCCTTGATAGTGGAAATTCCATCGCGCATGCTATAGTGATAGCTAAGGGAAATCAAGCGTTCCTGATCATAGCCCAGATTCACATCTTGCATGTAGTTCAATTGAGATTGGACAATAAATGTGGCGATCAAAAGTCCCATGGAAATAAAGAATTGGAATACTACGAGGGATTTTCTTACCCAAGCCCCTCCTCCTATTTTCACGGTATTGCCCAAAGCTTTGATAGGCTCCATCCCAGAAAGAATCAATGAGGGATAAATCCCAGCCAAGAGCCCTACAAGTAAGAGCAATACTGCAAGGCCCCCAATCGCTTCAGGAGAAAGCAAGGTCCCTCCACCTATTGGAAAACCGCTAAAGCTCGAAAACTGAGGAGCCAAAAGGTAAATGCATAGAATACTCAAAAGCATCGCCGCGAAAGTCAAAAGCAAGGACTCAGAGACAAACTGTCCAAAAAGCTGAAAACGACCAGCTCCCATCACTTTTCTAAGGCCTACTTCCTTATTCCTCTCAGTTGCCTCAGCCGTAGCCAGATTCACATAGTTGATTACCCCAATTGCGATTAATAGAATGGCGACAATCCCGAAAATATATAAGTACTTGATGTCCGTGACAGGTTTGATATTATTGAGAGACTCATCCCCCAGATGAATATCCGTCACTGGCTGGAGAAAAAAGGCAGTTTTAAAGCCATATTCTTCCATATCCGCACCTAAGTACTTATCCTTCATGACATCCAACTTGGATTTAAAAATGTCCAGATCAGCGCCTTCTTTAAGCTTGACATAGGTATAATAGTTACTCGGCGACCATTCTGGGTTTTTGCCATGGCGATGCGTGAGAAATGAGGCTATAAAATCAAAATCGATATGGCTATTGCTCGGAAAATCCTCCATCACGCCAGAAATCAAATAATCCTGCCCATCCACCTTGAGGGTCTTTCCCTCAGCACTCAAGACCGATCCAAAATACCTCTCGGCAGTAGATTTCGTAAGCACTAGTTGATTGGGCTGACTCAGTACAGTCTTTGGGTTACCAGTAAGCATCTCAAAATCAAAGACCTCATAAAACCGTGAATCGGCGAGGGCAAATTTTTTCTCCTCCTGAGAATCTCCCGCATTATCAATCACAACAGATTGAAAAATACTCAAGTCAAAGATGAGTGTAGCGGACTCTGCTTCGTCAAACTCTTCTAAAACTGTCGGTACCAAAGAAGATGGCGTACTACTGTACAATTCATTTTCCCCCATAGATGCGAAACTCTGGGTGAATCTGTAAATCCGGTCCGAATCAGTGTACATTCTGTCATAGCTCCACTCATGTTTTATGTAGAGTGAAATCAAAATAAAACTGACAAGTGCCACAGTCAATCCTAGTAAATTGATCGCTGTGTAAAGCTTTCTCTTTCTTAGATTTCGAAAAGATATTTTTAGATAGTTTTTCCACATAGCCTTAAATAGTCTGATTGGTTTTGCTCGTCAAGCGAGATAGTTGGTTTAGCTTTCAAAATGACACAGACCATTACCCCACTTTTATGCCATAAAAAAAGCCCCAGAATAAGCTTCTGAGGCTATTTTTTATAGATTGGACCGTAATTTAGACGAACATTTTTGTTCGCTAGCGAACGATTTACCAAATCAGAACTCGTTATTCAAGATCCGTTCACTTATCAACTTGGCTCTGGTTCCTGAATTTTAAAATCTCCGAACCAAAGTCTTATCTCTTGATTCTTGTCTATTGGTTCTTTGGTCTTGCTCCTAAAATTTTCTGTATTTCGAATCCAAATACTTATTCGCTTCCTTCTCATCAAACTTTGCCTTTTTACTATTCCAGTGAAGTGTTTGGCCAGGGAATCTCCCTGCAATCACCCCGAGCAAAATAGTCTCAGTCAAGCGAGCTGAGTAGGAAAAAGGAGCAGTGGTTTCGCCTTTGCCCAAGCAAGCGTCGACAAACTGATGATAATGCTTCTTGCTTTCAGAGGCGTAGTCTTTAACTGGCTTTCCAAGGTTATATTTCTCAATGTCCATTTCCACATACTGACCATCTACGATTTTACGCGGCAATTGCTGGAAATGTGGTAAAAGCAATCTTCCTTTTTCTCCCAAAAACATCGCTCCCTGATCCGGCAGCTGTTCTCCATTTGGAAGTTTTAAATCTTCGTGCTCTGGTGGCGCTCCTGGACCATCATACCACACCCACTTGAGAGTTTCTGCAGTATACTTGGTCTGAGGAAATTCATAGGTCACCGTATTATTCACCGGATATCCAAAACCGTTTGGCTCGCGGCATTCATTGACAATTGTCCGTGGTACGTCAAGCTCCAAGGCATTGTACGGAGTATCAAAAATATGTACGCCCATATCTCCCAATGTCCCGCATCCGTAATCGACCAGTTGGCGCCAGTTTCCAGGATGATAAACATCCTTTTTATAAGGTCGCTCTGCTGAAGTTCCTAGCCAAAGGTTCCAATCTAAAGTTTCGGGTACCGGATCGCTCCCCACAGGAGGAGGCCCATCATATCCCCAGTTTTTGGGAGACCATGCGCGAACAGTATGAACTTTGCCGATAATCCCATCTTGAATGAGCAGTGTGGCTAGCTTGTAATCATAAAAGGAATGAACCTGAATCCCCATTTGAGTAACCAGATTCTTCTTGGCTGCCAATTTATTCATCGCCCGAGCTTCTGTCACATGATGCGTCAAAGGCTTCTGACAGTAGACCGGCTTATCCATCTTCATCGCCATCATAGATGCTGGAGCATGTGTATGGTCTGGAGTGGAAACGATCACGGCATCCACGTCCCCTTCCATTTCCTTTAGCATCACACGATAGTCGGAATACGTTTTTGCATTAGGGAACATCTTCTGGGCTGCCGCCAGGTTATTGCTATCTACATCACAAAGCGCTGTTACATCCACTAACTCGTGAGAAGAAATAGCCTTCAGGTCTTCCATTCCCATATTTCCTACTCCAATGTGCGCGGTTCTCAGCCTTCCGTTTGCTCTAGCCTGCGCCAAAAGCGAAGGCGCTATGGACAAACCTAAAAGGCCTAGCCCTGATTTTTTGATAAATTCTCTTCTGTCATTTGACAAGTGCTGCTGCTTCATCTGTTTGAATTTTATGATTGTTATTTCAATTCCTTGATTTGGATATTTCTAAAATAGAGGACATCTCCATGCCCTAAAAAACCAATATGCCCGGAGCTGCGCTCTAGACCTGGGTGTTCTTTTTTGTCCAGAGTACCTTCTTTGCTCGCCTCGAGATAATCTCCCTGAAGAATGGTTGTTCCATTGAGAATCACTTGGATTTTCGGATGATTTACGATTACCGTTTGTTTATTCCACTCACCCACCGGTTTCAAAAAACCACGTCTCGCAGGAATCACGCCATAGACGGATCCATGGTATTGATAATCCTGAAGCTCAGCATATTTTTTTGCTCGATTGTCTAAAATCTGTATCTCCTTACCTACATAGGCTGCATCTCCTTCGAGTGGCGCATGTATTCCCAGTCCATTATTCGCGCCTGGTGTTAGTTTGAATTCAAAATTGAGAATGAAATTACCGTACTCCTTTTCAGTGTAAAGATTTCCTCCACCATCGCCATCAGGATTGATCACAATCATCCCATTTTCTGCCCGATAGGAGTCTTTATTCCCAATCCATCCATCAAGATTTTTACCATTAAAGAGTTTCGTAAAACCTGTTTCTTGCGCAACAAGGCTACTCCCAGTCATTAAAAAGCCTAAAAATAAAATAAGATTGAATACTCGAAACATGGTCACGCGGATTAAAATACAACTTAAAAGCAGAGCAGGCTCTTCTGCAAGTTAACTTTTCATCCGAATATTCCTCTTTTTAACTTATTTAAAAATATGTATTACACCAATGGGGCTTCATTGATTTTTTCGATAAAGAAAGGTATCAAATTATCCAAAGTCTACTTTCGACTTTGGACTATGGATTCGGCCCCTTTAATTATTCGCTTTTCAACACCTTCGCAGGGTTATTAGAAGAAGCAACATAAGAGTGAACCCCTACAATCAGCAAACAAATCGCAAGTACCCCAAATCCGGAAAGTAGATATATGATGTAGGGCATATCGATTCGATTGTGGAATCCACCCAGCCAGTCATTCAAGAAATAATAGGCGGGATAAATTGCTAGCAAAAAGGATACTCCCACAAGGATCACGTATTCCCTCGAAATCAAGATTAAGATCTGCTGGAAGCTCGCCCCTAGTACTTTTCGAATGCTGATTTCCTTGGTGCGTTGGGCTATGGTAAATGATGAAAGTCCAAACAAGCCCATACAGGAAATCAAAATTGCCAATCCACAGGCAAAACCCAAGACGTTTCTGATTTTGATGTCTTCACGATAAAACTTGTCAATTTCTGCATCCAAAAAAGCGAAGGAAACCTGCTCTTCCGGATAGATGCTGGCATATATTCGTTCTAAGTTTTCTTTGGCTATGGACAAATTTTGGTCGCTCTGAAGCTTGACCGAAATGGTCTGAAAATAGGTTGGCTCTGTTTTCATCAACATTGGCCGAATGTCTTCGCGCAAGGTTCTTGAATGAAAATCATCAATCACTCCAATGATCCTAAACTGCTGGTCGGCATGCCGGACCTCCTGACCGATGGCTTCATTCGGTGTTGCAATTTCAGTGGTATTCAAGAAAGAGCGGTTAACCAAAATCTCATCACTAGATTTGATTTTGTCCGTACCGGCCAGAAGCGGAATCCCATTCACTCCCACAAATGCAGAGTCAACATTCATAACCTGAACAAAAAATTCGAAATCGGCAGAATCTCTGGCAATGGCCGCATCTGAAGTCCACAAACTTGTAGACGAAACCAAACTCCCACTCAAACTTGCACCTTTAACTGAGGATTCTTGGCTCAAACGCGATTGAAGGAGCAGCATATCATTTGGATCTGACATAAAAGGAAGTGAAGTATGAAGCACTGCCTCTTTGTCAAAACCAAGCGGCTGACTACTTACAAATCTCAATTGAGCCTGAAGGACCACCACCAAGATGATAAAGGCAATGGAGGTCGCAAATTGGAGCACGGTTAAATTTTTCCGAAGGAAAGCTCCCAGAGAAAATTTGCCTGCTTTTTGAAGCTCACCTTTAAGTGCCTGTTGCGCCTGATAGCCAGAGAGGACAAGGGCCGGATAAATCCCTGTCATCAACGCCAGTAAGACTGGAAATGCCAAATAGAACCCAAGATTCAAAATAGAAGTGTATTCTATTCTAAAGTTGGTTGGAAAATACGGTGCAAATAAAATATGTAACCCTTCCACCAAAATCATCCCAATGGCCGAGCTCAAAACCACCAATAGGAGGGTTTCGCTTAGAAACTGAAAAATCAGCTCACTTCTGCTTCCACCAATAGTTTTTCGAATCCCTACTTCTTTGGATCGATTGATCGCTTGGGCAGTTTCAAGATTAATGAAATTCAGCGCAGCTAAAATCAAAATTATAAATCCGATAAAGATCAGCCCATTGAGAAAAACTTTAGAGACTTGATCATTGGAATAATTCTGAGAAAAGTGCATTTCGCTAAGGGGTTCGGCGAAAAAACTTGTGGCGTATTCAGTTTCTTTTTCAAAATACTTGGAAACAACTGGTTTAAGATCCTCGCCTAGACTGTCTTTGGTTTTTCCTTCACTCGCCTTTACAAAGAGCTGGGAACTCGAATTCACACTGCCCCATAAATGAATGCCAAACCACTCTTTTTGCTCCTCAGTAGCAATAGAAGCAAAGGAAATAAAGTCTTGAAAGATAAAATCAGTGTTTTGTTTATAATCTTCAATCACGCCAGTAATCTGAGCTGGAAAACTATCTGTATCGACAAAAATCAATTCTCTCCCAAGCACGTCCTGAGGCTGGGAACCTGGAAAATATTTATGGAGACTAGTCTCGGAAATAACCGCTGTATTTGGCAACTCAAGAGCGGAAGCAGAATTTCCGGCAAGCCATTTTCTGGGGAAAATCTCAAAAAAACCAGGATCTGCGAAGGTCACCAGATCGGATCGGCCAAATGATTTTTGATTCTCAGGATCGGCCACCAAAGTTTGATAAAGCGTGTAGAGCCTACCCTTAGCCTCGATCCCACTCAGGTCTGTGTCGATCACCTCTCCAAGCGGTCCTGGAGTGCCAGAATTGGGATAATTCCCTCCTTCTCCCCAATCTGTCAAGGTTGTAATTCTAAAGATGCGGTCAGCATCTGGATGGAAGGTGTCAAAGCTATTCGAATAGTTGACCACATTGTAAATCAAAAAACAAATGGCAATCCCTATGGACAAGCCAAGAACATGAATCACCGACCTCATCTTATTTCGAGATAAGTTTCTGAAAGCGATTTTTAGATAGTTGGTCAACATAGAATAGCTCAGTTAATGTGCAAAAAGGTTTTGTAGACTATTTAAGTCCGCCATTTGATCACTTATTCATCATTTTTTAATAATGCGGCAGGGTTGATCAATACCGCTCTTAGCGTTTGAAAAGCCGAGGCTGACAAGAAAATCAAGCAAACCATAAAAGCCGGAAGGAGGTAAAACCACCAACCCAGCGAAACACTGATTGGAAATTCCTGCAGCCATCCAGAAAAAACAAAATATGACAAGGGAATACCCAAGAGGAAACAGGCCGAAAGCCAAATTCCATATTCACCTGAAATCAACCCTAATAGTTCTGCGCCAGTTGCTCCAAGAATCTTGCGAATGCTTATTTCTTTATTTTTTTGAAGTACAAATTGAGAAGTTACACCAAAAATACCCATGATGGCAACGACGATGGCTACCAAGCTAGCCAAACCGAAAATCTTGACGAATTGCTTTTCGCTTTTGTATTGCTTGTCAAAATGCTCGTCTATAAAATAGTATTCAAATGGAGATTGAGGAAAGTTCGTACGAAATACATCACCTACCTCGGCAATAAGTTCATCCGTTCTATCTGTTGGCTCGGTATCTAAAATGTAATAATTCAAATCTCCGGGCGAATAGGATAAAATCATGGGCTCTACTTTACTATTTACTCCTTCTTGGTAGTAATTTTCTACCACCCCAGCTATTCGAGCCAAACCATTCCCAGTTTGTAGCTGCTTACCAATTGCGGCATCAGCATCTTCAAATCCCAAGGCTTCTAAGGCGCGCTGATTAATAATTGCTTCTTCACCCTCAGCTTTTGGATTAAAGATTTTTCCCGCTAAAAAATCTAGATTAAATAACTCAAAATATTCCGTGCTCACATGAAGCAAACTAAACATAGCACCGTTTCTTTCTTTCCCCTCTATATGAATGGCATCCGACCTCCAGTACACCTCATTGCCAGGAATTTCATTAGCAGCTGCAATACCTTTGACTTGAGCAAGACTGCCGATGGTTGATTTCATTTTTTCTTGGTAATTACCACTGCCCTCCACAAAAAGCATTGGAGACCTCACGACAATCTTATCAGCTAATTCAATACCGAGATGCTGAGATCTCATAAATCCGAGTTGCTTGTAAATGGTCAGGACTCCCGAAATGATGACCAAGCAAAAAACTAATTGTAAGACCAAAAATGGACGCATCAAACCATGGTTTAATCTGATTTTGAGATTCCCTTTCAGCGATTTAGCTGGCGCATAAGAACTGACCAAAAGTGCAGGATAAAATCCAGAGGCAAGTGTACCACCAACCCATAAAGCCAATAACCAAGGCCAATAGGAACTGATGGCAAAAGAATCTGCGGATAGTCCAAGGTCCAGCGACTTATTGATCAAGCCACCAAAAGAAAATACGATCAACCATCCCAGCACAATCGCCATTAGATTGATCATCAAAGACTCAAAAAGGAATTGGATAATCAGTTGAGACCTAGATCCACCAGACACTTTCCTTACTCCTATTTCTCGCAGTCTATTGATAGCCTTCGTATTGGCAATATTGATGCTATTGAGGTAAACCATGAGCAAAACAAAAACCCCAATCCATATAAAGTACTTCAGGTTTTGGCCATCCACACCTTGCGTGTATTCTCCTGCATAGTCGAGATTGGTGTGAATGTCAGTTACCGGCTGAAGATCCAACTCCCATTTCGTATTGGTTTTCTTCAGTTGTTCACCATAGTGTCGCTGGAGGCTTTGGTTTACCGCTGACGTGACTAGGTTCAAATCTGCACTTTCATTTACTTTGAGAAAAGTATATTGATTTAGCCAATCAAATGACTGATCTATTTCGTCTCCGATGAAATGATTGAGAGTGGCATATGAAACAAGGATTTCTGGTCGGAGATGTCTATTCTCTGGAATATTTTCAAAAACTCCAGCTACTTGAAAATCTACCGTTCCATCAAAATTTGTACTGTTGATTTTCAGGGTTTTTCCGATTGGATCCACCTCTTGAAAAATTTTCTGAGCCGTAGACTCAGAAAGATATGCGGTAAGGGGTTCATTGATTTCTTGAAGAGTACCCGCCTTGAGATTTAAATCATAGAAGTCAAAATAATTTGCATCGGTTAAGAAAATCTGAAGCTCCCGAATGTAATCCTCATCAAATCCAGCGATTACTTCTCCCATAATTACAAATCGAGAAAAAGACTCAATATCAGAGACGTCTTGAGCTAAATGCATTCCCATCGCAGGTGAAGTCCTTGCACTTTTGCCCATTTCATCTCCACCAACAGAAGATGTCAGGTTTAGACGGTAGATTTGCTCGGATTGCGACAAGTCGCCGTCAAAACTGAGAGTGAATTTTAGATAAATCCCAATGAGCAGCACAGCCACAATTCCAATAGTCAATCCACCAATATTGGCTAAGGAATTCACCTTATTTGCAAGGAGTTGTCTTGAAAATATTTTAAGATAATTCTGTAGCATAATCAGTTGGTTAATACAGGTTTTTTTATCCTTTTTCGACTTTTCTTTCTTTCTCCCAAAGTTTTTACGGTGATCATCGGGAGCTGGACTAGTTCATTCAACCCCTTCAGGTTTGGGTATTTTACCCCTTTGAGAATTCACACTCACGGTCTAAATCCTCCTCGGACCTGTTCATTGCTCATTTCATCCTTCACACTTCAGCCTTTAGAATTCAGCCTTCCAAACACTACTCATCTTTCAGCGTCTTCACCGGATTCATTTGAGTAGCTTTTAAAGCCTGACCAGAAACAATCAGCCCAGTAAATACCACTCCTCCAAGTGCCAATAGCAGAAAACTCAACCAAGATGGCCACTCTTTCACTGCAAACTGTTCGATCCAGTTTTGCATCAAATACCAGCTCAGCGGTAAGGCAACCAAAACTCCAACTAGCGTGATAATCAGGAATTCTCGATTAAACATCCATGAAATACTCCAGCTCGAGGCCCCGAGAACTTTTCGGATCCCTATCTCCTTGGTACGACCTGCAATAGACAGAGCCACCATGGCAAACAGACCCATAGAAGCTATTAGAATTGCGATTGATGCTGCGATAAATACCATTTTTCCGAGTCTTTCGTCAGCTTGATACTGAGCTTGGATGGTCTCATCCATAAATTCAAAATTGAAGGCCTCGCCTGGGAAAATTTTCCTCCACTCTTCTTCTAAAAGAGCCTTAAAGGATTCAAGATCTGCCCCGTTTGATCTCACCAACACCTTGGGATTGGTGCTGGAGCGAATACTAAGGTTACTAATTCCACTAAATACAGGCAATGGAGCTTTGGCAATCAAAACTGGTTCAATGGGTTGATACAAGGAAGCGTGGTGAAAATCTTTTACCAAACCCACAATTTCATGGGGATCAAAACGAGTTCCTGGAATCATCTCTGCTGTAGGATCATCCCAATTGAAGGAATTTGCAAAAGCCTCATTGACAATAAATGCGCTACTATCCGAGCCAGCATCTATACTCAATTTTCGGCCCTGGAGTAGTTCCAAGCCCATCGTTTCGAAATAATCCCCTGCAACGAAATTGACCAGGAAATTAAACTGGGTTCCATCCTCCTGAGGAAAAGCCACCTGCCAATAGGCATCATCCCCGTACGTGGCCACGGAAATGGCCGCAGAAGCCACTTCAGATCTACTGACTAGAGCCTGTCTATAGATATCTGCCTTTTTGAAACTTTCATGAAGTGAAGTCACAAAACTAGTGGAAGGAACATCTGGTACTTCCACAATGATGACCTCGTCTTTGATAAATCCTAAGTCATAGGATGTTATAGCGTTCATCTGATTGACCATAATTAAGGTACTGGCCACCAGTACAAAGGAGATGAAAAACTGAAAAGCCACTAATCCTTTTCGAAGGCCTTGCTTGCCAAAATGAATCGATAGATTTCCTTTCAAAACTTTTATCGGACGAAGTCCTGAAAGGAAAAATGCAGGGTATGCTCCAGCAATTCCAGTTATGATCACAACCAAACTGAAAAGAATCAGCAACTGAAGAGGACCATATACCAAATCAAGTTCTTTTTGGAAAAGGTCATTAAAAGTGGGAAGCAAAAGCTCAGCGAGAATCACCCCGATCACAGCTGCAATAATGGTAGTAAGGAATGCCTCCATCAAGAATTGAAGTATCAATTGCCCAAAGTTGGCGCCCATAGTTTTTCTCACTCCCACTTCTTTGGCTCTGCTAGTCGCCCTTCCAATAGCCATGGTGGTGAAATTGATGCAGGCAATTAACAAAACGAGCGATGCAATTCCTGCCAAAATCCAGAGCAAAGATTTATTGGTAGTTTCTAAGCCCCCATTGCCAGCGCTCTGAGAAAAATGCATTCCCTCGATAGGCTCAAGCGTGAAATAAAATTCTCCTTCTACAAAATCATCGCCTAGGGCCTTTTTCATTACCGAATTCATGGATTCATGAATAGAAGTAACTTGATCAGGACTCCTTAATTTCGCAATGTTTGCTCCCCAAACACTAAACCAAGAAGTCCTACCTTCCTCGTCAGAGAAAAAATCCATGTTTTCTACCGGCATTAGCATTTCAAATTGAAGTGTTGAATTTGCAGGTATATTCTTCAATAGCCCGGTGACCTGATAATCAATAAATTCATACGCCATTTTCATTCGGATGGATTTCCCAATGGGATTGGCATCGCCAAAATATTTTTCAGAAGTTTCTTCTGTAATAACTACCTGATACTTATCTCGAAGCTGAGTAGTTCGATCGCCTTGCAAAAGCTCAAAACCAAATATTTCTAAAAAATCAGGGTTAACCATCCGAAAGGACTGGCTCTGAGTACTTTCATCTGGAAGAATAGATTGAACTCCCCCACTGATGTATTGTGTAATCGCCTCAATTTGAGAGAATTCTTGACGAAATGTGGATTCTACAATCATGGGAGAACTAAAACTCTCCTGCATTTCCCCGTCAACCAGCTCATGACTCTTGATTCTAAAAATCCGATCGCTATCTGAATGGAAATTATCGAAGCTCAGCTCAAACTGGACAAAAAAGAAAATTAGAATACTTACCCCAAGTCCAAGGGAAAGCCCAATCAAATTGATTCCTGTATGAAGCTTGTGCTTCAAGAGGTTTCTAACTGCGATTTTGAAATAGTTTTTAATCATGATTTATGGGAAATATGAGTGGGTTTATATCAATGCTCCGCTTTAGCTAGGGAGCGGCTTAACTTCTTATCTTCTTAATCAATTATTCATTTTTGATGCTATCCACAGGATTTGCTTGAGCCGTTCTTAAAGACTGAATAGAGACCGTGCTGTAGGCTAAGAATAAGGAGACTGCCCCGGATACTACAAAAAACCAAATGGAAAGTGGAATACTGTATGCAAACTGAGCCAACCAATCCTTCATAAGCCAATACCCAATCGGCAAGGCTATAGCCAAGGAAATACCAACAAGAATCAAAAATTCAGAGGAAAGCTTATTTACAATCCCAACGATCGAAGCTCCAAGAACCCTCCGGATTCCGATTTCTTTTCTTCTTGCTTCTGAAGTAAAGATCGACAAACCCAAAATCCCTAAACATGAAATCAAGAGCGTGAGAAATGCGAAGCTACCTAATAAGGAACTGGTTCTTGCTTGCTGCTCATATTGCATGGATATGGCTTCATCGATAAAGTTGTAATCAAAGGGAAGTCCTGGAATCACTTTTTTCCAAGTGCCATGGAGTTCCTCCAGCATTTTAGCATCAAAACCTGAAGAGGCTTTTACAATGAGATGGCGTGCACCATTAAATGCTGCATTTTCTACTGGTAGATAGACTGTTGGAGATATGGCATAGCGAAGATCTCGCGTGTGGTAATTTTCTACCACACCGACGATATTTCCTTTGTAATTAGAAAATAATTGACCGTTTTCCTCTGTGAAGACCCTGAGCGGGGAGCTGATCGCCTCCTCAGCAGATTTATTTAAAAATGGTAAAGCTGCCTCATTTACGATCATCGCCACATTATCAAGTGCAGCAAATTGTTCCCGCATCATATAGCTGGTACCACCGTCTGCACTTTCTTCAGCAAATTCCCTTCCTGCCCTCATTTCTACTCCTAGCATCTCGAAATAATCAAAATCAACGTATTGTACATTGATTGGCTGACTGAGATCGTCAGGCATACCCGGATAATCTACCGATGGATTCCAACCAGAATCCACCCCAGGTCTGTCACTGCTGAGTTTCACATCTTCTACTCCGGGAACCTTAGCAAGTTCCTGTTTTAATGTTTCGCTATTACTCAAAGCTAGGTTACCCATTTTTACAGCAATAAGACCATCTGATTCAAATCCCATGGAGGCATTGCTCATGTAGGTATGTTGGAAGTAAGCCACAGAAGCACAAAACACGAGTAGTGTCGAAAGAACGAATTGAAAGACCACTAAAGACTGTCTCAAACCGGATTTACTTCTTCCCAAGGTAGATTCCTTTAAGATCATTTCAGGTCTCAAACCCGAGAGATAAAATGCTGGGAAAATACCAGAAACCAAGGAGCTTACCAGCCAAATACCTAGAATCAAGCCTTGCAATTGCCAGTCACCAAGGACATCGATTGGGATAATCAGACCTATACTTCGCTCAATAGCAGGACTGATCATTACCACCAGCATAAGTCCGAATAAAATAGAGATCCCATTCACGAGGATAGATTCCATCAGAAATTGTCCGATCAATTGTCCTCTTTTGGCCCCATTTACCTTTCGGATGCCAATTTCCTTCATCCGCTTGATAGCTCTCGCCGTGGCCAAATTCACATAATTGATGCAGGCTAGCACAAGGACAAAAATGCCGATGGAAAGAAAAATCCAAAGTGTCTTTTCCGACATGGAAGGGGTCCATTCACCTCTGAAGTCTGCGGTGGTATGAATATCGGATATGGGTTGTAAATAATGGATGTAGTTTTTGGCTTCTTCAGGATCTCGGTAATTCTCATTAACACTCGGAATGGCCGCGCTGATAGCAGCAGCACTCTGATTTTCGGCTACTTTTACATACGTGTAAGTTTGGGGCCACCAAAAGCTCCCGAAGTCGGCAGTGACTGGAAAATTTTCAGTGGTTTTAAAGGAGACCATACTGGAGACAAAATCAAAATCCATGTGCGTATTCATCGGAGGATTTTTCAAGACTCCTTTCACTTCAAAATCGAGATCTCCAGTAAGAGTCAAAACCTCTCCCACTGGATTCCTTTCACCAAAGTATTTTTGAGCAATTTTTTCGGTAATTACCATTTGGTAAGGATTTTCAAAAACACCTTCCCAAGAGCCTGAAATCAGTTCAAATCCAAAAAGACTTTCAAATCCCTGATCAGCGAAAATGAATTTATCCTCCCTAAAACTATCTTCTGGATAGAGGCCTTCGGGTGCTTTGGCATAAGTAGAAATTTTGATAATACTCACCACCTCATCCAGCTGGTTTTCAAATTCACTTCTCAGCATTCTTGCCGCTGCACCACCTACCCAGGCCCATTGTTGATCATTTCTCACATCTTGGACCACCCGATACAATTTGTCCTGATCGGGATGAAATGAATCATAGGATCTTTCAAACTTGACAAAAGCTAACAAAATCAGAAAACATGCTAGTCCGATTGACAAGCCAAAGACATTGATCAAAGAGAACGTTTTTTGTCTGACTAAGCTTCTCCACGCGATTTTTAGATAGTTTTTTAGCATCACTTGCTTGATTTTACTTTATGCTTTTTAGTTTCTTTTTATTTCTTGCTTACTCTGATCAATTAGAACTGGAAAGGTTAATTTCTCTAGAAGTTATTTCTATTTGATTCAAATTTTCTCTCAAGCATTACTCAATTTGCAGCCTTCTGAATTCAGCCTTCAGACCTTACTTTCTATTCACTTTTAAGCGTTTTAGCCGGATTCACCAAAGCTGCTTTGATCGCCTGAGAACTCACCGTCAGCAATGCGATCAGTAGAGTAAGTCCGCCTGTCCAGAGGAATACACTCCAATTCAAAGTAGTCCTGTAAGCGAAAGTATTGAGCCAATCACTCATAAAATACCAGGTAACAGGAATCCCGATCACGACTGAAATAATCACCAATCGAGTAAATTCTGAAGAAATCAAGGCTACCAAGCTGCTCACTGTGGCTCCCATGACTTTACGAACAGAAATTTCTTTTTTCCTTAGCTCTGCGATAAAGGTGGCCAAGCCAAACAATCCCATGCACGAGATGACCACAGCTATACCTGTGAAAATTGAGGTCAATAACGCCGTTCTCTCTTGTGCCTTAAATTTCTGGGCATGTTGCTCATCCACAAATTGGTACTCAAAAGGTGCATCTGGGTTAAATTTGCTGAAGATGGATTCCATTGAAGCGAGCGCATTCTTAAGGTTTTCACCTTCAGAAACTCGAATATGTATGAAATTCAAATCTCTCTCCGGACCTATGACCACGATGGGCTTTACTTCATCAAAAGGAGAATCCATAATAAAATCTTTTACCATGCCCACCACGGTAAATTCATATCCATCATCCTGAATAATCTGCCCGATAGGGTCATCAAAGCCCATGATCTGCGCTGTGGTCTCATTTATCAAAACCGATAAGCTATCACTTGCATAGGTATAAATATCTATATCCCGACCTGCAATCAGTTCTAATCCAGCAGTCTCTACGAGAGCCGCATCTGTGCCCATACGACTGATACTTGGTTTAAAATCTTCATCCTTACCTTGCCACTTCATTTCATTGGTATCACTGTATATTTCCGTAAGTGGGGAAAACGTATAGCTCACTGAGCTTACAGCAGGTAATGCAAGTAGTTCATTTCGTAGTGCTGCCTTATTATTTCTTATGCTTTGGGTGACCGGGTGAAAAATCAGATTATCCTTATTCAGTCCTAAATCGCGATTTTGAACGAAATTCATCTGATCCCGCACGATCCAGACACTGGAAATCAGGATAACTACAACGGCAAATTGAAATACCACAAGTACTTCCCTTGGCTTAACACCAAATCCACGACGGCTATCCATTTTGGTCTTCAAAGCAATAGCTGGACGATACGCACTCATCAAAAATGCTGGATAGCTTCCTGCCAAAACACCGATCACAAGTACATAAAGGATAGAAATCCCCCAGAAAAATGGTTGGGTGAATGGATTGGCGAGGTCTTGCCCTAAGAGATCTTTAAACCAAGGAAAGAGCAAGGAAACAAGCAAAATGGCGAATAGATATGCGGAAATTGCAATCAAGGTGGACTCGGCTAGAAACTGACCAATCAGCATTCCTTTGCCTGCTCCGGCTATTTTTCGAATCCCCACTTCCTTGGAGCGGCGATCGCTTTGCGCAGTGCTTAGATTGACGAAATTGATCCCAGCGATAAACAGGACCAAAATCGATACAATCCCAAACATCTGAATCAATTCGATCTTCCCTCCTACAGACTGGCCATTTTCAAACTTAGAATACAGATGTAGGTCCTCGAAAGGAAAAAGGAAATCCGAAATATCATCGTATTCAGAGTTTTTGGCTGTGAATCCTTTGAACTTCTCATTGAAATTTTCAAGAGATGAACCTTCTTTCAGCATAGCAAAGGTGCGCATGGAATTATTGCCCCAGAAATCCCCTAACCAGCCCATTTGATCAAGTTTTTTCATAGAAAAGAAAGCCGTAAAGGGAAAGCTGGTGTTTTCAGGTAAGTCCTTGATGATCGCTTTCACCTCGAGATCCATTTGCTTTTCTACAGTGACAGTTTTGCCCATCGCTGATTCATCACCAAAAAGTTTTCTCGCGACAGATTCGGTCAGTACAATGCTTTCTGGCTCCTCCAGCGCTTGCACTGGATCACCTTCAATAGCCTCAAAACTGAACATTTTGAAAAAGCCTGGATCAGTAAAGGTACTTTCTTCATAAAAACTACTCTCCCCCACAGTCAAAAGCTGAGGATCCCATTCTGTAATTCGGGCCACTTCCTCTACTTCTGGATATTGATCAATTAGTGTTGGGGCATAAGGAGCCGGGGTATAATCCCAAGTGAATATTTCCCCCTGCATTTCAGCATTTCTCCAAACTGCATAAACTCTATCCGAATTTTCATGAAAGCGATCCACAGATAATTCAAATTGAACCCAAATGAGGATCAAAATCGATGCTGCCATTCCTATCCCTAGTCCAGCAATATTGATAAATGCGTAGCCTTTGCTTCTATTGATATTTCTCCAGGCGATTTTCAGATAGTTCTTTAGCATGGGTTGGAAGGTTAGAGTGTCAAGAGGGAAATTTTATAGCTATTCGAATTAAAGGTTTAATTCTGATTTTCTTTCTTTCAATAATGCGGCGACATTCAGCACATCTCCATTCTTGATGGTCTCATCCACTACCAAGAGCACATATTTTTTTCCACCTGCTTTGAATAAAATTTCCTGTCCGATTTTCAAATCAACTCCGCTTTTTGAAAATGGAGAAAGATTAGGATTCATCACGGATGGGATGAGTAAGGGTATAGATTTGCCAGTAGTGTTTTCAAGTGTAAATGTTCTGACCTCAGAATTTTCTCCAATTTTGACCGGTCTTGAATTTGATTCTGCAGCATCGACTTTGATTTTGATTGGGGCGTCTGCCTGATTACTGAGAATCAGTATATTTTCTCCTTCTAACATGACGGATTCACTTGCCATCATCCCCAAGCCAAATCCACGTACAAAACCACCATCATCCTGTTTCAGCACCGTCACTCCAACAGGCTTGCCAGATTTATTTTTAAGATCCACCATGGCCATCTCGTACTGTGGATAGCTCAGTTCGACTTTGTCTTGAGCTGCAATCTCGATCGTCATTTTTTGAGAAGAAGAGCAAGAGGAAACAAAAATTACGAGGAGGCAATAGAATACATTTTTCATTTTCATGTTGGTTTTAGTGTTTTCAAATAAGGGGCTACTCAAAATGTATTCTTCATAATTTGTTGGGCGCCAAGTATAATTCCACTTCTGTGCCATGAAAAAGTGGCTCAAAACGAAAAAAATGAAGGTTTTAAAAAAGAATTAGAATTCGTCTCGAACAAAAACGTCCGCTTGCGGGCAAAGAAGATTAACTTGCCTGAGGTAAATCCTTGATAATATTATCAAGTAGGATTGGAATTTAGATACTGAGCCTACGCATCACGAGCTCATCTATTTTGGAGCAAAGCTGCTTCGGATGCCGTGTTCTCCAAGCGATATCATTGAGCTTTCCACCCATTACGAGATAGTGGTCCACCCCATATTTACTCATTTCGGAGAGCACATGATCACGTGCATTGATCACTGCGATCCAACCTTCTTCCAATTCCTCTTGCCACTCCGCATAGTAATCATCTGAGTCTAGGTCTGTATGAAAGTTGAGTACATTTTCACAGATCAAAATATACTTATTGATACCCTCAGCGATCATTAGTTCGATGATATTTCGCTTGAGCGTCATGATATCATTATGCAAGAGGTCATTCCACTCCCCAAACATCTCGATCACTGCAAAACCCTGATTATAATCAGCATACAAGACTTTTAAAAAAAGTGTCTCACTGCCGATATTATCCCATTGGGGATGGATCAAAAAATTGTAAATCTGATCGGTGAAGTACACCTCACTATTCTGATAGCCAGCAAATGGAGAGCGTGGATCTTCTGAGGCAATGTATAGATTTCGCCAATTATAGTAAGGTTCGATTTCTTGCATCCAGTCCTAACAGAAATGTTACTTCAAAGTTACAGGATATCATGAATTTTATGGCTACAATCCTCAAGGTTGAATTCCATATTTCCTTTGCTCTTTGACTGGATAGAGGTTTTTTCCTATAAAACCACCCTATTTTTTCAATCTACTCTGCCTTGATACTGTTTACAGGATTAGCTTGAGCTGCATTAAAGGCAATACTACCCACAACTCCAGCCGTGAAAATCAATACCAAGGCCCCAACCCCGAAGAATATCAGAGGATTGATAGCGATACGATATGCGAAATTGGCGAGCCATGTACTTACAGCCAAATAACCCAAAGGAACGGCTAGTACGAAGGCAATCAAAACAAGCAGCATGTACTCTCGAGTAGAACTTTTGACGATAGAAAAAACAGAAGCACCCAGCACCTTTCGAATTCCAATTTCCTTGGTTCGAGCCACTGTCAAGAAAATAGTTACTCCAATAATTCCTAATGCAGCCGCAAAAATGGCTATCACATTAAAGTAAAAGACTAAAGTGGCGGTCTGCTTATCCTGCTCATAAAGCTGCTGAACATTGTCCTTTAGAAATTGAAGTTCTAATGGAAAGGACTCCTCCAATTTGGCGTATTCCCGCTCAATAGCCTGTAGTACTGCTACTTCTGAATTGGTATTGTAGCTTATGATACTCTGACCTCCCATTCTCACAGATTCTGAAAGTGTCAGAAAATAAGGGGCCACTTTTTCATGTAAGGAAAATAGGTGAATGTCTTCAAAAATTCCGGCTATCGTGAAGGGAAAACCCACTTGTCCACTTTCTTCATCCACATACTCAGGCTCGGTTACGATTTCCTTCCCGATCAATTCTTCTATATTAACACCAAGGAAAGCGGCTAGCTTTTCAGCTGCAGTACGATTAATCAGGGTGGTTCTGGACTTGGGTACTTCGCTTAATGAACTTTCGATTTCGTATGCCTCGAAAGCTTCGAAATCAAGATAAATTTCATTTGAATCATCAAAAATGGTCTCACTCCCCTCAATTTTATAAGTCCCTTGGTTAAATGGTTCTAAACCAAAACTACTCCCATTACCAACTTGGATCACACCGGGAATTTGCCTTAAACTTTGCTGAAACACGTCCAATTTATCAGGTGAGGTTTCCACGTAAACTATCCCGTCTCTTCGAAACCCAAGGTCCTTATTTTCAACAAAATTCATTTGCTGGGTGATAAATACAGAAACCGAACTGATTCCGATCAGAATCACAAATTGGCTGATAACCAAATATTTCCGAACCGTAAATTGCTGAAATGACTTCTCCTGGATACTTGATTTGAAAAGGCTTATCGTACCCTGCATTCCTAGATAAATCGCCGGAGATAATCCTGCCAACAAACCAACCAAAACAGCCAGACTAACTAAAATGAGTAAAACAGATGGCTCTAAAAAAATATTACTCGCGACCTCCACTCCCATCAAGTCATTAAAGGGTGAGATTAGAAAAGCGATTAAGATTCCTGTCAATGGAAGGGCTATCAAGGCCAGAAGAACTCCTTCAAAAAGAAATTGGGCGGCAATAGAGGAGTTTTGAGCCCCCATTGCTTTACGAACTCCAATGGACTTCCCCTCCTTTGATTTGATCGCTAGGGTCAGATTGGCATAATTGAAAATACTGATTATTAGGATAAAAAAAGCAAAAAAGGAAATCAGCAAGATGTATGTTTTATTTCCAGGCTGTTTCAGTTCGTAAAGGATATTTGACTCCAGATGTATGCTTTCGATGGGTTGCAAAAAATGACCTTTATAAAGCGGATCAGCAGCTAGTTGGGGATTAAACCCTGCAAAAGCTTCATTTACACCCTGATTGAGTACGTCAAGAGATACTCCCTGTGCACTCTGCACATAGATTCTACTTCCCCAGTAATCGAGGCGGTTTTCACTTAATGCTAAATTGAAATCGAAATGCGAGTTTTTGGGGACATCCTTTATTACTGCAGCAAGCACATAATCCTCATTGGCGATTTTAATGGCAGAATTGATGATAGACTCATCGTATCGATAGTTTGTGCCAAAGAGGTTTTCTGCCAGGGAATGAGTCAAAATCAATTTTTTACTTCCTGTAGCAAAGGCTTCCAACTCTCCTAAAATTGGTCGCCAAGTAAACATTTTGATAAAAGCAGCGGGCGTATTTGTGGTTAAAATACCTTCGGCACCTATCTCTTTTTGATCCGAGGTGATAAACTCAGTATAGGGCGAGGTGATAAATTGAGTGACTTCAGTGACCCCAGTGGCGGACTTTAAGATTTCTGCTTGGTCTAGTTGTGTCTGGGCCTCTGTGCCATTCCAGTTTGGGAATCCTATTACACTGTAGTCTTGAGAACGGTAGCTCCGTGCTAGTCGGTAGATATTTTCGGAGTCAGCATGAAATTGATCGTAGCTTTTTTCGAAAGACAAATATGAAATACCCACATAGGCCACAAAAAGACCTGCCATCAAACTCAGCAGGTTTAAAAGGGTAAAAGTTTTGTTTCTGGCAAAGCCTCGAAACGCAATTTTAAGATTATTTAGCCACATGGGACAGGAAATTAGGTTCGTTTCTTTTTACGCGTAAGCACAGGCAAATCACATCTGCTTCATCAGCTCCTTACTAGTTTTATCCACAAAAGTGATCGGAACAAACTTATCAGTCGGTGCGCCAATGTAATACACAGTCCAGTTGGGATCATGATTGCTGAGCATCTCGCTGATACAATCCGCTCGGTGTCCGCCTGGGTTTTCACATTCATCCCAGTAGAAAAGTTCGACCTTGTACTTCAGCGATTGCACCTCATTATTTACAATCACTTGGATTTCAATATCTTGCTTTCCAGCGACATTCGGAATAGGTATAGCAATATGGCTCATGATTTTGGGGGTTTAAGTTTTATTTTCTCGGTTGTCGGTTGTGGTTTGTAGATTATCGATTGGTTATGGAGATTTCATACTTCATACTTTAGCCTTCACACTTTTCATTTCAGTCTTCTTTGTTATTCACTTTTCAGACTTTTCACTGGATTAATCAAAGCTGCTTTAACACTTCTGAAACTTATGGTCATCAAGGCAATCATAAGGGTAATAATACCAGCTACTACAAAAAACCACCATTCCAAATTGATCCGAAAGGCAAATTCCTGCAGCCAATTTTCCATTAAATAATACCCTAGAGGAAATGCAATCAGAAATGAAATAAAAACTAGCTTAATAAAGTCTTTAGCAAGAAGGGTAACAATCTGACTTAATGATGAGCCTAAGACTTTTCGAATTCCTATTTCCTTGACCCGCTGCTCTGCGGTAAAAGTTACCAAACCAAAGAGCCCCAAACATGCTACAAAAATCGTAAGCAGGGATAAAGCGGTTAAAAACTCTCCCATTTTTGCCTCTTCTCTATAGGTTTCATTATACAATTCGTCGAGAAATGCATAATTGAAAGGCTGTCCAGGGTTAAAACCCAACCAGTTTTTTCCCATTTCATTCAATAATCCTGGAATATCCGATGGACTCGCCTTGACAATCAAACTGTAATAGGGATCAAATTTCATCATCAGGGGTGAAATTGGATCTCGAAGGGATTTGGCATTGAAGTCTTTTAGAACCCCAATCACGGTAAGCGATTGTCTACCACCTTCCAAATCCGACATTTGCTGCACTATTTGCCCAATAGGGTCCTCGGCTATTCCAAGCTCTCGGGCTGCTGTTTGATTGATAATGATGTTTGCATTCTCATTTCCCATTTCAGAAGAAAAATTCCTTCCCAATACGATTTCCATACCCATCGTGGGGATATAAGCCGCATCCACTCCATATTGTGTAATCCTGATCGGAAGCTCAGGATTTACATCAGAATACAGGTTTTGGACATTGTTATCTGATGGTCCTGCTGGTACAAATGCTGATTTACTGACCATGAGTACCCGAGGATCAGCCTCAATTCTAGATTTGAAAACGTCCAGATTTTCCTCAAGTAATCCTGCATCTCGGAGGATAATCAGTTGGTCCCGATCATAACCTATTTCAGCGTCTTGAATGAAATACATTTGCTGGTTGACTACAATTGTTCCGATAATCAAGGTCACTGAAACCGCAAATTGAAATATTACTAAACCACTTCGCAGACCAGAGCTGCCAGTTTTGCCGAAACGCTTTTTCAAGGAATCAATAGGCTTGAATTCTGATAGGAAAAACGCGGGATAACCTCCCGCAAGAATCGTGATCACAAGTACGAAAAAGCCTAATAAAGCTATATTTTCCAGACTTATCAAAGAGAGTAAGGATAGCGACTTGCCAGTAAAATCATTGAAGAATTGTAGAAATAAGCCTGCAAATATGAACCCAAGGACCAGGGCAAGGAGGATTGAAATAAAGGATTCTGAAAGAAACTGAAAAATCAGCTGAAACTTCTCAGAGCCCATCACCTTTCTAATGCCTATTTCCTTGGCCCTTTTCGATGCTCCAGCAGTAGAAAGATTCATGAAATTGATACATGCGATCAATAACATGAAGATTGCGATCGCTGAGTAAATCATGATAGTTTTCACATCACCCCCAGCCTCAAATTGACCAGGCCCATCAAATTGAGTGTCTAGGTGGATGCCTGTCAATGGCATCAGCTTGAAACGGATAAAATTCCCTTTTGCAAAGAATTCTTCAAAACTCATCCCAAGACCTTGCTTCATCTGACCTGACATGTACTTCTCTACAATCGATGGCAATTTTTCTTGTACGGACGCCACCTCGGCTGCTTCATTCAGTAGCAAATAGGTGGTATAACTACCAGAGAGCCAATTCTGATTTTTTGAATCTGCATTCCCGAGCATAGACACGAAAAGGTCAAAATGAAAATGGGAATTTGAAGGGACTTCGTCGATAATGCCCGTCACGGTATAATCGCCCATTAAAGTCATATCCTCCAAATAAAGGTTTTTATTCATGGGGTCCACATCACCAAAAATAAGCTTGGCTTGTGCTGATGTCAGGACAATAGAAAAAGGCTTGGAAAGAGCGGTCTTTGCATCGCCTTGAATAAATGGAAGCGTGAATATTTCGAAAAAATTAGGATCAACGTAGGCCGTGGTACCGCTTCGAATCGTTTTGTCTCCCACCGTAATGCGGGTGTTTTTCCGTGGATTATTAACCCGAACCGATGATTGTACTTCAGGAATTTCGGAAACTAATGTTTCACCCACAGGAGCCATCACAGTGGATTCATTCAAAACGACATCGCCTATCTTTCCTTCAAGATTTACACGAACTATACGGTCTGCAAATTCATTATATCGATCATAGCTCAATTCGTTAAACACAAATAGCACAATCAATAAACAGGTGCCTACGCCGATAGCCAAACCTGTAATATTGATAAAAGAAAGAGCTTTATTCCTCAGCATATTTCTCCAAGCGATCTTCAAATAATTCTGTAGCATTCGTGTTTCAGTTACATTTTCTTCTTTCTGTCCGACATTGGAGACTTTTCATTCTTTTTACTTCAAACTTGTGACTTTTCTTCCTACTCGCTTTTCAAACTCTTCACTGGATTCATCAATGCTGCTTTGACTGATTGAAAACTGATGGTAAACAAGGCGATCACTATGGAGATCAAGCCTGCCACCAAGAAAATCCACCAATGAATCGGCACTTGGTAAGCAAAGCTCTCTAGCCATTGATTCATCGCATACCAGGACACCGGGGTAGAAACGAGAATAGCAATCAATATAAGTTTGATAAAGTCCTTTGAAAGCAAGCCTACGATGTTACCCACATTGGCTCCCAACACTTTTCGGATTCCAATTTCTTTCGTTCGCTGCTCAGCGGTGTAGGTCGCGAGTCCCAACAAACCAAGACAAGCAATCAATATCGCAAGAATAGAAAAGGTGGTAAATATTTGTCTAAATCGTAAATCCGATTGGTATTGCTGATTGAAGTCCTCATCCAAAAAGCTGTAGATAAATGGGCGATGGGGCACCAATTCCTTCCAAACATTTTCCATACTTGCCAAAGTTTCGGGAAGGTTTTCTTGGGCAATTTTCACACTCACGTAGCGACTCGCAAATGCCTCAAAAGGTAAAGTCAGAGGTTCAACTTCTCGGTGAAGCGAGATGTAATTAAAATCCTTCACTACTCCAATCACCTGACCTGCTCTTCCCCATTGATCAAATTTCTTTCCTATGATATCTTCTGGATTGGAATAACCATATTGTCTAGCTGCTGCCTCATTGATCACCAAAGCAGAGGTAGAATCAGACGGGAACTCTCTAGAATAGGCCCTTCCAGCTACAAGTTCCAGCCCAAAGTGATCTATAAAATCAAGCCCGACTTGAAAAATTGGTTGCGCCTGTCCTACCATTTCTCCATCTGACATTTCTAAAGTGGTATAAGCATTAGGAAAATGACTTCCAGGCACACTTCGTGAAAAAGCAACTGAGCTAATGGCAGGGTTGGCTTCCAGCTCACTTTTCAAGGCTTCTGAAACGAGTGTTACTCTATAATCATAATTAAAATCAAGGATCACCATTTGCTCCTTATCAAAGCCCATATCCTTTTCTAAAAGATGCCCCATTTGATTGTAAACGATGATCGTTCCCGCAATCAAGGCAATAGAAAGACTAAACTGAAAGATTACCAATCCCTTTCGGAGATTCACTCCACGGGCATTCGATTTATTAATTCCTTTAAGAATCATCACAGGCCTAAACCCAGACAAAACCAAGGCCGGATAAGAACCTGCAAGTATTCCAATCAAAATAATAATCCCAATAAATGCAGGAATTGTATTCCAATTGATCAATTGATTGATTTCAAAAACCTTACCTGTCAAATCATTCATCCATGGCAGTGCCAGCATAATTAGGAAACCTCCGACAATAGCGGAGATCATGACAATAATCAAAGACTCTCCAAGAAATTGAAAAATGAGACTTCCACGATCAGCTCCAATAGATTTTCGAATCCCCACTTCCTTGGCTCTTTCCATAGATCGGGCCGTGGAAAGATTCATAAAATTGATTATGGCAATCAATAGGATGAATAGGCCAATGATAGAAAAGACATAAATATTGGTTAAAGAACCTGTTTCGCCGGGCTGACGCTGAGCCTCGGACCTAAGGTACACGTCGCTTAAGGGCTCTAATTTGATGGTATAATTATAGTCAGAATCAGTCTCTGGGTTTCTCCTTTCTATAAAATCTGGAACTTTGGCTTGAAAGGCTTCTTGGTCAAATTGTTCATTCACAAGAAGATAGGTGTAGGTATCCACATAGCCCCAAGAATCAAAAACTTCAGCTCTGGTCTGACGGAAGGTATTGAGCGAAATCAAAAGGTTAAACTTGAAATGTGAATTCGAAGGGAGATCTTCCATCACCCCAGTGACGGTCAAATCTCCGTCTTCGGAACGACCGGCAACCGCACTGGCTTTAATAGCTTGGCCGAGGGCAGGTTCCTCTCCGAAGTACTTTAGTGCCGTAGACTTCGTCAAGACTACACTATAAGGCGCCGCCAAAGCTGTCTTAGGATCTCCTTCTAGCAACTTCCAACTGAATACATCAAAAGCGGTAGAATCCATAAAAAGAACTCCCTCCTCTTGCTGAAGATTATCACCTTCCCCCAATAATAGATCCCCCCTACCTGAAAACTGAACTACCTTTTCGATTTCTGGAAAGTCCAACTTTAAAGCTGGTCCAACTGGGGCATTACCCCACACCCAAAACGGACTCGGTTCAGCCCCTTCTGTCGCATTGTCATTAGGAACAGACCCATGAATCACTCGATAAATTCTATCTCCATTTTCGTGATAGGAATCATAGGAAAGTTCGTCTTGTACAAACATAAAAATCAGGACACAACAAGCCATCCCCACTCCTAGACCCAATATATTGATCAGGGAATATGCCTTATTCTTCAGGAGATTCCTGTAGGCGATTTTGAAATAGTTTTTAAGCATGATTACAATATTGTTTTCTTGGTCTGCCTTATTTATGTCGTGTGAATGGCTTTTGATTTTAATATCGAAGCTTGCGTTAAAAGAACATTTTTAAACTCAGCTTCCTCGCCCCAAACTTCCCAATCTTTCTCTATCTCGAAAAATCCAGCGTCAGTCTTCCTCCGGAGCTTTGCATGACTAAAGCATACCCTCCGCCATTGAGCTGACCGGAGACTTTGTCGTCATCGATAGTTCCACTGAAATTTTTCAATTCTGTATTTACTCTTCCTCCTCTGAGGTCTAGGTCTAGTTCGGCAGTAGCAGGTACGGTCACGCTCACGCTTCCACCGCTACTTTTAAATTCCAAATCGTCCGTGATTTCATTGAGATTTGCCCGAATCGATCCTCCACTAGTATAGGCTCCTATACTTCCGTAGATTTCGTCAAGGCTTACACTTCCACCAGAAGTATATACTTCTAATTCACCTCGCATTTCGGAAACTTTCACAGATCCTCCACTAGTTCGGACCTCTACCTCACCTTCAAAATTGCTCAGAGTAAAGGAACCCCCGGAGGACTTCGTGGTCACTTGTCCTTTCACATCTGTGATGGTGATACTTCCGCCACTTGTGGCGATTTGGTGATCTCCATCCACTCCAGTCAGTGAAATAGAGCCCCCGCTGGTTTGGAAGCTAGTTTCTATCTCTCTAGGCACCTCTACTTCAAAGGCTATACTCACTTTCTGATCGCCCCAATTCCATCCCCAAGAAGTGTTTTTTGCACTCAGTCGTACTTCATTTTGATTTCCCTCGATTTCAATTTTGAAGTCCTCTAAAAACTCTTCCACCTCTTTATTGGGTGCAGTAACGAGGTCGCCACGATATCTTGCGTACATGCGTACCACGATTTCGTTGTCATTTGTTCCAATGACCTTGACCGAAGCACCAGAGGTTTCGGCGATCAATTCAGGAATACCACTTACCGGAAATATCTCCGTACGGTAGGCGCGATCAGACTGGGCCAAAGCTTGAGGCGCAAAAAGAATGGCGGCAAAGGCAAAGGCACAAAGAGTGGTAATTTTTTGTAAAGCTTGCATAGTCAGTTTTTTATCTCATTGAGAATATTCCACTTTTATGCCATAAGAAATCGGCCTTCAAGAGTCACATAGGCCATTTCAAAATTCCATTAAAAAAACTCGCGGACATTTTTGTTCGCTTTCGGTCGAAAGCAAAAAATGAATTACTCAATCCTCCTTGATGGTACAAGGCCAGACTTGTCAGAACAAGGCAATATTCCTTCGAACAGTATTTTTAGCAGATGGATGAAAAATCCATACTTTATTAAAAGCCAATCATAGCCTATATTGAAACTACGTATTGAATCTCAGTCTTATCAAAAAATAGTCGACTGGATAATTATTTAATCATTTTCTTCGGCCTTCTTTTTTGCTTTTTCCTGCTTCTTGAAGTATCCTCTAAAAAGAAAATTCGCTCTCATCGCTTCCATATTTTCGTTTAACTTAAACGTACTGGATTCTAAGTTTAGAAGAGTTTGATTGACTTGCTCACGGAATGTGGAATCATTTAAAATCAAACCTGCTGTTCCTTGCCCATCTTGAATATTCTCAAGTAGTTGGTTCATGCTTCGCATCATTTCGGCTGCCTCACCGCTTGTTATTTGCAATTGAAGGAGAGTTTTTTCAAAATTTGAATTCATTACACTATCCGTAAATAAATTATTCACTATGCCTTCTCCCTTTTCAAAAGAAGCAATTATGTTTTTTCCAGACTCGGTAATTTCAGCGGCATTGCTACCAGCTTGCTTAAATTCTCGAATGGCAAGATTCAGATCCGCCACTAATCCAGGCTCGCTCAACAGGCTCCAAAGCGCATCACTCTCATTTAATTTATCCGTTATTTGAGAGAGGTTGATCAAAGATTTTTCTAAATAATTCCCAGTTGAATTAAGCGTTTCGAGCATTTGATCCGTATCAATCTGTGGTGCGGCATATAATATATCTCCGGAAACAAGTGTCGGGGATTCTTCCTCTACAAGATTGATATGGAGTATTTTATTTCCCATTAGTCCGTCTGTATTAATCGTCGTCTTTGAATTGTTTTTGATGAAGGACTGCATGGATTTATGAATCAATAGTTCCACATGAATAATGGAATCATTAAGCATTTCGATTTTACTAACTGTACCTACATCCATCCCTTTGAAGCGGACATTATTGCCAGGCAATAGGCCATTGACATTTTGCATTTCTGCAATTACCCGAATCGAGGAACCAAAAATGTTTTGGTTTTTACCGATAAGGTAGAGTGAGAAAACCAGAAAAATCATACTTGCGAGCACTAATGCCCCAAGCTTGGTGTTCGCTATTTTTCGTTCTTTTTTCATTTTATCTGAAGAATTCACTCACCTTAGGGTCAGTGCTTTTCATTAAATTTTCGTATGTATCCGTGACATAATTTCTCCCTTCTATCAAAGAAATTACCCGATTAGAAGTCATTCTAATGCAATTCATATCGTGGGAAATGATGATAGCAGCGGCTTTGTACTTTTCTTGAATTGAAATCATCAACTCACTGATTTCTCGAGCTGTAATCGGATCAAGACCAGTAGTTGGTTCGTCATACAAAATTACCTTAGGTTTCAAAATCAGTGTTCGTGCCAATGCAATTCGTTTTCTCATCCCTCCTGATAATTCTGATGGCATCATATTCACAGTATGAGCAAGTCCAACATCCTCCAATGCTTCCATTACCGCCTCCTCTGCCTCATTTTCACGCTGTTCCTCTGACCAATGTCGTCTCAACGGAAACTCCAGATTCTCTCTGATGGTCATCGAATCATAAAGTGCGTTACTCTGAAAAAGAAAGCCAACATCTTTTCTTAGAAAATCCATTTCATCCTGATCTAATAAGCTAATATCTTGACCTAAAACCGTGATTTTTCCAGAATCTACGTCCATCAGCTTAATGATGCACTTAATCAATACGGACTTTCCAGACCCCGATTTTCCAAGAATCACCAGATTCTCACCCTCGCCCAAAGCCAAAGTAAAGTCTTTGAGCACATGGTTTTCACCAAAGGATTTGTTGAGCTTTTCAACCTCTATCATAGTTTTACTTGGCTCCATACCTCAAGTTAGTCCTAGTAAATCCGTAACCTGAACCGCAATCAAATCCAATATAAAAACCAATAAAGAGGCGACAATTACCGCCGTGGTAGCTGATCGACCAACTCCTTCTGTACCTTTTTTAGAATTATATCCTTTATAACATCCAACTATTCCAATAGCAAACCCAAAGAAAAAAGTCTTAACCAACGCAGGAATGAAATCACCAAAACTGAGAGCATCAAATGCTTGAAACCAGTATAGAGACCAGCTCACACTTCCTTTAAGATTCACACCTAAATATCCTCCATACAGTGCAATTGCAATTGCCAAGGTTGAAAGTACAGGCACCATTAAAGTAGAGGCCATCACCCGTGTAACTACTAAATATTTGAAAGGATTAGTACCGGATACTTCCATAGCGTCAATTTGCTCCGTAACCCGCATGGATCCCAACTCGGCTCCTATACCTGACCCGATTTTTCCAGCACATATCAAAGCAGTAATTACAGGAGAAATTTCCCGAACAAGAGATACTGAAACCATGGAAGGAAGAAGGGACTCTGCCCCAAATTCCAGAAGTGTTGGGCGAGACTGAATGGTCAACACCAACCCCATAATAAATGCTGTGATACTAACTAGTGTAAAACTCTTATACCCTATCCAAAAACATTGATTAATGAATTCATCATATTCTTGTCGGGGCTTAGAAATTTCACGGAAGAACCTTCCGGTAAACCTAGCTATTTCGCCTACTTCGTTGAAAAATGGTTTGTCAAGAGCTTTCAATCGTATAGTCAATGAGAATCAACTATAAATTGAACATTAGATCAATAAAATTCGGAGAGCAAAGTCATTCAAACTATTGATATTAATCAGGTTTAATTCAAATGAATCCTTCCAGTTTTTAATTGAATAGCCTTAGAATGGAACAAAAAAATGTGATTCCATTATAAGAAGAAGGTTTACCAAGAATAGATATAATCTTTCACGTAAGCCGACAGCAAGCATTTTCAGCCTTCAGACTTTCTTCCTACTCGCTTTTAATACTTTTAACAGGATCAGCCCAGGCAGCTTTTAGCGATTGCGAAAAGACCGTCAATGCGGCAATCAGCCCGGCAATCATACCCGCTACCAAGAACGTGGTCCATGAGATACCTATGTGAAAGGCGAAGTCCTCCAGCCAAGAATTCATGCCGAAATAGGATATGGGAATAGCAATCAGAAACCCTATCGCTACCAACTTCAGAAAATCTTTACCTAGAAGTAATAAAATACTTGAAGTCTCCGCTCCCATCACTTTGCGAATACCGATTTCTCTAGTTCGCTGAGCTGTAGCAAATGTCACCAGACCCAACAATCCCAAAATTGAGATCAGTACGGCAAGCCCTGAAAAGAAGGTGAAAATAATCTTCACGCGTTCTTCTGCAGCGTATTGCTCATCAAATCCAGCATCTACAAAGCGTGGTTCGAATGGGAAATTCGGACGTAGGGTCGCCCACTCTTCTCTCAAATAAGCTAAAGTTTCTTCTCGCTGAGCGGCATCGATTTTAATACTCATAAGGTTATTTCCGTTTTGGCCTATTTCAAAAACAATAGGTACTATCGGCTGATGCAAACTTTCAAAATGAAAATCCTTCATCACCCCAGTAATAAATCCTCTTTTGCTTCCATAAAAGAAACGCTTGCCAATTGCCTCTTCTGGACTGGTCCAACCGATCTCACGAACCGCGCTTTCATTTAGAACAAAGGCCTCAGTAGAGTCACTAGCCCGAAGCACATCAAAATCGCGGCCTGCAGCCAATTGAATTCCATAAGTTTTAAGGAAATCATGACCTACATCGATATCGGCAATTCGTATTTCCAACTGGTTCATTTCTCCGTCGATTTCAGCGGAAGCTCCTTGATTATCCAGCAAGCGACCCGAAGGCGCTCGACTTGACACGGTCACAGCCTGAATCCCAGGATGACTCTCCAATCGATCCTTAACCATCAACAGGTTTCGTTCTATAGCCGGACTGGTAGGTAATAGGACGATATCTTCCTTTTCAAAACCCAGGTCCTTACTCTGCATAAAGTTGAGCTGATTGATCACGACCAATACCGCCACAATCAATACGACAGAAACAGCGAATTGACCCACTACCAAAACAGATCGGAAGCGCTCATGACTTTTCCCGGCTTTGAACACTCCCTTCAAAACTCTACCAGGCTGAAATCCAGATAAGAAAAGAGCTGGATAGCTACCGGATATCAATCCTACAAAGACAATCAAACCTAAAATACCTATCAAAAACTGCGGGTTTTCGATGAAATTGAGGCTCAGCTGCTTTTCTGTGAAGTCTGAAAAAGTAGGTAAAAAGAAATACACTAAGATCAGAGCCAAACCCATGGAAATCGTGGTCAGGATAAAGGATTCACCCATAAACTGACGCACCAAGTGACTCCGATCCGCTCCCATTACTTTGCGAAGCCCCACTTCCATCGATCTCAAGGATGATCGCGCGGTGGAGAGATTCATGAAATTCACACAGGCAATCAATAGAATGAAAAGAGCGACAGCCAGGTAGATATAGACATAAGCGATATCACCGTTTGCCTCGATTTCTGTGTCGAGATTAGAGTATAAATGGATATCTGTCAGGGGCCAAAGATAAAGTTTGGTGCCCTCCGACATGGGTGTGCCCGCCCGAGTTTCTCCCATGGCCTTGTCAATCAAGGTTGGCAGTTTATCTTCAAAGGCCAGACGATCCACTCCCTCATTCAATAAAAGGTAGGTTGAGAAATTATTACCTCCAAAATTACTCATCATAGCCTCAGGCCCTCCATAAAACATGACCACAGGCTGCATAGAGGCTAAGAATGTCGGATGAAAATGTGAATTGTCCGGAAAGTCTTCAAAGACTCCACCGACAAGTGAAGTAAACTCAGCCCCACCGAGTCCAAGTCTCAACTCCTGACCGACTGCTGGCTCATCGCCAAAATATTTTTTTGCCGTGCTTTGAGAAACTAGTACTCCATTGACTTGCTGCAAGGTTTTTTCCGCGTCTCCTTCAATTACATTGATAGAAAAGATGTCCAAAATCTCGGGATCCGCGAAGGTAAAATGATCTTCTATAAACTTGTTCTCCTCATGCATCACCAGAGGATCAGACTCGAGCATCCGACCCGCTGCCTGCACTTGGTCCGGATAATCGGCTTGGATCAAGGGTGCAAATGGAGGTGCAACATGACCTAAGTGTAAGCTAACCTCTCCATCTGGATTGAACCAAGCCCGAGAGACTCGTACGATTCGATCAGCATTGGCATGCCAGCGATCATAACTCAGCTCATGCTGGATAAAAAGAAAAATCAAAATACTGACTGCCATCCCTACAGCCAGTCCAAATACATTGATAAACACGTAAAGCGGGTTCTTCTTCGCGTTTCGCAGTATGATTTTGAAATAGTTTTTTAGCATTGGTTTGTCGGTTCTCAGTTGTCGGTTCTCAGTTGTCGGTTGGCTCGGCTTCGCCTGTTGTAGGTTGTCGGTTTGCAGTTGCACTAGTTGCAAAGCAACCGGCGCTATTTGGGGTACTGCAGCCAGCTGTTTTGGAACAGCGAAATGTAGATTCGTATTTCCTAAATCCGACTTCGTAAATCCCGAATCGCTTTACTTCTTAATTACCTTACTGGAGCCTGAGCTAGAGATTTGCTGATTTTTAGGATCTCCTTTGATGTAAACATTACCTGATCCTGATGACCCTACTGTTAGATTCTCAGTCACGCCTATGTATGTACTACCTGAGCCAGACTTGCCCACTTTTACAGATTCTACAGTCAATTCAAGTCCTTTAAAATCTCCGGAGCCAGACTGTCCAATATTTGCGCTTTTGGCACTACCTCCCTCAATGACCACAACTCCTGAGCCGCTCATTCCTACATTAAGCTTCCCAGTCTCAAGCCTTCTCATCTCGATATTTCCTGAACCTGAATTTCCGATACTGAAATTTCTAGACTCGATGTCGGACTCCACATAGATACTTCCCGAACCGCTTCCACCGATAGACTCTAGCTCTCGCACAGTGACAAACACTTCAATATTTACATTTCTGTAGTTCCCTCTTTCAAGTTTGATTTTCAATTTATCTCCATCCACTTCAGTGATAACCTTGTTCAAATCAAAGCCTTTTGACTCGAGACGAACTTCGTCTTTATTACCAATTTTTACATGCACATCCCAAGAGCCTCCTGATTCGATTTGGGTGAATGATCCCGGGGTTCTGATTTCTGTGTCTTGCGCTTGTGCTGTCATTCCTAAGAAGAATAGGAAAATGATAATTGCCGTTGTGATTTTCGTTTTCATAATGGTTTTGGTTTTAATATTTCTTAAGTATTCAGAGATAGTGCCAAAGGTCTAATTGGCCTCAACTGGCGAAAATGAACGTTTTGACAAAGTAGGCTGTCCGAAAGGATAGAATTTTGACCGTAAGCGGACAAATACCGACTTGCTATTGATATTCGGTCTCGGGAGACCTAGACCGAGGGGATTGGCTTTGAAATCGAGAGTTGGCTTATCTTACTCACTTTTTAGATGATCGACGGGATTAGAGGCGGCAGTCTTGAAGCTTTGATAACTCACCGTAAGCCATGCAATCAGAATTGAAAGCAAGCCTGCACCGACAATTAATAACCAACCTATGTTTGTTCGGAAGGCGAAATTTTGAAGCCAATAGGCGTCCATGATATAATAAGCCAGAGGACCCGCGATCAAAAAAGCAATCAAAACCAATACTGTGAAATCTTTGCTCAGCAAGACCACCAATTGCGACAAAGTCGCACCTAGGGCTTTTCGGATACTGATTTCCTTAGCGCGCTGTTCTGTGGTAAATGCTGCCAAACCAAATAATCCCAAACAGGCAATACTGATAGCCAATACCGTAAAGACCAGGATTATATTTCCCATATTCTTTTCAGAGCGATAGAGCGAATCAAAATTTGAGTCCACAAAAGAATACTCAAACGCAGCTCCATCTGCATATTTTGCCCAGAGTTCCTCAATCAAGTCTACGCGGTCAGAAATATCCCCCGGATTTAGTCGAATCGCCATTTCTTGATAATTATCCGGTGCTATCCCCATGATCAGTGGTTCTATTTTTAGCTTTAGATTATCGTAGTTAAAGTCTTTAATCACGCCAATTACCTCCATCTCTTCATTTTCTTCTCCATCAAAAAAACCGGAAATCTTTTGCGTACCATCCAACTCCGTCCAACCTATTTGCTTAAAGGCACTTTCGTTGATCACGAGGGCCGAACTGTCGGAGGGGAAGTCTTTGGAGAAAAATCGTCCCTTCACCATCTCATAGCCCATTGCTTCCAGATGGTCAAAGTCTACCCAATTCACGGTAAAAAGGTAATCCTGCTCAGTATCCACCGCTCGATAGACAGAGGACCAGTCAATATTTGGAGGCAAATTATTGGCAAAAGATGCGGCTCGAAAACCAGTATTGGCCAGAAGCTCTTGTTTGAACGCCTCTGCATTATTCCCCAATGATCGCGTATGTAGAAGGTTGATTACATTTTCTTTATCCAAGCCCAGATTCACTTCTTGCATGTAGGTAAGTTGCTTATACACCACTAGGCTACTGATGATCAAGCTAATGGAAACAAAAAACTGAAAGACAACCAAGCCATTTCTGAAGCCGGATCTTTTGGCTCCTTTTCTGACTTTCCCCTTCAAAACCTCTGAGGGTGAAAACGAGGTGAGATAGAAGGCAGGGTACGAACCAGCCAATAGCCCTACAAAAAACAAGAAGGCAAAAAATCCCAAAAGTAACCAAGGATCCAAAAATACGGTCCAGCTTAAACTTTTGCCCGAGAGGGCATTGAACGGCTGTAAAGCAACCAAAATAAGTACCAAGGCAACGATACCTGAAAGGAAACTATAAATCATTGACTCCGCTAAGAATTGACCGATTAAGGGAATTCTGCTTGCTCCGATTGTCTTCCTCACTCCGACCTCTTTGGCTCGATTGGCTGATTTGGCTGTGGCCAAATTCATAAAATTGATACAGGCGATCAGAATGATAAAAATTGAGATGGCTCCGAAAATGTATAAGTACTGAATATTACCCGGTGTGGTGGGTTCTTCGGCAAGCTCTGAGTACAAATGGATATCCTCTACAGGCATAAATCCATAGCCTACATGATTTCCCTGGGCTCTAAGTTCATCCATGGAAAAACCGAGATATTGTTCAATCTCAGGCCCAAAATACTTTTCGATAAATCCATCCAGGGAAGCTTGCACATTGCTCATATCCACCTCAGGATAGGTTCGGAAGTAGGTGTACAGATTATTGCTAGACCAATTCTCATTTTTCAAATACTCCCAACTGTCACCCGACACGATCATGTCATAGGTAAGATGGGAGTTGGAAGGCGGATTGCGGATGACTCCGGTAATTTCTGAGGCGGTTTTGCCGGAACCACGCATTAGCACCTTCCCTATTGGATTTTCATCTCCAAAGTATTTTCTGGCATTATTGGCTGTAATTACAATTTTATTCGGACCATCCAGTACTGTTGCCGGATCACCTTCGAGCAACTCAAAACCAAAAAAGTCGAAGAAATTACTTTCAGCAACCAAGACATCTCCTTCGGTAAAGGTGAGTTCTTCATATTGCATAGGAACAGATTGCCAGAGTCCTATCCGTATGCTACTTTCTACCTCTGGAACCTCTTCAGTAAGAGCTAGCCCAATCGGAGCTCCCGTCATCGCCATATTGAATTCGTTACCATTCAGCTTTCCAGTAAAATCCACGCGATACAGATGTTCACTTTGTGGATGAAACTTGTCATAGCTCAGTTCGTCTGCAACGAAAACAACGATCAATACACTGGCAGCCATACCTAGGCTAAGTCCAAGAATATTGATCGTTGAATGGATTTTATTATTGCGAAGATTTCGAAAAGCAATTTTGAGGTAGTTTCTAAGCATGGTGGCTGGGGTTGGTTTAGTCTTCTACTTGATTAGATGCAGATTTAAGAGAGTAGGTTGCAAGGGCTAGTCCAAAAAATAAAATGCCCTAAGCAGAAGGCTGAGGGCATTTCTTCAAATTCGATCTTTGAAATTCTGTACGATTGGACAAAAAATCGGACAGTATTGAGGTTAATTGGAATTACTCATCCCGCATAGCATCAATGGGGTTTGACCAAGCCGCTTTCAGGGCTTGCGTGCCGACGGTGAAAAAGGCAATAAGCAAGGTGACTATTCCTCCTAGCGCAAATGTCCAAACTGAAAGTCCTGCTTGATAGGGAAAGTCTGCCTGCCAAGTTTTCATAGCATACCATGCTAGTGGAAAAGCAATGACAACAGATACCAAAACCAAAAGGACAAAATCCTTGGTAATCAACTGAATGACTACCCTGCTACTCGCTCCCAAAACTTTGCGAATGCCAATTTCTTTGGTTCGCTGCTCAACAGCATAGGCTGCCAGTCCAAACAACCCTAAACAGGAAATCAAAATGGATAAAACCCCTGCAATGGTAAAAGTCTTACTGAGCTGCTGATCTTCAGCATACTGAGCGGCAAATTGATCATCCATAAAATAATACTCGAAAGGGTTACCGGGAAAACTTTCTTCAAAAGTAGCTTGTAGAGTCGCCAAATTGGACTCCAAATTAAAAGGGTCTACGATCAAAGAAAAATAAGCCTGACCTTCATTTGGTAGAAGAATCATTGGAAGTATTTCCTCTTTGAGCGATAGGTGATGATAATCTTCGACCACCCCAGCGATTTCATAAATATCCTCACCCCATTTGATATCTTGCCCCGCTGCTGCCTGCGGGCTATCAAAGCCTAAAGTTCTGGCTGCTGATTCATTTACCATGAGTTTTCTACTGCCATACCATCCTTGCATGGTTTCATTAGGACTAAAGCTTCGGCCCGCCTTAATTTCAATTTCATAGATCTCCAAGAATTTTTCATCTATGATCCCCATGGCATAGCTTTGATCCCGATCTTCCGGGCGAGAAACCATAGGTGTAATCCCGGCAGCAGAAAAGTTATAAGACCTACCTGGGAGGACATTGGAGGAGGCAAGTCCTTGTACGAAGGAATAGTTTGATAAGCGATCTTTAAATGAAACCAATTTTTCCTGACTATTCTCTCCAAGCTCATTGGGTCCGTAAATGACCAACAATTGGTCCAGGTTCATTCCTAGATCTCTATTCTGCATATAGGAAAGTTGATCCCGAATAATCAAGGTGGAAATGATGATACCAATGGAAATGACAAATTGAAAAACTACTAGGGATTTTTGTACGAGCTGACCACCAGTCGGCTTAAAGTCAACATGAGATTTTTTATCAAATTTGCTAGCGAGGACAATCACATAAAGTCCTGATAACAGCGAACAAAACCCTATCAGCGCGACCATCAAAAGCCAAAAAATCGGAAGATTCAGTGCTCCTAACCAAATAGATTTACCCAACACTGCAACTACAAGGGTCTCCAGCAAGTATACCCCCAAAAATGCCAGAGTAGTAGAAAGTACGAGCAATAAGAGCGTTTCGACCATAAACTGTTGCCCTACCTGCCAAGAATTAGCCCCAAGCACCTTACGCATTTTGATTTCCTTCAGGCGAGTAAGGATGCTAGCAGCGGAAAGGTTTAAGTAATTCACATAAGCGATAGCCAAGATCAGGATTGCCATGGCGGCGAAAACCAAAACTGTGGCACGACTGCCGAAGGTGGGAAGTGGGTCATCAATGGATCGACCCAAATGCCACTCATTTAAGGGTTGAAGATGAATGGTAAGATCATTTTGCCCTGGAAATCTCTTGAAGAAAGTAGTCATCTGATCTGCGAGACCAGCGGATGCCACCCCTGGATTGGTCAGCACGTATAGATTTGTAAATCCAGAGTCCATTCCATCGGGATCAGCCCAATTATTTCCATTTCTATTCGCCTCATTTTGAAGAAAATGGATGGACAGAAAAATGGTTGAATTCAGATCTGAACGGAGAGGTATTTCATCTAACACTCCGGTGATAGTAAATTCGTTTTTACCGAATTGATTACTCAACAAAAAGCTTTTCCCCAAGGCATCACTTTCACCAAAGAGTTTTTCCGCCATTTGACTCGAAATTACTGCGGTTTGAGGGGCTGAAAGGTCAGCGTTACCTCTTCTAATTGGGAAGGAAAAAGTTTGGAAAAAATCCCCCTCCACAAAACTGATTGCAGCTTCTTTGAATGCAATATTTAGCTCTGGAATGGAAACAAGTCCATTCCCTATGTATCCTGCTGCTCGGCTGACATGATCGAGGTCAGCAAATTGATCTTCAAGGATATTGGCAAAGCCAGGTGGTAGAAAAACCTCCGCTTCCCCATTTCCTTCAATCACTGCAACTCTATAAATTCTATCCTTCTTGTCATGAAAATCATTGAAAGTCCACTCGGTAGCTACATAGGCAAAAAGCACCAAAAAAGTAAGTAGACCTAGGGTTAATCCCAACAGGTTCACCGCTGTGAAAACTCTTCTTTTCACTAAACTTCGAAGGGCAATTTTCAGATAGTTAAATAGCATGATACATGGTTCAAATTGGTTATTTGCTCCTGAGTTTTCAGCTGTGCCACTGAAAAGGACTTTAAAAGCGCTAAAAGCCAAAAGAAGAGGCTTGCTTTATGAGGAAGAATCTTTAGCTCTCCTTGATCAAGCCTTCCACTTCATGAAGAGCATTGGAGCATTCAGAGCTACGATAAAAGCAGAATAAAGCTTTTTGATCAATTCGATGAGCGATGCCAAGAGGCTGAATGAATACTCACATTCAAACCTCCTTACTTTCTTAGCTCCCAACTTACTAACTTCTCAGACATGAAACTGCTCACGGATATTCTCCGTCACCACTTTACCATCGAATAAGTTGATGATTCTATGCGCATAGTTGGCATCGTGAGGAGAGTGAGTTACCATCACGATAGTGGTTCCTTCATTATTCAATTCTTCCAAAAGTCGCATCACTTCTTCACCGTTAGTGGAGTCCAAATTACCTGTAGGCTCATCCGCAAGGATTACCGAAGGCTTGGCTACAATCGCTCTGGCAATGGCCACCCGTTGCTGCTGACCACCTGAAAGCTGCTGAGGGAAGTGATTTCTTCTGTGCATGATGTTCATCCGGCCCAAAACCTCCTCCACTCTGGTTTTACGTTCGGCAGCAGGGATTTTAAGATAAAGCAGTGGAAGCTCCACATTTTCAAACACAGTCAATTCATCAATAAGATTAAAGCTCTGGAAGACGAAACCAATGTTTCCTTTTCTCAAAGAGGATCGCTGTCTCTCAGAAAATTTCGCCACTTCATTATCGATGAAATGATATTCTCCTTCATCTGGGTTATCCAAAAGTCCTAAGATATTCAGCAAGGTGGATTTACCACATCCAGATGGACCCATGATGGCAACAAATTCCCCTTTTTTAATTTCGATTTGAATTCCATCAAGGGCAGTTGTTTCTACCTCCTCAGTGGTATACAATTTCCTAAGGTTTACGGTTTTGATTACGTTTTCCATTGTTATTGTTGTTTATAGTAGTTTTTTTATTTCTAATTCAATTCCAATACTTCATTCTTCCCAAAATTCTCATAGCCGCTGACGATGACTTTTTCACCTTCGACTAAACCTTCCAGCACTTCGTAGAACTCTGGATTTTTACGTCCCAATCTGATATTTCGCTTTTCAGCATTTCCATCAGCTGTGATCACAAATACCCAATTACCCCCGGTATCTTTGAAAAATCCTCCTGTAGAAAGCAGCAGGCTCTCTTCACTTTGCCCTAATTCAAGGCGGATTCGAACGCTTTGACCTCGGCGGATTCCAGAAGGACTTTCACCCGTGAATTTCATATCCACTTCAAATCGTCCATTGGTGATAGTTGGGTAGATTTTATAAATCTCAAGCTCATGGGTCTCTCCGCTCAAAGTGAAATTACCCCGAAGTCCTGCTCCAATTCTAGGAAGATACAATTCGTCGATAGGAACACGAACCTTAAATTCATCTAATACATCGATCTGCCCATATCTTTGGCCTGGATTGATAGCTTGTCCAATTTCGATTTGTTCCATGGCCAACTGACCAGAGATCGGGGCTCGAATGATCAGATTATTTAATATTTGGCCTACGCCGTTCAAAGAAGCCTGCATTCTATTTTCAGACTGTCGTAGCTGAGCCAATTGATACGATCTGGCAATAGAATCACTTTTGTAGGAAGCATAAGTCAGTTCCTTGCGCTTCAAATTATATTCATATTGCTCTCTGACCTCCTCAAACTCACGGTCTGAAACCAATTTCTTTTCATGCAATTCCTTAAAACGCTTGTACTGCGGCTCAAGTAGTGAGATCTGATAATCGATCTCTGCCAGTTGACCTTGCTGACTCAAATCGTTCTGATCTAGGAAAAGCCTAGTTTGGCGTAGATTATTGATTTGCTCATACAGCATGGTCTCCCGAGACATAACATCCAGCTGAAGGTTTGAATTGGTTAGTGAAAGAATCGTATCGCCACGATTGACCAGTGCTCCAGATTCACGAACCACTTCTGCCACCATACCTCCCTCGACCGCGTCTAGGAAAAAAGTCTGGGCAGGCTCTATCTGGCCTGAAACCAAAATATAATCTGTAAACTCACCTGTTTTCACTGTAGCTATGCTCAAGCGATCCTTTTCCACATTCATAGTGGACCGATGATCTGCAAAGCCGATCTGGTAAATAATCCCAAAAACTACAACCACTCCACCTACGATGTAAGCGATTCGTTTCGGGCTCCAAAATTTCTTTTCAATTTTTCTATCCATATTCTTTGTCCCATTGTGGGGCTGCCCTTGTATGCCAAAGGGTGTGCCATGAAAAAAAAGGGCGTAAAATGGATTTGAGGTCGATTTAGATGAATTCTTCTTTTTGACTCGCGAACATTTTTGTTCGCTAGCGAACGAATTGAATAAAAATGAACTAGATTGAGATACGGTGGAGTCAAGTCTACAATCAGAAAAAAAGGGCTCAAATAATCCCAAATCGGGCTTTTCTCTGAAAAACCATATTCCACCTCGTTTCGGTATGCTTTTGGAACAAGGAAAGAAAGATTACTAAGCCAACATTTTCACTTATAAATGACAGACAGGTAGATGAACGAACAAAGAATTGGAAAAATCCTCATCATAGATGATAATGAGGACCTATTAAAAGCCGCCAAGATCTTTTTGAAAAGACATTTTGCTCAAGTGGATACGGAGACCAACCCGGATCTTATTCCCATCCTTACCCATAATGAGCAATATGATGTGATTTTACTCGACATGAACTTTACCAAGGATGTCAGCTCCGGACAGGAAGGGTTCTATTGGTTAGATCGAATTCTGGAGTTGGATCCCTCTGCAGTGGTCGTTTTAATCACCGCATATGGCGATGTGAATCTTGCAGTTAAAGCCATTAAAGAAGGCGCCACTGACTTTGTCTTGAAGCCATGGGAAAATGAACGCCTGCTAGCGACGCTTAATACAGCTCTTCAGCTTCGCAGAAAAAAGCTTGAGGTAGACCTTTTGAAAGATCAAAAGGAAACCTTGCAGCAGGATATGGATAACAAGTTCAAGGACATTATTGGACAAAGTGACTCAATGCAGAAGGTTTTTGAAACCATAGAGCGAGTAGCCACCACCGATGCGAACGTCTTGATTTTAGGTGAAAATGGAACAGGGAAGGAACTGATTGCTAGAGCAATTCATAGACATTCACGTCGAAATAAAGAGGCCTTTGTTGGTGTAGATCTCGGTTCTATCACCCAGACGCTGTTTGAAAGTGAGCTTTTTGGTCATAAAAAAGGTGCATTTACTGATGCAAAAGACGATCGTGCCGGTCGCTTCGAACAAGCCCACAAGGGCACTTTATTCTTGGACGAAATAGGAAACTTACCTCTCGCCTTACAGGCAAAGTTACTTGCGGCGCTTCAAAACCGACAAGTGACCCGAGTGGGTGCCAATCGCCCGGTGGAAGTAAATATCCGCCTAATTTCTGCGACCAATATGCCGATTCACAACATGATCTATGACAATACATTCCGTCAAGATCTTCTCTATCGGATCAATACCATAGAAATCCAACTTCCTCCACTCCGAGAGCGGGTTGAGGATATCCCATTGCTCGCGGATCATTTCATTAGCTTTTATTCTAAAAAGTATAACAAAGACATACGAAAAGCCTCAGAGCCACTAGTCAAACGCATGAGCAAGTATCACTGGCCTGGAAATATCCGTGAGCTTCAACATAGCATTGAGCGTGCGGTGATCATGTCTAATCATAGCGTGCTGCAGCCTGAAGATCTTTTTTTACAAAAAATGCAACAACCTGAGCGCCAAGAAGAGTCCGTTAACCTCGAGCATTTGAATATTGAGGATGTAGAGCGGATTTTGATTCGAAAGGCTCTTCAAAAGCACAACGGACACATCACAAGAGCGGCAGAAGAGCTGGGATTGACTCGGTCCTCACTGTATCGCAGACTCGAGAAATATGGTTTATAAGCGATTTTACGTCGGTGTAGTGCTGCGAGTGATCGGCTTGGCAATAACCATGTTTTTTGCTATTTGGCTTTTTTACAGTCAAAACCTCCTACTCGCACCCGGGATTTTGGCCTTTATTCTCATTTTGCAAGTGATCGAGATGGTATACTTTGTCAATTCCATCAATCAGAAGTTGGCTAGATTCCTGGATTCTATCCGCTTCAATGACTTTTCAAGTTCATTCACTTCAGATAGTAAAAAAGGAGATTCCTTCAAGGCTGTAAATATTGCTTTCAATGAAGTAATGGATGTTTTTAAGCAGACCCGAGCTGAAAAGGAAGAGCAAATGCTTTTTCTTCAGGTCATCATTCAGCACATCAACTCGGGCATTATTTCTTTCAATTCACAAGGACAAATCGGGGTAATCAACAACTCAGCAAAACACCTACTTCAAATCCCACAGTTTCGAGATATCAAGGATCTGGGAAAGCTTTCGACTGAATTACTCAAAGAAGTCATTGAAATGAAGCCGGGGCAGCGGATTTCCAAAAAAATAAACGCAAGCCTCCATTTGATCATCCAATCCACCTCACTAAAAATGGGCGGAGAAAGCTGGACTCTGCTCTCCATGCAAAACATCAATGCTGAGCTTCAATCGAACGAGCTCGAAGCCTGGCAAAACCTCACCAAAGTTTTGCGCCATGAAATCATGAATTCGATCACTCCGATTTCCAGTCTGGTCGAGAGCCTGCGAACCATTTTGGAGGAGGATACCTACCTTCAGCGGGAAGGTATGCTGATCAAACGTGATGGGTTTCAGGATATGCAAGAAGGCCTTGACACCATCGCAAATCGAAGTCGTGGCTTGGTAAGTTTCGTAAATGCCTATCGAGACTACACCAATATTCCCCTTCCTAAACTGGAGAGTATTCCTGTTCATTCACTTTTCGAAAATGTCCTACGTCTGATGAAGGAGGATTTGAAATCAAATGAAGTCAAAGTAGAGATGTCAATTGAACCCGCGGATACTAGCATCCGATGTGATGTCGATCAGATCACCATGATTTTGATCAATTTGATCAAAAACGCCTCAGAAAGTCTAGTGAATCAAGCTGATCGAACGATATGGCTTTCCGCACAAAATCAGGGTGATTTGGGTACGGTGATCCAAGTTGAAGACCACGGGCCTGGAATCGTTCCCGAGGCCTTGGAGCGAATTTTTGTCCCCTTCTACACCACCAAAAAGACAGGTTCAGGCATTGGTTTAGCCATTTCCAGACAAATCATGAATCTACACAAGGGAAGCCTTCAGGTGAAGTCCACGCCTAATGAACAAACGATTTTTACATTGCATTTTAGGTAGTTGGAAAAACCAGGGTAAAAATCGAATAAATTAAAACTCAAACTTCGGCTCAAGCCAAATCGCCGTTAAAATCAAACCAAAAATCAATCCCCAGACCCAAAATGGGATTGTTTTTTCTGTGGTGATATTTTCCGGATTTGTGCTTTCCCAAGCCTTCGAGCGCATAAACTCTGCTCGTTGTTGATTGGCATAAATGGAGGGAAATTCCGAAGGAGAGTAAAAATAGGCCTCAATCGTCTCGTTTACTTTTTGCCAACCAGATTCACTTTTAAAGCCTTCCCAACTTGTTGAATTTGGATTGATCAGGGACTGAGATCGACGAAGGCCACTGGATTTGAGCTCTGAAATGCTGGTAGAATCAGTCCCGTTGTATGCCAAAGTATAAAATTCATTTTGAAACAATGGCGCTTCCAGCTTCCAATTTTCGTCAGAATCAGGCCTTAATTCACCCAAAATGCTATCCCAAACAGCACTATAGGCTAAAGAGTCTCCAGCTTGAGCCAAGCTGAATGTTTCCGCCAACAAACTCACCCCCACTTTCGAATTCCCTAGCTTTTGCACGGCAAAGGATTTTTCAAAAAGTGTGCGCTGTGTATTTCGGCTCACCATCTCAAAGGGTAAAGCCTCCATTTTATTTTCTAAGAGCCGATTCTCAGTGGGCCCCATAGATGAAATTTGAAACCCAGTCCCAAAAGCCTTATTCAAAGCTTCGACTTGTTTCACCGGTTCGGAAAGATTCAATAAGAGTACAGACGCCCCACGATCCAATTGCTTTTGAATTTCCCTGTTTTGAATTTGACTGGGGTCAATGACAAAAACATCCACCGAGTCCGCTGGCAGATTTTCAGTGCGTAATCCAGTGTTTTTTGAAAGCTGAATATCCTCTTGAACCTTCTCCCCTTTCCCACTTAAATATCTACCCAAAGTCCGAATTTCAGGTCCGGGAAATCCCGTTTGGAGTTGAACCCGAATGGGTGGATTGGGCAATACAAAAAATCGAAGCACCCCTATGGAATCTTCATCGACCACAATTTTCCATTCATTTCTCCCCAAAATATTCGCGGACTTTTCAATCTGAAAATTCGTTTGATCAGCGTCTACCGTATACTCACCAATTTCATTTCCAGCTTGGAAAAGCTTCATACCGGAGCCTGATTTTAAATCGATTCCTAGTTGAATTTTCTGAACCTCTCCCTGAGTCAGCACACCTTTCCAATTCAAATAATTAGGCTCTTTTCCTTCTGGAATGACCCAATCCAAAGAATTGGCACGAAGTGAATAAAGAAATTCCTTAGAAAACTCCCTTCCCAAAAGAACCAGTGAATTCTCATTGGATTCAAAATTCTCTGCCCTAACGGCTTTTTCAATACTGAGACTGTCCTTCCAAAAGTCAACTTCACTTTTTCCAAGATCCTCGGAAAAAACCAAAAGCGGCTTTTGGCTCGGCTGAGAAAGCCAAACTGGGTTTAAAATAAATGCCAACAAAGCCATCGTCAAAAGCGCATGAAGCATGTGCTTAATCGCCTTGCGTTTTGAATAAAGATCAGACTTTTGAATAAGAGCAATCAGAATTCCAAAGCCTATGACGATGACGATTCCAAAGACCCAAGCAAAAATCGGAGAAACGATCGGTTGTAATGCCATCAATTGAATTTTGCCCAAAATGCTTTTTGCAACTCTTTCTTAGCTAAAAAGGAAGCGTCCAATTGCTGATTCGTTGCCAATAAGGGGTGGAGCTTTTGATACAGTTCAGATAGACCCTCATCGGTGATGATGCCTGTGCTCAACTCTTGCAGATGCAGCAAAACAGACCAATCCGAAAGCCCTGAATATTGCATTCGTTCGGTCCAAAGTTGCCCCAGTTGCTGAATTTTTCGGATTTCTTCATCGCTGAGTTCTGCTTTTGGGAGCAATCCCAAAACCTCCGCTACCAAAGGCGCGATCTCTTTTTCTCGAGCGATTTGCTCCTTTCGGATAACCGACTCTAGCTTTTCCAATTCTCCTGAGAGTCGCTTTTCTTCCTCTTTGATTGGAGGCGGGTCGTATCCCGTCCGCTTTACATAAACTCTGGATTTTTGCTGAACTGTCTTGAGGTATTCCAAAGCCTTTTGCTGAAAAGGAAGAGCTTTCTCTGGTTCAAAAAGACGCAAATAAAGCTCGGATGACCACATCTGCTCCAAGGCCATTTTCAGCATGTTTTTGGTCGAGGCCTCATAAAAAGTATTCATTTCCTCGTCCTCATGGTTGTGAATATAGGAGTCCAAAATTCCACTAAGCCCTCCATCATCATCATGCTCATGGGACTCGTGAGCCTCCTCTTGCTCGACTGCAGGGGTTTGCTTTGCCAGCCCTTCTCCCTCATCTTCATGGTCGTGATCATGTCGGAATCCGGCCAGCAAATCTTCTGGATCACCTTCCTCAGGTTGAGCTCCACCAGCAGAATTTTCAAACTCCTCCCCTAAATATTGCCCATAGCGAAGACGTAGAAGCTTTTGGTCGTAGCCGATTTCATTGCTTGTCACATTAAAGGCTCGCTCCGCAATTGATTTTTTGGAGGTAATGAGCTTTTCAGTATCTATAATAATCTGTCGCTGACTTCGAAAATAATCGGGCATCACATGGATTGCCATCCCCATCAATTGCTCCTCGTTCATGCCTGTACTGTCTACGAAGTTTAGGAAGTAGGTATCCGATCTGGACAAATTCGCTTCAGGCCGCTTATTATCTATCGCTGCCCAATAATAGTATAACTCATCTCCTGGCTTGAAATCTAAAGCCTCTAAATCAAGGTTGACAGCTAGTTGGGCTGATTTAAAATTCTTCTTCCCAATCGGAATTCGGGTCTCTCTAAATTTCACATTTTCCCCAGAACCTCTGGCCAAAGTAGCAACCAAATACACCTCCCTCACCAAAAAATCATCACTCAGTTCTGCCTCCACTTTTTTATTACTTCCGTCTTGATGAAAATGATAGGCGTACAATTCCTTTTCGGTTGGCACAATGATCGGTGCCAAATCTTCAATCGCTTCAATCTTAAAAAAGGCTGATTCATAGACTTTTACATCATCTCGATAGGCCTGAATTGCATATATCCCGGAAGCATTCAGCTGATCAGCGAGGTTGAATTGATCTACATTTCTTTCGAAAGCCAGAGAATCCCCCAAAGAATTGAAAAGAAAAACCTGAAGATCAAGCACCGAAAACTGAATTTCCCAAGAAAGTCTAGATCCTTTCAGAGCAGAAACCTGAAGGGAATTTTGAGTGCTTTCTGGTATACCTGAATAGGATGGTGGGGTGATTTTCAGGGAAATAGATTCCAAGACCACCGTCTCCTCCGACAATGAATCGGGAAGGAAAATCAAATTTTCACGCTCCCGGAGAAGCTCCGCATTTTCTTTTTCAGGGATCAAAAGCGACACACCAAATGAAATCAAGGGAATAAGCAGCAGTAAAAAGAAGGGAGCAACTTTGCGAAAATCCAATCCTGCTGGCTGAGCTGCCACTTGCTTCTCCACCCGGGCTAACTGCAATTGTTCGGCAACATTCAACTCAGTTTTACTAAGCAATTCCAAACTAAACTCGAGACCCTTCACATGCTGATGCAAATGTGAAATGGCAGCTTTTCTGTGATTAGCAAATCCGTTCAGAATATAGAGTGAAGCGAAAGCAAACAGAATTCCGAAGAAAAGAGCCCAGAACATGGAAATCCCGAAGCTTAAGATTAGGCCAAATAAACTTAATCCGATCAGCAGTGATTTGAGCAGAATCATACCCAATATTTGCTTTTCTATTCGGGCGATATGGTTTTGAAGTGAATTCAAATGCCTTGTTTCATTGCGAAAAAACGCTCTATGCCTATAGTCCCCAAAAACAATAGAAAGAGCCATTCATTTGGATTGGCCTGCCCTGCTTCACGGCCTGCCGGTTTCACTAAGAATCTTGATTCTAATTGGCTAATTTCCAAAGGACTTGACTTGGGGACAATCCCTTGGTGAGCCAGAAAATTTTCTATAATAAACTCCGGTAATTGCCCATTTCGGATTAATTCTGAATCAGTAAATGTCAATGAATCTGGCAAAATGATTTGATTGGAGCTTTCGGAATCGGTGATGACATTAGAGACAAAATAAAGCTTCTCCGACTCCATTTTTGGCAATCTTTCATTTGAAAAAACTAGGGAAGCAGAATCCATTTGATCAGTAAATTGGAAGCGAATACCATAAACTTCCGAAATGGATTCCAAGGCAGCCTGGATAAATTCCTTTTCTAACTCCGAATTTTGGACCCAAACCTGAATGTCTTCAGACAAATCGTATTCAGCCATGTCTCCACCCTCCGTCGCAACCGAATCTAGTACTCCGGTCTCATTGATTTTGAAGTTTTGAGTTGACTGGGTTTTAATCAAAATAGATTTAGAAACAGGTGCAACTTGGCTCAGCTGTATAGTCGGAGAAACAGGTAGGCTGAAATATCTAGACGTCAATTCGGAAGCAGAATTTGGCACATAAAAAACCAATGAGTCCAAACCCCTTGGCAATTTATCCAAGGTAGTTTGAAGCTGAGAATTCGTATTCCATTCACTTTCAAACAGGGATTCTAAAGTGGTGATATTGCTTAAGGGATTGCCCGCCAAAATCACAGACTCATCCCGCTCCAAAGCCTGCTGAATTTCAAATCGAAACTCCTCCCAAAGTGGCTGATCACCATAAATGACATGGGCTACTTTCTTTTCTTTTTGTCCCGAACCAGATAAAACGGTGAGTTGGGCCAAAAGAAATACCAGCAAAACAAGGAGTAAAATCCGGAGGATCAGGACAAGCCAATTTTCCAAATTGAAGCCTTTCGAAACTCGGCTTTCCACCGTGGAAAGAAAGTCCATGGCTGCCCAAGCCACCGTCTGACCTCTTTTTCCATTCCAGAGGTGAATCAGAATTGGGATGCTTATTGCCAGCAATCCCCAAAGCGCTATGGGATTCAAAAAACTCATCCTAATTGTCGATCAGAAAGAAATCTGCTGATCACTTCAGCAATGGGTTCAATCAATGTCACAGAATAAAAATGAACCTGAGGTAGTTGAAATGCCATTTCAAGCTCATTTAAGTAAGTTGATATCGCTTCATTATAAGTTTTTCGTACGGTTTCCCCATCCAGATTAAGACGTCGATTTCCCTCCAAATCTTCAAACTCGAAATTCCCTTTCAGGTCAAAAGATCTTTCCTGCTCACCCAAAATCTGAAATAAGACAATCTCTTTTTTGGGATGCCGCATCTCCTCCACGATTTGAATCCACTCGGATTCCTTTTGCAAAAAATCTGAAACGAAGATGATTAACTCCTTTTTTCTGGATTTCAATTCAGGAAATTCTTGGGGACCTATTGGCCAAGAACCTTCCGCTTGATCTTGTTCCAAGCAGTAAATTATCCGCTGAAATGCCTTCGGTGAGGGAGCTACTTTTTGGAGTACTTTGCCATTTTGCAAGGTAAAAAAGGACAATGCATCTCCTTGCTGATTTCCCAAGTAAGCCAAAGAGGCAATCAGATTTTTGGCGTAATCCAATCGCTTGATGCCCTTTTCGGTATAGTTCATTGAGCCCGATAAATCCAGCATAATCCGGACATTCAAGTGACTTTCCGTTTGGGATTCCTTGATCATATGCTTTCCCGAGCGGGAAAAATACTTCCAATCAATTCGTTTGGGATCGTCTCCCGGTTCGTAATACCGATACTGCTCAAACTCCAACCCCACTCCGGCTTTTTTGCCCAAATGCACCCCATGTTTCAATTGCTCGGAGATAATTTTAGCTCCAAGCCTCAGGTTATTGAGTCGGATGATTTCGAGATTACTTGCTTGCATGGATTTCCTGCGCTTCCAGGATTTTTGATATAATTAGATCCGGATGGATATTCTCAGCTTCAGCGCGGAAATGCAACGAAAGCCGATGTCGCAATACCGGATAAGCCAAAAGCATTATGTCTTCTGGGATCACGGAATAGCGGCCTTTGACCAAGGCACGGGCTTTCGCACAGAGGATTAGGGCCTGTCCAGCACGAGTGCCTGCTCCCCACTCCACGTAATTCTTTACAGCCTCCACTTTAGTCTCAGCAGGTCTTGTGGACCGAATGAGCGCGTTGATCTGAGACAGCAAAGAGGAATCAATATGAACTTCTCTCGTCAACTGTTGAAGTTTTTTAATCTCTAGGCCAGTAAAAATCTGATGAGTTTCTGCTTTGTAAGTCCCTGTAGTTCGCTCCAAAACTTCCAGCTCTTCCTTTTCTGAAGGATAGCCCAATTTGATATAAAGGAGAAAACGGTCCAATTGTGCCTCGGGAAGCGGGTAGGTACCAGCTTGCTCGATCGGGTTTTGGGTGGCTATAATCAAAAACGGATCGGGTAATGGGTGAAGCTGACCTCCATAGGTCACCACTTTTTCCTGCATGGCTTCGAGTAGTGCAGCTTGGGTTTTCGGTGGAGTACGGTTGATTTCATCAGCTAAGACCAAGTTGGCGAAGATGGGTCCTCGATTAAATTGAAAGAATTTCTTCCCCGTTTCATGATCCTCTTCGAGGATTTCCGTCCCTAAAATATCTCCCGGCATCAGGTCTGGAGTAAACTGAATTCGCTTAAAATTGAGCTCCATCGCATCAGAAATGGACTTGACCATCAGGGTTTTGGCCAAACCTGGAACCCCTTCGAGCAGGCAATGTCCGGCCGCTAAAAGAGTGATAATAATCTCCTCGATCACTTCTTCCTGACCCACAATGGTCTTGGCGATCTCACGCTTTAGGTTGGGGATTTTATCCACCAGGGCTTGATACCTTTCTAGTTCTTTTGCTTCCAAAATCAGTATGTTAGTGCATAAACAATGATGTTTACGCCAAATTTGGTATTGTCTTCTTTGAGAAAACGCTTATTTCTAAAATCATAATCCCATTCGCAGCCATAATCCTTATTGCTGTACAGCACCCCGATTCTCCCGTTGATCACCACAGCTTTGAGATAGTCGTGGATGAGATCATCACCCCAACCATTTAGCTCGAATGATGTGGCCGGAGGGCCTTCTTCAAACTCGAAGAAAGCGGTATAAATCGGGTGGTTATTTGGGATTTTTTGAAGCGCGTTAGCGCCAAAGGTTCTGGCCATTTCGGCCTCAAAAGACTTTGCGAAGAGCCCGTCAATATCATGATTGCAATCATCCGCGAAGACAAAACCTCCATTCTCCACATAGGTCTTGAAGTTTTTTCGCTCCTCAGTGGAAAACTCCACAAGCTTATGTCCACTCAGATAGCAAAAGGGACTTTTGAAAATTTCTGAACTACTTAGTTCTACTATTTTCTCCTGTTGATCTAGTGGGATCGTGGTATACTCAATCAGAGAATGAATCAGGTTTGACGGCATCCGCTGATCCGTATCCCAATTTCCCGAGTTGTACTTAATCCGAGTGAAGAAGAAGTTATTCATGCGATTTTAAGTCTACGGACCACGGTCGACAGTCGACTGTGGCCCGTGGACATTTTTTAAACTGCGTCAGACAAACTCGTGAAGGTGAAGTCACGAATCTTCATCGCAGGAATCATATCCCCTCCCACTCTTTGCTGACGACCCAAGGCTTCTATATTGTTGAGCATAATAATCGGGCTTTCATTGAATCGGAAGTTTTTAACGGGGAATTTGATCTGACCGTTTTCGATGTAAAAGGTACCATCTCGGGTCAATCCAGTAAAGAGTAGGGTCTGTGGATCCACGCTTCGGATATACCAGAATCGAGTCACCAAAATGCCTCGTTCTGTACTTTTGATCAAATCTGCCAGACTCTGATCTCCACCTTCCATGATTACGCCACTCGGTCTTCCCACAGGTGCAACGCCTTGTTTTTCTGCCCAATAGCGAGAATAAAACATGTTTTTGACCACACCATTTTCTATCCAGGTGACTGGCTTTTGCGGATAGCCTTCATTATCCCAAGGTGCACCTGGAATCTGAGGGTGAGCTGGATCAGAATAGATATTTACTCGCTCGTCAAAAAACTTCTCTCCTACTCTGGTTCCACCACCTTTTTTACTCAAAAAGCTTCGGCCCTCATCGGCATTTCTTGCATCTAAACTACGAGTTAAAAGTCCTAATAAGTCTCCTGCAGCTGTTGGCTCTAGAATTACCGTGTATTTGCCCGGCTCAATTGCCTGAGCATTTACAGAGGCTTGCGCTTTTTGCATGGCAATGCTTGTTACCTCTTTTGAATTCAAAAGACTCACGTCATTGTAATCCCGAATAGCATAGCCAGAACCTGTACCATCTGCGGTACGAACAGTCACTGAAAAGTCAACTGATGTTCTTTTGTTGTAACCAAACATCCCTTTGCTATTTCCCATAGCAGCAAAACCAGAGAAGTCCTCCAAGTATCCTGCGGCACTAAGATTGGCCGCTCCGCTTGGATTTAGACTGTCTGCTGCAATTTGAGCTCGTTGATCTGGTGTGATGCCGTCGGTAGACTCCGAGAAAGTCTTGGATTCTGGATATTCTTGTGGCCCTAGCATCGGCATGTATTCCGGATTTTCCGGTGCTAGCTGAGCGATTTCTTCTGCTCGAGCAACTGCTTTGCGTAAGGATTCATCGTCCAACTCATTAATGCTGGATGATCCTGACTTTTTGCCATAAACTGAAGTTACATTCAATGAGATCTCATTTGTCTCACCACTTGTACTCACATTGTTTCGAGCATATCTGATATTACCGGTTCTCCCTCCAGAAATCACAACCTGAGTCTCGTCAGCTTTGGCATAGGAGAGCACCTTATCGATGATCGTTTTCGCTTCTTCTTGTGTTAAAATTGCCATAATTCTTCTGTTGGGGTTAAATATTTCGTCCAGTATTAATCACATTGACTGCATCAAAGCGAGTCGTACTGCTGCCATGGGATACAGCCGAGACTTGTGAAGGCTGACCTTTGCCATCGAAGAATGATCCAAAGAACTTGTAATCATCCTTATCGCAAATCTGGGAACAGGAATTCCAAAACTCCTGAGTATTGGACTGATAGGCTACATCTTCAAGCATGTTGGTAATTTCTCCGTTTTTGATTTCGTAGAAAAGCTGACCTCCAAACTGGAAATTGTAACGTTGCTGATCAATGGAATAAGAGCCTCTACCCAAAATGTAAATGCCTTTCTCCACATCCTTAACCATTTCGGCTACGCTCAACTTTTCAGTGCCTGGCTTTAGAGACACATTTGGCATTCGCTGGAACTGTACCGAAGACCAGTTATCTGCAAAGCAGCAACCGTGAGATTCGGGCTCATTGATGATTTTAGCTTGATCTCTGATTGCCTGATAATTGACCAAAACACCATTTTTGATCAAATCCCACTCCTTGCACTTTACTCCTTCGTCATCATAACCGGTGTTTCCGAGAGAAAGCGGCTGAGTCTTGTCTGCCACGATATTTACCTTGTCAGAACCGTATTTGAAGTCACCCGCTCTCCACTTATCCAAAGTAGCAAAACTGGTTCCTGCATAGTTTGCTTCATAACCCAAAACACGATCCAGTTCCAATGGATGACCTACAGATTCGTGAATGGTAAGACCCAAGTGATCAGGATCCAAGACCAAATCATATTTGCCCGGCGTTACTGACTTAGCAGTCAATTTTTCCTGCGCATGCTTTGCAGCATTTACAGCATCCTCCAGCATATCATAGGAGTTTCTATAGCTATTGAATCCTGCTGGATTCATCGCTTTATCCTTTTCTAGTCCATCGAGGTACTCGTAACCCATACCCATTGGTGCGCTAAGGGCTTGACGAGATCTAAACCCGCCTGAAGTCTTATTCACCGCGGTTACATTAAATGTTGGCCAAATTCTGTGAATGTCCTGATCAATGTAAGAGCCGTCTGTGGACGCAAAATACTTTTGCTCATTGATCATGAAAAGTGAAGAATTCACAAAGGCTGCACCAGTATCCATCGCCGCATTATTTACCCCGAGGAGCAAGTCAATTTTTTCCTTCACAGGAACTTCCAGCGCATTTTTCTGAATGGGCGTCTTCCAGGAGACTTCCCCTTGACCTTTAACTGGCGCAAGTTCAACCGGCTCTTTTTGTAGTTTGGAGTTTGCCTTAGCGATGGCTACGGCTGTTTCTGCACATTTCTTAATTCCATCAGGCGTCACATCAGAGGTAGCCGAGAATCCCCAGGTTCCGTTCGCAATCACTCGAATACCTACACCGAAGGATTCCGCATTGGTGATGTTTTGAACATTTTTCTCTCGGGTAAAGAGAAACTGCTGAAGGTAACGGCCAATTCTAACATCCGTGTACGTGGCTCCTTTAGCTTTGGCGGCATTCAGGGCTGTGTCTGCGAGAAGTTTCTTCGCTGCCACATCGATCCCTGGCTCGAGCAATTGCTCTGCTGTCACGGGATTGCTCATGGCGACCAGACCGGATGTAGCCAGAGCTCCCAAGCCTAAACTGGAAAGGTGGATAAAATCTCTTCTTTTCATATGATTGTTTTGTTGTTATGACCAAATCAAGTGTCCCAACCGTGTGTAGATAGGCATATCAATGGACTTTAGATAAATTTTGATAGTGGTTAATTTGGTGATAAGGATAAGATGAAAAGTAAGCTTCTCCTGCGAAACCTACAAATGAAAATATTTGTGCGGTAAAAAATGTAGGTTGTAACCACTCCACACCCATTTATTGAATAACTCAGGGTAAAAAGGATTTCAAGCTGTAAAACAACCTTGCGGTGTAAAAACTACGAATTATCATTTCAAAGCCTTTTTCAACCTCTCAATATCCCTCAATTCATTAAACACATTAATGGAAACGCGCAAAGATTGACCACGAACTGAGACGTAAACTTTCTGCTCATCCAGTCTTCCTTTGATTACTTTGGCATCCGTTCCACTGGGAAGTGGAAGCGCAAAAAGATGATTAGCAGCATATTCGCTCAAATCTAAACCTAAGCCCCTCGATTGCTGAAAATCAAGTAATTCTGTTTTAAGGCTATGCGCATAAGCCTGAACTCCAGCTGGCGTCCAAGCTATGAGTTGCTCAAGGGCTTTTTCAAGCATGGGTAATAAAATAAAGTAGCTCGTCTCCCCGACATTAAAACGGTTTGCACCCGGTAAAAACTCCTCTTGATAATTAGTGAGTTCAGAAAAAATATGCGAATTGGTTCTGTTCATCCAGGATTCCTCAAGTGGTTTCCCATCCTTGAATTTTTCACCAAAAAAGGATAACCCGAGTGAATAAGGACCCAACAGCCATTTGTAGCTCGCACAGATCAGTGCATCAATCCTACATCCCTTCACATCAATGTGCATAGCGCCTACCGACTGCGTACCATCGACAATAAAGCAGGCGCCTACTTCTTCACAACGTCTTCCAATCGCCTCCAGATCAAATTTCACCCCATTCATCCAGTGCACACTAGAAATCAAAACAACTCCCGTATCAGAGCTTATTGCTGTGAGTAATCGCTCATTCCATGATTCCCCCAGGCTTCCCGCCTTGGGATCTCCGTCCACAATCACCAATTCCCCTTCGTTTTCATCAGCCCACCTTTTTAGCGAAAAGTATCCACTCGGAAATTCATCTTTCACTGTGATAGCTTTTTTACCTGGACCTGGTTTCCAATTTGAGAGCGCTACCGCAAAACCATAGGACGTACTTGGTATCATAGCCACCTCTTTTGGTTCACATCCTATCATTTTGGAAAAAAGGCTCTTTACTTGATCCACGCAGGTAAAGAAATCCGCAGGTTGCATGGAAAATGGGTTTCGCATTTGACGAAGATCGATCAATGCTGCTTCCTCAGAAGACTTCAAAATTGGGCCACGATAGGCATTGTTCAAATATGAAACCTCTGGATCCAGACTGAATAGGTGCTTTTGGCAAGTGAGCATAAAAATTGGTTATGGGACTCTGATACAAACAGGATTAAACAAAACTCTTGGAGAGTTCATGCTTGAAATCTAAACCATTCATACAAGAAATGAAAAAACGGCAGGTCAAGTATTTATTTTTTGGCTTTTTGAATGTAGCTTAAGAAGAAAAAAAATGAACCCAAAAACTACTCAAGCTTATAACAGGCTTAAAGGTCTCCTTCACGGCGTTTTTTTGGACCGTAGGGTAAATCGAAATGAAATCATGGAACTGAGAGACTGGTGCTACGCCAATCAAGAGCTGGCAACTGATGGTCCATTCAAAGATTTTTTCCACGATATCAAGGCAATTTTAGACACCAATGTGGTGACTGCCGAGGAAATTCTAGACATGAACGTGATCCTTACAAAGTATCGCAAGCATTTTGTTCCGAAAGATCAGGCCGTGGCGGATATCAATTTTTTGAGAGGAATTTGCTACGGAATATTGGCTGATGGGGAGATCAATAAACATGAGGTGTATATGCTGAAAACTTGGCTTGAAGAAAATGCGCATTTGTGCATGGATGCTCCTTACAAAGATTTCTACGATATAATCTCCAAAGTACTAGAGGATGGAAAAGTAGATTATGAAGAGTCCAAGGCTCTTGAGAAGCTCTTCAAGGATTTTTTAAATCCGTAAAAAAGAAAAGGTCAGCGATAAAATCGCTGACCTTTTCTTCTGATTTGCATAAGGTTAAAATCTGAATAGAATCTCACCGCCAAAAGTCGATGGGTTTCCTAAGTGAGACGCACCAAAATTATATGCATAATCTACGTACGTTTCATCCAGAATATTTCTAGCCCAAAAATTCAACTCCCAAGTATCATTTGTCACTCCCACTTTTGCATTCAGCAGGCTAAAGGCATCTTGAGAAATGGTGTTTTCCAAATTAAAGAATTGCTCTCCAAACGATTGCCATTCTCCGCGGAAGAGCCATTTGATGGATTCATGGTTAAAGAATTTTGGGGTGTACTCTAGCGCAACAAATGAAGTGTAATTGGGTGTAAAAATCTGATTGTTTCCTGAATAATCAACGGTGCCGTCCTCACCCGGTAATTCAAGTTGATCATAGGTGGCATTGGTATAACCAAAATTCCAATCAAAAGTCAAATTCCTTCCGAGAAGAGTTGTAAACTCTGATTCGATTCCAAAACTCGTCACGTCACCTGCATTACTTGTAATCACGATGGCATCTGGCAAAATTAAGGCGGGTACCTGCACGTCAGAAATCCCTGAGTAGAATACCGCCACATTCCATCGAATCCTATGGTCATTGAAATAGTTTTTCACTCCTATCTCAAAGTTATTTGAAAACTCAGGGTCATAAGCAAATAATGGTGGCTGAGAAGGGTCAGAACCTATCTGTGTCAAACCTCCTGGTCGAAATCCTCTGCTATAACTCACAAACCAATTTTGATCCTCAGTCGAGGCAAAGGCAAGCGCGAGCTTCGGCGTGATGGCAGTGAAATCTGCAGTACCGGTGGTATCAGCCTGCGGAACCAAAGGATCTCCACCTCCAAGGTCTACTTCCTGGCCCACGGTCAATTCCTTTTCCTCATAGTCAAACCTCAGTCCTCCGGTTAGCGCCAGTTTTTCCGTAAGGCTGTAGGTAGCTTGGGCAAAAACAGCAGCACCAGATGATTTTTGAATATTAGTGTTGATGATAGTAATATTAGTACTTGGTGAACCGATCAATCCAGCATCTTCCCCAAAGAAGATTCCTTGGCGAGTAGGCGCATCTGAGATAAACCCGAAAAAGCCAACTTGCCAATCCAAACGATCGGCAGAAGCTCCCAGTCTGAATTCCTGAGTCCAAACCTTATTGGTATTCCAATCATTCCCGTAATTATTCACAATAGATACAGCATCCAATGGAGAAAAGTCTCCATCAATTGGATCCCGATAATATCTATAATTCGTCTGGAATGCTGTCTGTGAAAAGAAATTGAACTTTGGACCATTATTTCTGAAAACTACAGACGTATTGGTGGTATTGTCCACCATTGTAGTTGTCGCATTTTGACTTACCACAAAAGGATTTTCAATTGCAGAATCTGGATCTGGCGCAAGTGCAAAAGCACCATCATTTCTGTTATTAGTCACTTTAAAGTTTGCCGTAACATCCCAGTTTTTAGCAAAATAATACTGCAAACTTGCGTTGAAATTCGTGATTCTTTGGCTATCAAAATTTGAATCATAGAAGGTATTGGTATAAAAACCATTCATTCGTTCAGACAAAAATGTCGTATTGAAATAAAGCTTCTCAGGACTCAAAGGAGCTCGAATTCCTGCCGCAACTCTCGTCAGGCCATAATTCCCAGCGGTAATTTTGGCAAAACCAGACAGCTCTTCAGACCGTAGTTTGGTTTTGATATTGATTACGCCACCCATGGCATTTCTTCCATAGAGTGTACCTTGTGGGCCTCGGAGCACCTCAATACTTTCGATATCATTCAGGTTGAAGAAATAAGTGTCTAGGCCAAATTGATTCACGCCATCCACATAAGTTGCCACAGCTGGCTCATAAGACGTGGTGGTGATTCCTCGCAATGAAATTACATTTCTATTGTCGCCAGGATTGGCAAAGTAAAGGTTGGGAATCACTGACCGAAGCTCTCGGACATTCCAGATATTTTGACGATCAATTTGCTCTGCATCCAGAGCGGAAACTGAAAAGGGTACTTTTTGAAGGTCCTCGGGCTGTTTTTGGGCCGTGACTGTGACTTCTTGCAGTCGTCCCTCAGGAATGGTGTCATTTGATTGGGCATGGCTACTAGCTGTCAATCCTATGAAAAGGAATAGTGTTGCCCCAAAATGGGCGATAGGTTTGTTCATGGGTGAATTGTAAATTATCTACTGAATTGAATAGAATAAAGATTGAAGGTATTCCAGATGGACACATCCGAAGCAGCTTCAAAAATAAAGTAAATGTCTTGGACGCTGTCCGTTTTTTCGATTTGAATTATCTCTGGAAACCAATTTCCGGAAGCCCCTGAAGGTCGATCGGCTTGTGAAAGGGTTTTTGTTTTGCCGATTACTTTGCCATCTAAGGAGCCAATTCGGATTTCTATGGACCCTTTTGTACCTCCGGGATTTAGTAATAATTTCAATTGGTTTATTGAAGACAAATCAATTCCTGCAAATCTCACCCAACTCTTGTCTTCTGTAAATTTGACAAATTGATCCACATCCGTGTTGGCCTTTGCTGCACCTTTATATTCATTTCCTTGGACAGCTGGAAGTGTGGCATTCCGCAGTATGAATTGGGATTGAGTCCTGATCGGAGCAATTCCATTGGCTCCTCCATCAGTGTAACCTGCCTGAACCACATAGTATCCTTCCACATTATCTACTTCTGTGATAGGAAATTCACCTTTGAGAGGTAATCTTTCGTCACCATAGTTAGGGTCCTTTAGCGCCAAAATAAAGTCAACCATGGTTTCGATTTGGTCGTCGGCTAAGTGTGTGTGTCCTGGCATGACTCGCTCACCCCAGACTCCTCCTCCTCCATTTTTTATTTTATCAGTCAAATAGGCCTTCGCATCTGTTTGACCAGCATATTTTTCAGAGACATCGTTGTAGGTTGGTCCAACAGACGCATTGGCTATTGCATGGCAAGCTTTACACCCTGATTCATTAATGTATCGCTCTCCCACAGAAAGCTCCTCTTCTAGATGACCAATTTGGATAAGGTCAAACCCTCCAGCTAGATAATCAATAGAAAAATCAACCTTGCCAGGATCAACAGTACCATCCTCCATGTCCTCAACAAGGACCTCATATTTGATTTGATCCTTACCGAAATAAAAGCTTCGATTTCCTTCCCAATTGATTGCAACTGTTGGAGGCTGATTCCCTACTTGAATCACAACATTAGCCTTACTCTCTAATCCTTCCCGATCCGTAACGGTAAGCTCCACGGTGTATTCTCCTGGATCTTCAAAAGTATAGCTAGGATTAGCTTCAGCTGAATTGGCACCAGCAAGACCAAAGGTCCATTCATATTGTAATTGATCTTCTGGATCGAAATCCATACTTCCAACAGAGGAAAAATCAACTTTTAAAGGTGCTGCTCCTTTTTTGACAGAGGCATCTGCCACAGCTTTTGGCTTTCTATTGCCAGGCGCAAACTCGATCACATAGAGGCCTGAGTCATCATTTTGAGCTCTCCAGAACGTGCCATATTCCAAAAGGTACAGATCACCATTTGGCCCAAATTGCATATCAACTGGCTTATCAAAAACCGTGTTTGGCATAAAGCGCTCCATGGTGTCGTATTCGAAATTTTCAGTCAGCGATACGGTGAATATCCAGTTTCGCATCCAGTCATAGACGAATACCTTTCCGTCATAATATCCCGGAAACCGAACCTCACTATCCGCGTAATCATCTCGATAGTAAACTGGTCCAGCCATTGCGTTTCTACCACCCTCTCCAAGCATAGGAAATTCCTCTGACGCTCCGTAAGGATACCAAATCAAAGCTGGAGTGGCTGGAGGCAAAATTTCAATCCCGGTGTTATTTGGAGATGTGTTTTTAGGCGCCATTGGGTCAAACTCAAACAAGCTTTCTTGCTTCTCGAAATCGTACTTCCAGTACGGCTTGTTGTTTCCAACAAAATAAGGCCATCCAAAATAACCAGCTTTGGTAGCCAAATTGATTTCATCATGTCCTTTCGGACCTCTTCTCAAGCTGTCCTCTGAGGCATCTGGCCCCACTTCGCCCCAGAATAAATTTCCGTTTCGCTGGTCTATTCCAATTCGGTATGGATTACGATTTCCTTTGACGTAGATCTCAGGACGAGAAAGCGGGTCATCTGCTGGAAATAGATTGCCCTCCGGAATAGTATAAGTACCATCAGGCTGTGGAGTGATTCGGATGATCGAACCCCGAAGGTCATTTGAGTTACCGGATGAGCGTTGTGCATCTACATTTTCAGGACGTCCGGGTCGCTCATCAATTGGATTATAATTATCGGATTCAAAAGGTGTGGTATCATCTCCAAGAGAGACATAAAGATTTCCTTCTCCATCAAACTCTACCGATCCACCAGAATGACAGCAGCCTCTAAATACTGGTACTTCCAACATGACGATCTCGGTACTTTTGTCTAGAAGTCCCTCCACCACTGTAAACCTTGAAAGTCTATTGATAGAGGCACCTTTTAGCGGAGCGTAATACAAATAAAGCCACTGATTTTCTTCAAAATTAGGATCCTTGGCCATTCCCAACAAACCATCTTCACCATCTGGATAAACTTCCAATGAACCAATTTCTATAAGCTCTTTCGAATCCCTGATATACTTTTTTAAAAGCCCGTTTCTCTCGATAATAAGCACATCCCCATTTTGCAAAACCTCCAACTCCATAGGTTCATTTAGGCCTTCCACAAGAGCTATTTTGGTAAATCTCGTTTCTTCTGGCGCCACTGTGGCAAAAGGATCTCCTTTTTCTTCAGTCTGACAAGAGATCATTCCTAAAAATAAAACGGCAAATAATAATTTTTTCGGCATGGAAATCATGGGCTTAGTCAGGGTGAAATTAGAAATAATCATATCCAATTCTCTGATTTTTTTGATTGAGTACAGATTTGCTAGTCTTTCGGAAAATGCACCTTATCAATGGTCTTTGAGGCTTGTTATCCCAAGTTTTCGGTCGGCAAATTGACCGCATTTAACAAGTTTTAAAACAGAATTTCAACGAGAACTTGGCAGATTAGCTCCTTCTCTGAACAGATTTTAGCTTTTGCTTGTTTATGCAATCCAAAGGAGAATTTTAAATATGAACCAAAATAATATGCTTACGACAATTTTCAGCGCTGTATTCGCGCTTATGATGAGCGCATGCGCGAGCCCCAATCAAAGTGAAGAGGCTGAGGAGACTACGTTTCAACTAACCGACTTTCCCGCAAATACGGAGTTAGCCACCTTTGCTGGAGGCTGTTTCTGGTGTGTAGAGGCACCTTTCGAAGGAATTGATGGGGTGCTATCAGTAGTCAGTGGCTATGCCGGTGGCAAAGAGAAAAACCCAACATACAACCAAGTGGCTAGTGGCCAGACTTCGCACAGAGAATCTGTACAAATTGCCTTTGACCCTGAAGTAATCAGCTATGCCGAGCTTGTGGATATTTTCTGGCAAACTTTCGACCCAACAGACGTGGGTGGATCTTTTTACGACCGAGGGACGCAGTATGAATCTGCAATTTTCTATCATTCTTCACAACAAAAAAAGGTGGCTGAGGAATCCAAAAAAGCCCTTGACAAGTCTGGAAGATTTGATAAAAAAATCGCGACCCCTATCATCAAATTCACTAATTTTTATGAGGCAGAAGAATATCATCAGGATTACTATAAGAAGAACCCTACTGAATATTATGCATACAGAAATGGTTCGGGAAGAGATGCCTTCATAAAGAAGCATTGGCCTGAGCTCACTGCTGACAAATATCCAGCGATGAAGAAAAGTGAGTTAAAAGAAAAATTGACGCCTTTGCAATACGAAGTAACCATGGAAGATGCTACAGAATATGCCTTCCAAAATGAATACAATGGCAATAAGAAAGAAGGAATCTACGTGTGTATCGTTTCTGGAGCTCCCCTATTCAGCAGCAAAGACAAGTACGAGTCTGGATCCGGATGGCCTAGCTTTACCAAGCCAATCGATGCAAGAATTATCGACAAACCTGTCGATAAAACTTTAGGAATGACGCGAGTAGAAGTAAGAAGTAAATTAGGCAATAGCCATCTTGGCCATGTGTTCTATGATGGACCTGAACCGACCAACCTTCGTTATTGCATGAATTCAGCAGCGATGAAATTCATTCCTAAAGAGGAAATGGAAGCCCAAGGCTACGGAGATTATCTTTGGGTAGTCCAGTAAACATTGAAAGCCGGCTAAGCCGGCTTTTTTTATGCAAATACTTTTCTGAAAGTTAGATTGATGCGACCTCCATGAATCCGCTTCCGCTTTGGGATTTGATGTTCCCAAAAGTGCTGAGTCGAACCTTGCATCAGTAGTAAACTTCCTGAGGTGAGCTCGCAAGATACTTTTTGCTTCTTATCTGAATAATAGCGCATCTGAAATTCCCGACTCTGACCGAAGCTCACTGAAGCTATGGTGGGATTTTGCCCCAATTCAGGTTCATTGTCTCGATGCCAGCCCATAGAGTCCTGACCGTCTCGATAGTAATTCAGCAGGACATGTGTAAAGTCCGTCTGTGCAATATCTTGAACTCTTTCCCGAATATACATCAGCTCGGAAGTGAAAGGAAAAGGGATCATTTTAATCCCAGAGTATCCATACGGAATTGAAGAATCTCCATAAAGAGCAGTCAATCTCGGTTGCATGATTTCTTTTCCAAAAATTTTAATGGGCTCCTGCTTCCATTGGATATTATTTTGAAGCTTTTCAAAAAACAAATCTGAGTCCTTCGAAGAAATAAACTCAGGAAATAGGAAGGCCTCCCCATCAAAAGGTAATAGATTTTGAATTGGTTTTGAAAAAAGTGATTGCTGCATAGATTTAAAACTCACTATGAAATCATAAGTTTAATTTCCTATTTTTCGATTCTAAAAATTAATCAACCGCTATGAAGAAGTTTGCTTGGATCATGGGCATTGTGCTCCTTTTCGTTTTTGCAGGGATTTTTTGGTACAAATTTTACTTTGTTTTCGGCGAAGGCGTCAAAGCTGGAAGCTTGAACTATTTTGTGAAAAAGGGTGTGATTTTCAAAACTTACGAAGGCCGAATAGTGCAAGAGGGCTTCCAAAGTCCAAGCGCTGGAGAATTGCAAAGTAACGAGTTTCGATTCAGCGTGGTGGATGAAGAAGTCGCACTTCAACTCGAACGATCCTCAGGAAAGCATGTTGAGCTTCGCTATGAAGAATTTAACGGAATGCTCCCTTGGCGTGGCACTAGTAATTTCCTCGTCACCGAAGTACTCATGGTGAGAGAGTCTGCCAGCGCAACGAACAAGGAACTCCCTTACAGTCAATAATCAGGGTCTGGCCCAATAATCCACAACAAGAACTTGGTCCAGATGGGGACCGAGAATTTCTCCAAATTCCTTGTGACTTGGGTGAGGAAGATACTCATCTCTTGCTTGAGCCGTGTGAAAGGTAAGTGTAAAGGCATGAGTTAACCCTCGATTGAGCTCTTCTGGGCTTGAATTCACACCCCACTCAAAGGATATAATTCCTGGGATTTTATTTTTTAATTCTCGGAAAGCGTCGACTACCGTGTTGATTTCTTCCTCTGAAGTTTCCGCTTTAAAGGAGAAGAAAACAACGTGTCGTAATACTGAATCTGGTTTTTCCACGAGAAGTTCTGGGTCAAATGAGGATGAATTTAAGCTAGACTCATCAAATTTTTCTTCAAGAATCTGAATTTCACTCTTTTGTCCACATGCTACAAGAGAAATTATAATTATTATACAGGTGAATAACTGTTTCATTTATCTGTTCTTTTTTGCTGAAAATAGACATTCAAGATTTAGAAACCAATTAGCCATATATGATGAACAAAAATTACAAAAATGAAAGTAGCCTTCTTTAATACCAAGCCATACGAACAAAAGAGTTTTGAAGCCCAACTGGATGGATCCGGACATGATTTCACCTTTTTCGAAGCCAAACTAGATTTAGATACTGCTCCGCTCGCCAAAGGCTTCGATGCCATTTGTTCCTTTGTTAATGATCATTTAGACCAAGCCATTTTGGAAAAATTAAATGGTTTTGGAATCAACAAAGTAGTGCTTCGATGCGCGGGCTTTAATCAAATAGATCTGGAAGCCGCTAAAGTACTAGACTTCACAATCTGCCGTGTACCTGCCTATAGTCCAGAGGCCGTAGCTGAACATTCTTTTGCCTTGCTTCTCACCCTGAGCCGGAAAACACATAAGGCATTTAATCGAGTTCGTGACAACAATTTTTCCCTGGTTGGTCTCACAGGTTTCAATATTCATCAAAAAACCATCGGGGTCATCGGTACCGGTGCCATAGGAAAGGCATTCATTCGTATAGCTATGGGCTTTGGCTGTAGGATTTTGGCTTATGATCTCTACCCAGATCAAAAGATGAAGGACTTGGGGGTCTCGTACTTACCGCTCGAAGACGTACTCAATCAAAGCGATATTCTCTCCCTGCACTGCCCACTCACGGAAGATTCCTTCCATATGATCAATAAGAAAGCTCTTCAAAAAATGAAAGCCGGAGTAACCATCATCAATACCAGTCGAGGTGCTTTGATTAATACAAAGGATGCGATCTCCGGTCTGAAAAAAGGGAAAATTGGGTTTTTGGGGATAGATGTGTACGAGCAGGAAGAAAACTTATTCTTTCAAAATCTTTCTGAAGAAATCCTTCAGGATGAGCAGATCGCAAGGCTCATGACCTTTCCAAACGTACTGATCACGGGCCATCAAGCATTTCTCACCCATGAAGCATTGAGCGAAATTGCCCGAGTGACCTTACTCAACCTGGACCAAATAGAAGCCGGGATGGAACTGGATAATCAAGTCAAATTAGGCTAAAAAAAAAGCCAGAATCTCGAAAGATTCTGGCTTTACCTTGTGATATATATATTAAGATCTTACTTAACTACTTTTACATTCACTGCATTCACGCCTTTTTTGCCTTGTACAAGCTCATATTCTACCTTGTCGTTCTCACGGATATCATCCACAAGACCACTCATGTGTACGAAGATGTCTTCACTTGAGTCATCTGGAGTAATGAAACCAAAGCCTTTGGTCGTGTTAAAGAATTTTACTGTTCCTTCATTCATTTTTTCTACTATTTAATTGAAATTGATTTTTGTTTTTCTGGAAACTCCAGATGGGTTTTGATCACAATTAGTCTTTCTATTTTTGGATCATGTGATCTTGCCTGCTTAGATTTCAATACTGGAAACTGCTCAACAGACAGTTATTATTTTTATAGGCTATTCCTGTTCTTTCTTAGAGAAAGCCCGTTTTGTCGTTTATTTTTTAGGCCTTGACGGCTTCTAATTTTGGAGTCCTTCCTAATACATAGAGCATTCTAAAATGATCTAAAACCGCTGAAATGAAATGAGGCTTGGAATGGTAAGGTACATTAAATTCTTCAGCAGTAGCTTTGACGATTTTGGAGATTTCCAAATAGTGCACATGACAAATATCCGGAAACAAATGGTGTTCGACCTGAAAATTCAAACCACCGATAAACCAAAACAAGGCTTTATTCTTTGGAGCAAAATTACAAGTAGTAGCCAATTGGTGTAAGATCCGTTCTCCCTCCACAATTCCCAATTCATTGGGCTGAGGAAAGTCGACATCTTCTACAATATGAGCAATCTGGAAAACCATTGTAATAGTGAATCCAGTAACGAAATGCATCAAAATAAACCCAAGAATGATCATTCCAGCCGAAAATGGCGAGAAAATAATGGGCAGAGCTAGAGCAAATGTAAAATAGGCCACTTTGTAAGCGATAAGCTTCAAAACGGTTTGTTTATACTCCTGCTCACTTTTTACCAAGCCTTTTTTATAATATCTCTTCAGTCGGATAAAATCCTTAACTGTCACCCATGATAATGTAGAAAGTGAATAGAAGAACCAAGCGTACAGATGCTGATAGCGGTGTAACTTATTCTGTGGTGCATTTGGAGAAAATCTCAAAAAGAAAGGCGCATTAATATCATCATCATGGTCATCTATATTGGTATAGCTGTGATGAAGTACGTTGTGCTGAAGCTTCCAAACAATAGAACTCGCCCCTACCATATCTATGGTATGACCAATCCATTTATTCACTGATTTTTTGGAAGAATATGAACCGTGGTTTGCATCGTGCATTACGCCCATACCCACGCCGGCCATGCCAAAACCAGAAAGTATGAAGCACGCAAACATCTGCCAAGTGGTAGAGGCTACTCCGGTAATCACGAAGATGTAGGGAACAAGATAAAGCGAAACCAACAAGATAGTCTTTATGACCATGCCAGTATTGGCGTGTTTTGAGCGATTTGTGGACTTGAAATGTCCATAAACTCTCGATCTGAGGGTTTTCGAAAATTCAGAAAGTTCTGATTCCGAGAATCTTACAGTTTTAATAGGTATTCAATTTAAGTAATTAATAAGGTTCCTAGAGAAAAGGTGCATGCTTGAATTTTCATTTATTCTTCGGAAGAAATTCAATCAAGCAAGTAATAAAAAAGATGTAAACCTATCTAGATAAAAACCCTTACTATACTACTTTGGCACATAAATCAATCAAATTCCACTTTGGAATCGATCAAAGTACGTTTTACTTTGAGGAATTGATACAAAGGTGATGATAAATATATTCAAAACCTAATCAGGAAAATCCTTTAAAATCAGAACCGGAATAATCATAAAAATAAGTAAATCAATCCATTAAGTATTTTTATGATCAATTGATAGCCCCTGTTGGGAAAAGCCCATAACGTCACAACCCCTAAACTCTGATTGACTTACTGAGGATTGTTTTTGCCTACTGAAAATCCTAATTCAGGTAAATATCAAATATGAAATTCACGTGCCACAGCTCCACCTTATTGTATCGCTGATTTGGAGTAAGCCCTTCCGAATCCAAAGCTTCTTTATTCATCACAAGCAGATGAAAATTAGTCCTGGGGAGTCCTTTGGGTCTATATTTTAATCCGAAATTAATCTGTCGATAAGATGAGAAATTGTACTTGTTGGCCTGAGCATCTGAAGTGGATGGAATTTGGTGGATTCCAATTACCCCATAAATCTCCAGAGGAAAATCCTGCATAGTATAAGAGGCAAACCAAGTCGCTGCAGTCACAGATTCAAAACCTTCGTTCCTTTCTCTTGGAATAAAGGTAAAAAACGGATCTTTACCCCATTCTCTAGGACTGAGCCATCTCCCATCGCCTCCTACTCGAGTGAAGTTCATATGGGTTAGCCATTTGGAATTCCTCCAGCCAAATCGCGTGGACAGGTACCAATTTCGATCCTCAGGGCTTTTGTATGCGAGACTATCTAAAGAGTTGCCTCCATCACCTATCCCGTGTTGAAAACCAATTTGAGCTCCACTAATCCACTTGGCTTTTGAGCCCTTCATACTCCAATCCTTGTTCCATGAAAGATCCAAGGTGTTAGAGATATTTTGCACGTAAGTCTGAGAAAGAGACATCTTTCCTAGCTTATCTCTACTGTAGTCAACTTGATAAAGCCCCACAAAATCCGAATTTGTATTTCCAGAATACTTTGAGGCTTTGCCAAACACATCTCGGCCGACGGGAAATACACCAATACTCTCTCCCACACCGAGCCATCTAGAGGTACCGCGTACACTCATTCTATTGATCCACCATGCCTCGATTCTCCAATTTTCATTTGGAGCAAACCAACCCTGAACACCCTCTATACCTGTGGGAGACAGCCTTCCGTCCTGAGGATTGATCCAAGGAGTATTGATTCCAAACCTCCCCACTTTGACTCCCCATTTGTCTGAGTTATATCCTAGGTTGAGTATTTCTAATTTGCCAAAGAAACTATCACCGGGATTAAGGAGATCAAAAAGTCCGGTTTCGTAGCGATTGGATTGTCCACTTAGAGGATCTGGAGACCAAATATCCGAGCTCAATACATTAGCGAAGACACGATACCCGATTTGAAAATTCCAATTTTTCTGAAATGATATTTTAGTACCAAGATTTAGGCTGGTGCCCAAGGCATAGTCATCTTTGAAGTCAGACGGGTACGTAGAGCTCATCCAGAATGTCCTCAAATGGAAATCAGGCTTGATATCTACAGACTTCTCTTCTTGAGCATGGCTAGTCTGTAATACAAGGCCAAAGAAAATCAGAATCAAAAAACGCTTCATTTCCCTTCTTTGGCTGCTAGGATCCCTTGATAAGGACCAAACTTATGTTGTTCCTCTGTAAAAGGATCTGCATAAGGCCCAAAAGGATGATCCATGGGCTTTTTTGAAATATCTGGCCAATCCCCAGATAGGTTTTTACTCGGCCTTTCCAAGCTATTGACATAGGCTGCGACATCCCATGACTCTTCATCTGTCAGCATTGGATTCTCATATGTAGCACCAAAGGGCATATTTGCTTTCACGTATCCGGCAAACCGAGAGAGTCTGAATAAACCTGCTCCTTGATTGTAACTGTGATCTCCCCAAAGTGGTGGGTACACATAGCCTGTACCATCAAGTTTGGCGACGCCAGACCCATCTGCCATGTGACAACTTGCGCACTGACGATCATAAACTGTTTTCCCTTTGACGGGGTCTGCCGCACGATCCAGAAGCGGCACGGAATACAACCCTACCCCTTTGGGCTTTTCTCCCTTGGGAGTATCCTTTCCTAGCCATTCCATGTAAGCCACCATAGCCTTCATTTCTGGGCTGCTTAGTTCCAAGGCTTCTCCATTAAGACTGCGCTCAAAGCAATCGTTGATTCGCTTGGGAATATCTTCTAGTTCGCCAGAACGATTTCGGACTTTGGGATAATTAGCAGAAACACCTCCATAATTATTTCCCAACGGAACTCGTCCCGCGTCCAAGTGGCAATTTTGGCAATTAAGTCCATTAGAAATTTTTCGAACCTTACCATTCGGACCAAGATATTCCGCTGTATTGGCAATCAGTTCTTTGCCATATTTAATTTCATCCGCATTCAGCTCACTTTCCACCTCGCTCCAAGCTGGCGGTAGCCACATTCCCACTGGGTCCATCAATGAATTTGATGGAGCTTTAGCCATAGCTGGCTCACTCACCGCAGCGGTCATTTCTGCTTCAAATGAAGGTGCAACTCCACTAGTGGAAATGAAAATGGCAAATCCCAAAACGGCTACAAGAACCGTAGTGAGAACCAACAGTGCCACCATTGAAATAAGAAGCTGCAAAAAGGATTTTCCTTGCTTTTCCATAGTCTCTTTAATTATACAAAAATGCAGCTAAGCCACCGCAAGCGCTGTGATCAAAATCACATGAATAAAAAAATCTTTACCTCTTAGGCTAATTTTTCTAGGCCCAATGGCTAGAAAACACTCTCTTTTCCTTGACCTTTCCCTCCACAAAAAAATCTCCCTCGGATTCAAATAGTTCAAGGGTGACTTCGTCATTCAAGTGACATTCAGAAAGGTAATTTATACCACAAAACTTTGGTTCAAGACCAGCCTGAATAATCAAGTCTTCCGCCCATCGAATATAAATGGTATTGTTTACATGCCGATTAAGATCAAGATCTGAGGGCTTCACTTGGATATGAATCTGATTTTTGATCTCTCCTTGTGCTTGTACCTTTTCTGGTTCCCACATGGGTTTGAGTTCAGGATCGAACAATTCCTTTGGCAATACTGATTCAGGACGCTGAGGTCTCTTGCTCACAGAATCTAACAACAGCCAACTGCTCATGCCTGTGACCAAGGGATTTCCATCAAGATCGGTGAGCAGGAATTCTCGAAATGCAAAAATTTTATTCACCCCCCTGCCAGCAGTGTAGATTTTCATCGTTTCCCCCCATGCGGGTCTTTTTTCTGCTTTTATTGCTAATCGAGCCAATGCCCACATTTGATGATTTTCTGATAAATTCGTCCCAAATCCAGCAGAATTAGCATGTCTCCAGGCAATTTCTTGAAACCAATCTGCAAGTGCATAGGTGCTGATTTTCCCTTCAGGGCTTACCTGAAATGAGTGAACTTCAGCTTCCATTCCAAATTGGAAATCTTGACCATTTACCTTCATGCTTTTGCTGGTTTTACATCAAAAATCTCTTTGCGATAGCTCGCTAAAATCATAATCCCTAGTCCATTTAGAGCAATCAAAGCAAAGGACACTTTCAAATTAAACAAGTCTGCAATAAAGCCGATCAGCGGTGGTCCCAAGAGAAAACCAAAAAACGCAATGGTGGAAACAATGGCCAAAGCAACACCTGGAGAATATATTTTACTTCGGCCGGCAATGCTGTAAGAGAGGGGAACAATTGCCGCCACGCCAAACCCTACCATTAAAAAGGCTAATGTCGCTACCCAGTAATAGGGCATTAGAACCGCAAGAATCAAACCTGAAAAAATCAAAAGGCCACTGAATCTAATAATTTGAACTTTACCAAATCTCGCTGTCAATCGATCTGAAAGAAATCTTCCAGACGCCATGGCGCCCATAAATACCACATAGCCAGTCGCTACCAATGTCGGGTCCGCCAACACAACTTTTTTGAAATACACACCGCTCCAGTCAAACATACAACCCTCGCACATCATGCCAAGGAAGGAGATCAAACCAACCCGTAAGAGTAGGTCATCAGGTTTTTTCAAAACCAAGCCCCCACCACTCGGCGCTTTAGCCTCTTTCACAACAAAAGGTCTTGCCAAAAAGATAATGAAGAATGAAAGGATAGTAATGAACAGGAAATGTGTGCTAGGAGATAATGTTAGAAAAATCATGGCCGCACCAATACCTGCACCCACAAAACCTGCTGAGCTCCATAAACCATGAAAACTAGCCAAAATACTTCTTCCGTAGTCATCTTCCAGCGCCAGAGCCTGTGTATTGACCGCGATATTCATCACATTTCCCAGGAGTCCAAACAGAACCAAAACCAATGCAATGGCCCAAGTAGTCGGGCTCAAACCCACGAGAGGCAAAGCAATGGCATACAATGCCCCGCCCCAGATGATTACGACACGACTACCGTACTTATGCACGAGCCATCCAGCAATTGGCAAGCCCAGAACCGACCCTATAGGCAAGCAGAGAAGTAAGGTCCCTAATTGACCTTCTGACAAGTCAAACTTTGATTGAATCTCAGGAATTCTGGAGGCCCAACTGGCAAAACAAAGGCCGAGAAAAAAAAATAGACTACCGAGAGCAATTCGGCGCTTTTTTAAGGGATTCATGAAAATGATAGGTCTTTAAGCGACGAAATTTACTAAGATTAAAAGAAAATCAAATATCACAGAGATTAAAGAAAACTATTTGCCTCCGCTCGTGTTCCTCTACCAAAGGTAACGCATGGAATTTGTAATTGTAGGGTCGATCCTGGTCGTCATCATTCTTATGATCCGCTTCATTATCAAGCGCGTTTTTGAATAAAAAAACCGATCTAGTTATTTAGATCGGCCTTCATTATTTTTTGTTTTTCCTTAATTCGGAAGCTTTGGAGCTAATTTACCATAAACCCAAGTACCTGCGAGAGCACTGATTAGCGTCACCAATACTACAGAGTATCCGCTTCCAATCTGAGCAAACAAAGGGCCTGGACAAGCACCCGTAATCGCCCAACCTAGGCCGAAGATAAATCCACCAATAATCTGTCCCTTACGGAACTCCTTGTTGGGAATAAATATTTTCTCGCCTTTGATCGTCTTGATTCCAAACCGCTTAATTACTTGAATTGAAATAATCCCAGTAACCACGGCAGATCCAATTACTCCGTACATGTGAAAGGATTGAAATCTGAACATCTCCTGAATTCTGTACCAAGAAATGATCTCAGCTTTCACAAAAATGACTCCGAAAAGCACCCCGAGAATGAGGTATTTCAATAGCTCCAAATTTCGCTCTTCTCGGATCTGAGAATTAGGCGCATCGCATACAATATTATCTTTTTCTAAAACCTTCATCTTTTCTTAATTAAAACCCAACCCAATTCATTAATGGACCCAATAATACGTGGGTCATGAAAATTCCTCCAAGCATGAAGAAAATAGTCGCTACGACAGACTGCCATTGAAGGGAACTAATACCCATAATCGCATGCCCAGAAGTACATCCTCCTGCGTATCGTGTTCCAAATCCAACTAAAAACCCACCAATCACGAAGAATAGCAGTCCTTTGGCTGTAAATAGATTTTCCCAAGTGAAAATATCTGTGGGCATCAATCCTGAAAAGTTGGTAATTCCTAGGCCCTCAAGATCACTCATCGTACTTTCCGCGATGATTATTTCATTCGGGTTTGACAGGAGCTGAGTGGCCAATAAACCACCGATTCCTATTCCCAATACAAAGGCAAGGTTCCAAAGTTCCTTCTTCCAATTGTAAGTGAAAAAAGGGATTCCAGCAGGTACACAAGCCGCACAAATGTGACGAAGTGAAGAAGACACTCCGAAAGTTTTATTCCCCAAGATCAATAGCGCAGGTACGGTCAGTCCAATCATCGGACCTGCCACATACCATGGCCAGGGTTGAGAAATCCATTCAATAATTCCGTTCATTTTCTATTTATTTTAAAACCTATAATCTAAGATCAAACTGTAGTTGATCATATTTACTTTATTAATCATATTTTCTAAAGACACTTCCTGATTCGCAGTTGCCTTTTTGCCAACCACTAAAAGCTGGAAGTCTAAGCCTTTGAAGAATCCTCCAAACCGGTAATCTGCAAGCGCTGAAAACTGGTAATAATCTGGTATTCCATATTTATTGAGCCGAAGATTATCCTGGTCTGGATTATTCACATAGGATGCTCCTAGACCAATTTTTAGCTTTTCTTGGATAAGATTTTGATCGAATCGTACCATTTTCACATCCACTCCACCCAATCCTTCAAAACGCTCACGTGGTAAACTCACAAAGAACTCCTCTCGTCCCCATTCTCGAGGGAACAAAAACCTTCCCTGGTCTGAAATATTCAGATAGTTTAGCGTCAGTTGGCTATTTACCCATTTCAAACCTCCTTGCAAGCCAAAACCATTAGACTTTTCATCGGGAAGGATGTAAGCTTTTTCTGGATTTTCATTCCCCCCATTACCCACAGCGCTTTCATAAAAACCCTGAACTCCCCAAAGAACTTGAGGACCTGAATTGGTAGGCAATTGGCCTTTGGCCTGAATCATAGAAAGTCCAAAGACTCCCTGTGCCAGATAATTCCAAGATTCAATTTTCAAACGATCAGATGTAAAATCTAATCCTACAGTAGCGATTCCTTCTGAATCGATATGATGTTTATAATCTTCTGATGAGCCCAATGGATTTCTTCCTGTGTTGTATAAGCCAAAAGACTCTTCAACAGAAAGCCATTCTAAAGACCCTCGAGAAATGACGTGGGAAAACCAAGCCGCCTTCACTCCAAACCTTCCTGGCTTAAATCCAACTGAAACCCCGCTGAATAGGTTCGGCCGCATTCTGTTATCTGAGGCGTTCAGCAGCAGACTATTGAAATGATGCCTTCCTACCCAAATACTCAAGGATTCTTTTTCATAACTGATGAAAAACTCCTCGAGTCGATCCAAATGTGCACGATTGGATGGATGCTGGAGATCATAAAGCAATATTTCATAGCGGTTTGGGCTTTGAGTAGTCGGATCCAGCTTAATGACATTATTTTCAAAATGTCTAAACACAAAGAATCCACTAAAACCTACTCCCAATCCTTTCCATCTTGGGGAGAAATATCCCAAGCCAGCTCCGGAACCCCAAGTGCTATAGTCTAAAAGACTTCCTTGGTTTTGCGTAGCCATGAAATATGACCGCAAGTGAAACTCAAACTCACCACTTTGCAATACTTTTCCGAACAACGTTTTGTCCGAATCACTTGTTAGATGCTCCGTTTCTCCATGCTGAGAATAGGCCTTTTCAGATAAGACCAAACCCGCCACGAGCAAAACAAAGTTGACAACTCTTCTTATCATAGTGATGTGACTTTAGTCACATTGGTAATCCTCAAACTAAAAATGGCAAACCTTTCGGCCTGCCATTTTCAGTATGAAAACTTCTATTTTTCTTAGAGTAAGGTAGTAGGACAAACGTAATCCGATACCTCAAACTTCTCAGACTCCTTGATAGCCTTGAATCCACCATCCACATCGATCAAGTTGTCATACCCTCTCGCTCTGAGAATGGAATTGAAGACCATAGATCTGTATCCACCAGCACAATGTACATAGTAGGTCTTGTCCTTGTTCACTTTGAGCATGCTATCATTAATGTAATCCAATGGGGCATTTTCAGCTCCGATCACATGCTCAGACATGAATTCGCTATTTTTTCTTACATCCAGAATATTGATTTCTGAATTCTTGGCTTTTCTGTCGGCAAGCTCCTGTGCGGAAATCGACTCAATATGATCTGTTTCTTTTCCCGCAGCTTTCCAAGCAGCAATTCCGCCCTTGAGATATCCCAAAGCATAGTCATAACCCACTCTAGCCAGCCTCGTGATTACTTCTTCTTCTCTTCCTTCGTCAGTAATCACAAGGATTTCTTGCTTCAAATCCGGAATCATCGCGCCTACCCATACGGCAAAGCTTCCATCGATTCCAATATTTACAGAGTTTGGTACAAATTCCTTGGCAAATACCTGTGGGGCTCTTGTATCCAAAATCAAAGCTCCAGTTTCATTAGCTGCAGCTTCAAAAGCTTCTGGACTTAGTGGATTTACCCCTCTTTCCAATACATCATCAATGCTATCGTAGCCTTCGATATTCATCATCACATTTTGAGGGAAATATGCTGGAGGAGGTGTTAATCCCGTGATTACTTCTTTGATAAATTGCTCTTTGGTCATCTCCTGAAGCGCGTAATTGGTCTTCTTTTGATTTCCTAGCGTATCAGATGTCTCCTTGCTCATATTTTTACCACAAGCCGAGCCTGCACCGTGTGCTGGATAGACGATCAAATCGTCTGGAAGAGGCATGATTTTATTTCTCAAAGAATCATAAAGGTGCGCTGCAAGTTTGTCCTGAGTCAAATCAGCTACAACCTTTTGAGCCAAATCAGGTCTTCCTACATCACCAATGAACAAGGTATCACCGGTAAAGATCGCTTCAGGCTTACCTTCTTCATTGTAAAGCAAATAACATGAGCTCTCCATCGTGTGTCCTGGTGTGTGAATCACCTTCACTTTTGCCTTACCAATCTGAAATTCCTGTCCGTCTGTTGCTACAATGGCATCAAATCCCATTTTCATTCCGGTAGGACCATATACAATATCTGCACCCGTCTTAGCAGCGAGATCTTTATGACCAGAAACAAAATCTGCATGGAAGTGTGTTTCGAAAACATACTTAATCTTTGCATTTCTGCGCTCTGCTTTTTCGATATAAGGCTGCACTTCTCTTAATGGATCGATCACTGCGGCTTCGCCATCAGACTCGATATAATAGGCTCCTTGGGCCAAACATCCGGTGTAAATTTGTTCGATTTTCATATTGTTAGTTTTTTCTAATTTCTTCAACAAAAATAAAATACATAAAGTAAGGCATCTATGACAATTGTCACATTATGGCTTTAGGCATGCTGAGCAATATTTTCTTCTATTACCCGAGAAAGTTGATGTGCCGGTACCACTCCCGATTCTCTCCAAAGGATCTTGCCTTTGTGAAACAGAATCAATGTGGGTACACCGCGAACTTGAAACTTGCTAGCGGCCATCTGATTTCTATCAACATCCACCTTGACGATTTTCACTTTCTCTCCCAACGCTTTTGCAGTATCCTCCAAGATAGGCTGCATCATTTTACAGGGACCACACCATGTGGCAAAAAAATCCACCAATACGGGTTGGTCTCCGTCGATTAGTTGCTGAAAGCTTTTTGGTTGCTCTTTCATAATTTTTCTGAATTTCTATGTGAACAAAAGTACGGCGCGAATAGGTTCGGATCAGTAACGAATGTCACAGATAAAAAACAAGGCTCACTTATTTAAAAAGTGCTAAAAAACCCTCCTTTGGTTTTTATTTTTTTATTTTCGCCCTTCCAATCTACGAGACGAAATGCTGAATTTTAAGCGAATAAATAATATCACCGGCTGGGTGGTTTTTGTCCTGGCCACCTTAGTATATATCATTACGGTAGAAGACACTGCTAGTTTCTGGGATCCAGGAGAGTTTATCGCTGTATCTTACAAGCTGTCTGTACCTCACCCTCCTGGAGCTCCATTTTTCCTTTTGGTCTATCGGATGTTTAGCTTTCTCGCACTGGGAGACACGCTTGAAATAGCGTATTGGATGAATATTGGTAGTGCACTATTCTCTGGATTTACCATTCTCTTTCTCTTCTGGTCCATTACCCTATTTGGTCAGCGACTCTTTGGTATTAAGCCAAATGAAGAAAGCAAAGGACAGACTATCGCGCTTATGGGGGCTGGGATCGTCGGGTCGCTTTGTTACACCTTTTCGGATAGTTTTTGGTTTTCAGCTGTTGAATCGGAAGTGTATGCCATGTCCTCCTTTTTTACCGCCATCGTCATTTGGGCAGTCTTAAAGTGGGATGTGATTACAGATCCGAGGAAAGAAAACCGTTGGCTTATTTTTATTGCCTATTTGGTAGGTCTTTCGATTGGTGTTCACTTGCTAAACTTGGTGGCACTGCCTGCTTTAGCCTTGATTTATTACTTCAAAAAGACCGACAAACCAAACCTCAAAGGCTCAATCATAGCCTTTATTTTGGGTGGGGTTACTTTGGTCATTATAAATAATCTGATTATCCCAGGACTACCGAGCTTGGCTGGAAATATGGAGATTTTCTTCGTGAATAGCCTTGGATTGCCTTTTGGGTCTGGAATCATTTTCTTTTCAATAGCCTTTTTTACAGCACTTTACTTCGCCTTCCGATACTCGATGAAGCGAGAAACTGCTACTCTCAATACCATTTTACTTTCTCTAGTCTTTATCCTAATCGGGTATAGCAGTTATGCCTTGATCGTAGTCAGAGCAAATCAAGACCCAGTGATCAATGAAAATGCACCGAAAGATATCATTAGCTATGTGTCTTATCTCAAGCGGGAGCAGTATGGCTATAGACCCTTGCTCCATGGTCAATATTTCACAGCAAAGCTTGTGGACCAAGTAGAAGGATCTCCGATATACCTGAAAGGGGATGACAAATACGAGATCGTAGACTATGAACTGGTGAATACTTATGACCCTACCAAAACAACGATTTTCCCCAGGGTCTATTCCACTCAAGAAAATCATAAGCGGATTTACCGCCAAAAATTAGGACTGCGAGAAGGCCAAGATCCGACTTTCGGAGACAATATCTACTTTATGTTTTCCCATCAGCTAGGGCAAATGTATTTCCGCTATTTTATGTGGAATTTCTCAGGTAGAGAGTCAGATTTCAGCGATGCACCTTGGATTGGACTGACGGATGCTTTCAGCGATAAATTCCCAGATTACATCAAAGAAAACAAGGGGCATAATAATTACTTTATGTTACCCTTAATCTTAGGCTTGGTTGGCTTTTTCTTTCAATACAAAAAAGACTCAAAATCCTTCTACGTCAACTTAATGCTCTTCTTGATGATGGGAGCAGTACTGGTGGTCTACTTGAATTCCCCACCAGTGGAGCCAAGAGAGCGGGATTATATCTATGTGGGTAGCTTCTATGCTTTCGCTATTTGGATAGGAATGGGTGTTTTGGCCATTGCTCATGGAATAGCTAAAATGAATAAAAACCTAGCCACAGCAGGCATCATAGCCACTTTGATCACCCTTCCTGTAGCCGGACTCATGGGAGTGCAAAACTGGGATGATCACAATCGAGATGGCCGCTACTTCTCGGTGGATTCTGCACGAAATTTCTTGGCTTCGTGCGCGCCAAATGCCATACTTTTCACCGGCGGAGATAATGACACCTTCCCACTTTGGTATGTTCAGGAGGTAGAAGGATTCCGTACGGACGTACGAGTGATAGTGCTCTCCTATTTTGATACGGATTGGTATGTGGAGCAGATGACCCGACCTGTAAATGAGTCTGAGGCTTTGCCATTTTCACTGACCAAAGAAAACTTTCAAAAAGGAACCAATGACGTATTGTATGTCACTGGGCAAGATGAAGAGAATTCAGCAATCTCGGTGAGAGCTTATTTATCCCTAATCAGGTCTAATGACCCAAGGCTAAACATGAAAACTGGAGGTAAAAGTGTCATCAACATGGTTCCTTCCAAAAATTTGATTTTGGATGTAGATAGCAGCTTTGTTTACAATGATGAAATTGTTCCTTCACAGTTTAAAAGCCTATTCACGGATCAGATGAACCTTCAAGTGAAAGGACAATACCTTACAAAGGGAAGCTTAATGCTGATAGACCTGATTACAAACAATAATTGGGACAGACCGATCTATTTTAACAATACTTCTTTGGCTACCATTGGGCTTAATCTATCGGACCATGTCGTGATGGAAGGACTTACGTATCGACTTCTTCCTATCCGCAAACCAAATTTCGTACGTGAAGAATTGGTGAACACCGATATTGCCTACAAGCATTTCATGGAAGATTTCCAGTTTAGAAACCTAGACAATCCAGATGCATACTATGATGAGGAGTACAGACGATTTGTATCTAATCATAGAAGTTCGATTAACACCGTGGCAATCGCCCTGCTGGAAGAAAATGAAATGGATAAAGCGCGAGAATTGTTAAACTATGGCCTTGAAGTCATGCCAAATGAGGCGATCCCGTACGATCTTTCCAGCGGTCAGTCTGTTCCTCTGTTTTTTGAGGTCGGAGAAGAGGACAAAGCCCTTGAGATCATCGATGTGGTGGGCAATAGATCACTCGACATGATAGAGTTCTACGATAGTGAAAATCGTGATTACGATCGAGAAATACTGATTTCTATAGAAATGATTCGATACTTTATTCCTCTTTTGAGGGAGCGTGGCTATGACGAAATCGCTGAAGAATTTAAGCGAAGACTAGAAAGCTATTTAGGCCCTCAAGACCTAGGAGATGACATCGATTTGAGATAAAGGAAAAGGGGTTGAGAAATCAACCCCTTATTTTTTCTTGTGCAGAATATAAAAGAGATCCAAACCCTTTGCTGGATCGTCAACTACGAGATAGTCCTCGTGTGAAATATCCACCACGCTTTTACCTTGCTCCTTGTGTAGCTTGTTTCGGTTCAGTCGATTCAAGATTTCATAAGGCATTCTGAGTACTGCTGCAGGAAGCTTATGCTGCAAATCAAAAATATCGAAGCGCATAATCTTCTGCACTGAAGCTCTATTGGCCTCATGGTAAGCCCATACCTTTTCGTTACCGCCAATTCCTTTTGATTCGACTGTATCAAAAATTTCTTTTGCCAATCTGGTCAATTGACTAGGGGTATACTCTCGAATATGCCAAGGATTTCTAGAAAGGGTGTGATTAATGTTTGGAGTGGAGATAATGGCCTTCCCGCCCGGCTTCAGCACTCGATAGATTTCCTGTAAAAAAAGGCGATCATTTTCGATATGCTCGATCACCTGAAAGCTGACCACGGTGTCGAAAGATGCATCTGCTACCGTCTTGAAAGGAGGAATTACAGCTTGCTCGAAGCGAATGTCAGGATATTTCTCACGAAGATTCGTGATCACTTCTCCAATCTTATCAAGACCTAAATAGGATTTCGCCAAGGGCAAAAGTGTCTCCACTCCCCTACCTTCTCCGCAGCCCAACTCTAAGAGCTCACCAGAAATCCAAGGACGTGCTGCGATATAAGCTTTGAGCAATCTTTGGTGGATTGGGTTGTCACTGATCAACTTGTCAGAGGCAATTTCCGTTGTATAGGTAGCCATATAAAATTTTACTATTTTGGCAAAAATAAGGTTAATTTCGTAAACCCTACTCACCCAATGAATCGAAGTAAACTTCTGTTATTCGTATTACTTTTTATCTTTTTTGGCTTCCAGCCAAATGCATTTGCGCAAAGAAGTTTGGAATCTCTCGATCAATCCCTTCGCTATTCAAGATATGCCAGAGTTGGGCTGAAAATCATCCCAATCCAAACAGATGACTCCAAGTTTACTTTGCACATGCAGATCGAGAAGATTGAGGAAAATCCAAGTCTGACCACATTCAATATGAGTTATGCGATCTTGGACTCCTACACGGAAAATATTCCCGAAGATCGGATTGTTATTTTAGGTGCAAATGATCTCAATATGGACACCGAAAGGCATTGGGTATTCCAAAAAGAAGTAGAAATAGATCCGACCAAAGAAACTCAAATAGCCTTGTTAAGCGTACTGGATACACGTCAAGGGGATGAATACTTCTATCATATCGATCTGAAAAGCTCCTATGTCTACGAGCATGCTAAGGTGGGTGCATTTTACGCCAATGGGGTGGCCTTCGATCAAAATTACATCAACCAAGGACAATCCTTAATCTTTGATTCCTTTGACGGGCCAGGTATTCATGCTTTTTACTACCCCCTTAAGTTTCCAGTACCCTACCCTCCCATGGAAACTAGGCCAGCCAATGTTCCTAAAGAACTGGAAGTGATCGATAAGGGTGATTTTCTGGAAAATGTACCAAAAAGTCTAGATGATTTGGGATACTATTTTTTCCAAACTGATACCAGCGATCTAGGTGGTCTCATGATCAAGACCACGCATGATGCCTTCCCTAAAGTAAAGGATTGGGATGAAATGGTGGATATCGTGACCTACATTTCCACCCGCAGAGAGCATGAGGAACTCCTTCAAGCGGAAGATAAAAAGAAGGCGCTAGATGAGTATTGGATTGGTATGACTCGAAATCCTGATACCGCGAAGGAGGTAATTCGTGAATATTTTCGGCAGATCGAATTTGCGAATCTTTTGTTTACAGACTTCAAAGAAGGCTGGAAAACGGACAAAGGAATGGTCTATATAGTGATGGGCCCTCCGAATGAAGTTAATTTTTCTCAGGACCGAGAAGTATGGACTTATGGAGGAATGGGCGAATCTTCCAAAATTAAATTTACCTTTGCGCGAATTAAAAACGTATTGACCCCACACTATTACACGCTGAACCGCTCGAGGGCCTATCAGCCCGTATGGTTTAAAAGTATATCTCAATGGAGAAGCGGAAGGATGGCTTTCTAATAGAAAAAGGAGCGCAGGAAAAAGATTACATTTTTGGTACAAGAGTGGTCATGGAGGCTATTCATGCAGGTAAGGACTTGGATAAAGTTCTGATCCAGAAAGAAGTCAATAATGACTTGATCAAAGAATTGATCAAACTTTGTAAAGAGCACCAAATCCCAGTAGTACGTGTACCAGATGGGAAACTGAATCGCATCACGCGAAAAAATCACCAAGGTGTGATTGCTCAAATGTCAGCCATTTCCTATGCATCACTGGATCATGTGATCGAAAATTGCTTTTCCAGCGGTCAATCTCCCCTAATTTTGATCCTCGACCGAATTACGGATGTGCGGAATTTTGGAGCCATCGTCCGAACGGCAGAATGTGCGGGTGTCCATGCTATCGTCATCCCAGAAAAAGGGAGTGCCCAAATTAATGCCGACGCGATCAAAACCTCTGTTGGCGCGCTTAATTTTCTCCCCATCGTGCGAGTAAAAAATCTATTCTTCCTTTGCAGGGATTTACAAAAATCAGGACTCCAGCTGGTAGCCATTACCGAAAAGACCGATTCTCTCATGTACGAGGCAAACTTTGCAGATCCAGTAGCATTAATCATGGGATCTGAAGAAGATGGTATTTCACCAGATTTGATGAATATCGCCGACCTCAAAGTGAAGATTCCTATGCAGGGTCAAATAGAAAGTTTGAACGTTTCCGTTTCTGCCGGCGTGGCGATTTATGAAGCCCTACGTCAGCGAACAATCGCTTCTTAAATAAATTTGACTCCTTTTTTCTTAGCATCAGCCACGAATTGGCGGATTTCACTTTCCGAATCAATAGGGCAGATTAGAAGAACATTGTCTTCTTCATTCACCAAGTAGTTTTCCAGACCTCTCACTACCACCAATCGGTCAGAATCGGTCTTGATAAAACTGGTTTTGGTATCGTAAAGTAAGGCGTTCGCTTCAACCACGTTTTTATTTTCATCTTGCTCTCGGATTTCATACAAACTAGTCCAAGAACCCAAATCAGACCAACCAAAGTCACTTGGTATGACATATACGTCTTCTGATTTTTCCATGACGCCGTAGTCTATAGAGATACTCTTGACCTGGGTATATGCTTTTTGAATAAAATCAAGCTCCGTTTTAGTATTGAACTGCGGAAGGCCTTCTTCAAAAACCTCAGCCAGATCCTGCAAATGAAGCCGCAAGGCATTAATTAAGCTTTCGGCCTTCCAAACGAAAATGCCAGAATTCCAGACAAAATCACCGCTTTCCAGGAAGGTTTTCGCTAGAGCGGCATTAGGCTTTTCGGTGAAGGTTTTTACTTTAAATGCTTCCTCCCCATCCCTATCGATATACTGAATGTAGCCATAGCCAGTTTCTGGACGATCCGGAGTAATCCCGATAGTCACAAGGCGATCTGGCTTCTGTGCAACCCGAAGCGCCAAATTCATAGTTTCAATAAATTTTTCTCCCTCGAGGACCAAATGATCTGCAGGCGTGATAATCAAATCTGCTTCAGGGTCTTGCGAAAAAATCTTATACGTAGCGTAGGCGATGCAAGTCGCAGTATTTTTTCTGGACGGCTCACTAAGGATTTGATGATCTTCGAGTTCAGGAAGCTGCTCTTTGACCTGATCGATATATTTGGAATAGGTGATAATTAGAAATTGCTCAGGATCTGCAATGTCAGAAAAGCGATCAAAAGTCATTTGCAAAAGGGTGCGGCCGTTACCCAAAACGTCCAAAAATTGCTTCGGCTTATGTCTTCTGCTATAGGGCCAAAAGCGGGATCCTATGCCGCCAGCCATGATTACTATGTAGGGTTTATTGCTCATGGTTTTTTAAACTATTCCTTCTTTCATTAAATCATGAATATGGATAAATCCCACCAGTTTTTCACCCTCAATGGCTACCAGCTGTGTAATATTATTGTTTTTCATCAAGTTTAAGGCTCTAATCGCATACTCATCCACTGAGATAGACTTTGGACTTGGTGTCATCACTTCCTTGGCTCGGATAGCCTGCACATCAAGCGTCTTTTCCAGCATTCTTCGTAAGTCTCCATCCGTAATAATACCAACTACCTTTCCACTGTCATCTACCACAGAAGTGGCTCCGAGTCGTTTTGAAGAGATCTCCACGATTACGTCCTTCAGTCCTGCCGTTTCTAGTACTTTGGGTGGATCAGTCTTTGGAAGTAAGTCTCCTACTTTGAGATAAAGTTGCTTGCCCAGTGAGCCTCCTGGATGATATTTAGCAAAATCATCCGAAGTGAATCCTTTCGCTTCCAAAAGACAAACTGCCAGTGCATCCCCCAAGGCTAAATGGGCCGTAGTGCTGGTGGTAGGTGCCAAATTATGTGGACAGGCTTCCTCCCCTATACTTGCGTTCAAGACAAAATCTGCCTGCTCTGCCAAGTAACTCTGGGTATTGCTGACCAAAGCCACCAATTTAGACCCCAGTTTTTTTAGAAGAGGTACTAGCACTTTAATCTCCGGAGTATTCCCACTTTTTGATATGCAAATTACCACATCGTCTTGTTGAACCATCCCAAGATCACCGTGGATAGCATCTGCTGCATGCATAAAAATGGCTGGTGTCCCAGTAGAATTTAGGGTGGCTACGATTTTGTTTGCGATAATGGCGCTTTTGCCGATGCCAGTTACCACCACACGCCCTTTAGAAGCAAGAATCGCTTCCACGCAGTCAACGAAACCTTGGTCAACAAATCCAGCGATTTGCCGGATAGCCTCGGATTCATTAAGAAGTACGCGAGTGGCTGTTTTTATAATATTTTTAGCTAAATTCAATTCTATCTGCTTTACGCTTTTGGATACGCAAAGTTAAAGAAACAAATGGATCATTCCAGCCAGCAGATTTTATCACCTTAAACCCCTTTCTTGTGGAGGAAAATGTAAAATCAGAGTTAAAAAAGATTTTTGGTTTTAGCCAATTCAGAGGAAATCAAGAATTCATTGTTGATAATCTTCTCAATAGAAAGAATACCTTCGTGATCATGCCCACCGGGGCAGGCAAATCTCTTTGCTATCAGTTACCGGCTGTGGTATCTGAGGGGACAGCGATTGTGATCTCACCCTTGATTGCCTTGATGAAAAATCAAGTGGATCAGCTCAATGCTATAGGTGTGAACGCACATTTCCTCAATTCTACCCTTAACAAGACCGAAGCCAAAAAAGTAAAAGCCCAAGTACTCTCTGGGGATACCAAACTACTCTATGTAGCGCCCGAATCGCTCACGAAAGAAGAGAATATCAATTTTCTCAAGTCTGCCAAATTGAGCTTTGTTGCAATCGATGAAGCCCATTGTATCTCAGAATGGGGCCATGACTTCAGGCCTGAATACCGCAAAATCAAGTCAATTGTAGCCCAGATTGCTCCTACTCTTCCTATCATCGCGCTGACAGCCACTGCTACTCCAAAAGTGCAACAGGATATTCAACGTAATCTGCAAATGGAAGAAGCAGATCTATTTAAATCTTCCTTTAACAGAACCAACCTTTTTTACGAAGTAAAACCTAAGGTCAAAAACTCAACAAAAAAGAACCTTATCCGATTTATCAAGGGCCACAAGGGTAAATCGGGTATCATTTACTGTCTAAGTAGAAAAAAAGTAGAAGAGATCGCGGATTTTCTCAAGGTCAATCAAATCAATGCCGCTCCGTACCATGCAGGTCTAGAACCAGCAGTTCGAATGAAAAATCAGGATGACTTCTTGAATGAAGACTTAGAGGTCATCGTAGCCACCATCGCTTTCGGAATGGGGATTGACAAGCCTGATGTGCGATTTGTCATCCACTATGATGTGCCCAAGTCACTTGAAGGCTACTATCAAGAGACAGGAAGAGCCGGCAGGGATGGTTTGGAAGGCCACTGTTTGATGTTTTACAGCTACAATGACATCATCAAGCTAGACAAGTTTAATAAGGACAAACCAGTCACCGAAAGAGAGAATGCCAAGGTGCTTTTACAGGAGATGGCAGCCTATGCGGAGACATCAGTTTGCCGCCGAAAATTTATTCTAAATTATTTTGGCGAACAGATGGAAAATGATTGCGGATACTGCGATAATTGTAAACGCGATCGAGTCACCTTTGAGGGAATGGATCTGCTCATCACAGCCCTAGAGGCGGTAGTGCAATGCAATCAGCGCTTTGGTCTCGCCCATTTAGTTAAAGTAATTTTGGGTGAGGAAAATGAATACATTTCCAGCTATCAGCACGATCAATTGGATGTGTATGGAAAAGGAAAAGATCAAGATGAAAAGATTTGGACCTCTGTATTGAGACAAGCCATGATTCGTGGTTTCATCGAAAAGGATATTGAAAATTATGGAGTGCTAAAGCTAACGGAGGCTGGAAAGGAATTTTTGGAGGATCCATTCTCTGTAGCTCTTTATGAAGATCAAGATTTTGAAAAAATGGAAGAAGAAGAAGAATCTGCAGAAGCCGAAGGTAATTCCAACCTTGCTTACGACGAGGATCTCTTTGAATTGCTCAAGGCAGAACGAAAGAAGGTAGCCAAAGCCAAAGGCCTGCCGCCTTATGTGATTTTCCAAGATCCATCTTTGGAAGAAATGGCAACCCTGTACCCTACCACTCGGGAAGAATTGGCCCAAATAAATGGAGTGGGTATGGGAAAAGTCGCTAAATTCGGAGCAACGTTTCTGAAAATCATTTCCCAATACGTGGATGAAAATGAAATCGAGACGGCTTCAGACGTCATTGTCAAAACCTCAGGTAGTAGATCTAAGATCAAAATATCTATTATTCAGCAGATTGACAGAAAAATTGACCTAGAAGAAATCGCTGATAATTTGAATATCTCGCTTGCTGAATTACTTCAGGAAATAGAGCAAATCATCTACAGCGGAACCAAATTAAATATCGACTACTACATTCATCATATCATGGATGAAGAAAGAGAAGAAATTCTCCATGATTATTTTATGTCTGCAGATAGCGATCAAATTCAAACTGCATTAGACGAATTGGAAGATGAGGATTTCGCCGAAGACGAACTTCGGGTATACCGCATCAAATTCATTTCGGATCATGCCAATTAAGTGAAACTACATTAATGAATATACTTTTATTGGGGAGCGGAGGCAGAGAGCACGCTTTTGCTTGGAAAATTGTACAAAGCCCATCATGTGAAAAACTCTATGTGGTACCAGGAAATGCTGGTACGGCTGAAATAGCCGAAAACGTGGAGCTCTCTATTACGGACTTTCCTGCAATCGCCGAAATGATTGTCAACAAGTCTATCGACTTAGTAGTTGTAGGTCCGGAAGAACCCTTGGTTAAAGGCTTAGTGGATTATCTGAAAAATAATCCGAAGACGTCTCACACCCCCGCCGTGGGTCCATCCCAGCTCGGGGCGACTCTGGAAGGAAGCAAGGATTTTTCCAAGCGCTTCATGCAGCGCAATGGTATACCAACAGCCGCCTACGAAACCTTCACCTCGGATCAAATAGATCTAGGTCTGGCCTATCTCGAAAAACAAAGCTTACCCATCGTATTGAAGGCAGACGGTTTGGCTGCCGGAAAAGGGGTTTTGATTTGTGAAACACTCGCCCATGCCAAGGAAAGTCTAAAGGATATGCTCCTGGATAAGAAATTTGGGGATGCCTCGAGCAAAGTAGTCATTGAAGAGTTTTTATCAGGAATTGAATTGTCAGTTTTTGTAGCAACTGATGGAAAGGATTATAAGATTTTACCCGAGGCTAAAGATTATAAGCGAATTGGTGAAGGGGACACAGGCTTGAATACCGGAGGTATGGGGGCTGTGAGTCCTGTGATTTTTGCCGATGAGGCTTTTATGAAAAAAGTCGAAGAGAAAGTCGTTAAGCCTACTGTAGAAGGCTTAGCCAAAGAAAATATTCCCTATAAAGGCTTTCTTTTCATTGGTCTGATGAACACGGATGGAGATCCAAAAGTAATTGAATACAACGTGCGAATGGGTGATCCGGAAACTGAGGCTGTTTTACCAAGAATAGAAAGTGATTTCTTAGATCTTCTGAAAGGAATCGGAGAAGGCTCCTTGGGTAAATATGAGTTGAAGGTTTCTCCAAAATTCGCAACTACTGTGGTAATGGTCAGTGGTGGATATCCAGAAAGCTATCAGAAGGGTTACCCTATTTCTCTTTCGGAGGAAAACACTGATTCAGTACTATTTCATGCCGGAACCAGCAGAAACGACAAAGGTGAGCTCATCAACACCGGTGGTCGAGTATTGGCAATTACCGGATTGGGTGATTCTCTGGATTCAGCCCTTAAAAACGCCTTTAACCGTGTAGAAAAGACCCATTGGGAAAAGGCCTACTATCGAAAAGACATTGGGAAAGATGTCTTAGAATTATATAAATAAACCTAAAAATTCAGAGTTAAGGCTCTGTAGCTATATATATGTCTGGATGTACTACGTGCTCCACAAGCGGAGGAGGAGGATGCCAAAAAAATGGCACCTGTGGAACTAGTGATTGCAATAAAATGAACAGTTTCGATTGGCTTTCCCATATGGGAATTCCAGAGATCGATAAGTTTGATATTGTCGAGGTGAAGTTCAAAGGAGGTCGTAAAGACTACTTTAGAAATGTGGATCGAATTGCCCTACACACCGGAGATCCAGTAGTAGTCGCTTCCCAAAGCGGCCATCATATCGGCTATGTCTCCCTTCAAGGCGAACTGGTACGCTTGCAAATGCAAAAGCGCAAGATCAGAGATAATGATGATATCCTTAAAATCTACCGAATCGCTGGTGAACGGGATTTAGAAAAATGGGAAGAAGCCAAGAATCGTGAATTGCCTTCACTATACAGAAGCCGGCAAATTATACAGGAGCTAGGGCTGAAAATGAAGCTCTCCGACATTGAATATCAAGCCGATAATTCTAAAGCCACCTTTTATTATTCTGCCGATGACCGGGTAGATTTCCGAGAACTCATTCGGCATTTGGCGGGAGAGTTTCATATCCGTGTGGAAATGAAGCAAATCAGCCTAAGACAAGAAGCTGGAAGACTAGGTGGAATCGGAGTATGTGGTCGCGAGCTTTGCTGCTCTACCTGGTTGGTGGATTTCAAAAACGTAAGTACCTCTGCCGCAAGATATCAGAACCTTTCACTGAATCCTGGAAAACTCAGTGGGCAATGTGGGAGACTTAAATGCTGCTTAAATTATGAGCTCGACACCTATCTAGAGGCCATCAAGGACATTCCCAAGGTTGAAAAGCCTCTGATCACCGAAGCTGGCCCAGCCAAACTTCAAAAAACCGATATCTTCCGCAAGCTGATGTGGTTTAGTGTTAATAATGACAACGACTGGCAAAGTATTACTTGTGAGCGGGTAAGTGAAATTTTAGAAATTAATGCAAAAGGAGGTAAAGTATTCAACCTTCAGGTAAACAACGCGGATGAAATCGAAGACCTTGCAGCCAAATCCACTTTAGAGCTAGAGGCGCTGGATCGAAAATTTGCAAAAAAACGTAAGCCTAGAAATAAGAACAACGCTAGAAATAGGAAGCCTAATACGGCGAAAAATCCCAACGAAGATGCTGCTGTTCTAAAGACTAGCCCGCAGGGCGAAACTGAAAAGCCCCAAAGTAAACGCCGAAATAAGAACCGAAGAAAGCCAAAACCTGCTCAAAATAGTCCTCAGACCAACAAACCACAGCAAGAGAAACCTGCTGCTCAGGCTCCAAAGGCCTCAGGAAATAAGAGTAAAAGAAAATTTCCCCCAAGACGGAATCAAGATTCAAATAACAACAACTCTTCAAATGACTAAAATGAGGTCTTGGCTGGTTTTATTTTCGGTGATTGGTCTTTTTTCATGCGATGGAAACAGGCTTTATGAGGATTTCCAACCTGTGGCAGACCAATCTTGGGCACAAACAGATACCGTTACATTTGACCTAAGCACCTTAAAAAATGAAGGAACTGAGCATTTATTGGGATTGAGATTTACAGATGAATATCCCTTCACCAATGCTTACATGAAATTCATTGGCAAAGACAGTTTAGGTCAGGTTATCCAAGAACAATTGGTCAATGTCATTCTTTTTGACCCAAAGTCAGGAAAGCCTTTAGGCAAAGGTTTTGGAAACACTCATACGACTTACGACACCCTTCAGTTTCGCCCTGAAGCGGAAATCAAAACCATTCATGTGCTCCAATACATGAGAGAAAAAGAGCTCGAGGGTGTGGAGGCTATTGGGTATAAAGTCCTGAAATAATTACCTCAGAGGACTTTTTCGAAGCAAATACTATTGGCTACCCCCACATAGGGCTCGTAGTTTGGAATTTCTTGGTACCCCAACTTACGGTAAAGTGATACGGCCTCTTTTTGTCTCCTTCCCGTTTCTAGGATACAGCTTTTAGCCCCAGTTTCTTTGGCCCAAAGCTCCAATGCACCTACCACTTGGCTGGCCACTCCCCTGCCTCTAAACTCAGGCTCAGTATACATTCGCTTGATTTCCATTTTTTCAGAAAACACAGGCTTGAGTGCCCCGCAACCTACCGCACGATCCTCATCAAAAACTAGGATCACATGCTCCAGAAATTCAATTTTATTGAATTGGGAATAAAAAACAGTTTCCTCTCCGTCGATCTTTGCGAGATAGGAATCAAGTTTTGCAACCAGCTGCCGAAAATCAGTATTGTCTGTAGTAGTGCGTAGGATTTTCATGGCCCTTCTACCCCTTTCTCATTTTTTTGTAGGCATTGATCAGACCGTTTGTAGACCCATCATGACTACTCACCTCTTCATCACCAGAAAGCTCAGGAAGGATCTTTTTGGCTAAAACTTTGCCTAGCTCCACGCCCCACTGATCAAAGCTGAAAATGTTCCAAATGACCCCTTGCACGAATATTTTATGCTCATACAGTGCTATCAACATCCCAAGACTACGAGGAGTGAGCTTTTTGATCAAAATAGAATTTGTGGGTCTATTCCCTTCAAACACCTTATGGGGTAATACCTTTTCGATCTCAGCTTCAGACATCCCGCTGGCTTTCAATTCGCTGAGTACCTCTTGTTCAGATTTTCCTTTGGCCAAGGCTTCTGTTTGAGCGAAGAAATTGGAAAGAAGTTTTTCATGATGATCTCCTATCGGATTTTGCGAAATAGCTGGTGCAATAAAATCACAAGGAATCAAGTGCGTGCCTTGATGGATCAACTGATAAAATGCGTGCTGACCATTAGTACCAGGCTCCCCCCAGATGATAGGGCCAGTGGTGTAATTCACTTTTTCGCCGCTTCTGCTCACATATTTGCCATTGCTCTCCATATTTCCTTGTTGGAAATAAGCTGCAAAGCGATGCATATATTGGTTGTAGGGTAAAATTGCTTCTGATGAAGCGCCAAGGAAATTCGTATTCCAAATACCAATTAAAGCTAAAATCACTGGCATATTTCGATCAAACATCGAGTGCCTGAAATGCTCGTCCATGGCAAAAGCGCCACCCAGTAGCTTTTCGAAATTTTCAAAACCAATAGCACAAGCGATGGGCAGACCAATGGCTGACCAAAGGGAATATCGACCACCTACCCAGTCCCAAAAGGCGAACATATTTTTTGGATCAATGCCAAACTCAGTCACGGCCTCAGCATTGGTAGACAAAGCCACAAAGTGTTTTGCTACTGCCGCTTGATCCTTTGCTTGAGTCAAAAACCAATCTCTTGCAGAGTGGGCATTGGTCATAGTCTCCTGCGTGGTAAAAGTCTTTGAAGCAATGAAAAAAAGTGTGGTTTCGGGATCACATTTGGCCAAAGCCTCTGCTAGATGAGTTCCGTCAACATTCGATACAAAATGAATTTCTAAATTTCTATTTTGGTAAGCCTTTAAGGCTTCGGTCACCATCACGGGACCTAAGTCAGATCCGCCGATACCTATATTCACCAAGGATTTGATAGGCTTCCCGGTATAGCCCAGCCATTTTTGCTGGTAAATCTGATCGGCGAAGGACTTCATCTGATTTAGAACAGCCTTTATCTCAGGCATGACATCCTCCCCTTCAAAATACACTGCATGCCCACTTTGGTTCCTTAGGGCTGTATGTAATACCGCTCGATTCTCAGTTTCATTGATACGCTTACCAGCAAACATGGATTCTATTGCCGCATGAAGCTCTGTCTCTTCAGCTAAATCCCGAAGTGCTTTTAAAATGTCATCATTTACTCGATTTTTGGAAAAATCAAGGAGCATATCTTCCAAAGTCAGAGAATATCGTTCAAATCGCTCATTTTCTTCCAACAAATCTGTAATCCGGAGATCCTTGTAAGTGGAGGCAAGTTGGGTAAGTCTAGACCAGGCGTCGGTCTTTGAAGGGTTAATGGAGTACATTAGGTTTAACTTAAAAAGGTTTGAGTACAAAAATAGGATTAATCTAGTCTTTGAAAAGGCAGATGATAGATTGATGTAGATTTTTCTATTAGTTTCATCCTTCCAATTCGAAGTACTTACAATCCAGCTAAAACAGGTGAAAGAAAAAGAGATATATGACTTTCTGATTGAAGAATTTGAAGCTGAGAGTTCTAGGCTCGAAAAGCTAGACGGCTATGCCAATATGAACTTTTCTTTCTTGGCTTTAGGAGAAAAATATATCCTCAAAACGTACCCTTTTGAAGAACAACTGTTCCAGTTGCTTAAAGCTGAGACCGAAATTTTAGTCCATCTGAGTGGAAAAGCCAATGATAGCTATCCAGTGGCTATCCCATTTAAGGATGGCTCTTTAATCCAGACCAAAGAATTGGATGGTAACAAGACCATTTTTAGAGTACTGAGTTATCTTCCTGGGGATTTCATGGGAGACGCTTTTCCTAGTCAAAAATTATACGGCTCTCTCGGTAAAGCGCTGGCAGAAATGAATCTGCAGCTAAAGAAGCATACGAATCTGGTAATCAAGGGAAAACAAAGTCCTTGGGATCTACAATACTTTGGTTTGAATAAATCATTAGCCTCTTTGATCCCCATTCCTCATGACCGGAAAGTGGTTGATTATTTTTTCCTTCAATTTGAAGAAAATATTGGCTCAAAGCTCCCAAACCTACGAAGACAAGTAATTCATGGGGATGCCAATGAATGGAATATCTTGGTGGAAGGAGATGAGGTTAGTGCTTTCATAGACTTTGGTGATAGTTGTTTTTCACCTTTGATCAATGAGGTAGCCATTGCACTCACCTATGTGATCTACGATAAAGAAAATCCATTGTATTGGGTTTCTGATTTTCTAAAAAGCTACCACCAAGTCTTTCCCTTGCTGGTGGAAGAGCTGGAATTACTGTATTATTTGATCGCTGCAAGGCTTTGTACGAGCGTTTGCCAATCGGCAAAATCAAAACTCGCAAATCCAGAAAATGCTTATGCAACCGTCAGTGAAAAATCTGCTTGGCAGACACTACACCGATGGATTCGTATCAGCCCACTTCATGCAGAAATTAAATTTAAAGAGCTCTTAGGCTTCCCTATTTCGAAAAGTAAAGATGAAGAGGCTGCGCTAAAAGATAGACATCAGTTTATCAGTCCCTTGCTTTCCGTAAGCTATAAAAAGCCGCTATCCTTGTCCGGGTCTGCATTTCAATATATGTATGATACTCATGGAAACACCATTCTTGACGCCTACAATAATATCCCACATGTAGGACATTGTCACCCAAAAGTGGTCCAAGCTGGACAGCGACAAATGGCTAAGCTAAATACGAATACAAGGTATTTGTATGATTTGCTACCACGATATGCGGAAAAGCTTTTAGGGAAATTTCCGAAACATCTAAACCGAGTCTTTTTTGTCAATTCCGGATCAGCAGCCAGTGATTTGGCTATACGAATAGCTGCTGCATACAGTGGAAATAGAAATGTGATGGTGATGGAGCATGGGTATCATGGAAATACTCAAATCTCCATTGACATCAGCGACTATAAGTTTTCTAATAAAAAAGGCCAAGGCCAAGCTTCAAATATCCTGAAATCCAGTATCCCGGATTTGTATCGAGGAAAATATCAAAACCCCGAAACAGCTGGATGGAGCTATGCTCAAGAAGCTATAGCCCAACTTAAGGGGTTTGAAAAGCCGATTGGTGCTTTCGTCTCTGAGCCTATCGTGGGTTGTGGAGGTCAGGTGCCATTGGCTCCTGGATATCTGAAAGCGCTCTACCCTGCCATTCGTGCCCAAGGTGGTATTTGTATCAGTGACGAGGTGCAGACTGGATTTGGACGTGTGGGCGAGTATTTCTGGGGATATGAAGCCCAGGAAGTCATTCCAGACATGGTCATTTTAGGCAAACCAATGGGGAATGGACATCCTATCGGGGCTGTGATCACTACTCAGGAAGTGGCAGAGGCCTTTGAAAAAGGAGTGGAATTTTTTAGCTCCTTTGGAGGAAATCCTGTTTCCTGTGCAATCGGTATTTCTGTTTTGGAGGTGATTGAAGAGGAAGGGTTGCAGCAGAATGCACTGGAAGTTGGCGAATTTTACAAAAAAGCCTTAAATGAGCTCAAAAATGACTTTTCATGCATTGGCGATGTGCGAGGATCAGGACTATTTCTCGGCGTGGAATTGGTCAAACCTGATTCAAATGATCCTGACACGGCCTTAGCATCCTTGGTTAAAAACGAACTTCGAAATCAAAACATTCTGATCAGTACGGATGGTCCATACGATAATGTGTTAAAAACAAAGCCTCCACTTTGTTTTTCCAAGTCAAACGCAGACCAAGTGTTCGATGCTATTACTACTATTCTTCAAAAAGTCGAGTTTCACTCGTAATCTTTACACATTAAACCACAAAAAAAGGGAGTCAAATCGATTCCCTTTAATTTGAAGTCTTTTAATTTCCTTCCTTTTCTGCTTCTTTCGCTTGTCTTTTGAAGCCTTTCCTAAACGGCCAAGTGTAAGGCAAAGCCTCCAAACCCTTATTTAAGTTGTAAGTAGCCGAATCAGTATTAATCATGAAACTTTTTAAATCTTCTGCAAATTCAGGGTCATTCAAGAGCACTCCCATTGCATTGTCACTCGAGTTGAATTTATCGGTAATGGCCTTAAGCTCCTCAGTCATTTGCTCAGAGTTTTTAGCGGTTGCCTGAAGTGTATTCAATGTTTCTCTTACTTGGTCAGCCATCAGCGTATCAGTTACCAAGTCATTGAAGAGATTACCTTCTTGGTTGAGTTTAGCCGTAAACTTATTCAACTCAGCCAGCATTTTGTTGCTATTCGTAGAGGCTACTGCAAGATTGTTTAGTATGCTTCGGAAGTTTTCAGCCAGCAAAGAGTCGGTCATCACAGCACCTACGATGCCTTCACCATCGGCCAACTTGCTCGTCAACACCTTCAAATCCGCAGTAATATCCACTAGATTTTCATTATTGGTCTGCAATGTCTCCATCATCTGATCTGTATCCAATGGCATCACAGACTCAAGTCTATCACCATTCTCCACAGGTGGTGCCATGGTAGTACCACCATAAATCACAATGATTTTGTTACCTATCAAACCATCAGAACTCAAAGTGGCTTTAGAGTCCTTTCGGATAAACTCCACTACTTCCTCCTCCACATTCATAATAATTTCTACTTGGGAGTCTCCGTAAAAGTTGATTTTCTTCACGGTTCCAATCTTCACCCCAGAAAACCAAATGTTGTTTCCAGTCTGAAGACCTCCGATATCATCAAAAACGGTTCTTAGCTCAATGGCTTTTACAAACTTCTTTTGCTGACCACCTAGTGTAAGGATACCAGTGACCAAAATTGCAATGCCTAGGAATACAAAAATCCCTACAATGACAGATCTTTTATTTTCAGCTTTCATGAATTTATGAAATTATAATCGTAGAATGATTTGACACGCTGATCATCAGCATGGGCAAAAACCTCATCAAATGAACCCACGGCCTTAAATTGACCGTCTAGCAAAACTGCCTGCCTGTCTCCAGTCATTTTTGCACAGGTCAAATCGTGAGTAATCACAATTGAAGAGGTATTATACTGCTCTCTGACCTGAATGATCAGATTGTTAATATCGATACAAGTAATCGGATCCAAACCCGCTGTTGGCTCATCATAAAGCATGATTTCAGGTTCTAAGATCAAGGTACGAGCCACACCGATTCGCTTTTTCTGACCTCCAGACAATTCAGAAGGCATTTGATCGATAGATTGAGGAAGGCCCACGCTATCCAGCAAACTTTCGATTTTGTAGTTTATTTCTTTTTTGGTCAGGTTTTTAACATTCCTCACTAGAGGAAATTCCATGTTTTCCCGCACAGTCATACTATCGTAAAGCGCGGAGTTTTGAAATGAAAAGCCAATTTTCAAACGTAAGGCGTTTAATTGCCTCACACCCAATTGAGCCACATCCTGTCCCAAAACCATCATCGAACCTGAATCTTGCTTGAGAAGGCCCACCATGATTTTGATCAAAACAGATTTACCTGACCCAGATTTCCCTAGCACAACAAGGTTTTCCCCTTTGTGCAGGTCCAAATCAACGCCTTGGAGTACTTTTAAGTCTCCAAATGATTTTTTCAATCCTCGTATTTCGACTACTTTTTCTTCCATAGCTTACCAGGTTCGAATCGCGTTTACAATCTGAAGGGCCAAGAGCTCCTCTATAAATATCAAAAACATAGAAATTACAACCGCGGAATTTGCCGCGCGACCTACACCCTCGGTTCCTTTGGAAGAGTTGTAGCCTTTATAGCAGCCCACAATTCCGATGGTAAACCCAAATAAAATCGATTTAAGGACGGAGGAGAAAATATCTAGGAAGGTAATAGACTCAAAGACTTGAACAAAAAAGGTGGACATACTCACCAGTTCTTTAGAATTCACACTCAAAAATGATCCCATTAATGCAACAAAGTCTGTGTACATCACTAGCATGGGAATCATAAATGTGGTTGCCAAGACTCTAGATACCACCAGAAATTTAAATGGATTGGTGGCCGATACCTCCATGGCATCAATCTGCTCTGTTACTTTCATGGAGCCGATTTCTGCGCCTATACTTGACCCCACTTTTCCCGCAGCTATCAGCGCAGTAACCAAAGGTCCCATGGCTCTCACTACCGCGATAGATATCAAAGATGGAAGCCAAGAGGCCGCACCAAATTCTTCCAGAGAAGGTCTAGATTGATTGGTAAATACAATCCCCACGATAAAGCCCGTAAGGGAAATAAGTGGGAGAGATTCTACTCCGATTCTATAACATTGCTGCACCACTTCCCTGAATTCATAAGGAGGTAAAAACACCTCTTTAAAAAATCGAAGAACAAAGCGATAAGCATCCGCAAGACCCCTGAAAAAATTGTCGATTTTCTTGGAAAGGAAAGGTTTTTTTTCGTCTGTTTCTTCAGCCATTAGCTTGATTTGAAGATGTGAAAATAAGCAAAAATTTCGTAGGTCTAAACCGATTTGTGATGACTGCCGAAATCCTTAAAATCATTCAACAGCTAATTTTCATTATTCGTGCCAAAGGTACCAATATGACTTTCCAGATCGAAACGATCAACAACAAAGCTTCATTAAAAAGTGTGAAAAATTGAGGGCGAAAAAATCCATTCATTCTAAGAATCTCGACAAGAAAAAGGACTCAACTTTAGCAAGACTAATTTTTAATTTTCAAAAAAACTACTCCTCGTTTCACACTAGTCCACCCATAGACACTAAATGGCTTTCGCTCAAAAAAAAGTAAACAGAGCCTTTCGATTTTAGCTGAAAGAACGGCTGAATGTTAAACCTGAAATTTCTCTCAAATTACTGGACCAAATTATCAGAATTATAGATTTAGATTAATCTAATTTATTTAGACTAGACTAATTACGAGGACCCTAAAATAGTCTTAAACAATTTTAAATCAGATATTTAATAAAATACATATAAAGTGATTTCTACTAAGATAATTTGAATTAATTGAATCTGGTCTGAGCCCATAAAAATTAGCCTCTAGCAAAAAAAAAGTCTAAAAAGTAAGCCAAACCCTGCTAGTTTGTCTCAAAAAAAAGAAGCTCGGAAGGTTGATCTCTCTTCCCTCCTACTCTATGATTGGTTCATGAAACCTTCGAATTCTTCTCCCATTTCATCCATTGAAGGGGCAGCCTGATCACTGCCTGCCAAAGGAAAATCTTTATGGAATTAGAAAGATTTATTCCTACAAGATTACGATGAATAAGTGGCAAAATTGAAGCCAAAAATGAATTGTAAATTTTATTCGGGAAGTCCGATTTTTTTATCACTTCTTCAAAAAATTAATTTCTAAGCTTACCCTTGTCTTTCTCTGAACGGTTTGCAGAAGAATGTTTTTTCTTAACTTTTGCTCTACAAACAAAATTCAGCACCATGAAAAAAATCATCCTTCCGCTCCTTCTTTTCATCTGTATTTCCACTGCTACTTTTGCCCAAGATAAATACGACCCTCAGCTTGCCGAAGAACTTGGAGCAGATGAATATGGAATGAAAAAATATATTGTTGCATTTCTCTATCGAGGCAACAAAGTTGCCGAGTATTCGGAAGAGGAAAGAGCCAAGTTTCAAGAAGGTCACATGGCGAATATTGGCAGACTTGCCCAAGAGGGAAAAATGGTTTTGGCGGGCCCATTTTTTGGGAATGAGGAATTGCGAGGTTTGTTCTTCTTTGATGTGGAAAGCATAGAAGAGGCAGAAGCTTTGACCAATACCGATCCGGCTATTCAAGCAGGAATTCTGAAAATGGACCTGAAGGAATGGTATGGTTCGGCAACCTTGGGAATGCTAATGGAAATGCACGAAAAGGTGGCTAAGGTCATCATGTAATCAGCGATCACAAATTTCCTTGTATGCACAGAACCTACACTTTTCTAATTCTGTAGTCTGATCAAAAGGTACCTTTGGATCGAAAATTTCCTCAAGGAGATGACGAAGCTCATTTTCAAATTCATCTCTAATCTGTAGATAATCCTCAATCTCTTCCTTTTCCATGATCAAAAAAGGACTGAATTTGGGATCATAAATCTCCTTAACATTGAAAATGGCAGGTTTGAGCGGAATTTGATTGGACGGATAAGCATATTGATAAAAGAAGGCGTACAACATGGTCTGCATAGCCGCCTTGTTTCGTTTTTTATCCTCTCTATCAAAAAGGGATATAATTGAAGGGACTTTCTTTTCATCCTTTCCTGTTTTGTAATCAATCAGGCGGATCACCCCGTCTTTCTGATCCACTCGGTCTATGAAGCCTCCGAGACGAACTTCCTGAGCACCATTGGGCGTATCAATCGTCAAGCCAGATTTGTACTCCCCTTCAAGTGTTAAGACCCTGAAATCACCGTTCTTTTGATCATAGTCTAAAATAGCTTTCAGATACTTCCTGAATATCGATCGAGCGATTAGTAATTGACCACTTAAATTACTCTCATCGAGCTTTTCAAGTTTGTAAAAATCGGCTATTGCTGCATCCACAGCCGCTGGAATCCCCAATTTCAATCTATCGATGGCCTGGGGAGTGACATCCAAATATCCTGTTTTCGGATCCACTTTATATAGTAGCTCAATGGCTTTATGCAGCATGGTACCAAAGGTCATCGGATCAATTTCCGTGACTACCTCTTCTTTTTCCTTTAATCCTGCGATGTATCGGAAATAAAATCGAAGTCTACAGTCCAAATAGGAATTCAAAGCAGAGGCTGAAAATTGCTGCTGGTATCCTTCTTCTGAATCATTTTTGTAATAGGTTGCCAGTTTCTTGAGAACCTCCTCGGTTTTTTCAACTCGAATCTCCTTGGATCTCGTAAGATCCACCGGCACCAAAACAGGTTCTGGCTTCGAAGTACCAAGCTCTACTTGCATTTGCTGCATAAATCTACTCATCTCCCCTGCCTTACCTTGATCAGAAGCCGTGGTATAAATTAAATGCACTTCCTCAGCCTGATGCAGCAATCGGTAAAAGGTGTAGGCATAAATAGCGTCATTTTGCTCCTGCACAGGTAATCCGAAGGCCCTACGCAGATTAAAAGGAATCATGGAATTGATTCCACTACCTGGAGGAAAACTCCCTTCATTCACATCACAGATGATCACACGGCGAAAGTCAAGATTTCGAGACTCGAGAACCCCCATAAATTGCAATCCTGCGAGTGGCTCCCCGTCAAATGGTAATTTGATCTCCCGAAATATCTGCCTAAACAGCTTTAAGTAAAAATCAGCAGTCACCTTACCGGGCGAATTACTTTTGAAAATCTCTCGGATTCGAGTCAATTGCTTAAAAGCCTGATAGAGGTAACTTCGCTGAATGGGATCTTCATCCAAGTCGGTAGCCAAACTTTGCATTATCTCACCCAGATACTCGAATAAGGATTCTGCCGAGACCTTTTGAAAAACCAGCTCAAACATCGGACCTCCTAGCACTAAACGATCCTTTGCTACCTCCACGATATTGGTTTTTTTAATCTCGAGGAGAAGATTAGCTACAAAACCCTGTTCATTGGACTTCCAATAGGGAAAGGTCAAAAGATCCGTCACTGGTTTATGATAAAAAGACACCTTCCCTTCCCGTTCTTTTACATAGCGCTGCAGGTCGAGTATTGCATCTAAAAAGGTGAAAATAGGCGCATTTCGAATAGGATAACCCATGGTTACATTGAGCTGATCGATGCCTTCTGGTACCGCGTGCAAAGCCGGGAAAAGTAATTGCTCATCAGGAAGAATGACCACCGTCTCATCTAATGCCTCGTTTGGATTAAGGTCTTCCAAAATCTTCCCTACCAAATTGGCTTGATTGATTTTCAAAGGGATAGAATAGGACTTGATTTTACTCGCTTTGTTTCTGATTTGATCTGGGATGACTTCTGGAAATGTGGGACCAAGTACCTTGTCTTTTTGATATTGTCTGAAAAACAAACCTGCTTCTTGTCTTTCATCATTCAAATAATATTGATCAATATCCCAGTAAATCTCTGCCTCAAACTCTTTGATGAAATGCTTGATGAGCTTTTCTTCAGTCAGGGTAAACGCATTGAATCCCAGAAAAATATGTTGCTTTTTGGGCCTTTGAGTTTCTTCAAGTTGCTCTACCACTTGACGGTAGATTTTCCCAGTGTATGCCATACCAGAAACCTCTAAATTGGCTTGGAACTTTGTATACAATTGCTCCAAAATTTGCCAGAAACGCAGAAATTTCTCTTTTTCTTCAAGCCTTTGCTGGCTAAAAGATTTCCAGAACTGGGAGATCAAAGCCACCTGCTCAGCACTCAAATAGCTCAAATCAGATTCCAATTCCTTGATATCAGCCAAATTACGATAGACCAATTTGGCGTCAGCCAGGAACTGGTCCATATCATTGAAATCCTTCAAAATCAGCTCACCCCAGAAATAAAACCGATCAAAGTCTTCTGGATCAGGTTGCAAGGATTCGTAAACACGGTACAATTCAAAAATCAGGGTTAAGTCATCTGCCGGACTTTGTCCTGCCAGTTCATAAAACACCTGCTCAATGGTTTTGACCTCAGGCATCCAAGTGGGCTTATCTATCAGCGAACCCAAATGCTGGGTAAAGAACAAGCCAGCCCGTCGGTTTGGAAGAACCACCACGAGTTCCTCCATATTTTTGCCAGACGCAAGTATTTCAGCCGCGGTATTCTTTAAGAAACTATTCATGAACGGAGATTATTTCAGTTGGATCCAAATAGCATACATAGCCCTTGACCGGTAGTTGAGTTAAGTTACGAGTCAAATCCATGTATTCCTTTACTTGTTTTTGATGGACATCTTTCTTTTCCCCGGTTTTGAAATCAATAACCAATGCCTCGTTTGGACCGATCAAAATTCGATCAGGTCTTTTTTGTTTGCCTCCCGGCAATAGAATCCCCTGCTCTGCCATCACCTGAAAATCGGATTGGTACCATTGCACAAACTCTGGAGTCAAAAAAAGATTTTCCAACTGAGTTTTAACTTGTACTGCAGTCTCTTCATCCAGCCTACCCTCGAAAGTCATTTGCTGCAGCAAATTCATGGCATGCTCTCCAGTTTTTGCTTCTTCTAAAATTTCGTGAACCAAAAGGCCTAATTTCCGCTGAGCTCGAGCAGAAACTCCATTTTCAGAAAAATCCCAAGCGTATTCTCGGGTCTTCAATTTTCCTGACCAAGCAACAGATTCCCACCTAATAGCCATAGCAAGGTTATTTTGAGTAACTCTTGCTGATTTAAGATTTGAGGTTTCCCCCCAATCAAAGACCAAAGCTTCTTGATCCCAATATTTTTTTGACTCTAATTCAATACTCGTAAAACCTGTACTAAATAGCTGATAAAGAAGATTTCCTGTTCGCTTTAAAGAAACTTTTCCAGCTTTGGTCTGGGTGAAATCTGCAAAGCCAAAAATCTGCTCCTCCGCCCGGGTAAATGCAACATAAAGCATATTCAAACTGTCCAGGTAAGCCAATCTAACCTCCTTTTGATACAAATCCTGGAAAGCGGAGTCTTGAAGGATACTGGTATGGGTAAGAGGTAAAACGGTCTTCAACTGTTCTGATACATCATATTCACTCCAAAGAATAGGAGCCTGTGTTTTATCTGCTACCATCTGCCAGTCCAAGTAAGGCATGATCACCACTTTAAACTGCAACCCCTTGGCCTTGTGAATCGTCAAAATCCGCATGGCATCATGGTCCTCTGGAATCTTGACGGTTCGTTTCTGATGATTGAGCTCCCACCAGTCCAAAAATCCTTGTAAGTCCGCTCTGTTCTTTTTCACAAAATCGAATGCCGCTTCTTTAATCCCGGAAACATAGGCCAAATCAATTTCCGCATCGAGCAAATCTGAAAAACTCAAAATCTCTTCAATAAGCTCCATTAAGGGCATTTGAAGCCAAGTTTTTAGATTTTTATTTAGCTCTATTTGTTTGACTTTAAGTTCGGAAGGCAAAGAGTTTTTTTCGAATAACTCATGCGAATAGCTGATTCCATGGATTAGCGAATAGTAATACCAAAAGGTTTTCAGAGGGACATTATCTGCAGGGTTGGCCAGATATTGCAACAAAGCCACAACCGCCTTCACTGCTGCCGATTTGGAGACAAAAAGTGAATCCTCCGAAAGTACATCGAAACGGTAGTTGGATTCAGGATGATCTTGGCCATAACTCATCAATTTATCAGCTATGTCCGCCCCTTGATCATTTTTTCGGACCAGAAAGGCGATGTCTCGCAGCGCATAGCCCTGATCTTGTAACTGCATCACCAGACCCGGTAACTTGTCCAAAACCGTGTCATCACTTTCCTCTTCATCCTCCTCTTCGGCGGCATAGGAGGTGCGAGACTCCTTTTGCTTAAATTCTAACCTAATTCTCCCCTTAAAGTCCAATAGACGCTTTTTCTTGGGGACTTGCTGCGCGACATCCTCATAAGCATCTCCCAATAAATTCTCTGAATCAGTCGAATATTCAGTCTCCATGGCCCCCTGCATCAACTCAGGAAATACCCCAAACAATGCATTATTAAAGTCAATAACCTTAGGGAGGCTTCTAAAATTGGTTTCCAATTTTTTGACTTGATGATAGGCTTCTTGAATCTGTTCTTGAACTTCGTTCAAAAGTAATTCTAATCTTCCCCCTCTCCAACGATAAATCGACTGCTTCACATCACCCACGATGAGATTTGTATTCATACTTCCAAGTGAGTTTACAAGCAAAGGCTTGAAGCTAGACCATTGAAATTCAGAGGTATCCTGAAATTCGTCAATTAAGAAATGTTGATATTGATTGCCAATTTTTTCATAAATAAATGGAGCTTCATTGTCTGAAGTGATTCCTTTCAAGAAATCATTTACATCAGAAATCAGCAAAATCCCCTCCTCCTCCTTAAGGTCACGTAATTCATTGAGCAGATTGCTAAAAACCCCGAAAGCATTCAGGTTTTTCGACAAGGCCTGTATTGTATTCCATCTCGTAAGTAGGGGAGGTAATTTAAAAATCAGGGCAATTAGACCTTCATTTGCCGCTTGTTCGATAGCAGCGGCATGAATACTGGTCTTAGTAAACCAATTTTGAGCATCTGGAAGGTTTTGCTTCATTGGCTCTGTAAGTGCTGGAATAGGCTTGTTTGAATCCGTGCCTACCTGACCAAATCGTTTGGCAAAAGAATTATTCCCGCCCTTGAAATCAATCCATTCCAAACCAAATCGTAAGCGAATCTCCTCTGCCTCCTTTTTGATCGCCTCTGCCTCTTGCAAAATCAGTGCGCGATCCAGTTGTACTTTCTTTCGAAAATCAGCCAAAAATCCCTCCTTGCCGATTGTTTGATTGAAAAGGGCTTGGTGTACCTTGAATTTTTCCTGAAAAATCTCTGTGCCTAGGCCCTTGATACCATTTCGTATATCCCAGCTTTTCCCATCTTCGATCTGCTCCTCGGCATATGCCACCAGCCAGTTTAGCAGAGACTTATCTTCCGCTACCTTTTCTACGATTCGATCCACGAGGCGCTCCAAAACCGCACTTTGATCCAATTCCAACTCGAATTTTGCCTGCAAATCCATTTCTCTAGCAAAGGATCGGATCACTCGTTGGAAAAAGGAATCAATCGTACTTACGGCAAAATATCCATAACCATGCAGGATATCCAACAAGGTTTCCCGACTGCGTTTTTGGAGTTCATCCGCATCACAATTCAAAGCGATCATCAGCTGCTCATCCAGAAATTCCTCTGGCCGAATCTCGCGACTCAAGCGTGCCAAAACCTCCAGAATCCGCTCCTTCATCTCTTGGGTGGCTTTATTGGTAAAAGTTACCGCTAGAATTTGCTTAAAAGTATGGCTCGAACGAAGAGCCAGCTTTAGGTATTCCAATGTCAAGGTGTAAGTTTTACCCGACCCCGCAGATGATTTGTAAATAATAAAAGGTTTTTGCTCCATCAGTCAAAAAATGAATAACCGAAGATAAGGAGGTGGTTTAAATTCCTGGCCATTCCAAAAGTAGATTGACAAAAAATGTCAGATTTAACGCCGTGAATCTTCATCAGATTCCGCTCAAATGTTTCTATTTGGTTTTAGAGATTTTCTCAGACAAATTGAAAATAAAAATCTACCGTGAGAATAGCACTTCTTCTTTTCTTTACCCTCATCCTTGTATTGCCAACTCAAGCAAATGACGGCTACAAGCTTTGGCTAGATTATCAGCCAATTGAGAATTCTACCTTAAAGGACGAGGTAGGAGAACTCATGAATGGTATCTACCTTTTTGACCAGGGGCCTACATTCGAAATCATCCAAAGCGAACTTTCTTTGGCAAGTGAAAAGATGCTTGGAGCATCGATAGACTTTAAGAAAATCAATAGGGAAAAATCACTTCTATGGATAGGTACACGAGAACAGCTATTGCCTTTCCTTTCTGCATCCCTGGAAAGCGAAATAAAGAATTTGGGAGAAGAAGGGTATTGGATGGGAATGATCGAAAGCGACGGAGCAAAGCACTTTACCATCGTGGGGAATCAGCCCGTTGGAACTCTCTACGGAGTCTTTAATTTTCTACAAAACATCCAAAAAGGAACTTTTGATAAAAATACATTAATATCTGATTATCCGAAGGTTAAAATTCGTATGCTCAACCATTGGGATAATCTTGACAGAACCGTAGAACGAGGCTATGCAGGCTTCTCAATTTGGGACTGGCACAAGCTTCCTGAGTACATAGATCCTAAATACAAAGACTATGCACGAGCCAATGCATCCATAGGAATCAATGCGGTTTCCCTTACGAATGTAAATGCAAACGCTCTTGTCCTGACGACGGATTTCATGAAAAAGGTGAAGGTACTTGCTGACCTTTTCAGACCCTATGGAATTAAAGTTTATCTGACTGCAAGATTTTCTGCACCAATGGAAATCGGAGGGTTGGAAACCGCCGACCCTTTGGACCCAGAAGTACAAAGTTTTTGGCAAAAGAAAACGGATGAAATCTATTCATTCATCCCGGATTTTGGTGGATACCTAGTCAAAGCAAATTCGGAGGGACAACCAGGGCCTCATGAGTTTGGAAGAGATCATTCACAAGGCGCAAACATGCTTGCAGAGGCGCTTGCTCCCCATGGAGGTTTGTTAATCTGGCGAGCATTTGTGTATTCGCATGAGGTGGACGAAGATCGTCACAAACAAGCCAACCTCGAATTTATCCCACTAGATGGGAATTTCCGTGATAATGTTATTCTCCAAGTGAAAAATGGAGCGATTGATTTTCAGCCTCGAGAGCCTTTTCACCCACTATTTGGGGCAATGAAGGAGACCCAAGTTGGCATGGAGTTTCAGATCACCCAAGAATATCTAGGACAGGCCACCCAGCTTGTGTTTTTGGCTCCAATGTGGGAAGAAGTGCTAAAATCCAAAACCTTTCGACCCACAGCAAACTCCACCGTTTCAGAGATAATTCAAACTCCTGTCTCCCCTCGGCAAGTCACTTTGATGGCTGGAGTATCCAATATTGGAAATGAAAGAAACTGGACCGGACATCTATTTGCCCAAGCCAATTGGTTTGCTTTTGGAAAGCAAGCTTGGAATCCAGAGATCAATTCAGATCAAATAAGTGAAGATTGGATTAAATTGACTTTTGGTCAAACTCAAGAGTTAGTATCCAAAATCAACCAGATAATGCTCCCCTCCCACGAGGCTGCGGTAAACTATATGACTCCACTAGGTCTGCACCACATTATGGGAAGAGGTCACCATTACGGCCCAGGGCCTTGGGTCACTGGAGGAAGAGCGGACTGGACATCACTTTACTACCATCGCGCTGATAGCTTGGGAATCGGCTTTGACCGAACTAGTTCTGGGAGCAATGCACTGTCTCAATATGCTCCTGAAATCGCTAATAATTGGTCAAATACTTCTCAAATCCCAGAGAAGTACCTGCTATGGTTTCATCATGTGCCCTGGGATTTCAAGATGAAATCTGGAAAAACACTATGGAAAGAAATCGCATTACATTACGATCAGGGTGTAAAAAGCGTAGCTGAAATGCAAAATATTTGGGCAAGTTTAGAAAATGACCTTGATGCAGAAAGATGGGATCACGTCAATCAATTGCTTGCAGTTCAAAGAACTGAAGCAGAATGGTGGAGAAATGCCTGTTTGCTTTATTTTCAGACTTTTTCCCAGCGACCATTTCCCGCAGAAATTGAACAGCCAGCCGGAGATTTGGACTATTTCAAAAGCTTGAGTTTTCCATTTGCGCCAGGAATTAGACCTAGCTGGTAAATGTTCAAACCCTTTCTACAATCCAATTCAAAATGACTTCTTTGACTTCATCCCGGTCAGTGTCGTTAATCAGTTCGTGATATCCGCCAGGAAAAGTCTTTAAGGTTTTATCAGATGAAATTGCTTTATCAACTAAGATTTCAGAGCCTTTCGGATTTGTGAGTCCATCTGCCGATCCATGAATGATCAAAAGCGGAAGATCAAACTGATTAGCTTTATCCTGAATCATTCGCATCATACTCAGGAGTTCATTGCCAGTGCGTGCAGGAATCGGATCTGTATAGTTCAGAGGATCATTCAAATATTTGTCTACTTCCTCTGGAATTCTTGAAATTTTGCTCGCATCTAATTTTAAGGCCTTAAACCTGGGGAAATATTTACTCATCAATCCACCTATTGCGATCAGGAATTTTGATGTTCCTTCGGCCTCTTTAATCGCTGGTGAGCTAAGGATTATTCCTCTTGCCTCAGGCTTATAATCCAAAACGTATGACGCCACCAATCCCCCACCCATGCTGTGGCCATAAATGAAAGCAGGTACACCTTGCACATAACTTTTTACTTTGCCAAAAAGGGTATCAATATCTTTCAAGTAATCTCGATATGATTCAAAAAAGGCGTCAGGCTTATCATCAGCAGATTTTCCATGACCTCTCCCATCAAATGTAAAAACGGATACTCCAGCCTCAACCAACTTTTCAACCAAATGAACATATCGAGAACTATGCTCTCCAAGTCCATGAACCAGAAGTAAACTCGCCTTGGGCGAATCACTCATCCATGCTTGTAGGTACAACTTCTTCCCATCATGGGTATCATAAGTGGTTTCGAGGTGTTTCATTCGTTTATTTTTTACTTGTCTATGGCGGCCTTGTTTACTTGAGAGAGGTAGAAAATCGCGCCTGCTCTTTTCATTTATCCAGTGGACTTTCGGGTTCGGCTCGAATTCATTTGTTCAAATTAGGAAAAAGCATGAAAAGTGAATTAAATTCAAGCAAATTGTATACGAACCAAACTAACCTTAAATCCCATTTTCATGATAAAACTATACCTCAAATTTTTAATTGTACCCCTATTTATCCTTAGTACGGGGAGTTTTGCGCAAACCATTGCTGAAAGACACCATGCCACCACCTCCATTTCTGTCGATCGCCTAGGAAGATACGATGCATTTATTGAAAACGAAGTTGATGAAGGCAGATTAGCCGGAGCTGTGACTTTGATCTACAAGGATGGAAAGAAAGTGCATGAGAATACCATTGGTTATTCAGATTTAGAAGCGAAAAAAGAAATGGCGCTTGATCAGATTTTCTTTATCCAATCTATGACCAAACCTATCATTACCACGGCATTTATGATGCTTTATGAAGAAGGGCATTTTCAGCTAAATGACCCCTTGTATCGCTATTTACCAGAATTCAAGGATGTGATGGTAGCAAAAGACCCAATGCTAGGAACCGAAGGAGGCCTCGAGCCTGCAAAGTCTCCCATCCGCATCCATCAGTTGATGAGTCACACCGCAGGCTTATCGCATGGTCTTGGTAGATCCAAAGTGGACGAAGAGGTTGTGCAGGGCATTTACTACACACCTCATAAAGACATCGCTTCGAGAGTTTCTGCTTACGCAAAGCTGCCGCTGTACGCGCATCCAGGTGAAATTTGGTACTATTCTGCGTCTCCTGATATTTTGGCTCGATTGATTGAAGTTTTCTCAGGTCAAACGGTTGAAGAGTTTCTGAACGAAAGACTTTTTGAGCCTTTAGGCATGAAGGATACCGGCTATAACCTTAACGAAGAGCAACAGCAGCGAATGGCCACCCTACACACCTATGACGAAGAGGGGAAACTTATCAAAGCCCCACGGCAAACCCCAACTTCAGGCAATACAGTCTTTGCTGGAGCCAATGCCTTGTTTTCCACAGCTCAGGATTACGCGACTTTTGCCCAAATGCTGCTAAATGAAGGTGAATGGAATGGCAAACGATACTTAAGCCCTAAGACTATCGAGATCATGACCATGAATCAAATTGGAGAGATCAAGCGAGATCCGGGACAAGGTTTTGGATTTGGTTTTGGAGTTACAACAGATTTGGCTGACGCAAAGTCTTTAGGTTCAGAAGGGCAATACTATTGGAGTGGAGCTTATTGCACCTATTTTTTCGTCGATCCGAAAGAAAACCTCATTTCAATCATGATGACTCAAACGGCACCTTTCAGTGGCTACTACGATCAAAAAATGAAGCAATTTGTCTATCAGGCCATTGAGTAGGATTTTGGGGATTTCTCCCAAAAAAGAAAACAATAAGTGAATAAAGAGAGAAATGGCAATTAAAGTTGCCATTTCCATTTTCTAGCCTCATTTAAAATAAGGAAAAAAGGAATCCACCAGATCAGATCATTAGTGATTAGTGTGTATCCAAATGAACCGGGAACAACCCCGTTCAAATAATTAAACACAAAACCTAAGGGTCCAAAAATTTTCCCAAGAAAGCCTACAGCCACTATGGGCCAATGCTTGACAGGATTTGCTCCAGCCCACCAATAGCCCAATCCGTAAACACCAATCACCATTCCCATCCCTTGCCAGATCATGGGATGAACCGGCTCTGCCATTCCAGTCAGCTGAAAAAACTGAAGAGGAAAAAGTACCACCCATGCTCCCCAAAGCAAATTGTAAACTGCAGCGATTCGCATTACGGATTTCATCCAAGGCTTACTATTCATTATTTGATCTTTTGTATAGGGAATAAAAAAGACCTGAAATTGTTTTCAGGTCTTCGATTATATCTACGTATAAACCAAACGGTCAACGCTATTTAGGGAAGTACAAAGTACATTCCTCAGCCTTCATGCTCCCTTAAGGAATCCACTTATTCTTACCGAAATTAGGCTTTCTTTTCTCCAAAAATGCATTTCTACCTTCCTTAGCTTCCTCAGTTCCATACGCAAGTCGTGTCGCTTCTCCGGCAAAAACTTGTTGGCCAACCATGCCATCATCAGTCAGATTCATCGCAAATTTCAGCATTTTGATGGAAGTTGGAGACTTAGCTAGAATTTCTTGGGCCCACTCATAGGCAGTTGACTCAAGTTCAGCATGTGGGATTACGGCATTCACCATACCCATTTCATAGGCATCCTGAGCAGAGTAATTCCTACCTAGAAAGAAGATCTCGCGAGCTTTCTTTTGCCCCACCATTTTGGCTAAATAAGCCGAACCATAACCCGCATCAAAGCTGGTTACATCTGCGTCCGTCTGCTTGAAAATGGCATGTTCCTTACTTGCCAAGGTTAAATCGCAAACGACATGCAGCGAATGACCTCCACCTACAGCCCAGCCCGGTACCACAGCGATCACCACCTTGGGCATGAATCGAATTAGTCGCTGAACCTCCAGAATATTCAAGCGGTGATAGCCATCTTCGCCCACATAGCCTTGCTCACCACGCGCCTTTTGGTCACCTCCAGAACAAAATGCCCAGCCACCATCCTTTGGTGAAGGCCCTTCCCCGCTCAAAAGGATCACACCGATAGATGTGTCTTCTTGTGCGTCATAAAAAGCGTCGTAAAGTTCAGAAGTAGTTTTTGGGCGGAAAGCATTACGGACTTCTGGTCGATTAAAGGCAATACGAGCCACACCGTTACATTTTTTGTAAGTGATATCTTGGTATTCTTTGGCAGTGATCCAGTTCATGGGTATGTTTTTTTGTCTCAAAATTAACTGAGTCCCTTCTAAAATGTTGATTAACTTAGAACTCAATTCAGACCAAATTTAGATGTTTCAGCTTCGAATAGAAGATAAAATTTTACAAAGTGTTGCCGATTTTGAAGCTTGCCCTGAGTTATCAGAGATTTGGGCACAGGAAACTATCCGTTTTTGTTTGGCTTGGCTCAAGGGTGAAAAGACCTTTTCCCTTCAAACCAGCGGTTCCACGGGAAAGCCCAAGGTCATTCGCGTAAGTCGCCAACAAATGGAGGCTAGTGCCCAAGCGACTCGGAGTTTTCTGGGTACGGGTAAAAACTCGAGAATTCTCAATGCTCTAAATCCAGAATATATTGCTGGAAAAATGAATCTGGTAAGGGCTATGGTCTGGAAATGTGCGATACTCTGTGAATCACCCAGCAATCATCCTATTGGCAAGTCTGGATTGGAGTTTCGTCCCACTTTCGTGACTCTAGTACCGACCCAAGTCATCGAATTACTGCATAGACCCCAAAAAAAGGACAGCATCAAGCACCTACTCATTGGAGGCGCTCCACTTTCCGAAAGTCTAAAAAAGGAAATTGCTTCCAGCGGTATTCCTGCATGGCAAACCTATGGAATGACCGAGACCGTATCGCATATCGCTCTTGCGCGGATTACTCAGTTCCCGCTTCGATATCACACTCTTCCCCGGGTAGAAATAGGCGTTTCGGAGGAGGATGCACTTTGGGTCAGATGCTCCATGAGCAACGGTGAAAAGATCCAAACCAAGGATCGAGTGCAATTAGTATCGCCAACAGAGTTTTACTGGAAGGGTAGATTGGATTTTGTAATTAACTCCGGAGGAATTAAGCTTCATCCTGAAGAGTTAGAGTTGAAAATGGAGTCCATCATCCATGAATTTTTTCCAGATGTTGAATTTTTTCTGGCAAGTGAAAAAGACGAAAAACTTGGTGAAAAACTGGTTATTTTGATCGAAGGCCCAAAAATCGATTCAAAAATAAATGCAGTTTTTTTCAGCAAATTAAAATCCGCACTTCAAAAATTTGAGGTTCCCAAAGAGCTCTATTCAATCAGTCAATTCAGTCGGACTCCTTCAGGAAAGATCAATCGGAAAGCAACCTTAGCACAACTTGGTTTGAATTGATTTCACCCAAATTTCGAGAGGAATCCAGAGAGACCACTTTTCTCCAAAAAGCAGTACTTTTGCATCAAATTAGAATTATGGAATTTGATAAAGACCTTATTACTGGGTTAGAAATAGAATACGATTCGGGCAGTATCCCTCCTCCTTTTAGCAATGTATATCGATTGGTTTTGGATTGGAGCACAGAGGATTTGACTGCTGAGTTGATCCTTCATTACACCGATCGAGAAGAATTATCCGAGCAAGAAATTTTAGATGAGGGTTTTACCCTTGAGGACGACTACTCCGCCACTTTGACACTAGACTCGGCTTGGAAGCAGCCTGTTTTTCGGCTTTTGAAGGCCACTAAGTGGAATTCAAAGCAATTGAAGGATGAAGGGATTTCTCTGGCTCTGATTGAAAAAGATCAGAAAGATTCAAAACCGAAAATCCCTGTAGATCAAGAAGGCTGGAAGCTAATGGGGCAGGACCTTATTCAGGCCATTTATGAGACTAATAAAAAAGAAGCTCCTCTTCAAATTCAATTCAGAGTGGCAGATTCCGACTCAATCAAAGACGGAAAAATAACAGTGCATTTTTCAAGCAGAAAAGTTTTATTCCTATCTGGGCAAATCCAACGTGAATTAAACTGGGAATACGCGATCCAGTTAATGAAATTGATTTTTATGCCTGATTACAACTATGAGATAGCCAAAGAAGAAGCGGGCAAAAAGCGTGGGGTTTACCTAGAATGTGGTGATGGATTTTGGCATGAATTAGGAAAAGGAGTAACCAATATTGATTCGGATTATGATGCGGTCTCTAAAATGCGTGAAGGTTTTGAGGCTTTATTGAAAGACTGATTTAAATTTTTACATAATCACCTGATTTCTTTATATTTATGAATAGAAATCAGGTTTTTTTATGTCCTATAATAAAATTTTTGTCAGCTACAGACGGCAGGATGCCTCTGGTGAAGCAGGAAGATTGGTAGACAATCTTGAAGAGGTATTTGGATCGGAGGCCGTTTTTTTGGACGTCGAAACACTTGAAGCAGGACTAGACTTTGTCCAAGCCATTGATCAGGCCCTAAATAATTGCAAGGTGCTGATCGCTATTATTGGGCCGCACTGGGCCAATATCAAAGATGCAGATGGTAATCTGAGACTTTTCAATGAGGGAGATTTTATCCGAATTGAAATATCAGCTGCCCTTGAGCGAGATATTCGGGTGATCCCGGTCCTCGTAAATGGAGCCAGAATGCCAAGTGATTCAGAATTGCCCGAAGAGCTCAAAGCACTCAATCGCAGACATGCCCACGAGCTAAGCAGCTCCAGATGGAAATACGACACCGATCAGCTCATCGCTGTACTTTCTAAAATCATTGAACCCCAGAAAAAGCCCGTCAATCCGGAGCCTATCCGACCCAGACCCATTCCTCAGCCTAAACAGAAGGGATGGTTTGCAAAAAACTACCTCTGGGTTTTGGGGATTTTCGTGGTACTGATTGTACTGTTCGCGCTTGGAAGTGAGGATTTCCAAGAAGGATATGAAGACGGTCTTGCTGCTAGCTCAACAGAGTATGCTGTTATCCCCCCTCCAGTTAGCAATGATCAAGAATCCCGAGAAAGCGCGACGATGACAGGTAATTGGTCTGTTTATCTCAACGGAGAAAAGGTCAGCACATTTGTAATGACTACCCTTGAAGATGGAGTGGAGTTTACCGAATACGATTTGATTAACAACAATGTAGGAAATGGCATGGGCTACCGAGAAGGAAATCAACTCTTCCTTGACTACTACAATACCACAGAGGACGTAGTTGGGGAGTTTTATCTTACCACAGGAAACCAAGGCGTAACTTGGGAAGGCCTAGCTTCATTTCCATCCATTCAGGTGGAAACCAACATAACTCTTCGTAAAGATTAACCTTTGATCCTTTTCAGATCTGCCTGAATATCTTGAATCATTTCTCCTAAATCCTCCAGACTTAGGGGCTTCTTCTTATCTCCTGGGTTGGGAAAGTCCGTGCTGATGAAGGCTTTGGCCTCCCATACTTCCAACACATCGTCCCCTCTCACTTCGTAAGGCTTGTAGTGTTCATTATCAGAAACCAAAAATAGCTTCCCGTTATCCTCCAAATAGTTAAATACACGCTTGTATACCACTCCCTCAGTCTGGGTAACTAGTATGTAGGTTTTCCCACTTTTGATCTGATGGAGCTGGTCTACGTAGCTTCCAATGACAATTGTACCAGGAACCAAAGGCAACATGGAGTCCCCAGCCAATTCGAAAGCTCGATAACTCGCATTTTTAGATAAAGTGGGAATCTGGAACTGCTGTAAACCTTCCATATACTCCGGATCAGCATAGCCATTCAGGTAGCCTGCTGAGGCTTTTTGCCCTACCAAAAGGATATTTTCTTTTTCCTCATCTGCCGCTATGGTTAGGATATTCAATTTTCGCTTCTGGCTAGCCTTCCTACCTTTTTTCTCTATATCATGAAATATCAATTCATCCAACCCTACATCCAGAATCTCAGCAAGCTTCTGCAAGGTTAAAAGTTTTGGCTCGGATCTGCCATCCTCATAGGCGGATATCATAGTGCGCTGTACGGCAAGCTGCTCAGCCATCTCCGACTGAGTGATGCCTTTTTGCTTTCGCAGCAAACGAAGATTTGACGCAAGAAAACTCATGCCGAAAAGAGATAAAAGTTTTTGTCTTCAGGCTCAGGAGCTACAGGAAAAAAGGGATTAATCGCCCTTGATGCCTCTCGACGACGCTCCAGCTTTTGCTGAATTACTTGAATGATATCTCCAACCGGCTTGGGCTCATCCACCAAAAGATATCCGTATTGAGGATGTGTTTCATCTTCTACAAAAAACTTCACTTGGCAATTTCCGCTTGCTAGTTGCTTCGTGGTGATGTTGATTTTCTGATCCTGACTCATAGCTCTATGATTTAATTACCCTAAGATAAATGTTATTTTTATAAACAATCAAGTGTTGATTAAAATAACATTTTATTCTGACGAAAGTTGTCGCTAATTCAAGATTTACATGATCGGCGTACTCCTATACCACCAATTTACCTTTCAGCAAAAATCAAAAAACTAATTGAACAGGAGCTTGTTTTTTTGTTAGTAAAGTGAATTCATGCTAGACCTAGCAAGCTGAAAACCAACTAAATGAAGACTTTTATTATCTTTTTATTGCTGAGTTTAACCGTCACCACCGGCTTTGCTCAGCGCTATTCCATTACCGGCAAAGTCATTGATGTCGCTGACAGTAAATCAGTACCAAATGCTACTATCTTACTTTTGAGCGTAGTAGATTCCTCTCAGGTTGATGGGATTATTTCTGATTTTGAAGGAAACTTTGAGATCCCGGATGTACGAGAAGGTGAATATATTTTTAAGGTTCAATATCTGGGCTATCAAAATTATTTCCGCCTTCTACAAGTCACTAATGACCTGAATCTGGGAACAATTAGATTGCGAGAAGAGGCTACGGACCTAAGCGAGGTGACAGTATCTGCGCGTAGAGCTACCGGAGAGCAACGTGGTGATACCACAGCATTTAATGCCAATGCATTTAAAACCATGCGTGATGCAAGTGCGCAAACGCTCATAGAAAAACTCCCAGGAGTAGCCAATGAAGACGGGACCCTTCAGGCCCAAGGAGAGGCAATCACGCAAATTTTGGTAGATGGTGAGCCCTTCTTTGGAGGGGACGTGAAAGCCGCCTTGCAAAACCTGCCAGCCGAAGTAATACAAAGCATTGAAATTTTTGATCAGCTGAGTGAAAAGGCCCGTCTCAGCGGCTTCGACGATGGGGAGCGGATAAAAACCATCAATATCATCACAAAGCCCGAAAGCCGAAAAGGCCAGTTTGGCCGGGTCTCTGCTGGCTATGGTACTGACGATCGATACCTAGTTGGGGCCAGTGTAAACGCCTTCGATAATGACCGAAGGATCACTTTTACAGGCTTATCGAATAATATCAATATCACCGATTATACAGCCGACCCAAATGCTCAAAATAATTCGCGGCCTCAAAATGGGATAATTGATACCCATTTGATTGGAGTTAACTTTTCAGATAAATGGGGAGATAAAATCAAAATTTCTGGAAGCTACCTATTCAGCAGAAGAGAAAACTTTGGGCAGGAAAAAATCTTCCGTGAGTTTGTTACGAATGACAACTCTAATCAATTTTACGATGAATTAAACGAGGAAACCCGAATCAACAATCGTCATCAATTTGATATGCGATTTGAATATGATATAGATGAGCGAAACCGAATCGTGTATATCCCAAGGTTTTCAGCACAGTTTGAAGATGAGCGATCTTCTTTCTCAGGAGTAACTAGCGACGGAACCGACCTCATTAATACGGTGGAAAATTCACGAACGGCAAGAAACGAGAGTTACGATCTCTTCAATAGGATTTTTTATAGTCATAAATTCAAAAAGCCCGGAAGAACTTTATCCGTTAGAGCGCGAACGGGTAATAACTCTGATACCGATCGAGCGGTAAGAACAGCCACAAATGAGTTCTTTGTACCTGAATTCCGGACAGAAGTCATCAATCAGCAAATCAATAGGGATCGAACTGGATTTTCTTGGGAAACCGGAATATCCCTCACCGAAGCCCTCAGTGAGCGAAGTCAGATAGAATTGGAATATGAAATAGGGAATCGAATCAATGATTCCGATCAATTGATTTTTGATATCAGTAGTGAAGACCCAGGCAATGTCGATTTTATGTTGGACACAGCATTGAGTAATACTTTTGATAGCAAATTTTTAAGCCAAGAAGTGGAACTTGGATACCAATATCAAGGAGAAAAAGTACAGATTCAGGTAGAGGGTCAATATCAGAATGCCAAATTGGATAATACCCAAGGGTTTCCTATACCATTCGAATTGGATCGTGTGTTCCAAAGCTTCCAACCTTCTTTCCGTTTGGATTACAAAATTTCTCAAAACACCAATCTGGAATTTGACTATGATACCCGGACGAATGAGCCCGACCTAAGACAACTCCAACCCGTGGTGGATAATACAAATCCCACACAACTTTATGTAGGTAACCCTGATTTGGACCAAGCATATACGAACAGACTTCGTTTGAGATTCAGAAGTAATAATCCCAAGACGGATGAAAGCTGGTCACTTTGGTCACAGGCAAGATTTACCAATAATGCCATTGTGAATAGTTCATTTATCGCTCAGGAACCTACAGAAATTCAGGAAGGGATTATTCTTGACCCAGGTTCTCAGCTCTTTCAGCCGGTAAACGTACAGGGGCAGTTTGATTTTAGATCTTGGATGAGCTATGGAGTACCGGTAGATTTTATCAAATCAAATCTAAGACTAAGCATGAGCTCCGGGATTAGTAAGCGACCTACCCTTGTCAATGGAGAAAGTGGCTTCAACAATAGCACAAGGCTCTCTCCGGGAATTTCGATCAGCAGTAATATCAGTGATAAAATTGATTTTAACTTCCGAACAAGATTCTCCTTTAATAATGTCAAAAACACCATCAATCCTGACCTAGACAATCAATTCTACAATCAGAATGTACGCTTTAATTTCAATTGGATCATCTGGGAAGGAATCGTCTACAGAATGGACATATCTCATCAGGTAAACAAAGGACTGTCTGATGGCTTCGACAATAATTTCACATTGGTGAATATGAGTGTTGGTAAGAAGATATTCAGAAATCAAAGAGGGGAAATCAGCATCAATGCCTATGACCTCTTTAAGCAAAACAATAATATTCGAAGAAATATCACCGAGTCATTTATCGAAGACGTCCAGACTAATGTATTGCAGCGCTATTTTATGCTCACTTTCACATACAATATCCGTCGATTCAGTAAGGGAATGGACATGGACGACTATAATGAAATGATGGGAAGTGGCCAACCTGGAAGAAGGGATTGATTTTAGGATTTCATGTAAAAGATAAACGAGAAAACACCCAATTATTGGGTGTTTTCTCGTTTAAAAGTTTCCATCTTAGCAAAGGGGTTTACCCTCCAAATTTCCCTTTCAGCTGCTGAAGCTTATCTGCTAAAGAAGCCTCAGCTTCTCTTTTTTGAGCTTTAGCCGCAGGCTTCTTTTCCATCTTTTTGCCTCGATCGGCAAAAGGGTCTGCTTTCATGCTCAGGCCGATTCGTTTTCGAGGAATGTCGATTTCGGTCACCGTCACGTTCACTTTTTGATTGACTGAGACAATCTCGTTTGGATCTTTCACAAAACGATCTGCCAACTGGCTCAAATGAACCAAACCATCCTGATGCACTCCGACATCCACAAAAGCCCCAAAAGCCGTGATATTGGTCACCACACCCGGTAACTTCATCCCAACCTTGAGGTCGGACATACTATTGACGCTTTCTTCAAAAGCAAAAACTTCAAATTGCTCCCTTGGATCTCGACCAGGCTTGGCTAGCTCCTCCACAATATCTCGAAGTGTAGGTAACCCAACTGTATCTGAAACATAGTCCTTCAGCCGAATCTTCATGCGCAACAGGTCCGACTTGATTAATTCATCTACCGAGCTATTTAAGTCTTTGGCCATTTGCTGGACAAGTGCGTATCGCTCAGGATGAACAGCAGATCGATCGAGTGGATTTTGGCTGATTGCAATTCGCAAGAATCCTGCAGCCTGTTCATATGCCTTTTCCCCCAATCGAGGTACTACTTTAAGATCTTCCCTAGACTGGAAGGGGCCATGCTGATTTCTATGAGCTACTATATTCCCCGCCAAGACAGGTCCTAAGCCGGAGACATAGGCCAGCAATTCTTTGGAGGCAGTATTGAGCTCTACTCCCACACCGTTTACCGCAGACATCACCGTGTCGTCCAGTGAATTTTTCAGTGCTCGCTGATCCACATCATGTTGATACTGCCCCACTCCTATGGATTTTGGATCGATTTTGACAAGTTCCGCCAAAGGATCCATCAATCGCCTTCCAATCGAAACGGCACCTCTGACCGTAAGATCGAGATCCGGAAACTCTTCTCTAGCCACTTCTGAGGCAGAATAAATGGAAGCCCCGGCTTCATTAACCAAGGTGACGATGACCGATTTGGGAAGCCCTAGGCTTTTGACAAAAGTCTCTGTTTCCCGACCTGCCGTTCCATTGCCAATTGCAATGGCTTGAATCTTATGGCGTTCTACTAATCCCGAAATGCTCGCTGCCGCCTGCTGAGTTTGGCGCTGTGGTTCATGCGGGAAAATAGTCTCGTAATGCTGCAATTGTCCTTCGGGTCCTAGACATACCAACTTACATCCAGTACGAAATCCAGGGTCAATCGCCATCACAGAAGCTTGGGCTAGTGGTGCAGCCAAAAGCAATTGTCTGAGGTTTTCTGCAAAGACTTTGATCGCCTCCTCATCGGCTTTCTTTTTGGTGAGCAATCGGATTTCCGTCTCCATACTCGGTCGCAGAAGACGCTTGTAGCTATCCTTGATAGCAATTCTAACCTGCTCGATGGACTCATTGGCCCCATCAGCTAAAATCATTCGCTCCATCAAAGCGATCGCAGACTCCTCTTCCGGGGCAATATCTAAAAGTAAAAACAGTTCCTTTTCACCCCGTCTCATGGCCAAAACCCGATGAGATGGGGCTGTCTTGATGGGTTCGCTCCAATCGAAGTAATCCTTGTATTTGACTCCTTCCTTTTCCTTGCCCGTAATCACACGAGTTTTGAAAAACCCTTCGTTCAGGAATAATTCTCGCATTTTTGCGCGAAGGGCTGCATCCTCATTGACCCACTCCGCAATAATATCTCTAGAACCCTGAAGCGCAGCCTCCACATCGGCTACTTCCAGTTCTTCATTGACAAATTTCATAGCCTCCTCGGTTAAGTCTTTTGCTTCCTGCTGATAAATTAACTCAGCCAAAGGCTCTAGTCCCTTTTCTTTTGCGATGGTGCCTTTGGTGCGGCGCTTGGGTTTATATGGCAAGTAGATATCTTCCAGCGCAGACATAGTTTCAGCATTTTCCACGGCCTTTTTTAGTTCTGGGGTGAGCTTCCCCTGCTCTTCGATGGATTTTAGAACTGCTGCCTTACGCTTGTTCAATTCCTGCAATTGCTCAAATCGATCCCGGATATCAGCGACCTGTACCTCATCCAAGGTGCCTGTGGCTTCTTTTCTATATCGAGCAATAAATGGTACTGTGGCTCCGCCTTCCAATAAATCTAGCGTGGCTTGTACGTTTTTAGCATCTAGATTGAGATGGCTAGCAATTTCAAATGCGTAATTCATGTGGTAAATCTTAATTGGCTTCGCAAGATACAGCTCCGAAAGGGCTTTGAAAGGCAATATTTGCGAAGTCTTTTCAACTCACTGATAGACTGCGAGAAATTTTGTTCCAGCAATCAAAACTAAATCCAGACCCCAAAAAGCCTAGACTTTGTGTCAAAAATCACGTACAGAGGTACAACTTTCAGCTACTTTTGGAATATGAATTGGAAAAAAGAGATCAAGTCTTGGGGATTAATGTTATCATTTTTTGCCTTTCTCTATTTCACGGGAATGCTCCCTGTAGTTCAGGGTACCATTCAATCGGTATTTTTGTCCACAGGACTCATCACTCCAAAGCTTGATTCAAAAGAACAACTCGAGCAAAATTTCGACTTCAGAGGGAAATTTCAGGACTTTGATGGTAATCCCATTTTGCTTGAAGATTACCGTGGCAAAACACTTTTGATCAACCTCTGGGCCTCTTGGTGCGGCCCTTGCCGCGCGGAGATGCCACATCTCTCCGAACTTTATAAATCCCTCGCTGATAGACCGGATATCCAGTTTTTAATGATAGGGTTGGATCAGGATTTCGAGAAGGGCAAGAAATTGATTCAAAGCAAAAACTGGTCTTTTCCTACAGCTCATGCTAGTTTCGGTCTCAACCCAGATCTTCAAAGCGAATCCATTCCCACTACCTTGGTGATCAGTCCAGAAGGGAAAATTGTTTTCTACGAAGAAGGAATGAACAACTTCAATACTGCTGATTTTAAGCAGTTTTTGCGAAGTCTTTGAGATCATTCCAGTCTAAAAAAATCCTTGAATCCAGCCGGTTTTCCTTATTTTTCAATCCTTTTCAGAAGAAAATAAGTTTGCAATTGCAGGAAAAAGCCTTTCTTTGGAAAGGCAATATCAGATTGAATGGGAAAAATCCAAGACGTACGAGAGCCAGCTATTTTGCAAACCGAAGATAGTTTGAATGCTTTTCAATTGAACCTTGAAGAGCTGATTCTAGCTATCAGTAAATCAGGTAGTTCAGAAGAGCTGGTAGAACTATTAAGTCATAGTCAAGATGAGCTCGTGTCTTACTATATTTTGGAAGCGGATGCCTTTATTCCAAAAAGCGAAAAGGAAGAGATCAAGCCATCCATGATGAGTTATCTCTGGAATTATTTTCTTCCAGAGCGGTTTAAAAATCTTTCTCTGCTGATTCGCGACACCTTACTTCAGCTTTGTATTGCACAGCAAAGCCTGGCAGAAAAGAAAATCACGAAGAAAAAGGCAATCGAACATCGTGGGTCTTGTCAAAACCTTTTAATAGAAGCCTTGCAAAGCATTTGTAAGGAAATGACCGGGGAAATCCAGGTCTTGAAAAGTAAGGAAGGTGCGCTGGAGCGGAAATTTGAATCCATCCAGCATCTAAAAAATCCTTGGATCATCTACAAGGAGCAGTACATCCGGATTCTGAAGCAAGTGGATCAAATCCTCGGGGCCAATGATTTTGTCAAAGAAACCATCATGACTTTCACCCTGATCCGGTCCAATCTGGAGCGGATGGGTTTTGATATCAAAAAACAAAACATGGTTTTCCTCCAGAAAACTCAAGAATGCCAGAAGCTTTTTGAGAACCTAGAGGCTAGTGATAAAATCGATGAAGCCCTCAACTGGCTCGAAGCTGTACTGGAAGAACTCGTTAAATTTGAAGGAAAGCAAGAACACCAGGTTCGCGTGCTTGAAGGCTGGCTAGAAAGTCTCAAAAGCTACACCATTCCTGTTGGAAGTGCAGATGGGGTTTTACTCACCAAGCAAATCGACTTCAAAAAAACAACCACCAAATGGCTGGATTACTTTATCCTGCCAGATATCATCGAGCTTTGGGAGGATCAGGAGACGATAATTTCCAGAGTGAAGCATGTGATCACACAAGTACGAGGAAGTTTGACTATCGCCAAGAAGTCAGAGACTCCTTCCAATTTCAATTCCGATCGAAATGTCATTCAATTGCTATTGAACGGGATTACTGAAAACTCCAGAAGAGCGACGGATTTGCTGATTCATATCGATGAGACCATCCAATCGGAATTCTTCGTCACTACACTTTATGAGGACTCAGAGTTTTTGAAAGTACCACTTCAAACCTCTTTTACAGGATTTCGATCTAAAAATAATTCCATTGGGCAGTGGTTTCGAAAGAACTTTGACTCCCTACTCCAGCGAATAGATAAAAAGTACAAAGAAACTCGGGAAAAAACTCCGCATCAAGAGCTTGAAATGGCTCTTCAAGTGATAGAGAATAGAAGTCACCCGGATCATCCAGATCACTATCATGCCCTGTTTTTGACCAAAAACTTTGTTGGTGATCTTTTTTTAGTGCCTCGTCTGGAAATAGAAAAGCAGCTGGAAGACATAGTGGGCCAGTGGAAATCTGGCAAAAGCAGATCTATTCTCCTCGCAGGAGCGCCACTCTGTGGAAAGTCCACCATGGCCGAACATCTTTCCAAGGTTGACTTTCCAAAACAGACGATTTTGCTTTCTCCAAATACGGACCTAATCGTCGAGGGGAGGAAATACCGCACAACTTACAATCTTAAGGAAACGCTGGACTTTGTCAAGCGAGCACTTCACAATTCATCCCCTCTGGTGCTGATTGATGATGTACAACTCTGGCGAAATAAAGAAAATAGCCTTTTGTCCAATGTCAAGGCCCTGATGGAATTTCTAGCTACGCATGGATCAAGAACACTTGTATTGGCGACGATGCCAGATATTTTGGTGAAACACTTGGATTCACGAATGACGTTTTCTTCCAGTTTTACCAATTATTTTGATTTGAACACGTCAAGCTTAGAGCAGATCTATAGAGCCATCATGCTTCGCCACGGCGCGTCGCATAAGGTGCTTTATCAAGGAGAAGACCATGCGCTCACCGACCGGGAAATCCAGAAGAAAGTTCAAACCCTCGCCAAAAAGTTCGAAAGTAACATAGGGGCTGTTTTGCAGGCTTGGACCTTTTGCACCCAGGTTTTTGAGAGCGACCGTATACAGTTTGTGGATAAAAATATTGAACTCAATGACTTTTTCAGTCCGTCTGAAGTGCTCTTGCTGAAGTATATTTTGCTATATGGTAATGGTTCTGAATTGGAATTCAAGACCTTTTTCGAAGACCGATTTGATACTGAAATTCGGCCGGCCATTCGCAGGTTGTTGAATATCCATATTCTGGGTAGAAATGAAGAAGGTCAACTGATTGTAATGGACAATGTCAAACAGGACGTTTATTCACTTTTGAAATACAAGGAGGTATTTAGCTGATGGAAACTACCACCGACATATTCACTTGGAAAGACCTATGGCTTCTCGCCTTGGTGCTTTTGGCCTTGTACGGATTGTTGCATTTGATTCGACTGGGTTTTGATCGATACATGAAGCAAAACCGGATCGGTAATCGCTTAAAATTGAGCAGCAAGCGATTTGAGCTTTTCTACATACCCATGGCCTGGCTTATTTTGGTAATTGGCTTTATTTCAATTGACCCAATTTGGCATGGCTTATTTTTAGGCATTGCGGGGCTTTTTGCTTTCCCTTATCTCAAAAACTACGTGAGTGGGCTTTTTCTTAAAGCCAACCCCATGTTGGAAATAGGAGCAATTGTCCAAAATGGAGAGGTTCGGGGATTAATCAATCGGATTACCTCCTTAGGACTAGTCCTAGGCACTTCCACAGGAGAACAGTTTGTTTGGTATAGTCAGTTTGAAAAAATGGGTTTTGCGGTGATTGCTCAGCAAACCAATCAAAGATTACAATCGGTCTATTTGGAGTCAGATTTGTCCACCAGCCAGATTTTGGACGTGATGTTTGATCATCCGGTTCTTTCTTTTGGGAAGAAAATAAACCTTCGCCCCACTAAGCGAAAAGGCATTTACCTCTTACAGTTTGCCTTAGAGCAGGGCGCCAAAACGGAGGATCTCACCACCTTTTTAGAAGGTCATGGGATCGTCACCAGTCTTACAGAAAAATTTGAATAAGCGATGGAAATAGTCTCTTCATATAATCTAATCATTGAGTTTTCGGTCATTCTGATCCTCTCCTTCCTGTTTAATGGAATCTCTAAGCGCACGAATATTCCATCCGTCCTGATGTTGATTGGCCTAGGAATTCTACTTCAATATTTGTTGAAAAACTTCACCAGCGCAGAAATAGACTTTTTCCCTATTCTGGAGGTGTTGGGTATTGTGGGTTTGATAATGATCGTGTTGGAAGCGGCACTCGAGCTCGAACTTAAAAAGGAAAAGCTACTCCCAATTCTTAAATCATTTGCGGTGGCATTAATAGGCCTAATAGCCTCTGTATGGGCAACCGTATGGATTTTGATGACCTTTGTACCCGATATGACCAACGAATCGGCTTGGTTGTATGCCACTCCACTTTCGATTCTCTCGAGTGCGATCATCATCCCGAGTGTTGCAGGATTGAGCAAGAAAAAGCGTGAATTCCACATCTATGAAGGGACTTTCTCAGATATTCTGGGAATCATGATGTTTTATTTCCTCACGGGAAAACTAAATCCTAGCGAGGATTCGGGCATCGTTGGGTTTGGAGGAAACATTATTTTGACCATAGTGATCTCCTTGGTAGCTAGCTATGCAATCATCCTGATATTTCAAAATATCAAAACCCCTGTCAAACTCTTCTTACTCATTGCATTGCTGCTACTACTCTACGCCTTGGGTAAAAAAATGCATCTTTCTTCATTGATCATTATTCTGATTTTTGGATTGGTGATTGCCAATATGAAAGTCTTTTTCCAAGGCAAACTCTCCAAGTGGCTGCATTATGAAAAAGCCCATCAAATATACCATGAGCTCCATACGATTACCGCTGAGACCGCCTTTGTGGTGAGGACATTCTTCTTTGTGATATTCGGTTTGACCATCGTAGTTTCCTCTCTTTTTGACTGGCAAGTGGCTTTGGTAAGTTCTTTAATCATCTTCTCCATCTACCTCATTCGACTGATAATTCTTATGGTCTTTGTGGGTAAGGATATGCTCCCCCAGCTCTTCATCGCTCCGCGAGGATTAATTACGGTATTGCTGTTTTATGCCATTCCTGTAGAAGCACAGATTGAAGGTTTCGAACCAGGGATTCTTCTCTTTGTCATTATTGGCACTAGTTTGATCATGACCTTCGCTATGATTTTTGATAAAAAAAGAAGCAACAAAGCCATTCAGGAGGCTCAAAATCGCAAAGTGGAAAATGTAAAATGGAAAGTGCCTACCGTACTTGAAGATGGAGAGGCCAAGTAAAAATTAGGTTCAATGGTGGTTTGTACCCTTGCGATCATTTTTTTTTGAATGATCAAAATCAAAAACCGATTAAACAGGCAGATTACCTCAAATCATAAAAAACCCCAGATGGCAAACCTTTGTAGTCCTAAATCGATTTGATGGTATGCCGAAATTGAAAATGGCTTAACTACTCAAAACGAGTAAAGCTTTTCTCAAGTTTAGTTGATACTGGCATTGGAAAGCCTCCTTTTGGAGGCTTTTTTGATTTCAAAATCTAGGTACTAAAAGATAAAAAAGAAGCCGTCTCATGAAGTGCTTCTGCCCCATAGGTCCCGAAGATTGTACGGGATTGAAATGTTGCTTGATTGTTTACAAGTAGACTTCACCTTCGCCCAGTCTGACCAGAATACCACTTATAAGACAGCCTCCTTCAAATTTTCAAACTAATTAACTTTCCGTATTAGGGAAGGACTTGTCAAAAGGAGGCTCGAACTCTGGCTTATCCTTTCTTGGGGCAGATTCTTGAAAGACTGCTTCAAAAGTCGGTGCCTGATCCATCCGATCACCCATTCCCCATCGTGACTTAGGCACACCATACCATTTCAGCAAAGTGGCAGCAAAGGAGGTGGAATCAAAGGGTGTTTCCCCCCCTGATCTGATGACAGTGTTTTCTTTGATCCATGGAGAAACCATTATTGTAGGGACTCTTGGTCCTAACAAATCAAACTCAAAACCATCTACACCATCATTAGCGAAAGGCTTAGCTGCATAAGGAGGCGCAACGTGATCGTATAGACCACCATTTTTAGAGAAGGTGATTACAAGCAATGTATCCTCCCAATTTGGACCGTTCTTTATCGCCTCATAGATTTCATTCAATTGAATTTCGGCAGGGACCATATCACCTCCAGGGTGGTATGAAGTAGTTCCCACCGGAGCAATCCAAATCGGCTCTAGAAAACTGAAAGAAGGCAACTCACCGTATCTCGCCTGCATTTTAAATGTATTCAAACTATTGATATACGGCGTAGGATAGGCATCGATGGATGGTACTTGTCCTTCCAGATACAAATGATAGGTAAAAGGCTTACCCAGCCAATCAATCACGTTAAAGATTTTCCAATCCTTGATTCCATTATTATACAAAATCTTCCAAAGTGATGGTCTATGCGGATAATCGGCCCAGTTTGCATAAATGCTTCCTCCCTCCCATGTGTCTAGACGATTCATAGCAGAACCTGTAACTGAAAAAGAACGATTGATATCTGTGCCTCCAGGTACCGAGCTAAACCACTCATCGCTAATGGCAAAGTTATTGGCCAGCCCATTCAAAACTGGAAGTTGATTAGGGGTGAAAGACAGCATGACTTCCGGGTTTGAGTTGTTTTCCACAAAACCTTCCATGCTTGGCTTTTCTTGTTTAGCATAGCCCTGCCCTTCATCATTGAACATTTGAGAGAGTCCATCAGAGGTATCATGAAAAGGATCCTGACTCTCTGCTTTCAAATCCCACTGATCACTCAAAGCTCCATTTTGGTATTTGCTCTGGTGAATACTCTTGCTTTGATAAGGGTTAGTGTTTGAGCTGCTAGCTCCTTCAAAAGGCTTATCCGAACCGATGTAATTGATTTTTGTTAAATCATTTTCATACAACCAGCCACATACATTATCAAAAGAGCGACTTTCCACCATGTAGTAGACAACTTTCTTGATTTTAGTACGCATGAAATCCATAGTGCCTGGCGCCGGAGCATCCTTGATTTTAATTTCCTCCAAGCTTTCAAAACTTGAGATATCACTACCAGATTTAAACTCAGCAGGCAAGGTTCCCCCACAAACTTCTTCCGTGAACGGATTTTTGGCAAAAGGATCCACGGACCAAAGTGAATAACCTAGTTCTCCTGGGATCCAAGTCAACAATTTTTTGCCTACTGCAATTACTTTGTGTGCTGAAGTAATACCTTTCCACTCTCCTGTGTTGACTTCTGGGATGGATAGGGGCACCGTATTTTGCGGATCAAAATTCCAGATTCGATAAGTGCTTCCATTAGAAAAACGATCCAAAACATAATTTCCAAAATTAACCAACTCATGACCTTCATGGATACTTGGAAATCCACCCTGAGGAGTAAATCCGCTTGGGATTGGATCAGGGTTTAATGGATCTGAAGGCTTGGGATCAAAATTGTACAATGTGTAAGTGCCCCGACCTTTTCCGCCTACGAAGAACATCAAGAAATTTCCCATGGAAATCAGCGGAAGAGTCTTTTGCTCATCAGGGTTTGAAGAATAATGGCCTCGATACCCCCAAAACTTACTCGGAGGCAAAGCACCTTTTTGGATCGCCTTCATAGAGAAAGGCTTACCCGGCCCGGTATTTAGCTCCAAAAGCTCGAAAGGAAATCCGTCTGGAAGACATGGAGCATTTTTTTGATTTGGACCCCAGCTTAGGAGATACCCGCCTACCGAGGCGAGCTGGTAACCCTGCTCAAGAGTGAAGCTTGGGTCGACATCTACTTTAGAAAAAACCTGATCACTATGTGGATCAAATTTCCAAACTGTAAATTTTGCTGAGGAATCACTGCGACTAAAAAGGAATGTACTCATGATTTTAGAAAATAAATGGTTAAAAAAACAAAAATTACTAGATCCACATAAGTGGTTGAAGGAATGAAAAGTAGGGATAATAAGCCAGATTAAAAATGATTTTATTCTAAAAAAAGTCCTAATTTCAAAACAATAAATGTATATTTCATCCTATGATTTTGGACTTATCTAGGATTTAACTCCTCGTTTTTTAAAACATCTTTTTATCAAAAAATTCTTTTTCAAGTAAAGCTTATATTCTATGAAAAACAGTGTTGATCTTACCCTATCCTGCACGGAAGATGATTTAGCAGAAATATTCTCTTTCACGGCCGAAAAAAGTATCGCTGGACTTACAAATCTGGAAACTTTCATAGGACATGCATTTAACCTCACGCTTCAGCGCGATGGTTTTTTTGGGGCTTGGGCCAAGGTTTGGCAAAAAGACGGAACGTATAATTTAAAACTTTCTAGCCCACATCATGATCTATCGGCCTATGAAACCAAAGTTCCAGATTTCATTTCTGCGGCTCAAAAGGCGCTGGAAATAAAGCGGGACAAACAGAGCATGATTGATTCGGTGATAAATAGTACGGGAAAGGAAATGAGATTTATTTTGCCTTTTGGAACTGCTATGGCTAGCACTCGATCTGTGCAGTTTTTGCATTTCCCACCGATTGAGACCTATGACTACACTGATTATTTGTTTTCACCAACCAATCGTCGATGGGAAAATCTTCTAGGCTACAATGGCGTACATGACACCAATTTCTCGGTGTTGGAGAGTGTGGTAGATTGTGTCCCCTTGGGTGCACCTGGTGGGGATGCCGATGGGATTAATCCCTTCAATGATACTTTCACTGATTATGTCAAAGTCATGCTTCAGGCGAGACTCAGGACCTATAAAAAGACCACGGTTCCACTTGTGGCTCATGGAAGTCCCGTACATGACTGGCTAAAGAAAAATTACTCTAATCAAATTGATGGATATTTTGATACGTTGAAAATAGCTGAAATCCACTTCTTTGATGATGACACCAAAACACCCGTTTTGGCGGCCAATCATCCAAGTGAATACTTGTATTATGCAGACAAACCTTATTCGGAAGCTAAAGAGAAACTTCTAACTCAGGATTTGATTTCGGCAGGATGGCAAGCCCGCATGTCTAAGCACCCACAGGATTGCCCCTTTAAAGTTTTGGACTCTCTCACAGCCTACTGGACTGCAAATCCCAGGCTTACTGAAATCATGAATCAAGAAGATCAGGCCTATAATTTCAACCCATAAGATGTTTTATTACTTCGGGTACGGTTCCAACATCAATATGATCTCACTTAGAGCCAAAGGAGTGAATCCATTTTCGTCTGAGCGTGCTTTTTTGAGAGGTTGGGAATTAAAATTCAATGTTGAGCATTGGTTCAAACATGAAGGTGGTATGGGCAATATCGAGCCATCCTCCAATGCAGAATCCTTCGTGGAGGGAATGCTCCATGCCTGCCCAGACGAGAGTTTGGCTTCGCTGGATGCCATGGAATCCAAGGGCGTAGGATACGACAGAGTCGAAATAGAAGTAGAAACAATCGATGGATCAATAAAGAAAGCTTTTGCCTATGTGGGACTTCCAGCTTATCTGAATGAATCTTGTCTTCCTACCCGTAGATATCTTTCCATCATCTTGAAAGGAGCTAAAGAAGCCGGTTTTTCACCGAAATATATTTCAAAGCTTGAGTCCCAAGAAATATTAGAAATCAAGGATTATCCTAGTTTCAACCCAAGTTCGAATCAGGTTTTCACTTTCGATGAGGTCAGGGATAATCCAAGCTTAACCGTGCTCTCAGGATTTGTTTTTGACATGTCTGAATGTAGACCAAAACTAGCACCGGTAAAGTCATTATTTGGCGGCAAGGATATGACGCTATTTCATGCCAAAAGACATGATAGCAGTACAGGTCAGGAAACAATGGAGGATATCAAAAAGGGAAAAATCTCTACAGGAGCGAAAAACTACCTCAATGCTTATTTGCACGAATACGAAAAAGAATTCCAATACTTAGGTAGAATGGAAGAATATTATTTTTGAAAATAGGATATTTATCAAACGTTTATCACACACAAATTAAGTTTAGTTATGACACAGTATCAAGACGCACTTCCTCATGGCAACATTCAGGAAGTATTACCAGACGTATTTTTCGTGACTGGATCGATGAAAAATGAATTTTTTGGCTCTATGTGGCAGTTTAGTAGAAATATGACCGTGGTCCGGGACAATGGAAATCTCACCATTATTAATTCTGTTCGCCTAAATGATGAAGGACTGGCCGAACTTGACAAACTCGGAAAGGTAGTCAACGTGGTACGAATCGGAGACATGCACGGCGTTGATGATCCATTTTACGTAGATCACTACAAAGCTACCTTTTGGGCAATGCCAGGCATGGGTGTACAAAAAGATCTTAAAGTCGATAAGCTGCTAACCGAAGGCGGGGAAATGCCGTTTAGCGATTGCTCCTTTTTCGAATTCAAATCGGTACAAAGACCAGAAGGCATTCTCCGATTAGATCGTGAAGGTGGAGTAATGATCGCTTGCGACTCTCTTCAGAACTGGGTAGAACCAGATGAGTTTTTTGACCCTGAAACGGTAAGTACCATGGCCAATATGAATTTCTTTGTCAAGGCTAACTTGGGACTAGCTTGGCTTCACGAAAGTAAACCTGAGCCAAGTGATTTTATCCGTTTGAAAGAAATTCCTTTCGAACATGCACTCTGCGGTCATGGTTATCCATTTATAAACAATGCTCAAGCTGAGTACCACCAAACATTCAACAGGTTTTTTAACGTCTAGTTAGTGAGTAAGAAAAAGGAGAATAGCATCACGGATAGGATTCCGAACCATTCGGTATTGGAGAAAATCTGTGACTCTTTTCCTCATGTGATTTACAGAGCCAAAAGAACTCTCGATGACCAAGAAGTGGTCTTGAAAACGCTTCAGGACCACTATCCTAAAAAAGAATGGCTCGCTAGTATCCGAAGAGAATTCAATATTCTTACAAAAGTTCAAGGGCAAGATGTGATCAAGGCATATGAACTCATACCCTATGGTAATGGGAATCTTGCTATCGCCATGGAGCCATTTGGAATTTCACTCAGCCAATATTTAGAAAGTCTTGAGAACAAAACCATTCCCTTGGCTGAGTTTTTCAAGATTGCGATTAAAATCGTGGAGGCTCTTGGAGTCGTACACGAAAACCGGATTATTCATAAGGATCTGGTCCCTCGTAATATCCTGATTGATCCCAAAACGAAAGATCTGCGAATTATTGATTTCAGCGCATCTTCTGAGCTTTTTCGAGAGCATCAAGACGTGACCTTTTCCAAAGTCATCGAAGGTTCCCTCCCCTACCTTTCACCCGAGCAATCGGGCCGAATGAATCGGGACATAGATTATAGGACTGACTATTATGCCTTAGGGATTTCCTTCTATCAAATGCTCTCAGGAAAGCTTCCTTTTCAGGCGAATGACGCTTTGGAATGGGTTTACGCTCATATCAGTAAAAAAGCTGATCCACTTCATGAGGTCAATCCCAAAATACCGATGGCTTTATCCAATCTGGTAGCCAAATTGATGGCAAAAAATGCAGAAGATCGGTACCAAAGTAGTTTTGGATTAAAATCTGATTTGGGAAGAATCTGGGATGCTCTTAAAAATGGAAAAGACAACCCAGACTTTGAACTGGCACAATTCGATGCATCAAGTCAATTTCAGATCCCTCAAAAAATATACGGTCGGAATGCCGAGCTGCAGAAGCTCGAAGAGTTTTTTACAAAAGCCGCAGATGGTGCGGTAGAATTTTGCCTAGTGGCTGGCTATTCAGGAGTAGGAAAATCAGTCCTTGTTCATGAATTGGGACGTTCCATAGTAAAAAAGCATGGATACTTGATCCATGGAAAATTTGAACAATTCAAGCAAAATACGGCCTATAGAGCGCTTTCTAATGCTTTTCGAGATCTCGTAAGACAACTTTTGGGTGAACCAAAAGAAAGACTCGATCATTGGAATGAACGTATCTCTGAGGCTTTGGGAAGCAATGCTCAACTCATCATCGATCTAATCCCAGAACTGGAGTTGATCATCGGACCTCAGCAAGTAGTTCAGGAACTCTCTCCAGAAGAGTCCCAAAATAGATTCCTAATTCAATTTTTGAACTTTGTCAAAGTTTTTGCAAATGAGCTTCACCCCATGGTCATCTTTTTGGACGACTTGCAGTGGAGTGATATTCCCACGCTCAATTTGATTCAGAGATTGGTGACCAATCAAGACTTGAGCAACCTCCTAATCATAGGGGCATACCGCGACAATGAAGTGGACCAGTCCCACCCTTTTCGTCTCACTTTAAACGAAATTGAAGAAAAGCGAAAAGTTGACCATCTATCTTTGAAGCCACTGAGCATAGATGCGGTACATCAAATCACAGAAGACACCCTCATGCGGGTGGACCAAGATACGGATGCATTAGCCAAGATTCTTTTCGAAAAAACCGATGGAAATCCATTTTTCACGATTGAGCTTCTTAAGAATCTTTACGAGCAAGGGAGTATTTACTTCAATTCCAGCTTAGGTAAATGGGAAGTGGAACTGGAGCAAGTTCAGAAGGTCCAGCAAAGTGATAATGTCATTGACTTTTTGGTTGCGGGACAGCACAGACTCAAGTCCGAGACACAAAATATTCTTCAGCTAGCTGCCTGTATAGGAGCTAAATTTGATTTGAAAACCCTTGCGATCATTGGGGAAAGCACAATGGAGAAAACGGCTGTTCAGCTCTATGATGCCTTAAAAGCAAACATGATTCTGCCGCTCAATGAGAATTACAAACTTGTTGGAGTTGGCGAGGGCGGTGAGGATCCAGCCAATTCAGATCGTTTTGAATTAGAGTCAAATCATCTAAATCCTACTTACAAGTTTCAGCATGATCGGGTGCAGCAGGCAGTTTATACCATGATTTTGCCTGAAAAAAGAAAGCAAGTCCATCTTTCCATTGGAAGACTTATCCTTAATCATACTCGGGAAAACGGGCTAGAGGATGTTTTGATGGATGTGGTGAGCCATTTAAATGAAGGAAGAGTTCTTGTTAAAGACCAAGAAGAGCTGGTTGAAATTGCCGATCTGAATTTGAAAGCCGGTATCAAAGCCAAGCAATCATCAGCCTACGCTTCTGCCCTCAACTTTCTCAAGATCAGCCTGGAAATTCTTAAAGATATTGATTGGGAAAAAAATTATTCCCTCAAATGGAAGCTAGCTGAGGAGCTTCAGCACTGTTTCTACTTAACAGGTGATCGGGAAAATGCGGAGAAATGGACCGAAATCATGCTTTCCCATTCCAGATCCGAAATCGAAAAGGCACTTGTTCTTTCCGCTCGGACGAGGCAATATGCCACCATTGGTAAAATGAAGGAGTCTATTGTGGCTGCTCAAGAAGGCCTCTTAGCTCTTGGGTTCGTGTTTAATGAAAACCCCACACAGGCTGATGTGGATCAGGAAGTCCAAGATGTGGTCATTAATCTCAAGGGAAGAGCTGTGGAAGATTTGATCCAAGCACCCCCTCTTACTGACCCAAAAGCTCGAATAGCCAGTCAGCTTTTGATGGAAATTTTTGCCGCAGCATTCTTATCTGGCAGTGGTACTCTTTTCCCCTACTTAACCTTAAAATCCGTAAATCTCGCTCTGAAATATGGAAATAGTCCCGAAACTGCTTTTGCTTACGGAGCATATGGGATGATTCTTTGCGGGTTCTTGGACGATCCCGCCAAAGGGTACAAATACGGAAAGCTCAGTGTTGACTTGATCGAGTCTTTTGACGACTTGGCTCTCAGGTCAAGAATCATGTATGTATATGCCATGTTTGTTCATCACTGGAGCAAGCATTGGTCGAGTATGACTCCATGGTTTAAAAAAGGAATAGAAGCAGGTTATCAATCTGGTGATTTACTCTATTTGGCCTATAGTGCACAGGATTGTATTATTTGGGACCCCAGTTTGGACTTGGAATATGCGACCAAAGAGCATAGAAAGCTTCTAACTATCGTCAAAGACTGCGAATATCAGGATTCATATGATTCGGGCACCCTTTTTCTTCAAATGCAATTGAACTTTCAGGGTCTAACTGAAAGTACTTTCTCCATGTCTAATGAGGATTTTAATGAGGCAGAGTGCGTGAAAGGTATGCATGAGCGAAGGTTTATGACGGGTATTGCAAACTACCATATTTATAAATCGGAGATTTATCTGCTCTATAATCATCCCAAAGGAGCCATTGAACATATTTTGGAGCAAGAAAAGCTTATGGCTTCCGTGATGTCCTTGCCGCAACTGGTGCGCTTTCATATCATTTCCTTCTTGGTTCGATCCATGTATTTTGAGTTGGAGGACAAAGAAGGACAGGCCTCGAGCATCCGGAAAATGAAAGCGAGCTTGGAGCGAATGAGCTTTTGGGCTGCGCATTGTCCAGACAACTTTGAGCACCTCAAATTACTGATGGAAGCAGAGCTTGAAGGACACTTTGGCCAAACTAATGCTGCAATCCAAATCTATGAAGCCGCGATTCAGGCAGCAAAAGTCAATTCTTTTGTGAGAGATGAAGCAATGGCCAATGAAATGGCGGGACGATACCTTCTTCGGATTAACTTGGAAAAGGCGGCTGAGGGATATTTGAAAGCCGCACATTATCTCTATTACCGTTGGGGAGCTCATCGCAAAATAGAGGAAATGGAAAAAGAATATGATATTTTCCGACAGAGCAATCCATATTCTCCAGGTAAAACCCTGCGCTCCAAGACCTCCGGAAGAAGTGTACGTTCAGATAGCTTTAGTGGAGATCAATTGGATATGAATTCTGTGTTCAGGGCCTCCCAATCCATCTCTGGTGAGCTTGTTTTGGATAAACTTCTGAAAGCTACTCTGGACATTCTGATCGAAAATGCCGGTGCTCAAAGAGGCTTTCTTGTGCAAGATAGCAATGGACAATTATCAATTCTTGCATCCAATCTGGATGAGGACTATTCCACCCAAAGTGCTTCAGAGCTTACGATGGAATCGGATCGCTTGCCAGTCACCATCATCAATACGGCCATTCGGACCAATGAGCCCATCGTGATAGGAAATGCGTCTGAACCCAATAACTTCTCAACAGATCCATACATTCTTCTGACAAATCCGCTTTCAGTTATGTGTGTACCAATCGCTGATCATAAAAATCAGAAGTTGGCGATCTATCTAGAAAATAACTTAACCCATAGCGCTTTTACTGAAGGAAGAATCAAGGTGATAAAACTTCTAGCTGCTCAAGCGGCCATTTCAATAGAAAACTCCAGAATTTACGAGGAACAAGACATTCTGCTGAAGGCACAAAAGAGATTTGTCCCAAGCCAATTCCTAAAGCATTTGGGACATAATGATATAGCAAAAGTGGCCTTGGGTGAATCCGTGTCCATGGAAATGTCTGTACTATTCTCGGATATCCGAGATTTCACTCCTTTGGTAGAGCTATTGACTCCCCAGGCGGTGATTGAACTTTTGAATGAATACTACAGCCAGCAAGGTACCCATATCACTGAAGCTGGAGGGTTTATCGATTCCTATTCCGGAGATGAAATTTTGGCCTTGTTTGCCGTACCAGCGCAGCAAGCTGTAGAAGCTGGCGTTAAAATGGGACAAGAACTTTGGCGTTTCAATCAACAATCACTTGCTTTAAACCGGCCCCAACTCAACATGGGCATTGGGATAAATACAGGTCCTCTGGTTTTAGGTACAATGGGGGGTCTTGACCGTATGCAGTGTTCTGTTTTGGGAGATACGGTAAATCTTGCTTCAAGAATTGAAAACCTAACCAAAACCTATGGTTCACAGTTTTTAATTGGAGAAAATACATATTTAGCCTTAGATCAACCTGAAAAATTCTCCATTCGCATGGTGGACCGGGTGGCAGTAAAAGGCAAAGAAAAAGCAATCAGGCTGTATGAAGTCTTAGATGCCGAGAATGACGAGCGGAGAGCCAAAAAGGAATCTACTATGAAGCTATTATCTGATGCCTTTGATTTTTACTATAATCGGGATTTCGCGAACGCAAAAATGGCCTTTCTTGAAGGGTCCAAAATCAGTCCAAAGGACCCAGTTTTCAGGCTTCTGCTAGAGAGAGCAAGTTTCTATGCCGACAACCCGCCTTCTGAATCATGGCAAGGATATGAGGTTTTGACATTCAAATAATTAATAAACATTATCCCTTTTCTCAACACACCTTTTTAATCTCAGCTACCTATGGATCAAACTAACAAAAAGCGCCTCAAAATCGGAGTGGTAATGGATCCAATAGACTCGATCAATCCTAAAAAAGATACTTCGCTAGCGCTCATGCTGGAAGCTCAGGCCCGCGGACACCAAGTAGCTTATCTGGAAATGAAAGACCTGTTCATTCTCGACGGAGAGGCAAAAGGAAAATTGACTTGGGTTAAGCTGTTTGATAGTCAGTCCAAATGGTATGAGGTCCAAAGCCAAGAGGAAGCTTCTTTGGGTGATTTGGATGTCATTTTGATGCGAAAAGATCCTCCTTTTGATATCGAGTTTATAATGTCCACCTATATTTTGGAGCTCGCTGAAGCACAAGGAGTACTCGTGGTAAATAAAGCTCAATCCCTTCGAGATGTCAATGAAAAGGTCTTTACGGCTTGGGTTCCGCAATGCTGCCCATCAAGCATACTCACTCGCTCCAAAGAGCGCCTTAAAGAGTTTCTCAAGAAGCACCAGAAAATCGTAGTGAAGCCGACAGGAAAAATGGGTGGTCAATCCATTTTCGTCATCGCTGAAGGAGATATCAATACGAATGTAATTCTTGAAGAAATCACTCGAAAAGAAACCGAATATGTGCAAGCCCAAGCTTATATTCCAGAGATTGAAACCAAGGGAGATAAACGGATTATTCTAATCAATGGAGAGCCAATTCCCTATGGAATCACCCGAATTCCTAGTAAAGGGGATCATCGTGGCAATTTAGCTGTGGGAGCGAAAGCGGAAGGCTTTAAGCTCACAGATCGGGACCTTTGGATTTGCCGCCAACTTGGCCCAATCCTCAAGGAGAAAGGGCTCATATTCGTTGGAATAGATGTCATTGGCGACTATCTCACAGAGATCAACGTCACCAGCCCCACCGGAATCAAGGAGATAGATCATTTCTTTTCCACGAACTGTGCAGCAGAATTCTATTCGTGTATCGAGGAGATAGTTTCCAATTCGAAAACTAAGCTGTCATGATTTCACCTTTGAGTAATGTGGATGGCAAACCTGTTGATTGGTGGTTTATGTACAAACTTCCAATGAACGTAGGGCCAAAAAAGGATTCAACAGGATTTGAATTTCTTTATTTTGACGCGCAGTCAACAGACGGGGTTAAGTTATCTTCAACACGGTTGAACGAAAAAACGTCGGCCTTGGGATTGACTCTAGCCCAGATTTTTTCAAGTCCAAAAAAAGGTGGTTTTGTACTTTGGAATGATGAAATTCCTCCAACCACAAAAAACCCTAATCCCAAAAATCAAGGTCAAAAAGGCCATTCGAAGGGAATTTTAGCTTTTTCAAAAGAAACTAATTCTGGCTTTTACCTCCTCCACTCCACTCCTAGATTTCCAACTAGCGCTGAAATCGAACTTCCAGAAAATGAACGGAAATTTGGCCAAACTTATCTTTGCATAAGCTTGAAAGATTATGAAACCGCCAATGCGATAGCTGAGGTGGTTCATACCCAAAATGACGGTCAAGTCTATGAGTCCAATTTGGAGGAAGTCTCTGTGGACGACGCGATTTATAAGTTTGCAAAAAATCTTCCTTATGAAAAACCAAGTAAGCCCGCGAATCTGACATTTGCTTCAAAGGAAGGAAAAACTTTCTCCCTAATCGCCAAGAATAGGGTTTGGAGTAAACCTAAGGCTAAAGGAGAAATAGGTTTTGATTTTTGGAAAGATCTGATCGGACCCACATTGGCGATTAATCTGAGTGTAGAAACTTGGCGCCGGGGGATGGTCTTTGATGATATCGATTCTGTAAAATCAGAATTGACAGAGGACATTGTAGATATTGATTTATCGAAAATAGGTTTGGACGGATACCGCTGGGGTTTTTCAAAAGACCATGCGAAATGGGGAATTTCTTTTGACGAACAAAAGAATATGATCATTATCGCGGACATTAATCGCCAAATCAGCCAAGAAAGACGTGGCGGAGGGGGTATCGCCTTTGAAAATCCAATACTCTGGAAAACCCTCAAAAAGATCGAAATAATAGAAAAAGTGATAGAAAAAACTGAACATATCGACAGAATGTAATTATGCCATCAATTATTTTTTAATGGAATTCACCAACCTAAATCAGGAACTTTGTCGAAAGTTTGTTGAAGATGAACTCTTCAGCCCAAGGCTACAAAAAAATCCAGTTCAGCCCGGCTTAATCGGATTGGAAATCGAGAGCTTTCCATACCGCATCGATCAAAAAACCATTCTACCTGTTCCACTTTATGAAGGGGGAGATTCTCTTGCAGCCAGCGTAGAAAAAACAGCTGAATCCCCTTCGCACGAATCGATGTTTTATTCCCTACCTGAACACCACAATCGATTTCTCGATAAGGTGATTCTTTCCCACGGAGACATTATCCAATTTGAGCCAGGTGGTCAATTGGAAGTGGCCACAGCTCCTTGTTATAGCTTTGATCAAATTCAATCGCAATTACAATCTACTTGGGCTTTTCTCAATAAAATTTCCCAAAATGAGGAAATCCAATTTGCACATTATGGTACCAATCCCTGGCTTGATGAAATTGAAATCGGGCTGCAACTGCCAAAACCAAGATACCAAGCATTACAGCAATACCTGAACGGCATCAGCCCGAATGGAAAACAAATGATGCTTTTGACATGCTCTATTCACATTAACTTAGACCTAGGGCAAAGCAAAGAAACCCGACGAAAAAGAATAATCGCATCCAATCTAATCGCACCATTTCTCAGTGCCATTTTCTCACATTCCCCTGTCCAAGCAGGCAAGCTTACTTCGCATAAGTCGCATCGAAGTTTTCTTTGGCAAAATCTAGATCGTCAGCGAACTGGATTTCCCTTGGATTTCAAAAAGAATCAGGATTTTGACTCATTAATCGATTCCTATTTGGATTTCGGATTGAACGCACCTCTGATCCATATCCATCGATTGGTAGCAAAGCCACTACCAAAAGGGTTTTCCTTCGGTGATTGGCTTCAAAATCCCATTTCCGGGATTTCTCCCACGATAGATGATCTCCGAAATCATTTTACACTGCTCTTTCCAGAGGTGAGACTGAAAGGCTTTCTCGAACTCCGGTCCTGCGATGCATTACCAGAAAAATGGCAATTGGTCCCACTGGCATTCTGCTGTGGATTATTATATCATGATCAAAGCTTGGACGCGGTCTTGGAACTCTCCGAAGAGATTCTTCCAGGTTTAAAGCAGTATTGGAAAAAAGCGAGTTTTGGGCTAGTGGATAAAGCTCTTTTTAACTATGCGCTGAAGCTTTTCCAACTAGCAATTTCAGGATTTACCTCCTTACCCGCTGGGTTCAGAAGTCAGGAGCAACTGAATCTACTCTTAGAGTACTTTGAGCAATATACTAATCAGCAATCCTCTCCTGCCGATGATTTGATCCGAGAGTTTCAAATGAATAATTCATTGATTATCTGAGTTTTTACTTTATCTTTTTACATCTAAACCTTTTTACGAATTATGGAAAACTTTTCACCCCTTCAACAAGTACTTGCTAATATCAAATCCTCCAAAAGCCTCCCAATAGTAGTCTTCGATCTGGACGACACATTATTCGCCACAGCGCGCAGAAACCTTGTCATCATTCAAAACTTTGCCGCAGACCAAGGAGATAAGTATCCTGATTTTGTGAAAGTAGCATCCGGTCTCACGTTGAGTGATATGAATTGGAGTGTGTCTTTTGCACTTACTCAAGCTGGCTTAGATCCGAATAGCGCCTCACTTACCCCGTTTAGAAACTATTGGGGATCTACCTTTTTCACTGACGACTATGTGGCTTTAGACCTTCCTAATCCTGGAGCTGTAGACTTTGTGAATGCCTGCTATCAAGGCGGCGCCCTGATCTACTACCTGACCGGAAGGCATATTGGAGACCGTGGGTTAAGAAATGGAATGGGCCAAGGCACCACATTAAGCCTTACCAACAGAGGATTTCCATTTTGGCAAGGCAGATGCGAGCTCAATTTAAAACTAGACAAAGACCAAAAGGACGCCGACTACAAGGCTGATGCGATAAAATCAATTCAATCCTTAAATGGAAACGTGATCGCGACTTTTGATAATGAACCACATAACTGTGAGGTTTTTCAAGAACACTTTTGCAATGCAATGAATTTTTGGGTAAAAACTACCTGGAATCCAAGTGATAAATACAAAAGTGATTCACTTCATGTGATCTCTGATTTCACTGGATGGAATAAATAATTTTTGAACTAAATTTTAAGCTTATGACTGTTTACAGATACTCCCTGGGCTCTGCCCATTTTATAGATCAACTTTACCCTCCCGCCAAAGACGCGGACCCCAAAAAATTAAAGGTCAAAAACCTTTGCGATGTAATCGCACATTACACCTCAAACTCTTTGAAAGCCGACGGGATTTCAAAAATAGATAAGGTCGAAGTGGACTTAGTCGATGGGGAGTATTTGATAGAAATTGATGCTGAAGCTGATATTAATTTGCTAGTCAATTTCGGTACGTCCCATGCTAAAATTTTCAGCAAAGACTATGCTGTAAAGGCAATACGGGGTAAGGAATTGCTTCAAGAGCTAGGCGTTTGGAATCCAATGGAAGGATATCATGTCAACAAAAATCCTGCTGACGGCACCTCAAAATGGCAGCTCTTTCCTCCACTTGGACTGAATGTCATGGGACAAAAAGGCCTTCTGCTCCTGCACTATCCACCATGGGCGGTATTGCAGGCAGGCACCTTTGATAATGCCATGACTTTCCAGCGTTGGGGGCGGATTCTTGAGGCTGCCGGAGTGGACTCTTCTGAGATCAGTCGTTACAAAACCTTTATTGATGTGAATCCTATCGCCGCTCCCGGCTCTGGTGAGAGTGAATATGCCAATGACTATTTCCCGATCATGATGGCCTCTGGTTTTTTTGACGGAGGACCAGATCGAGACTATATCAAGTCTATGTTGGAGCTTTATCTTTCTCCCCCGGACTTACCAGAAGACAGCAAATACACGCTTCCCCTATTGATTTGTGGTTCGCCTCTTTATGACCCACAGGCGCCAGGTTGGTTTAGAACAGCATATACGGACATTCTGCCGCAAGAGGACAAGGTGCCTCAAGTCAATGTGATGCAAACAGGGAAATTTAAGGTGAGACCAGATTCGAAAAGAGAAACTCCCTACCTCATTGGCAATCATATGATCGCGGCAGGTGTGACTGGACTTTGTACGGACGACAAGACTAAAATTCCTAATATCAGTCAGTACGAAGCACAAGATCTGGTCGCAGCTACTTTCCTTAAGATTTACTCGGAAAATCCCAGCATAGACCCTGAGGATGCTAAGGCTCAGGCCTGTATGAGATGGTATGGAAACAAAGAGGGAATTGGAGCACCAAAACCGCCTTCAAAAGATGATGAGATGATGATTTGTGCCTTGGCACAGATGGATCTCTTCTTCGAAGGTCAACCCTATCCACATCCGAAGTACACGATTGAAGAGGGTCTAGAACGATGTAGAGATGCATCAGAACCCGGTAATCCTTGTAGCGAATCTATCAAGCCACCTCCATACAAATGGGGATGCTAAATTTTGAGCCTTGGTTTCTTTTGGAGCCAAGGCTTTTTGTTTAAAGAATGGAAGGAAACAAATAAGTATTAATTCATTTGCCCGCGTAGTATTTAACCAGCTTGTGAGATTAAAGTATGTATACCTTGAATTCCATGACTTAAAAAAAAAGCAGCTCCGAAGAACTGCTCTATAAATGTCGGGGTGGCGGTCCCGAAAGCTTTCGGGAGAACCCACGACCCTCCTGACCTCGGTCAGGATACGCTAACCGTCCCAAAAAACTACAGTATCTGCTAATAATCCGAACCATCTGCAATTCTGCCTCGGTGAGTGTCCTCACTCACTGAACGGACTTTTTCTTAACACCATTTCATGAGAAAAGGAAATGTGAGTGGAGACACTCACATGGGCAGCCATCTTAGACCTGATACACCATTCTTAATCAAAAAAAAAGCAGCTCCGAAGAACTGCTCTATAAATGTCGGGGTGGCGGGATTTGAACCCACGACCCCACGCCCCCCAGACGTGTACGCTAACCGGACTGCGCCACACCCCGAACTATTTTATTTCGAACGCTAACCGTCCCGAAAAGCTTATAAAAAGCAAAGCCCTCTATAAGTGAGGGCGAAATTAATACATTCCAATGAAAATGCTAAGAGCAGTGAAATCTTTTATTCTGGGCTATCCGAAAAGGAGACCTGGCTGTTTCGATTAGATCTGCTTACAAAACTTGGACTAAAAGTAGACTGACAGCAGGTGGTACAAGTCACCGCTTTATTGTTTTTTAATAGAGCTGCACGAAGAGCCTCCTGACCAGAATTAAAAGGCCCTAAATAAATTAAATCTAACAAGGGGGGCTTGTGCACACAATTCCTTTCATGAATTTCAAACCTGGAATTTTCTGTGGGGAGAGAAGAAAGATAGAAGAATTTCATCTGGCTGGTTCTTTAATATATATCAAAACTAAAGAATCTACCAGCTCGAGAAAATACCCAGTACTGGGTATTTTTGACTACTTTTTGAAGTTTTTTCTACCTATTTCGACCATCTTTCACTCTTTTTCTAATTTCTGACTGCCGCATAGGCATACTGTCTATGGTTTTGAAAACCTCTTCAATTTCTGGTTTCTGCTCACCAAAAGCCTTCACACCTCCATCTAATCCAATCAAGATCCACTTCACCGATTCATTTTTTCGTAGTTGCAAAAAGCTCGACTCATCTATTTCACCAGAGAAGTTGCTCTCCCTAATCTCTTCACCGTTAAAACCGAAGTAAAGTAGTCTACGCTCTTCAAACCCATTACCCAGAGCTTCGACTTGCGTTTTCGATGATTCTTCCCAATTATAACAGATTAGAATACGGTTTTCCCATCGGAAATCCTTCGGGGCTTTAGCATCTGAGCTGAATGAAAACATTAAAACAATAAATTGAATAAAGAGGAACATAGATTTATAACCCTTTATAAATCATAATGTTAATCAACTCTTCGAAAATCTTTCACAAAGATTTACCCATTCCTCTTGGAGACTCAGTTCGGGTCGGATTTCCCCGGCACGTCTATACCAATAGTCCGCATTCCAAAGGTCTCCTTCTTTTCGATGCAAATAAGCATGGATTCTAGCCGCTGATTTGGAAGCAGGTCCATCCACAAGATCGTGTGCTTTCTGCCAATTTCCATTCCCATCCCACCATAAGGCCTGTAGTTCTACACTGCCTAGATTTTCTAGTGAAGTCTTCAAAAACTCCTCTACTTCAAAATGTTTCATATCATAAAACTGATTTATGGGTATGCAATATTCTGATTATCGGTGGTTTAAAAGGTTTAATCTTCTGTGATTTTTTCGTGATATCCTCTAGCCACCTTTGTGTAAATCAAAAACCAATAATACCATGAAAAAAATGTTTCTTCTTATTTATGTCGCCTTCTTTGGCCTTATCTCTTGCTCTGATGATACAGATCCTGTCATTATTGATCCCACTAAGCCAAGCGGTCAGCTCACAGTGCTTCGCTCAGGAAACTTCATCGACCAGAACAATGCAGGGTCCATGGGGACTGCCTCTCTTGGAACCGATTCGGAAGGTGTAGAATTTTTGCAATTCAGTTCTAGCTTCAATACCGCTCTTGCCACGGGTACAGTGACTGTCTTTCTCTCTACTTCAGACACCTTTATGGCAGACCCTGCCAATGGAAATCCTAATCTACTCCCCTTGGGTCCTGTTAGAAATGCAGGAGAAAATTTCTTTCGAATCCCCCAAGGGTCAAGTACCTCCAATTTCACCCATGTAATCCTGTGGTGTGGCTCTGTTGGTGTTCCTTTTGGCAATGCCAATCTACAATAAGCAATGATGACCACACGCTCAATCACCAGGTATGCACGAGTTCTAGTCCTAGGATTAGGCTCGTGCCTATTCTTATTCAATAGCCCTGTGCTCGCTCAAAGTGGATGGACTAAGGAAAAGGGCGAGGGCTTTTATCAATTGAGTTTTCAATCCTTCCAATCTTCGGACTACTATACCTTGGGCGGAGAGCTTCTTAACACGAATAAATTTTCCCAGCAGTCATTAGTCTTCTATGGGGAGTACGGCTTGACAGATCGCTTCACGATAATCGCCAACCTTCCATTACAAACCTGGAATGGTTTCGAGACCACAGAAACCGTCAGCGGCTTGGGAGATCTGAGATTGGAGTTTAAGCATTCTCTGCTCAAGAAGTATCTGCCCTTGAGCATCTCAGTCGCACCCGAAATACCAATTGGGAGGGCTAATAATTTTGCGCAAAGCACAGTCAATGATTTTGAAGAAATCAATCTTCCATCGGGCGACGGTGAATTTAATGTGTGGACAACCTTGGCCAGTTCATTTGCCTTGCCTAATGCACCCTTTTATGGGAGCATTTTCGCAGCCTATAATTTTCGAACTGAATACGAAGAGGTATCCTTTTCCGATCAAATTGCTATCGGCGCAGAAGTAGGCTATAAAGTAGCTAACCTCGTGTGGGTCAATGCTCGGCTAAACGGCTTGAATTCGGTTGATGATGTTTTGGTGGCCACGGACTTTGTACGTGGAGATGGTACGGAATATACCAGCTACAGTTTTGGAGCGAGTTTTCCGGCGTACAAGGATTTTCATCTAAATCTGAACTATAGAAACTTTGCGGATTTCATTTACTCCAGACGAAACCTGTATTCGGCAGGAACCTGGAGCATTGGAATCTTATATCAAAGAAAACCAAACGAAAAATGATCACTTCAATCATCAATTATATTCCCAATCCACAACGAGAAAGAACTTGCCTTAACACCTTTAGTAAGGGCAAGCGAATCTACAGGCAGGGAGATATTGCCGAAGGCTTTTATTTATTAAAATCCGGATCGGTCAAGCTACAAAAAATGCTCCCAAATGGCGAAAGCACCATTATTCAGATCGTCACAGAAGGTCAAATCTTTGGGCAAAAAGGTTTTCATCAAAGCAAAAATGCCCATCACACACATTTTGCTGTGGCATTAGAAGAAAACACCACGATCGAGAAGATTTCATGTATTTCTAGCCTACCAGAGCAATGGGTTGATCAAATTTTGAATCATTTGGCCGAGCTGGCAGCGATCAATATCGCTCGATACGAAAGAGTCATCACCATGGAAGCAGAAGCTAGAATATGCTTTTACATGAAAGAGCTGGCGCAAAGAATGGGTAAACGCTACGGAGACGAAACCCTACTCAAAGTGAACCTCACCCATCAAGAGTGGGCACTTTACACTGATACCAGTCGCCAAACAGTAACACAGACCCTATCGAAACTGAAGAGAGAAGGGCTCATCACTTACAGTAGAAACAGAATTTTATTCAGAAACCTTGAAACATTTTAAATCAAATACCTATGAAAAAGATCCTCAATCCCTTTTTTCTAGCCATGCTAGTTTTTGCAGTGCTCAGTGCATGTAGCGATTCGGACGATATGAAACCGAAGGATAAACTTCCGGATGCGGAAGCCCCGACCAATTTTGAAGTGCAAAAAGGAGGAACACTTACAGCACAAAGTAGCACCAACACTCGTGGGATGTTTCAAATCGTGAAAGATGATACCGGTGCTTATTTCGTTCGTCTGACTAGCGATTTTACCACAAAATTCAGCACTGGTACAGTGACGGTTTATCTTTCCGATTCGGATCGTTTAGATCTAAGCCAATCCGGAAGCTTTCAGTTGGTCTCTGTGGTAGGTAAAGCTGGAGAACACTTCTTTCCACTTGCAGCTGCTCCTGACTCCAAATTCACCCATGGAATCATTTGGTGTGGTGCAGCGGCCATACCTTTTGGTTTTACCCTACTCCAATAATAGATCCCGATGAACATCAAAAAAAGCGGCAAATGCCGCTTTTTTTTGCCTTATGGAAGGAGTTTTACTTTTGTTGGAATGGGTTAAAAAATCAAATTATACTTAGGATGCCAACACCATTTGAATCTAATCACAAAAACGAATCAAGCTTAATCTTGGACAGAAAGATCAAATGAAAACTGAGTAAAACTCTCTGAGTCTGACTCAATCGTGATTTCTGATCCATGAATCGAAAGAATCTTTTTTACAATGGCCAAGCCTAATCCAGAACCTTCTATTCCTTCTCTATCCTTATCTATTTTATAGTATCGATCAAAGATCGCTTCCAAATCAGCTTGAGGTATTCCACTTCCAGAATTCCGAATAGTCACACTCACCCCTTTAGGACTTGAACATGCATCGATGAGAATTTTTCCTTTCTGCGGCGTGTATTTTACAGCATTATCTAGCAGGTTTTGAATCACGCGATCCATCAAGTACAAATCCGCCTGAACGGTCGGGAGATTTTGACAAATGGTAGTCTCTATCTCAATGTTCTTGGTTTGCGCCAGCAATTCATACTTCAAGCAAGAATCATACAGGAGTTCTTGGATTTTGATCTTCTCAAGCTTAACATTCATTTGTCCCGATTCAAGCTTAGACAAGTCAAAAAGATCCGCCACGAGCTTGGTAAGTCGATCTGTAGAATCGGTAATGATCTTTAAGTATTTCGTCTTTTCTTCTTTGGTCAGCTTTTCTCCTTTGATCTGAAGCGTCTCCACATAGCCATTGATTATAGCAAGTGGGTTTCTCAGATCGTGCGAGACATTTGCGATGAGTTCTCTTCGCAGTCGATCCACTTTTTTAAGCTCTTCAATGTTTTCAAGTAAGGTGTCAGCCATTTGATTGAAGGTATCACCTAGCAAAGTCAATTCGGATTTAGAGTCAGTTGTGGGCACCCTTGATTCAAAGTTGCCTTCCTTAAATTCATTCACGGCAACGATAATTTTCCTTAAATGTCGGGTCAGCCAGCTAATCAGAACCAAACCGATGAGCATGGCAACACCTAGCGTAATCACCAGGGAAGTAAAAGTTAATTTGATCCAATAACTACCGAAGAGCGAAGAGGCTACGGTATCAAACTTTTCGCTCTCCAAAGTGATATAAACAAATCCTAGCAGGCTTCCATTTTCATAAACTGCTGTGGCGGAAAAGACTGCTTCGTCTCCAGGGTTTCGGGGATCGTCTCCTAACACATATTCTTCCCCCTCCGTCTTAATGAAGTTCAGGATGGGTTGCATATTGACTCGCTTCAACTTTACGAGTTGATCCAAGACCACATAGGACAAGATTTCGCCTTCTGGATTTAAAAGATAAACTTCTATCCCAGGGTTAACGGCCATCATGGAGTGCATAATGATCCCTAGGGCTTCCTCATTAACTTCACCATCCTGAAAGGGATTGACTTCTTTAATCAGATATTCGGCCACATCTGCATTCAATCGCTGCGTAGTCTCTTGGAAGTACCGCTGGGTAGAATAAGCCGTAATCAACACATAAGAAAAGCCGACAATCAATAGGACGGCAATAAATGAAAGCGAGATTCTCCAGTATAAGCTTTTCATGATTAGGAGTTAAAGTTCATCATTGAAGCGATAGCCTACGCCCCAAGTCGTGAGAATAAATTGTGGTTGATTCGGATCATTTTCGATTTTTGATCGGAGTCGATTGATATGAGCGTTAACAGTATGCTCATAACCGCTAAAATCATACCCCCAGATAAGCTCGAGAAGTTCACCCCTCGAATAACTTCGCCCAGGATTTTTAGCCATCAGCAATAGCAAATCAAATTCTTTGGGAGTCAATTCAATCCTTTTTTTATTCAAAATGACCTTACGCATCGACTCATCCAACTCCAATTCGCCAAACACCATATTCTTGGATTTCGCCTGAGCCGACTCTTTGTAGACATCCTGCCTTCGCATAATAGCCTTTACTCTGGCGATAAATTCCCTGATCTTAAATGGCTTGGTGAGATAGTCATCAGCGCCAGACTCCAATCCTATGATCTTATCAATCTCTTCAGATTTGGCGGTGAGCATCAAAATGGGCGTATAATTATCTAATGCCCGCAAACGCTGGCAGATGGAAATGCCATCCATTTCTGGAAGCATCAAATCCATCACGATAAGTTCAAAAGCATTGCTATTTGCTGTCTCAAAGCCCTCTCGGCCATTGTTTCTTACTTGGATCTGGAAACCCAAATCGCTCAAGTGGATTCGGATCAGTTCACTGATGTTGGGATCGTCTTCGATGACGAGAACTTTTTTCATGGTATAGTGATGAATCGGAAAGTTAAGTTCTAAACTTCACGAAACTATCACAGCGAAAAAAAAGTGAATCCAGGGTTAGCGACTTAGGGTTACTTTTCATCTCAATTTTGGTCTTTTATGTCGAAAACCTGAAGATAATAGGCTTTGTATTATCCTTTACTTCAAAATGAATCAACTAGGTCGGCTTCACTACCTTCAACTTTTTTTCGCATATTAGATCATACAAACCCATTTGTTTAAAATCATGTATCCAGGCAAATCAATAATTTTTTCGTTAATGGTCTTGGGCCAATGTCTCTCCAAAGTTGAAACCAAAGTGGACTACAGGTTTCCAGCCCCTTATTCTTTGGAAGAATTGACCGTGGTCAATTTGCCAAGAAAAATGGCCGAGGTATCAGGTCTTGAGTGGACGGCTGACAATCAACTCTGGGCCATTGAAGATGAATCCTCCTCCATATATAGCCTAGATCCAAAGAGTGGTGAAATCATCAATGATAAAAAATTTGCGAAAAACACAGATATCGAAGATTTGCTCGTCATAGACGGAGTTGCATGGGTACTCGAGAGCAACGGCAAACTCTATGAAGTCAAAAATCCACTTCAGGAAAATCAAGAAACGGAGACCTATTCTTTTCCATTTAAAGAAAGGCGAGATTTTGAAGCGATCGTTCACTGGGAGGGCAGTGACTACATTTGGGTTTTTTGTAAAGATTGCAAATGGGATGATGGCTCAAAGGAATCTTCATTTTATCCCTTTTCTCTAGCAGAAAAAGAATACCTGCTGGATCAATCTCAAAAGATAAAACGAAAGAACTTCCGCAATCTTCCAAATCTCGACGATGACAAAAAATTCCAAATGCAACCATCGGGAGCTGCAAAACACCCTCTTCGAGATGAGATTTACATTATTTCCTCAGCAGGAAATTGGCTTGCTACTTATGATCTCGAATTTGAACTGATCGATGCCTTCGAGTTGGATCCCTCTATTTTTAAACAACCAGAAGGAATCACATTCGATCAAACTGGCAACCTTTACATTTCAAACGAAGGCCGAGGAGGAGCTGCAAATCTGCTAGTTTTCCCTTTCCGACCTTAATCGAGAAATCTTAAATCAGAAATACGCTAATCACCCTATCCTAGTGCCGTGAGCATAAAGGTCTTGGGGAGTTCCTCAGAAGTTCTATCTTTGCGCCATTATTTATCTAAGAAGGTCAAAGAAAACTATAAATGGAAAACTTAATCTTTATTTTACCAATTTTCGGAGTAATTGGATTGGCATACATGCTGTACTTAAGGGCATGGGTAAGAAAGCAAGATGCAGGTGATGAGAAAATGCAAAAACTTGCCGGCTACATAAAAGAAGGTGCTTTGGCTTTCTTAAAAGCTGAGTACAGAATGCTTACCATTTTTGTTGTTGTTGCAGGCATACTACTAGGTGTTATTTCTATGTTGGTAGAAACCACCCACTGGTTTATCGTAATTGCCTTTGTGATTGGTGCTGCCTTTTCAGCTATCGCTGGAAACATAGGAATGCGCATTGCGACTGACGCAAACGTTAGAACCACACAAGCTGCAAGAACAAGCTTAATCCAAGCCTTGAAAGTATCTTTTACTTCGGGTACCGTTATGGGCCTTGGTGTTGCTGGCTTAGCGGTTTTTGGTTTAAGTACCATCTTCGCTTTGTTAACCATGACATTTATGGCAGATGGCTATAACTACATGGACATGACTATCGTGTTAGAATCTTTAGCGGGTTTCTCCTTAGGAGCTGAGTCTATTGCTTTGTTTGCACGTGTGGGTGGTGGTATTTATACCAAAGCTGCCGATGTTGGTGCTGACCTTGTAGGTAAAGTAGAAGCTGGTATTCCAGAAGATGACCCGCGTAACCCTGCTACAATTGCAGATAACGTGGGTGACAACGTAGGTGATGTGGCTGGTATGGGTGCAGACCTTTTCGGATCGTATGTGGCAACCATGTTAGCTGCTATGGTTTTAGGAAACTATGTGGTAAACGATCACACAAACGGTGTGGGTATGGACGACGCTTTTGGCGGGATCGGTCCAGTATTACTTCCTGTTTTAGTAGCAGGTTTAGGTATTGTCTTTTCTATCATCGGTACATTCTTTGTGAAAATTAAAGACGAAAATGCAAAAGAAGCTGACGTACAGCGTGCCTTTAATATTGGCAACTGGGGTTCAATCATCTTAACCGGTATTGCAACCTTCTTTGTAATCCAATGGATGTTACCAGAAAACATGAATATGTCTTTCTTTGGAGAAGGCACGAAAGTGATTTCCTCAATGGGTGTATTTTATGCGGTTCTTGTTGGCTTAGCGGTTGGAGGGTTAATCTCTTATTTGACTGAGTATTACACGGCTATTGGTAAAAATCCAGTAAATACGATTATTCAAAACTCATCTACGGGCGCAGCAACAAACATTATTGCAGGTTTGTCTCAAGGTATGCTTTCTACGTTCTTCCCTGTATTGTTATTCGCTGCAGCTATCTGGGCGGCTTATGCTTTCGCAGGATTTTACGGTGTAGCAATCGCTGCTTCTGCCATGATGGCCACAACAGCTATGCAGTTAGCGATTGATGCTTTTGGACCTATCGCGGATAATGCTGGGGGGATAGCAGAAATGAGCGAATTGCCAAGTGAAGTAAGAACTCGAACAGATATTTTAGATACGGTGGGTAACACCACGGCTGCTACGGGAAAAGGTTTTGCAATTGCTTCTGCAGCTTTAACTGCCTTAGCCTTATTTGCTGCCTATGTGACGTTTACTGGAATTGACGGGATCAACATATTTAAAGCTCCTGTGTTATCTGCACTATTTGTAGGCGCTATGATTCCAGTTGTTTTCTCTGCTTTAGCTATGAGCGCTGTGGGTAAAGCTGCCATGGCCATGGTAAAAGAAGTGAGACGTCAGTTTAAAGAGATTCCAGGAATTATGGAATACAAAGCTGAGCCAGAATACGATCGTTGTGTGGAGATTTCTACAGAAGCATCTTTGAAAGAAATGATGTTGCCAGGTCTTTTGACCATCGTTACTCCATTAATCCTTGCATTTGGGACACAATTGTTAACTGGAAACACTCTATTAGCTGCTGAAGTATTAGGTGGTTATATGGCTGGTGTGACGGTATCTGGTGTGATGTGGGCCATCTTCCAAAACAATGCCGGTGGTGCTTGGGATAATGCTAAGAAATCTTTTGAAGCTGGTGTGATGATTGACGGTGAAATGACTTACAAAGGTTCTGATGCTCATAAAGCGGCAGTGACTGGAGATACCGTCGGTGATCCTTTTAAAGATACTTCAGGCCCTTCTATGAACATCTTAATTAAGTTGACCTGTTTGGTCGGATTGGTCATTGCACCACTTCTTTCTTCTGATGAGTCTCATGGCGCGATCGCTCAGAAAAAAATCGTAGAAGTGAAAAAAGAAATCATCGTGGACGAAAACGGTAAAGAAACCGTGACTACAACGACTACTGAAAAGTATAAGTAATCGAATATTCAATAGGTTGGGATAAATCCTTACCAAACTAATCAGTCTCCTGCCCTCAAAAGCAGGAGACTTTTTTTATTTTACATCATGAAGAAAATCCATTTTATCGCCTTGATTTTTTTGTGCTCTTGTACGGTGCAGAAAATCAACAAATCCTTTACTACGTCAGATATCTTTGACCAAGGACATCTAGGCTTTATGCTCGTGGATCCTGACAAAGGTAAAACCCTCGTGGATATCAACTCCGACAAATATTTTATCCCAGCTTCTAACACTAAACTATTTACCTTTTACACTTCTTACACCGTACTCGGAGATCAGCTTATAAATGGCTTAAATTATCTCGAGCGAGGTGATTCATTGATCTTTTGGGGAACTGGCGACCCATCTCTTCTCCACCCGGACTTGAAAAGCGAAGTGACTTTGGACTTCCTTCGCTCCAGTGACAAATCACTGTATTTGGTTGATAATTTTGACCAAGTCGAAGCCTTCGGCCCAGGATGGTCCTGGGATTGGTACAATTATTACTTCGCCACAGAGCGATCTTCTTTCCCGATTTATGGAAATATCGTGCGCTTTACAGGAGAGCGTGACGAGCCTAATTACAAGATTTACCCTTCACGCTTCGCGAAAAATCTCACTCAGGAACATATTCCCGAACTTGAGTCATTTAGATTTCGAAGAGACCGCTTTGAAAACAAGTTTTTTGTTGGTGAAGGCGATGAAATAGAATTGATGCCCTTTGAGCGAGATGTTCCTTTTGTCACTTCAGCAGAATTCACAGCCGAACTACTCTCTGAGGCATTAGGAAAGAAGGTTTCCGTGGTCAAAAACCAATCCTATTTGCAACTTGATCCCAAAAAACTACAAACTGCCCCAGCAGATAGCATCTACGCCCAGATGATGAAAATCAGCGATAACTTCCTGGCAGAACAGCTACTTCTACTCGTTTCGGATCAGCTTTCCAATCAGCTCAGCGCAGCCGATGCCATTTCTTATGCCAAAGAAAATCTATTGGCAGACTTACCAGATGAGCCCATTTGGTACGATGGATCAGGACTATCTGCTAGAAATATGTTTACCCCAAGAACAGTAATAGCGCTTTTAGGCAAAATCCGATCGGAAGTACCACTTGAGAAGATTAAGGCATATTTCCCCGCTGGAGGAGAATCAGGAACCATCCGCAATTGGTATCCAGCCGATGAAGGGCAGCCTCCTTACATTTATGCCAAGACAGGTACGCTTAGCATGTCCAATGCGCTTTCAGGCTATTTGCTTACTAAAAGTGGGAAAATCCTTCACTTCTCCTGCATGATGAATAATTATGCTATCCCTTCGAGCCAGTTGAAAACTGAGCTACAGGAGATTCTTTATTTCATTCACGACAACTATTAATCTTATGAAAGCCCACCATCTTTTCGCCTTTCTTTTTGTATTCGTCTTTGGGAGCGCTTTTCCACAATCCTTTACCATGCAGCAAGTGGGTAAATTCAGTTTTCCTTCAGAACTCACTTCCTCTCCTACTGGAGAAAAAATAGCCTGGGCGATGAATGAACAAGGAAAGCGAAATGTCTATTTTGCCGAAGGTCCAAACTTTAATCCAGTCAAACTTACGGCCTTTGACAGCGATGATGGACAGGAAATCAGTGGGCTGCACTTTTCCCCGGATGGGAAATGGTTGGCTTTTGTCCGCGGTGGAGATCATGGAGGAGGTAATGCATCTTCCACTGTTAATACAGAGAATTTACCCAAGCTCCCAGAGGTGGAGATTTTTGCCATCGATCTTCGTTCCCGAACTGTCAAAGACCTAGGACCTGGAGACAATATTCTGTTCGGACCGCTTGGTACTGTTCTATTTTTAAAAAATGGACAAGTCTGGGAAGTACACCCCAATTATGACAAAGCCCCACATCAAGTATTTGAAATCAAAGGCAATGTGAATGCCATGGAGTTTTCACCGGATGGAAAAAAACTCGCCTTTACCGTGAGTCGCGGGGGGCATCAGCTTTTGGGAATTTATCAGGATGCAAACACAGCGATTCAATTCATTGCTCCTGCTTTCCACAGATACAGATCCCCAAAATGGTCTCCGGATGGAAGTCAGATCGCCTTCATCAAAACCTTAGGTGGTGAAGGAGCCGCTTTCCCTCTTTTGGAACCAAGGCATGAGCCATGGGAAATTTGGATAGCTGATGTGGCCTCCGGCAAGGCCAAAAAACTTTGGAAAGCCCCCGAAACTCTCCCCGCTTCTTTTAGGTATGGCTTTTTTAGCTTTCCGAAAAATGAGGAGATCATCTTTGAATCTTATCAGGATGGCTGGCAGCATCTTTACAGTTTGAATACAAATTCGGGACAGCAGATGATTCTCACCCCTGGCGAGTATATGGTAGAGCAGATCAAACTGAGCCCCGATGGTAGCAAGATTGTCTTTTCAGCGAATGCCGGGGCAGAGGCCGAAGATCGGGACAGAAGGCATATTGGTTCTGTAGATCTATCCAACAAAGCACTTACATGGGAAACCAGTAGCACAGGAATCGAGGCCTACCCTGTCGTAATTGGCTCTGGAGATCAACTGGCCTACTTTTCTGCTAATGCGCAGCGCTCTCACTTAGTCACTATCAAAGACGGAAATCAAACCAAACTCCTTCAGGAAAATAGTATTCCGGCGGATTTTCCCCAAAATCAATTGGTTACTCCAAAGCAAGTGATCTTCACTGCTCCAGATGGTACAAAGGTGCATGGTCAACTCTTCGAAAAAGAAGGTGGTCCAGCCAAAAAACCGGGGGTGGTCTTCGTTCATGGAGGGCCTCAGCGTCAGATGCTTTTGGGATGGAGCTATATGGATTACTATTCCAATACCTATGCGATCAATCAGTATTTAGCCGAAATGGGTTTTGTCGTGCTTTCTGTGAATTTCAGGCTGGGAATCGGCTATGGGTATGAATTTCACAGACCAGCCTATGGCTACTATCAGGGAGCTGTAGAATATCAAGATGTGAAAGCTGGTGGAGAATTTTTAGCCGGACTTGATCAAGTGGATGGTGAACGCATCGGGATTTATGGTGGAAGCTATGGAGGCTATCTGACTTCCCTAGCCTTGGCTCGTGATTCGGAGCTCTTCAAGGTGGGTGTGGACATCCATGGTGTACACGATATGGATGGGCGCTACGAACTCAGCAATCGCTATGAGCAGGCCCCAGATTATGAAAAAGCCAAAGAAACCGCATGGAACTCCTCCCCCATGCCCGATCTGGATCGCTGGACTTCTCCGGTCTTATTTATCCATTCGGATGATGATAGAAACGTGAATATCAGTCAAACCACTAATCTAATCCGACGCTTTGAGGAACTGGGCAAAACCTACGAATCTATCCTGATACCCGGTGACACCCATCACTGGATGAAGTGGGAAAATATGATCCGCGTGGATCAAGCCACCGCAGACTTTCTGAAAAAACATCTGATGAATTAATCACAAAGCCCGATGGAAAAACCCCTCGGGCTTTGTGTTGACATTGATTTATGGAACTACATTTTTTTGTACGTCCATGTTTTCAAGAATAAATATTAAATTCTATCATAATCAGAAATTTTCAGGACTATCAAAGCTTCAAAAAAAGGGAGGATAAATAAGTCAAAAAATCAGCTCTTCCTTCTACAATTCTTTCACGAATCAGCACTAAGAACCAAGGCTATTTACGACATAAATAATAAGTTGGAGGTAAACCCAATACAATCATGATATTAATAATACTGTTTGGCTTTCTAATTGGGCCATATTTAGCAATAGCTCAAGTGAACAAAAATGCGGCAATAGCCGGAATGTCTACCCTTGAAAATTTTAGGGAAACAAAAACCATGAATACCGGCGTCGAAATAGGGGTTATACTAATCTCACTCCTTGGGCTCTCGGCTTGGACTAATTATTATGCTGAACCACTAATTCTCGGAGGTATTTTTTGGGCTGGGCTTTTGTTCGGACCTGTGATAGCTATTTATAGTTTTTGCTCAGGAATACTCTCTGTTTCTGTGAGACAAGGATCAGTTGGTTCCATCAACCCCTCCTCTTCTTATTTACTTGAACCTATCATATAGCCAACAACAGGATGCGTATAAAAATTATTATAATCCTATTCTTACTGATTGGAATAAATCATGCAAAATCACAAGATGTCGAGCAAATTGTAATTGGCACCAAAAATCTACTCCACTCCACTATTTTAAATGAGGATAGAGAATATTGGGTGAGCCTACCAGACTCTTACAAAAAAGAAGAATCATATTACAAGGATTATCCTGTGCTCGTCCTACTTGATGGGAATATCCACTTTAAAGCGATATCAGGTTTGGTTAACTCTATGAGCTCTGATTCATACCGAAGTTGGAAAATTCCAGAGATGATCGTGGTAGGTATCCAAAATGTAGATAGAAGACGAGACTTCACACCGGATAAAATTGTTACCGTAAGGGAGAATAATTCAGGTGGTGGTGAAAATTTTCTCAGCTTTTTGAATAATGAGCTAATTCCCGAAATAGATCAAAAGTATAGAACAGCGCCATACCGAATTCTTTTTGGTCATTCTTTAGGGGGATTGTTGGCCACCCATGCCTACATGAAAGAAGAGACTCCATTCAATGCATTTATTGCTGTAGATCCAAGCTTTGGCACATGGGACGAAGCAACTATGGACAAGAAGTTAGATGATGTGACTGATCGTTCATTTGAAAGGTTCCTTTACATCGCCACAGCAAACTGGGGCAAAAGAAATATCAGAAATAGGGATCGGCATGTCAGATTGTACGAGGCGTTAAACAATAAATGTGAGAGAGAATTTCCCGCAAGGCTGGAATACTTCGAAGACGAAAATCATGGATCTGTCCCTCCTATAGCTTTTTACAATGGCATTTCGACTATTTTCGAAGGCTATGGGATCTCCTACCGAAATGTGGAAAACATAGAAGAGCTAAAACAACATTTTGAATCAATTTCTAAACGGCTTTCTTGGGATTTTAAGCCGCCAGAGTATCTCGTGAACCAAATAGGCTATAGCATGCTTCGAAGTCAAAATGAAACTGTAAGATCAAAGGCATTGGCATTTTTTATTCTGAATACCGAAAACTATCCTAATTCATTCAATGCCTATGATAGCTTAGGTGAGGCTTATGAAACTCTCGGAGATTCGGGAAAAGCCGTCGAAAACTATAAAAAATCTCTGGAGCTCTATCCCAAAAATGAACATGCCCAAACGAAGATAGAAAGCTTAGGGAATTACGATTAGTAAATGGATAGTATTAAATTAAAGGTATGTAGCAAATGACACCCATTCAGTCTGCTACATTTCTTTTTCTCAACTCTGGCAACCATTAAAACTATGAAATTGGCCTACTTTTACTCAGCTTTTACCTTTCTCTTGCTTGCCTCCTGCACCCGAGAAAAAGAACCCTCAGATTTAGAAAAGTTCACCGGAAGATGGTCCCTTTATATTGTAGAAGAACAGGTCGATTCGGCAGCCAATTGGGAGCCAAGACAAGACCATTACAAAAACAGAAAAGGCTTTATCATTTATGACGGACAAGGCGGAATGGGTGTCCACCATGTGACGGAAAATTATGATCAATATGTGTTTGAAGGTAAAGGTGGCCTTGATAGTCTAACCGCAAAAGACCTGAGGCATATGGCTGATAATTTCGTGTATTTTGGAAAGTACAGCGTGGATGACTCTCTCAAAATTATTGAACACCACATCGAATCGGCAAATTTTCAAACCATGTGGGGCACCACAGCCAGTAGGAAGTATGCCTTTTCGGGTGACACTTTAATCCTTTCCCCAATTACGGAACGGTATCCAAAAGGCCGCCTCAAATGGATCAGACTAAAGGATAATGAATAGAAATTTGGGATTAATAAAAGTCAAATCATAAGCGAAAAACCCAAACTATGAGATTCATCAAACTATTCATTCTCACTCTACTTATTTATGGCTGTGACCAAAAGAACAATTATCAGGGCAATGTTTCTAGTGCTCTCGAAACCTTACAATTGGAAGTGAGTCAACAGGATAGCTTGGAAATCAAAAACATAATCAGCATTCAAACTAAGAATGGAAATTTTGAAGAGCGTGAAAAAATATGGGCAGAGGATGGCCGCTGGCTGCAGGCCTTTGGGCGAGTATTTTATGGCAAAGACACCATAATCAAGTTCATTAAAGTACTCCACACTAACCCCCGATATGCTGCCTCGACGGCGAATGAATATAGTGAGCCAGAAATCAAGTTTTTGAGGTCAGATGTTGCAGTAGTGCACCAATATCACGAAAGAGTAGGTCAGGTGCTCGACGGAATTGTCACACCAACGAGAAGAATAAACACGACTTACATTATCACTAAAGAAAACAGCACTTGGCTACTCCGCGATAAAGTAACCATGGATGAAAGGGAGCGATCACAGAACTGAAAATGACCACAAGTCATATTTTCACCCCCTTTATTTTGACGTCTTTCAAACAAGGATCCCTGACTTCCATCCATTCTGAGGTTAATTATAAGAGAATAAAGCTCCCTTTTTCACCTTATATCGATGAATAACAGAGTCAGCAGGTTCTTTTATCAGAATAAAAATTTTAACTTCTTGTTGAAGTATCCTCAATATTCAAAATCCTTTTCCCATGAGTGAACTCAAGACAAAACCAAACAACCAGTCCGTCGAGGGCTTTTTAAATGCCGTAGAACACCCGGTTCGTAAGGCCGATGGCTTGAGACTCCTTGAGATCTTTAAATCCGAAACCGGAGAAAAGCCCGTACTGTGGGGCGATAGTATTGTAGGCTTTGGAAGCTATCCATATCAATACCCCAATGGCAAAACCATGGAATGGTTTCCCGTGGGATACTCCCCAAGGAAGACTTCTCTTTCGCTTTACCTCATGCGTAGTCATAAGGAATATCAGTCAGACCTCGATGCTCTTGGAAAGTATAAGACTGGGAAAGGTTGTCTTTACATAAACAAGCTCGCAGATATCGATGAGTCCGTACTTCGTAAGATGATCCGTGAAACTTATCAAAAACTGACTGCTTCTTGAAAGAGATTCACGTCCTAAACGGGGACTCGCTTCTGCACCATTTGCCACCTTCCATATCGGGTGAAAAAATCGTGTTCCGCGAATGCTTGGTTTATGGCCCTGTGACATCCCATTCCTTTGAAGAACTTGTGCAAGTGCGGCAACCCTTTTTGGATTCTGTTTTTCCAGGTTCCGATTATCAGAGAGTTGTCGTCCCAGAATTAGAAAAACTTACCATCATTCCTTCAGAAAGCGAGGTTTCTTGCTGGTTTGAGGAGGATCTTTTTTGCCAAGTAAATTTCTGGTGCAGCATAGCTTTAATTTCAAAAATTACCCAAAACATCAAACTGGTTCTCCCACGCACAAATTTGGAATATGGGTTTGCAGGATTGGAAGAAAGAGGTCTTTTACAAGCAAAAGAAGCGGCTTTATCACTTACGAGGGATCAAATTCAGTTACTATCACGACTCTGGGATCTATTTGCTCATGCAAAAACCAAGGAAGCACTCGCTTTGGCACAAAGTCAAAAAGAAGATTTACCCTTTCTCCTACCCGCTGTTCAAGCTTGGGTAGATTCTACTCCTCGAGAGGGTGAGATGGGTTTACCAAAAAGGTTCTTGTCCAAACTGATGAAAAATCCCGAGATCGATAGCTTCGGAAAGGCGTTTCGTACCTTTCATCATCAATTGCCAATTTATGGCTATGGGGATGCGATTGTCAAAATCCTTTGGAACGAATTGAAAGACGAAGGTTATTGATTTTGTACAGAAAACAACTGACATCCCCAACCAATCGCTTTCCAGATACTTCCTCTTGCTGGCTTTTTGTGTAATTTCAATTCATGAACTGGTTTACCACTTTTCAAATTCCAAAAGCCCAACCACCCATAGCTTTTGATGCTAAAATTCTCAGCTTGGGTTCTTGCTTTGCACAAGTCATCGGAGAGCAGCTTTCAAGGCGAAAGTTCAAAACCCTTATTAATCCTTTTGGCACCCTTTTCAACCCAATTTCTATCGCAAAGGTCCTTGAAGACTCCCTGATGGATGCCCCTCTCGATACATCTTTGATCAATGAACGCGAGGGATTGTTTTTTCATTACAACTATCACTCTGACCTAAACGCTAAAACCAAGGCAGAATTGGTCGAGAAGATAAAGAAGGTACAAGCTGGAGTTCGGGACTTTTTGCAATCTGCAGATGTTTTGATCCTGACCTTTGGTACTGGTTGGATTTATAGCCTTGCAGATTCGAATGAAGTGCTAGCCAACTGCCACAAGCAGCCCCAATCACTTTTTGAAAAGCGGCTCCTTACCCTAGAGGAAATGTATCAGGCCACAAAAAGTCTACTCATGACTATTCAGGAACGTAATCCAAATCTCCGTGTCATCCTTACAGTAAGTCCGGTTCGGCATACAAAGGATGGGGTTCCCGAAAATCAACTCAGCAAAAGCTTACTTCGAGTGCTTTGCGATTCACTTTCGAAATCTTCACCTCAGGCTGAGTATTTTCCGGCTTATGAGATCATGATGGACGAACTCCGAGATTACCGCTTTTATAAGTCTGACCAAATTCACCCATCTCAAGAGGCCGAGGAATATATCTGGAACAGATGGACTCAAACCTACTTTAGCGAAGCGACCCTAAAGAAAGTAGTGGAAATAGAAAGAATCCAAGCCCAACTGCAACACCGGCCGTTAAATCCCGAAAGCCAGAACCATAGACAGTTTCTCCAGAAACTCCTAGAAAAGCTGGAACGATTGGCTGGAGAATTTGATTTTTCAACAGAAATCAAAAGCGTAAACCAACAGCTTAAAGACTTAAGCGAAAATTGATATTAGCATATATGCCAGCAAATCGACTTATACATAGCCAAAGCCCTTATTTACTCCAACATGCTGAAAATCCTGTGGATTGGTACCCTTGGGGAAAAGAGGCTTTGGCGAAAGCCAAAAATGAAAACAAACCCATTTTGGTTTCCATAGGCTACTCGGCCTGCCACTGGTGTCACGTAATGGAGCATGAGTCTTTCGAAGATGAAGCCACGGCCCAGCTGATGAATGAAAATTTCGTTTGTATCAAAATCGATCGAGAAGAGCGACCAGACTTGGACAATATCTATATGGATGCAGTGCAGGCCATGGGCTTACAAGGTGGCTGGCCACTGAATGTTTTCCTGATGCCCAATCAAAAGCCATTTTACGGCGGCACGTATTTCCCAAATCACAAATGGAAGGGGCTATTGGGAAATATCGCGGATGCTTTTGCCAAACATGAAGATCAGCTGGCGCAAAGTGCGGAAGAATTTGCCGCAAATATCGGACGGAAAGAAACGGAAAAATACGGAATCCAAACCGGAGAATTTGAAGCGGATGCTGATGAATTGATGGAGGTTTACGTGAAGCTGAGTGCTCAATTTGACCCGGAATGGGGTGGAATGAATCGAATTCCAAAATTCCCCATGCCATCAATTTGGAGCTTTATTTTGGACTATGGCATTCTTTCCAAAAGCCAAAAAATCAAAGATCAGGTCTATTTTACCTTAAAAAAAATTGGCGCAGGTGGGATCTATGATCACCTAAGAGGAGGATTTGCACGGTATTCTGTGGACGGAGAATGGTTTGCTCCGCATTTCGAAAAGATGCTGTATGATAATGGGCAACTCCTAGAATTATATGCCAAAGCCTATCAAGAATCCCAAGATGATTTCTTCTTAGAAAAAATTCAAGAAACGGTAGCCTGGTTGGAATATGAAATGCTTCAGGAAGAAGGAGGATTCCATTCCGCTCAGGATGCAGATAGCGAAGGTGAGGAAGGAAAGTTTTACACCTGGACCTTGGCCGAACTTGAGGCTCTAGTTCCAGATCAAATACACTGGCTCAAAGACCTCTACAACCTCAAGCCGAAAGGTAATTGGGAAAGTGGGGTAAATATTCTTTTCCAAACCAAAGATTTTGCTGAGATCTGGCAAACTCATAGGATGACGGAGGAGGAATTTGACTTGAATCTTAAGCAGGTGAAGGAAAAGCTTTTGACCGTACGAAATAAGCGAATACACCCAGGGAAGGACGATAAAATACTGAGTGGATGGAACGGTTGGATGTCTGCAGGACTGATCGAAGCTTTTCATGCCTCCGGCAATGCGCATTACCTCGACCTTGCCAAAAACAACCTTCGGTTTATCCAAGAAAAGATGATCATCGAGGGGCAGCTATATAGAAGCTACAAAAACGGCACACAGTACACGCCCGCATTTTTGGAAGATTATGCCGCAGTGATCAAAGCCAGTATTTCCCTCTACCAAGCTACAGGAGAGAAAAACTGGATTGACCTGGCAATGCAACTCACTGATTTTTGCATGTCTCATTTTCTGGATGAGTCAGACGGATTTTTCTTCTTCAATGATCCCACAGCCGAGGATCTGATCGCAAACAAAAAGGAGCTTTTTGACAATGTGATTCCGGCTTCCAATTCAATAATGGCTAGAAATCTACATGCTCTTTCACTATTCACCTATAATCAAGAGTGGACGGACCTCAGCACAAAAATGATTTCAGGGATGAAAGACTTGTTCTTACGTGAACCAGGCTTTCTGACCAATTGGGCGGCGCTTTATCTTGAAAAGCTGGTACCCACGGCGGAGATTGCCATTGTGGGAACAGGTGCCGAAAAGCTAGCGAAAGCACTTTTGGCGAGCAGCCAACCAAACATGGTAGTTGCATGGTCAGAAACTGTCACAGATCATTTGCCAAACTTCGAGTATAAAACAGCAGATTCGGAAGGAAATGCCTTAATTTATGTCTGCTTTGACAAAGCCTGTCAGAGACCTGTTAAGACGGTGGAAGAAGCCCTGACTTTACTCCCTTACCTAGCCTGAGCCCTTGGAAAGCCTATTTGGAAATTATGAACCTGTAAGTACCTCTCAGGTCAGCAATTTTGCTGATGTGATCCTTCCTGTACCCATTCCACGGATGTTTACTTATAGTATTCCTCGTGAATTTTTACCCTCCATTCAGATTGGCTCTCGGGTGATTGTACAGTTTGGGAAAAAGAAAATCCTGACGGGTATCATTGGCAAGGTGCATTCTAATCCTCCTCAGGCTTACGACGCGAAGCATATATTGGATCTTTTGGATGAGCAACCCAGCGTAAATCCCATGCAGATTCAGTTTTGGGGCTGGATGGCGGAATACTATTGTTGCGATCTGGGTGAAGTCATGCATGCTGCTCTGCCCTCTGGACTCCGACTTAGCAGTGAGAGCAAAATCCAGCTCAATCCATCTTTTGATCCCGAGAGTAGTAAATATCCTCTAGACGTTCGTGAGGAAAAGATTCTTGAAGCGCTGGAAAATGCTAAAGAACTCGGCTATGATGACTGCGAAAAAATCCTCGAAACCCGCACGATTCATCCTATTCTCAAAAGTCTCGTGACCAAAGAGGCTATTTTGATTTTTGAGAAAGTTCAAGAAAAGTATAGCCCAAAAGAGGTAACCAAAATCCGCCTCGTACCTGCATTAGCTTCGAATAGGGATGAATTGCAGACACTTTTTGAAACTTTGGCTGACAAGCCCAAGCAAGAATCAGTGTTGCTGAAATACCTGCGGGAAGTACCCGTCCTCAGCATTCCAGAAAGCAATGATGCAGGGCTAGACAAAGCCAGCCTTTTGGCTGAAGGGGACTCCGAAAGTTCCCTCAAAACTCTAATCAAAAATGGAGTTTTTGAGAGCTTCAAAGAGCTTGTCAACCGGATCGAAGAGGTCAAGGCAGATGCAAAAACAATTGTGCTTTCAGAGGAACAAGAAAGGGGATTGAATGAAATCAAAGGTCATTTTGAGGATAAACAGTCAGTTTTGCTCCAGGGAATTACTGGAAGTGGGAAGACGGAAGTCTATGTGAAATTAATCCAAGAGGTGATCGAAAGCGGTTCTCAAGCCTTGCTCCTGCTTCCTGAGATTGCCCTGACCACACAAATTGTTTCTCGCCTCAAACAAGTATTTGGAAGCAAAATGGGCGTCTATCATTCCAAGTATTCCGATAATGAGCGGGTAGAGGTTTGGAATGGAGTGATCCAAGGCCGTTTTCCATTTGTGGTGGGAGTGCGCTCGGCGCTATTTCTACCTTTTGATAGTCTGGGTTTGATCATCGTGGATGAAGAGCACGAGGCGAGTTACAAGCAGTTTGACCCGGCTCCTCGCTTTCAGGCAAGGGATTCAGCCATTATGCTAGCCTATTTTCATCAAGCCAAAACCCTTTTAGGCTCTGCCACCCCATCCTTCGAATCCTACACCAACGCCCGATCAGGGAAGTATGGCCATGTGGTTTTAGATAAAAGATATGGGGAGGCCAAGCTGCCTATGTATCATCTGTCAAGTCTGACTGATGACAAACGCAAAAACCTGCTCAAACTAGACACCACACGTTTATTGCGTGAAAAGATCCAAGCTGCGCTGGAACAAAACGAGCAGGTATTGATTTTTCAAAATCGACGCGGGTATGCTCCATATATCCAATGTGAATCATGCGGATGGACCGGACAATGCGTGCAATGCGATGTGAGCTTGACTTTTCACCAATTCTCGAATGAATTAAAGTGCCACTACTGTGGATACAAAGAAGGTACGCCTAGCACCTGCCCTACCTGTGGCAGCGGAGAACTGAAAATGATGGGAATGGGTACAGAGCAAATCGAGGAAAACTTGGGCTTGCTCTTTCCTGAAGCTAGAATTGGACGAATGGATCTGGATACCACGCGTAGCAAGCACGGATACCAGCGGATTTTGGAGGAGTTTGCTTATGGGCACTTGGATGTTTTAGTAGGGACCCAAATGATCACCAAAGGTTTGGACTTTGAGCGAGTTACGGTTGTTGGTGTTTGGGATGGAGACCGGATCTTAAACTTCCCAGATTTTCGATCTGGTGAACGTGCTTTCCAGCAGATCACTCAGGTGGCTGGACGAGCCGGACGTAGTGCCAAGCGAGGAGAAGTCATCATTCAGACACGCAAGGCGGATGAGCCAATTTACCAGCAGATTATCAAGGGTGATTTTGATGAGTTTTACCTTCAAGAAATGCATGAGCGGAAGCAGTTTTTCTACCCTCCTTATGTGAAATTGGTGAAAATCACTACTCGTCATCAAGACTACAAAACCACCGAACAAGCGGCCAGATATCTGCATCAGCAGATGGCTACTTTGGCGATCAAAAAAATTGTTTTGGGTCCAGAAAAAGCCTTGATCGGCAAAATCAAAAACAAATACCAGTTTGAAAGCCTAATCAAACTTGATCGATCGGGAGCTACCCAAAGCTTCTTCAAAATGGAACTTCGTCGTATCCTGAATGAGATTAAGATTAATTCACCTTACAAGGCTGTGCGATTCATCATCGATGTGGATCCCAACTAGGCTAATCAAGCTTTTCTACAAAGTCAAGAATATCATCAAACCCTTGAGACCAAGTCCAAAAGTACTGGGTGATCATGGGAATGTGCTTTTTCTTGGGGTGAAAACTGTAATCAATCGGAATCCCAAGTGAATCAGCTTTAGCTCTGAATCTGGCAACTGCCATTCGAATTCCTGGGTAGGTTCGCTCCCCCTCCAAAATCAATGTAGGTACTTCTGGGTTATCTAGGTAATAAATGGTGCTATACTTCTCCCAAACATCTGGCTGGTCCGTGAAGGCATTGTAATAGCGCTCTCCTTCTCCCGATTCCCTAGTCTCCTCTAAAAACCACTTCATGTCCAGTCCGGCAGGATCATTCAAAATCGCGCCTGCAATCGGGTTTCCCATACCAAGGGAGTCCCAAATTTCATCTTTCAGCGCCAAAAGCGACGCCAAATGCGCTCCTGCTGAGTGTCCATTCACAATGATCTTATCTGGATCGCCTCCATACTTTGCCACATTATATTTTGCCCAAAGTAAAGCCTCTACCCCGGCATTTTCCATATCATTGATCTGATAATCAGGAGCCAAAGGATAATCCGGAATCACTACCACCAAGCCTCTCCTCGCCAATCGACTCCCCATGAAGTCGTATATCTCCTTTTTCCCGCTCTCCCAACTTCCACCGTAATAAAAAATCAAGACTGGGTGATCAGTCCCTTTCTTAGGCGAAAAAACGTTCAACTCCTTCTGAGGCAAAGATCTATCCATCACCCCGTTGGTATAGGTGATTTCCTTGTCTCGAAGGATGGACCTGAAGGCGCAACTAGTGAAAAATAAAATGCTGATGAGGATAAGTAATGCTCGATTCATTCAATACTATTTCTTTGATAAAGTCAATTTTAGAGGCTAATGTTTTAGAAAATCGAAAGGAGAAAATAGTGCGAATTTATTTTCATTAACCGTGCAAAAATGATAATTATCACCAAATCTCTGTCGAATAATGTCTTTATTTGATCAAAGGATCAAAATCTAAGCATCGTGGATTATCTAAAGATTCGAAAACTATTTTTGCTTCCCCTTTTGGGTCTGATGGTGGTCAGCTGCGGCACCGAAGATGGGGAAACGACCTTTCCTCAGCGCGCTGATATCACCGAGTCGGTGTATGCTTCAGGTAGAATCAAAGCCGTGGATCAATACCAAAGCTATACTTCTGCGACTGGGCCTATTCAGGCTATTTTTGTAGAGGAAGGTGATACCGTAAGTGTGGGCCAGCCCCTTCTTGCTGTTTTTTCGGAGCGGGAAAAACTGAGTCGTGAAAATGCCGAAATCGCTAGCGCTTATGCTGACCTACAAGCCAACCAAAGTCGACTTCGCGATCTGGAGTTGAATATCAATTTTGCAAGAAGCAAAATGCAAAATGACTCCTCTCTCTATGCCAAGCAGCAAAATCTCTGGGAGCAGAATATTGGGTCCAAAATAGAATTGGAACAAAAAGAATTGGCCTACAAAAACTCCAAAACCACTTACGAAACAGCACTTTTGAAATACGAGGACTTAAAAAAGGAAATCGAGTTCAACGAAAAAAGTGCTCGGAAAAATCTGGCCATCAGCAGAGTTCTCGAGAGCGAGTATGTCCTGAAAAGCAAAATAGATGGAAGAGTTTATGCCATTCTGAAAGAAAAAGGCGAAATGGTCACCCCACAAACTCCTTTGGCTGTTTTGGGAAGTGCTGATGAATTCTTGCTAGAGCTGGTCGTGGATGAATATGATATCTCAAAGGTGAAGGTGGGACAAACTCTAGTCGTGACCATGGATAGTTTCAAAGGAGAAACCTTCGAAGCCATAGTCACCAAAGTTTATCCACTGATGGATGCCGCCACTAAAAGTTTTACCCTGGAGGCTAAGTTTACTAAAGAACCAAACCCTCTCTATCCCAACCTGAGTTTGGAGGCAAATATCATTTTAGCTCGTCGAGAAAATGTCTTGATTATTCCACGCACTTTCCTGATCGAGGACCAATTTGTCCTGAATGCCGATGGAGACACTCTTTCTGTAGAAATAGGAATTAAGAATTATGAGTCGGCAGAAATCCTTTCCGGTATTGATGAAAGCACCGAATTGATGAAACCTGGAAAATGAAAACAGGCCTAATCATAGAGATAGCAAGAGCCCTGATGTTTGCCCGAGTCAAGCAGACCTTAGTAGCAGCTGTGGGAGTCACCTTCAGCATTACCATGTTTGTCTCCTTGCTAGGCTTTATGAATGGGCTCAATTCACTTTTGGATGGCTTGGTATTGAACCGTACGCCCCACGTCCGTTTTTACAATCAGATTAAGCCTAATCCAAATCAACCCATCGATCAATCCGTACTTTTAGGTGGTGACTTTAATGTCATCCGATCCATCAAACCCAGCAACTCGCGGCTAGCCATATACAACTCAGAATCCATCATCAAGACCCTTTCAAATGACGAGCGGGTCAAAGGCATCAGCACCAAGGTTTCTGCACAGGTTTTTTATAATGTGGGCTCCATTGATTTGACGGGAATGGTCAATGGAATCGATCCGGAAAAAGAGAGTGAACTTTTCGCTTTTTCGGACTATGTCACCACAGGCAACCCTTTGGATCTGAATCAAACCAATAGTGTCATTTTGGGAAAAGGAGTGGCGGATCGAATGCTCGCCGATATCGGAGATGTGGTGCAAGTCACCACCGCCCAGGGAAACCGACTTCAACTAAAAGTAGTGGGCTACTACCAATCCGGTCTTGCCGAATATGACAATGTCAATAGCTTTGCCTCGATCAGCACGGTTCAGAAGATGCTTGGCGAATCCAATTCCTATCTTACCGATATTCAAGTCAAGCTCTGGGATTTCAACGAGGCTCCCATGTTTGCAAATGACTTCCGGGATATCTTCAATATCGAAGCCGATGATATTCAAACGGTCAATGCACAATTTGAAACAGGTTCGGACATTCGATCCCTGATCAGCTATGCAGTCGGGATCACCCTTCTAGTCGTCTCCGGCTTCGGGATTTACAATATTCTGAATATGATGATCTATGAAAAGCTGGATACCATCGCCATTCTGAAGGCCACAGGTTTCAATGGAACAGATGTCAAGTGGATTTTCATTACCATTGCTTTGTCCATTGGTTTTTTTGGAGGGGGTTTAGGATTGATTTTTGGCTACTTCACCTGTTTGGGCATAGATCAAATCCCCTTTGAAACCGAAGCCCTTCCCACGATTAAAACCTTTCCAGTGGATTACAGCCTGAAATACTACACCATCGGCGGAGTCTTCAGCATTATCACGACCTACTTTGCCGGATACTTACCTGCTCGAAAAGCAAGTGCTATCGATCCTGTGGACATTATTCGAGGAAAATAATCATGGAAAAGCAGGCCGTTCTCGAAGCAAAAAATATTGACAAATTCTTTCACGTCCCGAAGGAAACTCAAGTTCTGAAAGAAGTGAGTTTCACCATTAATCGTGGTGAGTTTGTCTCTGTTGTGGGTAAAAGCGGCTGTGGGAAATCCACTTTGCTGTACATTCTATCCACCATGGATACCGACTATAAAGGAGAGCTGATCATAGACCATGAGCTCATCACAGGCAAATCTGCCAATCACCTCTCTCGGCTGAGAAATGAAAAAATTGGCTTCGTTTTCCAATTTCACTACCTCTTAAATGAATTTTCCACCCTAGACAATGTCTTAATCCCTGGGCTGAAATTAGGCAAGCTCACACGAGAGGAACTGGAACATAAGGCTATGGAAAAGCTGAAAATCTTTGATATGCAAGATCATGCGCTCAAAAAGCCCAACCAGCTATCAGGTGGTCAAAAACAGCGCGTAGCCATTGCCCGGGCTTTGATCAATGATCCATTGCTCATCATGGGAGATGAACCTACGGGTAATTTGGATAAGAAAAACTCGGATATTGTTTTCGGTATATTCCAAGAGCTCGCGGCCGAGTTTCACCAGAGTATGCTCATTGTCACACACGATCCTGAGTTTGCTGCCGGCACCGACAGGACCATAGAAATGGAAGATGGTCGAGTGATTCGTCAGTAGCCCAGTTTTCAGAAGTAGTGGCAGTCATTAGCTCCGCAAACCCAGGGCAGTCAAAAAGGGGAAACGCCAGTTGAAATTTTTCAACTAAAAAAGATTGGCATTAGCAAAGGTTCCCCTATTTTAGTGAGGTAGATAAGAGGGAGCACAAGTATTTTTGAAAGCAAAAGCCGGAACTGGAAAACAATTAAAACCGATAAACCCGTTTTTAGCGATCCAAATGAAGAAAATAAGCAAGAAAAGCCCCTACATATAAACAAGCTCTATATAATAAAGCATGGATCTATACAAAAGCATTTGGCTTAATCCCAAAGCTACTTTTGAAGAATTGGCATCTAGAGAAAAGCAACCATTATTGGTTTTACCAATCATAGCAGCCGGTTTCATTTCCGGGCTGGACTCATATCCAGATATAGCCTCAATTTTTGATGAAGGAGAAAAAGTTTGGGCTTTCATTCTAGCAATGGCTTCAGGTATTGGATTTTCTTTCTTGATGCTTGGCTTAATTATCCCTGGACTTATTAAGCTATTTGGAAAGATTTGGAAAGGAGAATCCACCCTAAGAAAAATGGTAAATGTTTGCTCCCTTTCGTTATTCCCATTATGCCTAGTCCTAATTTATCAATTTTCAATTTTTGTTTTCGGAATTGAACCAAGTCTTGAAAATCTTAATTACGGAATCATTTATTTGGTCTGGCTTTGGTCTTTTGGTCTACTAATTATCGGAGTAGCTAAAATTCAACGATTTAATTATGGCATGGCTTTATTAAATGTTCTGGTAGGTTATTTACCGCTTTTAATTTTTGGATTGTTAAGAAGTTAAAACAGGCAAAATGTTCCTAACAAACTAAATTATTTGACCGATTTTGGGCCTTTTAATAGAGCTCGGTTCAAATCTAATCCAGCAGCCCCTACCTCCTCCGCCAATCTCAGGACTTCAGAATTCATCCTTAAAAACTGCCTCCTGAGAACTGCGACTGCCTACTGCCACTGCCTACTCTCTTGCTATTTCAGCCTTCATACTTTTTAAACCGCTGGTTCCTGCTGACTCAAACAGTGAAAAGACCCCAAGCCCCAAATAATATCTGTGCTGTCGATTCCAATTACCCGTCTGTCTGGAAAGCAATCCGTAAGGATATCTAGTGCTTTTTGGTCATTGTTATCCCGAAAAGTTGGTACCACCACCACGTCATTTCCAATGTAGAAATTGGCATAGGAAGCTGGAAGTCGCTGATCTTCCCAGATAACAGGACTCGGCATGGGAAGCTCCACGATATTGAGCTGCTTGCCGTTTTCTAGCCTCATTTTTTTAAGTAAATCCAGATTTTCGGCCAGTATTTCGTGATTCTCGTCGGACTTATTTTCCTCCACCACCGTCACCACGGTGTCGGCATTCACAAAGCGGGTGATATCATCGATGTGTCCATCGGTATCATCACCTATAATCCCATCTCCCACCCAAAGAATATTCGACACGCCATAATAATCACAAAGGTATTGCTCGATTTGAGCTTGGTTGAGCTGAGGGTTTCTATTCTTGTTTAGCAGGCAAGCAGTTGAGGTAAGGAGAGTTCCCTGCCCGTTGAATTCTACCGAACCTCCCTCCATGACGATTCCAGGTTTGAAATATGGAATCCCTAAATTCTCCGCAATACGAATCGGAATCTGATTGTCTAGATCGTACGGAGGGTATTTATCTCCCCAGGCATTGTAGTTCCATTTGACGATCGCCTTTTTTTGTTCCGCGTTTGGATTGATCACAAAAGCAGGTCCATGATCTCTACACCAAGCATCATTGGTGGGGAAAAAGTGAAAGAAAACCCGATTTAGATCCACTCCTGCTCGTTCTAAATGGCCCATCGCAAAGGCTTTCATGGCCTCATCGGCCACGTTGATATTTACCTTTTGTCCCTTGGCCACCTCTTTCACAAACTGTGCATAGGGGGCATAGATTTTCTCAATTTTACCTGGCCAAGACTCTTCCTTATGCGGCCAAGAAAGCCACATGGATTCCTGAGGGGCAAATTCGGCAGGGAAATGATACCCCAGTTCTACCGGAGTAGCTTCCCCATTTTTAGCTATCGCAAAGATGTCTTTCATACTCAGCCCTCGTCAAGAAAACGCTTGGTAATCGGCTCGTAAGAGTCTATTCTTCGGTCTCTCAAGAAAGGCCAATGGGTACGATAGCGATCCGATCCGGTCAAATCCAATTCCTCCACATGAATTTCTTCTTCGAGATGGGGGGCTTTATAGGTTACTCTACCAAAGGCATTAGAGACGAAGCTACCTCCCCAAAACTGCATGGGACCTTCTACTCCGGTACGATTCACAGAGACTACGGGAATACCATTGGCAACCGCGTGCGATCGCTGAATCGTTTGCCAAGCTCCATACTGCTCATCATTGGTGGCCTCATCTTGTGAATGCGCCCAACCGATAGCCGTGGGATAAACCAAAAAATCTGCTCCTTTCAAAGCGGTAATTCTTGCCGCTTCAGGATACCACTGATCCCAGCAGATGAGTACGCCGATCTTTCCAAATTTGGTAGGAAAAACTTTGTAACCGAGATCTCCAGGGGTAAAATAAAACTTCTCATAATATCCCGGATCATCCGGAATATGCATTTTTCTGTACTTGCCCAAATAAGAACCATCTGCATCAAGCACCGCTGTGGTGTTATGATAAAGTCCTTCGGCTCTTTTCTCAAAAAGTGAGGCAACGATGACCACTCCAAGCTCTTTTGCGAGAGCTCCAAGACTATCTGTAGATGGGCCTGGGATGGCTTCTGCTAAATTAAAATTGTCATAATCCTCCACATCACAGAAGTACAGCGAGCGAAATAGCTCCTGAAGTACCACAACCTGAGCTCCTTTGGCGGCCGCCTCACGGATGCCTGCGATGGTTTTTTTCATATTCTCAGCCACATCAGCTGAGCAACTTAGCTGTACGAGACCGACTTGGACAGTTTTTTTATTCATGCTTTTTGAGAGAAATTTCAAGCAAAGATAAATGAATTTGGACTAATGAAAATCAAAAACCCAAATGACTCCTGAGAGGAACTAAAAGGCAACTGAAACGTGTCCCACAGCATTCACTGTGACATTTAATCCTGAAGCCTTAAGAACTTCTGCTGCCTTGGTATTCAGCCCTGCATCATTCAATCCTTGAAGTAAACTTACAATCCCTCCCCACATGGCATGAGGGCCCATATTCGGGTCTGGTCCGCCGTAATAGCCATTTTCATCTCTTGCACAGATATTTAGTCGCTTTCTATCCGCATCGTGAAGGGCGTAAAACTCCTGCATGAAAGCATCATCGCTTCTGATCCTGCTTACATAATCCATGAGTTCCTTAGTCTGCGCATCATCATCATGATTGGCATACCAGGGTATTATCGCGAAAGGTGCAATGCAGTCCAAACTAAAGGCAAACTCTGATTTAATAAGTTTGCCTTTCAGCTTACGGTATATAGAATAATACGACTCCGATGAACCAGTCCAATTTGCACCGATCAGCAGCATACCTCCTTCTTTTAGATGGTCCGAAAACCAACTTAAGGCTCTTTCAAAAAAGGGATTATCAAAGTAAATCAGCACATTGAAGCAACGGATCACATCTTGGGGCTCAATATCCACTTGACCTATTCCCCCATTTTTAAATCTGAGTTTAGCAGTTTCATGTTGAAGGATAGGATTTATTTCCACCCTAGGCAAAGCATAGCGGCAAGTAGTTGGGTTTTGGAGTAGCTCTTCGAGCAAAGCTTCAAATCTTCGCTTGGTGCCTTCGTAGTCTGAAAGCAATTCATTCCAATTTTCTAGAGAAGGCAAAGCCGGTTGAAAATAAACCGTTTGTTTGTTTTCATCAAGGGTGGCATAGTTGCCCTGATCATCATAGAGCAAGTAAAGTGGCAGTGAAGGATCTACTCCTGTGATGTTCCAGTTCGGGAAGAGTTTTGCCGTATCCAAGGTAGTGTAGGGAGGAAAACCACAGCCAATATCGAGCATATCTACATTCTCCTTTTGACCAAACTCGGAGTTTTTCAAGAGCTCATCCATCGCAATATGCCTTCCAGGGAGGGTGACTGGCGGTACCTTCCCTTCCCAGCCTCCAGGCAAAATCCTAGCCATCAAGGTTCCAAGTGCCTGCGCTGTAATGAGAGAAATATCTTTTGCTGAAACCTTCCCCATGTGCATAAAACGAAAGGTACGCTCAACAAACTCCAAGACATCCTTCCGGTCTAATGGTAGCTGTTTCAGCTCGGTTTTAAATGGCGCAGATAATTGGTTTTGGAAAAAACGCTGATCTAAATCTGCTATATAATCTTCAATGCTCATGCTAAAAATGGTTTATCCCGCTAGCTAATCTCGCATCACGGAAAGTGGAAAAATAGAAGTCCAGAGGCCCCGTTGATTTGCTTAAGAAGATAACAATTTTTTTTCACTATTCACAAATACGTAATTCATTGACTATGAGACTACTTTGGGCGAAAAAAGCGTTGCCCCCATATTGCAATCCCCTTTAAAATTGAATTGCAAAGCCCTTTGGGATTCAAAACTCTCAGTTTGGCTAATGGAATTTAACAGCCAGGTAAGGTGAAGTTGGGGCTTGCCGTTGTAACTTGTGTACGTCAAAGTCAATGAATAACTTAGGCTGCTTCATATATTTCTTTAGGTTCTTATACCCATTTGAGGTGGATTGTATTTAGGAAATGCTTTCGGGAAACTGTCTAAAGGAATACCCGTGTATTTCATTTTGACCAAGCGATAATTAATGCTAAAATTCTTTAGAAATATCAGATTGAACTTACTTTCGGAAGGAAAAACCGGCAAACCTGCCCACCGAACTGTAAAGTATTTGAAATATGCTTTGGGAGAAATTATTCTCGTAGTCATCGGGATTTTGATCGCCCTGTCGATAAATAATTGGAACGAAAACCGAAAACTGGTCAATCAATCCAATCAGGCACTTCAGAATCTTGAAGATGAAATAGTAGAAGGCAAAACGGAATTAGAAGATGTAATTTCCTATCTAGAACAAAAAGTGGAGCAGCGAATTACCTTTTTAAATAACAAAGGTGAAAACCTTGCGGACTCTCAGAAGATTCAGAGGATTAATAGAATGATATTTTTTTATACCCAGGCCATTAAACTCCCCATCGTGGAGAGTGAATTAGGTCCAGAAAAGAAGATTATTCATTGGCCCGAATTAACAGAAAACATGCAAGATCTTGTCGAATCTATCGAATACTACAACAAGGGGTTAGATTATCTTGAGAACGACATGTACTCCAATGTCATCCCATACTCGGTCCAACAAGGACTTATCGTGGACATCATGAAAAGCGATGGCCTGATCGAATCTAAAGACTATCAGGCTGCCGACACCTATTCGAGTGAAAACTTTCAGAATGTAGTGGCCATAAGTACGCTAATGATAACAGATCTTCTGGAAGCAGCCAATAGAATAATGGAAAACTACGATCAATTGCTGCTTTCAATCAGAGAAAAAAATTGAACTATCCCTTGAAGAAGATCCTGATTTATTCAATTGGAGCCGTATTCCTTTTGCTTGCGGGATTTATAATTTTTAAAAAAATCTCACAAACCCTTGACGACAAAAGGCTGGAAGAGCGACTGGCTCAGATGGAATCCACAGCTTCACCAAATGTGCAAATCCTATCGAAGGCTATTCCAATCGACGCGCAAGATCAAAATAGAACTATAGCCGTTTATTTGCCTGCAAACTATGATGCCGACACCCTGCACTATTCAGTGCTCTACTTTTTGGATGGACAATTTCTTTTCGATCAAAAGATCTTTGGCGGGACCGAATGGCAATTGGACGAGGTCATGGATAGCCTAGGTGACAGACCCCAAGAGCAATCGATTATCGTTGGACTTTATCATTCGGATAACCGCGGGCAGGAATATAAACCCCTACCCTCATCGGAGTGGTTTTCAGACAATTCTTTTAGTGGAGACCAACATGCAAAATGGATCGTGGAGCAAGTCAAACCATGGATCGATCAGCGGTATAGAACCAAAAAAGACCCGCAATCCACAGTGATTGGCGGAGCTTCCTTTGGCGGGCTAATGTCATATTTTATGCTTATGAAATACCCAGACACCTTTGGTTCGGCTGTAGTCTTATCTCCTTCATTTTGGGTCAATGATGAGGTATACACCTTGCACCTTGAAAATGAAAATCTTCTGGATCAAAAAATCTATTTCAACGCCGGGGAACTAGAACCTTCTACCATTCAAAATATGGAAAAGATGAAGGAAACCCTCTTGAACCATGGGGTGCCCGAAAGCAATATCAGATCAAATGTGGTAAAGGGCCTTGGTCACTCTCACAGTGCTTGGCGTCTAGGTTTCAGAGATGCCTATCCTTGGATAATTCAAGCAGATAAGTAGGAGATTTCTAAAATCAAGGAGGCTTGTTTTGGCCTTAAACCCAAATAATTAGCGAAAAGCTGGGGACTCCTCAAGTTCTTGATCTACATCCTTGTGAGTGGAATACATGGATATGGAACGCATAAGAAATTTGTCCGAATTGTAGATTTCCCGATTCACCCGCAAAAGCGTGGAAACTTGTTCTTCATTAATCACTCCATCGCTAATGTCTTGATAAATCTGTTTTGTAAAAGACATATACCGACCCTTACTTTTTTGCATTAAGTTCTGAATATCTGTCCATTCTGCAGTCCGGTTTGCTTCAATCGAAATTCTATAGGCCTCATGGTAAAATTCCTCTTGGAACTGCTGGATTTCTATCAATTTATCTTGAATCGCTACTTTATCAATATTGTCCAGTTCATCAATATTATGAAGGATATCCTTCATGCTTTTTGCCGAATAAACCAAGTTGCGAATCCCACTCATGAGGTCTGCCAATCGTGTAGCCTCGGCTTCGTTGATGGGTTGCTTTTGGAGCTCCGCAAAGAAATGTAGAATCTCCACTTCAAGTTTTTTGACATCTTGATAAATAGAGATGAAACTTCTTTTTTCCATCCACTTCTTTTTCTTCCCCAATGGTAAACCCTCATTCTTTGGTTTCAAGATACCCTTCCCACTGAGTTGCAAAGCGAGAGCATTCAGCTGAATGACTATTTCCATCATGTGTTCCAATTCCTGCTCCAAAGCAACTATGGCCGCCTCTGCATCATTGGGAAGTAGTTGGCTGATATACTCCGCAACGGTTACACTTTTGTCTTTGACCATTCTTTCGAGCAAACGAGCAAATGGTTTGATGAAAGGAAGAAAAAGCGCAACACCTATCAGATTAAAAATGGTATGAAATGAGGTGAGCGCATAGAGTGGGTTCTCTACTTCTAAAATGTCTTGGATAAACCAGACCATCAAAGTCAAAATAGGAAAGGCAACGGCTGCAGTGATTATATTGAAGAAAAGGTGAGCAAATGCCACACGCTTTTTAGCCACCAGGCCCTTGCCCAAAGAACCGATAATGATCGTTACGGTGGTCCCCAAATTAGCCCCGATCACCAAGCTACCTGCTGCCGCAAATGAAATGAGTCCAGCATTCAATACACTTAGGGCTATGACGATAGTTGCAGAGCTGGATTGCACAATAGCCGTAAAAACCAAGCCTACCAAAAGAAATGCAAAATTACCATAACCAGTAAACTGTGTAATATCCAATTGAGCAGCAACTTCATCGATACTCGATTTCATATAGTCTAGCCCAAAAAACAAAAAACCAAATCCGGCGATCAATTGAAAAGTGCTGATCAATCGTTCATTACTTGTAGTGAAGGCTCTTCCTAGAGAACCCACAGCAATAAGCGGAAGTGAAAAGGCCTCGATTTTGAAAGAAAAACCAAAAATCGCCACCAGCCAAGCGGTGAAAGTGGTACCAAGGTTCGCTCCTAAAACAACTCCTATGGAGTTTTGAAAGGTGATAATCCCAGCTCCCACAAAAGCCAAGAGCATCAAAGTGACAACAGAACTACTTTGTAGTATGGCTGTGGAAAATGCACCGGTAAATACTGCATAAATGGGCTTATTGGTTGAAGTTCTTAGATACCTCCGGAAAGTTTTTCCACCCAAGACTTCTAAGCTAGTCTCCAACTCATGCATCCCAAATAGGAAAATGCCCAAGCCGGCCAAGAATTGCCAATGATCAAACAGTGCCCACATTACAGAAAAGTAACATTATGTTTATCATAAAGCAACCTGCCCCACACAAATAGATCCCAATGCAAAGGCTTCAAAAGTATAAGACATTGAAAGTCAGAAATAAGAACTATTCCAATTGAGCAAAACTAGAACCTTGATCTACTTCCTACACAACCGCTCCTCAAAAACAATTTGTACTCTGATCTGCTCTGCTTAAATTCCAACTTTAAGTCACTCAAATTATGAAAATCAAATCCCTCCTCCTTTTTGGAGCACTCATCCTATCCGGAAGCGGTTTTGCCCAAAAACTCACCAGTGAACTCCTTAACGGTCTTCCTCTCAGAAATATAGGTCCTGCCACCATGAGCGGCAGAATCGTGGACCTGGCTGTTTTGGAATCCGATCCCTACACTTTTTATGCAGCCACGGCAACTGGAGGCATCTGGAAAACTACCGACAATGGAATCTCTTTTGAACCAGTTTTTGAAAATGAAGCGACCCACTCGGTTGGCGCCATCGCTTTGCACCAAAATCATCCAAATATACTGTGGGTGGGTACTGGTGAGCGTGCCAATAGACAGAGTTCCTCCTGGGGAGACGGGGTCTACAAATCTCATGATGGCGGAAAAACCTGGAAAAATGTTGGATTAAAAGAGTCACATCATATAGGGAGAATAGCCCTACATCCTACGGATACGCTTGTTGCCTATGTGGCAGCCATGGGCCACCTGTGGGGTCCAAATGAAGAAAGAGGCTTATACAAAACTGAAGACGGTGGAGAGACTTGGGAGCGATTGATTTACGTGGATGAAAATACCGGCGTAGTGGACGTGGCTATGGATCCTGAAGATCCAAATATCCTTTATGCAGCTACTTACCAAAGAAGAAGAAAACCCTATGGCTTTCACGGCGGCGGACCGGGAAGCGGTTTGCATAAATCCACAGATGGAGGTAAGACCTGGAAAGAATTGAGCAATGGCTTGCCAGAAGGAGATTATGGACGAATCGGTATTTCTATTTACCGAAGCAACCCTGAAGTGGTGTTTATCTCTTTGGAGCAAGGATACCAATACAATGCCTCCACGGCTTATAATGAGCGAAGAGCAGGACTCTATCGAAGCAAGGACCGAGGCGAAAGCTGGGAGCTGATGAGTGACTGGAATCCTCGTCCTATGTACGCTTCTCAACCCCTCGTAGATCCAAGTGACGAGTCCAGAATCTACATGATGAATCAGTATAGCTATTCTAGCGATAGTGGACGTACCTTCACAGCTCCTCGTCAGTCACTTCATGGGGATGATAGAATCCTTTGGGTCAACCCAAAAGATTCCCGCCATGTGATCAAAGGTGACGATGGAGGTATCGGTATTTCGTACGACAGAGGGATCAAGTGGCTATTTATCAGCAATTTACCCGTAAGCCAATACTATCGAGTGGCGGTAGATAACGCCAAGCCTTACAATGTCTACGGAGGACTTCAAGACAACGGCAGCTGGGTAGGCCCAAGTGAAACCTACCGAGCGGATGGTATTCTGAATGAAGACTGGAAACGTCTTGGAGGTGGTGATGGCTTTTTGAATTTGGTAGACCGAAACGATCCAGACGTAGTATACACGGAATCACAATACCTGGGGCTTTCCCGTCTGAATATGAAAACCGGTCAGCGCCAAGATATTCGTCCAGGTGATCCCAAAGGCCGAATTGGTGCCAGAAGAAATTGGGATGCTTGGGGCCCCGGAATTCCTGAACCAGAATTGGGAAATGCCATGGCACCCGGCAATTGGGATGGGCCTTTCTTCCTTTCTTATCACGATGATAATACCATTTACGCGGGAACGAATGTCCTTTGGAAAAGCACCGATAATGGAGCCACTTGGACTTCTTTAGGCGATCTAACCACCAAAGTAAATCGAAGAGAACTTCTCATTATGGGCCAAAGGCCGGATGAAAATACCGCCTCCTTAGATGATGGAATTCCATACTACCCTACCCTTACGGCCATTGCTGAGGATCTCCATACTCCAGGAATGCTCTATGCCGGAACAGACGACGGACTCTTGCAGGTTTCATGGGATTATGGACAAACTTGGAATGATGTAACGAGCCAATTATCTGGGCTTCCTAAAGAGACTTGGATCAATACCTTTGAGCCGTCTTCTCATCAGGCCGGAAGAGCCTATGTTGCTATCAATAATTACCGAAACGATGATTTCAACAATTACATCTACCGAACAGATGACTATGGTAAAACCTGGAAATCTATAGCAGGTGATTTGCCTGCAGATCGTGTTGCAAGAACTTTAAGAGAAGACCCTAAAAATCCTGATTTGCTCTATCTCGGTACCGAATTAGGTCTATTTATCAGTATCGATGCTGGACAGCATTGGGTGGAGTTGCGCAGCAATATGCCTATGCTGCCTTTCAATGACCTGGTTATCCATCCTCGTGACAATGATCTGATTCTTGGTACGCACGGTCGTGGAGTTTGGATCTTGGATCACTTGAATGCACTTCAGGAAATAAGTCCAGAAGTTCTGAATCAATCAGCTGCTTTATTCTCCATTTCCGATGCCGAAATCATCAATTACTCCAGAGATGGAGCACATACCGGAGATATGTATTATCGAGGTGAAAATCCAGCGTTTGGCGCAGCCATAGATTACTATCTGAAAGATTCTGTGGCAACCGACGCAATCAAACTCCAAATCTTTGATGCCGCAGGGAAGCTCGTAGATGAAGTAAAACCCGAACAAGAGGCAGGAGTTCACCGCGTGATGTGGGATCTCAGACACCAAATCGAAACCGGCCCGAGATCGAGAATGCGCGGCCCATACGTGGTGCCGGGACTCTACACCGCTAGACTCGAGGTCAATGGAGCTGTGCAGGAGCAGAAATTCAGAGTAAGTGATGACCCTAGGCTAGATGTATCACTGGATGTGAGAAAAGAATGGACTGCCTCGCAATTCGAAATTTTAGCTTTATCCAATCAAATTTCAACAGACAGCGAGGATATTCAAAAGCTTGCTCAGCAACTGAATAAGCTTGAAAAAGACAAGGTAAGTTTGGATGCTAAGACTGTCGCTCCGCTCAAGGAGATCAGCAGAAAATATGGTGAATTATCCAGTCGTATCCGCTCGCTGTACTCTGAGGTGGGAGATTATATTGGTCCTTGGACTACTGACCAAAAACTACAATTTGAGTACTATACTTCAATGCAAGGGAAACTACTTACCGAGCGGGATTCAGTAATAAAAAACGCCCTCCCAAAAATTAACCGAGGACTTAAAAAAGATCAACAACTTAAATTAAGTGAATAGCCATGGCTTATGAATAGAAAGGCCGAGGCTAGATCAATTCATATTTACAATTAACCTATTAAACCCCAAGACTATGAACAAACGATTATTTCTCAGTGTATTCTTCCTTTGCGGACTGATTTTAAGTTCCAATGCTCAGGAAGCGCTCTTTGGAGGGCAAAATATTACATCACCAGAAGTCCACGAAGACGGGTCTGTTACCTTCAGGCTTTTTGCTCCGGAGGCAGATGTGGTGCAAGTCACTGGAGACTTTCTTCCTAGCGTTAAAATTGAAACCCAAATGGGGCCAATGGACGGTCCCGGTAAGGCTGATTTAACAAAAGACGATAAAGGAGTTTGGTCGTTTAAAAGCGAGCCTTTACCCTCGGAACTTTATGGCTACTCATTTATCATTGACGGATTTAAAACAACCGATCCTAATAACCCTTTTCTCATTCGTGATGTGGCTTCTGTGACCAATATCTTTATTGTGGGAAATGGTCAAGCCGATCTTTATCGCACGCAGGATGTTCCGCATGGCACTGTTACAAGAAGATGGTATGATTCTCCAGGATTGGGTATGGATAGAAGAATAACCATCTACACTCCACCTGGATACGAAACTTCAAAGGATGACTACCCTGTGCTTTATCTTCTACATGGAGCTGGGGGAGATGAGGAAGCTTGGATTTCTTTGGGCCGTACTGCTCAAATTTTGGATAACCTAATTGCAGAAAAAAAAGTAAAACCAATGATCGTGGTGATGCCGAATGGAAATGTAATTCAAGATGCGGCTCCAGGTGAAGGCAATAAAGGTTATTACAAACCGCAATTTATGGTTCCAAAAACCATGGACGGTACCTACGAAGGCGCTTTTGAGGATATTATCAAGTTTGTAGAAAGTAACTACCAAGTAAAGGCTAATAAAGAAAATAGAGCCATTGCGGGCCTTTCGATGGGTGGCTATCATTCTTTGCATATTTCCAGATACTACCCAAACACATTTGATTATGTAGGCCTATTCTCAGCCGCTATCATGGCTCGTGAAGATGCAACAGGCAAAGTCTACAGCGATTTTGACCAAACCCTCAAAACCCAAATGGATAATGGCTACAAGCTCTATTGGATTGCTATTGGAAAGACAGATTTTCTCTATGATGCCAACAAAGAATATAGAAGCAAATTGGATAGCATGGGTATGGAGTATAACTATGTAGAGAGCGAGGGTGGACATATTTGGAGAAATTGGAGAGTTTACTTGACCCAATTTACTCCAATGCTTTTCCAATGATCAGCAAATCAAAACGATCAATGTATGAATCGCAATCCTCTTAGGATTGCGATTTTTTTGTACCCCATCAACTCATCTTTCCCAAAGGATCTTTAACAAGATTTACTCTATGCTAATTCAAAATCCAACCGAATATGATATTAGCATAGAAAAAACAATGGTCAACAGACGTGCTAAACTCTAATTTATCGAAGTAGAATCGGCTGGGATTGAAAGCATATCATAAGTGATTTTAAAAATAGGATAGGCTCCAATATTTTCTGGAGCTTCCGGATCACCCATTTCAATTTTTATCTCCGTGGTGGGTTTTTCTTCTTTGAGATGATCGTTCACATATTTGAAGAGTAGATCAGTTCGAGCCCTTCGAATACTGTCAATATTTTGATCCTTCGTTAGGAATCTAATTGCCTCTTCAAACGACAATGAATCTGAACCTACCTTACCAATGACGAATTCTTGAAACTCCTCTTCATCTTTTTGATAGTCCTGTTTTTCCCCATTGAATTCTGCCCCGATTAGATTTTTTGCAATTGCTTCATTTTGAAGATCCTGATCTACATAGTAATTCAGGGTAATCGCCAAACCATCTTTTTTCTGTTCCAAATCAACCAACTTGGCAAGCTGTCTAAACTGTTTATTGCCAGGAATAGTATCGGTATAGTCGAATACAATTTCTTCAAGTTCCTTTGGGTCTCCGCCAACCAAACCCACCAAGAAATCAACAGGAGCCAAGACAACTTTGTCAATTACATTTTTGAAGGTATTCCAAATGATAGTACTCAGTTTCAAGGTTGGATCATTTAAGTCTCCACGTACCGGAATCTCTAAGTCTACATCACCATTGCGATCAGTCAAAAGGAAAAAGGCAAATTTCAACGGTAAACTATAAAGTCCCCCTTCTGTAGTCTCTAGCTTAGCATCCTTCACAAGAAGTCGATTCTCGCTAACGATCTGTCCGTCCACAATTTTTGAGTTGGAATAGTAATACATATCCCCTCTCACCACACTATGCCCCATATAGTAATTGGTATAGATATTCAGATCAGGTAGCAGGAATTTCTCAACAGTAATATCCAAATTGAGATTATCGTAGTCAGAAGGGTTGATCCCTAAAGCAGCGGTCAGATTGCCTCTCCCATTTAGAATCATGGTAGAATTGATCGTCAACCAATCGGAATCACTATTCAATTCCTTAGAATCTATCTCAATTTCCGTCAGCTTATATTCAAAGGGCTCACCTGTAAGATTATCCGTATAGTCTAGCGCTCCTTGATGCAGTATCAACTCACCTATCCGGTATTCAATACTTTCTTCAGTCTCTGCCTCTAGATTTCTACTGGTCGAATCTTGAGTACTTTCTTCATCCAAGCGGAAGATTCGAAAGAAATTATTTGACGCCGAATCCAGCTGGAAGAAGGTATAAGAGTTCAGGACTTCGATCTTATCGATCTGATAGAATGAGTTGTCATAATCTATCTTACTGGCCACGAAATGGGCTTCCTCGGCACCTAAAAATCTTTGATCAGTTGTATCTGTCATTTCAAAATCGAAAGCTCTCGCATCCACTGCCACTATAGTCTTTATGGGATCAAAGGCATTTCCAATCAAAGAAACCTTCGCATCCACATATCCCTCAAAAGAATTGATGTCAGCATATTCTTTCACGTATTCAAAGAAGGGATCCAAATAAAGCTTCGTCACGGTAACCTCCGCGTCAAAATCTCCAGATTCAGGATCAAAATTAAAACTGGATTGGAATGATCCGCCTCGATCTAATTCAAAAGCTATATCAGCATTACTTTTAGCATTTTGATCCCAGGCGATAAATGGAATTATCACATCGGCATCACGTATTTCGGTGACTTTTTCTACAGTTTTATCCTCAAACTTAAAATCGACATCCTTGAATTCTATATTTGAGATTTCATATTTAAAAGCCTCAGATTCTTCCTCTACTACGGTACTATCCTCTGCCAAATGGAAGGCTAAAAGATCATCAAAATTGAAGGAGGACTCCTCCATTACGATTTCACCAAAAAGTCCACTTACATAAAATTGCTCAATGGAAATCGTGTTTTGAAGAAACTTTAGTGGCTCCAAATCCAGCAACAGCGTATCAAAAGACACAAAAACATCCTCCCCATTTGCCTCAAACATTTTGAAATCATGAGCACGAACCGTACTGGTGAAATAATTATAGCGTAAATTTTCAAGCGCTACCTGGCGACCTATTAACTCAGGGCTATTTTTGACCACATATGACTTAATCAGAGTTGGTACAACTAATAAGGCAATTATCAGAACTAAACCAATACTGATAAAAATAATTTTTAACCGATTTAACTTCATCAAACTTCGGCGGGGATCTTCTTAAAAAAATACAATTTACAATTGTCGCATTGTAAAAAAAATCAAACTTTAGAGTAGGGCCTAAATTAGAAATAGTCAAAAGAGATTAAAGATCTTTCCTCTCCGCAGAATCAAAAAATTTAACGATGTAGATTGAACCTGAATTAATTCGAGTTTGTCTTTTCAAACCCCGCCTCAAAATCCTTAGTTTTATAATTGATGAATACAAAGCTGATCAAGCGCATTCTACTAGGGACCTTTGCCCTGACTTTACTTGTGATTTCTACTCTTTTGCTTGTGGCGTATACGAGACAAGATGCCATCGTGCAGTCTCAACTTGTGGAATTAAACAAGACTTACAGCGGGCAAATTAGTGTGGGTAAGGTTCATCTCGCACCATTTAAGAATTTCCCCTATATCTCAGTAAGAATAGATGATGTAGTCATAAGGGAAAATAAAGATCCTAATTCACCACTCATTTTAGATGTGAAGGATATCTATGTTGGCTTTTCCATTTGGGATTTGGCAGCAGGAAACTATGATATCCAATCCCTCATTATCGAGGATGGCTATCTGGATATTGTCCTACACACAGATGGTACAACGAATCTGGTAAATGCTATTTCAAGTCCTTCACAAAGTGAGAGTTCGCCTGCTTTAGATATCCATTTACGAAAAATTAGCCTCAAGAATTTAGACATCCATCAGCGAGAAGAGGCTACCAACCTAGATATTCAAACTTTGATTTATTGGGCAGAAGGCGGATTTAATTCTAATGATGCCCAGATCGCTGCACATGTGGATACAGAGTTTGAACTCAATGTGATCGATGATGGCGATACCACCTATTTCAAAGACAAGCATTTTGAGTTTCATACCGATCTTACTTATGACGAAAGTAGTGGCATGCTCAGATTTGAACCCTCAGGAATAACTCTAGAGCATGGTGATTTTGAGCTAGAAGGAAGCATAGACACCAAACAGGAGATGACTGTAGACATTTCGATAAAAGGCACTAAGCCCAGCTTTGATATGTTTATCGCTTTTGCTCCTACTGAGATCATCCCGGTTTTGGAGCGCTACGAAAATGCCGGAAACATCTACCTAAACGCCAGTCTGAAAGGTCCTACGACAAACGGTCGGCAGCCACTGATTAATGCCGAATTTGGGGCAAGTGAGGCCTATCTGGAAAACTCCTCTGTAAAAAAACGAATCAATGAAATGGGCTTTTCAGGTCATTTTACCAATGGAGAAAGCAGGGATTTCAGCACTATGGAGTTTTTGCTGGAAGGCATGAGTGCCAATTTGGAGCAAGGACAGTTTAAAGGCTCTCTCTTGGTCAAGAACTTTGAGGCTCCAGACATTGACATGAGCTTGGATGCAGATTTCGATTTAGGATTTATTGCAAGTTTTCTTGAGTTAAGTGGAATCCAAAATGCCAGCGGCCGTGTAGCGATGCAACTCAGATTTCACGATATCATCGATTTGGACTATCCCGAACGAGCATTGGATGAGCTAAATCAAGCCTATTTTGCAGAACTCAAAATCGAAGATCTTTCTATTGATTCTGATGAGCTTCCTGCCTCAATTTCGGATTTAGATGCTCATCTGATCATGAATGGAAATAAGGCAGAACTTGACCAATTCGACCTCATTTTGGGTAATTCAAATCTCTCAATCACAGGCTTTTTGTCTGATCTCCCAGCCATCGTCCATCATACCCCCAATCCAGTTAATGCGCATTTGGAAATCAAAAGTGACCTTCTCGATATCAAAGAATTGAGCAATTACAGTGAAAAAGACAGCTCAGGCATCGATGAACAAATCGAGAATCTGAGTCTGGCATTTTCATTTGATGCGCTGGGAAATGCTTTTACGGAGTATAAACACCTTCCTGTAGGTGAGTTTTTCATAGATGATTTCTATGCTGACCTCAAACACTATCCACACACCTTGCATGACTTTCATGCGGATATTTTGGTGAAAGATGAAGATTTAAAAATTGTGGACTTCAGTGGTTTTGTTGATGATTCCGATTTCCACTTTAATGGCTTGATCCGAGACTATAGCTTTTGGATGCAAGATCAGTTAAATGGTGATGTGGAGGTAGATATCACGCTAAAATCTAACCTACTGAGACTAAAAGACCTTTTTGCCTATCAAGGGAAAAACTATGTACCTGAAGACTATCAGCATGAAGAATTTGATAAGCTTGAGATTCATATGACTAGCAGGATGAATTACAAACAAAACACTCTTCAAGCAATTGATATACAGATGGATAAGCTATTGGGTAAAATGAAAATTCATCCCTTGCGATTCGAAGATTTTAGCGGCCGATTTCATTTTGAAGATGAGCAACTCAGAGTAGAAAATTTTCATGGAAAAATGGGAAAAACGGTCTTTGATATCTCCATGGATTATTACCTCGGTGAAAATCCCGAAAAAGCCCAAAGGCAAAACTCTTTCAGTCTGACTTCAGCATTTATTGACTTTGATGCACTCTCTAATTTCACTCCTGAGCCACCAAAGGAGAAAAATCCAACTGATGAAAGGAGCACTGAAGATGTGATTGAACATGCCGAAGCTTTCAATCTTTATGAGCTTCCCTTCTCGGATATGAGGTTCCAGTTGGACGTGGATCACTTCATGTATCATCGCTTGGATCTCAAAAATGTTGTTGGACAATTTCGAACGACAAGGGATCATTTTATCTATGTAGACTCACTTAGTTTGGATGCCGCAGGCGGAAATATTGCGATGAATGGCTATTTCAATGGGAGCGATCCCAAGCATATTTATCTCAAGCCGAATATGACCCTAACCAATGTAGATTTGGACAAGCTTCTATTCAAGTTTGAAAATTTCGGTCAGGACGCCATAGTCTCTGAAAACCTGCACGGTCAACTCTCCGCCGATATCACAGGAAATATTCGCGTCTATCCTGACTTTGTTCCTGACCTGGATCAATCCGAGGTGCATATGGATGTGAAAGTGGTCAATGGACGCCTAGAAAACTACGATCCCGTGATGATGCTTTCTGACTATTTTGGAGACAAGGATTTGACCAATATCCGGTTTGATACTCTTCAAAACCACATGGACATCACCAATGGGATCATCTCGATCCCCAATATGACCATCGCATCTACCTTAGGACAAATGGACCTTTCCGGTACTCAGGACATGAATAATACCATCGACTACTATGTGAGAATCCCCTGGAGTTTGGTCAAGCAAGCCGCTCGAAATAAAATTTTCGGAGTAAAAAAAGAGGATGGATCTCAACAAGATGAGATCATCGAACTCGATCCAAATAAGAAAGTGAGATACCTAAATCTGAATATAACGGGAACGCTAGACGAGTACGACATAAAAGTAAGAAAACCCAAAAAGTAGATGTGCGAATGGCAGGGAGTACAGTCTATCAGAAGATAAACATCTTAAAATAGACCGTTTTAATTAATTTACTTCAGAGTCACTAAGAATCAAGATGTTTTCTGAAAGAGCAAATCAAACTAATCACAGAATAAATCATCATGGAAAAGAAACTGAAAGTGCTTGAATTCAACAAAAAGCAAAAGCTGATAGATTATGTCAACAGCAATTCATACAAATTGGAAATTTTCACAATCACCACAAGTCAGTCTAACTCCTCCTTTCAACACTTTCTGTGGTATTATGATGCTTGATTCTATCCCATTTTATGTCAGCAAAACCTGATCTGTCCTAGATTTCGGGGCAGTTCTGAATACTTTCTGACTGGGATAGTATTTTAAGCTATTTTGAAGGCCCTAGCTTTCCTTCTGCCCCTTCCAATAATGTTTTGGAATCGAAGATTTTCCCTGCTTTGACTACGGTATGAACTGATCGAGTTCGATTGATATCTTCCAATGGATTTCCTTGGATAATCATCACATCGCCCCACTTTCCTGTCTCAATACTCCCCGCTCTATCCTCAATCCCAAATGCCTCCGCATTTTGTCGAGTGGCTAGGTATAGAACTTCCGCAGCAGGAATTCCAATCTCAACCATTGCAGCCATTTCTCTGTGAATAAAGAATCCACCGATCCCTCCACCTAAATAATTATCCAATAATAAGGGGCGATCGGTTCCCACAGTAATCAAACCACCAGCTTGATAATAGCGCAATAGCGTTCCCTGTTTTACGGGATAGATCAAGGCACAAAGTTCATTAAACGCGGATGGTTTTACATTCCCAATTACATTTTCAGTAAAGGGTGTGAAGTATTGATTTTCATTTGCCCAATCCTCAAAAATTGGAGAATCTATCATTCCAATCGCCCCATATGTTCCGAGAGTAGCATCGAAATACACTCCATTTTGGATATACAATTGAATAATTTCTTCCAATCTAGGGTCTGCTGGGTCTAGGTCTTTCAAACTAGTATAGGCGCTCATGGTAGGCACAAGTAAATCTCCTCCTAAAAAGTGTTCTACTCGATCTATACCTATTTTGATCGCATCCTGAGGATTCACTGAGTTTCTAAATCCAGAATCCAAATGTCCTGTGACGGTAAGCTTATGCTTATGAGCTTGATCAATTAGGATGGCGAGTTGTTCTTTTGTAACCCCTTTGGCTTTGAAACCGAGTGCGCCTCGCTTTGCCCAATAATCCACTCGATCTCGGATTTGCTGCTCCGTAAAATCAGCGTTCCAATCTGGTGCCGCAGTCCCAAAATACGGACCCGAATGAAGAATTCTTGGCCCAGGTCGTTCATTGGCATCGATAGCCTCTTGAAGGTCCCACATTTTCTCTGGCTCGATTTCTCCGGCTGGAAAAGTGCTGGTAATGCCATTGGCGAGAAAAATCTTGGGCATAGCTACCGTATCATCGAAGGCTAAGTTGTTATAACTAACCCGATAATGAGCATGTAAATCAATCAAACCGGGAAGGATATAATCTTCATCGCCTAGACTGAGAACTTCATGATTATTAGCTTCTGAAACTTTCACAAATAGACCATTTTCAATAAACACCCCGTGATTCTTTTGGAAGCTTTTGCTCTCCGTATCAAATACCCATCCGCCTGTGATATGTAAGTTTTGTGAGAAGGATTGAAAACTCACAAAAAGGAAAACAAGGGCAGTAAGAAAATGAGATTTTCTCATGTTATTAAAAAAGGGTTTGGTTGAAGTCAGTCCTGAAGATACTGATTTTCTTCGCCAGTTAATACCTTTGTAACTCTTGAATAATTGCACCGATAAAGCCTAATTCAAGCACTACTCAGTAAAAATAGGTACGCACAAAATATAAAAGGATGAGCTTCAAAAGCTCCGAAGAGAATTCTTAGAAGCTAAAACCATTCAACCAAGAATTTTAGAAATGTTGGGTCAAAAAATCTATTTAACCTGAGTCAATACATATCCTTTTTTATCGTACCCTTTGTTCAATTCATTGTATTTTCAACTTTTCTTAATTCTTTAGCGCTTACCATGAGCATTTTCAATATAATCACCATCCTGATCGTCCTGTCGGCGATCTTTGCTTTTATTAATACCAAGTATCTGAAGCTTCCATTTACCATTGGGCTGATGATTATCGCTATTGTATTCACTTTGGCAATAACCATCCTTGGGAGTTTCAATCCATTCATTCTCCAAGAGGCAGATCTTTTGATCAATTCGATTGACTTTGAAACGGTACTCTTAGACGTCATGCTGAGCTTTTTGCTTTTTGCAGGTGCGCTTCATACGAAACTAGATTCCTTGAAAAAGCAGCGGGGGCCGATTGCCCTTTTTGCTACTATGGGAGTGGTGGTATCCACTTTTCTGATCGGTACCATGATGTATTACCTATTTGGGCTTTTTGGTCATCCGATCAACTATATCTATTGCCTACTTTTTGGAGCGCTTATCTCCCCTACTGATCCTATCGCTGTTTTGGGTATTTTGAAAGATGCCAATGCTCCCAAAAAACTGGAGACCAAAATCGTCGGTGAATCCTTGTTTAATGATGGTGTGGGCGTAGTTGTATTTTTGGTGATTTTCCAGATTGCACGTCAAGGAATTGGCGCTGTGGATGCAGGGGATGTGGCAATTTTGTTTTTGGAAGAAGTTGTCGGAGGAATTGCACTGGGTCTGTTGGGTGGCTATTTGACTTTCAGGTTGATGAAAGTCATCGATCACTACGAAACCGAGGTAATGATAACGCTAGCCTTGGTCATGGGACTTTCTGTTTTGGCACATACGCTACACGTTTCTGGTCCACTCGCTGTCGTGGTGGCAGGGATTTTCATTGGAAATAAATCCCCTGAAATCGCTTGGTCGGGCACTACTCAAACCTATGTAGACAAGTTTTGGGAACTAATAGATGTCCTGCTCAATGCTATTCTTTTTGTACTAATCGGACTGGAGTTGTTGATCATCACTGTGAACAGCGAATATATTATGTTTGGCTTACTCGCGATACCGGTGGGCTTATTGGCTCGCTATCTGGCTCTGTCAGGTCCTGTAGCTTTGTTCCAAAAGAAGCTCGACTTTATACCAAAAACCACCACCATCATGACTTGGGGAGGAATCCGAGGAGGTATCTCGATTGCTTTGGCACTTTCGCTAGAAGCACAAATGGAACGAGAGCTGTTCCTTACGGTCACTTACATCGTGGTCGTATTTTCCATTATCGTTCAGGGATTGACTATAGGCAACTTGGTGAAGCGTGTGGTTTCAAAATCCAACCTTCAAGATTAAATCCAAATGCTCAGTGATACCGCCATCGTCGTTATAATCGGGATAATTGATCTTCATTTTTTGATTGGCTTTGGCTATCTGATTTATAAGATTTTTGGGAAGAAAGGCCCGAAATAATCCTTCACCCAGACTGAGTTCTGTTCCATAAACAGAATGTTAAATTTTCCGCTTGGCATATCGGATTACGAGAATTTATATTTACTTTGTAATTCAAAGTACTTTGAAAATGACAAACCCTCAACAAGAATTAGCTGAAATCAAATCCATGATGCAGCGGAGCTCCAAGTTTCTTTCACTCAGTGGCTCATCTGGGATATGGATAGGTCTTCTTGCATGCATCGCCACTGCTCTAGCCTATTACTGGATCTACTATCCCAATGCACCATGGGAAACTGTGACCATGGAACAGCTCCACCCTTCCATTGTATTGCACATGATTCTTCTGGCGTTCGCAGTGGCAATCATCTCTCTATTTTTTGCCTACAGGCTGACCAAAAAGAGAAGCAAAGTCTCATCGGAAAACCTGTGGTCACCATCCAGTCGCCGATTTCTATCCGCATTATTTTTTCCTATGGCTATCGGAGGCTTCATGTGTTTGGGCAGACTTTGGACGCAGGACTATGAATCATTAGCATCCCTTATGCTAATTTTCTATGGTTTAGGATTAGTCAATGCCTCTTATTTTACTCTTGGTGAAATTAAATATCTGGGGTTTGCTCAGATCATCTTAGGCTTGCTAGCTATGATCTTTCCCTCTTTTGGATTGATTCTTTGGGCGCTAGGCTTTGGCATTTGCCATATATTCTATGGAGGATTGATCCACTACAAATACGACAGATAAGGTGAAGGGAACTTACGATAAGGCCTTTGAAAATGTGATCCGGCTCCGTGTCATGTCCATTCTAATGGTGAATGAAAGTTTTGATTTCAATTCATTTAAGGAAGTGATGAAAGTGACTGATGGAAATCTATCTACACATCTGCGGAAGCTTGAAAAGGAAGGTTTTCTGGAAGTGGAGAAAACTTTCCTAGGGCGAAAGCCCCAGACCAACTATAAAGCCACAGTAAATGGAAAAAAAGCATTTCAGGCGCACCTGGATTTCCTGGAAAGTCTGATCAATGAAAATAAATCCTAAAAAATTTACTCCTTCCAAATGCCCTGAAAATATATACCCCACTTAACATGTTCGGCCCTACTAAAATCAACGCTTTATTCGTCCAAACCAGAGAAAACAAATGGCACTGGCTCTTTTATTGGTTTTGTAGGCTCTCCTTGGCCTTAGGTTTCTTCATTGCGGGTATGGTCAAAATCATGGATGAGCGATTTGCCAATGGACTCTCGGAAATCCATCCTATGGGCGCCTATCTGGTGGCACTTTTCCACACGGGTTATTATTACACCTTCATCGGTATAGCTCAGGTTTTGGCAGCGGCACTACTCCTGTTCAATCGAACGGCCTTACTTGGTGCTCTCCTTTATTTCCCCATTATCGTGAATATTTGGATTCTTTCCCTAGCTCTGCGATTTGATGGCTCTTACATTTCATCGACTTGGATGGTTTTTGCAAACATTTACCTCCTTGCTTATCATTTTGATAGATTACAGTTTCTGTGGATCAAGAAATCCGAAATACCCAAAACATCCCTTTTACTCACCAAACCAACAAGTTGGAAGTTTCCATTTCGTTTCGCCTTGATGAGTCTGACACTCATGTCTCTTCCGATGGTGATATTTCTGAAGGGCTATGAAGTTTTACCGAGAAATTCACTTGAAGCGTGCAAAGCTCAATTTCAAGGAAGCATAGAAGCTCCCGAGCAAAATTTCTGTTTATGCGTGCACCAGGAAGGATTACCGCTTAATTCCTGCCTAGAAAAATACGAGCAGCAAAAGTTCAACCCTTAGCCCTTCTTATAAAACCGCGACCCTTTTACCCAAATCCCAAGCATTATGAAAGAAGAAATCCTAAATCACATCCACCAGCCTGCAGAGCTCGAAAAGCTCTATCGAAGTCAAAAGGGGCAATTTAAAAGGGTTTTTGCAGAAATTTATCCAAGTATTCAAGATCAGCCGATTGCTCGCTTTTGGAACGAACGCTTGAATTTTGAGTCAGACGGAATTTCTTGGGGAAGTAAAACGGAATTCATTCTTGTTGTCAGCCTTGGCTTGATCGCCGGGCTTTATGCGAAGTTTCCAGCAATCTTTTCTATCGACGAAGAGTTTTTCTTTCCTAGAAATTTGAGCTTTCTGGTCTTCCCTTTCCTTGCCGTTTACTTCGCTTGGAAAAATCAAATTGCACCAAAAAAAATCATTCCGATTGCAGCGATCATTGGTATTTGTCTAGTCTACATCAATCTAATCCCTGATAATCAAAATGATATCACGCTTCTCATCTTCATTCATATGCCTCTTCTACTTTGGGGTGTGCTGGGCATGGCATTTTCAGGAGCCGAAATCAACAATTTAGACAGTCGTCTGGCTTATTTGCGATTCAATGGAGATGCCATAGTCATGGGTGCCGTGCTTTTTTTAGCAGGCGCAGTTCTCTCTGGACTTACCGTTGGGCTTTTTAATCTGATAGGGATCAATATCGAAGAATTCTATGCTAAGTATATTTTGGTGTTCGGAGCAGCTTCTATCCCACCTTTTGCGACATTTTTAACCCAAACCAATCCTCAGCTTGTCAATAAGGTATCGCCTGTAATCGCCAAAATCTTCAGTCCTTTGGTCCTTGTCATGCTCGTGACTTACTTGATCGCTATCGTGTACTCTGGGAAAGACCCTTACAATGACCGGGAGTTTCTTTTGCTCTTCAATATGCTTTTGATTGGCGTCTTGGCCTTAATTTTCTTTTCCATTGCTGAGAGCTCCGAAGAGCAAAAAATTTCAAGCTCTTGGGTTCTCACAGCGCTTTCTGCAGTCACCATTATTGTCAATGGGATCGCTTTATCTGCGATAGTATTTAGAATATCAGAGTGGGGAATTACACCAAATCGACTGGCAGTATTGGGAGTCAATGTCCTGATGCTTGTCCATTTGATAATGGTTTTTAGGTCTCTATGGATCGCTATAAACCAGAAGAAAAATATTTATATGGTGGGACGAACCATAGCAATCTATCTTCCAATCTACTTCCTTTGGACTGTTATTGTGGTTTTTGTCTTTCCATTTGTTTTTGGGTTTGACTAATACTTAAGTATAGCCACATTTTCGGTCCTTCAACTTTTTGTTTGTTGTGAGTACCATATAGGAAAATCCATAAAATAGCACAGCCTACTTATTAGGTAGGCTGTGCATGTAATTCATATTTCTCTTTGATACAAAACTGTCGTTAAAACTTTCAATGTTAGAATTGAATTTGTTATTCAGCTTCTGATAGCCAGGTTAAAATGAAAGTGGAAAGGCGACCCAGGATTAATACTATAAATCCAAAAAGCGGAGACAGAAGTGTAATTTTAACTCCTCCAGCGATTATTGCCGGCTCTGCACCGCCCGTAGCTTCCAAGGCATCAAACGCAGAAATCAACCCGAAAAGTGAATTGGCCACTGAAATCACCAGAGCCAGTAGAGCAATCTGATTCGTTAGTTTTAGAAATTTATTAAACTTTCCGATATCCTTCTTCAGATAAGAAAAAGCGCGAATACTGAAGAATACAGCCAGAATAAGACATATGAAAATCATTGTCATTCCCATAAAGCCTCCTTCTTCAAATCGAGCGAAAATATTCATGCCTAGGACTGAGGAGATCGTGTTCATAGTAAGGTCTGTGTACATTTTTTTGATTGTTTATTGATAGGTCAATTCTAGTAATTCTTTTTGCAGCCAAATATTTTTTGCGATAAGCGACCCGACTTAGGCCTAATATGACCGATTTATAATGGAATTCAGGAAATCCTAAACTTTACCTGCTGATCATCCCGCTAAACAGGTTACCCATCGCAAATCCTTTGCAAATACATTTATTTAAAAGACCTTAAGGTTGCGAAAGATGAATTACAAAGGTCTCATATCCGTATTGTTGAAAAAAATCCTCTTACAGGGAACGCTTGCTGTTGGGATTATTCTTTTTTTCACTTTTTATCTTGGTATCACCATTTCAGACTTATCCCCTTCATTCACCTTTAGTTTGTTTTTGGTCCCAATCACCCTGGCCCAGATCAATATTTTTAGTTTTTACCTCATTCCAAAATTCCTTTTTCAACAGCAGTATTTTTGGTTCACCGTCTATTCAGCCTACACCGCCATCATCTCTACTTTTTTTATTGTCCTTTCTTCCTTCTATGGATTCTTTTATGTGAATTCTCTTTTTGATTTAAGCAATCAATTTTTGCTACCCAAAAACCTTTATCTGATCATTATTGGCGTGTTTATTCTGGTCTTACTGGCAGCATTTTTTTCAGTTTCAAGAGAAAGTTACAAGACACAGCTGCGGAATAAGGAGCTGAATTATGAGCTTATAGGCCGTGAATTATTATTGAAGCAAGAGGAACTCTCCTATCTAAAAATGCAGATTCATCCTCACTTTCTTTTCAATACTCTCAATTCGATTTATGGTTTTGCTATTGCAAAGAAGGACCAGACTCCGGCATTGATCCTCAAACTCTCGAATCTTTTGGACTATATCCTTTTTCAAACTCCAAAAGCCAAAGTTGCTCTTCAGGATGAAATCAATCATCTCCAAGATTACATTGCTTTAGAAAAACTAAGACATGGAGATAAATTGAAAGTAAAGGTGTCATTTCCTCAAGAAGCTGATCATTTGATGGTTGCTCCAATGCTTTTTTTACCTTTTCTAGAGAACACCTTCAAGCATGGAAAATCTCAACGAAATGATGCTTTTATGGATTTGAAGATGATTACAAAGGGGAGTGACATCGACTTTATCCTCAGAAATTCCGTCGAATCCAAGCTGATAAAAAATGACTTTCTCTCTTCTGGGATCGGTCTACCTAATATCAAAAAAAGACTTAATCTGCTTTATCCTGAGGCCCATGAACTCACCATTAATCAATCGAGTAATGAATACATCGTTCAATTGAAAATCCAAACAGAAAAACTCAGGATCGTATGAATTGCCTAATCCTAGACGACGAACCCATAGCCCAAGATATTCTAAAAGAATACATCAGCAAGGTGGATTATCTTAATTTGGAGGGATGCTTCAGTAATTCAAGCGAGGCTTTTAATCATCTACAGAAAGTCCAACCTGACTTGATTTTTTTGGATATCAATATGCCTGGCATAGATGGAGTCTCCTTTGCAAAGATCATCCCTAAGGAAATCCAAGTGGTCTTCACGACCGCTTACAGGGAATATGCCCTCGAAGGCTTTGATCTACAGGCCAGCGACTATTTATTGAAACCAATTTCTTTCGATCGATTTTTAAAATCTGTATCTCGTGTCAAGGCCCTTCACGATAAAATGTCAGCCTCAATGCCGACTACTTCGCAAGATTTTGTATTTGTGAGAATAGAACGGAAAATGGAAAAAATCGCCCTTGCAGAAATCACCTATATCGAAAGCTTTGCTGATTATTTGAAAATCCATCAAAAAACACAGACCTCCGTGGTACGAGAGAGCCTCTCGAGTTTTGAGAAAAAACTTCCTCCGTCCCAATTCATCCGTATTCACCGCTCTTTTATTGCAAATTTGAATGCGATTACTTCCTACACCCATGAATATCTAGAAGTAGTTGGAAAAGCACTGACAATCAGTCGATCATATAAAGAAGAGGTCATAAAAAGACTTCGAGAATTCGAATAATTTTGATTCTATTTATTCACGAATCTTACGGTTAACAATTGAATAGAAAGGTTGCCAAGCCGTATTTGCCCTCCATATCATTTTGGAAGGAAATCTTGCACGATTTCTTTACCTTCACCCAGTCAAAAATATACCCTAAGATGAAGAAACAACTCAATCCCTATTTAATTCTATTGCTTTTTGTCCCTTTTTTAATCAGTTCTTGCAGCCAACCCGCTAGTAAAGAATCTGAAGAAGTGGAAATCGTGGAGCCTGAAAATTTCGGTGGCTTGGCCCTTTATACCGTGCGTGAGGCTATGAGCGCAGACGCAAAAGGCACATTGCAAAAAGTAGCCGATGCGGGCTATGCTTACGTAGAAGCGGCAGGATATTCCGAAGGTAAATTCTACGGAATGGAGCCTGCAGAATTCAAAAGCTATATGGAGTCCATCGGACTTACTGCACGTAGTTCCCACATGGGAATGGTAAATCTTGAAAATGCTGATCAACTCATCGCCGACACGAAAGCTGCTGGAATCGAATACTTTGTGATCCCAGTCCCGCCAATGGGGATGTTCACCTTTGGTCCGGATGGTATGGGCATGAAAGGTAGCCCAGAGGAGCTAGTTGAAATTCTAAATACCCTCGGTGAAAAATGTGCGGCTGCGGGCCTCAAGCTACTTTATCACAATCATGATTTTGAGTTCATGGAGAATGAAAATGGAGTTGTGGTGGCTGATTATATCCTAGAAAATACCGATCCAGCCCAAGTCAATTTCCAGATGGATCTCTTCTGGGTGACCAAAGCCGGAGCCAATCCCATGGAATACTTCGCTAAATACCCTGGACGATTCAAAGCTTGGCATGTGAAGGACATGAATCCTGAAGGCGAGTTTGCACCAGTGGGTACTGGAAGTATCAATTTTGCACAAATTTTAGCACAGAAAGAACAGGCCGGAATGGAGCTATACTTTGTGGAACAGGACAGAACCTTTGATCTTGATCCGCTTGAGGCCATCAAAATCAGCCATAAAGGAATCAAAGACTTTGGTTTCAATTAAGTCTAGGTCGTACTATTAAAAAAAGCGAGGCTTCAACCTCGCTTTTTTTATTGCTCAAAAGTAATTCCGTCTGGATTGGCTCCTAGTTTTTTCAAATGTCCACTGATGTCCTCCACCATTTTGTTTGGACCGCAGACATAAAATTCTTGATTAAAGTCCCCGATTTCAGATTTCAAAAAATCATAATCAATCAAGCCATGTTTGTGCTTTTCTGAATTTTCATCTGCAAGCACAGAAATAAAATTATCTCCCAGTAAATCCCTGAAATAAGACTCCATGATCACGTCCTTGCTTGTTTTATTGGCAAAGTAAAGTTGGTGACCAGATACATTATTCTCCTTTTCTAATTTCCTAAAAATTGAGATGAAAGGTGTGATTCCTGCTCCTCCCGCTATAAATACACCCTTTCCGTGATACTCTATGGCTCCCCAAGCATCATCGATAATCACTTCATCACCTTCTTTCAATGCTGCGATTTGCTTGGTAACCCCGTCATGACTTGGATAAGATTTGATCGTAAACTCCAAAAAGGGATCTTCTGGTAAAGAAGTGAAAGTAAAGGGACGTTTTTCATCTTTCCAGCCTTGTTTGTTTAGTGCTAATTCGGTCGCCTGCCCAGGAGAAAAAGTGTATCCATCTGGTTTCTCAGTGCGGAATTGGTAGACATCGTGAGTGATTTGGTTTAGTTGTAAAAGCTTTAGCGTATGCGACATTTATAACGTTGTTTTTATTTTTATAACTAATAAAGCATACGTTTTGTTTATCAAAAAGGCTACAAATTTGAATTTAGAGGTGCTTTATGGATTAGATTCTATCGAGTAGCATTTGCTTTAACTAATCATTAGACAAAAAAAAGACCTCGAATTCGAGGTCTTTAAAATTGTAGGATCTGCTTATTTTGCTGGGAGCACTTTGGCTTCTACTTCTCCAAAGCCCACCCGAATTCCGTCTTTTTCGCCGTAGCCTTTCATTATCACCGTATCGCCATCCTCAATAAACTTTCGTTCTTCTCCTGTTTCCAATTTGATCGGCTTGCTTCCTTTCCAGGCCAGCTCCAACATTGAACCGTAAGAATCCTCTGTGGCTCCTGAAATGGTACCTGATGCCATCATATCACCCACATTGATATTGCAGCCATTTACAGTATGATGTGCCAGCTGTTGGGCCACACTCCAATACATATACTTAAAATTCGAAGTACATACTTTGCTTGGCTTTTTACCATCGGGAGCGATAAATACTTCCAGATTGATATCGAAATTACTTGGCTGATCGAGTTTGAGGTAATCTAAAACCTCTGGCTGCTGCTCAGGACCCGATACCCGGAAAGGCTCCAAAGCCTCCAAGGTCACTACCCACGGAGAAATGGAAGATGCAAAGCTTTTGCCCAAAAAGGGGCCCAAAGGCACATATTCCCAAGCCTGAATATCTCTTGCTGACCAATCATTGAAGAGTACAAAACCAAAAATATAATCGTCTGCTTCCTGGGTTGAAACGGAGTCTCCCATTTTGGTTTCCTTGCCGGTAATGAAAGCCATTTCCAATTCGAAGTCCAATCTTCTACTCGGTCCAAAAGCAGGCATTTCCATATCTGCATCTTTAAATTGTCCTTTCGGTCTATGAATCGGCACCCCTGACGGTATTATAGATGAGGCTCGTCCATGATAGCCCACAGGAATATGCCTCCAGTTGGGCAAAAGTGCATTTTCAGGATCGCGGAACATTTTTCCCACATTTGTCGCATGCTCTATGCTGCTATAGAAATCGGTGTAATCACCCACCTTCACAGGCATTAGCATTTCGGCTTCTTTCCGATTCACCATGACTTTACCTCGGATCGAATGATCTCGAAGTTCTCCATTTTCGGCCAAAAGAAGCTCCTGAACCTTTTCTCTGACTTTTCTGGTCTTTGCTTTGCCGAGTGAGATAAACTCATTTAGAGAATCGCTGAGGAAAATTCCTTCTGGTAGAAACATCTCCGCAAAGAAACCTTCTTGATCCAAAACGCTCAAATCCACAATTTTTACCCCAATAGCCACCCCGATTCTGGGGCTGAGCCGTTTATTTTTAAAAATCCCGAAAGGCAAATTATAGATAGTGAAATCTGAATTTTTCGGTACCTCCACCCAAGTGGATAACGGTTGACTCGTGCTGTCGCTCATTAAAATTTAATCTTTGAATGGGCAAATTTAGAACTTCAAAATGAAATCAAAAGGAATAACTCATTAGATAAATGTTTGATTTCAGTCAATCGCTACCAATTACCCTTTGAAATGCTCCATTATCCGATTGTACACGATTGTGCTTGTGTTTTTGAAGGATTGATTATCTTCAAGAGAAACTTTTAACTAGTCTATGAAATCCCAAATCAAATTAATTTTAATTCTTACGCTGTTCTTTCTGAGTGCACTCAGTTATGCGCAGGAAAAATCCTTGATCGACCAACTCGAAGAAGTAGCAATCGTCGATCAGAAAGTAATGATGCCCATGCGAGATGGTATTCGCCTTGCAACAGACATTTATCGTCCCAAAGGCGAAGGAAAATACCCCATTGTTTTCTCCAGAACTCCATACAACTTTAATACTTGGGGAAATGGCGAAATGAACACCAGAACCTTGCAAACTGCCCTCTCTTGGGTAGAAAAGGGCTATGCTTATGTCGTACAAAATGAACGAGGTCGCTATTTCTCCGAAGGGGAATGGGACATTCTAGGCACCCCTCTTACAGATGGCTATGATGCCCTCGACTGGATGGCGAAGCAGCCCTGGTCTAATGGCAAGGTAGGTACAATCGGTTGTTCTTCTACAGCTGAATGGCAAATGGCTGTAGCTTCTCTAGATCATCCTGCTCTAGCAGCAATGGTACCGCAAGGTTTTGGAGCTGGAGTAGGTAAAATCGGCGATTTTTGGGAGCAAGGCAACTGGTATCGCGGTGGTGCGGGACAGATGCTTTTCACCAACTGGCTCTACAGTGTACAGCATGACCCCATGCGTCCAAGATTACCACAAGGAATTCAGCAAGAGGACTTGCTGAGATTACAGAGATTCTATGATATGTCGCCAGAATATCCTCGAATCGACTCCAAGGATGCATTGAATCATCTTCCCATCCAAGACATCATTCGAAATGTAAATGGTCCAAAAGGAATCTATGAAGAAATGATCACCAGGAAGCCGAATGATCCAAGATGGTTTCAAGGTGGATTATACCATGACAATATGCCTTTTGACAAGCCTAGCTTTTGGTTTGTGTCTTGGTTTGATGTATCCGCAGGGCCAAACATCGCGCTGTACAATCATGTCAGAGAAAATGCTGTCTCTCAAATGGCTAGAGACAATCAATACTTGGTGATTGCTCCGGTACTTCACTGCTCCTATACTCGAGCGACAGAAAATACCATGATTGGAGATTTGAGTGTGGGAGATGCTCGATTAAATTATGATGAAATGATCACGGCTTGGTTTGATAAGTGGCTCAAGGGCGATCAAGGCGAGGTAGTTCAAGCCATGCCAAAGGTTCAATACTATACCATGGGCTCCAATAAGTGGCAAAGTTCGGACGTTTGGCCTCCGGCCGAAGCGGAAATGACCACCATGTATCTTCACTCTGAAGGCAATGCCAATACCCGAATGGGAGATGGCAAACTTTCCCAAGAAAAACCCAAAAAAGATAATCCTGACACCTTCAAGTATGATCCCATGAACCCTGTGGAGTCCTATGGAGGGAATGTCTGCTGTACCGGAAATGCCGTTATGGGAGGATCTTATGACCAAAGCGAGATGGAAATGCGGGATGATATTTTGGTATATACCTCGGACGTCTTGGAGGAGGGCGTGGAAGTCTCTGGTTTTATTGAATCATATCTCTACCTTTCTTCCGATGTAAAGGACACCGATATCACCATCAAGCTAATCGATGTCTACCCAGATGGTAAGGCCTATAATCTGGATGAAACTATCCAAAGAGTGCGATACAGAGAGGGCTACGAAAAGGAAGTCTGGATGGAAAGTGGAAAAGTATATGAAGTGAAAATGACTCCTATGAGCACTTCCAATTACTTTGATAAAGGCCACCGGATTAGGATCGAAGTCAGTAGCTCAAACTTCCCCCGATTTGACAGAAACTTGAATACAGGAGGCAATATCTATGATGAAAGTGAGGGCGTAGTAGCCACCAATTCCATCCATCATGGCAGCAAAAATCTTAGCCGCATTGTACTCCCTATTGTGAAGTAGATGTCTAATCGAGTCCAACAAATTAAAAAAGGGAAGAATTGAATTCTTCCCTTTTTTGTGTTCAAAAATTTGACACAAAAATTTACGATTAACCAAGGATAATTCTCAGAATGACTACATTACTACACACCCGCAACTTGTATGGAAAGGGATTATAAAAATTTAGGCTTTGTTTTAATCCTCTTTATACCTGTTACGCTATTTGCATTCTACAAAACTTATTTTGGGCAATTTCCCGACTTTGATGAAAGCATAGATTTCTACATTCACCTACATACTCTTTTCGCATCAGTTTGGCTTGGAATGTTGATTGTACAACCCTTATTGATTCGCTACAGGAGGCCTGGATTACACAGAAAAATTGGCAAGGCTTCCTATATCGTTTTTCCGTTAGTGATTATTTCATTGATTCCCCAAATCATAAAAATTTATAATCAAGGAGATGATCTATTGCTCACATTCTCGAACATAACATTACTAGTTCTTTTTTACGTGTTGGCAATAGTGAATAAAAAGAATGTGGCCAAACACATGCGTTATATGATTGCGGTTTCATTGGTTTTTGTACAACCAACGGTAGCAAGGATTATGATATTTTGGTTCCAAAGTTCCTTTATCCCGACGATACACATCACATTTATTATCGTCAACTTAATTTTGTTGGGTCTGCTACTTTGGGACAGAGTCAACAACCGCACTTATCAGCCTTACTTAATTGCATTAGGATCCTTTGTCTCCTATCATTTTGTCTTTTTCATTTATTACTTGTAAAGAAATCGAATTGAATTTGGGTAATGCTTCTAACAAAAGCATGTGATGAATAAGGATAATTGAATTAGGATATTTTTTAACAGATAAGCTTATTCAAAGATCAGGAGCGAAATTATTGCTTCCTTTTCTTCAATCGAGGGAATGCAGGAAGCTCTCCTGATCCTTTCTGTATTTTGTTAATAATTCATTCGATTATCTGTAATTGATCTTCCAATTATACCTCCGAAATTGGCATTTTCCCCTATTTTTGCCCTTCAATAAAATTACCCACGAATGTCTATTGCCAGCAAATACGAACCGAATGCCACCGAGACCAAATGGTATGACTACTGGATGGAGCATAAGCTTTTTTCCTCAAAAGTAGATCACAGCAAGGAACCTTACACTATCGTAATTCCTCCACCAAATGTCACCGGAGTCCTTCATATGGGACATATGCTGAACAATACCATTCAGGATGTCCTGATCCGTCGGGCCAGAATGCAAGGAAAAAATGCTTGCTGGGTACCAGGAACTGACCATGCTTCCATCGCCACAGAGACTAAGGTCGTAAACATGCTGAAGGAGCAGGGAATCGATAAGAAATCTCTGAGCCGTGAAGAATTCCTCGCTCATGCTTGGGAGTGGAAGGAGAAATATGGCGGAATCATCCTAGAGCAACTCAAAAAGCTCGGGGCTTCTTGCGACTGGGATCGTACTGCATTTACCATGGATCCTGGTTTGAGCAAAGCGGTAATTGATGTTTTTGTAGACCTCCACCAAAAGGGTAAAATCTACCGTGGCATCCGCATGGTGAACTGGGATCCACAGGGAAAAACAGCGCTCTCTGATGATGAGGTAATCACCAAAGAAATAGCTTCCAAGCTGTATTATATCAACTATCAGATTGAAGGAAGTGAAAATGAATTCTTGACCATCGCTACAACTCGCCCTGAAACCATCATGGCGGACTCAGCGATCTGTATTAACCCAAATGATCCAAGATTCACTCACCTGAAAGGAAAGCGTGCGATTATTCCTTTGATCAATCGAAGTGTGCAAATCATCGAAGATGAGTATGTGGACATGGAATTCGGTACGGGCTGTCTGAAAGTAACCCCTGCTCACGACATCAATGACTACGAGCTAGGTATCAAGCATAAACTTGAGGTGATCGACATCCTAAATGATGATGGCACTTTAAATGAAAAAGCGCAGATCCTTGTTGGAGAAGATCGATTTGTGGCTAGAAAGATGATCGCAAAACGACTCAAGGAGTCTGGGAATCTTCAGAAAATCGAAGATTATACCTCCAATGTGGGGCATTCCGAACGTACCGATGCGGTGATCGAGCCTAAGCTTTCGCTCCAGTGGTTCCTGAAAATGGACGAAATCACTAAGCCCGCTTTTACCTCGGTGATGGAAGATGTGATCCAGCTCCATCCTGCCAAGTTTAAAAACATGTATCGGGCATGGATGGAGAATGTTCGCGATTGGTGTATCTCCAGACAGCTTTGGTGGGGCCATCAAATTCCAGCTTATTATCTCCCGAATGGGGAATATGTGGTAGCCAAGTCTAAGGAAGAAGCTTTGGCACAAGCCAATGAAAAATTCGGAACCAGCTACACTGAATCAGACCTAATCCAGGACGAGGATGTTTTGGATACCTGGTTTAGCTCTTGGTTGTGGCCGATCTCGGTTTTTGATACGGAAGTATTTTCTACTGGCAAGCCAAATGAAGAATTGAAGTATTACTATCCCACCAATGACTTGGTGACCGCACCGGAAATTCTCTTTTTCTGGGTGGCTCGAATGATCATTGCAGGCTATGAATACACGGGGGAAAAGCCTTTCAAGAATGTTTACCTTACAGGAATCGTTCGGGATAAATTGGGTAGAAAAATGTCCAAATCTCTGGGCAATTCTCCTGATCCACTGGAACTGATCGCACAATACGGCGCGGACGGGGTACGTACGGGTATGCTTTTCTCCTCCCCTGCGGGAAATGATTTACCATACGATGACAAGCTCGTGGAGCAAGGAAGAAACTTTGCCAATAAAATCTGGAATGCCTTCCGTCTGGTACAAGGTTGGGAAATCGATCCTAAACTTGATGGCGCTCATAATGAATCCAGTATCGCTTGGTTTGAAAGTCGCTTCAATCAGGCATTAGTTGAAATCAATGGACATTTCGAGAAATTCCGAATTTCCGATGCGCTGATGACCACCTATAAATTAGTCTGGGGAGACTTCTGTTCTTGGTACTTGGAGATGATCAAACCGGAATATCAGCATCCGATCGATCAGGCAACCTACGATCGCACCATATGCTTATTCGAGGATATTCTTCGCATCCTTCATCCGTTTATGCCATTTATTTCAGAAGAAATTTGGCATTTGATCAAAGAAAGGTCAGTGGAAGAGTCTCTCATTTTGGCTTCATGGCCAGAGGAAAAAACTTTTGATGATCAAATTATTGCAGAGGCAGCACAGGTCTTTGAGGTCGTTTCTCAAGTGAGAAATCTTAGAGCCTCAAAGGGTATGTCACCAAAGGAGGCACTCGAACTAACCATCAATGCAAAGAACGAAGCACTTTATTCACGCTTTGAATCCGTCTTGGTAAAGTTAGCCAACCTTTCTTCCCTCAACTTTGGAGACAAAGTGGACAATGCCATGAGTTTTGTAGTGAAAGCAGACGAATGTTTTATCCCAATGGGTGACTCGGTGAATGTGGAAGAGGAACGAGAAAACCTTACCAAGGAATTGGAGTACACCAAAGGATTTTTGAATTCAGTAATGAAAAAGCTTAGTAATGAGCGCTTTGTCTCTGGAGCTCCGGAAAAAGTCATCGAAATGGAGCGCAAAAAGCAAGCGGATGCCGAGGCCAAAATCAAGACTTTGGAGGAAAGTCTAGCAAAGTTGGGTTAAATCTGAAACTAAAATACTAAAACCGAAGTCAATACTTCGGTTTTTTTTAAAGTTCACGGATCCAGATTTCTCGAAATAATACCCCTTGACCTTCGCTCTGAAGTCCGATGTAGCCACCAGTGAGTGGCTTCCCATCAATTTTGATTCCCGGATCAAAGCGATTCGCAACTCCTCCCCCGATTTGTGGTTGAGTATAGGTCAACACTGTCTCGCCATTTACCAAATGGTGAACGATAGAGTCTCCATAGACGATCAGCTCTGCTTTCACCCATTCATCCCATTTGAAGGTGGCTGAGCTGGAATTAATGCAATGCCGCTCGTCAATTTTCCCTTCGAAAACCACATCTGTTCCCGGCGAGCACATATTTCCTGTTGGTCTAGGCTTTCCTTCCTCCTCTTCTGCCAGCATCTGATACTCTACAGATATCGGCCAATCCTGCTCAACTAAAATACTCTCTGGCGATTGAGAATGAAACATCACTCCGCTATTGCGATATGTATAAGTTTGGGCATCTGTAAGCCATTCCTCAGTAAAACGATACTCCCATTTCAAATGAAATGAACCAAAAGGTTTTTCATAAAACAGATGCCCATACCGATCATTGAAGCCGTCGTATTCGGAATAATCAACTACTAATATCCCATCGACAACCCGAAAGGTATTTGCATAATTGTCTCCAGTTTCATGATGATGGATTTTTGGAATCCAGCCCGTCAAATCCTTTCCATTGAATAGACTTTGCCAAACCATATCATGCGAAGTGGTACTTTTGGATGAATTACCACCACATGAGGTGGCAAAAAGTAGGATTAGTAAGCAAAGGATGCCGGGGTGGTTTCTATATACTATCATACCTGATTACATTGAGTCATGGAATTCATGCAATCTAATTTAAATTTTATAGTCTATCATACGCTCAATAAGTCCGCGAGGCAGCTGAACTTATGATTGAATTTTACTTTCTTTGATATACCCAAGAGTACTAACCCATCAATGACCCTGGACCTAAGTCTATACAATTTTCTCTACCTCTGTGCTACATTACTCAGCCTGATCTTAGGTGTGGTGATGATTTCCTTCGGGGTGAAAGAGAATAAATGGAACATCTTGATGGGGCTGGCATACCTCTTCCTCGCTCATGGGATCTTTTTGGTTCTTTTGATTGATTCGGGATTAATGCCCAACTTCCCTTCCATTTACAGAACCGGAAACCTAGCAGGCTTGGTCTATGTCCCTTTGACCTATCTCTATTTTCGAGGAATGCTTTTCAACAAGAAGCTAAAGGCTTGGGATTTGGTCTTTTTCTTACCAGCTCTGATCTTTTTTGCAGATTTTCTTCCAATTTATTTATTGGATTCTGACGAAAAACTAGCACTTATTTTAGCAGAAATTAAGGACCCCAACTTGTTTGTAGAATACAATCAAAGCCGCTTTTTTCCGAGTAATTTTTATACAGGATTTAGAAGTGTTTTTAGCACTATTTTATGGTCAATGTCAGTATACCTTGTACTGCGATTTAAAAGAAATTCATCCTTGGTTGATTCCCAAGGTCAAATGATCAAGTGGGTGCTAGGATATCTATTTTTCCAAATTTTGCTCTTCGCACCATTTTATTTTACTTATTTTATTGATAATCAAAGAATTATTTTTCGTGTTACGCACTTTGCTGCAGCACTACTTTGTTTGTTTTCTTCGGTGTATTTACTCTTTTTCCCAAGAATATTATATGGATTATCTCTGAATGAGGATAGGTCAAGAAAGTCAGACCAACTCCAGAGCTCTAAGCAAGACCAAAGCAAAAAAATCCAAAAGAATAAGGACCAACTTGAGCCAGAAAAAGTTTTTGAAATAGAACAAATGCTCCAGCGGCTAATGCTTGAGAAAAAGGTCTATTTGACCAAGGGGTATACCTCACACGATTTGGCCAAGGACGCAGAAATCCCTTACTACGTACTGACTAACTATCTCAATCATGCCGTAGGCTCCTCCTTTCCTGATTACATCAACAGGCTCAGAATTCAACATTGTGTAGCACTGATCGAATCAGGTGAGGTAGACCATCTCACGCTAGAGGGAATTGGTGAAACATGCGGTTTCAACAACAGAAATTCCTTCGGAGTAGCCTTCAAAAAGACAATGGGACAATCTCCCTCCGAGTTTGTGAAAAGCCGAAAAGTGGACTAATTGGGCAATAAAAAGCGATTTATTGGAAAGATCAAAAGAATTTGAGCAGACGACATCTCGATTTTTGGACATTTCTGCGTTGCAAAAGCCGAATTATTAATATCTTAGATAGAATTTTGGTGTATCAAATCATATTGATAAAAAGTTCATAACGCATTCACCTTATTTGTTTTACTTAATTAATTTTTAAATGAAAAAAAATTCAACTATGACACTCTCAAAACTAGTCTTGTTGGTCACACTATCCTTTTTGATGGGATTTGGATCCAACGATGTTTTGGGTCAGGAAAAGAAACCCAACATCCTCGTGATTTGGGGAGATGACATTGGTACCTGGAATATTAGCCATAATAACCGGGGAATGATGGGGTACAAAACTCCAAACATTGACCGAATCGCAAAAGAAGGATTGGGATTTACTGATTATTATGCTCAGCAGTCGTGTACAGCAGGTCGTGCTGCCTTCTTAGGAGGAAACGTTCCAGTTCGTACTGGTATGACAAAAGTAGGAATGCCAGGTGCCAAAGAAGGTTGGCAAGAAAGTGACATCACCATCGCAACTGTGATGAAAAATCTAGGGTATTCTACTGGTCAGTTCGGGAAAAACCACCAAGGTGACCGTGATGAGCATCTACCGACTAATCACGGATGGGATGAGTTTTTTGGAAACCTTTATCACTTGAATGCTGAAGAAGAGCCAGAGAATGAAGATTACCCTTCTGATCTGGTACTTGCTGATGGCAGAACTTTTAAAGAGGCATATGGCCCTAGAGGGGTGATTCACTCTTGGGCAGATGGTAAAGGTGGCCAGCGTATAGAAGACACTGGTGCTTTGACCAAAAAGCGTATGGAAACTATCGACGATGAAACTGTGGCAGCTGCAAAGAAATTTATTCGTGAGCAGGTAGAAGCTGGAAAACCATTCTTCACCTGGTGGAATGGAACCAGAATGCACTTCAGAACCCATGTGAAAGAAGAGCATAGAGGAATCTCTGGTCAGGATGAATACAGCGACGGTATGGTAGAACACGACATGCACGTTGGTGAATTATTGGATCTATTGGACGAATTAGGAATTGCTGATAATACAGTTGTAATGTATTCTACTGATAACGGCCCTCACTACAATACCTGGCCTGATGCAGGAACTACACCTTTTCATGGGGAGAAAAACAGTAGCTGGGAAGGTGCATACAGAGTACCTGCTTTCGTAAAATGGCCTGGTAAATTCCCTGCTGGAGAAACCCTCAATGGAATAGTATCTCATGAGGATTGGTTACCAACTTTCGCTGCTATTGGTGGTGATCCAAACGTAGCCGATAAAATCATGAAGGGTGTAACAATGGGTGGACGTACCTATAAAAATTACATCGATGGAGTAAATCAACTAGATTACTTTATGGGTAAAACCGAAGAGTCCCCTAAGAAAGGTTTCATCTATGTGAATGATGCAGGAGAGATTGCAGCCTTGAGATATACAGATTGGAAAGCTATGTTCCTAGAGAATAGAGCCGATCAGCTTCAGATTTGGCTTGAGCCATTCGTAGAACTAAGAGCACCTTATCTTACGAATCTTAGAAGAGATCCTTTTGAAAAGGCTCTAAAGGGTTCAAACACATACTATGACTGGTATATCGACCGTGCCTATATTTTGATCGCTATGCAAGGATATGCTTTTAGATTCCTGAGCACATTCCAAGATTATCCACCTAGCCAAACAGCTGGAGACTGGAGTTTGAGCAAGGTTCAGAAACAGATAGAAAATATGACAACAGGTCAGAATCAATAAGAATTTTAAGCATCAAAAAAGCCGAACGAGAATATCGTTCGGCTTTTTTATTTTATTTCTCTTTTTCATTAATGGCTCCAATCATACCCATCCACATGCTCCAGGCAGGCTTTAAGTAGAGCTATTGAACCAGCAATATCGTCTTTATGAGCCATTTCAATCACCTGATGTAAATGTCTCGTTGGAATAGAGATAGCCCCGGCAATAGCACCTTGCTTGCCCATTCGCTGTACTCCAGCTGTATCAGTTCCTCCAGCCGTAAGGATTTCAGGTTGCCAAATAATTTTCTTTTTATCAGCAGTTTGTTTCATGAAGTCAACCATTCTATAATCACAGATAGTCATTGCATCCATGATTTTAATGGCTGTACCTTTTCCTAGTTCGGTTACTTTTTCGTGAGCCTGTGCTCCTGGCACATCAAAAGCAATAGTCGTATCCAAGGCGATTCCAAAGTCAGGATTTATAGAATGCGCAGCCACATTAGCTCCTCGAATACCCACCTCTTCTTGCACGGTAAAAGTAGCATAGACATCGTAAGCAGGATTTTCCAATTGCTTGAGCGTCTCGATCAAAATGAAGACAGCAACTCGATTATCAATTGACTTGCAATTGACGCAATCCCCCATTTCGATGAGTTCTCGCTCCCGAGTCACCGGATCCCCTACTTTCACATATTTTTGTACTTCCTCTTTGGACATTCCCAAATCGATAAAAAAATCTGTCGTTTTTGGTAGCTTGGTTCTTTCCTCCTGACTCATTACGTGAATAGGCTTAGAACCCATTACTCCAACAAGGTCCTTTTTGCCATGAACGATCACACGCTGTGCCGTAAGAGTTTTAGGATCAAAACCTCCAAGGGTATGAAATCTCAAAAATCCATTGTCATCGATATGAGTAACAATAAAGCCAATTTCATCGAGATGGGCGGCAACCATCACACGCTTGCCGTCTGGATTTCGCTTTCCTCTTTTTATAGCAATGACATTGCCTAGATTATCGACCCTTAATTCATCCACCAGCGGAGTGACTTCCCTAACCACTAAGTCTCGAACTCGCCTTTCAAATCCTGGAGCCCCCGCGATTTCACATACTTCTTTGAGCAATGGAACATTGATAGCCATAGCAATTATTGATTTTTTATTAATTGAAGTTTTTAAGATTTATACAAAAAAGGGCTTTAATAAGCCCTTATTGTTTTGCCTTCCATAAAGTTGACAAAGGACTTATTCACCACTCGAGTACCTCCCGTAGTCGGATAATCTCCTGTGAAATACCAATCGCCAAGATGATTAGGAATACACCTGTGCAAGCACTCAACTGTCTGGAAAATGACTTGTACCTCAGCTTTGATCTCAGGGGTGGTTACGATTTCTCCCACTTTTGCAGATAACTCTTCATAGGTAAAATGATCATAAATTCGCTTGACATAATTCTCGCTAGCAGCGGGATTGGCTTGGCAAAGCTCATACACCTCTTCAAGCACATTATCCATTTTTCGTTCCTTCAACAATTGTAAGGCAGCTCTGAAAGCAATGAATTCTTTCATTTTTGACATATCAATGCCATAACAATCAGGGAATCGAATCTGAGGTGCCGAGGAGACGATAATAATTCGTTTAGGATTTAATTTATCCAGAGTAGTCAAAATACTCTTTTCTAGGGTAGTACCACGTACAATACTGTCATCGATAACCACCACAGTATCTACTCCGGGCTTGATCACCTCGTAGGTCGTATCATAGACACTGGAAACCATAGTATCTCGTTCGTCATCGCTCGTGATGAAGGTCCGAAGCTTAACGTCCTTGCTGACCAGTTTCTCCACCCTAGGGCGGAAATTTAGTAATTCTTCCAAGTCACCAACATGTGGTTTGGCATCCACAAAAACCTCCCTCCTTTTGCTAGAAAGGTAATCTTCCAATCCCTCAATCATACCCAAAAAGGCTGTCTCTGCTGTATTTGGGATATATGAAAAGACGGTGTTTTTCAGGTCAAAGTCTATCGCCTTTAGGATGGAAGGAATCAGTGCTTTGCCTAGATTTTTTCTCTCTTGATAAATATCAGGATCTGTACCTCGGCTAAAATAGATTCGCTCAAAACTGCAGGATTTTTTCTCTCTGGCAGGCATAATTTCAGACTCCGCGTAGGATCCATCTTTATTGATCACTAAGGCATGACCAGGCTGAATTTCCTTTATAGCCTTAAAATCAATATTGAAAGCAGACTTAATGGCAGGCTTCTCGGAAGCTACCACGATCACCTCATCATCTGCATAGTAAAAGGCCGGCCGGATTCCTGAAGGATCACGGACAACAAAAGAAGAACCATTGCCAATCAGGCCTGCCATGGCATATCCGCCATCAAAATCCCGGCAGGATCGTCTTAAAATTCTAGCTACATTCAATTCGTCCTCGATGAGATGGGTGATCTCCTCGTTTTCGTATTGATGCTTATATTTTTCAAATATTCGTTGATTTTCCTCATCCAAAAAGTGGCCGATTTTTTCCATCACTGTGACGGTATCGGTTTTTTCTTTGGGATGCTGCCCGAGCTCGACAAGCTTACCAAAAAGCTCTTCCACATTGGTCATATTGAAGTTGCCAGCCATGACCAAGTTTCTACTTCTCCAGTTATTCTGCTTCAAAAATGGGTGACAGGTCTCAATACTATTTTGCCCATGAGTTCCATAACGCAAATGTCCGAGCCAAACTTCACCAGAAAAAGCGATGTTTTCCTTAAGCCATTCGCCATCAGACAGTGCATCGTGCCCGCCGAGCTTCTTAGCCTTTCGGTACTTTTTGTTGATTTTGTCAAAAATGTAATTGACAGCAGAAGGTTCAATCGATCGATATCTACTGATATACCGTGTACCAGGCTTCGTGTTAATCTTCACATTGGCGACACCTGCTCCGTCTTGACCTCGATTGAGCTGTTTCTGCATAAGGACATAGAGCCTGCTTGCTGCAAAATTAGGAGTACCGTATTTGTCAATGTAATATTGAACTGGCTTGCGAAGCCGGATCATTGCTATACCACACTCATGTTTGATCGCGTCACTCATATAGACTAGGGCAAAAGGTTATTTTGAGTATTCAAAGATAAGTGAATTAAGAAGAATAATTTCCCCAAAAAAGTTCGTAAAACCTCCTTTCTGTTCGGTTTTTTGAACCTAAACAACTCGTAATCTTTAACCCAGCCAACTCATTTGGCCATAAATCATGGCTATCTCCGTTGGATTGCCTTTTTTTAGAATTTTAGCAATACATAACCCTGAGGCACGTAAGTAGTGATGGTGGTCATCGCAGAATGTGCAATCTGCACGCCTGGCCACAAATCATCTTTCTTGAGACCCCTTGCGATTAGAGATTGACCACAGACATAAATATCAGCATCAGCTTCAGCCAAGGCTTCATATACTTCGAGATTAGGGTTATTCACCTTGTTTCTACCTTGATATTTTTCATCATTGAGAAGAGTGAAAACCGCACCGCCGTGCACCACCACCTTCACATGAAGTCTGTCCTTAGGTACACCGGCAAGGCCATGCAAATTCATTAAGCGAGCAATATTATCCACCCATCTACTGATTTCGGCGGGATTGTCTGCCCCGGAGGTCATATCTACAATGATTTTATATTCCTTGGATGGGTCAGGTCTTTCTGTGGCATCTTTGATTTCATAGATACCTCCATGACCCTTGACTATGGGAAACTGAGGAATAGGGGTCTGAGAAAAAGAGAAATGAGCTGAAAACAGCAAAACGAGGAAAAGTCCTCCTTTGAGTATGTTCTTCATAGTATTAGAATTGATGCGAAAAAGTAGGGAATAAATCGGAAACCGCTAATCCGCTAATAAAAAAAGCTCTGAAAAAATTCAGAGCTTTTGTGCGCACGAGAAGATTCGAACTTCCACACAACTTAATGCACCACCCCCTCAAGATGGCGTGTCTACCAGTTTCACCACGTGCGCGGTTAGGGTCAGCAAAAGTAGAGAGTAAGGATTTTTTATACAAACCTAATTTCAAGCTTTTGCAAATATTTTATCCGTACACCTTCTTTTCAGCAGAAAGCAGCGTGTTGTAAAGCAAAGATGCAATGGTCATAGGACCTACACCACCAGGAACAGGTGTGATAGCGGATGCCTTCTCAGCTACTTCGTCAAACTTCACATCACCAATTAACCTAAAGCCAGATTTTTTAGTCTCATCTGCGATTCGATGAATCCCAACGTCAATCACCACTGCTCCTGGTTTTACCATATCTGCGGTAACGAACTCAGGTTTACCCAAAGCCACGATTAGGATATCTGCTGTTTGTGCAATCTCGGCTAGATTTTTTGTTCGGCTATGCGTCAAGGTCACCGTTGCATTGCCTGGATAGCCATTTCTTGCCATCAAAATACTCATTGGGCTACCTACAATGTGGCTTCGCCCAATTACAACACAGTGCTTGCCAGAGGTCTCTATTTCGTATCGTTTTAGAAGCTCCACAATTCCATAAGGTGTAGCCGCCACATAGGCAGGCCAATTCAAGGCCATTCGACCCACATTAGCCGGAGTGAAACCGTCTACATCTTTTTCAGGCTTGATTTTATTGGTCACCTTTTCAACAGAAATATGCTTAGGTAAAGGTAACTGCACGATCAGTCCATCGATATCGGGGTTTTCGTTGATCTCTTCCACTTTCTGAAGTAATTCCTCTTCAGAAACATTCTCGTCCATCCTCACCAGAGTCGACTCAAAACCCACATATTCACAAGCCTTAACTTTAGCTCCTACATAAGTTTGGCTTGCACCGTCGGAACCCACAAGAATCGCTGCAAGATGAGGAGTTTTACCACCATCAGATTTAATTTCCTCTACGCGAGCTTTTATTTCTTCTTTGATTTGTGATGAAGTAAGTTTTCCGTCTATGATTGTGGGCATATCTTTTTGTTTTTATTATTTCAAAATTAGAAATTCGGATTTTAGTCCAGCTTGAGCACCGCCATAAATGCCTCTTGAGGGACCTCTACATTTCCGACTTGCCTCATTCGCTTCTTACCTTTTTTCTGTTTTTCTAGAAGCTTACGCTTACGCGAAATATCTCCCCCGTAACACTTAGCCAAAACGTTTTTCCGCAATGCCTTCACAGTTTCTCTGGCAATGATTTTCGTACCAATAGCTGCTTGAATCGCGATTTCAAACATTTGACGGGGAACGAGCTCTTTCAATTTTTCGCAGAGTCGCTTGCCCCATTCATAAGCTTTGTCCCGGTGAACAACAGCAGAAAGTGCATCCACAGGTTCTCCATTCAACATCACATCCAGTCTCACCATGTGTGAAACTTGATAGCCAATTAATTCATAATCCAGGGAGGCATATCCCCTTGAGATCGTTTTTAATTTATCAAAGAAGTCAAAGACAATCTCAGCTAGGGGCATATCGAAAGTCAATTCGACACGATCTGCAGTCAAGTAAACCTGATTCTTGATTTGACCGCGCTTATCCATACAAAGGGTAATGACAGCCCCGACATATTCGGCTGCGGTAATGATAGATGCCTTCACATAAGGCTCCTCTATATGTTTCATCCGAGTAGGATCAGGCATATCAGATGGAGCATTGATGACTTGATAAGTATCATTGGTCATCAAAGCCTTAAACTGAACAGAAGGTACCGTTGTGATCACGGTCATATCAAATTCCCTTTCCAGGCGCTCTTGGATGATCTCCATATGAAGCATTCCTAAAAACCCACAACGAAATCCAAAACCCAAAGCCACTGAAGTCTCTGGCTCCCAAACTAAGGAAGCATCATTCAGCTGAAGTTTTTCCATGGATGCACGCAGCTCTTCGTAGTCCGTTGTTTCTACGGGATAAATCCCCGCAAACACCATAGGTTTTACGTTTTCGAAGCCTTGAATGGCTTTCTCGCAAGGGCGCTTGATATGAGTTATGGTATCCCCTACTTTAATTTCTTTAGCCACTTTCACTCCAGAAATGAGGTAACCTACATTTCCAGCACTCATGGTTTTTTGAGGAATTTGATTGAGGCCTAAGATCCCGATCTCATCCGCCTCATATTCTCTTCCAGTGTTGACAAATTTAATTTTATCTCCTTGGCTAAATGTGCCATTGAATATTCGGAAAATGACCTCCACTCCGCGAAATGGATTATAGACAGAGTCAAAAATCATGGCCTGCAAAGGCGCTTCTGGATCTCCGGATGGAGCAGGAATACGAGTAACCACGGCCTTGAGGATGTCATCCACGCCTATACCCGTTTTGCCGGAAGCCAAAATAATATCCTCTCGATCGCAACCAATCAAATCTATCACCTCATCAGCAACTGCTTCAGGATCCGCTCCGGGAAGGTCAATTTTATTCAGTACTGGAATGATTTCAAGATCGTGCCCCAAAGCCAAATATAAATTTGAAATAGTCTGAGCTTCAATACCTTGAGACGCATCCACAATAAGCAAAGCTCCCTCACATGCGGCGATAGATCTGGACACCTCATATGAAAAATCCACGTGTCCTGGAGTATCAATCAAATTCAAGGTATACTCCTGCCCCTCATGGGTATATTTCATCTGGATGGCATGAGACTTAATCGTGATCCCGCGCTCCCGCTCCAAATCCATATTATCCAGTAACTGATTCTGCATATCGCGATCAGCGACCGTATGGGTCTCCTGCAGGAGTCTATCCGCTAGTGTACTCTTCCCATGATCAATATGGGCGATGATACAGAAATTTCTAATGTTTTTCATAGTCATTCAGGGCGCAAAAGTAGTAAATAACTGCCAGAAATAGCGCAAAGGACCGCTAGTCTTTGCCTTCCTTTGAGAGATCTGACTCAATGATCCTTTACATCAGAAAAATCAATTGTTTAACTTTGATGTTTGAAGCAATCATCATGAAAACTACCGCAGAGAGTAAAAAGGCACAAAATATTGCTGAATACATCATCTATCTCTATCAGCAGGAAGATTTGATCCGATCCTTTCAGGGTAATTTGCCAGAAATCAGGCAGTATGTCGTCTCGCATTTTCCGGTGGATGATAAAGAGAAAGAAGAAATTTTCGTATGGTACAAAAGTCTCCGAGATCAAATGGAAAAGGAAGGGATTTTGGAGAAAGGCCATTTGACTGAAGCGACGAAATTGGTCAAGCAGCTTTCCGAACTTCACTGGAGCTTACTCAAAACGGACAAAACCTATTTTGAAACCTATCAAAAAGCCAAACCCCATATCATCCAAGCTGTGTTGGATGCAGAAGGTCAGGACTTGGGTTCTGAGGTGCAAATTTGCCTGAACGGGGTTTATGGACTTTTACTTTGCCGTCTGCTTGGAAAAAAGGTTTCTGATGAACAATTGAAATCTGCCGAGGCATTTGGAGAAATTTTAAGCCTTTTGAATTTGGTATTTCAACAAGAAAAGGTCCAAAGCAACTAGTATCAAGCTTCACTGAAATAGCTATTCCATAGACTCCCAAACACTTCTATACGCTCCCTTTTCCTCGAAATAGCCCAAAAGAGAATCGAAGAAAGGATTTACGGCCAAGGTGCTGCTATCCCCGATCAAAACCAGTTTGCGCTTGGCACGCGTCAGAGCAACATTCATCCTACGCTCATCCGCCAAAAAACCTATCTCTCCACGGTCATTGGACCGAGTCAACGAAATAATCATCAAATCCCGCTCCTGACCCTGAAATCCATCTACAGTGTCTATGGTCAGAAGATCTGCAAAAGCTTTAAGGTTTGGATAGTCAAAGGTTTCGAAGATCAAATGTCTCAGATATCTGACTTGTGCCGAGTAGGGAGCAATCAATCCTACAGTCCACCCATTTTCTTTAAACTTCGCAAATCCGATGCGCTTCATCAGCTCATTGAGATGCTTACAGGTAAAAATAGCTTCCTCAGGATTAAAGGTACTTAGACTCTCCTCTTCCTGACGATCCGTGTAGCCAGCGCCGGCGGTGTCGACCCACTCCAAAACAACTTCTCCTTCGAATTGATGTGATTTTGTATTCTCAGATGCCTCTAATTTTCCCATGTAAAAATACTCATTGGAAAAGCCCATAATATCAGCTTGCATCCTGTATTGAACACGAAGCAGCTGAGCCACCGAGGGTTTCTTTCGGATCACTTTTTCCATGAGCGTCTCAGCCAATCCACTTTTCGCAGCTTCAAAGGACTTGATCGTGGGTGGAAGTTGTAAATGATCTCCCGCAAAGACCACTTTTTTAGCTTTCAAAATGGGTATCCAAGTAGCAGCTTCCAGCCCCTGAGCCGCTTCATCGATGAATACCACATCGAAGGTCATACCCTTCAAATGATGTGACGATGCCCCAACCAAGGTGCTGGCAAAAACCTGGGTTTTCTGAAAGATATCAAAAGAAATATACTCCTCCAGATGCTTGGCCGCTTCCCGAATTCGGGATACTTCGTCAAATAAAAGCTTTCGTTGACGGCGTTCCTCTGGTCCAAAGTTCCTTTTGTATTGCTTGGCCAGTTTAAGGTATTGATCTATTTGCTTTCGTAGCTTCTTTAAGTCCCGATAGCTGTCATGAAAAGCCGTTTTGGCATCCATGGTTTGGTTGAGGATTTTCTCCTCTACCCGAGCTGGATGTCCTAGCCTCAGCGTAGCTATTCCTCCGTCTGTGAGTTTTTCCACCAGCAAATCGACGGCTGCATTACTTGGCGCACAAACCAAGATAGAAAGGCCTTTTGCCGTGGCCTCGGTGATGGCCCGTACGAGAGTGGTAGTTTTACCCGTGCCAGGAGGACCGTGAATAATAGCTACGTCTTTTGCCTGAGCGATTTTCTCGCAGGCCAGATTTTGGGACTGATTTAGGTCCAGGCTTTCCTCACGATTCTGCCCACTAAAGCTAGCCGGTCGGTCACCAAGTAAAGTCTCTCGGAGCTCTCTTAGCCGGAGGTTTTCTGTGTCCATTACCCGCTTGAGGGCAAACTCCATCTCCCGATAACTAGCCTCATCAAATAACAAATCCACCCCCAGACGTGAGCTATCCATCCATTCGGGAAGTTCGTCAACTTGAAGTGTCACCACCATGTGATCCTTTTTCACTTGGTTGATTACTCCATTGATCCGATTTTCTTGGCTCGAGTAGCCCTCTTGGGTAGAAAAAAAGGAAACAGATTTACCTGAATGGAATGCAGAGTTTTGGTTTGGGTCCAACTTTTCTATTTCGACCAAAAGTCGTTCACCCATTCCAATTTTCGCTTTCTTTACTAGTATGGGGTGCCAGGTGATTCCTTCTTTTTTCTTGTCTGCAAGACTAGTATTGAGAAACTTCTTTTTGTATTGGGCTAGGTCTTCCTGCCATTCTTGCTTCAAAAGTTTCAGTCCTTTTTTTAATTCCTCGGTGACTTTGTCCATGTATCCTTAACTTGGGATCGAAACTAAGCAACTCCCGTATAGTTTTCAATCCTGAACTGAAGATGAACTATCTCGCACATTCTTTTTTGTCCTTTGGCCAGGAACAGGTTCTGGTGGGAAATTTCATAGGGGATTTCATCAAAGGAAAAACATTGCAAGACTATCCCGAGGGGATTCAATGTGGAATTTTGCTACACCGGGAGATAGATGCCTTTACCGATTCTCATCCGCTGGTCAGAGGAGGGCAAAGCTATCTTAAGCCTACCTTTGGGAGATATTCTACCGTGATCACAGATATTTATTTTGATTATTTCCTAGCCAAAAACTGGGATTTGTATTCAGAGCAAAGCCTCGAAGACTTTATCCAACAGACTTATAGAAGTATTCAAAAGTACCGAGACATCCTGCCCGAGAGATTTTTGAGAATGTTCGGCTACATGAAAGAGCAAAATTGGCTACTTCACTATCGTGAAAAAGAAGGAATCCAGCGATCTCTCACGGGGCTTTCGAAGCGAACACGTTTTGAAAGTAAAATGGAACTGGCGCATCTAGCCCTTTCAGAATTTGAGGCAGAATTCGAGTTGATATTTTTCGCTTTTTTCAGAGAATTGAGCAGTTTTGCCCAAGTTAAACTGCAAAAGATTCAAGCTAGCTATGGTCCTTATTAAACCAAAAATTTCTACTTATTTCTCCCTGAGCCTGATTGTGGTGTTTTTGATTGCAGGCTTAGTCTTCATTTTAAGAGATTTTGCTTATAAAGGAAGCTACGGATTGTGGTTTTACTTAGTGTCTTGCACATTGATTACCCTTGTTCTCCTCATGCTATTAGTGAAAATGCTCGCAGGATATCGATTTATCACGGCAGGACGGGATCAGATTATCGTCAAGCTTCCTTTGAGAGGCTATCGCAAAGTTTATCCCATTCAGCAGATTTTGGCTTGGGAAGAGGAAATCATTGTTGCTAATAAAAAAGAATTCAAGCAGTTAACCATTGCCTTTTCGGACCAGCAATCTATTTCGGTCTCTAATCATGAACATGAAGCCTACACAAGTCTGGTAGATTATTTGAAAAAGAAAGCACCGAAGAAAAAGGTAAAAAGTAAAAAAGCCTGATTGCTCAGGCTTTAGTATTATCGTTGATTTCTAAAGTGTCGGTCGTACATGTCTATACTTTCTTGGATGATCCGCATAGCGTCCTCTTTCCCTAGAAAGTCCTCTACTTTCACTTCTTTATTTTCAAGCTTTTTGTAATCCTCAAAAAAGCGATGAACTTCTTTCATCAAATGTGGTGGCAGGTCGTCGATATCATTGATATAGTTAACTGACTGATCTCCTGCCGCTACTGCGATGATTTTGTCATCAGCCTCTCCTCCATCAGTCATTCGCATCACGCCAATAACTTTGGCCTCCACGAGCGTCATAGATGGAATATCTATTTGGGATATAATCAAAATGTCCAGTGGATCGTGGTCTTCACAGTAGGTCTGAGGAATGAAGCCATAGTTTGCGGGGTAGTGAACTGCTGAGAAAAGTACTCGGTCAAGCATCAGCATCCCGGACTTCTTATGCAACTCATATTTTCCTTTGCTCCCTTTTGGGATCTCAATCACTCCCATTACTACTTCAGGAGCATTTTTCCCAATGTTCACATCATGCCAAGGGTTAATCATAACTTAGTTATTTGAAATTTTCTAAAAGTTGAGACACAAAGGTACTAATTCACTTCAGAAATATCCTTTGGGAGGCTAGGAAGAGTCACCACCACCTTGGTCCATTCGTCCAGTTTGGAGTCGATCTGAATGTCTCCACCGAGAAGCAAGACAGCCTCTTTCACCATATACAAGCCTAGGCCGGTCCCCACATTTCTTTGAGTAGCGCGAATGAAAAGATTGAAAACGTCCTTGATATATTTCTCATCTATCCCTATCCCATTATCTTGAATAACTATTTGAGCTTGACTTTCACTAACGTGGATATCGAGCTTAATAATTTTCCTCTCCTGGGTCTGAGATTGGAATTGAACGGCATTGCTGAAAAGGTTATTCAGAATCACCCGGATTTTGGAATCATCGGAAAAGAATTCTGCACCTTGATCTAAATTAAAGCTGATATCAAAATTCTGAAGATCAAACTTTGACTTGTAAGCAGCCATCTGTTGATCCATAATCTGCTTGAAATCTATCGCAGTAACCTTGTGGTCAATTTTGGTAGAACGATAAAAATCCAGCATTTTGAAGATATAGTCGTCCAATTTCTCCGTCGAACTTTCTATCATATCAAAGTACTCGATTGTTTTGGGTTGGTCAATCTCCATTTTTGCTAATTTGGCCACCCCAGAAATACTCATCAAAGGACCTCTCAATTCATGAGATAGGCTATATACAAACTGGTTCATTTCAGATTGAAGTTTCTCCAGCTTCTTATTTTTCTCTTTTAATTCGCGTCTCATAAAGAAGAGGTCAGCGGCATTTTTTATGGAGTTTTTGATCTGCTCTATATTCCAAGGCTTGTCGATGAATCGGTACACCTCACCCTTGTTAATCGCGTCGATCACACTACTGATGTCCGAATATCCAGTCAATAGAATCCGAATGGGATCCGGATTGATTTGAATCATTTTTTCAAAAAATTCAGTTCCCGTCATTCCTGGCATTCGCTGATCTGCAATCACTACATGCACTTCCTCATTTCTAGCGATTTCTAATCCGGCTTCTCCATCTATTGCGGTAAATACATTGAAATCCCTTCGAAGCGTTGCCCGAAAGGACTTGAGGTTATTATCCTCATCATCAATGTACAATACATTAATTTTACTCTTCATTCTTCTGAGAACTTTGATTTATAGGTAAGTTAATTGAAAAAGTGGTTCCTACCCCGATCTCAGAATTAACTTCTAAGGTTCCATGATGATTTTCAATAATAGAATAAACAATTGATAGTCCCAAGCCTGTGCCTTTACCCACAGCTTTGGTGGTAAAAAATGGTTCGAAAATTTTATTCTTAACAGATTCAGGCATTCCAGGTCCATTATCCTCGATTTGTACAAGGACCGAATCTAGGGTAGCCTTTGTCCTGATGGTAATCTTTGGATCTTTATTTTCTTCTATTTGATCACTCAATGCATGAATAGCATTGTTGATGATATTCATAAACACCTGATTGATCTTACCTGCAAGGCACTCCACTAAAGGTAATTCTCCGAATTCCCTAACGATGCGGATTTTTGTCGGCATGGAGCTATTCAAAAGAATAATGGTACTGTTGATTCCATCGTGAAGATCCACCTTTTTCACATCCTGCTCATCCACTCTGGAGAACAGCCTCAGGCCCTTCACAATATCGACGGTTCGTTTGGCCCCATCATCCATTCCTTTGAGCAGCTGTTCCACCTCCTCCAGGACGTAATCAAGTTCCAAATCCTCTTCTAGCTGGGCAGCCTCCTTTTTCAGTGCTTCAGGGAATTGTTCATTGGCATTTTTCCTATAAAAATCCACTACTTCCATTATATCAGCAATATCCCGTTTCAATGGTGAAATATTAGAACTCACAAAGTTGATAGGATTATTAATTTCATGAGCAATACCTGCTGTCAACTGTCCAAGGGATGCCATTTTCTCCTGATTAACCAATTGGCTTTGAGTCTCTTGAAGATTTCGCAAAGCATTCTCGAGTTCGTCTGTCCTCAATTTCACTTTCTTTTCTAGAATCGTATTTTGTTCACGAATCAAATTTTCATTTTCTGCCAAAACCTCTAGTCTTCGGATTTGCTCTTCTTCCTTTTCCTTTTTGAGAATATTAATTTTATCTGCCAAAGCAAAGGAAAGGAGGACCACCTCGAGAGCAGATCCAAAAGGCATAATATAAGCAGTCAAATCATTTGTCGGAATAATTCCCATTTCGCTAAAAACAAAAAGGAATATCCCAACCATAAAAACTGACCATGCCAACAAATAATATCTTGCTGGCCTAAATCCTTTCCTTAAGACTGATGCTGCTACGAACAACACATACAGAACGACTATGGATTGCGTCACAAGCAAAACCTGATAGCTTAGAGTAATAGATATTAAAAAGGCATTAATCAGAATAAATGTATAGACTCCATATATGATTTTGAAACCTACATCAAGCTTGACAACATATTTTTTTGTCATTAAAAAAATTCTTAAAAACCAAATCCCTACAATACTTACAGCCGATGAAAAAATTACTATAGAGCGTGAATTCATCCAATCCCAGTCCGGCCAAACCAGAAACTGGGTGTAACCTAAAATAGATGCCTGAGCCATCCAGACTAGTGCGGTGTGAAGAACATAAACTAGATAAATTTTGTCCTTTACTGATAAATAAAGGAAAAAATTGTAAAAGAATAAACCCAAGAATACGCCAGAAATAAGACCAAAAAGAATATTCTCGAGATTTTCTTCAGAAGAAAATTCATCCTTCTCAATAAGATATGTCCGGAATATTTTTTTATCTGTGTTTCTCAATTTAACCAACATGTAATCCGCTGTAAGATCTTTAGTCGAAAATGAAAAAAGCATCCTATGAGTTTTAATCCCTTCAATTTTTGAAGTTTCTAAACGTCCGCCATTTTTAATAGAAATAATTTCATCGTTTTGAATAGAATAAATATCCACAAAGTCAATAGATGACGTGCTCAACACCAATAATGGATCGTCAAAATCCATAAATTTTGCCATGGAAAGCTTGATCCAAACATCTTGATAACCTATACCAAAATTATGATTGGAACAATCATTATTAACAAATTCATTAGACTTAATAACATCACCAACCTCTTTGTCAAAACTCGTTATCAAATATTCATAACAATCAATATACTGTTTCCCTTTTTCATCAATCTCAAATTGAGAGAACACAAATAGAGAAGTAATAAACAAGGCAATTTTAAACATCAATTCGCCAATTTGGGTTTGCAACAATTAAATCATAGTGGACTAGAAATTCTCCTTTGGGCCCCTCCTCTTTTTTGATCTGAACAGGATTATTTCTAAGATCAAATATTACTTCCCGTTCAAAATCATCAGCCATTGGAAGGTTTTTTGGGTCGTGCATCACTATAGATGTTGCGACCAAATCTAATTTTGGATAAAAAAATGTGCCAGAATTTCCTATCCCCATTTCAATTTCAAATCCCTTTTGTAGAGACGGTTTCAGGGTATACTCCGCGACAAGTGCGAGTAAAGACCCTAACCCCAATTGTGTAGCAAGAGATATACCTGCTCTAATGAGTAAAAATGCACCTACGCCGTAGCCAGATATAGTTTTTGAATTCCATAAACCAGAAACTTCGCCTGCACCTTCGACAGAGTATTTTTTGACCAAATCAAATATTTTATGATCAACTTGGGAAACAGCCAGCTCCATGGGAAGTGGATAATTCTTGTGCGCAATATGAATTCTCAAACCACTCACAATTTCTCCGGATTCCATATGTTCCACAGTAACTACATAAACAAATGGATTGGAAACCCAATCATTATTTGAAGAGGTTACTTTTGTTACACCATATTGTTTCAGCACTTGGGAATGTCCTATTACAAACTTTTCACAGAGTTCCGGCTCATCTATTGCTCTGAATGCTTTAAATCTGAACATTATTGCAATATTAGTAATGAATCTTCCACAGGTCTCCTAAATGAACGAACTGAGGGCTCTCCTGCCCGATTAATCCTGAACATAAAAACATCCTCCCAATCATCTGAAATATTATAGAGATTATTTAGTTCATCTCTTAGCTCTTTCACTTCAGCTAACTCCTTCTCTGAAAAGCCAGACTCTTCCTCTTTATCAATCATTTGAAAAATAAAAAGCATGGCCGTAATTGGCTGAAAGCTGTAACCCATTAAGTTCGCCTTTATCCAGATTCTTTGAATGACTTTTCCGGCCTTAAGGTAACCGCTCACCTCAAAATTTGGAATTCTTAAGAGTCCTATGGCAGAAGCTGAAAGAATTGAATCTTTTGAAATTTTCGTTAATCCATATCCCATAAAAAATTTCCTGAAAAACTTAACAGTTCTTGGATCCTTAAGAAGTCCCATTGCAGCTAATTCTGTTCCACCCAATTCAAGAGTAGAAATATCTATCCCATCCTTAGTTTTCTCTGCCTCCTCTTTATTCCATCTTACCTCATTAATAAAATCCACCAACCCTTGATCATGAAAAAATCTTAATCGATCCATCCCGCCAACGACTTTAGCTAATCTTTGCATTTTATCTGGTTGGTCAATGACCTCAAACCCCAAACCTTCTTCCTCTGCATATTTGATAAGTTGGTTCAAATGCTGTTTTGGGAGGATATATCGATCAGTGTTTTTTCTGTTAGTACACCGCAAGGAAATCCCACGGGCAAGCTCAAAATGAGGAACTTGAATAGGCTGTTTCCTTTTTGATATGAATCGAATACTTGCAATATGGTTTTGACCAAAATTTTGAATCTGATCAATTATTTCAATTTCAAAACCGTGCAAAGAGGCTTCAAGACGTAGATTTTCTAGAGCCCCACCAAATGCGATTAAAGAGCCGATACCTTTGTAATCCAACATCGATTCCGATCTTTTTTCATCATGAAATAAATGAAGAATTCCTTTTTTATCAAAAATCCAAAACCAAGGTTGAATATTTCCGCCGGAGGGAGCAAGATTTGCTTTCCCTAAAAGATTTTTAAGTTCCTCCTCATTTAATTTATATGCTGATTGAATAATATTGTCGGGTATAGAAATTTGAATGCCTTCCCAAGGAAAAACTGTTTGAACTGGCTCCAAAGCTTTATCTTCTAATTTTGATTCATACACATTATCTGATATAAGTTCGTCAAAATCAACATAGAAACGACCGGAGCTAACTTCTCCACCGAGCAATAATTTCCGGCTTAAATGTCCCATCGAAGCACCACCCAAAAAAACGCCTGAGGCCAGTTGAGGCCATGATGTAATACTTTGGCCAATCTCCAGAAGAGATGCCTTCATGCGAGGAGAAAGTGTTTCCAAACCTGTTATTTTCAGAACATAAGAAACCTTTTCCTTACTGGTCAATTCTCTAAGGGAAGACAACTCAACATCAGGGACCATTCCATGAAAGATGGCCCGATTTGGCTCCAAATCAAATCTCTCTATATCAACCATACCCCTGTCCGACGTTTCCATCATAACTGGGATCTCATGGTATTTTGCACGATACCTGAGCAAAAACTTTATATCTAAACTGTCGCACTCATCGATAAGCAAATCTAATCCTCCATCGGCTTTGAGGAATTCATCAATGTTACTTTCATTTATACCATTACGATAAACAACAACTTTTAAATAAGGGTCGATTTCGGTAATTTGCCTGGCTGCAATGACTGATTTTTCTAAGCCTAATGTTGTTATTCCGGAATTTAATCGATTCAAATTACTTAACTCCAAAATATCAAAATCAGCTATTCTTAATTCACCACAGCCACGTTCGAGTGCAATAGCCAAAGCAACACTCAACCCTACTGAAAGACCAACTATTCCAATTTTCTTTTTCTCTAATTCTGATTGTTCTTCTCTAGTGATTTTATAAAGATTTCTTGTTGTTCGCACCTTTATAAAGTCTTGCTTTGCCAATACTTTAACCAAAGTCCGCTTCCAAGGATAATAAACCCAGTTGCCGAAAGTGTCCTGATTATTTTCTTTAAAAAAATCTTCAACCTTTATTTTAAGTTCTGAAATTGTGAAGCTCTGTTCTGGGAAATTCGCCTTAATTAAATCGGAAACTTGACTCCTGATTGTGTCTAATACCAGAACAGAAGAGTCATCAATAAGCGAGTCTATACGACGCAAATCAGATTGATTCCTTGGGTTCAAAATTTCGGGCGCAATTTGACTAGCTAAATCAAATTCAGGCATAAGAAGGACATAATTGGATGAAAAGCCTAGTCAAAGTTAGAATTTTGGTTTCAATTCCAAATTAACTTGGAAACTTTATTTTATGTTAATCAACCTGACAGTTTGAATCGTACAACAAATTTAATTTGATATATTTCATTTTCTTCCAATATTTGAATAATTGCTGATAACAATGGAAATAGAATCAAAAGAAAAAATTCGAATACTTTATGTAGATGATGAAGAAAACAATCTTCAAGCCTTCAAGGCTACATTTAGAAGAGAATTCAAAATTTTTGTTGGTATTTCAGCAAAGGAAGGAGAGGAAATTTTAGCCAGGGAGCCTATTGATATAATTATTACCGACCAGAGGATGCCAGAAAAAACTGGAGTAGAATTTTTGGAGAGTATTATTCCAAATTACCCTGAACCAATAAGGATTCTTCTAACAGGTTACACTGATATTCAGGCAGTTATTGACTCTATTAACAAAGGCCAGGTCTATCATTACCTCACTAAGCCTTGGGAAGAAGATTATTTAAGAACAGTAATAAAAAATGCTTTTGAGGTTTATTCTTTGAGACGAGAAAATGAGCGCTTGACCAAGGCTCTAATCAAATCCAATGAGCAGTTGGAGTTTTTACTTCGTCAAAACCTGCTTTCCTAAGCTTAATACCTCGCGGCGAGAAGAAGCTGTAGCTCTTTGTGCTGAATACCAAATTTTCTACCCAAATGCGCATTGGTGAGGCTACCTCTATAGGTATAAACACCTTTGAGAAACCATTTATAATTGAAGATCATTTCTTCCGCACCGCCTATTTCTTCCATTTGTAAGATGATCGGGGTAAAGATATTACTCAATGAATAGGATCCGGTATGTGCCACTCTAGAGGCAATATTTGGGACGGCATAGTGGATGATTCCATGCTTCAAGTAAGTAGGGTTTTCATGAGTCGTCGGTACCGCGGTTTCGATACAGCCCCCCTGATCTATACCCACATCTATAATGATGCTTCCATGGATCATATTCGCCACCATTTCCTCAGTAACCACCACTTTATTTCGACCTTTTTCTGCTCGAAGAGCTCCTATGACCACATCTGCCTCAGATAGCGCTTGATTTAAGTTAAAATTGTCAATAGTAGATGTATGGACTTGCTGTCCAAGTAGCTGCTTGATTCGTCGAAGTTTGTAAATATGATTGTCAAAGATCTTAATGTTGGCACCTAGCCCTAAGGCAGTTCTAGCTGCATATTCAGCTACTGTACCTGCCCCAATGATGACTACCTGTGTGGGAGGCACCCCCGTCACTCCCCCTAATATCAAACCCTTTCCGTCATTAACACTGGATAAATATTCCGCCGCTATCAACATCACTGTACTCCCAGCGATCTCTGACATCGCTCTAACCACTGGCATCCCTCCTACTTTATCCTCCAAAAACTCGAAGGCCAGGGCGGTGATTTTCTTTGAATTTAACTTATGAATAAACTCTGCAGACTGCTCTGCGAGTTGAAGTGCAGAGATCAGGCAACTTCCAGAGGTCATATCCTCGATCTCGTTAAGTGTAGGTGGATTAATTTTTAATACTAGGGAAGCTTCAAATGCCTCTTTGGCGGTATAAACTATCTTTGCGCCAGCATCTGAAAAATCTTGATCGGAAAATTTGGCCGGGAGGCCTGCTCCCGTTTCCACCATAACTGTCAAACCATTGTTGGTAAGTAAACCAACTGACTCAGGCGTCAAAACAACCCTTTTTTCTGAGGCAGAACCCTCCTTCGGAATTCCGATGGTGATTTCCTGTTTCCCTTTTTTGGTCGTGACAGGCGCTTCTTGGGTCACCAAACCTGCAGATGCCATCATCTCAACATTACTCGGCATAATTAATCCGTTCTAGTGTTAATTTTCTTTTGGACTCGCCTTGATCTTCAATGGTCAGCTTCACATATTCATCGGGCAAGTACCCTTCGATTTTTCCGGCCCACTCAATCCAGCAAATATCTCCTCCGTAAAAATACTCATCTATTCCGATGTCAAAAGCTTCTAGCGGATTTTCAATCCTGTAAAAGTCAAAATGATAGAAACATTGTCCCGAATCATTAGAATATTCATTTACTATTCCGAAAGTAGGACTACTGACCTGATCTACCACCCCAAATTCCGCTGCCAAATGTTTGATCAATGTAGTTTTTCCAGCTCCCATTTCGCCTTCAAAAACCCAGATTTTATCTTCTGAAAGCTCGTTTTTGAGAGATTTGGCGATCTGAACGATTGATGCCAGATCGTAAACAAGAGAAGTACTAAAAGAAATCATTTTGGCACTAGATGGACTAAGGGAATGATCATTTCTTCCATGGAAACACCTCCATGTTGGAAGGTATCTTTGTAGAAATTGACATAGTAATTGTAATTATTAGGGTATGCAAAGAAATAATCTTCTACCGCAAAAACATAGGCTGAAGAGACATTTAGCTTGGGTAACTTTGCTTCCTCTGGCTTTTTGATCTCAAAAACCTTCCCATCCTCGAAATTCAGATTTTTACCCTGCTTGTACCTTAGGTTAGTAGTTACCTTCTTATCTCCGATGATCCGATAAGGTTTGTTCACGCGCTTGGTTCCATGATCCGTGGTGATGATCACCTCAGCTCCAGCACCTTGGATCCGTTTGATCAACTCCAATAACGATGAGTGCTCAAACCAGCTCTTAGTCAGCGATCGATAAGCAGATTCATCTGGGGCCAGCTCACGAATCATTTTCATGTCTGTCCGAGCATGTGACATCATATCCACAAAATTGTACACCAAAACATTCAGTTCGTTTTGAAGTAGGGCATGAAAGCTATCCAAAACTACCTTCCCTTGATAGGACTGGGTAATTTTGTGATATGAAAACCGATGCGGAATTCTATTTTTTTCCAAGTTAATTTTCAGCCATTCTTCCTCATGGTTATTCTTCCCTTCCTCAGTATCTTCATTTTCCCAAAACTGAGGATAAAAACGGGCCATATCCATGGGCATCATTCCACTAAACAAAGCATTCCTCGCATAGGCCGTTGTGGTGGGCAAGATGCTATAATAGGTTTCCTTCGAGGCAATATTGAAATAAGGCGAAAGCAATGGCTCAATGTCTTCCCATTGATCCATTCGAAGATTATCTATGACAATGACAAAAAGTGGCTTGCCTTCTGAAATTTTAGGAAAAATCTTTTGCTTGAAAACCTGGTGCGAAAAGAGTGGCTTGTTTGGGTTAGCCTCTTTCATCCAGCCCAGATATTCTTCTTTGATAAATCTTGCAAATGCTGAATTGGCCTCCACTTTTTGGGTTTCTAGCACTTCTTGCATGTTTTTATTTTCAGTCGAATCGATCTGCAACTCCCAATAAATCAATTTTTTATAAATATTCGCCCAGTCTTCATGATCTTCTGCATCCCCAAATGCCATACTGATATTCATGAAATCCTGCTGATAATTCATCGTGGTTTTCTCATCTATCAGCTGTCTGTTTTGAAGCAATTTTTTCACCGAAAGGAGAATTTGGCTGGGATTAATAGGTTTGATCAAGTAATCCGCGATTTTACCGCCAATAGCATCATCCATGATATGCTCTTCTTCACTTTTGGTGATCATCACCACAGGAATCTGAGGTTTGATTTGCTTGATCTGCTGCAGGGTTTCCAAGCCAGTCATCCCTGGCATCATTTCATCCAGAAAAATGACGTCAAAATTGTGTTTTTCCACTTCCTCGATAGCATCCACTCCAGAATTAGTGGTGGTAATGGCATAGCCACGCTGCTCGAGAAATAGAATATGAGGTTTGAGTAGATCGATTTCATCGTCTGCCCAGAGAATATGGAATTTTTGAGACATTTGGATTTCTGATTCTTTTGAAATTATAGTTACTTTTGAATGTAATCAAATAAGGCCTCCTTGAAAAGCCATAAAATACTAAATGACCCAGTTTACGGATTTATTACCATCCCAAGCGAGTTAATTTTTACCATCATTGACCACCCATTTTTCCAGAGGCTACGCAGGATCAAACAGCTAGGTTTGACTGACTACGTGTATCCGGGAGCTTTGCATACTCGATTTCATCATGCCATCGGCGCCATGCATCTGATGAGCATTACGCTGGATCAGCTTAGAAATAAAGGTACAGAAATATCAGATGAGGAATACGAATCGGCCTTAATTGCTATCCTACTTCACGATATAGGCCATGGTCCCTTTTCACATGCCCTCGAATACAGTATTCTTCAAGACGTACCACATGAAAAACTATCCATTCTTGCGATTGAGTTTTTCAATCGGGAATTGGGAGGGAAATTAAATTTGACCTTAAGAATCTTTAAGAATCAATATGAGCGAAAGTTCTTTCATCAGTTGGTTTCTAGTCAGCTAGATATTGACCGACTCGACTACCTTCAGCGGGATTGTTTTTTTACAGGAGTTTCTGAAGGAACCATCGGAGCTGATCGAATTATCAAAATGATGGCAGTAAAAAATGATCAGGTGGTGATCGAGGAAAAAGGACTTTACTCCATTGAAAATTTCCTTTCTGCCCGAAGACTGATGTACTGGCAAGTTTATTTGCACAAAACTACTGTGAGTGCTGAAAAAATGTTGATCAATTTGATCAAAAGGGCAAAAGTCTTGGCGAGTCAAGGCGAAGATTTACACGTAACAAAAAGCTTTGAGCTACTGCTTAAAAACGACTTTACCCTTGCGGATTTTGAGCAGAACACCACATTGCTTCGCGCATTTATGATCTTGGACGACTATGACATCTGGGGAGCAATCAAACAATGGCAGTCCCACGAGGATTATGTACTAAGGAGTATTTCGTTGATGTTTTTGGACAGGAAGCTATTCAAAATCAAATTAACCAATGAGGCTATCTCCGATAAAGAGCTTGCCGAATTGAAAGCAAAGACTATTGAAAAATTAAATATTCCGGAAGCTGATTTGCCTTACTTTTTTTCTTCTGGAAAAGTGAGCAATTACGGCTACCTCGCGGAGGATCGAATCAATATTTTGACCAAAAAAGGCGAGGTCATCGATGTGGCGAAGGCGGCAGATCTTCCTAATATCAGAATAATGAGTAAAATCGTAGAGAAATATTACGTTTGCTATGCAAGAACCCTTTAATAACCTAATTTGAAGTAACATGGAGTTTTCACTAGGACAGATCGCAGCTATATTGGGAGGTAAAGTCGAGGGAGATGAAAATCTAAAAGTGTATCGCTTGGACAAGATTCAAGAAGGAGCCCCTGGAGGCATCAGCTTTCTTGCCAATGAAAAATATAGCAGCTTCCTTTACGAGACTAAATCCACAGCAGTAATCATTAATGAAAGCTTTGAACTGACCAAAGCCCATCAAACCAATCTCATTCGTGTTAAGGACGCCTACGCGTCTTTTACTCAGTTATTAGAAGCTTATGATCAGCTTCGAAAAAGTGAAATTTCCGGAGTTGAAGATCCTTCCTACGCAGACCCTTCATCGGCGATTGGCGATAATTGCTATCGCGGTGCCTTTTCCTACATTGGTAAAAACTGTAAAATCGGTACTCAGGTAAAAATTCATCCACATGCGTACATAGGAAATAATGTGACCATAGGAGATCAAACCATTATTGAGGCGGGTGCTAAAATCGCCAGCGACTGTGTCATTGGAAAAAATTGCCATGTACATCATGGAGCAGTCGTAGGTTCAGATGGCTTTGGATTTGCCCCTTTACCCGATGGGAGCTACAAAGCCATACCACAAATTGGCAATGTGGTTTTAGAGGATAATGTAAGTATAGGGGCGAATACCACCGTAGACTGCGCAACCATGGGGTCAACAGTGATCAAGGAAGGGGCTAAAATTGACAACCAGGTTCAAATTGCACATAATGTAGTCATCGGCAAAAACACAGTAATTGCTTCACAGGCAGGTGTTTCTGGTTCTACAAAACTTGGAGAAAACTGCGTAGTGGCCGGTAAAGCTGGAATTATTGGACATTTGGACCTAGCCGACCGGACGACCATAGGAGCAAATACCGGAGTCACCAAATCCGTCAAAAAGCCTGGAACTACCATTTTTGGATACATGGGGATGGAGATGAAAGATTTCCTAAAATCATATTCCCTATTCAAAAAGCTGGGAAGCATGGAGTCAAGGTTAAAAGAACTTGAAAAAAAACCGTAAATTTGCGCGCAATCATTTTGAGAACACCCAGCTGGTGAGGTTTTTGAAAAACCCTCATCCAACGAAGTAGATAGAAGACGATGAAAGTCAAACAGCATACCATCAAAAGGCAAGTAGAACTATCCGGAGTAGGCCTACATACAGGTGTCATATCCAATATGACATTTCTGCCAGCACCTCCAAATCACGGGTTTAAATTCCAGAGGATTGACCTAGAAGGAAGACCGACCGTAGATGCCGACTGTGATCTGGTGGTAGACGTATCACGAGGAACAACACTCGAACAGAACGGAGCCCGAGTTTATACAGTGGAGCATGTTCTTGCAGCACTTGTGGGTTTGGAAATCGACAATGTCTTGATCCAACTTGATGGTCCAGAGCCACCGATTATGGATGGATCTTCTATCCAATTTATTGAGGTACTAGAGGAAGCAGGATTTGAAGAGCAAAATGCATTGCGTCGCTTCTTTGAAGTTCAAGAAAGCATCCAGTATAAAGACTCGGCTCGGGAAGTGGAGATGGTGGCTTTGCCTACAGACAACTACCGAGTTACGGTCATGGTCGATTACAACTCTCCTGTTTTGGGAAGCCAGCATGCATCAATCACTGATATTGGACAATTCAAATCAGAAATTGCTTCCTGCCGTACATTCTGCTTTTTGCACGAGCTAGAGATGCTTTACAACTCCAACTTGATCAAAGGCGGTGACTTGAATAATGCGATTGTAGTGGTAGATCGAGTGGTAGAAGAGAAAGAGCTCGCTCATCTTGCCAAAATGTTTAACAAGCAGAAGGTAGAAGTTAAAAAAGAGGGAATTCTTAACAATGTAGATCTTCGCTACAGAAATGAGCCTGCTAGGCATAAGCTTCTTGATGTGGTCGGAGATTTAGCACTTGTGGGAAGACCCATGAAAGCTCAAATTCTTGCCGCAAGACCAGGACATGCTGCAAATGTAGCTTTTGCAAAAAAACTCAAGAGGGCCATGGAGAAATCCAGCTCTTCGCACATTCCATATTATGATCCAAAGCTACCCCCAGTGATGGATATCAATCAAATCAGCAATATTCTTCCACATCGCTATCCTTTCCAGTTGCTCGATAAGGTAATCTACCTAGACGACAAAGTGGTGGCGGGGGTAAAAAATGTAACCATGAACGAGCCTTTCTTCATGGGACACTTTCCTGGAAACCCAGTGATGCCAGGTGTTCTTCAAGTAGAAGCCATGGCTCAAACCGGAGGAATTTTGGTTTTGAGTACAGTGGATGACCCAGAAAACTATTGGACCTATTTCCTAGGAATAGAAAATTGTAAGTTTAGAAAAATGGTCTTTCCTGGAGACACCCTAATTTTTAAATGTGAGCTACTAGCCCCAATCAGAAGAGGAATTGCCAAAATGCGTGGCGAAGCGTATGTTGGAAACACCCTTGTCTGTGAGGCGGTAATGACAGCCAGTATAACTCGAAAAGAATCATGATCAGTCCAATGGCCTCCGTCGACCCAACGGCAAAACTGGGTGCAAACGTAATCGTGGATCCATTCACAATGATCCATGAGGATGTAGTGATTGGAGATAATACGTGGATCGGACCAAACGTTACCATTTTTCCTGGCGCTCAAATTGGGAAAAACTGTAAAATTTTTCCTGGGAGCGTAATAGCCGGGATACCTCAGGATTTGAAATTCAAGGGAGAAGAATCTACCGTGATCATAGGAGACAATACCACCATTCGTGAGTGCGTCACCATCAGTCGCGGAACAGTGGATAAGCAGACCACAATTATCGGTAGTGGCTGTTTGCTAATGGCCTATGTCCATGTCGCGCACGACTGCGTCATCGGAAATCATGTAATCGTGGCAAACTCCGTTCAAATCGCAGGACACGTTTCCATTGACGACTGGGCCATCGTAGGAGGTTCTAGTGCGGTGCATCAATTCGTAAAGATTGGAATGCACGCTATGGTATCTGGCGGATCCTTGGTTCGAAAGGATGTGCCACCCTTTACGAAGGCAGCCCGGGAGCCTCTATCCTACGCTGGTGTCAATTCATTAGGCTTGAGAAGACGAGGGTTTTCTAGTGAAACCATTGCCCATATTCAGGAAGTATATCGATTCCTCTTTTTGAATAGCATGAATAATAGTAAGGCCTTGGAGGAAATTGAGGTGAATCTACCTGCTACCAAGGAAAGAGATGAGATCTTAAACTTCATCAGATCCTCTGAGCGTGGTGTGATGAAAGGTTACATCAATTAATTCATGTTTTCTCTTCGGGCTGAAGCAATCTCCAAACGATTTCAATATGAATGGATATTCAAGAATATATCCCTCAACCTGAATCTTGGAGAAAGTTTAGCCATCACTGGTGGGAACGGGTCGGGAAAATCAACATTGATCAAAGCAATCAGCGGAGCTATTCCTCTCACATCTGGGAAAATTGAGCAAATCCATAATTCCCACTCGGTATCCCTTGATCTCTGGCATCAAAATCTGGCAATTTCAGCACCCTATCTTGAAGTACCGGAAGAATTCAATCTAAGCGAATTATTGACTTTTCATTTCAAATTCAAAAAACCTCTACGGGAAATTTCCATAGAGGAAATCATTGACATCCTGTATTTAGGTGACCATAGAAATAAGCCGATAAGTCAATTTTCATCTGGGATGAAACAGCGTGTCAAGCTGGCGTTAGCTATTTTCTCGGATGTCCCACTGATTTTGCTCGACGAGCCAACATCTAATTTGGATAAAAAAGGAATCAATTGGTATCAAAAGATCGTATCTACTTATCTCAGTGATAGAATAGTCATCCTAGCCACAAACGAGGAGCGGGAGTACGAATTTTGCAAACAAATAATTGCTCTGGAAGATTATAAATAATCTGACTCTTTGAACTTCCAATTGATTAGTTAATTTTACAACACAATAGCATATTTTATGAAATCTCCATTACTTCGATTTGCAATCCTAGCGATTTTTGTAGCCTCATTTTCTGCTTGTGGCGGAGATGACCCTACACCCCAACCGCCAGCAAAAACAGCAGAGGAGATCGCTGTTGAAAAATTAACTGGCACCAATGGATCACAAACCTGGCAAATCTCAGGTGGCGGATCTGTAACCAGAGATGGTAGAACAGTAACTGACCTCTACACAGACTTTAGACTCGTGTTAAACTCCAGTACCGCCAGAACATATACGTCTTCCAACACCAATGACCTATTTGACGCTAGTGGAAACTGGTCGTTCACCGATGGTACATTCACTAAGTTTGAATTGACTGGAAGTAAGCCTGCAGCTGGAAGAGAGATTAGTTTCACACAAACTGGCGATAACCTCAGACTTGACTTCACTATTCCTGCCCCTGGAGCCCGAATTAATGGAGTCTTTGCAATAGCAGGTTCTTACACCTTTAACTTGAAAAAGAATTAATTTTAAACTACACCAATGATTCAAAAGGAGCTCGCAAGGCTCCTTTTTTATTTGAGCTTTACGAGGGTAACTCCAGCTCCTCCACGATCAGCATGTTCATCTTGGATTTGCTCTACATTTTTCATCTGTCGCAGGAGATTACGAGTAATGTCACGAAGAACACCATTTCCCTTACCATGGACGATTCGCAAGTCCTGAATTCCGTGCATAAATCCCTTGTCAATGAAGCTTTCGATCAATTGAATCACCTCTTCACTTCTTTTGCCGCGAAGATCTAGGCTCGGGGAAAAATCCATAATACTCAGCCTGCTTCCTCCCTTTCCTGCAGCAATTGCCTTTTTTTCCTTCTTGACCTCAGTCTTTGATATCCGTTCGAGTCGATTGAGTTTGACCGTGGACTTCAAATCTCCTATGGAAACCTCCGCCTCCTTGGCACTCAATGACATCACTTGCCCCACTGTGCCGTTATCCTTGATTCTCACCCAGTCATCTACTGAAATAGCCCCACCTATCACCTGAACTTTTTCTGATTTTGTAATAGTCTTGGTTGGTTTGACCGTTTTTTTGAAGTCTTCAAGCTCCTGACGTACTTTCTTGGTACTTTCCTTCTCTGCCTTCTGCTCTTTAATTTCGCGAATGGTACTTTCTATCCTTCGATTAGCTTGGTCCAGCAGATGTTTAGCTTCTTGTTTGGCCTCCTGCAGATATCGTTTTTTTGTGTTTTCTAGGGTTTCCTTCAGCTCATTGTATTCCTGAAGTCTGACCTTGAGTAATTTCTCCTTCGCTGTGACCTCCTTCAAAAGCTTCGCGTAGTCATTTTTCTCGTTTTCCAGTTGGGTCAAAAGACGATCATACTGGACACGTTTATCACCTATCTTCTCCTTGGCCACCTGGATAATTTCTTTACGAATCCCAATCTTCGTCGCGATCTCGAGCGCAAAAGAAGAGCCTGGTTTTCCTATCTCTAGCTGGTACATTGGTTCCAACTTCTTTACGTCATAGCGCATGGCGCCATTGATCATACCAGGATGCTTATCAGCGATTTGCTTCAAGTTCCCATAATGCGTAGTGATCACACCAAAAGCCCCTGCCTGATTGAGCGAAAGCAAAATAGATTCTGCAATGGCACCGCCAAATTGTGGCTCAGTTCCAGTTCCAAACTCATCAATAAACAGGATCGTTTTTTTATCGGAAAAATTCGTAAAGTGCTTCATACTCATCAAGTGTGAGCTGTACGTACTTAAGTCATTTTCCAAGTTTTGTTCGTCTCCAATATCAATGAAAAAGTTGTTGAAAAGACTGCTTTTGGAATTTTCATCAACCGGTACCATCAATCCGCACTGCAGCATGTATTGTAATAGTGCCACTGTTTTCAGCGAAACAGATTTACCACCAGCATTTGGCCCAGAAATCACAAGAAGCCTTTGGTTTCCGGCCAATTCGATATCAAGGGGTACAATTGATTTCCCTTGAGATTGCAGCGCCAACTCAAGAATTGGATGCCTTGCTTTGATAAACTTAAGTTGCCTAGTACGTAAAAGTTCGGGACGGCTAGCATTCACTTTAATAGCGAATTTTGCTTTGGCCCGAATGAAGTCCATCAAACCAAGATAGTTTGTCGCCTTTCTCAATGCAGGAATGGAGGGACGAAGTTCATTGGTCAGGGCAGTAAGAATTCGGATCACCTCTCTCCGCTCCATGTACTCCAGATCGCGAATTTCATTGTTGATATCGAGGGCTTCTTCGGGCTCCATAAATACCGTCTGTCCCGTAGACGATTCATCGTGGATAAACCCTCTAAGTTTCCGCTTATTTTCTGCCAAAACCGGGATAACCAATCGCCCTCCACGAATAGTAATCGCCGAATCATCAGGGGTTAACCCTTTGGCCCGAGCTTCCTTAAAAATTCGCTCCATAATCTTCCGAAGCCGCCCTTCTTCGTAGATTATTTGATTTCGGATCAATTGGAGCTCCCGTGACGCATTATTCTTCAACTTCCCTTTTTCATCGATCACATTGTCAATTTCCTTGAGAAGTTTAAGGTCCAAATCTAAAAGTAAGCCTAGCAAATCAGCTAAGACGGGGTATTTGTCAGGGAATTTTTGGAAAAAACCAATACAGCCTTTCAGGGTAAAAAGAGAAAGTTTAACCTGATGAAATTCTTCCTCGTCCAGATAGGCACCTTCTAGCTTGGCCTTTTCTAGATATGGGGTAAGATCGGTGAAATTGGAACTGGGAAAATTCTCTCCACTTGTGATGATTTGGGTAAACTCCTTGGTCTGGTCTAAAAGTTTATTGACCAAATCATAATTAGACGAAAAGGCTAATTTATCGACATAACTCTGCCCTAGGGGGGAGTTACATAGCTCTTTCAACAGAGCCTGAATTTTGACAAAGTTTATTTTTTGTTCGATCGAACTCGGGTAAATCATTTAATCTGCTGTTCTGCGGCTTGAATGGTTTGTTTTTTTGACAAAGAGTCCACGACTCTTCCATACACCTCATCCATCAACTGTGGATCTTTCAGGTAAAAAAGCAAACTCTGAGTGAAAACTGAATCTGACACTTCATGTTTTTCAAAAACCTCTTTTTCTAGCAAAGAATATACAACTTGCGAGGAATCGTAAGGAATGGGCAAAGAACTAGCAATTCCTTCGGTGATATGAATATCTACCAAAATAGTAACCAGCTGATCCTCAGAAATTACGTAGTCAGGTTTATCTGAATTTCGGCAAGCAGCTACAAAAATTAATAGGAATGCGATAGACAGGAGTTTTCTCACAGGTCAAAATTAGGCTTTTTTAACTGAAATTCTTTCTACCGTATCTATAAGTACAATTTTAAAATTGACCTGACCTCTTTAACTTACGCAGTCAAATTCAATACTGAATGAATCAACTATTTAGCAAACTTAGAAAATACGAAATAATGATCCGAAAGGTGGCCAATAACCATCTCCAGGGTGATTATCAGTCCATTTTTAAGGGCGCAGGCCTTGAATTTGACGATCTCCGACCTTATCAATACGGAGATGACATACGAACCATCGAGTGGAAAGTTTCTGCCAAAGGTCATGGTACCTTTGTGAAGACCTTTCGTGAGGATAAAGACCAATGCGTGTACTTCCTTCTAGATATCAGTGGAAGTCAAGACATAGGCGAAGTTGGAAATAAAAAGATCGATCAGGGTAAAATCATTTCAGGAGTACTCACCTTGGCCGGTATTTTTGAAGGAAGTCAAGTGGGACTGATTAGTTTCTCTGATCAAAAAGAAAAGTTGGTTCTCCCAGGAAAGGGGATGAAGCAAGGTGTGAAAATGCTTCGTGGAATTTTTGAGCATGAAAACAAATCACTCAAAACAGACCTCAATGCCATGTTTACCTTTTCATTGAACTTGATCAAAAAGAGGAGTATCATTATAGTAATCTCTGATTTCATTGATGAAAACTACGAGCGCCCATTCAAAGCCTTGGCAGAAAAGCATGATCTAGTTGCCATTCAGCTCACTGATCCACGCGAATCGGCTTTACCTTCACTGGGAATTATTCCGGTCTTTGACAAAGAAAAAGGAAAAACCACTTGGGTCAATACTGCCTTTGGGAGCTTTTCAAATAAGATCACGGAAACCTTTACTACGGAAAGAGATCGGTTGAAAACCATTTGTAAGAAGAATCAGATCAACTATCTGTCTATCGATACCACCCAGGATATCGTCCTTCCCCTGATCGAAATGTTTAAATTCAGAAATAAAAGCATGAAACGTGGCTAAACTACTTACCGCACTATTTCTGCTTTTCCTTCCATTTATTGTTTCCGCACAGCAAGTGAATGTAGAAGGATATTTCCTCCAAGATTCGGCCATGCTGGGTGAACGCGTAGGCTATGTTTTGAAGGCTCAATACCCAGACACTTATCAAGTGCTCTTCCCCGATTCATCTTATGGCTACGGAGATCAAGTCCTCCTCGAAAAGCAAGTGTTTGGCTCCTATACAGTCGATGGAATCACCTCGGATAGTGCAGTATATTTTATGTCCAATTTTTCTTTGGACCCAAGCATTTTCGTAGCCTTACCCGTCTATGAGATTTTACCCTTTGACAGTATTCCGCATTTTCCGCTGGAGGCGGAGCTCAAACTCAAGCTAACCATAGATAGCATTCCTGAGCAGCTTCAATTCAAAGAAAACAACGTCTATCAGCCTCTTGCGAAAGAAATCAATTGGATTATCGTTGGGCTCTGGGCAGGAGCAGTACTAGCCGTCCTAGTTATTCTTTACTTGCTCTTTGGAGATCGCATACGCAAATTTATTGCCGAGCGAAGTGAAAAAAGAAGATGGAAGAAATTTGAAAAAAGGTGGATATCCAAAACTGCATTGCTATCCAGTCAACCGAGTATTGACCTAGCAGATGAAATAGTCGGACATTGGAAGTGGTACATGGAGCGCCTGACCAAGAAGCCCTATCAAGAATGGACTTCGAGTGAGATTAGTACCAAGATGGATGATAAAAAAGTCTTTGAAGCTTTGCGAGGGATAGACATGATCATATATGCCGGACATACGCCGGCAAGTCAAGAATCCACAGACTATCTGCTAGAGGTGGCAAGAAAAACGTACCAGGAAAAAGTAACCAAGATAAAGAATGAGCGAGCAGTTTAACGAATTCTTCAGCTGGGCCTGGTTTTTACCTGAGACCTTTCAAGGTTACGAATGGGCGAACTTTTGGGCCTTAAACTTACTTTGGCTGATCCCCCTCTTGATGGTGATCCGCAAGTTTGTGAAATTTCTCAAAAACCCCGTTTTGGAGCTCTCCTTGCCCAAGCAAGTGAGACAGACCAACCCTTGGATCCTTCTTCGTTTTATCCCGACGTTTTTTTTCTTTTTGAGTTTGATTCTCATCATCATTGCTTTAGCTAGACCGCAGCGAAGCAATGAGCGCGTAGAGCAATTTACAGAGGGAATCGACATCATGTTGGTGATGGATATCTCTGAGTCAATGGACTTACAAGACTTCAAGCCTAATCGACTAGAAGCAGCAAAAAACACAGCTATTGACTTTATAAATGGACGATTTGGTGACCGAATTGGTATGGTTGTTTTTGCTGGAGAGGCATACTCCCTTGCCCCACTAACTAATGATTATGAGCTTCTTACAGATCTTATTCAGGAGATTTCGTTTGACATGATGGAGGCGAAAGGTACGGCTATTGGCTCTGCAATTGCATCTGCAACCAACCGTATGAAAGAGTCCGAATCTGTTTCTAAGGTCCTTATTTTACTTAGTGATGGAGAAAGTAATGCAGGAAATGTAGACCCACTTTTTGCAGCAAATCTGGCATCAGCATTAGAAATAAAAATCTATACGATCGCCGTTGGCAAAGACGGAATGGTACCCTATGGTACGGACTTCTTTGGTAGACCTCAAATGGTGGAAAGCTACTTAGATGAATCCACCCTTCGGGAAATTGCAAAAATCGGCAATGGCGAATTTTTTAGAGCCTCTGACGGTAATGCGCTCGAAAGTATTTTCGATCGAATCGATACACTGGAAAAAGCTGAAATTGAAGAAAATCGCTACAAGGAGACTTCAGACTATTATCGAGTCTATCTTTTCTGGGCTATGTTGGCTTTTTTCGCCTGGCTTGCACTGAAAAGTACTTTCCTAAACAATTTCCTTTTAGACTGATTCGGAAAAGGTTTTTTCCTTCCAAGATTGCAATCTCGGATTCATCAAATTAAACCAAAGCGGAGGAATCAAGGCAACCAAAATCATGGCCGAATAGCCCGCAGGAAGTTGGGGACTTTCTTCAACATGATCCAAAACTTGGTATCGCTTATGCGCGGAAGCATGGTGGTCTGAGTGACGCTGCAGCTGAAAAAGCAGGAAATTACTCACGATATGACTCGCATTCCAAGAGTGTAAAGGAGTGACTCGCTCATAGAAGCCTGAAGGAAGTTTTTTTCGTTCCATTCCATAGTGTTCTAAATAGTTCACCATCTCAAGCAGGCTAAAACCTAAAACACTTTGAACCAAAAAAAATACGGGTACTTGCCAAACGAAATACCCCTGCATTTGGGACAATAAGAGGGTGACTAGGCTGATGAAAAAAATCGGCAACAGAGCAAACCAAACCATTTCATTCTTCATCGACCAAACCGATATACCCTTTTTCGTGAGTCGATCCTTTTCGATTTCCCAAGCACTTGTATAACCTCCAGTCACGGACCGATACCAAAAAGAATAGAATGTTTCTCCAAAGCGACTAGTCGCTGGATCGTCAGGTGTAGCTACTCGCACGTGATGGCCTCGATTGTGCTCGATAATGAAATGCATGTAACACACGGTCATCAACAAAACCTTTGCATAAAACTGCTCGATTTTCGTGTTTTTATGACCCAACTCATGAGCTACCGTAATACCTATTCCACCAGTGACTAAAGCGGTTCCTGTGGTCAGAGAAATCCACTCTATCCAACTCAAGTCTGCCATGGCAACAATATAAAATGCCCATCCTAGGACTCCCAATTGCACATAAACCCAGAAATAGGTTACAAATCGATAAAAAAATGCTTTGGTCTGTTCACTTATCTCTCCCTTCGGAACATTTCTTTTGTCGGTACTCAAAATAAAGTCCATCAAGGGGACAAGTCCGAAAACAAAAAGATGAATAAACCAGTGCCCAGCCCCTCCCAGGTAATATCCCCAAATCAATAAAATGGGTAAAATCAGCGCACTAAAGAATCCTATTTTCTTCATTCCAAACATTCCTTTTTATACAAACTTCAGGAAATATACTAAGTATTCTAACCAGGATAGGCATGCTCGATTTATCCATGACTTTTATCAGTTTTAGTACTTATACTTCGCAGGGTTTTAGCCAGACTAAACTAGCAATTTTGAGCAAATGAAAGCTATGGTAGCCCAAGAAAAACTGATTCAAAAGTATAACCTTCCTGTTCCAAGATATACCTCCTATCCCACTGTTCCCTTCTGGGAAAATCAGATGAAAGGGGATGATTGGCATTCTTTGGTCCATCAAGCATTTCAACTCTACGGCAAGGAAGATGGCATAGCTTTATACATCCATTTTCCATTCTGCGAGAGTCTCTGTACCTATTGTGGGTGTAACAAGTACATCACCCGTAATCATGAGGTAGAGCAAACTTACAGCGATAGTCTGCTCAAGGAATGGAAAGGTTATCTCAAGACTTTCGGTGAAAAACCTAGAATCAAAAGTCTCCATCTAGGAGGAGGCACACCTAGCTTCTTTTCTCCAGAAGCACTCCAAAAAGTACTGGGTACAATTTTAGAATCATGTGAAATTGACCCCGCGAAGGAATTTAGCTTCGAAGGGCATCCAAACAATACCACTTCTGAACATTTGAGAGTATTGAAATCCTTGGGGTTTGATCGGGTGAGTTTCGGAATCCAGGATTTTGACCCAAAAGTTCAGGAGGCCATACACCGGATTCAGCCTTTCGAAAAAGTGGCCGAGGTAACCGAAGCCGCCAGAAATCTCGGCTTTACCTCTATCAATTTTGACCTGATTTATGGGTTGCCACATCAGACACAAGAAACACTTCAGGCGACCTTTGGAAAAGTGAAAGAGCTTCTTCCTGATCGAATCGCATTCTATAGCTATGCCCATTTACCTTCAGTTTTTAAAGCTCAAAAGAGTTTTGAATCCTTTTTACCCAAGGAAACAGAAAAGCGCAAGCTTTACGAATTTGGGAAGTCTCTCTTGAAAGACTTTGGATATGAGGAGGTGGGAATGGACCATTTTGCACTTCCACATGACCCACTTTGTCTTGCAAAAGATATGGGTACTCTTCATAGGAATTTCATGGGCTACACACTTTCTCCAGGTAAAATCATGATTGGTCTAGGAGCGAGCAGCATCAGTGATGTCTATTTGGGCTATGCCCAAAATGAAAAAAATCACAAGACGTACAATCAACAAATCGCTTCTGCTGAAAACATCATACAAAGAAATCATCGAAATAGTGAATTGGATCTTTTGACAAGAGATTTGATTTTAGACTTAATCTGCAGGCATGAAGCCGAGATTCCAGCAAAAATCTGGGATGAACTTCCTTCTTTGAATCGCAGAAACCTAGAGGAAATGGAGCAAGAAGGATTACTTATACGAAAAGAGAATCAGCTGGTGATCTTAGAGCCAGGAATCGCTTTCATTCGAAATATCTGCTTCCAGTTCGATCTAAAAATGCTTGAAAGGAAGGAAGTCACTGTTCAGTTTAGTAAATCCATTTAGGATTAGTTACACATGGTGATTTCTATTTTTTCACTTCCATAATCGTGAATTAGCTTTGGGCTACCTTGAATCCCCAAGCCTAGTCCCCTAAAAATGAAGAGAACACCAATCACCAGTCCTACATAAGGAATGGCACGTTGAAACTTCATCCGCATGGTTACCGAAAGTAGATTGCCCGAAAACATCAAAACCAAGAGCATTGGAATAGTACCCATCCCGAAGAAAAACATGTACGTGGCACCCATCCAAGGGCTTTGAAGTCCAAGAGCCGCTACCAATGCCATATAGACCATCCCGCAAGGCAGGAGACCATTGAGCAAACCGGTGAATAAAAAGGCTTGAGCACTTCCAGCTTTAAGCTGATTACCCAAGTTTCCCTTTACCCAAGCAACCAATGAAGATAAAGCAGGGACGGTTAGATATTTATCAGCTTTCTTATAACTCAGAGAAAAGACCACAATCAAAACTCCCATCCCTATGGACACTCCCTGCTGTACTCCGGCCAAAGAAAGCGAAAAACCCAGCCCTCCTACCAATAGTCCTAAACCAGCATAGGTAATGGCCCGACCGAAATTATAAAGTATTTTTTTAGCAATAAAGGTCTGATTAGAAGAGCCACCAACAGCCATGGCAATAGGTCCGCACATTCCAATACAGTGGAATGAACCTAAAAAACCTAATACGACGGCCGTCCAGAGCATATTAAAGATTGATTTTCTTTTCCTCGTAAAACTCCTTCCCATCTTCTACCCAATGCAATTGGACTCTCCAATAGCCAGGTTTCAGCTGATCGATTGGAACGCTCATTTTTTGCTCGGAGGAAACGCTGAAATCTAGTTTTTGATCCAATGTCTCATCTGAAGGCCGAAATAGCTCGAGCTGGGCATTTGTACCCTTTGGAAGGTCAAAAAGCAAAACTTTCTCCTGAGCATTGAAGCTAATTACCTCTCGATCTAGCCTATTGGCAGAAGTTTCTCGGTCTATTTGAGATTGATAATCGATCTCTTTCTCGTAATAATCTTCAGTCACTAGTTCAATACCAGTCATTCGTACTGATATCACCACCATTGTCATGATCACTACGACAAAACCAATAATCGCCAATACTATTCCATGTCCCCAATTCATATTCTTGTTTGTTTATTTCTGACTCAATGGAGCCATAAAACTTGTGCTAATTTTATCAATTTCTTCGCCGTCATGCATCAAAGCAATTTTGACATTTTCTTGGCTGACGCTCACCTTGCTTTGATCCCTTAACAGAAAAAAGCGGCCTTCAAACTTTGACTGTGGCTCCAATACCCATTCCTTTTCCCCAATGATTTCCAAGCTCATTCCATCTGCCAAAGGCACCAAGGATACTCGCTGAGGTTCAAATGTCTTGTTGATCAAAGTAATATCATACAAGTTGGAAACTAATCCATCATCTCGCTCCTGATAGGTCATTCCTGGAAAACGAGTAACCGTTCCTTGAAGTACATCACGCGTGACGATCAAGGACACAAACGCTACGACCAATATGCTCAAGATCACCATATAGCCTTTGACTCTACCCGTGATTAGTTTTTGAAATCCTTCCTGAATACTATTTTCAGATGCGTACCGGATCAAGCCCTTTGGACGATCCACTTTGACCATCACATCATCACAAGCATCTATACAAGCTGTGCAATTGACGCATTCCATTTGGACACCATTTCGGATGTCAATTCCGGTAGGACAAACTTGAACACAGAGATTACAATCCACACAATCTCCCAAGGCAGTAGCCGTTTCTACTTTTGTCTTTCTAATAGGACCTCTAGGCTCACCTCGGACATAATCATACATGACGTTGATGGAGTTATTGTCCAGCAACACTCCTTGGAGCCTTCCATAAGGACATACTACCAAACAGGCTTGCTCACGAAACCAGGTGAAGACAAACATAAATATTCCTGAGAAAGCAATCAGTCCGATGAATCCAGCCATATTAGCCGTGGGCGGTTGAGTAACAATCTCTTTCACTTGATCTATCCCAATAAGATAGGCCATCACTAAGTGCCCAATCAAAAGAGAAAAGATTCCAAAGATTACAATCTTCGATCCCTTTTTGAGCATTTTTTCTGTAGTCCAAGGACCCTCATTCAAGGCGCGCTGTTGGTTCGCATCTCCTTCGATCAAGTATTCTATTTTTCGGAATACCATTTCCATAAAAAGTGTCTGAGGACAAGCCCATCCACACCAGACACGTCCAAATACGACAGTGAATAGAATGATAAAGACGAAAAAAATTAGGAGCAAAAACACGAGTAAATGGGTATCCTGTGGCCAAAATGGCGCTCCAAAAATGATAAATTTTCTCTCGAAAATATTGAAGAGCATATATGGCCTACCGTCAATTCGGATAAAAGGCCCCGCGAATAAAATAGCCAGAAGGAGCCACGAAACGTAGGTTCTATACTTATAAAAAATTCCAGAAACCTTTTTGGGATAAACCCAATTTCTTTTTCCGTCTTCACGGACGGTAGCCAAGGCATCTCTAAAAGACTCCGGATTCAAATGTGGATTTTTCTTTGCCATGGTTGGTAATTTTATTGCCGGAGATCGTGATCTCCGGCAATAAGAATTTAATTAGTTGCAGTTGCTGTGCTATCAGCTTCGACTACCTCAACCTCGACAGGAGCTGCCTCGGTGTATAATTCACCTTGGGCTTCCTTCGGAGCAGCTGGTGTAGTTCCACGCATTGTGAAGATGTAGCTTGAAACCTGCTGAATCTCTTCAGGGCTCAACTGGTCTTCCCAAGGAACCATTCCCTTTTCTACTACTCCGTACTTCACTACAGAGAAAATATCGGAAATAGATCCACCATGAATCCAATAGTCATCAGTAAGGTTCGGTCCTACTCCACCACCCCCATCTTGAGCATGGCAGGCAGCACAGTTCCCTTCGAAAATACTCTTGCCACCGGCAAGTGCAGCTGAGGACTCATCGAATACTACGGTGGTCTCATCAATACTTGCAAGCATATTGGCTTGCCGCTCTTCGGCAGCGATGGCTTCTAGCCTTAGTTCCTCTTCGTATTCTTCAATGCCTGTTTTGCCTATTCCCAAAACAGAATAGTTAACAAAATAGAACACTGCAAATACCGCAGTACCAAGAAATACATATTGAAGCCATGGAGGCATGAAATTATCCAACTCATGGATCCCATCGTAGGAGTGATCAGCCATTAATTTGGCTTTTTCATCTTTACCATAGGCTTCATCCACTTTACCTGTTACAAAGCGCTCTTTAAAAGTCTCCCACCAAGAAGGTTCATCTGCAAGGGCAGGATTTTCTTTCTTCAAAACCGTAGCCATAAATGACATTAGGTAAATCATCAGAATTAGCAAGAGCAAAATCACGCCCAAAACTACCCCTAGGATAATCAATAGAGTTAGCTGATTAGGGTCCATGGAAGCAAGTGCTGAGGTAGATTCCTCTTGGGCCATAGCACCCGTACTTAGTAGCCCCAAAAGGGCACATATTGCAGTTATTTTCTTCTTCATGGCGTTGGATTTAAGGGTTCGTCTTCCTCAAAAGGAAGACTCTCCATATGTTTGACATAGCTTTTAGGCACTCTTAGTACCCATATCACCATACCCAGGAAGAAGGCCACAAAGATGACCAAAGAAATCGCTGGGTAGATTTCTATATTATCGATTGATCTTAATACTTCTTTATACATGACAGTCGTGGTTAGTTGCTTTCAGCCGTTGGGGCTTTGATATCCGTTCCTAATCTCTGCAAGTAAGCGATCAATGCCACTATTTCCGTATTTGGCATGACCTCGATTCCAGCATCTTTCAGATTCGCAACTACCTTATGCGCTTGAGCTTCAAGATCTGCAGTCGCTTCTTGATCAAATCCTTCTGGATAAGGAACACCTAGACTTTGAAGCGTCCTGATTTTTGCAGGAAGATCCGAATAGTCATTCTCGTTGGTAGCCATCCAAGGATAAGGAGGCATTAAGGATCCCGGAGACATACTCCTTGGGTCAGTCATGTGGAAATAATGCCAGCTATCTGGATATTTCCCTCCTTCTCTATGAAGATCCGGACCAGTTCGTTTGGATCCCCAAAGGAATGGTCGATCATAGACAAACTCACCCGCCTTAGAATATTCTCCATAGCGTTCAGTTTCAAATCTGAATGGTCGAATCATCTGAGAGTGACAACCCACACAACCATTTTCTATGTACAAGTCTCTACCCTCCAATTCTAAAGGAGTGTAAGGCTTCACTGAGCTGATAGTTGGGACATTTGATTTCACCAAAATAGTAGGGATGATTTCGATTGCTCCTCCGATCAAGATGGCGATAGTGGCTAATACAGTGAAAAAGACAGGCTTTCTCTCCCATGCACGATGCCAAAATTCTCCTTTTGGATTGTAATTTTTGGCCAAAGCTGGTGCAGAATCTTCCTCTGTCGCTTGGAATTCACCTTGCTGGGCAGTTTTGATCATATTATAACCCATGATCACAGCACCACTCAAGTAAAGTAATCCACCTACTGCACGAAGCATGTACATCGGTACAATCTCAACTACAGTCTCAAGGAAGTTACCATAAGAAAGTCTTCCCATCTCGTCAAATTCTCTCAACATGAAGAATTGAGTCAAAGCAGCAACATAAAGTGGCAGTGCATAAAAAATAATTCCAAGCGTTCCTAACCAGAAGTGAGTATTTGCCAGTTTAGTCGAATAGATTTTGGTCTTCCACATTTTAGGCCATAGCCAGTATAACATACCAAAGGTCAAAAATCCATTCCAACCCAAACCTCCAATGTGTACGTGACCTACAATCCAATCCGTGTAGTGTGCAATGGCATTGACATTTTTCAAGGACAGCATAGGACCTTCAAATGTCGCCATACCATAGGCTGTGATCGCCACAACCATGAATTTCAAAACAGGATCTGTCCGTACCTTGTCCCAAGCTCCTCTTAAGGTCAAAAGACCATTGACCATGCCACCCCAAGAAGGTGCAATCAACATCACAGAGAAGGCCACACCCAATACTTGCGCCCACTCAGGAAGTGAGGTATAAAGCAAGTGGTGAGGACCAGCCCACATGTAAATAAAGATGAGTGCCCAGAAGTGAACGATGGATAATTTATAAGAATAAACAGGTCTATTTGCAGCTTTTGGCAAGAAATAGTACATCAAACCTAGAAATGGAGTGGTCAAGAAAAATGCAACCGCATTATGTCCATACCACCACTGCACCAAGGCGTCTTGTACGCCTGCATAAGCAGAGTAACTTTTGAATAAACCCACTGGCAGCGCGAGCGAATTAACAATGTGAAGCACTGCCACAGTGATAAACGAAGCCAGGTAAAACCAAATGGCCACATACATGTGTCGCTCTCTTCTTTTGACGAGGGACCCGATCATGTTAGCTCCAAAGGCTACCCATACAAGAGCGATCGCAATATCAATAGGCCATTCCAGCTCCGCGTATTCCTTAGAAGTGGTAAGGCCCAAAGGAAGCGTAATCGCCGCTGCCAAAATGATTAATTGCCATCCCCAGAAGTGGAACCAGCTCAAGGCTTTGCTAAACATCGGGGTTTTCAGCAATCTGGGCATGGAGTAATACACTCCAGCGAAGATGGCGTTACCCACAAATGCGAAAATTACCGCATTGGTGTGCAAGGGACGAATCCTACCAAAAGTAGTGTAGGGGTTTCCCAGATTGGCCTCAGGCAAAAACAACTGTGTGGCGGCTATTAACCCCACCAGCATGCCGACAAGGCCCCAAATGAGAGTGGCTGCTCCAAAGTACTTGACAATTTTATTGTCGTAATGGAACCTCTCCAGCGTAGTATCATTCATAGGACTTAGGTTTTGTTGGTTGATCTTTTTTACTTTCTTTTTTGTGTTGGTTCTCGAATAAAATGCGAATCGCAGGTGTATGGCTGTCATCAAACTGACCATCTTTGTTTGCTTTGAAAAACAAAAACAGAAAGCTCACTGCCAGCACCATACTTATCGCTATCAATAGAAATATTACTTCCATTAGTTTTTGCTTAAAGTGAGTAACCCATGCCGATAGGCTAGGATATTGGTGGATAAAGTCGTGAATACCACGACTGAAATACTACTTAGAGGCATCAAAATCGCGCAGAATACTGGACTCAAAAGCCCTTGAACAGCGAATGTGATTCCTATGACGTTGTATGCGATACTTAGTCCAAAACTTGCTTTGATCACTCGTTGAGTAGATTTGGCAAAGGCTAAAAATTTTGGAATTTGACCAAAAGCCTGAGCATCCAATATTCCATCACTCGCAGGGGAGAAATGGCTCACCTGATCAGTGATCGCAACACCTACGTCACTCATATGGAGTGCTCCTGAATCGTTCAATCCATCCCCGATCATCATAGTCTTGGCTCCGGTCCCTTTGAGTTGTTGGAGATACTCCAGCTTATTTTTTGGACTCTGATCGAATCGATATTCTTTGATTTCAGGAAGTTTGGCAGAAAGGGTCCTTAATTCATGCGAATGATCTCCAGAAAGTAGATGAAGCTCATTACCCGGAGCTAATTCACGAACCACATCACTCGAATCTGCCCTAAGCCCGGATTGAATTTCAAAAAATCCTATCAATTGATTTTCAACACTAAAGCAAACTATATTCCCACTTTCGATTGGATTTTTTAATTCAGAATTGGTGAAATCCACCGAACCTAATTTTACATCTTGACCCAAATAGGCCGCTTGAAGTCCAGCCCCTTTGATTTCTTTTAGGTTATCTAGTTTTTCTGACTCAAAAGCACCCAACCATTGATTGATTCGATTACTCAACGGGTGAGTAGAATGCTCAACGAGTGCTTTTAGGATACTTTTGCTTTTCTGAGATAGTTCTGCTCCATGGAAGGTAACCGATGCATTTGCCGTGTCAGTGAGTGTTCCGGTTTTATCAAAAACAACAGCATTGATATCAGCAATCCGCTCGATAACTTGGGTGTTCTTTAGATAGAACTTATTCCGTCCAAATATTCGAAGTGTATTTCCCAAAGTAAATGGAGTGGACATCGCTAAGGCACAAGGACAGGCTACAATCAATACCGAGGTAAAAGCCTTAACTCCAATACTCAAATCTGTAAATGCCCAAAATGCCAGCGCTGAAATAGCAATTCCTAGAACAGTCCAGGTAAAGACTGCACTGATTTTATTTGAAAGAGGGACTAAACCTTCGGCCTTATCCTTTTCGAAAGACTCATTGTTCCATAGATCGGTCAAATACCCTTGAGAAGGAGATTTTTGAACAGTAAGCATGATTTTCTCCCCCCTCTGTCTACCACCAGCATAGATCAACTCCCCTTTTTTAACTTTCACTGGAACTTCTTCTCCAGTGACGAAGCTGTAATCAATGTAGGCCTCATCTGAAAGCAAAATACAATCTGCCGGTACCAACTCTTCATCCCTAACCAAAAGCACATCGCCTACTTCCAACTTCGTAAGGACGATTACTTCCTCCTGATCTTTATTGAGGCGGGTAACAGAAATTGGGAAATAAGCCTTATAGTCACGATCAAACTCCAAGGTGGCGAAGGTCTTTTGTTGGTAGATTTTTCCTAATAACAAGAAGAACAGAAGCCCTCCTAGGCTATCCATATATCCAGCTTGCTGATGGATAAAGATTTGCCAAAGAGAGTAAAGAAATAAGGCAATAATCCCCATGACAATAGGTACGTCCATATTGATCTGCTTTCTCTTTAAGGAATTCCATGCGGATAGGTAGTAGTCATTAGCCGCATAAAAGACTATAGGTAAGGAAAGAAGGACATTCAAATAATTGAACAAGCCTTGAAAACCTTCCCCAAGTAATTCCCTTTCAGAAAAATATTCAGGAAGGCTAAATAGCATCATATTTCCAAAGCAAAATCCAGCTACTGCCAGCCTATTGATGGTCTTTCTATCAGCCTTTGGCTTCTGCTTACCATCCAAATCGGAAAGGTTTATTTTAGGCTCATATCCTAAGCTGGAAAGTAATTGTACCAATTCTTTTAAGGTGATCTTTTCATGAGCGATACGGATCTGAACCTTTTTTTTCACTAAGTCAACTCGACTCCCGATTACACCTGTATGGATTTGATTTAAATTTTCAAGCAACCAAATACATGATGCACAATGGATCAATGGAATGTAAAAAGTGTAGTGACTTTCCTCTGAATTTTTGAAATCCAGTAATTTCTGCTGAATGTTTTCATCCTCCAAATAGTCGAAACGATTGGATCTTGAATTTTTTGCCTTTTGACTTTCCCCTGGAAATGATTCTATATCGTAGTAAGCACAAAGTTCATTTTCGGCCAAAACCTCATAGACTAGCTTACATCCCTGACAACAAAAAGCCTTATCATCAAACCGAATTGCTTCATTTTCACAATCTTCACCGCAGTGAAAGCATTGCTCTTTGACGATATTTGGATGGGGAGTACTCATTTAATTCTTACTATAAAACTATCAGGGAAATGGTGCGAAAAACATGATGAAAATCAGCTAATCTTATGACTTACACAGTTAGGTAAAATGAGAGACGATCACTCCATATTTCACCTTTATAGAAATGAAATAAAACCTTAGCAAGGTCTGCCTGATAGTTCTTGGTTGTTACCAAAAGGGTACAGTTTCGCTTAACGGCATAGGACCAGAAATCACCAATTCTTAAAAAATTAAATTTGATAAAGCTCGTTTCATGGGTTGCCTTCGATACCAATTGAATGATTTCCTGTTCTTCCTTGATTTTTGATTTTGGAATAAAAGAAGGAGAGATTATTGTTGCTCTTGATTTTGTGATTAGGTTCCCAAAAAGCTTGATGAAATTCTTTATAACCATGGAAGATTGTTGTGTTCCATCATAATGCAAAAGCAAGTGCTCTGTAGAAAAATCCTTTACATGAAGCAAAACCGGGATTTGACAGACTTCCTTTTCTAAAGGTTTCGGTAAACTATGACCATGAAGCCAGTCAAGCGTTTTGTATAGATCAACCGTAATCAAACTAGGCTCATCCCCGTGCTGACAGTCTTTATTTCGATTACTACCCGGTTTGAAAGTTGATTCGAGAACGGAGCAATAGCTCTCATTGAGAATTTCTTCTGGCAATTCAAACTGTGCTACGTAATCAGACTTAACCTCCATGGAAAACTTATTTCTTCAAAACTAATTCGAAGTCCTAAGGGCATGGTTGACCAAAGCTACCGTTGGATATGATAAAAATCATATTCTGAAAAAATTTATGAAAAGGTATTATCTAGTTCAAACTTAGGGAACGAACAAATATGAACTCCAAACAAGGGGAAAAGCAGAGCCCTTTAGCATAAAAATGTCGAATTGAGTAAACCAAAAGGCGGTAATTGATCTTGGACACCTCCATTTAGTATTTAGGTTTGTGCTTTGGAGGATCTAGTTTGTTTTGTCAAAAAGTCTGAAACGCAAAAAAGCCAGCTAGATAGCTGGCTTTTAAATAATGTGGCGGCGACCTACTCTCCCAGGTGTAACCCCAGTACCATCGGCGCTGCAGGGCTTAACTTCTCTGTTCGGGATGGG
>NZ_JBHRZS010000008.1:0-667 GCF_042649705.1 Algoriphagus namhaensis
ATCTGATTGTTTATTTTACCACACAAGGAGACTTAGACAATGGAAGCTATACCAACACAGCTACCGCTACAGGTACCCCATCTGGTGGAAACCTCTCTCCAGTTTCAGATTCATTTACTATTACTGCCATCCAAACTCCAGACTGGACCATCACCAAATCTACTTCAACTGCTGACTATTCGGCCGTTGGGGATGTGATAAATTACGAGATTCAGGTAGCCAATACTGGAAATGTAAGTATTAGTAATGTAGTCCTAACAGACCCTAAGGCCACAGGAGGCATTACCCTTACTGCTGGAGATAACGCACCTACAGACGTGTTGGATGTGGGAGAAACCTGGATCTACACTGCTTCTCATACAGTGACCCAAGCCGATATAGATGCAGGTAGCTATAGCAATACGGCAACCGTTGCAGGAACAGATCCTTCGGGAAATTTGACTAGTCCGTTGACTTCAAGTACGATTACGGTGGATGCTGATCAGAATCCATCATGGACATTAGTAAAAAGTACAGGAACTGGGGGGCAAACTACTTATTCTCAGGCTGGGGAGGTTATACCTTTTGAAGCAGTCCTGACAAACACTGGAAATGTAGAGATTTCAGGAATTCAGTTAGATGATCCTAGCGCTGCAGATATAACATTGGATCCAAATGTTGGAAGTCC
>NZ_JBHRZS010000010.1:0-3149 GCF_042649705.1 Algoriphagus namhaensis
AACGCAAAAAAGCCAGCTAGATAGCTGGCTTTTAAATAATGTGGCGGCGACCTACTCTCCCAGGTGTAACCCCAGTACCATCGGCGCTGCAGGGCTTAACTTCTCTGTTCGGGATGGGAAGAGGTGGGACCCCTGCGCTAGGCCGCCTAAATCTTTGTGGCTTGACCACATAATAGCTTAAGTTCTTGTCTGTGCTAACATCGGTCACCCGACATCAAACATCTGACATTAGTTAACATGTTTTGGCAAGAATTGTAACAAACGGTAGGTAAGCTTTTGGGCAATTAGTACTGCTCAGCTATGACATTACTGCCTTTACACCTGCAGCCTATCAACCTCATCGTCTCTGAGGGCCCTATTTGGAAGTCTCATCTTGAGGGGAGTTTCGCACTTAGATGCTTTCAGCGCTTATCTCTTCCCGACGTAGCTACCCGGCAATGCAATTGGCATCACAACCGGTACACCAGCGGTCAGTCCAACCCGGTCCTCTCGTACTAAGGTCAGGTCCTCGCAAACTTCCCACGCCCGCAACAGATAGGGACCGAACTGTCTCACGACGTTCTGAACCCAGCTCGCGTGCCACTTTAATGGGCGAACAGCCCAACCCTTGGGACCTTCTCCAGCCCCAGGATGTGACGAGCCGACATCGAGGTGCCAAACCTCCCCGTCGATATGAGCTCTTGGGGGAGATCAGCCTGTTATCCCCAGCGTACCTTTTATCCTTTGAGCGACGGCTCTTCCATTCAAAACCGCCGGATCACTATACCCGTGTTTCCACCCTGCTCGGCTTGTCGGCCTTACAGTCAAGCTCCCTTATGCTATTGCACTCCTCGTACGGTTACCAAGCGTACTGAGGGAACCTTTGGAAGCCTCCGTTATCCTTTTGGAGGCGACCACCCCAGTCAAACTACCCACCAAACAATGTCTCCTGAGTCAGGATTAGATACCAAGTAAATAAAGGGTGGTATTTCAACAACGACTCCTCAACGCCTAGCGACGCCAATTCACAGTCTCCCACCTATCCTACACATCATTTACCCAGTACCAATGTTAAGTTGCAGTAAAGGTGCATGGGGTCTTTCCGTCCCGTTGCGGGTACGCGGCATCTTCACCGCGACTACAATTTCACCGAGCTCATGGCTGAGACAGTGCCCAGATCGTTACACCATTCGTGCAGGTCGGAACTTACCCGACAAGGAATTTCGCTACCTTAGGACCGTTATAGTTACGGCCGCCGTTTACTGGGGCTTCGATTCAATGCGTCGCTTGCGCTAACATCCCCTCTTAACCTTCCAGCACCGGGCAGGTGTCAGGCCTTATACTTAGTCGTTAAACTTCGCAAAGCCATGTGTTTTTGTTAAACAGTCGCCTGGGCCTCTTCACTGCGGCCTCCATTACTGAAGGCGCCCCTTCTCCCGAAGTTACAGGGCCATTTTGCCGAGTTCCTTAGCCATGATTCACTCGAGCACCTTAGGATACTCTCCTCGACCACCTGTGTCGGTTTGCGGTACGGGTATCTATACGCTTAACGCTAGAAGTTTTTCTTGGAAGCCCTTAGGATCACTATCTGATTGTCCGTAAACGCTCAGTACTATCAGCTTCGGCTAGCCGCACGCATTTAACTATGCAGCCAATACCTACTACCTTTAACCCGGTATTCCGTCACCGGGCGGATCTTTCATCACTCCGTCACTCCATCACCTGTATAAATAGTATGGGAATATTAACCCATTGTCCATCGACTACCCCTCTCGGGTTCGCCTTAGGCCCCGACTAACCCTGATCCGATTAGCGTTGATCAGGAAACCTGGGTCTTACGGTGTGCGGGTTTCTCGCCCGCATTATCGTTACTTATGCCTACATTTGCTTTTCCAAAAACTCCAACACCCCTTACAGGGTATCTTCGCTGTCGTTGGAATGCTCCCCTACCACTGCAGTAAACTGCAATCCTTCGCTTCGGTACTAGATTTGATGCCCGATTATTATCGACGCCCTGTCGCTCGACCAGTGAGCTGTTACGCACTCTTTAAAGGAATAGCTGCTTCCAAGCTAACCTCCTGGCTGTCTCTGCAACTGGACCACCTTTGTTCAACTTAATCTAGATTTGGGGACCTTAGCGGAAGGTCTGGGTTCTTTCCCTCTCGGACTTGGACCTTAGCACCCAAGCCCTCACTGCCGGTTCTATATGATGGCATTCGGAGTTCGTCAGGATTTGGTAGGATTTGACTCCCCCTAGTCCTATCGGTAGCTCTACCTCCATCATACAATTCCCGACGCTGTTCCTAAAAACATTTCGGGGAGTACGAGCTATTTCTTAGTTTGATTAGCCTTTCACCCCTACCCACAGCTCATCCGGAAGCTTTTCAACGCTTATCGGTTCGGTCCTCCATGTTGTGTTACCAACACTTCAACCTGGCCATGGGTAGATCACTAAGTTTCGCGTCTACCCCCACCAACTCAATCGCCCTTTCAGACTCGCTTTCGCTCCGGGTACGGTACTGAATACCTTACCCTTGCTGATGAGGAGTAACTCGTAGGCTCATTATGCAAAAGGCACGCCGTCACGGAATCGCTCCGCTCCGACCGCTTGTAAGCGCACGGTTTCAGGTTCTATTTCACCCCGTTATTCACGGTACTTTTCACCTTTCCCTCACGGTACTTGTTCACTATCGGTCTCTCAGGAGTATTTAGCCTTACCGGATGGTGCCGGCAGTTTCAATCGGGATTTCTCCGGTCCCGACCTACTCAGGATACCCGCCTTCTTCTCAATCCTTCCAATACGGGACTATCACCCTGTATCGTTTGCCTTCCCAGACAATTCTCGTCAGATTAATCAAAATTATGCAGGTCCTACAACCCCAATCCCGCCGTAACGGGAATGGTTTGGGCTCTTCCGCGTTCGCTCGCCACTACTTACGGAATCATTATTATTTTCTCCTCCTCCAGGTACTTAGATGTTTCAGTTCCCTGGGTTTGCTTTCCTTACGGAATAGTCTTTACAGACTGGGTTGCCCCATTCGGATATCTACGGATCAACTCGCATTGGCCAATCCCCGTAGCTTTTCGCAGCTTATCACGTCCTTCTTCGCCTCTGAGAGCCTAGGCATCCCCCGTGCGCCCTTATTCACTTACTCTACTTTGCCGTATCA
>NZ_JBHRZS010000011.1:0-63479 GCF_042649705.1 Algoriphagus namhaensis
CCCATCCCGAACAGAGAAGTTAAGCCCTGCAGCGCCGATGGTACTGGGGTTACACCTGGGAGAGTAGGTCGCCGCCACATTATTTAAAAGCCAGCTATCTAGCTGGCTTTTTTGCGTTTCAGACTTTAGGGATTTATCATTGGAAATCAATAGACTTAAATCTATAAGTAGAAGAAGCAGCTATTGAAGCGAGTACGGTTTGCCAGTCATCTGTGCAAGGCATTCTTAAAGGCCAAATTGCGAAAGATGATGTTTGAAATGTTTCGTGTGAAATAAATCCCATTCGCTTTTATTCAATCCACCAAATCGTGGGTGAATGGGAGTTGAATTTGGTTGTTCTTTGAAGTGTTCCTTGTATTTTTCTATGCTTTCTAATAATTCGTTATTAGCCTCATCCAAAGATTGAAAACGAAGGGGGAGTAAATTATCTCCTAAGCCTGGGGCTCTGATACCCTTTGGAAATTCATCCAATTCATATAAAAGGGTTTTCTTTTGCTGGAGCTGCTTTTCCGTTGGTTCGAAATGAGGGATTTTAATTCTACCATAAGAGAGCTTGACCGTAAGAATTAAGTGCTCGATCATGTGTTGTGGAGTCATTACTCCAAACTCTGGTTCAGCATTAGGATCTAGTGTTTGGAGTTTGGACTTGATGTTTTCGATATTCATTACCATTCGTTTAAGCTAGAATGTACAAAAAAAGCGTTTGAAACACTCAAACGCTTTTTAACAATTAACGAACTCTTAAAATATTAACTTCCGCAAGCCTCGCAATCATCCGGATTGTCGATGGAACAGGCTATTGCTGCTTCTTGCTGTATTCTTGCTTCCTCCTCTTCTTTGAGTGCTTTTGCATCCTTGGTATCGAAGCCTGTTTTGTCTAAGGTGAACTTGATCGCACTTGTAGCAGCTTGTGATCTTAGGTAATACATACCTGTTTTCAGTCCTTTTTTCCAAGCATAGAAATGCATTGATGTCAGTTTTCCAAAATTAGGATCCTGCAAGAACACATTCATGCTCTGTGACTGACAAATGTATGCACCTCGATCGGCTGCCATGTCGATCACTACCTTCTGAGAAATTTCCCATACGGTTTTGTAAAGATCCTTGATGTGCTGTGGAACGCCAGGCAAATCTTGGACAGAACCGTTGGCTGCAATTAACCTATTTCTCATAGTGTCATTCCAGAGACCTAGCTTGATCAAATCTTTCATCAAATGCTTGTTCACTACAACGAACTCACCAGAAAGAGTTCTTCGAGTATAAATATTGGTAGTGTATGGCTCAAAGCACTCGTTGTTACCCAAAATCTGAGACGTAGACGCTGTTGGCATTGGTGCAACTAATAAGGAGTTTCTCAAACCAAATTTCTTGACTTTTTCACGTAGTGAGGTCCAATCCCATCTATTTGACTTAGGGGTAACACCCCACATGTCGAACTGGAAAATTCCTTCTGAGGCCGGAGATCCTTCGAATGTTTCGTAGGTTCCTTCTACTTTGGCGATTTCCATAGATGTTTCCATGGCCGCATAGTAGATGGTTTCAAAGATGTCCTCGTTCAAACCTTTGGCTTCATCAGAATCGAATGGCATTCTTAACATGATAAAAGCATCTGCCAAGCCTTGGATACCAAGTCCGATCGGTCTGTGTCTGAAGTTGGATCTCCGGGCTTCTTCTACAGGATAGTAGTTTACATCTATTACCTTGTTTAGGTTTCGAGTAGCAACTTTTGTGATATCATACAGCTTTTTATGGTCAAAGAATCTTTTGCCATCAGGCCCTTCACTGATAAATTTAGGGAGTGCGATTGAAGCAAGGTTACAAACCGCAACCTCGTCAGGAGAGGTGTACTCGATGATCTCGGTGCAAAGATTAGATGATTTGATCGTTCCCAGGTTTTTCTGATTGGACTTGCCATTCGCTGCATCCTTGTAGAGCATATAAGGTGTCCCTGTTTCGATTTGAGACTCAAGCACCTCAAACCATAGCTCTTGGGCTTTGATAGTCTCTCTGGCCTTGCCTTCACGCTCATACTTGGTGTATAGGCGCTCAAATTCCTCCCCATGACATTCTGATAACCCTGGGGCTTCATTTGGACAGAAGAGTGACCAAGAGCCATTTTCTTCAACACGCTTCATGAAAAGATCTGGAATCCAAAGTGCGTAAAATAAGTCCCGAGCGCGCATCTCTTCTTTCCCGTGATTTCGCTTAAGCTCTAAAAATTCTTTGATATCCGCATGCCAAGGCTCAAGATATATTGCGAAACTTCCTTTGCGCTTTCCGCCTCCTTGATCCACATATCTTGCGGTCATATCGAAGTTTCTAAGCATTGGCACAATTCCGTTTGATTGACCATTGGTTCCTTTGATATACGAACCTTTTGCTCTCACATGATGAATTGATAGTCCAATTCCACCGGCTGATTGAGAGATCTTAGCACACTGCTTCAATGTATCGTAGATACCATCAATACTGTCGTCCTTCATGGTGAGAAGGAAACATGAAGAGAGCTGTGGTTTGGGTGTACCCGCATTGAAGAGAGTAGGGGTAGCATGAGTAAACCACTTTTCTGAAAGTAAATTATATGTTTCTATCGCAGCATCGATATCCTCTTTGTGAATTCCGATAGCCACTCTCATGAGCATATGCTGAGGTCGCTCTACTACTTTTCCATCCAACCTGATGAGATAGCTTCGCTCCAATGTTTTGTATCCAAAGAAATCATAACCAAAGTCGCGCTTGTAATCAATTGCCGCATCTAGTCTAGCTGCGTTTCTCTTGACGATACCATATACCTCCATATCAATCAGTGAAGCATTAGCTCCTGTCTTTGGATTGATATAGGTGTAAAGTCTTTTCATAGTATTTGAAAAAGACTGACTGGTGGTTTTGTGAAGATTGGAAATAGCGATACGGGCTGCTAGGATAGCGTAGTCTGGGTGCTTCACCGTCAGTGACGCGCAAACCTCTGCAGCAAGGTTGTCAAGTTCCGTGGTCGTGACACCATCATACAGTCCGTCGATGACTTTTTTCGCCACTTCGATGGGCTGGATAAACTTTGGATCCAGTTCATAGCATAGGTTTTCAATTCTAGCTGTGATTTTGTCGAACCTGACGGATTCTCTTCTTCCGTCTCGCTTGATTACTAACATTTAAATTGGTTTTATGGGTTGGTGGAAAAGTTTAATTCTTAAAAATCAGAGTCAAAAGCGATACCGTTAGACTCTTTGCCTTCGGTGGAGCTCATCACTCCTGCTTTCTGATAGTCTCCAACTCTCTTTTCAAAGAAGTTGGTTTTACCTTGTAATGAAATCATGTCCATGAAATCAAAAGGATTGGTGCTGTTCCAGACTTTCTCACAGCCTAGTTCGACCAATAATCGATCTGCTACAAACTCGATGTATTGACACATTAAGTCTGCATTCATTCCGATTAAGCGTACAGGTAGTGCGTCAGTCACGAACTCCTTTTCTATTTCAACGGCATCTTCAATAATTCGAGTTACCGTATCTTTTGGAAGTGGATTTTGGATATGCTGCGTGTATAGATGGCAAGCGAAATCACAGTGCAACCCTTCGTCACGAGAAATCAATTCGTTGGAGAAAGTGAGGCCAGGCATCAAACCTCTTTTCTTCATCCAGAAAATAGAGCAAAATGAACCGGAGAAGAAAATCCCTTCAACTGCTGCAAAGGCAATAAGACGTTCCTGGAAGTTTCCATTGTCGATCCATCTCAAAGCCCAATCCGCTTTTTTCTTTACACAGTCAATATGCTCGATTGCATTTAGTAACTTATCTCTTTCTGCATTATCCTTAATATAAGTATCGATCAGAAGGCTGTAAGTTTCAGAGTGGATATTTTCCATGGCAATTTGGAAACCATAGAAAAACTTAGCCTCAGTATATTGTACTTCAGAAACAAAATGTTCCGCAAGGTTTTCATTTACAATTCCATCACTAGCGGCAAAGAATGCAAGAACATGCGAAATGAAATGTCTTTCTCCATCGCTAAGATTCTTCCAATCAGATAAATCCTGACTCAAATCAATCTCTTCTGCTGTCCAGAAACTCGCCTCTGCTTTTTTGTAAAATTGCCAAATGTCGTCGTGTTGGATTGGGAACAGTACAAATCTTCCGTCGTTCTCTTCTAAAATAGGTTCCTGATTCATTCTTTACTTTAGTTTACTTGTTATACAAAGAGTTAGATTATTATTTCTTCTCTTCAAATGCTTAGGGGGACAAAAGGCCGCGATTTCTCGACAGCCTCTGAACAAATATGTGAAGCAAAACCCATAAAAAAAATCCTTCAAGTGCTGCTTTAGGTTGATTATTGAATAATAGTCAAAAACTATATAAATCATTGAAAAAAAATAAGTTGTATTTAATCAATGGTAGTGATACTTTAAAAAATTAGCCATTTTTGGACCTATCAAAAAAGTTGAAAAAAATTTAAAAAACTTCCTCTTACCAAAATTCAAAGAAAAATTGACTGATATTCAAAAAATGAATCTTGGGAAAGCGTATGTATAAGTAACTGTAAGTCTGATTAGTAGATGAAATTACATTTAGGTCCTCTACTTTCGTGACAAGCTTTGTCGATCTTTTGTGAAACAAAGTAAAGGTTAGTTTTACTCGTTTTGGTTGTTGAAATTCAAGTTTGGAATTAACTCAGGCTTTTTTCCAACTGGGCTTTTTTCTTCTCGTTGTCTTTCTTATATTTGCACTCCGATTTCGACTAAGAATATTTAGATCACATGTACGCAATTGTAAACATCGCAGGAAAGCAGTTCAAAGTAGCACAAGATCAGCACGTCTACGCTCCAAAAATGGATGTAGAAGCTGGCGCTTCCGTGGAATTTGATCAGGTCTTGTTGGCAGAAGCCGACGGCACTGTATCAGTAGGAGCTCCGCTAGTAGCAGGAGCCAAGGTATCTGGGAAAGTCCTAGAGCATGTCAAAGGTGATAAAGTCATCGTCTTCAAAAAGAAGCGAAGAAAAGGCTATAAGAAGAAAAATGGCCACAGACAGGACTTCACCAAAGTTTTGATAGAAAATATTTCACTGTAAGTTTTCCATTGGGAAACATAAAAGAATAAAACCATGGCACATAAGAAAGGCGTCGGTAGTTCCAAAAACGGTAGAGAGTCTCACTCCAAAAGATTGGGCGTGAAGAAATTTGGTGGCGAGCAAGTGATTGCTGGCAACATCATCATTAGACAAAGAGGTACTAAGCATCACCCAGGTGAGAACGTGGGTTGTGGTAAAGACCACACGCTTTTTGCAAAAGCAGACGGTGTGGTAACTTTCCGTAAGAAGGCAGATGGCAGATCTTACGTAAGTGTTTTGCCAGCAGAAGCTTAAGCAGAAAACAATAAGTTTAGAAGCTCCATAGTGATATGGAGCTTTTTTTATGCTCTATAATTTCTCCTTGCCTTTAATCATATTTATTGGGGAATTGCATAGACAATTACTAATTTCTAGGTTGAAAAACCACCTAACAAAAACTTATGAAAAAGCAAGCTTTTTACTGGATGCTGGCCATTTGCATCCAACTCTTAATTTTACCTCCTTATGTGCAAGCACAACAGGTACCGGATTCGACGGTTTATGATGCATTAAGCTGGCGACTTATTGGTCCATTTAGAGGAGGAAGGGCCGACGGAGTGACCGGTGTCCCCGGAAGTACTACAAATTATTATTTCGCTTCAGCAGGAGGTGGAATCTGGAAAACATTGGATGCTGGCAAGACCTGGAAACCTATGTCAGATGGATTTTTTGGAGGATCGATGGGTGCAGTAGCTGTAGCTCAGAGCGATACTGCCGTAGTTTATGCAGGTGGTGGCGAGAAGACAGTTCGTGGAAATGTTTCCTTTGGATATGGGGTTTGGAGAAGTTCAGATGCGGGAGAGACTTGGTCCAGAGCAGGGTTGGAAAAGAGTAGATTTGTATCCCGCCTACGCATTCACCCAGACAATGAAGACGTGGTTTATGCTGCCGTCTTGGGTGATCTTTTCAAGCCAGACCCAACACGCGGCGTCTATAAAACTGTAGATGGTGGAGCAAATTGGGAAAAGGTTTTGTTCACCAATGACCAAGCAGGAGCTGTTGATTTGATTTTGGATCCAAATGATCCAGAAACTCTTTATGCCTCAACATGGGAAATCAAACGGACTCCGTACAGCTTGGAAAGCGGCGGACCTGGATCTGGTCTATTTAAATCATCGGATGGAGGAAAGACTTGGATAGATCTCACCGAGAAGGAAGGCTTTCCGCAGGGCACCTTAGGGATAATCGGAATCACAGTTTCCCCTCTAAATTCCAATCGGCTTTTTGCAATCGTGGAAAATGAAAATGGCGGAGTATTCATGTCGATGGATGCTGGTGAGACTTGGACTAAAACCAATGAGGATCGGAATCTTAGACAACGTGCTTGGTACTATTCAAGAATCTATGCAGATACTCAGGATGAAGAAACTGTTTATGTATTGAACGTGAGCTATCATAAATCCACTGATGGAGGCAAAACCTTTAAAGGCGCCAATGCTCCACATGGTGATCACCACGATCTGTGGATAGATCCTGAAAACAATCAGCGGATGATCATTGCTGATGATGGAGGTGCGCAGATTTCCGAAGATGGAGGAAAAAATTGGACCACATATATGAACCAACCTACCGCGCAGTTTTATCGGGTGACAACCGATAATAGTTTCCCCTATAGAATTTACGGTGCTCAACAGGATAATTCTACGGTTAGAATTAATCATAGAAATGATGGCAGAAGTATCAGTGAAGAGGACTGGGAGCCGTCTGCTGGAGGGGAAAGTGGATGGCTTGCGCCTGATCCAGATAACAATGACATCGTTTATGGTGGATCATACGGTGGTTATTTGACGAGGGTAGATCATGATAAAGGGATTTCACGTTCTGTGAATGTGTATCCTAACAATCCAATGGGTCATGGAGCTGAGGATATGAAATATAGATTTCAGTGGAATTTCCCAATTTTCTTTTCTCCTCACGATTCGGATATGCTCTATACTACGAGTAATCGATTCCATAGATCGACTAATGAAGGGCAAAGTTGGGAAGTGTTTTCACCGGATTTGACTCGTAACGATCCTTCCAAATTGGGTCCTTCTGGTGGACCAATTACAAAAGACAATACAGGTGTAGAATATTACGCTACGATATTTACTGCAGCGGAGTCTCCGCTTAAGCAAGGAGTCATCTGGGCTGGATCGGACGATGGTCTTGTTCATGTGACGCAAGACAATGGAGTATCTTGGCAAAATGTCACTCCGACGGATATGCCTGAATGGCTTCAGATCAATAGCATTGAGGCTAGTCCTTTTGATGCAGGGGAAGCCTATTTCGCAGCGACAGGTTATAAATTCGGAAACTTTGAGCCGTATTTATACAAGACCAAGGACTATGGTAAGACTTGGACCAAAATTACTTCAGGCATCGATTCAGAGCATTTCACCCGAGTGATTCGGGCAGACCCCGCCATGAAGGGGATGCTTTATGCAGGGACCGAGACTGCGATGTACTATTCCAAAGACGATGGAGCAAGCTGGCATTCTTTACAGTTAAACTTACCGACGGTTCCGATTACTGATTTGGCAGTAAAGGACAATAACCTGATCGCTGCTACCCAGGGTCGATCTTTTTGGATCATTGATGATTTGACAGTTTTACATCAAGCGACTCCAGATATCAAAGGCAAGTCAATGCATTTGTTCAAACCTCAGGATTCTTATCGAATGGATGGTTCGAGTAGAAAGAGCCTGACAGATGGGACCAATCGGGCTGGTGGTGTTTTGGTATATTATTATATCAATGATGAGCCAAGCGAGGAAATCAAGATTGAGTTTCTAGACAGACAAAAGCAGGTTTTAAAAACCTTTTCTTCCAAAGGAATCAATGGAGACACTCTGAAAGTAAAGGCAGGAAGCAATGAGTTTAATTGGAATTTGGCTGTGGATGATGCTGAAGGCTTTGATGGACTCATTATGTGGGCTGCCAATCTTCGCGGTCCAAAGGTTCCACCGGGGGACTATTCGGTGAGAATGACCGTAGATGGTGAGACTCAAGAGCAAGACTTTAAGATACTGGCAGATCCAAGATACGAGTCTAGTCAAGCAGATCTTGAAGCACAGTATGAGTTTATGCTGGGAGTTCGTGACAAGCTTACGGAAGTTCACCGTACGATAAAATTGATCCGAAATTACAGGGCAGAATTGGATAGCATGGATACCAAACCTGCTAATCTTGAGCAGATACAAGCGGAATTGACGCAGATAGAAGAGACCTTGTATCAAACCAAAAACAAGAGTGGTCAGGATCCATTGAATTTCCCGATTCGATTGAATAACAAATTGGCGCATTTAAATTCTGTGGTAGGAAATGGAAGCTATCCTCCTACGGATCAAGCTCAAGAAGTGCGAGGCGAGTTAGTAGAAAAGATTGATGTGCAACTCGCTCGATTTAGAAAAGTGGAGCAAGACGAGATCTCCAAACTTCTGAATATTGATGAGATGAAAATGAAACTGGACGAGAAAAAATAGTCCAGTTCATAGGTAAAACAGATGCCGTCTCAATACTTGGGACGGCATCTTTGTTTTTTAGAATGGACGATAATTCAATACTTGATCTATAAATGTAAGGCCGCTTCCTGGTGAAAGCACTAGAATGAAAATTATTCCAAAAAGCGCGCCATACAAATGAGCATCATGATTGATATTATCCCCTCCGCTTTTTCCTTTGGTATAAGAATAAATTAAAAATAACACCCCTAAAATAAATCCTGGCAGACAGAGGATACCAAAAAGGCAAATATCGGCTAGAGGCAAAATAATGATACTAGAAAAGACCATCGCCGCTGTTCCTCCCGAAGCTCCAAGTGCCCGGTAATAGGCATTGTCTTTATACTTTAAGTAAGTTGGGATATCTGAAATAACGATGGCCGCTAAATAAAACGTAACGAATATGAGTCCACCGATCGTGGAGCCAAATTGAAAGTTTAGGAATTGCTCAACGACTGCCCCAAAAAAATAGAAGGTAAACATATTGAACAGCAGATGCATGTAATCCTTGTGGATGAGTCCTGAAAGAACAAATCGGTCCCACTGTTTTCTATGATGAATTTGGTAGGGATTAAACATCCAGCGATCTAGAAATTCAGGCTTATTGAACCCATAAATACTACTTGCACAGGTGCCAATAATCAAAAGAACGGTGAGTGATAAATCCATCTTATTTTTCTCGATGAACTAGCATTTCGGCCAGTGCTTTCAACTCTTGGTAAAACTCCTTATTTTGGAATGATATAGAAGCCAAACCCTCAAAAGCGAGTTCGAAGTAGCCGTTCATTTTTGCTTCTGTGAGTTCTTTGATTCCAAGAGAATTGTAGATTCCAGTTACTGAAGCCACTTTCTCCTCTTTGTCAAAAGACTCTTTGGTAATCCAGCTTTTCAATTTGGTAGCCTCTTCACCTTTTGCTAGTTCGAGTGCTTTGATCAACAAAAAGGTTTTCTTATTTGAGATAATATCTCCACCTACCTGCTTTCCGAATTTTGACTGATCGGCAAAGACATCCAGTAGATCGTCCTTAAGCTGAAAACCCACACCAATGTTTACTCCGAAATCATAAAGTTTATCAATATCAGCTTTTGAAGCTCCTGCAAGTGTGGCTCCAAGCTGAAGCGCAAAGCCCAACAAAACAGCTGTTTTGAGTCGAATCATATTGATATAATCCGATTCTTTTACAGAGGATAAGCTTTCGAAATTCATGTCAAATTGCTGCCCTTCGCAAACCTCAGCTGCAGTCCGATTGAAGTCCTTAATCACCGTATGGAGTTTATCGGCAGGAGTATGGAGAAGCAAATCATAGGCTCTTACCAGCATGACGTCTCCAGACAAGATTCCAGTATTTGCATTCCACTTTTCATGCACTGTTGGCTTTCCTCGCCGGATTGGAGCCTCATCCATAATGTCGTCGTGCATCAGTGTAAAATTGTGGAATACCTCAATAGCGGCTGCCTGCGGCATGATGCTTTCCACGTCTTTTTGATACATGCCATAAGAGAGTAGGCTCAGAATTGGTCTGATTCTTTTTCCACTGAGACTCAAAATATAAGTGAGCGGTTCGTATAGTTCTTTGGGCGATTCACCAAAATTAATTTCGGAGAGGTATTGCTCCAGCTTGCTCAGTAGCTCTTGGCTGAGGGTTTTATGCGTCATTCTTAACAAATTCGAGGTCTATCGTTCTGCGATCAATATCGGTATTAACTACACGAACCAGTACTTTGTCTCCCAAAGTGATCATTTTTTTTGTTCGGCTGCCGATCAAGCGCATGTTTTTCTCATCAAAATCGTAGTAATCATCATCCATCGTTTGGAGTCGGACCATTCCCTCACACTTGGTTTCTGTGATTTCGACAAATACTCCCCATTCTGTGACTCCGCTGACAATTCCATCATAATCTTTTTCCTCAGCCAAAGCCATAAATTCTACCTGCTTGTATTTAATCGAAGCCCGCTCGGCATTTGCTGCATTTTTTTCTCGCTCAGAAGAGTGTTCGCATTTCTTTTCCCAAGGGTCCACCTCAGGGGACTTACCATTGTCAAGGTAGTGCTGAAGAAGTCGATGCACCATCATATCAGGATATCGACGAATAGGTGAGGTGAAATGGGTGTAGTGTGCGAATGCCAGTCCGAAATGTCCTTTTGGATCGGTAGTATATTTGGCCTTGGCCATACTCCTAATGGCTAATTGCTCCAAGACATTTTGCTCAGGTTTGCCCTGGATTTCTTCCATGAGCTTATTCAAAGCTCCTGAAATTTTAGCCTCACTTTGCATTTCAAGTTTGTGACCAAAACGCGTCGCGAAGTTGGCAAAAGTATCCAATCGATCCATATCGGGAGCATCGTGAGTTCGGTATACAAAGGTGTCTCTTCCAGCTCGTTTTTTAAATACAAATTCGGCTACGTACTTATTGGCGAGTAGCATAAACTCCTCAATCAACTTGTGAATGTCCTTCCGCTCCTTTACTCGGAGACCCAAAGGAGTACCCTTTTCATCCAAATCAAACTTCACCTCCACAGTTTCAAAATTCACCGCACCGTGGTCAAATCGCTTTTTACGGATTTTTTTGGCCATTTCATTGAGCAAAGTGAGTTCTTGGAAAAAATCACCAGACTGCGAGTCAATATTGCCTTGGGCGTCGTCATAGGTGAATCTACGGTCTGAATGAATCACCGTGCGCCCAATCCAATGATCTACAACTCGAGCATCGCGAGTCATTTCAAAAACGCAGGCAAACGTAAGCTTGTCTTCATTTGGCCGAAGGGAGCAGAGTCCGTTACTCAGTCGCTCTGGGAGCATGGGAATGGTTCGGTCTACAAGGTAAACCGAGGTGGCCCGATGAAATGCTTCTTTTTCTAGTGCTGTATCTGGTTTCACATAGTGCGTCACATCTGCGATATGAACACCGATTTCCAGATTCCCATTTTCTAATTCTCGATAAGATATGGCATCGTCAAAATCTTTGGCATCATCAGGATCAATGGTGAATGTGGTCACACCGCGGAAATCCTTTCGTTTTGCGATTTCCTTGCTTAAAATTTTGTCTGAAATAGACTCTGCTTCAGCATTTGGCTCAGCGGGATATTCAAAGGGAAGCCCAAATTCCGCCATGATGGAGTGAATTTCTACTTCATGTTCGCCCGCTTTGCCGAGAACCTGAGTGACTGTGCCTGTTGGGTTTTTGTCTCCATCCCTCCATTCAGTGAGCTTGACCACCACTTTTTCATTGTGTTTCGCTCCATTCAGATCTCCCCGATGGACAAAAATATCTTTGTGCATTTTTCTGAAATCCGGGACGACAAAAGCAAAGCGAGGGGAAATTTCCACTCGGCCAACAAATTCATCTCGGTCGCGCTTGACGATTTCCAAAACACGGCCTTCTTGCTTGCCCGTTTTTCCCTTCATGGGAAATACCATCACACGAACTTTGTCACCATGTAAAGCTTGCTTCAGGTTAGCTTCCTTTACCATGATGTCTCCATCCGTTTTTTCGGGATCATCTGGGATTATAAATGCAAATCTCGGATTTACAAAATCTACTTTTCCTTCGATAAAATCTGGATCTGCACTGGACGAAAAGTAATTTCTTGGACTTTTTGAGACAAGCCCATCTTGCGCCATTCGGTGAAGTGTGGGCTCCACTGCTCCTTTCGTTAGGGAGTCTCTGATTTCAAGCTTTTTGATGAGTTGCTTAGCGTTATACTGCTCACCATAGTGGGCATTTAAAAATTTGAGAAGGACTCTGGATAAGTCTACCGAATTCTGACTTTTTGATCCTTTTCTTGAGGTTGATTTTTTTCTACTGTTTCTTCCCATTATAGGGGGTGATTAATGTGTAAACAAGGTAAAAATTAATGGGTCCGCGACCTACTCTTGTCCTTGTCTTTAATTTGTTTCTTCAGAATGAATCACCGAAAAGGTGAATTCTTCTGCTTGCGGATTCATTGCCAGATATACTCTAGCGGTTACTTCCACATCTTTCAGACAGTACTTATTGATTTTTGCGATGTCTTTTTCGATGTGAAAGGTGTGATTGACCTGACTCCCGTCAAGGTCATCTTTGGAAGAGGGAATATCAAAAATGGAGGCCAATAACTCCAGTCGGGTGTAATGTTTGTAGTCCCCAAACTTCCATAATTCTAGGGTGTCAAGATGCCGAATTTCCCAAGGCTTTTTCCCTGCCATCTGCAAGGGTTCGGGAAGAGGGATGGCATTGATGAGCATTCTGCGACTCAGGTATGGGAAGTCAAATTCCTTGCCATTGTGCGCGCAAAGTGTCCAAGCTTTTTTTGTAAGGAGTTTTTTGAATTTTTCCAAAAGCACTTTTTCAGACTCATGGCTGTAAACTTTTGTTCGGAGGAAAAGTGATTTTTCTTTGGTGTCCACCACAAAAAAGCCAACACCGATACTCACCACTTGCCCAAATTCAGCATATATACCTGCTCTTTCAAAATACTTTGATCCTGGCTCGAATTCCTCTTCACTTCGATCCAATAGGCGCTCTTTTTTTAGCCATTCGTCTTGAAGTCGAGTGGGTAACTCATTGAAGTCGGAAAAACCCGATGCTGTTTCGATATCCAAAAAAAGGACCTCGCTAAGTACATTGAAAAAATCTGCCATAGGCAAAAATTTATGAATGAAGAACTCCTTCCATTCCAAGTTCGGGAATCATTCGAATCTGCGAAGAATCAAAACTCCCAGGTGTAAAGATAAACTTTTTATCAAAAATCTGATCCATTATGTAGTAGCTCACCCAAAACTCATTGGTGAGTGCAAAGACTGCGGGATCTAAGTGCTCGACTCTCGCAAATTCCTGCGGTCCTAACTCCTTAATGACATGACGAAGGGTAGACGTTTTTTTCTGCTCCCCGTCTATTTCTCCATATCCTTTTGAGTTGATCAAAATTGTACTCAATTCGATTAGATTGAGATTTAGAATGTATAGGCTCCATTGCGTCTCACCTTGGACGACTTCTTTGACTATGGCGAGTTTCACTCCCGTGACCTTTGGGAAATCAATATCTTTTTTCATTCTAGGATAAGGTTCATTTCAAATAATTCAGAGATATGCCTTCTCATTTTTTCTTTGACTTCTTCCAGTTCAATTTTACGACCAAGTTCTTTTTCTAAAGAAGTCACTGCTTTGTCGTCGATCCCGCAGGGGATGATAGACTCAAAATAGCTCAAGTCCGAATTAATATTAAAGGCAAAACCGTGCATGGTGACCCATCGGCTAGCTTTTACGCCTAAGGCGCAAATTTTTCTTGGATTTATCTGTGCCTCATGATCCAACCAGACTCCTGTGAGACCTTCAATCCGACCTGCCGTGATGCCAAACTCCTTCAAGGTTAATATCACTGCCTCCTCCAGAAGCCGTAGATATTTGTGAATGTCAGTGAAGAAATTATCCAGATCTAAAATCGGATACCCCACCAATTGCCCAGGGCCATGATAGGTGATATCACCGCCGCGGTTGATTTTGTAATAGCTAGCATTTCTGTCTTTCAGCCCATTTGCGTCAAGCAAAAGATTTTTTTCATCCCCGCTTTTACCCAAAGTGTACACGTGGGGATGTTCTACAAACAACAAATAATTGGGTGTAACCTTTTGATCAGCTGAGTCCAGCTTTCTATTGGCAATTTTTATAGCCACCGTCTCGGCAAATAGCTCTTCCTGATAATCCCAGGCTTTTTGGTAATCCATTGGGCCGAGGTCTCGGAAAACTACTTTTTTATTTATAAATTGATTCATGGACTATATTAAAGGCAAAACCGTAAATTGATGATGAGGGTTCATTGCCTGCAAATTTAAGGAATATAGCTATGGCAGAGCATAATGATCAAGGAAAGCGAGCTGAAGAATTGGCAGCCGAGTGGTTGATTCAAAACGGCTACGAGTTAAAAGCTCAAAATTATAGACATAGCCATGCCGAAGTCGACTTGATAATGGAGCATAATCAGATTTTGGTTTTTGTGGAAGTCAAATTTCGCTCTGGTACGGGCTTTGGCTATGCTGAGGAGTTTGTGGATTACACGAAGAAGCGATTACTCATTAAAGCCGCAGAACATTATATTTATGTAATAGATTGGAAAAAGGATATTCGCTTTGATATTGTCGGCGTATACAAAGACCGGTCTGGCAAAATAAATTTCAAGCATTTTGAAGATGCTTTCTACTAAACCAATTATTATGAAAAAAATAATTTTCTCAGCTATCGCTCTGATTATGGTGGTCACAGTAGCCCTTGGCCAAAGTGATAAAAAGGATGAGCGCATCATTGAGGATGCCAAGGATGCCAAAGCAGCTTTTTTGGAGGATGATCCGACCATGTCTTCGTTTTTCAATTCGGCATATGGTTACGTCATTCTTCCCAATGTGGGAAAAGGTGGTCTTGGAGTAGGAGGGGCCTCTGGTAATGGGGTAGCTTACGAAAAGGGGACTATGATTGGCTTTGCCAGAATGACTCAGGTAACTATTGGCTTCCAGGCGGGCGGTCAAAAATATAGCGAAGTAGTCTTCTTCGAGGACAAAGAAGCCTTTGATCGATTTAAGGAAAATAAGGTTGAAATGTCAGCCCAAGTGTCGGCTGTAGCAGCTGCTTCTGGAGTTTCGGCTAATGCAAAATATGTAGATGGCGTAGCGGTCTTTACTCGGACAATTGGCGGCTTGATGTATGAAGCATCCGTCGGAGGCCAGCAATTCAAGTTTAGAGAAAACTAATCAACTGTCTTTCCGATAAATCAAATTTCCGTCCTTATCCCATTCCGCTCGGATGTAAGGCCGGAAATTTTTTGTATAGGCCTCTTCCTGATATTGAATCTCCCGCTTTCTGATGGCTTTGGTATTGCCGGTATTCCAATATTCCGTCCAGAGTCCCACTTTTTCGCCGTACTGGTATTCTCCTGTGACTGCTACCTGGCGATTTTCATAGAAGTAAAAATAATTCCCTTCCTCCAGCCCAAACTGAACTGGAATGATCTGCTCAATAGTCTGTGAAGATTGCTCGTAATAAGTGATACGAGATTCTCTAGGCCAACCTTCGGAAAAGTGATCTTTGTCTTGCAAGACGTTCTTAGCATCGTAAAGCATCCAGGTTTTGTGTTTGGTGCCATAATAGAACATTCCACTTTCCACCACTACTTCATTGAGCTGTCTTTCGTAAGGGCCATGGAGTAGATATCCTTCTTCTTTGGAGTATCCAGAGGTTTTGATTTCCTTTTCTCCTGGATCAAACCAATAGATATCACGGATGTAGGGATCGGGTGTGATTTCTGCGTCCGTGAAGTTGAAAAGCTCCACAATGTCTTGTCCTCTAAATTCAGATTGGATTACTCCTTTTCGCGTTTTTACGCCAAACCAGATGTTTTTTCTAGCCTTTTTCTTTTTCTCTTTTTTCTCCTCTTTTTCTTTTTCTTCATCGAAAAGTAGGAGCGGCATAGTGGTGGGTAGCAGAGCGGAGTTTACCGTTCCTACGGAATCCGGATCACTTGTCTTTTTGTCTTCACCTTTCTCTTTTTGGGCCATAGCCGAAAAAGAAATCAGTAAAGAAAACACCAAACTGAAAAAAAGAGGACGCATTTAAGAAACTAACGAAATATTGATCGAGCTATTTTACTCAAAAATAACAATTCACAATCAAATCTGAGAGATTGTTTAGATTTAAAAATCTTCTCTCTATTTTTGAGAAATTTGTAAAAAAATCAAGCATATAATGAATTCTATTCTATCAGATCGGATAATTAACATGGAGGAGTCAGCCACGCTGGCTATGGCAAAAAAAGCACGCGAGCTTAAATCAAGCGGAGTTGATATTATCAGCTTGAGCTTGGGAGAGCCCGACTTCAAAACACCAAAATTTATCCAGGAAGCTGCCAAAGAGGCGATAGATAGTGGGAAATACTTTTCATATCCACCCGTTGCGGGATATCAGGATCTTCGTGAGGCCATCGCCAAAAAACTGAGGGATCAAAATTCTATTTCAGATGCCAAGGCCGAAAATATAGTGGTATCAACTGGTGCGAAGCATTCCATTGCTAACACTTTTATGTGTCTACTCAATGAAGGAGATGAGGTGGTGATATTCTCTCCTTACTGGGTTAGCTATGCTGAAATTATCAAATTAGCTGGTGGAGTTCCAGTATTGATTGAAGGAAATCTCGAGAATAATTTTAAGGCTTCTGCAGAGCAACTAGAGGCAGCCATCACGGATAAGACCAAAGCAGTTATTTATTCTTCACCCTGTAATCCTACAGGCTCAGTTTTCAGTAAATCAGAACTTGAGGCTATTGCTGACGTGATCAAAAAGCATGATGGAGTGATCGTGGTGGCGGATGAGATTTACGAATTGATCAACTTTGCGGGAGGTAATCATAGCATCGCGTCATTCCCAGGTATGTTTGAGCGCACCGTGACAGTAAATGGCTTCTCAAAAGGATTTGCTATGACGGGCTGGAGAGTAGGGTACATATGTGCTCCTCTCGAAATAGCCAAAGCCTGCGAAAAAATGCAAGGTCAATTTACTTCAGGAAATACGGGCATTGCACAACGTGCAGCCTTTGCCGGAATTACTGGTCCGCTTGATGATTCTGAAAAAATGACGGAGGCCTATCTCAGAAGAAGGGGCCTCGTGTTAGATTTGCTTAGAGATATCCCAGGTATCAAAACTCATGTGCCAGAAGGAGCATTTTACTTTTTCCCAGATGTGACAGCCTTTTTTGGCAAGTCTGCCAAAGGAAAGACGGTCCAAAATGCAGATGATCTCTGTATTTATTTGCTAGAAGAAGCGCATGTTTCCTTAGTAACGGGTACTGCTTTTGGGGCTCCAAATTGCGTAAGATTATCTTATGCAGCTTCAGACGAAGACTTAAAAGAAGCTCTAGAAAGAATCAAAAAGGCTCTTGTGGCCTTAGCTTAACTAATAGCCCTTCGGGGCTATTTTTTTTGAAACGCTTATACTGCTACTTTTATATCAAATTTTCAGAAAATGGATGCACAAGTTTTGGTGATTACCCCGGTGAAAAACTCCATCGATACCACCTTAGATACGGCCAGAGCAATTGCCGCATCTAGCGTTTCGAATCGGCATATCATTTTCAATGATTTTTCAAGTCCCGAGTCTAAGGAGGCGCTTGAAAAAAATAAAAATGCAATAGGGTACGAGCTCATTCATCTCGAGGATATTACAGATCATCCTTCACCCAACTATAAGTTGGTTTTACAGCTAGCGCAGAAAAAGGCATTGGAATTGGCAGTCCCACTTTTAGTGATCGAGTCTGATGTAGTAGTCAAACCAACTACAATTGAGGAGTTACTCTCTTTTGATGTAGGGAAAACCAAGACTGGTCTGACCGGCTCAGTGACTGTGGATGAACAAGGGGTGGTGAACTTTCCTTACCTGAAATTTAAAGGCCGAAAGGAGCCTGTGATTCCTACTCAACGAAGCTTGAGTTTCTGCTGCACATTATTTAGCACTGATTTTTTGAACGCATTTGATTTTACTGGCTTGGATGAAGCAAAGGATTGGTACGATACCTTTATTTCCAAGAAGGCAATTGAGCTTGGTTTTCAAAACACAGTTCTAATGAATTCACCCGTATGGCACAGACCTCATGGGAGTCGCCCATGGAAGCAATTGAAGTATAAGAATCCGTTCAAGTATTACTTTTTGAAATACTGGAAGGGTCTCGATAAGATTTGATCAAAGCTTCCCGAGTAATTTCAAAAGTGTATTATAAGGTTTAGACCAAGTGCGCTGGAAACGTAATGGACCATTCAATTCTCGTTCAAAAAAGTCAGGGTATTTTTCATTGAGATATGCGATTCTTTTCCTTTTTGTTTCTGATGAGTTGGTTCGCTTTCTCATGCTATTTTTTCCTGTCAATCGATAGTAAAATCCTATGAATGGAAGTCTAATTACTTCTCCTCCATCTTTTAACATCTTAATCCAGAAATCCCAATCGGCTCTACCCAAAAGCATGTCCTCTGAGAAGCCTCCTGTTCTTTCCCAGTCGCTCCTTCGGAAAATAGCCGAAACATAGATCATATTGTCTCGAGCCAAGAGGTTTCGACTGAATGGTTTTAGCCTCCAAGCTTTTTGACCTTGTTCGTTAAATTTTACTGCTTCGCAGTAGACCACTTTTACTTCGGGTTGATTCTCAAGAACCATAATCGCCTCAGCTATATAATTATCAGAAATCAGGTCATCACTATCCAAGCATAGAATGTAGCTGCCATTTGAATTTCTAATTCCATTATTTCTGGCCGAACATACACCTCGATTGGACTGATCTATTACTGTGATCTCCTGATATTTTTCAGATAATTTTTTGGCGACCTCCATACTATTATCAGTAGATCCGTCATTGATAATCATGATTTCAATGGGCCGATAGGTGGATTTGAGTGCAGACTCAATGGTTTCTTCCAAATATTGGGCTTGGTTATAGCAAGGACAGATGATAGAAACTAATGGGTTCAAAATAAAAAGGGATGAAGTCTGTAAAGGAGAAATATTCTTATCATGAAATTAGAGAAAAATTAATTATTAATTTGACATAAATGAACAACACACCTCCGAGGCTTTTTTTTGATCTAGATTTAAGGGTAATTCGTGACTTATACTTTCAAGTCTGTAAAATGTGTCTCCGAAAGGCCTTTCTTTTCATTGCGATCTTAGCTATTCCATTATTGGGTTATTCTCAAGATGTGGGGAAGGATGATTGGAAAATTGACACTTCGTATATCGAAAATCACCCGGAAAAAATGAACATCCGGATGTACATGTCCCGAAAATACACGGATTTCATTGTTCGCAATGGCCCAAATGATAGAATTTACCGCTTTGAACCTAATTCTGGATTAAATCTAGGGCTTGGTTTTACCTATCAGAAATTCACGTTGAACTTGGCCTTTCCGGTGGCCTTTCTTAATCCTGATCGAATCAAAGATTGGCCTGGGTTCTTGGACTTACAGTCCCATATTTATCCCAGAAGATGGATTATAGACTTATTTGGTCAGTTCTATAGAGGATACACGGTTGATCCATCTTTTTTGCAAAGTACCGATGAGAGGTATCTGCGAGAAGATATTCGCTTGATGCTTTTAGGTGTCAATGCCAATTATCTATTTCGAGGAGAGCGTATTTCTCTCAGCGCTGCCTACAATCAATCCTCAATTCAAAAAAAATCTGGTTTCTCGCCTTTTGTTGGTTTTGAAACTTATGGAGGCTTTATGAAAGGAGATTCGCTTTTTCTTCCTGTTGAAGAAAATGTCGCCAACCTGAATTTCTCACAAGCAAATTATTTCCAGTTTGGCCCAAATGCCGGTTTGGCGTCTAGTTTAGTATTTGGCAAAGGTTTTTTCTTCACCGCTGTGGCCTCAGCTAATTTGAGTTTGGGTTTTTCGGATTGGCAAAACGTGGAAAAGTTTAAGCGCTGGGGTGTGGTGCCTACGTATTTCCTTCGAGGCTTTTTTGGATATAACGGAGAGCGCTTTGCCTTGAATGCCAATTATGTCTGGAAAAATCTGAATTTGGTACCCAACGAATCTTTTGATCAGGCTATCAATACTGGTAATTTTCGGATCAACCTGATTTACAAAATCACACCCTCTGAAAAATTCAAAACCAAATACAATAAGTATAATCCAGCTGTATTTATTTCTAGATGGGTGAAACCCAAAGAATCTAAAACCACGGCGAATTAATCACCTTTTGCGATTCTCGGAAGCTAGTAATCCAAATTTGGTGGAAAGACCTGTTCGAGAGCTGTTGAATATTTAACATTTATTTCCCTGCCTCCATCTAAATTTTTTAGCTTTAGACATTCATTCAATTCCCAAAATACTATGACTGATCAATACGGGATTCAGGCCTCATTAAAGCGGCTTGGTATCAACGAAACTAATTTAGGTTCATCTACAGGGTCTACTTGGATAGACTCCAAGGAAGATTTTATTTCATCTTTTTCACCTGCGGATGGAAAACTCATCGGAAAGGTTCAGACCACTAATCAAGAGGCGTACGAACAGATTATTTCACAAGCTCAAATTGCCTTTGAAACTTGGAGAAAAGTTCCAGCTCCGCACCGTGGAGAAATTGTTCGAGAAATCGGTAACGCACTTCGAGAGGTGAAAGCAGATTTGGGTAAGCTTGTTTCCTATGAAATGGGCAAGTCTTATCAGGAAGGGCTTGGCGAGGTGCAGGAGATGATTGATATCTGTGATTTTGCAGTTGGCCTTTCGAGGCAGCTTTATGGCCTGACGATGCACTCCGAGCGTCCTGGACACCGAATGTATGAGCAGTGGCATGCCTTGGGGATAGTTGGGATTATTTCAGCTTTTAACTTCCCCGTGGCCGTTTGGTCTTGGAATACAGCTTTGGCTTGGGTTTGTGGCGATGTATGCGTGTGGAAACCTTCGGAAAAAGCTCCGCTATCTGGAATTGCTTGCCAGCATATTGTTGCTGAGATTTTCAAAAAGCATAATATGCCGGAAGGAATTTCATCTTTGATCGTAGGCGATTATAAGGTAGGGGAAATGCTTTCTCATGACCCTAGAGTGCCTTTGGTTTCTGCTACTGGTTCCACTCGAATGGGCAAATTGGTAGGTCAGGCTGTGGGAGCAAGACTTGGGCGTTCATTGCTCGAACTTGGAGGAAACAATGCCATCATCATCACTCCTCAAGCAGATTTGGATATGGCGATTCGTGGCGCTCTTTTCGGAGCTGTGGGTACTGCTGGACAAAGATGTACCAGTACACGTCGATTAATTATTCACGAGGATGTGTTTGACGAGGTTTCCAAGAGACTGGCCTCGGCTTACTCAAAACTCGTCATTGGAAATCCTTTGGATGAAAAAAATCATGTAGGTCCGGTGATTGACCAAGATGCGGTAAAGATGTATCAGGAGGCAATCCAAAAAGCTGAAGCCGAAGGAGCAAAAGTTATTGTGCCTGGAGGAGTTTTGTCTGGTGCGGGCTATGAATCTGGATGCTACGTGAAGCCATGTATTTATGAAGCGGAAAATCACTATGAGATCGTTCAGCATGAGACTTTTGCACCAATTCTTTATTTGATTCGATATAAAACTCTGGAAGAGGCCATTACCCTTCAAAATGGTGTTCCACAGGGCTTATCCTCCGCCATCATGACTACGAATATGCGAGAGGCAGAAGCCTTCCTTTCAGTGGCAGGATCTGACTGCGGTATCGCTAATGTTAATATTGGTACCTCCGGTGCTGAGATAGGAGGAGCTTTTGGTGGAGAAAAAGAAACTGGTGGAGGAAGAGAGTCAGGCTCTGATGCCTGGAAAGCTTACATGCGCCGGCAGACCAATACCATCAATTATTCCTCAGAGTTGCCGCTGGCGCAAGGGATTAAGTTTGATATTTGATTTTAGCCTATAAGGCAAAGAGGTCTCAACATTCGTTGGGACCTTTTTTTTTAAATCGATTGATTCAAAAAACAAAAAAGCCCCAGAAAAATCTGAGGCTTGAATGTGGGAGTTGAGGGATTCGAACCCCCGACCCTCCCGATGTAATCGGGATGCTCTGAACCAACTGAGCTAGATTTTATTCTGAATTAATTCGATGATTTTCTTTTTGCTTTTCCAGGATTTGACATGGCGTTCTCTTTGGTAAGCCTCAGACTTAGTTGGATATTCTTCAAAATAAACCAATTTCCAATCCTTTGTTTTGGCCGTAAAGCCTTTATGGTTAGTGAGGTGCTTTTGGATTCGAGAAGTTAAGTCCTCGCACGTATGACCAAGATAGTATTTGTCGATCTGCTTGGAGGATAGTATGTAAAAAAAGCATGACATAAAAAAAGCCTCAGATTTCTCTGAGGCTTTTAGTGGGAGTTGAGGGATTCGAACCCCCGACCCTCTGCTTGTAAGGCAGATGCTCTGAACCAACTGAGCTAAACTCCCAAGAATTACTTCCCGATTCTTTCAAAAGGGAATGCAAATGTAATTTGAATTTTTTTCGGTGCAAAAGAATCCGATTAATTTTTTGAACTCTTATTTCAAGTCATTGATTTTGAATCGAATAATTTTTCAATTGGTTTTCATTTTTTTAATTCAATACTTTATCACCTCTCATTTGGGGCTAAGTAGGGAGCTAAGTTCTAATTTAAATTGATCAAAAAGCCTGCTTTAAACCATCTTCTCGGCATTTGGACAGTACCGGCCTCGATGTAATCTGTATTGGTAATATTGGAAGCCTCCGCAAAGAGTCCAAATTTTCCGGTACGATTATAATCGACACGCATATCGAGTAGGAAGTACGGCTCTTGTCCCATTCGCTCAATATATCGGACTTTGGTGTTCCATTCGAGTTTTTTACCAATTCCCACCAATGCACCTGCTATGAATTGATTTTTTAGCGCAGTTAATGAATATCTGGTTTCCACACCTTCTTCTTCTTGAAGTGTGGCGTCGATATAGTTGTAAGAAACCATCAATTCTCGGAGATGAAGGAAACTGCTCTCAGGGTTTATTCGATAGTTTAGGGATGCCTCAATTCCACTAAAGCCGACTTCATTGAAATTCTGCGGTTGCCATGGTGTGTCTTCATCAGGGCGGGTCCATTCGATCAGATTGTCAGTGTCCCGTTGAAAATAAACCAACTCCCCGTTAAAGCCACCTTTAGACCATTTGGCGCCAATTTCAAAGTTTTGAGCTTCCTCAGGCACAAGGTTTTCATTTCCAATATTTGTAGGTCCGATATAATACAAGTCCGTGTAGGTGGGTATGCGAAAGCTTACCCCGTATCCAGAGTAGAACCTTAGGTTTTCACTAGCCTGAAAACCTAATTCTCCTCCTGGGAAATGTTTCCAACCATATTCAGAGTAGTAATTGGAATACACGCCAGCACGCAAGTCCCATTTTTCCCCAAGAGGAAAGAATTGTTCTAGAAATACTCCGTAAAGAGTCCGATCTCTTTCGCCTAGGTTATTGCTGTCTAGTCGCTCTTCTCTGGCTTCCAGTCCAAAACCTGTAGTCCCAATTCTGCTTTTGAAATTGCCATTTGCCTCCAAGGCAAAGACGTCCGAGGTATGATTATTTTGGAAAAATTCTGGTTCATTCCTCCTCAATCTAAACTCATCCACATTTCGTCTCCAGTACGCACGAGTATTTAAATAAAAGCTAGCTCCATCAAAGGTGTGACTTAAAGAGGAGAGAGTCGTTTGGATACTTTCCCATTGATCAGGAAAGGAACTCGTATAAAAATTATTTGCTCCAAATGTCCTGTCTGCATAAGAGATCATTCCACGGAGGCTATTTTTATCATTGAGATCTAACCCTCCTTCATAGAAAAGATTGCTGATCTGATAGTCGGAGTTGTACTGGTGCCCATTTGAGTCATCATAGGAAATAGCCATATTTTGCTTGTATTTTCCTGCGGGCAAGGAGCCTGCAAAACTGATTCCTTTCATCCCGAAGTCACCTGCATAGCCTTGAAGGCGGAGACTTCTTTCGGAGGACAGGGCTGTGATTACGTTTACAGCTCCAGCGTATGCATTTTGTCCAAATATCCGCGATGCTGGTCCTTTCAATACTTCGACCCGTTCGATTTCCAGAAGCGGTACCGGGATATTCATCATGTGATGCCCAGTCTGAGGATCACTAAGTTTTATCCCGTTAAGGAGCATCAAAGTCTGCTCAAAAGAGCCTCCTCGGATTCCTACATCCGCTTGTACTCCGCTCACTCCACGCTGCCTGACATCTACTCCCGGCACAAAGGCTAGTACTTCTTGGAGGCTTCGCGCAGGTGTTGTTTCTAGGTCTAGGCGATCTACTATCGTGATATTTCGACTTTGCTTGGAAAAAGGAAGTTGGATACGATTTTCTTGAATAATGACCTCATTGAGCTCAGTAGAACTGGTGTCTTGAGATACTTGGATGCTGAAATTGGCCACCAAATTGGTCAGTAAAAGAAAGGCTAGTTTCATTGGTTAAATTTTCAGAGGGCAAAGAAGTGGCAAAAAAAGAGTCTCCGCAAGTTATTCTGGATTAGAAAAGATGTTAAATCCAGAAAGGAATTACATCTCTGGCTTACTAGCTAATTAATAATGCCTTAATTTCAGGCTTTAAAAATTTTGATAACGCATGAATAGATTGATAAAAGCCGCTTTAGGCTTATGTTTAGTTGGGCTTGCTATGCAAAGTAGTATTGCCCAAGAAGTCTCAGAGACCAACCAGAAAAAATTCGGTGAATTCAGAGATCGCTCTGGTAATTTCTACCGCGCTGCATCAGGAAAGCCAGGTGAAGGGTATTGGCAGAATGCGGCAGATTATGTCATCGAGGCGACCTTGGATGATGAAGCTCATACCTTGACTGGGACCATTTCGATTTCCTACACCAATAATAGCCCTGAGGCGCTAGATTTTGTATGGATTTTGCTCGAGCAAAATCGCTTCACAGAAAGCTCAAGAGGTACACTTACCACTCCAATTCAGGGTAATCGCTACAATGGTGATACCGATGGAGGTTACGAACTCACCAATATTTTTGCTAAAGTTGGCAAAAAGGGTGCGACCTCATCTGAGCACATTATCAGTGATACTCGGATGCAGGTTTGGTTTGCAGAGCCACTTTCAGCGCGAGGAGGAACCGCGACGGTTTCTATGGATTTCACTTACAAAATCCCAACCGATGGTATGGATCGTATGGGCAAACTAAAAGTAGAAGATGGCTACATCTACGCTATGGCTCAGTGGTATCCTAAAGTGGCCGTATTTGACGATGTCGAAGGCTGGAATATCGAGCCATATTTGGGAGCTGGAGAGTTTTATCTCGAGTATGGAGATTTCGACTATAAAATCACAGTGCCCTATGACCATATTGTTGTTGGCTCTGGTGAGTTGATGAACCCAAAGGAAGTCCTGAGTGCGGAAGTTTATAATCGCTACCAAAAAGCGATGAACTCCGATGAAACCGTCTATTTGGTCGGTCCAGACGAAATCAAAAACACGGAGTTAACTCGGCCAAAGCAAGATGGGACAGTGACTTGGCACTTCAAAATCCAAAACACAAGGGATGTCGCATTTTCTTCTTCTGATGCCTTTATCTGGGATGCAGCCAAAATCAATTTGCCTTCAGGAAAGACTATTTTGGCACAATCTGTTTATCCAAAAGAAAGTGACGGACAGGAAGCTTGGACTCGCTCTACAGAATATAGTAAGGCCTCTATCGAACACTACTCTGAGATGTGGTACGAGTTTCCGTATGCCACTGCGACTAATGTCGCTGCAGATATTGGTGGTATGGAGTATCCAGGCTTGAATTTCTGTAGCTATCGCTCAAAAGGTGCAGGGCTTTGGGGAGTGACTGATCACGAATTTGGGCATAATTGGTTTCCTATGATTGTGGGAACTAATGAAAGACGGTATGCCTGGATGGACGAAGGTTTCAACACCTTTATCAATCATTACAGCTCCAATGCTTTCAATAACGGAGAATATCCTTCTACACTTAATCAGACCCGCCGCTATTTGAATTGGTTTACCAATGAAAGAAGAGAGGGCATTGATACTTATCCTGATGTCTCAAATCTTTCAAATTTGGGAATGATCGCTTACAATAAGCCAGCAATGGGACTCTTGATGCTTCGCGAATATATCTTAGGCCATGAGCGATTTGATCATGCCTTTAAGTCCTATATTAACACTTGGGCTTTCAAGCACCCCACTCCAGACGATTTCTTCAATATTATGGAAAATGTAGCTGGAGAGAACTTATCCTGGTTTTGGCAGGGTTGGTTTTATGGTACGGGTAATATCGATCTGGGTATTTCTACTGTAGCGCCTTATGCGGGTAATTATGTGGTGGTACTGCAAAATGAGGGTGAGATTCCTATGCCAGTTTTACTGGAGATTACTTTTGATGATGGTAGCATGGAGAGCCAGATGGTGCCTGTGGAAATCTGGCAGCGTGGCAACGTCTGGAATCACATGATCAAAACTGACAAGAGAGTAACCAAAGTGGTCATTGATCCGGATAAGATTTTACCGGATGTAAATCTGGGTAATGACAGCTGGCCCACGAAAATCTATGAAGACTAAACAAAAAAATGCTCGATGAAAATCGAGCATTTTTTTTAGTAGGCATCGTTTATTTCCAGCCAATAGCCGTCTGGATCTTGAATGTAGATTTGTCTCACCCCATCCACACGATTGGTGATTTTACCTTTTTCACCTTCCCAGCTTTCGAAGGGATAGCTCGTTTCTTTGAGCGTTTCGATAAAAGCGTCCATGTCTTCCAAGCTAAAGCAGAGATGGTTGACCTTAGAGTGAGAGGTTGGCGTATTTTGGCTTTCGATCAAGTGCAATGCCGCACCACTTCCAATGTCATACCAGGCATGCAGTCCATCTTTGAAGGGTTCTTCGATTTCTTGAAGTCTCACAATCTGAGCGTAAAAATCCATGCTTGCATCCAGATCACTGACGTGGACGGCGATATGATTGACCTTTACCTGAGCTATAAGGGTGCTTTGAAATAGGGTGAAAACGAGAATTGAGAAGATCTTTTTCATTTGGTTTTGATAGGTTAATTCATCCAAATTAGGAAATAATGATGGATAAATCCCCCTTGAAGTAAGGTCATAAAAAAAGGCAGTCCCTAGGACTGCCTTTCTATACGTTTAAGAAATACTATTCATCTCTCAAGTCATCGGCCATTGCGATTCTGCTGGCTTCGTCAAAAAGATTGACTGCTTGGAGATAGACCTCATTGATATCATTGATGACTTTGTAGAAAGCACTATCATCATAAAGCTGACGTCCTAGGTGAGCCTTCATCAAGATTCTCAAGTATTCTTTCGAAGCGTTAAAATCTTTCGCATCAAATTCCACCTTATTCTTTTCTCCTACTTTCACCAGATCTTGAAGCATAGCGTCGCTGACTGTATAATCCTCGTAGTAATCATTCATGCTCATCGTGGCAAACTTGTCTTTGTTTTCAGTTACAAAATCAAGGATGTACTCTCGCGATGAATCTGAGTTAAAGAGTCGTGAAACATACGCGCTACTATTTGTGGTGTCTAGCGCTACAAAGTAATCCGGCATAATACCACCGCCTCCATAGACGGTTCGGCCTTTTTTAGTTTCATACTTCAGGCTATCATTAAACTTGATACTGTCCGCAGAGAAAAACTCGCCATGCTCGTAGCGCTCGAGCCAATCTCGCTCATAAGCCTGAGCATCACTACCATAAGGCTTTTGAATAGATCTGCCAGAAGGTGTGTAATATCGAGCGATAGTTAATCTTAACTCAGCACCGTCCGACAAGTCTATGGGAAGCTGCACCAAGCCTTTACCAAATGAGCGACGACCAACAATCAGACCACGATCATTGTCTTGGATAGCTCCAGCCAAAATCTCAGATGCAGATGCAGAGCCTTCATTGACTAGTACGATCACCGATCCTTCTTCAAAAAGTCCTGGTCTGAACGCATAGGCTTTTTGACTGTATTGCTCGACTTTACCTTCTTGAGATACAATCAGCGAACGGTCTCCGAGAAGCTCATCTGCCATATTGATTGCTGCTCCCATATATCCACCAGGATTACCCTGTAGATCAATGATGAGCTTTTTCATGCCCTTGGCTTTCAAATCAGTAAGAGATTGCTTGAACTCCTCATAGGTGTTCGCTGCAAATCGAGTAACTTTGATATACCCGATTTCGTCATCGAGCATATATGTGGCATTGATACTATACTGCGGGATTTTGTCACGGGTTATATCATATGTAATCAAATCAGGCTTGTTCTTTCGCTTGATATCTACCTTTACCACTGACCCTTTTGGACCTCTCAATTTGTCAAAAACATCTCTATTGGTTACGCCAACACCGGCAACCTTTTCCCCATCCACATTGATGATTTGATCACCAGACTGAATACCAAGTGCTTCTGAAGGCCCGCCAGTTAAAGGAGCTACCACATAAATAGTGTCCCTAATTATTCCAAACTCAACACCAATCCCATCAAACTCTCCATCGAGCTGAGACTGTGCTAACTCGGCATCCTGAGGAGGAATGTAGCTTGAGTGAGGATCTAGATTTTCGAGCATTTTAGTAATGCCATATTCCACTAGTTCTCCACTATCCACGCTATCCACATAATCACGATTGATATAAGTCATGATCTCCTGCATCTTGAAGAGTGCTGCTCTAAGATCGTTCTGGCTATTGTCTGGCTCTGCAAATGTCGCCCCTATCCATATGCCGGCTGAGATGCCCAATGCAAGAATGATAGGAATACGAATTTGAGATTTACTGTTTGATGTATTACTCACGTGTGTAAAGTTTAAATCCTGATTTACTAACTCATTTTAGAACAAAAAGTCTTAGATCAAACGAGTCATTTGATAAAGTTAACAATTGTTTATACGTATGGTACAGAATATGACTGAAATAATCCCCGTTTTTATGTTAAAAAACTTAATTTTGCAGGATGCAGCAGGGCAAAAACATTAATGAAGCGACTGTTTCAGAACTGGTTTCTGAAAACTACGTTTTTGCGTCCGTTTTGCATTATTTCGGGATTAGTTTCTACCAATACTCTACTGATACCCTTTCAAAAGTTTGTGAAAAACATAAAGTCCATCCTGACCAATTGGTAGCCGAATTAGAAGAATGGGCTTCCAGAAAGGAACCGACTTCCGAAGAGTTATACCTCAATCCAATTGAAGTTTTGGTGGCTTATCTAAAGCAAAAGCATTACTACTTCGTGCGGCAAGAGCTTCCATTTCTTTCCAATTTAATCGCAGGGATTACACCGGAAATGGAATATGTCGGACTGATGGCAGATTTACGGATTATGTTCCCCTTGTTTGTGGAGGATTTCATTCACCACATTCATGAGGAGGAAAATCGCCTTTTCAAGCGAATAGAAATGCTTCAGGATGTGGAAGAAGATCAGTATTCTCTGGCTGATGCCTTAGTGATTTTGGAAAAGGACCCCATCGCAAGCTTGGCTGATGAGCATGAAATTCACGATGACGAAATGGAGGGTATCCGAAAGTTGACCATGGATTACCAATTGCCTGAGAATGCACCATTGACCATGAAAGTACTCTATCATGAGCTAGAAAACTTTGAGCGAGAGCTCACCGTCCATGCGCAGATTGAAGATCAGTTACTTTTCCCAAAAGCGGTACAACTCGAGCGTGAGGCTATTCGTTTGATTCGCAAAAAGATCGGGACCAACTAATGGGACGAATCTTGGCAATTGATCTTGGCACAAAGCGAACCGGGTTGGCGGTGACAGATCCACTCAAAATTTTGGCTAACCCATTGGAAACTATTCCTACAGATTCCTTGGTTAACTACTTGAAAAAATATCTCCAAAAGGAAGATGTTGAGGCGATTGTTTTAGGATATCCGACTAAGCTTGATGGCACTTTCAATGAAATGACTCAGAAAGTAATATCACTGAAGGATAGGTTATCGAAGCTATTTCCCCAATTAAAAATTGAGCTCGAAGACGAGCGATTTACTTCAAGGATGGCTATGCAAAGCATGATTGCCATGGGAAGTAAAAAGAAAGATAGACAAGAAAAAGCAGGGAATCTGGACAAGGTCAGTGCCGCGATTATTCTGCAATCATATTTAGAAAGACAATGATTTATCCAATAGTTGCCTACGGCAATCCCATTTTGAAAAAGGAAGCCGAGGAAATTGAAGAAGGAGCTGGCCTAGAGTCACTCATCAGCGATATGTTTGCTACCATGGATCATGCCTCTGGTGTGGGCTTGGCTGCCCCCCAAATTAATAAGGGAATCCGGCTATTTGTCATCGATAGTTCATTGATGCTGGATGAGGAGGATGAGGAGAAAGGTATCCGTCGAGCCTTTATCAATCCGATCATTTTGGATGAATATGGGGACAATTATAGCTTTGAAGAAGGATGTCTGAGCATTCCAGAAGTTCGTGCGGAAATTACCCGCCCCGAGACTCTGACCATTGAGTATTTTGATGAAAACTGGGTACTTAGAGAAGAGGAATTTTCTGGGATGACAGCTCGAGTTATCCAGCACGAATACGATCATTTGGAAGGAATTCTTTTCGTAGATTATCTCAAAGGCCTGAAAAAAAGACTCCTCAAGTCAAAGCTAATTGACGTAAGTAAGGGTAAAGTCGATACGGATTATCGTATGATCTACCCTACGAGATAATGGTCAGTCGCGAGTTATCCATCGCGTTGGTACAAACCGATCTGGCTTGGGAGAATCAAACCGCCAACTTAGCCAACTTGGAAGAGAAAATCTGGACAATTGATCAGGCGGTGGATCTAATAATTTTGCCTGAAATGTTTACCACGGGCTTCAGCATGTCTGCCGAAAAGCTTGCAGAGCCGATGAATCTTCATGCAACGAAGTGGATGAAACAAATGGCTGCTCAAACCAATGCGGTAATTACGGGCAGCGTAATTATCAAGGAAGAGGGTAAATTTTTCAATCGACTCCTATGGGCCAGCCCTGGAGGAAAAATTCAACATTACGACAAAAGGCACCTTTTCCGGTTTAGCGGGGAAGATGAAGTTTATTCCCCAGGTTTTGATTTTAAAATTTTTGAATTGAAGGGCTGGAGAATTTTTCCGCAGATTTGCTATGACCTTCGCTTTCCGGTCTTTTCTAGGAATACTTGGGAAAAGGAGGAGGCAGCCTATGACTTGGTTTTCTATATCGCGTCCTGGCCGGCTGCAAGAAGTTCAGCATGGGATGCATTATTGCCGGCTAGAGCAATTGAAAATTTGAGCTACAGCATTGGTGTAAATAGAGTAGGGGTAGACGGAAACAACATTGAATACTGCGGTGGAAGTGCCGCATTCGATTTTAAGGGCAAGACTTTAGCTCAGCTCGGTAACCAAGAGAAAATTTCGATTATCAAACTTGACCGGCAAAGTTTGGAAGACTACCGCAAGAAATTTCCGGCTTGGAAAGATGCGGATCACTTTGGCCTAGATTAACCTTAAATCCACTTTTCACATTTGACCCGCCAATATTTTATGTATTTTAGCCGCGAATTTTAACCTCGGTTTTAATCTCAAGTGCATCTTGATACCTGCTAATCGCATATCAAATAGCTTTAATTGACTCTTCTTTTTAATCCAAATAATATAATGAGTACCAAATCACCAAAGATTCTTTATACCCTTACAGACGAGGCTCCAGCACTCGCTACCTATTCCTTATTGCCTATCGTAAAGGCTTTCACTAAAGTAGCCGGAGTGGAGGTAGAAACCAGAGATATTTCTCTTTCGGGTCGTATTTTGGCCAATTTTCCGGAATTTTTGAAGGAGGATCAGCGAGTTGATGATGCACTTGCCGAGCTCGGTGAAATCGCCAAAACTCCAGAGGCTAATATCGTGAAGCTGCCAAATATTTCAGCTTCTATTCCTCAATTAAAGGCTGCAATTAAAGAACTACAATCCAAAGGCTTCGCACTTCCAAATTATCCAGACGAACCAAAATCAGATGAGGAGAAGGCAATTCAGGCACGGTACGATAAAATCAAAGGGTCGGCGGTAAACCCGGTTTTGAGAGAAGGGAACTCGGATAGGAGGGCTCCTTTAGCGGTGAAGGCCTATGCAAAAAAACATCCCCACTCCATGGGAGAATGGAAGTCAGATTCCAGATCCAATGTGGCTAGTATGACTGAAGGGGATTTTTATGGAAGTGAAAAATCTTACCTCGTTCCAAATGCTACTACAGTTTCCATTGAGTTGATTGGAAAAGGCGGGGAAAGAAAGGTTCTGAAGTCAGGTTTGAAGCTTCAGGAGAGTGAGGTCATTGATGCGGCGACATTGAGCGTAGCGTCTCTTAAAAATTTTTTAAAAAAGGCGAAAGCTGAAGCCAAAGAGGCAGGAGTACTATTTTCCATTCACCTGAAAGCCACTATGATGAAGGTTTCTGACCCTATTATTTTTGGCCATGCTGTGAAGGTGTTTTTTGAGCCAGTTTTTGCGAAGCACGCTGAGACCTTGGAGTCCGTGGGTGTAGATGTGAATAATGGTTTTGGAGATTTATTGTCAAGTATTGAAGCTTTGCCGGAGGCTAAAAAAGCTGAGATCATGGCTGATATTGATGCTTGCTATACAGATGGGCCAGACCTAGCGATGGTGAATTCAGATCGAGGCATCACCAATCTTCATGTACCAAGTGATGTAATTATCGACGCTTCTATGCCAGCCATGATCCGTACTTCAGGGAAGATGTGGAACAAAGCAGGTAAGGCACAGGACGCCCTTGCGGTGATCCCTGACCGATCCTATGCGGGGATTTATCAAGCGACCATTGACTTTTGTAAAAAGAATGGCGCCTTTGATCCAACTACAATGGGTACAGTTCCAAACGTTGGACTAATGGCTCAAAAGGCTGAAGAATATGGCTCCCATGACAAAACCTTTGAGATTCCTTTTGCAGGAAGAGTGGATGTGATAGATGCCAATGGACAGGTTGTGATTTCTCACGAAGTGGAGCAGGGAGATATTTGGAGAATGTGCCAGACTAAAGATGCGCCAATCCAAGACTGGGTGAAGCTAGCGGTAACCAGAGCAAGGCTATCCAATACACCAGCAGTTTTCTGGTTGGATCCACAGCGAGCCCATGACAGGGAATTGATCAAGAAGGTCAATACGTATCTCCAAGGTCACGATACTTCAGGACTCGAAATCCATATCATGTCTCCACTGGAGGCAACTGAGTTTTCGCTAGTACGAATCAAAGCTGGTCTGGATACTATTTCTGTAACCGGAAATGTGCTACGTGATTACCTCACTGATTTGTTTCCTATTCTGGAAGTGGGTACTAGTGCAAAAATGCTTTCTATAGTTCCCCTGATGAATGGTGGAGGTCTGTTCGAAACGGGTGCGGGTGGTTCTGCTCCAAAGCACGTTGAGCAATTTGTAAATGAAGGACATTTGAGATGGGATTCTTTGGGTGAATTTCTAGCTCTTGCGGTATCTCTCGAGCATCTGGGCCGAGTTTATGAAAATTCTGGAGCTTTGCTCTTGGGCAAGACTTTGGATTCAGCTACTGGAAAATGGCTCGAAAATGATAAATCTCCGGCTAGAGTCGTGGGTAAGTTAGATAATAGAGGAAGCCACTTTTACTTAGCGCTTTATTGGGCTGAGGCATTGGTCGCGCAGAATGAGGAGCCTTCTTTAAGGGCTAAATTTGCTGATTTGGCAAAATCCCTCGCAGAGAATGAAGACCAAATTGTTTCTGAACTAAACAATGCTCAAGGTGAACATCAAGACATTGGAGGCTACTTTCGGCCAGATCCCGAAATGACATCCAAGGCCATGCGGCCGAGTGAAACCCTTAATGGGATTTTAGAAATTCTATAATCAAGATGAAGCCGAGATTGATCAATCTCGGCTTTTTTTTAACCCTCTTTAAATTTGACATTATGCTGGCGCAAAAAGTCTTTGATCACCGAGACATGGATGCATTCGCCCAGGTGGATAAAGGCGTAATCATTAATTTTCTTGGTTTTACCGTGGGCCACAATCGTTTTTTCTTCGATATCAAATCCCAGATGAAGATGCTTGGTTCGGCTTTGCATGCCGATAATTCGGCCTTCACTATCAAACAGTGGCCCACCACTCTGTCCGCGTAGGCCAGGGGTACTCATTTCTATTCCTGATATTTTCCCCTGCTTGTCACCGATAAATCGGGTGATCATACCTTCTATTGGAAATCTAGGTGACCTTGGATTTCCTTCCTTGGTCCAGTTAAGGGTTTGGGTTTGCGGGTTGAGTTTGAAATTAGAAAACTCTGGAAAAGGAAATCCAAGTCTACACGCCATCAAGCCGGGCTGAATACTTTTTTCATCCTGGATGAAAGTGGCAGATCCTTGATGGTGAAGTTTATTGAACCCCTCGAATTTAATAATGGCTAGGTCCAGCTGAGGGTGAATGTGGAATTTTAAATTCTTGATTTGGTCCACACAATCAACAAAAGTAATTCTCATTTCGGCTGTTTTATCGGGACTGAGCCCAAGCTTTTTGGCAATATCAGCTCTAGATCCTCCCGCCACAGATTGGCTTTTTTTCAGGAATGCATCATACTTCTGATTGATCGTGTTTGCAGAGGTGATCCATTGTGCCACATGTTTGCAAGTGATGGCGCAGCCTTCGTCGTTCACAAAAAAGAGGGTGGCAGCTCCTGGGGTAATCTTGGGTTGTCCAAAATTTCTTGAAATTGAGTGAATGGCTCGGACATAACCAGACACCTGTTGGATTGCGTTTACAAACATGCTTTATAATTTGACGTAGGGTAATTTAAGAATTCATTTTTGATCAGCTCCTAATTGTCTTATTTTATAAGGAAGTGGATCCCAGAATTAGGAGAGTTTGGGCTAGCCAAATATTTGTAATAACTTAGCCCTGCTTCAGGGATTTTAGACCTTTATGGGATCGTCGGAAGCAAGTTTTTTGGGAATCAAACCTATCTAAATAATCAATAAAATTATGAGCAAGATTAAAGTTGGAATTAATGGATTCGGTAGAATCGGTCGTCTCGCCTTCAGAGTAGCGCAGGAGAGATCAGATATTCAAGTTGTGGCGATCAATGACTTGATCGATGTGGACTACATGGCGTATATGCTGAAGTATGACTCCACTCACGGTACCTTCAAAGGTTCAGTGGATGTTGTAGACGGAAACCTTGTGGTGAATGGTAATTCAATCCGGGTGACATCAGAAAGAAATCCTGCAGATCTGAAGTGGGGTGAAGTAGGAGCTGATTATGTAATCGAGTCTACTGGTATTTTCCTTACAGCAGCTACAGCGCAGGCACATATAGATGCTGGCGCAAAAAAGGTAATCATGTCTGCTCCTTCTAAGGACGACACACCAATGTTTGTTATGGGCGTGAATGAAGATAAATATACCTCTGACATGGTGTTCGTATCAAACGCATCTTGTACAACGAATTGCTTGGCTCCAATTGCTAAAGTATTAAATGATAACTTCGGAATCGAAGAAGGTCTAATGACTACGGTACATGCCACCACAGCCACTCAAAAAACGGTGGACGGCCCATCTGCCAAGGATTGGAGAGGTGGACGTGGTGCTGGTCAAAACATCATTCCATCTTCTACAGGTGCTGCTAAGGCGGTAGGAAAAGTGATTCCAGAATTGAATGGTAAACTTACTGGTATGGCTTTCAGAGTGCCTACTCCTGACGTTTCTGTCGTTGATTTGACAGTGAGGTTAAAGAAAGGTGCATCTTATGAAGAGATCTGTGCCAAAATGAAAGAAGCTTCAGAGACTACAATGAAAGGAGTTTTAGGATATACTGAAGACGCTGTCGTGTCAAATGACTTCCTAGGAGATCCAAGAACATCTATTTTTGATGCGGGAGCAGGAATCCAGTTGAGTGATACTTTTGTGAAAGTAGTGGCATGGTATGACAATGAGTGGGGGTATTCAAATAAAGTAATTGACCTGCTTACATTCATTGCCAATAAGTAAAAATCTAGATCCTCATGGATCAGAAAATATATGATAATAGTCTCCTTTTTTAAGGAGACTATTTTTTTATACCTCAAAAGAATGAATGAGCGCAGGTTGTGAAGTTTAGCGTTCTCACTTTTTTCTTTCATCAATAACCTAATCGGATTTTTTGGGTTACTTAATCAAAAGCAGTTATGTATCTCCCATTATTTCCATTGAAACTTGTGGCGTTTCCAGACGAGGCGCTAAACCTCCATATTTTTGAGCCAAGGTATCAACAAATGCTCGCTGATGTGGAGACCTTGGGGACTACTTTCGGGGTTTGTGTTTTTACAGATAAACTCACAGGCTATGGAACTGAGGTAAGTTTAGAAGAAGTGTATCATCGCTACGAAGATGGTCGACTAGATATAAAGACGCGAGGTAAAAAGTTTTTTCAGATCAAGTCATTTGACAATCCTGCTCCTGGAAAGCTGTATGCCGGCGGTGAAGTAGAGTTTATCCCGCTAGATTTTAGTACGCACGAGCAGAAACAGAAGGAGTACGCTTTCTATCTGAAAGAAATGCTATTTCTCCTGAATCACCCTGTAGAGATAGAGCCAATGCTAGTAAACTCTTTTAGCTTTTCGCACAAGGTAGGCTTGAAATTAGAGGAAGAGTTAGAGCTTATGCTACTTCCCACGGAAATTGAACGTTTGGACTATCTAATCAAGTATTTCAAGCGAATGATACCCGCTTTTAAAGCAGCCGAAAGCGCTAAGGAAAAAATTAAACTTAACGGACATTTCAAACATTTGGATCCGCTTAATTTTTAATTATCCCAACCCTTTTAAAATTCGACTTCTTTAATTTTTGGAAACAAAAAAAGCAGCCTAAAAAGACTGCTTTTGGTGATCCCGCTGGGGCTCGAACCCAGGACCCATACATTAAAAGTGTATTGCTCTACCAGCTGAGCTACGGAATCGGAAATCGTATAAACTAAAAAGCGGAACGTAATTCCGCTTTGTGATCCTGTCAGGACTCGAACCTGAAACCTACTGCTTAGAAGGCAGTTGCTCTATCCAGTTGAGCTACAGGACCTGGATACTTAATTGTCGGGGTGGCAGGATTCGAACCTACGACCTCCTGCTCCCAAAGCAGGCGCGATACCGGGCTACGCTACACCCCGAAACTCATACTTTATTTAACTCCTTGCAAGTTAATTGTGATCCCGCTGGGGCTCGAACCCAGGACCCATACATTAAAAGTGTATTGCTCTACCAGCTGAGCTACGGAATCATGTTTTTCAAGAATTTTAACTCCTTGAATGACTGTTATACTCTTTCAAATTGACTCCTTAGCCTTGCTTTTTGCTAGATCATTGCCGTAATTGGACTGCAAATTTAAGCCGCTATTCTAGAAATGCAAAACCCAAAACCAATCTTTCTTACAAAACTTTTACTTGTTGCGTTTCTTTGTTTTCAAAGTATTAATTCTCAAGCAGATACAATTGAGCTGGCGCAGGCAGATTCTTTGTTTGATCAGCGTAGCTTCCAAGAAGCGATGTCACTTTATCAAAAAAATTATCAGGAAGGAGTCTATTCTCCGGCCATGTTATTGAAGATGGCATTCATTGCGGAGGGAATGAAAGACAATGAAAATGCGACACTTTATTTGGGGAAATACTATGATATAAATCCTGATCCTCAGATTATTACGAAAATTGAAACATTAACCAAACAGAATGTTTTAGAGGGATATGATATAAGCGATTCGGACAGATTCTTGATTTTTCTCTCCGAAAATGACCAATTGATTATTTTGGGACTTTCTGGATTGTTGCTTTTTTCTATGATTCTGGTTTTGGTGAATGCGTACCGAAAAACAAAAACTCCGGTCTATTGGCCAACCATACTTTTGATGTTACTGCTATTCTTTGCGAATAACTTTCTTTCTCGCTCGAATTCTGGTTTGATTACTCATAGTCCCACATTGATTCTTTCCGACCCCACTGGGGCGGGAGAGTTGATTCAGCGCGTGGAGCCAGGACATAAGGTGAAAATCAAAGGTTCAAATGATATTTGGTATAAAATCGAATGGAAAGGCAATCAGGCTTATGTCAAAAAGTCAAATGTCACCAAGCTATAAAAAAAGGCCTCCATTTGGAGGCCTTTAGTTTTTACAATTTTTTCAATTTGATATTCCGGTAATAAACTAGATCACCGTGATCTTGCAAGGCGATTCTTCCCTTTTTGTAGGTTCCAAAGCCAGGCATATCCTTAAACTTACTGTTTGCGATTAGTTCTTCCCAATCTGGAGTCCACATAGTGGTGTTGATAATTGTCGTTCCATTCAGGATGAATTGAAGAGAGCCATTGTTAGCGATGATCTCGGCTTCGTTCCACTGTTCAGCAGGGTTTACTACTTCTTCACTTGAGACGATCAAATCGTACAGATCTCCTGCTCGGTGGCTCACAATTTTAGCATCGGGATGCCCGTCATTGTCGAGTACTTGCATTTCTGGGCCAGTCTGCCACGGATATTGATATTCATCCGACTCGTGAATGTAAAAGATCACTCCGCTGTTTCCGTTTTTTGCAATCTTCCAATCGTATTTCAGATGGAAATTTTCAAACTCTTCGTCAGTGACAATGTCTCCACCATCACCTGTCTGCCAGCCATCTTTATTTACAGCATCTAGATAAAGCTCTCCGTTTTCGACTTTCCAGGCTTTGCCCACAGAGCCTCCACCGTATTTGTGCCATCCATTGAGGGTTTCTCCATCAAACAAATCAATCCACTCACTTTCTGTTGAAACGGTAGTTTCCACCATTGCTTCTTCGGATTCACTTGTAGTTTGTTCGCCTCCGCAGGCAAATAATAAGCCTGAGGCGCAAGCTAGAGCTAGATAGGTTTTGTTCATGATTTATTTCTTAAGAAGTAATACGTATCTGATCATGTCTTTTGCGTCTTCCTCACTTAATCCTGGATGTGCTGGCATAGGAACTTCACCCCAGTTGCCAACTCCGCCTGCGATCACTTTGGTAGCAAGCATGGTTACATTCTCTTCTGTATTTTCGTATTTCGCAGCTACGTCTGCATAAGATGGGCCAACGATTTTTCGCTCCACCATATGGCAGGAAGTACAATCCGATCCTTTTACTTTTTCCAGACCCTTGATATAGATTGGGTCATCTTGGTACTTTTCTTCTAAACTGATTTCCTTGGCAGGAGCAGCTGCAGGCGCCTCTGCAGTTGCTTCACTTGATGCTTCTCCTCCTCCTCCACATGCCACAGCTACTCCAGCGAGTAAGGCAAGACTGAATGGTACTAACTTGTTGATTTTCATGATTTACTATTTGTGTTCTATTGTTAAATTCCTAAGATTTTTTTGTTAAAGGCCTCATCAGCTCCGCTTCCGGCAAAGTCGTCAAATGCTTTCTCGGTTACTCGAATGATATGTGCATCGATGAAAGGTGCACCTTCTGCTGCACCTTGCTCTGGATGCTTGATCGCACACTCCCATTCCAACACTGCCCATCCGTCAAAGTCGTACTGAGATAGTTTGCTAAAGATACCTCCAAAATCAACTTGTCCATCACCAAGCGATCTAAATCTGCCAGCTCTTTCTACCCAACCTTGGAACCCACCATATACACCTTGCTTTCCGGTAGGGTTAAACTCGGCATCCTTCACATGGAACATCTTGATGCGATCGTGATAGAAGTCGATAAACTGCAAGTAGTCCAAGCACTGAAGGACAAAATGACTTGGGTCATAAAGGATATTCGCACGCTTATGTCCATTGACCTTGTCAAGGAACATTTCAAAGGTGATTCCATCATGAAGATCTTCGCCTGGATGAAGCTCGTAGCACACATCTACTCCTTGATTATCAAATTCATTCAAAATTGGGAGCCATCGTTTAGCGAGCTCGCCAAAACCTGTATCCACTAATCCTGCTGGCCGTTGTGGCCATGGATAAACCGTGTGCCACATCAGGGCTCCTGAAAAAGTAGCATGAGCGGTAAGACCTAGATTATTTGAAGCCTTCGCGGCATACATCAGCTGCTGGGTTGCCCACTCAGCCTTCCCTTTAAGGTTTCCTTTTAATTCTGCTGGAGCAAAGCCGTCAAATAGCTCATTATAGGCTGGGTGAACTGCCACAAGCTGACCTTGAAGGTGAGTAGATAATTCGGTAATCACCATTCCGGCTTCTTCCACTGTCCCTGCAATCTCATCTGCATAGGTCTTACTTTCCGCGGCCTTTTGAAGGTCTATCATTCTTGGGTCCCATGAAGGGATTTGTACACCTTTATAGCCTAAATCGGCCATGTATGCGCAAATATTTTTGAGATTGTTGAAAGGTGCGGCATCATCTGCAAACTGTGCTAGAAATATTGCTGGTCCTTTGATCGTTTTCATATTTTTAGGTTTAAGGTTAGTTTACTTCTCTACAATAAACGGAGTCCATTTTTGTTCTGAAACATTACTGGCCAAAACATGATCAATAAAGGCCATTCCGCGGATTCCGTCTTCTACTCCTGGGAAGTCTTCCCATTCGGGCAAAGGCTTTTCTCCGGCTTTTTTGGCATAGATGCAGCGAGCAAAGTTTCGATACAAGTTAGCGAAAGCTTCCACATAGCCTTCAGGATGCCCGGCGGGAGTCCTTGTGTTGGCATTCGCCAAGGAACCCAAGTATCCAGTTCCGGCTCGATATATTTCGTCCGGACGATCTGGCCATCTTGCCAAAAGTGTATTGTTCAATTCCTGCTCCCATTCCAGCCCTCCTTTTTCTCCGAAAACGCGAATCTTCAGGTTGTTTTCTAGGCCCGTGTCGGTTTGCGACGCCATCAACACCCCGGAAGCACCGTTTTCAAATCGCATAAGCACCACCCCATCATCATCAATAGGGCGACCATCGATTTTAATATACAAGTCAGCGCAGATGTGGGTGACTTTTTCTCCGGTGACATACTCTGCCATATGAAATGCGTGGGTCCCAATATCTCCCATACAACCAGCTTTGCCATTTTTCGTGGGGTCAGTTCTCCAAGCTGCTTGCTTGTTGTTTTCATGTTCGAGAAGCTTCCATAGCCATCCTTGAGGATATTCTACATATACCTTTCGAACCTTGCCGATTTCGCCATTTTGAATCATCTGCTTGGCCTGCTTGATCATTGGATACCCAGAATAGGTATGCGTGAGCAAAAAGAGTTGATCTGATTTTTGCACGGCATGATACAGCTTTTTGGCCTGCTCATAATTGAGAGTGAGTGGCTTATCAAGTGCTACATGAAATCCATGTTCGAGAGCCTTAATGGTTGGGTCAAAGTGCATGTGGTTTGGGGTGACGATACACACCACATCAATTCTTTCTTCTTCCGGCAGTGCCAGCTCTGATTCGAACATTTCATCATAACTCGCATATACCCTATTTGGAGGAAGCATTAATTCTTCACCTCGCTGTTTTGATTTTTCCGGGTTGGAGCTAAATGCCCCTGCAGCAAGCTCAAAGAGTCCGTCCATTAAGGCTCCATTCAAATGAATGGCCCCGATAAAGGAGCCTGGTCCGCCGCCGATTAATCCTAGTTTAAGTTTTTTGCTATGAGACATAGGTTAGAGAAAAGTGGGTTTATTGATTTGATTGGTTGAAATAAGTGATTCTCGCCAGAAATCTAAATTTCAAAAACTACAATTCATGAATAATTGATTAGCAGTATGAATTGGGTATAAGTGGCCGAAGAAATAAGAATCTTTGGCATATATCCAGATTTACCCTTTACAAGAGTTGAAAATAAATTAAAAAGCCCGAAATCTAAACTTTACCCTTTAATTAGCAGAATGAAACCTGCCCAAATCCTGATCCTATGAAACTTTACACTAACATTCGGCTCTCTTTCATGATGTTTTTGGAATTCTTTGTTTGGAGCTCTTGGTATGTGACTATGGGGACTTTTTTAGGGGCAAATCTTCAAGCGAGTGATAGTGATATTTCCCTGGCTTTTTCTACTCAATCTTTGGGGGCCATCGTTGCACCATTTGTGGTAGGATTGATTGCTGATCGCTATTTCCATGCACAGCGAATTCTAGGTGTGATTCATTTGATTGGTGCAGGATTAATGTTCTTCATGTATAATTCCACAGATTTCAGTGGTTTTTTCCCAGTGCTACTTGGGTACATGATCTTATTCATGCCCACCTTAGCCTTGGTGAATTCGATTTCTTTCAACCAGATGAAAGACCCGGCAAAAGAGTTCTCAGTGATCCGAGTATGGGGCACGATAGGATGGATTACCGCTGGTTTATTGATCAGTTTTTTTGCCTGGGATAGTCAGGCAGGAATGGAAGAAGGACTTCTGCGAAATACTTGGCTGATGGCTAGTGTTCTTTCATTGGTTTTGGGTGTGTATAGTTTCACACTTCCCAAGACTCCGCCACAAGCAAAATCTGCTGATAAAACCAGTTTTGCCGAGATCATTGGTCTAGATGCACTCGCTCTTTTAAAGGATAGAAACTTCGCGATATTCTTCATCTCCTCAATTTTGATCTGTATTCCTTTGGCGTTTTACTATCAGAATGTGAGTCCTTTTCTGACAGAAATAGGTGTAGAAAATTCGACTGGGAAAATTGCCCTGGGTCAAGTCTCAGAAGTACTCTTTATGCTAGCTCTCCCCATATTCTTTTCTAGATTTGGGTTGAAAAAGACGTTGATCGTTGCGATGCTCGCCTGGGCGGTGAGATATCTGTTTTTTGCCTTTGGAGATGCCAATGACGGAGTATGGATGCTATTAGTGGGGATCTTCCTTCATGGAGTGTGTTACGATTTCTTTTTTGTAAGTGGCCAAATCTACACCGATTCGCACGCAGGAGCGAAGTTTAAATCTTCAGCTCAAGGTTTGATCACTTTGGCAACTTATGGAGTCGGAATGCTAATAGGTTTCTGGGCTGCTGGTTTGATTTCAAATTATTACTCAGATTCGGAAGGAAATCATATTTGGGGTTCCATTTGGTTAATTCCTTCTGGTATTTCTGTTTTGGTTTTGTTATTTTTCACACTGCTTTTCAAAGAAGAAAAGACTGCGCTTCCCAAATAACCCCAATTCTCCCATGAGCCACGACCCAAGTAGAAGATCTTCATTTAAGAAAATGTTGCTCGGCGGCGCTGCTATAGGCGGCCTTTCAGCTTTTGAAAGCCCCAAGTCCTACGCTCCGCTTAAAGGAAATATTAATCATGGAGTTTGCCACTGGTGTTTTCGAGACTACACTGTCGAGGAGCTTTGCATAGAAAGCAAAAAAATCGGGATTAAGGGTATGGACCTTATGGGACCAAGTAATTGGCCAATTTTAAAAAAATATGACATCGATTCTTCCATGTGCAACGGGGCTGAAATAAGCCTAGTGGATGGTTTCGGCGAAACCAAATTTCACGATCAATTGGAAAAGAATTACTCAGAGTTGATCCCTTTAGTTGCAGCTGCAGGATATAAAAATCTCATTTGCTTCTCTGGAAATCGACGTGGGATGGATGATGAAACAGGACTAAAAAATTGTGAAGCGGGAATCAAGCGAATCATCGGCCTAGCCGAAAAGCATGGCGTCATCCTTCAAATGGAATTGCTTAATAGCCGTGTGGATCACAAAGATTACCTCAATGACAAGTCTGCGTTTGGAGTTGAGCTTTGCAAACGTGTGGGAAGTGAAAACTTTAAGCTGCTTTTTGATATTTATCATATGCAGATAGATGAAGGAGATCTGATTCGGAGCATTCGAGACAATCACCAATATTTTGGGCATTACCACACCGCTGGGAACCCAGGGCGTAATGAATTGAACGAATCACAGGAGATTAACTATCCCGCAGTGATGGAAGCCATTAAGGCAACAGGCTTCAAGGGCTATGTTTCTCATGAATTTATCCCAAAAGCTGAAGATAAAATGGCCTCACTAGCTCAAGCAGTGCAGGTCTGTGACGTATAATTAACCTAATAACCAAAAACCATTCATATGGCAAATCAAAAGTATGACGCAATTGTAGTCGGGTCGGGGATCAGTGGAGGTTGGGCTGCAAAGGAGCTCACAGAAAAAGGGCTAAAGGTCCTTATGCTGGAAAGAGGTCCGAATGTAGAACACGTGAAGGACTATGACACGGCAACGCTTCCACCATGGGAGGTGCCACACAGGGGGAGGCGCACCCAAGAAATGCTTGAAAATCACCCGAATTTGAGAAGAGATTATGTTTTAAATGAGCTGAATCTTGACTGGTGGGCACATGAAGATACAGACCCATATGTAGAGGAGAAGCCATTTACATGGTTTAGAGGCTATCAAGTTGGTGGCCGATCGCTTCTTTGGGGGAGACAGTCCTATAGATGGGCTGATGTTGATTTCGAGGCAAATGCCAAAGAAGGTATAGCCGTGGATTGGCCGATTCGATACAAGGATCTTGCTCCATGGTACAGCTATGTGGAGAAATTTGCAGGAATTTCAGGAAATAAAGATGGTCTTGATATCCTTCCTGATGGAGATTTTATGCCACCTATGCCGATGAACTGCGTGGAGGAAGACTTTGCGAAGCGAATCAAAGAACACTATAAAGGCGCAAGACATTGGATCATGGGAAGACCAGCCAATATCACTCAGCCTTTACCCGGACGTGTTGGTTGCCAGTACAGAAATAAATGTTCCTTGGGATGTCCTTTTGGAGGGTATTTCAGTACGCAGGCGTCTACTCTACCAGCAGCTGTGGCAACGGGGAATTTGACCTTACGGCCTATGGCTATTGTACGCAGATTAATCTATGACAAAGACACTCAAAAAGCCACGGGAGTAGAAATACTAGATGCAGAAACAAGGGAGACCATCGTTTTTGATGCCAAAATCATTTTCCTATGTGCGTCTGCTTTGAATTCAAGCGCGATTTTGATGCGTTCTGCCACGGATATTTGGCCAGAAGGATTGGGAAGTAGTTCCGGAGAATTGGGACACAATGTGATGGATCACCATTTCCGGCTAGGAGCCCGAGGCGAGGTAGAAGGGTATGATGATAAGTATTATTTTGGTAGAAGGCCTACAGGTCTTTATATCCCGAGATTTAGAAACCTAGGTGATGACAAGCGCGATTATATCCGAGGCTTTGGATATCAAGGAGGAGCAAGCCGAAGTGGCTGGAATCGTGATGTTGCGGAGATGAACTTCGGAGCTCCGATGAAGGAGGCCTTGACTAAACCAGGACCTTGGAGCATTGGCTTTACGGCCTTTGGTGAGATTTTACCTTATCACGAAAATACGGCGAAACTGAGCAAGGATGTAAAAGATGCCTGGGGAATGGAGGCGCTCGTAATGAATGCTGAAATCAAGGAGAATGAGACCAAAATGCGTGTTGACATGATGAACGATGCAGCAGAAATGCTGGAAGTGGCGGGAGCCAAAAACATTCAAACGTATGATGCGGGTTACACCTTCGGGCAAGGTATCCATGAAATGGGAACAGCCAGAATGGGAAGAGATCCTAAGACCTCTGTTTTGAATGGGAATAATCAAGTTTGGGATGCGAAAAATGTGTTCGTTACAGATGGTGCATGTATGACCTCTGCCGCGGCTCAAAATCCTTCCCTTACTTACATGGCCTTGACGGCAAGAGCAGCGGATTTTGCTGTGAGTGAACTGAAGAAAAACAATCTCTAATCCAAAAAGAAAGAAACCATGAGTATAAATAGAAGAGATGCATTGAAGAGTATGGTTCTCATGATGGGAGGGACCATGGTTGGTTCAACAGCCATTTTGACTGGTTGTGCGCCTGAAAATCAAATCGAGGGCCTAAATTTTAGTCCTGCGGATATTGCCTTTTTGGATGAGGTGGGAGACACAATTATTCCAGAAACAGACACTCCAGGAGCGAAAGCTGCGGGTATCGGATCCTTTATGGTCATGATGGTCAAAGACACTTATGACGCTGAAAACCAAGGTGCTTTTGTAAGTGGGATTAATGAGATGCGGAAAGCATTCAAGTCCGAAAATGGAAAATCCTTTGAAGAAGCATCTGCTGAAGAGCGTACGGCTTATTTGAATAAGATGAAAGCGGAAGAAGTGCCTGTGATTGGAATGTTGAGAGACTTGACGGTTTTGGGATATTTTACATCAGAGATAGGAGCTACTCAAGCATTGAATTATGTGGAGGTTCCCGGGAGGTATGATGGCTGTATTCCTTTCAATGAAGGGGATAAGGCTTACGCAATTTAAATTCAGATGAATAGCAAAAAAGGGGCTTAACGCCCCTTTTTTTATGTAACCACTCCGCGATTTCGCTTAGAATCTCTAAATATTAAAAGGTAAAGAACCAGAATCAAAATAACCAAAAGTGCCACCTCAAACTGAGACCAAATTTGAGATCTGTTGAGTAAACGCTTTGCCTGCCGAGTCACACGGTCTCCTTCGGAGACCTGGATTTTCGAAAGTTGATCCAGATCATTATGAGCACGACTGATCCGAGCGTCATAGAGTTTCACTTGCTCCACATTGACGCCCAATGAGTCTGAGTAAAGTAAGTCATAGCTTGTGATTCGGAGGTCATTTTCTATGATCTTCTTAAAATCTGCTAGAAGTTCAGCTTCTTTTTCAGTCAATTTGGTTTGCTCAAAATCCGAGATTATCGTCAGGATTTCGTCTTCTTTGGATTTGATTTGATTTACCGCCTGGGAATAGTCACTATCAATATCGCAGTGATCAACGAGCTCTTGGATTTCAAAAAGATTTTCGGAGATAGAGAAAATGTAGCTATTTACCACCAGCCGGTCTTCATACACCTCGGTAAATGCCCTTCCCATTTCCTTAAAGGATTCCCGCTCTAAGGAGTTTTTGGCATAAATCAGCCCTAAAAGAACGGCAATGACCAAAATAGCTTTAAGTTTTTTTCTTTTTACACTAGGATCTTGCATATGGTAAGCTTTGCTAACTGTGGATAGAATCCAATTAAAACCTAAGGATAGACTTTGCCAAATATTACGGGCAATTATCCAATGATAGCTATCAAGTTAGCAAACTTTCTGTCTAAGGCCTTGTTAAAAATACAGTGAAAGCAGTCACTTTTTATCTGAAGGCTTTCCGTGATTTTTGTAATTTGCAGACAGAATAAACCCAAAAAACCATGGCATACTACCATCGACTGGGCAAGATCCCACCGAAAAGACATACACAATTCAGGCAACCAGATCAGAGTCTTTATAAGGAAGAGCTAGTAAGCTCAAAGGGCTTCTCTGGTATCTATTCCAACCTGTACCATATTCACAACCCGAATGAGGTGAAATCCATTGGTAGGCCAAAGCCTTATGCTTGGACTGAAGCCAAAGAGCATGGATTACAGCAGACCCATTTAAAGACTACAGGCGTTCAAACTACCGGAGAAGACTACCTCACAGCGCGCCGAATGTTGATGAAGAATTCGGATGTAATGATGGGTATTTGTTCACCCAAGCAACGAAAAATGGATTATTTCTTCAAAAACGCTGATGGTGACGAGCTGATCTATATCCATGATGGAAATGGTGTGATGTATAGTCAGTTTGGTAAGCTTGAAGTGAGGAAAGGCGATTACATTGTTATTCCTCGAACCACTATTTATCGTTTTGAATTTGATGAAGAAGGACCACTGAGGCTATTGGTGATTGAGTCAAAGGGGCCAATCGAAACGGTAAAGAGATACCGAAATGAGGTAGGACAGCTTTTGGAGCACTCGCCCTACTGTGAGCGGGATATCCGTCCGCCACATGAACTTCAAGTCGAGGAAGAAAAAAAGGATTGTCTCGTGCAGATCAAAAAGCAAGACATGCTTCATCAATATACGTATGGACATAGCCCGCTTGATATTGTGGGATGGGATGGGTATTTGTATCCTTACGCGCTTTCTATTTATGATTTTGAGCCGATTACGGGTAGAATTCACCAGCCACCACCAGTCCATCAAACTTTTCAAGCTTGGGGTTTTGTGATCTGTTCTTTTGTTCCTAGGCTTTTTGATTACCATCCGCTTGCGATTCCTGCGCCGTATAATCATTCTAACATTGATTCGGATGAGGTCTTATATTATGCAGAAGGAGAGTTTATGAGTCGAAGAGGAATAGACCGTGGATCATTCACGATTCATATGGGGGGATTGCCACATGGTCCTCATCCAGGCACCGTAGAGAAATCAATCGGTGCAAAGGCAACTGAGGAGTATGCTGTCATGCTGGATACCTTTAAGTCCTTATATATCACCACAGATGCCCTGGAATTTGTTGATGAAAATTACCCGATGAGTTGGACAGACTAAAATAAGGCCGGAATTTCCGGCCTCTTTACATTCCTAAGAACTTTAATTCTTCTGCCAGAGAAATGTCTTGGTGTTTTAATGGCTGTCTTTGTATCAGACTTTTTTCAAATTCCAGTCGATTGAGACTCACGGAGTGGGCGTGATAGTCACTATCCCACTCGAGGTTGGTTAGATGCCCTTGCTGCCTTAATCTCCCTGCGACTAAATCCTGGATTTGGTTTGCCAAAGTATTTATGGAAATATCAGGAGGGAGTTTGACTAATAGATGAATATGATCTGAAAGTACGCAATAGGTGCCTTGACGATTTGGAGTCTGGGAAATAAAATCCTCCAGTGCTTGCTGGATTTCTGGGATCATTTTTGGACTAAAAATGGGCTCATGCATTTTACTGCTCAGGACAAGATGCGTCCAGATGTCGGAATGTCCGTCTCGCATGATGATTTGGAGTTTGAAAGGGTGGAGATACGAAGCGTGGCAAACCTGCCATTTCCACCTCCATTCTTTAAATGGCCAAAAAAATAGCCTGAGTCCAGTAGACCCAGGCTGTCATAAAACATGATTTTTATCATGTTATTCTAGAATTTCCAGAAGTGGTTGACCGGTGCTTCCATTCGGAAGGCGTATTCCAAGCATCATGGAAAGCGTCGGAGCAATATCTGTGATAGCCACTTTTCTACTACTTGAGCCAGCCTTTACACCCCAGCCGTAAAATAGGATAGGGACATGTGTATCGTAGCTAAACCCTGTGCCGTGAGTAGTTCCCCTTGGCCCACCTGTTAGCCAACCTGGCTCAAGTATGACTAGCAGTTCACCGGAAGCTTTATGATTATATCCATTTTGCAGGAGTGCAGCACTACCTTCGGTAAAATCAACATTTCGCATAGCGGTAGAGGTATAGACCTCTTTTACACCATTAAATCGAAGCATAAACCGTGCGGCAGCCTCTTCCATATCATCAATGTCAATGTCTTTTTCTATGGCAAGATCTGTATTCAAAAAGATCTGATCATTGGAGAAATTTTTAATCCATTCTCCTTCTCCATAAACCTCATTGAAGTAGGCCTTAAGAACACCATTTACATAGCTCAACCGGAAATTTCCTGCTGGAACATTTTCGCTCATCATGTAAGTCGCAATATCTGCGACACCATGATCTGCAGTGAGAAAAATCAGATATTCTCCTTTGCCATAGGTCTGATCCAAGTAGTTTAAAAACTTGGCTATTTCTTGATCAAGTCGGAGGTAGTTATCCTCTAATTCAACCGAAGTAGGGCCAAATCTGTGACCGATATAATCAGGTGTAGAAAAACTAAGTGCAAGAAAATCCGTCTCGCCTCTCATGCCCAATTGCTCGCCCTCAAGCGCAGCATAGGCAAAGTCTAAAGTCAAAGTATTGCCATAAGGTGTGGTTGCTACCATTCCCAATTCCCCATTTTGAGCTTTGAGCTCAGCAAGATTGTAAGGGAAAGTTGGAGTTTCTTTGCCACCAAAGCCCACTTCAAAATCATTGTTGTCAGCAATGCTGTTGACATAAGAGTCCACAGGATACAAGGTGTTCCAAGTATTTTCCAAATACTTAGCAGCAAGCTCGCGACCATTGAAGTCTTCTACCCATTTTGGAAGGGCGTCAGAATAGTAAGTTGAAGTCATGAATTCTCCAGTACCACTGTCATACCAATATGCGTCCCCAAGGTGACCCGCAGGCAAACTTGCTCCACGATCCTTGATGGCTATTCCCACTACTTTGGACTTTTTATTATTTGAAAACCTAAGCTCGTCTGTAATAGTAGTGGTGAGCATATTTCTAGGGCTGATCTGTCCACTGGCTTGGCTTCCCCCCACCGCCGAAACAGTGGAATCCCCAGCGCAGTAAATTGCGGCGTTCAGCTTCCTTGAGTACCAGGAATTACCGATGATTCCATGAACGGCCGGTGTGGTGCCTGTATAAACCGAAGCATGACCTGGCCCAGTGTAGGTAGGGATGTAATTGTAATGAGCATTTTTCATCATAAATCCATCACCCATCAGTCGTTTAAATCCATCTTCACCATATCGGGCGGCGTATTTATAGAGGTACTCTTGTCTCATTTGATCGACCACAATTCCGACCACTAGTTTTGGTTTTTTAGGGCTGTTTTGAGCCGCTAGGTTGAGGGAGAAAAAAAGTGCAACTCCCAAAATCATCCAAATTTTTTTCATAGATAATGTTGTTATGTATCCAAAGATAAGGATATCCGTCTTTTGGAGAGTTAAGACTTTGTTAAATGGCTAAAAGTGTACAATTTGGGCACCTTAAAATTCATTCAAATGAGAAAATCAGTCATATTTCTATTCCTTCTTTTTTTAACATTATCCGTTACACAAGCTCAATCTTATTTCGAAGATGGGCTTACGGCCGAATGGCATGCTTCTAGACGGGCAGAACTACGCAAGTTAATGCCTGCAAATACCATGGCCATCTTTTTCAACAATCCCGTTAAAAACCGAACAAACGATGTAGACTTTGCTTACCATCCTGATACAGATTTCTTTTATCTCACAGGTTTCCGAGAGCCGAATGCTGCATTAGTCATCTTTAGCGAAGAAAGAAATTTAGGTGATTTTCAGGCTGCTGAGATCCTTTATGTTCAAAATAGAGATCCACGAGCTGAAATGTGGAACGGAAAAAGACTTGGAATCGAAGGTGCAAAGGAGCTTCTAGGTTTTGAGGTGGTTTTTCTAAATTCTGAATTTAGCTCTAAGCCAAGTTTGAATTCTGAAGATTTTGATGAAATATTCTCATTTAGCTTGGCAAAAGGAATTGAAGAGAGTAGCTCAAATGCACCTTTGCTCAATATGATCAGCACGTTCAAAACCGCTTCAAATTATCCTGAGGGGAAAAGCGAGGCTACGCTCCAAGCTTATGAACTCATCCGTGCTACGGATCTTGAAAACTCCGCCAATGTGGCTCAAATCATAGGTAGATTTCAACAGCGCTATCCTGAGGTCCAAGAGGATGAGGTGCTCAATAACTTTGTAAATGCCAATACTCCAGAGTTGAGAATGGAAGTGAAGAAATCTATTCCTACTCAAAAAGTCAACCTTACCGCCTTGGATAAGGCAATGGATGCACTGAGAGAAGTTAAGACCCAAGAGGAAGTTGCCCTGCTAGCCAAAGCGGCAAAAATTTCTGCCATTGGTCAAGTGGAGGTCATGAAGGCGGCGAAAGTAGGAATGTCTGAGAGAGAAATTCAGGGGATCCACGAATTCATTTATAAGCGGTACGGATCAGAAGAAATCGGCTATCCCTCAATTGTGGGTGCTGGAAATAACGGATGTATTCTGCACTACACCGAAAACGATCTTACTGACATCAACGAACGACTTTTATTGATGGACCTTGGTGCAGAATGGAGAGGCTACACTGCTGATGTTACTCGAACCATCCCGATTGATGGAAAATTCAATGAGGAGGAAAAAGCTATTTATGAGCTCGTCTTCAAGTCTCAAGAGGCTGGAATAGCATTGTGCAAGGAAGGGGTGGAATTTGGTGAGATTAGCCGAGTGACCAAGCAAATAATCAATGAAGGTCTTGCCGAACTCGGTATCATCAAGCCAGGACAGAGGCATAGTTATTTCCCTCATGGCACAAGTCATCATTTGGGATTGGATGTCCACGATCGCGGGGGTTATGGTGCGTTGAAGCAGGGAATGGTGCTTACTGTAGAGCCTGGAATCTATATTCCTGAAGGAAGTGATTGCGATCCAAAATGGTGGGGAATAGCCGTCCGTATCGAGGATGATATCTTGGTAACCGATGCTGAGCCGATCAACCTATCAATTGATGCGCCACGAACAGTCGAGGCGATTGAAACCATGATGAAGATGCCAAGCGGATTGGAAAACTGGGTGCTCCCGGAGATTCAGTAAACCTTCACAAAATCAAAATGATGCATCGTGGCGAGCCTGCCCTTAATCTCTGCTCTTCAGATCCCCGCGTTTAATGGAGCGAATGAATTGTGACCATGCAAATGGATCAAGCAATCGAAGAGGTCTTGGGCCATAAAGGTCTTGATTTTGCAACATTTGCCCTTGCTGGAAATACCTGAAGTTTTCATTGCTCGATGCCGGCATGGATTCAGCCCATCTCAAAAGCATCTCTGGGCTCATGTTTGCTCGGGAAATAGACATCGGATCCACTACATTCATAGCAATCACTGCCTGTTTAAATTCCTCCTCGGTGGGATAAGGCATTACCTCGATCTCTGCCAAAGCAATTTCATCCACTTCCATAGTCAAGATCAGGCTGACACGATCTTCTTTGACATTTTCAGGAACTTTGAAAGTTTGCTTTTTAAGACCAATAAATGAAAAAACTACACTATCACCCTCAAGCACGGGCATTGAAAAATATCCAAATCGTCCAGAACTCGTTCCTCGCCCTTTTTTTGGTACATAGACGTTCACACCGGCTACAGCATCAGTACTATCCGCATTCAAAATAATACCGGATAGTTGGATCACTTTCTTTTCGCTTCGATCTTGGGCATTTGCCGAGATGAAGGTGAAGAAAAATCCAAAGACTAGAATAGCTAGCGGGCGGAAGAGATTAAATTGCTGCACAATTAATATAACTTAGACTCGGAGCGTTGGTTCATTTGCTCCATCAATTATATGTAATTTGGGACGATTTTTCGGTATTGTTCCAATCTTTTGAGTTAAAACTTACAAATGCGTCTAAAAAATATCAGCTTAAATTACGGTCTGAGGATATTTAAAGCCCTATCTGACGAGTCGAGAGTTCGCATAATCCATCTCTTGATCTGGAACAAGGAACTTTCGATCTCAGACCTTGAATTGATCCTGGATTATACCCAAACCAAAACAAGTCGGCACCTGATCTACCTCAAGAATGCTGGTCTGCTTGGTAGCCGTCGGGTGGATCAATGGGTGTTTTATTACATTTTAGAAGAGTATCTCGAAATCATTCAGCAGATTTTTAAGTTTATACAAAAGGACCCTAGCCTAATCAAGGATCAGGAAACTTTCGAAATCCTGAAATCTAACCGTGAACTAGCCATCAATAAAATTCAAAACAACCAATATAGACGCTAACCCTTTGAAAAAATACCAACACTTATTCTTCGACCTCGATCATACACTCTGGGATTACGATAGAAATGTTACCGAATCACTTTCCGAACTTTATCATCATTACGAATTGCTTTCCTTGGGTATTCCCACTTTCGAAGCATTTTTTAATTCTTTTCACCATGTGAATTATCAGCTTTGGGACGATTACAATGTCGGTCGGATAGATAAAGTGAATCTCAGAAAAACTCGCTTCCCAAGAATTTTCTCCCATGCTGGTGGAAGACCAGAGGCCATTCCTGCGGAATTTGAAGAGGATTTTATGCATAGAACTTCTTCGAAGCCACATGTTTTCCCTTATACGTTTGAGATTTTGGATTACCTCAAAGAAAAATATCAACTCCATATTATTACCAATGGCTTTAATGAGTCTCAGGCTAAAAAGATCCGTTCGGCTAAATTGGATCCGTATTTTGAATTAGTGGTCACTTCCGAAACTACAGGACATAAGAAACCGGATGTTCGAATTTTCCATCACACCGTAGAGCGCGTGAATGCTCGCCATCAGGATTGCTTGATGATCGGAGACAATCCCAATTCAGATATCCTGGGTGCAATAAATGCAGGAATAGACCAGGTCTTTTTCAATCCTGATCAAAAGGAAATTGATCTCGAACCTACCTTTACGATTCAACACTTGAAGGAGTTGGAAGGATTTCTTTAAGCCTTTTGTCACTTCTATCACAGGCCAAATTGAGCGAAGTGTTTATCTTTGCCCCACTTGTAATCAAATAAACTCCAAATATCATGTTAAAAGGATTTTTCAATATACCCAATCCGGTGAATGAACCGGTGAAAGCTTATGCTGCCGGAAGCCCGGAGCGAAAAGAATTGCAAGCTGCGGTAAAGGAAGCTCGTGCAAAGCAATTGGATGTACCGATGTATATCGGTTCGGAAGAGGTTCGGACGGGTAAAACACGCCCGATGTCTCCTCCGCATGATCATAAGCATATTCTTGGCCATTTTCATGAAGGAGATGCTTCTCATGTGAAGCAAGCAATAAACGCTGCTTTGGGGGCAAAACATGATTGGGAAAATTTAGCATGGGAACAGCGTGCAGCGATTTTCTTAAAGGCAGCTGATCTTATCGCAGGACCCTACCGGGCAAAAATCAATGCGGCGACCATGCTGGGACAATCAAAAAATGCCATGCAGGCTGAGATCGATGCGGCTTGTGAGTTTATTGATTTCCTTCGCTTCAATGTGAAATACATGTCCGAAATCTACGCGCAGCAGCCTCCTGTTTCGGGTAATGGTGTGTGGAATCGATTGGAACAAAGACCATTGGAAGGTTTTGTGTTCGCATTGACCCCATTCAATTTTACCGCGATAGCAGGAAATCTTCCAACCTCAGCCGCTATGATGGGCAATACCATTGTTTGGAAGCCAGCATATACCCAGATCTATTCGGCAAATGTGCTAATGGAAGTATTCAAAGAGGCTGGTGTGCCAGATGGAGTCATCAATTTGATCTATGTCGATGGTCCTACAGCAGGTGAGGTGATTTTTAATCATCCTGATTTTGCTGGGATTCACTTTACTGGTTCTACTGGCGTATTCCAGCATATCTGGAAGACTATCGGTGGAAATATTCACAAGTATAAATCTTACCCTAGAATAGTAGGGGAGACTGGTGGAAAAGACTTCGTGATCGCCCATAAATCGGCAGATGCGAAGGGGGTAGCCGTTGGTCTAGTGAGAGGAGCATTTGAGTTCCAAGGTCAAAAATGTTCTGCGGCTTCAAGAGCCTACATCCCGTCCAATCTTTGGGAGGATGTGAAAAAATATATGCTTGAGGATCTTGCTTCCATTAAAATGGGTGGCACGGAAGACTTTACCAATTTTGTCAATGCAGTAATTGACGAAAAGTCCTTTGATAAAATCGAAAGCTATATCACCTCTGCCAAAGTGAATCCACTGACCGAAATCATTGCAGGTGGAAATTGTGATAAGTCCAAGGGATATTTTATTGAGCCTACGGTCATCGTCACCCAAGATCCTATGTATACCACGATGTGTGAGGAGATTTTCGGACCTGTTTTGACTATCTATGTGTACAATGAAGAGCATTACGAGGAAGCATTGGAACTTGTCGATCAGACTTCGCCTTACGCCTTGACCGGAGCAGTTTTCTCTCAAGATCGTTATGCTATCGATTTGGCTACCCAAAAGCTAAAGAATGCTGCGGGTAACTTTTACATCAACGACAAGCCAACTGGTGCGGTGGTAGGTCAGCAGCCATTTGGTGGAGCGAGAGCTTCAGGAACCAACGATAAGGCTGGCTCTATGATCAACTTACTACGTTGGGTTTCTCCACGTACGATTAAGGAGACCTTTGTTTCTGCGGTGGATTATCGATATCCGTTTTTGGAGAGTGATAAGTAATCCTCGCTAAGTCAAAAGAAAAGCCCTGAAAATCAATTTTCAGGGCTTTTTTGATTCTAAATAATAGGAGAAAAATTAAGTCAGCATTGCTCCATCCACCTGAAGTACCTGACCGGAAATGTAGCTGCTCATATCGGATCCTAGGAAAACACAGGCATTTGCCACCTCTTCAGGCTGGCCGCCGCGCTTCATAGGAATAGCATCTCTCCATCCTTGAACTGTTTTTTCGTCCAAGACGCCAGTCATCTCTGTTTCGATAAATCCTGGCGCCACAGCATTGGATCTAATATTTCTAGAGCCAAGTTCCAAGGCTACTGATTTTGTAAAACCGATGATGCCGGCTTTGGAAGCTGCATAGTTTGTCTGTCCGGCGTTTCCTTTGATCCCGACCACAGAGGTGATGTTGATGATGGATCCGGCTTTTGCCTTCATCATGGTACGTGTTGCGGCCTTTACGGTGTTGAAACAAGATTTTAGGTTGATCCCGATCACTTCATCCCAAGCTTCTTCCGTCATGCGCATTAAAAGATTGTCACGAGTGATCCCTGCATTGTTGATCAAAATATCCAGTGCGCCAAATTCAGCAACCACAGCATTCACCAATTCTTCGGCGGCTTTGAAGTCGGATGCATCAGATCTAAAGCCTTTGGCCTTGATACCAAACTCAGCTAGCTCGGCTTCTAGCGCCTGGCCCTTTTCCACTGAGGATAAAAATGTAAAGGCCACATTTGCCCCTTCTTGTGCATATTTGATAGCGATGGCTCTACCGATGCCCTTGGAGGCACCAGTGATCAAGGCTGTTTTACCGGAAAGTAATCCCATTCGTTTGTTGTTTTTGTTTGTTCAAAATTAGAAAAAAACCCAAAAGAATCTTTTCTATGCTTTGGCTAATCCCTTTTGAGTTGATCCTCAAGAATTAAAGTCAAAAGATAGTAGAATTTCAGAATTTTTTCCCGAGAAAAATGACTTGTACCAAAGTACATTTGGAAAAGTGGTTCTTCTGGAAGCTCAAGTCCATTTTTGGTTATTTTCTGCGCATCTCACCAAATTTTTTTCTGAATCCAAAAGACCTATTTTTGCATAGTTTCAATCAGTTTTCAATTAAGATTATAAAATATGTCTTCGACAAAATATGACTTGATCGTGTTGGGCAGTGGCCCAGGTGGATATGTAGCAGCGATTAGAGCGAGCCAACTTGGACTCAAAACCGCCATCATTGAAGCAGAGGAATTAGGAGGAATTTGTCTCAATTGGGGCTGTATTCCTACCAAAGCCTTGCTCAAAAGCGCACAGGTATTTGAGTACATCCAGCACGCTTCCGACTACGGTATTTCTGTAAAGGAATCAAAAGCGGATTTCGAAGGCATGGTGAAGCGTAGCCGAGGTGTGGCCGACGGAATGAGCAAGGGAGTTACTTTTCTGATGAAAAAAAATAAAATCGACGTGATAGCAGGTTGGGGTAAAATCCAAGCGGGCAAAAAGGTCGAAGTTGCCGATAAGGACGGTAAAAAGACCGTCTATTCTGCAGATAATATCGTTATCGCCACGGGTGCTAGATCTCGTGAGCTTCCATCTATGAAAATGGATGGCAAGAAAATCATCGGCTACAGAAAGGCGATGACTCTTGAGAAACAGCCTAAGAAAATGGTAGTAGTAGGTTCTGGAGCGATCGGAGTGGAGTTCGCTTATTTTTATAACTCCATTGGCACAGAGGTAACCATTGTTGAATACATGGATCGCATCGTGCCTGTAGAAGATGTTGAAGTTTCTAAGGCTCTGGAAAAAATCTATAAGAAGTCAGGAATGAAGATCATGACTTCTTCTGAGGTAACCGGAGTGGACACCAAAGGTACAGGTTGCAAGGTAACTGTGAAAACAGCGAAAGGAGAGGAAATCCTCGAATGTGATGTAGTTCTCTCCGCAGCTGGAGTGGTTTCCAATTTGGAAAACTGTGGATTGGAAGACGTAGGAATTATGGTCGAAAAAGGCAAAATCAAAGTAGATGAATATTACAAAACAAATATGCCAGGGTACTATGCTATCGGTGACGTGGTTTCTGGGCCAGCTTTGGCACACGTAGCATCTGCTGAGGGGATTATTTGTGTGGAGAAAATCGCAGGACATCACCCTGAGCCGTTGGACTATGGAAATATCCCAGGCTGTACCTATTGCTCTCCAGAGATTGCTTCTGTGGGTATGACCGAGGCAAAAGCCAAAGAGGCAGGATATGAAGTAAGAGTTGGGAAGTTTCCTTTCTCTGCCTCTGGCAAAGCTTCCGCAGCTGGCGCAAAAGATGGTTTTGTGAAATTAGTATTTGATAAAAAATACGGAGAGCTTCTTGGCGCTCATATGATTGGAGCAAATGTAACTGAGATGATCGCTGAGATTGTGGCTGTGAGAAAACTGGAAACTACAGGTCATGAATTGATCAAGACGGTGCATCCTCACCCAACCATGTCTGAGGCGGTGATGGAAGCTGCAGCAGCAGCTTACGATGAGGTGATTCACCTTTAATGTTGATGAATAAAAAATTAAGCCCGCTCAATTTGAGTGGGCTTTTTTGTGCTTTTCTCAAAATCAGCCATCTTTAGCGTTAATCTTGAGCCATGGAACTCCAACTCTCTACACCAGCCTTACTTTTTTCCGCCATTACCCTTTTGATGCTGGCCTTTACCAATCGTTTTCTGGCTATAGCCAGTCTCATCCGAAGTCTGCATAAGAACTATATGGAATCTTCCGAACAGGAGCTTATTGTGGAGCAAATCCAAAATCTTAGAAAACGACTTTCACTTATCAAAGGCATGCAGCTCTTTGGTGTTTTCAGTTTCTTGCTTTGTGTGATTTGTATGTTTTTACTTTTTCAGGGCTTTACTATGGCGGCTAATTGGGTCTTCATAGGGAGCATGGCTTTTTTGTTGGTTGCCCTAGCTCTTAGCTTAATCGAGATTCAAATTTCCACCAAAGCCCTAAACCTTGAATTAAAGGATATGGAAGAGGTTTTTAAAAAAAGGTCCGGTCTTGACTTTATTTTCAAAAAAGATATTAAAAAGAATGAATAGAGTTTTTTTTGTACTTAGCCTATTAGGCATTGGCATTTTCTCTGCCTGTTCAGCACCAAACGAAAGCTTGATAGATAACGAATCCTCAAATCTGGATTCATATTTTATAGCCCTTTCAGGCATTGAAGATACTCGTGACTTCTACTCTTGGACATCTGACCGGATTCCTATGGTTTCAGCTCATCGGGGAGGACCTTATCCCGGATTTCCTGAAAATGCGCTAGAAACCTTCGAAAACGTACTCAAATACACCCCGGCCATTATTGAATTGGATGTGGCCATGACTCAAGATTCAGTTTTGATCCTGATGCATGACGATGAGTTGGACCGGACCACAAATGGGACAGGGAAAGTGAATGAAGTAACCTACGAGTATATCCAAGGTCTAAGACTTGAGGACGAAAATGGAGATTTGACGGAATATAAAGTTCCTACACTCGAGCAAGCCTTGAATTGGGCTAAGGGAAAAGCTCTTTTGACGGTGGATATCAAGCGGTCGGTCCCTTTTGAAAAAGTGGTCGAGGAAGTCCGAGCCACCGAATCTGAGGCTTATGCAGCCTTGATTAGCTATACTTTTCCAGCTGCCAAGAAGCTGCATTATCTCGCACCTGAGTTGATGCTTTCAGTCACAATTCGAAATGAAGAAGAAATTTCAAGATTTGAAGAAACGGGAATTCCTTGGACTAGAGTTATTGCATTTACCGGAGTAGCAGAGCGAAGCCCAGAATTCAATCGAGCGCTTCATGATAAAGGAGTTTTTACGATTTTAGGGGTATTGGGTAACTTGGATAGAAGTGCCATCGCTCGAGGGGATGAGATGTATGCAAGCTTCGTTCAGCAGGGAGCAGATATTTTAGCCACGGATAGACCCATAGAAGCTGCACAAGCCATAAAAACTCTTGCTCCTTCCAACAGTTCTAAAGCCATTTATTTTAGCAAAAATGATTATTGATTTACGAAGTGATACCCTGACCAAACCAACGGCAGGCATGCGGGAAGCCATGTTTTCCGCTCCGATTGGGGATGATGTCTTTGGTGAAGATCCCACGGTGAATGCCCTAGAGGAAAAAATCGCCAACTTTTTTGGGATGGAAGCGGCTGTTTTTTGTCCTTCAGGTACGATGACCAATCAGATTGCCATCCGGCTCCATACTCGGATTCAAACGGAGGTGATTTGCCATAAGTACTCCCATATCTATCTCTATGAGGGAGGAGGAATTATGTCCAATTCACTGGCCTCAGTGAAATTGCTGGATGGGAATTTGGGTAAAATTACTGCAGCGCAAATATCCGCATCTATTAATCCCGACGATGTGCATGCACCTGAAACCACCTTGGTTTCTCTGGAAAATACGATGAACAAGGGTGGAGGAAGTATTTATACTTTGGATGAGGTCAGGCCAATCCGTGAGCTTTGCCAAGAAAAAGGCTTAAAACTTCACCTAGACGGTGCTAGACTGTTTAATGCTTTGGTTGAGTCCGGTGAAAGCCCGGCTGATTGGGGTGCACAGTTTGACACGATTTCTGTTTGCTTGAGTAAAGGCTTGGGCTGCCCGATTGGTTCGGTACTTTTGGGAACTAAGGCAGATATCAAGCGAGCACGAAAGGTGCGGAAGTCCTTTGGTGGAGGAATGCGGCAAGCTGGATTTTTAGCGGCAGCGGGAATCTATGCTTTGGATTATCAGGTAGATCGATTGAAAGAAGATCATGCCCGAGCAAGAAAACTAGGTGAAATGCTTCTCGAATTGTCCGTTGTTTCTGAAGTTTTACCAGTAGCTACCAACATCGTTATCGCCAGACTAGATGGAGTCTTTCCAGAAGAATTTATGGGTAAACTAGCCCAAAAAGACATCAAATCCGTGAAATTCGGACCAGATCTCGTACGTTTTGTGACTCACCATGACTTTGATGATGATCAATTGGAGGAGTTTGGAGCCCGGGTACGTGAGCTTTAGGATTTGACAGTTTTTGACAATTTTTAAAGGGCCTTACCGCCCTTTTTTCTTTTCTAAGTATCTTGTTTTTTAATTAATCAAATGCAGGAATGAACAACACCCCACTTGCGGAGCGAATGCGGCCTACACGTTTGGAAGATCTGATCGGTCAGGAACATTTATCTTCTCCTAATTCATTTCTTTTTAAGGCGATCAAATCAGGCAATGTGCCTTCGCTGATTCTGTGGGGGCCTCCTGGTGTGGGGAAAACTACGATCGCGAATATCATCGCAAATGAGATCAAAGCTCCTTTTTACACGCTTTCGGCAATCAGTTCTGGCGTTAAGGATATTCGAGAGGTCATTCAAAAGGCAAAATTCCAAATGGGAGTGGTCCTTTTCATTGACGAAATTCACCGATTTAATAAATCCCAACAGGATGCCCTTTTGGGTGCCGTGGAAAAAGGAGTGATCAGATTGATTGGAGCAACTACTGAGAATCCATCTTTCGAAGTCAATGGGGCTTTGCTTTCCAGATGTCAGGTTTTTACGCTTAATCCCCTTGGGAAAGCTGAACTGGAAGCGATGGTACATCAGGCACTGGAGAAAGATGTAGATCTGAAAAAAATCAAGGTGGAGCTGAAAGAAACGGATGCCTTGCTAAGGATTTCTGGAGGAGATGGTAGAAAACTTTTGAACCTCCTTGAGATTGTCATCGATGGGATTAATGAGAATCCTTGTGTGATTACTGATGAAAAGGTCATGCAGATTGCTCAGCAAAAAGTAGCACTGTATGACAAATCCGGTGAACAGCATTACGATATCATCTCAGCCTTTATCAAATCTATTCGTGGATCAGACCCGAATGCAGCTGTGTACTGGCTGGCACGAATGATCGAAGGGGGAGAGGATGTGAAGTTTATCGCCAGACGACTGGTGATCTTGGCTTCGGAAGATATAGGAAATGCAAACCCTAATGCTTTGTTGCTCGCTACGAATTGTTTTGAAGCAGTGAAAATCATCGGCTATCCAGAATCTCGAATTATTCTTTCGCAGTGTGTGACCTACTTGGCGAGTTCAGCCAAAAGCAATGCAGCCTATATGGCTATCAATCAGGCCCAAGCTCTGGTGAAAGAAACCGGGGACTTATCCGTACCATTAGCATTGCGCAATGCGCCTACCAATCTGATGAAAGATCTCAACTATGGTAAAGCCTACAAATACTCCCATGACTTTCCAGGTAATTTCGTAGCTCAAGAATTTTTACCAGATGAAATCAAAAACACCAAACTCTACGAACCTGGCGAAAATGCCCGAGAAAATGAATTGAGAAAGTTTTTGAAGAGTAAATGGGGTGGGAAATATGGGTACTAGATTGCGGTTTTACAAAGTCGTTTTATAATGCTAAAACCCTACCCGGTCTATGATTTTCATATGCTATCTCTGGTAAGAAAGTCCAAATAATTCAATGATGATTTGATTTTCACTCTCTTAAAAAGAGGGACTCTATATGCGTCTCTTCGAAAGGGATCTTTTTATAATTGCTCTATGCTTCAGTAAAAGCGTTATACAGTTATTTGTCCTTTACAAGGAATTAGTTATTGTTCAGAAACTGATTTTGAAACTTATGGGTCAATTACTGTGAACATAAACTCTGCATTTTGCCTGTTCCCATTCCCATTTCCATTTCCATTCCCACTGCCAGTGATGATGACTGTAAATCCATTTACATCCTCAAGAGCGTAAGAAATACTAGTCCCATCACTAGAAGTGAGTTGAATGATATAATTAGCATCAGGTCTAGCATTGTCAAACGTAATAAGATAAACACCATTAAGATTCGTCGTTACAGTTGCTCCAATTACTTTTAATTCAGTTCCGTCTGCAGCTACCTTTCCAAATGCCTTGATAGGGTTTGATACGGCATCAACCCATGAATAATTCCCACTTCCATCAGTAGAAAGTACCTGGCCGTTAGTGCCTCCTGTTGGCAGTTCGATTTCATTGGTAGGATCGGCATCGGCGTCATTCACATTCACTGTCACCGTATTTGCGTCGGTTAATCCAATAACACCAGGCTGAGAGGGAGCCGAGACAAGCTCTTGAATTTCATTGTTCGGATCGGCATCGGCATCGTTGACATTGAGGGTAATTGTATTACCGCCACTAATACCGATTTCTCCCGGTGTGGAAGGAGCTGTCGCTAATAATTGAATTTCGTTGTTCGGATCGGCATCGGCATCGTTAACATTTAGGTTTAGGGTATTTCCATTTTCGATAGAGATATTACCCGCTCCTCCAGAAGTAGAAAGAATCTGGTTATCTGACCCTGGAGGACCTTGATCACCGGTATCTCCCTTATCTCCCTTTAGCGAAGCAAGCCACTCGGCTTCAGTTCCTAGAAATCCATTGGCTACCGCGACTTCATATGCGGAGTCGCCATCTGCTCCATCTGCTCCGTCAGCACCAGCAGCTCCAGTAGCTCCGGTTTCACCAGTAGCACCGGTTTCACCAGTAGCTCCGGTTTCTCCAGTAGGTCCTTGTGCACCAGTAGCTCCGGTATCTCCTTGAGGTCCGGTAGGTCCTTGTGGACCAGTTGCACCATCAGCACCGGTAGGTCCAATTGGTCCGGTTGC